>CAWJKC010000007.1:0-409770 GCA_963843325.1 uncultured Acidobacteriota bacterium
CAGGCGGGCCGCACGTTCGAGCGCGCTCGAGGCTCTGCGTAGTTGTCCGCGTTCATGTACCGCTCGCCGATCGTCGTGAGCATTTCGGCGTGGAGCGCGTGGTTGTCGGCGAATTGCTTGTCGACGAGCGTCTCTCCCTTCTCGAGCAGGTCGCTGTCGGAGATCTTCCGTCCCGCGGGAGTCGCCACCGTGATGAGAAACCCGAGGAATTCGTTCGCGGCGGTCGCACGGTCGAGCTGGGCCTGCGCGGCGTCCCGCTGCCGCCGCGCTTCGGGTCCTTGGCGCCGATCACCACCGTGCCGGCGGCACCGCGGCGAGCGCGACGGCGGCGGCGGCCACGGCGGCTCGATTCCGTCGGGCGAATTTGCCCATCGATAGCGCCAGGTGTCGGGGCGGGCGCTTATCGGCTCGTGGTGGAGGTAACGCCGGATGTCGTCGGCGAACGCGGTGACCGAGGCGTATCGCTCGCCGGGGCTCTTCTTCTGCGCCTTGGCGACGATGGTGTCGAGGTCGCCGCGCAGCAGGCGCCTCAGCGTCTCCGGGTCGTTGCGCGCGCCGCGGCCGCGTGCTGGGTCAACGCCTCGGTCGTCAGGGTCCTCGCGTCGGCGACGACGTCGGAGAGCCGCGGCGGGCTCGGCGTCGACGATGGCTTTGGTGAGGCTCCGGGGGCGGCGAGCGCGCGCGTCCGCCGCCGGATGGCTGTCCGGTCAGAAGCACGTAGAGCAGGATCCCCAGCGCGTAGACGTCGGTCGCCGTGGTGACGGCGCCGCCGAGCACCTGCTCGGGCGCGGCGAACTCGGGCGTCAGCGCGCGGCCGCCTTCGCGGGTGAGGGCTCGCCGCTCCGCCCTCGCCCTCGCCCTCGAGCAGCTTGGCGATGCCGAAGTCCAGGAGCTTACCTGGCCGTCGTTGCTGACCAGGACGTTGGAAGGCTTGATGTCGCGATGGACGATCAGGTTGGCGTGCGCGTGCGCGACGGCGTCCAGCACATCGAGAAAGAGCCGCAGCCGCGCGTCGACGTCGAGGCGATGGCGGTCGCAGTCGCGTCGATCGGTTCGCCCTCGACGAACTCGAGCACCAGGTAGGGCTGACCCGTCGGCGACACGCCGGCGTCGAGCAGTCGCGCGATGTGGGGGTGCGTGAGCCGGGCGAGAATATTGCCCTCGCGGCGGAAGCGTTGCTCGCCGGCGCTGCCGATCAGCGCGGCGTTCAGGAGCTTGACGCGCAACGCGTGCCCTCGAAGCGTCCGTCGCTGCGGCGCGCGAGCCACACGTTGCCCATGCCGCCCTGGCCGATGAGCGAAACCAGGGTGTAGGCGCCGACAGACTGCCCCGCGAGCGGCGGACGGCGGCCGGAGGCGGGACAGCGGTTCCGCTCGAAGGCCTCGCGGTCGGCATGCGGAGCTCCTCGAGCAGCGTCTCGAGGTCGTCGGCGAGCGTCGCGTCACTCGCCCGTATCTCTGCGAGCCAGGCGGCCCGCTCGTCCTCCGACAGCTCCATCGCCCCGTCGAGGAGGGGCTCACGTAGCGCCAGCGGTCGGGGCGTCGGTCGGCCATGAGAACAGCGCCTAGGTCGCCGATCGGCCGCCGGCTTCGGTTGAAGCGATCAGGACCGAGATCGTGGGCGCCACATTTGCCTCGGACTAGGGTTCGGCACCTCAAAGGTACCACCGGGAGCTGTCGGGTTTTGACCCCGCATTTCCGTTCTCTCCAATGAGGGCAGCTCCGAAATGGGCCGCCCACGGTGGCGGCCGCATGATCACGAAAAGACCATTGCTCTCGGTGGCGCCCGCGCTCGTCGACAATTCGGCGAGCGGATTCTTTGCCTCGTGCGGCGAGGTGGTGCCCGCCGCAGCCGCAAAGGCCGAGACTCAGTCCGGCCCGTGTCCGGGAATGACGACGGCGCCCCGGCGCCTGTGCTCAAGGACGGCTCGGCGATCCTGCCGTCCAGTACATCGAAGCCCTGTTCGCCTCGGAAATAGCGCGGCTGGACCCTTCCCGATTCGTCCGTCGAGCACCGGCATATGGCGGTCTTCCTCGCAGGGCGATCGGCCTGGCCGTAGAGCGCGGGCGCGCTAGCGGGCCGCAGCCAGGGACTCGGCGAATTGCCGGGCGCGGGCCGTTCTGGGATGCGCGGGACCGAGGGTCCGTTGGAGCTCGTCGAGGGCTGCGTCGAAGGACGCCCGGGCCGCAACCTTTTCGCCGGCCGCCAGCTGAGCCTCGCCGAGCGCCAGGCGGGACTGGCCGACGAGGTACGAGGGCGTTCCCTTCTCGATGAACGACTCGGCAGCGTGATCGCGCGGCCGGCCGCGGCAGTGGCGGCGGCCGCATTGCCCAGGGCGAGTTCGGCGCGCGCCAGGCCGATGAGCGGCGAAGACGTTGAGGCTGATCTTGAACTTGACCTTGTCGAAGTCGGCGACCGCGACCGTGAATGGTCGCGCGCGCCGGCATTGTCGCCGCGCGCGAGACGCGAGACGGCCCTCGTAGTGGGCCAGCTGGGCCTGGCGCAGCAGGTCGAAGTGCGCACCCTGGACGGAGCGCTTCATCTGCCCGAGTTCCGCGGCGGCGCGTTCGAGATCGGCCGGTCTCGATGAAGAGATCCGAGAGCTCCATCATGGCATCCGCCTCGATGGTCGCTCCCTTCCTCTCGTGCGCCGCGAGGATCGCCTCGCGTAGAGCGGCTCGGCTTCGGCATAGCGTCCGAGCAGGAAGAGAACGCCGGCAAGGTTGAAGCTGGCCGTCGGCTGACTCGAATCCGAGCCCTCGATGGAGCGATGAAGCTCGAGGGCCCGCCGGTAGAGCGGCTCTGCCTTCGCGATGTCGCCCTGATAGTGGACGAGCGCCCAGTTGTTGAGCACGTCGGCAGCGGCCGCGGTGCGATCCCGGCCCGCGTCTTCCAGGGCCTTCATCACCTCTGCAAACGCCGCGTCCGCCTTCTTGTTCTGGCCGGCCAGGTAGTAGCCGTACGCCAGCGCCCCCTGCGCCTCGAGCCGCGCGGAACGCCCCGCGGCGCCCGTTCGATCGAGCACGGCGATCGCGGCTTTCGCCTCGCGAATCGACGTCTGACCGTCGTTGGTGATGTAGCCGAAATCGCTGTAACGCGTCAGGCATCCACCGCGCTGCAGGTCGTATTGCGGATCCGCGGGCAGGTCCGCGAGGGTCTTCTCCATGAGCGCTTTCCCCTCGGGCAGATGGCCGAGGACCTCCTCCAGAAAGGCGAGGGAGCACAGGGCGCGCGCCTGCAGCGCCGGGTCCCGGGACTGGCCGGCGATCTTCGCGGCGCGCTCCAGGACGGGTTGGCCTTCTCCCAGTTCTCCGCGTCCATGTACCGGTCTCCGATCGTCGTGAGCATCTCCGCGCGGAGCGGATCGTCCTTCGAAAACTGCTTGTCGACGGCGCGTTCCGCCTGTTCGAGCAGATCGCCACGGCGAACTTGCGACCGGGGGGCGCCGCGACGCTCAGGAGAAAGCCCATGAAGTCGTTGGCCGCGGTCGCGCGGGCGAGCTGGGCCTCGTGCGGCGTCGCGCTGCCTGCGCGCCTCGCGCTCCTTCGCCGCGATCACGACGGTCCCCGCAATGGCGGCCGCAAGGGCGAGAACCGCCGCCGCAACGCCGGCCGGGTGCCGGCGGACGAACTTGGCCGAGCGATAGGCCAGGGTGTCGGGGCGGGCGCTGATCGGCTCGTGGCGCGAGGTAGCGCCGCAGGTCGTCGGCGAGGGCGGTGACGGACGCGATAGCGCTCGGCCGGGTTCTTCTTCAGCGCCTTCGCGACGATCGTGTCGAGGTCGCCCTCGAGTTGCCGGCGCAGGCCGTCGGGTGTCGTCGAGCGCGCGACCGCGTTCTGCTGTCGGATCTCTGCCGTCTGCGATCGGCTCTCGCTGACCGCGTCGGACACGCGTGACGGGTCGGTCTCCAGGATCGCCTTGACGAGCTCGCCGGGGGAGTGCAGCGCGGCGCCGGCGGGATGGCGGCCGGTGAGCAGGAGGTACAGGAGGATTCCGAGGGCATAGACGTCGGTGGCGGTCGTCACGGCGCCGCCCGTCATCTGTTCGGGCGCCGCGAACTCCGGCGTCAGGGCGCGGCCCGCCTCGCGCGTCAGCGCGGTCGCCGCGCCGCCTTCGCCTTCTCCCTCGAGCAGCTTGGCGATGCCGAAGTCGAGGAGCTTGGCCTGGCCGTCCTTGCCGACCATGACGTTGGACGGCTTGATGTCGCGATGGACGATCAGGTTGGCGTGCGCATGCGCGACGGCTTCGAGGACTTCCAGAAAAAGGCGCAGGCGCGCCTCGACGCCGAGGCTGCGCGCGTCGCAGTGGCGGTCGATCGGCTCGCCCTCGACGTACTCGAGCACGAGGTAGGGCTGTCCCGACGGCGACACGCCCGGCGTCGAGCAGGCGCGCGATGTGCGGATCGGCGAGCCGCGCGAGGATGTTGCCCTCGCGCCGGAAGCGCTCCTGCGCCGGCGCGGCCCACGAGGCTCGCGTTCAGGAGCTTGACGGCCGCGCGGCCCTCGAACCGCCCGTCGTCGCGGCGGGCGAGCCAGACGTTGCCCATGCCGCCCTGGCCGATCAGCGACATCAGCGTCCAGTCGCCGACCTTCTGGCCGGCGAGCGGCTGGGCGCGTCCGGCGCGGGCGGCGCTCCCTCGAGGAATCCGTCGCGGCTGGCCTGGCCGCGCTCGTCGAGCAAGCGTCTCGAGGTCGTCGGCGAGCGTCGCGTCGCGCGTGCGCACCTGCGCCAGCCACGCGCTGCGCTCGGCCTCGGGCAGCTCCATGGCCTCGATCGAGGTAGGGGCTGACGTAAGCGCCAGCGGTCCGGGCTCAGATCGGCCATGCGATCAGGTCGCTTCCTCGCGGATCTTGTGGCGCAGGTACATCCGCGCCTTGTCCCAGCGCCGCTGCACGGTGCGTTCCGAGAGGCCCCGCATCGCGGCGATCTCCGAGAAGGAGAAGCCGCAGAAGAACTTGAGGTCGACGACGTCGCGCGAGCGGCGGATCGACGGACGTCAGCTCCTCGAGCGCCGCGCCGACCCGCACGATCTCCGCGTCGTCGGCCATCGCGGCGGCGGATTCCTCGTCCAGCGTCGTGATGTGAAACGCGCCGCCGCGTTTCTGGGCGCCGCGCTGGCGCGCGTGGTCGATGACCAGATGCCGCATCACCTTCGCCGCGTAGCCCATGAAGCGGTTCCGATCCGGAAAGACGGTGCCCTCCCGCCGCGACATCTTCAGGTAGGCGTCATGGAGCAGGGTAGTCGGGCCCAGAGTCCCGGAGCCGCCCCCGGCCAGCTGGCGCCGGGCGAGCTCGTGGAGCTCGGCGTAGAGGGCGGAGAACAGGGCGTCGGCCGCCGAGCGATCGCCGCTCTCCGTCAGGGTGATCAGCGAGGAGATGGTGCTGTCTGCCAAAAAATGCCCCAGCAAGGGTCTGGCCGGAGGTTACCACCCGGTCGTGCAGACGCCCGTGCCGGCGGTGTCGGGTTTAGTCCGGCCTTTACGCTTTCCCAGGCGGGGGAAAGGCCGATGAGACGGGCTGAGGCCGTCGAGTCCCTTTCCGGCGACCTTTTCGACGATCAAGGGAGGGGCCACTTGAGACGTGAGGGGGGATCGATGGGACGGGCGAGCATGCTGGCCGCTGCCGGCCTCTTCGCATGTAGAGGCCTCTCGGCCCAAGCGTACGGCACGCTGGACCAAGTCCTGACCGTCGGCGTCGACGGCTTTCGAGGCGCCGAGGGCGGGCGCAGCAGCGTGAACGACAACGGTTACTTCGTCGACACGCAGCCGCTTGCCTACTCGTACTACCTGGCGCCGCTGAACCTTCCGGACGGCGCCGAGGTGCGCCGTGTCTGCGGCTTTGTCAGAGACGACGATCCTGGAGCGTTCGTGTGGGTGAACGTTTATCTGCTCGCCGTCAAGCTCGTCGCAAGTCCGGTCGACACTCCTTTCGAGGTCGTCATACCCGGCTCACTGGTTTCCTCCACAGGAGACATCGGCTACGGGTACTACTGCACCGACCCGCTTTCGTTCACGCTCCGGAGCACCACCGACATCGACGGGGACGGCATTCCTCGACTCCGTGGCGTACTACGCCGCGGCCTACGTGCCCCACTCGGACCTCCATGTCGAGCTCGGGTCCGTACGCGTGACCTGGGGCCGCCAGGTCAGTCCGCCGCCGGCGACGGCGACCTTCAACGACGTGCCGTCGGAGACGGTGGAGTTCGCATTCGTGGAAGCGCTGGCTGCCTCCGGCATCACGGGCGGTTGCGGCGGCGGAGCCTACTGTCCGGACGCGCCCGTCACGCGGCGTCAGATGGCGATCTTTCTCGCAAAGGCCCTGGGCCTGTACTGGCCGTCATGAGCCCGCGCTCGTCCACGGCCGTCCTCCGCGGCCTGCTTTACGCCGGGCTGTTCGGCGCCTTCTGCGGCGCCGCTGCGGGCCAGACCTATGGCGGCGCGGAACAGACCTTCTCGATCGGCGCCGAACGCTTTCAAGGCCCTGGCCGCCTCGGCGACGACGGCTACGTGAGTGGGTCCGCCGCCTTTTCGTACTTCTGGGCCCCCCTCGCGCTTCCCATGGGCGCCGAGCTGCATCGCGTCTGTCTCTTTGCGAGTACGATGCGGTCGGGGGCAACGTGTCCGTCGAGATCGTCGCCGTGAAGCTCGTTCCGGAAGGCGGCGCTCCGAGGGTCGAGGCGACTCCGGGACCAGGTCAACTCGCAGGCCGATATCGGATACGGGTACTACTGCGCCGACCCGATCACGTTCACCCTTCGCGGCCGCGCGGACGTGGACGGCGACGGGGCGATCGACGACGTCGCTTACTACGTCCGGGCCTCCCTGCCGGGCGACTCCTTTCTGCGCCTCGGCGCCGTTCAAATCACCTGGGCCCGCCGGGTGAGTCTCCAGCCCCTGACGCCTTCCTTCGCCGACGAACCGGCGGACGATCCCGCTTTTCGTTACGTCGAGGCCCTCGCGGCCTCCGGGATCACGAGCGGCTGCGGAGGCGGGAACTTCTGCCCGGAAGCCCAGCTGAAGCGACGGCAGATGGCCGTCTTCCTCGTCAAGGCGCTCGGCCTCCACTGGAGTCACTGATGGACTCGACGCGGGCGCACCGGTTCCTACGAATGCTCCGCGCGGTGGCAACGACGGTCCTGAGTCTCGCCGGGACGGCCGCCACCGCACGCGGCCAGTCGTACGGGGACGGCGACCAGGTGATGACGGTCACGCAGGCAGCGTTCCGGAGCATTGACACACTGGACCAGGGGGAGTGGTTGATCGACGCGGACGGATACGGGTACCCGCGGACAGGGAAATACGCCGAACAGATCGACGTGTTTGCGCCATTCGAGCTTCCGGAGGGCGCCCTTGTCGAACGAGGTTTGTCTCTACGCGAACGATGCCTTCGTCGGCGCGTACCTGGTGGTGTCCGTCGAAAAGGTGAAGACGGTCTACGGCGGAGAGGGCCCTGCCGTCGAGGCCATCGATGGCGCGTCCGCGTCCTCGAGTGGAGGAGGCGGGTACCAGGTCTACTGCAGCGATCCGCTCGCGTACACGATCCGGAGCGCCGCGGAGATCGGCGGCTCCATTCAACCCGTGCGGTACCGCGTCCATGCCCACTTTCTGACGCAGCCCGGACAGAGCTCGGGTCTCGGCGCCGTGCGCCTGACCTGGAAGCGCCAGCTTCCCGACGCGCCGGCCACGCCGACGTTCGACGATGTGCCGGCGAGCGATCCCGGCTATGCCTACATCGAGGCCCTCGCGGCCTCGGGCATCACGTCCGGTTGCGGGGCCAACCTCTTCTGCCCCGAGGCAAAGTTGACGCGGCGCCAGATGGCGGTGTTCCTGGCCAAGGCGCTCGGCCTGCACTGGCCAAATTAGCGGCCGTTTCCATTCCCGTTCCGCGGGCCGGCCTTGCCGGCCCGAGTCTTTTGGCGGGATCCGGCAGCCGTTTCCGCTTTGAGAGTGAGTGGATCGGATCGACCGGCCGGATGGCGCCGTTCCTCGTCAAGACGTTCGGCTGCGGTTCTACGGAAGCTGAGCGAACCAGGAGGCTATCGATGATCACGAGCAGGAGAATCGGCGGGATCGCGGCGGCATTCGTTTTCGGGATGGTCTTCATCGCAGGCGACCGGGCGGCAGCGGCGCGGCTTTCGAACGGCGCCGTCTTCTCGCAGAATTTCGACAACGTGACCGTGCCGGCGCTGCCGAACGGTTGGGTGGCGACGAACGCCGCGGGACCGGATCCGCTGTGGGTGACGGCGCCGACCTACGACGACGTCGGCATGCCCAACGCGGCGTACGTCGATGACCCGCATGAGGTCAGCGACAAGCGGCTGGACTCGCCGCCGTTCTTCATTTACACGAATGGGGCCCAACTGAGCTTCTTCCATGTGCGCAGCCTCAACGCCCACATCGAGAGTCCTGCCACCACGCACTACTGGGACGGCGGGGTCCTCGAGATCTCAGTCAACGGGGGGACGTTCCAGGACATCATCGAGGCCGGCGGCAGCTTTCCCACGTCCGGATACGACGGGATCATCGAGGGCGAAGGCAATCCCCTGGCCGGAAGATCCGGCTGGAGCGACAGGCGTTTGACTCCGGACGTCGTGATCGTCAACCTGCCTCCCGTCGGAGGGAGCACGGTCGTCCTGCGCTGGAGATTGGGATCGAGCTCCACGCCGCACGAATACTCCTGCGACGGATGGTGGATCGACTCCGTCGAGGTCTGCGACGGCTATCCCTGCACCGCGATTCCGATTCCCGCGCGATTCGACCTGGACACCGTGGGCAACGGCGTGTGGGAGCCCGGCGAAGTCGTGGATGCAGGCCCTATTACTACAACAACAGCGACGGAACGATCATCGACTTCGGCGGTACGGCCGTGACCATCACCGGACCGGACGGTCCGCTCGGCTACGAGATCTTCGATCCGGCCGCCACGTATCCCGCGATCGCGCCGGGCGCCCTGGGCGGCTGCAACTTTGCCGACGACTGCTACACCTTCCACCTCAAGGAGCCGGGCGTGCGCCCGGTTCACCACTGGGACGCGATGCTCTCGGAGGTCGCCAACGGCGTGCCCGTGACCTGGGCCCTCCACGTCGGCGAGAGCTTTCCGGACGTACCGACGTCGAATCTGTTCTACCGCTACGTCGAAACCATCTTCCACCGAGCGGTGACGGCAGGATGCGACGACACGAACTACTGCCCGGATAACCCGGCCTTGCGAATACAGATGGCCGTCTTCCTGTTGAAGTCGCGCTTCGGGCCTTCCTACGCTCCGCCGCCGGCCCTCGGCATCTTTGCCGACGTGGACGTCGACAATCCGGCTGCTCCATGGATCGAACGCCTCTACAACCTCGGGATCACGGGAGGCTGCGCGACCGAGCCGCTGCGCTACTGTCCCTACGACCCGGTCTTGCGGAAACAGATGGCCGTGTTCCTGTTGAAAACACTCAACGAGTCCGAGTACGTGCCGCCGCCCTGCCAGGGGATCTTCGCGGACGTGCCGTGTCCGAGCCCGTTCGCGGACTGGATCGAGGACCTTGCCAACCGGCAGATCGCCGCCGGCTGCGGCAGCGGCGACTTCTGTCCCGGGAATCCGAACACGCGCGGGCAGATGGCGGTGTTCCTCGTCAAGACGTTCGGGCTCACGCTGTACGGGCCGTAGGGACGCCGGCCACGGCTGGCCGGCGAGCTCGCGCGCGACGGGTGGCGGGATGGTCGGCTCCGAGAGTTTGCTCGAGCTGTGCCACGGCGATCCGGAAGCTCTGAGTGGCCTTAGCGCGCGGCGCTACGGCCCGGATTCGCGGAGCGAAAGTCGTCCGGCCGGGACGTCGCGCCGTTCGGTGACGCGCCCCGAGGGCCAGTGCACCGTGACGCGGTCGGCCTGCTCCCGGCTCGCCGAGGCCGAAGTAGAGCTCCTTCGGGCCGGAGGAGAGGAACGAGTAGCCGGCCGAGACGACCTGCGTGCGGGAGAGGCCGCCGGACTCGACGGTGACGGTGGCGCCGAGGGCGTCGCGCGTCGAGCGATGGGGGCCGGGCAGCTTCGGATCGCCCTCGAGCGCGACGACGAGCGTCTTCGCGTGCGCGGGGTTGCGGTTGATCCAGAGCGAGGGCGGCTGCAGGAATCCCGCGGCGAAGAGGTCCGGCGCGCCGTCGCCATTCGACGTCCACGACGACGAGGCCGCGCTGGTTCGCGCGGGACTCGAGGCCCGTCACCGCGGCGAGCTCGTCGAAGTGCCGGCCGTCGCGATTCCGGTAGAACCGCTTCGGCTCGCGGCCCCAGAGCGAGTCGTCGCCGAAGTCCGCGGTCTCGACGCCTTTCTCGAACTTCTGGTACTCGACCGACATCAGGTTCCAGAAGTCGATCTCGCGCTCGGTCTCGTTCTTGCCGGTGAGCATGCCGTTGACGACGAAGAGGTCGGGCCGGCCGTCCATGTCGGCGTCCACGAAGACGCAGCCCCACGACCAGGACGTGTTCCAGACGCCGGCCTCGTCCGACACCCGTTCGAAGCGGTCGCCGCCGAGGTTGTGAAAGAGCGAGGAGCCGCGCGACAGCGCTTTCAGGCGCGGCCAGACGAGCGGCCGCCCGAGCGACATCGGAAAGGGCGGCATCGGGTATCGCGGGTCGCTCAGGAACCAGTTGAGCGGGAACGAATAGTTCGAGACGAAGAAGTCGAGGCGGCCGTCGCCGTCGTAGTCGTCCACGGCGACGCCCATGCCGAAGCCGGGATCGAGGACGCCGGCCTCCTTCGCGAGGTTGGTGAACGTCCCGTCGCCGTTGTTGTGGAGGTAGGCGTTCCTGCCGAAGTCGTTGGCGACGTAGATGTCGGGCCAGCCGTCGCCGTCGAGGTCCGCGCACTCGACCGCGAGCCCCCAGCCGGTGTCCCCGGCGCGCGCGCTCTTCGTGACGTCGGTGAACGTGCCGTCGCCGTTGTTGTGGAAGAGGTGATTGGGCGGCGCGTTGTCGGCGGCGATCGAGGGCCCGTAGTCCGGATGGCCGTAGACGAGGACGTAGAGGTCGGGGTTGCCGTCGCGGTCGTAGTCGAGGGCCGCGGCCGAGGTGCTCGTGTCGTCGAGCGCGACGCCGGCCTTGACGCCGACTTCCTCGAACGTGCCGTCGCCGCGGTTGCGGTACAGGAGGTTCGGCTTTCCGAGGTAGGTCACGTAGAGGTCCGGGTGGCCGTCGTTGTCGTAGTCGAACGACAGCGCGCCGAGGGCCTCGCCTTCCTGCCCGCCGACGCCCGCGCGCGCGGTGGCGTCCTCGAAGGTGCCGTCGCCGCGGTTGCGGTACAGATGGTTGCCGTCGCCGCCGGCGACGAAGAGATCGGGCCGGCCGTCCCCGTCGAAATCGAGCACGGCCACGCCCGGCGGCAGGTGCTCGCCCGGGACCGGGACGTTCCGGTGGGCGTTCGGCAAGAAGGGACTGTGGACGTGCGTGAGCCCGGCCCGGGCCGCGACTTCCTCGAAGAGCGGGGCGTCCGCCGACGCCGCGAGCCAGGAGACCACCGAGCCCGACTCCATCTGCCAGGCGCCGCCGGCCGCGGGCGCGAGCAGGAGGCGGAGCTTTCCGCCTTCCTGGCGCAGCTCCCGTCCTGGCCCCGGCCGGACAGGAACAGCCCGAGGAGGATCTCGCGGCGCCCGCCATGGCGCTGGAAGTCGAAGATCGTCGCCTCCGCGCGGCCGAGCGACGAGAATCCGGCGCGGATCGCCGCGAGACGGTCCGCCAGCGCGGCCGCGCCGGATCCGGGCGCCCGGCGGGGCGGGGGACGGGAACACGGCGATCGACAGGGGAGGGGTCGCCGCGACGGGAGGTGAGCCCGTCGCCCGGAAGCGGCCCGCTCCAGGCCAGACCCGGCGACAGCAGTTTCGGGGGGATCGCGCCGGCCTTCCAGCCCTCGAGCAGCGCCGTGGCATACAAGGATGTCCCGTCCGAGTAATCCTCGAGGGACGGCATCGGCCCGTGGCGGGACGCGCAGGCCGCGGCGAGCAGGAGCGCGGCCGGCAGGAGTCGGGCGAGCGCCGTCGGCCGCATCGGCAAAACTATAATGCGCGCCACAGTGCCGTCACTGCCCGAGCGGCTTCTCGAGCGCATCGCCCGCGAGGGCCCGATCTCCTTTTACGATTTCATGTCCGCGGCGCTCTACGATCCCGCCGACGGCTACTACGCGCGCGGCGCGGCGATCGGCGAGGGCGGCGACTTCCTGACGTCGCCGCACGCGTCGCCGGCGTTCGCGGCCGCGCTCGCGCGGCTTTTCGCGATCGAGGCCGACGGAACGGCCGCGCGCGTGGACCTCGTCGAGGTGGGCGCGGGCGACGGCCGCTTCCTGGAAGACTTCGCGTTCGCCCTGCGCCGGATCGATCCGCAGCTCCACGAGTGCCTTCACCTGACGGCCGTGGAAGGCTCTGCCGCGGGCCGTCGCGCGATCGCGGCGCGGGACATCCTGCCCGAGCCCCGCATCCTCGAAAGCGCGGCCGAGCTCGGGGAGGGGTCGGTCCAGGGATGGATCTTCTCGAACGAGCTCTACGACGCCCTGCCCGTCGTGCGGGTCCAGGGGACGGCGGAGGGGCTCGCGGAGCTGCGCGTGGGCGTCGGAGGGCGGCCGCTTCGTCTGGACCGCCGCGCCGGCGCCCCGGCAATTGCTGGAGCACCTCGCGCAGTTCGGCGTCGTCCTCGAGCCGGGTCAGAAGGCCGAGATCGCGCCGGATGCCGCGGCGCTCCATCGCACGCTCGCCCGGGCGCTTTCCCGGGGTTCGATCGTCGCGTTCGACTACGGTCACCCGGCGCGCATCCTCTATCACCCGTTCGCGCGCCCCGAGGGAACGCTCGCGGTGCACATGGGCGGTCGCCGCGGCGGCGACCCGCTCGAGTGCCCGGGCGAGAGGGACCTGACGGCGCACGTGAACTGGGACCTGCTGCTCGCGGCCGGCGAGGCCGAGGGCCTTCGCGCGGATCGCCTCATGCGGCAGGGGCTGTTCCTGACGGAGATCGGCATCCTCGATTTCGCCGGCAGCGACGCGGAAAAGTGGCGGATTTTCCGTCTCATCGATCCCGAGGGGATGGGCGAAGAACTGTCGGTTCTCGTGCAGCGCAAGGGCGTCGCACCCGGCGGCGCGCGCGACTGACAAAGGGTTTTGCTTCGCCTTCCGCGTCCGATAGAATGCCGCGTCAGTGGGTCACTACTTCCCAATTCTCGTTTTCGCCCTCCTGGCGGCTGCGCTGCCGCTGGGAACCATCATCGCCGCCCGCGCCATCCAGTCCCGGAAGCCCAATCCGGTCAAGCTCGAGCCCTACGAGTGCGGCATCGAGGCCACGACCTCGGCCTTCGACACCCGGTTCTCGGTCCGCTACTTCCTGATCGCGGTCCTCTTCGTCGTTTTCGACGTCGAGACGATCTTCCTCTTCCCCTGGGCGATCATGTTCCACCGGCTGGGGCTCTTCGGCCTCGTCGAAATGCTCGTTTTTCTCGTGATCCTGGTCGTCGGCTACGTCTACTGCTGGAAACGCAACGCCCTGGACTGGGCCTGACGGCCGGGCGCCGAGCGCGAGAGGGAGCTCCATGGGCCTGATCGACAACCGTTTCGAGGACAACGTCGTCACGACGACGGTCGACTCGGTCATCAACTGGGCGCGCCGGTCCTCGATCTGGCCGATGCAGTTCGGCCTGGCCTGCTGCGCGATCGAGATGATGGCGGTCATGGACGCCCGGCACGACCTCGCGCGGTTCGGCGCCGAGGTCTTCCGCGGGACGCCCCGCCAGTCGGACCTCATGATCGTGGCCGGAACCGTGGTCGAAAAGATGGCCCCGATCGTCAAGCGCCTCTACGACCAGATGCCCGAGCCCAAGTGGGTCATCGCGATGGGATCGTGCGCGACCTGCGGCGGCCCGTACAAGACGTACGCCGTCACGCAGGGCGTCGACCGGATCGTGCCGGTGGACGTCTACGTGCCCGGCTGCCCGCCGCGGCCCGAGGCGCTCATCTACGGCATCATGGCCCTCCAGAAGAAAATCGACCGGATGAAAGTCATCCGGAAGGCTTCCTGATTGACGGACGCTGAGAAGGCTCCCGCCGAGGAGAAGAAGCCGAGGCCCGAGGCCACCGACGCTTCGGGCCATCCCTGGGTCCAGGCGATGCGCGCGTCGCTGCCCGACACCATCGTCTCGGCGAAGGAATTCGCCGGACAGGTGACCGTCGTCGTGCAGAAGGACCAGATCGCGCGCGCGGCCCGGCACCTCAAGGACGACGCAGGACTTCAAGTACTGCGTGGACGTGACGGCCGTCGACTGGAAGACGAAGACCCCGCGCTTCGAGGTCGTGTACCACTTCTATTCCTTCTCGAAGAACGCGCGCATCCGCGTCAAGTGCGCGGTCGCGGACGGCGAGGAAGTGCCCTCGATCGCCGCGGTCTTCCTCTCGGCCAACTGGTGCGAGCGCGAGACCTGGGACATGTTCGGGATCAAGTTCTCGGGGCACCCGGACCTGCGCCGGATCCTGACCTGGGAAGGCTTCAACGGCTTTCCGCTGCGCAAGGACTTCCCGCTCGAGGGCATCGACACGGGCGCGGCCGTCTATCCGGAGGAATGGCCCGAGGGCGGCGGTCCCTCGAAGGGCGACACGAACCGCAAGGTGGTCTCGTGAGCGACGAGAAGATCTCGCAGGCCGAGAAGGACGAGGCCGCCGACTTCGCCGAGCGGGCGAAGGCGGCCGCCGCGCAGCCCGGCTGCGCCCGAAGCCCACACGCTCTTCGACGTCCAGGAGATGGAGCTGAACTTCGGCCCGCAGCACCCCTCGACGCACGGCGTGCTGCGGCTCGTGCTCAAGGTCGACGGCGAGAAGATCCTCGAGGCCAAGCCCGACATGGGCTACCTCCACCGGGGCACCGAGAAGCTCTTCGAGACCGAGACGTACCCGATGGGGATCCCGCACACCGACCGCATGGACTACGTGGCGGCGGCGACGAACAACCACGCCTTCTGCCTGACCGTCGAGAAGCTGCTCGGCGTCGAGATCCCGCGGCGGGCGCAGCTGATCCGCGTCATCCTCGACGAGCTCCAGCGCCTGTCCTCGCACCTCGTGTGGCTGGGGACCTCGGGCATCGACCTCGGCGCCGTGACGCCGTTCTGGTACGCCTTCCGCGAGCGCGAGCAGATCCTCGACTTCTTCGAGGAGTACTGCGGCGCCCGGCTGACCCTGAACTGCATGCGCATCGGCGGCCTGCCGTTCGACCTGACGGCCGGGTGGACCGAGCGCGTGTCCGAGTTCATCTCCGACCTTCCGGCCCGCATCGACGACTACGAGCAGCTCCTGACGGACAACCGCATCTGGAAGAAGCGCACCGTCGGCGTGGGCGTGATCTCGGCCGAGGAGTGCGTCGAGTGGGGCCTGACCGGGCCGATCATCCGCGGCTCCGGCCTCGCGTGGGACCTGCGCCGCGCGCAGCCCTATGAATGCTACGAGGAGCTCGACTTCGTCGTTCCGACGCGGCGAGAACGGCGACACGTACGACCGCTACATCGTGCGCGTCCAGGAGATGCGCCAGAGCGCGAAGATCATCCGCCAGTGCCTTTCGAAGCTCGAGCCCGGGCGACATCCGCGGCAAGGTGCCGCGCGTGATCCGGCCGCCGGCCGAAGAGGTCTACGCCTCGATCGAGTCGCCCAAGGGCGAGCTCGGCTTCTACTGCGTCTCCAACGGCACCAACAAGCCGTACCGGATGCACGTGCGGCCGCCCTCCTTCATCAACCTGCAGGCGCTGCCGAGGCTGGCGAAGGGGCACCTGGTCTCCGATCTCGTCGCCCTGATCGGGACGATCGACATCGTGCTGGGGGAGGTCGACCGGTGAACCTGTCGGCCGATGTTCTGGACCTACGCGAAGGTCGTCCTGCTCGTCGCGACGGTGCCGGCGATCGTCGGCTTCGTCATCGTGCTCGCCGAGCGCCGGATCATGGCGCTTCATGCAGGTGCGCCTCGGGCCCAACCGCGTCGGGCCCGAGGGGACGCTGCAGGGGCTGGCCGACCTGGTCAAGCTCGTCACGAAGGAAGACATCACGCCGGCGAAGGCCGAGAAGGCCGTGCACTTCCTGGCGCCGGTCCTGGCCGTGATCCCGGCGCTCACCGCGCTCGCGGTGATTCCGTTCGGCCCGCCGGTGCAAGATCGGCAAGGTGATGGTGCCGCTCTGGGTGGCCGACGTGAACATCGGCCTGCTCTTCCTGCTCGCGATCACGTCGATCGGCGTGTACGGCATCATCCTCGGCGGCTGGTCGTCGAACAACAAGTACTCGCTGCTCGGCGGCCTGCGCTCGGCCGCGCAGCTGGTGTCCTACGAGGTGCCGATGGGCCTCTCGCTCGTGTCGCGTGCTCCTGATGACGCGCTCGCTCTCGCTCGTCGAGATCGTCCGGCGCCAGGAGTCGATGGAGCTCTGGTTCATCTTTCCGGGCCTGGTCGCCTTCTTCATCTACTTCGTCTCGGGCGTCGCCGAGACCAACCGCAACCCGTTCGACCTGCCCGAGGCGGAGTCCGAGCTGGTGTCCGGTTTCAACACCGAGTACTCGGGCGTCAAGTTCGCGTTCTTCTTCCTCGGCGAGTACACGTCCATGATCATCATCTCGTGCGTGGCCGTCACGGTGTTCCTCGGCGGGTGGCTGCAGCCCTTCCCGAACGTCGCCGCGCTCAAGTTCCTCGGGATCGTGCCGCCGGCGGTCTGGTTCCTCGCCAAGGTCAGCGCCTTCATCTTCTGCTACATCTGGTTCCGGTCCACGTTCCCGCGCTACCGGTTCGACCAGCTCATGGCGCTCGGCTGGAAGTGGTTGATCCCGCTGGCGCTGACGAACATCGTCGTGACTGCCTTTGCGATCCTCGCTCACCCCCGGACGAACGACCGGCCTCGTGTGGCTGGCGTGGATCTTCGGCTCGCTCTTCGTGGCGATGTACTTTCTCTCGAAGCTCCGGCAGAAGCTCGCGCGGCGCGAGCGCCTGGCCGCCGAGCCGCACCCGGTGGAGGGCTGATCCGGTGGCTCTGAAGAAATGGCTCGACAAGATCGCGCTGCTCGACCTGTTCGACGGCCTGTCCGTCACGGGAAGGCACCTGCTCAAGAAGAAGCTCACGATCGAGTACCCCGAGCAGAAGAAGCTTCCGTCGGACCGGTTCCGCGGGATGTTCCGCCTCGACGAGGACCGGTGCATCAAGTGCTCGCTGTGCGCGATCGAGTGCCCGATCAACATCATCTACATCGACTGGCACAACGAGAAGGACGAGGCGGCCAAGTCCGTCAAGGTGCTCGACCGCTTCGACGTGGACCTGAAGCGGTGCATGTTCTGCCAGCTCTGCGAAGAGGCCTGCCCGACGGTGCCGAAGTCGATCTGGCTGACGACCAAGACGTACGAGATGGCTTCCTACGACCGCAACGAGTCGCTCTACCTCGACATCCGGAAGCTCACGGACTGGGCGGAGGCGCCCAACGTGAAGCCCTTCACGGTCGTGGAGCGGGGGTAGGGCGGCGATGACGGGCGGCGTGCTGCTGACGGGCGCCGGGGGATGGCTCTTCGCCGTCCTCGCGGTCTTCGCGCTGATGTCCGCGGTCGCCGTCGTCGTCGCGCGCAACCCCGTGCACTCGGCGCTCTTCCTGCTCCTGTCGTTCGTGCTGGTGGCCGCGATCTTCATCCTGCAGCAGGCGGAGTTCGTGGGCGCCGTCCAGATGCTGGTCTACGCGGGCGGGATCATGGTGCTCTTCCTCTTCGTCGTCATGCTCGTGAACCCGGGCGTCGTCGCCGTGGGCAAGGCGTTCCAGACGCAGTTCGACGTGGCGCTCGTGCTGCTGCCGATCTTCCTGCTGCCGTTTCTCTACATCCTCGGCACCGAGAAGCTGCCGGACGTGGCCGTCAAGCCGGACGCGTTACGGATGGTCGGGGACCGGATCGCGGGCAACACCGAGGCCGTGTCCTGGGTGCTCTTCCGCGACTACCTCGTGCCCTTCGAGGTCGCCTCGGTCTTCCTGCTCGTCGCCATGATCGGCGCCGTCGTCCTCGGCAGGCGCTCGCTCGAGAAGATGGACTGACGCCATGACGATCACGCTCAACCACTACATGATCGTCAGCTTCCTGCTCTTCTCGATCGGGTTCATGGGCGTCCTCGTGCGGCGCAACTTCCTGACGATCCTCATGTCGGTCGAGCTGATGCTGAACGCCGTCAACCTGAACCTGATCGCCTTCTCGCGCCGGCTCTCGCGACCTGACCGGACAGGTCTTCTCGATCTTCGTGATCACGATCGCGGCCGGCGAAGCGGCCATCGGCCTCGCGCTCACCATCTCCTTCTTCCGCCAGCGCCGGACGCTGGACGTCGAAGAAGCCAACACGATGCAGGGCTAGGCGGCAGCGCGATGCGAAATCTCCTCTGGGCGATCCCGCTCGTCCCGCTGATCGGGTTCCTGATCAACGGCCTGGTGTACCTGCTCGTCGCACCGGACCGAAGGGCGCTGCGCACGGCCACGGCCACGGCAGCGGCGCCGGCAGCGACGCGCACACGGCGGCGACGGCGCCCGACGCTCGCCGGACACCGGCCACGATCCGGGTCATCACGACATCCCCTTCAAGGGCCTGCACACCGTCGTCGGCGTCGGCAGCGCGCTCGATCGCGTGCCTGCTGGCCTTCGGCGCCGTCTTCGACGTCGGGCTGAAGGCCTTCACGGAGGGCGCCGTCCCACAGCATGACGCTGTGGCGCTGGATCCCGCTCGGCATCAACCAGGCCGTGGGGCAGATCCCGGGCGCCGTGGGCGACTGGTACGTGGACGTGACGCTGCGGGTCGATTCGCTGTCGGCCCTGATGCTGCTGTTCGTGACCTTCGTGGGATTCCTCATCCACGTCTACTCCTCGGGCTACATGGGGCACGAGGAGGGCTACGGGCGCTTCTTCGCGTACCTGAACCTCTTCATGTTCGCGATGCTCGTCCTCGTGCTCGGCGGCAACTTCCTGATGCTCTTCGTCGGGTGGGAAGGCGTGGGCCTGTGCTCGTACCTGCTGATCGGGTACTACTACGAGAAGAAGTTCGCGGCCGACGCCGGCAAGAAGGCGTTCGTCGTCAACCGGATCGGCGACTTCGGCTTCATCCTCGGCATCTTCGCGCGTCTTCGCCCTCTTCGGCTCGCTCGACTTCCAGAAGGTCTTCGCGGCCGCGGCGGCCAACCCGGCGGCGTACACGCCGTACATGACCGTCGTCTGCCTGCTGCTCTTCGTCGGGGCGTGCGGCAAGTCGGCGCAGTTCCCGCTCTACGTCTGGCTGCCGGACGCCATGGCCGGCCCGACGCCCGTCTCGGCGCTGATCCACGCCGCGACGATGGTCACGGCCGGCGTCTACATGGTCGCGCGCTGCAACGTGTTCTTCCGCATGGCGCCCGCACGCGATGATCGTGGTCGCGGTCGTCGGCGCCTTCACGGCGCTCTTCGCGGCGACGATCGGCCTCATGCAGAACGACATCAAGAAGGTCCTCGCGTACTCGACCGTGTCGCAGCTCGGCTACATGTTCCTGGCCTGCGGCGTCGGCGCCTTCACCGAGGGCATGTTCCACGTCACGACGCATGCGTTCTTCAAGGCCTGCCTCTTCCTCGGCGCCGGCTCCGTGATCCACGCGATGGGCGGCGAGCAGGACATCCGGCGCATGGGCGGCCTCGCGAAGAAGATCCCGCGGACGTACTGGACGTTCTTCATCGCCACGCTGACGATCTCGGGCGTGCCGTTTCTCGCGGCCTTCTTCTCGAAGGACGCGATCAAGGCCGCCGTCTTCCACGCCGAGTTCGAGGCCGTGCCCTGGCTGCCGCAGGTGCTCTACGCCGTGGCCCTGTTCACGGCGGGCCTGACGGCCTTCTACATGTTCCGCCTCCTGTCGCTGACGTTCTGGGGCAAGTTCCGGGGCACGGCGGAGCAGGAGTCGCACGTGCACGAGTCGCCGGCGTCGATGACGGTGCCGCTGATGGTGCTCGCGTTCCTCTCGATCGTCTCGGGCTACGTCGGCGTGCCGATCATCGAGCACGGCGACCGGATCGGCGAGTTCCTGAAGCCCGATCCGCCTGCCCATCGCGGGCACTCCACGAGGAGGGCCACCACGCGCCGCTCTCGCTCGAGCTCGCGCTGATGGCGGCCGCGGTCGCCGTCGCCTCGATCGGCATCTACCTCGCCTGGTCCTGGTACACGAAGGGCGAGGGCCGCACGCCGGCGCGCCTGGCCGAGCAGTGGCCGGGCGTCTACCGCACCGTCACGAACAAGTACTACGTGGACGAGGCGTACGACGAGGTCTTCGTCAACGGCCTCGCGCTCGGCGGCGGGCGCTTCCTGTGGGAAGTGGACGCCACCGTCATCGACCTCATCCCGAACGGGGCCGCGGCCGTCACGAAGGGCGCCTCCTGGGTCGCCTCGATCTTCGACCAGTACGTCGTGGACGGGCTCGTCAACGGCGTCGCGGGAACGCTCCAGGGTCTCTTCCGCGTCTTCCGCCGCGCCCAGACGGGCCGCGTGCAGAACTACGCGCTGGTGATGGGCGGGGGATTGTTCGGTCTCGTGGCGGTCTATTTGCTGTTTCGCTAAAGACGATTCAATAGAGGAAGTCGCATGCAGTCTCTCAGTCAGATACCGATCCTGTCGCTGGTCACCTACATCCCGCTCGTGGGGGCGCTGGCGATCATCTTCCTCATCCCCAAGGAGAAGACGGGGCTCATCAAGGCCTTCGCGACGTTCGTCGCCGCGGTGGACCTCGCGGTCTCGCTGCCGCTCTGGTGGGCCTTCGACCGGGCGAAGGACGGCTACCAGTTCGTCGAGAAGGCGTCGTGGATCCCGTCGCTCGGCGTCAACTACCACTTCGGGATCGACGGCATCACGCTCGTCCTGATCCTGCTGACGACGATCATCGGCCTGATCGCGGTCTACTGCTCGTACTCGGCGATCACGGAGCGGCAGAAGGAGTACTACGTCCTGCTGCTGCTGCTGCAGACCTTCATGATCGGCACGTTCTGCTGCCTGGACCTCTTCCTCTTCTACGTGTTCTGGGAAGTGATGCTCGTCCCGATGTACTTCCTGATCGGCGTCTGGGGCGGCCAGCGGCGGCTCTACGCGGCCATCAAGTTCTTCCTGTACACGCTGGCCGGCTCGGTGCTGATGCTGCTCGGCATCATCGCGCTCTACTTCTACAACACGACCGGGTTCATGGGTTACAAGGGCCTCGGCAACGCGGCCACGTTCTCGATCGAGTCGCTGACGGCGGTCGCGGCCGGGATGCCGGCGCAGCTGCAGATCTGGCTCTTCTTCGCCTTCTTCTTCGGCTTCGCGATCAAGGTGCCGATGTTCCCGTTCCACACGTGGCTGCCGGACGCGCACACCGAGGCGCCCACGGCGGGCTCGGTCATCCTCGCGGCCGTCCTGCTGAAGATGGGGACCTACGGCTTCGTGCGCTTCTCGCTGCCGATGTTCCCCGAGGCGGTCAAAAACCACCGCGTCATCGGGATCATGGCGGCGCTGGCGATCATCGGGATCGTCTACGGCGCCATGGTCACGCTCGTCCAGAAGGACATGAAGAAGCTGATCGCGTACTCGTCGGTCTCCCACCTCGGGTTCGTGATGCTCGGGATCTTCGCCCTGAACATGGCGGGCATCCAGGGCGGCGTGCTCCAGATGATCAACCACGGCATCTCGACGGGCGGGCTGTTCCTGCTCGTGGGCGTCGTCTACGAGCGCCGGCACACCCGGATGATCTCGGAGTACGGCGGCCTCGCGAAGCAGATGCCGATCTACGCGACGTACTTCCTGATCCTGGCGCTGTCTTCGATGGGGCTGCCGCTCTTGAACGGCTTCATCGGCGAGTTCACGATCCTCCAGGGCGCCTTCGCGCGAAACTTCTGGTGGGCGTTCTTCGCTGCGACCGGCATCGTGCTCGGCGCGGCCTACCTGCTCTGGCTCTACCAGCGGATCTTCTTCGGCGAGCTCTCGAACCCGGCCAACGCCAAGCTGCCCGATCTGACGTTGCGCGAGCAGCTGACGCTTGCGCCGCTCGTCATCCTGGCCCTCTGGATCGGCCTGTATCCCAAGCCGATCTTCGACGTGCTGCGCCGGCCCTCCGAGAAGATCGTGCAGGCCGTCGGCGGCGCGACCGCCGAAGCCCCGGCCCTCGCGCTGAAGGCTCCGGCCACCGAGGCCCCGCGTCCATGAAGTTCGCGTTCACCCCGGCCGACTGGATCCTGCTCTCGCCGGAGCTGTTTCTGACGGCGGCGGGACTGCTGATGCTCGGCATCTCGGTGGCCGTCGGCAAGAAGCGCGAGGAGTTCCTCGCCTTTCTCGCGGTCCTGATGATCCTGGTGACCGGAGTCCTCCTCGTGTTCGTGTCGGCGCAGGCGGGGCGCAAGGTCCCGATCCTCGGCGGCGCGTTCGTGGTCGACAACTTCGCCCTCTTCTTCAAGGCGCTGGTGCTCCTGTCGCTCGCCCTGACCGTCCTCGCTTCCGCGCGGTTCGTCGGCGCGGCGCCGTATCCGGGAGGGGAGTACTACGCGCTGCTGCTCTTCTCGGGCGTCGGGATGCTCTTCATGGCCTCGGGCAACAACCTGATCTCCATCTACGTCGCGCTCGAGCTGATGGCGCTCTCGTCGTACATCCTGGCCGGCTACTTCAAGGCCGAGCCCAAGTCGACCGAGGCGGCTCTCAAGTACTTCATCCTCGGCGCCTTCTCGTCGGGCGTGCTGCTCTACGGACTGTCGCTCGTCTACGGCGTGGCCGGGATCATGGGCCTGCCGGAGCTCGCCGAAGCTCTTCGCGACCGCCGAGCGCTCGAACCTGCTGATGCTCGGGATCCTGCTCGTGCTCGCGGGCCTGCTCTTCAAGATCGCCGCCGTGCCGTTCCACGTCTGGACGCCCGACGTCTACGAGGGCTCGCCGACGCCG
The DNA here is from genome assembly GCA_963843325.1 of uncultured Acidobacteriota bacterium. Taxonomy (GTDB): domain Bacteria; phylum Acidobacteriota; class Thermoanaerobaculia; order UBA5066; family Gp7-AA6; genus DAHUXD01. Next base: position 22,903 of record CAWJKC010000007.1, read on the forward strand.
GTGACGGCGTTCTTCTCGGTCGGCCCGAAGGTCGCCGCGTACGCCATCCTCGCGCGGATCTTCTACGTGGCGTTCGCCAAGTTCCACGCCGACTGGGGGCTCGTCGTCGCCCTGGTCTCCGCCGCGACGATGATCCTCGGCAACATCGCCGCGCTCCTGCAGAACAACGTGAAGCGGATGTTCGCCTACTCCTCGATCGCCAACGCCGGCTACGCCCTGCTCGGCGTGCTCGGCTTCCGGACGGAGTGGGGCCTCTGGGGCATCCTCGTGTACCTGCTCGCCTACACGCTGATGAACTTCGGCGCCTTCACGCTCGTCATCCTGCTCGAGAGCAAGGGCTACGCGGGGGAGCTCGTCTCGGACTTCAACGGCCTCGCCAAGCGCAGCATGCCGGCGGCCGTCGTGATGCTCCTGTTCCTGCTGTCGCTCGCCGGGATCCCGCCGACCGCGGGCTTCATCGGCAAGTACTACCTGTTCACCGCGGCCATGAAGGCGGGCTACGCGTGGCTCGCGATCCTCGCGGTCGTGATGTCGGCCGTGTCGCTCTTCTATTACTTCCGGATCGCGTCCGCGATGTTCTTCACGGAGGGCTCGACCGCGAAGCTGACGAGCTCCTATGCGCTGACGGCCGTCCTCGTCATCTGCGCGGCGGGCACCATCGTGATCGGCGTCGCGCCGCAGCCGTTCCTGTCGATCCTGAAGTCCTGCGTCCTGACCCCGTAGTTCGTATCCCGATAGACTGCCGCCGTGAGCAAGTCCGGCGGCTGGGCGCAGGCGGTGACTCTCGGCATCCTGTTCCCGGCGCTGCTCGCCGCGGGCTACCTCCTCGGAAAGTGGACCGGTCGATGGCTCGGCCTCGGCGAATGGACGGCCTACCTCGGGGCCGGACTGGGGGTCATCGGCGCCTTCATCGAGCTGTTCCGGTGGTCCGCGCGGCAGGACGGCGAATGACCGGCGAGGCGGCGGTCTTGAAGCGCGTCCAGAGGCGCGCGCTCGTCTTCACAACTCTTTCAGCCGCAGTGGCTTCTGCCTTCAGCTGGCGCGCGGCCCTGTCCTTGACAATCGCCGCGGCCGTGGTAATTTTCAGCCTCCTGGTTCTCGAGAAGCTGACCGAGCGTCTCGTTCCCCCGCAGGCGAAACATGGGATCCGCGCGCTGGTTCCCTTCCTGCTGGTGACGGCCGCGAGTGTGCTGCTGCTCGGCGTGGCGGCGTTCCGCTGGAAGGGTTTCAGCCTGGCGGGCGGCGCCGCGGGGGTCTCGGCCGCGGTGGCGGCCATCGTGCTGGAAGGATTCGAGTCGAGGCGAGGGGAGTAGCAAAGGTCCGATGGAACATCATTCGATTCTGTACGGGCCGGTCAACCGCCTGCTCCTCGCGATCCTCGGCCCTCCGCCGGTCGCGAAGTTCTCGGCGGGATGGTCGAAGTTCCTCTTTCCCGACGGCGAGCACGCCTGGATTCCCGACACGGCGATCATGGTGCTCCTGCTGACGGCGATCGTCGCGATCGTCTTCCCGCTGGCCGCGCGCCGGTTCGACAAGGAGCGCCCGGGCGGCCTCCAGAACTTCCTGGAGATGATCGTCGACGCGATCCGCGGTCTCCTCGAGGACGTCATCGGGCACGGCGCGCAGAAGAAGTACCTGCCGATGATCGGCGCGCTGGCGCTCTTCATCTTCATCGGCAACCTGTTCGGCTTGCTCTACCCGCTCCAGCCGCCGACGGGGTCGCTCTCGACGACGGCGGCCCTCGCCGTGATCGCGTTCCTGTACTTCAACTGGCAGGGCATCAAGGAAAACGGCGTGATCGGGTTCCTCAAGCACTTCGCGGGGCCGGTGTGGTGGCTCGCGCCGCTCTTTTTCGTCATCGAGATCATCGGCAACTTCGCGCGCATCCTGTCGCTCTCGCTGCGCCTCTTCATGAACATCTCGGGCGAGCACACGGTGACCGGGTTCTTCGCGAGCCTCGTGCCGATCGTCGTGCCCTGGCCCCTGATGATCCTCGGGCTCTTCACGGCGCTGCTTGCAGTCGTTCATTTTCGTCACGCTCACGGCCGTGTACATCAATCTGGCCACGGCTCACGAAGAACATTGAAATCGTTCGAGAAGGAAGAAGGAGAGTACGGATGTTGAAGAAAGCGTTCTTGATCGGAATCGTCGCGCTGGCCTGCGTGGCCCTGCCGGCGATGGCCCAGGAGCCGGGTGCGGGCGGCGTGGCGTCGACGGGAGTGCGCTGGGGCGCGATCTCGGCGGCCTTCCTGCTCGGCATCGCGGCGGCGGCCGGCGCCATGGCTCAGGGCCGGGCCACGTCCTCGGCGGCCGAGGCCATGTCGCGCAACCCGGGAGCGGCGGGACCGATCCGTCTCATGACGATCATCGGTCTGGCCCTCATCGAGTCGCTCGTGCTGTACGCCCTGCTCATCGCGGGTCAGATCAGCAAGCTCTAGTCCGAACCCGGGCCTCCCGCCTCGTTTTCGGGGCTGGAGGCCCGTTTTGTCTCCTTTTGGATACATTCTGACCCCCGGAGGAAACCTCCGAGGCGGTGGGAACGTACTTCCAAAGTGAAAAGGCCAAGACGCGCCGGGCCTCTACTCCGTAGAAAACTCGGAGGTTAGCCCGGTTCGACCAACGGCGGGAGCCGTCTAGGCCGGACGGGCAAGCATTTTGCGAAAAGAGACGGGCATGGAAAGAGTAAGCGTGCAGCCAGCTCCCGAATCCGTTGTGCCGCAGGCGGTGTCGGCGTGGGACTTCAACTCCCAGGTGATGCCCTTCGTGGACTCGCTCTACAACACGGCCTACCGGATGACCCGCAGCGCCGAGGATGCCGAAGACCTCGTCCAGGAAACCTTCTTCAAGGCTTACAAGTATTACGACAAGTTCGAAGAAGGCACGAACCTGAAGGCGTGGCTCTTCAAGATCCTCAAGAACACGTTCATCAACAACTACCGCAAGAAGAAGCTCGAGCCCCGCAGCGTGGACTTCGCGGAGATCGAGGATTCCTTCGAACGGATCGTCCGGCGCGACAGCGCGGAGCCGGCGGGGGACCCCGAGACCGAGTTCTTCAACGGCGTCATGGACGACGACGTCCGCAAGTCGCTCGAGTCGCTGCCCTACGACTACCGCATGGTCGTGATCCTGGCCGACCTCGAGGACTTCTCCTACAAGGAGATCGCGGAGATCCTGGACTGCCCGGTGGGGACCGTCATGTCCCGGCTCTACCGCGGCCGGAAACTGCTGGAAAAGGCGCTCCTGAAGTACGCCCGCAAGCACGGGTACATCCGGGGAGCCGAACCGACCAAGATGCGCACCCGCCCCCGGTCCGCCTGAGGCCGATCGAGGACAGGAAGTCCCGCGGAAGGGACGGAATAAGGGCCCCTCGGGGCCCGTTTCCGTCTCTGGCCCGATGAACTGCACCAGAGCCCGCTTCCTCCTGTACGCCTACCTGGACCGCGACCTTCCCGGTGCGGAGGGGAGCGCCCTGGCCCGTCACGTGGCCTTTTGCGCGCCCTGCGCCGCCCGTGCCCGCTCGGCCCGGGGCCTTTCAGGGCTGCTGCACAGCCGGGTCCGGTACGACCGGGCTCCCCAGGACCTGCTGGAGCGACTTCGCAGCGGCCGTCTCGAGCCCCGGATGCGCCTGCGTTACGCGCCCCTCGGACTTGCCGCCTCGATCCTCCTCCTCATCCTTCCCCTCGTCGCCGACCAGGCCATTCCGAACGGCGGAGTCCTGTCCATGATGGCGCCGGCCACCCTGGCGACCTCGCGGGGCGTCATCCCGGTTTCGCGCCAGATGACGGGCACCTTCGTCTGCCTGCAGTGCGATGGCAACCACGAAAAGGAAGCCTGTCCGCTCACCGAGCGCGCCCACGAGCTCGGCTTCTGCGCCGACAACGGAGAGACCTTCCGCGTCATGACCACCGACGCCGCGTTTGCGTCTGCCTCGGTCGGCCAGGCGGTGACGGTCGAGGGCGTGGCGTTTCCCGAGTCGGGCTTCCTGCGGGCAAGCCGCGTCGGCTACTAGCCGTCGCCTGCGCTCCGCTACGGGATCTGCGCCTTCGGCGCACCGGTGAACGGCTCGCCCAAAGGGGCTCGACCGTTCACCTGATCCCTCCGCTCCGCTCCGGCTCCCGCGGCGCGAACCTCCTCCCTCCCTTCGGTCGGGAGACTATTCACGCCGCGAGCTGACGCGACAACGCCGCTGAAAAACGCTCGCCCGCGTCAGAGCCCTCCCTCTCCACCCGTGAGGGGGGAGAGGGCAGGGGTGAGGGGGGGCGCAGTCGTTCCAATAAGATGCGGCCATGAGCAAGGTGTTCGAGGCGACGGCCCCGGCGCGCATCGATCTGGCCGGCGGCACGCTCGACCTCTGGCCGCTCTACGTCCTCCATCCCGGCTCGGTCACCGTCAACGTCGCCATCGACCTGCGGGCGCGGTGCCGGGTCGGCGTGCGGGAGAGGGGCTTTCGCGTCACGGTGCCGGGCCTCGGGTACGAGCGCGTCGTCAACAAGGCCTCGGAGCTGCTGGCGGATCCGCGGGCGGCCCTGGCCGGGGCGCTGCTCGAGGGGCTCGCGATCACGGAGCCGCGGGACATCGAGCTTTCCTCGGACGTCCCGTACAGCTCGGGTCTCGGCGGCTCGTCGGCGCTGACCGTGGCGATGGCGGCGGCTCTGTCGGCGAGCGTCGGGCGCGATTTCGGCGGCCCGGGCGAGGTCGAGCTCGTGCGCGACGTCGAGACGCGGGTCCTGGGCAAGCCCGCGGGCGTCCAGGACTACTACCCGCCGCTGTCGGGCGGACTGCACAACCTGCGTTTCTTTCCGGGCCGCATCGAGGCCGAGCGCCGGGACCTCGATCCTGTCCGAGTGGCTGCGGCACCTGACCCTCTACGACACGGGCGCCTCGCACTCGTCGGGCATGAACAACTGGGAGATCTTCCGGTCCCGGCTCGAGGGCGACCTCGGGGTCGCCGCCCGCCTCGACGACGTCGGCGCGGCGGCGCGCGAGATGGCCGAGCGCCACGGAAGTGGAAGACTTTCGCGCGATGGGCGCGGCGCTCAAGCGGGAATGGGAGGCGCGGCGGCGGCTGGCGCCGGTCGTGTCGTCCCCCCGGATCGAAGACGTCGTGGGCAGGGCGCTCGATGCCGGGGCCTGGGGCGCCAAGGCGTGCGGCGCCGGAGGGGGAGGATGCGTCGTCGTCCTCTCGGATCCCGGCAGGACGCCGGCCGTGCGCGAAGCCCTGACGAAGCTGCCCGAGGGGCGCCTGCTTCTCGTGGCCGCGGAAAACCGCGGCCTGATCCTCAGCGCTTAGGCCGCCAATGACGACGGCCGAACCCTCGGATCCGCCGCCGTCGATCCCGACCCGCGGTCCCTGGCCGGGCCTGCGCAAGGCGTTTTCGGACGCCGTCGAATCGGGCGTCCGGCCGTGGCTCGATGCCGGGCAGCCGTATCTGCTCGAACAGCTCCGGTTTGCGCTCGGCCGCTTCGACCAGGGCGCCGCGCTGTTGCGCTACTTCGAGTGCGACCACCCGGGCCTGCCGCAGAGAACGCGCGACGTCCTCGACGTGGGCACCGGCAACGGCGGGGTCGCCTTTGCGATCGCCAACTGTCCCGGCTACCGCGTCGCGGCCATCGACATCGGCCAGAACCGGGTCCTGCGGGACGTGCAGCGCGCGACGGGCCTGCCCGTGCGGTACGCGCTCGCGAGCGGCCGGCAGCTGCCGTACGCGGCCGAGAGCTTCGACATCGTGCTCCTCATCGAAACGCTCGAGCACGTGGCCCGCCCGCGCAGACTCGGCGAGGAGATCCTGCGTGTCCTGCGGCCGGGGGGCGTCTGCCTGATCACGACGCCCGCGCGCCTGCGCTACGTGCTGGCGCCCGACCCGCACTACGGGATCCGGGGCATCGCCGGGCTTCCGAACGCGGTGCAGCGGTTCGTGGTCGACCGGATCGCCCGCCGCCGGATCGTCGCGCCGGACGGCGCTTCGTGGCCCGCGTACGACGTCGCGCATCTCTACTGGACGGTCCAGGGCATCGGAGGGTGTTTCCCGGGTCGAGGTCCGTGCGCCCGCTCTACTCCCGTCCGATGGTCGGCGGCCCCGCGTTCTCGCACGAGTGGTGGAGGCGAAAGCTCCGCGCCTTCCTCTTCGACTACGTCGTCGTGACGAAGGCTGCCCGCACCTAGGCGCTTCGGGGACCGGTCACGCTATCCTGTCCGGAAGATGGAGCCTCCGACGGAGCCCGGACCCGCGTCGCCCGGCCGCGCCGTCGCCGCCCGCGCAGCGGTGCTGTTCTTCGGCGCCGCGGCGCTCTTCTGGCTCGGGCTCGGAATGCACCGCGGACTCCTGCTTTCCGAGGACGTCAAGTCGCGCGATGTGGCCGTGGGCTCCCTCGTTCCCGGCGACGGAGATCGTCGCGCCGGCTCTTTCGGACCCGGTCTGGCAGTTCGTTCCGTGGCTCGACCTGGCGCGACGGGAGATCGGATCGGGGCGGGTTGCCGCTCTGGAACCCGTATCAGAACGGCGGAGCGCCGCTGCTGGGCAACGGCCAGTCGTCGCTGGGCTCGCCGCTCGTCTGGCCGGCGCTCGTTCTCGGCGTCGCCGCGGGGTGGAATCTTTCGCTGTTGCTGCGGCTGCTCGTCGCGTTCGGCGGCACCTTCCTCTGGCTGCGCGATCTCGGCCGGTCGAGGAGCGGGGCGATCCTGGGCGCGATCGTGTTTTCCCTTTCGTGCCCTTTCGTCGCGTGGCTGGAACACCCGGAAACGCTGACGCTCGCGCCGCTGCCGGTCCTGCTGCTTTTCGCCCGGCGGGTCGCCCGGAAACCATCGCGTGGCTCCTTGCTCGGGCTCGCCCTGACGACCTATCTCGTCATCGCCGGAGGGTCAGCCCGAGTCCGCGCTGCTCGCCGCGCTGCTCGCGGGGGCCGTGACGCTCCGGGAGTCGGAGGGCATCCGGGCGACCGGGGCGGCCCTCGGGGCCGCGATTCTGGGGGCGGGGCTTGCTGCGCCCCTGCTGTTCCCCTTCATCGAGTACCTGGCGCTGAGCGACGCGGGGCTCGGAGTGGGCCGGCATCCGTTCGTCCTGGGGCTACGCGATCTGCTCCGCTTCGTGGTCGCCAGCCTCCCGGGCTCAAACGTGATCGAGGCGGCGGCGGCGGTCTCCCTGACGGCGCTCGCGCTGGCGATCGGCGGTCTGGCACTGTTGCGGGGGCGACGCGACCTGCGCTTCTGGGCCTCGCACGGCCGCAGCGATGCTCCTCGTGACCTACGACAGCCCGATCTCGCGGGCGCTCGCGCTCCACACGCCGATGTACTGGACGCGCGCGCTCCTTCTGCTGCCGCTGGCGCTCGGCGCGCTCGCTTCGGCCGCGGCCGATCGGCTGCGCGAGATCTGCGTCGAACGGGGATTCCGGATGACTGGCCCGCGGGATCGGACCGGCCGCAGTCGCGCTCGTCGCCGGCGAGCTGCTGCTGCGGGCGCAGGGCGTGCACGGCCATGCGCGGCCCGAGGATCTCGCTCGCTCGACCCCGTCTGCTCGAGCGGTTGCGCGCCGAACCCGGCGTCTTCCGGGTTCTGCCGCTCCACACGTTCCTGCCGCCGGAATCGGCGACGACCTGGGGGCTCGAAGACGTTCGCGGCTACGATGCGCTCGGCCCGAAAGGCTGGCGGGAGCGCCGGGAAGAGATCGGGCGGTTCACCCGCACGCCGACCGTCACCGACGTCGTCGAGCCATGGGATCTGGCTCCGGGCGGCAGGGGGCTCGACTTCTGGAACGTCCGCTTCCTTCTCCTGCATCCCGGGTTCAATTTCGGCGCGGACGAATTTCGCGCGCGCCTGGGTCTGGACCTGGAAGAGGTCTACTCGGGACCGGACGGCCGGATCCTGCTCAACCGGCGCGTTCAGCCCCGGGCGCGACTCGAGGGAGCGGGCACGGTGCGCGTCGAGCAACGGTTCCCGACGTCCTGGCGCCTCGCCGTCGACGCGGAGGCGGCGACCCGTCTGACCGTCGCCAATCCCTTCTTTCCGGGTTGGACGGCGTGGATCGACGGGGCATCCGTGCCGTTGTCGGCGAAACCCGGTGACCCCCTGGAAATCGCGGTTCCGGCGGGGCCCCACCGGGTCGAGCTGCTCTACCGGCCCGCGTCTTTCCGTTCCGGCTGCGCCGTCGCGCTCGTCTGCGCGCTCGCGCTCCTGCTCGTTGCCGTTCGGCGGCCGGCCCGCCCGGTCGCGGCAGCGTCGGCGCCGGAAACCTCGCCGACGGCCTGATCGACGAGGTCAGATCCGGTCGAGTTGGGCGACGGGGCCGGCCTAGGCGGCGCGGCGCATCGCGGCGATGCACTGCTCGACCGCGCGCCGCATCGCGGCGGGAGACTCGGCGCGGTGCCAGCCGCCGTGTCCCGGGCAGCACCCACTCGAACGAGAAGTCGAGCAGGCGCTCCATGGAACGGATCTGCTCCTCCCACGAGTACCAGCAGGCGTCCCGGAAGGCGACGAGCCGTCCCCGGCGGCGCGACCAGGCGAGGTGGTCTCCGGTGAAGAGGTACTTGTTCCGGTGGAGCAGGACCGCGTGGCCGCGGGTGTGGCCCGGCGTGGGAATGACGAGGAGGTCGTCGGCCAGCGCCACGGGGTCGGGCCCCGCGATCCGGCGCTCGATGCCGCGCGTGCCTGCCGTGACGTCGTCCTCGTGGAGGACGCGCTCGCAGCCAAAGCGCGCGTGAAAGGCCGCGTGGTCCGCGACGTCGTCGCGGTGGGTCAGAAAGAGGGTGCGGACGCCGCCGCGCGCGGCGAGCGCGTTCAGGAGCGGGCCCGCGGCGCGGGGGGAGTCGACCAGGACGTTGCCCTCCGGGCGCTCGACGAAGTAGCTCCAGGCGCCGAAGGAGCTCTCGGCCGTGAAGCCGCAGAAGGAGACGTTCCCGTCCACGGTCTCCGGAAAGGCGGCGGCTGCCTCCGAAGCGTTCGTCCGCGAGACCGTGCCGATGGAGGCCGTCGGGCAGGCGACGAGCGCCATCAGCGCCCGCCGGCGGCCGGCCTCGTCCGAAGGCTGCGCGCGGACGAACGAGTGTCCGCGGCCCTCGTCGAAGACCTCCGGAGCGATGCGGCGGCACGCGTCGCAGTCGATGCAGGTCCGGTCGACGTAGAAATCTCCGGGGACGTTCTCGGGCAGCCGTTCGGCGGCGTTGGCCATCAGATCCGGTCGAGTCGGGCGACCGTGCGCTCTCCCACGACGTTGCCCGTGTTGAGTGTGGTGCCGGGCTCGATGAGGACGACCCAGCATTCGTCCTCGGCGGAAGGCTTGTGCTCGACGCCCTTCGGGACGATGAAGAAATCGCCCTCGGAAAGCTCGACGTCGCCCGTGCGCAGCCCCATCCGCATGCGTCCGCGGACGACGAGGAAGAGCTCGTCCTCGGTCTCGTGGTGGTGCCAGACGAAGTCGCCCTGGAGCTTGACGACCTTGACCTGGTGGTCGTTCAGGTCGCCGACGACCTTCGGGCTCCAGCGGTCCGCGAAGAGCGAGAACTTCTGGGCCAGGTTCACCTTGTCCATGGGGACTATCCTTTCTCGGCGTCCCGGCCCTCGGTTCCCTCGGCCCGGGCTGCCGACGCGGCGTTCTCCCGCCGCGAGGGGTCACATCCTCCCCGGCTCGGGGATTCCGAGCAGCCCGAGCAGGCGCGACATCTCCGTTCGGAAAATACGCGCGATCGTCACCCGGCGGTTCCGGACGGCGGCGTCGGCCTCCTGGAGGATCGGCTGGCGGTGGTAGAAGTGGTTGAAGCTCTGCGCCAGGCCGAACGCGTGCCGCGCGAGGGTGGCGAGCTCGAGCGACTCCACCGCCCGCTCGGCGACGTCCGGCGTCGAGGCGGCGTCCAGGGCGATGGTCCAGAGGTCGTCGTCCCAGTCGGCGCCGTCCACGCCCGCCGAGGCCGGTTCGACGGGGATGCCCTTCTCGTCGAGCTTGCGGAAGATGTTGTCGGCCCGCACGAGCGAGTACTGCAGGTACGGCCCGGTGTCGCCCTCGAAGTTCAGGGCCTCGTCGAAGTCGAAGGCGATGATCTTGTTGCGTCCGACCTTGAGCAGGAAGTAGCGCAGTGCGCCGATCGCGATCGCGCGCGCGTCCTGCTCGGCCGCCGGCGCGCCGCCCGCCGCGTCCGCCCCGCGGCGGCTGCCGATCTCGGCGCGCGACCGCTCGAGCAGGAGCTCGACGAGGTCGTCGGCCTTGACGCCGAGGCCCTTGCGGCCCGACATCTCGACGAACGGCTTCTTCTCGTCCTCGGCCGAAAGCCGGTACTCCTCGCCGAAGCGCTCGGCCAGCTCGCGCGCGGCCTTCGGCGACAGGGCGACGATCTCGTAGGAGAAGTGGACGGAGCGGTCGGCCTCCGCGGTGTGGCCGAGCGCGCGCAGGCCCTCGCGCACGACCTTCTGCGGATAGGACTGCCGCACGTCGATCACGTTGAAGACGCGGTGGCCGTGCCCGAACGGCGGCGCGCCGGCGGCGCCGCCCTCGTGGGCGCTGCGCCAGAGCGGGTGGGCGAGGACCGCGGTCGGGATCTCTTCCTCGCGGACCGAGCCCGAGGCCCAGACGGGCGTGAAGAGCGTGTAGTCGAAGTCGATGGGCAGCAGGCCGAACTTCCAGAGCTGGTACGCGATGTCCTTGCCGGTGTACGTGACGGTGCCGGTCGAGCGAACGAGGATCTTGTCGGGCTCTTCCATCCCGGCGAACTCCTCGGACTCCGTCAGGCGCAGCACCCAGCAGCCGGCGTGCTTTCCCTCGGTCTCGAGGTGGATGGCGCCCTTCTCCTTGAGCATCGCGAAGGCGCGGGCCCAGAAGTGCTTGTGCAGGATGTCGCTCTCGCGGGGCAGCAGGTCGTACGCGATGCCCAGGCGGCCCATCGTCGCCAGGTGCGCCGAGACGACGGCGTCGACGACGAGGGCCGCGATCCGCGCCGTCTCGTTGTCGCCTTCCTCGATCGCGTGCAGCACGGCGTCGCGCCAGGCCTTGGTCTCCGGTCGCGCCGCGTAGGTGCGCCCGACCTCGGCGTAGAGGTCCCAGCAGAGGTAGGCGAAGCCCTTCGGGTTGGCGACGCCGCCGGGCAGCCGGCTCTCGCGCACGACCTCGCGCGCGGCCTCGAGGGTCGTCACGTTCTGCAGGTGGAAGCAGGCCCGCGACCACGTCGGCGACCTGCACGCCGGTGTCGTCGAGGTAGTTCTGCACCTCGACCGGGTAGCCGAGGTGCCGCAGCGCGCGCACGAGGACGTCGCCGAGGACGGCGTTGCGCAGGTGCCCGATGTGGGCCGCCTTGTTCGGGTTGATGTTGGTGTGCTCGACGATGACCTTGCCCGCGCGCGCCGGCGCGGCCGCGGGTCCCGCCGCGAGCGCCTGGATCACCGGTCCGCGGTCGAGAAAGAAGTTGAGGTATCCGCCGCCCTCGACCCGCGCCTGTTTCACGCCAGCGGGAAGCCGGATCGCGGCGGCGAGCTCGGTCGCGATCGCGCGCGGCGCCTTCTTCAGGGCCTTCGCGAGGTCGAAGGCGGCCGGACACGCCAGGTCGCCGAGGGCGATCTTGGGCGGCCGCTCGAGGACGACGCGCTCGATCTCCGCGCCGAGCGTTTCGCGCGCCGCCGTGCGCAGCGCCTGCGTGATGGCCGAGCGAATCGGTTCCAGCATGGGGCGCGAGTATAAGCGGGGAAGTCGGCTTGCCTCCGGCGCTAGAATGGCCTCGTGACCACTTCCGTCGTCCGCTCCGTCGCGGTCGGAGCCACCGCCGTGGATGCGTTCGACGCCTTCACGCGCGTCTCGGACCTGTTGTCCTGGCTTTGCGAGGGAGCGCTCGTGGGCCTGCGTCCGGGCGGCAACTGGGCGGTCGGGTTCACCGACCAGCGCGGGGTGACCGAGGCGACCGTGCTCGGCAAGATCGCGGACTTCGAGCGCGGGCGCCGGCTCGTCGTCACGGACATCTCGTACGAGCCGCGCGAGGGCGAAGCGCTCGAGGGCATCCGCATGGAGCTGACCTTCGCCGAGCGCGAGGGCGGCTGCGTGGTGACGGTCGCGCAGGACGTGCCGGACAGGGGCCCGGCCTACGAGCGCTACTCCGGCGAGGCGGGAACGGGCTGGGAGACGAGCCTGGCGGACCTGAAGAAGTACCTCGAGGGCCCGCGCCGCCGGCGCATCCTGATCGAGGCCGGGCTGCCCGAGAATTGACGCGATGAAGGACGAGTTGATCGGCTTGACGGAAACGGGCGTCTGCGGGATCTGCGGGGGCGCGGGCTGGGTGCTCGATTCCTCCGACGGCCGCAAGCAGGCGCATCCCTGCGTCTGCCGCGCGGCGGGCATCACGAAGGCGCGGCTCGACGCCGCGGGGATCCCGCAGCGCTACCGGGACTGCACGCTGGACAACTTCTCGGACAACAACGTCAGCCTCACGAAAGCGAAGACGGCGGCGCGGGAGTTCGTGGACGCCTACCCGGTCGTCGAGGCGGGCCTGCTGCTCGTCGGCCCGGCGGGCCGCGGCAAGACGCACCTGGCGTGCGCGATCCTGTCGGAGCTCGTGACGACCAAGGGCGTCACGGGGCTGTACGTCGACTTCTCGGACCTCCTGGTGAAGATCACGACGTCCTTCCGCCCGGACGCCGACATGTCCAAGGAATCCGTGCTCACGCCGTACGCGGAGGCCGAGCTCATCGTCCTCGACGAGCTCGGCGCCTCCAAGCCGCATCCGTGGGTCCTCGACGTGCTCTACAGCCTGCTGAACACGCGCTACAACCGCAAGCGCATCACGGTGGCGACCTCCAACTTCGAGGACGAGATCGACGCGTCCCAGGGCGAGCGCGAGAAGCTCGAGGACCGCATCGGCTACCGGCTGCGCAGCCGTCTCTACGAGATGTGCCTGATGGTGCCCCTGCGCGGGAGCGACTTCCGCAAGGACGTCCTCGGCACGCGGATCCGGTCCCGGTTTTGAGAGCGCAGACCCTCCGAAGACTCGCGCGGCTGGCGTGGCCCGCCCTGCCGTGGGCGCTCGGCTGCGCGACGCCCGCGCCCCAGCCTCCGCCCGCGCAGCCCGCGCCCGTCGAGGCCCCGGTGCCGATCCCGGCCCTGCGCGTGTCGCCGCCGCCGGCGCCGGCTGCGCCGTCGGGCGTGCTCTACCGCGTCGGCATGAAGAGCGACCTGACGGAATTCGTGGCGGGAACGGCCGGGACGATCTGGGTCGTGGCCTCCGGGGACCGCGCGGAGCTCGTCCAGGGACCGGTCACGCTGCGCCCGGAAGGCGCCGCGGCCGCGAGCCTCTTCCAGGTCCAGGCGGGCGCGTTCTCGCAGGAGGACCCGGCAAAGAAGCTCGCCGAGCGGCTCGGCGCGAGCTTCCAGTCTTCGACGCAGATCGCGTTCTCGGCCGACCGCGGCCTCTACCGCGTGCTCCTCGGCGCCTTCCCGACGCGCGCGGAGGCGGACGCGTTCCTCGCGAAGCTCAAGGCCTCCGGCCAGGATGGCTTCGTCGTGCCCGGAGCCCCGGTGACCTCGGCCGCGCCGGCGACCATCTCGGTCACGGGCGGAGCGGGCGCCTCGCTCACGTTGCCGGCGCCCGTCGATCTCTACGCGCCCGCGCCCGACGTGCGCGTCGTCGTGGACGGCGTCGCGTACCGGGGCAGCCTCCGGATCCTCGTCAACCCGCGCGGGACGCTGAACGTCATCAACCGCGTGGACCTCGAGGAATACCTCTGGGGCGTCGTGCCCGCCGAGATGGGGCCCAAACGCTTCGACGCCATCGAGGGGCTCAAGGCGCAGGCCATCGCCGCGCGGACCTACGCGATGGCGCACCGCTCGCAGTTCGAGAGCGAGGGCTACGACATCTGTCCCGGGCCCAAGTGCCAGGCCTACGGCGGCGCGTCGGCGGAGGACCCGCTCTCGACCGCGGCGGTCGAGGGGACGCGCGGCCTCGTGCTCGCCTACCAGGGGCAGTTTGCCGACGCGCTCTTCGTCTCGACCTGCGGCGGCGTGACGGAGAACGTCGAGAACGTCTTTTCGGGCGGCCCGCTGCCATACCTCGTCTCGGTCCCCTGCGGCGAGCTGCCGACCGAGGAGCTGATCGGCGCCAAGGGCGCGTCGCCCGAACCCCGCACGCCGCTCGCCTGGCGCGGGTACGTGCTGCGCCGGCACACGCCGAAGAAGGCGGCGCCGCGCGCGGCCAGTCTCGAGCTCGCCCAGAGCTGGGCGGGCGTGCCGCGGCACGGCGCCGCTCCGTCGCGGCTTTCGCCTTCGGTCGTCTACCCGTCGCTGATCTCCGACTTCGGACTGACGGACTCACAGGTCCTGCACCTGACGCCGCCCGACGAGCGGTACTACGCCGAGCCGCCTTCGGCCGTGGAAGGCCTGACCGGGCCGGCCCGCAGCGCGTACGAGTTCTTCCTGCGCTTCCGTTTCGCCGGCGACCTGATTCCTCCCTCCGACCGCGACCTCGACGAGGAGGAGTACGCGGGGCTGGCCTTCTCGGTGGCCCTGCGGCTGCTGGGGGTCACGGAAGGCTCGGGCCGCTTCCTTTCGCGCGAGGGCTCGAACCTCTGGGTCAAGACGACGGACGGCCGCGTGGGCCTGCCCGTCAATCCGGACATTCCGCTGGCGCGGCGGGTGGGCTCTTCCTACCACCCGACGACCGCGCTGACGCTGCGGCCGGGCGACAAGCTGCGCTGGTACCGCACGGGCACCCAGGTGCTCGCGCTGTGGGTCGAGATGGAAGCGGACGGTCCGGAGTACGAGCGCGACTCGGCGTGGACGGAGTGGGTCCGGCGCGTGCCCGCGCGCGAGCTCGCGCGGCGCATGGCGGGCCGCGTCGCCGGCAACGAGGTCCGGGAAGTGACCGTCACCAAGCGCAGCCCGACCGGGCGCGCGATCGAGATGCGCGTCAAGACCGACCTGGCCGAGGCGACCTTCAAGCGCTTCGATCTGCGCCAGGCCGTCGAGATGCCCGAAATGCTCTTCACGGTCTCGAAGGTCGACGGCGCCGACGGCCAGGCGGAGTTCGTGTTCCTCGGCCGCGGCTGGGGCCACGGCGTCGGCATGTGTCAAAACGGCGCCTTCGGCATGGCCCTGGCCGGCCAGACCTACGACCAGATCCTGCGCCACTACTACACCAACATCGAAATCGTCCCGGCTTCCACCGTGACCGTCCCGGCCGCCCCCTCCTCACGCTGAGAGCCACCCCCGGCGGATAAGTCTCGCGGCGCGAATAGTCTCCCGACCGGAGGGAGGGAGGAGGTTCGCGCCGCGGGAGCCGAAGCGCAGCGAGGGGGCCAGGCGGCCGGTCGAGCCCGCATCCGGGCGAGCCGGCCGCCGGTGCGCCGCAGGCGCAGGCCCCCCGAGCGAAGCGGAGGCGACGAGATAGAATTGGTCGAAATGAGTACCGCCATTTCCTCCGAACGCGAGGCCATCATCCGGACGCTTCGTGATTTCTGCGACGCCGAAATCCGGCCCCACGTCATGAAGTGGGACGAGGCCCAGGAGTTCCCGAGCGAGGTGTTCCGCAAGCTCGGCGAGCTCGGCTTCCTGGGCGTGCTCTTCCCCGAGAAGCTCGGCGGGGCGGGGCTTTCCTACATGGACTACCAGGCGATCATCGAGGAAGTCTCCTGCGCGGACCCGTCGGTCGCGCTGTCGCTCGCGGCCCACAACAGCCTCGGCTCGAACCACATCTACCAGTTCGGCACCGACGCGCAGCGGCAGAAGTACGTCCCGAAGCTGGCGTCCGGAGAATGGCTCGCGGCCTGGGGGCTCACGGAGTCCGAGGCCGGGTCGGATTCGAGCGGCACGCGCACGACGGCCGTCCGCGACGGCGAGACCTGGGTCCTGAACGGCTCGAAGAACTTCATCACGAACGCTTCGGTCGGCCGCGTCGCGGTGCTCATGGCGGTCACCGATCGGTCCAAGGGCAACAAGGGGATCTCGGCCTTCATCGTCGAGCTCGACAACCCGGGCATCCGCGTCGGCAAGAAGGAAAACAAGCTCGGCATGCGCGCCTCGGACACCTGCACGCTGGTGATGGAGGACTGCCGCGTTCCCGCCGCGAACCTGCTCGGGTCGCTCGGCTCCGGCTGGGTCGACTCGATGAAGATCCTGGACGGCGGCCGCATCTCGATCGCGGCGCTGTCGGTCGGACTCGCGCGCGGCGCGTACGAGGCGGCGCTCTCCTATTCGCGCGAGCGCAAGCAGTTCGGCAAGGCGATCTCCGAATTCCAGGCGATCCAGTTCTACCTCGCCGAGATGGCGACGGAGATCGACGCCGCGCGCCTGCTGACGGAGCGGGCGGCGGCGGCCAAGGATGCGGGGCAGCCCGTCACGCAAGCTCTCGGCGATGGCCAAGCTCTATGCCTCCGAGATCGCGGTCCGGGCGACCGACCGCGCGATCCAGATCTACGGCGGCTACGGGTTCACGAAGGACTTCCCGGTCGAGAAGTACTACCGCGACGTCAAGCTCTGCACGATCGGCGAAGGCACGAGCGAGATCCAGAAGCTCGTCATCGCCAAGCAGCTGCTGGGCGGCGCGTGAGCCTCGGGTTCGGCCGCGGCGTCCGAGGAGCTCGCCCGCGGCGTCCTCGCGGGGATGGCGCGCCCGATCGGCCGCGCGATCTCCGAGGTCGAGCGCGATTCGGGAACGGTCCCCGACATCCTGCGCCGCCTCTTCCCGCGCACCGGGCGCGCGCGGATCATCGGCATCACGGGGCCTCCCGGCGCCGGCAAGTCGACGCTCGTCCAGCGTCTCGCGCAGGCGTATCGGAAGCAGGGCCGGCGCGTCGGCATCGTCGCCGTGGACCCGTCCTCGCCCTTCACGGGCGGCGCGATCCTCGGCGACCGCATCCGGATGGCCGAGATCTACACGGATCCGGGCGTCTTCATCCGCTCGATGGCCACGCGCGGCGCCCTCGGCGGGCTCGCCCGCTCGACCAGCGACGCCGTCGACGTGCTCGACGCCGCCGGCTTCGACGTGGTCGTGATCGAGACGGTCGGCGTGGGCCAGGACGAGGTGGACATCGTCCGCGCCGCGGACACCGTCGCCGTGGTGCTCGTGCCGGGCCTCGGCGACGACATCCAGGCCATCAAGGCCGGCATCCTCGAGATCGCCGACGTGTTCGTCGTGAACAAGGCCGACCGCGAAGGGCTCGGACCGCGTCGTGGCGGAGCTCTCGATGATGCTCGACTTCGCGGGCCATCCCGCGTGGAGGCCTCCGATCGTGAAGACCTCGGCCACGACGGCGACCGGCGTGGCGGAGGCGATCAAGGCGCTCGAGGCGCACGGCGCGTTCCTGACGCGAGTCCGGCGAGGGCCCGAAGCGCCGCGCGCTGCGGGCGCGCTCCCGCCTGCTGGCCCTGGTCGAGGGCCGCTTCCGGCGGGCGGTGGAGGCGCGGGCGCCCGAGCCGAACGGGCTCGAGGAGGCCGTGCGCGCGGTCGTCGCGCGGCAGGAAGACCCGTACTCGGCGGCCGGACGGCTCTTCGAGACGGTCGTCGGCGCCCAGCGCGAGGCGGCCGGGAAGGCGCCGGCGTGACGGCCTACAAGATCGACCACCTCGGCATCGCGGTCGACTCGATCGACGACGCGCTCGCCGTCTACCGCGCCCTCGGGCTCGTCGAAGAGAAGCGCGAGGAAGTGCCGGGCCAGAAGGTCGTCGCGGCGTTCCTGCCGGTCGGCGAGAGCCGCATCGAGCTGCTCGAGGCGACGTCGCCGGACTCGCCCGTCGCGAAGTTCCTGGCCAAGCGCGGCGAGGGAATCCACCACGTCTGCTTCGCCGTGCCCGACCTCGACGCGGCGCTCGCGGACCTCGCGTCGAAGGGCTTCCGGCTCATCCACTCGACCGGCGTCCCGGGCGCCGGCGGCAAGCGCGTCGCGTTCCTCCACCCGGAGGCCGGCCGCGGCGTCCTGATCGAGCTTTCCGAGAAGGGGAAGGCATGAAAGTCGGCGAGTTCGTGATCGTCCACCTGGTCGGCCCGAAGGAGAAGTTCTGGGGGATCCTCAAGGATCGCGACGCCTCCGGCGTCACGGTTCGCGGCCTCTCGCTCGAGGGCTTCGACGACTGGCTGCGCGAGGTCGCGCGGCGCGACAGCGTGACCGTCCTGCCCTCGACCGTGTTCTTTCCCCTCCACCGCGTCGAGCGGATCTTCCTCGACGAGACCGCCGGCGATTTCGTGTCCCTCGCCGACCGCTTCAAGCGCGCGGTGGGGGAGGACGCGAGGTACTACCTCACGCCGATGCCGGACACGCTCGACGCGGGGTAGCAGCGCTCCGAGGCGGAGCGTGGAGATGAGGTCAGGCTGCAGCACTTGCTTTCCTTTCTCCTCGCGCACGCGGCTGCACTGGCACTGATCGCGGTCGCCGCCTTCGGCGCGGGGAGCCTCGTCCTTCGGCCGCTCCGATTCAGTTCGCCCCTGGAACAGGTCGTGACAGGCACCACGCTGGGCCTCGGCGTGATCGGAACGCTGATGTTCCTGTTGGGGCTGGCGGGTGGGTTGTCATGGTGGCCCGTCGTTCTGACTCTCGGGGGCGCGGCAACATGGGGGCTTCACAGCTGCCGGCCTTTGCTCGCCGCGATGACCCGAGAGGGTTGGGAGCGGCAGAGGACCCTGAAGACGTTGACGACCGCCGGGCTGGCCCTCCTCGTCCTGGCGCCGGTCCTGTACGGAGCCCTGTATCCGCCGACGACCTACGACGCGCTCAACTATCACCTGCCGGTCCGCCAGGTCGTACCTGCTGGCGCACCGGGTACGACCGGTCCCGAACCTGCGATTTCCGGTCCTGCCGGCGCTCGGCGAGATGCTCTTTGCCGCAGCCATGCTCATCGGCGACGACGTGACGGCGCAACTGGTCGAGTTCCTGTTCCTTCGTTCTGGTGCTGGCGGCGCTCGTTTCATGGGCGCAGCGGCTCGGAAGGCCGCTCACCGGAACATGGAGCGTCGGGCTCCTGGCGGGGACTCCGTTGTTCATGACGCTCGGCTCGATGGCGTACGTCGACGTCGGCCTCATGGCGTTCGCGACCCTCGGGTTCTACGCGCTGTACGGGTACGCGGTGACAGGCGAACGAGGGTGGCTGATTCTGGCCGGAGCGTTTGGAGGGTGCGCGGCGGGAACGAAGCACTCGGGGCTCGTCGTGGTCGTCCTCTTCGCGGCGTGGGCGTTCGTCGTGGCGACGTCGGCATGGGATGCGCCCGCGAGAACTTGTGGCCGTTCGCGGCGGCGACGGTGGTCTTCGGCGCGCCGTGGTACCTGTGGATCGCGTACTGCACCGCCAACCCGATCTGGCCATTTCTCGGACGGCGGGTGGGCCACGGTTTCTGGAACGATGCGGACTACGCCTGGCTCGACTGGTTTCTCCGGAGTTACGGTTGGGGCCGGACCCTCCGGTCGCTCCTCCTGTTGCCGTGGAATCTTGCGTTCGGTCAGCCGATCGGAGAGATTCGTCTACAGCCGGCGCCGTTCCTGCTGATTCCGGTCACCGTCTGGTGGGCCTTCCGCAGGAAAACGGGGCGGCTTCTTCTCGCTGCGATCGCTGCCTACGTCCTGTTCTGGTTCTCCACGTCGCAGCAGCTCCGGTTTCTCGTGCCGGTACTTCCGGTGCTCGTTTTCCTGGACGCGCGGGCCCTCGACGAGTTGACGGCGGCGGCGCGACGGCGCCTTCCGTCCTGGGCGCAGGGGGCGATCGCCGCGTTGGTGTTCATCGCCTTTTCCTTCCCCCTCCTCGGAACGTACCGGGCCGTGCTTCAGAATGGTCCGCTGCCGACGACCCGCGCTGCGCGAGAGGCGTTTCTGCGCGGGCGCCTTCCCTCGTACTCGATCTACAGCGACCTGAATCGCCGCTACGGGCGCGGCTACACGATCTATGCGCTCCACGACGAAGGCATGAAGTACTACTGCGACGGGATCGCGGTCGGGGACTGGTTCGGCGATGGTCGCTACGGGGACATTCCGATGGACGATGCGCCGCGGCTGTTATCAGGCCCTCCGCAAACTGAACGCGGGCTTTCTGCTCGTCAGATCGGAGCCGCGGGTCGCGGCGCTCGCTGCGGCGTCCGACCACTTGTTCGAGAGCGTCTACAAGGATGGAGACATCGAGGTCTTCCGACTGCTCCGGGGCCCCGATTGACCGGTCCGGGTGGGGCGGGATGACCGCGGCGAGAAGCGGTCGAGCTCAGCGCGGACGCCCCGAGCGACGTATTCTCTGAGCGAGGGAATACGAATGGCACTCCATGCCCGGGGTCGCGCTTCGGTTCTCTCCCTGGCTTTCGCTGTCGCGGCGCTGACAGTCGGCACGGCGTGCAAGGATTCCGAGAGCGTCACCGGCCCGAGCCCGCCGCCAACCCCGGCTCCGGTCATCGCCGGGGACTGGACGGGTTCGTACAGCAGCTATCTCATGGTGCTCTGCGTCCAGACCGAAGCGGGCACGGCAACCGCTTCGCTCACGCAGAACGGAGCCACGGTCACCGGCACGCTCGTCGCCAGAGGCGGGTCCTGCGGGTTCAATGGACGTGTTCAAGCCGATCGCAGCGGCAATCAGCTGACGGGAACGGTCACCGACGGTGCCTACGTGGGCACTCTCGACGGCGTGCTCACCGGCGCCGAGCTGCAGCTGACGGTTGGAATCCTGTCCAATGCGTCGGGGGCGACGATGAGCGGCGGCACCGCTGATCTGCATCGCCCGTGACGGATCGGGGCAGGGCGGTGCGCGTCGCGTGCGGTGTCGCCGTCGCCGCGGCCCTCGCGGTCTACGGCGTCTACCTCTGCCCGCCACGTCTGTTTCGCGGTCGGCGGCTCGGACAGCTCCGGCTATGCGAACACGGCGCGCGCCATCTCGCGCGGCCAGCTCGTCGAACCGATCGACGCGCTCGCGCGCTTTCACCTTCCCGAATCCATGGCCGCGGTCTTCACGCCGCTGGGCTTCGTTCACGGCCCGCGGGACGGCACGCTCGCGCCGTTCTACCCGGTCGGGTTTCCGCTGCACCTGGCGGCCGCGGGCGCGTTTTTCGAGTGGGGGACCGCACCGTACCTGGTGAGCCCGCCTGTTCGCGCTTCTGTCGCTCGTCCTGGTGTATTTCGTTGGACGGCGGCTGGGGCTCGCCCGGTGGGCCGCGCGCGGGTGCGTCCGCGATCCTCGCCGCCTGTCCGGTCTTCGTGTTCCAGGCGATCCAGCCGATGAGCGACGTCGTCGCGACGTTCTGGGTCCTGGCTGCGGTCCTGTGCGCGCTCCTGTCGCGCGACGACCGGCGCTGGGCTCTCGCCGCCGGCTTCTGCTTCGGCGCAGCGGTCCTGGTGCGGCCCTCCAACGTCCTGCTCGCTCGTGCCCCTCCTGTTCGCGCTGCGCTGGGACCGGCGGAGCCTCGCCGCATTCGTGGCCGGGGGGATTCCGTGCGCCGCGGTCTTTCTCGGCTACAACTCCCTCTGCTACGGCAGCCCGTTCGAGACGGGGTATGGAATGACCGGGCACTGGGGGGCGCTGGCCTGGGCGAACGCGCGAACGCGCGTCGTCGATTACTCGATATGGACGTCGCAGATCCTGACGCCCGTGGTCTGTCTCGGCTGGCTCGGAGCGCTGCTCGATCGGAAGATCGCTGCCCGGGAGCGCGCCCTGCTGGGCTCGTGGTTCGCGGTTCTCTTCGTCTTCTACATTTTCTACGCTCCGCGCCGACGTCTGGTGGTACACCCGCTTCCTGCTTCCGGGGCTTCCCGCGCTGCCGCTCGGATTTTTCCTGCTGGTCCGCGACGTCTCGCGGGCCGGGCGTTCGCGCGCGTGGCCGCGGATCGTCGAGGCGGCGGCGGCCATCGCCCTCCTGCTGATCGTCCGTGCCGGGTTTCGCGCCACGCGGGAGCTCAACGTTCTCGAGATGCCGCGAATGCAGGCGGCCTTCCCGCAGGGCTGCGCGCTGGCCTCGAGCCAGCTTCCGGCCGGGGCCCTCGTGCTCTCGAGGGAGATGAGCGGTGCGTTGCGCTACTACACGGGCCTGACGCCGGTGCGCTGGGACGCCCTCGACCCGGCGGCGTTCCAGTCTCTGCGCGCCCGGACCGAGGCGGCCGGCGGCCGCTGGTTTGCGCTGCTGATGAAGTTCGAGATCGACTATGCCGCGCCGGGACTTCCGGGGAACTGGACGTTTCTCGGCGAAACCGGATCGGTCAGCCTGTGGCGGCTGGAGCGCTGAGGCCTAGGCGCGCTGGTGGTCCGCCTGCCAGTTGCGGATCCGGCGCTTGATCTCCTTGCGCTGCGGTGATGTTCTTCTCGAGGACCTCGCGCACGAGGGCGGGCAGCTCGTCGTCGCTCGCGAACCGCAAGTCCCACGAGCTGCTCGACGGAGAGACCGGGGATCCGGGCGTGCAGGTCCGCCGACAGCAGCCGCTCCAGGCGCAGGCGCATCTCGAGGCGGATGACGCGGTCCTGGACCGCCAGCGCGAAGGTGCGCGCGTAGATCGCCATCCCGAACAGCGCGAAGGCCACGAGCACGGCGAGCAGCGTCGGCCAGGCCGGCGCCTTGAAGACCTGCCAGAGCGACCAGATCAGGTTGACGAGGAGGATCGGGAGCACGACGAAGTGGAACGGCGGGACCCACCGCGCATGGTGCTGCGAACGACTGCGTCCCGTCGCTCACAGCGCGACGTTCTTGACGTAGTAGTCCGCCGCGGACACCTGGCCGTTGACGAGCAGGCGCGCCTGCTCGGGCGACATCTCGAGCGTGCCGCCGGATTCGCCGGCCGAGGTCGTCAGGATGATCTGGATGGTCACCGGCACGCCGCGGCTCGAGGGATCCGAGAGGGCGCGCGCGGCCGCGTTCATGGCGTTGAAGACGGCTTCCTCGGTGTTCGCCGTGACGAGCAGGCGCATCTTGCCGCGGAAGTTCGTCAGCTTGTACTGCGTGATGCCCGCGCCGTCGAAGACCTTGGTGAAGGCGGACTGGAGGTTCGCGTCGACCGCCTGGAACGAGGGCCCCTCGCCGTCGGCGGCGGCTTCTCGGCCTGGCCCGACGGAAGGGCCATGCGCGGCTTCTTGTCGCGGATGTAGTCCTGCAGGCGCGGCACCGCGGCGGAGGCCGCGTTGGGGATCGCCGTCGGCTTGCGGCTCTCCGGCGTGTCGAGCGCGACGACGTTGCCGAAGTTCTCCTTGTTGTACGTCTCGGAGCCGTCGACGTCGATCTGGTCGAGCTTGATCGCCGTCACCGTGCCGTTCTCGAGCGTGATGATGGCCTTGTCGCCCTTCACGGTGTACTTCACCCGGGCGAAGATCAGCGAGCCGTCCTTCAGCTTGACGACGTAGGCGAGCGCCGACGAGGCGGCGAGGACGAACGCGAGCACCGCCAGAAACAGGCTCTTTCTCACGACCGCGAAGCCTCCTCCGTCCGCAAACGGACGGCGTTTGACACGAACTCCCGAGCCACTAATGATAGCACCCGCATGCTCATCGTGATGGACGCGGCCGCGACCGCGGAAGAGGTCCGCCGCGTCGTCGGGGTGATCGAGACGCTCGGGCTGCAGGCCCACCCCATCCCGGGGGCCCAGCGCACGGCGATCGGCATCACCGGCAACAAGGGAACGGTCGACCGCGGGGCCTTCGAGAACCTGCCCGGCGTCAGCGAGGTCATCCCGGTCTCGGCGCCCTACAAGCTCGTCTCGCGGGAAGCCAAGCGCGAGAACACCGTCGTCTCGATCGGCGGCGTGCCCGTCGGCGGGCCGCGCCTCGCCATCGTGGCCGGGCCCGTGCGCGATCGAGTCCGAGGCGCAGGCGCTCGAGATCGCCCGGCGCGTCAAGGAAGGCGGCGCCACGCTCTACCGCGGCGGCGCGTACAAGCCGCGGACCTCGCCGTACTCCTTCCAGGGCCTCGGGGTCGAGGGGCTGAAGATCCTCGCGCGCGTGCGCGCCGAGACGGGGCTGCCGACGATCACCGAGGTGCTCGACACCGAGACCGTGGACCTCGTGGCCGAGCACGCCGACTGCCTGCAGGTCGGCGCGCGCAACATGCAGAACTTCTCGCTGCTGAAGCGGCTCGGCCGCCTGCGCAAGCCCGTGCTCCTGAAGCGCGGCCTCTCGGCGACGCTCGAGGAGCTGCTGCTCTCGGCCGAGTACCTGCTCGCCGAGGGCAACTACGAGGTCATCCTCTGCGAGCGCGGCGTGCGCACGTTCGCCGACCACACGCGCAACACGCTCGACCTTTCGTCGGTCCCGTACGTGCAGCGGATCTCGCACCTGCCGATCCTCGTGGACCCGTCGCACGGCACGGGCAAGCGCGCGAAGGTCCTGCCGCTCTCGCGCGCGGCGGTCGCGGTCGGCGCGGACGGCCTGCTCATCGAGGTGCACCACCAGCCGGAGCTCGCGCTCTCCGACGGGCCGCAGGCGATCCTGCCCGAGATGTTCGCGGAGCTCGTGGACGCGGTGCGGCTGCTCGCGCCCGTCGTCGGACGGACGGTGTGAAGGGGATCCTCGTTCTCGAGGACGGCACCGTCTTCCAGGCCGACGCCATCGGCCGGCCCGGCACGTCCTTCGGCGAGATCGTCTTCAACACCGCGATGAGCGGATACCAGGAAGTGCTGACCGATCCGTCCTACTCCGGGCAGATCGTCGTCATGACGGCGGCGCACGTCGGCAACTACGGCATCCGCGCCGAGGAGGCCGAGTCCGACCGGGTCCACGTCGCGGGCTTCATCGCGCGCGATTTCCCGGCGCGGTGGAGCGGCACGGGCGGGGAGCAGAGCCTCGCGGACTACCTCTCCGCCAACGGCGTGACGGGCCTGCACGGCCTCGACACCCGCTCCCTCGTGCGGCACATCCGCAGCAAGGGCGCCATGCGGGCGGGCGTGTCGACGGAGATCGCGGACCCCGCCGAGCTGCACCGCCAGGTGCTCGCCTCGCCGGAGATGGTCGGGGCCGACCTCGCGCTCGACGGTCTCGCTGAAGAAGGCGCGCCTCGAGCCCGGAGGCCGGGGCCGCAAGAAGTTCCGCGTCGCGGCCGTCGACTACGGCATGAAGCGCAACATCGTGCGGCTGCTCCAGGCGGGCTCCTGCCGCGTGACGGTCTTCCCGGCGACGGCGTCGGACGAGGAGATCCTCGAGAGCAAGCCGGACGGCATCTTCCTCTCCAACGGCCCGGGCGACCCGGCCGCGCTGCCGGGGCCCGTCCGCACGATCCAGAAGCTCGCGGCGACGGGCAAGCCGATCTTCGGCATCTGCCTCGGCCACCAGCTGCTCGGCCTCGCCTTCGGCGCGAACACGTTCAAGCTGAAGTTCGGGCACCGGGGCGCCAATCACCCGGTGCAGGACCTGCAGGGCGGGCACGTCGTCATCACGTCGCAGAACCACGGCTTCGCGGTCGACGGCTCCGCGCTGCCGGCCGAGATCGAGGCGACCCACAAGAACCTGAACGACGGGACGCTCGAGGGCTTCCGCCACCGCACGCTGCCGATCCTGGCCGCGCAGTTCCATCCCGAGGCGGCGCCGGGGCCGCACGACGCCAACGTCCTCTTCAACGGCTTCCTCGAGGCGATGGCCCGGTCGAAGCCGTGAAGTCGCTTCCCCTGCAGGTCGCCGTGCGCTACCTGCGGTCGCGGCCCTCGCGGCTGATCTCCTCGGTGTCGCTGCTCTCGATCGCCGGCATCGCGCTCGGCGTGGCGGCGCTCGTCGTGGCGATGGGGCTGCTCTCGGGATACCGCACGGAGATCCGCGAAAAGCTGATCGGCGCCAACGCCCAGGTCGTCGTCTTTCCGATGACGGCGGGCGGCGAGGCGGATCCCGCCGTCCTCGCGGCCCGCCTCGCGAAGGTGCCGCACGTGCGCGCGACGGCGCCCGTGATCTACCAGAGCGGCGTCGCCGCGTCGGCCGCGACGCCCGACGGGACCGACGCCGTCCTGAAGGGAATCGACCCCCCGTCCGAGCGCACGGGTTTCCGAGCTCGATGCGTACATCCCGAACGCCGAGCGCGTGATCACGCCGCGCCGGGCCGGGCGGGCCGCCGTCGGTGGCGATCGGGCACGAGCTCGCGCGCAAGCTCGACGCGCGCGAGGGCGACGTCATCCTGCTCTCCGTGGCCGACGGCTCGGGCGAGGCCGCGCGCCTGGCGCCGCGGTCCGGCCGCTTCCGGGTCGGCCGCATCTTCCGCACGAACTTCGCGGAGTACGACTCCGAGTGGATCTTCATGGACCGCGAGGCGCTGCGGCGGCTCGCGCGGCTGCCGGGCCAGGCCAACGTCGTCGAGGTGAGCCTGGACGACATCCGCGCCACGGAGAAGGCCGCGGCCGCGATCGGCGCCGCCGCGGGCAACGGCTACTCGGTGTCGGACTGGCGCTCGATGAACGGCGGCCTCTTCTCGGCCCTCGCGATCCAGCAGACGACGCTCTTTCTCGTCATCGGCCTGATCGTCGCGGTCTCGACGTTCAACATCGTCGCGACGCTCGTCATGACCGTGCAGGAGAAGAAGCGCGACATCGGCGTGCTGACGGCGCTCGGCGCCGAGGCGGGGTTCTTCTCGCGCGTCTTCCTCTCGCTCGGCGCCTTCCTCGGCGGCACCGGGGTCGTCGTCGGCGTCCTCTTCGGGATCCTCGATCTGCTGGGTCACGACCCGCTTCCGGCTGCTGTCGTTTCCGCCGGGCGTCGCGGAGATCTACTTCGTCTCGTACATCCCGTTTCTCGTGCGCCTGAGGGACATCGCGACGATCGTCGGCTTCGCCGCGATCGTGATCCTGCTCGCCTCGTGGTGGCCGGCGCGCCGCGCCTCGCGCATCGACATCGCCGACGCGCTCCGTTACGAGTAGCGGCTACGGGGACGGCGCGCGCCTGCCCAGGAACTCCTTCTGGCGGCGGATCGACTCTTCGCGGATCGCGGCGAACTCGGGGTCGTGGCGGATCCGATTCGAACAGCGGGTCCCGATCCATCGCCTCGTGGACGAGATAGTTGTCCTCGACGGCCTTCCGGAGCAGCCGCAGGGCCCCGTCCCGGTAGCCGGCGAGCGCCAGGTGGCCCGCGGCGTAGTACTTGTTCTCCGGATCGCGGTCGGCCATGGCCTTCGCCTCCACGGCGGCGGCCAGGCCGTCGCGCTCCGCTCCGGGCGCGGCGAGCAGGACGGCGTACCCGCCGACGGGCAGGTTCGAGTCCATGCGGACCGCCGACAGCGCGGCGTCGCGCTTGCCCTCGCGCAAGAGGATGTCGGCCTCGACGTTCTTCGACCAGGCCGACCCCGCGTCGAGGCGGGCGAAGTCCCGGGCGCGCGCGTAGTCGCCGCTCAGCATGAAGAGGAACCCGCACGACCGGAAGAGGCGGTTTCGCGGATCGAGCGCGCGGGCCGTCTCGCACTCCCGGGTCGCCTCTTCCATGAGCCCGGCGTAGCGGAGCACGTAGGCGAGGCTGAAGTGCGCGTGGCCATCCTGCGGCCGGCGACGGACCAGGTCTCCCGCCTTCGCGTAGGCCTCCTCGAGCTTTCCGCCTTCGGTCGCGAGCACGACGAGACGGACGGTCGCCTCGGTGAGGTTCGGGTCGAGCGCGAGGGCCTTCTGGGCGGCGGAGGCTCCGCGCTCGATGCCGGTCGGGCGAGGCGTCGCCGAAGGAGACGGCGTAGTAGTAGCGGAGTGACGAGCGCGGCCCAGGCGGGGGCGTAGTCGGGATCGAGTCCGACGGAGCGCTCGAGCATGGCGAGCGCCTCCTTGTTCGGCTCGGGATCGCTCGTGAAGGGCTTGCTGCGGAGGTAGAGGTCGTAGGCCTCGGCGTTCTTCGGGCGCGTGGCCGCATCCGCGCCCCGCTCGCCGGCGCTCCGAGCAGCGGGAAGAGTCCCTGCCGCAGGCGAGTCGAGATCTGCTCGCGCAGGCCGATGAGATCGGTCGCGGCGGCGCTCGAGGTGTCGCGCCAGAGGAGGCGGTTGCTCTCCGTATCGACGACTTCGAGCGTGACGCGGAGCTGGTCGCCCTCCTTCTGGTAGTGGCCGGTCAGGACGTCGGCCACGCGAAGCTCGCGGCCCGGCGGCCTGCGGATCCACGTCGCCCTTCGCGTACTTCTGCGTCGCCGCGAAGGGGCGGATCGCGAGCGTCGGGATGTACGAGAGGGTCGTGATCACCTCGTCCGGCAGGGCGAGGCGCAGGTAGTCGGTGGAGGGGTCCGCGCCCAGGTTCTGGAACGGGAGGACCGCGAGCGTGGTCTGGGCGGCGGCGGCCGAAGCCGACGAAGCCCGGCGGTGCGTGGCCCACCAGGCCATGCCTGGCGGCCGCGAGCACGCAGGCGGCGGCCACGACGGCAATCTTCCATCGCGAGGCGCGCGCCGGAGCGGGCGGAGGCGCGGCGGCGGTCTTGCCGCTTCTGGCCGACTCGGAATCGCGCTTCAGGCGTTTCAGGTCGGTCTTCAGCTCCGCCGCGCTCTGGTAGCGCAGGTCGCGGTCCTTCTCGAGGGCCGTGTTGACGATCCGCTCGAGCTCGGCCGGCAGCTCCGGGTTCAGGCGCACGGGGGAGACCGGCGCGCGGTTCAGGATCGCGTCGAAGATGATGGCCGACGTGTTCCCGGCAAACGGCTGCCGGCCCGTCGCCATCTCGTAGAGCACCGCTCCGCAGGAAAAGACGTCGCTGCGCGGGTCGAGCGGCTCGCCGCGCGCCTGCTCGGGCGACATGTAGGCGACCGTCCCGATCGCGGTCCCGGGACTCGTCAGGTGCTCCTCGGCCATCGCCGTCGGCTGGGCCGTGTTTCCGGCCGAGCTGTCGACCGTGCCGCCCGCCTGCTTCGCCAGTCCGAAGTCGAGCAGCTTCGCCTGGCCGCGCTTCGTGACGAAGATGTTGGCCGGCTTGATGTCCCGGTGCATGATCCCGCGCGCGTGCGCGGTCTCGAGGGCGTCGGCGATCTGCGTCCCGAGGTCGAGCATCGCGTCGAGCTTCAGGGCCCCGGGAGCGAGGCGGTCGCGCAGCGTCTCGCCCTCGAGCAGCTCCATGGCGATGAAGGGCCGCCCGTCGTGCTCGTCCACGTCGTAGATCGTGCAGATGTTCGGATGCTGGAGGGAGGAGGCGGCGCGCGCTTCGCGTTGCAGCCGCTCGAGCGCCTGCGGGTCGTTTGCCAGCTCTTCCGGCAGGAACTTGAGCGCGACCCGTCGTCCGAGCTTCAGGTCCTCGGCCTCGTACACGACGCCCATGCCGCCGCCGCCGACCTTTCCGAGGACACGGTAATGCGAAACCGTCTGGCCGATCATGGTTCGCCTTCGCTAGGGGGCGGTCGCCCGCTGAGCGATGAATTCCTTCTGGCGGCGGACGGCCTCCGCGCGGATTGCCGCAAATTCGGGATCCTTGCGTACCGAATCGAACAGCGGGTCGTTGTCCATCGCGGGGACGCAAAGGTAGTTGCCCTCGACGGCCCTGCGGAGCAGCCGCAGGGCGGCGCTGCGGATAGCCGGCGGAGGCGAGGATTCCTCCCACGATGTAGGGACCCTCCGGGTCGGGAATCGCCGAGTTCGCGGCTTCGATTTCGGCCGCCGCCCGATCCCGTTCGGCCTGCGTGCCCGACCTTCCGAGCAGGATCGCGCGGCGCCCGCCGGCCGGCACGAGAGCCATCGCCGCGTCGGGCTTGCCTTCACGCACCTGGATCTCCGCTTCGCGGACCTTCACCCATTGCGATCCCGCGTCGAGTCGCAGGTATTCCCGCGCCCGGTCGTACCTGCCGAGCTGGACGAACACCACCGCGCAGGACCGGAAGTCCCGACTCCGCGGGTCCGCCGCATGCGCGGCGTCGCACTCGCGGGCGGCGTCCTCGAGGAGGCCCGCGTAACGCAGCACGTAGGAGACCGAGAAGTGCGCGTGCGGATCCTGGGGCCGGCGGCGCAGGAACTCCCGGGCCTTCCGGTCGGCCTCGCCCAGGTTCCCGCTTTCCGCGGCGACGACGATGAGCTGCTGCATCGCCTCGGAGAGGTTGGGGTCGAGCGCGAGGGCCCGTTCCGTGGCGGCGGCCGCCTTCGGATAGGAAGCAAGAGTCCCCAGCGAGCCGTCGTAGTAGTAGCGCAGGCCGAGCGCGGCCCAGGCCGGCGCGTAGTCGGCGTCGAGGCCCACGGAGCGCTCGAGCATCGCGATCGCTTCCAGGTTCGGCTGGAGGTCGCTGGTGGCGGGCTTGCTGCGGAGGTAGAGGTCGTACGCCTCCGGGCTCCTGGGCTTCGTGGCCGCCGTGGAGGTCCCGGTCGTGCCGCCGAGCAACGGGAAGAGTCCCTGTCGCAGGCGCGCGGCGATCTGCTCGCGCAGGCCGATCAGGTCGTTCGCTTTTGCGCTCGAGGCGTCGCGCCAGAGCAGGCGGTTCGACTCGCGTGTCGATGACCTCGAGCGTGACGCGGAGCTGATCGCCCTCTTTCTGGAAGTGGCCGGTCAGGACGTCCGCCACCTGCAGCTCGCGGCCCGCCGTCTGCGGATCGACGTTGCCCTGCGCGTATTTCTGCGTCGAGGCGAACGGGCGGATCGCGAGCGTGGGGATGTAGGAAAGCGTCGTCGAGATCTCGTCGGGGAGCGCGAGGCGCAGGTAGTCCACGGAGGGGTCGCCGGAGAGGTTCTGGAAGGGAAGGATGGCGAGCGTCGTCTGGCCGCGCGGCGCGGAGGCGCCCGGGAGTCCGGCGGTGCGTCGCCCACCAGCCCGCGGCGGCTGCGGCAATGAGGATCGCCGCCGCGATTGCGGCGATGCGTCCGCGCGGCGGCCGCGGCGGCGACGGGCGCTGCGGCCGGGGTCTTTCCGCTGCGATTCGAGTCGGAATCCCGCTTCAGGCGCTTCAGGTCCGTCTTCAGCTCCGCGGCGCTCTGGTAGCGCAGGTCGCGATCCTTCTCGAGGGCGGTGTTGACGATCCGCTCGAGCTCCGCCGGCAGTTCCGGGTTCAGACGGACCGGAGAGACGGGGGCCCGGTTCAGAATCGCTTCGAAGATGATGGCCGAGGTGTTGCCCGGTGAAGGGCTGCCGGCCGGTCGCCATCTCGTACAGGACGGCGCCGCACGAGAAGACGTCGGTGCGCGCGTCGAGCGGCTCGCCGCGCGCCTGCTCGGGCGACATGTAGGCGACCGTCCCGATCGCGGTGCCGGGGCTCGTCAGGTGCTCCTCGGCCATCGCGGTCGGCTGCGCCGTGTTGCCGCTGCGAGCTGCCCACCGGTCGACGTCCGACTGCTTGGCCAGGCCGAAGTCGAGCAGCTTGGCCTGTCCGCGCTTCGTGACGAAGATGTTGGCCGGCTTGATGTCGCGGTGCATGATCCCGCGCGCGTGCGCGGTCTCGAGGGCGTCGGCGATCTGCGTCCCGAGGTCGAGCATCGCGTCGAGCTTCAGGGCCCCGGGAGCGAGGCGGTCGCGCAGCGTCTCGCCCTCGAGCAGCTCCATGGCGATGAAGGGCTTCCCGTCGTGCTCGTCCACGTCGTAGATCGTGCAGATGTTGGGATGCTGGAGGGAGGAGGCCGCGCGCGCCTCGCGCTGCAGCCGCTCGAGCGCCTGCGGGTCCCGGCCGAGCTCCTCCGGGAGGAACTTCAGCGCGACGCGGCGTCCGAGCTTCAGGTCCTCGGCCTCGTACACGACGCCCATGCCGCCGCCGCCCACTTTCGAGAGGACGCGGTAGTGCGAGACGGTCTGTCCGATCATGAGTGCGGCGTCGCGGCGCGGTGCGCCACGAACTCCTTCTGCTTTCGCACGGCCTCGGCGTGGATCGCCGCGAACTCCGGATCCTTGCGGACGGAATCGAAGAGGACGTTGTTGTCCATGGCCGGCACGCAGAGATAGTCGGCCTCGACCGCTTTGCGCAGCAGGCGCAGGGCGCCGGCCGGGTAACCGTTGGCCGCGAGCCACGAAGCGATGAAGTACTTGTTCTCGGGGTCGCGGAAGGTCATCGCCCGCGATTCTTCTTCGGCGGCCAGGCGGTCGCGTTCGGTTTGCGAGCCGGATTGAAGCAGGATGAGCGGACCCCACGTCTCGACCCGGGTGTTCGGCAGGAGCGCGGCCGCCGCCTCACGCTTGCCCTGGCGCTGGTCGAGGTCCGCATGCCGCATCCGATTCCAGTTCGAGCCTTCGTCGAAGTCGAAGTATTTGACTGCCTTGCCGTAGTCCCGCAGGTCGGCAAACACCATTCCGCACGAGCGGTACTCCGAGTTGCGCGGATCGGCGGCGTTGGCCGCCTCGCACTCGCGGGCGGATTCATCGAGGAGCCCGGCGTACCGGAGGACGTACGCCAGGGCGAAGTGTGCCCGGGCGTCGTTCGGCCGGCGCCGCAGAAGCTCCCTCGACCGGTCATGGGCGCCGGCGAGGTTCCCGCCCTCCGTCTCCAGCACGATGAGGTACTGCGCGGGCTCGGAGAGGTTGGGATCGAGCGCCAGCGAGCGCTCGGCCGCGGCGCGCGACTGGGCATAGGCGGTGCCGCTTCCCCCTCCACCGACGAAGTAGTAGCGGTTGCACAGGGCGGCCCACGCCGGGGCGAAGTCGGGGTCGAGCGTCACGGCGCGCTCGAGCAGCGCGATGCCCTCCTGGTTCTTGTCCGGGTCGTAGTTGAGGGGCTTGCTGCGCAGGTACAGATCGTAGGCTTCCGGGTTCTTCGGTCGGGTCGCCGCCGGAGCCGCGGACGCCGAGCCGCCGACCAGCGGAAAGAGTCCCTGGCGCAGCCGCGACGAAATCTGCTCCCGCAGGCCGATGAAGTCGCTGGCCCCGGCGCTCGCGGTGTCGCGCCAGAGGAGCCGGTTCGACTCCGTGTCCACGACCTCCATGGTGACACGCAGCTGGTCGCCTTCCTTCTGGAAGTGGCCCGTCAGCACGTCGGCCACGCGCAGGTCGCGCCCGGCAGCCTGGGCGTCCACGTCGCCTTTCGCGTACTTCTGCGTTGCGACGAAGGGGCGGATGGCGAGCGTCGGAATGTAGGAGAGCGTCGTGGACACCTCGTCGGGCAACGCGAAGCGCAGGTGATCGATGGAGGGGTCGCCTCCCAGGTTCTGGAAGGGCAGGACGGCGATCGTCGTCTGGCCGGATGCGGTGCGCTCGCCGCTGCCGCGCCGATGCGCGGCCCACCAGCCGACGACGGCGGCCGCCACGAGCACCGCAGCCGCGACCGCCGGCGCCTTCCAGCGACCGGTCCGGGCCGGGGGCGCGACGGGCGCGGCGGCGGTCTTGCCGCTCCGGGTCGAATCGGAGTCGCGCTTCAAACGCTTCAGGTCGGTTTTCACGTCCGCGACGCTCTGGTAGCGCAGGTCGCGGTCTTTCTCGAGGGCCGTGTTGACGATGCGCTCGAGCTCGGCCGGCAGGTCGGGGTTCAGGCGGATCGGGGAGACGGGCGGCCGGTTCAGGATCGCCTCGAAGATGATCGCCGACGTGTTCCCGCTGAAGGGCGGGCGGCCGGTGGCCATCTCGTAGAGCACCGCGCCGCAGGAGAAGACGTCGGTCCGGGCGTCGAGGGCCTCGCCGCGCGCCTGCTCGGGCGACATGTAGGCGACCGTGCCGATGGCCGTGCCCGGGCTCGTGAGGTGCGCCTCGGCCATGGCGGTCGGCACGGCGCTGTCCCCCGGGCGCGGCGCCGAGGGCTTCCGCGCGCTTGGCCAGGCCGAAGTCGAGGAGCTTGGCCTGGCCGCGCGGGGTCACGAAGATGTTGGCGGGCTTGATGTCCCGGTGCACGATGCCGCGGGCGTGCGCGGTCTCGAGGGCGTCGGCGATCTGGATGCCGAGATCGAGCAGGGCGTCGAGCTTGAGCGGCCCCGGCGCGAGGCGGTCGCGCAGGGTCTCTCCCTCGAGCAGCTCCATGGCGATGAACGGCTTCCCGTCGTGCTCGTCGACGTCGTGGATCGTGCAGATGTTGGGATGCTGCAGCGAGGAGGCGGCGCGGGCTTCGCGCTGCAGGCGCTCGAGCGCCTGGGGATCGCGGGCCAGGTCCTCGGGCAGGAACTTCAGCGCGACGCGTCGGCCGAGCTTCAGGTCCTCGGCCTCGTACACGACGCCCATGCCGCCGCCCCCGAGCTTCGACAGCACGCGGTAGTGGGAAACGGTCTGTCCGATCATCGTTGAGGGGCTCGTACGGCGGTCATTCTATCGGTTCGGGTCCCGCTTATACTCCCGCCCCGGTGCCGAAGCGCGACGACATCAAAAGCATTCTCGTCATCGGGTCGGGGCCGATCGTCATCGGCCAGGCGTGCGAGTTCGATTACTCGGGAACCCAGGCCGTCCGCGCGCTGCGGAGCGAGGGCTACCGGGTCATCCTCGTCAACTCGAACCCCGCGACGATCATGACGGATCCGGAGCTGGCCGACGCGACGTACGTCGAGCCGCTGACGCCCGACTTCCTCGAGCGGATCATCGAGCGCGAGCGGCCGGACGCGATCCTGCCGACGGTGGGCGGGCAGACCGCCATCAACCTCGCGCTCGCGCTGGCCGAGCGGGGCGTGCTCGAGAAGCGCAACGTGCGCCTGATCGGCGCCAACGAGCACTCCATGCGGCTGGCCGAGGACCGCGACCTCTTCAAGACGGCGATGCTCGAGATCGGCGCGGAGGTGCCGCAGTCGGCCCGGGCGCGCACGCTCGCGGAGGCCGAGGCGATCGCGAAGGAAATCGGCCTGCCGCTCGTCGTGCGCCCGTCGTTCACGATGGGCGGCTCGGGCGGCGGCGTCGCGCGCACCCTGGCCGACTTCCGCAAGATCGTGAAGAACGGGCTGTCCGAGTCCCCGACGCACGAGGTCCTCATCGAGGAGTCGGTCGAGGGCTGGAAGGAGTTCGAGCTCGAGGTCATGCGCGACACGGCCGACAACGTGATCATCGTGTGCTCGATCGAGAACTTCGACGCCATGGGCGTCCACACGGGCGACTCGATCACGGTCGCGCCGCAGATGACGCTCTCGGACCGGCGAGTACCAGGCCATGCGCGACGAGGCCAAGGCGGTCATCCGCAAGGTCGGCGTCGACACCGGCGGATCGAACATCCAGTTCGCGGTGGACCCGAAGACGGGGCGGCGCGTCGTCATCGAGATGAACCCGCGCGTGTCGCGCTCGTCGGCGCTCGCCTCCAAGGCGACGGGGTTTCCGATCGCCAAGATCGCGGCGCTGCTCGCCGTGGGCTATCACCTCGACGAGATCCCGAACGACATCACGAAGAAGACGCCGGCCTCTTTCGAGCCGTCGCTCGACTACGTGGTCGTGAAGATCCCGCGCTGGACCTTCGAGAAGTTCCCCCGCGCGGACAACCGGCTGACGATCCAGATGAAGTCGGTCGGCGAGGCGATGGCGATCGGCCGCACCTTCACCGAGGCCCTCGGCAAGGCCGTGCGCTCGCTCGAGATCGGCCGGACGGGTTGAACGACGGCCACGGCCCCCTGCCGCAGGAGGAGCTGCTCGCGCGGCTCCGAGAGCCGACGGCCGAGCGGCTCTTCCACCTGCACCGCGCGTTCACGGCCGGGATGACCGTCGAAGAGGTCGCGGCGCACACGCGGATCGACCCCTGGTTCCTGGACGGCGTGCGTCGGATGGTGGAAGCCGAGGCCTCGTTCGCGGGCCGCGAGCTGGCCGCCGCCACTCGTGACGCGCTGCGCGACGCCAAGCGCCTGGGACTCTCGGACCGCACGCTCGCCCGGCGCGATGGGCGTCGACGAGGCCGCGGTCCGGGCGCGCCGGCGCGGAGCTCGGCATCCTGCCCGTCTACAAGACGCATCGACACCTGCGCCGCCGAGTTCGAGGCCGAGACGCCCTACTTCTACTCGACCTACGAGGACGAGAACGAGTCGTTCCGGACGGAGAAGCCCAAGGTCGTCATCCTCGGCGGCGGCCCGAACCGGATCGGGCAGGGGATCGAGTTCGACTACTGCTGCGTCCACGCCTGCTACGCGCTGACGGAGGCGGGCTTCGAGACCATCATGGTCAACTGCAACCCCGAGACGGTCTCGACGGACTACGACACTTCGGACCGGCTCTACTTCGAGCCGCTGACCTTCGAGGACGTTTCGGCGGTCCTCGACAACGAGCGGCCCGACGGGGTGCTCGTGCAGTTCGGCGGCCAGACGCCGTTGAAGCTCGCGCGCGCGCTCGAGGCGGCCGGCTATCCGATCTGGGGCACGTCGCCCGAATCGCATCGACGTGGCCGAGGACCGGGGCCGGTTCGGCAAGCTGCTCGGCGAGCTCGGCCTCGCGGCTCCCGCGCACGCGGAGGCGCGCAACCTCGCGGAGGCCGTGGAGGCGGGACGGCGCATCGGGTACCCGCTCGTCGTGCGGCCGTCCTACGTCCTCGGCGGCCGCGCCATGGCGGTCGTGTTCGACGAGACGCGCCTGGCCAGCTACGTGGAAGCCGCCGTCGCGAGCTCGGGCGAGCACCCGGTCCTGCTCGACCGCTTTCTCGACGACGCCGTCGAGCTGGACGTGGACGCCCTCTGCGACGGCCGCGACACCTGGATCGGCGGCATCCAGCAGCA
Source organism: uncultured Acidobacteriota bacterium (assembly GCA_963843325.1). Classification (GTDB taxonomy): domain Bacteria; phylum Acidobacteriota; class Thermoanaerobaculia; order UBA5066; family Gp7-AA6; genus DAHUXD01. The sequence goes on from CAWJKC010000007.1 coordinate 59,219, forward strand.
CATCGAAGAGGCCGGGATCCACTCGGGCGATTCCTTCTCGGTCCTGCCGCCGTGGAAGATCCCGGCGCCGCTGATCGAGGAGATCCGCGACGCGACGCGCCGGCTCGCGATCGGCCTCTCCGTGCGGGGGCTCGTGAACATCCAGTTCGCCATCCAGCACGGCAAGCTCTACGTCCTCGAGGTCAACCCGCGCGCCTCGCGCACGGTGCCCTTCGTGTCGAAGGCGATCGGCGTCCCGATGGCGCGCGCGGCGGCGCTGCTCGCGGCCGGCAAGCCGCTCGCCGGGCTGGGCCTGCCGCCCGAGCGCGATCCGGTCGACTTCTTCATCAAGGCCCCCGTCTTCCCGTTCCGCAAGTTCCCGGGCGAGGACGTGCTGCTCGGCCCCGAGATGAAGTCGACGGGCGAGGTGATGGGGATCTCACCGCGGTTCGGCGATGCCTTCGCCAAGGCGTGCGAGGCTTCGGGCACGCGGCTGCCGCTTTCGGGCCGGGCGTTTCTGACGGTCAATCCGTATGACAAGGCAGCGCTCATTCCGATCGGACGGGAGCTCGCCGACCTCGGCTTCGCGCTGTGCGCGACGGCGGGGACGAGCGAGGCGCTGCGGGAGGCCGGCGTCGAGACCGAGCACGTCTTCAAGGTGAACGAGGGCAGCCCCAACGCGGTGGACCGCATGGAGGCCGGAGAGATTCAGATGGTCGTGAACACGCCGCTCGGCAGCGCGTCGCGGTTCGACGAGGCGGCGATCCGCGCGGCCGCGCTGCGCCTCTCGATTCCGTGCCTCACGACGCTGTCGGCGGCGACGGCCGCCGTCGAGGGCATCCGCTCGCGGCAGGAAGAGGCGACCGGCGTGGCGCCGCTCCAGGAGTACCACCGCGGATGACGCGCGTGCGGTCGGCGGCGTGAACGACCTTCCGGCGCGGCGTCCGGGCGGCGTCGCGCGGCTGCTGCTCCTGCTCGCGTCGGTCGGCGGATTCCTCGGCGTCTTCGCGATCGGCTTCCCGCCGGCCTCGCGCGCCCGGCTTCCGATCCTGTGTCTGGCAATCGGCCTCGCGCTGCTGACGGCCTACATGCGGGACCGCGGGGTCGTCGCCTTCGGGTTCCTCTTCCCGCTCGCGGGCCTCGGCGATCGCCTCGCCGGCGGCGCGGACGCCATCGCATGGCCCGTGCTCCTGTTCTCCGGGCTCGCGGCCGGCTGGACCTTCCGGTTTCTCTACGACTTCGAGAGCGCGCCGGATCCCTCGCGCGCCGATCGGACGCTGCGCGCGTTGCTCGTCGTCTGGTCGCTCGCCACGGCGCTCGCCATCGTCCAGGCGCGCACGGTGTGGGCCCTCGTGCGCGGGCTCGGCCTGCGGGCCGTCAACGTGGAGGGACTGTCCGACAGCTCCGCGATCCGGACGAGCGTGCTCTCGTACGCCGCGCTGGCGGCGGGCGCCGCGTTCTTCTTCCTGCTGCGCCGGGCGGGTCCCGCGCTGCGGGAGCGGACCCTGCTCGCGTCGCTGACCGGCGTCGCCGTTTCCGCGGGGGTGGCCGTGATCGAGCGCCTCGGCATCGGCCCCGGAGAGACGAACGGATACTGGAAGACCGTCGGCCGGCTGTCCGGCGGGGCGATGGACCCCAATGCGCTCGGAATCCTCTGCGGCCTCGGCGCCGTCGTCGCGGCGGACCGCGCGGTGCTCGGGAGGGGGCGCGGGCGCCTCCACGCCGCTGTCGCCCTCGCTTTCATGGCGGCCGGTCTCGCCCTGTCGGGCTCGCGCAGCGGTGTGGCGATCGCCGGACTCGGCATCGTCGCGCTGCTCGCCGCTCGCGGCACGCGGGCGCGCGGCCGCGCCGCGGTGCTCCTGTTCGGGGCCGTCCTGCTCGTCGGTGTCGCGTTCCTGCGCATCTCCAATGGTCCGGGCAGCGCCGGTGAGCGCCTGGGCCAGGTTTTCGACGGCCGCCTGTCCCTCGAGTACCGCGCGTCCGCGCGGCCGGTCCTCTGGGCGAGCGCCGTGCGACTCTTCGCGCAGCATCCGGTCGAAGGCGCGGGCCTCGGCGCGTTTTCGTGGCAGCTGCCCAACCTGCTCGCCGAGCAGGGCCGTCCGGGAGGAATTCACGACAACCCCGGCAACGCCTACCTGCAGGCGCTCGCGGAGACGGGAGCCGTCGGCCTCATCCTGACGGCGGCCCTGGCGTTCGTGCTGGCGCGCGAGTCGTGGGCGGCGCTGCGCGACGCGGGCGCGCCGTCCGCGGCGGCCGGCAGCGGCGCCGCGGTGCTGGGTTTCCTCGTCGCGTTGCTGGCGGGTTCGCACTGGTTCGCCCCCGACGCCGCGTTTCTCTTCTTCCTGCTCGCGGCCGTCGCGGCGCGCGGGCAGCCCGCCGAGCGTCCGCGCTGGAGCCGCGCCGGGGCGCTGCTCGTGGCGGTCTACGCCGCCGCGGCGTTCGTCTCGGCCCTCGGCACGCGCGGAGCCGACGCGGCGTTTCGCTATCGCCCGGAGATCGGGTTTCACGAGCGCGAGTCCGGACCGGGCGGCACGTTTCGCTGGACCGAGCGGCGCTTCGCGCTGCGCGTCGAGCCGGAGCGGACGCAGCGGATCCTGCTCTCGCACTACACGCCCGAGGGGCGAAGCGTGGAGCTCACGGTGGAGGCGGACGACCGGAGGGTCGCCTCCCGCGCGCTCGAGCCCGGCCAGTCCCTGCCGCTGCGGCTCTCCGCGGACGCCGGGGGCCCGCGGGACTTCCGGTTCACGTTGTCGCGCGCGTTCGTGCCGCGGCGCCTCGGGGTTTCGGGCGATCGCCGCGAGCTCGGGGTGATCGCGGTGTTTCCGGGGAGCTGACGTGGAATTCCAGTTTCATCCCGCCTCCCGGCAGTCTGCCGTGCGCACGGTCGTCCTCGGTCCGCGCGGCGAGCGGGTGGCGATCGCGGCGGCCGGGCTCGCCGCGCTGCTCGCGGTGTCGGCGTGGATCACGGTGCCCGCGGTGGCCTCGCGGGTGGTGCGGTCCGAGCACGCGGCCTCGATCGCCGAGGCCTCGGCCTCGGTCAAGAAGGACTATCGCGACGTCGCGGCACGCGCCGCCGGCATGCGGGAGCGGGCGCTCGACGGCGGCGACTTCGTCAGCCGCGCGGCGTTTCTCTACGGCGTCGCGCCGTCGGCCTGGCCGCGCGGCCTGAATCCCGAGTCGGGGCTGCTCGCGACTGCCGACCCGGAGCGGCTGGTCCCGGCGCTCGGGCGCTATGCGACGGGCCTCGAGCGCGGCCTCGACGCTCGTCGCCGGGCGGGAGGCGGCGGATCCGACCCTCGCGGCCGCGACACCCTCGATCCTGCCGCTCGCCTCGGACCTCGTGGAGCCGACGGTGCGCTTCGGCCCCCGCGTCTCACCCTGGACGGGGACGGAGGAATTCTTCGCCGGAATGGACCTTGCCGCCCCGGCCGGCGCCCCCGTCATCGCGCCCGCGGCCGGCACGGTGGCCTTCGCGGGTCGGGTCCCGGCGTCCGTGAACTCGCGCCTGTGGAGGTTCGGCAACCTCGTGGTGGTCTCGCACGGCTCCTCGGGCGCGACGGTGTTCGGGCACCTGGGCAAGGTCGGAGGTGCGCCGGGGGGAGCGGGTGCGGCGCGGCCAGCGCCTCGGTACCGTCGGGACGAGCGGCTGGGCGATGTCGCCGGGCCTGCATTACGAGCTCTGGAGGCCCGGTCCGGACGGGCTCGTGCCGACCGATCCGCGGTTCGCGATGCTCGACCTGCGCCTGCCCGGCCACGACGTCTCGCTCGAAAAGATGCGGGCGACCTCGGCGCCCGGGCCCATGGAGCCCCTGCCCGGCCTCCCGTAATTGGATGCAGCAACCTGCATCGATTCGGCCCGAAGGCGGTATCCTGAGGAGGACGTGATCGAGACCTTCGACGTCGCCGAGCTGGCCTATGCGCGCTGGAAGCGCGCCGTGGATCTGCTCATGCGCGAGGTCGTCTGGCGCCGCGAGCTCCAGGCCCGCGAGGAAGAGCGCGCGCGCGCCGAGAAACGGCTGCGCAACCTGCGCCGCATCGTCCGGCGCGCGCTGGCCGAGTACAGCCGGATCCAGATCGCCCGGCAGTAGCCGGGTTTCTAGCGGCGCGCCGGCGCCAGGCGGGCGTCCAGCGCGAATCGTTCCGGGCGTCCGGCGCGGATCTTCCCGAAATCCGGATGCGCGGGATTGAGCAGGAAGTTGCTCTCGCCGGGAACGATCGCCGAGGGAACCGAGAGGACCGCCGAGCCGAGATCCTTCGCCCACGCGTCTCCCAGCTGCGCGAGCGACTCCGGAGCGGGGGAGAGCCTCCACGCCCGGGGCAGGCTGGCGGCGTCGATGCGGCGCGCGGCCAGGCCCTCGGGGATCTCGATCGGGATCGCGACCAGGTCGTCGGGCAGCAGCGCCGGATCGCAGTGCACGAGCAGCTCGAGGGCGGCGAGCGAGAGCGTCTCCGACGCGTAGACGACGGTCGTGCCGCGGCTGTTCCAGCGGCCGCCGGCCAGGCGCGCGCCCTCGCCGTCGAGCGCCGCGTGCCTGCGCTTGCAGAGTCGCCAGACGGTCACGACGCGTTCCTACCCGACGATGCCGTGGGAGAGGCGCAGCAGGACGGACTCGACCTCCTCCGCGCCGAGGTCGGTGTCGAGCCGGGACAGCGGCGTTGCGCCGCCGAGGGAGCGGTTGTCCGTGTGCAGCCAGGAAGACGCCTTCGCGCGCGTGCCGAGGACGTCCTGCGCCAGCGCGGCGAGGCGGCCGAGGCGGAAGAGCCGGTCCGACTCCTCCGGCGAGAGACGCCGCTCCTTCTTGCGGCGGGCGAGCGTGCGCGGCGGGATGCCCAGAATGGCCGCGACGGTCGGGCCCTCGATCGCAAATCCGGAGGCGACCGCCGAAAGCGACGCGTAGGGCAGCCCCGCCCGCAAGGCGTCGCGCAGCTCTCCCGCGGACCTCGCCGGAACGAGGCCCGGGCCTCCCAGGGCCTGGATGACGTCGCCGATGGCTCCCATGGGCCCTCCTGCCATATGGCAGTCAACATTATGCCATATGGCATCCTGGACGGGAAGGGCCGCGGCGGTCATGTCCGAGCATCGCCCGCGGGGCGGGACAGATGCTGTCCGGGTCAGGCGGGGTAGCGCCGGAGGCGCTCGCGGTGCGCGTCGAGGCGGGCGACGACGTCCGCGACGCGGTCGCCCCCGGTCAGGGCGAGCAGGGCGTCCGCGAGGACGAAGGCGAGCATCGACTCCGCGATGACGCCGCAGGCGGGGACGGCCGTCACGTCGCTGCGCTCGTAGGCCGAGCGCGCGGGCTCGCCCGTCGCGAGGTCGACCGAGTCGAGCCCGCGGGCGAGCGTCGCGATGGGCTTCATGTACACGACGGCGACCACGTCCTCGCCGTTGGTCACGCCGGCTTCGAGGCCGCCCGCGCGGTTGGTGCGGCGGCGCAGGCCGCCCGGGCCCTTCTCGATCTCGTCGTGCGCCTGCGAGCCCGGTCCGCGCGCGGCCGCGAGGGCGGATCCGAACTCGACCGCCTTGACGGCGGGGACCGAGAAGAGCGCGCGCCCGATGCGGCCGTCGAGCTTCTCGTCCCACGACGCGTAACTGCCGAGGCCGGCGGGAACGCCGCGCGCCGCCACGAGCAGCGACCCGCCGAGCGTTTCGCCGGCCGCCTTCGCCGCGTCGATCGCGGCGACCATCTCCGGCTCGAGGGAGGCGTCGATCGCGCGCAGGGGCGAATCCTCGCGGACCTTCTCGAGCGCGGCGAAGGAGCGCGGCGAGCGCGTGTCGGCGACGGCGCCGAGCGAGAGCACGCCGCTGCGGACGGAGATGCCGCAGTCGCGCAGCAGCAGCTTGCACACGGCGCCCGCGGCCACCCGCGCCGCGGACTCGCGCGCGGAGGCGCGTTCGAGGACGTCGCGCAGGTCGGAGGCCCCGAACTTCATTCCGCCCGCGAGGTCGGCGTGTCCCGGACGGGGACGGGTCAGCCGTTTGGCGGCCGCGGCTTCCGGGTCGACCGTCATCGGGCCCATCACGCCGGCCCAGTTGGCGTGGTCGCGGTTCAGGATCCCGATGGCGATGGGGGAGCCGAGGGTCAGCCCGCCCCGCACGCCGCCCTCGAAGAGGGCCGCGTCCTTCTCGATCTTCATCCGCCCGCCGCGCCCGTAGCCGTGCTGGCGGCGCGCGAGCTCTCCGGCGACGAAGTCCGGGTCGATGCGCAGGCCCGCGGGAATGCCTTCCAGGATCGCCGTCAGGCGCGGTCCGTGCGATTCTCCGGCGGTCGTGAGGCGCAGGGGCACGCGAAGAGTTTACGGCACGGCCGCGAACTCCTCCAGGTCACTGCGGCAGCAGTCCCTCCAGCGCGTTGGACGAGGCGAGGGTGGCGTAGGACTCTTCGGGCGTCGCGGCGGGCTTGCTCGCGCTCTCCAGCGCCAGACCCGTGAAGAAGAAGAAGAGCGCGGCGGCGGCGGCGGCCAGCCAGAACCGGTTGCGCGACCGCCGGAATCCTTCGTGCCGCACGTCGTTCAGGACGGCCGCGACGAACCGCTCGTCCGCCGGCGCCGGACTCTCCGTGATCCCCATCGCCTTCCACGCGGCGGCGATGCGCGCGTCGGCGCGGCAGAACGGGCAGACGAAGAGGTGGCCCTCGTCGGTGCGTCGGGCGAGGCATTCCCTGCGGCTCATGGTCTCTCCTCCTGGAAGCGCACGCGGATCCTGCGGCGGGCGCGGTGCATGCGGACGCGGACGGCGGTGACGCTGATCTCGAAGCGCTGGGCGATCTCCCGGTCGGGCACGCCCTCGAGCTCGCGCGCGATCATGATCTCGCGGTCGAGCGGGGACAGCGCGGCCAGGGCCGCGCGCAGCAGGTCGGTGTCTTCCTGGCGCGCCTCCTCGTTGCCGGGCGCGGCCTGCGTGTCGGGCAGGGGCGACTCCGGCCGGCGGCGGCGCACGAGGTCGATGGCGCACCGGATCGCGATCGTGCGGACCCAGGAACGGAAGTTCGACTGGGGACGGTAGCGGTCGAGCGCGCGGAAGGCCTTGAGGAACGCCTCCTGCGCGGCGTCCTCGGCGAGGCTCGCGTCCGAGGTGATGCGGCGCGCGGCGGCGATCGCGATCGGCGCGGCCAGGCGCACGAGCGCGGCGATTGCGTCCTGATCGCCGCGGCGCGCCCGCGCGACGAGGAGGTCCTCGTCGCCGGACGCCCCGGCCGCGACGGCGGAGATCGGGATCGGTCTCAGCTCTCGCCCCGGAGGAATGCGCCGAGCGACTGCAGCTCGTCCTCGCCGCGGTTTCCCATCTTCATGTGGAACGCGGTGAACTTCTCCTGCTGATCGGGCGTCAGGATCGGCCAGATCTCGGCGCGGATCCTCGCGAAGAGCAGCGCGCCGTCGCCGTGGACGACGCCGACCTGCTGCGCGAGGACGCGGATGTTCGCCTCGTCGGTCGGCTGGGCGAGGATCGCGTCGTGCAGGGCGTGGCGCGCGGTCATGCCGGACTTGACGAGCGCCAGGATTTCGTCGGCGTGCGTCTTGAGCACGCCGCGGATCTGGAGCTGCTGCGTGTCGGACAGATCGAGGGCGCGCGAGATGTGGTCGAACATCCGGGCGGCGTGGGGGCCGTGCGACATGCCGGGGCCCATCTGCCGGCCGAGAAGCCTTCCGGCGAAGAGGCCGGTGAAGGCGAGGACGCCGATCCCTGCGGCAATCAGGATGGAGCGGCGGACTTTCTGGATGCTCATCGGATAACCCCCTGTTCCTCTTCTTAAACGAGCTTCCGGCCTGAAAGGTTACTCCCGGAGGACGGCATAAACTCGGCCCGTGGAGCGCAAATACGTCCTCCGGACCCCCGCGCGGCTGACCAAATACCGGGTGGACTACGACCGGGAATTGAACGACGAGCAGCGGGAGGTGGTCCTCGAGGGCACGGGCCCCATCCTCGTCATCGCCGGCGCGGGATCGGGCAAGACGCGGACCCTGGTCTACCGCGTCTCGCGGCTGATCGAGTCCGGGCACGATCCCTCCCGGATCCTGCTGCTGACCTTCACGAACCGGGCCGCGCGCGAGATGCTGCGGCGCGTCGAGTCCCTGCTGGCCGTGGACATGCGGCGGCTGATGGGGGGCACGTTCCACTCGGTGGGCAACCGGCTGCTGCGCCGGTTCGGAAGCCGCCTCGGCCTCGGGCAGAATTTCACGATCCTCGATCCCGAGGACGCCCGCGAGATGCTCGAGGCCGCGACCTCGGACAAGAAGATTCCCACGCTCGAGCGGCGCTTCCCCAAGGGCGACGTTCTGCTGGACCTCTACTCCTTCACGATCAACACGGGCCGGCCCTTCACGGAGGTCCTCGCCGAGCACGCGCCGCACTTCTCGGAGATCGAGGCGGAGATCGTCTCGGTGTTCCAGCGCTACCGCGAGCGCAAGCGCCTGGGCAACGCGTGCGACTACGACGACCTGCTCCTGATGTGGAAGCGGCTGCTCGACGAGGCGCCCGAGGCCGCCGCGCAGATGCACGCCTCCTACGACCACATCCTCGTGGACGAGTACCAGGACACCAACCGCCTCCAGGGCGACATCGTGGACGGGATGGCCCGGGTCAAGAAGAACGTCACGGTCGTCGGCGACGACGCGCAGGCGATCTACTCGTTCCGCGGCGCCTCCTTCGAGAACATCCTGGGGTTCCCGAAGCGATACCCCGAGGCGAAGACGTTCCGCCTGACCCGCAACTACCGCTCGACGCCCGAGATCCTCGCGCTCGCCAACGCCTCGATCGCGCACAACGAGCGCCAGTTTCCCAAGGAGCTCACGGCGGCGCGCGAGAGCGGCGGCATGCCCGCGGTCGTGGCGCTGCCGGACATCGCCGACCAGGCGCGCTTTGCCGCGCAGCGCCTGCTCGAGTGGCACGACGAGGGGGAGAAGCTGCAGGAGCTCGCGATCCTCTACCGCGCCCACTACCAGGCGCTCGAGCTGCAGATCGAGCTGACGCGCCGCGGCATCCCGTACGAGATCCGCTCGGGCACGCGCTTCTTCGAGCAGCGCCACGTCAAGGACGTCCTCGCTTTCCTGCGCATCCTCGTCAACCCGAAGGACGAGCTCTCGTGGAAGCGGGCGCTCAAGATCTTCCCGCGCGTCGGCGAGCGCTCGGCCTCCGCGGTGTGGGAGGCGATCGGCTCGCGGCCCGATCCGCTCGCGGCGTTCCGCGCGCTCGACGGCAAGGAGCTCGGGCGCGGCGGCGACGCGGCGCTGAAGCCCTTGCGCGCGCTGCTGGGACGGCTCGACGGGCCCTCGCTGCGCTCGACGCCCTCCGAGGCGATCCGCTCCGTCGTCGAGGACGTCTACAAGGACTACGCCCGCGCGAAGTTCCCCAACGGCGACGCGCGCCTCGACGACCTCGAGCAGTTCGCCCAGTTCGCCCAGACCTACGACTCGCTGCCGGCCTTCCTCGAGGAGATCACGCTCTTCAACGAGCTCTCGGGCGAGGACGTCGTGGCGGGCGAGCCGGACGACGACCGCGTCGTGCTCTCCTCGATCCACCAGGCCAAGGGCCTCGAGTGGAGCCGCGTCATCGTGATGGGGCTGTCGGAGGGACGCTTTCCCAACTACCGCTCGGTCGCGACCGAGGAGGGCCTCGAGGAGGAGCGCCGGCTCTTCTACGTGGCCATCACGCGGGCGAAGAACGAGCTCGCGCTCATCTACCCCATGCTCGCCCGCGACCGGTACGGCGTGGACGTCATCCTCGAGCCGTCGCGCTTCCTGACCGAGCTGCCCGACACGGTGTTCGAACGCTGGACGATCGAACGGGAGCCCACCGCCGAAGAGGCCGTCTCCGCCGGCGGAGGAGCCGGTCAACTAGGAAGGGCGCTAAAATGGAGGCGATGGACGACATCTACTCCGCCATCTGCCGCGAGGCCCTCGAGTCGCGCCAGCGCGACCTCGGCACGTTCGTGGACAACGGGATGGTCGGGATGTCCAGCCGCCTCGAGAAGACGCTGCTGCGCCTGCCGTCGGGCCACTTCCTGCTCGGCCTCGGGCCCTACAACGCCGGCCTCGTGAAGCTCGACTTCGACGAGGTGCTCCTCGGCCGGGAAGTGCCCGAGTTCATCGGCGTCGGGATGCCCGTGACGGGATTCCGCGTCTCGTCGCCGGACGCCTTCCTGAACACCGAGGTGTCGCGCCTGCACGCGAAGGTCATCCGGCGCGTCGCCGGCGACGGGCCGAGCTACCGGCTCGTGGACATGCGCTCGACCTGCGGCACGTACCTGAACGGCGACGCGATCCCGGCGCCCGACGACCTCGGCGGCGTGTCCGAGGAAGACTGCGCGCGGCCGCTGCGCTCCGGGGACTTCTTCTCGCTGGGGCCCTCGGCCGTGAACCTGTTTCTCTTCTTCCAGAAGTAGGTCCGCGGCTCGCGGCGTCTTCCCGGTGCCGTAGGGGCGGCCGCTTGCGCCTCGCCCGCGGCGGCGAGGGTCACGGTGCGCGCTCGATGTTCCTCGGGCGGCCGCACGAGCCCCGCCCCTACGGCGCCGGAAGAGGGAGGCCAGATGGTCATGGCCGTGAAAAACGATCGAGAGGTGAAAGTTACGCCGTCGGCGTGGCGACCGAGCGCGCCAGGACTTCCTCGTCGACGTCGAACTGGGAAGGCATGATGGCCAGCATGCCGCTCGCGTCCCAGATGCCCATCGTGCGCAGCGGCGGGCGGTAGATGTGGATCGAGATCGCGCGGGCACTCGTGGGCGCGAGGCGGTGCAGAACGGTCGGGCCGATGTCCGACAGATCTCCCTCCGGCCGCGCGCGGTTGTCGAAGAGCTCGGGCTTGTCGCGCGGAGTCGTGAAGCGTTCCTCGGCGAGCGTGCCGGAGAGGATCGCCATCCCGCCCATCACGCCGCGGTGGTCGTGGATCGGCGTGACCTGGCCGCTCGACCACGCGATGAGCATGACCTCCCACTCGTCCCAGAGCAGGATGGGATGGCGCATGTACCGCTCGGTGGAGAACCGGACGCGGTCGAGGTAGCGCTCGGTCTCGCGCGCGACCTTCGCGCAGAGACGGCTGGGGGTCAGCCGTTCCGGCTGGAGGGAGGCCTCGCGAATGACCTCCTGGACGCGTCTCGGCAAAGGTCACTTTCCCGGATTCTAACGCCGCGGCGGGGCCGGTCCGCGCGTCTATTTTCGGGTCCGGGGCGCGTGCTATCGTCCCGGCCGCATGAAAATCGCGGTCGTCCCCGGGGACGGAATCGGCGTCGACGTCACGGCCGAGGCGGTCAAGGTCCTGGACCGGGTCTGCCGGCAGCGGTCGATCCCTTTCGAGCCCGTTTTCTTCCCGTGGAGCGCCGACCACTACCTCTCGACCGGCGTGACGATCCCGCCCGGCGGGTTCGACGACCTGTCGCGCAACTACGACGCCATCTTCATGGGCGCCTTCGGCGATCCGCGCGTGCCCGACATGAAGCACGCGGCCGACATCCTGCTCGGCGCGCGCTTCCAGCTCGACCTCTACGTCAACTACCGGCCGGTGCGCTGCCTCGACGACCGGCTCTGCCCGCTCCGGGACTTCCGGGCGGCCGACGTCGACTTCGTCGTCTTCCGCGAGAACACGGAGGGCTCGTACGTGGGCGCCGGAGGCCACCTGAAGAAGGGGACGCCCGACGAGGTGGCGACCCAGGAGGACGTGTCCACGCGCAAGGGCGTCGAGCGGATCATCCGCTACGCGTTCGAGTACGCGCAGAAGCGGGGCCGCAAGCGCGTCGTCATGTCCGACAAGTCCAACGCGATGCGCTTCGTCGGGGACCTCTGGCAGCGGACCTTCGCCGAGGTCGCGCGGGAGTTCGCCGGCATCGAGGCTTCGCACCTCTACATCGACGCGCTGTGCATGCAGCTGATCAAGGACCCGCGCCAGTTCGAGGTGATCGTGACGAACAACATGTTCGGCGACATCGCGACGGACCTGGGGGCGGCCCTGCAGGGCGGCCTGGGGATGGCCGCCTCCGGCAACCTGCACCCGGGGCGGGTGTCCATGTTCGAGCCGGTGCACGGCTCGGCGCCCAAGTACGCCGGGACGGGCAAGGCCAACCCCTTCGGCGCGATCCTCACGGCCGGGCTCCTGCTCGACCACCTCGGCCATGCCGCCGAGGCCGCCGCGGTCGAGGCGGCCGTGGCCGACTGCGTCCGGCAGGGCGCCGCGACGGCCGACGTCGGGGGGTCCCTGTCGACCGCCGCGGCCGGCGACGCCGTCTGCCAGCGGCTGCGTCTCTGAACTGCCGGCGCGCCCGCGTCCTGCTACAATTCGCCGTCAAGGAGATACCGAAGATGGCTAACGTTTCGCGCAGACTGCTCGTCGCACTTTCGGCCGCTTTTCTTCTCCTGGCCGTCCCCACGGCGCAGGCGTCGGACAAGAAGTTCATCGATTCCGACGACTCCAAGGAAAAGGACGAGCCGCAGAAGTTCCTTCCCGACTACGACAAGCTCGTGAAGGGCAAAGACACCGACTGGGTCTACTTCCCGGACGGCTCGCTGTCCAAGTACAAGACGGCCTCGGTGGCCGAGTTCGATCACAACGGCCACGGCTCCGAGTGCCGCGAGGCGGCGCGCGACGGCCGGGACTACATGGAGCAGTGGCTCGAGAAGCAGGGCTTCAAGGTGGTCAAGACGGGCGGAGACATCCAGATCGAAGGCAACGTGTTCAACGCCTGGGAGCCGAGCGGCGCGGCGCGGGCCTGGGGCGGCTGGGCGGCCAACCCCGGAGTCGGCCTGGAGCTGCTGGTCAAGAACGGCAAGGGCGCCGTGGTCGGCGAGCTGCGTCAGAAGGCCAAGGGATCGACCCTTCGCGACGCGGTCGAGAACGGCCTCGAGGACATGGCCAAGTCCATGTCGATGGGGAAGTAAGTTCCGCCCGGTATCGAAATAAATCCTTGCTACAGAGATACTTAGTATCGCGACGGGGGCGCCGGGCCGCGGCGCCCGCCCCCGCCGTGGTACCGTTTGCCCCTTCAAGGAGCTGCACCGATTTCTGACCCCAGCCACGCCGTCACACTGCCCGAAAACGGGCTGACCGCGCTCTTCGGAATCGCCGACGAAAACCTGCGGGCCATCGAGACCGCGTTCCACGTCCGCCTGCAGTCCCGGGGCAACGACATCTCCGTGATCGGCGAGGGCGAGGCCGAGGACGCTGCCCGGCGCCTGCTGACGGGGCTTTCGGACCTGCTGGCCGGCGGCTACCCACTGCGGGGCAGCGACGTCGCGACGGCGATCCGGGTCGTCCGCGAGGATCCCGGCGCCTCGCTCGTCGAGTTCTTCACGGACAGCCCCTTCGGCCCGAGCCTGAAGTCGGTCGTCACGGTGCGCAACCTCAAGCAGCGGGTGTACGCCCAGACGATCGAGCGCAACGACCTCGTCTTCGCGATCGGCCCGGCCGGGCACCGGCAAGACGTACCTGGCGGTGGCGATGGCCGCGGCGGCCCTGCTCGAGAAGAAGGTCAAGCGGATCGTGCTCGCCCGGCCCGCCGTCGAGGCGGGGGAGAAGCTCGGCTTTCTTCCGGGCGATCTCGTCGAGAAGGTCAACCCGTACCTGCGGCCGCTCTACGACGCGCTCTACGACATCCTCGGCTACGAGAAGACGGCCAAGCTGCTCGAGCGCGGCATCATCGAGGTCGCCCCGATCGCCTTCATGCGCGGCCGCACGTTGAACGACGCGTTCATCATCCTCGACGAGGCCCAGAACACGACCTCCGAGCAGATGAAGATGTTCCTGACGCGCATCGGCTTCGGTTCGAAGGCCGTCGTCACGGGCGACATCACGCAGATCGACCTGCCGCACGGCAAGACCTCGGGCCTGCGCGAAGCGCAGCAGGTCCTGGCCAAGACCGAGGGGATCCGCTTCGTGCTCTTCAACGAGCGCGACGTGGTGCGCCACACGCTCGTGCAGTCGATCATCACGGCGTACGAGGCGCTCGATCGTGAGCGCGAGGCAGCCGCCGCTGCTGCCGCAGCGCGCTGAGGCATTGCCATGCCCTCCGACGCGTCCACAGGACGCAACACCATCGATTTCCAGCGTTCCCCGACCCCGCCCCCGCGGGACGCCGAGCCTGGCGCACTCCGCGTCCGGCCGCTGTTCTGGGCGGTGGCCTACGTCCTGGTCACGACGGCCTCCTTCTCGCCCACGCTGTCGTTTCGCGACACGCCCGCGGCCGCCGGCATGGTCGCGACGCACGACGTCGTCGCCCCGCGCGACCTGATCGTCCCGGATCCCGACGCCACGGCGCGGCGCCGGGCCGAGGCCGCCGCCGAGGTCCTGCCCGTGTACGACGCCGACGGACAGGCGCCCGTCCGCTTCGAACAGCAGCTGCGCGACTCCTTCGACCGCGCCCGTGCGGTGGCGGCGCAGACGCGGCCGAAGGGCCGGGTGACCCCGGAGCTCTCCGACGCCTTCGGGCTGCCGATCGGCGACGAGGCGCTCGCCGCGCTCGCGCGGCAGGGGTTCTCCAAGGAGCTCGAGGACCGGTTCGCCGTGATCGGCCTCGACCTCTACCGCGGCGGGGTCGTGGACCATCGCGACCTGCCGCCGGAGGCGCGCAGCCGCGGGTTCGTCGCGCACGACACCTCGTCGGGCCGGGATTCGAAGCGGCGCGACGCGGGCGCGACCGAGTACGGCAACGAGACGCGCACGGCGGTCACGGCGCGCCTGGCGGAGGGGCCCTTCACGCCCCGCGAGCGCGCCGAGGTGGCCGCGTTCCTGGCGGCGACGCTGCGCCCGAGCATTTCCTACGACGCGGCCTTGACGGGCGAGCGGCGGGCCGCGGCCACGCGCTCGGTCGAGAGCGTCTTCACCAGGATTCCGCGCGGGAAAGTGATCGTGCGGCGCGGCGACGAGATCACCGCGCGCTCGGCCCAGTGGATCGCGGCGGTGCGGGCCTCCGCGTCCGATCCGTCCTCGTGGGTCAAGGTCACGGGCGTTCTCCTCCTCCAGATCCTGGCCGCGGCCGCCTTCTGGCTGGACGCGCGCCGGCAGCGCCGCCGCAAGCGCGAACGCTCGTCGGGCGTCGTCTTCGGCACGGTCCTCGCGACCGGGATCCTCTTTGCCGTCGTCATCCGCGCGGGCTTCGTTCTGGCGCAGGCCCTCTCGCCGAGCCTGGAGGGCGCGTCGGGCGCCGTGAACTTCGCGATCCCGTTCGCGGCGGGCCCGATCGTCGTCAGCCTGGTGGCGGGCATGGGGCCGGCGCTGCTCGTCGCCCTGGTGTTCGCGATCGGCGCGGGCGTGCTGATGGGGCTCTCGTTCCCCTTCGCGCTCTTCGCGGTCGTCGGGTCGCTGGCCGGGATCTACGGCGTCGGCAAGGTCCGGTCGCGCAGCGTGCTGCTGTCCATGGGCGGCGTCGTGGCGGCGGGCAACCTCGTGGCGATCGTCGCGATCCACTTCCTGAACGCCGGCCCATGGGGCTGGGACTTTCTGTACGACGCGCTGGCCGGGGCGGTGGGCGGGCTGACCGTGTCGATGGTCGTCGCGCTGTTCCTGCCGCTGTTCGAGCACGCCTTCTCGGTGGTGACGGACATCCGCCTGCTGGAGCTCTCGAACCAGAACCTGCCGCTGCTGCGCACGCTCGCGCTCGAGGCGCCCGGCTCCTACCAGCACTCGCTGATGCTCGGGCACCTGGCCGAGGCGGCGGCGGAGGCGATCGGCGCCGACGCGCTGCTCGCGCGGGTGTCGGGCTACTACCACGACATCGGCAAGACGAAGATGCCCGACTACTTCATCGAGAACCAGCCGAAGGGCTTCAACCGCCACGACCGCCTCGAGCCCTCGATGAGCGCGCTCATCATCGCCGCGCACGTCAAGGAAGGCGTCGAGATGGCGCGCAAGGCGCGGTTGCCCGAGCCGATCGCCACGGCGATCCGCGAGCACCACGGCACCAAGCTGATCCGGTACTTCTACCAGAAGGCGGTGACCCGGGCCGAAGGCGGGCCCGAGGCCGTTCAGGAAACCGACTACCGCTATCCCGGGCCCAAGCCCTCGACGCGCATCCTCGGCATCCTCATGATCGCCGACGCCGTGGAGGCCGCCTCCCGCACGCTCGTCGAGCCGACGCCGGCCAAGATCCGCGCGATGATCCAGGTGATCGTCGACGACTGCCTGCGCGACGGCCAGTTCGACGACTGCGACCTGACCATGCGGGACCTGGCGATCATCGTGACGACGCTCGAGCGCACCGTCACGACCGTCTTCCACCACCGGATCGACTACCCGGGCTTCGACTTCAACCGCGAGCGCACGCGGCGGCGGACGACCGAGACGGGCGCCGAGGCCGCGGGACCGAGGGCGGTGTGACGATGCGCGTGGACGTCCAGGGGCGCGTGGCCGGCGCGCCCTCGCCGGCGCGAGTGCGGAGCATCCTCTCGCGCGCCGCCCGGGCCGCGCGTTCGCGCGCCGGGGAGGTCTCGGTGCTCTTCTGCGCCGACGCCCGCATGCGCACGTTGAATCGCCGCTATCGCGGCAAGGACCGCTCGACCGACGTCCTGGCGTTCCCGGCCGGGCCGGCATCGCCGGGGTTCCTGGGGGACATCGTCGTCTCCGTGCCCTACGCGGGGCGGGAGGCGCGGCGGCGCTCCGAGCCGCCCGCGCGCGAGGTGGACCGGCTGCTCGTGCACGGCTTCCTGCACCTGATGGGCTACGACCACGAGACCGACGACGGACAGATGGAGGCCCTCGAGGGCCGCGTGCGGCGGCGCCTCGGCATCGCGGAGCGGGCGCGATGATCTCGATCCTCTCGGCCGGTTTCTGCTACGCGGCCTTCCTGCTCTTCGAGACCTTCGCCCTCGCGCTCGACCGGCTGTCGCCGATCAAGGTCCGCGGCCTGCTCGAGGAGCATCCGGAGCGGGCGCGCATCCTCTCGGGAGCGGGCGAGGTCGAGATCGTGCGCACGACGACGAAGGTCGTGGTCCAGGCGCTGCTGCTGGCCGGCCTGCTGACGACCGTGTCGGCCCTCGAGGCGTACGACGTGCCGAGGCCCTGGCTGATCGGCGGGATCTGCTTCGTGGTCGGCTGGATGTTCACGGAGATCGGCTTGCTCAAGCGCGATGCCAACCGCGATCCCGAACGGATCGTCGCGCGCCTGCTGCCCCTGATCACGGCGGCGTCCTGGCTGCTGCTGCCCGTGGCGTTCCTGATCCGCCGCATCTTCGCCGCGCGCGCCCCGGGGCCGGAGAAGCCGGCCGAGGCGACCGAGCAGGAAGTGCGCGCCTACATCGACGTCGGGACGCCAGGAGGGCATCCTCGAGAAGGAAGAGGAAAAGCTCCTGATGTCGATCGTCGACTTCGGCGACACGCGCGTGCGCGAGGTCATGACGCCGCGCACGGACGTCGCGTGGATCGACGTGGCGTCGTCGCTGACGCTGCTGTTCGACCTGTTCGTCGAATCCAAGTACTCCCGGATCCCGGTCGTGCGCGGCTCGATCGACACGGTCGTCGGCGTGGTCCACGTCAAGGACGCGCTGCAGGCGATCCGCTCCGGCGCCAACCGCTCGATCGCGGACCTGATGCGCGACGCCTACTTCGTGCCCGAGACGAAGAAGGTCTCGGAGCTGCTGCGCGAGTTCCAGCGGCGCCATCTCTGGATGGCGATCGTCGTGGACGAGTACGGCGGCGTGTCCGGCCTCGTCACGGTCGAAGACCTGCTCGAGGAGATCGTGGGCGACCTTTCCGACGAGCACGAGGACGAGCGCGAGCCGGTGTCCAAGGCGGGCGAGAGCGCCTACTCCGTTTCCGGCAAGGCGAACATCGAGGTCGTGCGCGACCTCTTCGGCCGCGGCCCGGAGGAGGAGGAGTTCACGACCCTCGGCGGCTTCCTGACGAGCCGGCTCGGCCACATCCCGAAACCGGGCGAGGCCTACAAGGAATCCGGGCTGCGGTTCACGGTCGAAGAAGCGGACCGGCGCCGCGTCCATCGCGTGAAGATCGAGCCGACGGCGCCGGTGGCCGGCCCCGAGGCCCGCGTCCCGACCGAAACCCGCAACTCGTGAAGGTCGGCGAAGTCGCCGTCGTGGGCCGGCCCAACGCGGGCAAGTCCACTCTGGTCAACGCGCTGGTCGGGGAAAAGGTCGCGATCGTCTCGGACAAGCCGCAGACCACGCGCAAGCGCATCCTCGGGGTGGCCCGGCGTCCGGACTGCGAGATCGCGCTCGTGGACACGCCCGGGATCCATCGGCCGAAGTACAAGATGAACGCGGTCATGGTCCGCGAGGCGACCGACGCCCTGTCGACGGCCGACGCGATCCTCTTCGTCGTCGACGCCGCCGACGAGCGCGGTCCGGGCGAGGCGTTCATCCTCGAGCTCGTCGCGCGGGCCGGCACGCCGGCGATCCTCGCGGTGAACAAGATCGACCTGCTCAAGAAGGACCGTCTGCTGCCGCTGCTCTCCGAGCTCGCGGCGCTCCACGAGTTCCGGGACATCGTGCCGATCTCGGCGAAGACCGGCGAGAGCGTGGAGCGGCTGCTCGAGGTTCTCGCGAAGAACCTCCCGGACGGCGACGCGGCCTACCCGGACGACTTCCTCACGGCGACGCCGGAATCCGAGTGGATCGGCGAGGTCATCCGCGAGAAGCTCCTCGAGCGCACGCGCGACGAGCTGCCCTTCGCGCACGCGGTCCTGATCGAGGCGGTCCGCGAGGGGGAGGGCAAGGACATCACGGTCGTCACCGCCTCCATCGTCGTCGAGCGCGAGGGCCAGAAGGGCATCATCGTCGGCAAGGGCGGGACCATGATCCGCGACATCGGCAAGGCGGCCCGGGAGGAGCTCGAGCGCGAGCTCGGCCGCCGGTTCTTCCTGGAGCTGACCGTCCGCGTGAAGCCGGACTGGCGCAACGACGAGCGGTTCCTCTCGCAGCTGCGAGGCGCCCCGGAAATTTAGCCGCCCCCGCGGGCCGCAGGGGCAGGGCTTGTCCCCGCCGGTGTGATCGAGCGGCCCTACGAGTTTCGGACCGACTGCCGCAGCCTCTCCGCCAGGTCGTGGAGCGACTCCGACAGCGATTCCCGCAGCCGCTGCATCTCCGCGAAGAGGTGGGACTCCGACTCGTGCCGCCGGACGCGCTCCTCGAGCAGCGGCGCGATCTGGGAGCGGATGTCCTCGGCTTCGCGGCGGCCCTGCTGGGTCTTCTCGTCGAACGTCGACTCGAGCTCGTGGTGCTGGCGCAGCGCGGCCTCGACCTGATCCTCGAGCCGGGGCAGGCGGTCGGTCAGGCCGGACAGCGCCTCGAGCTGGCCCTCGAGCCGCGGGAACCGGTCGGCGAGCCCGGCGAGCGCAGCGACTTGACCGTCCAGGCGCGGGATCACGTCCGCGAACTGCCGCAGACCGCTCAGCTGGTCCTCGTGGGTGCCCGTCTGGCTCAGCAGGACGGCCATCTGCTGCTCCACGACGAGCGCCTTCTCGTTGAGCGTGCCGAGCGCCATGCCGAGGTCGTCGGCGTCCTTGCGCTGGCGCGCGGTGCCCGTGTCGATGCGTTCGGTGAGGGCCTGGAGGGCCGATTCGAGCCCCTGGATGCTGGCTTCGAGCCCCGCGCGCCCCTCGGATGCCGACTCCACGGGCACGAGCCGCTGGGCCAGCGCGCCGAGGGCTTCGTGCAGGACGGCGACACCCTTCTCGAGGGCCTCGAGCCGGGTCCCGAGGGCGGAGAGGTGCTCGGTCGTCGCCGCCACGCGTTCGTGCGCGTTCGAGACGGCCTGGTCGATGCGCTCGGAGGCTTCCCGTTCGCGCGCGGCGCGGCTCTCGGATTCGCGCA
Organism: uncultured Acidobacteriota bacterium; assembly: GCA_963843325.1. GTDB lineage: Bacteria > Acidobacteriota > Thermoanaerobaculia > UBA5066 > Gp7-AA6 > DAHUXD01. The sequence goes on from CAWJKC010000007.1 coordinate 78,938, forward strand.
GGCGCTCCTCGAGCAGCGCCAGGCGCTCGCCGGCGGCCCGGGCCTCCGCGCCGGTGGGCAGGAACGCGGGATCGGTCCCGCCGGACCTCGCGGCAGCCGGCCCCGGCGGCTCCGCCTCGAACACCTCGATCTCGTGAAGCTCCTGGGCCGGCGTCAGGTCCTCGACCTCGTCCGCCTCGGTGAGGGCCTCCGGCTCTTCGGGCGAATGCTCGAGCTCGTCGAGGCCGATGGCGTCGATTTCGATGGTCGCGGCCGGGGGAGTGAGCTCCATCGGCGAGCCGGGCTCGAGGCCCGGCGGCTGCGGCACGGCGTAGGGCGAGTCTTCGTCCTCCGCCTCGGCCTCGCGGCCGAGCTCGGTCGTGTCGAACGGAGCCTCGTCGGACACGCGCGGCACGAGCGAGAACGGGCGCGAGGGCCGCTGGGCCTGGACGCTCGCCTGCGAGTCGCGCTTCAGGAGGGAGTCCTTCCAGGTCTGCAGGTCGTCCTGCCGCGCTTCTTCCGCCGCCGCGGCGGCGGTTTCCTCTTCCTCGGCCTTGCGGCCCTGGAGGCGCCGCAGCAGGTCGACGAAGGTGAGCTTGGAGATCAGCTTGAAGGTCTCCGTGACGCCGCGGCCGGCGCTCGCGACGGCCTCGACGAACGGGTACGCGGAGAGGCCGAGGGCCTCCTGCATCGCGTCGATCGCGAGGATGTCGGCGAGGTCCCGCTTGTTGTACTGGATGACGACCGGGATCTTCTCGAAGGAGATCTCGTTGGACTTGAGGTTGTCCTTCAGGTTCTGCCAGCTCTCGAGGTTCTTCGGCAGCATCGTCCACTGCGAGTCCGCGACGAAGACGATTCCGTCCACGCCCTTCAACACCACGCGGCGCGTCTCGTTGAACGCGGTCTGGCCGGGCACGGTGGCGAGCTGGAACCGGATCTTGTAGCCCTTGATGTCGCCGAGCTCGACCGGAAGCAGGTCGAAGTAGATCGTCCGGTCGGTCTGCGTCTGGAGGTTCAGCAGCTTGCCGGCCGTTCCGGGCTCGAGCCGGTCGTGGAGGACCTTCAGGTTGGTGGTCTTTCCGCAGAGCCCCGGCCCGTAATAAACGATTTTGGCCGTCAGCTCGCGTGTGGCAGCGTTGTAGATGACCATAAGCGTGCGCTTTTGTAGTGTTTATTCTAGCGGGTTTTGGCGCGGCCGGGGCGCGTTTTCGGCCCCGTTCTTGACCGGGGACAGGCGACCCCATAGAGTAGCGCGGCTTTGGTGGAAGACCTCAATCGCAAGGCCAAGATCCTCGACGCCGACCGCATCCGGCGCATGATCGACCGCATGGCCCACGAGATCGCCGAGCGGCAGAAGGACCTGCCGGGGCTCGCGCTGATCGGCATCCGGACCCGCGGCGTCCCGCTGGCCGTCCGCCTCGCCGCGCGCCTCGCGGACCTGGTGAAGCAGAACTTCCCGGTCGGAACGCTCGACATCACGCTGTACCGCGACGACCTCTCCACGGTCGCGCCGCAGCCGCTGCTCAAGAAGACCGAGATCGATTTCGACCTGAACGGCCGCACGGTGCTGCTCTGCGACGACGTCCTCTACACGGGACGGACGATCCGCGCGGCGCTGGACGGCGTCATCGACCTCGGGCGCCCGCGCGCGATCCGGCTCGCGGTCCTGATCGACCGCGGCCACCGCGAGTTTCCCATCGAGGCCAACTACGTCGGCAAGAGCGTTCCGACCGCCAACCGCGAAGTCATCCAGGTGATGTTCCAGGAGACCGACGGCGCGGACGAGGTCTGGATCCTCGAAAGGCCGAACTAGCAGCGTGACGGTCGGCAATCTCCGCACCAAGGACCTCGTCGGGATCGAGCCCCTGACTCCCGACGAGATCACGCTTCTGCTCGACACGGCGGAGTCCATGCGCGCGATCGGCCAGCGCGCGATCAAGAAGGTGCCGGCCCTGCGCGGCCGCATGGTCGTCAACCTCTTCTTCGAAGCGTCCACGCGCACGCGCTTCTCCTTCGAGACCGCGGAGAAGTGGCTCTCGGCCGACTCGCTGAACTTCGCCGCCAAGGGCAGCTCGGTCGAGAAGGGCGAGTCGCTGCTCGACACCGCCAAGAACCTCCAGGCCATGTCGCCCGACCTGATCGTGATCCGCCACGGCTCGCCGGGGGTGCCGCACTTCCTGGCGCGGCACCTGAAGGCCGGCGTCGTCAACGCGGGCGACGGCGCGCACGAGCACCCGACGCAGGCCCTGCTCGACGCCCTGACGATCCGCCAGCGCCTGGGACGCCTCGAGGGCCTCCGCGTCACGATCGCCGGCGACATCGCCCATTCGCGCGTCGTGCGCTCGAACATCTGGCTGCTGACGAAGATGGGGGCGAAGGTCACGGTCTGCGGGCCGCCGACGCTGCTGCCGGCACGGATCGGGGAGATGGGGATCGCCGTCACGACCGACTTCGACGCGGCGCTCGAGGGCGCCGACGTCGTGATGATGCTGCGCATGCAGCTCGAGCGGCAGGGCAAGTCGCTCTTTCCCGTCGACGCGCGAGTACTTCCGGCACTACGGGCTCGACGCCAAACGCCTCTCCCGCGCGAAGCCCGAGGCGATCGTCATGCACCCGGGGCCCATGAACCGCGGCGTCGAGATCGCTTCCGACATCGCCGACTCGGGCCGGTCGGTCATCCTCGACCAGGTCGCCAACGGCGTGGCCGTGCGCATGGCGGTCCTGTACCTGCTGCTCGGCGGGCATCCCTGGGAGGGCGAGTCGTGAGCCGCAAGCTCCTGATCCGCGGCGGCCGGCTCGTCGACCCGGCGGCCGGCAAGAACGGGCGCCTCGACGTCCTGCTGGCCGACGGCCGCGTCGCCGAGGTGGGCGACCGCGTCGAGGCCGGCGACGCCGAGGTGTTCGACGCCTCGCGCCTGCTGGTGCTGCCCGGCTTCATCGACCTGCACACGCACCTGCGCGAGCCGGGGCGCGAGTACGCCGAGACGATCTCGACGGGGCTCGCCGCGGCGGCGGCCGGCGGCTTCACCGCCGTCTGCGCGATGCCCAACACGAACCCGGTCAACGACAGCCGCGAGACCTGCGAGTTCCTGCGCCTGCGCGGCGAGATCGCCCGCGGCGCGCGCCTGTATCCGATCGGCGCCATCACGAAGGGTCAGATGGGCGAGCAGATGACGGCGTTCGGGGAGCTGCGCGAGGCCGGTGCCGTCGCCCTCTCCGACGACGGCAAGTGGCTGGAGGACGCGGGGCTGCTGCGCCACGCCTTCGAGCACGCGAGCCTGTTCGACCTGCCGATCGTCCAGCACGCCGAGGACAGGAACCTCTCGGAGGGCGCGCCGATGCACGAGGGCGCGGTCTCGGCGCGGCTCGGCCTGGCCGGCCAGCCGGACATGGCGGAGGCCGTCGCCGTGGCCCGCGACCTGCTGGTGTCCCGGATGACGAACGGGCGGCTCCACGTCGCGCATCTCTCGACCTGCCGCGCGCTCGAGATGGTTCGCAAGGCGAAGGCCGCCGGGCTCCGCGTGACCTGCGAGGTCACGCCGCATCACCTCGTGCTCACGGACGAGGAAGTGGCCAGGTCGGACTTCTCGACGCGCACCAAGATGAATCCGCCGCTGCGCGAAGGAGTCGGACCTCGAGGCTCTCGTGGCCGGCCTCGTCGACGGCACGATCGACGCGATCGCCACCGACCACGCTCCGCACCACGCCGACGAGAAGGCGGTCGACTTCGACAGCGCTCCCTTCGGCATCGTCGGCCTCGAGACCGCGGCCTCGGTCGTTTACGACCGGCTGGTCTCGCGCGGCAAGCTCCCGCTCGAGCGCTTCGCGGCGCTCTTCTCGGCGGGGCCGGCGAAGGCGTTCGGCCTGCCGGGCGGGACGCTCGCCGTGGGCTCGCCCGCGGACGTGACGCTTTTCGACCCGGACGCGCGCTGGAAAGTGGATCCGCAGCTTTTCCTGTCCAGGGGCCGCAGCACGCCGTTTGCCGGGTGGGAGCTCTCGGGCGCGCCCGCCGCGACGGTCGTGGCCGGGACGGTCGTGTGGCAGCGGGTCGACCTCTAGGACTGCGCCTCGCTCTGGCCGGCGCCGCCCTCGTGCTGCTGGGCGCCGGCGAGGGCTCCTCCCCGGGTCCCCGGCGCATCGCCCTGCGCGTTTCGGAGGCCTTCGCCACGGGTTCGTCGCTCGATCGCTTCACGGCGCTCGCCCGGGCCCGCGGCATCGAAGTCCAGAGCGCCTCGGAAAGCACGGCGGTCCCGGCGGGCTGGGAGGCCGCCCACCTGTCGACGCTGCCTCCGGGCCAGCGCCTGCAGCCCGCGCTCGCGCAGTTTCCGGTGACGTTCGAGACGGACGCGATTGCCTTCGACGGGAAGAAGTACTCCGGCAAGGACGATGCGATCTTTCTCGCGACGCCCGGAGAATCCAGCGACGTCTACGTCCTCGGAATCTCGGAGTCCGCCGTCGTCGAGCTCGCGGTGCGCCGGCTCCTCGACCGGACCGATCCCGCGGCCGACTACGCGGTGCGCTCGGGTGAGCTGACGAAGCAGGGACGGTTCGTCGAGAAGGACGGGCGCCTGGCGGTCGATCCGGCTTCGGTCCGGGACCAGATCGCGGAGCGCGACGCGTACTTCAAGGGCCTCCGGCGCGAAAAGGTGCGGCGGCCTCGAGTGGGAGTTCCCTCCGGCGCAGGCCGCGGCGGCCGCGCGCTGGGAAAAGGCGGCGGCGCGGTTCGCGGGCAAGAAGCCGTACACGGTCCGCCTCTTTCCGGATGCCGTCGCCAAGGCGCTGTACACGGGATCCTCGCGGCCGGCCGACCTCGTCGTCGAGGGGGCGAAGATCCGCGTCGAGATCGACGCGTCGGCGCCCGCGGAACCGGACCTCGTCTCGCCCGTGCTCGCCGCGGCGGCGATCGGCGCGGCCAATCCCGCGCTGCTCGAGCGGCGCACGCTCCTGCTGGCGGCGGGCGCGCGGCGGTTCGGCAAGTGGTGGGGGCGCGAGGTGCGCGGCTTCGCGGCCTTCACGCACGCGGCGGTCGTCGAGCCGTCGATCGAAGAGGTCCTGAAGTCCGACCCGGACGTGTCCCCGGTGCTCGCGATCGGCGCGGCGGCCGCGTGGCTCGACGCCGGCGCGCACCTGGAGAGCGAGGCCGCGGTCGACAAGGCGCTCGCCGCGGCGCCGGCCGTGCTCGTGGACACGCTGACGCGCTGGCGTACGGCGGCCTGGCGCCAGGGCGTCCAGCCGCCGGTCCGGCGGCCGTTGCCGGACGCCTTCCTGCGCGGCATCGCCTGCGTCATGACCGAATCGATCGAGAGCGCGTTCGTCTCGCCGACTTCGCGTTCGACGCTCGAGCGCGTGAAGGGGATCGGCGCCAACGCCGTCTCGATCGTCTCGTACGGCTATGCGCCCGAGGCCGCGGGCGACCGGATCCTCTTCGTGCACCGCAGCCCGCGCAGCGAGACGGACGAGGGCCTGGTGCGCGCGCTTTCGGACGCGCGGGGGCTCGGGATGACGACGCTGGTCCAGCCGCGGCTCTGGGTCGGCGGAGGCGGCGCGGTCGGCGACATCGCGATGCCCGACGAACGCGGCTGGCACGCGTGGTTCGAGTCTTACCGCCGGTTCATCGTGCACCAGGCGGTCGTGGCGGAAGCCTCGGGTGTGACGCTCTTCTGCGCGGGCTCGGACCTCCAGAAGACCGAGACGCGCGAGAAGGAGTGGCGCAACGTGGTGTTCGCCGTCCGGCTGGCGACCGGGGCGCCGGTGCTGTACGCCGCCGACGGAGCGGCCGGGGCCAACCGGATCACGTTCTGGGACGTGCTCGACGCGATCGGCGTGGATTTCTTCGATTCGCTGGCCCGGGCCGACAAGCTGACCGACGCCGCGCTCGACGAGTCGGTTCGCCGGGCGGTGGGCCCGATCGCCGACGCGGCCCAGCGCGCGGGCAAGAGCGTGATCTTCACCGAGGTCGGGTATCCTGCCGTGCGGAGCGCGTGGGTCGCGCCGCGCGGCGACGCGGCCGGCCGCCCCGCCGACGGCGGGGACGCGGCGCGGACGATCGCCGCCGTCTCCCGCGTGCTGGCAAAGGAGAGCTGGTGGAAGGGCGTCTACTGGTGGGAAGTCTTCTCGGACGGCGCGCCCGCGGCCCCGGGCGAGCGCGGCTTCAACGTCCTCGGCGCCCCGGCGGAGAAGGCGATCGAGGCGGCCTTCCGGCAGAGCGGCGGCCCGTGAGCCGGCGATGACCCTCCTCGAGACGGCGGTCGCCGCGGCGCGGTCGGGCGGCGAGGTGCTCGTCGCGAACTGGCGCAATCTGCCGCACGGCTCGGTCGAGGAGAAGACGAAGAACGATTTCGTCACCCACGCCGACCGCGAGAGCGAGGAGCGGATCGTCGCGGCGATCCGCGCGCAATACCCCGAGGACGCGTTTCTCGGCGAGGAGGGCGGCCGGCGCCAGGGCAGCGCGGGCGCGCGCGTATGGATCATCGACCCGCTCGACGGGACGTCGAACTTCGTGGCGGGCTTTCCGTTCTGGTGCGTCTCGATCGCGGCCTGGGAAGGCGAGCAGCTCGTGGCCGGCGTCGTGTGGGACCCCCTCCGCGACGAGATGTACACGGCCGAGCGGGGCGGGGGCGCCTGGCGCAACGGCACGCGGCTGGCGGTGACGGGCCGCAAGAACCTCGACGGGGCCTTCATCGCGACCGGTTTTCCGTTCCGCAATCGCGGCAAGATCGACGCCTACCTCGCGCTCTTCAAGGCCGTGTTCGGCGAGGCGCGCGCGATCCGGCGGGCCGGCTCCGCCGCGCTGGATCTCGCCTACGTGGCCGCGGGTGTCTTCGACGGCTTCTTCGAGTTCCGCCTGGCGCCGTGGGACGTCGCGGCCGGCGCACTGCTGATCGAGGAAGCCGGCGGGCAGATCACGGACTTCGACGGCGGGAAGGGTTACCTCGAGCGCGGCAACGTCGTCGCCGGAGCGCCGGGAGTCGCCGAGGGGCTGCGTGCCGTGGCGAAGGGGATCGTGTCGGAGCTGAGCGATCTATGAGCCGAGCGCCCTCACCTTCCTGCGGCCGTCGGGGCGGGGCTTGCCCTCGCCGCCTCTGCCGCATGAGACTTCCCGCGCCGCCGCAAGGGCGGCCGACGGCGCCAGGGTGAGGGGCGGCGTCAGTCTCCATGCTCCGCAGATACTCCCGGTCGAACGCCGCCAGCAGGCTCTCCTCCTTCGAATACACCCCCGGCCGGTACGCCCGCGACGACACGCCCTTCTGCGCGAGCTCGCACATGTGCCAGTCCTGGCGGTTGGTGACGTCCCAGATCTCGATGCCGTCGGCCGGGTTCGCCGCGGGGTCCGCCAGGGTTTCCGGCGCGAAGAGGAAGTCGCACACGACGCGCGTGCGGTCGACGGCGAGCGGGACGAGGCGCGTCGCCATGACGAAATCGGGCTGGACGGTGAGGAAGGCGCCCGGGAAGATCGAGTAGTAGTAGACGCGCTGGCGCTCGTCGTCGGGCAGATCGCCGAGCGGCGGCGCGCAGAGCCGGCCGCTCATGGTCAGGCTGCCGCCCGGGTCGTTGATGAGCATGTATCCGCCGAGGACGCTTCCGTCGCGCAGGTTGTTGGCGCCGCTCCGGTAGTGCGAGAGCTTCGCCAGGGCCGGATGGACGGGGGGACAGTGGTAGCACTCCGAGAAGTTCTGGAAGATGAGCTTCCAGTTGGCGCCCACCACGTACTCGAGCTGCCGCGCGGCCGACAGCCGCGGCAGCCGCCACGGCGCGAAGCGGCCGAGCAGAGGCGCCAGGGCCTCCTCGAGCGGCTGCGGCTGCGGCGCGAGGTTCAAGAACAGGAACCCCTCCCATTCCCCCAGGGCCGCCGGCGCGAGCGGGTGCTCCGCCTTGTCGAACCAGGGCACGTCGGCCATGTGGGGCGCCGCGAGGAGGGCGCCGTCGAGCCCGTAGGTCCAGGCGTGGTACGGACACTGGATCCCGCCCGCGAAGTGCCCGCGCTCGGCTTCGCAGACCCGCGTTCCGCGGTGCCGGCAGACGTTGTAGAACGCCCGCGCCCGCCCGTCGCGCCCGCGCACGAGCAGGAGGCTCTCCGCGCCGACGGGGACGAGCAGGAAGTCACCCGGCTCCCGGATCGCGTCGCCGCGGCCGACGCAGAGCCAGCGCCGGGAAAAGATCCGCTCCTGTTCGGCCGCGAAGATCTCCGGCGACGTGTAGTACCGGCCCGGAAGCGTCGTTGCCCGCTCCGTGAGCGAGTGGCCCGTGTATTCCACGCGCGCGAGCGTAAACCCCTCGCCGCCCGCCGGGCAAGCGATAGACTTCCGGGAACTTTGAAGGAGGCTCCATGCGTCGACGTTTCACACGCCGGGACTTCGTTCGGACCGGCGCCGCCGCCGGCCTCGCCGCCGCGGCCCCGCGCGGACTGATGGGCAAGGCGCCTGCCGTCCAGACGGGCAGCGTCAAGCCGGTCGTCATCTCCTCGGCCAATGGCAACTGGTTCAAGAACGGCGGCAACGCCACGTGCGTCGAGAAGGCGTTCACGCTCATGACGCAGGGCTCCGACGTGCTCGACGCCCTCGTCGAGGGCGTGAACATCGTCGAGCTCGATCCCGAGGACTACAGCGTCGGCTACGGCGGCGTGCCGAACGCCGAGGGCGTCGTCCAGCTCGACTCGTCCTGCATGCATGGCCCGCTGAAGCGGGCCGGCGGCGTCGCGTCGATCGAAGGCGTCCGCACGCCCTCGCGCGTGGCCCGCGAAGTCATGAACAAGACCGACCATCACCTGCTCGTGGGCAAGGGCGCGCAGACCTTCGCGCGCAACATGGGCTTCAAGATCGAGGACGACCTCAACACGCCGCTCTCGCTCAAGCTCTGGCTCGAGTGGAAGCAGCGCACGGACCCGAAGCACTACCTGACGCCCGAGGAGCGCAAGATCGCGTACGACGGCGTGCGGCGCGAGATGGGCCGCGAGGGCAAGTTCGCGGCGTCCCAGATGTACGGCACGATCAACTGCGACGGGATCAATGCGAAGGGCGAGATCTGCGGCGTGACGACGACCTCCGGCCTCTTCTTCAAGATCCCGGGCCGCGTCGGCGACTCGCCGATCCTCGGGGCCGGGCTCTACGTGGATGGCGCCGTCGGCGCGGCCGGCTCGACCGGCCGCGGCGAGGCGAATCTCTACAACCTGTCTTCTTACCTGATCGTCGAGAACATGCGCCGCGGCATGCACCCCAAGGACGCCGGCCTCGAGGCCTTGAAGCGCATCAAGTCGAACACGGTCGAGAAGCGCCTGCTCAAGAAGAACGGCGACCCGAACTTCAACATCAACTTCTACGTCCTCAACGCGAAGGGCGAGTTCGCCGGGGTCGCCATGTACGCCGAGGACCCGGAGGACATCGGCTGGGCGGGAGGCAAGACGGCCGCCGTGCGCTACGCGGTCTGCGATGCGAATGGCGCCCGTTCGCCCCAGGTGGAGGGCCTGCTGCCGGGGTCGGCGTCGGACTGAGCTCGACCGGCGGCTCGTACTGGTCTCCCCTCGAGCGGCACACCGTCTGGGACGGGCTCTGGATGAACCATCCCGCCGCGCGGGCGGCGATCAACCGGCGCGTGACGGGCGACCCGGCGCGCTGGCCCATCGCGTGGTTGCCGGACGTGGTCGCCGACCGGGTGCCCTTCGCGCGGGCCCTCTCGGTCGGCTGCGGAGTGGGAAACTTCGAGCGCTCGCTGGTCGACCTGGCGATCGTCCGCGAAGTCACGGGCATCGACGCGAGCGCTGAAGTGCTCGAGGCGGCGCGGCGCTCGGCCGCGGAGGCGGGCATGGCTGACCGGATCCGGTACGTCCACGCCGACGCGCGCGGCACCATCGAGGCCGCGCGGGGCCTGGACGCGATCTTTTTTCACGCCTCGCTGCATCACTTCGACCGGCTCGACGGGCTGCTCGCGGCCGTGCGCCGCGCCCTGTCTCCGCGCGGCGTTCTCTACCTCGACGAGTACGTCGGGCCGGCGCGCGACGAGTGGACCTGGAGGCATCTCGCGGAGTGGAACACGGTGTACTGGTCCCTGCCGGGCTCCGTACGCAGGACGAAGATCATCCGCCGGCCGATCAACGTCGAGGACCCCACCGAGGCCGTCGCCTCGTCCGGGATCCTTGCGGCCGTCGGGAAGCACCTCGGCGTGATCGTGCGGCGCGACTACGGCGGCAACCTGCTCGAGCCGATCTACCCGAGCCTGCTGCGGCCGAACCAGCCCGATGGCCCGGCCGCCGCGGTCTTCGACGCGTGCGTCGAGAAGCTGCTCGTCCGGGAGGAGCGGCTGCTCGCGCGCGGCCGCGCGAGCTACTTCTCCGTCGTCGTCGCCGAGGCCGCCTGAGGCGGCCGCCTGCTACGGCAGGTATTCCTTCGGGATCGGATTGTCCTTCGTCTCGTCGGTCCAGATGGCGTTGGCGATCCACCAGCGCTTGCCGTCCCAGAAGAGCTCGATCGAGTTGATGCCGCGCATGATGATGGGGCCATCCGCCGTCCGGCGCGTGTCGTACGTGCTCCAGACGTGGGCAATGGGGCCGAAGCGCTCCGTGACGCGGTGGATTTCCTTCTCGACGAAACCCTTCATCAACGAGTCGTTGGAGGAGTCCACGAACTGCTGGTGGTCGACGATTTTCGCGGCGATCTGGCCGGCCTTGTCGTAATCCACGATGACGAAGCGCAGGTCCTTGATGTACAGCGAGCGATCGCGCGCCCAGTCGCGGGGCTGGCCGGCCGGGCCGGTGACGACCTCGTAGTAAGCCTTGATCATCCCGTCGATCGTCGCGACGTCTTCGGGCCGGGGCGCCACCGTGGCGACGGGAACGTGCGTCTGCGCGATCGCCGCAGAAACCGTCGAAAAGAAGAGTGCTGCCGCCATCATCCTGATCTTCATGTAACTCCTGCTTACTGCTTCGACTGCTTACTGCTTACCGCTTCAATCCACGATCACTCCCGCGTATCCAACCACACTCGACGTATCGCCGGTCTCGTCGCCGCTGTCGCGCCGCGCCACGACGCGGGCAGCAGTCCTGCCGGCGGCGCGCGCCGCGAAGAGCAGCGCGGTGGCCGGGAGGAACCCGCACATCGAAATGGACTCCGCCAGAACGGTCCGAAAGAGCCCCTCCGGATCGATCGAGCCGATCCGCGCGAGCGCCAGGTCGTCCTTGCGCCGTCCCTCCTCGCGGCTCTCGTAGTGGTTCATGTCGGACGACGCGATGAGCAGCGGGGGATCGGCCTCTTCGGCGGCGATGGCGGCGAGCGCGTCGCCCACCTCGCGGCAGAGCGCCAGCCGCGGCGCGCCGAGACAGATCGGCACGATGGCGACGTCGGGCCGCAGGACCTGCAGGAAGGGCAGCTGCACCTCGAGCGAGTGCTCCCGCGCGTGCGCCGCGCGGTCCGGTTCGAGCGACGGGATGAGCGCGGCCAGGCGGTCGGCCAGGCGGCGGTCCACGGGCACGTCGCCCAGGGGAGTGCGCCAGGCGTCCGAGGGGTCGAGGGCGGCGGCGGCGCCGAGGCCCGTGTGGTTGGGGCAGAGGACGACGCAGGTCGGGGGAATGCGGATCTGCGCGTAGACCGTGCCCGGCCACCGGGCCGGAGTAGACGTAGCCCGCGTGCGGCACGATGGCGCCGAACGCGGGGCGGGGCGCCGATGCGGGAAGCAGGTGCGCGCGGACGTCCCTCTCCAGGCGATCCGGGCGCGCTTCGTAGAACGCGCCGGCGACGGCGGGCGGACGGACGCTCACGCGCGCGCTAGTTCACCAGCAGCGTCGCCTCCGCCACCTGGCCCGCGAGCTCGGCGCGGATCTTCGTGGCGCCGGTCGTGCGGCCCTCGGCCACGCCGGCCGAATCCACGGTGGCGACGGCAGGGTTGGAGGAGGAGAAGACGGCCGCGGCCTCGGGAATCAGGGCGCCGTCCGGCCCGTACGCCTTGACGTCGAAGTGCTGGTTCTCCCCGACGTGCGACAGCGCCGTGGCGGGGTGGATCTCGATCCGGGCGATGGGGCGCAGGATGACGGTCACGTCGGATCCGCCCTGGATGTCGCCGATCCGCGCCACGATCGTCGTGGTGCCCGGGGCCACGGACGTGACGACGCCGTCCGCGACGGTGGCGATCTTCGGGTTGGCCGAGCTCCACTCGGGCTTGAGCGCGACGGTTTTCTGCTTGGAGTCCTTGACCGTCCAGGAGACCGGGATGGCCGTTCCGGCGGGGCCCGTCAGGGCGAGCGAGACGGGGCTGATCTCGATCGTGGCGACGTCCACGACCTCGACCGGGATCTGCGCCGAGACGCCCTGGTACTCGGCGGTCACCATCGCTTTGCCGGGCTTCTTGGCGACGATGCGGCCGCCGGGCTCGGCGGTCACGTTCGCGTTGGACGCGCTCCAGGTGGCGGTGGCCTGCTCGAAGGCTTTTCCGTTCTTGTCGAACACCTGCGCCGAGAGACGCTGCGAGCGATCGATGCCGTAGATCTTGACGTCTTTCGAACGCGGGCCCTTGCCGGCCGTCTCGACTTTGATCTGGATGGAAGCCGGCTTGCGCGAGCAGGCGGCCGCGACCGCGAGGACGGCGCCGAGCACGAGAACCATGGCGCGACGTGAACGCATCCCTTTTACCTCCTGAGGGTTATCGCCTTTCAGGATAGCACCCCTCGGGGCGATTCACATCCATCCGAGGATCCTCCGGGCCCGGCGCGCGACCCGATCCGGGTGGCGCACGGGATCGTAGATCCTCGGCGAGGGGATCACGGCCGCGAGCGTCGCCGCCTCTTCGCGGGAGAGCTCGCGCGCGGACTTGCCCATGTAGCGGCGCGCGGCCGCTTCCACGCCGAAGGTCCGCGGACCGAACTCGATGACGTTCAGGTAGAGCTCGAGGATGCGCTTCTTCGACAGGGTGCGCTCGAGGCGCCGGGCGATGAAGAGCTCGCGCAGCTTGCGCCACGGAGTCCGGGCGGGGGAGAGGTAGAGGTTCTTGGCGAGCTGCTGGGTGATCGTCGAGCCGCCGACCTTCAGCTTGCCCTTCTCCCAGTTCTTCTCGGCCGCGCCGCGCATCGCGTCCCAGTCCACGCCCTCGTGATCCCAGAAGCGCGCGTCCTCGGCGGCGACGACGGCCCTCTGCATCTGCGGGGCGATCTGCGAGAGCGCCACCGGCGTCCACTCGAGCTTCGTGCTCTTGCCGTCCTTCGCGAGCGCGGCCTTGCGGCGCTCCATGAAGGCGGTCGTCGCGGGCCAGGTCTTCGCGAGGGGGCGCACGTCGGGCAGCGTCGCCCAAAACAAAGCCGCGGCCACGAGGGCCGCGGCAAGGGAGACGAGGAGGAGGCGCCGGATGACGAGACCCGGACTTGCCTTACTTCTTGGCGGCGGAGATCGCCCGGCGCAGCTTACGGACACCTTCGTCGGCCTCGTCCTTCGACAGCACGAGGTGCGGCCGGAAGCGGATGGCGTTGGCGCCGGAGGCCAGGCCCATCATGCCGTTCTCGAGGCAGGCGGCGAGCGTGCGGTCGCGCGTTTCCTTGTCGGGCAGGTCGAACGCGATGAAGAGCCCGCGGCCGCGCACGTTCGTCATGACGCCGGGGAACTCCTCGGCCAGCTCCCGCAGGCGCGCCTGCAGGTGCTCGCCGACGACGCGCGCGTTCTCGATGAGCTTCTCTTCGTCGATGATCTCGAGGTACCGGGCGCAGCGGATCATGTCCACGAGGTTGCCGCCCCAGGTCGAGTTGATGCGGGAGGAGACCTTGAAGACGTTGTCCGGGATGTCGTCGATGCGGTGGTTGGAGGCGAAGCCGCAGACCTGGGTCTTCTTGCCGAACGCGAACATGTCGGGCTCGACGCCCATCTGCTGCCAGCACCACATGGAGCCGGTCAGGCCGACGCCCGTCTGGACCTCGTCGAAGATCAGGAGGAACTCGAGCTCGTCGGCCAGCGCGCGCAGGCGCTGGAAGAGCTCGGGGCGGAAGTGGTTGTCGCCGCCCTCGCCCTGGATCGGCTCGAGGATGAGCGCCGCGATGTCGTCGGGATTGGCGGCGCAGGCGGCGCGGATCTCGCGCTCGACCTGCTCCTCGGCGGCGGCGACCTGCTGGACGACCGCCTCCGTCACGGGGAAGGAGAGGCTCGGGCAGGACAGGCGCGGCCAGTCGAACTTCGGGAAGTACTGGGTCTTGCGGGGGTCGGCGGTGTTCGTCATCGAGAGCGAGTAGCCGGAGCGGCCGTGGAAGGCGTTCTTGAAGTGCAGGATCTTGGTGCCCTTCTCGCCCTTGCCGCGCGCCAGGCTCTTGCGGATCTTCCAGTCGAAGGCCGTCTTCAGCGTGTTCTCGATCGCGAGCGTGCCGCCCTCGACGAAGAACATGTGGTCGTTGTGGGTCTTCGGCACGGCCAGCGTCGAGAACTTCTCGACGAAGCGGGCGAAGTGCTCCGTGTAGATGTCGCTCGTGGAGGGCTTGGTGAGGGCGGCTTCCATGAGCGCTTCCCGGAACTCCGGGTCGGCCATCTTCGGGTGGTTGTAGCCGATCGGGAGGGTGGCGAAGCAGGAGAAGAAGTCGAGGATGGGCCGGTCGCTCCGGGCGTCGTACAGGTAGGAGCCCTTGCTTCGCTCCATGTCCATGACGACGTGGTACCCGTCCACGAGGATGTGGCGGGAGAGGACATCCAGGACGTTCTTGGGCGAAAGCTGTTCGCGGGTGACGGTCGACATGATGCCCCCCTCAAGGCGAAAAACGGGCGAAAAAACGGGCCGTGGAAGGTGAAAGCTAGCACTTCCGAAGGGGGGTTGGGAACCCCCTGCGGCGGAACCCGGAGTCAGTCGGCGGTAAGCAGTAAGCAGTAAGCAGTTACGAGGGTGCGGTGGGAAGCCGTCAGGAGGACAGCGCCGGGATTCGTGCGTCCTCGAGGCTGGCCGCCGTGCTGCGGTCCTTGCCGTGCTCCTTGGCCCGGTAGAGGGCGGTGTCGGCGGCGCGCAGCAGCTCGTTCTTCTGCTGCTCGACGGAGGCCCCCGGGGTGGCGTGGGTGCGGATCGACGACAGGCCGAGCGAGGCGGTGATCACGCCCTGGAGGTTCAGGGCCGGCTCGTTGAATCCGTAGGGCCGGAAGAGGAACGTCGCGGTCCGGATCGCCAGTGCGGATCGCCTCGCAGACCTCGAGGCCTTCCTGCAGGTTGTGGCCGGGCAGGATGAGGACGAACTCGTCGCCGCCGTAGCGGGTCAGCGTGGCGCGCTCGTCGGTCACCGTGCGGCGCAGCAGGTAGCCGACCTCGCGCAGGACCTGGCTGCCGGCGAGGTGGCCGTGGCGGTCGTTGACGGCTTTCAGGTTGTCGAGGTCGAGGAAGACGATGCAGCAGTCGCCGCCGTCGCGCGAGATGCGCGAGAGCTCCTGCGTCAGGCGCAGGTGGAGGTAGCGCTCGTTGTAGAGGCCGGTCAGTCCGTCGCGCTTGGCGACCTCGTAGGCGCGGCGCGCGTCGAGCAGGTTCTGGATCGAGATCGAGGCGTAGTCGGCGAAGATCTCGAGCAGGCGGCGGTCCTTCTCGCGGAAGCCGCCGGGCCCCGTCCGGTTGACGAGCTCGAGCACGCCGCACACCGACGACTCGATGCGCACCGGCACGCAGAGCGCCGACTTCGTCTGGAAGCCGTCGGTCAGATCCAGTGTCGGGTAGAAGAACGGATCGTCCACCACGTCGTCCGTCATGTAGGCGACGCCGGTCGCGTAGACGTGGCCGACGATGCCGACCCGCGCGTTCATGCGCTTGCCGAGCCGCGCCTCGCCGTGCGCGCCGTAGGTCGCGATGAAGACGAGCTCGTTCTCGAGCCGGTCGTCCGAGTTCTTGGTCATCGGATCGTCGAGCAGGATCGAGCCGGCCTCGGACGGGACGAACTCGTTGGCCTTCTGGAGGATTTCGCGCAGGAAACGGTCGATCTCGATCTCGCCCGTGTAGGCGTAGTACGCCTTATGCCTCTCTAGGAAGTTCTCGAGTCTGCGATTTTCGAGAGTAAAAACCTGCAACGAAAGTCCCAACCTCGAAAAAATTCTACCATCTGATAGCCTCGAAGGCCGTGGCCCCAGTCACGCGACGTCATGCCGCCACAGCATGACAGGCGGTCCGGCCCGCGAAAGGCCGGCATTCCCGCCCGCAAGCGCTGGGGACAGAACTTCCTCGCCAACCCCGCCACGGCCGAGCGCATCGCCGACGCGGCGCGCATCGCCGCCGACGACACGGTGCTCGAGATCGGGCCGGGCGAGGGGGCGCTCACGCGGCCGCTCGCCGCGCGCGCCCGGTGCGTCGTCGCCGTCGAGATCGATCCGCTGCGCGCCGAGGCGCTCGCGGGCGAGTTCGGGCCCGAGGGCAACGTGCGCATCTTCCAGGGCGACGTTCTCGAGCGCCCCTTCGGCAAGTGGCTCGCCGGCGCGGGGCCGTCCGCCGGCGCCACCGCGCTGCTCGTCGCCAACCTGCCCTACAACGTCGCGACGCCGATCCTCGTCGCCGCCATCGAGGACCGCGCGACGATCCGGCGCTCGGTGGCGACCGTGCAGCGCGAGGTGGCGCGGCGGTTCGTCGCGCGGCCGGGCTCGGACGACTACGGATACCTCTCCGTGCGCTGCGCCGCGCACGCGACGGGCCGCATCCTCTTCGACCTGCCGCCCGGCGCCTTCCGGCCGCGGCCGAAAGTCATGTCGAGCGTGCTCGAGCTGACCCCCCACGCCGAAGCCCTCGACGCGGACCTCGTCCGCCGCGCCCTGTGCCTCGCCTCGCTCGGCTTCAACGCCCGGCGCAAGACGCTCGCCAACGCGCTGTCTTCCGCCGCGCCCCGCGGGCAGTGGGAAAGCGGCCTCGCGACGCTGGGCAAGACGGCGATGGCGCGCGCCGAGGAGCTGTCGCTCGAGGATTTCCTCGCGCTCGCCCGCGACTGGCGGCCCCTCACGTGAGCGGGGCGCCGCTCGAGGTCGTGCCGCTCGGCGGCGTGGGGGAGTTCGGGCGCAACGTTCTCTGGCTGCGCTGCGGCGCCTCGAGCATCCTCATCGACGTCGGCGTCTCCTTCCCCGACGAGAGCTTTCCCGGGATCGATCGCATCGCGCCGGACCTCTCGGTCCTGCGCGGCGAACGGATCGACGGCGTCTTCCTGACGCACGGCCACGAGGACCACGTCGGGGCGCTGTCGTTCCTGCGCGAGTGGTGCCCGGCGCCCGTGTACGGCTTTCCGTTCACGCTGGCGCTGGCGCGGCGGCGTCTGGAGGAAGCGCAGGCGCCGCTCGACCGGATGATCGAGGCGCGCGGGCGCGAGCCGATCGTCGCCGGGGCGTTCACGGTGACGTTCTTCCGCGTCTCCCACTCCGTGCCCGGCTCCGCGGCGGTGCTGGTCGAGGCGGGCGGACGGCGCCTCGTCCACTCCGGCGACTTCAAGCTGGACGACGACCCGCCCGACGGGGAGACGACCGACCGCGACGGGATCGCCGCCGCGGTCGGTGAGGGCGTCGACCTCGCGCTCGTGGACTCGACCAACGCCGAGCGGCCCGGCCGCTCGCAGTCCGAGCGCGTGGCGGGCGAGGGTCTGCGCGCGGCGTTCCAGGGCGCCCGGGGGCGGATCATCCTGACGACGTTCTCGAGCCACGTCGCGCGCGTTTCGCAGGCCGCGGAGGCCGCGCTGGCGGGCGGCCGGCGCGTGGCCCTGCTCGGCCGCAGCATGCGCGCGGTGGCCGAGATCGCCGAGCGCTTCGGGCGGCTGCGGCTGCCGGCCGGCTCGCGTCCGGCCGCCAATGACCTGCGGGCGATTCCGCCGGGGCGGCTGCTGTGCCTCACCTCCGGAAGCCAGGGGGAGCCGTTCTCCGCGCTCTACCGCCTCGCGCTCGGCGAGCACGCGGACCTGGAGCTGGCCGAGGGGGACGTCGTGCTGCTCTCGGCGCGCACGATCCCGGGCCACGAGCGCTCGGTCAACCGGATGAGCGACCACCTCGTGCGCCGCGGCGCGCGCGTCGTGCGCGAGACCGAGCCTCCGATCCACGTCTCGGGGCACGCCCACCGCGACGAGATCGCGGAGTGGATCCGGATGGTCCGTCCCCGCGCGGTCATGCCCGTGCACGGAGACCGGCGCATGCTCGCCGCGGCCGGCGAGATCGCGCTGGCCGAGGGCGTGGAGCGCGGCCGGGTGCACCTGCTCGACAACGGCGACCGGCTCACGCTCGGGCCCGACGGAGAGAACGTCGCGCCGAAGTCCGTGGCCTGCGGCGTCGTCTACCTGGACGGCCGGACGGAGACCGTGGGGCCCGAGATCGTGCGCGAGCGCCGCCACCTCGCCGAGGAGGGCGTCGTGGTCGTCCTCGTGCGGGGCGACGAGGTGGACGTGGTGTCCCGCGGCGTCGCGGCCGACGAAGAAGCGCTCGCGGGCGAGGTCGGACGGGCGACCCGCGCGGTGCTCGCCCGCGCCAGCGACGAGGAGCGCGGCGACCCCGAGTGGCTGCGCGCCGAGATCGCGATCGCCGCCAAGCGCGCCTGCCGACGCGCCCTCGACCTGCGGCCGGTGATCGTGCCGGTGGTCGTCTGACCCGAGCGCGATGAAGCGGCTTCTGGCGGCTCTCGCGGTCGCCGTCGTGGCCCGCATGGCGTTCCACGCCGTGTTCCTGCCGGCCTTCGAGGGCCCGGACGAGCCGCATCACCTGGCGCGCGTGCTGGCGTTCGCGCGCGGGCCGATTACCGAAGGGTTCGCGGGACGGTCCGTCGGGCCCGAGGTCGTCGCGGCCGTCCGAGCCTATCCGTGCGCCCCGGCGCTCGCCACGGTCTACGGGTGCCCCGCGTTCGGGACCGTCCCGGGCGGCTTCGACCTGGTGCGGACACCCCCGGAGCCGGCCGCGGCCGGGCCGCTCGCCAATCCCGAGTCGAACCAGCCGCCGCTTTCGTACCTCGTCGCCGGCCTCGCATTGCGCCTGTCGCGGCCCGGAATCTCTCCTGCGGCCGCGCTGCTCGCCTGTCGCCTCCTCGCGGTCGCCTGTGTCGCCTTCGCGATCTTCGGCCCGCTCGCCCGATTGGCGCGCGCGCGGCCGCCGGCGCTCGCCGTGGCGGCCCTTCTCGCGCTGCTGCTGCCGGGAGCGTCGGAATCGCTGGCGCGCTGTTCGAACGATGCCGCGGTCTTCCTTTGGGCCGCTCTCGTGCTCGCGATGCTCGACGCCGATCCGCCGCCGTGGTGGGCCGTGCTGCTGATCGCCGTGGGACCGCTGCTCAAGCTCACGGCGATCCCGATCGTGGTGTTCGCGACCGTTGCGTTGTTCGCACGCGGGCGCAGGGCAACGGCGGCCGCGTCCGCGGCGTGCGCGCTGGTCGTCTTTCCGGTGCAGCTGGCGCGGGGCTGGATGTGGGGCGGCACGATCGAGCTCAATCACGCGACGGCCACGATCGCCGAGCCCGTGCCACAGGCCCTGGCCGGCTTCCTGCGCTCCGCCTACGCCTTCGTGAAGACGACGTTCTGGGTCGGAGGGTGGAGCTTCCTGCGGCCGCCGCTGCCACTGGCGCTCCTGTACCTGGCGCTGCTCGCCGCGGCTGCCATCGCCTGGCGGCCGAAGCCGCATCCGGCGCGCGTGGCCGCGCACGCGGCGGGGCTCGCCTGCGCCGCCGTCGGGTTCTGTGTCTTCGCGCTGGCGAACCGGCGCTACTACGGGGTGTGGGGCGGCGTCGCGGGTTGGTATCTCTGGGGCTGGAGCCCGTGGCTCGCGGCGGCGGCCGACGATCTCGGATCGATCGGGACGCGCGCGGCGAAACCGCTGCTCTTCGCCGAGGCCGCGTTCGTGGTCGCCGCGAACGCGGTGTGGCTGTCCGCACACGGCCGTCTCTACGGCTGGTGATACCGTAGCCCCGTGAGCTGGTTCGACGCCATCGTCCTCGGCATCATCCAGGGCCTCACCGAATTCATCCCCGTTTCTTCCGACGGGCACCTCTCCGCCGCCGAGATGCTGATGCCGCGGTTCGGCCAGGTCGGCCTGCTCTTCGACGTCATGGTGCACGTGGGGACGCTCGCGGCGATCGTCATCTACTACCGCAAGCTGCTCACGGAGGAAGTCGTCGGCCTCGTGTCGCGCGACACGATCGAGCGGGCCAGGGCCTGGCGCCTCGCGATGCTCCTGCTCGTGGCGACGATCCCGACGGGCATCGTCGGCCTCCTGATGAAGCACTACGTCGAGGAGACCAAGACGAACCCGGTGTTCGTCGGGTCGATGGAGATCCTGACGGGGCTCTACCTCGCGCTGTCCTACTTCCGGCGCGACGGGCACAAGGATCGCGACACGATGACCTACCTCGACGCGTTCATCATCGGCACCGTGCAGGGCTTCGCGGTGCTCCCCGGGCTCTCGCGGTCGGCCTCCACGATCGGATTCGGGCTGCTGCTCGGGTTCGTCGGCCGGTGGGCGGCGGACTACACGTTCCTGCTGGCGATCCCGGCCATCGTCGGAGCCGCCGGCGTCGAGATCGCCTCGGCCCTGCGGCACCAGGGGCCGGGCTTCTTTGCGACTCCCGACTTCGCCCGCTACCTGGTCGGGGCGGCGGTCGCCGGGATCGTGGGGTACATGACGATCGGGTTCCTGATCCGGATGGTCTCCACCCGGAAGGTCCACTGGTTCGCGCTCTACTGCTTCGTCTTCGGGCTGGTCCTGATCTTCTTCTTCCCGAAGCACTAGCCTAGCCCGGCGGGCCGCCTCCCGGCCGGACGCGGCCCGCGTGGCGCGTGCCGAGCCGGATCGCCCCGTACACGAGCACGCAGCAGACGAAGTCGATCAGCAGGCCGACGTCGAAACCAAAGGGCTTGTGCTGGAGCGCCGGCGGCAGCGAGGGGTGCAGGACCGCGAAGTAGATCCCGTTGCCCGCGAGGATGGCGATCAGGTACTCGACCCAGCGGCGCGGCGTCACGCCCCGAAATCTATCGCCTTTGGGCCTCTGCGCGCTGGAGGGTTTCCGCGAGGTGGCGCTGCGACAGCGCGCAGCCCTCGACGAGGCCATGGCGCTGGCGGATCTCGATCGCCTCGCGAAGGGCCCGTCCGCTCGCGGCCAGGTGCTCGTCCGCGCGGCCGGGCTCGAGCTCGGCGAGGCGGCGCAGCGCAATGCCGAGGTTGTGGAGCGTGACGCCGCGCGCGATCTCGCGCTCCGACGTGCGCCACGCGAGCGCCTTCTCGAAGAGGACCACCGATTCCTGCAGCGGCCCGGCGGCCGTTCCGAGGTTGGAGAGGGCCGTCGCGAAGTTGTGCTGGGCCCGCGCGTGCCAGCCGCTCTCGGAGTCTGCGGCGAAGTGCGCGAGCGCGACGCCGAACGCGCTGCGCGCGCGCGGCAGATCGGCGGCGGGGCCGGGGCTGCCGTAGAAGACGCCGGCGTTGTGGAAGAAGCGGGCGCGCTCCTCGGCGGCGCCGAAGGGCAGCGACGGCAGCAGCTCCCAGAGGTCGTCGGCGAGGGCGCGCGCCGTATCCGCGTCGCCGCGCTCGCGCAGCTCTTCCTGTGCGCGGAACCAGTCGCGGTAGGCCCCGACCGGGTCGGCGCCGAGCGCGCTCCGGAAGTGCGTCCGCAGGTCGTCGACCACGCCGTTCATCGCCCGCAACGATACGCCTCGCGCGGCCGTCACTTTGCGGCCGCCCGGGGCGCCGGAAGCGCAAAGTAGACCTTTCCGTGCAACGGGCTGTTTTCGTGGCCGATCAGCAGCGCCTCCGGGCCGACCGGGTCCCCGACGAACAGGCGCGGGCCGCGCGCGTCGGCGGGCAGGGTGAAGACGAACGTGGTCGTGTAGGACTCGCCGGGCCGCAGCTGCCGCGAAAGGGGGACCGAGGGGTTGCCGTGCGCCGCCTCCCAGGCCGCCGTCCCCGCCACGGAGGGCCGGAAGCGACGGCCGGCCTCGTCCTCGAGCCAGACGCTGCGCGGATTGGGGGCGAGGGGACCGTTTCCCCGGAAGGCGGCGATCGTGCTCGGGTCGAACCACGAGCGCACGGTGATCACGCGGGTCGTCGCGTCGGGAGCCGCGGCCGACGTCACGTCGTAGGCGATGTGGCAGTCCATCTCGCAGAAGTACTTGCGCTCCCCGGGCGCGAGCGTCCGGTCGCGCGAAAAGAGCGCCGCGCCGAAGAGCAGGGCGGCGTAGCCCGCGGCGATCGCGAGCGCGCCGATGCCCAGCCACTTCGCCAGACCGAACCGGCGCACCGCCGCGCTCACCGCCGCGCCCAGGCCGGCGCACACCAGCCCGAGCGTGGCGCCGAGGAAGGCGAGGATGACGAGGGGCGCGAGGGCCGGGACGCGGGCATCCCCGGTGAGGAAGAGCGAGAGAGTACTTTGCGACATAAAGCTAGTCTCCAAAAAAAATCACTTCCCGCGCGCGTGCGCGATGACGGCTTCCAGGTGGGAGAGGTAGCGCTCGAGCGCGCGCCGGCCCTCGGCGGTCAGCCGGTAGGTCGTCTTCGGCACGCGCCCCTCGAACGACTTCGTGCAGGCGACGTAGCCCGCCTCCTCCAGCCGGCGGGCATGGACCGACAGGTTCCCGTCGCTCGCGTCGAGCAGGGAGCGCAGCTCGAGGAAGGTCAGGGAGGCGTTGGCCGCGAGCGCGCTCACGATCGCCAGGCGCATCCGTTCGTGCAGGACCCGGTCGAGCTCCGGCAGCGCGCGACGCGCGGGCTTCGCGGCAGGCCGGACGCCCGGCGCGGCGAGCGCCTTTTTCGCCCTAGCCACCGTGCCTCCGCGCGATCGCGATGCCGAAACCGATGTGCAGCGCGCCGAAGCCGGCGGCGAGGTACGCGGTTCCCCACGCGGCGGGGGAGGAGAGGGCGGCGCAGCCGAGGAGCATGAAGAGCGCGCCCATGACGAGCACGAGGCGGATCGCGTGGGCGCCGCCGGTCACGACGGCCGTCCCGTACAGGAGCAGCCAGATCCCGGGCAGCAGCGTCACGAGGCCCGCCCGATCGAGGGCGAGGGTGAGGACCGCGCCGGCGCCGAGCGGCGGCACGAGCATGAGCAGGAAGCGCCGGCCCGGGCCCGAGAAGAGGTCCGTCTGCGTGCGGCGGGCCTTGCGCGCCATCGCGGCGACGCCGATCGCGACGGCGACGCAGGCCGCGGCGATCCAGATGCCGAGCCACTGCTCCGGGTCCTTCGCGCCGAGCGAGAGCGCGGCCGCGGCCAGGGCGACGACCCCCATCGCGATGCCGCCCGCGCCGGGCACCGCGGTGAACGTGGAGGCGCGCTCCATCGTGTCGCGGATGAAGCGGATCTGGTCCTCGGCGCGGGGTGCGAAGGGAACGAGCACGGACGGATTCTCCGGCGGCGCGGGGCGCATTGTCAAGTACTTTGTGTCATAAAGCTCAGGCCCCGTCGAACAGGCTTCCCTGGGCCGGGGCGGGACGCCGGAACGTGCTCGTGCGCGGGTGCATCTCGCCGTCGCGATTCAGGCCCAGGCGGCGGCACTCCACCTCGAACAGGCTCTCGATCGCCTGCCAGCGCGGCCCGACGCCCTCCATCCGGGAGCCGAACCGGCTGTCGTTGCGCCGGCCGCCGCGCATCTGCTCGAGGTTCGAGAAGACGCGGGCGGCCCGGTCGGGGTACGCCTCGGCGAGGCGCTGCTCGAAGACCGGGCGGGTCTCGGCGGGCAGCCGCAGCAGGGTGAGGAACGCCTTCACGGCGCCCGCCGCGCGCGCCCGCCCGAGGATTTTCGGGATGTCGCTGTCGTTCAACCCCGGGATGACGGGCGCCACCGCCACGCCCACCCGGATGCCGGCCGCCGCGAGCAGGCCGATGGTCTCGATGCGCTGAGCCGGCGACGCGACGTTGGGCTCGATGGCCCGCGCCGCGCGATCGTCGGCAAACGGCACGCTCACGTACACGGTGACGTCGGCCTCGCGCGCCAGGTCGGTCAGCACGTCCACGTCGCGCCGCACCAGCGCGCCCTTGGTGACGATGCCGACCGGGTTGCGGAAGTCGCGGCAGACCTCGAGACATCGGCGCGTGAGGCCGTAGACCGCCTCGGTCGGCTGGTAGCAGTCGGTCACGCCGGAAAAGACGATCGTGTCGCCCTGCCACGACCTGCGCGTCAGCTCGCGGCGCAGCAGCTCCGGCGCGTTGACCTTCGCGACGATCTTGCGGTCGAAGTCCGTGCCCGCGCCCCAGCCGAGGTACTGGTGCGTGGGGCGGGCATAGCAGTACGCGCACGCATGGAAGCATCCGCGGTACGGGTTCACGCTGTAGCGGAAGCCGACGTCCGGGCTCTCGTTCTCCGCGATGATCGAGCGGGCCTCTTCCTCGAAGACCTCGAGCTCGGCCGCGGGCGGCTCGCCGAGGTACTCGGCATGCACCGATTGCCAGGGGTTCGGGGGGTTGGAAACCGGGCGGGGCATCCTTCGAGAGTATAGAGTTTTCCGCCGGAGGAATTCGCATGCGAAAAGCGACTTGCGGCGCCGTGCTTCTCCTCGCCGCGGCCGGCGCACTGGCGCAGCCGAAGGCCACGCCGACGCCCGATCACCACGAGCGCAAGGCCGAAGACGTCTTCCGTCTCAAGCCGCTTTCGGGGGGCGTGTACGCGCTCTACGGGCGCGGCGGCAACGTCGGCTTCTTCGTCGGGCCCGAGGCGGTCATCGTGGTGGATTCCCAGTTCAAGGACATCGCGCCGGGCATCGTCGAACAGATCCGGAGCGTGACCGACAAGCCCATCCAGTACCTGATCAACACGCACCACCACGGCGATCACACCGGCGGCAACGAGGTCTTCCGGCAGTTCGCGGTGATCATCGCGCAGGACAACGTGCGCAAGCGGATGCTCGCCTCGCCGGCCGACATCCTGCAGTACTACCCGGGCTACCTCGAGGAGGCGAAGAAGAAGGGCGACGCCGAGGACATCCAGTTCCTCGAGAACGCCATCGCGTGGGCGAAGAAGGTGAAGGTCGAGGAGATCGCGGCGCCCGTCGTGACGTTCGATTCGGAGCTGCGCATCCACGCCGGGGGCGAGACGATCGGGATCTGGCACACGCCGCCGGCCCATACCGACGGCGACAGCGTCGTCTACTTCGAGAAGGCCAACGTCCTGCACATGGGCGACCTGTTCTTCCACCGCCTCATCCCGTTCGTGGACGCGAAGCACGGCGGCTCGGTCACGGGGTACCTGACCGCCATCGACGGCGTGATCGCGCGCGTTCCGGCCAACGTCGTGATCATCCCGGGCCACGGCGAGGTGACGGACCTCGCGGGGCTTCGGGCATTCCGGGCGTTCATCGCCGACGTCCTCGCGGCCGCGAAGGCGGCCCGGGCGGCGGGCCAGTCGAAGGAGCAGTTTCTCGCCGGCGTGAGCCTGCCGGCGTACAAGGACTACGACGGCTACCCGGACCGGTTCAAGGAGACGTGCGGCGTGGCCTACGACGAGGTCGCCGCGGCGCACTAGCGCCGGGGCTTGCCCCCGGGCGCCGCGGCGCCCTTGCGCTGGTCGAAGTGGCGCTCGAAATCCTTGATCCCCTTGCCGGTGAGGAAGGGCCCGGCGAAGCGGACGACGTCCGCGCGCAGGCGCCGGAACGCGTCGATCGGATCGCGGGAGAGGCCGGGATACCGCATGTCCTGCGAGGCGTTCAGGAACTCCATGTAGTCGGGGTGGAGCATGCGCCGCTCGCCGCGTCGACCAGAGCGCGATGCCGACGCCGGAGCGCACCTGCAGCTCGAGGCTCCGGCCCCGGCGCCGGAACTGGCCGACCGCCACGCTGCGCTTGTCCGCCTTCTCTTCGCGCACGCCGCCGAACTTGAAGCCGTGCGGCCGGAGGGCGTCCTCGAGGATGCCGGCGCCCGTCGCGAGCAGCGTGGCGTCCTTGCGCTTGGGGTGCGAACGCCGCAGCGCCTCCATCATCCCGTCGATCCGCCGCCGCAGGTCGTCGCGCGTCTGGCGGAACGCGGCCAGGCGTTTGGCCTCGTCGCCGCGCACGAAGCTCGGGTCTTCGACGGACCAGTGAACGAGGTGGCGCGCGCCGGGCCAGGTCGGACAATCGGCGGCCGCCGAGTCGCACACCGTCACGACGAGGTCGAACTCCTGCTCCACGAATTCGTCGGCGCCCTTCGAGTAGGCGCGGTCCATGCCGAAGCCGAGCTCCTCGATGGCCTTGACGGCCATGGGGATGGACGAACCCGGCCGGCCGCGAGCCCGCCGAGACGGGCTCGAGCAGATCGGGGTAGTCGATCCGCGCGAGCGCCTCGGCCATCTGGCTGCGCGCCGCGTTTCCGGTGCAGAGAAAGAGGATCCGTTTCGGGTGTTCGGGCGTCACGCTCCATTTATATCGCCGATCCCGCGCCGGGCGACGGGATGCGTCGAGGCCCGGGCGCGAGTAGCCCTTTCGCCGTTTCCGTCCGATAATGGCGGCGATTGAGCGAAACACCGTTCCGTAAGAGCCGTCTCGCCAGCGAGGCGATCGGCATCCTCCTGCTGCTTGCCGGCGCGCTCGCCGTCCTCGCGCTCTTTTCGTACGATCCGCACGACCCGAGCATCTTTTCGTGGACCGCGGGGGGCGAGGCCGGCAGCCCCAACAACTGGATCGGCGGCTTCGGGGCGTCGCTGGCCGCGGCGCTCTACGCGCTGTTCGGCCTGGCGGCGTGGGCCGTGGCCGGCCTGCTCTTCGTGCTGGGCTGGCGCTGGTTCTGGGCGCGCCCGCTGCCCAATCGAGGGACCAAGGCCGCGGGGCTGGTGCTGCTCGTCTTTTCCGTCCCGATGCTCCTCTCGCTCGCGTTCGGCCGGCGCCGGCTCTACGGCGAGGACATGGAGACCGGAGGCATCGTCGGGCGCGCCCTGGCCGACGTGTTCCGGGCGCGGATCGGCACGACCGGAGCGGTGCTGCTCGCGATCACGCTGGTGGTCCTGGCCGATCCCGCTGGCCACCCAGGTTTCGCTCGGCGACGTCTTCCTGAAGCTGCGCGTGCGCTTTGCCGGGCTGATCGGGCGGCTGACCGTGGGCTGGGTGCGGCACCGGGACAGCCGGACGAAGGAACGGCTGCGCCGCACGGTGGTCACGCGCCACCTCGAGAAGGCCCGGAAGGATCCCGTGTCGCTCGAGGACATTCCGTTCGCGCCCGAGGACGCGCCGCCGATCGTGCGCGAGGTGCCGGGGCCCGGCAAGTTCTCGATCAGGAAGACCCAGGCCGCGGTCAAGACGCGGCCCAAGGCGGCCGTGCCCGCGCCGAAGAAGAAGGCCGACACCCAGCAGAGCCTGCCGCTCACGCTCGACGGCTACGCCCTGCCGCCGGTCTCGCTGCTCGAGGAGCGCAAGGAGTCGGGCGCGATCGACCGCAAGGTGCTGGCGGAGACGGGGCGCGCTGATCGCCGCCAAGTGCGCCGAGTTCGGCGTCGAGGGCGAGATCGCCGAGTACCACCCGGGGCCCGTGGTCACGACGTACGAGTTCCGGCCCGCCGCCGGCATCAAGGTCAACCAGGTCATGAACCTCTCGGAGGACCTCGCGCTGGCGCTGTCGGCCGAGTCCATCCGCGTCGAGCGGCTGCCCGGGCGCGCGAGCGTCGGCATCGAGGTGCCCAACCCGGGCGGCGGCGAGATCATCGCCATCCGCGACGTGATCGAATCCGAGCGTTTCAAGCATTCGCCCTCGCCGCTGACCCTCGCCCTCGGCAAGGACATCCACGGCGAGCCGGTCGTGGACGACCTGCGGGCGATGCCGCACATGCTCATCGCCGGCACGACGGGGTCGGGCAAGAGCGTCGGGATCAACTCGCTCATCACGTCGATCCTCTACAAGGCTCCGCCCGACAAGGTGAAGCTGATCCTCATCGACCCGAAGATGGTCGAGCTCGAGATGTACGAGAACCTGCCGCACCTGGCCACGCCGATCATCACGGACCCCAAGAAGGCGGCCAACGCCCTGCGGTGGGCGGTCGCGCAGATGGAGGAGCGCTACCAGCGGCTCTCGGACTTCGGCCAGGTCCGCAACGCGGAGCAGTACAACGCGGCGATCAAGGATCCCGTCGCCAAGGCGCGGGTCAAGGAGCAGCACCCGGAGGACCCGGATCTGAAGCTCGAGCCGATGCCGCTGATCGTGATCATCATCGACGAGCTCGCGGACCTCATGATGACGGCGCCCAAGGACGTCGAGGAATCCATCGTGCGCATCGCGCAGAAGGCGCGCGCCGTCGGGATCCACCTCGTCGTCGCGACGCAGCGCCCCTCGGTCGACGTGCTCACGGGCGTGATCAAGGCGAACCTGCCCTCGCGCATCGCCTTCAAGGTGTCGTCCAAGATCGACTCGCGCGTCATCCTCGACGGCAACGGCGCGGAGCGGCTGCTCGGGCGCGGCGACATGCTCTTCCTGCCGCCCGGAACCTCGCGCCTGAAGCGCGTCCACGGCGCCTACATCTCGGTGCAGGAGACGGCGCAGCTCGTGAAGTTCCTGAGGAAGCAGGCCAAGCCCCAGTTCGACGAGGAGATCACGAAGGACCGCACCGAGTCCGTGTCGCGCGAGGACGGCGGCGACGAAACCGATCCGCTGTACGACGAGGCCGCGCGCCTCGTGGTGCGGGAGAAGATGGCGTCCATCTCCTTCCTGCAGCGGCGCATGGGCGTGGGCTTCTCGCGGGCCGGCAAGCTCATCGACATGATGTCCCGCGACGGGCTGCTCGGGCCGCCGCGCGGCTCCAAGCCCCGCGAGGTCCTCGTCGCGGAAGACTACTTCGCGGAAGTGGACCGCCAGCCGCGATGACGCGCGCCATGCGCTCGCTGGTGCTGGCGTTCGTCGTGGCGCCGTTCGTCGTGTACGCCGTCTACCGCCTGGCGCGGGGACTCGGCTTTCTCGATCCGCCGTGGAACCCGGAGCACGAGCAGCGGCGCACGATCGTCGCGACCATCTACGCCCTCCTGCTCTTTCTCTGCATCTTCCTCTGGGGCTACGCCAACGCGTGGCCGCGGGTCTGGGCGATCTTCGGCATCGTCAACGCGGTGGCGCTCGTCTTTTTCCTCGGCCTCGGCATCCTCGCCGCGCGGCGCCTCTGGAAGATCCGCCATCCGGCGCCCGGCGCCGCGCCCGGCGCGGGAGACCCGGCGGATCCGCTCGAGAAGCCGCTCGCCTGACGTTCCGAGCCGGAGCACGGCACCACGCATGACCGATTCCCTCCGCGTCGTCTTCTTCGGCACGCCCGACTTCGCCGTGCCGTCGCTCGGCGCGCTCGTCGACGGGGGCTTCACCGTGCCGCTGGTCGTCACGCAGCCCGACCGGCCCGTCGGCCGCCACGCCGAGCTCCGGCCGTCCGCAGTCGGCGCGTTCGCGGCCGCGCGCGGCATCCCGGTCGAGAAGCCGGCGGCAGTCCGGGGCAACGCGCCGCTGCTCGCGGCGCTCGAGGCGGCGCGGCCCGATGCGATCGCCGTCGTGGCCTTCGGCCGGATCCTCCCGTCCGAGATCCTGCGACTGCCGCGGCTCGGCTGCGTGAACGTGCACGCCTCGCTTCTGCCGCGGCACCGCGGCGCCTCGCCCGTCCAGGCGGCGATTCTCGCCGGCGACACCGAGACGGGCGTGGACACGATGCGGATGGAGGAGGGCCTCGACACCGGGCCCGTGTATCTCGAGCGGCGCGTGCGCATCGGCGAGAGGGAGACGGCGGGCGAGCTCTCGTCGCGGCTGGCTTCGATCGGCGGCGAGCTGCTCGTCGAGACGCTGCGGGGACTCGCGGCCGGGCCGCTCCCGGCGCGCCCGCAGGAAGGGGAGGCCTCGTTCTGCCGGCCGATCCGGCGCGAGGACGGCGCCGCGGACTGGACCCGCTCCGCGGCGGAGCTCTCGCGGCGGCTGCGGGCGTACACGCCGTGGCCCGGCCTGTACACGTTTCTCGGCCCCGAGCGCATCAAGGTTCTCGAGGCGCTGCCCTATCCGGGCGGGATCGCGGGAGAGCCGGGGGCGCTGCGGCTGGAGGGCGGTGTTCTTCTCGTCTCGGCGGGCGAGGGCACGCTGCTCCAGCTCGACCGCCTGCAGCGCGCCGGGAAGAAGCCGGTGACGGGCGCCGAGTTCGCCCGCTCCATCGCGCTGCCGTCCCGCTTCGGAAGCCCGCGGTGACGCGCGGCAAGCGGCCGGCCGCCGCGACGGCCCGCACGCGCGCGGTCGAGGCGCTGCGCGGCGTGCTCGAGAACGCCCGCAACGCGGCGCCGCTCGTCGGGGAGCTCGCGCGGGACCTGCCGCCGGCCGACCAGGATCTGCTGCGCGAGCTCGTCCTGGGCGTCCTGCGGTGGAAGTCCGCGCTCGACGCCGAGATCGCCGGCACGTGCCGCATTCCGATGCAGAAGCTCATTCCGGGCCTGCGCGAGATCATGGAGGTCGCGCTCTACCAGGTGCGATACCTCGACCGGATCCCGCAGTACGCGGCCGTCAACGCCGCCGTGGACCAGGCGCGCGCGGCCGGCGGAGAGGGCGCGGCGAAGCTCGTCAACGGCGTCCTGCGCAACATCCTGCTTCTCCCTGCGCCGACGCCTCCCTCGCAGATACCCCCTCTCCCCCCGTCGGGGGGAGAGGGCCGGGGTGAGGGGGTGGTCGCGGCGGCTCTTGCCCGCCACTACTCCCATCCCGACGTTCCTCGTCGAACGCTGGCTCGCCCGCTTCGGCTCCGACACCACGCGCCGCATCCTCGCCGCCGACAACGCGCCATCGCGCCTCGACCTGCTCACCAACCCGCGCCGGACGACCCGCGATGCCCTGCGTTCCGCGCTCGCCGCCGAGGGCGTCGAGACCGAGCTCTCGCCGCTCGCGCCGCTCGCCCTCACGGTCCTCAAGGGAAATCCGCTGCGCTCGCCGCTGCTCGCCGCCGGCCACTTCAGCGTCCAGGACGTGGGCGCGCAGCTGCTGCCGCTGCTCATGCCCGAGGGCGACCTGCTCGTCGATCTGGCCGCGGCGCCCGGCGGCAAGTCGCTCTCCGCCGTCGCGCACGGCCGCGCGCGCTGGACGGCCGCGGTCGACCGCTCCCGCCGGCGCCTGGCGCGCGTCACCGAGAACGTGCGCCGCCTCGGGGTCCCGGAAGTGCGCGCGATCGCCGGCGACTTCGGCGCGCTGCCCCTGCCGGACGGCCGCTGCGCGCGCATCCTGCTCGATGCGCCCTGCAGCGGGACCGGAACGCTGCGCAAGAACCCGGAGATCCGCTACCGCGTCACGGCCGAGGCGATCGACCGGCTCGCCGGAGCCCAGACGGGCGCGCTCTCGGCCGCCGCCCGCCTGCTCGCTCCCGGCGGCTACCTTCTCTACTCGACCTGCAGCCTCGAGGAGGAAGAGAACGAGCGCGTCGTCGCGCGCGTCCTCGCCGGCGAGCCCGACCTCGAGCCTGCGCCGATCGACGCCGTCGCCTGCCCTCGCACCCTTCGTCGAAGGCGCGAAGTTCCGGCTCTTCCCGGACGACCGCTGCGACGGCTTCACGGCGCACCTGCTGCGGCGCCGCACGGGCCCGACGACGGCCGGACGCGCTCCGTAGACCTGACGAGATGGATGCGCGCGCGCCGATTGCCGTGCTCTGGGCCATGCGCGCGGTCGTCCTGACCGTCGGCGAGGAGGATCCGAACGTGATCGCCGGGTGTCGCGCCCTCGGCGCCGACACGGTGGTCACGACCGCCCGCCCGAGCCTCGCGGCGGCGAGGCTGGCCGAGGCGGCGGGACTGCGGTACATCCCGTTCCTTTCGACCCGGGACGTCGACCGCCTGCTGACCGATTCGGAATACCGCGCGGAGGTGCGCGCCATCCCCGGCATTGCCGGCTTTCACTACATGAATGATCAGATCGTCGAGGGCTACACGAGCGCCTTCGAGCAGGAGCGCGCCTACACGATCCTGAAGTCGCTTTTTCCGGCTGCAATCGTGATCCATCCGACACGGCTCGACCTGCTCGCGACGGACGCGACGTTCGCCGATCTCTATGTCCGGCCCGAATTCACCGATTACGTGGCGCCGTACTTCTACCCGGTCGCCTCGACGGTGCTCGGTCCGCAGCAGGAGGACGATCCCTGGGAGGAGCGCCTCGCGTACTTGCTCGGCCTCCTGCAACCGCGGATCCCCTCCGGAAAGCCGGTTCTGCCCGTGCTGCAGGCGTTCGAGCAGGATGGCTATCCGGTCGGGCCCGACCTGGCGTCCCGGCAGCTCGACGTGTACCGGCGAGTTCTGGCCGGACATCGCGAACCTCGCGGCGTTCTGGTGGGGCGACGGCACGGCGCCGCTGCGGGGCCTGGGCGAGCGTCCGGCGCTGCGGTCGGCGATCCGCCGGCTCTTCGCGGGCCTGCTGCCGAGGCCCGCGCCGCGTCCGGTGCCGGAGCGGCCGCGCGCCGTCGGCGGGCTGACTACCTTTTCGCCCCGGTTCCCTTCCGCCTGGCGAGTATGTCCTCGAGGCTCTTGCGGTTTGTTTCCATGATGACCCCGGTGAGGTCGGCGGCGTGCTGAATGGCGCCGGGCAACTGGGCGACGAACTTCTGGCCGGTCGGCGTCCGGAGGAAGGCGGTGAGCTCCTTGAGCTCCTTCTCGGTGAAGGTCCTGGAGTAGTAAGCGGACATGTCTTCGCCAAAGTGACTGGATGCAAAGCTGCCACCCAGCCAGGCCCTGACGATCCCTTCGTACGGCGCCACGCTCGGATCCCTCCCGGCGATGCTCACCAGTGACTCAACTGTCTTCTTCACGAGCTCATCGCCTCCCAGAACTTTGTAGAGGTCGCGGCCGGCCTGCTCTCGTCCAGTCGGGGCCTGATTGTCCGCGAGCGCCGCCGTTGCGAGAAAGGTGGCGATGACGATGGTCGGGAAAGTCCTTGAAAGTTTCATCGTTCTCCCTTTGTCAAAAAGCACTCCGCCATACCGGAGGATGCTACCCCTGCTGCCGAGCGCCGAGACACTGGAATCCGGAGCTATGATGCGCGCCCGACCGGTCGGACGACGCCGTTCGAGACGGTGGAACTGAAAACATGATCGAGCCAACCGACAACGACGCGGCAGTCCGCGCATTCGCCGAGCGGCTGGCACCGGCGCCACCGGCCTTTCGTTCCCACATCCACGAAGCGGACGAGATGTATTCCTACAATCTGGGCATGCTTCGGGGCAGCAAAGCGGCCGCGGTGATGCTCTATTACCTGAAGGGCTGGCAGATCGCACAGGCCATTCGAGGAGTTGCGTCCTGGTACTTCGGCGGGATCCGGAACGTCGACTCGTTCCTCGATTTTGCGAGCGGCTTCGGACGGGTGACGCGATTCCTCGTTCGGGACCTGGACCCGACCAGGATCTGCGTCGCGGAGATCCAGCAGGCGGCGGTCGAATTCCAGCGAACCTACTTCGGGGTCGGGGGCCTCGTCTCGCCGCCCGACGCGCTCGATTTCAAGCCGAACCGGTCTCGGTTCGTCATGGCGACGTCGTTCTTCAGCCACGTACCGGACGCATCGTTTCGAGCCTGGGTGAAACGGCTCCTCGAGTGTGTCGAGCCGGGCGGTGTGCTCGCGTTCAGCACCAACGACGTCGCCCAGCTCGGGCCCCAGGCGAAAACGTCCAACGGATTTTTCTTTCTCCCCGAGAGCGAGACGGACCGGTTGGACAAGACTGCCTACGGGACGACCTACGTCAGCGAGACCTACGTCCGCGAGACCATTCGCGCCGCCGGCTACGGGACGTTGTCCGTCTCACGCCTTCCCCGGGGCCTGGGCGGACTGCAGGATCTCTACCTGGTCAGTGCCGCCGCGGGCCCGGATCCTCGATTCGAAGGAGCGACCTATTACCCGTGGGGCGACGCCGACCTTTACGAAACACGAGGGGGAAGGCGCCTCGCTGCGGCCGGCTGGGTCGAGACCGTCGACGTCGCCCCTGCAGCCGGGAAGGTGGAGTTCTTCATCAACGACGAGCCTGCCGAGCTCTGCTCCCTGACCTCGATCGGGCCTCACCGCTCGCGGTGGTCGTTCGATGCGGACCTTGCCCGCATAACGCCCGATGATGTGCTGAGCGTGAGGGCCATGGCCGGCACACGGCAGGAGAACTTTCTGGCTCTCGCCACCCTTCGCACGAATCCACCTTCCACCGGAAAGGCCTGAAGACGAAGGACGATGCCGGCGACGGCATCGTGCGCGGGCGGCCGTGCCTCGGCCGCTAGCCGGCGGCGCCGTCGAGGTCGCGGGCTTCACGGCGTCGTAGATCCGCCGGATCGTGATCGTGCCGGCTCGCCCGCCCTCCATCTTCGTCGTGACCGTCAGATGCGATCCATCGGCCGTGATCGAGAACGCCTCGGTCACCTTCGACCCGCTCTCCGGCTTCGAGACGATCTCGATGCGCCCGTCCTTCCACTGCGCCTCGACCTTCGTCTTGCCGCCGTGGGAGCGCTCCTCCTCGATCACGCGCCCGTCGGTGAAGACGACGCGCTCGCGTCCGGAAGCGTCCTGGATCGTGAGCTTCGGCTCGACGTGGGAGATCGTGAGCGTCTCGAGCGCGGCCAGCATCTCCGGGTCCGGCCCGGACGCGCCGGATTCCGCACCGCTCCCCGAGCCCGAGCCGTGACGGCCGCCCGAGCCGCCCGACGACCCGCTTCCTCCCATTGCGCCGCCGCCGTGGCCGTGGCCGCCCCCGCCATGTCCGCCGCCGCCTCCAGACCCTCCGCCGCCGGGCGCCGCGGCGCGGGCCTCTTCCATGACTTTCTTCGGATCGTCGCTCGCGTCCTTGTCGAGCCGCCAGGTGCCGCTCAGGTTCGGCATGTCGAGCGCGCGGAGGGTGAGGCACGCGCCGAGGGCGAGGCCGAAGAACGTCAGGGGCCGCAGATTCCGAGGTCGTTTCACCTGCCCTCCCGACTTCCTGAACGAGCAGAAACGCGGATCGGTTACACGCGGGGGAACGCCCGGCCTACGGTGCCGGGGTGCCGGTCCGATCCCTCACGAGAAAGCCTTTCCGGGCCCGCGCCGCGTCGAGCGTGCGCCAGAGGTACTCGCCGAGGATCCCGAGCGAGACGAGCTGCACGCCGGAGAAGAAGGCGAGCGCGACCATGAGCGACGTCCAGCCCTGGATCGGCAGGCCGTGGAGCATCTTGTACGCGACGAGGAAGACGGCGTAGCCGAAGGCGAGCAGGGCGAGGACGGCGCCCGCCACGGACATCCAGCGCAGCGGGGCGTACGAGAAGGAGATGACGGCGTCCAGGAAGTACTTGAGCTTCTTCGTGAAGGTCCAGCGCGACTCGCCGTCCTCGCGGGCGACGCGGTCGTAGGGCACGAGCGCGGTCGGAAATCCGCCCCACAGGATGAGCCCCGGAAGCGACGTGTGGACCTCGCCGGCCTCCACCAGGAAGTCGACGGCCGGGCGGCCGATCAGGAAGCAGTCGAACCCTCCGGCGGGCATCTGCGCGAACGCGAGGCGGCGCAGCATTCGATAGTAGAAGCCGGCGGCCGCGCGCGTCGCGAGGCCCTCCGGGCGACTCCGGCGCACGGCGAGCACGGAAGTCGCGCCGCGGCGCCAGGCGGCCACCATGTCCGGGAGCAGCTCGGGCGGCTCCTGGAGGTCGGCCGAGAGAACGGCGACGGCCTCGCCCTTTGCCTCGCGCAGTCCGGCCATGATCGCCATCTGCGAGCCGAAGTTGCGCGTCAACCGCAGCCCGCGCGCGGCCGGCCACTCGCGCGCGACGCCCTCGATCGCCGCCCAGGACGCGTCGCCCGAGCCGTCGTCGACGAAGAGGACCTCGACGTCGTAGTCGGCCGCCTCCGCGACTTTCTTCAGCCGCTCGGCCAGGCGGGGGAGGCTCTCCGCGTTGAAGTAGACGGGGACGACGACCGAGACGAGCTCGCGCGTCATCGCGCGGTCTCGAAGAAATCGCGCACGGCCGCGATCACGGCATCCGCCTGGGCGTCGGAGAGGCCGGGGTAGATGGGCAGCGAAACCGTCGTGTCGCACGCGTCCTCGGACACCGGAAAGGCCCCCTTGCCATGGCCGAGGAACGCGTACGCCGGGTGGAGGTGGAGGGGGACCGGATAGTGGACGCCCGTCTCGATGCCGCGCGCGGCGAGGTGCTCGCGAAACGCGTCGCGACGCGCGAGGCGCACGGGGTAGAGGTGATGCGCCGGCGTCGCGCCCGGGCGCGCGCGCAGCAGCCGCAGCGGGAGATCCGCGAACGCCTGGTCGTAGCGCTCCGCGATCTCGCGGCGCCGGGCGTTCTCCCGCTCCAGGAACGGCAGCTTCGCGCGCAGGATCGCCGCCTGGATCTCGTCGAGGCGCGAGTTCCAGCCCTCGCGCTCGGCGTAGTCGCGGCGGCTCCAGCCGTACTGGCGCAGGCGGCGCAGCTCCTCGGCGACGCTGGCATTGCCGGTCGCCACCGCGCCGCCGTCGCCGTAGGCGCCCAGGTTCTTGGAGGGGTAGAAGGAAAAGGCGGCGGTTCGCCCGAAGCTTCCGGTCGTCGCCCCGGTCAGGCGCGCGCCGTGACTCTGGGCGCAGTCCTCGACGAGCGTGAGCTGGCGTTTCTGCGCGAGCGCGCCGAGGCCTTCCAGGTCGGCGACGCCTCCGTACAGGTGGACGGGGAGCAGGAACTTCGCCGCGGGGCCGGCGACCCGCTCGGCGCCGGCGGCGTGGAGCGTGAGGGTCTCCGGGTCGACGTCCGCGAGGACCGGCTTCGCGCCGGCCTGACGGACGCCGGCGAGCGTCGCGGTGCAGGTGTTGGCGGGCAGGACGACTTCGTCGCCGGGCGCCGCGCCCGCGCCCGCGAGCGCGAGCGCGATCGCCTCGGTGCCGTTGGCGCACGCGACGACGTGGGCGACGCCGATCGCCCGCGCGAACTCCTCCTCGAAGCGCGCGACTTCCTCTCCGAGCACGAACCAGCCGCGCTCGAGGACCCGAGCGACGGCGGCATCGATCGCGGCGCGCTTGCCCCGGTAGTCCTCGGCCAGGGCGCCGAACGCGACGCGGGGCGCGAGGCCGGCGGCGCCCGGGTTCATGCGGCCTCGACGACCTCGCCGCCGGCTTCGCGCGTGAAGCGGCGGCCGCAGGAGCAGGCGGTGGCGCCGTTCTCGAACCGGAGCGTGTTCGCGCACCGGCACACGTGGCCGTGCACCTGCGCCGGGCTGCCGTAGACGAGCGCGAAATCCGGCACGTCGCGCGTCACGAGGGACCCGGCGCCGACCATCGCGAAGCGCCCGACCGTGATGCCGGGCAGCAGGATCGCGCCCGCGCCGAGGCTCGCGCCCTCGCGCACGAGCGTGCGGGGATAGTGGTCGAGGCGCCGGCCGCTGCGGGGACGCGGGTCGTTCGAGAACGTCACGTCCGGGCCCACGAAGACGCCGTCTTCGAGCACCAGACCGTCGTAGAGCGACACGCCGCACTTGACCGTGACGCGGTCGCCGAGCACGACGTCGTTCTCGATGAAGCAGCGGTCGCAGATGTTGCAGTCGCGGCCGATGCGCGCCCCGGCGAGGACGTTGACGAACGCCCAGATCCGCGTGCCGTCGCCGACCTCTTTCGAGGCCACGAGGGCGGTAGGGTGGATCGAGAGCATTCCTGAGCGCGGAGCTTAACCCAGGAACGGGCGGCTCGCGCCCCGGCGGGCGCGAGCCGGACCGATGCGCGACGCGGAAGAGGACCTCACTCCTTGTTCGTCGGGTCGTTGAAGAGCACCGTGAGCTTGATGCTGCCGTGGCCGAACTGCGGGAAGTTCGGGGTGCTCGGATCGCCGGGATCCAGGTTCGAAGCCGTGTCGTCGGGCGGGAACAGGACCAGGGACTGCAGGAAGTCGAGGACCGCGCGCTTGCGGTCCGCGTCGAGGCCGTCGAAATCGTCGCGGGCCTTCTGGGCCTCGTTGCCGTGCCGCAGGATGACTTCCGTGAGGTTGATGCTCCGGCCGTCGTGGCCGTAGGCCACCTTGCTGCCGACGCCCCAGAGCGGCCGGGTCAGGAACTCCTTCTGGAGCGTGCCGTCCCAGTTGCGCTCGTAGAAGTTCGGACCGAGGTCGTGGCGCTTGAAGTCGGTCAGGATGTTCCGGACGAGAAAGGGCTGGTACCGCGGCTTCTTCAGGGCGGGATAGCCGCTGCCGTCGTCCACGGCGTCGGCGAGGGCCGTGGCCGTGGCGAAGAGCTTGTTCAGGTTGCCGCGCTCGGAGTCGTACGCCGTCTCGACGTCGGCGACGCGGCGGTCCCGGTCGATCTGCAGGTCGGGCACGTGGCACGACGCGCAGCCGATCTGCTTGAACGTGCGCAGCCCCTTCTGCGTCACCTCGGTCTGCTTGTAGGTGGCGGGCTTGAAATAGTTGAGCAGGTAGAACTCGAGGTAGTCCACGACCGCGGTCGGGATCTCGTTGCCCGACACGTTTCCGTCCGGGTCGAAGGCGGGATTCGGAATGGGCGCCGCCTCGATCTTCTCGAGCGTGCCGTCGAGGACCATTCCGGCCGGGGTGGTGACCCGGCCGGGCGACGTCGCCTTCGCGAGGTCCGGGTCGGCCGCGTCCAGGCCCATCTCGCCGTGCAGCGCCCCGACGACGAACTCGCGGATCGAGATCGTCTGTCCGTGCGCGAAGAAGGGGCGGACGCGCAGGTCGGCGTCGACGCCCTCGACGTGGGAGGTGTCGACGGTGCCGTTCGGGAAGGCCGTGATCGAGCCGTAGTCGATGTCCTTGGCCTTGAGCCTCTTCGTGACCGGCCGGCCGTTGCGCTGGGCGGTCGTGACCGCGTCGTTGCGAATGTTCCGGAGCTGTCCCGTGATCTCGTCGGCCAGCATCTCCTTCAGCCCGAGGCCGAACAGGTGGGGCGCGTCGCGGCTGTCGGGGCGCGTCACGACGTCGCCGCCCGTGCCCGCCGAGCCGCGCGGACGGCCGTGGCAGGAGGCGCAGCTGTCCGAGAGGCCCGCGCCGATCGCGATCGTGGTGTTGATGTCCCCCTCGCCGTCGTCCACGCCGGGTCCCTGCAACTGCAGCCGGGTGAACTTGCGCTGGAAGATCTGTCGGCCGCGCCGGATCGCGCGGAACGGGTCGCGGTTGATCACGAACGCCGCGGAGTCCGGGGTCATCGCGTTCCCGCGGCCCGCGCCGATCTGCTCGGCAATGGACTTGTGAATGCCGTCCAGGGCCAGGTTGGGCGCCTGCGTCGCATCGACCATCTGGCCCCTGGCCGGCCCGGAGCCGGCGAGGCCGCCCAGAACGATCGAGCCGAAGAGGACCGCCAGCCGGCGGCCGGAACAGTGCCTTGTCATTGTGGGCCTCCCTGATTCCTAGAGCGGAATCCGGGAGCGAAAGACGACAGGCGCCGCGCCTCAGAAGTAGTCGGCGCGGCGCTCCCGATAGAACTCGACCGTCCGGTCGAGCCCGTCGCGCAGGCTCGTCGTCGGCTCCCAGCCGAGCAGCCCGCGGATCTTGGTGATGTCGGAGACGAAGTCGCCGGGCTCCTGCGCCTTGCGCTCGGGGGTGAAGTCGGTGAACTCCAGCCGCGTTCCGGCCACGAGCTCCCGGAGCAGCTCCGCGACTTCGAGGAAGGTCGAGGGGCGGTCGTGCCCGACGTTCAAGACCTCGCCCACCGCGCGCGGCTCCACGGCGGCGCGGACGAGCGCCTCGACGCAGTCGTCCACGTAGAGGAAGTCGCGCAGGATCTTCCCGGAGCCGAAGATCGGGATCGGCTTTCCCTCGAGGGCCAGCCGCACGAACCAGTTCACGACGCCGAACTGGGAGTGCTTCATCTGGCCGCGCGGGCCGTAGACGTTCGTCAGCCGCAGCGGCACGGTCCGGATCCCGTGGATGCGCGTGTAGGTGCGGCAGATCATCTCGGCCGAGAGCTGCGAGATCTCGTAGATGCCGCGCGGGTCCGAGGGCGTCAGCTCGGAGACCGGCAGCTGGACGGCCGGGCCGTACTGGCCGCGAGTGCCCGAGCGCACGATGAGCGCGTCGGGGCTCACCTTGCGGCAGGCCTCGAGCAGCACCGCCGTTCCCTTGATGTTGATGTCGATGTCGGGGTACGGGTTCGACAGCGACATGACGTGAGAGACCTGGGCCGCGAGGTGGAAGACGACCTCCTTGCCGGCGACGAGGCGCTCCATGGCGGCCGCGTCGCGCACGTCGGCGGCGTCGATCGTCACGTCGTCGCGGATCTCGCGGATGTTGGCGGGATTGCCGCCGTAGCCTTCGATCATCGCGTCGCAGAGCGTGACGTTCGCGCCTTCCGCGAGGAGGCGTCGGGCGAGATTCGAGCCGATGAAGCCGAGTCCGCCGGTGATCAGGATGCGCTTGCCGGCGAGGGCTCCCATACGGATTGGAACCATAGCACGGAGGCGAGCATCCTATATGCAACCCTATTGTTTACATATGTTTATGACAACAGTCTGCCGGCCATCGCGTCGTGCTGCTAGCACTCGTCATAGAGGAGTGCTAATATCCCGCTCCCCCCGGAAAGCGGGGGCCACACAAGGCAATACAACTTCAAGGAGGAAGTTCATGAAAGTTCGTCCACTGTACGACCGGATCCTGGTCAAGCGACTCGAGATGGGTGAGATGAAGAAGGGCGGGATCATCATCCCGGACACCGCCAAGGAGAAGCCGATGGAGGCGGAGGTCGTCGCCGTCGGCAAGGGCAAGGTCAACGAGGACGGCAAGCAGTTTCCCCTCGACGTGAAGAAGGGCGACCGCATCCTCATCGGCAAGTACGCCGGCACCGAAATCAAGATCGACGACGAAGAGCACCTGATCCTCCGCGAGGACGAGGTGCTCGCGGTCGTCGAAGGGAAGTAAGGAGTAATCACAATGGCTGCGAAAACGATCATTTACGGTGAGGAGGCGCGCCAGCGCGTGCTCCACGGCGTCAACAAGCTCGCCGACGCGGTCAAGGTGACCCTCGGCCCCAAGGGCCGCAACGTCGTCATCGAGAAGAAGTTCGGTTCCCCGACCGTCACCAAGGACGGCGTCACGGTCGCCAAGGAGATCGAGCTGCAGGATCCGCTCGAGAACATGGGCGCCCAGATGGTCCGCGAGGTCGCCTCGAAGACCTCCGACGTCGCCGGCGACGGCACGACGACCGCCACGGTGCTCGCCCAGGCGATCTACCGCGAGGGCATCAAGAACGTCACCGCCGGCGCCAACCCGATGGAGTTGAAGCGCGGCATCGACCAGGCCGTCCGGGCCGCCGTCGAGTCGCTCGACAAGCTCTCCAAGCCGGTCGAGGGCAAGGACATCGCCCACGTCGGCACGATCTCCGCGAACAACGACTCCGAGATCGGCAAGATCATCGCCGAGGCGATGGACAAGGTCGGCAAGGACGGCGTGATCACGGTCGAGGAGGCCAAGGGCCTCGAGACGACGCTCGAAGTCGTCGAGGGCATGCAGTTCGACCGCGGCTACCTCTCGCCGTACTTCATCACCGACGCGGAGCGGATGGAGTGCATCCTCGAGAACGCCAAGGTCCTCCTGTACGAGAAGAAGATCTCCAACATGAAGGACCTGCTCCCGATCCTCGAGCAGATCGCCAAGCAGGGCAAGCCCTTGCTGATCATCGCCGAGGAGGTCGAGGGCGAGGCGCTCGCGACGCTCGTCGTCAACAAGCTGCGCGGCACGCTGCAGGTCGCGTCGGTCAAGGCGCCGGGCTTCGGCGACCGCCGCAAGGCCATGCTCGAGGACATCGCGATCCTGACGGGCGGCAAGCTCATCTCCGAGGACCTCGGCATCAAGCTCGAGAACGTCAAGTGGGAAGACCTCGGCGACGCGAAGAAGGTCACCGTCGACAAGGACAACACGACGATCGTCGTGGATGACCGTTCCAAGAAGAAGCAGGAGGCCATCCAGGGCCGCGTCAAGCAGATCCGGGCGCAGATCGAGGAGACCACCTCGGACTACGACCGCGAGAAGCTGCAGGAGCGGCTGGCCAAGCTCGTCGGCGGCGTCGCCGTGATCAAGGTC
Source organism: uncultured Acidobacteriota bacterium (assembly GCA_963843325.1). Lineage (GTDB taxonomy): Bacteria > Acidobacteriota > Thermoanaerobaculia > UBA5066 > Gp7-AA6 > DAHUXD01. The sequence continues at coordinate 120,691 of CAWJKC010000007.1, forward strand.
GGCGCGGCCACCGAGACCGAGATGAAGGAGAAGAAGGCGCGCGTCGAGGACGCGATGCACGCGACCAAGGCGGCCGTCGAGGAGGGCATCGTCCCGGGCGGCGGCGTGGCGCTGCTGCGCTGCATCGACGCCGTGACGAAGAAGGCCAACGACCTCTCGGGCGACGAGAAGATCGGGGCGCGGATCGTGATCCGCGCGCTCGAGGAGCCGACCCGCCAGATCGTGGCCAACGCCGGCGACGAGGGCTCGGTGATCGTCAACGAGCTCAAGTCCAAGGGCGCCAACTTCGGCTACAACGCCAACTCCGAGAAGATCGAGGACATGCTCAAGTCCGGGCATCATCGATCCGACCAAGGTCACCAAGAACGCGCTGCAGAACGCGGCGTCGGTGGCCGGCCTGATGCTGACGACCGAGGCGCTCGTCTCCGAGATCAAGGAGAAGGAGAAGGCCCCGGCCGGAGGCGGCGGCATGCCGGGCGGCATGGGCGGAATGTACTGAGGACACAAGACTCAAGACGTTAGACGTCCATCGTTGAACGTGGCCCCGGCGCAAGCCGGGGCCTTTTTTTGTTTCCGCGGGGCGCCACGGATGTGCTGAGATGACGCGCAAAAGGGGCCCTGTCCGTGCAACTTCGTCGTTTTCGTCCCTTCGGGGAGATGGCCGTCCTGGCGGGCGTGTACCTCGCCGTGGCCTGGATCAGCCTCGGCCTCGACTTCGCCGTGAACAACGTCACCGCGGTCTGGCCCCCGACGGGAATCGCTCTGGCCGCGCTCCTGCTGCGCGGCCCGGCCCTCTGGCCCGGCATCCTCGTCGGCTCGTTCCTGGCGAACTGGCTGACGAACGTTCCGGCGCTCGCGTCCGTGGGGGTCGGCGTCGGGGATGCGCTCGAATGCCTCGCCGCCTTCTGGCTGTTGCGCCGGGTCGGAATCCGCAACTCGCTCGACCGTTCCCGGGACGTGGGCGCGCTCCTGCTCGCGGCCATCGTGTGCGCGCCGCTCTCGGCGACGGTCGGGACCGCGTCCATGCTGGCCGGAGGAGCCATCGCCGGCGCCGACGCGCCGAGCCGCTGGCTGACCTGGTGCTTCGGCGACGCCGCGGGAGTGACCCTGGTCGCTCCGGTGGTCCTGACGTGGCTCTGCCGTCCCCGGCCGCTGCGCGGGGCCGCCGGGCCAGGTGAGCGGGCGGCGCTTCTGACGACACTCGCGGTCGTGATCTTCGTCGTGTTCGGCAGGGGCTATCCGTTTCTGTATCCAATCTTCCCGGTGCTCGTGTGGGCGGGGCTGCGCTGCGGGACGCGCGTGACGGCGTCGGCGAGCCTCGCGATCGCGGCCGCGAGCGTCGTATTTCCAGGACCGCGTCCTGCCCGCGGGCGGCGCCGCAGGCGGCGGCATCTATCACCTTCTCGCCTTCGACGCGCTCGCGGGCGCGACGGCGCTCCTGCTCGCCGCCACCGTCGTCGAGCGCGAGGCGGCGCGCGACGAGGAGAAGCGGTCGCTCAACCTCCTCGAGGCGCTCTTTTCCGGCATGGCCGCCCGGGTCTTCGTCAAGGACCTCGCCGGCCGCTACCTGATGGTCAATCCCGTCGCCGCCGGGACTCTGGGAGCGCCGGCGCGGGACATCGTCGGTCGGACCGACCTCGAGATTCTCGAACCCGAGGCGTGGCCGGCGGCCCGCGCCGCCGATCGCGCGGTGATCGCGAGCGGCCAGGCGCGCACGCTCGAGGAGCGATTCCGGGGGCCCGCGGGCGAGCGGACCTTCCTGACCACCCTCGGGCCCTTTCGCGACGCGAGCGGCGGGGTGGCGGGCGTCGTCGGCATCGCGCGCGACATCACCGCGCGCAAGCAGATCGAGGACCGGCTGCGGGAGTCGGAGGAGAAATACCGCTCGCTGGTCGAGAGCGCGTCGGACTACATCTGCACGTTCGACGAGGAGGGCCGATTCCTCTTCCTGAACCGGCCCGCGCCCGGCTTCGACGCCGCGAAGATGATCGGCACCACGGTCTACGAGTATTCGGCGCCCGAGCACCACGAAACGATCCGGCGGACGATCGCCGAGGTCTTCCGCACGGGGCAGCCGGGAGCCTACGAGATCCGCGGCGCCGGCGACCACGGCGCCCCGACGTGGTACCGCTGTTCGGTCGCGCCGCTGCTCGAGGACGGCGGCGTTCGGGCGGTGATGGTCACGTCCAACGACATCACGCGAGCGCCGCGACATGGAGGAGAAGCTGCGGGAATCGGAGGAGCAATTCCGTTCCCTGGTGGAGAACGCTCCGGACTTCATCTCGACGTTCGGCGCCGACGGGCGCATCTGGTTTCTGAACCGGGCCGCGCCCGGGCACGAGGTGTCGATGTTCGTCGGCAGGAACGCGTACGACTTCATTCCGGCCGGGCGACCAGGCGCGCGTCCGCGGCATGCTCGACCAGGTGTTCCAGACGGGCGCGGCCGTGACGTTCGAAACCGGCTGGAAGGTCGGGGAGGGGCCGGCCCGTTCCTTCCGGTGCCGCGTCGGGCCCCTGCGCCAGGACGGTCAGGTCGTCGCCGCCCTGGTCGTCTCGTCCGACGTCACCGAAACGCAGAAAGCCGAGTCGGAGCTCAAGCTGTCCCGCGAGCGGCTGCGGCAGGTGTCGCGCAGGCTGATCGAGGCCCAGGAGACCGAGCGCAGCCACATCGCCCGCGAGCTGCACGACGAGATCGGCCAGGCCCTGACGGCCGTGAAGATCAGCCTCCAGGCCGCCGAGTCGCGGGCCCCCGCCCCCGACGTGCGCAGCCGCCTGGAAGAGAGCACGCTGATCGTGGACGAAGCCCTCGACCAGGTGCGCAACATGTCGGTCGCCCTGCGGCCGTCGCTGCTCGACGACCTCGGGCTCGTTCCGGCGCTCCGGTGGTACCTCGATCAGCAGTCCGCGCGCGGCGGCTTCGAGGCGCACTTCGAAGCGGATGCGGAGATCGAGGCGACCTCCGAGGTCCAGACCGCCTGCTTCCGCATCGCGCAGGAGGCCCTGACGAACGTGTCCCGGCACGCCTCCGCGCGGGCCGTGCGGCTCGAAGTGCGGCAGGCCGGCGGACGGGTGCGGCTCGCCGTCAGCGACGACGGCAGGGGCTTCGAGGTGGCTCGCGTGTTCGAACGCTCCGGCGCCGACGCCAGCCTCGGCCTGCACGGGATGCGCGAGCGCGCGCGTCTGCTCGGCGGGCGCGTCACCGTGCAGTCCGAGCCCGAGCGCGGCACCGTCGTCCGTGCCGAGTTCCCGTCGGCCCCGGCCGAATGACGCCGCCGATTCGTATCCTGCTCGCCGAGGACCACGCGCTCGTCCGCGCGGGGATCCGGTCCCTGCTGGCCTCCGTGCCCGACCTCGAGGTGGTGGGGGAGGCGGGCGACGGCCGGGAGGCGCTGGCGATCCTGGAGAGAATCCCGGCCGACGTCGTGATCCTGGACATCACGATGCCCGGCATGAACGGCCTCGAGGCGGCCTCGCGCATCGCCGAGCGGTGGCCCGCAACGAAGGTCATCATTCTCTCGATGCACTCCAACGAAGAGTACGTGTCGCGGGCGCTGCGCGCCGGCGCGGCGGGCTATCTCCTGAAGGACGCCGGCACGTCCGAGCTCGAGGCGGCGATCCGCTCGGTCGTGCGGGGCCAGACGTTCCTGTCGGCGGCCGTTTCGCGGCGCGCGGCCCGCCGGCGATGGCGCCGCGCAGAGGCCGACCGCGCTCGAGGCCCTCACGCCGCGGCAGCGGGAGGTCCTCCAGCTGATCGCCGAGGGGCACTCCACCAAGGGGACTGCCGCGGTGCTCGGTCTGAGCGTCAAGACCGTCGAGACTCACCGGACGCAGCTCATGCAGCGCCTGGCGATCCACGACGTCGCGGGGCTCGTGCGGTACGCCATGCGCGCGGGGCTGATCAACCCGGATCGGTAGCGTCTCAGGTGTTTGCCCGAATGGCGCGCCCGCGGTCCGGGGCGAGATGATGTACGGGCGTGCGGATCGAACTCAACGGCCAGGCGCCCACGGGCGACATCCGTGTCCTCGTCATCGACGGGCAGGCCGACGGGCGTTGGGCGCCGAGCCTCGCGCTGATGGCCGAGCCCGCCATGAAAATGGTGGGGCTGGTGCGCCCCGGGCCCGAGGCGATTCGCCGCGCCGCCCGCCACAGGCCGGACCTCGTGCTGCTGGACATCGGGGACTCGTCGGCGGCGGGGCTGGAGCTGTTGCGGCGCCTCAAGGCACGGCCGGCGCCCCCGCGCGTCGTGCTGATCGCGGAGGCGGTCCCGATCGGGCTGCGGGCGGCCATGCGGGAGGCGGGCGCCGACGGGATCGTTGCGCGAGGTGCCTTTGCCTTGCCGCTGCTGGAGCTGGTCGACCGGTTCTTCGCGCCGCCCGAGGAATTGCTCGCGATCCCGGACCCGTGCGCCGCGCCGGTCGCCGCGGCCGAGGGCTGGGGCAGCGCTCCGAGCGGTCCGCGACGGGTTGCCTACCGCCGCGTTCCCCGCGGCGAGCGGGCCATCAACTAGCCGGCGGCTAGAAAATCCCTTCGAACGTCTTGCAGACGCCCGGGTCCCCGGAGGTCAGCCCGCGGCGCAGCCATTCGACGCGCTGCTGGGACGATCCATGCGTCCAGGACTCGGGTTGCACGCGGCCCGTCGACATCTTCTGGAGGCGGTCGTCGCCGATCGCCGCCGCCGCCTTCAGGCCCGCCTCCGCGTCCCCGGGCTCGAGGAGCCCCTTGCGCGCGCCACGGTTGCCCCAGACCCCCGCAAAGCAATCGGCCTGAAGCTCGAGCCGGACGGAGAGCTGGTTGGCGTCCTCCCGGGAGCTGCGGCTGCGCAGATCGTCGACCTTGTCGGCGATGCCGAGCTGCTGCTGCACGTGGTGGCCGATCTCGTGGGCGATCACGTATGCGCGCGCGAAGTCTCCCGGTGCGCCGAAGCGCCGGGACAGCTCGTCGAAAAATCCGAGGTCGAGGTAGACCTTCCGGTCGCGCGGACAGTAGAAGGGACCTTGCGCCGCCGACCCGTACCCGCATGCGGTCGGCGTTTCGTCCGTGAAGAGAACGAGCTTCGGCAGCTCGTACTGCTTGCCGGACGCGGCGAAGATGGAAGTCCACGTGTCCTCCGTGTCGGCGAGGACCGCCGAGACGAATTTCTTGCCCTGGTCTTCGGCGCCGGGTGCGGCGGGGGAGCCGCCGGAAGGAGGAGCCGAAACGCTGCCCGAGTCCGTCGAGCCGTTCAGGATCTGCAGGATGCGAAGGGGATTGCTGCCGGTGAGCAGCGAGATGACGACGACGACGATGAGGGTTCCGCAGCCGCCGATCGCGACGCGCCCGCCGCCAAAGCCTCGCCGGTCTTCGACCTGGTCGCTCTGCCTTCCGTCCTCCCAACGCATGGGCGACGTTATACACCCCGCGGAGAGCGGCGCCAGGAATGCACAGAGACCGTAGCAACAACAGGAACCATTGCTTACGATTATCATGATATCCTGAACCCAATGTTTCGCCGATTGATTCGGCTTCCCGAGCGTCCCCGCGAGTCGTTCTTCCTGTGGGGCCCGCGCCAGACCGGGAAGAGCGCGCTGCTGAAGGCGCTCTATCCGCAGGCGATCCGCATCGACCTCGCGAAGACGGAAGATTTCGTCCGGTACAGCGAGCGGCCCGCTCTCCTGCGCGACGTGCTCGAGAACAGTCCGCCCGATCCGGTCGTCGTGATCGACGAGATCCAGAAGGTCCCGCCGCTGCTCGAAGAAGTCCGCTGGCTCGCCGAGAACCGCGGGCGGGTCTTCGCAATGTCGGGCTCGAGCGCGCGGGCCGTGCGGCAGGCGACTCCCGCGCTGCCGCCCGGGCGCGTGGCGCGGTTCGATCTCTTCGGCCTGACGTCGGCCGAGATCGGCCGGCCCTTCGACCTCTGCCGGATGCTGAACCACGGATACCTGCCGCGGCACTACCTCGCCGACGCTCCCGCGCGGCCGCTGCGCGCGTACGTCGAGAGCTACCTGAGGGAGGAGGCGCTGCTTTCGGGTCTGACGCGCAGCCTGCGCGCCTTCTCCGACTTCCTCTCGGCGGTCGCGCTGACCGACGCCGAGCTGGTCAACTACGCCACCATCGCCCGCGAGTGCGGGGTCTCGGCCCCGACGGCCCGCGAGTACTTCCAGGTCCTCGTGGACACCCGGCTGGGCCGGTTCCTTCCCGCGTTCACGAAGCGGCCCAAACGCCGGGTCATCGGAGCGCCCAAGTTCTTCCTGGCCGACGTCGGGATGGTCAACACGCTGGCGCGGCGCGGGGCGCTGACGCCGGGCTCCGAGCTCTTCGGCAAGGCGTTCGAGAACTGGATCTTCCACGAGCTGACCGCGGCCTCGCACTACCGCGAGCGCTACATGGAGCTCGCGTACTGGCGCCTGGCGAGCGGGATCGAGGTCGATTTCATCGTGGGCGACGTGCGGTGCGCGATCGAGGCCAAGCCGGCCTCGCGGGTCACCTCGGACCACCTGAAGGGGCTTCGCCAGCTGGCCGTGGATCAGCCGGGTGTGCGCCGCCGCGTCGTCGCATCGCTCGAGCCCAGCCCGCGCGTCACCGAGGATGGCATCGAGATCCTGCCCTGGCGCGTGTTCCTCGACCGTCTGTGGAGCGGGGAGTTCTGGGGCGAATGAGCGCCGCCGGGTCGGGCGGCAAGGTCGCGGCGGTCATCGTCCATTACCGCACGCCCGCCGAGACGACGGCCGCGGCGGCGGCCGTGGCGAGCACCGCGCCGGAGGCGGAGATCGTCGTCGTGGACAACGCCTCGGGCGATCGGGTCGGCGAGGCGCTCGCAGCGGCGGCCCCGGCGGCGAGGCTCATCACGGAGAGCGTCAACCGCGGCTACGGCGCGGCCTGCAACCGCGGCGCGCGCGAAACGAACCGCCCCTACCTCCTGTTCCTCAACTCGGATGCCGTCGTCCGGCCGGGCGCGATTGCCGCGCTCGCCGGCGCCCTCGACCGCGACGCGGGGCTCGCGGCGGCGGGTCCGCGCCTGCGCAACACCGACGGCTCGGTCCAGGACTCCATCCGGAGGCTGCCGACCCCGTGGAGGATCTTGAGCGAGAGCTCGGGTCTCGCGTTCCTGTCGGGCGGCCGTGCGCCGTTCGAGGGCCACACCGCCACACGCCAGGACCACGCGCGAGCGCGCGAGGTCGAGGCCCTGATGGGCGCGGCCCTGCTCGTGCGCCGCGAGGCCTTCGAGCAGGTCGGCGGCTTCGACGAGGCCTTCTTTCTCTACGCGGAGGAGACGGACCTGATGGCCCGCTGGCGCTCGAGGGGCTGGCGGCTCTTCTTCGAGCCCGCGGCGGAGGTCGTCCACGCGGGAGGCCGCTCCGGGGGCGACCGGCTCTTCGGACAGCTGCACGCCTCGCTCGTGCGCTACGCGCGCAAGCACCATGGGCGCGCGGGCGCGGCGATCTCGGGGCTCGCGCTGGACGCGGGGGCGGCGGCGCGGTATGCCCTGGCGCTCGTGACGCCCGGCGAACGCGGCCGCGCGCGGCGCGCCCGCTACCGCGCGGCCCTGTCGCGGCGGCGTCACCCATAATGCGCTCGCGATGAAGCCGCTTCTCTTCAGCGTCCTGCCGCGGCCGCCGCACCCGAGCCGCGACGGTCTGGCGATCCGCAACTTCCACCTCCTGTCGGCCCTGACCGAGCATTTTCGCGTGCGTGCGTTTTCGCTGCTCGATCCCGAGCGCGCCTACGGGCGGGGGGAGATCCCGCCGGGACTCGAGATCGACTGGATCGCTCAGGCGCCCCGACGGCCCCGGCGCGTCTGGGCCGCCGCCGCGAGCCTTTCGCGGAGGGCGGGCCTATTCCGAGCTGCTCTATCGCTCGCGCGCCCTCGCGAAAAGTCTCGCGGCCGCCGCGGCCGCGGAGACGCCGTCCTGGATCGTGGCGCACTCGTACCACGTCGGGCCGGCGGCGCTCGCGGCGGGACGCCGGGTCTGGATCGATTTTCACAATCTCGACTCCGAGATCTGGCGGCGCACGGGCGAATCGCCGGAGGGCGGCGCGGCGGCGTGGTTCGCGCGCCTCCAGGCGCCGCGCGTCCGGAGCCTCGAGGCGAAGCTGGCGGCCGGCGCCGCCGGCCTCTCGTGCGTCTCCCGCCGCGATGCCGCAGCCCTGCGCGCGCTCGGGGCGCGCACCGAGCCGATGGTCGTCGCCAACGGCGTCGACCTCGAGCGCTACCGGATGCGCGCGCAGGCGCCGGAGGACGAGACGGTCTTCTTCGTCGGCGACCTGTCCTGGCCGCCCAACGCCGACGCCGTGCGCTGGATGCACGCGAAGGTCTGGCCCGAGTTGAAGCGCGCGCGGCCCTCGGCGCGCGTCGAGATCCTCGGACGCGAGGCGCCCGCGGACGTCCTCGGTCTGGCGGGGCCGGACTGGACCCTGCTCGGGGAAGGGGCCGACACGCGCCCGCACTGGGCCGGAGCGGCCGTTGCCGTCGTGCCGCTGCTCGCCGGCGGGGGGACGCGGCTCAAGGTGCTCGAGGCCGCGGCCTCGGGCGTGCCGGTCGTCGCGACGCCGATCGGCGCCGAGGGGCTCGAGTTCACGCCCGAGACCGAGATCCTGCTGCGCGAGGACGCGTCGGAATTCGCGGCGGCGGTGGCCGGGCTTCTGGCCGACCGCGCCGCCGCCCGCAAGCAGGCGGTGGCCGCGCGCGCCCGCGTCGAAGCCCTGTACGACTGGGAGCGGATCGGCGAAGAGTTCGCGCGCGAGCTGGTGAACCGGATCGGACAGGGCGCGTGACGGCCGCCGCGCTGGCGCTCGCGCTCGTCGCGGCCGCGCTGTTTGCGTGGTCGTACCTCGTGTACCCGGCGCTCATCGCGCGGCCGGGCGGCGACGGTCGCGCGCGTCCGACCCGGCCGAGCCCGCTCCGCCTCTCTCCGTCGAGGTCGTGCTCGCCGCGGCCGACGAGGAGTCGGTCATCGCGGCGCGCGTCGCGAACCTGCTCGGCCAGGCGGGCGTCCCGGACCTTTCGGTCGCGATCGGCTGCGACGGGTGCCGGGACCGCACGGCGGCGCTGGCGCGCGAGGCCGGGGCGGGACGCGTCCGCGTGGTCGAGTTTCGCGACCCGGCGCGGAAAGGCCGCGGTCGTCGAACGACCTCGTGCGCGACTCGACGGCAGACCTCATCGTCTTCACCGACGCCAACACGCGCTTCGAGCCGGGAGCGGTCGCGGCCCTCGCGCGCGCCTTCGGCGACGCGGGCGTCGGCGCGGCGTGCGGCCGGCTGGTGTTCGAACGGGGCGCCGGCGCGCGCGAGACGCCCGAGTCGGAATTCTGGGATCGCGAGACCCGGATGAAGGAGGCCGAAGGCGCCCTGGGAATCTGCCTCGGCGCCAACGGCGGGATCTACGCGGCGCGGCGCGGGCTGGTCCGGCCGCTGCCGGAAGACACGACCTCGATGGACGACTTCCTGATCCCCGTGCGCGTGGCGCGGGACGGGCACCGGATCGTCTTCGCGGGCGACGCGGTGGCGCGCGAGGACGCGGCGCGCGACGTCGCGGCCGAGGTCGCGCGGCGCGTCCGGATCGGCATCGGCGCGGGCCAGGTGCTGCGGCGCGAGCGCTGGCTCTACGCGGCCGGCGCGCATCCCCTCCTGACGCTCGCGTTCCTTTCCCGCAAGGCGGCCCGCTGGCTCGCGCCGCTGCTCGGCGCTGCTCGCGGCGGCCGCCGCGCTCTTTTCGCCGGCGCTCGCGCCGCTGGGCGCGGCCGTGCTCGCCGGCGCCGTCCTCCTGCTCGCCGTCGCGCGCGCGAAACCGCGGCTGGGCGGCGTCGCCGGGAGGCTCTATTATTTCGGCGTGTTGAACGTCGCGCTCGCGCTCGGCGTGGCGGCGGGGCTCGCCGGCTACGCGCGTCCGGTCTGGACGCGGACGGCGCGTTCCTGATGGCGCGCCGGCGCCCGTCGGCATTCCGCACGGTCGCGCTCGCGGGCGATCTGGCGATCGCGGTCGGGGCGCTGTACGCCGGTTTCTTCCTCCGCACGCACGTGGCGATTCCCGGCACGCTCGGCCTGCTGCCGGTCGGCAGCGTCGCGCTTCACGTTCTGGAACATCGTCATCGTGGCGGCGGTGCAGGCGATGGCGCTCTGGCTCTTCGGTCTCTACCGCGACCACGAGCGGTTCCGGGAACCGCTGGCGCGGCTGCTGCTGCCGGCGCTCCTGCTCGAGCTGCTGACGCTGGCGTCGGTCTACTTCCTCGGCGCAGCCCTATTCCTTTCCGCGGTCGGTCCTCGTGATCTTCCTGCTCGTCAACGGGGTCGGGCTCTCGCTGTGGCGCACGGCGCTCGACCGCGTGTTTCCGCAGCCCCGGCGCCGCGCGCTGATCGTCGGCGGCGGCCCGGCCGCGACGCTCATCGCCGACACGATCCGGCGCCACTCCTGGACCGGGGTGGAGCTGGCGGGGCTCGTCGGGGCCGGCGACGCCGCGCCGCCGGACGTGCCCGTGCTCGGGCCGGTCGAAGATCTCCTCGCGATCGTCGAGGCGCAGGAGATCGACGAGGTCATCCTGACGCCCGAGGCGGCCTGGTGGCGCGACGAGATCCCGGAGCGCATCCCCCCGGCGTGGCGGGCGGACCTGCTCGTCTGGCCGTCGCCGTTCGAGACGATGATCGGGCGCCTGCGTTTCCGCATCGTCGGCGACCTCCCGCTGCTCGAGGCGCGGGTGCGCCCGCTCGACGGCGCCGGCGGATTCCTGAAGCGCGCCTTCGACGTCGTCGTCGCCGCGGCCGCGCTGTTCCTGCTGGCCCCGGGGCTCGCCCTGGCGGCCGCGCTCGTCGCGGGCACCTCGCCCGGCGGCGTCTTCTACCGGCAGACGCGGGTGGGCCGCGACGGCCGGCCGTTCGAGCTCTGGAAGCTGCGCACGATGAAGAAGGGCGCGGAGGTCGAGACGGGCGCCGTGCTCGCGGTGCCCGACGATCCGCGGGTGACGGTGATCGGCCGGGCCCTGCGCGGCGCGCGGATCGACGAGATCCCGCAGCTGTGGAACGTGGTGCGCGGAGACATGAGCCTGGTGGGCCCGCGGCCCGAGCGGCCGGAGTTCGCGCAGCGGTTTGCGAAGACGGTGTCCGGCTACGCGCTGCGCCACGCGGCGCGGCCGGGCCTGACGGGCCTGGCGCAGGTCTCGGGCGAGTACTCGAGCGAACCGGACATCAAGTTGCGTTACGATCTTGCGTACTTGAACAACTGGTCTCTTTTTCTCGATCTCGCGATCCTGCTGCGCACGCTGCCGGTCGTCCTGACGCGCCGTGGGATCTGACGCGCCGCGCGGCCGGAAGGTCGCGGTCGTCATGCCCGCCTACAACGCGGAGCGGACGCTCGCCCGGACCTACGCCGACGTGCCCCGGACGCACGTGGACGACGTCATCCTCGTGGACGACCGTTCGCGCGACCGCACGGTCGAGATCGCCAGGCGAGCTCGGCATCCACGTCGTCGTGCACGCGCGCAACCGCGGGTACGGGGGCAACCAGAAGACGTGCTACCGGACGGCCCTCGAGCGCGGCGCGGACGTCGTCATCATGGTGCACCCGGACCACCAGTACGACCCGACGGTCATCCCGCACCTGCTCGACGGCCTCGACCGGGGCTACGACGCGGCGTTCGGCAGCCGCATGCTCGGGGGCCGGCCGATCCAGGGCGGCATGCCCAAGTGGAAGTACCTCGGCAACATCCTGCTGACCGCGATCGAGAACGCGACGTTCCTGATCTACCTGACCGAGTACCACAGCGGATTCCGCGCGTACACGCGCCGGTACCTCGAAACGGTCAACCTCGAGGCCAACTCGGACGGGTTCGTCTTCGACACCGAGATCATCGCGCAGGGGATGGCCAAGGGGCTGCGCATCTGCGAGATCCCGATCGAGACGCGCTACTTCGACGAGGCGTCCCAGATCGCGTTCGGCCCCTCGGTGCGGTACGGCCTGGCGATCCTGAAGACGATGCTGCTCTTCAAGCTGCACGTCTGGGGGATCTGGTCGAGCCGGATCTTCCGCGACCGAAAACCGGCGTAGCAGCCCGCTAGCGGCGTTCTTCGGGCGGCAGCGGCGGCGGCGCCGCGAGCCGGCCCTGCCGCAGCTCCAGCGACAGACGGTCGATCTCGGCGAGCAGCGGCCCCTTGACCTCGGGCGGCAGCGACTCGAGGATCTCGGGGCTGATCCAGCCGGCGCGCAGCTGGGCCGCGGCCGCGCTGTCGGAGCGGCGCAGCATGGCGTAGGCGCGGCCCACGTTCAGGTCGATTTCCGCGCGCTCACCGGTTGCGAACGCCTCGCGGTAGAACTCGAGGGCGCGCTCGGGCTGGCCGGTCACGAGAAAGGACGAGCCCGCGAGGACCCACGGCCGGGGATCGTCGGGCAGGTTGCCGGTCGTCGTGAGCGCGAGCTGGCCCGCTCCGACGATGTTCTTCGCCGTTTCCGGATCGGAGCCGCGGTCGAGCAGCGCGCGAAAGGCCGTGGTCGCGTATCCCACGCGCCGCTCGGCGCGCGTAGCGCGCGAATTCCGGCCAGCACAGGACGGCGAGCAGGCAGAGGACCGCGGCGGCGCGCAGCAACTTCACGACCGATCCTCCCCGGCCTCGGACACGCCCTCGCCCGAGATCCGCCAGGCGCGTCCGGCGGCGAGCAGCAGCGGAACGGCCGTGACCGGCCGCTGCAGCGGAAACCAGGTCAGCGCGGCCGCCGCCCCGGCCGCGAGCACGGCGAACAGGATGGCGGCCTCGGCGCCCTTCGAGCGCCACGCCGTGCGGCCGACGGTCGCGAGGAGGCACGCCACCGCCGCGAGGACGAGGAGCCCCGCGGGCACGCCGGCGTCGGTGAACACCTGGAGGTAGTCGCAGTGCGTCTCCGCGTAGGCGCTCGTGAGCAGGGGAGCGACGAAGCGCCGCTGCAGGCGGATCTCGGCCGCGAGCCGGTGCGGCGCGTACTCCGCGGCGAACGTGCCCGGGCCGAAGCCCGTCAGCGGCCGTTCCCGCGTCATCTCGAGGGCGGCGGCCCAGGGCCCGCCGCGAAAGGAGAGCAGGATGTCCCAGTGGCCCAGGCGCGCCAGCTTCGCGACCTCGGTGGCGCGGGTGCGCAGCGGAGCGTAGCCCGCGACGGCGAGGCCGAGCAGCAGCACGGCGCCGGCAATCGGAAGCACCGCGCGCCGGCGGTAGAGCACGACGAGCAGAACCGCGGCGCCGGCCAGGGCGCAGGTCAGCGCCGTGAGGTTCAGGTTCACCACGAGGGCGGCGGCAAAGAGGGCGAGCAGGGCGGCGCAGCCGGCCCGCGCCCGGTTCGCGCGCGCCTCGAGCAGAAGCCCGAGGGCCACCACGCCGGCGAGCGCGAGAGTGATGGCGAGGTATCCGACGTTGCCGGCGTAGGCGCCCGTGCTCTGCCGGTCGCCGATGGTCTCGAGCAGAAACGGCTGGAAGCGTCCGCGGCTCTGGAGGATCGAGACGACGGCGTTGACCGCGGTCCCGCCGAGGAAGGCTGCGGCCAGCCAGGAGCGTCCTCTTTCCACGACCCGCGAGGCGCCGAGCGGGAGCAGCAGCGCGAAGACGACGACGGAGCGCGCCGCATCGAGGGACGGCCCGCGGCGCGGCGAGGCCAGGGCCGCGACGAGCGAGATCCCGAGGGCGGCCGCCGCGAGCCACAGGGCGGCGCGCCGCGAGCGGGGGCCCTCGCTCCAGGGCCGCGCCGCGTCGGGCTGCGGGCGCTGGAAGGCGAACGCGGCGGCGGCCGCGATCGCCGTGCCGACGAGCGCGATCAGCCGCTTGGGCGCGTCGAAAGCAGCCGCGGCGCTGGTGTCGACGATGAGCGCGGTCCCCGCGAGGACGGCGGCGAGCGCCGCCGCGGCGACGATCGCCCCGACGTCCGCGCGCGCGGGACGCGTCGGTTCCTTGCGCTTCTTCCTGGCCAAGCGGTGGGGATGTTATGACGTTATGCTCACGCCCGGGTGGCCTCCTTGGACGACGACGAATCCCCCCGCGCGCGGCTGGTCTCGCTGCCGATGTGGGTCTATCGGCACCGGGTCCCGATCCTCGCCGGCTTCGGCGGGATGCTCCTGGCCGGCGTGATCGCGCTCGGCTATTTCACGACGCGCGTGGTGGGGCGCTTCGATGGCCGCCGGTGGAACCTGCCCTCGCGCATCTACTCGGACCTCTACGCGCTGCGCCCCGGAGACGCGGCCTCGATCCCCGCGATCGCGGCCAAGCTCGGGCGCCTCTACTACCAGGAGACCGACGGCCCGCCGGAGCGGCCCGGGCCACTATCGCCGGGAGAAGGAGGCCCTCGAGATCTTCACGCGCGGCTTCCGCTACCCCGGGCGCAGGTTTCCGGGCGCGCGCCTGCGCATCGTGTTCGGCGCGGGCCGCGTGAAGTCGCTCGTGGATGCGGCGGGCGAGCCGGTGCCGGCCCTGATTCTCGAGCCCGAGCTGCTCGGCTCCGTCTTCGGCGCGGACCTCGAGGACCGCACCGTCATCCGTCTGGCCGAGGCGCCGGCGTCGCTCGTCGACGCGATCCTCGTGACCGAGGACCGCGACTTTTTCCGCCACACGGGCGTGTCGGTGCGGCGCCTCTTCGGCGCCGTGTTCCGGACCCTGACGGGCGGGCATGAAGCAGGGCGGCTCGACGCTGACGCAGCAGCTCGTCAAGAACCTCTACCTCTCTCCCGAGCGCACGCTGCGGCGCAAGGCCACCGAGGCCATCATGGCCGTCGTCCTCGACGCCCGCTACTCCAAGGACGAGATCCTCGAGGCGTACCTGAACGAGATCTACCTCGGGCGCCGCGGCGCCATCGCGGTGACCGGAGTCGGGGAGGCCGCGCGCCACTACTTCGGCGTGGAGGTCGCGGACCTCGACCTGGCCCAGTCGGCCACGCTCGCCGGCATGATCCGCGCGCCCAACGCGTACTCGCCGTTCCGCAACCCGGAGCGGACGCGCCAGCGCCGCGATCTCGTCCTGCGTCTGATGCGCGAGGAGGGAAAGATCGACGAGGCGGCGATGAAGGCCGCCATGGACGAGCCGATCACTCCCCGCAGCCGCGTGGAGGACCTCACGCGCGCCCCGCACTTCGTGGACTTCGTCAAGGGCGAGCTCGCCGAGCGCTACGGCAAGCAGCTGCAGACCGAGGGCCTGCAGATCTACACGACCCTGGACGTCGACCTGCAGCAGGCGGGGCAGCGCGCGGTGACCCAGGGGCTCGAGAATCTCGAGAAGACGTACAAGCGGCTGGCCTCGGCCTCGCGGCAGGCGCCGCTGCAGGGCGCGTTGATCGTGCTCGAGCCGCAGACGGGCGGCGTGCGCGCGCTCGTCGGCGCCCGCGACTACCGCCTCTCGCAGTTCAACCGCGTGACGCAGGCGCACCGCCAGCCGGGCAGCCTCTTCAAGCCCTTCGTCTACCTCGCCGCCTTCGCGCGGCGCGACATGGATCCGCCCGTGACGCCGGCGACGATCCTGATGGACTCGCCGATCACCGTCGAGTGGGGACAGAAGACCGACGAAGAGTCGTGGACGCCGCGCAACTACGACGGCGATTACCGCGGCCCGATGTCGGCGCGCCAGGCGCTCGAACGCTCGATCAACATCCCGACCGTGCGCGTTTCGCTGATGGCGGGCCTTCCGTACGTGCTCGGCGCGGCCAAGGGCGCGGGGATCGCTTCGCGGCTGCGCGGTTACCCCTCCGTCGCGCTCGGCGCCTTCGAGATCTCGCCCATGGAGATCGCCGGCGCGTACTCGGTCTTCGCCAACAGCGGGGTGCGCGTGGCGCCCGAACGCGATCGTGGGCGTCACGACGGGCGACGGGACGGTGCTCGACCGCAAGGCGGCGCCGCTGTCGCCGGCGCTGCCGGCCGACGCGGTCTATCTCGTCAACACGATCCTGAAGGGCGCCGTGGACCACGGCACCGCGACGGGCGCGCGCGCGAAGGGCCTGACGGGCGTGCTCGCGGGCAAGACGGGCACGACGAACGACGGGCGCGACGCCTGGTTCGTGGGCTTCTCGCCGCGGTTTCTCGCGGTCGTCTGGGTCGGCTACGACGACAACCGCGGGCTGAACCTGTCCGGGACCCAGGCGGCCGTGCCGATCTTCGCCGACTTCTCGCGCGCGGCGCCCGCGCAGTTCTTCGCGGAGGATTTTCCGGTGCCCTCCGACATCGTGACCGCGACGATCGATCCCTCCACCGGCTTTCTCGCGTCGCCCGGCTGTCCGCAGCCGACGACCGAGGTCTTCATCGAGGGCACGGCGCCGACGACGGTGTGCCCGAAGCACGGGGGCTGAGCGACACGCCGTCCGCGTTCTGATAGATTCGCGTGTTCGGTCGACACGTGAAGAAGTCCAATCCTCTCCGCCCCGCTCCGATCCGCATCCGCGGCGCCCGGACGCACAACCTGAAGAACGTCTCGGTCGACGTCCCGCTCGGCCGGCTGACCGTCATCACCGGGGTTTCGGGCTCGGGCAAGTCGTCGCTGGCCTTCGACACGCTCTATGCGGAGGGGCAGCGCCGCTACGCCGAATCGCTCTCGACCTACGCGCGCCAGTTCCTCGAGCGGCTGGACCGGCCCGACGTGGACTCGATCGAGCCCGTCCCGCCGGCGATCGCGCTCGAGCAGAAGAACGGCGTCCGCAACGCGCGCTCGACCGTCGGGACGCAGACCGAGATCCACGACTCGCTCCGGCTGCTCTTCGCCCACGGCGGCACGACGGTCTGCCCGGACTGCGGCGTCGACGCCGTGCCGGGGGGCGTCGACCGCGCGGTCGAGGAGCTTTGCGCGGCCGAAGACGGCGCGCGGACGGTGCTCGTGGCCCCCGTCGGCTGGAGGGATGCCGAGGCCCCGGCCTCCGGGCGGCGCCGGAAGGCGGCCAGCGACGGCGCGCGGCTGGCCGAGTACAAGCGCGCCGGGTTCTTCCGGGCCCTGTCGCCCGAGGGCGAGATCGTCGAGATCGGGGACACGGCGGCGCCGCTGCTCGATGCCGAGGGCCGTCTGCGGCTCGTCGTGGGCCGCTTCGTCGTCGGGCCCGCATCGCGGCCCGAGATCGCGGCCGCGGCCGAGACCGCGTTCTCGCTGGCCGGCTCCCTCGAGGCGCGCATGGAGGACCGCGTGCGGACCTTCCGGCGCGGTCTGCACTGCCCGCGCTGCGGGCGGGAGTTTCGCGACCCGACGCCGCCGCTCTTCGGATTCAACTCCCCGCTCGGCGCCTGTCCGGCCTGCCAGGGGTTCGGGCGCGTGATCGGCGTGGACCTCGAGAAGGCGATTCCCGACCGCAGCCTCACGCTCGCGGAGCGCCCGATCGCCCCGTGGAACACGCCGGCGTACGAGTCCGCGTACGACGACCTCTTCCGCGCCTGCCGGCGCTACTCGGTGCGCACCGACGTGCCGGTGTCGCGGCTGTCGGCGCACGAGCGCGAGATCCTGATCAAGGGACGCGGCGACTTCTACGGCGTCCAGGGGTTCTTCGACTGGCTCGAGACCAAGCGCTACAAGATCCACGTGCGCGTGCTGCTGGCGCGCTACCGCGCCTACACGCTCTGCGGCTCCTGCCGCGGCGCGCGCCTCGCGGCGCCGGCCCTCTGGGTCCGCTTCCGCGGCAGGACGATCGCCGATCTCGTGGAGCTGTCGCTGCGGGACCTGAAGGTCTTTCTCGACGGGCTCGTGCTCTCGGCGTCGGAGCAGGCGCGGCTCTCCTCGGTCGTCGCGGAGCTGAAGGCGCGCGTGCACTACATGAACGACGTGGGCCTCGAGTACCTGACGCTCTCGCGCGCGGCGCGGACGCTCTCGGGCGGCGAGTCGCAGCGCATCGGCCTCGCGTCGGCGCTCGGCGGCGCGCTGACCGGAACGCTGTACGTCCTCGACGAGCCGACGATCGGCCTGCACGCCGCCGACACGCGCCGCCTGCTCGCGATCCTGCGGCGGCTGGCCGACCGCGGCAACACGGTGGTGGTCGTCGAGCACGATCCCGAGGCGATCGAGGCCGCCGACCACGTGATCGACCTCGGCCCCGACGCGGGCAGCCGCGGCGGCCAGGTCCTCTTTGCCGGGACCCCGCGCGCCCTCGCGCGCGTGAAGGACTCGGCCACCGGCGAGCTGCTGCGGCGGCGGCTCGAAGCCCGCGTCCGCCGCCCGCGGCGCCGCGCCGGCGCCCGTGCCGATCCGGGGCAAGCGCCCGGGCGCTCTCGCGCATCGTGCCCTTCCGCCGCGCCGAGGGCGCGATCACCATCGTCGGCGCGCGCCAGCACAACCTGCAGAACCTGACGGTCCGCGTGCCGCTCGGGCGGCTCGTCGCGCTGGCCGGCGTTTCGGGCTCCGGCAAGTCCACGCTCGTGCGCGACATCCTGCACGGCGCCTACGCGCGGCGCGTCCGCGGCGCGGCGCCCTTCGAGGTCGGCGCGCACGACCGCATCGACGGGTTCGAGGGCATCTCCGAGCTGCTGCTCGTGGACCAGAGCCCGCTCGGCCGCTCGGCCCGCTCGAACCCCGTGACGTACACGAAGGCGTGGGACGAGATCCGCCAGCTGTTCGCCCGGTCGGCGCGGGCGGTTTCGCGCGGGCATCACACCCCGGGACTTCTCCTTCAACTCGGTCGGCGGCCGCTGCGAGGCGTGCCGCGGCACCGGATGGCAGACGATCGACATGCAGTTTCTCGCCGACGTGACGGTGCGCTGCGAGGTCTGCGACGGGCGGCGGTTCCAGCCGCGCGTGCTCGCCGTGCGCCTGCGCGGCAAGAACATCGACGACGTGCTCGACATGACGGTCGAGGACGCCGCCGCGTTCTTCCGCGCGGACGAAAAGGTCGTGCGCCGCCTCGAGCCGCTGCTGGAGGCCGGGCTCGGCTACATCCGGCTGGGCCAGCCGACCGCGACCCTCTCGGGCGGCGAGGCGCAGCGCCTCAAGCTCGCGGCCTTCCTCGGGATCCGGCCGGCCGCATCGCGCGGCGCGCTCTTTCTCTTCGACGAGCCGACGACGGGACTCCACGCCCGCGACGTCGACCGGCTGCTCGCGACGCTGCGGCGCCTGATCGCGCGCGGCCACTCCGTGCTCGCCGTCGAGCACCACCTCGGGTTCCTCGAGGCGAGCGACTGGATCATCGAGCTCGGCCCGGGCGGCGGCGCGGACGGCGGGCGGCTCATCGCCGAGGGCACGCCCGCGGACATCCGCGGCAACCCGAAGAGCGTGACGGGCCCCTTCCTCGCGGACCCGCGCGCCGCGCGCGCGGCCGGGGCCGCCTCTATAATGGAAGAGAAGTCCTTTCGCTGAAACACGCAGTGCCGAGAGCCGCAGGATCGCCATTCGTCGACGGAGCGGAGATCCTGCTCCGGCGGGCGCTCGTCGTCCTGATGCTCGCGATTCCGGCGGTCCGCGGCGCCGGCCGAGCCCGCCCGCGCTCCGGAGCCCGCGTTCCTCGGGCGCTTCACGTTCCGCACGTACGCGCAGGACGAGGGCATGTCGGACCCCTCGGTCGAGTGCGTCCTGCAGGACCACGTCGGCTTTCTCTGGGCCGGCACCGACGACGGGCTCTTTCGCTTCGACGGCCGCGGGTTCACCAAGTTCAGCCGCAAGCAGGGCCTGCCCCAGACACGCATCTACCAGCTCTACGAGACCGCCGACGGCCGCCTCTACGCGGCCACGGCCGCGGGACTGGCGCGGTTCCAGGGGCACGGCTTCGTCGTCGTCGGGGCTCCGGCCCTCGGCGCGTTTGCGGTCAGCCACCAGGGCATCGCCTCGGACGCCGCGGGGACCGTCTACGTCGGCACCGATCGCGGGCTGTTCTCGGGCAAGGACGACCGCTACCAGGAGGACCAGGAAGCCAACGCGGTCGGCGAGGGCGCCGTCGGCGGCGTCCACGTGGACGCCGCGGGCGCGCTCTATTTCGCGCGCGGCGGTCTGCTCTTCCGCAAGGAGTCCGGACGCGTCGTCGAGTTCGGCCGGCCGCGCGGCCTCCCGTCGGAGGAGACGGTCGACGAGGTGCGGTCCGACCACGACGGGCGCCTGTGGGTCCGCACCGTCAAGCACCTCTATCTGCTGCCCAAGGGCGGCCAGAAGTTCGAGCGGGACGACGAGGGCCTGCCCGAGTCGAGCGAAGTGGGCCGGCTCGCGTTCGACGACCGGGGCGCGTCTGCTCGTGCCGACCGTGCAGGGCCTCGCCTTCAAGCAGGGCGGCGCGTGGCGCCTGATCGGAAGGCGGGAGGGCCTGTCCTCGGACGCCGCGCTCTCGGCGCTCGTGGACCGGGAGGGCTCGCTCTGGGTCGGGTTGCTCGGCGGCGGGCTCGACCGGCGGCTGGGCCGCGGCGAGTTCACCAACTGGACCCGCTCGGACGGTCTGTCGCAGGAGGTGGTCTGGGCGATCGTCCGCCAGAAGTCGGCCTCGGGGCCCGGCGCGCTCTGGGTGGGGACCGAGCAGGGACTGAACCGGCTGGATCCGGTCTCGGGCGACATCCGGCGCTTCGGCGTCGAGGACGGCCTCGGCGGCAACACGGTGGCGACGCTGGCGGCGGGCAGCCGACGGCAGCGTGTGGATCGGCTCCTGGCCGGGCGGCGTCGCCCGCCTGATGCCGGACGGCAAGCTGCGGCGCTACTCGGCCGAGGACGCGGCGCCCGAACAGTTCCGCGTGGCCGCCATCCACGTGCGCGAGGACGGTGAAGTCTGGTTCGGAGCCGTGGAGGGCCTCTACCGGCTGCCCGCCGGCTCGAAGGGCACCGTGCTCGAGCACGTCGCGCTCGGCCGCGAGAAGCCGGACAACGTGCGCGGGTTCGCCGAGGACCCCGCCGGCACGCTCTACGCGGCGAGCAAGCAGGGGATCCTCCGCCTGACCGGCCCGTCTCCGCGCAGGTTCACGCGCGAGGACGGCCTGAACGAGGACTACCTGTCCTCCATCGCGTTCGCCTCCGACGGCAGCGCGGTCGTGGCCTACCGCGAGTCGATCGGCGCGGCCCGGGTGATCATCGAAGGCGATCGGATGACGGTCAAGCCGATGGACGTCACGAGCGGACTGATCTCGAACAAGGTGGTCCTGCTCGGACGCGACGCCGCGGGCGCGCTGTGGATCGGCACCGGCACCGGGGCCGACGTGTACGCCCCCGACTGGACCCGGTCCGCGCACTACGGCAAGCCCGCGGGGATGGTCAGCGAGGACCTCGACCAGAATGCGTTCTATGCCGAAGCCGACGGAACGGTCTGGCTCGGCTCGAGCCGGGGCCTGATCCGCTTCCAGGCCGGCACGACGCCGGCCCCGGAGCCGCCGCCGCCGATCGTGATCGTCGACGCGCGGGCGGGCGACCGCTCGCTCGACCTCGCGCGCCCGTCGCTGCTCGGCGCCAGCGAGCGCAACTTCAGCGTGTCGTGGGCGGGGCTGACCTTCATCGAGCCGCGCAAGGTCCGCTACAAGCACCGGATGGTCGGCCTGGTCGACCAGTACACCGAGACCGAGCTGACCGAGGCGCGATTTCCGGCGCTGCCGAGCGGCACGTACACGTTCGAGGTGCTCTGCATCTCCGCGTCCGGAAAGGTCTCCCGAACGCCGGCCACCGTGCGGCTCGTGGTGCACGCCGCCTGGTGGGAAACCGTGTGGGCGCGGCTGTTCTGGGTGCTGCTCGCCGCGGCCGCCGTCGATCGCGGTGGTCGGGTGGCGCACCCGCCACCTCGAGGCCGAGCGCCGGCGCCTGGAAGAGGCCGTCGCCGCGCGCAGCGCCGAGCTCGCCGCGGCCAACCGGGAGCTGCGCGAGGCCTCGTTCACCGACGCCCTGACGGGGGCGCGCAACCGCCGTTTCTTTTCGACGGTCATCGAGGACGACGTCAACCGGACGCTGCGCGTGCACTCGACGCCGGCGCAGAGCCGGCCCCGCAACTGCGACCTCATCTTCTACATCGTCGACATCGACCACTTCAAGGAGATCAACGACGAGTACGGCCACGACCGCGGCGACGGCGTGCTCGCGGAGGTGGCCCGCCGGCTGACGCAGGTCGTGCGCGACTCCGACCGCCTGATCCGCTGGGGCGGCGAGGAGTTCCTGCTCATCTCGCGCGACGCGGACCGCTCGCGCGGCGACGTCCTCGCGGGCCGCGTGATGCAGTCGGTCGGGTCCGAGCCCTTCGACCTCGGCAACGGCCAGAAGGTCCGGCGCACGTGCTCGGTGGGCTGGGCGCCGTTTCCCTGGTACCCGGACTCGACGCGGACCTTCGCGTTCACCGAGGTCCTGAAGCTCGCCGACCGGGCGATGTACCTGGCCAAGCAGTCCGGCCGCAACAAGTCGGTGGGGGTCCTGCCGGCCGGGCTCTACGCCGAGCAGGGCGGCCGCAACGGCGAGTGGTGGGAGAAGCCCCTGACCGAGTGCGAGGGCACCGCCGTGACGCTCGTGCGCTCGGGGGGCCCGGTCGTCGTCTCGGAAGATTGATTTCCGGCAAAACCTTCGGTCCCGACCCGGCGTCTAAGGGTGTGGGAGGAAGGCAATGACCACTTCACGCGGATTCCAGGCGCTCTCTCTGGCGGCGGCCCTGTTGCTCGGCCCCGCCGTCGCGCGGGCCGGCCACCACGGCGTCAACGTGTCGATCGACGACGGCGACAACGCGGTCCGGTGCGACGACATCCGGATCGAGATCGGAAACCGTCCGGCCGCGCGTGCCGAGGCGCGCACGGTGATCGCGGTCCCGGCGGGCGGCAAGGCGCTCGACGTGCGCGCGGCGCAGAGCTCGGGAGTGCGCGTGTACGGCACGGACCGCGCCGACTTCGAAGTGCTCCTCTGCAAGGCGGCCCCGGCGGGCGGCGACCTCGACGCGATCGGGCTGACGCCACGACGGCGGCAGCGTCTCGGTCCGCGGCCCCGCGGAAGGGACCTGGGTCGGCTACCTGCTCATCGCGGCGCCGCGCGGCGCCGCCGTCAGCGTCCACAGCGAGAACGGACCGGTCTCGCTTTCCGCGCTCCAGGGCCGCGTGCAGGCGAACTCCCAGAACGGGCCGGTCTCCCTCGACGCGTGCACGGGCGACGTCGACGTCCAGGCGCAGAACGGGCCGATCCAGGTCCGCGGCGACGAAGGCCGGCTGCACGTGCGCACGCAGAACGGGCCGATCGGCGTCTCGCTGTCGGCCGCCGGCTGGAAATCCGGAACGCTCGACGCGAGCGCCGTGAACGGCCCCGTGAGCCTGGCCGTGGCGGCCGGGTACCGCTCGGGAACGGTCGTCGAGTCGCTCGGCCACTCGCCCGTGCAGTGCCGCGGCGAGGTGTGCGCGGATGCCCGGCGCACCTGGAACGACGACGGCAAGCGGATCGAGATCGGCGATGCCCCGGTCGTCGTGCGGCTCTCGACCCGCAACGGGCCGGTCACCGTGAAGACGGGAGCCGACGCGGACGACGAGGACGACGAGTAGCCCTAGGGCTTCTTGCCGGCTTCTTCGAGGAACCGCATCATCGCGTCCTTGCCGCGGTAGCCGTCGGTCTTCGCGATGAGGCGACCGTCGGCGTCCGCGGCGACGATCGTCGGAAATCCGATGATCTCGAAGCGGCGCTGGAGCTCCGAGATGTCGTCGGGGTTGCTGCCGTCCTCGCGCGCCCGGTCCACGATGCGCGTGGGGATGAAGGCGTCGTTGACCTGGTCGGCCAGCGCCGGATCTTCCCAGTCGCGGTCGACCAGCTTGCACGGGGCGCACCACGCCGCGGTGAAGTCGTAGAGGATCGGCTTGCCCGATGCCCTGGCCAGCGCGGCCGCCTTTTCGCGCGGCTGCCAGCGGACCAGGCCGACGCCGTCGGCGGGGCGCCTGATCCAGGATGCCCGTCACGACGCGCAGGACGAGCGCGGCGAGCAGAACCCAGAGCAGAGCGGGAGGCAGGCGCGACTGGGACTGCGCGACGGGGAGGGCCTCAGTCCTGTCCATACGCAAACTCCTTGCGGGAGAGGACGACGGCCGCCAGGACGAAGCAGAGCGTGACGGCGAGGACCCATCGGCCCAGGGCTTCCGCCGGAAAGCCGTGCCCGGCGAGCGCCGCCTCCCAGCGGACTTCCGGAAGCAGATTCTCCTGGGCGATCGCGCGCCGCCTTCGCCAGGCTCGTCTTTCCGAGGCGGTCGCGAAGGCTGGCGGCCGTGGAGAAGGCGATGAAGAGAAACAGGTAGCCGAGCGCGTCGCCGAAGGCGGGAAGCAACGTGGAGAACAGGAGCAGCAGCACGGCGACCTGGAGCCCGTCGAGCAGCGCGCCGAGCAGCAGGCGCGGCAGGGTCCACGAGCGGAGCAGCCTCCGTGCCGCCGTAGCGGAACGCGAGGACGACGGCAAAGACGGTCGCCGCCGCGAGAAAGATCGCCCAGGCGGCCATGATGCCGAGCAGGCGCCCTCCGAGGTACTCGGTGCGCGAGATGGGTCGCGCCAGGATCATCTGGAGCGCGCCGCTCGACGCGTCCCGCGAGACGGCGCCCGAGGCGATCAGCAGGAGCGCGACGAGGCGCGCGGGCCCGCCCGAGAGCGCCGGCGGCGCCGCGACGAGCAGGGCCAGCACGGCGAGCGTGACCGTCACGAGCGGGCTCTCGAACTTCTGGCGGAGAAAGCGCTGCGCCATCGCGATCATGCCGGGGGCGCCTCGCGGAAGAGCTCCTCGAGCTCGGCCGAGGACCGGACCTCGAGGACCGCGACGTCGGCCAGCGCGAGCGCCTTCACCGCGGCGGCGACGTCCGCCTCGGATGCCGCCGGCGAGCCGCAGCGCCCCTTCGGGGCCGGGCTCGGCACGCGATGCCGGCCGCGGCCAGCGCCGCGCGCGCCGCCTCCACGCGGTCGGCGGGAACGCGGACGACGGCGCGCCGCCGCGAGGCGGCCTCGCCGGTGAGGGTCTCCGTGCGCGTCAGGCGGCCGTGGTCGATGAAGACGACCCGGTCGCAGACGCGCTCGACCTCGCTCAGCTGGTGCGAGTTCAGGACGATCGTCGCGCCGCGCGCCTTGGCCGCCAGGATCTGCTCGCGCACGATGGCGACGCCGAGGGGATCGGTGCCGGACGCGGGCTCGTCGAGAAAGAGCAGCGCGGGATCGCGCAGCGTCGCCTGCGCCATGCCGATGCGCTGCAGCATGCCCCGCGAATAGGTCCGCAGCTTCTTGCCGAGCGCGGAGCGGTCGAGGCCGACGCGGTCGGCCGCGGCCGGGATCTCGGAGCGGGCGTGCGCCGGGTCGCCGCCGCAGAGGCGCCAGTGCACGGCGAGGAAGGCCGCGCCCGAGAGGTCCCGGTCGAAGCCGAGCCGCTCGGGCATGTATCCGGTGCGGGCGCGGACCCAGAGGTCGTCGACCGGGCGTCCTTCGATGGCGAGGCGCCCGGAGTCGGGCCGCAGAAACCCGAGCAGGCAGGAGAGCAGCGTCGTCTTGCCGGCGCCGTTGGGACCGATCAGGCCGAGCGTTTCGCCGCGGCGCACCTCGAGCGACACGCCGTCGAGCGCGCGGGTCTGTCCGGCCGAACCGGCCGTAGGTCTTCGTCACGGCTTCGACGGAGATCACGGCGCGGGATGATACCGGTCCGGATTCGGGAATATGGTCTATTCTTCGGCGCGTTTCCAAGCGCGGTTTTCCGATGATCGAAGTTCAGGGCCTCTCCAAGCGGTATCCCACGCGCCTCGCCGTGGACGACGTCACGTTCTCGGTCAAGCAGGGCGAGATCGTGGGGTTCCTCGGACCCAACGGCGCGGGCAAGACGACGACGATGCGCGTGATCACGGGTTTCCTGCCGCCGACGTCCGGATCGGCGCGGGTCGCGGGACACGACGTCGTGGCGGCAGTCGGCGAAGGCGCGGGCCGCGATCGGATACCTGCCCGAGTCCGCGGCCACCTACCTCGAGATGCGGGTCGCGCGAGTACGTGTCGTTCCGCGCGCGCCTCGAAGGCGTCCCGGGCCGGGCCGTGCGCGGACGCGTCGCCGAGGCGCTGGACCAGTGCCTGCTCGGCGAGGTCGCCGGCCGGAAGATCGAGAGCCTGTCCAAGGGGTTCCGGCAGCGCACGGCGCTGGCCGGGGCGCTCGTCCACCAGCCGCCGGTGCTCGTGCTCGACGAGCCGACGATCGGCCTGGACCCGGTGCAGATCATCAAGATCCGCGAGACGATCCGCCTGCTCGGCCGCGATCGCGCCGTGCTGCTCTCGACGCACATCCTGCCGGAGGTCGAGTCGGTGTGCGACCGCGTGCTGATCATCGACCGCGGCCGCATCGTGGCCGAGGGCACGCCCGCGGAGCTGCGGGCGAAGCTGGCGGGGACGCCGACCCTGCGCACCGCGTGGAAGGGCAGCGTGGCGGTGCACGACGGGCTCGCGAAGCTGCCGGGCGTTTCCGCGGTGGAGGTCGAGGAGTCCGCGGGAGAGACGCGGGCGCGCATCCTCTGCCTGCCGGGCGCGGATCCGCGCGAGGACGTCTTCCGTCTCGCCGTCGAGAACGGCTGGGTCCTGCGCGAGCTCACCCGCGAGGCGCTCACGCTCGAGGACGTCTTCGTCCGGCTGACGCGCCACGACGAAGGCGCCGCCGCGCCGCGCCGCGCCGGGGGAGACCGCGTGAGAAAGCTCTTCGCGATCGTCGGCCGGGAGTGGCGGGCGTATTTCCTGTCGCCGCTGGCCTACGTGATCCTGACGGCCTACATGTTCCTGAACGGGATCATCTTCTCGCGCATCGTCGCGTTCCTGTCCTCGCCGGGAGCTCCGCACGAGCGCTTTCTGGCGCTGATGTTCACCAACACGTACTTCTGGATCTTCACGCTCTTCATCGTCCCGATCCTGACGATGCGGCTGCTCGCCGAGGAGCGGCGTTCGGGAACGCTCGAGGTGCTGCTCACCTCGCCGGTCTCGGAGACGACGGTGGTCGTGGGCAAGTTCCTCGGCGCCTTCGGGTTCTACGTGGTGCTCTGGGCGCCGAGCGCGCTCTTCATCCTCTTTCTGCGCGCGAAGACCTCGGTCGACCTCGGCGCGGCCTGCGCGGGCTACGTCGGCATCGCGCTGATGGGCGCGTACTTTCTCGCGATCGGCACGTTTGCGTCGTCGCTGACGAAGAACCAGATCCTGGCGGCCATCCTGACGTTCGCCATCCTGATCCCGGTGTTCTCGGTCGGCCTCTTCGAGTCGGGCGCGGACCCGGCGCGGCAGAGCCTGATCGGCTACCTGAACATCTGGGACCACATGGACGAGTTCGCGCGGGGCATCGTCGACACGCGCCGCATCGTCTACTACCTCTCGGGCACGGCGTTCTTCCTGCTGCTCGCGGCGACGATCCTCGCGTCGAAGAAGGAGACGCCGTGAGCGCCCGCTCCGCGCGCCTCTCGTCCTCGACGGTCGGGATCGTCCTCGCGGCCGCGGTCCTGGTGGGCGTGAACTACCTCGCGTCGCGGCACTGGAAGCGGTTCGACTGGACGGGGGCGCAGGTCTACTCCCTCTCGGAGACGACGAAGAAGACCCTCGACGCGCTGAAGACGCCCGTCCAGGTGACGGTGTTCATGACGCCGCGCTCGCGCCTGCTCGACCGAGGTCAAGGAGCTCCTGTCGCGGTATCAGGCGAGGAGCCCCAGGATCGAGGTCGAGTACCTCGACCCGGAGCGCAACCCGGCGCGCGGCGAGGTGTTCGCCAGGGAGTCCGGAGCCAAGGTCGGCACCGTCGCGTTCCGCTCCGGCGACCGGCGCAAGTACGTCGAGGAGGACAAGCTCGCCGACTTCGACTACACGGGCGCGGGAATGGGCGGAGCCCCGAGCGTCAAGGCTTTCAAGGGCGAGGAAGCGTTCACCTCCGCCATCCTGTCGGTGACGGAGTCGCGGCAGCCGAAGATCGTGTTCTCGAAGGGGCACGACGAGCAGTCGCTCGATTCCGCCGAGCGCGGCCGCGGCTACGCCGAGGTCAAGCAGCTGCTCGAGCGCGACAACATGACGGTCGCCACGTGGGACTCGCTCGGCAAGGGCGGGCTGCCTGCGGACGCCGACGTCGTCGTCGTGGCGGGGCCGCGCCTGGCGTTCCTGGCGCCCGAGGCCGAGGCCCTCGAGAAGTATCTCGCCGGAGGAGGGCGCGTGCTCCTCCTGCTCGACCCGGTGCTGCCGGGGCCGGGCGCGCCGCCGCCCGACCTCGGGTTGAAGGGCCTCCTCGACAAGTACGGCATCCAGGCCACGGACGACATCGTCATCGACCCCGCCAACGCCCTGGCGCAGATGGGCGCGGAGGTCGTGCTCGCGGATCGGTACGGCAACCATCCGATCGTCCGGTCGATCGCGGCCGCGAAGCTGCCGGTGATCTTCCAGCTCGCCCGCTCGGTCACGAAGGCAGAGAAGCCGCCCGAGGGCGTGGCCGAGACGATGCTCGTCGAGACCTCCCCGGATGGCTGGGGCGAGACGAACCTGAAGCAGCTCGACGTCGGGATCAAGAAGGACCCCGGCGACACGCCCGGGCCCGTATCGCTCGCCGTCGCGATCGGGCCGGCCGACGAGAAGAAGCCCGACCCGAAGGCGCCGCGCGCCGTGTTCATCGGCAGCTCGCGCTTCGTGACCAACGGGGCGATCTCCAACGGCGCCAACGGCATCTTCTTCGCCAACGCGGTCCACTGGCTGGCGGGCAGCGAGAAGCAGATCGGCATCCCTCCGAAGAACGTGGCGCAGTCGTCGCTGTCCCTGACCGAGACCCAGGTCATCCGGATCGGCTGGGCGGCCATCGTCGGCCTTCCCGCCTTCGCCATCCTCGTCGGCATCTGGGTCTGGTACCGGCGCCGGGACTGATCGTCATGTCCGCGAAGAAGCTCCTCGCCCTGACCGCCGTGGTCGCCGCGCTCTTCGCGTTCATCGTGCTCTTCGAGCGCCGCATGCCGACGACCGAGGAGCGGACCCGCAAGGGCGACCTCTACTGGGACATCCCCGAAGAGCAGGTGGAGCGCATCGAGCTCGCCCGCGCGGGCGAGGTCCTCGAATTCCAGCGCGCGGGCGAAGCCGGATGGAGGATGGTCCGGCCCGAGAAGTATCCGGCCGACCCGTTTGCCGTGCGCAACGTGGTGTCGGAGCTCGCCGAGTTGAAGCGCGCCGGAGGCGAGGACGCCAACGACGCGCGGCCCGGCGACTACGGCCTGGACAAGCCGGCGGCGAAGGCCACGATCGTCTGGGGCGATCCGGCGGATCCGAAGTCGCGCAAGACGCGGACGCTCGAGTTCGGCGCCGGCGTCCCCGGCACCGACGTCGTCGCGGCGCGCGTGGAGGGAACGGAGAAGGTCCTCTTCGTGCCCGCGTCCCTGCTCGCCGCGCTCAGGAAGAACGCGGACGACTTCGAGAGCCGGAGGTCTTCGACGGGGTCCCGGCCGACATGACGCGCATCGAGATCCTGCGCGGACGGGGCCGGCTCGTCTTCGCCCGCAAGCAGACGGTGTGGTGGCTGGCGGAGCCGATCTCCGACCTCGCCGATGCGGGGGAGGTCGACCGCCTGGCGGCGTCCCTGCTGGGGCTGCGGGTCAAGGAGTTCCTCCACGGCGCGCAGGACCTGGCGGCGATCGGCCTGAATCCGGCGCTCTTCCGCGTCTCGATCACGGGCGCGAAGGGCGCGGTCACCGCGGTCGAGTTCGGCGCGACGCGCTCGGACGGCAACACGATCTATGCGCGCCGGGACGCGCAGGTCTTCACCCTGGAGCGCGACGTCCTGGAGGATCTTTCGCGGGAGGCGGAGGCCTTCCGCGCCCGCGCGCTGCTCGGCTTTCGCCGGGGCGACGCGACCGGCGTCGAGGCGGCGTTCGGAACGACCCGTTACGCCCTGGAGCAGAAGGACGGCGGGTGGAGCTCCAACGGCCGCGCCGTTCTGGCCGCCGCGGCCGACGACGTGCTCGGCACGCTGCTCGACCTGAAGAGCAGCGACTTCGCCGACGAGGCCGCGGTCCAGGCCCTCGCGCCCGCGACGGGCACCGTCACGGTGCGCATGCGGTCGGGGGACCCGTGGACGCTCGCGCTGCATCCGTCGGCGGCGGGAGTGATCGCGAAGGTCTCGGGGCGGCCCGGGGGATTCGTCGTCGCGGGCGACACGGCGCAGAGGCTCGAATCCGCGTTCCGGAAGGCCGTCACGGAGCCGACGCCCTCGAAGAAGCCCTGAGGCGGTCGGCCCTACCTTCTGCCGGTCAGGTGCGGCGCCTTCTTCGAGGCCTGGGCTTCGAGCTCGGCGATGCGCTTCTGGCGCTTGGCTTCCTTCTCGTCGGCCGCCTTGGTCTGTTTCTCCTTGGCCTTCGAGAACCTGGTGGACAGGGAGAAGAGAAGCCCGTGGCCCTTCGGGGGCTTGGCGCGCCGCGCGGTGGCGCCCCAGAACTTCGTCTTCTTGAAGATCGCCTCGGTGAAGTCGGAGTTCGCGAGATCCGCGCCCTTCAGCTCGGCTCCGGTGAAGTCGGCTCCAATCGCGCGCGCAAAGCGCAGGTCCGCGTCCTGCAGGCTCGCCCCCTGGAAGTTGGCGCCGATCAGGAGCGATCCCGAGAGGTCGGCGTCGAAGCCGCGGGATCCCGAGAAGTCCGCGCGCTTCAGGTTGGCCTGCCGGAAGCAGCCGAGCGAGAGATCGGCGCGCGAGAAATTCACGCCCTCGGCCTGCGCCTCGGTCAGGTCGGCGCCCGAAAAGGACGCCCCGACGAAGCTGTAGGGCTTCAGGTTCGTGCGCCGGAGGATGGCCTTCGAGAGGTCGGCGCCCTGGAAGTTGGCCTTCTCGAAGCGCGCCGAACGCAGGTCCACCTCGGTCAGCTTGGCCTCGGCGAAGCTGACGTCGGAGCCGCCGGCGTCGAGAAACACCGCCCGGCGCAGGTCGGCCTTGCGGAGGCGGGCCTTGTCGAAGGTCGCCGCCGTGAAGTTGGCCTCGACGGCCGAGGCCAGCTCCATGTCGGTGTCGGTGAATTCCGCGCGCTCGCAGTCGGCGGCGTTGAGCGACGGCCTGGCGCAGGTTCGTGCCGTTGAACTTCGCGCGCCGCAGGTCCGCGCCCGTCAGGTCGCAGCCCTTCATGTTCGCGCCCGTGAAGTTCGCGTTGGGAAAGGAGCCCCGCGTGGCCACGATGCCTTCGAAGGTCGCGCGCGAGAGATCGGCGCCGTCGAAGTGCGCGTTCGCGAGCTTGATGCCGCGGAAGTTGACGTCCTTCAGGGTCGCGCCGGCGAGGTTGGCCCCGGACAGATCGGCGCCTTCCAGGCGCACGAAGGAGAGGTCGGCGCCGGCGAAGTCGGTTCCCACGAGCGTGCAGCTCTGGAGCGACGCCGAGCGCAGCCGGGCGCCGGCGAAGAAGGCCTTGGTGAAGTCCAGGAAGTCGAGGTCGCAGTGCTCGAAGATCGCGCCGGGCCCGGAGACCCCTTCCCACTTGGCGTGGCGCAGGGTCGCCCGGGTGAAATCGGTGCCGGCGAGCGTCGCGCGCGAGAAGTCCGCGCGGGTCAGGTCCGCGCGCTTGAGGTCCCTGCCGGACAGGTCCATGCCGGCCAGGTCGGCGCCGGTCAGGTCGGGCGTGACGTTCGCGTTCTTGACGCGCCACTCGTTCCACGCGGGCGTCGCAAGGAGCTTCCAGTGCTCGGGATTTGCCATCGTCGGGCATTGTAACCGCCCGGGCAGCCGGGGCGCGTTACAATCCATCGCATGAGCACCGCCGTCACCACTCCCGTCGCCGTCCCGAACCGGGCGATGGAGCGGATCCGCAAGGCGCTGCTCGGCGGCCATCCCCTGATCTACGTGATGAGCTGGGAGGAGACGCGGGTCGAGCGCCTGGGACAACACCTCGCGAAGACCTTCTACGGGTCGCCATGCCCGTACGGCGTCTGGTCGGTGGTCGACGGGCTCGTCGTCGACGGCGTTCCGGTGCCGGACACGCTGGACGCCCTGAAGGCTCTCGAAGCGATCCTCGCCGCCACCGGGAAGGGCTTCTACCTGTTGAAGGACTTTCCGACCTCCGGCAGTCCGGAGATCGTGCGGCGCCTGCGCGACCTCTACCGGGCGCTCAAGGACCGGGGTCGGCACGTGCTGATCGTTTCGCCGCGCCTGTCGATCCCGGAGGACGTCAAGAAGGAGATCTACGTCGTCGAGTACGAGCTGCCCGACGACAACGAGATCACGAAGATCCTGGACGGGCACCTGCGGCGGCGCCTCTCGATCGCGATCGACGAGCCGCAGATGCGCCGGCTTTCGCTGGCGATGCGCGGCCTGACGGCGGATGAGATCGGACACCTGTCTTCCAAGGTGTTCTCGGCCCGGAAAACGTTCGACGAGGCCGGTTTCCTCGAGGTCCTCGGCGAAAAGGAGCAGATGTCGCGCAAGGAGGGCGTGCTCGAGTTCGTGCCCCCGCGTTTCTCGCTCGACGACATCGGCGGCTACGCGGTCCTCAAGACGTGGCTGCAGAAGCGCCAGGCCCTGTTTTCCAAGGACGCCCTCGACGCCGGCATTCCGATCCCGAAAGGGATCCTGCTCATGGGCATTTCGGGATGCGGAAAGAGCCTGTGCGTCAAGACCATCTCGACCCTCTGGAATCTCCCGCTCTTCCGCCTGGACATGAACGCGGTGTTCGGCACCGACAATCCCGGAGTGGACGTTCCTCCGGGCGCTGCGCGCGGTGGAATCCGTTTCGCCCGCGGTCCTCTGGATCGACGAGATCGAGATGGGCGTCGGCGGCTACCGCGAGGGCGGCGACGCGTCGATGTCGCGCATCTTCTCCGGGTTCCTGACCTGGATGCAGGAGAAGAGCGCGCTCGTCTTCGTCGCGGCGACGGCGAACCGGATCCACCTTCTGCCCGCCGAGATCATCCGCAAGGGCCGGTTCGACCAGGTCTTTTTCGTCGACCTGCCCAACGAGGAGGAGCGCAAGCAGATCTTCGCGATCCACCTGGCGAAGAACCGCTGCGACGTGGCCCGCTTCGACCTGGTCTTCCTCGCCAAGGCCACGAACGGCTGGAACGGCGCCGAGATCGAGCAGGCCGTCGTGTCCGCGGTCGTGGACGCGTACGCGGAGAGCCGGGCGATCAGCGAGGACGACCTCTACCGGATGATCGCGGCGACCGTTCCGCTGGCCGTCACGATGGAAGAGCAGATCAAGCAGATCCGCAGCTGGGCCCACGAACGGGCGTTGAACGCCTCCCTCTAGCGTGACTCCGCGGGCGGGCAAGGGGCTGCCTCCGCGGTGAAGAAACTGTTCCTCGTCCTGGTCCTGGCCGGAGGCGCCTTCGTCGCGTACCGGCAACTCGTCGTCGAGGCGCCCGTGCGCGCGTTTCGCCGCTTCGCCGCGGCCTGGGGCAGGGAAGACACGCCGGCCGCGGCGGCCCTGACGGATGGCGACGCCGCCAGGATGGCGGTCGAATCGAAGATCCTGCGTGGAGTCGTCCAGGCCCCGATGGAGGCGCTGGGCGGGTCGCGCGTCACGATCGAGTCGCGCGTCGATCGGCCCGACGGCGACGTCGTCGTCACGGCCCGCGAGCTCGTCACGTTCGATCCCCCCGGGGTGACGTCGGCGTTCGCCGGGTCGATGGTCGCCGCCGTCCGGCACGTGGCGACGATGCGTCGCGGTCCCGACGGCTGGCGGGTCGTCGCGTGGACGCCCGAGTTTCTCGAGGCGCACGCGACCCGGCCGGGACGCTGAGCGCCGGAGCGCCTAGTTGTTCCTCGGATCGATTCCGGCTGGTCGGAAGGGGGCGAGGAAGTCGAGCCGCTCCTTCCACTCGCGCATGCGTCCCTGAAGCGCTTCGAAGCGGGAGGCGAGCGAGTCCGTCTCGAGCAGTCCCTGGAGCTCGGGCGGCGCGTAGCGCAGGCGCAGCGCCATCTCGGAGGCGAGCCGCTCCGGCGTGAGCGCTTCGGACGGCAGCGGCGGCAGATCGAGGACGCGGGCGACCTCGCCGAAGAGGCCGGTCGCCGAGGCGATGATCCGCTCGCCCTCCTCCGTCTCCGGGATCGGAACCGTCCGCACCTCTTCGATGCGCGCCACGCGGTAGGGATCGGGCGCCGCCTCGTCGAGCACGCGGAACCGGAAGCGCGCCTCGAGGAGGATGTTGTACCGCCCGTCCGGCAGCGCCTCCGATTCGACGATCTCTCCCGCCGTGCCGATGCTGTGGATCGGCGGGGCGTCCTCGTGGGCCTCGGCGCCGGTTTTCAGCATGGCCATGCCGATCGTGCGGTCGCCCGCGAGCGCGTCGGCCACCATCGCGCGGTACCGGGGCTCGAAGATGTGCAGGGGCAGCAGGGTCCCGGGCAGCAGCACGACGTCGGGGAGCGGGAAGAGCGGGATGCGGCGGCTCATCGCGTCGGCGCTCCGCCCGATCCGGAGACCGGCGCCGCCGAGCGGGAGAGCACTTCCACGTAGGCGACGACCTGGCGGATCTCTTCGTCGGTGAGCTTGCCCTGGAACTTCGGCATCGGATCGTGCCCCTCGCGGACCTGCTTCTCGATGGCCGCGGGACTTCCGTCGGAGCGCCACACGCCGTCGATCAGGCTGGCATAGGGCAGGTGGCCGGCCACGATCGTCTTGCCGTCGCCGTTCACGTTGTGGCACGACGCGCACTTGCGCTCGAAGATGCGCCGGCCGGCGGCGGCGTCGCGGTCCGCGCTCGCGACCTCCGGAAGGGCCGTGCGGCGACAGGCCGCGAGGCCGGAAAGGACGAGCGCCAACGCGAGCCGCCGGAACACGCGGGGCAGTTTAATCCAGCGGCCGGGAGCAGGCTTCGGTCTTGAGACGTCCCTCATTTGAAGGCTTTCGGGGGGCGTGCTAAGGTTCCCGCCCTCATGGCCGACCCCAAGGACAAGGTGCCCGAAAGCGTGCCCGGAAAGTACTACGTGGACACGCAGTGCATCGATTGCGACGTCTGCCGCGTCACCGCGCCCCAGAACTTCCAGCGCAACGAGGATCGGGGCTATTCGTACGTGTCCAGCCAGCCCGGCTCGGCCGAGGAAGACGCGCAGTGCCAGGAGGCCATGGACTCCTGCCCGGTGGAAGCGATCGGCAAGGACGGGGCGTAGCCCGCCGCTACAGGCTCCGGAAGTAGGCGATCGTCCGGGTCAGCCCCTCTTCCAGCTTCACCTTCGGCTCCCAGCCCAGCTTCTCCGTCGCCTTCGCGATGTCCGGCTGGCGGACCTTCGGATCGTCGACCGGCAGCGGCTTGAAGACGATCTCGCTCCGGGTCCCGGTGAGGTCGCTGGATCGCGCCGGGCAAACTCGAGCACGGACAGCTCCGCCGGGTTGCCGATGTTGGTCGGGTCGGGGATGTCGGACTGCAGGAGCCGGTAGATGCCGTCGACGAGGTCCGACACGTAGCAGAACGAGCGCGTCTGCGAGCCGTCGCCGAAGACCGTCATCGGCTCTCCCGCGAGGGCCTGGCCGATCAGGGCCGGGACGACGCGGCCGTCGCGCGGGCGCATCCGCTCGCCGTAGGTGTTGAAGATGCGGACGATCCGCGTGTCGACCCCGTGCGCGCGGCGGTAGGCCATCGTGATCGCCTCGCCGAAGCGCTTCGCCTCGTCGTAGACGCCGCGCGGGCCGATCGGGTTGACGTTGCCCCAGTAGGTCTCGGGCTGCGGATGGACGAGCGGGTCGCCGTAGACCTCGGAGGTGGAAGCCAGAAGAAACCGCGCCTTCTTCGCCATCGCGAGGCCGAGCGCGTTGTGCGTGCCGAGGGAGCCGACCTTGAGCGTCTGGATCGGCAGCTCCAGGTAGTCGATCGGCGATGCCGGCGAGGCGAAGTGGAGCACGGCGTCGAGCGGGCCGTCCACGAAGATGAACTGGGTCACGTCGTGGCGCACGAATCGGAACCGCTTCTCGGGCTCGAGGTGGGCGATGTTGCGCGGATTGCCGGTCAGGAGGTTGTCCATGGCGATGACCTCGTGACCCTCCTTCAGGAGGCGGTCACAGAGGTGGCTTCCGAGGAAGCCGGCGCCTCCCGTCACGAGAACTCTCATCGGCATGTGCTCCCTTTTCTCGTCATTTCCGGCCGACGCAGGTGTAGGCCCAGCCCGCGGCGCGCATTTCCTTCGGGTCGTAGACGTTGCGCAGATCGATCATGGTCTTCGAGCGCAGGAGCCGCGCCAGGCGGTGCAGGTCGAGCGCCCGGAACTCGTTCCACTCCGTCGCGAGGACGAGGAAGTCGGCCCCGTCGGCGCAGTCGTAGGCGTCGGCCGCGAAGTGCAGGCCCGGCTGGATCGCCTTCGTGGCGGGCATCGCCGCCGGGTCGAAGGCGCGGACCGAGGCCCCCGCGGCGAGGAGGTCTGCGACCACGGCCAGGGCCGGCGACTCGCGGATGTCGTCCGTCTCGGGCTTGAACGAGAGGCCGAGCACGGCGGCGGTCTTTCCCGCGAGCGGGCCCGCGGCGGCGGCGATCTTTTCGATCATGCGCGCCTTCGTCTCGGCGTTGACGCGCGATCGTCGCCTCGATGATCTGAAACGTGTAGCCGTGCTGGCGCGCGAGGTCCGCCGCCGCGGAGGTGTCCTTCGGGAAGCAGGAGCCGCCGAAGCCCGGTCCGGGGTGGAGGAACTTCGAGCCGATGCGGCGGTCGAGGCCCATCCCCTTGGCGACGTCGTGGACGTCGGCGCCCATGAGCTCGCAGAGCCGCGCCACTTCGTTGATGAAGGAGATCTTCACGGCGAGGAAGCCGTTGGAGGCGTACTTGATGAGCTCGGCCGAGGCGACGTCGGTGATCAGGAAGGGCGTCTCGATCAGGTACAGCGGGCTGTAGATCTCCTTGAGGACCTCGACCGCGCGCGCGTCGTCGGCGCCGATGACGACGCGGTCGGGGCGCAGGAAGTCCGCGACGGCCGAGCCCTCGCGCAGGAACTCGGGGTTGGACACGACCGAGAAGGGGTGGCGGC
The DNA here is from genome assembly GCA_963843325.1 of uncultured Acidobacteriota bacterium. Taxonomy (GTDB): domain Bacteria; phylum Acidobacteriota; class Thermoanaerobaculia; order UBA5066; family Gp7-AA6; genus DAHUXD01. The sequence continues at coordinate 157,404 of CAWJKC010000007.1, forward strand.
CGTTCTTCTCCTTGAGGATCTGCTCGATCATCCGGCCCGTCCCGGTCGGCACGGTGGACTTCGTCACGACGACCTTGTAGCCGTTCATGTGCAGCGCGATCGCCTCGGCCACCTGCGCGACGAACGTGAGGTCGGGCGAGCCGTCGGGCCTGGGCGGCGTGCCGACGGCGATGAAGATCGCCAGCGCGTCCTCGATGCCGCTCTTCAGGTCCGTCGTGAAGCGCAGGCGGCCGGCGCGCTCGTTGCGCGCGACGACCTCTTCGAGGCCGGGCTCGTAGATCGGCATCTCGCCCCGCTGCAGCGCGGCGATCTTGTCGGCGTCCTTGTCGACGCAGACGACGTTCATCCCGAAGTCCGCCAGGCAGGCGCCCGTGACGAGGCCGACGTATCCGGTGCCGACCATGCAGATGTTCATCGGACGCTCCTTCGGCTCTCCGTGCGCTGCGGACGGCTCGGCCTCCCGGTACCACGTCGACGATCTTCCTGCAACCCTTCCGCCAGGGGCACCCGCGCCCGGAACCCGAGCACGCGCTCGGCCTTCTCCACGGCGGCGTAGGTGACCGGCACGTCGCCCGGCTGATCGGACTGCCGGTCGAGCCGGGCGCGCTTGCCGGTCGCGGCCTCGACGGCGGCGCACGAGCTCGGCGAGCGTCACGGGGTGCGCGCCGCCGAGGTTCACGATGTCGAAGCCGCTCCGGCGATCGAGCGCCGCCTCGACGCCGTCGACGATGTCGTCGATGTACGTGTAGTCGCGCCGCGACCGGCCGTCGCCGTAGAAGGGGATCGGCTGGTCCGTCTCGAGGCTGCGGATGAAGCGCGCGATCGCCATCTCCGGCCGCTGCCGCGGGCCGTACACGGTGAAGAAGCGCAGGCAGACGCCGCGACAGGCCGTGCAGGTGGTGCGCGTTGAAGACCTGGAGCTCGCCCGCGCGCTTGGTCGTGGCGTACGGGGAGATCGGCCGGTCGATCGGGTCCTCCTCCGAGAAGGGCAGCTTCGCGTTGATCCCGTAGACCGACGACGACGAGGCGAAGACGAAGTGCGGCTTTCCGTGGGCGACGGCCGCCTCGAGCAGGTGCCAGGTCCCGACGCAGTTGACCTCCTCGTAGAGGACCGGCTGAGTCAACGAGGGCCGCACGCCGGCCCGCGCCGCGAGGTGGAGGACGGCGTCGAACCGTTCCTCGGCGAACAGGCGGAAGACGAGCGCCCGGTCGCGGATGTCTCCCTCGACCAGGCGGTAGCTGCGGGTGGCCCAGGTGCGCGGCGACGTTGCCGCGCTTGACGCGCGGGTCGTAGAAGTCGTTGAAGTCGTCGAGCACGACGACCCGGTCGCCTCTGGCCAGACGGCGGTCCGCGAGGTGCGAGCCGATGAAGCCCGCACCGCCCGTGATGAGGAGCTTCACTGCGGGGGCGTGGGCGTCGGCGCCACGGCGGCGCCCTGGGCGTGGACCGCGTCGTTGTATTCCTTCTTGATGCCCGCCTTCTGCCGGTCCTTGATCAGCCAGCGCAGCAGCGCCGACTCGTTGACGCCGATCACGAGGTGGTTGGCCGCGTCGAAGACGGACGGGTCGTTGATCAGCTTGCCGGCGGTGCCCTGGCCGTCGTCGAGCTTGCGGGAGATCGAGTCGAGGTGCTCCGAGAGGCTCCGGAGATTGCCGGTGAAGGCCTTTCCGAACTGGGCGTCGTGCAGGAGGATCGGAATGGCTCCGCTTCCGCTCTGGAGGTTCTCGGTGATCTTCACGAGTCCCGCCGCCGTCACGCCGAGGTTGTCCACGAGCGCGTAGATCTTCTTCTTGCCCTCGGGGTCGGAGAGCAGCGCCGGGATCGCGCCGTTGCCGGTGCGCACGCCCTCGTCGATTTTCGCCAGCAGCGTCTGGACGGACCGGATCGCGCCGGCGAGCGACTCGCTCGTCTCCCTGCCGTACTTCTCGTCGATGAGCAGGCGCCCGACGAGCCCCTTGCCCTGGTCCACCTTCGCGAGGATGGAGTTGAGCGAATGGAGCGTGGCATTGAAATTGTTGCCGAGCTTCTCGCTCTCCTCGCTGTTGGAGGTGATCGCGCCGAGGAATCCCTCGCCGTTCTCGGTGCGCCCGAGGATGTTCTTGAGCGACTTGGCGATCGCGCCGAGGTCGGTCAGCAGGTCGCCGCTGCCCGCGAGCAGCTGTTCGAGCCCGGCGCCCGGGGCCGCCGGGATCTCGCCGCCGATGGGCACCTCGGGCTCGCCGGGCTTGCCGCCCTCGAGCTCGATGTACTTGTCGCCGAGCAGCCCGCGCGTCTTGATCGAGGCGCGGGTGCCCTTGCGGATCATCGGCGCCCAGCGCTTGACGACGTCGTAGACGACGCGCACGGTGCGGTCGGCCGGGTCGCCCGAGAGGCGGACCTCGATGACGCTGCCGACGACCACGCCGTTCAACGAGACGTTGTTGCCCGAGATGAGTCCCGAGGCCGAGTCGAAGTGCGTCTCGTACGGAAACTTGCTCCGGAAGAGGTTCGCCCGCTGCCCGATCATGAAGATCCCGATCATCGTGGCGACGAGCGCGATGAGGACCACGATCCCCACCCGGAAACGCCGCCCGACCTGTTGTTCGGCCACCGTCAAACTCCCTTCGGCGCCGTCTGGAAGACGCCTGTTCCGCAGGGGAAGCCCATGGCGCGGAAATACTCCATGAGCACCGGGTGGCTGCTCGACGCTGCTTCGTCGAACGTGCCGATGAACTGGAACAACCCCTGATGCAGGAACACGACGCGATCCGCGACGGTGCGGGCGGCGACGATGTCGTGCGTCACGACGACCGAGGTCGTCTGGAGGCGCTCGTTGACGCTGACGATGAGCTGGGCGATCTTTTCGGAGGAAACCGGGTCGAGGCCCGTCGTCGGCTCGTCGTAGAGGATGATCTCGGGCTCCAGGGCGATCGAGCGCGCCAGGGCCACGCGCTTGCGCATGCCTCCCGAGAGCTCCGACGGCATCTTGCGCTGGATCCCGGGCAGCCCGACCATGTCCAGCTTTTCGGCGACGAGGGCCACGACCTCCGACGGGGTCTTCTCGGTGTGCTCGCGCACCGGAAAGGCGATGTTGTCCTCGACGTTCATGGAGTCGAAGAGCGCGCCGCCCTGGAACAGCATGGCGAGCCGGCGGCGGACGGGGGAGAGCTCCTCCTCCGAGTGCCCCACGATCGACTCCCCGAAGACGCGCACGTCGCCGGCGTCCGGGCGGGTCAGCCCGTTGATGTGCCGGAGCGTGACGCTCTTGCCGGTGCCGGAGGGGCCGAGGACGCAGAGGACCTCGCCGCGCCGGATCTTCAGGTTCACGCCCGCGAGCACGGCGCGGCCGGAGTAGCTCTTCCAGAGCTCCTTGAACTCGACGATGGGCTCGTCCACGGGCGCGGGCGCCGGCGTCGGGCTCTTGGCAGCGGAAAGGTTGGTGCTCATCAGATGGCCAGGAAGAGCTTGGTCAGGAAGAAGTCCGAGATCAGGATCGAGATCGACGCGAGCACGACCGTGCGGGTCGTCGCGCGGCCGACCGCCGCGGCGCCGCCCTCGACCTGGAGGCCGTTGTAGCAGCCGATGGCCGCGATCTCGAAGCCGAAGAAGAACGTCTTGGACAGGCCGCTCGAGATGTCGGCGATCGAGAGCTGCTGCAGGATGCTCGTGAAGTAGTCCTGGAAGGTCATGCGCAGCTCCAGGACCGCGATCGCCAGGCCTCCCAGGATCCCGAGCGCGTCGGCGATGGCCGTCAGGACCGGCATCATCACGACGACCGCGACGACCCGGGGGACGACGAGGCGGCGCGAGGGAGAGATCGCCATCGCGCGCAGGGCGTCGACCTGCTCGGTCACCGTCATCGAGCCGATCTCGGCGGTGATGCCCGAGCCCACGCGGCCGCCCACCATGAGCGCCGTCAGGACCGGCCCGAGCTCGCGCACGAGCGACAACGAGACGACGCGGCCCACGAACATCTTGCCGCCGAACGCCTCGAGGGAATACGCCGTCTGGAGGGCGAGCACCATGCCGGTGAAGAGCGCCGTGATCCCGGTGATCGCGACGGACTTCACGCCGAGCTCGTCCATCTGCCGCATGACCTCGGTCCCGTAGAAGGGCCGCGAGAAACAGTCGAGGACCGCCTCGCCGATGAGCTCGGCCAGCCCGCCGACGTAATCGACGATCGCCGAGCCCTTGCGGCCGAAACGGTCCACGAACCGCAGCCAGCCGAGGTTGCGATAGAAGATCGCCGTAGCGGACGGTTCTGGTGGAGCCATGGGAGACGGCGCATTCTACGCCGTCGCTTCCGGCCGTGTAAACGCCGGACTCGCCGGGACTTGTGCCTCTGTTACCATCCGCCGCCGTGCGGTTTCTGCGCTCCCTGGGCGTCTGGATCGTGATCTCCGTGGCCACGGTCCTGTTCGGCCTGCCGGCGATCCCCCTCGCGCTCGTGCCCCCGCGGGGCGAGTGGTTCCTGAAGCTGGCGCGCGGGTGGGCGCGGCTGATCCTGTCGGTTTCGGGGGTTTCGGTCGGCGTGCGCCACGCCGGGCGGCTCGAGGCCGGCGCGAGCTTCGTGATCGCGCCCAACCACGAGAGCTTCTACGACATCCTCGTGCTGCTGGCCGTGCTGCCCGTGTCCGTCCGCTTCCTGGCCAAACGCAACCTGTTCCGCCTTCCCATCCTCGGCTGGTCCATGACGGCCGCGGGCTTCATTCCGGTCGACCGGGAGACGCGCTCGCGCAGCTTCGCCCTCGTCGACGCGGCGCTCTCGCGCCTGCGGGGCGGGCGGTCCCTCATCGTCTTTCCCGAGGAGACCCGCACGCGGACCGGCGAGCTTTCCGCGTTCAAGGGCGGCGCGGCGCTGCTGGCACTGCGGTCCGAGCTGCCGCTGCTGCCCGTCGGGATCGCCGGAACCTTCGAGATCCAGCGCCGCGGCGGGTTCACGATCCAGCCCTCCCGCGTCTGCCTCGCCTTCGGCGATCCGATCCCGACCGCCGGCCGCGGGGCCCGCGACCGCGCCGACCTGACCGCCGAGCTGCGGGAGCGCGTGGCGCTGCTGCGCGCGGAGGCGCGAGCCGACATAGAATCGGCCGGGGAGGACGCATGAGCGCCACGGCGGAGCTGACCGAAGAGAAGGTGCTGGAGGTCCTGAGGACCGTGCGGTTCCCGGGGCTTTCCCGCGACATCGTGTCCTTCGGCTTCGTCAAGGACCTCGCCGTCGGCGGGGGCAACGTCTCGATGCGCCTCGAGATCATGACCGAGTCCTCGGCGGCCGCCGAGGAGATCAAGCGCGACGCGACCGAGCGGCTGCGGGGGCTTTCCGGCGTGAACGCGGTCACGATCCGCCTGGAGGTCAAGCCGCCCTCGGCCGCTCCGCCGCGCGCCGCGGGCCCTGCGCCCTCGACGGAGATCCTGAAGGACGTGCGTTTCAAGATCGCCGTGGCCTCCGGCAAGGGCGGCGTCGGCAAGTCGACGGTCGCGGCCAACCTCGCGCTCGCCCTCGAGCGCGTCGGCCACCGGGTCGGCCTCATGGACTCGGACATCTACGGCCCGTCGCAGCAGATGATGATGGGCATCAACGAGAAGCCCTACGTCAACGAGGCGAACCAGATCGTTCCGATCGAGCGCCACGGCGTCAAGGTCATGTCGCTCGGTTTCCTGATGGACGTCGACCAGCCCGTCATCTGGCGCGGCCCGATGGTGATGAAGGCGGTCGAGCAGTTCCTGCAGGACGTGGCCTGGGGCGCGCTCGATTTCCTGGTGATCGACCTGCCGCCCGGAACCGGCGACGCGCAGTTGACGCTGACGCAGAAGATCCATCTCTCGGGCGCGGTCATCGTGACGACGCCGCAGGACGTCTCGCTCATCGACGCCCGCAAGGGCCTGGCGATGTTCCAGAAGGTCAACGTGCCCCTGCTCGGGATCGTCGAGAACATGTCCTACTACCTGTGCCCGAAGTGCGGCAACCGCGAGGAGATCTTCAAGCACGGCGGGGGCAAGCGCACGGCCGAGGAGCTCCACGTGCCCTTCCTCGGAGAGATTCCCCTCGATCCGAAAATCGCGATCGGCGGCGACGCGGGCCTCCCGATCGTCGCGGGCGAGCCGAAGTCGGCGGTCACGGAGGCCTACCTGCGGATCGCGGAGGCGATCGTGAAGACGCTGGGAGCCTGAGGCCGGACCTCGACTCCCATGCCCGCCGTCATCGAGCTTTCGAAGTCCGACCTCACGCGGACGCCCGTGGACGCGATCGTCAACGCGGCGAACGAGGCGCTGCAGCTCGGCTCCGGAGTCGCCGGCGCGATCCGCCTTCACGGCGGTCCGACCATCCAGGAGGAGTGCGACCAGATCGGCACGTGCGCGGTCGGGCAGGCCGTCGTGACGCGGGCCGGCAAGCTGCCCGCGAAGTGGGTGATCCACGCGGTCGGGCCGGTCTGGAAGGGCGGCACTTTCAGCGAAGAGATGCTGCTCGCATCGGCGGTCCTCCAGGCGCTTCGCCGGGGCGAGGACATCGGCGCGACGTCGGTGGCGCTGCCCGCCATCTCGACGGGCGCGTTCGGGTTCCCCCTCGCGCTGGCGGCCGAGATCACCGTCGCCGCGGCGCGGTCGTTCGCTCCCAATTCCGAGTACGTCGAGAAGATCGTCTTCTGCCTGCTCGACGACGAGGTCTACGCGGCCTTCGAGAAGGCCCTCGCCGTCGGGAAGGCGTGAGCCGGCCTCTCGATTGCCGAACCGCACCGCGGTGACCGGACTGCTCGGCGTCCTGTTCGCTCTGGCGGTTTTCGCCGCTGCGCCGTCGCCCTCGGATGCCCTGAAGCTCCAGACCGCCCGCAACGTCGGCCTCGCGGCGCTCGAGGAGGGCAATCTCGCCGAGGCCGCGGCGAAGTTCGAGGCCATCCGGCAGCTCGCGCCCTCCGAACCGCTCGGGCTGGTCGAACGGCGCCGTGGCCGCGATGCGCGCCAAAGACGACGCGCAGGCGGCGCGCCTGATGGCGCAGGCGCTGCGGCTCGCGCCCGCGGATGCGCGCGTGCTCGCGCTGGAAGGCGCGCGGCGGGAACAGGCCGGCGACCGGGCGGGAGCGATCGAGAGCTACGAGAAGGCCGCGGCTCTCTCGCCACGGGACGTCGCGTCGCTGTGGAACGCGGCCCGGCTGCTGACCGAGGCGGGCGAGGCGTCCCGCCGCGACGCGATCCGCCAGCTGGAAGCCGGGCTCGTCCAGGCTCCGACCAACGTGTTTCTGCTCGTTCGCCTGGGCGAGCTCCTCCGCGCCGACGGGCAGACGGCGGCGGCCATCGCGGCCTCGGACCGACTGGCGGCCCTCGTGGCCGGAGAGGCGAAGCTCGATCAGGCCCTCGCCGAGGGCCGGCAGGCGCTCGAGGCCGGCGACGCCCGCGCGGCTTCGCTCAAGTACAGGGTCGCCGAGAACATCCTGCGGACGATGCCCCGCTTTCAGGCCGCGCGCCGCGACGTCGATCCCGGCGTCGTCGGCCTGCCGCTCGAGGACTGGAACGCCGGGCTGGCCGCCGCGCTGCGCGCCCGCGGGGCGCTTCCCATCCCGGTCACCTTTGCGCGAACGCCGGACGCCGGCCTCAAGCAGCTCGCGGGGGCCGCCGCCGTGCGCGTCGGCGGGAAAGACGCCCGCGACCTCGTCGTGGCGGGGTCGCAGGGGCTGCGCGTGGCCGCGGCCTCGAAGGCGGGCTACCGCGTGGGACCGCCGGTCCCCGGATCCGCCGCGGAAGACCTCGTGGTGGCCGACGTGACCAACTCGGGCGAGCTCGACGTCGTCACGCCCGGTGCGCTCTGGATCCGGGAGGGCGAAGGCTACAGGCGCGTGGCGATTGCCGCGGGGGAGCGTGTCCTCCCGTTCGACGTGGACGCCGACGGCGACCTCGACCTCTACGTCTCGTCGAAGTCCGGCGACCACCTGCTGCGCAACAACCTCGACGGGACGTGGACCGACATCACGGCGGCGTCGGGCATCGCGCCGGGAACCGCCTCACGGTTTGCGGTCGCCGCGGACTTCGATCGCGACGGGGACGTGGACCTGCTTCTGGCGCGCGCCGACGGGGGATTCACGCTCTACGACAACCTGCGGGGAGGGCGCCTGGCCGTGCGCGAGGCGGGGCTTCCGAAGTCGGGCGTGATCCTGGCGGCCGCGGCGGGCGACCTGAACGGCGACGGGCGCGTGGACCTCGTCTGGACGGGGGAGTCGGGCGCGGTGTCGGCGTTGAACCGCGGCGACGGCGTCTTCGGGGCCGGCCGGCCGGTCGGCGCCGGGACGGTGCCGCTGCTGCTGGACTACGACAACGACGGATTCCTCGACCTCTTTCTCGGTGCGGCGCAGGGACCGTCGGCGCTCTACCGCAACGACGGGACCGGAAGCTTCACCGCCGCGAGCGTCGGGGCGCTGCCCGCCGCGCGCGCGGCCGAGGCCGTGGATGCCGACGGAGACGGCGATCTCGACCTCGTCCTCGTGCTCCCGGACGGCTCGGTGGCGCTCTTCGAGAACCGCGGAGGCAATGCGAACGGCTGGATCGACGTCGCACTCGAGGGTCTTCCCACGGGGTCGGCCAAGGTCAACCGCCTCGGGTACGGATCCGACGTGGAGGCCCGCGCTCAGGACCTCTACGTCTACCGCGTGGCGACGCGGCCGGTCACGCGCGTCGGGCTCGGTTCCCGCCGGCGGGCGGACGTGATCCGGATCGTGTGGACCAACGGCGTCCCGCAGAACGCGCTCGACCCGCCGGTGAAGACGGTCCTGCGCGAGGTGCAGCAGCTGAAGGGCTCGTGCCCGTTTCTCTACGCCTACGACGGCGGCGGCTGGCATTTCGTGACCGACGTCCTCGGACGCGCTCCGGCCGGCCTCCTGTTCGACGGCATTCACCAGGCGGCCGCGGACACCCGCGAGTGGCTCGTCATCCCGGGCGAGTGGCTGAAGCCTTCCGACGGCGGCGCGCTCGTCCTCGATTTCACCGAAGAGCTCTGGGAGACGGCCTATTTCGACCTGGCCGAGCTGGCGGCCGTGGATCACCCGGCGGGCGTGGCGCTCGTCGCGAACGAAAAGATGGTGCCGCCGCCCTTCCCGCCGAAGGAGATCCTCACCGTGTCCCGGCCGCGGACGCCGCGCGCCGTGGACGGGGATGGCCGCGACCGAACACGCGAGATCGCGTCCGAAGACGGCGTCTATGTCGCCGACCTTGCGCCGACGCCCTACCAGGGGCTGGTCGCGCCGCACGCGCTCGTGCTCGACCTGTCCGAGGCGCGCGAGGCGGGCAAGGTCATGCTCTTTCTCACCGGCTGGATCTTCTACGCCGACACCTCGATCAACGTGTCCCTGGCGCAGCGCAAGGACCTCGCCGCGCAGGCGCCGGTGCTCGAGATTCCCGACGGGAAGGGCGGCTGGAAGACGGCGATCCCGTCGATGGGTTACCCGGCGGGCAAGACGAAGACCATGCCGGTGGATCTGTCCGACGTGCTCGATCGGTCCGACCCCCGCGTCCGGATCCGGACGAACCTCGCGATCTACTGGGATCGGATCTTCTACACGGTCGACGAGGCGCCGGCCCCGCTGCGCCGGACGGTGCTGCCGCTTTCTGTCTGCCGAGCTCTCCTTCCGCGGGTTTTCGCGGATGCGGCGCGAGTCGCCCGACGGGCCGCAGGTCTTCGTGCACGAGGACGTCTCACGGCAGCCCCGCTGGGCGGACATGGCCGGGCTCTACACGCGCTTCGGGGACGTGCGCGAGCTCGTCGCGGCCGCCGACGACCGGTACGTCGTCATGAAGGGTGGCGACGCCGTGCGCCTGCGCTTCGATGGCCGCGCGCTGCCGCCGCTTCCCGAGGGCTGGGTCCGCGACTACGTGATCGTGCTCGACGGCTGGGACAAGGACGCCGACAAGAACACCGTGGCCGGGCAGACGGTCGAGCCCCTGCCGTTTCACGGGATGGACGATGCGCGCTACGGCGAGCTCGCGTTTCCCGAGACGGATGCCCACCGGGAGTACGTCCGGACGTACCTGACGCGCCGCGGAGGGCCGGAGGAGTTCGTGGACGCCTTGAGAGATGGTCGGCAGGAAGCAGTAAGCAGTAAGCAGTAAGCAGTGAAGAAAATGTCCATCGCCGCCGGCTTGTGCGCCCTGCTGCTGCTGGCGGCGGCGCCGCTGAAGAAGGCCGGCGTCTTCGAGGACGTCACGCGGTCTTCGGGAGTGAAGATGGACGTCCGTTCGGACCTCCCGCGGTTGAAGCTCATCGCGACGATGATCGGCGGCTGCGCCGTCGGCGACTTCGACGGCGACGGCCGGCCCGACCTCTACGTGGCCAATTCGGTCCCGCGGTGGGGAAAGCCCAACACGGCGAGTGCGGCCGGCTCTACCGCAACGTCGGCGGCGGACGTTTCGAAGACGTCACGCAGAAGGCCGGAATCCGCGCCTGCGGCCTCGGCATGGGCGCGTACTGGGCCGACCTGGACGGCGACGGAAAACTCGACCTCTACCTGACCAACGTCGGACCGAACGCGGTCTGGTGGAACCGCGGGGATGGGACGTTCGAACAGGGCAAGGACACGGGTCTCGAGGACCCTCTCTTTTCCGCCGGCGCGGCGTTTCTCGACTACGACGGCGACGGGCGGCTCGACGTCGCCGTCGCGAACTACCTGGACTCGACTCCGGAGTGGGAGCTTTCGCAGGAGCAGTTCGAGCTGCGCGTTCCCGAGGACTACACGGGGCCAGCCGTCGCACCTCTTCCGCAACGAGGGCGGCCGCAGGTTTCGCGACGTGACCGCCGAGGCGGGACTCGCGATCCCTCCGGCGGAGACGAAGACGCTCTCGATCGCGGTGCTCGATTACAACGGCGACGGCCGGCCGGACCTCGAGTTCGTCAACGACCGCGTCTCCAATCGCCTCTTCGAGAACCGGGGCGGCCGCTTCGAGGAGGTGACCGCCGAAACCGGAGCCGGCGTGCTGGGCAACCAGCCGCGCGCGGGGATGGGCGCGGCTGTCGGCGATCCCTTCGGCAGCGGGCGGGACAGCCTCTTCGTGACGAACTTCGGGGCGGAGGAGAACAGCCTCTACCGCAACGTGGACGGCGTGCTCTTCGAGGACGCCGGCAAGGCGTCCGGAGTCGCCGCGCTGGGCATGCCGTCGGTGCGCTGGGGAACCGACTTCGCGGACTTCGACAACGACGGGTGGCCCGACCTCTACGCGGTGGGCGGGCACCTCGCGCCCCGGCTCGTGCGCGCCGTCGGCCGCTATCGCAAGAAATCGGCCGCCTACGTCAACGCGGGAGATCGCAGCTTCGCGCAGCCCTCCGTGCTCATGCACAACCTCGGCGAGGGCCGCTTCGTCGAGTGGAACGACGCCGGCGACTTCGGGCGCGAGCGCATGGCGGGCCGCGGCTCGGCGGTCGCCGATCTCGACGGCGACGGAGCCCTGGATCTCGTCGTGGTCGACATCGACGGTCCGGTCCGCGTGTTCCGCAACACGCTTGCCCCCGGGGAACTGGATCGCGATCGAGCCGCGCCTCGGCAATGACGGGAAGACCGTGCTCGAAACGCGGGTCCGTGTCACGGCGAACGGGCGTGCCCAGACGCAGACCTACCGGGTGTCGCCGTCGTATCTCTCGGGCTCGCTCGTCCCGCTCCACTTCGGTCTCGGGGCGGCCGCAAAGGCCGACGCCATCGAGATTCGGTGGCCCGACGGGTCGGTGCAGACGTTTCGGGACGTTCCGGGCGGAAAGGCCTATTCGATCGCGCGCGATGGGACGCTCGCGCCGGCGGCTCCGCGCTGAGCCGCCCGCGGCTCACTCCGCAAAGGGATCCCGGACCTCGGGCAGCGACTCCGGCGCTTCGCGCGCCAGCCGGCTCAGGTGCTCGGCGAGGATGGGATGCAGCGCGTTGCCCTCGCGCAGGTTGTTTTTCGCGATCGTGAACGCGCGGATGGCTTCCGCTCGGTCTCCCCGCCGTGCGGCGAGGTTGCCCAGCACGATCGCCGACCCGTAGTCCTGCGGATAGAGCGCGACCGCTTCCGCCATGAGGCGCTCCGCGGCGGCGAGGTCGGGGCTCGCGGATTTCATCAGATCGTCGGCCCGCGACGCGAGCGCGGATGCGCGGTACGAGGGCACGGAGAAGGAGCCCTGGTAGACGAGCAGGTTGCCGAAGCGCGCGACGGGGCGGGCATCGCGGAAGGCGACCGGGTCGTAGAGCCGCGTGGGCGTCAGCTCTTCCGCGCTGAAGAAGACCGTGCCGGTCAGGGTGGCCGCCTCGTCGCCCGCGCCGTCCGGCGACGTCGGCCAGTGGCCGCGGATCCCATAGTGACGGGCGAGCTCGGGGCTCGGGCCACTCCAGCGAAAGGGATAAAACCAGTATGGGACGACGCCGGCCGGCGCCAGCCGCTCGCGGTAATAGGCGACCGCCTCCCGCTGCCGCTGGGCGAGGTCCACGCCCTCGTTGGAAAAGGCGCGATAGGCGTTCTCCGTTCCGCCGCCGAGCGCGTTGAAGTACTCCCAGGGCCGTGCCACGGGAACGGCGGAAGCCAGCGCGAAAGCGAAGGCGAGCGCGACCAGCGCCCGCGGCACCGGCGAGCGGGACTGCAGCGCGGTGACCGTCGCCAGTCCCGCCAGGATCGCCAGCGCCGGAAAGACCGGCAGCGCATGCCGGACGCCGGCGTACTCGGAACGGGCGCCGGCGAGGGCGAGGAGGAACGCTCCGGCCATCCCGAGGACGCCGACGAGCGGCATCGTCCACTCGCGGGGAAACCTGCGGCGCAGGGCGACCACGAGGCCTGCCGCCGACAGGGCCAGCAGCCCGAGGGGCACTTTGACGAGGACGTTGGCCGGGAAGTACCAGGCCGGCGATCGGACACCCTCCTCCCAGACCCTGCCGAACGCCATCACGGCGAAGTCGCGACCCTCGACGCCGGCGCGCAGCGTGTCGGCCAGCCCCCACAGGTAGGCGCGTGGCAACGCGTGCGCCTTCTCGAGCGCGGAGAGTGTCCGGCGAAGAACCGGGCTGCGGAGATCCTCGATCTTTGCCTCGAGCGGCCGGTTGAAGGATGCGGCGTCGCCTCCGGTGGTGGCGGCAAAGCGAAATCCGTAGAGCCCCCAGAGAACGACGAGGGCAACGGCGAACATTCCGACGAGCGACACCAGGCGGCGCGCGGCGGCATGCCGATCCCGCAAGCGCGGCGACGAGCCCCGCGAGCCCGACGAACAGGAGCGCCACGAGCGCCGAGTGCTTCGCTCCGAGCATGAGCCCGAGGCAGAGACCGGCCAGCGCGAGGTCGCGCGGCCGCCACGACCGGAACGCCGACAGGGCGAACAGCAACGCCGTCGTCGCCAGCAGCGCCACGGGCAGATCCGTCATGGCGACCGGCATGTGCGCGGCGACCGTGGGGTCGATCACGAGGAACGCCAGCGCGAACAGCGCGAGGGCGGGACCGAAATGGCGCCGGGCCGCTTCGGCGAAGAGGGCGAGCAGGAGGGCGCTGAGCGTGAGGAGCGCGGCCCGCGTGCGTCGCTGCACCGAGTCGGGGTCGTTGTCGAGGAAGGTCGCGGCGTTGGTGAAGTGCCGCTCGTCGTGTTTGTCGGACAACGAGCGGAAGGCGGGCAGGTGAAAACCAGTCGCCGACAGAACGGCTCCGGCCCAGAGCTTCACGAGCGGCGGATGCTCGGGATTGAGCCTGTAGTCGCCGGTGCGGACGTACGAGACGCCGGCCACGACGTGGTACGGCTCGTCGAACGAGAATCCGTCGAGCCGCGTCGCGATCGACGACCGCAGGACGCCGAGGCCGATCAGCACGACGACCCCGATCCAGAAGGGTCGCGGAGCCTTCATCGGGCTGGCCGTGAGCGGCGGAGGCATTGGCGAAAGCGTATCAAGGGCGCGGGCCGCGGCTTATGATTCGAGGCGCATGATCCCCATCGGCGACGACGATTCCGACCGGAGGGAGACCCCGTTCGTCACGTGGCTCCTGATCGCGATCAACGTCTTCGTGTTCGTCTTCCTCCAGGGCCTCGGCTCGAACCAGCGCTTCACGATGGCCTACGTCACCGTGCCGGCCGAGATCCTGAGCGGCAGGGACATCGCGCAGGCGATCCCCATCCGCGACGACTACGGGCGGTCGGTCGGAAACCTCGAGCTCTTCCCGACGCCGATTCCGGTCTACCTCACGCTCATCACCGCGATGTTCATGCACGGCGGCTTCGCGCACCTGTTCGGCAACATGCTCTACCTCTGGATCTTCGGCGACAACCTCGAGGACGCGCTCGGCCACGCGCGGTACCTCGTCTTCTACCTCGCGACCGGGGTCCTGGCGGGACTCGCGCACGTCGCGGTGACGGCGGCCCTCGGCGCGAATCCCCTCATCCCGTGCCTCGGGCGCCTCCGGAGCGATCTCGGGCGTGCTCGGCGGGTACATCGTCCTTTTCCCGCGTCGTCGCGTGCGCGTGCTGTGGCTCTACTCGGTGATGGAAGTGCCGGCCATGGTCGCGATCGGCCTGTGGTTCGTGTTCCAGCTCGTGAGCGGCGCCGGAATGCTCGGCGGCGACATGGGTGGCGTGGCGTACGGCGCGCACATCGGCGGTTTCGTCGCCGGGGTCGTGCTCGTGAAGCTCTTCGGCGGGGACCGGCGCCCGGCCCTCGGGCGCGCCTGATCCGGGTTCAGGGACCGAGCGGCTTCTCGAAGACGCGCTGCGTCTTGATGACGGCGAAACCCTCGCGCTCGTAGAACGCGCGCGCGCGCTCGCGCACGACGTTCGAGCGCACGCGGATGGCCCGGCATCCCTTTTCGCGGGCCCAGCTCTCCGCCGCCGTGAGAAGTTGTCGACCGATGCCGGCGCCGCGGGCTGCCTCGTCGACGATGAGCCCGGCGATTTCCGCCTGACGCGGCGTCTCGAAGATGCGGGGCTGGCTGACCTGGATCCAGCCTTCGACGCGGCCGTCGACCTCCGCGACGAGCAGGCCGTGATCGGGATGATCGGTGATTTCGGCGAGGCGGCGCAGTGCTTCGTCCGGCGTCATCGGATAGCCGAGCGCCGTCGAGAGTGCCGCGAGACGGTCGGCGTCCGGCGGCGCGGCCCTTCGCACGCTCGTGCTCATGCCGCGCGCTCCAGGCGCAGGCGCACGGATCCGGGCTCGCGCCCCTCTCCGGCCGCTGTGAATCCGGCGCGCGAAAGCGCGCGCCACGAGCCCGCGTTCTCGGGGGAGGTCTCGGCCTCGATGCAGGACACGGCGGCATGCGTGAACGCCCAGGCCGTCAGAGCCGCCACCATCTCGGTCGCGATGCCCTGGCGCTGGAACTGCGGGAGCACCGAGTAGCCCATCTCGACCATTCCCGTCGCGTCGGGGCCGCCCAGGAAGCCGCATCCGCCGACGAGCGTCCGTTCGGCGCCGTCGACGCGCACGGCGTACCAGGCGAGCCAGCCGTGCCATTCCGGATGCTCGCGCAGCCAGCCGAGAAAGAGCGGAAGCGCGTCGGCTGCCGTCTCGGGCGGCCACTCGGCCGGGACCGCCGCGCCGAGCAGTCGCGAGAACTCGACCTGGTCGGCGAGCTCGGCCTCGGACGACGGGATCGTCGCCGCGATCAGCTCGAGGCGCGGCGTGCGAAGCCGGATCACGACGGGCCCGCCCCCTGCGTGATCGCGAGGCGGGCTCCGCCCGGCACGTCCTTGAGCGTCTGCGTCGTCCCGTCGGGCCAGCGGATCTCGAGCGTGTCGATCTTCGCGGCCGCGCCGAGTCCGAAGGTGAGCGTCTTCTCGGACGCGGAGAGGTACGACTGGCCGCCGGAGACCTGCTGCGTGAGCGTGCGCGGCCCGATGGTCGCGGTCACGCGCGCGCCGACGGCGTCGCGATTGGACTTACCCGAGCCCGTCAGCCGCACGCGCACGCTCTTTTCCGGCGCATTCGTCGGGTTGAGGAAGACCCGGGCGGGTCCGCCGTTCTCCACCAGGATCACGTCGACGTCGCCGTCCCCGTCGAGGTCGGCGTACGCGGCGCCGCGGCCGACGAGCGGCTTCGCGAGATCGCCGGAGCGTTCACCGAGGCGCGTGAAGCGGCCGTCGCCGGCGTTCAGGTAGAAGGCCGGCGCCTGCCGGTAGGTGACGTCCTTCTGCACTTCCTGGACGCTCGGCTCGACGTGGCCGTTGGCGAGCAGCAGGTCCATGCGGCCGTCGAGATCGGCGTCGAAGAAGAGCACGCCGAAGGTCAGGTCGAGGAAGGACGTCGGACCGACGCCGCTCCGAGGCGACTCGTCGAGGAACACTTCGCCCGACTCCGTCCAGTAGAGGGACTTGAGCTCGTTCGAGAAGTTGCCGACCGCAACGGCCGCTCCCTTGCCGTTCTTCGTGTCCGCCCACGCCGCGCCCATCGCGCCGCGCGCGCGGCCCGCCTCGTCCACGGCGACGCCGGTCGGGATGCCGACATCCTCGAAGGTCCCGTCGCCCCTGTTCCGAAAGAGGTTGTTCGGCGCCGTGTCGTTGGAGACGAAGAGGTCGACCCGCCCGTCGCCGTCGAAGTCCCAGGGCGCGACGCCGAGGGCCTTCTGGTTCGCGTTCTCGAGCCCCGCCTTCTTCGTGACGTCCTCGAAGCGGCCGCCGCCGAGGTTGCGGTAGAGCCGCGAGGAACGGCCCGGGTAGCGCTCGGGCGTGCAGTAGGACTTCGTCCTGCCGTCGAGCGTGCAGAAGAGGTCCTTCGCGGGACTCCAGTCGACGTAGCGGCCGACGTAGAGGTCGAGCAGCCCGTCGCCGTCGTAGTCCAGCCAGGCCGACGAAGTGCCCCATCCCGATCCCGCGACGCCGGCGCGCTTGCCGATCTCCTCGAAGCGGCCTCCCCGGTTGTGGAAGAGGAGGTTGCCGTCCAGCGTCGTCACGAAGAGATCGTCGCGGCCGTCGTTGTCGAAATCGGCGACCGAGGCGCCCATCCCGTAGAAGACCCGCTCGAGGCCCGCCTCGCGCGTGACGTTGCGGAAGCGGGGAAGGCCCGACGCGTCGTTGCCTTCGTTCCGGTAGAGGGCCAGCGAGGACTTCTGCGCCGCGGCCGCGGGATCCCCGGGCCAGTGCGCGCCGGAGACGAAGAGCAGATCGGGCCTCCCGTCGCCGTCGTAGTCGAGGACGGCGACGCCGCCGCCCATCGTCTCGGGCATCCACTTCTTCCCGGCCGCGCCGGTCACGTGCGTGAAGTCGACGCCCATCGCGGCGGCCTTCTCCTCGAAGGCGAGCGCGGGCGGCGGCGTCGGCACGGGTGTCGGAGGGATCGCGGCGGCCGTCTTCTCGGCCCGGCGGCAGCCAAGGGCGAGGCAGAGAAGGCTGGCCATCGTCGAGAGGCGCCGCACGGCGCGGTAGTTTAGCCTGCCCGGCTGCGGTTACGGCGCCGAGGGCGTATGCGGGGATCCCGAGACACCGTTCGCGTTGGCGCTCGTGTAGGACCACTGCGCGGCCTCGGACGGGACGGGCGGATGGACGTGCGTCAGATAGCCTCGGTCGGTTTCGTAGCCGTGCGGCCCGATCGCAGCGACCCAGCTCGCCGGCTCGGCGCGCGGAGGGACCGCCTCCGCGTGCACGTGGATGGGCAGCGACTCGCGGTTGGCCCACGCGTGGTCGAGACGGTAGGGGCCCATGATGGCCCGGATCGACTCGTCCTCCTTGTACTTGCGGTACGCCGCGTCCTCCCGGTCGGCGTTCTTCCGGTCGCCGAGCGCGCGGTAGACCCGCATCAGGTTGTAGTGGGCGTTGACGTCCTCGGGGTCGATCGCGAGCGTCCTGCCGTAGGCCGCGACCGCTTCCGGGAAGTTTCCGTCGAGCCAGTAGACGAGGCCGAGGTTGTTCCAGGCGACGCGGTCGAGCGGAAACTTCTCGAGGACCGTCTTGAGATCGCTCTCGGCGTCGGCCAGTCGGCCCTCGTCCTTGGCGACCGTGGCGCGGAAGAACGCGGTCTTGCCCCAGCCGGGCCGGCGTTTCTCGGCCTCGGCGAGTGAAGCCTTCGCGTCGGCGAGCCGGCCCTCCGCGATCTCGGCGCGCGCGCGGTTGAGCGGACCGTCGGGCTTATCCGGGGCGAGCTCGGCGACCTTCGTCCATGCGCGCGTGGCGCCCTTCAGGTCGCCCTGGAGAAAGAGGCCGATTCCGTAATCGTTCCAGCGCAGCCAGAGCGGGTCGGGATTGCCCCGGCCGGGACCCCCCAACCCCGGCCCTGCCGGCCGCGCGCTCTGCGCGACGAGACCTTCGGTCTCGGCCGGCGCTGATGTCGGGCGAGGGGAGACCCCTCGCGCACCCCCCGCCGGGAGAGGGGAGGCTGCCTTGGCCGACTGGACCGTCGCGACGGGCAGGGTCACCGTATCGCTCGCGAGCGTCGTGACCGGAAGCGAGGGCGCCGCCGCGCCGAGCGTGAAGGTCGTGTAGTCGCGCGAGAACTTGCGGTAGTGCGTGCCCGCCGACAGGGTGATCGGGCCCTTCGCGTCCTTCGGAATCGTGACGCGGTAGTGCACGACGCGCGCCGCGCCGGGCCCGATGCCGTTGTTGTAGAGCGGCACGCGGATGTCCTGCGGCTGGCGCCGGTCCATGTGCCCGCCCTCTTCGTCGATGACGAGGGTGGCCAGGCGGTCGGCCGCCGCGTCGAGCCGGCCCGTCTCGTCGATCACGCCGCTCTCGAAGAACTTGCCCGCGTCGGCGGCGGCCGCGAGCGAGACCCAGATCTCGTTGGAGTCCGCCGTCCCGTTCGTGTACGGATGACCGACGCCGCGGGTGCGCACGACCACCTCGACGTCGAGCGTCTCGCCCGGCCGGACTTCCGGCGGCGTCGTCGCCGAGGACGAGGAGCTCGCCGCCGCGCCGGATCGCGAAGAGGTCGACGGTCAGCACCTTGTTCTCGAGGAACTCGCGGATCTTCTTCTCCGTTTCCTTGTCGCCGCGCACGAAGGGCAGGGCCGTGTTCGCGGCGGGGAAGACGTGGTCGTGCAGGAACCCGTTCTTGTTGCCGAACTCGTTCGAGCGGTAGTCCGGCAGATGGCAGTCCCGGCAGGCCTTGGGCTTGGGCGGATCGTAGAAGGAGCGCACCGCGCGCCCCGAGACGCCCGAGTCGTACCAGGTGTCGTAGTGGTTCTGGCCGCGCAGCCACCGGTAGCCGTTCAGGGCCGGAATCAGCCCCACCTTGTGGCAGGTCGAGCAGAACTCGGGCGTGCGCATGAACGGTTTCAGGAACGTCTTTCGGTGCAGCGAAGGCTCCATCCGGATGAGCAGGCGGTTCACGGCGCGCAGGGCGCTCGAGTCGGAGAAGGCGAACGGGTACTGCTTGGACTCCTCGATGACGTACGCGCCGTTGCCCTTGACGTCCTTGATCTCGGCGATCGAGTGGCAGGACATGCAGGTCAGTCCCTGCTGCGCCTCCCAGGAGTCGTAGGAGAACGACGCCTGTGTCGCCTTGCCCATCTGGCCCGTGAAGAGGACGACCGGATCGTGGCAGCCCGAGCACCACTTCGTCCGTTCGCGGCCCACGCGGTCGGCCATCAGCTCGACGCTCTTCCGGTAGAACGGATTGTTGAAGGACGAGAAGCGGTGCGCCGAGCGCTCCCACTGGTGGAACGAGTCGGGGTGGCACTCCTGGCAGTAGGCGTTGGCCGCGAGCTTGCGGCCGTCGAGCAGGCCCTGGTCGAACGTCTCGCTCGAGGAGGGGTAGAAGACGGTGTCGCCGTCGACGTTGGCGATGCGGCGGGGAGGCTTCTCGAGCCGCGCCACGACCGCCATCGCGCCGAGGAACACGGCGACGGCGCCGCCCCAGGCGAAGAGGCGGCGGAACTGGAGCTTGTGGACGTGCGCGCGGCGGTGGAGGATGAATGCCACGAGCGCCAGCGGCACGGCGCTGACGTGGCCGAGCCAGACGGCGCGGTTGTTGAGCGTGGCGCCCTGGAAGGTCATGAACACGCCGGTCGCCACGCAGACGATCGCGAGCGCGAAGATCGCCAGGCCCGCGTACTTGGCCCGCTTGTTCCACATCCGGATCATGCGTCTGGCGTGCGTGACCGCGAAGACGAAGAACGGCACCGCGATCAGGATGCCGAGCCCGAGGTGCAGCAGCAGCATCGCGTAGAAGAAGGTGGTGTCGCGGGTGAAGGCCGAGATGTAGATCGAGTTGGCCGCGATGAGTCCGAGCGGAATGAGCAGCAGGCGGTAGAGGCGCCGCTGCCAGGGCTGCAGGACGCCGGCGGGCCGGGCGGGCGGAGAGTCCTTGGCGGACATGACCGCCGTATTCTAGTGCGGGGGCGCGGGTCTTCGAACTCGGCTATCGTAGCGGCGATGCGCGCCGTTTTCGCCGACTGCCACGTGGGGCAAGTCCCCGGGGACGAAGGGCCGTTTCTCGAGGCGCTCGCCGCCGCGCAGAAGCGGGGGGCCCGCGCGATCACGCTGCTCGGCGACATCTTCCACTACTTCATCGCACACCCGAATTTCGAGACGCCCGCCATCGCGCGGTTCCTCGACGCCTCGCGCCGCCTCAAGCAGGCGGGCGTCGCCGTGACCTACGTGGAAGGCAACCGCGACTTCTTCCTGCGCGGCTCGTACGCCGAGAGCGCGTTCGGGTCGGTCGTCGACGAGGAGCTCTTCGAGGCCGGCGGCCGGAGGTTCCTCGCGACGCACGGCGACCTGCTGAACGAGCGGGACCGGCCCTATCGCTTCTGGAGGTTCATGTCCAAGAACGCCGTCTCCCGCGCGGCGCTCGACTTCGTGCCGAAGTCGCTGGCCAACGGCTTCGTGTCGAAAGTCGAAGCGCGCCTGTACAAGTCCAACTTCAAGCACAAGACCCGGCTGCCGGTCGAGATGATCCGGGGCTTCGCCGGCGGGCGCTTCCGCGGCGGCGTCGACGTGCTGCTGCTCGGCCACTTCCACAAGTCCTGGACCGACGACTACGAGGGCGGGCGCGTCGAGATCCTGCCCGCGTTCGTGGACGAGCGAAAGTGGATGGAGATCGCCGACGACGGGACGACCTCGCTCGTCTCCCTCTGAGCGCGGCGTGAGCGACTTCCTCGCGCTGCCGCCGGTCCGGTCCCTCTCCGGCGTGGTCCGCGTCCCCCCTTCCAAGAGCGCCACCAACCGCGCGCTCCTGCTCGCGGCGCTCTCCGGGACTCCCGTCGAGATCGCGACGCCGCTCGCGAGCGACGACACGGCGGCGCTCCGGCGCTGCCTCGAGGCCATGGGCGCGTCGATCGTCGCGACGGCGAACGGCCTGCGCGTCTGCGGGCCGCTGCGGGGCGCGAGGGACCGCGCGATCGATCTCGACGCGGCGGACTCCGGGACGGCCGCGCGATTCCTGGCGGCCGCCGCCGCCGCGACGCCCGGACGCTTCGTGCTCCGCGGCTCGCCGCGGCTCTGCGAGCGGCCGATGGGCGAGCTGGTCGACGCCCTGCGCGGCGCCGGGGCGCGCATCGCCTATCGCGGTCGGGAGGGCTGCCTTCCGCTCGACATCGAGGGCGGCACGGTCGCGTCGGGCGAGGTCGTGGTGGACGCGCAGCGCTCGAGCCAGTTTCTTTCGGCCCTGCTCCTCGCCGCGGTCGCCGTGGACGGGCGGCCTGCGCGTGCGCGCGGCCGGAAGAATCGTGTCGGGCCCGTACGTCGCGGCGACGCTCGAGATCCTCCGTGAGTTCGGGCACCACGTCGAGGTCGGCTCGGAATTCCTCGTGCGGCGGGGAGAGTCCCTCGCACAGCGGTACGAAACGCCGGGCGACTACTCTTCGGCGGTGCCGCTCGCGGCGGCCGCCGGCATCGCGGGCGGAGAGGTGACGCTCGCGGGCCTGCGCTGGCCCTCGGCCGACGCCGATGCCGGCGCGCTGCCCGTGCTCGAAAGGATGGGCGTGCGTCTCGTGCACGGTCCCGACGGAATGACGCGTCACGGCCGAGCGCGGCGCCTCGCGCGCCGCGTCCATCGAGGCCGGGGATTTTCCCGACGCCGTTCCGCCGCTCGCCGCTCTCGCGGCCCTCACGCCGGGAGAGACCGTGTTCTCCGGGGTGGGGCACCTGCGGCTGAAGGAAAGCGACCGCCTCGCGGCGCTCGCCGAGCTCGTCGTCGCGGTCGGTGGCCGCGCCGTCGTCACCGAGGACGCCCTCGTCGTCGTCGGGCCCGCGACCGGCAAAGGCACCGTGACCCGTCTGTCGACCTTCCGGGATCACCGGATCGCGATGGCGGCCGCGCTGCTGGCCTTGCGCCTGCCGGGTCTGCTCATCGAGGATCCCGGCTGCGTGGCGAAGTCCTATCCCGCGTTCTTTCGCGACCTCGAGGCGCTCGCCCGCCGTTAGACCGTTCCGTCTCGCGACAATACAGAGACAGAAGCCCGGAGGTTCCATCGCGACGCTCGACGCCACGGGTGTGCCCGAACGGTTCCCGATCGCCGCCAGCCGGCAACGCTGGCTCGAGTTCGTGGAGCTCGAGCACGCCACGCTCGCCACGGTGCGCGACTTCGGGCGCGACGGGGACGAGCTGCTCGTGTGGCGGGAGGCCGCCGCGGGCAGGCGCATCGCGGAGGGCCGCGTGCCGCGCGCGCTCGCGGCGCAGCTCTTCCTGCAGGCCGCGGCCGCCGCGGCCTTCTTCGCGTCGCGGGGATTCGTCCTCGGACGCGGGTGACTTCGACGAGGCGCGCTGGGAGATCTGTGCCGGCACCGCGCGCCTGTGGCTCGCGCGGACTCCCCGAGCGGTTGCGGGCCCCGCCCTGCCGGGCGGTCCCTCGGCGGCGCTGGCCGCTCTGCTGGCCCGGCTCTTCGAGCGTGGAGGGCGAATCACGGCGCCGGCCGTGCGGTCGCTTCTCGACCAGCTCCACCGGCACGATGCGGCGGCGCGGCGCGCCGAGTTCTGGGTCGCCGGCGCCTTCCGGACGTTTCCCGAGCTCGGCCTGCCGGCCGCGTCGGGCGCGCGCCAGCGCTGCCTCGGGCTTTCCGAGCGGGCGCTGCGCACGGCGCGCGCGCGGACACTCTGCGAGAAAGCGCGCGCCCTGCTCGCCGGATCGGTGCCGCGGATCTTCGAGGTCGAGGGCTCGCCCGTGGCGCCCGGGTCGGCGCTCGGCCTCGTCCCGTTGCCGCGGACAGCCGCGGAGGCGAGCCGGCGCCTGCGCGAGGCGGCCGCGAGCGTTGCGGCCGGCCGCCGGCCCGTCTGGATCGCCGTCGCACCGGAGCGGTGGGACGAGCTCTCGCGACGCGGCTTCGACGCGGCGCGTCTGGCCCTGGCGGAACGGGTCGACGTGGTGACGGTGCCGGCGCGGCTGCCGGCGCCGGAGGGCCCGGACGAGTGGCGGCGCGCGCTCTGGGTTCCCACCGGGGCGATCGCCGGCTCGGTGCGGTTCTGCGAGTGGTTTGCCCGAACGGTCGCGGCGGCCCCGCACGGCGCGATCGCGCGCGCCCGCGAAGCCCTCGCCTCGCCCGGCTTCGCGGCCTTCGTCGCGGACGCCACCGGGGAGGCTCCGTTGCCGGAGCCGGACGGGAGAAGTCGCCGCTCCGGACGGCGAGCGCCGCCTGCCTGTCCGATCGCGCGGACGATCCCGGCGCCCGCATCGAGGAGCTTCTCGCGACGGGACGCCGTCGCGCCGCACTCGAGGAGGCCCGGCGCTGGATCGCGAGCGCTCCGGCCCTGCCGCCGGAGGCCTGGTTCTCGGTCTCCGCGCGGCTGGCCGCGGACGGCGACCAGGATCTCCCGCCCTGGCTCGCCGCGCTGGAGGCCGAGCGCGAAGTCGCGGGCGGCCGGCCGCTGGAGGCGAAGGCGCGGCTGGAGCGCATCGCCAGGGACGCCGCGTCCGACGCGGACGACGAAACGGCGGGCGAGGCTGCGACTGGCCGAGGTCGCCGTACTGATCGGAGAGACCGCCGCGGATCTCGCGACGCGCCGCCGCGTGGCGGGCGGAGCATCCGGACGCGCCCGTCGAGGAGACGGCGCGGGCGCTGCGTCTGGAGGCGATCGGGCTTTCGCGGGAAGGCCGGAGCGGCTGCGCCCTCGAACGGCTCGACGCGGCGGACCGCGCCGGAGCTCCGGGCCTCGCCGAGCGGGTCGAGACGGCGCTGGTGCGGGCGCAGGTGCACGCGCTCGCCGGAGACTTCGAGGCCGAGGACGCGGTGTATGCCGCGCTCCGGCCGACCGTGCAGCGCGCCGGCGACGACCGGCTCCAGGCGCGGTTCCTCGCCCAGGAGGCGCGCGGCCTGCTCGATCGCCGCGAGTACGCACGGGCCCTCGTGCGCCTCGAGGAGGCGATCGGGTCGGCCCGGGACGAGCCGGCGGAGCGGGCGGCCCTCGCGATCGACCTCGCGGCGACGCTGTACCACGCCGGCCAGGCCGAGCGCAGCGAGGAGGCGCTCGGCGACGCGGTCGCGGCCGCGGCGGCCGCCGGACGCGAGGACCTCGCGCGGATCGCGCGGAGCAACCGGATCGAGCTGTGGCTCGACCGCTGCGCCTTCGCTCCCGCGGCGGCCGAAATCGCGCAGCTCGAGCAGAGCGCCCGCGCGGAGAAGGACCGGACGCGCCTGCTCGTCGCGCTGCACCAGCGCTCGCGCCTCGCGCTGCGTCAGGGCGACCTGGCGGCGGCGGCCCGCGACAATGCGGAGGCGCGCCGGCTCGCCGAAGCGATCGGCGACCGGCTCGAGATCGGAGAGCTCTGGCTCGAGGAGGGCGATCGGTGCGCGTACGAGGGCGACCGTGAGGGCGCGCGGCGCGCCTGGGAGCGGGCGGCGCTGGATCCGCCCGATCGCTGCCAGACCGACGGCATCGCGCGGGAGCGCCTGGCCGAGCTCGACGCGGCGTCCGACGGCGGGACGCTCGCGGCCGGTGCGGATGCGCTCTTTGCGCGGGATCCCTTTCGCGCGGCGGAAGCCGTCGCGCGCTGGTGCGGCCTCTTCGGTCAGTCGCGGATCGCCGGGCCGCTGCGGGATCGGGCGGCCACGGTCCTGCGTGGCGCGGGCGCGGCGGCCCTCGCCGAGCGGGTCGTGGAACCCTCCGGCGCGAGGATCTCCGAGGACGCGCTGCGCGAGCTGCGGAGGGTCGTCGTCGCCCGCCTCGGCGGCGACGGCGTCGACGCCGACGCACGCTCTGGGCGCGCTCGCTCTCTCGCGGCTGGCCGTGCGTGACGAAGAGGGGCGCGAGCTCGTCCGCCTGGGAGGGCCGAGTACCGGGCGAGGAGGAGTGGCGGCGGCTCGAGGCGGGCGGCGCCCGGTTCGCGCTCGCCCTCGCGCCGCGCCCGCCGGCCGGGGTCGCGGAGGCGGTCGCGCTGCTGCTCGAAACCCTCTTGTACCGATCGGCGCCCGAGGCCGCGCCGCAGGATGCGTCCGAGGCGTGGCGTCCGCTCGGCATCGTCACCGCGGACGCCGCGATGGAGGAGCCGTACCGCCGGCTGCGCTCGTTCGCGCCGCAGGCGGTCACGGTCCTCGTCCTCGGCGAATCCGGATCGGGCAAGGAGGCGGTCGCCCGTTCCATCCACCGCCTGTCGCCCCGCGCGTCCGGTCCCTTCGTGCCGGTCAACATTCCCGCGATCCCGGCGGCGCTGCTCGAGAGCGAGCTCTTCGGGCATGCGCGCGGAGCGTTCACCGGCGCAGACCGCGAGCGCCGCGGTCTGCTCGAGGAGGCGAACGGGGGAACGATCTTCCTCGACGAGATCGGCGATCTCGCCGCGGCGCTCCAGCCCAAGCTCCTGCGCGCCCTGCAGGAGCGCGAGATCCGGAGGGTCGGCGAGAACCGCGCCCGCGCGATCGACGTGCGCGTGGTCTCGGCGACCTCGCGCGACCTCGCACGGGACGTCGAGGCCGGGCGCTTCCGCGAAGACCTGTACTACCGCCTCCACGTCGCGCTCGTGCGGCTGCCCGCCCTGCGCGAGCGGGGTCGCGATGCGCTGCTGCTGGCGCGGCATTTCCTCGAACGCGCGGCGCGCGAGTATGGCCGCGGGCCCCTGCGCTTGACGCCCGAGGCCGGCGCCGCGATCGTGGCCTACACGTGGCCCGGCAACGTCCGCGAGCTCCAGAACGCCATGGCCCAGGCCGCGGCGCTCTGCGAGGGCAACGGCCTCGTCACGGTCGCGCTCCTGCCCGACTCCGTGCGCGGCGCGCGCCGCGCCGAGGCGTCCCCGGGCGACTACCGCGCGAGCGTGGACGCGCACCGCCGCGACCTGATCACCGACGCCCTCGACCGCACCGGCGGCAACCGCAGCCGCGCCGCGCGCAACCTGGGGCTGTCGCGGCAGGCGCTGCTGTATCTGATCCGGGAGCTCAGGGTGCCGGACCGGCGCAAGGGGCCGGGCCCCTAGAATCCGCGGTCGCGGCCCAACCTATACTTGCGCCCGTGATTTCGCTGCTCGACATCGTCGGGCCCGTCATGGTCGGCCCGTCGTCCTCGCACACCGCGGGCGCCTGCCGCCTGTCGCGCGTGGCCCGGGCCCTGCTCGAAGAGGAGCCCGTGGAGGCGCGCTTCGAGCTTCACTCGGCGTTCGCCAAGACGATGCGCGGGCACGGCACCGACCGGGCGCTCGTCGCGGGCGCGCTCGGGATGGAGGTCGACGACGCCCGCCTGAAGGACGCCCTCGACATCGCGAAGGCGCAGGGCTTTCTCTACGCGCTCAAGCCGAAGAACATGGGCCCCGAGGCGCACCCGAACAGCGTCGCGATCCACCTGAAGGGCCGGACCCGCACCATCTCGATCCTCGGCGCCTCGATCGGCGGCGGGATGATCGAGATCCGCGAGGTCGACGGTTTCCCGGTGTCGCTCTCGGCCAAGGACCCGTGCCTGCTCCTCTTCTACGAGGACCGCCCGGGAATGGTCATGCGCGCCTCGGAGATCATCGGCCGGCGCGGCGTCAACATCGCCTCGATGGAAGTCCTGCGCCGCGGCAAGGGCGACGAGGCCTTCATGCGGATCGACCTCGACGCGCCGCTGCCCCCCGACGACGTTGCGGCCCTGAAACAGATGCCGGGCGTCCACCGCGTCCACGTGCTCGACCGCGTGGCCGGCGGCGCGCCCATCACCTAGAGATTGCAGGAGACTCCAATGGCCCTGAACAGCTTCGCGGAACTGCTCCAGATCGCGTCCACGACCGGGCGCCCTCTCGACGAGATCTTCCTCGCGGAGGAGTCCGCCGAACGGGAGCTCTCGACCGAGCGCATCTTCCAGACGTTTCTCGAGCGCTGGGCGATCATGAAGGATTCCGTCCGGCGGGGACTCGCGGGCGGCAAATCCTTCTCGGGGCTCGTCGGCGGCGACGCGAAGAAGGTCATGGACTTCACGCGCGAAGGCGACATCGCCGGCGGACGCCTCGTCGCGAAGTGCATCGCCTACTCGATCGCGGTGCTCGAGGAGAACTCGCGCATGGGCATCATCGTCGCGGCGCCGACGGCCGGGGCGGCCGGGATGGTGCCGGGCACGCTGCTGGCCATCGCGGAGGAGCGCGGCTTCGACGACGCGTTCACGACCCGCGGCCTCGTCGTCGCCGGCGGATTCGGCGCGCTCGTCGCCGCCAAGGCCGAGCTGTCGGGTGCGGCGGGAGGCTGCCAGGCCGAGCAGGGCGTCGGCGCCGCGATGGCGGCCGGCGCGCTCGCGTTCCTGCTGGGCGGCACGCCGGCGATGTCGGTGCATGCGGCGGCGCTGACGCTGCAGAACACCCTGGGCCTGGCGTGCGATCCGGTCGCCGGGCTCGTCGAAGTGCCCTGCGTCGTGCGCAACGGTTTCACGGCGATGCTCGCGGTGACCGGCGCCCAGACGGCGCTCGCGGGCGTGGAGAGCGTGATCCCGATGGACGAAGTCGTCGAGGCGATGGTGAAGATCGGGGAGGCGATGCCGCGCTCCCTGAAGGAAACCGCCGACGGCGGGCTCGCGATGACGCCGACCGGCTGCCGCATCCGGAACGACCTGTACCAGATCCGGTGAGCGCGGGTCGGCTCCGGGTTTCCACCGCGTTGCTGCTCGCGGGGGCGTGCGTTCTCGCCTACGTCAACGGCCTGACGGGCGCGTTCGTCTACGACGACAAGGCCATCGTGCGCGACAACCTGCGCATCCGCTCGCCGCAACGGGTCGACGAGATCCTCACCACGCAGTATTTCGGCGGCAAGCGCGGCACGGGCACCGCATACCGGCCGGCCCTGCTGCTCTCCTTCGCGGCGCAGTGGTGGATCCACGGCGCAGACCCCGTCCCGTTCCACGTCGTGAATCTTCTCCTGCACGTCCTCGTCACCCTGCTCCTCGCGCGGCTGCTGCTGCGGATCGACCTGCCGCCGCCAACGGCCATCGGTGCGGCGCTGCTCTTCGCCGCGCATCCGATCCACGCCGAGGCCGTGACCAGCATCGTCGGCCGGGGAGAGACCCAGGCGGCGGCGCTGGTTCTCGGGTTCCTCCTGCTGTCCCTCCGCGGGATCGAAGGGAGGGGGAGCCGCCGACTCGCGCTCGTCGGTGCTCTCGTGCTCTACCTGCTGGCCAATCTCACCAAGGAAAGCGCGGCCGTGGCGCCCGCGCTGCTCTTCCTGCTGCTCGCCTGGCGCGCGGAAGGCGGGTTGTGGTCGCGATGCGCCGCCGCCCTGCGGCGAGGCTCGCCGATCTACGTCTGCGCGGCGGCGATTCTCGTGGGAGTGTTCCGTCTGCGCACGCTCGTGCTCGGCGGAGCGATCAAGGCGAGCGCCACCGGGTTCTTCGAGGTGGAGAACCCGCTCGCGCCGCTCTCGCCATGGGCCCGTGGCGCGAACGCGTGCTCGATTTTCCTGCGCTATCTCTGGAGGATGGCCGTCCCCGTGCGCCTTTCCGCGGACGAATCGGCCTGGTCCATCCGGATGCTGACCCCGCGCGAGGTCCTCTTCTGGGCGGCCCCGGTCCTGGTCGCCGCGCTCGTCGCCCTGGCGCTCTGGCGCCTGCGCGACCGCTCGCCGGCGGCCCTCGGTTTTCTCTTCCTCTGCATCGCCTCGTTGCCGACCTCGAACCTGCTCTTTCCGACCGGGACGATCTTCGCCGAGCGCCTGGCCTACCTGCCCTCGGCGGGCTTCTGCCTGATCGCCGCTTCGTGGATCGTCGGCCGCGCCCCGGATCTCGCGTCGCTGTCGCGGCGACGGGCCGGCGCGCTGGCGGCGGTCGCCCTGCTCTTCGCGGCGCGGACCCTCGTGCGCAATCCCGTCTGGTCGAGCGACGAGGCGCTCTTCACGAACATGGTCCGCGTTTCGCCGGCGAGCGCCAAGGCCCACTACGACTTCGCCTACATGTCGGCGGAAAAGCATCGTCCGGAGGCGGCGCTCGAGCACTACACGCGCGCCACGCAGATCTATCCGGGGTACTGGGACGCCTGGGCGGGCAAGGGGCGCGTCGAGCGGAGTCTCGGACGGCTCGAGGATTCCGAGCGCTCCTACGCCGAGTCCCTCCGGCTGGTCCCGTCGTACGAGAACGGGTGGTTCGGCGTCGGCCTCGTGCGCGAGGACCGCGGCGATCGCGCCGGCGCCGAGGACGCGTACCGCCAGGGTCTGCGCCACAATCCGCAGTCGCTTCCGCTCGCCTACAGGATGGCGCTGCTCTACGCCGCCGCGGGGCGCCCGGCGACGCTCCATGCCTGGCGGCGGGCGCTCGCGATCGATCCGGGATCCCTGCCCTCGCGGCTGGGCTATGCGGACTGGCTCGCCGCCGCAGGCCGTCGCGAGGAGGCCGTCGCGCAGGTGCGCGAGGCCCTGCGACTGGCGCCCCGACACAAGCCGGCGCATCGAGAAGCTGAAGGAGCTCGAGGGCGCGTCGCCCGAGGCGCCCGGCGGTCTCTAGTGCACGCGGTCGTCGGGTCGAATCGGGTCCTTCTCGAGAGGGACCGGTGGCTCGAGCGGGGCGGGCGGCTCGAACGGAATCGCCGGGTGCGAGGCCAGCTCGCGCCGGCGAGCGGCGCGGGCGGCCACGCGCGGGTGCCGGCGGTGGTAGAGCTTCAGAAAGCCGCGCGCGAGCAGGTACGTGGCGGCCCCCGCCGCCAGCGCGAGGATCGTCGTCCCGACGAGAAACGACGCGAGACGGGGCCGGAACGCGGGTCCGCGGAACGCGAGCCAGAAGTCGTGGTGGAGGATCCGCTCCCACTGGAGCGGCGGAACGAAGGCCGGCGGATACCCGAGCACGGCGCGTCCGATGCGGTAACCCATCGCGTAGATCGGGGGCAGCGTCCACGGGTTGCCGGCGAACGAGCCGAGAACGGTGTCCAGCTTGTTCAGCCGCAGGAGAAAGGCGAGCAGGATCGCGAGGATGAAGTGGAAGCCGATGAACGGCGAGAGCCCGACGCCCACGCCGAGGGCGACCGCGGCGGCGACGCGCTCGGGCGCCTCGGCCCGGCCCATCAGCTCGACGATCAGCTGCAGCCGGCGCCGCTTGAGCGACTTGTGCCGCTTGCGGTTCGGGCCGGTTCCGGAAGCCGGAGGATCGCTCATCGTGGGGTTTCGAGGTGATCGTGTCCGAAATCGGCGACGTCGCGCAAGGCCCCGCCGTCCGACAGCACCGCGCCGGCGCCGTTCTCGGCGCGGCCGATGCGCGTGACGGGCACGCCGAAAGCCGCCGGCGTGCCGCTCAAGGCGCTCCTGCGCCGCGGCGGGAACCGTGAAGAGCAGCTCGTAGTCGTCGCCGCCGCCGAGCACGAGATCGAGGGGATCGAGCCCCGTCCGCGACGCGAAGGACCGCAGGGCCGCGGAGGCGGGGAGCGCATCCCTCTCGAGCACGAGGCGCACTCCCGACGCCCGCGCGAGCCGCCCGGCGTCGATCCCGAGCCCGTCGGACACGTCGATCGCCGCCGAGGCCAGCCCGTGACGCGCGAGCTCCGCGCCGAGGGCGACGCGGGGCACCGGATCGTGAAAGGCGTCGCGCAGGATCCGCTCCTCTTCCGGCGCGACGCCCGCGACGCGCGCGCGGGCGAGCCGCAGGCCGGCGGCCGCCTGCCCGGGGTGGCCCGAGACGTACACGCCGTCGCCCGGCGACGCGCCGGAGCGGGTGAGGGGAGCCCCCGCCGGCCTTCCCCAGAGCGCCACCGAGATCACGGTCTGCGGCGCCGCGGACAGATCGCCGCCCACCAGGTGCGCGCCGAATTCTCCGGCGCGGGCGATCGCGCCGCGGGCGATCGCGAGCGGATAGTCCTCGCCCTTCCCGGGCGGAAAACCGATCGAGAGCAGGAAGAACTCGGGCAGGGCGCCCATCGCGGCGAGGTCCGAGAGGTTCACGGCGGCCGCGCGCCGGCCCAGGCGCTCGGGGTCTTCGCCCGGGAGAAAGTCCACGCCTTCGACGAGCAGGTCCGTCGTGGCGGCGAGCAGGCCTTCCGCGCTCCGGACGAGGGCCGCGTCGTCTCCGGGGCCGAGGACCGCGCCGCCGGCGGGCAGAAGGGCGCGCAGCTTTTCGACGAAGCGGTCTTCGGCCTTCACGCGCGCGGCGCGGGCGGCGCTTTCCGTGGGCCGGGGGCCGTGACCGGGATCTCGCGTCCCGGCGCTTCGGGCGGCGGGGCGTCGGTCGCCTCGGGCGCGCCGGTTTCGGGATCCTGCGGCAGCAGGGCGATCGCGAGGACCTCGTCCATGCTCTCGACGTAGCGGAAGGTCAGGCCGTGCAGGATCCGCGGCGTGATCTGCGTGATGTCGCGGCGGTTCATCTTCGGCAGGACGATCGTGGTGATCTTCGCCGCGCGGGCCGCGAGGACCTTCTCCTTGACGCCGCCGATCGGCAGCACCTCGCCGCGCAGCGTGATCTCGCCGGTCATCGCCACGTCGCGGCGCGCCTTGCGCTGCGTGAAGGCCGAGATCATGGCGGTCGCCATCGTGATGCCGGCCGACGGGCCGTCCTTCGGGATCGCGCCCTCGGGCACGTGGACGTGCACGTCGTGCGTCTCGAAGAAGTCGTGCGGGATCTTGAGCTCCGAGGCGTGCGCCCGCGCGTAGGACATCGCCGCCTGCGCCGATTCCTTCATGACGTCGCCGAGCTGACCGGTGAGGCGCAGGCCGCCCTTGCCGCGCACGGCGAGCGCCTCGATGAACAGGATGTCGCCGCCGACCGACGTCCAGGCGAGCCCGGTGGCGACGCCGACCTGGTCGTTCTTGAGCAGCTCGTCGCGGAAGTGCTTGACGGGCCCGAGCATCTTCTCGAGGGACGCCGCGCCGATCCGGTACCGCCGCTGCTCGCCCTTGGCGACGGAAACGGCGACCTTGCGGCAGAGCGCGCCGATCTCGCGCTCGAGGTTGCGCAGCCCGGCCTCCCGCGTGTACCCCTCGATGATCTTCTCGATCCCGCTGTCGGTGAACTCGATGTTCGCCTCGGTGACGCCGTTCTCCTCCATCTGCTTGGGGATGAGGTGGCGGCGCGCGATCGCCTTCTTCTCCTCGACCGTGTAGCCGGAGAGGCGGATGACCTCCATGCGGTCGAGGAACGCCGGCTGGATCGGGTCGAGCACGTTGGCCGTCGCGATGAAGAGGACCTTCGAGAGGTCGTACGGCACCGAGAGGTAGTGGTCGCGGAAGGAGAAGTTCTGCTCCGGGTCGAGCACCTCGAGCAGCGCGGACGACGGGTCGCCGCGGTAGTCCGCGCCGATCTTGTCGATCTCGTCCATCATGAAGACCGGGTTCGAGGTGCCGGCCTGGTGGATGCCCTGGATGATGCGCCCGGGCATCGCGCCGACGTAGGTGCGCCGGTGGCCGCGGATCTCGGCCTCGTCGCGGACGCCGCCGAGCGAGAGGCGCACGAACTTGCGGTCGAGGGCGCGCGCGATCGAGCGGCCGAGCGAGGTCTTGCCGACGCCCGGCGGGCCGACGAAGCAGAGGATCGGGCCCTTCAGGCTCTGCTTCAGGGCGTGGACGGCCAGGAACTCGAGGATGCGCTCCTTGATCTTCTCGATGTCGTAGTGGTCCTCGTCGAGGATCTTGCGCGCGCGCTCGATGTCCTTGGAGTCCTCGGAGGCGTTGCTCCACGGCAGCCCCGTCATCCAGTCGAGGTAGGTGCGGATGATCGCCGTCTCGGCGGAGTCGGGGTGGCTGCGCTCGAGCCGCTTGATCTGCTTCTCGATCTCGGTCGCCGCTTCCTGCGGGATCTTCTTGTCGGCGATGATCTTGCGGTAGGCGTCGATCTCCTCGGAGATCTCCTCGCCCTCGCCGAGCTCCTGCTGGATCGCCTTCAGCTGCTGGCGCAGGTAGTACTCGCGCTGCGACTTGTCCATCTCGCCGCGCGCCTGGGTGGAGATCTCCTGCTGCATCGTCAGCACGGTGATCTCCTTGGCCAGGCTGTCGTTGACCAGGCGCAGGCGCTCGATCGGGTCGGTCGACTCCAGGATCTTCTGCGCGTCCTCGAGCTTCAGGTCCAGGTTCGACGCGGCCAGATCGGCCAGCCGCGCCGGATCGTCGAGGTTGCCGGCGATGACCATGACCTCGGGGGAGATGTTCTTGCCGAGCGAGACGGACTTCTCGAGGTTCTGCTTGACGCTGCGCAGGAGCGCCTCGTGCTCGGGCGGCAGCTCCTCGGGCGAGGGCGACTCCTCGAGGCGCGTGATCTTGGCCTTGAGGTACGGCTCCTCGGCGAGAACGGAGTCCAGGCGCGCCCGCGAGAGCCCCTGCACCAGGAGGCGGATGCGCCCGTCGGGCAGCTTCAGCATGCGCATGATCGCGGCGACGGTGCCGACCGTGTAGAGCTCGTCGGGGCGCGGCGTGTCGTTCTGCCCGTCCTTCTGGGCGACGAGCATGATGATGCGCTGTTCCGCGAGCGCGGCGTCGACGGCGTTGATGGACTTCTCGCGCGAGACCGAGAGCGGCAGGATGATGTACGGGAAGACGACGACGTCCTTGAGCGGCAGGACCGGCAGGATGTCCGGGATCGGCAGATCGGCGTCGCGGTCGGTCGCGACTTCCTTGTCTTCGAACTCGCCCATCGTGTCTCCCGCTACTCCTCGGGCTCGGGCCGCACGGGGATCTCGATTTCCTTCTCGCGCAGATCCGGGACGCGCGGCAGGATCACCTCGAGCAGGCCGTTCTTCATGCGCGTCTTCGCGTGGTGCGAGTTGACCGGGCGCGGGATCGCGACCGACTTCAGGAAGCCGCCGAAGTAGCGCTCCATGCAGAAGAACCGCATCCCTTCCTTGGTGCGGATGCGCCCCTTCTTGGTGCCGCGGATCATGACCACGCGGCCGCGGATCGAGACCTTGACGTCGTCGGCCTCGACCCCGGGCAGCTCGACGAGGATCCGGATCACCTCGCCGTCGTCCACGACGTCCACGTTGGGATCCCAGGAGGATGCGGGCGTGCCGCCCTTGTCGTTGGTTTCGACGAAGGCCGCGAAAAGGCGATTCAGCTCGCTCTGGAGCCGCGAGAGCTCGATGATCGGCCCGTAGAACCGGGCGGTGCGCTTCACCATGACCGCGCCGGCGTCAGGACGACACCTTCTCTTTTTCGCCGCGTCCGATCAGCGTCTTCAGCTCGTTCAGGAACTCGTCCACGTCCTCGAACTTCCGGTAGACGGAGGCGAAGCGGACGTAGGCGACCTTGTCGAGCTCGCGGATGCGCTCCATCACGATGGCGCCGATCCGGGACGTGGCGATCTCGCGCTCCTCGGAGTCGTGGAGCAGGGACTCGACCTCGTCGACGATGCGGTCGAGCTCGGTCGGCGGGACCGGCCGCTTCTCGCAGGCCTTGACCAGGCCCGTGCGCAGCTTGTTGCGGTCGAAGCGCTCGCGGCGGCCGTCGTTCTTGACGACCATGTACGGGATCTCCTCGATCGTTTCGTAGGAGGTGAACCGCCGCCCGCAGCCCGTGCACTCCCGCCGCCGCCGGATCACCTCGCCCTCGCGGCTTTCGCGCGAGTCCACGACCCGGTCGTCCACGGCCGCGCAGAAGGGGCACTTCACGAGCCCACATTATCGCGGAATGCGGCCCGTCAGGCGGGCGGCTGCGCGGACAGCTCCTGGAGCCCCCGCTTGCGCATCGGGCTCGCGGCAAACAGCGCGAATCCGATCAGCGAGATGGGCACGAAGGAGATGGCGTGGGCCAGCAGCGCCACGCCGGTCGCGGCCGCGAGCGGAACGTGGAAGAACGTGGTCAGCGCGAACTGGACCGCCGCGTGGTAGCCGCCCACGCCCCCGGGCGTCGGGACCGCCAGCCCGAGGACGGCGGCGCTCGTCACGACGAAGGCCGCCGTGAGCGGCAGGTCGAGGCCGAACGCGCGCATGACGCACCAGATCTGCACGTTGATGACGAGCCACATGAAGAGCGACGTCGCGCCGACGGCGAGCGCGAGGCGCGGCGTCTTCAGGGAGGCGAAACCGTCGAGGAACGTGTGCGCGATGCGGCGCGCGACGTCGCGGAAGCGGCCCGGCAGCAGGAGAAAGACCCGCTCGAGGAACCGCTCGGTCGCCGCGCGCCACAGGACGGCGAAGAGCGCCACGCCGATCGCCACGGCGGCGATCCCCGCGACGACCCAGCGGATCCGGCCCGAGGCGAAGTCCCCCATGGCGCCCTCGGCGGGGGCGAGGGCCAGTGCCACGCCGAGATAGAACAGCTGCGACATGGCGTCGAGGATGCGCTCGAAGACGATCGAGGCGAGCAGGGCGGGGAAGGGCAGGCCTTGCTCGCGCGCGAGGATGGCGGGGCGCAGGATCTCCCCGGCGCGGGCCGGGAGCACGGTGTTGGCGGCAAAGCCGATGGCCGTGGCCCGGAATGCCGGGAAGAAGGGCACGCGTCCGACCGGGCGCAGGATCCAGGTCCACCGGACTGTCCGCAGCAGAAACGTCGTCAGCGAGATGAGGATGGTCACGGCCAGCCAGGCCGGGGAGGCCGCCGCAATCTGCCGGGCGATGTCGGTCAACGGGACCCGGGAGAGGAAGAAAGCGAAGAGCCCGAGCGCCAGCACGATGGATGCCGCCGCCTGGAACTTGCGCGAGGACAGCAGGCGCTTCATCGGGTGACCGGCGTCACGCGCCCGGACCGATCCGGCGGCCTGCGCACACATCCGTTCCGAGGCCGCCGGGTCCGGTCGCAGGGATCATCACTGAGTTTTAGCATTTCAGGTCGTCATTTGCCTAAAAAAATGAGGCGAAGCGAGGACACTGCTTGACTTTTTGGGCTATATTCCGCATCCTCATCTTAAATTTTCGGGAGGAAATGCGCATGGACAGGAAGGCGCTCAGGATTCTGGCGCTCGTGGCAGCAACTGCTTGTTTCTTGGCTCGTGGCGCCAGCGCCCAGCCGTTCGGAGCGATCGATACCCCGCGGGACGGCCAGACCGTCTCGGGGATCGTGCGGGTCGGCGGGTTCGTTCTCGACCAGCAGGCATTGAGCAACATCGACCTGCTCGTCGACGGCGTCCTCGTCAACGGCGCGCAGATGAACCTGCCGCGCGTGGACGTCCTCGCAGGTCTTCCCGACCTACGCGGGCAGCCCGACGTCGCAGCCCGGCTTCCTGACCGCCTTTCTCGCCAGCAACTTCGCCGACGGGCCGCACACCGTCTCGATCCGCGTGACGGAATCCGACGGCCTGACGCAGTCGATCATCGCCACCGTCAACGTGGTCGTCGACAACACGACCAACCAGGCGCCCTTCGGCTACATCGACATCCCCGGCGCGGCCGGAACGACGGGCGCGAACGGCTCCTTTCCGGTCGTCGGCTGGGCGATCGACGACGTCGAGATCGCGCGCATCGACTTCCTGATCGACGGCCAGATCGTCGCCCGGGCCTTCGGTCGCGACCAGCTCTCTTCGGCGGTCTACGGCTCGGCGCGCCCGGACGTCCGGGCGGCGTTCCCGGACGTGCCGAATTCCCTTTACACCGGCTTTTCGGCGAACATCGACATGACGGCCCTGCTCAACGGCGTCCACCTGCTTTCCGTGCGCGCCTACGACAACGAGGGCGCGTCGCGGGAGCTCGGCACGCGAACCGTCCAGGTGATCAACAACGGGCAGAACCTCGCGCCTTTCGGCGTCGTGGACTTCCCGCTCGACGAGTCGTCCCTGATCTGCGAGACGCTGAACAACTCGGGCGTCTTCCCCTCGCCCTGCACCCCGGAGACCTGCATTCCCCATGCCTTCTTCAACATCGTCAACGGCTGGGCCCTCGACGTGGGCTCGCGCCTCGAAGCCGGCGGCGTGTCTTACGTGGAGCTGCTGCTCGACGGGCAGATCATCGCGAACACGCGCGCCAATTGCATCCAGCTTGGACAGGCCCTGACCAACTGCTACGGCATCAGCCGGACCGACGTGGCGCGCAACTACCCGGGCTACGTCAACGCGGACGACGCGGGCTTTTCCTTCACGTTCGAGCTCCTGCGGCTCTCGGCCGATCCGTCCGGTTCCATCGCGGTCTACATCCCGACCGGCACGGGCACCAATGGCGCGAACACGAAGCTCGTCGGCTTCACCAACCCGGGCAACCACACCCTGGCCATTCGCGCGGGCGACACGGAAGAGACGGCCACCCAGTTCGGCGCGATGTCCGTGGACATCCTCTGCGACCAGCTCGACGGCGACCAGCCGGCCTTCGGCTACATCGACACGCCCTCGAACTACGACTTCATCGAGGGCCAGTTCGAGGTCTTCGGATGGGCGTACGACCTCCAGGGCGTCCAGTCGGTCGGGGTGGACGTGGACGGGCAGTTCGCTGGCAACGCCGTCTACGGCCTCTATCGCCCCGATGTTCCGCTCAACGACCCGCGCGTTCCGTTCGGGAACGTCGGGTTCTCCTACATCCTCGACACGACCCGCCTGTCGAACACGGCGCACGACGTGGTCGTCTACGTGCTGGACAACCTGGGCAACCGATCGGAGATCGGCCGCCGCAAGGCCGTGGTCGTCAACGGCACCAACTAAGTCGCGAGTACGCGGGGGAGCTCCCCGAGAAACCTTTGCCCCGCTTTCCAGGCGGGGCAATTTTTTTGTGCCGTCGCCTCACGTCGCTCCTCGCGGATCGCGCTGGTGCGCGACCGCTGCGGGCTCCCGCATCGCAAACCTCCTCCCTCCCTTCGGTCGGGAGACTATTTGCGATGCGAGCGGTAGAGCCTGCGTGGCCGAATGCGTGTTCTGGGGATAATCCGGGGATGGGAGTGAGCGTGCTGGCGCGCCTTGACCACCTGGTCTATGCGGCGCCGGAGCTGGAGGCCGCGGTGGATGCGCTCGAGGCGCGGATCGGGGTTCGGGCGGCTGCCGGGGGGCGGCATCCGAGCGAGGGGACGCGCAACTTCCTGATGGCCCTCGGGTCGGCTTCCTACTTGGAGATCGTCGGCCCGGACACGGAGGCGCCTGCTCCTCACCGGCCCCGGTGGTTCGGGATCGACACGCTGACGGCGCCGCGGCTGGTGGCGTGGGCGGCGCGGGCTGAGGGACTGGAAGGGGTCGTGGCGCGGGCGGCGGCCGCCGGAGTGACGCTCGGGCGAGATCGCGGCGGGTAGCCGGGAGACGGCGGAGGGACAGCGGCTGTCGTGGCGCTTTACGGACCCTCGGGTCGTCGTGGAGGGCGGTGTCGTGCCGTTCCTGATCGACTGGGGCCAGACGCCTCATCCCGCACTCTCGGCGCCGCGGGGCACAATCCTGAAGGACCTGCAGGCCGAGCACCTGGAGCCCCAACGAGCTCAGAAGGCTCTCGCCCTCCTGGGCCTTCCGCTATCCGTGCGCCGCGGGCCCATTGCAGCTCTCACGGCCCTCCTGGAGACCCCGAAGGGCGTGCTTCAATTCCGCTAAACGACTCGCCACCGTAGCTCGATTCGTTCGCATCGCAAATAGTCTCCCGACCGAAGGGAGGGAGGAGGTTTGCGATGCGGGAGCCGCAGCGGAGCGAGCGGGTCAGGCGAACGGTCGAGCCCGCATCCGGGCGAGCCGTTCGCCGGTGCGCCGAAGGCGCAGACCCGACCGCGGAGCGAAGGCGACGGTTACTTCCCGGCTTTGACGGCGACTTCGCGCTTCTTCTTGGGCAGCGAGGCGATGCGCGAGGCTTCGCCGAACTCGGTCAGGGCCTTCTGGATCTGGGGGTCGCCCGAGACGAAGACCTTGCGGCCGGCTTCCGGGCCGAACTTGGCGTTGACGACCTCGATCTTCATCGCGAGGTCGACGAGGCTGCGGTTCGGGTCGTCGGCGTACGCCTTCTTGAGCTCCTCGGCCGTCGAGTACTTGGCGGACTTCTCGACGAACTGGAAGAAGTCGTCGCGGATCTCCGGCGTGACTTCGAAGTCGATCGTGGCGTTGGGGTGGCGGGAGAGCCAGTCGACGGCGTAGTTGAAGAACGCGTAGCGCGCGAGCAGCTGCTGGAGCAGCTTCGAGTCCCGGTCGTTCTTGACGATGACGTCGGGCGTGATGCCGCCCTGGGCGTACACGGGGCGACCGGCATCGGTGTAGAAGACGGCGCTTTCGGCGGTCGGGTGCGGGGCTTCCTCGCCGGTCTCGGCCGCCGAGTCCGGGTCGCCGGGGTTCACGTAGGCGAGCAGGTCGCTGTAATCCCTCTGGATCCAGCGGCCCGAAGGCGTGTAGTACCGCGCGGTCGTCAGCGCCAGGCCGGCGCCGTAGGACAGCGTGTAGACGCTCTGGACGAGGCCCTTGCCCCACGTGCGCTGGCCGACGATCAGGCCGCGGTCGTGGTCCTGGATTGCCCCGGCCACGATCTCCGAGGCCGACGCCGAGCCGCGGTTGACGAGGACGACGAGCGGCGCGTCGAAGTGCGGGCCGTCGCCCGGAGCGAAGTACTCCTGGGCCGAGGAGGCGGTGCGGCCCTTCGTGTACACGACCATCGAGCCCTTCGGCACGAACACGTCCGTGACGTCGACCGCCTGCTCGAGGACGCCGCCCGGATCGCCGCGCAGGTCGAACAGCAGCTTCTTCATGCCCTGCTTCTCGAGCTTCTCGATGGCCTCGTAGAGCTCCTTGCTCGAGGTGTGCGTGAAGTCGGAGAGCATGATGTAGCCGACGCCCGGCTCGAGCATGAAGGCGTAACGCACCGACCGGGTCGGCACCTCGGCCCGCGTGATCGTCAGGGCGATCGGCTCGGGGAAGCCCACGCGCCGGATCGTGATGTTGACCGTCGTCCCCTTGGGCCCGCGCAGCTTGCGCACGACGTCGTCGGTCGTGATGTCTTCCTTGAGCTCCTCGGTGCCGATGTGCGTGATGATGTCGCCCGAGCGGATGCCCATCCGGTAGGCGGGCGTGCCCTCGATCGGGGCGATGACCGTGATCTTGCCCATCCGCTTCTGGATCTGGATGCCGAGGCCGTAGAAGGACCCGTGCTGCTTTTCCTTCATCGCCGAGAACTCGTCGGGCTCGAGAAAGGCGGTGTGCGGATCGAGCCGGGCGAGCATGCCGTGGATCGAGGCGTAGACGATCTTGTCCGCGGCGATGGGTTCGGGCGCCCAGTCGGACAGGGTGGTCAGGATGTCGGCGTATTCGTCGAGCGAGGGGGCCTCGCGCTCCGGGGTGGCGTGGAGCTTGCCGGCGAAGACCCCGCCGGCCAGGGTGGCTCCTCCGATCAAAGCGAGCGCAAGCAGAAAACGGGACTTCGGTAGGCTCAAGGGCTCCCTCCCAGGCTCAACATTCTGGCACGCCGGTCGTCTAAAGTCTCTGCGGACTTCGGCAAAGGCGGCGTAAAATCGCCTTCTCGGGGGAAAGAACATGCTGGGTTCCATCGGAATGCCCGAATTGATCCTGATTTTTGTCGTGGCCCTTCTGGTCTTCGGGCCCAAGAAGCTGCCCGAGATCGGCAAGTCTCTGGGCAAGGGCCTCGCCGAGTTCAAGAAGGCTTCGGACGATTTGAAGAAGACGATCGAGAGCGAGATCGAGCAGGGCAAGCAGGAAGCGGCGTCCGTGAAGGCTCAGGTGACCGAGGTGAAAAGCTCGATCGCCGAGCTGCCCTCCGCCGTGATCCCCTCGGAGACCTCCGTGCCCCGGGCCGATCCCGCGAACCCGACCCGTCCCGCTTGAGCTTCAACCCCCGGGACCTCATCGACGGCAAGGCCGGCCAGCCGGCCGGGTCCGCGGAGGAGGAGCTTCCCCGGATGGGGTTCTTCGACCACCTCGAGGAGCTGCGCAAGCGGCTGGTGGTCTCGATCATCGCGGTGTTCACCAGCTTCCTGCTGGCCTGGAACTGGGCCCCGGAGCTCTTCGAGTTCCTGGCGCGGCCGATCCGGCGCGTGCTTCCGCCGGGCCAGAATCTGGCGTACACGACGCTCACCGAGCCCTTCCTCATGTACTTCCGCGTGGCGCTGCTCGCGGGAACACTGATCGCGTCGCCCGTCCTGATCTGGCAGGTCTGGCTCTTCATCTCGCCCGCGCTCTACCGCCGCGAGAAGAAGTGGATCCTGCCGTTCGTCGGCTTCGGGGCTTTCTTCTTCCTCTCCGGGTGCGCGTTCGCCTACTACGAGGCCTTCCCGCTCGTCGTCGGGTTCCTGATCGGCATGGGCAAGAACTTCCAGGCGGTCATCACGATCAACGAATACGTGTCCCTGGCGACCAAGCTCATCCTCGGCCTCGGGCTGTGCTTCGAGATGCCGATCCTGGTGTTCTTCCTCGCGCGGCTGGGGATCGTCTCCGAACGCTGGCTGCTGGCCAAGTTCAAGTACGCGGTGCTGATCATCTTCATCGTCGCCGCCGTGATCACGCCCACGCCCGACATCGCCACGCAGTGCGTGTTCGCCTTCCCGATGATGGGGCTCTACCTGCTGGGGGTCGGAGTGGCCTGGATCTTCCGGAAGCGGGACGCGCCGCCCGCGTCCCTCGGCTAGGAGCGGGGCGCTCGACTGGCCCCGTTCCTCTTCAGGATCAGCTCCACCAGCTCTCTCACCGCGCCGTCCCCGCCCCTGCTCTTGAGCACCACGTCCGCGGCGCGGCGCGCGGCCGTGACGGCGTCGGCGGGGCAGGCGGAGAAGCCCGTCGCCTCGAACATCGGGATGTCCGGCTCGTCGTCGCCGATCGCGGCGGTCTCGGCGCGCGCGAGGCCGAGCTTTCGCCGCACCGCCTCGAGGCGCGCGCGCTTGTCCCCCACGCCCTGGTAGCAGAGCCGCACCCCGAGCTCGCGTGCCCGCCGGGCCGTGGCGGGGGATGAGCGGCCGGAGATCCAGCAGATGGCGATTCCGGCGGCCGCGGCCTTGCGCAGCCCGTGGCCGTCCTTGGTGTTGAAGACCTTCAGCTCGTTGCCGCGCCCGTCGAGGTAGATCCGCCCGTCGGTCAGGACGCCGTCGACGTCGAGAAAGAGGGCGCGGATCTTCGCCCTCGCGGGTCCCCGGCGCGCCGTCGCCATCTAGGCCAGGCCCGCTGCGAGCAGATCGTGCATGTGGAGGGCGCCCTCCAGGCGGCCGCCCTCGCCGGGAACGAAGATCGAGGTGATCCGGTTGGCCCGCATCAGGTCGAGGGCCGCGGAGGCGAACTCCTCGGCGCCCATCGTGCGCGGGTTCGGCCGTGCGCAGTCGCCGGCCGTCTTCTGGAGGTCGCCCGGGTCCTTCTCGAGCAGCCGGCGCAGGTCGCCGTCGGAGATCACGCCGGTCAGGCGGCCGGCGGCGTCGACGACCGCGGTCACTCCCATCATCTTGCGCGACATCTCGTGGAGGGCCTCGGTCATCGGCGCGGCCGCGCCCACGCGGGGGACGCGATCGCCGGTCCGCATGAGGTCGCGGACCTTCAGGAATCGCCGGCCGAGACTGCCGGCCGGATGCAGCGCGGCGAAGTCCTCGGCCTTGAATCCCCGCCGTTCCGAGATCGAGAGCGCCAGGGCGTCGCCCATCGCGAGCATCGCCGTCGTCGACGCCGTGGGCGCGAGGTTCAGCGGGCAGGCTTCCCGTGGAATCGCGACGGAGATGGTCCATTCCGCCGCCCGCGAGACCGAGGAGCCCGGCACGCCGGTCATCGCGATCGACCCGATCTTGCGGGAGCGCGCAAACTCGAGCAGGCGCACCACCTCGGGAGTCTCGCCCGAGTAGGACAGGGCGAGGACGACGTCCCCCGGCATGAGCATGCCGAGGTCACCGTGGCTCGCCTCGCCGGAATTGAGAAAGTAGGCGGGCGTTCCGGTCGAGGCGAGGGTGGCGGCGATTTTCTGGGCGATCAGACCGGACTTGCCGATCCCCGTCAGGCAGAGACGGCCGGTGGACTTCTCGATGGCCTCGATCGCCGCCTGGAACGCCGGCCCGAGATTGTCGATCTGGCGGCGGACGGAGTCCGCCTCGATCTCGAGGACCCGACGCGCCGCTTCGAGGTTCACGGGCGTATCTTAAGCCGTGTCCGGATCCTCTATGATCCGGCCTCGACATGGCACAGCTGACCGCGTACGTCATCTCCTACGGCCTGCCGCTGATCTTCGGGATCGTGCTGCTCGAGCAGCTCGGCGCGCCCATTCCGGCGATCCCGGTGCTGATCGTGGCGGGTGCGTTGTCGATGGACGACCACCTGTCGTCGTGGAAGATCCTCGTCGTCGCGGTCGGGGCGTCGCTGATCGCCGACTCGCTCTGGTACCTGCTCGGCCGGTCCCAGGGAAGCCGGATCCTGCGGACCCTGTGCCGGATCTCCCTGTCGCCCGACTCGTGCGTGCGCCAGACCGAGTCGGTGTTCGAGCGCTGGGGGATGCCTTCGCTGCTGGTGGCCAAGTTCATCCCCGGCTTCTCGACCGTGGCGCCGCCGATGGCGGGCGCGACGAAGGCGTCCTTCGGACAGTTCCTGCTCTACGACGGCGGCGGCGCCCTGCTCTGGGCCGGAACGGGCGTCGTCGGAGGCATGGTCTTCCACCGCGCGATCGACCGGGTCCTCGCCTTCCTTGCGTCGATCGGCAGCACGGCCTTCGCGCTGCTCGGAGCCGGCCTGGTCGTCTTCATCGCGATCAAGTGGTGGCAGCGCCGGCGCTTCTACAAGGTGCTCCGGATGGCGCGGATCTCGGTCGACGACCTGTGGCGCCTGATGGACGAGGGGCAGAACCCGATCGTGCTCGACGTGCGGACCGACAAGGGACGCTCGCTCGATCCGCGCAGGATCCAGGGCGCCGCCGTGCTCGACGTCTATAACCTCGACAAGGCGCTCCAGGAGCTGCCCCGGGAACGGGAGATCATCCTCTACTGCACGTGACCCAACGAAGCCTCAGCGGCCCGTGTGGCCCGCATGCTGATCGACAGGGGGTTCAAGCTGGTCCGGCCGCTCGCGGGCGGCCTCGAGGCGTGGGCGAAGGCGGGCTATCCGGTGGCCGCCGAGCCGCTGATCACGATCCAGGCGACGGGGGCCTTCGACCGGGCGGCGATCGACCGGCTCCGGAAGTAAGATCCCGGCCAGACAAGAAGGAGGACACACCATGCGTCCAGCACGATCGGGCATCGCGGGATTGCTTCTGGCGGGACTGCTCGCCTCCTCGGCGGCAATGGCGGCGACGAAGACGTACCAGGTCA
The DNA here is from genome assembly GCA_963843325.1 of uncultured Acidobacteriota bacterium. Lineage (GTDB taxonomy): Bacteria > Acidobacteriota > Thermoanaerobaculia > UBA5066 > Gp7-AA6 > DAHUXD01. The sequence continues at coordinate 201,647 of CAWJKC010000007.1, forward strand.
CCGGGCCGGTCCTCGAGGTCAACGACTCGATGATTGCGGTGCAGAAGGGCAAGGATCGCTGGGAGATCGCCCGCGACGCCTCGACGAAGATCACGGGCGACCTGAAGGTCGGCGCGAAGGTCACGATCGAGTACCGGATGACGGCGACGGCGGTGGACGCGAAGCCCGCTGCGAAGCCTGCCAAGACGAAGTAGCCAGCCCGGCGGGGGTCGGGGGGAGTCCGCTAGCTCTTCCCGACCCTCGCGCAGATGTCCAGCAGCGACCGGATCAACCCCGCCACCATCTTCACGTCGAGCTGCGTCGACCGGTCCGAGAGGGCCCGGTCGGGATCGTCGTGGACCTCCATGAAGAATCCGTCCACGCAGCCCGTCGCGGCCGCCGCGCGCGCGAGGATGGGCGCGTACTGCTTGAGGCCGCCCGTCTCCTTGCCGCTGCCCGGAAGCTGCAGCGAGTGCGTCACGTCGTAGACGACGGGGTAGCCGAGCGCCTGCATCATCGGGAAGGCGCGCATGTCGACGACGAGGTTGTGGTACCCGAACGACGAGCCCCGCTCGCACAGCAGGATGTTCTCGTTGCCCTCGGCGCGGCACTTCTCGACGACGTGGGCCATGTCGTCGGGCGCCATGAACTGGCCCTTCTTCACGTTGATCGGCTTGCCGGTGCGCGCGATCGCGCCGACCAGGTCGGTCTGGCGCGCGAGAAACGCCGGGATCTGGAGGACGTCGAGGACGCGCGCCGCGGCCGCCGCCTGCGCCGGCTCGTGGACGTCCGAGATGACGGGCAGCCCCGTCGCGTCCTTGACCGCCGCGAGGATGTCCAGGCCCTGCTCGAGCCCGGGGCCGCGGAACGAGTCCTTCGAGGAGCGGTTGGCCTTGTCGTAGCTCGACTTGAAGACGATGCGCGCCCCGGTCTCCTCGGCGATCGCCTTCAGCTTCTTCGCCATGGCGAGCGAGTGCTCGCGCGACTCGATCACGCACGGCCCGGCGAAGAAGACGGGAGGGGCGCCCGCGCCGGCCGTGTAGCCCGGCGCGATCGAGACGGCACCGCGTCGGGCTCAGGCGCGCTCCCCGGAGATCGTCTGGGCGACGGGAACGGCCGTCTCCTCGCTCGCGGCCGCGCGGTGCGCTCGCGCCGCGCGGATGAAGTCCTTGAACAGCGGGTGACAGGCGAAGGGCTTCGACTTCAACTCCGGGTGGAACTGGCAGCCGAGGAACCACGGGTGGTCCTCGTGCAGCTCGATGATCTCGACGAACTTGTTGTCGGGCGACATTCCGGTGAACGAGAGCCCCGCCTCCTTCAGGCGCGGCAGGAACTCCTGGTTGACCTCGTAGCGGTGGCGGTGGCGCTCGCAGATCGCGGTTGTCGCCGTAGGCGCGCGCCGCGAACGAGCCCTGGGACAGCTCGCAGGGGTACTCGCCGAGGCGCATCGTTCCGCCGAGCGCCTCGACGCCGATCAGGTCGCGCAGCTTGTAGATGACCTTGTGCCGGGGCTCCTCGTCGAACTCGGTCGAGTTGGCGTCCTCGAGCCCGGCGACGTTGCGCGCGTACTCGATGACCGCCATCTGCAGGCCCAGGCAGATGCCGAAGAACGGGACCTTCTTCTCGCGGGCGTAGCGGATGGCCTGCATCTTGCCCTCGACGCCGCGCCGGCCGAAGCCGCCCGGGACGAGGATGGCGTCGGCGCCGAAGAGGACCTCGGGGTACTGGTCGCCCTCGAGGGTCTCGGCGTCGACGTAGTGGAGCTTGACCTTGACGTTGTTGGCGATCCCGCCGTGCACCAGCGCCTCGTTGAGCGACTTGTACGAGTCGCCGTAGTCCACGTACTTGCCGACGATCGCGACGTCGCACCTCGGCCGCCGGGTTCTTGATGCGGTTGACGAGGCTCTCCCACTTCGACAGGTCCCGGTCGTAGTGGGGCAGCGACAGCAGGTCGAGCAGGATCTCGTCGAGCCCCTCGGCCGCGAAGTGGAGCGGCACCTCGTAGATCGACGGCACGTCCTTGGCGTGATGACGGCCTCGACCGGCACGTTGCAGAAGAGCGCGATCTTGCTGCTTCACGTCGTTCGGGCAGCGCGCGGTCGGTGCGGCAGAGCAGGATGTCGGGCTGGATGCCGATCGCGCGCAGCTCCTTGACCGAGTGCTGCGTGGGCTTGGTCTTCAGCTCGTCGGCGGCCTCGATGTACGGCACGAGCGTCAGGTGCACGTTGATCGCGTTGCCGCGGCCGGCTTCCTGGCGGAACTGGCGGATGGCCTCGAGGAAGGGCAGCGACTCGATGTCGCCGACCGTGCCGCCGATCTCGACGATCACGACGTCGGCGTCGGTGCCGACGTTGCGGATGCGACTCCTTGATCTCGTCGGTGATGTGGGGGATGACCTGCACGGTCTTGCCGAGGTAGTCGCCGCGGCGCTCCTTCTCGATGACCGTCGCGTAGATGCTGCCCGGCCGTCGTGTTGTTGATCTTCGCGGCCGTCATCGAGGTGAAGCGCTCGTAGTGGCCGAGGTCGAGGTCGGTCTCGGCGCCGTCGTCGGTGACGTAGACCTCGCCGTGCTGGAAGGGCGACATCGTGCCCGGATCGACGTTGATGTACGGGTCGAACTTGGCCATCGTCACCGTGAAGCCCCGCGCCTCCAGCAGCGCCCCGATCGAGGAGGCCGCGATCCCCTTGCCGAGCGACGAGACGACGCCGCCGGTGATGAAAACGTACTTCGTGCTCATGGAACGGTCTCCTTCGCCAGTCGGCTTTCCGCCTCGGCGAGGTCCCCGGGCGTGTCCACGCCGATGGAGTCCCCCGCCGCCTCTCCCACCCAGATCGTATATCCCGCCTCGAGCCACCGCAGTTGCTCGAGGGATTCCGCCCGCTCGAGCGGCGAAGGCGGCAGCGCCGCAACCTGCGCCAGAGCCTCGGCGCGGTAGGCGTAGATGCCGAGGTGCTTGCGATACGCCGGCGCGCCGTTGCGGTAGTACGGGATCGGCGAGCGCGAGAAGTAGAGCGCCCGCCCGTCGTGCGCGACCGCGACCTTGACCGTGTTGGGATCGGCCGCAGCGTCGGCCGGGATCGGATAGGCGAGCGTCGCGAGCAGGCGCCCGGGCCCGTCGAGCATCGCGTCGATCGTGCGGTCGATGTTCTCGGCCGGCATCAGCGGCTCGTCCCCCTGCACGTTCAGGTAAATGTCCGCCGGAATCTTCCGGGCGACCTCGGCGACGCGGTCGGTGCCGCTGGCGGCCGTCTCGGAAGTGAGGACGGCCTCGCCGCCCGCCGCCTGGACTGCTCCGGCGATGCGGGCGTCGTCCGTCGCCACCAGCACCCGGTCCACACGCTTCGCGGCCCGCACGGCTTCCAGGACGTGGATCACCATGGGTCGGCCGGCCAGGGGAGCGAGGGGTTTTCCAGGGAATCTGACGGAGGCGTAGCGCGCGGGTATTACGGCGATGACCGTCATGCAATCATCAGCGGCGATAGTATCCTCGGCGTCGCCTTGCGTCAAGAAACGCCTCCGCGCCCGTTCTGGTCGCGCCCCGCCGTCGCCGCGCTGTTCGCGCTTTCCGTGGCCCTGATCGGATCGATGGCGGCCCTCGCGCTCCACCGCGCGCGCGCCGATCGCGCGCTCTCCGCGACCGGGCCGGCCGAGTGGATCTGGTACTCGAACCGCGTGCCGAAGGCCATGCCGGTGCACTTCTACGCGGTCCGGGAGTTCGCGCTCGCGGCGGCGCCGGCGCGAGCGTCGGCCCGCGTCTTCGTCGACCGCGAGCACGTCCTCTTCGTCAACGGGCAGCGGGCGGGCGGGGGCACGCAGCGGCCGGGCGATGCCCTCGCGGCGTACGAGGTCGCGCCCTTGCTGCGCAGCGGCGTGAACCGGATCGTGATCGAGGCGTCGAGCCCGACGGGCATCGGCGGCATTCTGTTCGCGCTCGATCTCGGCGGGCAGGACCTGGTTTCGGACGGCCGCTGGCGTGTCGACCGCGATGCGGCGGCGCTGACCGGGCAGGGCCGTTACCGGCCCGTGGTGTGGGGAAGGCCGCCGCTGTACCCCTGGGGCTATCCCCGCGAAGGTCGCTGACGCCGGGGGCTAGACGCTGGCGACTTCCGCCTTCTGAACCAGGGCATCCAGCCCCTCGCGTGCGGCGAGGCAGTGCGGATCCGTCCCCTCGTAGCCGGCCAGCGCGATGACTTTCCGGTAGGCCGCCACCGCGGCCTCCAGATCGTCCAGGCCCTTGTCGTAGATCTTGGCGATCAGCAGGCGCGCGGCGAGGTGCCGGGGCGCCACGTGCACGGCCTTCGCGCAGAACACCAGGGCGACGTCGAACCGCTCTTCGGCTGCCGCCAGGCGCGCCCTGCCGATAGTAGAGGTCGGCTTCACCTGTCGGATCTGACTGTCCAGGAAGGAGTTGCGAGAGGTTCTTCAGCGTGGCGGCGAGAGCGGTCCAACCGTTTGGAATTGCTGACATCCAGGCACAGTGTACGCTTTCTGTGACGGGCCGCAATAAAAATTTAGAAGGAATGGCAAGATTTCCTTCTTTTGTATGGCCCGGGATGGCATTTCGTTGCCCTTATGTAATATGGCAGGAGATTTGTTTATCCGAATTAAATAAGGGATGCCGGAGGGATCAGCGAATGCGGTCGATGACCGATTCGGTGGCGAGCAGAAGGCCTTCCCGCGCGGGGGAGTCGGGAAACGCGCCGAGCGCGACGCGCGCCGCGCCCGCATAGTCGCGCGCGAGCGCGCGCGTCTCCGGAATGCCGTCGTAGCGGTCCACGATCGAGAGGATGTCGGACGTCTGGACGCTCTTGAAGTCCCGCTCGCGCAGCACGGCGGCCACCTGCTCGCGCTCGGCCGCGCTGGCCCGGGGAAGCGCGAGCAGCAGCGGCATCGTGAGCTTGCCCTCGCGCAGGTCGTTCAGGACGGGCTTGCCGACTTCCGCGACGCTTCCCGTGTAGTCGAGCAGGTCGTCGATCAGCTGGAAGGCCATTCCGAGGCACCGGCCGTATTCCGCCAGCCGCTCGGCGGCGACGAGGTCGCCCCGCGGCGCGAAGTGCGCCGGCAGCCGGCACGCGGCGGCGAAGAGGTCGGCGGTCTTGCGCCGGTTGATCTCGAGGGCCTCTTCCTTCGTGACGTGGAGCGCGCCCTCCTTCTCGATGCCGATGATCTCGCCCTCGATCATCGAGAGGGTCGTGTCGGAAAGCACCTTCAGGATCGTCAGGTCGCCCTCGTCGAGGGCGATGCCCATGGACATCGTGTAGAGGTAGTCGCCGAAGAGGACCGTGAGGTTGTTGCCCCAGCGCGCGTTGGCCGAGGTGCGGCCGCGGCGCAGGCGGGCCTCGTCGATGATGTCGTCGTGGACGAGGGTCGCCGTGTGGAGAAACTCGATGACGGCCGCGTAGCGGACGTCCTTGTCGCCGTCGCGGGAGTCGTAGTCGAGCAGCTTCGCCGAGAGCAGCAGCAGGGCGGGCCGGATGCGCTTGCCGCCGCCCTGGGCGAGGTACTTGCCGATGCGGTCGATCGTCGGGATCGGGGAGCGGAAGTGGATGAGCAGCTCCTCCTCGACCCGCGCGAGCTTGTCGGAGATGAGGTCGTACGCCTTCTTCAGGCGCAGGTTGTCGAGCAGCGGCGGCGTCATCGGTAGTTGGTGAACTGGAGCGGCACGCCGAAGTCGCCCCCGCGCAGCAGCGCCTGGACTTCCTGGAGGCCGTCCTTGTCCCGTCCCGCGACGCGCACCTGGTCGGCCTGGATCGAGGCCTGGACCTTGATCTTGCGGTCCTTGATCGCCTTGACGATTTCCTTGGCCTTCTCGATCGGGATTCCCTGCTGGATCTTGACGATCTGGCGGACGGTGGTGTTCGCGGCGGGCTCGATCTTCTTGAAGTCGAGCGACTTCACGGCGATCCCGCGCTTGACGAGGCGGGTCTCGAGGATGTCGACGACGGACTTGAGCTTGTGCTCGTCGTCGGAGGTCAGCGTGAGCTCGAGCTCCTTCTCGTTCCACTCGACCTTGGACTTCGAGCCCCGGAAGTCGAAGCGCGTGGCGATCTCCTTGGAGGCCTGCTGGACGGCGTTGAGCACCTCCTGCGAGGTCGACCTTGCTGACCACGTCGAAGGAGAATTCCTGGGGCATGGGGGGATTCTATTAGAGGAGCCGGTCGGACGGCGGGCCGTCCAGAGACCATCTCGATCGGCGTCTCCTCGAGTCGAGGCCGGGATGCAACCGTTCGCGGCGCGGGAAGTCTCCCGACCGAAGGGAGGGAGGAGGCCCGCGCCGCGGGAGCCGGAGCGCAGCGCGGGGTCAGGCGTCCGGTCGAGCCCGCATCCGGGCGAGCCGGGCGCCGGTGCGCCCGGAACGGGCGCAGACCCTGCGCGGAGCGAAGGCGACGGTCCTAGTTCTGCACGGTTCGCGTGCCCTTGGGTCCCGTCACCCGGTAGTCCTCGGCGGGCCGCGCCTTCTCGGTCTTCCAGCCGTCGAAGCGGAACTCGGTGCGGTTGCCCGAGGTGTCCTCGTAGGAGAGGGTCTCGACGGTGCCCGGCCGCGGTGATCGTCAGCTTCAACCACGCGAGCTCGGAGTCGGCGGCGCGGGGCTTCATGACGATGGTCTTGCCGGCCTCGAGCGAGATCTCGTAGCGGCGGGCGAGCTCCTCGGGCTTCTCGAGAAAGACGATGGGCAGCCGGGCCCGCTCGTCCGCCGACAGCTTGTGCACGGTGACCTGCTTGTCGTCGGGCGAGAAGAAGCGGCCCTCGCCGTCGTCGTAGGTGAAGACCTTCTTTTCGGGGGCCACGTAGTCGAAGCGCAGGCGCTGCGGGGCCTGGACCCAGACCGTGCCCGACTCGCGCTTCGCGGTGGCGAAGCCCGCGGGCGTGTAGATCTGCGTGAAGGGCGACGCGTCGGCCGCACCCGTGCTGTAGCCCTTCGCCACCTGCGCGAGCAGCGTCATCGGATCGGTCGCGGGAACCACCTGCGCCAGGCACGCGGCCGCGCCGAACAGGAGCGCGACGGCCGTCGCGGCCTGCCTCCCGGCTCCCGCCTCCCGCCTCCTGCTCAATGCCGGAAGTGCCTTCGCGGCGCGATCAGGAACGCCATGCCCCGCTCGTCGGCCGCGGCCACGATCTCGGGGTCGCGGATCGAGCCGCCCGGCGCCACGACCGCGGTCACGCCCGCCTCGCCGAGCATGTCGAGGCCGTCGCGGAACGGGAAGAAGGCGTCGGAGGCGGCGCCGCAGTTGACGATCGGCAGCACGGGCTTGGTGACGGCGAGGCGGCAGGCGTCCACGCGGCTCATCTGGCCGGCGCCGATGCCGATCGTCTGCCGGGCGTTGGCGAGCACGATCGCGTTGGACTTGACGCGGCGCACGACCTTCCAGGCGAGCTCGCACGCGGCCCGCTCGACGGCGGTGGGCTTGCGCTTCGACGCGATCCTCCACGCCGAGGACGGGCCGGGCTCGGCGTCCGCGTCCTGGAGCAGCAGGCCGCCCTCGATGCGCTTCCAGTCCAGGCCCGGCTCCGCGCGGCGCGAGACGGGCAGCCGGAGCAGGCGGATGTTGGGCTTCTTCGCGAAGAAGGCGAGGGCCTCGTCCGTGTACCCGTCCGCGGCGACGACTTCCACGAAGTGCTGCAGCACGAGCGAGGCCAGCGCGCCGTCCACCTCGCCGCGGATCGCGATGATGCCGCCGAACGCGGCCAGCGGATCGCACGCGAAGGCGCGGCCGAAGGCCTCCGAGATCGTGTCGCCGATGCCGGCGCCGCAGGGGTTGTTGTGCTTGACGATCACGGCGGCCGGCCCCGGGCCGTCGAAGTCGCGGGCGAGCATGACCGCGGAGTCGAGGTCGAGGAGGTTGTTGAAGGAGAGCTCCTTGCCCTGGAGCATCTGGAACCGGACGGGCGACTCCGGGGGCGCGGTCGGCTCGATGTAGAGCGCGGCGCGCTGGTGCGGGTTCTCGCCGTAGCGCAGGGCCCCGACCCGCTCGAACGCGAACACGAGGTTCTCGGGAAACGGGTCCGCGGCCGCGCCCGCGCCGGCGAAGTAGCGCGCGATGGCCGCGTCGTAGGCCGCCGTGCGCGAGAAGGCGCGCGCCGCCAGCCGTTCGCGCGTCGCGAGGCTGGTGCCGCCGCTCGTGCGGAGCTCCTCGAGCAGGGGCGCGTAGTCGGCCGGGTCCACGACGACGGCGACCCGCTTGTGGTTCTTGGCCGCGGCGCGGATCATCCCCGGGCCGCCGACGTCGATCATCTCGATGACCTCGGACCGGCCCTTGCCGGCCGCGACGGTCTTTTCGAAGGGGTACAGGTTCACCACGACGAGGTCGAACGGCTCGATGCCCGCCTGCTGCATGTCGCGCGCGTGCTCCTCGCGCGTGTCGTCGCCGAGGATGCCGCCGAAGACCTTCGGGTGCAGCGTCTTCACGCGCCCGCCGAGGATCTCGGGGAAGCCGGTCGTCTCCTCGACGAGCGTGACCGGGATGCCGGCCTGCTTCAGCTGCGCGGCCGTGCCGCCGGTCGAGACGAGCTGGACGCCCGGCGTCCGCGAGCGCGCGCCCGAGCTCGGCGATGCCCGGTCTTGTCGTGGACGGAGACGAGCGCGCGGCGGACGGGGACGACGGAGCAGTGGCGTCGGTCATTGCGGGGGAAATATAGCCGAAGAGGAGCGGTCGACCGCGCGGCTTCAGCTCCAACACCTTCAGGATCTGCGCGTTGATCGTGAAGCCCTTCACGCCGTGCGCCGACGACGGGGTAGCCGACCTCGGCCCGGATGCGCGTGCCGTCCCACGGGCCGTTGAAGGCGGTGGTGATGCCGAAGCCCGAGAAGTAGGTGTTGTCGTCAGCCCGGCGCTGGCGGTTGGTGACGAGCGCCTGGTCGTACTCGATCTCGAACCGGACGATCTCCTGGATGTTCAGGCCGTAGGAGACGTTGGCCTCGTACGCGCGGTCGGCGAGGACGGTGCCGCTCGGAAACCCGTGATGCTGTTGCGTCGAGAACGGGCCGAAGTCCCACTGCGAAAAGCGGTCGAGGTCGTGGCCGTCGAGGTAGGAGACCTTGACGAGGAGCTTGCGGAACTTCGGCGAAGTAGAAGCCCTTGGAGACGTCGACCGAATACTTCCAGTAGTCCTTCTGGTTCGGGTCGTACCCGGAAGTGAGCGGGTCGCCCCACGGCTCCCACTTGTGCGCGCGAGTAGTAGCCGCCGAGCGCCGCGATGTTGTAGCCGTCCTGGTTCCAGTTGAGCTTCAGCCCGGCGCCGTAGGTGAACGTGTCGACGGGCGTGATGAACTCGGTGCCGGTGTCCTGGTCGCGCTTGTAGTTGTCGTACTGGGCGGAGAGCAGCGACCGAGGCCTTGAGGTACGGCCCGATGGGATGACCGATGTTGACCTGGAAGGACTCCGGCAGGTGCTTGATCGCGCTCGCTCTTGAGCTCGACGCCGTTGCGGTAGTTCGTCTCGACGAACGGGATCGCGACGCCGAACACGTCGGCGCCGAGGTCGAAGTGGCGTCCCGAGAAACGCGGGGTCCGTGTAGTTGGCAAAGAGCAGCGCGCCGGCGAAGAACACCGAGAGCTGCTTGCTCTTGCCCCACATGTCGAAGTTGAAGTACTGGACGCCGAGCAGGGGGAACGGGTAGTCCTGGCCCCGCTGGTAGAAGACGCCGGCGATGCCGAAGAGGCTCTTGCGCGAGAGCTTGTTCTCGACCGTGCGCTCGCCGGGGTGGTCGGCCTCCGGCACGAGGTAGCGCAGGCCGTCGTCGGTGTCGCGGACCATCTGGTCCTTGGAGGCGTAGGCCTCGTTCAGCCGCGGTCTCGAAGTTCGGACGGGTTGATCTCGACGTTGGTCATCGTGACCTTGCGCTCGATGGCGGTCGTCCGGCCGGCCGTGGAGAAGACCTGCTGGCCGTGGATCTCGAGCGGGAGCACGACGCCCGGGTTGCCGGGCACCTCGCGGTAGTACTCGGTCTGGACGTTCGAGAGGGTGTCGCCCTTCAGGTTCAGCTGGATCGACTCGCGCCGCAGGAGGGCGAACGTCTGCCGGTCGATCCAGGCGGTGCCGCGGTAGATCGGCTTGTCGCCCACGGTCGACTTCGGCCGGAAGTCGACGCGGTAGGCGGGACGGTCGTCGATCGTGGTCTCGCCGGACAGCTCGTACTGGTATTCCTCGGTCAGGCGGATGTCGAGCGGCAGGGTCGTGACCTTGTCCGGCTGCAGGATCGGCAGCTTCGGGATCGTGCGGCCCTTCCACTTGACGCCGTTCAGGAAGAACTCCTCCCAGGCCCAGTCCGAGGGCTTGCCCTGCTGGTAGAAGTAGGGGCCGCGGATCGTCAGGTCGAGGCTGCCCGAAAGCTGCGCCGACGCGGAAGCGCAGCGACGTGTCCATCGCGGCGGTGTAGGTCTTCGTCTTCTCGCGCTGGCCCGCGTCCCACGCGCGCTCGCGCGCGATGATCTCGTCGGCGGTCAGGCCGCGGGTGGCGCCGACCTCGACGGCCGCCTTCGTGTCGCCGCCGGCGCGCTCCACGGGGGTGCAGGACGACGGCCAGCGGCGCCTTCGAGACGTCGAGCGTCAGCGTCTTCGAGCCCTTGAGCTCGAAGTCGCGCCGCGCGCCGCTGGCGAGGTTCTCGACGGCCGCCTTCGAGAAGGGGCCGCCCTCGAGCTCGATCGAGACCGGGCTGCCGGAGGAATTCGGCAGCAGCAGCAGGGGCGTGAACGTCTTGGCGTCGAAGAGGCGCAGGGCCTGCACCGCCGGGCCGTCCTTGCGCGTGACGGGCGTCGCGGTCGGGTCGCGCGAGGCGTCGGCGGTCAGGTAGATCTGCAGGCGCGAAAGCGTCTCGAGCTGCGCGGCCTCGAGGGGCGTGCCCCCGGCCAGCACGCCGACCAGGACGGCCTGCGGGAATTCCACGAACGCCGCGAGCGCGGCCGACGCGGGCGTCACGCCTTCGGCGGCGGGAGCCAGGACCCAGATGCGTTGCGTGGCCTCCGCCGGGACCGCGGAGCCCCGGCGCACGATGAGCGCGTCGACGTACGGCGCGAGCTCCTCGGCGTTCGTCGCGTCGAGGACCTGGGCCGTGTCGAGCGCCACCTGGCCCTCGGGCGATCCGGACCGGAAGATCGAGGCGAGCCGCTTGGCGGCATACGCGAACCGCTCCGCGTCGGTCGAGACCGGCAGGGTCATGACGAGCCCCGCGGCCGACTGGAGGTGTCCGAGCGACTCGACGGCCACGTCGATCTCGGCGTCGGAGAGGCCCTTGAGCTCGACCAGGAACAGGCAGCCCGCCGGCGTCGATCCCGCGGGCAGCTCGGCGCCGAGGCGCGCGATGCCGAGGACCTTCGCGTCGGCGGGGCAGGATCCGTCCGGCCGCTCGGCGGCCAGCCGCAGCCGTTCGCCGCGTGCGGCATGTCGCCGCGAAAGCGGCCAAAAAGAACGCGCCCGCGAGGGTGCGGGCGCGAAAGGAGGCACTCATCAGCATCGGAAACCGGATTGTGTCAGAGGTTCTTCCGGTTTACCGGCGTTTTGTCGAGACGCTTATCTGCGGACCTTCTCCTTTTCCTTGACGGCCTCCGCCACGGCGGCGGGCACGGACGGCCGCCGGCGCGGCTTCGACGACGGCGAGTCCGAGGCTCTGCGCGCAGCTTGCGCTCGATCTCGTTGGCGAGCTCGGGGTTGTCCTTGAGGAACTGCTTCGCGTTCTCGCGGCCCTGGCCGATGCGCAGGTCGCCGTACGAGAGCCACGCGCCCGACTTCTCGACGAGCTTGGCCTCGATGCCCATGTCGATCAGCTCGCCGCCGCGCGAGATGCCCTCGCCGTAGTTGATGTCGAACTCGGCCTGCCGGAACGGGGCGGCGACCTTGTTCTTGACGACCTTGACCTTCGTGCGCGAGCCCACGACGACCTCGCCGTCCTTGATCGAGGCGATGCGGCGGATGTCGATGCGGATCGACGCGTAGAACTTGAGCGCGCGGCCGCCGGTCGTCGTCTCGGGGTTGCCGAACATCACGCCGATCTTTTCGCGGATCTGGTTGATGAAGATCAGGCTGGTGCCGGACTTGGAGACGATGCCCGTGAGCTTGCGCAGCGCCTGCGACATGAGGCGCGCCTGGAGGCCCATCTGCGCGTCGCCCATCTCGCCCTCGATCTCGGCCTTCGGCACGAGGGCCGCGACCGAGTCGACGACGATGACGTCGATGGCGCCGGAGCGGATCAGCATCTCGGCGATCTCGAGCGCCTGCTCGCCGTTGTCGGGCTGGGAGACGAGCAGGTTGTCCGTGTCGACGCCGAGCTTCTTCGCGTACTCGGAGTCGAGCGCGTGCTCGGCGTCGATGAAGGCCGCGAGGCCGCCGGTCTTCTGCGCCTGGGCGATGACCTGGAGCGAGAGCGTCGTCTTGCCCGAGGATTCGGGGCCGAAGATCTCGACGACGCGGCCGCGCGGGATGCCGCCGATGCCGAGGGCGGCGTCGACCGCGAGCGAGCCGGTCGGGATGACCGCGATGGCCACCTCCGGCCGTTCGCCGAGCCGCATGATCGAGCCCTTGCCGAACTGGCGCTCGATCTGCGTCAGCGCCGTCTCGACGGCGCGCCACTTTTCATTGGATTTCACGCTGGACATGTCCTCACCTTTCTCGATCCGGAGAAAAATTCCGCGCGTTCTGCGCGATTATAGACTTCGACGAATGCGCTGCAGGACGCGATGAGGACAGGAGAATCTTCTCTCCGACACGATCCCGTGTCAATGCCGGACGCCCGCCGCGCGTTTGCCGCAAACCCGCTTGCCGCGTTTCTCGCGACGGGCTTCGGCTCGGGCCTCTCGCCGGTCATGCCGGGCACCGCGGGCTCGCTCGTCGGTCTCGCCATCGCCTGGCCGCTCTCGCTCGGGTTCGCTGCGCTCCACATCCACGGCGCCAGTCTCGGGCCGGTGGTCGGACTATTGATGTCCGGCCTGCTCGTCGGGCTCGTGGGCGTCGGCGTCTCCGGTCCGGTCTGTCGGGCGCTCGGGTCCGAGGACCCGGGGTGCATCGTCATCGACGAGATCGCGGGCCAGCTGCTGGCCTGCGCCGCCGTGCCGCTCTTCTGGCCTTATTCGTCCCGGTGGGTCGAGGCGGCTGCGTGGACGGGCGCGTTCGTCCTCTTCCGCTTCTTCGACATCGTGAAGCCCGGCCCGATCCGCACCTCGCAGAACCTCCCGGGTGGATGGGGCGTCGTGGTGGACGACGTGCTCGGGGGCCTCGCGGCGGCGGTGGTCCTCGCCGGGATCGGCTGGGCCGCGGCGCGGGCGGGATGGATCTGAGCCTCGATCCGCAGGACGGCACGGTCGAACCGGACCTGCCGCTGGCGCGCTTCACGACCTGGCGGATCGGCGGCCCGGCGCGGTTCTTCTGCCGCGTGAAGACCGAGGCCGGGCTCGCTGCGGCGCTCGCGGCGGCTTCGGCGGACGCGCTGCCGCTCGCGATTCTCGGCATGGGGTCGAACATCCTGGTGGCCGACGACGGGATTTCCCGGCTACGTGCTGCGCCTGGAGGGGCAATTCCTCGAGGTCGCGATCGAGGGCGAACGGCTGACGGCCGGCGGGGGAGCGGCGCTCGGCGGCGTTTGCGCCGCGGCCGCGCGCGCGGGCCTTTCGGGCATCGAGGCGATCTCGGGCATTCCGTCCTCGATGGGGGGAGCGGTCCGCATCAACGCGGGCGCCTACGGCGGCGAGATCTTCGACGTGCTGGAGTCGGTCCGCCTCGTGTCGCGCTCGGGAGCGCGGCGCGTGGCCGCGGCGGCGGAGATTCCGCACGGCTACCGCTGGTCGGCGCTGATCGAGTCCCGCGAGATCGTGAGCGCGGCCACGCTGCGCCTGGCGAGCGCGCCGCGCGAAGCCATCCAGGCGAAGACGCGGACGGTGTCGGAAAAGCGCCGCGGCGCTCTGCCATCGGAGCCCAACGCGGGCAGCGTTTTCAAGAACCCGGAAGGCGACTACGCGGGCCGCCTGGTCGAGGCCTGCGGCTTGAAAGGCGAGCGCAGCGGCGGCGCCCTGATCTCGCCGCGGCACGCGAATGTGATCGTGAACACAGGAAATGCCCGCGCGGCGGACGTCCTCGTGCTGATGAAGAGGATGCGGGACGCGGTCCGGGAGAAGTTCGGGGTTACCCTGATGCCCGAAGTGGAACTGCTGGGCTTGAAGTGGACCGACGCGTGAGGATCCTCCTGCTCGCCGGCGGCGGCGGGACGCGGCTGTGGCCGCTCTCGACCGAGGAGAAGCCCAAGCAGTTCCTGGCCCTGCTCTCCGAGAAAAGCCTGCTCGCCGAGACGTACGAGCGCCTGCGCCCGCTCTCGCAGGACGTCTACGTCGCGACCTCGGCCCGCCATGCCGCGCTCGTGCGCCGCGAGCTGCCGGACCTGCCCGCCGCGCGTGTCTTCACGGAGCCCGCGCGCCGCAACTCGGGCCCCGCGGTCCTCGCCGCGGCCGTGCGCTTTGCCGCCGACGGCGATCCGGTGACCCTGGCCGTGCCGTCGGACCAGACCGTTCGCGACGGGGAGGCCTTCCGGGCGGCGTTGCGGACCGCCGCGGAGCTCGCCGACCGATCGACCGTCGTCATCCTCGGCGTGCCGCCGACGCGCGCCGAGACCGACTTCGGCTACGTCGCGGTCGAGGGCGACGCGGTGGAGCGCTTCGTCGAGAAGCCCGGGCCGGAGAAGGCGCTCGAGTTCTCGACCTCCGGACTGCACTTCTGGAACGCGGGCATCTTCGTCTTCCGGCCGTCGCGGTTTCTCGCCGAGGCGCGCCGGGTGGCAGGGGAGCTCGTCGACGGCGTCGAGCGCTTCGTGCGCACGGGCGCGGAGGCGGACTACGAGGCGCTGCCCGACATCTCGATCGACTACGCGGTCATGGAGAAGATCGCGGGCGTGCGCGCCGTGCCCCTGCGCGCCGGCTGGAGCGACGTCGGCACGTGGCGCGCGGTGCGCGACCTGAAAGGGCCGAGCGACTCATCCGGCAACCTCATCCTTTCCCCCGTGCCGGTGCTCGCGCCCGGGCTGCGCGACGTCGCGATCGTCGTCGGCGAGCGGGGAGTGCTCGTGCTCCCGTTCGACCGCGAGACCGAATTGAAGCCGTCCGTCGAGGCGCTGCGGCGACGGGAAGGCGCCGGGCCACGTAAGGACTGAAGGAGCTTTAGACGACCCGATGAACACATCCGCTGTCTCCCTGTCGAAGCTGCGCGCGAACGTGGCGCTCGCCTACCGCGGGCAGGCGCGCTCCGTGGACCTGCTCCTGACGGCGCTGCTCGCGCGGGGGCACGTGCTGATCGAAGACGTGCCCGGGGTCGGCAAGACGACGCTCGCCCGCGCGCTCGGGCGCAGCCTCTCGCTCGACTTCCGGCGCATCCAGTTCACGAGCGACACGCTGCCGGCCGACGTTCTCGGAATCTCGGTCTTCCACGCGCCGTCGGACCGCTTCGAGTTCCACCCCGGGCCGATCTTCGCGAACATCGTGCTGGCCGACGAGATCAACCGCGCCACGCCGAAGACGCAGTCGGCGCTGCTCGAGGCGATGAACGAGGGCGCGGTCACCGTCGAGTCCGAGCGGCGAACGCTCCCGCAGCCCTTCATGGTGGTGGCCACGCAGAACCCGGTCGAGTACCTCGGCACGTACCCGCTGCCGGAGTCGCAGATGGACCGGTTCCTCCTGCGCCTGACCCTCGGGTACCCGGAGGCGGACGAGGAGAAGATGCTGCTGCGGCGCGGCGGCACCGAGCGCGTGCTCGCCGCGATCCCCGCCGTGCTCGGGCCCGACCAGGTGCTCGCCCTCCAGGACGAGACCGAAAAGGTCGCGGTGTCCGACGCGCTGCTCGACTACCTGCACGCGCTCGTGCGCGCGACGCGCGGCACGGCGGAGCTGCGCCTGCCGGTCTCGACGCGCGGCGCCCAGGCGCTCTTCCGCTCCGTCCAGGCCCACGCCCTCCTGCAGGGCCGCGCCTACGCGACGCCCGACGACGCGCAGGCGGTGGCCGAAGCCGTGCTGGCGCACCGCATCCTCTCGGTGTCGTCGGATGGATTCGGGGCGGGCGGACGGGAGCGGGAGATCGTGCTGCAAGATCCTGTCGCAGGTGGCGGTGCCCCTGTAGGGCCGTAGCGTGACCAAACTCGTTCCCGACTGGGAAATCCGCGTCACCAACTTCGGCCTGGGCTACATCCTGATGTGCCTCGTGGTCGCGATCGCCGCGATGAACACGGGCAACAACGGGCTCTACCTGGTGCTGGCGGCCATGCTGGCGGCCATGATCGTCTCCGGCATCCTGTCGCGGCGCAACGTCCGCGGCGTGGACTGCGCGATCGAGACGGCGGGCGAGGTCGTCGCGACGCGGCCGGCCTGGTTGAAGATCCGGCTCGAGAACCGGCTGAAGACGTCCACGGCCCAGGCCCTCTTCTTTCTGCACGAGTCGCTGCCCGGGCCGCTCTGGGTGGATCCGCTGGCTCCCGGCGAGAAGCGCGAGCTCGTCGTCGAGGGCAGCTTCCCGCGGCGGGGCGTCTACCGCGACGCCGACGCGGGGTTGCTGTCGCGGTTTCCGATGGGACTCTTTCGCAAGTACCGGAAGGCGCGCATCTCGCGCGAGATCGTCGTCTACCCGAAGCCCGAGGCGACCCCGGTGCCGGAGGCGCTGCCCGACGACGCCCGCGGCGGCCGGCCGCATCCGCGCTCGCGCGGCGGCGGCTCGGACATCCGGACGCTGCGCGACTTTTCGCCGGGCGACGATCCGCGCGACCTGCACTGGAAGCAGTCGGCGCGGATGCGCCGGTGGATCGTGCGCGAGCGGGAGGCCGAGCGCGACCGCGTGCTCTTTCTCGCGATCGACAACGCGCTGCCCGCCTCCGACCCGGACGCGCTCGCGCGGTTCGAGACCGCGATCGCGCGCTGCGCCGGCGCCGCGCTCCTGATGCTTTCGCGCGGCGGCGAGATCGGCTTCCACGCGCGCGGGGTCAAGGTCGCGGCCCGCTCCGGCAAGGCGCAGCGGGCGCGGATCCTGGAGGCGCTCGCGCGCCTGGAGCCCGTGTCGCCCGCCTCGGCGCCGGACTTCCCGGTCATGCGGCGGGGAGATCTGCGGCGGTTCGTGTCGTGACGCGCGCCCGCCCGATGCCCGAAGGCCTGGCGCGCGCCTACCTCCTGGTGCTGGCGCCCGCGGCGTTCCTCGCGCCGCTGCCGCTGGCGTGGACCGGCGGCGCGAGCCGTGACGCCATCCTGCTCTTCGAGCTCTGTCTGGCGTACCTCTGGTGGCGCGCGCGCCGGGGCCGCCCCATGCGCGTGTCGGACGCGGCGATGAACGTGGCCGGGCTCGTCTACCTCGGATGGCTCGGCTTCTCGGCCGCGACGTTCCGGCCGGGGCTGCTGCCGACGGTCGTTCACCTGCTGCTCTTCACCGGTCTCGCGAAGCTCGCGTCGCTCAAGCGGCCGAGCGAGGCGCGCCTGGCGCTGCTCGTCATTTTCCTGCTGACGCTCGCTTCGGCGTCGTCCTCGACGCACGTGTCGTCCGCGCTGTACTTCGCGGCCGCGGCCTGGGTCGGTTTCCGCACGCTGGGGCTGCTCGCCGTGCTGGCCGACTTCGACGAGGCGCCGCCGGACCGGGTTCTCACCGCGGTGCCGACACGCGGCCTGACGGCAGTCGCCGTCCTCGGCGGCGCGCTCTGCACCGTGCCGCTCTTCTTCGCGCTTCCGCGCCTGCACGGCCCCTTCGCGCTCACGCCCTTCCGCATGGAGGACGCGCTCGGCAAGGCGCTCGCGTCGGACCGCGTGGACCTCGCGTCGTTCGGCGCCGCCAAGCGGAGCGACCGCGTCATCCTGCGCCTGTCCTCGGACCGCGAGCTCGCGCCCGAGGACTCGCTGCGCCTGCGCGAGGCCGTCTTCACCGACTACCTCGACGGCGTCTGGACGCGCGACCCGCGCGTCGGCGCGCGGCGGGGCGACCGGGCCGCGCACGCGACGCCGGTGCCGGAGGCGCGACCGGGCGGGTCCGCCCTCATCTCCGTGGACCTGAACGTGCTCGGACAGGGGTTCCTGTTCCTGCCCTACGGGTCCTCGGGGGTCGAGGTGGAGCGGGGACGGGCCATCGAGCTTCCGGACGGCGTGATGCAGGTCTCGTCCTCGCGCGGCCCGGTGCAGTACCGCGCGGAGGTCCGCCGGATGCCGGCACGCGGCGCGGGGCGCGGCGCGATTTCTCCGGCCGACGTCCCCGCCGAGATCCAGACCTACGCCCTCTCGCTGACGGCCGGCCTCTCGGAGCCGCGGGCCATCGCGCGGCGCATCGCGGAGCATTTCGCCAAGGGGTTCGTGTACACGCTCGACCCGCCGCTGCACGGCGCCGGCGACCCCCTCGTGCATTTCCTGCTGCGCTCGAAGGCCGGCCACTGCGAGTACTTCGCGTCCGCCGCCGCGATGATGCTGACCGCCCGCGGCATTCCCGCGCGGCTCGTGACGGGCTCGTACGGCGGCGAGGAGGGCCTGCTCTCGCGCACGATCGTCGTGCGGGCCCCGAACCTCCACGCCTGGGTCGAGGCGGACCTGGACGGAACCGGGTTCCAGGTCTTCGACCCGACGCCGCCGGGCGGCCTGCCGCCCGCGCTGCAGAGCTTCTCGGTGCTGGCGCGCCTGGCGGCCCTCGGCCGGGAGATCGAGTTCTTCTACGACCGGCGCGTGCTCGGCTTCGACGCGGCGGACCAGGCCGGCGCCTTCGAGTCCGCGCGCGAATCGGTGGCCGACGCCGCGGTCAATCTCGCTGCGCTGCGCCAGTCGGCCCGGGACGTGTCGCCGACGGAGATGGCGGCGGTTCTCGCGGCCGGATTGCTCGCGTGGCTGCTCTGGCGCGGCGTGTTCCGGGGCGGACAGCGGCTCGGTCCGGCGACGCAGGCGTACGTCGCGCTGCGCGGGATGCTCGCCCGCAAGGGCGCCCCCGTGCCACCGTCGACACCGCCCGCGGAGGTTGCCCGGCTTTTCGCCGAGGCGGTCCCCGGGTCCCGCGAGGACGCGCGCGCCGTCGTGGCGATCTACTGCGCCAGTGCCTTCGGGGGCGTCGAGCTCGAGCCCGCGGACGTGCGGGGCCTCTCCGAGCGCGTGCGCCGCCTGCGCAAGCTCGCGTAGGCCGGGAGCGACGCTACCGCATTCGCGCCGCGACGACCGTCATGTCGTCCACCTGCGTGGTGCCGGACTGGAACGCCTCGACGGCGGACAGGACGGCGTCGCAGAGCGCGCCGGCTTGCAGCTGCGCGTTGTCGCGGAGGACCCGCTCGAGGCGCGCTTCGCCGAATTCTTCGTCCGTGGCGTCGGGCGCCTCGGTGATGCCGTCCGAGTAGACGACGAGCAGGTCGCCCGCCGCGAGCGCCACCGTGTCCTGGCGATAGCGCGCGTCCGGAAACACGCCGAGGGCAGGGCCGCCGATTCTCAGGCGCTCGAGCGCGCCCGACGCGCGCAGGAGCATCGGCGGGTTGTGGCCGGCGTTGACGTACGTCAGCGTCCGGCGCGTCTCGTCGAAGATCGCCCAGAAAAAAGTCGCGAAGCGGTGCGGGTCGGTCAGGGCGTGGATCTGCGCGTTGATGTCGCCCGCCGCCTCCGCCGGTTCGCCGTCGGAGAGCGAGGCGTGGCTGCGCAGGGCGCCCTGGAGGCTGGCCATCAGCAGCGCCGCGGAGATGCCCTTGCCCGCGACGTCGCCGAGCGCGACCCCGAGGTGGCGCCGGTCGATCTCGAGAAAGTCGTAGTAGTCCCCGGCGACGCCGCGCGCCGGCCGGCACACGCCGGCGCACTCGAGGGCGGCGGACTTCGGGACCTTCTGCGGAAAGAGGCGCGCCTGCACCTCCTGGGCGATCCGCACGTCGCGCTCGAGACGCTCCTGCGACGCCTGCCGCTCGCGCTCGACCGACTCCTTGAGCGCGGCGACGACCGCGACGAAGGCGACGAGAAAGAGCAGCCGCACCGCGATGTTCCAGTCGGCCACGGGCACCGAGGCGTACGCGTGCGGCGAGAGCACGTCCTCCCAGGCCCAGAACGCGGCGCTCGCGGCCGCGCCGAGGAACCCGGCCCAGCGCCCGACGAACCAGACGAGAAAGAGGACCGGCCCGACGTAGAAGATGAGGAACGAGAGATCGGGCGGCGCGACCCAGTCGATGAAGGCGAGCAGCGCGATCGATACCATCCCGACGAGCGTCAGCAGCGCCGGAGGCTGCCGCCGCAGGAAGGCTGCCAGCCGCGACCGTCATCCGTCTAGTACGCGTTCCGGTGCCGGAACCCGTGGCGCAGCGTCATCCAGAGGATCTTGATGTCGAGCGAGAGCGACCAGTTCTCGATGTAGTAGAGGTCGTACTCGATGCGCTTGGAGAGGCTCGTGTTGCCGCGCCAGCCGTGGACCTGCGCCCATCCCGTGATCCCCGAGCGCACGCGGTGGCGCAGCATGTACTGCGGGAACTTCTCCTTGAACTCGCGCACGAACTCGGGCCGTTCCGGCCGCGGGCCGACGAGCGACATCTCGCCGCGGAAGACGTTGACGAGCTGCGGCAGCTCGTCCAGGCTCCACCGCCGCAGGAACGCGCCCACGCCGGTGCGCCGGGCGTCGTCCTCGCTCGCCCACGTGGGGCCGGAATGCTCCTCCGCGTCGACGACCATGGAGCGGAACTTGAGAATGTCGAACGGGCGGCCGTCCAGGCCCATCCGGCGCTGCCGGTAGAAGACCGGACCGCGGTCGGAAAGCCGGACGGCCGCGGCGATCAGGGCCAGCAGCGGCGCCAGCGCCACGAGGGCGGAGGCGGAGATGGCGATGTCGAGCGTGCGCTTGACCAGGCTCATCCAGCCCGTGAGCGGGACCTGCGTGAGGTGCACGACCGGAAGGCCGTCCATGTCCTCGACGCCGGCGCGGAACGTGATGTGCTGCAGCAGGTCCGGCACGACGCGCACGTCGGCGATCGTGCGTCCGACCTCCTGCAGGACGGACAGCATGGTGTGGTGGGCTTCGAGCGGCAGGGCGAGGAAGACCGTGTCGACGCCGCGCTGGTCCACGATGCGCGCGGCCTCCGCGGTCGTGCCGAGGACCGGAACGCCGAGGTACTCGGAGCCGCGCTTTCCGGCGGCGTCGTCCACGAAGCCGACGGCGCGCATTCCGGACTCGGGGTGCTCGACGAGCTTTTCGACGACCGCGCGCCCGAGCCTCCCGGCCCCGACCACGAGCACGTGGCGAACCCCGACGCCGTGGCGCCACGCCTCCTCGAGGTAACGGCGGATGGCGGTGCGGCCCGCGAAGACGAAGAGGACGTCGAGCGCGAAGAAGAGCAGCAGGACCAGGCGCGAGTACGAAAAGCCGCGGTAGAAGGTCGCCAGCCCGGCGAGCAGCACCGTCGCGAGGCCGGTCGCGACGAACACCGAGATCGACTCCTCCACGCGCGAGCGGTTGCGGCGCACCTGGTAGAGGCCGTAGAAGTAGTAGACGGCCGGCCAGAGCACGGCGATGAGCGGTCCGAGCCGGTAGTAGAGGGCGAGGTCCGGGATCCCCAGAGGGGCGGCGATGATCTCGGCGCGAAAGCGCAGCAGGTACGCCGCCGCGAGCGCGAACAGCGTCGCGCAGACGTCGGACACGAGCATGAGGATCGCGATGCGGCGCGTCGAATTCCGAATCACTTCGCGAGCTCCCCGATCGTGCCGCGAAACTCCGCGGCAAAGCGTTCCCCCCCGAAGGGCAGCGCCGAGGCGCGCAGTCGAGTGTAGTCGAACCGGGCCACCTGCGCCCGCGCGATGGCGGCGGCCAGCGCCTCGGGGCCGTCGGCGGCGCAGAGGATGCCGTTGACGCCGTCCTGCACGATGTCGAGCGCGCCGCCGCGGGCCAGGGCGACGACCGGAGCGCCGCACGCCAGGGCCTCCACGGTCGAGATGCCGAAGTCCTCCTCGCCCGGCTGCAGGTACAGCGCGCACGAGCGGTAGAGCGCGCGCAGCTGCTCGCGCGGAGAGACGGTCGCGGATTTCGACGAGCGACGGCGCCAGCGCGGCGAGGCGGGCGTGCTCGGGGCCCCCTCCCACGAGGACGAGCCGCCGGCCGAGCAGGCGTGCGGCCGCGATCGCGTCGTCGAAGCGCTTGTAGGGCACGAGGGCGCCCACGGCCAGCAGGAAGTCGGCGCGCGGCTCGGGCGCGTCGGCGGGGCGGAAGAAGTCGACGTCGACCGGCGGATGCAGGACCCGCGCCGGCCGGCCGTAGTGGCGGTGGATCCGCGCGGCGACCGCCGAGGAGTTGGCCAGGTAGCGCGTGGGACGCGCGGCGGTCGCGATGTCCCATTTCCGCAGGCGCGCGATGGCGGCGGCCTTCAGCGCGCGCAGGCGGGTGCGCCCGGGCGGAAAGTAGAGGTCGAACTGCTCGTACGCGTACCGCACCGGCGTGTGGCAGTAGCAGAGGTGCGGCACGCCGGACGGCGCGATCGCGCCCTTGGCGACGCAGTGCGACGACGACACGACGAGGTCGAAGCCGGAGAGGTCGAACGACTCGATGGCCGAGGGAAAGAGCGGCAGGAAGTGGCGGTAGTGGCGCCGGGAAAACGGGAGGCGGTTCAACCACGACGCGCGGATCGGGTGGCGCTCGATCGCCGGCGAGACGGAGCCGGGGACGTGGAAGAGCGTGAAGATCGTGGGCTCGGGCACGAGCGGCAGGATCGCCTCGAGGACCTTCTCGCCGCCGCGCATGCCGTTCAACCAGTCGTGGACGACGGCGGTCTT
The DNA here is from genome assembly GCA_963843325.1 of uncultured Acidobacteriota bacterium. Lineage (GTDB taxonomy): Bacteria > Acidobacteriota > Thermoanaerobaculia > UBA5066 > Gp7-AA6 > DAHUXD01. The sequence goes on from CAWJKC010000007.1 coordinate 224,323, forward strand.
CATGAGGAGGCGGGAGCAGGATGCAGGAGTCGGGCCGGCGCGAGCGGCTCACGCGCCCTGCCTCCTGCCGCTGCCGTCCTGCTTCCTCGTTCCCCGAGCGTCTCCGCGTAGACCTTGAGCGTCTGCTCGGCGGCGCGGTCCCACGAGAACTCCGCGGCGCGGCGCTTGCCGAGCTCGGCGAACTCCGTGCGGCGGGCCGGATCGGTGGCCAGGTCCGCGATGCCCCGCGCGATCGCGTCCACGTCCATCGGGTCGACGAGGTAGGCGTAGCCGCCCGCGATCTCCTGCAGCGCCGAGGTCGAGGAGGTCAGGACCGGCGTGCCGCAGGCCATCGCCTCGGCCACGGGCAGTCCGAAGCCCTCGTAGAGCGTCGGGTAGAGAAAGGCGTCCGCGCCCGCGAAGAGGCCGGGCAGGTCCTCCTCCGGCACGACGCCCGTGCGCACGACGCGCGACTCGAGGTCCAGCGCCGCGATCAGGGCCTCGACGCGGCTGCGGTTGGGCGGCATCGGGCCCGCGAGGACGAGGGCGTGCGGCAGGTCGCGCGCGCGCCGCGCCTCGGCGAAGGCGCGCAGGACGCTGCGCACGTTCTTGTGGGGCTTCTCGCCGCCGAGGAAGAGCAGGTACGGGCGCGGCAGCCCGTACTTGTCCGCCACGCGGTCCCGCTCGGCGGCAGGCAGGTCGGGCCGGAACCGCGCGGCGACGCCGTTGTAGATGACGTCGATCCGCGCCGGCGAGATGCCGAAGTAGTCCACGAGGTCGCGCTTGCTGTTGTAGGAAACGGTCACGATCCGGTCGGCCCGCCGCAGCGCCCGGCGGATCATCACGCGCGCGTAGAGCAGGGCCGCGCGGTTGGGGAGGAACTGCGGGTAGAGGACGTGGATGATGTCGTGGATCGTCACGACCGCGCGCGCGCGGGCCAGCGGCGGGATGACGTAGTGGGTGGCGTGGAAGAGGTCGAGCCGGTCGCGCAGCAGCCGCCAGGCGAAGCCCGTCAGCTCCGAGATCGAGTAGCCGGGCGAGTCGTCCTCGACGATCTCGAAGTGGGGCGGCAGCGGCGGCAGCGCGTCGCGGTCGGCGCCCGGGACGTAGACGCGGAAGAGGTACTGCTCCGCCTCGGGGCGCCGCGAGATCCCCTCGATGAGGTTGCGGATGTACGAGCCGATGCCGAAGTCCGCGAGCTTGCGGGCGTCGATGCCGATGCGCGGCCGGGCCGAGCGCGTCATGCGGTCTCCCGCGCGGCTTCGGCGACGGCGGCGGCCGTGTCCCGCGCCGCGTCCTCCCACCGGAACAGGGCGGCGCGCGCGTGGCCGGCGGCCCGCAGGGCGGCGCGGGCGCCCTCGTCCTCGAGCGCCCGCTCGATCTGCCGCGGAGAGCGCGTCGACGTCGCACGGCGGCGCGTAGAGCGCGGCGTCGCCGGCGACCTCGACGAGGGCGTCGGCGGTCGAGCAGACGACCGGCGTGCCGCAGGCCATGGCCTCGAGCAGGGGCAGGCCGAACCCCTCGGCGAGCGACGGATAGACGAAGACCTCGGCCGCCCGGTAGAGCTCGCGCGCCGCCTCGCGCGCGGTGTAGCCCGCCACGTGGATCTTGTCGCGGTACGGCGAGCGCACGATCCGGCGATGGAGGCCCGCCGTCTTCCACCCGGCGCCGCCGGCGAGCACGAGGTCCGGCTGCGAGCGGCGCCGGCCCCACATCCGCTCGCAGGCGGCCACGAGACGCTCGACGTTCTTGCGCGGCTCGAGCGTGCCCAGATACAGGATGAAGGGCCGCGCGCTCGAATACCGCTGGCGGGTGCGCTGCCGGGCCGCGGGGTCGTCGGAGGGACAGAAGAACGCGCGGTCGACGCCGTTGCGCGCCACGCGCACGCGCGGCGCGGTCTCGGGATAGCGCGCCACGAGGTCGTCGGCCGTCGTCCGCGACACGCAGAGGAAGCGCGCGGCCCGCTCGACCGTGCGCTCCCACATCGGCACGAACCCGATCAGCGTGCGCCCGGCGTGCCACTCCGGGTGGGTGATGGGCGTCAGGTCGTGCACGACCGAGACGAAGGGGACGCGCGTGTGCGCCGGCCCGATCGTCAGGGCCGAGAGCAGGACGTCGGCCCCCCAGCGGGAGATGCGCCGGGGCAGGGTCGTCTGCACCCAGAGGATGCCGGCGGGGTGATGGTCCGTGTGGAGGGAGAAGGCGTCCCCGCCCTGGAACGACCTGGGAAAGGGCCGCGGGGCGAAGAGCCCGACCTCGGCGTCCTCGACCCGCGCGAGGCCCTGCGCGACGGCATACGTATACGTCCCGATGCCGGTCCGCTCGGCCAGCAGGGCTCGGCTGTCGATGGCGATGCGCACGGCGGCAGTCTACAGTCGACCGTCGGCCGTCAACAGGTTGAGCCTGCGGCCTTTGGCGGCGATCGGCGGCCGCGCGGCGAGGCCCGGCCCGGAGTTGACCTGCGGCCGCATCCGGGTAGAATGCGCGGTTCGATCATGAAGCTGGACTCGGTTTCCCTCGATTCGGTGCTCGACGAGCCCCTGCGGTTCGAGAGCGCCCTGCCGGTCGCCGTCGCGGCGATCGACCGGGAGCCCCTCGTCGCGATCACGCCCCTCGAGATGTCGGGCGAGATCGTGCGCATCGAAGGGGGATACGCGCTGACCGCCCGGCTCGTCTACGGCGGCCAGATGGAGTGCAGCCGCTGCCTCGCGAACTACCCCTTCCAGCAGGAAGAGGACTTTTCGCTCGTCCTGTACCCGAAACGGGCCATGACGGAAGAGGAGATCGAGCTCGCCAAGGAAGACCTCGACGCCCTGTTCTACGAGGACCCGGTCGTCGAGCTCGCGCCGATCGCGGAGGAGCGGGTCCAGATGGCCATGCCCATGAAGCCGCTGTGCCGGGAAGACTGCAAGGGCCTCTGTCCCGAGTGCGGCAACGACTTGAATCTCGGTCCGTGTGCCGGCGCGCACGACACCGCCGACCCCCGTTGGGAGGCCCTGCGGGCCCTCAAGGAGAAAGTGTAGGAGCACGATGCCCAATCCCAAACGACGCCACAGCAAGGCCCGCCGCGACAAGCGCCGCGCGCACGACGCGCTGACGCCCCCGGCACTCTCGGATTGCCCGAACTGCCACGAGGCCAAGCAGCCGCACCGCGTGTGCCCGCGCTGCGGGTACTACAAGGGCAAGCAGGCGATCAACACGTAGTCGCGCCCTCGGTATAATCCCCGCACTCGTGATGCCTGCAGCGGAGAGAGGCTAGGGGTGCGGATCGCGGTGGACGCGATGGGGGGAGACGACGCCCCCCGGGTCAACGTCGACGGCGCGATCGCGGCCGTCCGTGAATTCGGCATCTCCTGCCTGCTCGTGGGCCGCGCCGCCGAGCTCGAGACGCTCGTCCGCGAGAACGGATACTCCGGCTCCGACATCGAGATCGTGGACGCGACCGAGGTGGTCACGATGGACGATCCGGCCACGACCCCGATCCGCAAGAAGCGCAACTCCTCGGTCCGCGTCGCCGCCAACTGCGTGCGCGACGGGCGCGCCCAGGGGCTCGTGTCGGCCGGGCACACGGGGGCGGCCATGGTCTGCGCCAAGATGGTCGTCGGCATGATCGAGGGCGTCGACCGGCCGGCGCTCGCGACGGTGCTGCCCAACCTCAAGGGCCACTGCCTCCTGCTCGACGTCGGCGCGAACCCGGACACCAAGACGCCGCACTTGCGCGAGTTCGCGGTCATGGGCTCGATCTACGCCGAGCTCGCCTTCCACAAGAAGTCCCCGTCGATCGGCCTGATGTCGATCGGCGAGGAGGATTCCAAGGGCACGGACAAGACCAAGGAAGCGTTCAAGGCCCTCAAGGAGACGGGGCTCAACTTCGTCGGCAACGTCGAGGGGCGCGACGTCTTCAACGGCTCGGTGGACGTGATCGTGACCGACGGCTTCACCGGCAACGTGATCCTCAAGGTCTCGGAGGCCCTGGCCGAGATGGTCCAGAGCATGCTCCGGGAGGAGATCAAGCGCACGCTGCAGGCCTCGGTCGGTTTTCTGCTCTCGCGGGACGCCTTCCGCCGCTTCAAGCAGCGCGTCGACTACTCGGAGTACGGCGGGGCGCCGCTGCTCGGCGTCAAGGGCTGCGTGATCATCTGCCACGGCCGTTCGTCGGCCAAGGCCGTGAAGAACGCCATCAAGTTCGCGGCCGAGTTCTCGCGCCAGAACCTCGCCGAGAAGATCCAGGCCCAGATCGCCGAGCTCCACGCCCGCGAAGAGCGGCTGGCCAAGGCCTGACGGGGGCCGGAAATGATCCGCGCGAAGATCCTCGGCACCGGAGCGGCCGTCCCGAAGAAGGTCCTCACCAACTCCGACCTCGAAAAGCTCGTCGAGACTTCGGACGAGTGGATCACCTCGCGCACCGGCATCCGGGAGCGCCACATCGTCTCCGAGGGCGAGCACTTCTCGGACCTCTGCACGCGGGCGGGCGAGCTCGCCTTGAAGCGCGCGCACGTCAAGCCCGAGGACGTGGACATGATCCTCGTCGGCACGATCTCCGGCGACATGCCGTTTCCCGCGACCTCCTGCCTCGTGCAGCGCAACCTCGGCGCGACCCGCGCGGCCGCGTCCGACGTCGGCGCGGCCTGCGTCGGCTTCCTCTACGCCCTCCACCTCGCGGACGGCCTCATCCAGGCCGGGAAGGCGCAGAACGTCCTCGTCATCGGCGGCGAGATCCTCTCGCGCTACGTGGACTGGACCGACCGCAACACCTGCGTCCTCTTCGGCGACGGCGCCGGCGCCGTCCTGCTCCAGGCGACGAAGGGCGATCACGGCATCCTCGGCAGCATGATGAAGTCCAACGGCGCGTACCACGACTTCATCTGCATGCCCGGCGGCGGGTCGGACCACCCGGCCAACGATCCGAAGTCGATCGAGGCGCGGTTGCCCTTCATCAAGATGAAGGGCAACGAGACGTTCAGAGTCGCCGTCAAGGCGATGGCCGACGTCTCGACGGAGCTGCTGACGGAACAGGGCTTCACGCAGGAGCAGGTCAGCCTCTTCATTCCGCACCAGGCCAACCTGCGCATCATCGACGCGGTCGGCGAACGGCTCAAGATCGACGCGAGCAAGGTCTACAAGAACGTGGACCGCTACGGCAACACGTCGGCGGCGTCGATCCCGATCGCGCTCGACGAGTGCGTGCGCGAGGGACGGGTCCACGACGGCGACATGGTGCTGCTGACCGCATTCGGCGCGGGCCTCGTGTGGGGCTCCGTGCTGCTGCGATGGTGAGGGCGGTCCAGACCGGTCCGATGGGCACGCTCGCGCTGTTGTTCCCGGGTCAGGGTTCGCAGTCCGTCGGCATGGGCAAGACCCTCTACGAGGCGTCCGCGGCGGCACGCGCCGTGTTCGACGAGGCGGATGCCGCGCTCGGCTTCGCGCTCTCGCGGCTCTGCTTCGAGGGGCCCGAGGAGGAGCTGAAGCTCACGGCCAACACGCAGCCGGCCATCCTGACCCACTCGGTGGCCGCCTTCGAAGATCTCCGCGCGCGCTTTCCCGAGCGGCTCGAGGGCGGGGCCTTCGCGGCGGGGCACTCGCTGGGCGAGTACTCGGCCAACGTCGCGGCGGGCGCGCTCCCGTTTGCCGACGCCGTGCGCCTCGTGCGCGAGCGCGGGCGGTTCATGCAGGAGGCCGTGCCGGCGGGCGTGGGCGCCATGGCGGCGATCGTGGGACTGGCTCCCGAACAGGTCGAGGCTGCCTGCCGGGACGCGGCGCAGGGCGAGTCCGTGTCGCCGGCCAACTACAACTCGCCCGAGCAGACGGTGATCGCCGGGCATGCCGCGGCCGTGGCGCGCGCCTCCGAGGGGTGCCTCGCGCGCGGGGCCAAGCGCGCGATCGCGCTGCCGGTGTCGGCGCCCTTCCACTGCGCGCTGATGTCGCCGGCGCGCGCGAAGATGACGCCGCTGCTCGGCCGGCGCGCCGTTTGCCGACGCGCGCCTGCCGGTCGTGACCAACGTCGATGCGGCGGCCGCGACCGCGGGCGGCGCCCTGCGCGATGCGCTCGTGCGCCAGATCGATTCGCCCGTGCGCTGGGTCGAGACGGTCCAGCTGCTGGCCCGGCAGGGCGTCGATCGCGCGCTCGAGATCGGTCCGGGCAACGTGCTCGCGGGCCTCGTGCGGCGCATCGAGAAGGGCATCAAGGTGGAGGGGTATGCGGGGTAGGGCGGCGTGGATCCTGGCGCTGGCGGCCCTCTGCGCGGCGTGCGCGACGACGGCGCCGACCGCGTCGCCCTTCGACGCCGCCGTGGCGACGGCCGAGGCGCGGTGCAAGTGCCGGATGGGCGTGGCCGCGCGCCACATCGAGACGGGGCGCTCCTACGAGCACAACGGCGCGGCCGAGTTCGAGTCGGCCTCCGTCATCAAGATCGCCGTCCTCACCGAGGCGATGGCGGGCGTGCGCGAGGGCCGCGTGAACCTCTCCGAGCGCTGGGACCTGACGGCCGAGAACAAGGCCGACGGCTCCGGGATGCTCCTCGAGCTCGACCCGGGCTTGAATCCCACCTGGAACGACCTGGCGACCCTGATGATCGGGCCCTCCGACAACACCGCCACGAACGCGTGGATCCGCCGCCTCGGCATCGAGCCCATCAACGCGCGGATGGCTTCGCTCGGCCTGACGCACATCCACCTCTTCGGGACGATCCCGATGCTGTCGCAGAAGGACGAGGAGCCCTCGCCGTGGAAGGGCTTTCGGCTCGGGTCCCTGACGCCGCACGACACCGCCGAGTGGATGACGCTCGTCGCGAAGGGACAGTTGCTCGACGCGGAGTCCTCGAAAAAGGTGTTCGAGTACCTCGACAAGGACCCGAGCCGGTTGCGGATCGCGCGGCGATTTCCGCCCGCCGACCTCTGGGCCGGCAAGACCGGCTCGATGTCGGGCGTGCGCAACGACTCCGGGATCCTGCGCACGAAGAAGGGCCGCTTCGTCCTGGTCGTTCTGACCGACGGCACGAAGGCCGAGGGATTCGGCCCGGACCACCCGGCTGTGATCGCGATCGCGGACCTGGCCAGGACGATCGTGGACACGTGGTCGAAGGACCTGCCGGACATCGTCGAGAAGCCCGAATGACGGTCGGAGGGTAGACTCTCTAGGCCATGGCGCGTTTCGACGGAAAGATCGCCCTCGTCACCGGCGCCTCCCGCGGGATCGGCGAGGCCATCGCGAGGCGCCTCGCCGCCGAGGGCGCGCTCGTCCTGGCCGCCGCGCGGTCGGCCGACGCCCTCGAGCGCGTCGTCGGAGAGATCGCGGCGGCGGGCGGGAAGGCTTCGGCGCTGGCGCTCGATCTGGCCGACGCCGCGTCGATCGATGCCGCGGTCAAGTCGGCCCTCGCCGCGCACGGCGAGATCCACGTGCTCGTCAACAACGCGGGCGTCACCGAGGACAACCTGATTCTGCGGATGGGGCGCGACGCCTGGGACCGCGTGCTCGCGACGAACCTCACGGGCGTCTTCCTCCTGACGCAGGCCGTGATCAAGGGGATGGTGCGCAAGCGCTACGGGCGCATCGTCAACGTGACGTCGGTCGTCGGCCTCATGGGCAACGCGGGGCAGGCGAACTACGCCGCCTCCAAGGCCGGGCTGATCGGCCTGACGATGTCGGTCGCGCGCGAGCTCGCCTCGCGCAACATCACCTGCAACGCGGTCGCACCGGGGTTCGTCGCGACGGCCATGACGGAGAAGATGACCGACGCCGCGCGGGAGGCGATGTCGACCCAGATCCCGCTCGGCCGCCTGGGCGCGCCGGACGACGTCGCCGCCGCCGCCGCGTTCCTGGCCTCCGACGAGGCCGCCTACATCACCGGGACGGTCGTCAACGTCTCCGGGGGCCTCTACATGTAGGCGTTTTCTGCGCACTTGCCCCGGCTCGGCTTCTAGGAAACAATACGGCGTCTTTCAGGACCAGCAAGAAGGGGGAACGGAATGGCCGTCGAAGAAAAGGTGAAGAGCATCATCGTCGAGCAGCTCGGCGTGGACGCCAACGAAGTCACCGCGGAAGCGTCTTTCGTCGATGACCTCGGCGCGGACTCGCTCGACACCGTGGAGCTCGTCATGGCCTTCGAGGAAGCCTTCAACATCGAGATCCCGGACGAGGCTGCCGAGAAAATCCAGAAGGTCAAGGACGCGGTCGAGTACATCGAGAAGAACTCCTCGAAAAACTGACAACCCATGCCCCGTTTTTCCTCTCCGCGCCGGGTGGCCGTGACGGGGCTGGGCCTCGTTTCGCCGCTCGGCATCGGTAACCCGGACAACTGGGACGCCTTGACGGCAGGGCGGTGCGGCCTCGGCCCCATCACCCGCTTCGACGCCTCCCGGTTCAACTCGCGCATCGCGGGCGAGGTCAAGGGTTTCGATCCATCGCTGTACATCGACAAGAAAGAAATCAAGAAGATGGACACCTTCATCCATTACGCGATGGGGGCGGCCCATCTCGCGATGGAGGACTCGGGCGTCGGCGTGACGGACGCGAACCGGGAGCGGTTCGCCGTCGTCGTCGGCTCGGGGATCGGCGGCCTGCCGCTGATCGAGGAGACCCAGCGCAAGTACGTCGAGAGCGGCAACAACCCCCGCGTCATCTCGCCCTTTTTCATCACGGGCCTCATCGTCAACGAGGCGGGGGGAAACATCTCGATCAAGTACGGGATGAAGGGCCCCAACCTCGCGACGGTCACCGCCTGCACGACCGGCGCCCACGCCATCGGCGAGGCGTTCCGGATGATCCAGTACGGCGAGGCCGACCAGGCGATCGCGGGCGGCACGGAGTCGGTGATGACGCCGCTGGCCGTCGGCGGGTTCGGCGTCATGAAGGCGCTGTCCTCGCGCAACGACGATCCGCTGCACGCCTCGCGCCCGTGGGACCGCGACCGCGACGGCTTCGTGATCGCCGAGGGCGCGGGCATCGTCATCCTGGAAGAGATGGAGATGGCGAAGAAGCGCGGCGCGCGGATCTACGTCGAGCTCATCGGCTACGGGATGTCGGGCGACGCGTACCACATCGCCGCGCCCTCCGAGGACGGCGACGGTCCGGCGCGCGTCATGAAGAACTGCCTCGCCGACGCCGGGCTGAACCCGGAGCAGATCGACTACATCAACGCCCACGGCACCTCGACGCCGCTCGGCGACCTGGCCGAGACGATCGCCATCAAGCGGGTCTTCGGCGACCACGCGAAGAAGCTCGCCGTTTCTTCGACGAAGTCCATGACCGGCCACCTGCTCGGCGCGGCCGGCGGGCTCGAGACCGGCATCTGCGCGCTCGCCGTGTACCACGGCGTGCTCCCGCCGACGATCAACTACACGAATCCGGATCCCGAGTGCGACCTCGACTACGTGCCGAACACGGCGCGCCAGAAGAAGGTCCAGTACGTGCTCTCGAACTCCTTCGGCTTCGGCGGCACCAACGGCTGCCTCATCTTGAAGAGGATGGACTGACCTCCGCATGAACTCCCTCGTCTGCATCGCGTACGTCCCCGACACAGAGACCCGGATCCGCATCGGCGCCGACGGCAAGTCGATCGACGAAGCCGACGTCAAGTGGATCGTCTCGCCCTACGACGAGTACGGCCTCGAGGAGGCGCTCAAGATCCGCGAGGCCAAGGGCGCCGGCACCGTGACGGTGCTCGCGGTCGGCCCCGAGCGCGCGAAGACGGGGCTGCGCGAGTGCCTCGCGCGGGGCGCGGACGACGCCATCTGGGTGGATTCGACGGGCGTGTCGTACCTCGATGCGCTCGGCACGGCCAAGGCGCTGGCCGCGGCCGCGAAGGGCGGCGCGTACGACTTCATCTGGTTCGGCCAGAAGGGCGTCGGGTACGACGAGTCGCTCGTCGGGCCGATGTTCGCCGAGCTCTTCGGCGTGCCGCACGTGGGCAGCGTCATCAAGCTGGAGGTCGGCGACGGCAAGGTCACCGCGCACCGGGAGATCGAGGGCGCGCACGAGGTCGTCGAGTGCGCGCTGCCGGCCGTGTTCACGGCGCAGAAGGGCCTGAACGAGCCGCGCTACGCCTCGCTCAAGGGGATCATGGCGGCCAAGAAGAAGCCGATCGCCGAGAAGAAGCTCGCCGAGCTCGGCGTCGCGGAGGCGGATCCGGCGCAGGCGAAGATGCGCTGGAGGAAGCTGGAGCTGCCGCCCGCGCGCCAGGCCGTGAAGCTCGTTCCCGCGGACGATCCGGCCGCGGCGGGCAAGGAGCTCGTGCGGCTGCTCCGGGAAGAAGCGAAGGTCATCTAGCCATGAAATTCCTCGTCTTCATCGAACAGCGCGACGGCAAGATCCGCAAGGCCTCCCTCGAGGCGCTGTCGCTCGCGCGCAAGCTCTCGCGGCGGACCGGTCGCCGCCGTGCTGCCGGGCAAGGGCGTGACCGCGCTCGCGGCGGAGCTCGGCAAGTATGGCGCCGGCACCGTCTACGTCGCCGACCGCGACGACCTCGCCCTCTACAGCAACAAGGGCTACGTCGGCGCGCTCGACGCGGCGACGAAGAAGTGCTCCCCGGACGCGGTCCTCATCGCGGCGACCTCGATGGGCAAGGACGTGGCCCCGCGCTTCGCGGCGCGCAACGACGTGTCCGCGATGGCCGACGTCATGGAGCTGCGCGTCGAAGGCGACCGCCTCGTCGCGTGGCGCCCGGTCTACTCCGGCAAGGCGCGCGTCGAGGTCGACTGCGGCGCGGCGAAGCTCCAGATCGCCACGACGCGTCCGAACGTCTTCGCCGCGGAGGCGGACGACGGCGGCGGGCAGCCCCGCGGTCGAAGCGCTCGAGCTCGGCGACGTCGCGCCGCGCGCGAAGGTGCTGCGCGTCGAGACCTCGGAGTCCAAGGAGCTCGACGTCTCCGAGGCCGACATCATCGTGTCCGGCGGCCGCGGGCATCAAGGGGCCCGAGGACTGGCCCGTGATCCGCGACCTCCAGCAGGCCCTCGGCGCGGCGCTGGGCGCCTCGCGCGCGGTCGTCGACGCCGGATGGATCGACCACCAGCACCAGGTCGGGCAGACCGGCAAGGTCGTGTCGCCGACGCTCTACGTCGCGTGCGGCATCTCCGGCGCCATCCAGCACCTGGCCGGAATGGGCACGTCCAAGGTCATCGTCGCGATCAACAAGGACCCCGAGGCCCCGATCTTCAAGGTTGCGACCTACGGTGTCGTCGGGGACATCTTCCAGATCGTCCCGGAGTTCGCCAAGGCGGTTCGCGCCGCCAAGGCCGAGTAGCGGCTTCTCCTAGGCCGTCGGAAGCTCCTTCTTTACGGGCCGGACGCGGTGCGCGCCCGCGCTGGCGCGGCGTCGGTGCTCGTGGAAATGTTGCGACTGCACGCGGGTGAACACCGCTCCGAGCAGCACGAGCAACGACGCGTAGAAGACCCAGAAAAGCAGGACGATCATCGAGCCGGCGGCGCCGTATTCCGTCGCAAGCTGGCTTCGGCCGAGATAGAAGCCGATCGCCCATTTCCCCACGGACAGCAACAGCGCCGTCCAGACGGCGCCGAGCCAGACGTCCCGCCACGGGATCTCCACGTCCGGGAAGACCCGGTAGAGCAGGGCGAAGAGCAGGGTCATCAGCGCGTAACTGGCGATCGCGTTTCCCGTCTCGAAGACGGCGACCGGAGCGCTCGTGCGGCCCTGCACGTAGAGCTGGAGCGAGTGGATCGTGGCCGACAGCAGGAGCGACACCACCAGAAGGAACCCGATCGCGAGCAGCAGCGCGAAGGAGATGAGCCGCTTCAGCAGCAGCCGCCGGATCAGGGGGCCGGGCTTGGGCGCGACGTCCCACATCTTGTTCAAGGAGTCCTGCAGCTGGACGAAGACCGACGTCGTCCCGATGACGAACGTGGCGATTCCGATCGTGCGGGGGATCCACCCGCGCATTTCGAACGCTGCCCGCGCGAGGATGGCGTCGACGGCAGCCGCCGGCGCACGCCCCATGAGCAGCTGGAACTGCTCGAGGATCTGCCGGCGAACCGTGCCGGGCTCGAACAGCAGCCCGGCTCCCGCCGTGAAAACCACCAGGACCGGGACGAGCGAAAAAAGGGAGAAGAAGGCGAGGGCGGCGCTCTGGGTGAACGCGTCGCGCTCGATCCAGGCTTCAAAGGTCTCGCGGAGGATCGGTCCCCAGAGGTTCGGACGGCCCGAAGGATGCTTCTTCGCGGGTCGAGTACTGGCCACGGTCCGAGGACTTGCAATGCGCGCGCCTAGGAACCGCCCTCCGGTCGGGTTAAACTCCCGGGCCAATGCCGCCGCTCCCGACCGAAACTCTTCCGGGCCGGGCCGTCTTCGCCCTCCTCGTCCTCGTTTCGATCGTCGCGTTCGTCTACTCCTGCTCCCGGCGCATCCGGGTGCTGCTGGCGGGCCAGCCGGACAACCGGTTCACGCGCATCGCGGAGCGGGTCGGGCGCACGCTCGAGTACGCCTTCGCGCAGAAGCGCATGTTTCGCGACTTCTACGCGGGCGTCTTCCACATCCTCATCTTCGGCGGCTTCGTCGTCCTGACGGTCCGCACGATCGAGCTCGTCGTCGCGGGGCTGATCCCCGGCTTCGTCCTGCTGCCGGGCATGGCGGGCAACCTGTACACGCTCGTGAAGGACGTCTTCGAGGTCCTGGTGCTCGTCGGCGTCGCCATGGCGGTGTTCCGGCGGCTCTTCGCGCGCCCGAAGCGGCTCGACCTGTCCATGGACGCCTGGCTGATCCTCTTCCTGATCGCATTCCTGATGGTCACGGACCTCACGGCCGAGGGCGCGCGCGCGGCGCTCGCGCCGGCGCTCATCACGCCGTGGGCGCCGGCCGTGGCCGCCGTGGCCCGGATGCTCGCGGGGGCGTCGCCCGCGCGGCTGCAGGCGATCTACGGCGCGTGCTGGTGGGGGCACCTCGTCGACATCCTGTTCTTCGGCAACTACCTGCCGTACTCGAAGCACTTCCACATCATCACGTCCATCCCGAACATCTTCTTCATGAACCTCGAGCCGATGGGCAAGCTGCGGACGGTGGACATCGAGAACACCGAGCGCTTCGGCGCGTCGCGGGTCGAGGACCTGACCTGGAAGCAGATGCTCGACGGCTACACCTGCACCGAGTGCGGCCGCTGCCGCGAGGTCTGCCCGACGGCGCTGACCGGCAAGCCGCTCGACCCCAAGATCTTCATCGGCGACGTGCGCGACGCGGTCTACGAGGCGACGCCGTCGATCCTGTCGAACGCCGACGGCCGGGGCAACGGCGCCCCGCGGCGGGCGCAAGGACCTGATCGGCGGCTGGATCTCGGAGGACACGATCTGGGCCTGCACGATGTGCGGCTTCTGCACGACGGCCTGCCCGGTCTTCATCGTCCCGGCGGTCGACAAGATCGCCGAGATGCGCCGGTACCTCGTCCTCGACAAGGCGGAGTTTCCCAAGGAGGTCCAGAACGCCTTCAAGGGGATGGAGACCAACGGCAATCCCTGGAACATCGCCGCCTCCTCGCGCGGCGACTGGGCGAACGGCCTCACCGTGACCACGATGGCCGAGGCCGAGGGCCGGGACTTCGAGGTCCTCTTCTGGGTCGGCTGCGCCGGGTCCTACGAGGACCGCGCCAAGCGCGTGTCGAAGTCCCTCGTCGAGATCCTGAACGAGGCCGGCGTCTCCTTCGCGATCCTCGGCAACGAGGAGACGTGCACGGGCGACTCGGCGCGGCGCATGGGCAACGAGTACCTCTTCCAGATGCTCGCGCAGCAGAACGTGGAGACGCTCAACAACTACAAGGTCAGGAAGATCGTCACCAACTGCCCGCACTGCTTCAACTGCCTGGGCAACGAGTACGGGGACTTCGGCGGCAAGTACGAGGTCGTCCACGGCACGCAGCTCGTCGCGGAGCTGATCGCGTCGGGACGCGTGAAGCTGACGACGCCGATTCCGGAGACGATCACCTTCCACGACCCCTGCTACCTCGGCCGCTACAACGACGGCTACGACCCGCCGCGCGACATCCTGCGCGCGATCCCGGGCCTCGCGCTGACGGAGATGGAGCGCTCCCGCGAAAAGGGCCTCTGCTGCGGCGCGGGCGGGGGCCGCATGTGGATGGAGGAGAAGCTCGGCTCGCGCATCAACCAGCTGCGCATGCGCGAGATCGCCGACACGGGCGCCGCCGCGGTCGGCGTGTCGTGCCCCTTCTGCATGGTCATGATCGGCAACGCGAAGGACGAGATCGGCGTCGCGACGCAGCCCTTCGACGTCCTCGAGCTCGCCCGCAGGGCGATGGGGCCCGCCTCGGCGTGACGCCGCGGGCCCTGCTCGACCGCCTCCTCGAAGCCCTCCGGCCCGACCACCCGGGCGCCTACCGCGGCCAGCGCGGCGTGGGACAGCGCTGGGAGGCGATCGCCGCGAAACGCCTGCGCCGCGAGGGCTACGTGCTCAAGGAGCGCAACTTTCGGGCGCGCGCCGGAGAGATCGATCTCGTCGCCGAGGAGAACGGCGTGCTGTGCTTCATCGAGGTCAAGGGCCGCCGCGGCGAGGGATTCGGCACGCCGGCCGAGGCCGTGACTCTCGAGAAGCAGCGCCGCATCGCGCGCGCCGCGGAGGAGTACCTCGCGGTCCGGCGCCTCGGAGCGCCGCCGTGCCGGTTCGACGTCGTCGCGATCCTCGAGTCGGAGCAGGGAACGGAGATCACGATCCTGCGCAACGCGTTCGAGCAGCCGCCGGAGTCGCGAACGCATCGCTGACGCGCGGGGCGCGTGTTAAAATCCGCCTCTCTTCGGGGGTTTTCATTGAGCGAGTCCGATCTCCGTTACACGTTTTCCTGTCCGAGCTGCGCGGAAAGCCTTTCGATTCCCCTGGCGAAGATCCCGCCCGTCCAGGCGCGGTTCGGCTGCCCGAAGTGCGGCAAGCAGATGGATTTTCCCTCGCGCGAGGAAGCCCGCGTCTACGCGATGCTCCAGTCCGGGGCAGGGGCCGCGGCCGAGCCTGAGGCCACAGAAACTCCGGCGGCCGGAAAGTCGCCCGCCGCGCCGCCGGACGCGCCGGCGGCCGAAAAGCTCTACCGCGTCGAGAAGAAGGGCTTCGAGAACGACGTCTACGACCGCCGCAGCATGCGCAACCTGATCCGCTCGAACGGGCTCATCGAGGCCGACTCGGTCCGCCTGGGCGACGACGCGCCCCGGCGCGCGGCGGACTTCCCGGAACTGAAGTCCCTCTTCGAGCTGCGCAAGACCGCGCGCGCCGTGCCGCCGACCGTCTGCCGCAAGCACACCGACCAGATCGCGTACTACACCTGCAAGGACACGGGCCGCCCCCTGTGCGAGACCTGCGCCGCCGAACGCAAGTTCGGGGGCACGTCCGTGCGGGTCTGCGAGCACTGCGGGGGCACCGTCAGCGAGGTCCCCGTAGAGTCTTGACCCTCCGGGCCTCCTCGGCTATTCTTCGCCTCCCCGAGCGGGAATAGCTCAGTGGTAGAGCGCCACCTTGCCAAGGTGGATGTCGCCGGTTCGACCCCGGTTTCCCGCTCCAATCAATCCTGAGCTTGCCCTCAGCGCCCGGCTTTAGGGAGACAGGTCCTGGAGCCAGTGCAGGCCGAGCGCCTTCGACAGGAACACCGCCATCTGGCGTCGGGTCAGAGGGGCGTCCGGGCAGTAATTGCCGCCGCCGCATCCTGCGGTGATCCCGGACGCCACGAGAGCTTCGACGAACGAAAACGCCGAATCCGAGGCTGGGACGTCGTTGAATGTCGGCCCTCCGAAGTGGGGGCTGACCTGCCGCCGCCAGAAGACCCGCACGCCTCCAAAGGTCGGTCCGGCCCCCAAAATGTCGAGGGTCGTGGCGACCACATCGAGATAGATGTGCTCGGCGAACAGATCCCCGTCGATGTCCATGGTCTCGTGGTAGGTGAACGAGAACGGTTCCGTGCAGGTCACGGTGTAACCGGCAGTCGTGTCAGATACGGCCGAACCGGGAATGCTCACGAAGCCGTGGCCCGCGCCGTTTGCGAGCTTCCACGCGTTCAGTTGGGCCGCCACGACCAGACCGTCACCGGTGTTTCCGTAGATGCAGAGTTTGAAGATCTCGGCGCCTTCCGGCAGGACCAGCGGAGCACGGAGCACTCCCGCGGCGTGAATATACCCGTCCGTCATGTCGGTATGGATCGGGTCGTCGCTTCGAAAGGCGTTTGCGCCGACGACCGTGACCTGGTCTCCGAGGCCGTACGTCTGGGCGAAGGCCGGCGTCGCCGCCGCTAGGAATCCGATACCGAGAAACAGGAAGGGAAGGTTGGTGCAGCGACGTCGCATGCTCTCTCCTCGTGACTTCGGGCAATTGTACGGCTTGTCGCGAAGCCTTTGTTTCGGCGACAGAGTTCACGTCTGAACGCCGGCGATCTGAGATGAGGGTTCAAGATCGCGTTCACCGTGCGGCTCGTTGACTGCCGATAAGCCCCGTAGCCCAAACGGCTCCACATGGAAGGAATCGACGGACGCCCTCAACGACGGACGATTCTGTCAATGCAGGAGTGAGGGTTTTGCCGAGGTGGATGTCGCCGGTTCACTCCCAGGCGAGCCGCTGATCGCCTCAGGCGCCGGGGTTCCCTTCGCCCGCCCCGCTGGCGTTGGCGATGACCGGCCCGGCCCTCGGGGGCTGCTTCCCGACCCCGAGCCACCGTTCGAGTCGGGCCCGGAAGGGCCTGGCCAGGGGCTTCTCCACGAGTGTGTTGACCAGGTATGCCGCCAGCAGGACGGCGCCGAGGGTTCCGAACATCACGACGTGAGGATTGAGCCGCGGGTAGGAGAGGTTGAACACCATGTATCCGACGTTCTGATGAATCAGGTACAGCGGATACGTCAGGGCGCCCAGCGCTACCCAACGCGCGCTCGCGAGCTTCCCCGTCCGGCCGGTGGCCACGAGGAACAGGCCCGCGAAGGCAAACGTAATGACCGCGGCGACGCGAAGGCGGTCGAAAGGCGTGTGGAAGCGCGCCGCCATTTCCGCAGCCTTCCCGATCGCGGCTCGAATGGCGAGCCCGTAGGTGATGCCGATGATGAAGAGGCTGTAGAGCGAGACGCCGTCTTTGTGGAGGATGTAGAACATCGCGCCGGCGATGAAATATGGAGCGTAATCGGTGATCAAGAAGAAGCCGGCGTAAGGAACGGGCCACTTGGACTGAATCAGGACGAGGATGAGCCAGAAGCCGAGGAGCTCCCGGACCCGCCCCATCTGTCCCAGCAGGAGGACGATGAGCACGAGCAGATAGAACCGCATCTCGACGAAGAGAGACCAGTAGGCGCCATCGAGCGACGGAACGCCGACGAAGCCGCTCAGCATCGTCATGTTGACCGCGTACTGGCGCAGCGACGCGCCGAATCGCTCCCCTCCCAGGAGCAGCGTGATGAGGAACGTCAGCGTGCAGCACGTCCAGAACGCCGGATAGAGACGGGCCGTTCGGGACGCGATGAAGTGGCGCGCCGATCCGCCCACGGCAGTCATGAGGATCACGAAACCGCTGATCAGGAAGAAGAGGTCGACGCCGAGATATCCGTACTTCGCGAAGGGGACGAGGTGCGGGTACGGCATGTCGGTCAGGTGATCGGCCGCATAGCCTCGGAACCCGTAGTGAAAGAGGACGACCGCGAACGCCGCGGCGAAACGAAGCAGGTCCAGCTCGTAAAACCGATGCGACGGTTTTCGGCCGGGGTCAGGCAAGGGTTGCGCGTTCGCGCGACGCTTTCCGGACGGCGCGCTCGAGGGGCCGTCCCCCTCCGAGCCGCAGCCGGAAAGCCGTGCCGCACACGGAGCACGAGCCGCTCAGGACTGTTGTGATGCCGTTAATTATACTCAGGCCGGGCCGCAACGCGTGGGCCGAAGGCCTTCCACTTTTTCTTCGATAAGTCGGGCCGGGAGTGATCTGGACCCCCGAACGCGTATAGCGTTCGTCCAGAGTGAGAGCTCCTTCTCCCTCGGACCGACGGGAGGCAGCGCCATGAGGCACGGATGGACACGGGTCGCACTCCTCATGGGAGCGACGATCGCCATCACCCGGGCGCAGGTGGAGGCCCGGACGGAGGCCGCGGTCGGCGGGACGCCGGCCCGGCAATCCCAGGCGAAGGCGGAGGGCGGCGCCGACGCCATCCGCCCGTTCCACGTCCACTTTTCGGACGAGGCGCTCGCCGACCTGAAGCGCCGCATCGCGGCGACGCGGTGGCCCGAGAAGGAGACCGTCGCGGATCAGTCGCAGGGCGTGCAGCTCGCGACGATGCAGAAGCTCGCGCACTATTGGGGGACCGACTACGACTGGCGCAAGTGCGAGGCGAGGCTGAACGCCTCCCGCAGTTCGTCACCACGATCGACGGCGTCGACATTCACTTCATTCACGTGCGTTCGAAGGAGCCGAACGCGCTGCCGATCATCATCACGCACGGCTGGCCCGGCTCGATCATCGAGCAGCTGAAGATCATCGATCCGCTGACCGAATCCGACGGCGCACGGCGGGACCGCGGCGGACGCCTTCGACGTGGTGATTCCGTCGCTGCCGGGCTACGGATTTTCCGGCAAGCCGACCGCGACCGGCTGGGACCCCATCCGCATCGCGCGCGCCTGGATCGTGCTGATGAAGCGCCTCGGATACACGCGGTTCGTGGCGCAGGGCGGCGACTGGGGAAATGCGGTCACGGAGCAGATGGCGCTGCTGGCGCCTCCGGAACTGATCGGCATTCACACCAACATGCCGGCCACGGTCCCGCCCGACATCGACAAGGCGGCCTTCGCCGGCGCGCCGGCGCCGGCGGGCCTCTCGGCCGACGAGCAGCATGCGTACGATCAGCTCGCCTACTTCTACAAGCACGGCCTCGGCTACGCCAACGAGATGGCGAACCGCCCGCAGACGCTCTACGCGCTCGGCCGATTCGCCGGTCGGCCTGGCCGCCTGGATGCTCGACCACGACGCGCAGAGCATGGCGCTCATCGCGCGCGTCTTCGACGGGCAGCCGAGGGCCTGACGCGCGACGACGTCCTCGACAACGTCACGCTCTACTGGCTGACGAACACGGCGGTCTCTTCGGCGCGTCTCTATTGGGAGAGCAAGCTCGCCTTCTTCGCGCCGAAGACACATCGCCATCCCCGTCGCCGTGAGCGCCTTTCCCGACGAGCTCTATCAGGCCCCGCGGAGCTGGACGGAGAAGGCGTACCCCAAGCTCATCTACTACAACAGGCTCGCCAAGGGCGGCCACTTCGCGGCCTGGGAACAGCCGGAGCTTCTTCGTGGCGGAGATGCGCGCGGCGTTCAAGTCGCTGCGGTGATCCCGCGGCGAGCCCGGACAGAGAGGAGGTCTTCATGAAGACCATGCGAATCGTGGCGGTTGCGGCACTGACGATCGGAAGCGCTCTGGTGCTGGACGTGGCGCGCGCCCAGGCGCCGGGACTCACGCGCACCGATCTCCAGCGGCACGATCTCAGCGTCCCGGGACGCGAGGTCGTCCAGGTGCGCGTCGATTTCGCCCCCGGCTCGAGCGCCCCCCGGCACAACCATCCCGGCGAAGAGATCGTCTACTCCATCGAGGGCGTATTGGAGTACCAGCTCGACGGCAAGCCGCCGGTAACGCTGAAGGCCGGAGAGGTCCTGTTCATCCCGGCCGGCACCATCCACGCGGTCAAGAACGTCGGAAGCGGCAACGCGGCGGAGCTCGCCACGTATGTCGTCGAAAAGGGCAAGCCGCTCCTCGTACCGGCGCAGTGAGGCGTCGGACGTCGGATCGGGGCAACCGAGAGGAGGTACGACCATGGCAGCTCCGGACATGAAGCTCGAGATCGTCGTCATCCCGGTCGCGGACGTCGACCGCGCGAAGGAGTTCTACGGGAGGCTCGGGTGGAGGCTCGACGCGGATTTCAACGCCAGCAAGGATTTTCGCGTCGCCCAGTTCACGCCGCCGGGGTCCGGGTGTTCGATCATCTTCGGCACGAACGTCACCGCGGCGGCGCCCGGCTCCGCCCGCGGCCTGTACCTCGTCGTCGACGACATCGAGGCCGCGCGCAACGATCTGCGCGGCCGCGGTGTCGAGGTCGGCGAGATCTTCCACGACGGGGCGGTGTGTACGCCGGCCCGGACGAGCCCTACCTGTTCGGCCGGCTCCGCGTCGCCGGTCGGGATCCGCAGCACCGCAGCTACTTCTCGTTTGCCGCGTTCAGCGATCCGGACGGCAACGGCTGGCTGCTGCAGGAGGTCACGCAGCGGCTGCCCGGTCGCATCGACCCCGCGGCGACGACCTTCGCGTCGGCGAACGACCTGGCGAGCGCTTTTCGGCGCGCCGAGGCCGCCCACG
This sequence comes from uncultured Acidobacteriota bacterium, assembly GCA_963843325.1. GTDB lineage: Bacteria > Acidobacteriota > Thermoanaerobaculia > UBA5066 > Gp7-AA6 > DAHUXD01. The sequence goes on from CAWJKC010000007.1 coordinate 244,590, forward strand.
GCGAGCACGAGAAGCGCATGGGGACAGGGCGCGACGCGAACTGGGCCGACTGGTACGCCGCGTACATGGTGGCGGAGCAGGCGGGCGGGGAACTGCCCACGTGAATGGAACGGAGCGGGCCTCGTCGTCGCGATCCGCGCGAAGCCGTGGAGCGGGTGCTGGCATCGGCGGCTCGGTGGAGCGGTTTCGCCCGTCTCGCCGCGCGTTCATGAACATCTGCTAAAGAGATTCTCGTTCTTCAACATCTCCTAAAGAGACAGTCCGTTTTTTCGCCGGTGGCACCCTGCTTGCGACGAACACTCGCGTGAGGGCGAAGCACACGGCTTCGTTCCGCGGGACGGACAGTTCTCTTCAAGGAGGTGGTCCAATGGATCGAAGATGGCCGCGGAGTCTCATTCTTTCGGGAGTCGTCCTCGCGATGTTCACCGGCGGCGGCTGCCACGACGACAACAACACGGTCACGGGGCCGCTGCCGGCACCGACGTCCACGCCGCTGCCCGGAGGGCCCACGAGCACGCCGCAGCCCGGAGTGCCCACGAGGACGCCGACCGTCGCCGTCGCGACACCGACACCGCTGCCCTCGGCGGCGATCGTCAACGTGGGGCAGGGCGGCGGAATGACGTTCGCGGACCAGCGGAGCGGGGGCAGCACGACGACGATCGCGGTCGGAACGACCGTGCAGTGGGTCTGGGTGTCGGGATTCCACTCGACGACGTCGGGCACATGCGGCGCCACGTGCACGCCGGACGGGAACTGGGATTCGGGTGCCGGTAGCGGGATGACGTTCTCCAAGACGTTCAACCAGGCAGGCACGTTTCCGTACTTCTGCACCGTGCACGGCGCATTGATGACCGGATCGGTCGTCGTCCAGTAAAGGAGGCCATGCCGGACGGGGGAGGCTCCTCTCCCGTCCGGCGCCGTGCGCCGGACGGGCATAGAATCCGGCGGTCTCCAAACACGAGGAGGCCTCCTTGAGGAAACCGGATTTCCGGCGGATCGATTGGTTGCTTTGCCTCGCGGTCGCCTGCGCGGCCGTCACGCCGTGGGGAACGGCCGCGGCGCAGACGATGTCGATCGAGGACTACGAGCCCAAGTCCACCCTGGTCGTGCCCGAGCATCACCCGGCGCACGCGAAGTACCCCTTCATCGACGTTCACAACCACCAGGACACCGACATCTCGGCCGCGGACGCGGCGCAGCTGGTCGCGGACATGGACCGGATTCACATGAAGGTCATGGTGAACCTGAGCGGCGACCAGGGCGCCGAGTTCGAGAAGGGCTACCGGAACCTGCCGGGCCGGTATCCGGGCCGCTTCGTGATCTTTGCCAACCTGGACTTCAAGGGATTCGGCGGCCCCGGCTGGACCGAGCGCGCGGTCGCGCAGCTCGGGGAGGACTACAAGCACGGCGCGCGCGGCTTGAAGATCTTCAAGAACCTGGGGCTGTCCGTCGTCGATACGGCCGGCAAGCGCGTCGCCGTCGACGACCCGCGGCTCGATCCGGTCTGGGACAAGTGCGCCGAGCTCGGCATCCCGGTGCTCATCCATTCCGGGGAGCCGCGCTCCTTCTTCGATCCGCAGGACAAGTACAACGAGCGCTGGCTGGAGTTGAAGCAGTTTCCGCAGCGCGCGCGGCCGCCGGAGAAGTACCCGCCGTTCGAGCAGATCCTGAAAGAACAGCACCACATGTTCGCCAAGCATCCGAAGACGCGCTACATCGACGCGCACCTCGGCTGGCTCGGCGGCGACCTCGCGCGGCTCGGAAAGCTGTTCGACGAGATGCCCAACGTCTATACGGAGATCGGCGCCGTTCTGGCCGAGCTCGGGCGCCAGCCGCGCGCCGCGCGCGAATGGTTCGTCAAGTACCAGGACCGCGTGCTCTTCGGCAAGGACACGTGGGCGGCCGACGAATACCTCGTCTACTTTCGCGTGCTCGAGACCGACGACGAGTACTTCGACTATTACCGCAAGCGCCACGCCTTCTGGAAGATGTACGGCCTGGGGCTTCCCGACGAGGTCCTCAAGAAGCTCTACTACAAGAATGCCCTGCGCGTGATTCCGGGCATCGACCCCTCGGCGTTTCCGCCTTAAGCGATCCTTAAGGCGCGACGCCGGCACTCCCGGATCCCTCGCGCTGTGGTAAATCTGTACTCAGGCAAGGAGGCCTCCATGCGCTCTTCCGGTCGGAAGTCGATCTCGATCGCGCTCGCGAGCGTCGCGGCGCTCGCTCTGACGCTCGCCTGCAAGGACTCGAACGCGGTCAGCGCTCCCGTGTCTTCGCCGATGGCGTCGGCGAACGTCGCGGGCACGTGGACCGGCACCTTCCGGTCCGACTCGACCGCGTGCGCGAGTGCGCCGGTCACGGCGACGTTCCAGCAGAGTGGCTCTCAGGTGACGGGAACGTTCTCGGGCGCATCCTGCGGCGGCTCGGGATCCTTCCGGGGCACGGTGAGCGGCAACACGCTGACCGGAAGCATCGAGATGCTGGGTTGCTCGGGCGGCGGGGTCTCGGCGACCATCAACGGATCGAGTTTGTCGATGAGCATGGGAGACCTCACCCGGCCGATCGTGTCGGGAACGCAGGTCGTGATGTACGGCGGCACCGCGAGCCTGCAGCGCTAGACGGTCAGCCCCGGGCGGTCACCAGACGGGGCGGCCCATGTACACGCCGCCCCATCCCGGTCCGCCGCCATAGCAGCAGCGGCCGCCCCATCCCGGGTAGGTCGTGCCAGACGAACTTGCCCGGATCCGTGGACGCGGGCTTGCCGGAAGGGGCGTAGCCGCCGGAGCTGCACGAAGAGAGAATCGCCGCCGCCGCGGCCAGGGCCAGGATCGTGGGCGCGCGACGCGGACGGGCGTGTTGCATCTCGCGAGCATTCAGCCGGTCGGCGTTACGTTTCGAACCCGGTCATAATGAGGCTCGGCATGAGGCGCACGAGCGGGCCCCGGAAACGCGGTCGCCTGCCGATTCTCGCCGCGGCCGTCCTTCCGTTGGCGCTCGCCACCTCCGTCCAGGCAGAGGATCCGCAGGGCTGGGTCGGCCAGACGCGACTGACCGGGGACTGGGGCGGCGCGCGCACGAGGCTCGAGCAGAGCGGGGTCACGATCGCCTTCCAGTACTACACGAACCTGGCCGGCAACCCCGTCGGCGGCCGCGCGCAGAGGCTTCACGTACACGGACAGCCTGAATCTCAAGCTCGACTTCGACATGGACCGGCTGGTTTCGTGGAAGGGCGGCCTGTTCCACGTCACGTTCACCAACCGCGACGGATCGAGCCTCACGGCGAACTACATCGGCAATCTCTTCACGGTCCAGCAGATCTACGGCCCAACCGAGACGTACCGCCTGACCGAGATGACGGTCGAGCAGTCGTTCGACGGCGGGGCCTGGGACGTGCGCGCGGGGCGCTACCCGGCCGCCGAGTTCGCGACGTCCTCGCTCTACTGCGTCTTCATGAACAACGGTTTCTGCGGCTATCCGGGCGGCGTCGCGCAGAACCTCAACATGCCGTACTTCCCGGTCCCGTCGTGGGCGGGCCGCGTGCGATGGAAGCCCCGGCCGGAGCTGCTCGTGCAGGTCGGCGCCTTCGAGGTGAACCCGACGCTCGCCGACACGCACGGCTTCGACTGGTCCACGAGCGGTTCGACCGGCACGGCGGTCGTCGGGGAACTCTGGTACGTGCGCGGCGACGGGGCGCCCGGATTGCCCGGACACTACAAGCTCGGCGGCTGGTACCAGAGCATCGACGCCGCGGCGGCCGGCCAGAGCGCTCCCGTCCGCGCCATCGAGGGGCCCGCGGCCTTCACGCGTCGCACCCTTGCGTCGGGTTCCGAGAAGGGCGGCGTGTACGCGCTCGTCGACCAGAACCTCGTGGCGGGGGAGGCCGGGACGGGAACCGGCGGCGTGCCTTCCGGTTTGAGCGTGCTCGGTGGCGCGAGCTGGGCGCAGGGTCCGACCACGACGAACGACGTCGCGGCCTTCGGGCGGCGTCATCGCCAACGGGATGATCTCGTGTCGTCCCTTCGACACGCAGGCGTTCGCATTCACGTGGGCGAACTTCACGGCGCCAGGCCAGACTTACGAACTGGTGCTCGAGTGGAACTACGGGATCGCGGTCACGCGCTGGTTCACGTTCCAGCCCGACTTCCAGTGGGTCATTCGCCCGGGAGCGACCGGACAGATTCCGAACGCGTTCGTCATCGGAGCGCAGGCCGTCCTCAACTTCTGAGGCGACGGCGTCGCGCGGCGTTACGCCCCGACCAGACCCGCGACGAACTCCGCGATCGCCGGCGCCGCCGTCAGGCCGGGCGACTCGATGCCGATGAGGTCGTAGAAGCCCGGCAGTCCGCGCGCGCCCTCTTCCGCGATCACGAAGTCGCGGAACGGCTCGCCCTTGCCCTGCAGCTTCGGCCGGATGCCGCTGATGTCGGGCTCGAGGTCCTCGTCGCGCGACGGCGGGAAGCAGGCGGCGGGCCGCCGCCGCGAACTCGGCGCGCTTCTCGGGCGCGACCCGGTAGTCCGCGCTCCGGCCCGGCAGGTACTCGGCGTCGGGCCCGAAGCGCAGCCGGCCGCCGGTGTCGAGGACGACGTGCACGCCGAGGCTTTCGCGCGCGGGAACGGGATAGACGAGGTGCGAGACGGTCTTCGCGAGGCGGGTCGCCGCGGAGAAGTAGCTGCCCTTGCACCAGTGGAGCCGGTAGCCCGCGGCGTCCACGTCGATTCCGGCGAGCGCGGCGATCGTGTCCGCGTCGAGGCCCGCCGCGTTGACGACCCGCTCGGCCGTGATGCTCTCGAGCCCGCCGGCCTGCCGGGCGGTGACCCGGTAGCCCCCCGGCGCGGGCTCGAGGCCGACGACCTCCGCGCGGGGCAGGAACACGGCGCCCGCGTCGAGGGCCTCGCGCAGGAAGTGGTCCATGAGCCCGTGGGCGTCCACGATGCCGGACTCGGGCGACCAGAGCGCGCCGACCGAGGCGATGGCCGGCTCGAGCGCGTGCGCCTGCGCCGCGGAGAGGCGCGTCAGCGCGACGCCGTTGCCGAGCGCGGTCGCGGCGATCGCGTCGAGGACCGGCAGTTCCTCGGCCCGCGTGGCCGTGATGAGCTTGCCGGTCTTCGCGTGGGGAATCGCGTGGCGAAGGCACAGGTCGTAGACGCGCTGCCGGCCCTCGACGCAGAGCCGCGCCTTGAGGCTGCCCGCGGGATAGTAGATGCCGGCATGGACGACCTGGCTGTTGCGGCTCGAAGTCTCCATGCCGTGCTTCGTGTTTCGGTCGAGGACGACGAGGTTCGCGCTCGCGCGCGCCAGGCGGGCCGCGACGGCGAGGCCGACCACGCCGGCCCCGATGACGACGATTTCGGTATCCGGCACCGCTCGATCTTAAGGCAGCGTTGACCCCCTTCGGTCGGCGGTGTACGGTGATGGTCGATGCGAAGTGAGCCGGGCAGCCCGGTCGCCGGAGTCGTTCTTGCCGCCGGATCCTCGACGCGGATGGGGCGAAACAAGCTGCTGCTTCGGGTCGAGGGGGAGAGCATGGTGCGGCGGATCGCTCGACGGGCGCTCGCCGCCGGTCTCGATCCCGTCGTCGTCGTCGTCGGTTACGAGGCCGACGACGCCGCGCGCGAGCTCGCGGACCTGCCGCTCTCGATCGTCGTGAACACCGAGCACGAGAGGGGCATCCACACGTCGCGGCGGGCTGGCCTGGCGGCGGTCCCCGCCGACCGGGATGCCGCCGTCGTTCTGCTCGCCGACATGCCCTTCGTGACCGAGCAGATGCTCGCCGCGCTCGTGGCCCGTTACCGGGAGTCCGGCGCCCGGCTCGTCTTTTCCGACTACGCGGGCGAATCGGCGCCGCCCAACCTCTACGACCGGTCGCTCTTCCGGGAGCTGGGCGAGCTCGAGGGCGAGGGCCGGGCCGGACCCCTGGCGCGAAGGCTCGGGGCGCGACGCGGTGGCGGTGCACTGGCCGGCGGCCGCCATCCGCGACCTCGACCGCCCGGACGACTACGACCGATTGCTGGCCGACAGCCGCCTTCCCGGCGGCGCGGCCTAGACCACTACCAGCTCGTCTCGCTCTTGTCCCGGCCGCGGGCCATCTCGACCGCCTTGCGGTAGCGGCCGTCGCCGCGCAGGTTGTCGAGGTCGTCGTCGAAGCGCATGGTCCAGGTCTCGTCGAACCCGGCGTCGACGGCCTTGAAGAGCCAGTCGAACGCGGTGTCCTTCTGGTCGAGCCGCGAGTAGCTGCACGCGAGGTTGTACATGGTCGCGGCTTGCGGTAGCCGAGGTCGAGCGCCTTGTGGAAGGCCGCGGCCGCCTCGTCCGGCCGGTCCCCGGCGAGCGAGCGCGAAGCCGAGGTTGAACCAGGCGCGGCCGACCTGGGGTGTTTCTCGGCGTAGGACGCGAAGCGTTGGCGTCCTCGCGCCACCGCACGCGCGTCGAGCGCGAGCGCACGGTCCACGGGCCGTGGAGTAGCTCGGCAGCGAGAGGTCGGCGGCCTCGTCGGCGATGCGCGCGAAGCGCGGATCCTTGCGGACGTTGTCGAGGTCGTCGTCGGTGTCGAACATGTCCGGCTGGTCGAACCCCGCGTCGAGCGCCTTGCGCAGCATCGCGATCGCCGGCGTCCTTCTTGTCGTCGCGGGACAGCGCGCACGCCTCGTTGTAGAGCGAGGTGCCCGACCCGGTAGCCGCGGTCCGCGGAGGTCTGGAAGGCCTTCGCCGACAGGTCGTAGGGTCGGCCCGTTCAGCAGCTCGCGGCCCATGTCGAAGTACGGCTCGCCGCTCTTCGGGTTGCGCGCGACGAGGCGTTCGTAGCGCGACGCGAGGGCCTTCGCCTCGCCCTTGTGCTCGTCGGCCTTCTGCCGCGCGCGCGAGCCGCCTTGTACTCCGACCAGCGCGGGTCGTCCTGCAGGCCGTCGAGGTCGTCGTCGTGGCTCAGGTAGCCTGCAGGTCGAAGCCCTCGTCCATCGAGCGCCTGGAGCCACTCGAAGGCCTTGTCCTTGTTGCCGAGCAGCGCGTAGCCGCAGGCGATGTTGTAGCTCGCGGCGTCTTCGTGTGGCCGTCCTCGATGGCGTTCTCGAAGGCCTGCGATCGCCTCCGCGTACTTGCCGCGGCGGTGGAGGCTCATGCCGCGGTCGTACCAGTCGCCGCCGTCGCGCCGTTGCTTGTGCGAGTTGGACGCGATGACGAATCCCATCAGGGTCTGTGGCGCCGAGCCGCCATCATGCGTCAGATCGCGGGTGGCTCTCGCGCTTCGACGGCAGCATCGGCAGCTTGTTCTCCGGCCTGATCCGGCCTCGGGGGCCTCCGCGTCGGTCCGCGTGACCTCGAACTCCGGTTCGGGCGTGGCGTTGGCTCGACCGATCGCACGCCCGGGACGGCGGCGCTCGTGCGTGCCGGATCTTCGGACGGTCGCGGCCGCGGGCGCACGGCGGGGCGCCGTCGCGAATCCGGGCGGCAGGTCGCTGCGGGCTCGATGCCGCCACGACGGCGGACACGGCCACGAGGACGGCCGGGCGAAGCGGCAACCAGGCGCGCCGGGGCCGCGCCGGCGGAGCCGCGGGTCGAGGATCGCCCGCAGTCGCGCCTCGAAGGCGTGCGGACGCGCGATCGCCAGCGCCGGCGCCACGGGTGGGGGTCGCGCCGAGCGAGCGGAAGATGCCGAGGAGGTGCCCGGCGTAGACCGAGGGCTTCGTCCCCGAGGCGATCACGAGCTCGTCGCAGGCCTGCTCCGCCTCGCGGCGGACTCGCCGGCCGAGCCAATGCGCGAGCGGGTGGAACCAGTAGAGGGCGACGGCGAGCTCCGCGACGAGGAGCGCCGGCCAGTCGGCCCGCTTGACGTGGGCGAGCTCGTGGAGCAGCACGATGCGCCGGCGCTCGACCGCCCAGAGACGGGCCGCCCGGCCGACGAGCAAGCAGCGGCCGGCGCCAGCCCGACGTGATCGCGACCGGGACCTCGTCGCTCTCCTTGAGGGAGACCGTCCGCTGGACCGCGAGACGGCGGGCCGCGTCGTGCGCTCGGCGATCCAGTCGGCGTCCCACACCACCGTCGCCTCCCGCGAGAGGCGCTTCACGCGCGGCCCGCCGACGGCGAGTCGCGCCGCGACCACGAGCGTGCCGGCGCCCAGAGGGCGAGAGCAGGGGAGCCGTCCGACCCGCGAGCGGCGACTGCGCAGAGCGAACGGGCGACAGGATGCGGCACGGGGATGTGCGGAAGGCGAGGGAGAGGAGCGGGAGGACCAGGCCCAGGCGAGGCCGGGGTGCCGCGCGATGCCGCGTCGCGGCGCTCGCCCGGCGCAGGGCCAGCATGGCGAAGCCCGTGAGCGCGAACAGGATGCGTGGCGCCCGCCGGCACTTCCGAGCGCAAGCCGGGTCGCGGAAGCCAGAGCGTTCATGTCAGCGTCCCTCCAGGCGGGCCTGTTCGATCAGCGCGGACAGCCGGTCGAAGATCGGCGTTGGAAAGCTCGGATGCGCGAAAGGTCGAGAAGCGCCGCCACGGCCTTCTCGGTCGAACCGTCGAAGAAGGTCTCGAGGACGCCGGCGAGGGCCGGCCGCCCGCCCGCTCGCGCGGAGCGCGGCAGGTAGACGTAACGGTTCCCGTCCACGACGTGGCGGATGTGTCCCTTGTTCTTCGAGGATCCGGAGCATGGCGCGCACGGCCGAGTAACCGGGGGGTCGGGGAGGCGCTCGAGGACTTCGCCGGCCGTCGCCTGGCGGTCGCGGTACAGGACGTCCATGATCTGCCGTTCCCGCCGGGAGAGGTCGGAGAGGGGCTTCTTCTGGGCCATCGCTCGCGTCTCCCTCCGTGCCGAAGTCTACTGCTAAAAAATTAGCATGTGCGGAATTTTTTAGCTGCTCGGGGAAGTTACGCGCCCTGCCGCGAAAGGTTTCCCGGAAAGGTCGTCGGTTTCGGTCGAGAGGTCGCTAGGTTTAGGTCGAGGTCGTGCCTGGGAACCTTTCCTCGACCGACCGGCGTAAGACCTATGACCTTGTGAGGGAACCTTTTCCTCCAGAAGGCGTAACCGGGTTACGGCTCTCCCCTCGCGGGCCGGGGAGATCTCATGCGCAGGTTCCTGGACCGTCGATCCTCGTTCTGGGCGCCCTGCTGTCTCGCTGCCGGAGCCCGATCCGAGACGGTCCGGACGATCAAGGCCGAGCTCTCGGGCGCCGACGCGGCGCACTTCGCGGTCGAAAACCTGCTCGGGACCATGCGGATCTCGTGGCCGGAACCGGATCCGTCGATCGAGATCGTCGCGACCGTGTACGGCGGAGACGGCGGAGTCTGGCGGACGCGTCCGGCTCGAACGCGTCGGGGGATCGGGCGGCGCGGCCACCATCCGGGTCCGGTATCCCTACGACAAGGTCTCGACCTTCCGGTACCGCGAGCCGTCCGACCAGACGACGGGTTCGTCGGCTGGTCGTCCTCCGAGCGTTCGACTACGACGGCCACCAGGTCCGGGTCAATCGCGGACGGGGAACGGCCCTGCACGCCGACCTCGAGTGAAGGTGCCGGCGTCCGCGATCCAGGCGTCCTTCCGAACCTGATCGGCCTCGTCGACGCGGACGGGCTTGCGGGGAGCTGAAGTTCCGCGTGACGAGCGCCGACGTGCGTCTGCGGCGGCTCGACGGAGCCTCGTGCTCGACGGGTCGTCGGGCGACGTGCGCGCCCGGGACATCAAGGGGAGCTGGACGTCCGACTTCTCGAGCGGCGACACCGACATCGACGGATTCGAGGGCGAGCGCTCTCGTTCCGGACGAGCTCCGGCGACGTGGTGCTGCGCTCGGTCAAGGCGCGCCGCGCCGAGTTCGAGATCGACGTCCGGCGACGTGCGCCTGATCGGCGCCGATCCTCAGGAGTTCTCCGTCGAGGCGACCTCCGGCGACGTCACCTTCGAGGCCTCGGGCTCCTCGCTGCGCGAGGCGCGGATCCGCACCTCGAGCGGCGACGTCTCGCTGCGGCTGCCCTCGGAATGCCGTTCGACGTCGACGCCGACCAGTCGAGCGGGGACATGAAGGTGCGCTTCTCCGACGGGACGGAGGTCAGCCACCGCGACCGGGTCGTCGGTTACCGCCACGGCTCGGGCGGTGCGCACATCCGGGTGCAGCACGTCGAGCGGCGACCTGTCGGTCTCGCCCGGTTAGGCCCAGAGACTCCCGCGCCGCCATGCGGTGCGCCGGGTTGCGGCGTGCTCTATCTTTTTCGCCCTCTTTGGGTTACGATAGGGCTCAAGAGACGCGGGGAAGCAAGGAGATGGCGGGCAACCACCCAACCCGGAGCTTCACGAGGCTCTGGTCGAGCTGCATCAGTACCTGTCCGACGCGGTCGCGCCGCTGATCGTGGCGGACTCGGTACAGCTGCTTGCTGAAGTATCCACCCGACGTGGTCGCCAACGCGATCCGGGCCTGGACCGGCGCGCAGTATCGGCGGGGGAACGTCGGCGCCGGTGCCGATGTCCGACTATCTCTACCACACGCTCAAGAAGATCCACATCATGGCCGAGTTCCACCTCGTGCCGCGCGAGCCCCTCGAGATCTACCTCGCCGGACTGCGCCCGCTGATTCTCCAGCTCTGTCCGGCCGAGGATCGGGCCATGCTGCTCGAGAATCTCGGACGGCTCGGCGAGGCACCGGCGGCTCCATCTCCCAGGCCCAGAACATCTTTCGCCAGTCCTCGACCGAGGGCGCCGGCCCGCGCGCGAGCGCGTCGGCGTCGGCGGGCGGCGGGAGCCCGGCGGCGGAGCGGCCGCGGGCGGCTCGCCGGTTCCCGCCGACAACGCGTGCGCGGATTGCACCGGTTCTCGCTCTGCTCGAGACGCTCGAGGCCCAGGGTGGCTTCGCGCCGCGGGCGGCGGCTGCTCGCCGCCGCCCGGCTCGCGGCGCCGTCGGCTGCGGAGGCGCCGCCGCTCCCGGCGGCGCAATGCCGCCGCGGCCGGACCGGCCGCGCGTTGCCTCCGGGCGCGAGCGAGGCCCTCGCCTTCGCGGCGCGCAGCTCCCATTCGGGCGGAGGAGCTCGAGGCGCACCTGGCGCGGCTCAAGGAGCTCGGCCTCGAGGCCGGGACCGCACCACGTGTTCCGCGCGCTTGTCCCAGACGCTGCCGGGCTGGGTGATGCCGACCATGCGCGGCGGGATCCGGCGCGCCCGCGGCGCCGGAGTCCGGCGCGCTCGGCGCGATGCGCCGCATCATCACGGACACCGAGGATCCGATCGAGGCCGGAAAGCGCTTCCAGGAGATGGTGCGGCCGGCATCGAGCGCTTCAACGAGGGATCGCTGCCGCAGGCGGTCTCGATGCTCGAGCTCGCCGAGCGGCTGCTTGACCGAGAAAAAGGTCGACGCCGGCACGGTCGAGCTCGTGCGGCGCCGGCTCGGCGACGCGCTCGACGGCGAGCCGTTGCGCAAGTTCACCGAGAAGCCGGACCAGCAGGCCCTGCTGCGCGAGGTGCTCCAGTTCTTCACGGCGTACCGCCCCGAAGGGCCTGCTCGAGGAGCTGCGGCGCGAGCAGAAGCGGGACCGCCGCCGCCTGATCCTCGCCATGCTCGAGGTCCACGGCGCGCCGACGCGCGTCGCCGCCTACGAGGAGCTCTCCCGCGCACCGTCGCGCGCCGTCGACGACGAGGAGTGGTTCTACCGGCGCAACCTCGTCTACCTGGTGCGGCGCATTCCCCGGAGCCGCCGAGGCCACGTTCGAGGAGGAGAGCGACGTCGTGGTGCGCCACTGCGCAGCTCGGACTGCCGCTGCTGCTGGTCAAGGAGTCGGTCGCGACGCTCGCGCAGTACAAGGACGAGCGCGCGGAGCAGGGCCTCACGCAGCTGCTCTTCGAGCTCGAGGCGATGCTCGGCCAGCAGGAGGAGGCGCCGTACGAGCCCAAGGATCTGCGCGCGCTGCTCGACCGCGTCGCCGCGACGCTCGGCAAGCTGCCGGCGCCCCGCGCCCGGCGCGCCCTGATCGAGCACGCCGGCAAGAAGCAGCCCCAGCTCGGCGACACCGATCGCGCGGATCTCCGAGCTCTCGGGCCAGGACATGTCGGAGGACACGCGAGACGGTCGAGCAGCTGCTCGCGCTGCTGAAGGCGAACCTGCCGTTCAAGCTGCTCGGGATGACGCTGCGGCAGAGCGACCAGAGCCTCGTGCGCGTCATCGAAGCGTTGTCGGGGACGCCGTCGCCCGCGGTCCGCCGCGCGATGGAAGACATCGTTTCGCGCTTCGCGGGCCAGGACGCCGGGAAGGCGGCGGCCCGGGCGCTGGCGGCTTTCGACAAGCCGAAGCCGGAGGCTGCCGGCGGCAACGTCGGACGCGGGCGTGGTCGCTGCGTCTGCCCCTGCGGCGAGCCTGCAGGGCGACCTCGAGGTGTTCGGCCTGCCGGCCCTCCTGCAGAGCCTGGCGGAATCCTCGGCGTCGGGCTCGCTGACGCTGCGCGGGCCCAAGGGCGGCGAGGCTTTCGCGTCGCTGACGATGCGCGAAGGCAAGCTGACCGAAATCCAGCGGGGCCACCTGCGCGGCGAGGATGCGTTCTACCAGCTCCTCGAGCGTCCGCTGCCCGGGCAGTTTGCGTTCGTGAAGGGCGCGTCGGCCGAGAAGCCGGGCGAGAAGCCGCGCGAGATCCTGCCGTTGACACTCGAAGCGATGCGCCGCTACGACGAGTTCCAGGAGGCCGCGATCCTCGTCCCGGACACGGTCGTGCTGGTCCGCACCGACGTGGCGGCGACACCGCATCCGACGGAGAAGGACGGCAGCTTCCTGCAGGCGCTCTGGGAGCGCGCGAGCCAGGGCGGCACGCCGCTCGAGTGCGAGGCCGTCGTCCCGAGCGACTCCTACCGCATCCGGCGCGCGCTCGCCCACTGGGTCGAGTCGGGCGCGCTGAAGATCAAGAAGGCCTAGAAGGCGCCGCGCCGGCTAGCGCCGGATCCACAGGTCGTCGTACGCGATCGTGGCGTTGGACTGGCCGATCGCGGTCAACCCTTCCAGCTCGGGCCGCGCGAAGCAGTACACCTGGTCGTGGAAGAGCGGGAGCATCAGCGCTTCGCGCGCGATGAGCTCTTCGACCTGCCGGTACAGCGAGTGGCGGACGCGCGGATCGGTCTCGACGCGGCGCCTGCTCGGAGAGCCGGTCGATGTCCGCGTTGCCGACCAGGTTGCGGAAGGCGCCCGAGGCGGAGTGCAGCGCGCCGAAGAAGAACGTGTCGGAGTCGGGATAGTCGGCGGTCCAGCGGCCGACGTCGAGGTCGACGTCCGCCGGCGTCCGAGTGCTGCAGGTACTCGGCCATGGTCTTGTTGACGGGGCGGATGCGCAGGCCCGCGTCGCGGAAGGCTCCGTCGAGCTCGCGGAAGAAGTGGGCGAACTCGCCGAAGAAGACGGGATGGACGGCCGCGGTGACGTCGGCCAGCTCGCGCGAGACGGTGGCCTCCACCGAGCTGTCGGCCGGCGCGTGGGGGCCGGAGCCTCCATGGTCGGAGGCCGGCCCGGCGGGCGAGTAGCCGAGCAGGCCCGGCGGCAGCAGGCCATGGGCCGGGATCGCGAGGCGGCCCGAGCGTCCGCTGCACGAGGGCGTCGACGCGGATCCGCCCGCGCGATGGCGCGCCGCGCCTCGGCGTCCTGAAACGGGCCGCGGTGCGCGTTGAAGACGACGAAGTACGTCGTCAGGCGCGGGCTCTCGCGGTAGCCCGAAGCGAAACGCGGGTCGTGCCGGAAGCGCCTCGGCGTCGGCCGGGCAGCAGGTCGCGCGCGATCGAGAAGCCGGCCCGCCAGGAACTCGTTGCGGATCTCCTCGGGCGGGCACGCCGAAGTGGAAGACGACGCCTTCGCTGCGGGGGCGGCCCGCGCGCCAGTAGTGCGGGTTGCGCTCGAGCTCGAGGCGGCGGCCGGGCTCGAAGCTGACGAGACGGAACGGTCCCGTCCCGATCGCGTCCTCGCGCGGGCTCTTGCCGATCGCGGCCGGTGCCCTCGGGCACGATCGCGGTCGCGGCGTAGGAAATCATCGCCGGGAAGAACGGGACCGGCTTTTCGAGATCGACGATGAACTCGCCGGGCGACACGATGTGGAAGCCCGACGAGGTCCGTCGCCTGCGCCCTCGAGCAGGCGCGTGCGCTCCCTGGATCACCGACGAGGACCCAGCGGCTCTCGCTCTCGCTTGTTCAGGAGCAGGCGTTCCCAGGAGTGCCGCACGTCGCGCGCCGTCAGTCGCCGGCCGTCGTGAAAGCGCACGCCCGACTGGAGCCGGAAGCGGTAGCGCGTGCCGTCGTTTTCCATGAGCACTTCGCACGCGAGCCACGGGACGATCCGCGTGCCCTCGACCGCCCAGGTCAGGGTCTCGTACACGCACGGAAGGACCTCGGCCTGCTCGACCGTGCCGATCAGCGGACGGGTCGAGGCTGCGCACGACGCCCTGGATCGGGCACGTGGAGGACGCCGCCGCCGATCCGCGCGCTCGGGCGCGGCCGGCTGGCCGGACGCCGCGGTCTTGCCGAGCTCGACGTAGTTGACGTACGGCGCCGTCGAGTGCAGCTGGAGGCCTCGGACTGCGGGGCTCGCGATCCGGTAGTCCACGTCGTGGAAGAGCGGCACCACGATGCCGGTCGTCCAGCAGCGCGTGCTCGAGCTGGCGGTAGAGGGCTTCGCGGGCGGCCGGCCGCGGCTCGGCGCGCGCCTCGTCGAGGAGGCGGTCGGTCTCGGGCGAGGAGAAGTACGCGCGCAGCCGGCCGTTCTCGGAGTGAAAGAGGTTGTGCGTGAAGTTGTCGGGATCGTCGTAGTCGGCGATCCAGCGACCGAGCAGAAGGTCGACGCTCCGCGCTCTCGTGCCAGGCGTCGAGGAACGCCGGCATGGTCTTCGTCACGATCTCGACCTCGACGCCGATCTCCGACCAGAGGCGGAGGAGCGCCTGGGTCAGCGCGGCGTACTGGTCCTGGAGGATCGGGTGGACGCTCGCGCGCAGCCGCACGGGCAGCGGCAGGCCGGCGGAGCGGATCATCTCGATCGCCTTCTCCTTGGAGAGGTGCGGCTGGCGGCGTCCCGGGTCGTGGCCGAGGATGCCGGGCGGGATCAGGCCGGTGGCCGGAAGGGCGAACCGGCCGAGCGCGCCCCAGACGAAGTCCTGGGTGCGGGCGACGTCCGCGAGCGCCATCGCGCAGGCGCCGCGTTCGCGGGAACCGGCGGCGCTCGCCGTGTTGAAGACGGCGAAGTAGGTGTTCTTCTTCGGCGTCTCGACGAGGCCGCCGCGGAAGCGCGGCTCGCGCAGGAGCGCCTCGAGGTCCTGGGGCAGCAGGTCGCGCGCGATGTCGATCGGCCGGAGCGGAGCGCCTCGGCGATCGCGGCCGGCGACAGCGAGGCGCGGAACTCGATGCGGTCCAGGCGCGCGCCCGGGTCGGCGCAGTACTGCGGGTTGCGTTCGAGGACGACGCGATCCGCGGCGTGCAGCGCGACGCGGAACGGGCCGGTTCCGATGACGGCCGCTCCGCCGGCTTCGACGCCGGCGACGGCGATCGCGGTCCGCCCGTCGGTCAGCAGCGACGGAAGGATCGGCACGGGATGCTGGAGCCGGATGACGACCTCGAGGTCCGCGTGGGCGCGGATCCCGGCCACGTCCGGCGGCGCCGCCGTCGAGGAACTCCGTCAACGCCCTCGATGGCGGTGAAGGCCGCCGGCATCACGTCGCGCGACAGGCCGATCGAGCGCTCGAGCGCGGCCTTGACGGCGGCGCGCGTCGAGCGGGCGCTCCGTCGGAGAAGACGACGCCCGGGCGCAGGTGGAGGCGCAGCGTCGCGCCCTCGTCCTCGAGCGGCCCAGCGCTCCGCGAGGTGGCCCGCGAGGTTGCCCTTCGCGTCGGTCGCGACGAGCGTCTCGAAGACGTTGGCCAGGACCTCGTGCTCCTCGGTCGTGTCGTAGACGCGCGGGCTCCTTCGCGGCGACGGGATTCGGCATCGCGACGACGAGCGTGCCGCCGCGCGGCGACCTCCTCCTCGGCCGCCTGCTCTCTCGGCGTCGAGCGTCTCGATCTCGGCCTGGTAGGCCGCCGCGCTGCGCGTACTCGCCGCGCAGGTTCGCGACCGTGGCGCCGAGCGACAGGAGCTTCGACAGGCGCGTCGGTGGCCGGCGCCGGTCGCGCGCCGCCTCGATGTCCGCGCTCGACCCAGCGGCGGGCGTCGTCGATGCGCCGCGCCTGCCACGCGCGTCTCCGCGGCGAAGAGGCTCGCGGCCGCGGCGCGGTCGGGCCGCCTGTTCTTCTCGAACACGCGCACGGCGGCCTCGGCCTCGCGCAGCGCGCCGTCGACGTTGCCGGTCATGCGCTGGCCCTGCGCGAGCATCAGGCGGGCCTCGCCCTCGAGCGACGGGTCGCCCGACCACTCCTCGTCCTCGAGGAACTCGAGCGCGATCTTCGCGACGCGGATCGGCGTCCTCGGGGCTGAAGGTGTCGAGCGACTTCTGCGCGAGCTTCAGCCCGTACTCGACGGTCTTCTCGGGCGACGTCGCCCTGCCAGTAGTGGTGGACGAGCTCGGGATAGACGCGCTCGAGCCGGCCGGCGACGCGCTTCTCGATGAGCTCGGCGTACTTGCGGTGGAGCGACCGGCGCCGGCGGCGCGAGAGCGCCGCGTAGAGAACGTCGCGGACGATCCCGCTCGCGAACGTCAGCCGGTCGCCGCGCGACTCGCGGTCTTCCTCGAGGATGCCCTCGAGGATGAGCCGGTCGATCGAGTCCTCGACGCCGCGTCGCGCCCTCGGCCAGCGTCTCGAGATCGCGCGCGTCGAAGGTCTTGCCGATGACGGAGGCGACCGAGAGCGAGCTCGCGCAGCTCCTCGGGCAGCCGCTCGATGCGCTTCTCGACGGCCTGCTGGATCGTGGCCGGCAGCGCGTCGGCCGAGATCTCGGCCTCGGTCGAGAAGCTCCAGGCGCCCGTGTCGTCCCGGGCGATGTCGCCCGACTCGACGAGCGAACGGATGAGCTCCTTGGTGAAGAAGGGGTTGCCCTCGGTCGCGTCGCGCAGCCGCTGCGCCAGCCGGTCCGAGACCTTCGCGTCGCCGACGACCGATTCGACGAGCGAGCGGTACTCGGAGGGCGAGAGCGGCGGCAGCGTCAGCGCGACGAAGCGCGGATCGTCCGCGAAGGAGTCGAGCATGCGGATCAGCGGGTGCCGCTTGTCCGTCTCCGTCTGCCGGTAGCTGGCGACGATGAGGGTCGGCGTCGGGCCGAGGCGGCGCACGATGTACTGCAGCGCCTTCGATCGAGATCTCGGCGCCGTGGAGGTTCTCGAGGATCAGGACGAGGGGCTTGCCGCCGGCGATCCGGGTCAGCGTCCGCGCGAGCAGCTCGAAGATCTGGATCCGGTCCTCGACCTTGCGATCCGCGCGCGGGCAGCGGCGATGCGCGAGTCGCCGCTGACGGCCGAGCGCAGCTCGGCGATCTCCGAGAGCTGCGGGAAGAGGCTGATCAGGTCGCGCCGCGAGGTCGGAGAAATCGGGGCGCTCGCCCGCCGAGGAGCTCGCCGCGTCGCGCGTGCGGAAGTAGTCCTGGATGAGCTCGCAGAAACCCTGGTACGAGAAGGACCGGTCCTGCTCGACGAAGCGGCCGTAGAGGACGCGCAGCTTGCGCGCGATGGCGAGGTTCTTGAGCTCCTCGAGCAGGCGCGTCTTGCCGATGCCCGGCTCTCCGGCGACGACGGCGAACTGGCATTCCCCGGTGATGGCGGCGTTCAGCCGGCGCTGGAGCTCGGCGAATTCCTTTTCGCGCCCGATGAAGACCGACAGCGACGGCCGCTGGATGACCCGGCTCGCCGAGAGCGACGACCGACATGCGGAACTCGTCGGTCGCCAGGCTCGCCTTGTGGCGGCGCAGCGCCTCGGAGATCTGTCCCGCCTTCTGGGGACGCTTGGCCGGCGTCCTTTTCGAGGCAGCGCATGAGGATGTCCTGCAGCTCCTCGCGGATCTCGGCGCCGAGGGCGCGCGGCGGCTGCGGGATCTCGTGGACGATCCGGTACAGGATCGACTGGACCTCCCCCGTGAAGGGCGGCTCGCCGACGAGGCATTCATAGAGGACCACGCCGAGCGAGTAGATGTCGGAGCGCCCGTCGAAGGCGCGCGAGGAGACCTGTTCGGGCGAGAGGTAGGCGACCGTGCCCACCAGCGTGCCCGTCTTCGTCAGCCGCGACTCGGTCGCCGTGTGGGCGAGGCCGAAGTCCATCACGCGCACGCGCGCGCCGGAGCCCTCCTCGCGCGTGACCATGATGTTCGCGGGCTTGATGTCGCGGTGGACGACCCCGCGCGAGTGGCTGTACTCGAGCGCGTCGGCCGCCTGGATCCCGATGTCCACGACCTCGCCGAGGTGCAGCGACTGGTCCCGGATCAGCCGCAGCAGGTTCGTGCCCTGCGCGACGGGCATCACGAAGAAGAGCGAGCCCTCGTGACGCCCGAAGTCGTAGATCGGCACGATCGCGGGGTGGTCCATCTGGGCGACGAGCTGCGCCTCGCGCTGGAAGCGCTCCTCGATCTCGGTCGTCAGGTCCGTCGAGGAGATGAGCTTGACCGCGACCTCGCGGTTCGAGCAGCGGGTCGCGCGCGCGGTAGACGACGCCCATGCCGCCGCGTCCGAGCTCCCCGAGGATCTCGTAGCGGTTGGCGAGCTTCGTGCTGATCAGTCGGGGTCCTCCGTCGGCGCACCGGAGTTTAGTCGATATGATTCCGGCATGCAGGACTTCGAGAAGCTCGGCGCGTTCTACCTCGGCAAGGCGTTCGATCTCGCGAAGAAGACGCGCAAGGACGACCTGCTCCTCTACGATTCGCGGGACCTCGTCACGCACGCCGTGTGCGTCGGCATGACCGGCAGCGGCAAGACCGGGCTCTGCCTGTCGCTGCATCGAAGAGGCCGCGATCGACGGCGTGCCGGCCATCCTGATCGACCCGAAGGGCGACCTCTGCAACCTGCTGCTCACCTTTCCCGACCTTGCGCCCGCGGACTTCCGCCCGTGGATCAACGAGGAGGATGCGGGGCGCAAGGGGTTGTCGCCGGACGACTTCGCGAAGCAGCAGGCCGAGACCTGGAAGAAGGGCCTGGCCGAGTGGGGCGAGGACGGCGCGCGCATCCAGCGGATGAAGGACGCCGCGGATTTCGCGATCTACACGCCCGGCTCGACGGCGGGCCTGCCGGTGTCGATCCTGAAGTCGTTCTCGGCGCCGGCGCCGGCCGCCCGGGAGGACGAAGAGATCCTGCGCGAGCGGGTCGCCTCGACGACGACCGGGCTGCTGACGCTGCTCGGCGTCGACGCCGATCCGCTCAAGAGCCGCGAGCACATCCTCGTCTCGACGGTCCTGGCCGCGGCCTGGCAGAAGGGCGAGGACCTCGACCTCGCGGCGCTGATCGCCCGCATCCAGAATCCGCCGTTCACGAGGGTCGGCGTCGTCGAGCTCGAGTCGTTCTTTCCGGGCAAGGACCGCTTCGCGCTGGCGATGAGCCTGAACAACCTGCTGGCGGCGCCGGGCTTCTCGACGTGGCTCGAGGGCGAGCCGCTCGAGATCGGGCCGATGCTGCGCTCGAGCCAAGGGCAAGCCGCGCGTCGCGATCTTCTCGATCGCGCACCTGGCGGACGCGGAGCGCATGTTCTTCGTGACGCTGCTCCTGAACCAGGTGCTCTCGTGGATGCGCGCGCAATCGGGCACGACGAGCCTGCGGGCCATCCTCTACATGGACGAGATCTTCGGCTACTTTCCGCCGGTCGCGACGCCGCCCTCGAAGGCGCCGCTGCTGACGCTGCTCAAGCAGGGCCGCGCCTTCGGCCTGGGCGTCGTGCTCGCCACGCAGAACCCGGTGGACCTCGACTACAAGGGCCTCGCGAACACGGGAACGTGGTTTCTCGGCCGGCTCCAGACCGAGCGCGACAAGGCGCGCGTGCTCGACGGGCTCGAAGGCGTCGCGGCCGGGGCCTCGCAGAAGTTCGATCGCGGGAAGATGGAGCAGCTGCTGGCCGGCCTCGGCAACCGCGTCTTCCTGCTGAACAACGTGCACGAGGACGCCCCGGAAGTCTTCGAGACGCGCTGGGCGCTCTCCTACCTGCGCGGCCCGCTGACGCGGACGCAGATCAAGACGCTGATGGATCCGCTGCGCGCGGCGCAGGCCGAAGGCGCCGGCCGCGAAAGCGCCGGCCGCCGCCGCGGCGGCGGCGGGCGGCGGGGGAGCGCGGCCGGTCCTGCCGCCCGACATCCCGCAGCTCTTCGCCCCGCTGCGGGGCTCCGGAGAGGGCGTCGTCTATCGCGCCGCAATTCTCGGAATGGCCGAGGCGCACTTCGCAGACTCGAAGAGCGGCGTCGCCTCGACCGAGAAGGTCGCGCGGGTGGCCCCGGTGGCGGAAACGCTCGACTGGTCGGGGGCCGCGCCGCCCGCGTTCGCCGTCGAAGAGTGCGAGTCGGAGCCCGTCGGGGGCGCCGGCTTTGCGCCGCTCGCTCCGGCCGCGGGCAAGGCGAAGAGCTACGACGCCTGGAGCAAGGACTTCGCCACGTGGATCTATCGCGAGCGGACGCTCGAGCTGTTCCGGAGCGCCTCGACCGGCGCCGCTTCGAAACCGGGGGAGAGCGAGGCGGACTTCCGCTCGCGCATCGGCCAGGGCGGCCGCGAGGCGCGCGACGCGGCGGCCGAAAAGCTCCGCCAGAAGTACGCGCCGAAGCTGGCCGCGCTCCAGGAGCGCCGGCGGCGCGCGGAGCAGACGGTCGCGCGCGAGAAGCAGGAGGCGACCCAGGCGGGATTGCAG
This sequence comes from uncultured Acidobacteriota bacterium, assembly GCA_963843325.1. Classification (GTDB taxonomy): domain Bacteria; phylum Acidobacteriota; class Thermoanaerobaculia; order UBA5066; family Gp7-AA6; genus DAHUXD01. Next base: position 265,310 of record CAWJKC010000007.1, read on the forward strand.
ACGGCGATCTCGGTCGGTGCGACGGTCCTCGGCGCGCTCTTCGGGCGCAAGGCGCTTTCGGCCACGACGATCGGCAAAGGCCACGACCGCCGCGCGCGGCGCCGGGCGGACCATGAAGCAGGCGGGCGACGTCGGCCGCGCCGAGGACACGGTCGGCGCGATCGACCAGCAGATCCAGGATCTCGACGGCGAGCTCCAGTCCGAGATCGCCGCCGCGACGGCGTCCGCGGACCCGGCGACCGAAAAGCTCGAGACGCTCACGCTGCGCCCGAAGAAGACCGACATCACCGTGCGCAAGCTCGCGCTCGTGTGGCTGCCGTACCGGGGCGACGCGCCCGCGTTCGGCTGATTACGCGAGGAGCCGGACGCCGAGGCCCGGCGCGCCCGTCGTGCGCATCACGCCCGCCTCGAGCGTGAAGCCGCCGTCCACGACGTCGCGGGCGAGGTCGAGCGATGCCGTCGAGGTCGAGGTACCGCGTCGCCGGCGAGGCGAACGCCGCGTGCAGGGCGGCGGCGATCGAGATCCGGCTCTCGTCCATGCATCCCCACATCAGCGCGATGCCGGCGGTTTCGGCGATCGCGGCGATGCGCAGGGCCGGCCGGATGCCGCCGCACTTCATGAGCTTGATGTTGTAGATCCCGCACGCGGGCTCGCCCGGGGGGCCCGCGAGCGCGAGCGCGTCCTTCTCGTCGTGCAGGCTCTCGTCGGCGGCGATGCGCGCGCGGGCGCGCGGCGTCAGCGTGCGGATCTCGCCGAAGGCTTCGCGCGGCACCGGCTGCTCGACGAACTCGATCGCGAGGGGCGCGGTGCGCTCGAAAAACCGCGCCGTCTCTTCGACGGTGTAGCCGATGTTGGCGTCCACGCGGATGGTGACGGAGGGGCCGAGGGCATCCCGCAGCCGGCGCAGGCGCTCGAGGTCGACGTCGAGGGCGTCGCCGATCTTGACCTTGAGCACCCGGAAGCCCCGCCCGACGTACTCCTCGCCTTCGGCCACCGTCTCGGCGACCGACTTGATGCCGATCGTGATCGAGGTCGGCAGCTCCCGGTGCGCCCGGCCCAGCATCTCGACGAGCGGCAGGCCGAGGTGCTGCGCCAGCAGGTCGTGGAGGGCGATGTCGATCGCGGCGCGCGCCGCGGGCGTCCCGGCCGTGCGCGAGGCCGCCTCGCGGCAGAGCAGCGGCAGCGTGCGTGCGTCGCGCCCGACCAGCCAGGCGAGGCGGTCGGTCGCGATGGCCGCGCGGCAGGCCTCGAGCGTTTCTCCCGTGACGTGCTCGCCCGGAGAGGCGGCGCCGAGCCCGACGAGGCCGCCGTCGCCCTCGATCCGCACGACCACGTTGCCGACGCTCGCGATCGGATCCTGGCCGGCGATGGCGTAGGGCCGCGTGAGGGCGAAGTCTTCGACGGCGCTCGTCGCCCGGACGATCTTCACGCGTTGCCCTCGCTCGCGATGAACTCGCGGATCACCGGAACGAGCGCCTCGACGCCCTCCTCGAGGGGCCGGACGACCGGGATGCCGAGGCCCCAGCGCAGCCGCTGCTGCTCGGCGCGCAGGGCCTCGGGCCGCATGCCTTCGCCGTTCAACGTCACGGCGAGCGTGCGCGCGCCGAGCGTGTGGATCAGCGCGATCTCGTCGGAGACCGGTGGAATCCGGAGGTCGAACTCCTCGAGGTCCTCGTAGTGCGTCCGCCCGGGCGCGTGCTGGAGGATGACGCCCTTGGCGCGGCCCGAGATGATGAACTCGGAACCGGCGGGGCCGGACGGATTGCGCAGCGCGGACTGGCCCTCGAGCAGGATGAGCTCGGGCCGGGCCGACTCCCAGCAGGAGACGATCGCGTGCTCGAGCTCGCCCGAGACGAAGTCGTTCGGCACCGAGTCGAAGATGAACCCGAAGGGCGCTCCCTGCATCCAGCCGGTCTGGCCGGTGAAGACGAGCTCGGTCCGGATCCCGGCCGCGCGGCAGGCCTCGAGCAGGAAGCGGGCGGTCGTGCGCTTGCCGAGCGCGCAGTCCGTGCCCAGGACCGCGATGCGCGGTGCGCCGACCGTGAGGATCCGGCCGCTCCAGAAGTGCAGGTCCGTGCGGCGGGCGGTTCGGCGCACGTCGCGGATCGTCACGCCCTTGCGTTCGGCCGCCGCCGCCAGCCCGGCGTCGTCGGCGAGGAACTCGTGGAGTCCGTTGACGACCGACATGCCGGCGTCGATCGCCTCGAAGAGCAGGGCCCGCAGGCCGGGCGTCACGCGGCCGCCCGAGGTGGCCACGCCCACGATGCAGAAGTCCGGCTTCACCGCAAGGGCTCTCGCAGCGCGGCGGCGATCGAGGCGTAGACCGGGATTCCGCGGCGCACGCCGTCGAGCACCTCGCCGGCGTCCCGGCCCGCCGTGGGCGCGTCGATCACCGCGAGGATCTCGTAGCGGTCGGTGCCGCGGACCAGGCCGTGCGCGGTCTTGCCGCTGGCGGTCGTGAACAGTCCGTCGCAGACGACGATCGCGGTGCCATCCATCGCGGCGCATTTTATGCGACGAATCGGCGGCGCCGGGCTCCGGGATAAACTGCCGCGAGGGGGTTCCTTCTGGCGGAGAAACGACGCACCGGTCCCGTCGCGCGCGCCGGCACGCCGGTCTATGGCTCCTCGCTCTTCGGCGCCGACGACCTCTACCTCTTCAACGAGGGAACCCACGCGCGCCTCTGGGAGCGGCTCGGATCGCATCCGCGCACGATCGACGGAGTCGCCGGGACCTCCTTCGCCGTCTTTGCGCCGAACGCCGCCGCGGTCTCGGTCATCGGCGACTTCAACGCGTGGAACGAGGACGCGCATCCCCTGCGGGAAATCGCCCAGTCGGGCGTGTGGGAAGGCTTCCTCCCGGGCGTGGAAAGAGGCGCCGTGTACAAGTACCACGTCCGGTCGCGCCTGGCCGGCTATCGCGTCGACAAGGCCGATCCGTTCGCCGTGCGGCACGAGGCGCCGCCGCGCACGGGCTCGGTCGTGTGGGACCTCGAGTACCGCTGGCGCGACGACAAGTGGGCCGTGGGGCGTGCGCGCAGGCACGAGCCCTCGGCGCCGATCTCCATCTACGAGGTGCACCTCGGGTCCTGGCGCCGCGTGCCCGAGGAAGGCAACCGCCCGCTGACCTACCGCGAGGCGGCCGGCGCGCTCGCGCACTACGCGCGGTCCATGCACTTCACGCACGTGGAGCTGCTGCCGGTCATGGAGCACCCGTTCACCGGGTCCTGGGGCTACCAGAGCACCGGCTACTTCGCGCCGACCAGCCGGTTCGGCACGCCGCAGGACTTCATGTACCTCGTGGACACGCTGCACCAGGCGGGCATCGGCGTCATCCTCGACTGGGTGCCCTCGCACTTTCCCTCGGACGAGCACGGCCTCGTCTACTTCGACGGCACGCACCTCTACGAGCATGCGGACTGGCGGCAGGGCTACCACCCCGACTGGTCGAGCTGCATCTTCAACTACGGCCGCAACGAGGTCCGCAGCTTCCTGCTCTCCTCGGCGCTGTACTGGGTCGACCGGTACCACGCCGACGGCCTCAGGGTGGACGCGGTGGCTTCGATGCTCCACCTCGACTACTCGCGCAAGGCGGGCGAGTGGATCCCGAACAAGCACGGCGGCTGGGAAAACCTCGAGGCGATCTCGCTGCTGCGCCGGATGAACGACGAGGTGCGCGAGAAGCACCCCGACGTCCTGATGATCGCCGAGGAGTCCACGTCGTGGCCGATGGTTTCGCGGCCGACCTACGTCGGCGGACTCGGCTTCGACATGAAGTGGGACCTCGGGTGGATGAACGACATGCTCGATTACATGAAGCTCGACCCGGTGTTCCGCAAGTTCCATCACACCGAGCTCACGTTCCGCCGCATGTACCAGTACACGGAGAACTTCGTCCTGCCCCTGTCGCACGACGAGGTCGTCCATCTCAAGGCCTCGCTGCTCTCGAAGATGCCGGGCGACGACTGGCAGCAGTTCGCCAACCTGCGGCTGCTCTTCGCCTACATGTGGGCGCAGGCCGGCAAGAAGCTGCTCTTCATGGGCGGCGAGATCGGCCAGCGGCACGAGTGGAACCACGACGCGAGCCTCGACTGGGACGTGCTCGAGAAGCCGCGGCACGCCGGGCTCCAGATGTGGGTGCGGGACCTGAACCGTCTCTATGCCGCCGAGCCCGGCCTGCACGCCTTCGACTTCGAGCCGCGCGGCTTCGACTGGATCGACTGCCACGACGCCGACCACTGCATCGTCTCCTTCGAGCGCCGCGGGCCGCTGCCCGCCGACACGATCGTCGCGGCCTTCAACTTCACGCCCGTGCCCCGCTACGGCTACCTCGTCGGCGTGGCCGCGGAGGGGGACTGGATCGAGGTCCTCAACAGCGACGCCTCCGAGTACGGGGGCAGCGGCGTGGGCAATCGCGGACGCGCCGTCGCCCTGGCCGTGCCGGCCCACGGACGGACGCACAGCCTGTCGCTCACGCTGCCTCCGCTCGGCGCGATCTTCCTGAAGCCGGCGCCGCCGGACAACCCGCTGGCGGACGTCGGCGAGGCCGAGGCGGAGGCCGAGATCGACGCGGCGATCGAAGCGGCGATGGGCGCGCCGCCGCCGCCGCCCGCGGCCAGGTAGCGATGGAACGCTACGTCTGCATCCACGGGCACTTCTACCAGCCTCCCCGCGAGAATCCCTGGCTGGAGGCGATCGAGGGGCAGGCCTCCGCGTACCCGTACCACGACTGGAACGAGCGCATCACCGCCGAGTGCTACGCGCCCAACGCCGACGCCCGGATTCTCGACGGCGGAGAACCGCATCGTCGCGATCGTCAACAACTACTGCCTCGATGAGCTTCAACTTCGGCCCGACGCTGCTGTCCTGGCTCGAGGAAAAGGAGCCGGAGGTCTACCGCGCCATCGTCGCGGCGGACGCGGAGAGCGCGCGGCGCTTCTCGGGGCACGGCATCGGCGCTCGCGCAGCCGTACAACCACATGATCCTGCCGCTCGCGAGCGCGCGCGACCGCCGCACGCAGGTGGCCTGGGGCGTGCGCGATTTCGGCACCGCTTCGGCCGGGAGCCCGAGGGCATGTGGCTGCCGGAGACGGCCGTGGACACGGCCTCGCTCGAGGCGCTGGCCGAGGCCGGCATCGTCTTCACGATCCTCGCGCCGCACCAGGCGACGCACGTCCGCAAGCTCGGCGAGACGGAATGGCAGGAGGCGCCGCGGGCGGCGTCGACCCCACGATGCCCTACAGCGTGTCGCTGCCCTCGGGGCGCGTCGATCGCGGTCTTCTTCTACGACGGGCCCGTCTCGCGCGCGGTCGCGTTCGACAACCTGCTCTCGACGGGAGAGCGCTTCGCGGAGCGCCTGGCCGGGGCCTTCACGGACGACCGCGGCGCGGCCGCAGCTCGTGCACATCGCCACCGACGGCGAGACCGTACGGGCACCACCACCGGCACGGCGACATGGCGCTCGCGTACGCGCTCCATACGCTCGCCTCCAAGGACCTGGCCCGGCTGACCAACTACGGCGAGTTCCTGGGCAAGCACCCGCCGACCCACGAGGCTCGAGATCCTCGAGAGCATCGTCGTGGAGCTGCGCCCACGGCGTCGAGCGGTGGCGCTCCGACTGCGGCTGCCACTCCGGGACGCGGGTCGGCTGGAACCAGGCGTGGCGCGCGCCGCTGCGCGAGGCGCTCGACGCGCTGCGCGACACGCTCGGCGCCGCTCTGGGAGGAGAAGGCGGGCGCGTTGTTCCCGGACCCGTGGCAGGCGCGCGAGGAGTACGTCCGCGTGGTCCTCGACCGGTCCGCGGAGACGACGCGCCGGTTCCTCGGCGGCGCAGGCCGGCCGCGAGCTGTCGGCGCCCGAGCGGATCGAGGCGCTCAAGCTGCTCGAGCTGCAGCGGCACGCGCAGCTCATGTACACGAGCTGCGGCTGGTTCTTCGACGACATCGGCGGCATCGAGGCGCGCCAGGTCATCCAGTATGCCGGCCGGGTGCTGCAGCTGTCCGGAGAGCTCTTCGGCTCCGGCCTCGAGGAGCGCTTCCTGGGTCTGCTCGAGAAGGCGAAGTCCAACGACCCCGAGGCGCGCGACGGGCGGAAGATCTACGAGGAGTCGGTGCGCCCCGCGATGGTCTCCCTCGAGAAGGTGGGCGCGCACTACGGCGTCAGCTCGCTCTTCTTCGACTACGGCGACACCGCGCGCGTCTACTGTTACGACATCGCGCGCGAGGATTACCGGCTCGACGCGAGCGGCCGCGCGCGGCTGGCCCTCGGGCGCGCCCGCGTGCGCTCCGAGATCACGGGCGAGGCGGAGGACGTGGCCTTCGGCGTGCTGCACCTCGGCGACCACAATCTCTCCGGAGGCGCGATTCCCTTTCCGGGGGAGAGCGAATACGAAAAGCTCGCCGCCGAGATCGCCGAGCCGTTCCGCAAGGCGGACCTGACGGAGACGCTGCGCACGGTCGACCGTCACTTCGGCTCCGGCGTGTACACGCTGCGCCTGCTGTTTCGCGACGAGCAGCAGCAGGTCCTCGGGCGCATCCTGGGCGCGGTGCTCGGCGCCGCGGACACGGTGTACCGCGAGCTCTACGAAGAGCACGCGCCGCTCATGCGCTTTCTCTCGAGCCACGGCATCGCGCAGCCGCGCGGCTTCCGGATGGCGGCCGAGCTCGCGCTCAACATGAGCCTGCGTCAGGAGCTGGAGGCCGAGGCGCCCGACCCGGCGCGGCTGGCGGCGGTCCTCGAGGAGGCGCGCAACGTCGGGGTGACGCTGCACGAGGACGGCCTGGGCCTTGCGGTCGAGCACACGCTCGAGCGTCTGGCCGAGGGCCTGCGGGGCAATGCGTCGGACGTGGCGCGGCTCGAGGAGCTCGAGGCCGTCGTGGACCTGGCCCGCCAGCTGCCCTTCGAGGTGGACTTCTGGAAGGTCCAGAACGCCTACTACGAGCTGCTGCGATCCCTGCTGCCCGGACGCCAGCGCGAGGCCGATGCGGGATTCGAGGATGCGCGGCGGTGGGTCGAATGCTTCCTCGCCCTCGGCGGGAAGCTCTCGGTCAAGGTGGGCGAGGCGGCTCCGGCCGCTGCATCTTCAGGTCCCTGAGACCACAGGGGTTAGTGGGCCGGGTCGGTCTGCTACACTTCATATCGAGTTGACACCCGTTCTCGAAAAGGCCTTTCGGGTCTCCGGCGTCCCCGAAAAACTCCTTCCCCTCTTCGCCCTCTCCCACGACCTGCGATGGACGTGGCGGGCCGACGTCCGCGCGCTCTTCGAATTCCTGGATCCGGCCGCCTGGCGCAGGGCCGGCGGCAACCCGGTCAAGCTCTTCCGGGAGGTCCCGGCCGAACGGCTCTGGCACGCCGCGGAGGACCCGACCTACCAGGCCGAGCTGCTGGCGAAGGTCCGGCAGCTGACCGAGGAGGACCTCGCCGAGCCCCGGCACCCCGCGGCCCGGGAGCTCGTGGCCCGCGGCGAGATGATCGCCTACTTCTCGGCGGAGTTCGGCCTGACCGAGGTCCTGCCGATCTACGCGGGAGGCCTCGGGGTGCTCGCCGGCGACCACCTGAAGTCCGCGAGCGACCTCGGCGTGCCGCTGACGGGCGTCGGGCTCTTCTACCGGGAAGGCTACTTCCGGCAGGTCGTCGACGACGACGGCATGCAGAACGAGGCGTACCCGGCGCTCGAGCCGGACGAGCTGCCGCTCGCGATCGCGGAGACGCCCGACGGGAGCCCTCCGATCGTCACGGTGGACCTCGCGGGACGGACCGTGCACCTGCTCATCCGCATCGCGAAGGTCGGCCGCGTGCCGCTGCTGCTGCTCGACACGAACCTGCCCGAGAACGAGGCCCCCGATCGCGAGATCACGGCGCGCCTCTACGGCGGCGGCTTCGAGACGCGCCTGCAGCAGGAGATCGTGCTCGGGATCGGCGGTCTGCGCGCCCTCGCCAAGCTCGGTCTGAAGCCCACGATCCGGCACATCAACGAGGGCCACGCCGCGTTCGTCTCGCTCGAGCGCATCCGCCGCCTCGTGCAGGAGGAGCACCTCTCGTTTGCCGAGGCGCGCGAGGTCGCGACGACCGGAAACATCTTCACGACCCACACGCCGGTGCCGGCCGGCATCGACGTGTTCGCGCCCGAGCTGCTCTGGAAGTACTTCGGCGGCTACGTCAACGAGCTCGGCATCACCTTCGACGAGCTCTTCGAGCTCGGCCGCGAGGTGGGCGACCAGTCGCGCGAGCTCTTCTCGATGGCCGTCCTCGCGATGCGCCTCTCGACGCACCAGAATGCCGTGTCGCGCCTGCACGCGGGCGTCTCGCGCAAGCTCTGGCGGGGCGTGATGCCGGACCTGCCGCTCTCGGAAGTTCCGATCAAGCCGATCACCAACGGCGTGCACGCGTCGACCTGGACCGCGCCCGAGATCGCGGCGACGGGCGTGCTCGAGCACCCCGAGGACGTGGATCGCGGCGAGCTGTGGCAGGCGCACGAAGGTCTGCGGGCGCGCCTGGTCGCCGTGTGCCGCGAGAAGCTCGTCGAGGAGAAACGGCGCCAGGGCGCACGGGAAGAAGAAATCGCCGCGGCCGCGGGCGCCCTCGATCCCCGGGCCCTGACGATCGGCTTCGCGCGCCGCTTCGCGACGTACAAGCGCGCGACGCTGCTCTTCCGCGAGCCCAAGCGGCTCGAGTACCTCCTGCACCAGATCGGCCGCCCGGTGCAGATCCTCTTCGCGGGCAAGTCCCATCCCGCGCGACGAGGCCGGCAAGGAATTCCTCCGGACCGTGGCGCGGGCGGCGGAGCGGCCGGAGCTGAAGGGCCGCGTCGTCTTCCTGCCCGACTACGACATGGCGCTGGCGCGGACCCTCGTGGCCGGCTGCGACGTCTGGCTCAACACGCCCGAGCGCCCGCGCGAGGCGTCGGGGACGTCGGGCATGAAGGCCGCGATGAACGGCGCCCTGAACCTCTCGGTCCTCGACGGCTGGTGGGACGAGGCGCCCCACGACGAGGCCGGCTTCGTCATCGGCGAGGCCAAGGATCAGGCGGGAGACGAGGAGATCGCCCAGGCGCTCTACGACGCGCTCGAGAAGCGGCTGCTCCCGATGTTCTTCGACCGCGACGCCTCGGGTCTGCCGCAGCGCTGGATCGACCGCATGATCGTCGCGGCCTCGAAGGTCGCCAGGGCGTTCTCGTCGGACCGCATGCTCTCGGAGTACCTCGAGGAGTGCTACGTGCCCGGCGCATTCCATCGCCGCGCGCTGAAAGACAACGACCGGGAGCCGTTGAAGCGGCTGGTCGCCTGGAAGGAGCGCGTGCGCGCGGCCTGGCCCGGCATCGGGTTCGACGGCGTCGAGATCGACCCGGATCCGGCGAGCCTTCCGCCGGCCGCGGCCTTCGACGTCACCGCCCGCGTGCGGTTGAACGCGCTCGACGCGGCGGACGTCGCCGTCGAGCTTTTCGAGGGCCCGGTCGAAGCCGACGGAACGCTCGAGTCCGGGACGCCGCTGCGCTTCGAGGCGGCCGGGCGCGACGGCGACATCGGCACCTTCAAGCTCTCGCACCGCAAGCCTTCCGGCGCCGGGCTCGGCTACACCCTGCGGGTTCGGCCGTGGCACAACGGCCTCGCCCATGCCAACGAAACGGGCATGATGGTGTGGTGGGGGCCGGTCAGCCGCGAGGCGAAGCGCTACCAGTCCGGCTCGTAGTCCGGAGAGACGCTTGAGCGAGACGTCCGACGCGCGCGCCGCGGGAATCCTCCTCCATCCCACGTCGCTGCCCGGCCCGTACGGCATCGGCGATCTCGGCTCTTCGGCCGATCGCTTTCTCGACTGGGCGGCGGCCGCGGGGCAGACGCTCTGGCAGGTGCTCCCGCTCGGGCCGACCGGCGGCGGGCAGCTCGCCGTACACGAGCGCGTCGGCGTTCGCGGGAAACCCGCTGCTCATCTCTCCGGCAACGGCTGGTGGAGGACGGGTTCCTCCAGCCCGAGGCGCTGGAGAACGCGCCGCAGTTTCCGGGCGTCCGCGTGGACTTCGCGGCGGTGCGCGATTGGAAGGAGCACATCCTGCGCCTCTCCTGGGAGCAGTTCGGGCACCTCGCGGTCCCGGCACAGCGCGACGCCCTGACGGAATTCCGGGAGGCACCCGGGCAGGCCGCCTGGCTCGAAGACTGGTGCCGCTTCGCGGCGCTGAAAGCGTACTTTTCCGGCCGGCCGTGGACGGAGTGGGGGCCCGACCTCGCCTTCCGCGACGCCGATGCCCTCGCGGCGGCCGACACGACACTCGGCGAGGAGATGGACTACGAGCGCTACGTCCAGTTCCTCTTCTTTCGCCAGTGGGAGCGCGTGCGGCGCGTGGCGCGCGAGCGCGGCGTCGCCGTCGTGGGCGACATCCCGATCTACGTCGCGCACGACAGCGCGGACGTGTGGGCGCGCCAGGACCTCTTTCAGCTCGACGCCACCGGCCGGCCCACCGCCATCGCCGGCGTTCCGCCCGACTACTTCAGCGCGACGGGGCAGCTCTGGGGCAATCCGCTCTACCGGTGGGACGTGCTGAAGGACGAGGGCTACGCGTGGTGGATCGCGCGCATCCGGTCCTGCCTCGCCGCCTGCGACCTGCTGCGCATCGACCACTTCCGCGCGTTCTCGGCCTACTGGTCCGTTCCGGCAACGGAGAAGACGGCGCTCGGCGGACGCTGGGTGCCCGGGCCCCGGCCGCGGGCTCTTCGACGCCGCGCGCGCCGAGCTCGGCCCGCTGCCGATCCTCGCCGAAGACCTCGGCGACATCGACGACGACGTGCGGGAGCTGCTCGCCGCGCTCGGCTTTCCCGGCATGAAGATCCTCCAATTCGGCTTCTACGGGTCCGACAGCCAGTACCTGCCGCACCGGTATCCGAAGAACTGCGTCGTCTACACCGGGACGCACGACAACGACACCGCGCGCGGCTGGTACGACGCGCTCAAGCCCGAGGAGCGCGAGCGCGTCTGGGACTACCTCGGCTGCGACGGCCGCGAGGTCGAGTGGTTCCTGATCCGCGCGGCCTACGATTCCGTCGCGGAGCGCGCGATCGTGCCCCTGCAGGACGTCCTCGGCCTCGGCAGCGACGCGCGCATGAACAACCCGGCGCTACCCGAGGGCAGCTGGGCCTGGCGCGCCCCGGAGGACGCGCTCCGCCCGGAGCTGGCCGCACGCCTGCGGCGGATGGCGGAGTTGTCCGGGCGGTTGACTTCGCGTCCGCCCGAAACGTCGACCACAGCGCGCTGAGGGGCGCCCTTCCACGCGGGGCGGATCCGCCGGAGGGCATAGGATGAATGCACGGCACACGCCCGAAACGGAGGCACCATCGACGTTCTGGTCCGACTGTCGGCGCTGATCGATCAGCATCGCGAGGCCCTGCTCACGCGCTGGCGCGGGCAGGTGCGGCAACTGGCCTCCGCGCAGCACCTCGACGTCCCGACGCTCAACGATCACATTCCCGAACTGCTCTCGGAGATCGCCGGGGCGCTGCGGACCCACTCCGACGAGACGATCTCGGAGGCGCACCGCGATGCCAGTCCGCCGGCCCATGGACTGCAACGTGTCCAGGACGGGTTCGACATCGAAGAGGTCGTCGCGGAGTACAACATCCTGCGCGGGTGCATCCACGACCTGGCCGACGAGAATGGTCTGACTCTTCAGGGCCGGCCGTTTCACATCGTCAACCGCGTGCTCGACCAGGCGATCGGACTGGCGGTGCAGACCTATGCGACGCAGCGGGCGCTGGAAGTGCAGGAGCGCCGGGAAGAGTATCTGTCGTTCGTGGCCCACGATCTGCGCACTCCGCTGAATGCCATTTCCCTGACTTCGCGAGTGCTGGAGTCGGCCCTCCGCGATCGGACCGACGGCCCGGACACCTCCCGGCCGTTGAAGGCCCTGCACCGCAACGTGCAGCATCTCGAGGAGCTGGTCCGCAAGATCCTCGACGAAAACGTCCACGCCGAAATCGACACCGCCGTGCGGCTCCAGCGGCGGACGTTCGACCTGTGGCCCTTCGCCGAGTCCCTGGTCGTCGAGCTCAACGCCGTGGCGGGAGACGTCCGGACGCGCCTGGTCAACGCGGTCCCCGACGAGCTGGCCGTGTACGCGGACGCGAGCCAGCTGCGGCGGATCTTTCAGAACCTGATTGCCAATGCGATCAAACACGCGCCGGGGGCAGAGGTCGTCATCGGCGCCCGGGAAATCGACGCCGAAGGCGGCGTCGAGTGCTGGGTCGACGACGACGGAGCCGGGATTCCCGACGAGCTCATCGACCGGGTCTTCGACAAGGGGGAGACCGATTCGGAGACCGGCGGAGCGGGTCTGGGCCTGGCGATCGTCAAGACGCTGACGGAGGCGCACGGCGGCACGGCGACCGTCGAGAGCCGGGAAGGGCTCGGCGCGACGTTCCGCTTTTCGCTGCCGGGGCCGTCCGGAGGCGGGGCCGACGAGGCCGGTGAGCCGCTCTACTCCGCGTCCGCCAGGAACATCGACAGCAGCGCGCTGACGATCGAGACGACGAGGGCCCCGAAGATCGCGGTCCAGCAGCCGCTGACCTGGAAGTTCAGCGCGAGCTTGTTCGACAGCCAGGCCGTGAGCATCAGCATCATCCCGTTGACGACGAGCGCGAAGAGCCCGAGCGTCAGGAAGATGATCGGCAGCGTGAGCAGCTTGACGAGCGGCCGGATGAAGGCGTTGACGAGGCCGAAGATCAGCGCGACGCCGAGGAAGGGCACCCACTCGCCGGTGTAGGAGATTCCCGGAACGATCTTCACGGCCACCCACAGGGCGGCGGCGGTGATCAGGAGCCTCAGCAGGAAACGCATCGAAACCTCCTTGTCGTGCGGCCAAGGCTATGCCGGTTCGGAGGCGGGGTAGCCGGAAAAACGGGCGTAGCATGGAGCCGGCAGTCCAGAACGTCTGCTTCGAGAACAGACCTGAAAGGTGCGATGACCACGCTTCTGTCCTCGAGATCGACCTTTTTCGTGAAGTTCGTCTTCCCGACGATCTGGGGCGGCGGCTGGAGCTTCGCCACGGCCATGCTTTTCCTGCATCCCTCGACGGCGGCGGGCTCGACCTCGCCGTTGGCGAAGTGGATCTTCCTCGGATGTCTGGTCCTCGGCGGGTTCCTCTTCCGGCGCGTGGCCTTCCCGCTCAAGCGCGTGATCCTGGAGGACGACGTGCTGCGGATCTCGAATTACCGGCAGGAGATCCGCATGCCCATCCGACGCGTTCGCTCGGCAGGGTTCGATCCCGGCGTCGAGGCCAACGGTCGCTCCCTGGTCGGCATCGAATTCGACGAAGAGACTCCCTTCGGACGCACCATCGAGTTCCTGCCCCGCTCACGCGAGGCGGTGGAGCTTCTCCGTGCGCGGCTCGGGCCGGAGATCGGCGGGCCGCCCTCGAAGGACGACGAAGATCTGGCAGCGGAGTTGCGCGGGCGCGGCACGGTCTAGACTGGGGCCGAGGAATCCCCATGACCGTCTCCGTCTTCGTCGGTACCAGCCTCGACGGTTTCATCGCGCGGCGCAACGGCTCGTTCGACTTCCTGCCGGAAGGCGGCGGCGAGCCGCACGGGTACACCGAATTCATGGCGACGGTCGACGCGGTGGTGATGGGGCGCAACACGTGGGATGTCGTGCTGGGTCTCGGCGCGTGGCCCTTCGCCGGCAAGCGCGTCGTCGTGCTGAGCAGCCGTCCGGTCGAGCTCGCGGCGGCCGGCAAGCACGCGGTCGAGCAGATGTCGGGCTCTCCGGCCGAGATCGTGGCGAAGCTCGCCGCGAGCGGCGCGCACCACCTCTACGTCGACGGCGGGATCACGGTGCAGCGGTTCCTGCAGGCGGGGCTGGTCGACCGGATCACCATCACGCGGGTTCCGGTGCTCATCGGAGAGGGCATCCCGCTCTTCGGGGTCGTGCCGCGCGACGTGCCGCTGCGTCACGTGGCGACCCGGCAGTACGGCGAGCGGCCTGGTCAAGAGCGAGTACGAGGTCCTCCGGAATGGGAAGTGAGCGCGCCCGCTTCTCGGTCGTCCCGCAGCGTCCGTACTCGCTCGCGCTGACGGCGGAGCGCTACACGCGCTTCCCGGAGGTCGTCGACCGGTTCGACGGGACGGTGTACCGGCGCTTTCTGCCGGTCGGGCGCGGCGGCGCGCTGCTCTCGGTCGCGCAGGTCGGGACGGCGGCGCGCGGGGTTCTCGAAGCGACGCTGACGGGCCCGCAGGCCGGCTCGCCCGCGGCGCGCGCGGCGGCGGAGCGGATCGTGCACGTCGCTCTCGGCGCGGCGCAGCCGGTCGCCGGCTTCTATCGCAGCTCTCCGCGCGGACCCCGTCGTCGGCGCGGCCATCCGGGATTTCCGGGGGCTGCGCGGCGCCGGCGTGCCCTCGCTCTGGGAGGGGCTCGTGACGGCGATCCTCGCGCAGCAGGTCAACCTCCACTTCGCGTACGACATCCGGCGCGAGCTCGCGGAGACGTTCGGAAGGCGCGCCCGGTTCGAGTCCGAGACGTTCATCGCCTTCCCCACGCCGGAGTCGATGGCCGGGGAGACCCCGGCGAAGCTGCGCCGCTTTCGCCTTTCGGAGTCCAAGGCGAAGGCGATTCACGGCCTCGCCCGGGCCTTTTCGGAAGGCGCGCTCGCCGAGGGCGAGATCGCGGCGCTCGACGACGAGGCGGCGATCGAGCGGCTGACCGGGTTCCGCGGAGTCGGGCGATGGACCGCGGAGATCGCGTTGCTGCGCGGGCTGGGGCGCTGCGACATCTTTCCGGCCGGGGACCTCGGCGTCGTGAAGTACCTGGCGCAGGGACTGCTGGGGAGCAAGGAGAAGGCGAAGGAAGATGCGATGCGGCTTTTCGCGCAGCGCTGGCAGCCATGGCGCGGGCTGGCGCTCGTGTACGGGTATGCGGAGCTGAACCGGAGAAAAGCGCTGGCGAAGGCGCAGCGACCCCGGCCTTCCTAGTCGACCGAAATCGCGATCGCCTCCGCGCCCGGCTCGACCTCCACCGGACACTCGGGGTAGTGCCGGGTGACGAGCAGATTGAGCACGGCCAGGCCCGCGAGGATCGCGAAGAGCGGGAGCAGCGAGCGCTCGATCGCGACGCGGAACGCGGCCGGGGTCACTCCGCCGGCGGCTTCTCCGCCCGAGGCCAGCAGACGGCCCGCGGTCTCGGCGGCGGGGCCGAGGCGCATGGCGAGGCCGGCGGCGAGCAGCCCGCCGAGCGCGCCGACGCCGATCGAGCCGCCCACGGTGCGGAAAAAGGGGACGAGGCTCGTGGCGACGCCGCGCTGCCTTTCGGCGACCACGTTCTGGATCGAGAGCACCTGCGAGATCGAGGACGGGCCGAGACCCGCGCCGACGATGGCGCAGGCCGCCGAGATCCAGGGCACCGAGGCGTTCATCCACGCGGCCGCCACGAGGGCGGTCAGGCCGGTCAGGATCAGGATGGCGCCCCAGCGCGCCGTCCTGCGAAAGCCGAACCGGACGACGAGCTTGGCGCCGATGGCGGCCGAGACGGCCCAGAGAAACACGAGGGGCGTGACGACGGCGCCGGCCGCGCCGGCCGTTCCGCCGCGCGCGCCCTGGACGAAGAGCGGCACGAACGTGTCCACGCCGTAGATCGTGGTGCCCATCAGGACGCCGCCCAGGTACGGCGCCGCCGTGCTCATCTGCCGGAAGAGCGAGGGCGGAATGAGGGGGTGCTCGCGCTGGAGCTGCAGCCGCACGAACAGCGTCAGCGAGCCGGCTGCCGCCGCGAAGAGGGCGAGGCGCACGGGCAGGCCCATCGCGCCGGACGAGGAGCCGTGGAGGACGGCGAAGAGCAGCGCCGTGACGCCCACGGCGAGGCTCGCGCCGCCGGCCACGTCCAGGGGGTCGGGCAGGTTGGCGCGCGACTCGATCATCTTCGTCGCCACGAGCACGAAGGCGACGATGCCGAGCGGAATGTTGATCGTGAAGATGGAGCGCCAGCCGAGCGTCATCGTCATCCACGCGCCGATGAGCGGGCCGATCAGGCTCGCGACGCCCCACACGCCGGAGAAGAGCCCCTGGATTTTCGCGCGTTCCTTGAGCGAATAGAGATCTCCCGACACCGTCAGCGCCACCGGGATCAGTCCGGCCGCACCGAGTCCCTGCAGCGCCCGGGCGGCGATCAGCTGCGGCATCGAGTGCGCGAACCCGCAGGCGATTGCGCCCGTCAGGAAGACCGAGATGGCGATCAGCAGGATGCGGCGGCGGCCGTAGATGTCGGCGAGCCGGCCGTAGACGGGCATCATGACGGTCGACGTCAGCAGGTAGATCGAGAAGACCCACGAGTAGAGCGGAAGGCCCCCGAGGTCGCCGATGATGGTGGGCATCGCCGTCGAGACGACGGTGGACTCGAAGGACGCCAGCGCCGTGACGAGCACGAGCGCGATCGTCACGGTGCGCCGGCGGCGCGGGTCGAAGCGGGGCGTTTCCATGGGAGCCGGAGAGTATAAAGTCTTTGCGTGATGCGGGTCCTCACCGGCACGAGCGGCTTCAGCTACAAGGAGTGGAAGGGGACCTTCTACCCGGAAGACCTTTCCGCCGACGCAATGCTCGCGTACTACGCCGAGCGCCTGCCGGCCGTCGAGATCAACAACACCTTCTACCGGATGCCCAAGCCCGCCCTGCTCGAGGGCTGGGCGGCGCAGGTTCCGGAGGCGTTCCGGTTCGTTCTCAAGGCGTCGCAGCGGATCACGCACCACAAGCGGCTGAAGGAGGCGGGCGACGAGGTGGCCTACTTCTTCGGTGTGGCCGCGACGCTCGGCGGGCGGCTCGGTCCGGCGCTCTTTCAGCTGCCGCCCAACCTGAAGAAGGACCTTCCGCGCCTCGAGGCCTTCCTGCAGACGATCCCCGAGGGCCGGCGGGCCGCGTTCGAGTTCCGCCACGCCTCCTGGTTCGAGGAAGACGTCTTCCAGGCGCTGCGCTCGCGCGGCGCCGCGCTCTGCATCGCGGAGGACGAGGACCTCGCGACGCCCGTCGTCGCAACGGCCGACTGGGGCTACCTGCGCCTGCGCCGCCAGGACTACGGCGACGCGGACGTGGCCGCCTGGGCCGAGCGCGTGCGCGCCCAGAAGTGGGACGAGGCTTACGTCTTCTTCAAGCACGAGGATGCCGGGTCGGGACCGAAGCTCGCGGCGCAGTTGCAGGGGATGTTCCCGTAAGGGCGCCCCTCACCCCGGCCCTCTCCCGCCGGGAGAGGGAGTGCTAGAGATACGCCCTCCAGAGTTCCCTATGAGGGCCAGGGTGAGGGGCGTTATCCCTTCACGCGGTCGGCCAGCCGCGCGAGGGCGCCCTGCAGGTCCGGCTTGTCGGTGAGCACGGGCGCGAGCGGGTCCTTCTTCAGCTTCAGCATGCGCGCGGGAAGGCTCTTCAGCGTGTAGTTCTTCGGATCGAGCTTCGCGCCGACCTCGCTCCACGACAGCGGCGCCGAGCAGGACGCGGCGACGACCGGCCGCGCGGAGAACGGCCCGGCGATCGTCTTGCCGTGACCGTTCTGCAGGTAGTCGACGTACACCTTGCCGCTGCGCGCGGAGAGGGCGCGCGCCGTCGTCGCGATGTCGGGCAGCTCCTTCTCGATCGTCTTGGCGAGGATTTCGCCGAGCGTCCGCGACTCCGCGTACGTGCACTGGCCGCCGAGGGGCAGCAGAACGTGGAGCCCGGTCGCGCCGCTCGTCTTGATGTAGTCGGGCAGGCCGATCTTCCCGCACAGCGCGTGGATCGCGCGCGCGATCCGGAGGACGTTCGCGAAGGGCGCGCCCTTGGGGTCGAGGTCCAGGATGCACCAGTCCGGCCGCTCGGGGGAGGCGACGCGGCTCGACCAGACGTGCAGCGGGATCGAGCCGAGGTTGGCGACGTAGAGCAGCGACTCGAGGTCGTCGCAGACGAAGTAGTCGATCTCGCGCTCGGCATGCTCGCTCCAGATCCGCTCCAGCCGCAGCCACGACGGCGCGAACGAGGGCGCGTCCTTCTGGAAGAACGATTTCCCGTGGATGCCGTCGGGATAGCGCGTCATGACGATCGGGCGGTCCTTGAGGTAGGGGAGCAGCCACGGCGAGATGGCGCGGTAGTACTCGATCAGGTCGCCCTTGGTGTAGCCCGCCTCGGGCCAGAAAACCTTGTCGAGATTGGAGAGGGGGACGGTCTTCTCCTGTTCCTCGACCGTCTCGACGACCGGCTCGATCTCGGTCTCGACGGTGGCGCCGTCTTCACAGACACACTCGGCCGGCGGCTTGTCCTCGCGGAAGCGGAGAAAGGCCGGGTGCCGGAGCAGTCCCTCGCCCGTGCGCTCCTTGAAGCGGACCTCGCAGACGATCTCGGGCTCGACCCAGACGTGGCCCTTGCCCGTGGGCACCGGGCCCGAGCAGGCCGGCGTCTTGCGCGCGGCGCCCTCGAGGCGCTTGCCGACCTCGCGCAGCTGCTTCTCCGTGAACCCCGTGCCGGCGCGGCCCGTGTAGACCAGGCCGCCGTCGCGGTAGCACGCGAGATGCAGGGCGCCGAATCCCGTGCGCCCGCCCTCGGGCCGCGAGTATCCGACGACGACGAAGTCGCCCGTGCGGTCGAGGCGGACCTTGATCCAGTCCTCGGTGCGGCCGCCGCGGTACGTGGAGTCCGCCTTCTTGCCGACGATGCCCTCGAGCCCCATCGCGGCGACCTGCTCGAGCAACGCGTCGCCCTCCCGCTCGATGTGATCGGCGTAGCGAACGGGCCCCAGGCGCGGCAGGACGCGCTGGAGCAGGCGCTTGCGCGTCTCGAGCGGAAGGCCGCGCAGGTCGAAGTCTTCGAAGCCGAGCAGGTCGAAGACGAAGAGCGTCGTCGGCAGCTCGACCGAGGCGCGCTCGATGTCGAGCCGCCGCTGCAGGAGGGCCCGCTTCTGCAGGCGGCCGAAGCTCGGCCGGGCCTTGTCGTCGAGCACCACGAGCTCTCCGTCGAGTACCAGCGACGCGAACGGCATGGCGCGCACGGCGCGCGCGATCTCGGGAAACGTCTCGGTCGCGTCGCCGCCGTTGCGCAGGCGCAGGCGCGCGTCGCCTCCGTCGCGCTCGGCGAGCAGGCGGTAGCCGTCGTACTTGAGCTCCCAGAGCCAGTCCTTCCGGGTGAACGGCGTGTCGCGCGGCTCGGCCAGCATCAGCTTGACCGCGGAGGCGTGGACGGTTCGGCGGGGCGCTTTCAGGCGCTCGAGCTCGGCACGGATTTCTTCGGCCCGGCTCTTTCCCGTAGCGAGGTCCTCGAGCGTGAGGCCCGGAGAAGATGGACTCCTGGGAGTATTCGGCCGCCGTGCCCTTGCGCGCCCAGCCGTCGCGCTCCTTGATGAGGAGCCACTCCTTGCCGTCCGCCTTGCCCTTCTTCTTCATCCGGACGAGCGTCCACTTGCCGCGCAGCTTGTAGCCCTGGAGCTCGAAGAGCAGCTTGCCCTTCTTCATCCCCTCCTCGAAGTCTTCCTTCGGGATCCAGCGGCCCTGGTCCCAGACGATGACCTCGCCCGCGCCGTAGTTGCCCTCGGGGATCACGCCCTCGAAGTCGGCGTACTCGACCGGGTGGTCCTCGACCTCCATGGCCAGGCGCTTCTCGGAGGTGTCGGGGCAGGGGCCATGCGGGACGGCCCAGGACTTCAGGACTCCGCCCCACTCGAGGCGGAAGTCGTAGTGCAGCCGGGTGGCCGCATGTTTCTGAACCACGAAGAGATGCGGCCGGTCGGCACTCGCCCGACCGAAGGGTTCGGGGGTGCGGTCGGCCGACCGTTTCTGGCGGTATTTTTCGAGCGACACCCTCGAATTTCCTCCCGCCCATGTTACCCTCGTTGGTCCTAAACCCATGAGCGCTAGACCCATAGCCGCCGGGACGATCTCTTTCGGGCTGGTCTCGATCCCGGTGAAGCTCTACGCCGCCTCCGACGCCTCAGCCGGCGTCTCCTTCAACCTGCTGCATGGCGCGGACAGCGCCCGCCTGAAGCAGCAGTACATCTGCACGAAGGACGGCGAGATCGTGCCGCGCGACCAGATGGTCAAGGGGTACGAGTTCTCCAAGGACCGCTACGTCACGTTCACGACCGAAGAGCTCAAGGCGATCGAGGAGCAGTCCACGCAGTCGATCGAGGTCGTCGAGTTCGTGCCGATCGCGAAGGTCGACCCGGTCTACTTCGACAAGACCTACTACGTCGGGCCGGACAAGGGCGGCGCGAAGGCGTACGCGCTTCTTTCCAAGGTCATGCTCGAGACGAAGCGGGTGGCGCTCGCCCGGTACGCCGCGCGCGGCAAGCAGTACCTCGTGCTGCTGCGCCCCGTGGACAACGGCATCGTGATGCAGCAGCTCTACTACGCCGACGAGGTTCGGCCCTTCTCGGAGGTTCCGCTCGAGCCGGCCGAGGTCACCGACAAGGAGCTCGATCTGGCCAAGCTCCTCGTCGACCAGCGTGCGACCGAAAAGTTCCAGCCCGAAACCTACGAGGACGACGTCAAGAAGCGCGTGCTCGGGCTCATCCAGAAGAAGGTCGACGGGCAGGAGATCTCGCTGGCGCCCCCGGAAGCGGGCGGCGGGCAGATCATCGACCTCATGGAAGCCCTGAAGGCGAGCCTCGCCAAGAAGCCCGAAGCCGCGGCGGCGACCGCCGCGAGCACGAAGGCGGCGTCCGCCGCCGACCAGGGGACCCCCGCGCGCAAGCCCGCCAAGCGCGCCCCGGCCCGCGTCGCGCAGATGCGCACGGAAGCCGGCCGCAACAAGGCTTAGCCGACCCCTCGTCCCCCGCCTCGGGTATTCTCGAAGGCCCGTGAAGGGCTACTCCACGAAAGAGGTCGCGAAGCTCCTCGCCATGCCGGAGGCGGAGGTCCGCGGCTACGTGCGCTCCGGGTTCCTCTCTCCCGAACGGGGAGCGCGGCGCGAACTGCTCTTCTCCTTCCAGGACCTCGTCTTTCTGCGCACGGCGCACGGCCTCGCGGCCGCCGGCGTGACGCCGCGGCGCATCCGCGCGGCCCTCTCGCGCCTGCGCGCCGGCCTTCCGGACGGGCGGCCGCTGACTGCCGTGCGCATCGCCGTCGAGGGCAGCCGGGTCGTCGTCGAGGACGGCGCGCGCCGTTGGCGGCCCGAGTCGGGGCAGATCCTGTTCGACTTCGGCGTGGCCGATCTCGCGCGCAAGGTCGCGCCGATGGTGCGGCGTGCGTTTCGCGAGGCGCGGGAGGAAGGGCCGGTGTTCTCGGCCGACGACTGGTACGAATGGGCCTGCGAGCTCGAGCCGTCCTCGCCCGCGGAAGCGAAGGACGCCTACGAGCAGGCGCTCGCCCTCGACGCCGGGCACGCCCAGGCGCACGTCAACCTGGGGCGTCTGCTGCACGAGGGGGGCGACGCCGCGGCGGCGGCACCGCACTACGAGGCGGCCCTGCGCGCGCGGCCCGAGGACGGCACCGCGGCGTTCAATCTCGCCGTGGCGCTCGAGGATCTGGGCAAGACGCCGGAGGCGCTGCTCGCGTACGAGCACGCGGTGAGAGTCGATCCCGACAACGCCGACGCACATTTCAACGCCGCGGCGCTCGCCGAAAAGCTCGGCCAGGCCTCGGCGGCGCTGCGGCACCTCAGGACCTACCGGAAATTGACGAGGGGCTAGGTGGGGGAATGCCCGTCCGGGGGGTCTCGTTGTCAGGCCTGGCGCATGACTCCCAAGACCCTGTTCGCGTCCCTCGTCGGTCTGGCGCTGCTCGCGGCGCCCCTGGCTTCCGCACGCGCGAGCTGCTGTCCGCCCATCGAGGAGCGGGCGACCGTCGTCACGCCCGGATGCTGCGATTGCGGGCAGGCGATCGAGCGTCCCTCGACTCCGGATTCGTCGGTTTCCGGGCGGAGCGCGTCGCCCGAGGCGGCCGGGCTTGCGTCCCAGCCCGTGTACGTTTCCGCGGCGCGGGCGGCCACGTCGATTCCTCTCCGCGCGGCCGACCGCGTCTTCTCTCCTTTCTCTCCACCCACACCCCGGCGCCTCTGAGTCCGCGGCGCAAGGAGTCTTGCGTCGGCGGCCGGAGCTCGCCCGGCCGAAAGGAGAGTGCATGGGGTTTCGCAGGGTCATTGGAGTCGTCCTTCTCGTAGCGGCCGCCGCGGCGGCGCGTGGCCAGTCCATGTCCATGGAGGACATGGAAAAGATGGAACCCATGGACCACTGGATGACGATGGCCCACGGCTACGTCTTCGCGAACTACGACGACCAGGGCGGCCCTTCGGGCGGCCAGGTCTTCGAGTCCCAGAACCACTTCATGGGGATGGCGATGCGCGCATGGCTCGGCGGAAAGCTTTCGTTCTACGGAACGCTTTCCCTCGAGCCGGCGACGATTCCCTCGCCCGGAAGCCCCGAGCTCTTCCAGGTGGGCGAGACGAACCAGGGTGTCCTGCTCGTCGACCTGCAGCACCCCCACGACTTCTTTGCGCAAATCGCCGGATCGTGGGAGAAGGCTCTGTCGCCCGAGCTGCGCCTGCGCTTCTACGGCGCGGTCGTCGGCGAGCCGGCCATGGGCCCGCCCGCCTACGTGCACCGGCGCTCGGCGATGGAGAACCCCACGACGCCGCTTTCGCACCACAACCAGGACTCGACGCACATCTCGTACGACGTGCTGACGCTCGGCCTCGCCTCATCCTCCGTGACGCTCGAAGGCTCCGCGTTTCACGGCGCCGAGCCGGACGAGAACCGCTGGAACATCCAGGCGGGGGCGATCGATTCGTACTCGGGCCGCCTTACGGTGACGCCGCTGACGGGCTGGACGGTCCAGGTTTCCGCGGGCCACCTGACCAATCCCTCGGCCGCCGAGCCGGGCGACGTCACCCGCATCACGGGCATGCTCGCGTACCAGACAGCCCTGCCGCGCGGGGAGCTCGCGGTCTCCCTCATCACGGGCCGCAACGAAGAGGACGGCGACGTCGAGTGGGGAACCCTGCTCGAGTGGAACTGGATCTTCGCCGACGTGAACACGTTCTACGGGAGGCTCGAAGCCGTGGATCGGGACCTCTACGTGCTGACGCACAAGACGCAGCCGCCGCCCGACACGCCGTTCGACAAGACCCGCGTCTATGCGGCGACGCTCGGGTACGCGCGCAACTTTCCCGTGGTGCCTTTCCTCGAAACCGGGGTGGGCGGGGATGTGACGCTCTACCGTTTCACGGAGCGTCTCGACGCGGTCTACTCGAAGCATCCCGTCTCGTTTCACGCCTTCCTGCGGATCGGGTTCGAGCTCGGGGGGATGGGCGGGCACTCAGGGCACTGAGGTCTCCGCCGGCATCATGCTCGCGAGCAGGGCATCGATCTCGCCGCGGCTCGCGCCGAGCTTGTGCGCAGAGGCGTGAAGATCGCGCGGGTCGACCGGATACCAGTTGCGGCGCGAGGGGTCGCCGAGGCCGATGACGTCGAGCGGCTCGATCGCCTGGCGGATGGCGGCGAGGAGCTCTTCACGATCCCCGCCCCTCAGCGCCATGCGGCAGCACCGGACGAGCGCCGGCCCGAAGGTCGGATGGTCGGCCGAGAGGAACGCGCCCGACAGCGCCGAGCGGCCGAGGCGACGGGCGCTTTCGGCGAAGCTCGCCGCGGCGAAGTAGAGGTGCGTGAGCGCCGCGAAGACCGGGAAGTCGTCGAACCGGGCGTAGAGAGCGGACACGAGGAGCGCGGCCGCATCGACCTCGAGAAACGTCCGCGTTTCGTGTCGCCGCAGCTTCTCTTCGAAAGCCGGGCGTCCCCAGTCCGCGCGCATCGCGTCGCCGAGCCGCTCGAGGCCGAGCAGCGTGAGCGGGAAACCCGTCGAGAGGAGGGGATCGACGAAGGCCGCGGCCGAGGGCAGCAGCGCCCACCCCGGTCCCGCGGCCGTGCGGCTGCGAAAGGGAAGCCGAGGCCGGTAGACGAAAGGCAGCGTCGGGCACGCGTCGGCAAACTGGTCCCGAACCGTCGGAAGCCGGTCGAGCAGTCGCTGCCATGCGGGCGCGCCCTCGGACAGGCGCAGCTGCCGGGCGAGTTCCGGCGTCGCGGCGACGCCGGCGCTCGTGAGGCCGTTGTTGAAACGCAGGACCCAGATCCATCCGCCGTCGAAGACGTGATGGAGGGCGGCATCGTCCGGCGGATACGGAGGCGTCCCGGTCGCGGAGAGAGTCCCCATCGTCTCGAGCCGCCGCACGTTTTCGAAGTGGGTGAAGAGGCCCTCGGTCTGCGGCAGGTCCGGGAACGCGGCCGACGCGAGGCCGAACGCCCGGTGCAGAGCGCCACCGGGCCCGGAGGCATCGATCATGAAGCGGGCGCGCAGCCGCACCGATCTGTCCGGCCCGGGTCGCGTCGATGTCGAACCCGGCTGCGCCGGGCGCGATCGCCGCAATCGCCGTCCGATCGAGGTACTCGGCGCCTTCGGCCGCCGCCTCGGTCGCGAGAAGGCCGTCGAAGTCCGGCCGGTACCAGTGGGTGTCGGCAACCTCGTCGTTGGGGCTGGCCGCCACGAGCAGCTGATCACTCCGATCGGGTGCGCCGCGAAACGGCTTTCCGGCCTCGTGCGCGTAGAACGTGAAGCCGCGCTTCAGGCCGCAGCCGATTTCCGGATGAGTCCGTTGCCAGGTCCCCCACGCCGCGAGCGGCCGGATGCGCGGCAGGTCGTACCGGTCGGCGAGCTCCTCGAGCAGAAGGTTGGCCAGGGGCGAGGACGACTCGCCGATCGCAAAGCGGGGATGCGATCCGCGTTCGATGAGCACGACCGACCGGCCCGCGCGGCGGGCGATCAGCGCGGCGAGCGAGCCGCCGAAGCCGGACCCGAGGACTGCGACGTCGAAGGCGCCCGTCACGCGAGGCCCCCGCAATCTGCGCAGGCGACCCGCGGGCGGACGACCTGGCGCAGGTTGGACTCGGTGAGGCGCGCGGCGCGCGCCGGGAGGCAGGCGGGACAGCGGCTGAACCGTTCGAGGTCCCAGAGATCCGCGAAGACCCGCCCGCGGCCGAGCCGGATGCCGAAGTCCAGCGCGGACTCGAGGCTCTGGAGACCGGGCTCTGCGAAATCTCCGCTCGCGGAGAGCGCGTCGAGCGCGCCGTTGCCCGCGCGGGTGGGGATGAGGGAAACGGAGGACGCGCCGCAGGCGAATGCGAAGCGGGTCGACCGGCACGCCCAGTCGAGCGCTTCGGCTTCCGGCAGCCACGGGAGGCCGACGAGGACGAACGCGCGCAGGGGGATCTCCGCTTCGCGCAGGAAGGCAGCGGCGCGCTGGAAGTCGTCGACCGACATGCGCTTGTTGAGCCGTTGAAGGATCTCGGGATGGATGGTCTCCAGCCCGAGCGCCACCTCCAGCCGTCCGGCGAGTCGGTCGCGCAGACGCAGGCAGCGTTCGCCCAGGAGCGCGGGATGCGATTCGACGATGACGCGCTCGAAGGGGCGGACGAGCAGGGCGATCTCGGCGTCTTCCTCGGGCCGGATCGCCTGCGCGTCGAAGAAGCTCCCCGCGTTGTAGAGCTTGATCTGCCGCGCCGGGGGCAGCGCGGCGAGGGCCGCGCGGATCTGCGCGCCGATCGCCCCGGGAGGCGCCGGCTGCGGGAGCGTGTTCTTCCAGAGGTCGCACATGAGGCAGCGCCAGGGGCACTCGCGGTTGGTCAGGAAAATCGTTGCGACCGGGACGACCTCGCCCGACTCCGCCAGCTCGTTCTCGACGAAGGCGGCGTAGGGACGCGCGGGGTCCAGCGCGCCGCGCGCGGGGCGCCGCTCGAGAATCCACCGGTCGCGGTCCCGGTCGGCGGACGGGTAGGCGGTGCTCAACGCGCGGTCAGGCGTAGAGGGACAGGAAGTGCTCCCGGTAGCGCGATTCGCCGAACGCGAGCCGCCGGGCCTCCGTGGCCGCGAGCGCCCCGTGCTGGAATCGGCGCTTCGCGAACACCGGCATCGCGACACCCATCACCGCCTCGACGCCCAGCGCGGACGATCTCGCCCTTGAGCGCGTAGAGCCTCTCGTGTCGCCGCCCGTCAGCGCCGCGAACGGGATCGCCTCCGCGACGGCGATCGACCGCCGGCCGGGTGAAGGGGCTGAAGCCCTCGAAGCCGAAGCGCGCGCAGGGGCGCATACGTGCGGCTGTACGAGCGGCTCAGGCCGCCGGAGTAGGTCAGCGAGTGCTTGATCTTCCCGACGCCCCAGCCCTCCTGGTAGAGCATGCGGATTGTTGACGACGCTGCGGATCGTCAGCTCCGGGTTCTCCTCGATCGGATAGTCCTTGAGGTTCTCGTCGCCGCCGTCGCCGTCGAGGAGGAAGCGCCACTCGGGATACCGCTCCCGGATGCCCCGGCAGAGCGCGAGCGCCATCGTCGCCGATTCGACGTCGAGCGGCTTGTAGTCCTCGACGACGCGCACGGCCTCGAAGGGGTCGACGGCGCCGGGAGCCGCCTCGACCGCCTCGCAGAAAGAGGCCGAGGTTGAGCGGCGCGAGAAAGGCCCGGGCCTGCGCGAGGTCCTCGCCGCCGCCGATCGAGAGCGTGAACGCCTTGAGCCGCGCCGAGATTGCCGCCAGAGGCGCGGAGCACGTGGTGCGCCGCGAGAAACACCGCGCCGCTGTCGATCCCGCCCGAGAAGCAGACGCCGATCGGTTCGCGTTCGGGAACCTGCACGCACCCACTTGGCGACCTCGTCGCACGAGGGCCGCGACGTAGCGCGGCCCGATCGCGGCGAGATCGGCCGGCAGGGTGTTGCGCTCGGGCGTGAAGTATCGGGTGTACGTGGGCTCGGGGTCGGGACAGCCGACGCAGCTCGATCTCGACGACGTAGTGCGCCGGCACCATGCGCGTGTAGCTCGGATGGAACTGGCCGTCGAGCCCCTCGCTGCGCAGAAACGCGTGGATCGCGTCGATGCGGTCCGCGACGACGAGCGCCGGCCCGGCCGCCTGTTTCGCGAGGAAGTAGCGCAGCGGCCGGTCGAGCGAGCGGGCGAGGACGACGCGCCGGCCGTCGCGCGCGACGAGCGCGAAGGAGCCGTCGATCGCGAACACCGCGTCGGGGCTGCGGCTGGCCAGGCGGGCCCGCGCCTCGTCGAGCGTCATGTTGTGGATGCGATTGCGGGCCGGATCGGTGAGGTCGATCACGCGCTCGACGTACTGGTCGTTCATGGGCCTGTCCCTCCCGTCGCCCTCGCATCCTATAGCGGCGCGAGCCAGCGATCCGCGAGAGACAACTGGTCGTAGATCGTTTAGAATGAGTAAAATGGCGGTCAGATTCTCGCGGCCCGCCGCGCCGACCGAGATGCCGGCCGAGGAGAGTTCCCTGTCCGCGCTGGTCGCCGCCGCGCGACCCAGGCAGTGGATCAAGAACCTCGTCCTGCCCCTGCCGTTTCTTTTCGGCCGGGCCCTCGCGACGCCGGCCGGCTGGCTTTCGGCGGCAGCCGGCGTCGTCGTGTTCAGCTGCATCGCGAGCGGGATCTACCTCATCAACGACGTGATGGACCGGGATCGGGACCGCGCCCATCCCGAGAAGCGGCTCCGGCCGCTCGCTTCCGGCCGTCTGGCCGTGTCGACGGCGGTGGCGGCGGCCGTCGTCATGGAGATCGCCGGCCTGCTGGCCGCCTTCCTGCTGCGCCCCGATTTCGGGCGGTGGTGCCTCGCGTACGCGGTGCTGATGATCGCCTACTCGCTCCAGCTCAAGCGGATCCCGTTCCTGGAGGCGCTGATCGTGGCGGCGGGCATGCCGCTGCGGGCGCTCGCGGGCGCGGCGCTGGCGGGTGTCACGGCCTCGAACTTCCTCCTGATCTGCGCATACCTGCTGGCGCTCTTTCTCGTGGCGGGCAAGCGTCAGTGGGAGTTCCACAACGCGGGAGAGCGCTCCTCCTCCGAGCACCGGCCCGCGCTCGCCGCCTACCGCGCCGAGGGGCTGGACTACCTCTTCATCGTCACGGGGCTGACGACGGTTTCGGCCTACAGCGCCTACAGCGTGCTGTCCACGACGGCGGCGCACTACGGGCAGTCGCTCGCCGCGACCGTGCCGTTCGTCGTCCTCGGCCTCGCCCGATACATGCACCTCGTCTACCGCCGCGGGGGAGGGGGCAGTCCCACCCAGGCCCTCCTCGTCGACGACTCGTGGCTTCTGGTCATCGTCATTGGCTGGGTGGCAACAGCAGGATGGATCATCTATGGTCACTGATCGGGAAGTCGGAGGGATGAAAGGCGTCCCTCCCATCGAGCGCCCGGTGCGGCTCGGGGTCGGTTTCCTCGCGTACAACGAGGAGGAGCTGATCGCCAAGACGGTCGCCGAGGCCGTCGCGTCGCTGTCGGCGATCCCGGGCCTCACCTGGCACGTGGTCGTCGTGAACGACGGCAGCAAGGACCGCACGGGCGAGATCGCCGAAGGGCTGGCCAAGCAGGACCCGCGCGTGTCCGTCGTGCACCACGACGGCAACAAGGGCTACGCGGTCGCGACCGAGACGGCGCTGCAGAACGTGCCGGGCGACGTGGTGATGGTGGTGGACGGGGACGGCCAGCACACGATGGCCGACGCGCCCCTGTTCCTGACGGCGATCGACCAGGGCTACGACGTGGTGTTCTGCTGGAAGAAGGTGCGGCACGACCCCGTCGGGCGCCTCATCCTCTCGCGCGGACTGCGGATCCTGTCCCACTGGATCCTGGGCTCGCCGCTGCACGACATCAACGCCGGCTGCCGCGCCTTCCGCAAGGACGTCGCGCGGCGGATCGAGATCAAGCATCGGATCAACTTCGTGGGCGACGAGATCTACGCCCGCTGCCGGATCGCGGGCTGGAAGGTCACGGAGGTCGTCGTGCAGCACTTCCCGCGGGAGGCGGGCCAGTCGATCCACCGCCCCTTCAAGATGCTCGGCACGATCTGGCGGGTGATCCGGTACCTCTTCGACCTGCGCGGCGAGATGAGCCAGGCCGCCCAGCTGCGCCGCCTCGTGGTGAAGGCCAAGTGAGCGGCGGAATCGTCATCCTCGGCGCCGGGCCGACGGGACTCGGCGCGGCGTACCGGCTGCGCGAGCGCGGCGAGGACGGGTTCGAGATCTTCGAGCGCTCGGGACAGGTCGGAGGGCTCGCAACCAGCTTCGTCGATCCGAAGGGATGGACGTGGGACGTCTCGGGCCACATCATCTTTTCGGGTTACAAGTACTTCAACGACTTTCTCGGCAAGGTCCTGGGCAACGACGGCATCCGCTGGATCGATCGCGAAAGCTGGATCAAGTTCGAGGACAAGTACGTCCGCTACCCGTTCCAGAACCACCTCTCGTCCCTGCCGGAGCAGGCGATGCTCGAATGCCTGATCGGCCTGGTCGAGTCGCAGACGATCGACAAGGACCGCGCGTTCAAGAACTTCGAGGAATGGGTCCTGGCGAAGTTCGGCGCCGGCGTCGCGAAGCACTTCATGAACCCCTACAACTTCAAGGTCTGGGCGACTCCCTTGAAGGAGATGGGCTACTACTGGATCGCCGAGCGCGTCTCGGTGGTCGAGTGGCGCAAGGCCATCGCGGCGACGGTGTCCTCGAAGACCACCGACTGGGGCCCGAACGCGAAGTTCGGGTATCCGCTGCACGGCGGCACGCTCGGCCTCTGGAAGGGCGTCCTGCCGTTCCTCGGAGACCGCGTGCGGTACCACAAGCGCGCGATCGGCGTGGACGAGGAGAAGCGGGAGATCGAGTTCTCGGACGGGACCACGCGCAAGTACGACAAGCTCCTCACGACGCTGCCGCTCGAGGCCTTCGTGTCGCGACTGAAGCATGCGCCCGAGGCCGTGCGCGCGGCGGCCCAGAAGCTCCTCTTCAACCGGCTCTTCTCGGTCGGCGTGGGCCTCAAACGGCCGTCGCCGTCGGACAAGAACTGGATCTACTTCCCGAACCCGAAGACGCCTTTTTACCGGATGACGTACCTCTCCAACTACTCGCCCGAGATCGTCCCGGGCGGCGACACGAGCAAGTACTTCTCGGTCCTGACCGAGACCTCCTACTCGAAGTTCAAGCCGCTACCCGAAGGCGACTTCGGCAAGGCGGTCGTCGACGGGCTCGTGGATGAGGGAATTCTGACGAAGGCCGATCTGCCTCTCATCGAGACGATCTTCCTCATCCACGCCGGCCACTCGTACCCGATCCCGTCCGTCGACCGGAACGCGTCCCTCGACGTGATCCACGCGTACCTCGAGCCCCGCGGCATCTTCTCGCGCGGCCGCTTCGGATCCTGGAAGTACGAGATCGGAAACCAGGACCACTCGCTCATGCAGGGCGTCGAGCTCGTGGATCGCTGGATCGACGGGACCGAGGAAAAGGTGTTTCGGGCCTGACTTTTCGTTGGCGGAGGCCATCCATGGCGAGCGGATGACCTCGTGGCGAAGCGGAGCGCGAGCCTGTGGCGTCCGCGTGGTCTTCGGAGACATAGTGTGTCTTCCAGCGCCACCCCGAAATTTAGGCACGGGCGGCGGCAATTTCTCACCGGACGGGAATGTCACGCGGCGACAGATGGCGATTTTCATCGCCAAGGCGCTCGGACTGCACTGGCCGAACTAGCTCGACGATCGGTCCGGTACTCTCACGGCCGGCCTTCGGGCCGGCCGTTTCGTCCGGGGCGGGTGAGCGGCTAGAATCGGCCGACGCAATGACGCCTTGAGCAACAGCGAGACTCCGACGATGCACCGGCTGGCGCCGTGGCTCGCCCTCGCGGGCCTGGCGGCGCTCGTCGCCGGATCGGCGTGCGCTCGAACGGCGCGCGCTGACGCGCGACGGGGCCGTGGCGCTCGTGGTCGGGCTGCTGGTCTGGGCCGCGGTCGCATGGATCGACCCGCCCGGGGCCGACCCGCTCGGCGCGCTGGATCCGCCGTCCGGCGGCCCGCGACCGCGTGCCGCTCGTCGCGGCGCTCCTGGCGGCCGGGATCTGCTGGTGGAAGATGCCTGCCGAGGAGTTCACCGTCCCCGGGCTCGTGGCGTGGGGGGCGGCCATCGCGTGCTGGTTTCGGGCGTGGTGGTGGCGGGGCGTCTGCGCCCCGACTCGCCCCGCGCTGCCCGCGGGGGAGCGGTGGGCCGCGCGCGCGGCGCTGGGCCTCGATCCTTGCCGCGGCGGTGTGGTTCCAGTTCCACGACCTCGGCGGCGTTCCCTCGAACCCCATCAGCGACCATGCCGAAGAGATGCTGGACATGCGCGACCTCATGGAAGGGCGCCACGGGGTCTTCTTCTGGCGCAACCTCGGCAATGGTCCGCTGCATTTTTACTGGGTCGCCTTCCTCGTCAAGGGGCTCGGCCTTCCGCTCAACTACCTCACTCTCAAGATCGCGACCGCCGTCTGCGGCCTGCTCGTGGCTCCGGCTCTCTTCCTGCTCGGCCGCGAGCTCGGCGGCGTCTGGCTCGGCGTGGCGGCCGCCGGCTTCGCCGCGTGGAGCAAATGGTCGGTCGCCCTCGCGCGGCAGGGGATCGAGTACATCTACCCGATCCCGCTCACGGCGCTCGTGTTGTGGGCCGTGCTGCGCTACCAGCGGCGCGGAGACCGCGAGCTCGGTTCTCGCCGCGGGCACGGCGATCGGGATCGGCCTGTCCACCTATCTGTCCTTCCGGATCGTGCCGCTCCTGGTCCCCCTGGCGTTCGGCGTGGCGCTCTTCGACCCGCGCCGGAAGGGCCGGCGCTGGACGACCATCGGCGACGGCGTGCTCGCCGCGGCGACGTCCGCGATGCTCTTCCTGCCGGTGATCAAGTTCGCCTTTCTCGGCGAGCACCGGGACTTTTTCTGGTCCCGGATCGCCACGCGCGCGACCGCGGCGGAAAGGGACACTCGCGGGCAATCCGTGGCGCGTCTTTGCGGGCAACCTCTGGAACATGGCGAAGGCCTTCCACTGGCGGGGCTCGTCGACCTGGACGGTCCTCCAGGCCGACGAACCGTTCCTCGACATCGTGTCGGGAGGCCTGTTCCTCGCGGGCCTCGTGCTGCTCGTCCGGCTGGTGATGCAGAGGTCCTGGCGCTGGGCGACGCTGCTTCCGGCGTTCTTCCTCCTGACCCTGCCGACGACGCTCGCGATCGCTTACCCCGACGAGAATCCCAGCCTGAACCGCGCGGGCCCCGTGTTGCCGGTCGTCTTCGTGCTCGTCGGCCTCGCCTTTGCGCACGTCTGGACGGGCTTCCTGCGCGAGCGGGTGCTTCTGCGCGTGGCCGGGCTGTCGGCGATGCTCGCCGGGGCGGGCTGGTCGGCGCAGATGAACGCCGAAGCCTACTTCGTGCGCCTCGGGGAGTCCTACGACGCGCTGATCGAGCACTCCCTGGCGATCGCGGACGTGATCGGGCGCTACCGGGCGCAGGGCATTCCGATCCGGCAGTCGTACCTGCTGGCCGTCGACTTCTGGGTGGACGCGCGGATCGTCGCGCTGGAGCTCGGCGATCCGTCCTGGAGCGATACCAACAACTTCGCGCCGCCGAAGATCCCGGAGAACCTGACCCTGCGGCCGCTCGTCTTCGTCTACCGGGCGAACGATCGGGAGCGAGTGCGCGCGCTCGAGCGGCTCTATCCGGGCGGGACGACGCGGATCATCCCGCAGTCGCAGCACGACCGCAACTTCGGCGTCTACGTCGTGCGCTGAGGCAGGAGCGCCGCGTTCTCGGCGTAGAGAAAGCCGAGCTCCTTCCACGCGGGGCTCGGGTGGACGCGGACGCGGAAGCCTTTGGACTCGAGGAAGGCGACGAGCTCCTCGTGGGAGTGGGTGGTGACGTGGTCGTGGTACTCGAGGGCGATGCGGGCGATCCGGCCGAGCGCGGCGTCGGGAAGGCCGAGGAGGATCTCGAACTCCGCGCCTTCGCAGTCGATCTTGAGGAAGTCGCAGCGGGCGATGTCGAGGCGGTCGAAGGCGGAAGCCAGGGTCGTCGCCCGGACGGCGATCGGAGCGGACGAGCGCTCGCCGCCGTCGCCGGCGGTGCGATGCTGGCCCGCGAGTCCCGTGACGGTGTACAGGGCGAGCATCCCGTCGGCCGAGGCGATCGCCTCCGGAAACGCGCGGACGTTGCGGACGCCGTTGACGCGCAGATGCTCTTCCAGCCGCGCGAAGGACTCGGGAAGGGGCTCGAAGGCGTAGATCCTGCCCTGCGGACAGAGGCGCCCCGCATGGACGGTGAAGTCGCCGATCCCGGCGCCGACGTCCACGATGGTCCAGTCCGGCTCGATCCGGGCGTCCCGTTCGTAGTCGCGGTCGAGACAGGACTCCTTCAGGATCCAGACTTCCATCCGGGTCGAGACGCGGAAGCGGGCGCCGCCGTCGAGCGTGACGACGAGCGGCAGCGGGACCGGCAGGCCGAGGAAGAGCCGCAGGATCCCGCCGACCGGACGCATCCCGAGCAGGATCGTCGGGATGGAGGACAGGTAGTAGATCCAGCGCGGCGCGCCCCGGCTGCCCGTGCGCCGCGTCGCCGTCACGGTTTCTTCGCGGCCGCGGCGACGTGCACGGTGCCGACGGCGCTGGCCGCCGTGTCGACCACGTAGAGGATGCCGTTGGCGGCGTCGAGCGCGAGGCCGGTGGGCTTCAGGAATTTCTTGCCGGAGTCGTCGGCCTCCCACTTGTGCAGGACCCTTCCGGAGCGGTCGATCTGGAGGACCGCGCTCGCGGCCGGGACCGATGCGAACAGGTTGTCCTTCTCGTCCACCGCGAGGTAGGGCTCCATGGGGCTCGTCCACGCGGCGACCGGGATGGTTCGCTCGAACTTGCCGTCGGCGCCGAGGACCTGGATGCGGTGGTTGCCGATGTCGGCGACATAGACGCGGCCCGAGGCGGACACGACGACGCCGACGGGAGAGGAGAGGCCGTCGGCGCCCGCGCCGGTCTTGCCGACGAAGCGCGTCGTCTGGCCCGCCTGGACGATGGCGATCCGGTTGTTCCCGGAGTCGGTGACCCAGAGCTTGCCGTCGGGCCCGACCGCCACGCCGCGCGGGCCGTAGAACCCGTCGGCCGCGGTGTCGCGGAACTGGCCGGAGGTCGTCAGGTGCTGCACGCGGCCGTTCCACGTGTCGGCCACGTAGACGTCGTCGCCGCGGACCGCGACGTCGGCCGGGTCCTGCATCTGGAACTTGCCGTTGCCGCGCACGCCGCCCCATCCGCCGAGCGTCCCGCCGGTCGCGTCGAAGATCGCGACGCGCGAGTGCCCGAAGTCGCTGATCCAGAGACGGCCCTTCGCGTCGAGCGAGGCGCCCCGCGGCTCGGCGAGGCCGGCCCACGCCGCCTTGCCCGGCTCCGGGGAGGCGAGGATCACCGGCGGCGCGTCGGCGGGCGGGGGAGCCGGCGCCGCGGCCGCGTCGGCCGCTTTGGGCGGCGCCGCGTTCGCTGCCGCCCCGGGCTTCTCCCGCGCTTGCAGGCGGACGCGAACAGGCAGGCGAGGAGGATGCCGGCCAGGGTCAGGACGGCGCGCGAGCGTGACTTGGTCATGGCAGTTGTGCTCCCTCTTGGAAAGGCATTTCTAGCGCAGCGCGTCCAGGGGCCAGGAAAGGACGCGGTTCGTGTCGCGGTCGGTGACGAGGACGTGGCCGAACCCGTCGAGGGCGATCCCGGTGGGGCGCTTCAGGCCGTCGGACTTGAACGACTTCTGGAACGCGCCCGAGGAGTCGTAGATCGCGATGCGGGGTTTCCACGAGTCGGTCACGATGACGCTGTCTCCGGGACCGATCGCGAGGTAGGGCTCCGTGTAGAAGTCCTTCCACCCGTAGACCGGGAACTGGCGCAGGGGCTTGCCGTCGGCGTCGAAGACCTGCACGCGGTGGTTGCCGGTGTCGGCCACGTAGATGCGGCCCGAGGAGTCGGCGGCCACGCCCACGGGCTCGATGAACTGCCCCGGCTCGGAGCCGGGCGCGCCCCAGCGGGCCGTGACGGCTCCCGTGGCGGCGTCGAAGCGCACGATCCGCTTGTTCCCGGTGTCCGAAACGTAGAGCGAACCGCGCGAGACGACGAGCGAGCGCGGCCCGAAGAAGGTCTTTTCCGGATCGGTCCAGACGCCCGCCCACTGGCCGCCGGGCCCGAAACGCACGATCCGGTGGTTCCAGGTGTCCGCCACGAAGACCATCCCGTCCGGCCCGACCGCGACGCCGGAAGGCTCGTTCACCTGTCCCTCGCCCGGGCCCTTGGTGCCGAGCGCGCGCAGCAGCGCGCCGTTCGAGTCCAGGACGACGATGCGGCTGTTCTTCGAGTCGGCCACGTAGACGTTGCCGCTGCCGTCGGCGGCCACGCCTCGCGGCTCGACGAACTGGCCGCCGCCCGGAATGGTCGGGCCGTAGACGCGGGGCGTCGGAAGCTCGGTGGCGTCGGAGGGATAGTCGCGCGAGGACGTGTCCTGGACCTGCAGCTGCAGTGGCTCGAGCAGCCCCGAGCCGCCGAGGTCCTTGCGCACGTACATGGTCGCGTCCTGCGATCCGATCGGGCTCCAGATCTCATGGAAGAGCCACCACCGCAGGCCGTCCCGGAAGCTCGGGCGCGAGACGCCGCCCTCCTTGGTCGGTTCCGGGAACCACCATGCGCGGATCGGGACCCGCTTGGCGTCGTACTTGGGCGCGAGCTGCTTCTCGAGCGCGCCCTCCGGGTCCCAGTCGCCGACGATCACCGGGGTGGTGGCCTGGTCGATCCGCGAGGCCCACTGCGCGTTGACGTCGCGCAGGTACCAGGTCAGCGGCCACGTGGATTCGCCGACGATCGTGACGACGGGCTGCCCGGCGGCGACGCGCGCCTTCGCGGTGTCGACGGCGGACAGCGATCGGACGAGGTCCCTGGTGGTCTGGACGTAGGCGAGCATCTCGGCGTGGCCGGGCTCCTTTTCCTTGTCGTGCGCGCCGTAGCGGAAGGCGGCGAGGTACGTCCCGCTGGTGTTGACCACGAGCAGCAGGCCCGTCGCCGCGAGGGCGACGGCCGCCCAGGGACGGCGGCGCACCGTCCAGAGCCGCACCACGCCGAGCGCCGCGAGGATCGTGAGCGGCAGCAGCGGGTGCACCGTCAGCCAGGGCACTTTCTCCCGCGCCCAGCCGTAGATCGCGAGCGACCCCACGGCCCAGAACGCGACGAAGCGCACGAAGAGGGAGGTCGCCGGGGGCTCGGGGTCCTTCCAGACGAAGAGCGCGACCACGGCGGCCGCGAGCGCCACCAGCAGCGCGCCCCACGCCGGCAGCATCGGCGACTCGGGGCGCAGGGCGCTGTAGAGCCCGGCGGCGAGCGTGATCGGCGCGAGCAGCAGGACGGTGCGCAGGAGCGGATCGCGCCGCCACTCCTTCCACGGGAACGCGAAGCACGCGACGAGCAGGATGGCGGTGTCGTAGTACGCCAGCTGCGGGAAGTAGTAGTACCAGGGGCCCGGAATGCGCGCGATCGCGTGCTGGCCCATCCAGTACTTGACGGCCTTCGGGATGGCGAGCCAGTCGCCCGGGTACTTGCCGAACGCCGTGTACATCGTGGCCCAGATGACCAGGAAGAGGACGCCGGCCGTGACGATCGGAACCAGGTGCTTGAGCGTCCAGGCGAAGGTGTTGCCGAGGGCCGCGCGCGGCCGCGGACCGAGCGGCGATCCCACGCCCCGCACGAGGCACCAGAGCCCGTACGCCACGAAGAGGACGCCGGTCATGTAGGCGTTCTCCTTGGTGACGCCCGCGAACGCGAACGCCGTGGCCGAGAGCATCAGCCACTTCGAACGGTCGGTTTCGAGGAAGCGCTGGAAGGCGACGATCGTGGCGAACGTGAAGACGAGCGAATACAGGTCTTCCCGGATGAACCGCGAGAAGTACGTGAAGTGCGCCGAGGTCAGGACGAGGACCGCGTAGACGGCGGCGGCGGGCTTGCCGATCCACCGTCGCAGCGGCCAGGCGAAGCCGATCAGGATCAGGCCGAAGATCGCCGGCATCATCCGCGCCGTGAAGTCGGTCGCGCCGAAGACCTTGTAGACGAGCGCGTTGACGTAATAGAGGAACGGGCCGTGGTAGGCGGGGTCGTACCGCCAGTCGCCCCCGCGCGAAAGCGTCCACGACTGGTACGCGTGGATCGATTCGTCGTGGTGGAGCGGCCGCGCCCCGAGCGCCCAGAAGCGCGTCAGGCCGGCCGCGATCCCCAGGATCGCGATGAAGAGGAGGGCTCCGGCCGTCAGCCGCGAGCGCTCCGGGGCCCGGGCGAGCCCGGCATCGTTCAAGGAGTCCTCCTGTCCGACAGAGAGACTTTGGCCACGGATGCGTTTCCGGAGTTGACGACGTAGAGGATACGGTTTTTCCGGTCGACCGCGATACCGGTCGGGTTCTCGAACTTGCGGCCCGCGTCGTCGGCGACGATCCGGCGCTTGACGACGCCCGACGGGTCGAGGGCGACGACGGCGGCCGCCCCGGGGTCGGAGGCGTAGATCGTCCCGTCCTTGTCGACTGCCAGGCCCGGCTCGGCGCTGCCCGCCCAGCCCGCGAAGGGGAGGCTTCCGACGAGGTCGCCCGAACCCGCGAGGACCTGGATGCGACGGTTGCCGGCGTCGGCGACGTAGACCAGGCCCGAGGGCGCGACCGCGATGCCGACCGGGCTCGTGAACTCGCCGGCGGCCGTGCCGCGCTTGCCGAAGCTCTTCGGATCCTGGAGCAGGGGGTCGTAGGAGACGACGCGGTGATTGCCCGTGTCCGTCACCCACACGCGGCCGTCGGGCGCGACCGCGACGCCGCGCGGCCCGTACAGCTCGCCGACGGAGGCGCGCAGCAGACCCGCGATCGTGTAGCCCTGGATCCGGCCGTTCCACGTGTCGGCGACGTACAGCGCATCGCCGTCGATCGCGACGCCGCACAGCTCCTTGAAGCCGAACTCGCCGCTGCCGCGGCCGCCCCAGCCGCCGAGCGCGCCGCCCTCGGCGTCGAAGATGCGCAGGCGGGAGTGTCCGAAGTCGGCGACCCAGACCCGGCCGCGCGCGTCGACCGCGATGCCGCGGGGCTCGCGCAGGTTCGCGAACGGGGGCTCCGAGGCGTCGGCTTTTTCCAGGAAGGAGGGCTTCTCCTCGGGCTCGTCCTGGGGCTGTCCCGCTTCCGCCGCGTTCTCGGGCAGGCTCTCCCTGGCGGGCAGGAGCACGTCCTGCGCCGGTCCTCCGACGACCCGGTAGATCTGCGTCTCCGGGTTCTCGTAGGCGAGCTCGAAGAGCGCCTTCTCGGTCCGGAACTTCTGGAGACCCGGCGGCGGGGTAGGTCTTGCGCTCGAGCCACCCGACGTAGACGAAGCCGACGCCGTAGCGCTTGAGAAAGGGCGCGACCCGCGACGCGTCCGTCTCCGAATAGATGGCCTTGACCGCCTGCCGGCGCGTCTCGATTTCCGTTTCGGAGTTGCCGCGCTGCTTGACGTGGTAGTCCCAGCCGAGCACGGTGGGCAGGCCCGTCAGCATCGAGATGCGGCCGAAGTCCTGGTACGACGGGCCCTGCGCCTCGAGCAGCACGGGCGTCCCCTCGACGGTGCGGCGCAGCCAGACGACGGCGCGGTATTCGCCCGGATGGAGCTGCTCGA
Organism: uncultured Acidobacteriota bacterium; assembly: GCA_963843325.1. Lineage (GTDB taxonomy): Bacteria > Acidobacteriota > Thermoanaerobaculia > UBA5066 > Gp7-AA6 > DAHUXD01. The sequence continues at coordinate 303,730 of CAWJKC010000007.1, forward strand.
GGTAGCGCAGGCCGTCGAGCGACGGGCCCGCGTAGGGCGCGAAGTGGCGGCTGACGGCCGCGCGGCCGGCGGACGCGGTCGTGAAGAGCCCCGCGATCGCGAGGATCACCGCTCCCGCGCGGGCGGGAACAATCCAGCCGTCGATCGCCCCCCGGCGCTCGCGCGCGCGGAAGACGAGAACGGCGGTCGCGATCGCGAAGAGCAGCCAGGCCTCGAGGTAGAGCTTGAAGAAGGTGTTCATCCGGTCGTAGATGTAGAGGCGCTGGCAGAAGAGCACGAGGAAGAAGGCGCTCGCGACGAATCCGATCGCGAGCCGGTCGTCGCGGGTCTCGGAGAGCGCGAAGAACGCGACGAGAAAGAGCGCGACCCCGCACGCCAGGAACCAGTCGGGCCGGCGCACGGCGAGCCAGGCGAGCAGGAGCGATGCGGCGGCCACGACGGCCCACCGGACCAGACGCGGGCCGCGGCCGGCCGTGGCGGCGGCGAGCCACCAGGCCAGGGCGACGAAGAAGAAGAGGCCGAACACGGTCAGCTGGTCGAACCCCGACGCCGAGGGCTCGAGGTTCCTGCCGATGCCCGGCGCTCCCCCCACGCGGACCCACAACGGCCGTGCCAGCGCAAAGCCCGCGGCCGCCGCGGCGACGAGCGCGACCGCCGCCCTGCCGGGCCCGGCGAGCGAAAATCGCGCGGGCATCAGCGCCGCCGTCAGCGCGACCAGGGCGAGCAACCCGCAGAGCAGGGGGACGTCCCACGCGTTGGTCAGCGCCTGCGCGGCGCCGAGGAAGCCGAGCAGCACGGCGCCCACGAGGCGCGCGCGCCAGGAGGCGACCGGGTCTCCGTGAAGGCGAACCAGGTGCAGCGCGGCAGCCGCGAAGAGGAGGAAGATCGGGATCGCCAGCACGTGGGCGTGCAGGTCGGCGAACGCGAGGCTCCAGAAGGGGTACTCGTTGATCGTGTCCTTGATGACGCGCGAGGTCGCCCAGAAGTAGTCCCAGTCGAGGGCGCGCTTGTTCACCAGCCACTCGCGCAGCCCGGAGAGGTTGCCCATCAGCAGCGTCAGCCCCGCGCCGGCCAGCCCCGCGCGCAGCCGCCCGCCCCAGCTGCGGGCGAGCGAGAAAGCTCCCTGCAGGATCGTCCCGCCGAGCATGCCGAAGGCGAGATTGAAGGTCAGGCGGGTGGAGAGGTTCGTCAGCAGCGTGAGGAACACGACCATTTCCTGGCCGAACGTGTAGTAGCCGAGGGGCGCGCCGGCGAGCCAGGGGTCCGATGCGGGCAGCGAGCGGGTTCGGACGAGGATGTTCAGGATCGAGAAGTCCATGGGCTTCTCGCCCCAGTAGATCTCGGGGTTGAACACGCGCAGGCCGAGGAAGAGCAGGAACCCCGCCGCAAAGACGATTTCGCTCTGGACGAGCGGGCGGCGGTGCTGGCGCAGGAAGCGCCGGAGATCGTGGCGCTCGCGGATCGCGATGACCGCCGACACGAACGCGAGGGCCGCGAGGCAGAGGACCGCCGCGGTGCGGCCGTTGCTCATCACGCGGAAGGTGAGGCCGACGGTCATCGCGTAGGTCGCGAGCACGAGGCCGAGGATGCGGGCGAAGCCGAACCCCCGGTCCTGGAGGCGCGGGAACAGCATCCAGGCGATCGGCAGTGCGGCGATTCCGACCGCGAGCAGCGCGAGGTACCAGACGATCGCCGCCCAGAGGGAGCTCGCCGGGGCATCCGCCGGCTCGACCGAGGGCGCGGCGTGCTCGGCGGCGGCCCTGTGGTCCGGGCGCACGGGCGCGCTGACCTGCCGCAGGGCGCGCGGCCAGCGCTCCCAGTCGTTCATCGTCGGCGGCGTCTTGGGCATCGCGCCGAGCAGCAGGCGCCGCGCCGCGGCCGGCGAGAACTTCGCGGTCTTCTTGAAGAGCAGCACGCGCGGATGGTCGTAGACGGTGAACTGCTCCTCGGCGCTGTCGTCGGAGATGTGCAGGGGGCCGAGCGAGGGGTAGGACGTGAAGTCCGCCGCCCGCTCGAAGCCGAGGCTGCCGTCGAAGAGCGCTCGGTAGTAGGCGATCGACATCGGGAAGACCGACGGCACGCGCGTGACGTTGGCGTAGACGCGGTTGGAGGTCACGGCGACCCAGTCCGCCTCGGTCAGGGCGCGGACGACGAGCTCCGCCTTCTGCGGCGAGTCCGGGTCGAAGAGCGGCATCGCCGGCGGTCCCGCGTAGGAGCCGGGGTCGTAGCCGGGCTTGGGCAGTGGAAGCCCGTCGTCCCAGGATTCGTTGACGATCGCCTTGCGCGCCGGGACGTGGGTGTAGATCCAGTCGGTCGCCGCAACCCGCGTCTGCGTGTGGCGGTAGATGGACGTGAAGGCCAGGGCCCAGAGCAGCGTCCCGCCGAGGACGCCGACGGCGACGGCGCGCCAGAGGCGGGGAGTCCGGGAGCTCGTGAGGAGCGAAGAGAAGAGGACGCCCGTCAGCACCGCGAGGCCCGGATAGGCCGGATAGAAGTACCGGACCGACTTGACCATGGTGAAGCCGTGGTAGCCGAAGAGAAAGAGGACGTAGAAAAGGATCGGCGCGAGGTCGAACGCGCGTCGCCGGACGATCGCGGCGACCGCCCATGCCGTGGCCAGGATCGCGGAGATTCCGAAGAAGACGCCGGCGCCCCAGAGCACGAAGTTCTCGACCGGAAAATAGATCGTGCGGCCGGCCCACTGGAGCGCGGGCGGGAACCCCGCCACGGATTTCGAGAGCTGCGAGATCCGTCTCAGGTCCTCCACCCAGCGCGGGTCCAGGCGGAAGGAGAGGACACCCGGCCCGAGGAACACGTAGGGCAGGAAGATCCGGACGACGAGCGCCGCGGGAACGAGGACGAGGACGCCGCGCAGGACGGCGCGGCCGAGCGCCGCCGCGAAGGGTTTGCCCTCGCGCAGCAGCCGCACCAGGATCGCGAGCCCGATCGGCAACAGCAGCGCGAGCGCGGTGATCTTGCAGGCGACGGCCAGGCCGAACGCGATCCCCGTGAGGACGTCGCTGCCTCGACGCGAGCGGCCCTGGGCGATCCGCACGGCGCCGAGCATCGCGGCGGCGGAAAAGGTCGTCAGGTAGGTGTCCACGGCCCAGAAGTGCGACAGCTGGATCCCGAGGACACAGAAGGCCATCAGCCCGGCCGAGAGCAGCGCGGCGCGCCGGTTCGTGAAGCGGCGGGTGAGGAGGTAGACGAGCCAGACGGTCGCGAGGTCGAACACACCCGAGAGCGCGCGGCCGATCAGGTACGTGCCGTCGTAGCCGGCCTTGCCGAAGGGCTGCGCGATGGCCTTGGCCAGCACCATCGGCAGGCTGCCGTAGACGAAGGAGCCTTCGCCGCGGTTGTAGGGGTTGAGCGTCGACTTTTTCGAGTCGAAGTAAGCGCTCGCCGATTTCGGAAAGGCGATCTTCTCCTCGACCATCGAGATGAAGCGCTCGTCCGGGTGCAGGTGGTGGCCGGCGTCCCAGGCCAGGCCCTGGAAGCGGAAGATGCCGCCCAGCAGGAGCAGACCGATCAGGATCGCGCGTGCGCGCTCGCGAGACATGCTGGTTGACACTGGTTCTAGGTTCTTTTCGGCAAGCGCATCGGGTCTAAAGCGCTCATTCTACAGGAGAATTCGCCATTCTCGTGCATGTGAACGCGATGCAGGACCCGACTTCGGGCTCCGGCTCCTCGGCGAGGCGGCCGAAGCGCTGCACCCAGAAAGCCGTGTCGGTCAGTGCCGGGAAAGGGACCCAGCGCCCCGTCAACTTGCGCGCGACCAGGTGCGGGAGGCTCAGGTAGTGGTCCCGGTGCATGAGGCGGGTCGCCTCGGGCGACAGGTAGTACCTCCAGCTCTTCACCTCGAGGCCCGCGCGGGCAAAGCGCGCGATCCAGACGGGCGGCGAGTCGAAGTGGAAGTGCGCGGCGTTGCGGTTGTACCAGTCGAGGTACGCGCGATGCGCGCCGGCGAGCCCCCAGCGCCGCCACGCCGCGGCGTCCGTCAACAGTTCCGAGAAGCGGTCGCCGATGACCGTGCACGCGAAGGTCCCGCCCGGCCGCAGAACCCGCGCGATCTCTCCGATCGTCCGGTCGATCTCGGGGATGTGCTCGAAGACGCAGTTCGAGACGACCGAGGCGAAGTGGCCGTCGGCGAAGGGCATCGTGCCCGAGTCGGCGCCGACGAGCAGGCGGTAGACGTGACGGCCGCGCGCCTCGGCGAGGTCCCGGAGTCCCGCGGTCCAGGCCCACGTCCGCCCCGTCGGGAAAGAGGATCGAGCCGAAGTGCCCGTCGCCCGAGCCGATGTCGAGAACGGGGCGGGGCAGCGGTGTTGCGAGAAGGATGCGCGCCTCGATCGTGCGGATCAGGACGCGGTGGAACGGCATCTCGCGCAGATGCGCGCGCAGGATGCGCTCGGTCGTCGCGTCGGGCCTCATCCACTCGTCCCGGCGACCGAGCGGTAGACCGACTCGTACTCGGTGATCGAGCGATCGGACGAGAAGAGCGCCCGGATCTCGTCATGCGGGCGGCGGTACCGCTCGGGTGTCTGGAGGACGGCCAGCATTCCCCGGGCGAGGTCGGCGGCGTCGCCCGGCCGCGCGATCTCGCCCATGCCCGTCATGCGGACCGGCTGGCGTACTCCCGGCAGGTCCGAGGCGACGACCGGCACCCCGCGCAGCATCGCTTCGACCTGGACGAGGCCGAAGGACTCCGTCGAGTTGATCGAGGGCAGCACCAGGACGTCGGCGATCGTGAAGAGGTCGGCGAGCGTCTCGGCCGGCACGACGCCCGTCGCCATCACGCCCGAGGAAGGATCCGCGATCCGCGGCGCGACCTGGTCGAAGACCGTTTCGCCCGCCACCTTCTGCGCGCCGGCGAGCACGAGCGTGGCCTCGGGAAATCGGCGGCGCACGTCGGAGAACGCCGTCAACAGGACGAGCAGTCCTTTCTCCTCGGCGAACCGGCCCAGGAAGAAGACGACCGGCCGGCCCGCGATCTTCAACCGCCGGCGCACTTCTTCGGCGGAGCGCCCCGTGGTCGCCGGCTCCTGCACCGGCGGAAGGATCCAGCCGACCTTCTCGGCCCGGTCGAACAGCGGGCGAGTGTGGCGCGCGTAATCCTCCGTGTTCGTGATGACGCGGCTGGCTCGCTCGAGCGCGAAGTGCTGCGCGGTGCGGGCCACCACCTCGACGAAGCGCTGGCCGAGGCCCGAGGGCGGCTGGAGATCGCAGTGGTACGTGACGACGATGGGCACGTGCAGCGTCGAAGCGATCAACGCGAGGGGGACGGCGTTGACGAGCGGGGCGTGGAGGTGCAGCACGTCGGACCGCGGCACCTCGGCCAGCGCCCGCGCGAGGATCGCGGGCGAGACGAGCGCTTTTCCCATCCGGCCGGCGACGGCGGCCCGGATGACGCGGACGCCGTCCTCCTCGCTCTCACGCGGCAGCTCGGGCAGGTGCTGATGGGTGAGCACCGAAACCGCGTGGCCACGGCGCGCGAGGCCGCCCGCGAGCTGTTCGGTGAAGAGGGTCAGCCCGGAGTAATTTGGCCGGTAGTAGTCGAGCGCCATCAGGATCTTCATCGCCCGGGGCGGGCGACGGCGTAGATCGTCGTTCCGTCCGAGTGGAAGACCGGCGTGAGGAAGTTGAAGGCCTGGACCAGCGCGGCGCCGCCGTAGAGCTTTCGCTCCATGTCGCCGACCACGACGTGCGTCACGCCGTAGCGGTTGAGCACTTCCCGGGCGACGTTCGGGTTGGGCGTCGTGTAGAAGAGCTTGATCTCGGCCAGCCGCGTCGCCACTGCCGGATCGTTCGCGCGCCACAGGCCCTCGTGGTTCGCCCAGCCGAGCACCGTCGGGATGCCGGTGTGCGACGACATGCGCGCGAACTCGGAGTACGGATCGCCGGAGGCCTCGAGGACGACCGATCCGACGTGCGCGTTGTGCAGGAGCCAGTCGATCACCGCGGCGTCGCCCTCGGCCCGACTGGCCAGAGGGCCGTGCGCGTCGAGGGAGAACGGGCGGTCCTTCTGCCGGAAGCGGGACACCGTCACGTTGAGCGGCCAGAGCGCCGCAAGCAGAGCGCAGACGGTCAGGATGGCGCGCTGCGCCCGGTGCCTGCCGCCGCCGGCGGCGAGGGCGCGCCCGGCGAACACCGCGCCACCGATGGCGACGAGCGGCCACGCCTGGTGGTAGAACTTGAAGATCGTGTTCATCCGCTGCAGGTCGGTCCCGTAGCTGTCCTTGAAATAGACGAGCTCGCATCCGCCGATCATTCCGAGGCCGAGCACCAGCAGGAACGCCGCGAACACGCCGGCGCTGTCGTCGCCCGGCGCGCGCAGGCTCGCCCAGGCGGCCCGCGCCGCGAGCAATCCCAGAAAGACCACGACGGCCATGGCGGGCATCTGGAGCACGAGGCCGGCGAGGAGGGCCGCCGCCCCGGCCAGCACCAGCCCGAGGTCGCGGCGGCGCCGCGCCTCTTCGGAATCGTCCGAGGTCCGCGGCCAGAGCCCGAGCGCGCAGACGGCGAAGAGGATTCCCCACACGCCGGCGAACTCGATCAGGCCCGAGTACATCGTCGTGCGGGCGAGGCCGTTGCTCTCGAGCACGAACGAGGACGTGTAGGGATAGAAGAGCACCCACGAGGCGACGAGGACCGCGGCGCCCGTGAGGCCGCCCAGGATGGCCGGACCGGCTCCGGGCAGACGCGCTCCGCGGGTCGGCCGGAACACGCCGCAGGTCACGAGAAGGATCGCCATCGCGGGCAGGTTCCAGAAGTTGGCCGCGCGCGCCGTGCCGGCCACGAGCGCCACGAGCAGCATCGACGGCCACCTGCCGGATCCGCTTTCGTTTCCGGCCTCGACCCACCGGTGGGCGACCACGAAGGCGGCGATGAAGAAGGGAAACGCCAGCAGGTGGGGATGCAGGTCCGCGTGGAAGAACGTGAAGAACGGAAACTCGTTGATCGTCTTGAAATTCTCGGGGCCGATCACGCGGGACGCGTGCCAGTAGTCGAAGTCGGCGGCGAAGGGTGCGCTCCAGGCGTCGAGCGCCCCGGCCAGGTTGCCCGCGAAGACCGCGCCGGCGCCCGCGGCGAGCCCGACGCCGAGGCGGCCGCTGGAGAGGCGCAACCCGAGCGACGCGGCCGCCGCGAACGAGAAGCCCGCGAAGGTCGCGACGGAAAGGTTGTACGCGGTCATCGGCGCCACGCCGGAGATCTGGGCCTGCGCCGCCGCGAGCAGGTATCCCCAGTAGTAGTAGTTGATGGTCTTGCCCGCCATCCACGGATCGCCCGGCGGCATGGCGGGGTAGCGCGCGAGCGAGTTCAGAAAGGCGAGGTCCATGAACTTTTCGGCGCCGAGGATGGCGGGCCCCGCCGCGCGGATCAGCAGGAAGACGCCGGTCGATCCCCAGAAGAGGATGGCGCCGAGCTTCTCCTCGTCGCCCCATTCCCACCACCACCACGGCGCGCGTGCTGCCGAACCCTCGGGCGCGCGGCGCCGGACGAAGTGCGAGACGGCTGCCACCGCGATCAGGGCGACGATGCAGCGTCACGCGCCGGAACCCGAGCGGCGTCGCCAGCGACAGGGCCCAGCCGAGGTAGGCGACGACCGCCAGGCCGATCGGCCGCGAGAGCAGGGCGGCATCCCGCCGGTTGTCGAAGAAGGAACGAAGGAGCGGGAGGATGGCCAGGCCGACGAGCTCCGTCGCCAGTGCCCATGCCAGAACGTCCCGAATCATTGCTCGCTAGTTTACAGGCTCGGGGCCGCCTTTCGAATGTAGATCGTCTTCTCGACCGTCGCGTGGACGACGCCGCTCGCATCGGCGAGCTCCACGTCGTAGACGCGGTCGATCGATCGCGCCGTCTCGAGCTGCCGCCGGATCGTCTCGAGCTCGGCCTCGTCGAGGAGGAACCGGGCGAAGAGCGTCGCGCGGCCGGGCTTGAGGAAGCGGATCGTCGCGGCCTTGTCCCAGACGGTGTAGTCCTTCCCGAGCGCGTGGATCAGCATGATCATGTAGAGCGGATCCGCGGCGCCGTAGAGGCTTCCGCCGAAGATGGTCCCGACGTAGTTGCGCGTGCGCCACGAAAGAGGCAGAGACACGTGCACCTCGCGCCAGTCCGAAGCGATGTACGTCACCCGCGCGCCCGTGCCCCGCCAGGCCGGGAAGACGTTGAAGCCCCAGCGCGCCCGTCGGGTGGCCCAGGATTCCGGCATGGGCCGAATGCTAAGCTTTCCCGCGATGCACGAGCCCGGGTATCTGCGCCTTCTCGAGACCGGAGAGCTCGCCGAGCGCGTCGAGAAACTCTACGCGCTCCTGCGCGCCTGCACGGTCTGTCCGCGCGACTGCGGCAACGACCGGCTGGCGGGCGTGCTCGCGTCCTGCGCGTCGGGCGAGAACCCGATCGTGTCGTCCTTCACGCCCCATTTCGGGGAGGAGCCCTCCCTCTCGGGCACGCGCGGGGCCGGGAACATCTTCTTCGGCAACTGCAACCTGCGCTGCGTCTACTGCCAGAACTACCAGATCAGCCAGGACTATCCGACCCAGAAGACGAACGAGGTTTCCGTCGAGCGGCTCGCCGAGATGATGCTGTCGCTGCAGGAGCGGGGCTGCCACAACGTCGGGTTCGTTTCGCCGACGCACTTCGCCCCGCAGATGGCGAAGGCGGTTCTGCTCGCGGCCCGCGGCGGATTGCGCGTCCCGATCGTCTACAACACCAACGCCTACGACTCGGTCGAGGTGCTGCGCCTGCTCGAGGGCATCGTCGACGTCTACCTGCCGGACTTCAAGTACGCGGACACGGGAGCCGGCTCGCTCTACTCCAAGGTGCCGGATTATCCGGCGCGCGCGCGGGCGGCCCTGGTCGAGATGTTCCGTCAGAAGGGCTCGCGCCTGGAGTTCGACGACGAGGAGCTGCTCAAGAGCGGATTGCTCGTGCGCGTGCTGGTCCTGCCCAACGGCGCCGCGGGCGTGTCCGAGTCGCTGTCCTGGATCGCGGAAACCCTTTCGCCACGGGTCGCCATTTCGCTGATGGCCCAGTACTACCCGATCCATCGGGCGGCTTCGAACGAGAAGTACGCCGCGCTGAATCGCTCGATCAGCGACCGGGAATGGGGCGAAGCCGTCGCGGCTCTGGAGGCGAACGGCCTCTTCAACGGTTACCAGCAGGAATTCGAAACGGCCAACCGCTACTACCGTCCCGACTTCCGGGACCCGGAAACGCCGTTTCGCGACATCCGGGATTTCCAATAGCGCCGGAGGGCGCTACACTACGCGGTACGCCGGGAGGCGAGGTTATCGTGTGCGGGCCGGGGTCTTCCCCGGCCCTGTTTTTTCCGGCCCGACCAGCGGCTCGCAGGCGTTGACGATCGCGGTCTCGAATCCGGCGGCGATCGTGACGGTCGAAAACGCGAGCGGCTTGCCGTCCGCACGCAACTCGAGACGATAGTCGCCGGCGGCGGCAAAGAACCGTCCCGTCTTGACGGTCTCGTGGATGTCGAACGGCGAGGGCGCCGCGGGGATCGCAAGCAGCGTCTGCTCGGCGCCGCCGGGCGCGATGGCGACGATCGCCGCGCCCTGAGCGATGGCGCTGCCGACGTGGGCCGTGAGCGCGAGCCGGTCGACGCTGCCCGCGAGCTGCCAGAGCGCTTCGCGCGATCCCCCGCCCGGCACGAAGGCGCGCACGCTGTCGTAGGGCGGGTCGCGGCGCTTGGTCGTGATGATCCCGCCGATGGGCATCCGGATCCAGCCGCGCACGGCGACCGGATTGCCCTCGATCGTTCCGGGCGCGAACTGGCCGTGCTGGAGCGACGCCTCGGCGAAGGGCGCGAGCGGGGGAACGGAGGTGGCGACGAGCCGGATCCCGGAGACCGTGCCGTCGCGGCCGACGATGATCTCCTCGACGACCTCGGCCGACAGGCGCGCCGACACGTAGGTCTGGGGCAGTGCGACCGGTCCGGCCGCGATCAGGGCGGGAGGCACGAAACCCGCACAGGCCGGCGCGGCCGCCGGGGGTGGCGCGGAGCTCGCGCAGCCGAGGGCCGCGGCGAGTCCGCACGCCGCGGCGGCCCGCGTGGCCCGGTCGCGCGTCACGATTTCGGGATCACGAACTGGAAGTGGTCCGGGTCGCCCGCGAGCCAGAACTGCCCGCCGCCCGCGGGCAGCCCGTTGACCGTGAACTTGAGCGCCCAGACGCCGTCCTCCCAGTCGCTTCCGATCGGGGCGACGACGGGAAACCGCACCTCGGTCGCGCCGGCGGCGACGGCCACGGGCGGCTGGAACACCGCGACGTGGCGCCCCTTCGCCGAGACCGCCTCGACCTTCACGGTCAGCGTGCGCGCCTCGCCCATGGGCGGCAGGTCCAGGAGCACCTCCGCCCGCAGGGCCGCGTCCTTGCCGCGCTGGATCGGGAACCCCTCGGGCGCGGTCGCCTTTCCCGACGCGTTGGCGGGCGAGATGGCGATGTCGCCGAGGATGGGCATCTCGATCGCGCCCCGCTTGTCGCCCTGGATGCGGAAGCGGACGCCCACGTTGGCGAAGATCTCGATCGGCTTGCCGTTCTTCGCGGCCGGCTTGAAGCGCCACTGCTCGACCGCGTCGATCGCCGGCTTGACGAAGGCGTTGTCGCTCGTCGCGACGACGCGCAGATCGCCGAGCTGCCCCTTCGCGTCGATGCGCCCGGCCAGCAGCACGTTGCCCTGGCGCTCTGTCTTGAACAGGCCCTCGGGATAGACGGGGTCGACCTTCTTCGTCTGGACGGCGCCGCGATCCTGGCCCGTGGCCGCGGCGGCGGCCAGGACGGCGAGGGAACAGACGAGGAGGGTGCGGAGGCGCTGGCGCATGGAGGTCCTTATGCCGCCGGGCCTTCGAGGGCGCGGCGGGCATGGTACGAGGAGCGGACGAGCGGCCCCGATTCCACGCGCGCGAAGCCCATCGCTTCGCCCTCGCGCCGCAGCCGCTCGAATTCCTCCGGTGTGTAGTAGCGCTCGATCGGCAGGCGCCGCTCGTGCGGTTGCAGGTACTGTCCGATCGTGGCGATGTCGCAGCCCGCGGCGCGCAGGTCGCCCAGCAGCCGGAGCACTTCGTCCTCGGTTTCGCCGAGTCCGACCATGAGGCCCGACTTGGTCCGGAGCGCGAGGCCATCGCGCGTGCGGCGCGCGGCGGCGCGGGAGATCAGCGCGAGCGACTGTGCGTATCCGGCGTCGGGGCGCACCCGGCGGTAGAGGCGCTCGACGGTCTCCATGTTGTGATTCAGGATCTCCGGGGCTTCGTCCAGCACCCGCTCGAGCGCGTCGCCGTCGCCCTGAAAATCCGGGATGAGCACCTCGATCGTGCAGCCGGGAACGCGCCGGCGGATGGCGCGGATCGTCGCCGCGAAGTGCGCGGCGCCGCCGTCGGGCAGGTCGTCGCGGTTGACCGACGTCACGACCGCGTGCGAGAGGCCGAGCTCCTTCGCGGCCTCGGCCACGCGCTCGGGCTCCTCGGGGTCGAGCGAGCCCGGGCGCCCCTTGCCGACGGCGCAGAAGCCGCAGTGCCGCGTGCAGATGTCGCCCATCAGCATGAACGTGGCGGTGCGCTCGCGGGCCCAGCACTCGTGGATGTTGGGGCAGCGGGCCTCCTCGCACACGGTCACGAGCGAGAGGCGCCGCATCATCGCGCGGACCTCCTCGTACTCGCCCGTCGTGTTGAGGCGGACTTTCAGCCACTCGGGCCGTTCGAGCCGGGAGGCGCGGCCGTGCGCCGGCAGTTCGCTCTTCACGGGCGGATTATCTCCCGGCCGAAGACCTCGCCGAAATGCGGGAGGATCGTCCGCGCGACGTCTTCCGGGCGGAGGCGGCGGCCGGTCCGGCCCTCGATCGTCGTCACGCCGCCGTCGGTGATGCCGCACGGGACGATTCCCGCGAAGTACGGCAGCGGCTCGTCCGTGACGTTCAGCGCGAAGCCGTGCGTCGTGATCCAGCGCGACAGGTGCACGCCGATCGCGGCGATCTTGTCGTTGCCGACCCAGACGGACGTGACGCGCTCTTTCGTCGAGGCGCGGGCGGCTCCGACGCCGAGCTCCGCGAGCGCGCGGATCAGGACCTCCTCGAGGTCCGTGACGTAGCGCTTCACGTCGCGCCGGTCGGGCGAGAGGTTCAGGATCGGGTAGCCGACGAGCTGCCCCGGGCCGTGGTACGTGACCTTGCCCCCGCGGTTGGACTCGCGCACGGCGACGCCGAGCTCGCGGCGGCGTTCCGGCGTGAAGAGGATGTCGGCGGCCGTCGCGTTGCGACCGAGCGTGTAGACGGGCTCGTGCTCGAGCAGGAAGAGACGCTCCTCGCCGCCGGCCGCCACCTCTGCAGCGGCCGCGGTCTGGAGGGCCAGGGCGGCGTCGTAGTCGATCCGGCCGAGCCATTCCGGGCGCAGCGCCGGGCTGTCACGGCGGGGGGCGACGGCTCCCATCCCGGCAGTCTACCTTCGGCCGCTCAGGTTCCGAGCAGGAGCGTGTCCTGACCGGTCACGCTCCGGGAGCCGGGGAAGTATCCGGGCGACATCCACTGCACGCGCAGGCCCGCCGCCCTGACCATCCCTTCGAACACGGATCGCTCGTAGGCGACCGCGGCGGTCGGCCGCGCCCGCAGTCGCCACCGCATGACGGCGTCGCCGAACGGGAACGCGCGGCGAACCAGCGGCAGCGTGGCCGGGCTCGCGTCGAACAGGAACGCCGTGACGATCGCGGCGCTTCCGGGCTTCAGGACACGCCTCGTCTCGGCGAGGTAATGCGCCGCCTCCGGCGCCAGCAGGTGCGTGAAAACCGACTTGGCGAGCACGAGATCGGCCGCCGCGTCCTCGACCGGGAATCGGAAGCTCGTCGCGGGCGCGCCGGAGGCGGCGCCGTACGCCGAGGCGATTTCGGCGAGCGCGAAGGACAGGCGGGGATCGTCCGCGTAGCGCGCGCGGCACCAGTCGATCGACGGCGCGTGCACGTCGAACCCGACGTAGCGACCCTTCGGGCCGAGGCGGCGCGCGAACTGCGGGACCATGGCGCCCGCGCCGCAGCCGATGTCCACGACGGTGTCGCCCGGGCGCGCGAGGCCGAGGCCGTCGAGGAACTCCGCGGTCTCCCGGGCGGCGCTCTCGAAGCGCGCGACCGGTCCCGTGTGGCGGCGCAGCCAGAGGGGAGGCAGAGGCTCGCGGCCGGCGACGCGGCGCCACGCGCTCTCGATCGGGCTGGCGATTCGGTACGCGAGGGTCCGTCCGCCAAGAAGGAGTCGGGTGATCACGCCGCGGCCGCCTCCCGGCCGCGGGCAGCCAGCAGCGTCGAGGCGCCGAACGTCGCGTACAGGAGCACCACCGGATCCCAGTTGGCCGTCCGGTATCTCCAGTTCGTTTCGAGGACGACGTGAAAGACCATCGTCGCGGCGAGAAAGACCACGCAGAACGCGGACACTCCCGTGCGGGGCGCGCGAGCCAGGCCGATCCCGGCGAGCAGGAACACCCCGGTCAGGTACGCGCCCATGGCGATGACCGCCGGGCGCGGCCAGAAGCGCGGGTCGGGGTAGGGGCGCAGCCACTCCCACGCCTTCCACGCGAGGAGCCGGACGGTGCCGCGCGGATCCGCGCGACGCTCGGCCAGTGCGGCGCGAGTGAGCGCGCGCGAGAGCCCGCCGGGAGAATTCCGCACCGCCTCGGGAAGAGCGAGGATGAGCGCGGTCCGCGTTGCCTCCAGGGCGTCGGTCGCGCGTTGCAGCTCCTCGCGGTCCCGCGCCCGTGTCAGGGGGAGCGCGGCGTCGGCGTTGCGACCGTAGAAGACGTACCCGGCGCCGTCGTTGACGACGAGGAGCTCGTGGAAAACCAGGGCGTTGCGCAGGGTCCAGGGGGCCAGTGCCAGGCCGAACCCGAGCAGCGCCGAGAAAGCGATGTGGACGTTGGCACGGCGCGGATACCTCCGGTCCCAGAGCGGCGCGAGCAATAGCGGAGCAAGCGCGAGCGCCGAGGAGCGTGTCAGCGCGGCCAGCGCCAGGCTCGCTCCGGCGAGCACGGCGAGGTTCGAGGAAGGACGGTCGGTCGCGGCGAGCAGGAGGTAGCCCGCCGAAAGCAGCAGCGCGACGAAGAGCGGCTCGCTCTGCAGGTCCGTCGAAACGAGGACGAGCGTCGGGTGCGCCGCAGCCAGCGCCCCCGCGGCGATCGCGAGGCCGCGCCGCCGGAAGATGCGCGCGGAGAGCGCGGCGACGAGCACGGCGCCGATCGCTCCCGCCGCCGCGGTCGCGATTTTCGCGGCGGGGATCGCATCGGGATGGCCGAGCGTCGCGACGGCGAGGAAGAAAGCGTAGCCCGGGGGCCGGAACAGGTAGGCGTCCGTGCGCAGCGGATACCGGCCGGTCTGCGCGAGCGCGCGGGCACCGAGCTGGTAGGAGGGCGCGTCGGCGAAGCGGACGGTCGAAAACCCGGTGGCCGCGATGACGGCGAGGCGCAGAGCCAGCGCGCCGAAGAAGATGGCCGCGCACGCGGCGCGGCCGAGTCGAGGCACGCCGGGCAAGGCGTTCGTCATCGACGCGCGGCTCCGAACGTGCCGTAGAGAAGCAGAACGGGATCCCAGTAGGGCACCCGGTAGCGCCAGACGACCTGCAGGGCGACGTGCGCCGCCATGCTGAGGACGAGGACGGCGAGGCAGAACGCGGTCACGCCCCGGCGGGGCGCCCGGAGCAGCCCGCGCGCAGTCAGGACGTACAGCCCGACGTAGAGCGCGCCGACCGCCGCGACGAGCGGCGCCGGCCAGAACCACGGCGTCGGATAAGGACGGACCCAGTGCCAGGCTTTCAGCGCCATGAGCCTTCCTGCCGCCGCCGGATTGGCCAGGCTTTCGTCGATTCCGAGGCGCGCATAGGCGGCCGAGCGCGTTGCCGGCGACGTCTTTCCTTCCGCGTCGAATTGCGCGAGGTGCGTCTTGAGGTCGCGGTCGAAGTCCTCCAGCCAGCGGATGTACTCCTCGCGGGTGCGCACGCGGTAGAAGCTGTGCGTCCACGCGGAATTGCCGGCGTACAGGCTCACGCCGCCGGCGTCGCTGATCGGGATGAGCTCGTGAAAGCGCAGCGCGTTGCGCAGAGTCCAGGGCGCGAGGCAGAGCATGAAGCCGGCCAGCGCCGCGGCGGTCAGCCCCAGGGCGGGACGGCGCGGGAGCCTGCGGTCGAACAGGAACGCCGCGAGCAGGGGCGCGAGCACCAGCGCCGAGGGACGGGTCAGCGCGGCCAGGCCGAGCGCGGCGCCGGCTGCGAGCGCGGCTCCGGGCGAGGCGCGGTCGGCCGCTGCGAGCAGGAAGAGTCCGGCGAGCAGGAAGAACACCATGAAGAGCGGTTCGCTCTGGACGTCGGTCGCGAGCAGGACGAGGCTCGGGAAAACCGCCGCCGCGGCGCCGGTGGCGAGCGCGATGCCGCGCCGCCCGAAGATGCGCGCGGACAGCGCGGCGAGCAGGACCGCGGCCGCCGCGCCGAGCAGCGCGTTGGCGACCTTCGCGGCGGGGATTCGATCCGCCCGGCCGCCCGTGACCGCGGCGAGCAGCAGCGGATAGGCCGGCGGCCGGAAGAAGTAGGCCTCGGTGCGGTCCGGGTACCGTCCGTGCTGCGCGATCTCGGACGCGGCGAAGAGGTACGGCCCGGCGTCGCCGAACCGCAGCGAGGAGAAGCCGACGACGGCCGTGGCCGCGATGCGCACCGCGAGCGCCAGAAGGAAGATCGCGGCGCCGGCGCCGCGGCCGAGCCGGCTATCCGAGGTCGAACTCTCCGGATTCGAGCGTCGTCTTGACGTTCGCCATGAACTTGTCGGCGTCCGCGCCGTCGATCAGGCGGTGGTCGAAGGAGAGCGCGAGGTAGCCGACCGTGCGGATGCCGAGCGCGTCCTGGCCGTGCTCGTCGGCGACGACGACGGGGCGCTTCTCGATCGTCCCGACGCCGAGGATCGCGACCTGCGGCTGCGGGATGATCGGCGTTCCGAAGAGCGAGCCGAACACTCCCGGGTTGGTGACCGTGAAGGTCCCGCCCTGGATCTCTTCGGGCTTCAGGCGCTTGGTCCGCGCCCGCTCCGCGAGGTCCTGCGTGGCGCGCGCGAGGCCGAGGATCGACTTCTCGTCGGCGTTCTTGATGACCGGCACGATCAGGCCCCAGTCGAGGGCGACCGCCATGCCGAGGTGGATGTCCTTGTGGTAGACGATCGACTCGCCGTCGATCGACGCGTTGACCTGCGGGAACTGGCGCAGGCTCTGGATCGCGGCGCGGAAGATGAAGGGCAGGTACGTCAGCTTGACGCCGTTCTTCGCGAGGAAGTCGTCCTTGTGCCTGCGCGCGGATCTTCGCGATGTTCGTGTAGTCGACCTGGAAGACGGTCGTGACGTGCGCCGAGGTCCGCTTGGACAGGATCATGTTCTCGGCCGTGATCTTGCGGATCTTCGTCATCGCGACGACCTCGTCGCGGTCGGTCACCGAGATGGAGGGGCGCGGAGCGGGCGCGGGCGCCGGAGCCGGCTCGGCCCGGCCGACCGCGGGCGACGGAGCTTCGAGGGCCGCCGCGGCGGCGCCCGGCGCCGAGGCCACCTTGCGGTTCTCGATGTAGGAAAGGATGTCGTTCTTCGTGACCCGGTTGTGGATGCCGGTCCCGTCGACCTCGCCGACCTCGATCGCGTGCTCCTGGGCGATCTTGCGGACGAGGGGCGAGGAGCGGCGCCGGATGCGCTCTTCGATCGACTCGACCTGTCCGCCCGTCGCTTCGACGGGGGCGGGTGCGGGTCGCGCGGCGGCCGGCTCGGGGGCGCGGGCGGGCTGGCGGCGGGGCAGGAGCCGGCGCGGCCGGCGCCGGTGCGGGTGCTGGCGCGGGCGGTGCGACCGGAGCGGGCTCCGGGGCTTTCGGCGCGGCGGCGGCGGCCGGGGCGGGCGCGGCGGCGGGGGCCGCGGCGGCCTTCTCGGAGGCCTCGCCGATCACGCCGACGACGGTATTGATGGCGACCGTCGCGCCTTCCTGGACCTTGATCTCGATCAGCGTGCCGGCGACGGGCGAAGGAATCTCGGCGTCGACCTTGTCGGTCGAGATCTCGAAGATCGGCTCGTCGCGCTTGACCGCGTCGCCCACCTTCTTCAACCACTTGGTGATCGTTCCCTCGGCGATCGACTCGCCCATCTGCGGCATGATGACTTGGGTGGCCATGTTCGATCTCCTCTTCGCGATCGAGAGAATAACATCCCTCGCCGGGCCCGGGCGGCGCACGAGGTCAAACAAGACCCTTTTCGCTGCTGACACTTAGGGCGAGCCGAAGCCCAGGAGCGGCTTGCAGACTTTCCGACGCGCCGGCGATATACTCGCGAGCTTCAAACCAGGAAGGTAGACGTAGCACCTCCGGCTGAATGGCGCGAGAGTTGTTTCGCCTGCCATTGACGGAATGGAAGGAGGTGGTGGATGCCTTCTGCCGCGCTCGCGGGCGTTGACCCGGGCGCCGAGACCTTGCTCCCGCGGGGTCGGACCTAGGGCCCGAGCGACGCAGCAAGAATGCGTAAAGCCTCGACTCTCTGCGAAGGAGGGATCATGGAAAACCGGTTCCGGCTCAAGGCGGTTCTCGTCGGTGTGGCATTCGCGGCGTTGATTTCGGCGCGCCCGGCGCTGGCTCAGGAGGAGGGTGGATCTCACTGTCCGCCTCCCTGTATCGAATGCGAAGTGCCTCCCCCTCCCTGTCTGGAAGTGACGTTTTCGCCCGAGGAACCGACCCAGGAGTTCAATTTCGGGACCGGGCACAAGATCAAGATCACGGCGACCGTTCTTCAGCCCTTCACTCTGGCAATTCAATTCGATTTCATCGACCAGCTCGGCGCTGGACGCGCGGCTGAACACCGCGCTGGCTCCCGCCAATTGCATCCCCTACGACGGGGCGACCTCCAACATCGCGCTGGGCACCTGCGGCTTCTACCACGTCGTCGAACCGCTGCCGGTCCAGGACGTCGACTACACCGGTGACGTTCTCTACAGGGTTTTCTGGGACTTTCCAACGCTGGATCAGCTTCACAACGTCCGGCTCTATCGGGCCCCGATTCCCGAGGAGGACGCGCAGACCTGTCCGGACGGATTCAACTGCTTCACGCAGGACATCACCGGCACCACCTACGCCGTCGGGGACTCAAACACCGGCGATCCCGGCGTGGACGGCAAGAGCAAGAAATTCTCTGACTACGAAGTGGTCGATCTGACAGTGCCACTTCGCCGGCTGCCAGGGTCTGGATCGGTCTGAAGGACAACAGCGGCGGCTCGAAGAAGCATGCCGGCACCCGCTTCGACCTGAAGGCCGTGGTGAAGAGAAACGGGAACGTGGTCAGCTCCGGCGAGTTGCTCGGAACGCCCGGCGGCGGCCCCGGATTCGGCAATGCGGCGCTGCGCACGATTCCGCTGTCGATCCCGGCAGAGGCGTTCGCGCCGGGAGATACGATCAGCGTGGAGTTGCTCGTGCGCAACTCCTGCCTCGGAAGCACCGTCGA
The DNA here is from genome assembly GCA_963843325.1 of uncultured Acidobacteriota bacterium. Lineage (GTDB taxonomy): Bacteria > Acidobacteriota > Thermoanaerobaculia > UBA5066 > Gp7-AA6 > DAHUXD01. The sequence continues at coordinate 322,211 of CAWJKC010000007.1, forward strand.
TTCCGACACGGCGAGGCTGTGGTTCAACGACAAGCAGGCCAACAGTCGAGTCGATGAGCCCGGCGTGCCGACTCTCTTTGAGGTGATGTCCGGCACGTCGGCGATCCTGAATCCGTCCTCCGGGAATGGGAAAAAGACGGTCGACGCCGTCGTGGGCGCGCCCGACCCCTCCTGTACCGGTGCGTACACGTCGTTCGGGACGTGGACCGGCCTCGTTCCCTGAAAACGGCGAAACGGAACCGGCGCATCGGGCGCCAGAGAGCCGGGCCGCGGGGCCCGGCTTTTTTTTCCGGCGCCGGGCCGATCAGCCCGCTTTCGCGAGGATCGGGGCGAGGTCGGCGCGTTTCACGACGTCATCGGTCTTCGCTTCCTTCCGGATCTCTTCGAGGATCCGGCGCGCCTCGCCGAGGTGCCGGGACGCGTCGGCGGCGTTGCCGGTGGATCGCAGCGCGGAAGCGAGCAGGTAGTGACTCCGCGCCAGCAGGGCGCGCAGGCCGAGCTTCTCGCTCTTCGCGAGCGCGCGCTCGAGCTCCTGACGGGCCTGCGGGTAGCGCTTCATGTCGATGAGCGCCTGCCCGAGCAGGACGGCGCTCTCGACGGACAGGTATTTCAGTCCGAGGGAGTCGGACTCATCGGCCAGTTTCTTGAGTCCCTCGACCACGGACTGGGGGCGCCCCTCGGCGATCGCGGTCTTCGCGAGGTTGACCTTCGACAGCAGCTCGACACGCTTGTCGCCGGTCTTCGAGGCCGTCTGGAGGGCCTGCTCGTAGAGGGACCGCGCGGCTCTGGCGTCGCCGAGGTAGAAGAGCCGGTCGCCCTGGAAGTTGAGGATCTGAGCCGTCAGGGCGCGGTTCTGGAGCTTCTCCGAGAGCTTCAGCGCTTCGGCGAGCTGCGTTTGGGCCGCGTCGGATCTGCCCGAGCATGGCCTGGGAGTGTCCCGTCCCGCTCAGGATCTCGCCCATCCAGAATCCGCTGTCCTTGAGGTCCTGGAAGGCCTTCAGCGCTTCTTCTTTCGCGTTGACGGCCGCGCCGTACTGCCCCTCGTACTCGAACAGGGTCCCCATGCTGTAGGACTCGATCGCCGCGCCCCGCTTGTCGCCGGCCTCTCGTCGGAGCTCGAGGGCGCGCAGGTAGTGCTTGAGGGCCTGGTCGTATTGCCCCTTGTTCGTCGCGGTCTCGGCAAGGTTGTGCAGGGTGTCGGCGATGTCGCCGGGGTTCTTGGTCTTCTCCCGGATCTGGAGAGCCCTCTCGAAGTAGGTCTGGGCGTCGTCGTATTGCGTCTTGAAGAGGTAGATGTTCCCGATGTTGTTCAGGCAGAGCGCCTCTCCGTCCTGATCGCCGACGTCGCGCTGGATCTGCAGCGCCTCCTTGTAATCCTGCAGCGCCTGATCGTAACTTCCGCGACCCGAGTAGAAACTTCCGAGGTCGATGAGGCTCAGGCCGACTCCTTTCTTGTCGCCGATCTCGCGCTCGATCTGCAGCGCTTCCTTGTAGCTGGTGAGCGCCGCATCCTGATTGCCGAGTTGTTCCTGGACCTGGGCAATCCGCCCGAGGGTCGCGGCGATTCCGCGCTTCTGACCGATCCGGCGCTTGATCTCGAGCGATTCGACGTAGTACCGCTGGGCGTCGCCCGGCTTGTCCAGCCCCTGGTACGCCGCTCCGATGGCGTGGAGCACGTCGGCTTTCTCTTCGTCCTGCCCGAGCTGGATGGCCAGGCTCAGGGCCTGGTTCAGAAAGTCGAGCGATCCCTGCGGGTTCCCGGCCTTGATCTCCACGCGGCCCGATGCGAGAAGGGCGGCGACGTACTTCGGATCGTGCTCGAGGACCTTCTTGTAATGGGCGCGCGCCTGATCGAAGGCGCCCGACGCTTCGTAGAGGGCGGCCAGCTCGAAGTTGACCTCGGAATCGTCCGGCGAGGCCTTGGCGAGGTTTTCGTAGGCTGTGATGGCCTTGTCGGTGTCGTTGACGATCCGAGCGTGACTGGCGTTGATCAGATATTTCTCCGGCGCCGGAAGGCGTTCCGAAAGCTCCACGGCATGGCGCGAGCTCTGTTCGGCCTCCGTGTCGTACCCCAGGCCGGCATAGGTCTGACCGAGCTTCGCGTAGGCGAGGGCGAATTCCGGGTCCGCCTGGATCGACTCCTGGAACTTCTTCAGGGCCTCGGAATTCTTGCCCTGGCGCGCCGCCTGGAGCCCTTCCTGGTAGGCGCGCAGCGCCTCGAGCGACTTCGTGGACGGCTTGAACGCCGTGGTCTTGAGCTCGGCGACGACGTCAGAGGAAAGCGAGAGACCGTCGCGGATCGACTGGGCGAGCTGATCGATGGCGGCCTGGAGCCCGCTCTGCGTGGGAGCCTGTGCCTTGAGCGCGACGGACCGCTGCCGCTTGACGTCCTCGAGCGTGGCGTCGATCCGGATCTCGTCGCCGAACTTGAGGTACTGCCCCCAGATCACGGTGTCCGCGTTGCTGAACTTCGCGAGCTTTCGCAGCGTGGCCGGATCGAAGGCCGAGTCTGCGGAGATCCGCAGGTCGCGGAGAATCTGATGGAGCCGGTCCGAGGGAACGGTCCGCAGCGACGCCGACCGGCCGACGTCGGTCCGCAGCATCTCGGCCAGGCTGGGCCCCAGCCAGTCGAGGGACGAGTCGCCCGAGGCGTTGCGGAACGGAAGGATCGCGAGCGAGACCGGCTGGTTCGCGGCGGCGCCTGCGGTCGGCTGCGCCGGCGCCCCGGTCCGCCGGGCTCGGAATGCGATCGCCGCGCCCGCGACGAGCAGGGCGGCGACGACGACCGCCAGGACCGGCCGCAGCCAGGGCCTGCGCGAGACCTCGAAGCGCATCGTCGTCCGGAAGCCGCCGGCATCGAGATCTCTCAGGATCTCTTCGATCGTCTGGTAGCGCGCTGCCGTGTCGACCGTCATGCAGCGCTCGAGGATCCTGGACAGATAGTTCGGCAGGTCGGTGTTGATCTTGCCCGCCGGCTCCGGCACGCGCTGCAGGCGCTGGGCCATCACTGCGTAGGGCGACGAGCCGGTGAAGGGGAGCTGACTCGTCGACATTTCGTACAGGATCACGCCGAGCGAGTAGATGTCGGATCGGTGATCGATGGGCGAGCCCTTCACCTGCTCCGGCGACATGTAGTACGGCGTCCCGACGATGGCGCCAGTCTGCGTCATACCCGACTGCTCGAGCGACTTGGCCAGGCCGAAGTCCGTGACGTAGACCTTGTCCGAGCCATCGAGCATGATGTTCTGGGGCTTCAGGTCGCGGTGGATGACGCCCTGGTCGTGGGCGGCTCTCAGCCCCTCGAGGATCTGCCGGAAGATGTGGGTCAGGCGAGGAGTTGGAAGCCTCCCAACGCGTTTGAGAACCGTCGAGAGGTCTTCGCCTTCGACGAATTGCATGGTGAGAAACTTGATCCCGTTCGAGGCGCCGAGATCGTAAACCCGCAGGACGTTCTTGTGCGTGACCTTGCTCGAGAGCTGGATCTCCCTCTTGAATCGCTCGAGCGCATCGGGGTTGTCGCTGATGTCGGGCCGGATGAGCTTCAGGGCCACATCCCGGTCGAGCTCCTCGTCGTGGACGCGATACACGGCGCCCATGCCGCCCATGCCCGAGGAGCTTGCGCACCCGGTAGCGTCCGGCGATCTCGAGCCCCTCGGTCAGGACGGAGGCAGCGGACGAGCCGCTCGTGGGCCGGCTCTTGACCCACTCCTCGAGCGAAGTGGGACTGGCCATCGTGGGCATTTCGGGGGCGTCGGTGGACGGAGCTACGATGGTGAGGGGATCGCTGGAGGTGAGGGGATCGCTGGAAAAGCTGTGCGAGCACTCGAGGCAGAGAGCCGCCAAGTCGGGATTCGGCGTGTGACACTGCGGGCAAATCATTGCTGAGCCTGCGCTGCGGGTCGATTGTAGCCCGAGCCGCCGCGCTTCGACCGCCGCCAGACGCCGTTGACCGGCCGCAGGATGCCGTTCGCCGAAAAGAGAGGGAAATGTCCGCGCGGTTCTCGTAGCTTGTCGGTGGAGGACGTCCCCATGAGCGACACGCAGGGTTTCCGGATCAACGAGAAGGTCATCACGGGAGGGCTCCTGCTCCTGCTGGGAGTCCTGTTCATCCTCGACAACTTCCACGTGATCGACGCGGGCAGCCTCTGGGACTACTGGCCGCTCTTCATCATCGGGCCGGGCCTCTCGCGGGTGCTGACGCCCACGCGGCCGGGACAGCGGGTGGGAGGCTTCATCCTCCTCGCGATCGGATCCTTCTTCCTGCTGAGGAACCTCGGCTTCCTCTGGGTGCCGTTCCACAAGGTCTGGCCGTTCGGCCTCGTGGCCCTCGGCCTCTACGTGATCTGGCAGGCGGCCGCGCCGCGCACGCCGCGGCGCGACGGGGATGACGGGCTCGATGGGCGGCGCGCAGGCCAGCCTGGCGCCGGGGCCTCGGCGGGCGCGGGCGGACCGGTGGCCCTGAGCGAGTTCGCGCTCTGCGGCGGCGGGCACCGCATCGTCCAGACGGACGACTTCCGGGGCGGGACGGTCACGGTGATCGCCGGCGGTTTCGACATCGACCTGCGCAAGACCGCGATCGCGGGCGACAGCGCGAGCGTCGAGATCTTCGCGATGATGGGCGGCTGCGTGTTCCGCGTGCCGGAGACGTGGAAGGTCGAGTTGAACGTCACGCCGCTGCTCGGCGGCATCGACATGAAGGCCCGCATGCTGGCGCCGGCGGAAGGCGCTCCGAAGATCCTGCGGATCAACGGCTTCATCCTCATGGGTGGCGTCGAGGTCAAGAACTAGCCGTGCGAACCGCCACGCAACGACCGCCGTCGCTAAGCCATGCACCCCATCCTCGCTCACCGCGGCCGCCTGCTTCCGTACCTCGCGGCATGCGCGCCGCTCGCCCTGATCCTCACCGGTCTGCTCGCGCGGCCGGGCGCGCTCGCTCTCGGCGAGGCCGCGGCGCTCGGGTTTCCACTCACGCTCGCGTTCGCCTTCATGGGCCTCTCCGCCTGGTACCCGTGCCGGCGTCTCCCGGTGAAGGCGACGCGCCTGCCGCTGCTGCTGGCGAGCCACGGCGTGGCGGCGCTGCTGATCAGCAGCGTCTGGGTCGTTCTCGGCGCCGGTCTCGCGCGCCTGCTCGCGCTCGCTCCCGGGATGGGAGGCGCTGCCGGCGGCCTACGACGTCGAGGTGCCCTCGCTCTTCGCGGCGGGCGTCCTGCTCTACCTCCTGTCGGTCGCGATGCACTACGTCCTCGCCGCGATGGAGGCGGCCCGCGAGGCCGAGCAGCGCGAGGCGGAGCTCACGATCCTGGCGCGCGAGGCGGAGCTCGCGGCGTTGAAGGCCCAGATCCGGCCGCACTTCCTCTTCAACAGCCTGAACTCCATCTCGGCGCTGGCCGCGAGCGACCCGCCGCGCGCGCAGCAGATGTGCGTGCTGCTCGGCGACTTCCTGCGCAAGAGCCTCGCGCTCGGCGAGAAGGCGAGCATCTCCATCGGGGACGAGCTGGCCCTCTCGCGCTCGTACCTCGCGGTCGAGGAGCTGCGGTTCGGCGCGCGCCTCGGCGTCGAGGAGGACCTCGACGAGCGCGGTCACGGCTGCCTGATTCCGCCGCTGCTGCTCCAGCCCCTCGTGGAGAATGCGGTGCGCCACGGGATCGCGACGCGGGTCGACGGCGGCAAGGTCCGCCTGGGCATCGCGTATGGAGGGGGGCGCCTGCGGATCCTCATCGAGAACCCGTTCGACCCCGAGAGCCCCGTGCGCCCGGGCAGCGGCCGCGGGATCGCCAACGTGCGCCAGCGCCTGGCGGCCCGCTACGGCGACAGCGCGATGTTCGCCGCCAAGCCCCTCGGCGACCGGTACCTCGTCGTGATCTCGGTTCCGGCGGAGATGCCGGCGTGAGCGCCGCGCCGGAGGTCGGCGTCCTCATCGTCGACGACGAGGAGCCGGCGCGCACGATCCTGCGCGACTATCTCGGCAGGGTCGGCGGCGTGCGCATCCTCGGCGAGTGCGCCAACGGGTTCGAGGCCGTCCGCGCGGCGGGGGAGCTGTCGCCCGGGATCGTCTTCCTCGACATCGAGATGCCGAAGCTGAACGGCTTCGAGGTGCTCGAGCTGCTCGAGCCGGGAATCGCGGTCGTGTTCGTGACGGCCTACGACGAGCACGCGGTGAAGGCGTTCGACGTCCACGCCGTCGACTACGTCCTGAAGCCGTATTCGCCGGAGCGCATCGCGGCGGCCGTCGCCCGCGCGCGCGAACGCCTGGGCCGCGGGCAGAAGCTGGAGGCCGCGACCGTCTCCGCGGCGGCGCGGCCGGAAGGCACCTGGCTTTCGCGGGTGGTGGTGCGCGACGGCGCGCGCGTGCAGATCATCCCGGTCGAGAAACTCGATGCGGTCGAGGCGCAGGACGACTACGTGGCCCTGAAGAGCGAGGGGAAGGCCTTTCTCAAGGCGCAGACGCTCGCAAGCCTCGCCGCCGCCCTGGACCCGAAGCGTTTCGTCCGGGTGCACCGGTCGCACCTGGTTCGCATCGACGCCCTGGCCCGGATCGAACCGTTCGGCAGCGGCAGCCACGTCGGGATCCTCCACGACGGGTCGCGCGTTCCCCTCAGCCGGGAGGGGTACGCCCGGCTGAAGGCGTCGTTGGGCTAGAAAACGGGCCGCGGACGCGCCCGAAGCCCCTTCTTCCTTGACCCTGCGGCGCGGTCGCGGTACAACGCGTCTGGTGATCCCGATCACATGACGAGCGGCGTCGCCGCACGTTTCACTTTTCTTTTGAACGAACGGAGGAAGGCATGGGGCGTTCTAAACGTGTCTCTCGGCGGAGCCTTATCCGCGCAGTGGGGCGCGCTTCGGCTCTGACCGGGCTGATCGTTTCCGCCGGCTTCTCCACGGCCGCCGCGCAGACTCAGCCGGTTGCCGGGCCGAACGTCAACATGGTCGCCGGCACGACCTGGCCGGGCGGCGACCCCTTCCTCCAGCGACAGAACGAGCCGTCCCTCGCGGTCTCCTCGCGCAACGCGCTGCACCTGCTCGCGGGCGCCAACGACTACCGCACGGTCGACCTGCCGGTCTCGGACACGGTTCCCGGCTCCCTGGCCGGAGACGCGTGGCTCGGCGTCTTCAAGTCCTACGACGGCGGCCTCTCCTGGCAGAGCTACCTGCTGCCCGGGTACCCGCAGGACCAGTCGGCGGCCGGACTCGCGTCGCCGCTCAAGGCCTACAACGCGGCCGCGGACCCGACGGTGCGGGCCGGCACGTCGGGACTCCTCTATTACAGCGGCATCGCCTTCAACCGGGGCACGAACAACGGGAGCGTCTTCGTGTCGACCTTCTTCGACACGAACCAGAAGGAGAACGGCGCGGCGCTGGCGGGCGGCGATTCGATGCAGTACCAGCGCACGGTCGTCGTGGACACGGGCACGTCCGGCCAGTTCCTGGACAAGACGTGGATCGCCGTGGACATTCCGCGCGCCGGCGGCGGCAGCTGCGTGTTCCCGGGCCTCTCCGGCTCGCAGACGATCCTGGCGGGCAACGTGTACCTCGTGTGGAGCCGCTTCACGGGCTCCGACGAGCACGAAGATCATGTTCTCCCGTTCGCTCGACTGCGGAAAGACCTGGTCGAGCCCGATCAAGCTCTCCGAGTCGAGCTCGATCAACCAGGGGACGAACCTCGCGATCGACCCGGCCAGCGGCAGCGTGTACGCGGCCTGGCGCCAGTTCAAGACCTCGAGCAATCCGGAGTCCATTCTCATCGCCCGGTCCGATGACTTCGGCAAGACGTTCCCGTCCAAGAACACGGTTCAGGTCGCGGCGATCGCGCCGTTCGACCAGCCGATGACGGGGACGCAGTTCCGCACCAACACCCTGCCCTCGGTCGCCGCCTCGGTGGACGGCAGCGGGAAGAGCCGCGTGCACGTGGCGTGGGCGCAGCGGACCGGCAGCAGCCAGGACGCCCGGATCGTCGTGTCCACGTCGTCGGACTCCGGCAAGACCTGGAGCGCCGCCGCCCCGGTGGACGGCGGGATCGGTCGGCGACGACACCGGCCACACGTTCGCCCGCGGCCACCAGTTCATGCCCCAGCTCACGTTCGCGTCGGGCAGGCTGATGCTCGTCTACTACGACCAGCGGCTCGACCACACGCTTTCGCTCTTCAAGCCCAACGCTCCCTTCGACCCGGACGGCCAGGGCCGGTTCTACCTGCGCACGCAGGCGCTGCGGGGCGAGCTCAAGGCCTCGGGCGGCGCGGCCAGCGTCTTCACCCTCTTCGTCGACGACAACGCCTCGATCCTGACGCAGCGGCGCCACACGATCGACCTGCGCGTCGCCGACGCCGTTCCGGCCGCGAGCCCGAGCTTCGCGTCGGCGAGCGTTTCCCAGTACCGGATGGGCCTGTGGGCCCCGGACAGCAACGGAGTCTACGAGGACGACGAGGACAATCCGATCAGCCCGCAGCCGCCGGATACGCTGTACCAGCTCCAGGTCAACGCGCCGAATCTCCCGATGTTCTCGCAGGGGACGCTGCCGTTTCTCGGCGACTACATCGACGTCGCCGGACAGACCTTCGTCGCGGATCCCGTGACGGGGAAGTGGAGCTTCACCACGGCCGCGAACCCGCCGGTGTTCTACGCGACGTGGACGGACAACCGGGACGTCGTGCCGCCGATCGATCCGGCCACCCAGCTCGTGGACTGGTCCAAGTACACGCCGCCGTACTCGGCGCAGAACCCCCAGGGCAGCACGACCAAGAGCCTCATCGATCCGTCGCAGAATCTTCTGCCGTGCGACGCCCGCTACGCCGGCAGCCGCAACCAGAACGTCTACGTCAGCCGGATCACCGAGGGCCTGCTCGTCGGCTCTCCCCAGGACGCCAAGCCGCTCTTCGCGGCCCCGAAGCAGCGGGCCTTCGTCGTCACGGCCCAGAACTTCACGGCGCAGGACCGCGTGTTCACGCTCACCGTCGCGCCGAAATCGGGCGTCACGGCCTCCTTCCAGCAGACAGGAGCGCCGGTCCTTTCGCTGACCGGGTCTGACGATCGGCGCCCGCTCGGGCCTGGCGCGGCCCGTCTTTGCGAGCTCCGCCAATCCGGCGGGAAGCCTGACCGTCACCGTCACGGAGACGACGGCGGGGTGCAGCCCCTGCCTGTCCGGCGCGATCCTGCTGAATCCGGAGGGCTCGGTGTCCCCGCTCGCGCAGCCCGACGGCTCGGCGGACCTCATCGGGAGCGTCGAGGTCTACACGCCGAGCTTCGCGGTCTGGAACCCGAACAACGGCTCGGATCCCAACAACCCGAACCCCTTCGTCAACGTCACGGATCCGAACCAGAACATCTCCAACCAGAACATCTCGAACCAGAACATCTCCAACGCCGAACCGGCGATCCAGAACATTTCGAACCAGAACATCTCGAACCAGAACATTTCCAATCAGAACATCTCGAACCAGAACATCTCCAACGCCAGCCCCGCGATCCAGAACATCTCGAACCAGAACATCTCGAACCAGAACATCTCCAACGTCACGGTGGCCAGCCAGAACATTTCCAACCAGAACATCTCGAACCAGAACATCTCCAACGCGCCGTACTCGGACGCGAACTACGCCATCGTCAACTCCGGCAACACCGCGCACTCGTACCGCGTGACCCTCTACGGGAACAACCCGAACAACATCCCCCTCCAGGTCATCGTGACCAAGAACTCCCAGGCGCCGGCGGCCGTCAACTGCACGATCCAGAGCGTGCCGCAGAGCTCCGTGCTCGCGCAGGCGGATGGAACGATCGCCGCCAGCCTGAGCGACGCGACGAACCCGAAGATTCCCGATGGGACGTCCGGCAACGTGACGGTCGCCATCGGGCCGGGCGAGACCGTGTTCCTGACCCTCCGCGGTCAGGCCACGAAGGACCAGATGGTCGATCTGACGCGTCAGCTTTCGCCCGTCATCACGGCGCACGGCGCCAACACGAACGGGTCGGCCCCGGATTTCGCCCTGCTCCTCTCGATCCAGACGACGGGCGGCACGACGCTGCCGGTCGCGGTCGTCGGGACGCCCTACACGACGACGCTGACGGCGCTGGGCGGCAAGGCGCCCCTGACGTGGAGCCTGGCTGCGGGCAGTCTGCTGCCGACGGGCCTGACCCTTTCGCCGGCCGGCGTGATCTCGGGATCCCCGACCGCCTCGGGCACCTTCACGTTCACGGCGCAGGTCGTCGACTCGACGGCGGGGACGCCGCAGACGGCCTCGCAGACGTTCAGCCTGACGATCAACGCCCGGACCACCTCGACGGTCGTCACGATGACACCCAGCACGGTGGTCGTGGGCCAGCCCACGTCCATGCTGGTCACCGTCACCGACACGCAGAGCGGTACGGTTTCGGCCCCGACCGGCACGGTCGCCCTGACGGGAACGCCGGCCGGATCCGGCCTCTCCGCCTCGACCTGCACGCTCGCGACGAGCGGGGCGGGGTCGGCGAACTGCACGGTCCCCGCGACGCCGACGGCGGCGGGCAGCTACACGATGGGCGCGGACTTCACCGCCACCGCCGTGCATCTGACCAGCGGCGCCACCACGGGCCTGACGGTCGGCAAGGCCTCGACGAGCCGGTTCTGACCTCGAACGCGAATCCCTCGGTGTGGGGCCAGGCCGTGACGCTCACGGCCGCGGTGTCGGTGACTTCCCCGGGCGCCGGGACACCGACGGGCACGGTCACTTTCTCCGACGGGGCGACCGTCCTCGGTACCGGGAACGTGTCCGGCGGCGTCGCTTCGCTGACGGTGTCCACGCTTTCCGTCGCGAGCCACTCGATCACGGCGGCCTACGGCGGCGACGCGGGCTTCAACACGAGCACGTCGCCCGCCCTCGCGCAGCAGGTCGGCAAGGCGAGCAGCCAGACGTCGGTGACGGTCAGCCCGAACCCCTCGGTCTACGGCCAGCCGGTCCTCCTGACCGCGATCGTCGCGGCCCTGGCGCCCGGCGGCGGAACGCCCACCGGGACCGTGACGTTCTTCGACGGAGCCACGGCGCTCGGGACGGCGACTCTTGCCAACGGCAGCGCGAGTCTCACGACGACGGTCCTCGGAGGCGGATCCCACTCCATCACCGCGGTCTACTCGGGTGTGGACGCCAACTTCACGGGAAGCAGCTCGGCGCCGGCCGGCCAGACCGTCGGCCCGGCCGCGACCGCGACCGGGATCGCGTCGAGCCCGAACCCGTCGGGGTTCGGACAGCCGGTGACGTTCACCGCTTCCGTGACCTCGGCGGCCGGAGTTCCCACCGGAGGCATCGTGAGCTTCCTCGACGGAGCCACCGCGCTCGGAACGGCGACGCTTTCGAGCGGCACGGCGAGCTTCTCCACGGCGGCTCTCTCGGTGGGCGCGCACTCGATCACCGCTGCATTCGGCGGGAACGCGAGCTTCGCCCCCAGCACCTCGAGCGTCCTGACGCAGACGGTCCAGAGCATCTACACGTTCACCGGTTTCCTGCCGCCGATGGCGACGGCTGGAACGCTCGGCTCGCCGACGTTCTCGGGCAACGTCAACTTCGGTTCGGCGACGCCGGTGAAGTGGAAGCTGCAGGATGCCGTCGGGCAACTATCTCTCGCGACCTCGCCACCCTGCAGATCCTTTCGGCCGTCGCCTACACCGGGCGGGGCCTGCTCGGGCCAGGCGACCGGGACGCTCGGTCCTTCTCTACTCGCCGACGACCGGCGCGAAGGGCGGAAGCACGTTCCGCTACGACACGGGCATCGAACCAGTTCATCTTCAACTGGGCCACCGGGTACGTCGGGACCCCCGGCTGCTACGAGCTCGAGCTGCAGTTGAACGACGGCAGCGCGATCAAGGCCACGGTCGAGAAGCTCCAGTAGGATCGGCTTCGAAGTTCTGCGGCGGCGGGCACGGCGTGTCCGCCGCCGTTTTTATTTGCCGGCGAGGCGCTTGCGGGCGTCCGCGGCGAGCGGGCCGCCGTCGCCGGTCAGGAACGCGACGTACGTCTTGAAGGCGTCGGCCGCGCCGGGGCTCTTCAATCCCTCGCGCGCGCGCCCGAGGTAGTAGTAGACGGGCGGGAAAACGCGGTAGCTCGGCGACTCCTCGAGGAAGAGGGCCGTGGCCTCGCCCCGGCGCTTGATGCACGTCTCGATCTCGTCGTCCGCCTGGGTGAAGGCCCCGGCCTCGAGGTACGCCTTGCCCAGGTCGAGCCGGCCCGCCCAGGTGTCCGCGATCTTCTTGGCGGCGGCGAAGTGCTTGAGGGCTTCGGAGGCCTTGCCGCGGGAAAGCTCGGCCTCGCCGCGGATCAGCTCGGCGTACGCCTGGGGATCCGGCTCCAGGCGGCCGGCCAGCTCCTCGGCGAGCGCGAGGGCCTTCGGCTCGCGGCCCGTCGCCAGATAGACGCGCGCCGCCGGGTACAGGATGTTTTCTCCGTGCGCCTCGGTCAGCGCCCGCTCGGTCTCGGCGACGGCGCGCGCCGTGTCGCGCAGGGCCAGGTGGGCGTCGGCCAGGGCGAGCCGCTTCTCGGCGGCCGCCTCGGCGTTCTGGCCCGCTACGTCCGCTTCGATGCCCTTTTCGAGAATGGATACCGCATCGGCGGGCCGGCCCTGAAAGAGAGCGATGTCGGCGAGCCCCATGGCCGCGATGGAGGCTCCCCGCGCGTCGACCTCGGCCCCTTTCTGGTACGTCTCGGCGGCGAGGTCGGGGTGCCCGAGGGCCAGCTGCGAGAGCGCCTTGCCGACGTAGGCCAGGGCGAACTTCGGGTTCAGGCGGAGCACCTCGTCCTGCTCCTTGATCGCGGTCTCGAAGTCGCCCGCGTACATCGCGTCGAGCCCCAGGTTGTTTCGCTGCGGCACGTTCTTCGGGTAGATCTCGATGGCGCGGCGGGCTTCCTGCAGGGCCCGGTTCATGTCGCGCTTGTAGAAGTAGGCCGCCGCGAGGTTCGCGATGCCGGCGGTGTCCGCCGGGTATTGCTTGACGAGGGCGCTGAACTCTTCGATCGCGTTGTCCGGGTTGCGAACGAGCAGGTAGTAGCCGCCGCGCGTCCGGAATTTCTCGCGATCGCTCATCCGGTCGATGCGGGCGAGTGCTTGCTTGTAGTACTTCTCGGCGTCCTGGCGCCGGCCGCGGTTGCTCTCCACCGCCGCAAGCCCCGCGTAGGCGCGGCCGAGGTTGGCGTCGAGGTCGAGGGCCTTGCGGTAGTGGCGGGTCGCCTCGTCCCAGTTGCCCTCCCACTGCAGGTTCTGGGCGATGGCGTATTCGTGGGCGGCCTCGAGCGATCCGGCGGAGTACGTCTCGGCCGCGGCCAGCTGGGTCGACTGCGGCGTGGCGTCGCCGAGTGCGCCGCGGACCTGGGCCGCGAGGCGCGCCACCGCGGCGAGAACGCCCTCCTTGCCCGAGGCCTTTTCCTGGTCGGCGGCGATCGTCTTACCGGTCGCCGCGTCGACGGCCCGGACCGACACCTCGTAGCCGTCGCCCTTCTTGTCGACCGAGCCCGACGTCACGACGTTGATGCCCTCGCGGACGGCGACCAGCTGGGCCAGCGTCTGGTCCATGCCGGTCGCGCCGGGCGACAGCTGGGCGCCGACTTTGCGCGCCGAGTTGCGGCTGTAGGAACTGACGAAGCTCGCACCCTCGAGCGCGAGCGTGAACGCGGGCTCGAGCGTGCCGTCGAAGACGGGGTCGCCGGTGTGGTTTGCGAAGTCGGCGACCAGCACGGACTGCGTCTTCTGCGCCGCCGCGGGCTTGGCGGAGCGGCCCTTCTGATACACCCAGAGACCCAGGGCCGCGATGATCAGCGCAGCGCCCGCCGCGGCGACGGTGGGGCCGACCCACCGTTTGGACATCGTCCGGTAGCGGATCGACGTTCGAAACGACTCGGCGTCCAGGTCCTCGAGGATCTCCTGCACGTTCTGATACCGCAGGGCGAGGTCGACCACGAGGCAGCGCTCGATGATCTTCTGCAGGTACGCGGGAAGCTCGGGGTTGAGCTCCTTGATCGGCTTCGCCGCGCGCTGCGTCCTCGCGACCATGACCTCGAACGGCGTCGCGCCGCCGAAGGGAACCGCGCCGGCGGCCATCTGGTAGAGGATCACGCCGAGCGCGAAGATGTCGGACTGCGGGCCGACCGGCTCGCCCTTGACCTGTTCGGGCGACATGTAGAACGGCGTGCCGATGACCGCGCCCGTCTGCGTCATGCCCGACTGCTCGGCGGACTTGGCCAGGCCGAAGTCGGTGACGTAGACGTGATCGGTGGCGTCGATCATGATGTTCTGGGGCTTCAGGTCGCGGTGGATGACGCCCTGGTCGTGCGCGGCCTTGAGGCCTTCCGCCGCCTGGCGGAAGACGCGCAGGAGGCGCTCGGTCGGCAGCTTGCCCTGCTTCTTCAGGATCGTGGACAGGTCTCGCCCGTCGACGAACTGCATCGTCAGGAACTTGATGCCGTCGCTCTCGCCGAGATCGAAGACGCGCAGGACGTTGGGGTGCGTCACGCGGCTCGACAGCTGGATCTCGCGCTTGAAGCGCTCGAGGACCTCGGTGTCCTCCGCGATGTCCGAGCGGATGAGCTTCAGCGCGACGTCGCGGTCCAGGCCCTTGTCGTGCACGAGATAGACGGCGCCCATTCCGCCCATGCCGAGGAGGCTCTTGACGCGGTACCGCTGGCCGATCTCGAGGCCGGCGGGCAGCACGACCGAGGCCACGCCCCGCGACGACTGGTTGGCCCACTGCTTGAACGACGAGGGGCTTCCCATCGTGGGCACGGACGTGAGCTCGGACGCATCCGTCCGGGTGATTTCGAGATGGTCGGTGAACGGGAGCGCGCAGTGCAGACAGTTCTCCGCCCCGTCCGGATTCGGCGTCTGGCAGCGGGCGCAGATCATTCAGGGCGCAGCCGCGGCGTCGAGGACGCGGCGGCGGTCGGGAGTCGCATCGCGTAGCGGATCATATTCGTTCCCCGGTCGTCGTCCTGCCGGAAAGTCGGGGAGCCTTTTCCGGCGGACGGGAGCGTTAGACTGCGCGCCATCGTGAGACGACTGCGCCGCGCACTGGCCTTCCTGATGGTGGCGTTCGCGTCCGGCTGCACCGCCCCGCCCAGGCCCGACGGCTTCTACATCGCACCGAAACGCAAGAAGTCGGCGGTGTCGGAGGAGGAGACGCAGTCGGTCCGGCGCCGCCGGCCCGGAGACTTGCTGCGCTCGGAGCCCATGACGCCGCCGCCCATGCCGGGAACCGCGGCCTGGAAGATTCTGTACGCCTCGACGGGGCTCGACGGGCAGCTCATCGAGGTGTCGGGCGTCGTCATCGCACCGACGCGGCAGGCCCCCATCCACGGCCGGAACGTCGTGGCGTGGGCGCATCCGACGACCGGGGTCGCCCGCAACTGCGCGCCGTCGATCCTGAAGGGGGTCTTCGAAACGATTCCGCACCTGCCGGCCCTGATGGCCCTCGACGACGTGGTCGTCGCGACGGACTACCCGGGACTCGGCACCACCGGCCCGCACCCGTATCTCGTCGGTTTGAGCGAGGGGCGGGCGGTGCTCGACGCGGTCCGCGCGGCGCAGCAGGTCGAGAAGACGGGAGCCAACTCGCGGTTCGCGGTGTGGGGCCATTCCCAGGGAGGACACGCCGCGCTGTTCGCCGGCCAGCTGGCGAAGAGCTACGCGCCGGACCTGACGCTCGTCGGGGTGGCGGCAATCGCGCCGGCCACCGACCTCGAGCAGCTCCTGAAGGACGACGAGGACGAGCGCGCCGGCAAGATCATCGTGTCCTACTGCCTCTGGTCGTGGTCGCGGGTCTACGCGACGCCGCTCGAGGACTGGGTCGCCGCGGACGTGATCCCGGCGATCGATCGCGTCGCCGGCGACTGCGTCGAAACGGAAGGGGAGGCCTTCGGCGCCATGGTCGCGACCATCCCGATTCCTTCGAACTACCTGTCCGCCGGGATCTTCACGAACGAGAAGTGGCACCGGCTCTTCGTCGAGAACCGGCCGGGCGGCGCCCCGGCGGGGGCGGCGCTCTACGTCGCGCAGGGGTTGGACGACCCCGTCGTGCGGCCCACCGTGACCGCCGACTTCGTCGCCGGCCTCTGCCGCGCCGGGGAGACGGTGCGTTACGAGACGTTTCCGGGTGTCGCCCACATGAAGGCGGCCCGCGTCAGCGCGTCGAGCGCCATCCAGTGGATGCAGAGCCGATTCGACGGAGTGCGCGCGCCGAACACCTGCCCGCCGATGTAGGCGGGGCTACTTCTTTTTCGGCGGCGCCGTGGGTGCCGGCGTCGCGGCCGGCGTCGGGGACCGGCGTCGGGAAGACGGGCTTGTCGAAGGTCTTGGCATCGACGCCCGGATTGATCTTGCACTCCTCGAGGGCGAGGACCTGGTCCTTGCTGCCGTTGCTGATCACCTCGAGGTGGAAGGCGACGGGGAATCCGTCCACGACCTTGTATTCGGAGTACTCCGAGACGATGTCCGCCTCGCCCTGCGGGCCGACCGACGTGTGGGCCGAGCGCAGGATGCGGTACGTCGTGGGATCCAGGTACCAGCGGACCGACGCGCCGTCGTACGCGACGTCGAGGATGCGCGCTTCGACGTTGCCGACCTTCTCGGTGCCGGCCGCCGAGACCACGAGCTTCGGGTCGTCCGCCTTCTGCGCGATGAGCAGCGGGACGCGCCGCACCTGCTTGAGCAGCTCGTCCTTCATGCCCGGCGGAAGGTCCTGGACCGCGTTGGGTCCCACGATGAAGGCGCCCGAGGGCGTCGCGACCATGGCCATCCGCCCGAAGGGCGCGTCGAGCTGCTGGGCGATGCGGTCGGGAAACACCATGGAGGTCTGGACCTCCATCGACATGTCGCCCTCGGGCCCCTTGGCCGTCACGAGGCCGCGCGTCTGGACGTCGTGGACCGTGCGCACCTTCGCGGGGCCGCCGAGGCTCTCCACGAACTTCGCGAAGAGGGCCTTGCCCTCCTTGACGGACTCGGGCGAGGGCTCGGGCTTCTTCGTGGGCGCCGTGACCGGCGCCGGAGGAGCCGCCGGAGCAGGCGCCTGCGCGGCCGCGGGGCCCGCGAGCGCGGCCAGGGCGAGAGCGGCCAGGAAGGGTCGGACGATGCGGGCGTTCATGTTTCCTCCGAGCGCGGAAGCTTATATCGAAGTAGCATGCGCGCCGTGCCGAGCCGCACCGAAACCCTGCTCGCGCGCCTCGAGGCGGTCCGCCACGCGCGCCCGGGAGCGCGCGCCGCGGAATCCCTGCTCGCGGCGGCGGCGCGTCTGAAGGTCGCGGACGCGGACCGGCTGATCCGCCTGCACGAGGCGGCGATGTTTCTGCGCGCATACCCGCACTCGCCCCGCGTGCTCCGGCTGGCCGAGCGCGTTCTCGCGGGTTTCGAGAAGCGGGTCGCGAAACTCTCCGCGGCGGACGAGGACCTCACCGCCTTCGACGCGCCCGAGGTCGCCGGGATCGCGGGGACCATCGTCGGGACCGACTTCTCGTTCGACCTGGCGCGCTGGCTGGCGGCGCGCGCGCCGGGCCGTCTGCGGATCGACTGGGCCGCCGGGCAGGAAGACGACCGCATGCGGGCGACCTGGCCCGAGTTCCTGCCGCTGCTCGAGGAAGAGGGGCTCTCGGACGCGAACGTGCCGTACCTGGCGTGGCTCCGGGCGGCGGCCGGCAGGCAGGAGGACCGGCTCGACTGGCTGCTGCGGCGCTACGAGAATCTCCCGGGCACCGCCGCGGACCGCGCCGAGCGCTTCGACTCGCTCGGCCTGCCGATCGCGTGGGACCTCGGAGCCGGACGCGCGTCGCGCACGAAGATGCGACTGCCGGGACCGCGGCCCTTCTTCCACGACGAGCCGTTTCTCGCGCGCCGGGACGTCTCGCTCGACGCCGTCCTCACCGGCCCGCGGCCCGTGCTGCGCCGGCCGGGCCGCCGCGAGGCCGAGCGCGTCTGCGCGATGGTGCGCGAGGCCACGGCGGCGCGGTACCGCGAGCTCTACCAGTTCACGTACGCCGATCCGGCGTCCGTCGTCGCGACCCGGCCGGGGCGCGGCATGGAGCTCTTCCTCGTCGGCGTGCGCCCGGACCGGCGGCTTCCGCTGCGCGCGGCCTACGGCGGCTTCATCGTCAAGAACGGCGTGCCGATCGGCTACACGGAGGGCCTGGCGTTCTGCGAGCGGCTCGAGATCGGCTTCAACATGTACTACACGTTCCGCGACGGCGAGTCGGCGTGGATCTACGCCCGGATGCTCGAGCTGCACCACGCCGCGCTGGGCGTGACCTCGTTTTCGGTGGACCCGTACCAGATCGGCTTCGAGAATTCCGAGGCGATCGACTCGGGCGCCTTCTGGTTCTACCGCAAGCTCGGGTTCCGGCCGACCGATGCCGGAGTGCGCCGCCTGCTCGAGCGGGAGGAGCGCCGGATGGCCGCGGACCCGTCACACCGCTCGTCGCCGGCCACGCTGCGCCGGCTCGTGACGCACAACCTCCTCTACGAGATCCCGGGGTCGCCGCGGGGCGAGTGGGACCGCTTCCACATCCGCAATCTCGGCCTCGCCGTGAACCGCGCGCATGGCGCGGGAGTTCGGCGGTGATGCCGCGAAGCTGCGCGCGGCATCGGAGAAGCGCGTCGCGCGCGTGCTCGGCCTGCGCCCCGATCGGCTGACGGCGGCCGAGGCAGTGGCATTTCGCGAGCTGGCGCTCGTGCTCGACCTGGTCCCGGGCCTCGGGCGCTGGAGCCGGCAGGAAAAGGACGCGGTCGTGGCGATCCTTCGAGGCCAAGGCCCGCGGCGTCGAGAGCCGCTATCTCCGCCGTCTGCAGCGGCACGCGCGCCTGCGCGCCGCGCTGATCCGCCTCGGTTCGCGCTAGCCGTCAGCGCCCGTTGCGGGCGGCGACGATCTGGGCGACGACGGAGAGGGCGATCTCCTCGGGCGATCGCCCGCCGAGGTCGAGGCCGATGGGAGCACGGAGGCGCGAAAGCTCCGCTTCGGTCATTCCGGCGTCCAGCAGGCGCGCGCGCCGCTTCTCGTGGGTGCGCCGGCTGCCGAGGGCGCCGACGTAGAAGGCCGGGCTGCGCAGGGCCGCGACGGAGCGCGGGGTCGTCGAGCTTCGGGTCGTGCGTGAGGATGGCGATCGCGGTCGAAGCGTTCGGCGCGAGCGCCTCGAGCGCCCGGTCGGGCCACTCCGACACGATCTCGTCGGCGTGGGGAAACCGTTTCGCGTTGCCGAACGACTCGCGGGGGTCGACGAGGATCGCCCGGAATCCCAGCGCCTTTCCGAACGTCACGAGCGGGATCGCGATGTGAACCCCGCCGACGACGATCAGGCGGGGCGACGGGAGCAGGACGTCCAGGAAGAACTCGGAGTCGCCGATGGCGATCCTTCCGGCGGGCCCGCCGCCGAGCGCGGCGCGGGCTGCAGCGAGCGCGGCGTCGTCGATCGCTCCCGCCGTCGTCCCGTCGTCGAAGACCGCGAGCTTCGCCCCGATCCGACCTTCGGCGCCGCGGATGAGCGTCGCGGTGGCGGCCGCGCGTTCTGCGCGCAGGGCGTCACGGAGCGGATTGAACACGCCGGTCGAGAGCGGTTCGACGAACACGTCGATGGATCCGCCGCAGGCCAGGCCGACGCTCCAGGCGGTGTCGTTCGAGACCCCGAAGTGGAGCAGCCGGGCCTTGCCGCTGCCGAGGACTTCGGCTCCCGCCTCGACCACGGCGCTCTCCACGCACCCGCCGCTGACCGAGCCCGCGATCCGGCCGTCCGCCGTCAGCGCCATCTTCCCGCCGGCCGTGCGCGGAGCGGATCCCCAGGTTTCGACGACGGTGGCGAGGGCGATCGGCGCTCCCTCGGCCTGCCAGCGTTCGATGTCGGGAAGGACGTCGCGCATGGTCGGTGAGGAGGAGGCAGGAAAAGCTCCGGGGGGCAGGCGCCCCCCGGAACCGGTCTGCCGGTCAGGCGGCCTTGGGAATCATCCCGTGCGGATCGATGACGAACTTCTTGGCCGCGCCGGAGTCGAAGCTCTGGTAGCCGTCGGGCGCGTCGTTGAGAGCGATCACGGTGGCGTTGACGATCTTCGCGATCGGAAGGCGGTCGTGGAGGATCGCCCGCATCAGCGAGCGGTTGTACCGGAGCACCGGGGTCTGGCCGGTATAGAGGCTCTGCGACTTCGCCCAGCCGAGCCCGAAACGCATGCGCAGGTTGCCCGTGCGCGCGGCTTCGTCCTTCGAGCCCGGATCGTCCGTCACGTAGAGGCCGGGGATGCCGATCTTTCCGGCCGCGCGCGTGATCGTCATCAAGGAATTCAGGACGGTGGCCGGCGCCTCGACGGTATGGCTCTGTCCGTGGCCCCTCGCCTCGAAGCCGACGGCGTCCACCGCCGCGTCGACCTCGGTTTCGCCGATGATCGCTTCGATCATCTCGCCGAGCTTGTCGCTCTTGGTCAGGTCGATCGGCTCGAACCCGACGGCCTTCGCGTGCGCGAGCCGCTCCGGGTTCATGTCGCCGATCATGACGACGGCCGCGCCGAGGATCCGGGCGGACGCGGCGGCCGCGAGGCCGACGGGACCGGCGCCGGCGACGTACACCGTGGACCCGACGCCGACGCCCGCCGACACCGCGCCGTGGAACCCGGTCGGCAGGATGTCGGACAGCATCGTCAGGTCGCGGATCTTCTCCATGGCGCGGGCCTTGTTGGGGAACTTGATCAGGTTGAAGTCCGCGTAGGGCACCAGCACGTACTCGGCCTGGCCTCCCACCCATCCGCCCATGTCGACGTAGCCGTAGGCGCCGCCGGCGCGGCCCTTGTTCACCGAAAGGCAGACGCCGGTGTGTCCTTCCCGGCACGTGCGACAGCGGCCGCAGGCCACGTTGAAGGGCACGGTCACCAGATCGCCGATCTCGAGGAACTCCACGTCCTTGCCTTTTTCGATCACCTCACCGGTGATCTCGTGCCCGAGGATGAGCCCCTTCGGGGCCGTGGTGCGGCCGCGAACCATGTGCTGGTCCGAGCCGCAGATGTTCGTGCAGACGACCTTCAGGATGACGCCGTGGTGGATCTCTTTGCCGGAAGGGTTGACGAACTTGGGGTAGTCGATGGTCTGCACCTCGACCTTGCCCGGGCCGAGGTACGCGACTCCATGATTGCTGGCCATGATCTGTGCTCCTCTCGACGGTTGGTCCGCTTGCCTAGAACGCCTTCGCGCCCGCCTCGGCGACCGCGTGATCCTGATCGCCGGAGCCGCCGCTGACGCCGATCGCGCCGACGACCTTGCCGTCCTTCTTGAGGGGGATGCCGCCGGCGAAGATCATGATCTTGCCGTCGTTGGAGGCGTGGATTCCGAAGAACTGGCCGCCGGACTGCGAGTGCGTCGCGAGGTCCTTCGTGGCGATGTCGAACGCGCGGGACGTGTACGCCTTCTTCATCGAGATGTCGATGCTGCCGATCCAGGCGCCGTCCATGCGGACGTGCGAAACGATGTTGCCGCCGCCGTCGGCGACCGCGATGTTCATCGGCTGGCCGATCTCCTGGGCCTTCTTCTCCGCCGCCGCGATGACCCGCCTCGCATCTTCGAGCTTGACCATAGGACCTCCACCTTTCATTTCGTTGGCAGAGACGCCGTGCCTTGAGCGGCGCGGCGCCGTGTTTCGCACCGGTTTTGGATCATATGCCCGCGACATTCGGACGCGCGCTCCAAAGACTCGCGGTCACATGCGGGTCAGGATCGGGGCGGAAGAGGGGAGTCGGACCGGGGCGGAATCAGTACGCGACCAGGGCGCGCGCCGCGCGGCAGACTTTCTCCGGGTTGGGGAGGAAGAACTCCTCGAGCGGCGGCGAGTAGGGGACCGGCGTGTCGGGCGCGGTCACCCGCATGAGCGGGCCGTCGAGGTATTCGAAGCAGCGCTCCGAGAGGACCGCCGCGATCTCGGCGCCGATGCCGCCGGTGCGCGTGGCCTCGTGGAGGAGGATCGCCTTGTTGGTCTTCGCGACGGACTCGAGGACCGTCTGCTCGTCCATGGGGAAGAGCGTGCGCAGGTCCACGACCTCGGCGTCGATGCCCTCGGCCTCGAGCGTCTTCGCCGCCTCGAGCGCGGTCCAGACCATCGCGCCGTACGTGATGATCGACAGGTCCCGGCCCTGGCGGCGCACGGCCGCCTTGCCGATCGGCACGATGTAGTCCTCGGTCGGCAGCTCCTCCTTGATGCGGCGGTAGAGGAACTTGTGCTCGAAGAAGAGGACGGGGTCGTCGTCGCGGATCGCGGCCTTGATCAGGCCCTTGGCGTCGTACGCCGTCGCCGGCTGCACGATCTTCAGTCCCGGCGTGTGCGCGAAGTACGCCTCCGGGTTCTGGGAGTGGAACGGGCCGCCGTGCACGCCGCCGCCGGAGGGCCCGCGGATGACGAGGGGCACGCCGACGCCCGTGCGGTAGCGCGACTTCGCGGCGAAGTTCGTGATCATGTCGAAGGCGCAGGAGATGAAGTCGATGAACTGCATCTCGGCGACCGGCCGCATGCCCATCATCGCCGCGCCGACGGCCGCGCCCACGATCGCCGTCTCGGCGATCGGCGTGTCGATGACGCGCTCCTCGCCGAACTCGGCGATGAGGCCGTCGGTGACCTTGAAGGCGCCGCCGTAGACGCCGATGTCCTCGCCGAGCAGGAAGACGCGCTCGTCGCGGGCCATCTCCTCGCGGATGCCCTCGCGGATCGCGTCGACGTAGGTCGTCTGGCCTTTGACGGCCGGAGCATCCGTCGCCGCCGAAGTGGGGCGCGCTGCTCACGGGTTCCTCCGCACCGGGGCCGGCTCGCCGACCGGGATGCCGGCGGCGTAGACGTTCTTGAGCGCGTCCTCGGGCGACGGCAGCGGGCTCTGCTCGGCCGCCTCGACCTCGCGGTCGATCTCGTCCGACACGGCGCGGTCGATCGCCGCGAGGTCTTCCGGCGCTCGCCGCGGCCGAGGCGACGAGCTCGCGGGCGTAACGCTCGAGCGGGTCGCGCCGGCGCCACTCCTCGAGCTCTTCCTTCGGCACGTACGCCTGCGCGTCGTGCTCGGCGTGGCCTTTCATGCGGTAGGTCATCGCCTCGATGAGCGTCGGGCCGCTCGCCGCCGCGGGCGCGGTCGACCGCGCGCCGCGCCGCGCCGTGGACGGCGAGCACGTCGTTGCCGTCCACCTGCTCGCCCGGGATCCCGTAGGCGATCGCCTTGTCGACCAGGTTCTTCGAGGCGGTCTGCTTCTTGAAGGGCGTCGAGTAGGCCCAGCCGTTGTTCTCGGCGACGACGACGAGCGGCAGCTTCTGCACGGCCGCGAAGTTGAGGCCCTCGTGGAAGGCGCCCGTCGAGGTGCCGCCGTCGCCGATCCAGGTCATCGCGACGAGGTCCTTCTTCTGCATCCGGCCGGCGAGCGCGATGCCGGCCATGACCGGGATGAGGGCGCCGAGCATCGAGATCGGCGAGATGACGCCGCGCTCCGGGCGGCCGAAGTGCAGGTTGCAGTCCTTGCCGCCGGACGGCGAGGTCGCCGCGCGCCATGTACTGCGTCATCACGTCGCGCGCCGAGTACCCCATCACCAGGACGACGCCCAGGTTGCGGATGAGCGGCCCGACGATGTCGCCCTTGCGGAGGGCGTAGGCGGAGCCGACCGAGGTCGCCTCCTGTCCGAGCGAGCGATAGAGGCCGCCGACCACCTTGCCCTGGCGGTACAGGTTGACGAGCCTCTCTTCGACCACGCGGTTCAGCCGCATGTAGCGGTAGAGCTCGAGTTTCTGTTCGCGCGTCAGGTCGGTCACGGTCGCTCCGGTGCGAATCTTAGCCCGCGGCGCCCTCGATCTGCTGCGCCATGTAGTTCTCGGCGCCGATGTCCTTGATCTGCTGGATCTGGGCCTCGAGCCAGTCGATGTGCTCTTCCTCCGAGACGAGGATCCTCTCGAAGAGCGCCCGCGTGCCGTTGTCGCCCTTCTGCGTCGCCAGGTGGATTCCGTGGTTCAGGCGCTTGACGGCGTCGTGCTCGAGGGCGAGGTCGACCTTCATCATCTCGGGCACCGTGCGCCCGACGTTGATCTTCATGTACTTCTGCATGTTCGGCGAGGAATCGAAATAGAGGATCCGGTCCATCGCCTCCTGCGCGTGCTTCATCTCGCCGATGGACTCCTTTTCGGTGTGGTCGGCCAGGCGGGTGTAGCGCCAGTTGCGCAGCATCCGGGCGTGGATGAAGTACTGGTTGATGGCAGTCAGCTCTGCGGACAGGACTTCCTGCAGCACCTTCAGAATCTCGGGATCGCCCTTCATGCCGCGCCTCCTTGGGGGGTTAAGGCTCCGTGGGGATCCTACCGCGAAGGGGCCGGCCGACGTATCATTCGGGCATGAGCGAGAAAGACCCGCTGGTTCCGCCGGCCGTCGCCGCGGGGCGCGCGCGCTGGGACGAGGGCGCCCGCAAGTCCCTGGCGAAAGCGCCGACCTGGAAGAACGACTGGACGACGGTGTCCGGTGCCCCGGTCGTGCCGCTGGCCGGGCCCGACACGCAGCCGGGCTTCGACTTCGACCGCGATCTCGGCTGGCCCGGGGAGTACCCCTACACGCGCGGCGTGCACCCGACCGGGTACCGCGGCAAGCTCTGGACCATGCGCCAGTTCGCCGGCTACGGCACGGCGAAGCAGACCAACGAGCGGTTCCACTACCTGCTCGATCACGGACAGACCGGGCTCTCGACGGCCTTTCACCTGCCGACGCTCTACGGCTACGACTCGGACCACTACATGTCCCGCGGCGAGGTCGGCAAGTGCGGCGTGGCGATCGACTCGCTGCGCGACATGGAAGTGCTGTTCGACCGGATCGACCTCGGCAAGGTGACGACGTCCATGACGATCAACTCGACGGCGCCGATCGCGCTGGCGATGTACCTCGCCGTGGCCGAGAAGCACGGCACGCCGTGGGAGAAGGTCGGCGGCACCCTCCAGAACGACATCCTCAAGGAATACATCGCGCAGAAGGAATACATCTTCCCGCCGCGCCCCTCGATGCGCCTGATCACGGACCAGTTCTCCTTCTGCGCGAAGCACGTGCCGAAGTGGAACACGATCTCGATCTCGGGGTACCACATCCGCGAGGCCGGCTCGACCGCCCTGCAGGAGCTCGCGTTCACGCTGCGCGACGGCGTCGAGTACGTGAAGTACGGCATCGAGGCGGGATTGCCGGTCGACGAGTTCGCGCCGCGGCTCTCCTTCTTCTTCAACTCGCACAACGACTTCTTCGAGGAGATCGCCAAGTTCCGCGCGGCGCGCCGCATCTGGTCGAAGACGATGCGCGAGCGCTTCGGCGCGAAGGACCCGCGTTCCTGGATGTGCCGCTTCCACACGCAGACGGCCGGCTGCTCGCTCACGGCCCAGCAGCCCTACAACAACGTCGTGCGCACGGCGATCCAGGCGCTCGCCGGCGTCCTCGGCGGCACGAACTCGCTCCACACCAACTCGCTCGACGAGACGCTGGCGCTGCCGACCGACTTCGCCGTCAAGCTCGCGCTGCGGACCCAGCAGGTCATCGCGCACGAGTCGGGCGTCGCGAACACGATCGACCCGCTCGCCGGGTCCTACTTCATCGAGGACCTGACGACGAAGATGGAGCGCGGCTGCTTCGACTACTTCCGTCGGATCGACGAGCTCGGCGGCATGGTCGAAGCGATCGAGGCCGGCTTCCCGCAGCGGGAGATCATGGACGCGGCCTACGCCTACCAGCGCGCCCTGGACTCGGGCGAGAAGATCGTCGTCGGCGTCAACGAGTTCGTGGACTCGGTCGAGCAGCCGCTCGAGACGCTCTACATCGACGACGCGGTGGAGGACCAGCAGAAGCTCGCCGTGCAGGAGCTGCGGCGCACGCGCGACGGCAAGGCCGTCACGTCGGCCCTCGGCACCCTGCGCCAGGCCTGCGCGGACGGCAAGAACGTGATGCCGCCGCTGGTCGAGGCGGTCAAGACCTACGCGACGGTGGGCGAGATCTCCGACGTCATGCGCGAAGTCTTCGCGACCTACGAGGAGCCAGCGGTTTTCTAGCGCGGGGCCGATGGGGCGGCCTTCCGGCCGCCCGGGCGGGGCAAGCCCCGCCCCTACGGCAGCCGCGGGGACCCATGAGAAACTAGACGCCTATGACTGACCGGGACTCCTTCACTTTCGCCTCCATCGAAACCGCCCTCGACGCCCTGCGGGAGGGGCGGTTCGTCGTCGTCGTGGACGACGAGGACCGGGAGAACGAGGGCGACCTCGTGCTCGCGGCGGAGAGGGTGACGCCGGAGGCCATCAACTTCATGGCGCGCGAGGGCCGGGGCCTCATCTGCCTCGCGCTCACCGAGGAGCGGTGCGACGCCCTGGAGCTGCCGCCGATGGTCACGGAGAACACGTCGAACTTCGGCACGGCCTTCACCGTGTCGATCGAGGCGCGGGGCGCACGACGACCGGCATCTCGGCCGCCGACCGGGCGGCGACCGTGAAGGCCGCGATCGACCCGGCGAGCAAGCCGTCGGACCTGAACCGTCCCGGGCACATGTTCCCGCTCCGGGCGCAGCGCGGCGGCGTCCTGAAGCGGGCGGGCCAGACCGAGGCCTCGGTGGACCTGGCGCGCATCGCCGGGATGAACCCGTCGGCCGTC
This sequence comes from uncultured Acidobacteriota bacterium, assembly GCA_963843325.1. Lineage (GTDB taxonomy): Bacteria > Acidobacteriota > Thermoanaerobaculia > UBA5066 > Gp7-AA6 > DAHUXD01. Next base: position 348,799 of record CAWJKC010000007.1, read on the forward strand.
CTCTGCGAGATCATGAACGAGGACGGCACGATGGCGCGCGTGCCGGACCTCGCGAAGTTCTGCGAGCGATTCCAGCTGCCGATGGTCACGGTCGCCGACCTCATCCGCTACCGCCTGAAGACCGAGCGGCTCGTGCAGCGGATCGCTTCGCCGCACCTGCCGACGCGCCTCGGCGAGTTCCAGCTCTATGCCTACCGCAGCGACGTCACCCACGAGGAGCACCTCGCCCTCGTCCACGGCGCGATCGCGGAAGGGGAGCCGACCCTCGTGCGCGTCCACTCGCAGTGCCTGACGGGCGACGTCTTCGGCTCGGCGCGCTGCGACTGCGGCGAGCAGCTCGAGCTCGCGATGGAGAAGATCGTCGAAGCCGGCCGCGGCGTGTTCCTCTACCTCCTGCAGGAGGGGCGCGGCATCGGGCTCATCAACAAGCTGAAGGCGTACGAGCTGCAGGACCAGGGGCACGACACGGTCTCGGCCAACGAGAAGCTCGGGCTTTCCGCCCGACATCCGCAACTACGGCGTCGGCTGCCAGATCCTGCGCGACCTCGGCGTGCGCAAGATGCGCCTCATGACGAACAACCCGTCCAAGTACGTCGCGCTCGACGGCTACGGGCTCGAGATCGTCGAGCGCGTGCCCCTCGAGGTGCATCCCACCGACCGCTCGCGCAAGTACCTCGAGGCAAAGAAGAACAAGATGGGGCACCTGCTCAAGCTCGTCTAGGGTTCACGCCGCTCTGACCGGAATCCGCATATCCTCCGCTCGAAGCCTTCGGGCTCAGGAGGACATCGATGTCGGGAAAGACGTTCGAGATCGTTCCGCCGGCGGGGCCGGGCCCCCGGTTCGTGCGGCGCGCGATCATCGCGCTCGTGCTCTTCGTGCTGGTCGTGATCGGCGGACCGATCACGGTCGTCCCCGCCGGGCACGTCGGCGTGAAGGACCTGTTCGGAAGCGTGTCGCCCAACGCGCTGCCGCCCGGCGTGCACTTCGTCGTTCCGTTCACGCGCGTCCACAAGATGTCCATCCGGACCTTCGAGCTCAAGGAAACGGCCGAGGTGCCGTCCAAAGAGGGCCTGATGATGGACCTCGAGGGCTCGGTGCTCTACCGCCTCGACCCGACCAAGGCCGCCGAGGTCTACAAGACCGTCGGCATCAACTACTCGGAGGTGATCCTCGTCCCCCAGGTGCGCTCGGCCATCCGCGAGATCACGGCCTCCTACGACGCCAAGGCCCTCTACTCGTCCGAGCGCGAGCAGATCGCCCGCGAGACCTTCGAGCTCGTCCAGAAGATGATGGGGGGCCGCGGCGTGATCGTCGAGTCCGTGCTGCTGCGCAAGATCGGCCTGCCCGCCATCGTGGCCAACGCGATCCAGGAGAAGTTGAAGCGCGAGCAGGAGTCCGAGCAGATGAAGTTCGTGCTCGCCAAGGAACAGCAGGAGGCCGAGCGAAAGCGCATCGAGGCCCAGGGCATCGCGGACTTCCAGAAGATCGTCGCGGCGGGGATCAGCCCGCAGCTGCTCGAGTGGAAGGGCATCGAGGCGACCGAGAAGCTCGCGATGAGCCCCAACGCGAAGGTCGTCGTCGTGGGCAACCCGAAGAACGGCCTGCCGATCATCCTCGGGGGCGGGGCGGACACCAAGTAGTGCGCATCCCGATGCCGGCGGCCGTGCTCGCCGGCGGCGCGTCGCGCCGGATGGGGCGGCCCAAGGCGGAGCTGCCGTACGGGGCGGGGACGCTGCTCGCGTTCCAGGTGTCGCGCCTGGCGGAGATCTTCGAGGAGGTGCTCGTCGTGGCCAAGACGCAGCCCGCGTCCCCGGTCGCGCCGGCCCGCGTCGTCCTCGACCGGGTGCCGCAGCACGCCGCGATCCACGGCCTCGTCCGGGCCCTCGCGGAAGCGGACGACCGTCTCTTCGTGCTCGCGGTGGACCTGCCGGCGATCGCGCCGGCGCTGCTGCGGGCGATCGCCGAGCGGTCGCTCGCGACGGACGCCCCGGCGCTGGTCCCGCGCGCCGACGGGCGCCTGCAGCCCCTCGCGGCCGTCTGGCGGCGATCGGTCCTTGCTGCCGCTGAGCGGCGGATCGCCGCCGGAGAGATGTCATTGCAGGGGCTGGCGGAGGAGGTCGGGGCGGAGGTGCTCGAAGAGACGGTCTGGCGCGCGTTCGACCCCTCGGGCGCGGCCTTCACGAACCTGAACACGCTCGAGCAGTACGCGGCACAGAGGGAGAGGGCATGAGCGAAACGGAGAAACCGGCCCGCGGCAAGCCCCGGCGGCCGAGGGCGGCGGGGCCGCTGCGCCGGAGCGTGCTCCACGTGGATGCGCGCGGGCGCGCCCGCATGGTGGACGTCGGGGAGAAGGGCGCCACGCGGCGCGTGGCCGTCGCGCGCGGCGCCGTCGGGATGGGCAAGGCGGCCTTCGAGGCGCTCTCCTCGGGCCGGCTCGCCAAGGGCGACGCGATGGCGGTCGCCCGGCTGGCCGGCATCCAGGCGGCCAAGCGGACGTCCGAGATCATCCCGCTCTGCCACCCGCTCGCTCTCGAATCGGTCGAGGTGGACGTCGCGCTGGTCCGCGCGCGGCGCGAAGCGGTGGTCACCGCGACGGCGCGCATCACCGGCAAGACCGGCGTCGAGATGGAGGCACTCACGGCGGTCGCCGCGGCGTGCCTCGCGATCTACGACATGGTCAAGGCCCTGGATCGGGCGGCGGTGATCCGGGAGATCGTCCTGCTCGAGAAGTCGGGCGGCCGCTCGGGCCCCTATCGGAGGGCGTGACGGCGGTGCGCTACCGGTACCTCATCTGCGACGTCTTCACCGATCGCGCGTTCGGCGGCAACCCGCTGGCCGTCCTGCCCGACGCCCGGGGTCTTTCCGAGGCGCGGATGCAGCAGGTCGCCCGCGAGTTCAACTTTTCCGAGAGCACCTTCGTGCTGCCGGCCGAATCCGGTCACACGCGCCGGGTGCGCATCTTCACGCCGACGATGGAGGTCCCCTTCGCCGGGCATCCGAACGTCGGGACGGCCTTTGCCCTGGCCGGGGCGGGCGAGCTCGGGCCGCTCGACCCGCCGATGACGGTGACGTTCGAGGAGAAGGCGGGCCTCGTCGAGGTCACGATCGAGCGGGGCGAAGACGGCGTCGTGCGGTGCGAGGTCGCAGCGCCCGAGCGCCTCTCGCTCGGAATCGAGACCGATGCGGCGACGGCCGCCGCGGCCTTGTCGCTTTCGCCCGCCGACGTGGTGACGCGGACCCATCCGCCCCGGGTGGCCTCGGTGGGCCTGCCGTTCCTCTTCGTGGAGCTCGCCGACCGCGGCGCCCTCGAACGCGCCCGCGTGAACCTGGCCGGCCTCGACGCCCTCGGGCGCTCGGCATTCCGCCGGACGTCTTCGTCTACGTGCACAGCCGGGACGAATTCGACGTGCGCGCCCGCATGTTCGCCCCGCTCGACGGCGTGCCCGAGGACCCCGCGACCGGCAGCGCGAACTGCGCTCTCGCGGCGATGCTCGCTCACGAGGATGCGCGCGCGGACGGGACGTTTCGCTGGCGCATCGCCCAGGGCGTCGAGATGGGTCGCCCGAGCGTGCTCGAGGCGCGGGCCGAGAAGAGGGAAGGGGTCGTCGTTTCCGCGACGATCCGGGGGGCGAGCGTTCTGGTCGCCGAGGGCTGGATCGAGGTGCCCTGATCCGCGGGTGGCGTCAGCCGCCGCGCGTGTGCATCTCGAGGTGCGGATCTGCCTTCAGCTCCGAGAGCGGCACGAGGGGCGCGCGCTCGCGCACCGCCAGCCGCTCCTCGGCGCCGCGGTCGGCGCGCCCGCCCCAGGCCGAGGCGATGAGGGCGCGCAGCTCTTCGGTGGTCGCCCCTTCCCGCAGCGGCTTGCGCAGGTCGATGCCCCGGGCCGCATAGAGACAGAGGTACCAGAGCCCGTCGGCGGTCAGGCGGCTGCGGTCGCAGGCGCTGCAGAACGGATCCGTCGTCGAGGCGATGATGCCGAAGACCGTCCCGTCCTTGAGGCGAAACCGTTCGGCGGGCGCATTCGTCGTTCCGGGGATCGGCTCGATCGCGCCGAAGGCCGCCGCGATGCGTCCGGAACATTTCGAGGCGCGAGACCACGCGGTCGCGCGACCAGCGGGTGGCGCCGCCGACGTCCATGTACTCGATGAAGCGGATCTCGGCGCCCCACGCCTTCGCCCGCTCGACGAGCGGGACGAGCTCGTCGTCGTTGACGCCGCGGATCACGACCGTGTCGATCTTGAGCGATGCGAAGCCGGCCCGCGCCGCGGCCTCGATGCCGCGCAGCACGCGCGGCAGCTCGTCGAAGCGGGCGAGCTTCTGGAACCGGTCGGGCCGCAGCGTGTCGAGGCTGACCGTGATCCGGTGGAGGCCCGCCGCGCGCAGGGCGGCCGCGTGCTCCTCGAGCAGCACGCCGTTGGTCGTCATCGCGAGGTCGTTCAACCACGGCTTGCCGGCGAGGATCTCGACGAGCGCGGGCAGGTCGTGGCGCACGAGCGGCTCGCCGCCCGTCAGGCGGATGCGGTCGACGCCGAGCGAGCCGAAGACGTCGGCGAGCCGGCCGATCTCTTCGAACTGGAGCAGGTCCGCGCGGGGAAGCCACACGTAGTCCTTCTCGGGCATGCAGTAGTCGCAGCGCAGGTTGCAGCGGTCCGTCACCGAGAGGCGGAGGTTGCCGAGCGGGCGGCCGAGGCGGTCCGTGAGCGCCATGGGCGGTCTATAGTACCGGCATGACTCTGCGCGTCGCGGATCGTGACGGTTTCCGACGGTGTCGCCGCCGGGGCGCGCGCCGACCGCGGCGGGCCGGCCTGCGAGGAGGCGCTGCGCCAGTCGGGCATGCCCCACCGGGTGGTCGCGCGGCAGACGCTGCCGGACGAGCCCGAGCGGGTGGCGCAGGCGATCCGCGCGCTGGCGGATTCCGACGAGGCCGACCTCATCGTGCTGACCGGCGGCACCGGCGTTTCGCCGCGGGACCGCACGCCCGAGGCCGTCCGGGCGGTGATCGACTTCGAGGTCCCCGGCCTCGCCGAGAAGATGCGCGCCGAGACGTCCCGGGACTTTCCGGCGGCGTACCTGTCGCGGCAGGTCGTCGGCGTCCGCAAGCGGGCGCTCGTCGTCGCCCTTCCCGGCTCTCCCGGGGGCGCGGCGGACTGCCTGACCGCGATTCTCGGCGTCGTGCCCCATGCGATGGCGCTCATCCAGGGGCGCGCGCCCGAGCACCCGCCCGCGCCACGCTAAGATCCGCCTCCGAATGGACAAAGCACGCTTCGGAATCGACGTCCTTCTCGAGAAGCCCTGGCCGGTGGCCGGCAAGCGCATCGGCCTCATCACCAACGCGTCGGGCATCACCGCGCAGGGCGTGCCGACCTGGAAGGCGCTGAAGACCGCGCCCAACGCGCGGCTGGTGCGTCTCTTCGGTCCCGAGCACGGCCTGGAGGGCGGCGCCGTCTACATGGAGGCGGTCCAGGGATCGATCCATGCGCCGTCGGGTCTGCCCGTCGTGTCGCTCTACGGCGCGACGGCGGAAAGTCTGCGCCCGCGTCGCGAGCACTTCGCGGACCTCGAGGCGATCGTCTTCGACGTCGCCGACGTCGGGAGCCGGTACTACACCTACATCTGGACGATGCTGCTCGCGATGGAGGCGTGCGCGGGCTCGCGGCTGCGCTTCGTCGTCTGCGACCGGCCCAATCCGATCGGCGGCGAGGTCGAGGGCGCGCCGGCGTCGACGGGTTACCTGACCTTCGTCGGCCTGCACCCGATCCCCGTGCGTCACGGGATGACGGCCGGCGAGCTCGCGCGGCTCTTCGTCGCCGAGCGCCGCCTCGACCTCGATCTGGTCGTCAGCCCGGCGGCGGGCTGGGCGCGCGACATGACGTTCGAGCAGGCGGGCCTGCCCTGGGTCGCGCCGTCGCCGAACATGCCGACGACCGACACCGCCCTCGTGTATCCGGGCATGTGCCTGCTCGAGGGCACGAACCTCTCGGAGGGGCGCGGCACGACGCGGCCGTTCGAGGTGTTCGGCGCGCCGTGGCTCGAGAGCGTCGCCTTCACGGAATCGCTGAACGCCCTCGGACTTCCGGGCGTTCTCTTCCTGCCGGCGCAGTTCCGGCCGATGTTCGACAAGCACGCCGGCAAGCAGTGTGGCGGCGCGCGCATCCACGTGACCGACCGCGCGGCCTTCCGGCCGTTCCAGACGGGCCTGCGCGTCATCGAAGCGGCGCGCAAGGCCGGTCCGCTCGAGTTTCGCTGGCGCACCGAGCCCTACGAGTACGACGACCGGCCGGCCATCGACCTGCTGACCGGATCGCCGCGGTACCGCCAGGCCGTCGAGTCGGGCGAGGGCCTGCGCGGCGAGATCGCCCGCCACTTCGAAGGGGCCCGGCAGTTCCGGACGCGCCGCGAGGCGCACCTGCTCTATCCCGACCGCAAGCCCGCGGTCGTGGCGCTGGTCGGCGGCCACAATTCCGGCAAGACGTCGATCCTCGTCGAGCTCGTTCCGCGCCTCAAGGCGAAGGGCCTGGTCGTCGGCACGATCAAGCACACCACGCGCGACGTGGACGACGATGCGGCGGGCAAGGATTCGCAGCGGCACGCGGCGGCCGGCGCCGCGGTGGCGTCCCTCGTCACGCCGGGGCGCACGACCTCGCGGCGGTTCGGAGAAGAGGAAGCGTTCGCCGAAGTGCTCGGGCGGGAGTTCGCGGATTGCGACCTCGTTCTCATCGAAGGGTACAAGTCGCTGCCGATCCCGAAGATCGAGGTCGTCCGGACCGGGATCCCGCGGCCCGAGGTGATCGAGCCCGTGGCGCGGATTTCCGACGGGCCGTTCCAGGGCTCGGTCCCGACGCTGTCGTTCGGCGACTGGGATGCCATCGTCGAGACCGTGCTGCACGCGGCGGGGCTCGACCGCCAGAACCGGGATTCGGCCAACGGGTCCCGGAAGTCGGCTTGAGCGGCCGGCCGTTCATCGTCTTCGATCTCGACGGAACGCTCATCGACGGCTACGCCGCGATCGGAGACGCGCTCGCGTACGCCATGGAGCGGGTCGGCGCGCGCCCGCTCCCGGCGGAACAGGTGCGCGGCATGGTCGGCCACGGGCTCGAGAGCCTGCTCGAGGAGGCCGTGGGGGCCGACCGCGCGGCCGAGGGCGTGCGGCTCTTCCGCGAGCGGTACCCGCTCGTCGCGGTCGAAAAGTCGCACCTTCTGCCCGGGGTCGAGGAAGTGCTGTCGACGCTCTCCCTGCGGGGACATTCCCAGGCCGTGGCCTCCAACAAGCCGCCGAAGTTCTCGCGGATGATCCTCGAGGCAAAGGGAGTGGCCGACCGCTTCCGCGCGGTAGCCGGTCCGGATGCCGACACGCCGGCCAAGCCGGATCCCGCCATGCTGCGCGCGCTCATGGCCGCGGTCGGGGCGCGCCCCGAAGACACCGTCGTCGTCGGCGACATGGAGGTCGACTTCGAGTTCGCGCGCGCCGCGGGATGCCGCGTCGTGCTCATCCCGGGCGGCTCGCGCACGCGCGCGGAGCTGTCGGCGCTGGCGCCCGATGCGTTTCTGGAAAGCATCGTCGAGCTGCCGGAGTGGCTGGTTCGGTGCTGACGCCGAACGTCCGAGAGTAGAATCCGGCTCCGCATGACGACGACCTTCGATCCGACCGGCGGCAAGCCCGGGCAGGTCCGCTTCTTTCTGCCCGGCCCGGTCTGGGTGCGCGACGCCGTGCGCCAGGCGATGGCGCACGAGGCGATCGGACACCGCGGCAAGGCCTTCTCCGATCTCTACGCGCGGATCCCGCCCCGCCTCCGAAAGGTGTTCCGCACGGAAGGGTTCGTCTTCACGACGACCTCCGCCGCGACCGGGCTGTGGGAGGCCGCGCTGCTGAACCTCGGCCCCGAGCGCGTCCTGGCCGTCGTCTCGGGCGCCTTCTCGGAGCGCTGGGCGGCCTGCGCGCGCGACCTCGGCATCGCGGTCGACGTCCTCGAGGCGCCGTGGGGCAGTCCCGTCGACCCGGAAGAGGTGCGCCGCGCCCTCGGCAAGGGGCGCTACGAGGCCGTGACCGTCGTGCACTCGGAGACGTCGACGGGCACGCTCAACGACCTCGCCGCGATCGCGCGCGCCGTGCGCGAGGCGTCGGACGCGTTCGTCCTCGCCGACGTCGTGACCTCGATCGCGGGCTCTCCCGTCGAGTGCGATGCGTGGAACCTCGACTTCGTCCTCTCGGGATCCCAGAAGGCGCTCGCGCTGCCGCCGGGTCTCGGCGTCGCGTTCGCGTCGGCGCGCTTCCGCGAGCGCGCGAAGGCGAGCTCCCGCGCGCACTACCTGCGTCTCGCGGAGGCGGAGGCCTTCGCCGAGAAGAACCAGACGCCCTACACGCCGTCCACGCCGCACCTCTTCGCCCTCGACGTGCAGCTCGACCACATCCTGCAGGAAACGATCGAAGGACGCTGGGCGCGGCACGACGCGCTGCGCCGCCGGGTCGAGGCGTGGGCCGCCGAGCGGGGCCACACGTACGCTCCGCCCGAGGGCGCGCGGTCGTGGACCGTCTCGTGCCTCAAACCGCGGCCGGGAGTTTCGGCGGAGGCGCTCGTGGCGAAGGTCAAGGAGCGCGGTTTCACGATCGGGGGCGGCTACGGCAAGTGGAAGCCGTCGACATTCCGCATCGGCCACATGGGCGACGTGGACCTCGCGTCGCTCGAGGCCCTGCTCGCCGCGCTCGACGAGAGCGCGGGGGAGTCGGCGTGAGCCGCGTCGTCGTCGCGGAGAAGGTCTCGTCGGCCGGGCTCGATCTGCTGCGCCAGGCGGGCCACGAGGTCGTCGACCTCGCGGGAGTCTCGCGCGAGGACCTGCTCGCCGCGCTCAAGGATGCCGACGCGCTGCTCGTGCGCAGCGCCACGAAGGTCGACGAGGAGCTTTTCGCCGCTGCACCGAAGCTCACGGTCGTCGGACGGGCGGGCGTGGGCGTGGACAACGTGGACGTCCCCGCCGCCTCGGCCCGCGGCGTGCTGGTCCTGAACTCGCCGACCGGCAACGTCGTTTCCGCGGTCGAGCACACGTTTGCCGTGCTCTTCGCGCTGCTGCGCCGGATCCCGGAGGCCGCCGGCTCGATGGCGGCGGGCAAGTGGGAGAAGTCGAAGTTCATCGGCGCCGAGCTCGCCGGCAAGACCGTCGGCATCGTGGGCCTGGGCCAGGTCGGCTCGCGCGTGGCGTCGCGGGCGCGCGCCTTCGAGGCGCGGCTGCTCGGCCACGACCCGTACCTTCCGGCGGAGAAGGCGCGCGAGATGGGCGTGCCGCTCGTGCCGCTCGACGAGCTGCTCGCAAGTTCCGACGTCGTGACACTGCACTCGACGGCCGTCGGCAAGGGCAAGCCGCTGCTCGGCGTCGACGAGCTCGCCCGGATGAAGCCCGGCGCCGTCCTCGTCAACGTCGCGCGCGGCAGCCTCGTGGACCGCGCGGCGCTCTTTGCAGCGCTCTCCGAGAAACGCCTGGGCGGCGCGGCCCTCGACGTGTTCGATCCGGAGCCGCCCGATCCCGCCGACCCCCTGCTCCGGCTGCCCAACGTCGTCGCGACGCCGCACCTCGGCGCGTCGACCGTCGAGGCGCAGGAGCGCGTCTCCATCCAGACGGTCGAGGCCCTGCTCGAGGCGCTGGCCGGAGCGGCCTACGTGCCGGCGGTGAACATGCCGTTTCGCGGTCCCAAGGACTCGGGGGCGGCGGGGTGGATGCGGCTGGCCGAGCGCACGGCGCATTTCCTGTCGGTCGTGCTCGGCGGCCACCTCTCGCGGCTGGCGGTCGAGACGTGGGGCCTGCCCGAGGACATGCTGCATCCGGTCGCCGTCGCGGCCGTCAAGGGCGCGCTCGAGAAGCACACGCCCGAGACGGTCAACTACGTCAACGCCCTCTTCGTCGCCCAGGACCGGGGGCTCGCCGTCTCCGAGACGCGCCACGAGGAGCCGGGGACGTACGCGCGCTCGCTGCGCGTGACGCTCTCGGGCGCGTCGAAGGCCACGGGCGCGAGCGCGACGCTCTTCACGGGAAGCGACGCGCGCGTCGTCGAGGTGGACGGTCTGCCGCTCGAGTTCCGGCCGGAGGGGACGATCGTCTTCCTGCGCAACCGCGACGTGCCCGGCGTCGTCGGCAGCGTCGGCACGATCCTCGGCGGGGCCGCGGTCAACATCGCCGACTTTTCCCTCGCGCGCGGCCCGGGCGCCCGCGCTGCTGCCGTCATCGCCGTGGATACGGCGCCCTCGGAAGCGGCGCTCGCGCTGCTGCGCGCGGTCCCGGCCATCGAGGAAGTCCGAGTGGTCACCTGGTGAAGCGCACGCGCGTCGCCGTTCTCTACGGGGGCCGCTCGGTCGAGCGGGAGGTGTCGCGGATCTCGGCGCGGACGATCGTCGGGTCGCTCGACCCCGCCCGCTACGAGGTGATCCCGCTCGCGGTCGGCGAGGACGGCCGGTTCCTGAAACCCGAGGAGTCCGCGAAGCTGCTCGCGACGGGCGTGGTGCCCGAGCGGTTTCGCGGCGGCGCGGGGGCGGCCGGTGGCGAGGCGCTGGTTCCGGCCGAGATCGCCCCGGGCCGCGATCGACGTGGTCTTTCCGATCATCCACGGCACCACGGGCGAGGACGGCGCGCTCCAGGGCTTCCTCGAGACGCTCGGCGTGCCGTACGTCGGCGCCGGCGTCACGGCGTCGGCCGTCGGCATGGACAAGGCGGTCTTCAAGGCGGTCCTGCGCGACGCGGGGCTGCCGACGCCGCGCGCGGTCGTCCTGCGCAGCGCCGACGAGGCGCCGCTCGCCGCCGCGCTGCCGCTGCCGGTCTTCGTGAAACCGTCCAACGGCGGCTCGTCGGTGGGCGTCACGAAGGTGAAGCGGGCCGCGGACCTGGCGGCCGCGGTCGAGGTCGCGCTCAAGTACGACGAGCGCGCCCTGGTGGAAGAGGGCATCGACGCGCGCGAAATCGAGTGCGCGGTGCTCGGCAACGAGCAGCCGCGCGCGTCCATCCCGGGCGAGATCGTCCCCGGCCACGAGTTCTACGACTACGACGACAAGTACCGCGACGACAAGGCGCAGCTGTTGATCCCGGCGCCGGTGTCGCCGGCCGTCGCGCAGGAAGCGCAGCGCCTGTCGGTCGCCGTCTTCCGCCTCTGCGGCGTGTCCGGGATGGCGCGCGTGGACTTCTTTCTCGAGCGCGGCACGGACCGCGTCCTCATCAACGAGATCAACACGCTGCCTGGATTTACCGCGATCTCGATGTACCCGAAGCTCTGGGAGGCGAGCGGCGTCCCGCTGCCGGCGCTGCTCGACGAGCTCGTCCGCCTCGCCCTCGAGCGCCAGACGCGCCGCGGGAGGCTGCTGACCAAGCCGCCGGCCGAGCTGGCGTAGGCGCCGACCCTCGACCCTGTTTCAGGCGGAGTGTTCCGCGTCGTCCTCTTCGTCGTCGCCGTCTTCGTCCTCGCCTTCGTCGGCCTCGAAGACAGTGAGCTCTTCCTTCTCGACGACCATCTCCGCGGGCGACTTGGGGATGAGCTGGCTGTAGACCTCGACGCCGTGCGCGAGCGTGTCGGCGGCGATCTCGGTCAGGTCGGCCAGGCCGAGGAAGGCGAGCGTCACCGAGGTGCCGTCCTCGTCTTCGTAGGTATCGCTGGCGTCTTTGCCGAGGTCGAGCGCGCGCTCGTGCGCGCCCTCCGCGTCGGTGGCCTCGACGAGGCAATAGAGCATGTCCCCGAGCCGCTCGTCGTCGAGGACGCCGTTGACGTGCGCGCCGCGGACGAGAACTGCCATGTACCACATGCGCCTAGCTTATATGCGTCGGGCTAAGCTTGGACCATGCCCGAGCTGCCGGACATCCTGGCGTACCTCGCGGCGCTGGAGCCGCGGGTCGTCGGCAAGCGCCTCGTCGCGGTGCGCCTGGGCAGCCCGTTCCTGCTGCGCTCGATCGCCCCGCCGCTGAAGGAGGCGGAAGGCCGCAGGGTCCTCGGGCTCGCGCGGATCGGCAAGCGGATCGTGCTCGCTCTCGAGGGCGAGCGGTTCCTGGTCCTGCACCTCATGGTCGCGGGCCGGCTGCACTGGAAGAAGAAGGCCGGCAAGGTGGGCGGACGCGGCGCCGTCGCGGCCTTCGACTTCGAGGACGGATCGCTCGTCCTCTCCGAGGCCAGCACGAAGAAGCGCGCCTCGCTGCACTTCGTGGCCGGCCGGGCGGCGCTCGACGAGTTCGACCGCGGCGGCATCGAAGTGCTCGACGCGCCGCTCGACCGGTTCCGCGCGGCGCTGACGCGGGAGAACCACACCCTCAAGCGCGCGCTGACCGACCCGCGGCTCTTCTCCGGCATCGGCAACGCCTACTCGGACGAGATCCTCCATCGCGCCAGGCTCTCTCCCGGCAAGCTCACGCAGCGGATCTCGGAGGCGGAGATCGCGGCGCTCCACGGGGCGACGCGGACCGTTCTTTCGGAGTGGACCGAGCGGCTCGGCGCCGAGGCCGCGGCGGGCTTTCCGGAAAAGGTGACCGCGTTCCGGGACGGGATGGCCGTGCACGGCCGCTACGGAAAGCCGTGTCCCGTCTGCGGGACGCCGGTCCAGCGCATCGTCTACGCGGAGAACGAGGCGAACTACTGCCCGACCTGCCAGACGGGCGGAAAGCTGCTCGCCGACCGCGCGCTGTCGCAGCTGCTGCGCGGCGACTGGCCGAAGACGCTGGAGGAGCTGGAGGAACGAAAGCGGGACGCCGCGCCGCGCGCGTACTGACTCGGTGCCGTAGGGGCGGCCCTTGGGCCGCCCGGGCGACTAACCGCGAAACATCTGCTTCGTCGCGACGGTCGCCCGGGCGGGGCAAGCCCCGCCCCTACGGCACCACCGGAGCCGTGGGGGTGTCTCGCCGCCCAGGATCGTCGCGAGCACGCCGGCGTCGATGTTGCCGCCGGAGACGACGCAGACGACCTTGCCGGACGCCGGCGCGTGCCCGCGAGCGCGGCCGCCACCGACGTCGCGCCCGCGCCCTCGGCGACGACGCGCGCCCGGGCGACGAGCAGGCGCAGGGCCGCGGCGACCTCGTCGAGCGAAGAGACGAGCGATCCCGCGATGAGCTGCCGGGTGAGCGGCCACATCTCGGGCAGCAACCCCCGCGCTCCGATCCCGTCCACGAAGCTCGGCGTGTAGTCGACCGCGACGGGCCGCCCGGCCGCGAGCGATGCGCCGAGCGGGGCCGCGGTCTCGACCTCGCATCCGAAGACTCTCGCCGAGGGCGCGAGCGCGCGCAGCGCCGAGGCGATGCCGCACGACAGTCCGCCGCCGCCCTACGGAACGAGCACGGCGTCCACGTCCGGCAGGTCCTCCAGGATCTCGAGGCCGATCGTGCCGTTGCCGGCGATGACGGCGGGATCGGACACCGGGTGCACGAAAAGGCCCTCGAGGCCGGGGTAGTGGTGCTCCACGAGCACCTGCCACCAGCGCTCCATGGGCACCTTGACGATCCGGCCGCCGAGCCGCTCGATCGCCGAGAGCTTCGCCGCGGGCGCGTGATCCGGAACGACGACCGTGCACGGGATGCCGAGGCGGCGGGCGTTCCAGGCGACGCCCTGCGCCATGTTGCCGGCGGAAGCGGTGTACACGCCGCGCGCGAGCGAATCCCGCGGCGCCAGCGCCATCGCGTTGCCGGCGCCGCGCAGCTTGAACGAGCCGATCGGCTGGAGGCATTCGAGCTTCAGGAAGATCTCGCCGGGGGCGTCGGCGTCCAGGCGCACGAGCGGCGTGCGGATGGCGGAGTCGGCGATGCGCGCGCGGGCGGCGCGGATCTCCTCGAGCCCGATCGGGGCGATGGCTCGAACCGGCTCAGTCGGCTTCGTGGCGGCCTCCGCCGAACTCCACGAACTTGCCGAAGCCCGAGCCGCGGGCCTTCGAGTAGATGTGCTGCGCGGCGGCGACGTCCTCGATCGCGAGACCGACCGACTTGAAGACCGTCACGTCCGTGGGCGCGAGGCGCCCGGCCACCGCGCCGACGACGACCTGTCCGAGCTCCGCGCGGATGTGCGTGTCGTCGATGGCGCCTTCCGCCTTCGGGATGAGGAAGTCCCCGGCTTCCGCGAGGGCGGCCTCCTTCCGGTCGACGAAGAACCGCGAGCGCAGCACGGCGAACGTGTCGAGCTCGCGGGCGGTGGCCACGCTCGAGCCGACGGCGTTGACGTGCGCGCCGGGCGAGAGCCACTCGCCGAGGAGCACCGGCTCGCGGGACGAGGTGACCGTGCAGACGATGTCGGCGCCCGTGACCGCCTCCTCGACCGTCGCGCAGGGCGTCACCGTGATGCCGTGGCGCCCGGATTCGCGCTCGGCGAACGACTTCCGCGCGCTCGCGCGTCTTGCTCGCGACGCGGATGCGGCGCAGCTTGCGGACGGCGAGCATCGCCTCGAGGTGCGTGCGCGCCTCGACGCCCGAGCCGACGAGCGCGAGGTCGCCGGCGTCCTCGCGGGCGAGCAGGCGCGTGGCCAGGCCGCTCACGGCCGCCGTCCGCACCGCGGTCAGGGACGTGGCGTCGATGATCGCGAGCAAACGGCCCCGTCCCGCTTCGAAGAGCAGGACCGCGCCCTGGTGCGAGTCGAGCTCGGTGCCCTCGTTGCGCGGAAAGAACGTGACGGCCTTGAGTCCCAGCGCCCCGAGCCCGGACAGGTGCGCCGGCATCAGGCCGAGGGCCCCCGATCGGTCGTTGAGCCACACGATCTGGCGCTGCGGCATCGTGGCCTCGGAGCGCACGAGCGCGGCGAAGGCGCGCGCCATCACCTCGATGCAATCCTTCATCGGGAGAAGGCGCGGGACCTCGGTCTGGTTGACGATGAGGGTTTCGAGCACGGCACCTCCGCAGTCACCGACGGAATGGGGATGGAGCGGAAAGGATATCCCGCGGACGGCCGGCTATTGCCAGCGGAAAATCTTCAGGGCCAGCGCGAAGGAGACGACGCCCCAGGCGGCGATGACCGCGAGTTCCGTCCCGATCGCCGGCAGGCTCCGGCCCTCGAGCATCACGGCGCGCAGCGCGTTGTTGAGCGCGGTCAGGGGCAGCGCCTGGATGAGCGGCTGCGCAGCCTTCGGGAACCGCGCGGAGGAGAAGAACACCCCGGACAGCAGCCACATCGGCACCATGATCAGGTTCATGAGGCCGTTGGCCGCCTCGAGCGTTCGGGCGCGCGCGCAGGTCAGCAGGCCCAGCCCGGCGAAGCAGAGCGCCCCGAGGATGGTCACGACGCCGAGGACCGCGAGCGAGCCTCGGATCGGGACCTGGAAGGCGGTGACGCCGAAGGCGAGGATGATGCCGACCTCGCCGATGAGAAAGACGAACCGGGAGAGCATCTGGGCGAGCAGGTAGTCGCTCTTGCGCATCGGCGTCGCGGCCATCAGCTTGAGCGTCTTCTTCAGGCGCGCGTTGACGATCGAGAACCCGATGCCCCAGATGCCCGTGCCCATGAGATTCAGGCCGAGGATGCCGGGCAGCAGGAAGTCGATGTACCGCGATCCCTTCTCGTGGATCAGCGCCTCGCGGGCGGGCGACGGATCCAGGCGTCCACGCGCCCGCTGGATCGCGGCGTCCGCCTCGAGCCGTGCGATGCGGGCGTCGGGCCGCGTGGCGTCGAGGTGATACGTCAGCGCGTCGGTCTGCTCGACGAGCAGCGCGATCTTTCCCGTGCGCAGCGCCTCGAGCCCGTCGGCCAGGGTGCCGTAGGCCGACGGCTTCACCGTCCCGGATGCCCCGAGGGCGTCCGTGATCTCCCTGGAGACGGATCCCTCGACGACGCCGACGGGGACCGGGTCGGGCGGCCGGTCGCGGAACGCAAAGCCGAGGACGAGCGCCATCAGGATCGGGAACGCGAACACCCAGAAGAGCGCCTCGGGCTCGCGGACGAACTCGAGGATGCGCGTGCGCGTCAGCGCGGCGAGCGGATGCTGGCGCTCACTCATTGCGCAGCTCCCGGCCCGTCAGCGAGATGAAGACGTCTTCGAGCGTGGCCTGGTGCGTCGAGAGGGAGACGAGCCTGGCCCCCGCGTCGTCGAGCGCGGCGAGCAGCGCGGGGACGGCCTGGGCCAGCGACGCCGCCGCGAGGAACCACTGCCCGTCGCGCTGGCGGCGCTCGCCGATGCCGGGGATCTTCGCGAGGAGCTCGTCCGAGACCGCGGGGTCCGTGGAGAACTCGATGATGTGCGGCGCGTGCAGACCGGCGATGAGGTCTTCGGGGGAGCCCTGGGCGATGATCTTGCCGTGGTCGACGACGGCGACCCGGTCGCAGAGGCGCTCGGCCTCCTCCATGTAGTGCGTCGTCAGCAGGACCGTACGGCCGGCGGCCTTGTAGGCGGCGATCCGTTCCCAGAGCTGCAGGCGGCTCTGCGGGTCGAGGCCCGTGGTCGGCTCGTCGAGAAAGAGGATCTCGGGGTCGCCCGCGAGCGCGCAGGCGACGGCGAGGCGCTGGCGCTGGCCGCCCGAGAGCTTGCCGACCCGCGCGTCGCGCTTCTCCTCGAGCGAGAGGTCCGCCATCAGCTGCTCGGGGTCGCGTCCGCGGACGTAGAAGGAGCGGAAGAGCGAGAGCGTCTCGAAGACGGTGAGCTTCTCGGTCAGGCGCGTCTCCTGCAGCGAGATGCCGAGGCGCTCGCGCAGCTCGCGCTCGTGGCTGCCCCAGCGCCGCCCGAGGATCGTCACCTCGCCGGCATCCGGGACCGTGAGGCCCTCGAGGATCTCGATCGTCGTCGTCTTGCCGGCGCCGTTCGGGCCCAGCATGCCGAAGCACTCGCCGGCGCGGACTTCGAGGTCGAGGCCGTCGACCGCCTTGACGTCGCCGTAGTGCTTCTTGAGGCCGGTGCAGGAGATGGCCGCGTTCATGGAGGCCGGATTCTACTTGCTGGTCGGCACCACGATCCCTTCGAACCCGGCCTGTTCGAGGCTGGCGAGCCGGCTCTCGGCGTCGCCGCGCGAGTCGATCGGTCCGACCTTCACACGCGTCAAACCCTCGTAGGGCTCGAGGAAGACGGTGAATCCCGCCGCGCGCACGCGGGCGGCGTGTTTGTCGGCGCGCTCCTTCTCGGCGAAGGATCCGACCTGCACGGCCCAGAGGCCCGTGGGCGAGACGGCCTCGGTCTCGACGCCTTCGACGACGACCACGATTTTCACGCGCGCGACGCCGGGGCCGATCATCTCGATCTGCTGCGCCGCCGCATGCGAGAGGTCGATGATCCGCCCCTTGACGAAGGGGCCGCGGTCGTTGATGCGGACGCGCGCCACGCGGCCGTTGTCGAGGCTCGTCACCTCGACGACGGTGCCGAGCGGCAGATCCCGGTGCGCGGCGGTCAGCTTCGACGAGTCGTAGATCTCGCCCGAAGCCGTCGGCTTGCCCTCGAAGCCGTCGTCGCCGCCGTACCAGGACGCGAGGCCCTCCTCGCTCCAGCCCCGGGTCGCCTCTTCCGGCGCCATGGGATGGGAGACGGGACGGTTGGACGTGTGGGAAGACGCGCAGGAAGCGGGGAGCAGGCAGGCGAGGACGAGCAGGCGGGAGAGTCGCCCGCGCGGATCTCAAACGCGCACGGGCGCGCTCTGCGCGGCGGCGGCGCCTTCGAGCGCGGGATCGAGCTCGTCGCGGACGAAGGCCTCCACCTGCTCGGCGGACCGGCCGATCAGCTTGTCCGGCGCAGCGGCGGCGCGCAGTTGCTCGGGGCGAGAGACCGAACGCGGCATCGCCCGCCAGGCGCTCGAACAGGTCCGCCGGCGCCCCCGTCGCGGCGCGCGCGTCCGCCGAGGCGCGGGCGTGGACGCGCAGGCGCTCGTGCAGCTCCTGCCGGTCGCCGCCGCGGCGCACGGCTTCCATCATCAGGTTCTCGGTCGCGAGAAACGGCGCCTCGGCCGCGAGCTTGCGGCGCCGAAACCTCGGCGTGGACGACGAGCCCGCCGACGACGTTCTCGAGCAGGATCAGGATCGCGTCGGACGCGAGGAAGGCCTCGGGCACGGCGATGCGCTTGTTCGCGGAGTCGTCGAGCGTGCGCTCGAGCCACTGCGTGGCGGCCGTCATCGCGGTGTCGAGCGAGAGCGCGATCACGTGGCGCGCGAGCGAGCAGACGCGCTCGGCCCGCATCGGGTTTCGCTTGTACGGCATCGCGGAGGAGCCGACCTGCGACTTCTCGAACGGCTCCTCGAGCTCGCCCTCGTGCTGGAGCAGGCGCAGGTCCGAGCCGATCTTGTGGGCGGACTGCGCCAGGCCCGAGAGCGCGTGGACGACGCGGTCGTCCTGCTTGCGCGAGTAGGTCTGGCCCGACACGAGCTGCCGGCGGGCGAAGCCCGCGCGGGCCGCCAGCGCGCGGTCGAGCTCCTCGACCTTGGCCGAGTCGCCGCTCGAAGAGGCGCAGGAAGGAGGCCTGGGTGCCGGTCGCGCCCTTGGCGCCGAGAAAGCGCAGGTCCGGCGCCGACGGCGCGGACTTCTTCGAGGTCCATGAGCAGGTCGGAGGCCCAGAGCGTCGCGCGCTTGCCGACGGTGGTGGGCTGCCCGGGCTGGAAGTGCGTGTAGGCGAGCGCCGGCAGGTCGCGGTGCGCGAGCGCGAAGGCGCGCAGCTTGCGCAGCGTCGCGACCAGGCGCCTCTCGACGAGCGCGAGCCCCTCGCGCATCTGGATCAGGTCGGTGTTGTCGGTGACGTAGGCGGACGTGGCGCCCCAGTGGATGATGCCCTTCGCCGCGGGCGCGGCGGCGCCGAAGACGTGCACGTGCGCCATCACGTCGTGGCGGGTCTTCGCCTCCTCGGCGGCGGCGGCCTGGAAGTCGACGTCGGAAAGGTGCGCGCCCATCTGCGCGATGGCCTCTTCGGGGATCGGCAGCCCCAGGCGCCGCTCTTCCTCGGCCAGCCAGAGCCAGAGCCGGCGCCAGGTCTCGAACTTGAAGCGGGGGGAGAAGACCGCGGACATCTCCGCGGAGGCGTAGCGCTCCGTCAAAGGATTGACGTAGCCCTCACTCATCTTCAGGTCCGCCCTCCCCGATGTTGAAGAGCGAGATCTCGTCGTTGCCGCAGAGTCAGGCACATCGCCTCCTGGATCCGGTCGCCCTCCATCTCGAAGACGTAGCAGGGCGTGCCGCACTGGGAGCACATGAGGTAGTCGACCTCCTGGTCCTCCCGGTTCTTCTTCGGCTTGTCCTTCGGTCCGTCCAGCGGCGGCATCCCACGATTCTAACCGCTGCGCACGGACATCATTTGTCCTTTCCGGGGCTATCCTGTAGTCGATGGCCTCCGGAACCGTCCTCATCGGCCTGGCGCTCGCGATCCTCGCGTTCGGAGCGGCCGCGGTCTACCTCTTCCTGGCCCGCTCCAGGGAGTCGGGGTCCCGGCTCGACCAGGTCCTCGCCGAGACGGCCAGGACCCGCGAGGCGGCGCAGTCCGTGGACCGGCGCTTCGAGGAGCTGCGCCGGGGCATGGAGGCTCGCGTCGGGGGCGTCGAGAAGCGCCTGGACTCGGGGCAGCAGAGCATCGCGGAGCACCTCGGCCGCTCCGGCCACCTGCTCCAGGAGGTGGGGGAGCGGCTCGGACGGCTGCACGAGACCTCGCAGCGGATCGAGAAGCTCGCGGGCGAAGTCACGCGGCTCGAGGACCTGTTGAAGCCGCCGAAGCTGCGCGGAACGCTCGGCGAGATGTTCCTCGAGCAGGCGCTCGCCCAGGTGCTGCCGCCCGGATCCTTCGCGACGCAGCATCCGCTCGGCGACGGCGTGATCGTCGACGCCGTCGTGTTCGTGCAGGACCGGCTGGTGCCCATCGACAGCAAGTTCCCGCTCGAGAACTTCCGCCGCGCACGCGAGGTCGAGGACGAAAGCGAGAAGAAGCGCGCGCGCCAGCAGTTTGCCCGCGACGTGAAGAAGCACGTGGACGGAATCGCGGAAAAGTACATCCGCCCCGCCAGCGGGACCTGCGACTTCGCGCTCATGTACGTGCCGGCCGAGGCCGTGTACGCGGACATCGCGGCCGACGGGGAAGAGTCGGCGCTGGCCGACTACGCGGCGGGAAAGCGCGTCATCCCGGTTTCGCCGCGCCTGTTGTTCGCGTACCTCTCGACGGTGGCCCTCGGGCTGCGCGGCATCGCGCTGCAGGAGAACGCCAAGGAGGTCCACCAGAACCTGGCCGACCTCTCGCGACTCTGGGATCGCATCGGCGGCCCGCTCGAAAAGCTCGGGGGGCACCTGGTCAACGCGCAGAAGCAGTACGACGAGACTTCCAAGGCGTTCGAACGCTTCACCACCCGGCTCGAAACGATCGCCGAGAAGGCCGACGAGATCGAGGGGGTCGAAGTTCCCATCGCCCCGCTGCTGCCGCCTTCCTGACGCCGGGCCCGGATAGGGCCAGCGCCCTCAGTGGGTTGCGGAAGACCCCTGCCGTTCCAGCTTCCGTCCGCCGTCCGGCGTCCTGTAGTATCCGCCCTTCTCTCCGAGAGCCCGTTATGACCCTCAGAGTCACTTCCGAAATCGGCAAGCTCAAGTCCGTCCTCGTCCACCTGCCCGGCCCGGAGATCGACCGGATGGTGCCCGCGATGATGGAGGAGCTGCTGTTCGACGACATCCTCTATGGCAACCGGGCCCGCGAGGAGCACCGCCGCTTCCAGCAGGTCCTGGGCTACGTCGCCGACGAGGTGCTCGAGATCCAGGACCTGCTCGAGGAGGTCCTCCAGGTCCCGGAGCAGCGGGGCGCGATCCTGGACGACCTCGGCAAGACCCTCGGCTGGGGCCCGGACATGGACTACCGGCTGCGGGACCTGACGGCCGAGCAGCTGGCCGCCGCGCTCGTCACCGGGCATCGAGAAGCCGGCCCCGGAGATCGCGGCCGCGGCCTCGGAGCTCTACGCTCTGCCGCCGATCCCGAACTACTTCTTCCAGCGCGACCCGCTGGTCGTCGTCGGCGAGCGGGCCATCCGGGCGTCCATGGCCACGCCGGCGCGCCTGCGCGAGCCGCTGCTCTCCGGATACGTCATGTCGCTCCACCCCCGGTTCGCGACACCCGAGGGCGGCAAGTTCTGGTTCCAGGAGTTCTCGGCCGACTACGGCAAGCCGTCCTCCTACGCGCGCATGCGCCCGACGCTCGAGGGCGGCGACGTCCTCGTGCTGCGCGAGGACCTGCTCGCGATCGGCTACACCGAGCGCACGGAGAAGACGACGATCGAGCGCCTCGCGGAATCGTTCAAGAAGCTCAAGTCGCCGATCAAGCGCATCCTGGTCGTCGCGATTCCGCCGGCGCGTTCCTACATGCACCTCGACACGGTCTTCACGATGATCTCGCAGGACGAGTGCCTCGTGTACGGCCCCATGATCCTGCCCGACGGCGCCGAAGAGGCCGACGTCTACGAATGCGACCTGACCAAGCGCGAGATCACCTGGACCTCCGAGAAGGACCTGCTCTTCGCCTTGAAGGCCCAGAAGCTGGACCTGAAGCCCATCCGCTGCGGCGGCGAGGACCCGATCGCCGAACGGCGCGAGCAGTGGACCGACGGCGCGAACGCCTTCGCCCTCGCGCCCGGCGTCATCCTGATCTACGACCGCAACGAGGCGACCGCGGCCGAGCTCGCGCGCGCGGGCTACACGGTCGTCGACGAGGCCGACCTGCTGCTCGGCAAGGAAGAGCTCGAGCTCTGGAAACCCTCCAAGAAGTACGTGATCCTGCTCGCCGCGCACGAGCTCTCGCGCGCTCGCGGCGGACCGCGCTGCATGACGATGCCGCTCGTGCGCGAAGACCTCAAGCCGTGACCCGGTGAACCCCACACCCTTCTTTTCTTTCGTTCGTCCCCTGGCCGTCGTCGCCTTCGGCGGCAACGCGCTGCTGCCGCCCGAGGACGACGGCTCGACCGGCCAGCAGCTCGAGCGGGCGCGCGAGGCCGTCCGCAAGCTCATCCCGATCATCGGCAAGGGCTACGAGCTCATCGTCGTCCACGGCAACGGTCCGCAGGTCGGCAACATCCTCATGCAGGCCGAGGAGGCCGCCGGGAAGGTTCCGCCGCAGACACTCGACTTCTGCGTGGCGCAGACGGAGGGGTCGATCGGATTCCTGCTCGAGCTCGCCTTCGACAACGAGCTGCCGCGCGCCGGGTTCCGCAAGCAGGTCGTGACGATCATGACGCAGGTCGAGGTCGACGCCGCGGACCCCGCCTTCCTGAAGCCGTCGAAGCCGGTGGGCCCGTTCTTCTCGAAGGAGAAGGCGGATGTCCTGAAGAAGACCGCGGGATGGACCATGGTCGAAGACGCCGGGCGCGGCTGGCGCAAGGTCGTCGCCTCGCCCAAGCCGCGCGAAGTGCGCGGCGTCGAGGTGGCGGCGGCCCTGATCAACCGCGGGCACATCGTGATCGCGGCGGGCGGCGGCGGCATCCCGGTCGTCGTCACCGACGAGGGCGAGGTGCGCGGCGTCGAAGCGGTCATCGACAAGGACTACGCGGCGTCCATGCTGGCGGCCGCGCTCTCGGCCAACCTCTTCATCGTGCTGACGGGCGTCGACCGGGTCGCGAAGGATTTCGGCAAGCCCACGCAGACGGAGCTCGCCGAGATCGACGTGCCGACCGCGAAGCGGCTGCTGGCGGAAGGACAGTTCCCGCCGGGCAGCATGGGGCCCAAGATCGATGCGGCGATCCGCTTCGTCGAGGCGGGGGGCCACGAAGTCCTCGTCACCCGCGCCGAGTCGCTGGCCGAAGCGCTCGAAGGCAAGACCGGAACCTACATTCGCCCGAAGCGATGAGCGCCGCCGAGCCCCCGGCCGGGCCGCGCCGCCGTCTGTTCGCGGAATTCTGGCCCCTCGCCGCCGGCCTCGGTCTCGTCGCCGCGACGCTGCTCGCCGTCTTCGCCCTGCTGCACCCCCGCCACGAGGGATCCGCGGGCGACGGCGGCGAAAACGCGCCGGCCATCGCCACCGCGGAACGGGCCGACTTGCGCCGCGCGCCGTCCTCGAAGGCGGACGTGATCGCCGAGGTCGCCGAGGGCGCGCCCCTGCGCGTGCGCTCGGAATCGGGAGGATGGCTGGAGGTGGAGACGAAGGCCGGCGCGCGCGGCTATCTGCCCGCCGTGGCGGTCGAGCGCGAGTCGGACCGCGACGCGCGGCAGCGGCGGGCCAAGACCCTGCTCGCGTTCGCGCCGGTCTTCGGCGTGGTCGGCGAGGACACCGACATCGCGCTCGCCCCCTACCCGCTGGCCGCGCGCGGCGGGCGGCTGACGCGCGGCACGGTGATTGCGATCCACTCGGTGGACCACTCCTACTTCGCGTTCGCCGACAAGAAGTGGGGCATCGCGTTCGTGGACTCCGCGCGCGTGGACCTGGTGCCCCCCGATCCGCGCCAGCCCGGCGTCACGCCCGAGAAGATGAAGCCCCTGGCGGACCTGACGATCCTGAATCTCGAAGGCGATCCGCCGCCCGAGGAGGAGCCGCAGGCGGACGACGCGCCGGAAAGCGAGACCACCCCCGTTCCGGCGGCCGCGGTCCCGCCCGAGCCCGCCCCCGGACTCGTCGCGGCCGCGGAGGTTCTGACCCGCGTCGACCCGGCGTACCCGGACCTCGCGCGCCGCGCCGGGATCGAAGGGACGGTCGAGCTCGAGGTCGCGATCGACGCGGCCGGCAAGGTCACCGACGTCGAGGTCGTGCGGGGCCTGCCGCTCGGGATGTCCGACGCGGCGGCCGATGCCGTGCGGCGCTGGACCTTCCGGCCGGCCCGCACGGCGTCCGGGCCGGTGGCGTCGCGCAAGACGATTCGCATCCGTTTCGTCGTGCGCGCCGAAGACGCGCGCTGACCGGGGTCTATAATTCGAGTTCTCCCATGTTTCAGGTCGTTTACGAGGCCGACGGGCGGCAGCAGACCTTCACCGTCCTGAAGGACGTCCTGTCCATCGGGCGCGCGAACGACAACGACATCGTCCTCAACGACTTCTCCGTCTCCCGCCGCCACGCCTACCTGAAGAAGGAGGACGGGGCGTGGGTGATCCACGACAACCAGTCCACCAACGGCGTGCGCGTCAACGACCAGCTCGTGCCGACGGCGACCGTCAAGGACGGCGACGCCGCGGTGATCGGGACGTTCGTGCTCCGCTTCCGCGACGACCCCACGGTCCCGGGTCGCGACCGCGGGCGCGTATTCGACGCCACCTCCACCTGCATCCGGCCGATCGCCGAGTTCAACGAGGACTTCGGCCTCGAGAAGCGGGGCGGCCCGATCTCGGAATCGACCGCCGAAAGAAAACGCGTCGTCCTCGACCTCGCGTACAAGAACAAGGTCTTCGAGATCCTGGTCCAGGTGGCCAAGGCGCTCATCTCCGCCGACGACCTCGCCACCGTGCTCGACAAGGTCATGGACCTGATCTTCGAGTTCCTGCCGGCCGACCGCGGCTTCCTGCTCCTCGAGGAAGGGGGAGCGCTGCAGCTTTCGGTCTCGCGGTTCGCTTCGGGCAAACGTCCGACCGGCGACGGCGGCGCTCCGTACTCGCGGACCATCGTGGACATGGTCGTGCAGCAGAAGGTGGCCGTGCTCACCTCGGACGCGCAGGCCGACGAGCGCTTCGAGGCCGGCGAGTCCATCCGGATGCAGCAGATCCGCTCCGCGATGTGCGCCCCCCTCTGGAGCCGCGACGCGGTCATCGGCGTGATCTACATCGATTCGCCGCTGCACGCCGGGACGTTTTCGGGCCAGGACCTCGACCTGCTGACGGCGCTCGCCAACTTCGCCGCGGTGGCGATCGAGCGGGCCCGGCTCCACGAGCACGTGCTCGAGCAGAAGCGCATCCGCGGCCGCCTCGAGCGCTACCACTCGCCGGCCGTCATCGAGGAGATCATCGCGGACGTCAGCGCCACGGGCGACATCAAGCCGGCGCGCACGAAAGTCGTGACCATCCTGTTCGCCGATCTCGTCGGGTTCACGACGTGGTCCGAGAAGACGCCGGTCGAAACCCTGGCGAAAATGCTGACGGAGTTCTTCACGCTCGCTTCCGACGCCGTCTTCGCGTGCGGGGGCACGATCGACAAGTTCATCGGCGACGCGGTGATGGCCTTCTTCGGCGCGCCGCTCGAGCAGCCGGACCACGCCGACCGCGCGGTGTCGGCGGCGCTGAAGATCCAGGAGGAGATCGGCGTGTGGAACCGGGAGCGGACCGGGCGGGGCGAGCCGCCGCTCGAGGTCCGGATCGCGGTGAACACGGGAGAGGCGATCGTCGGGGACATCGGTTCCGAGCGCCGCGTGGACTACACGGTTCTCGGCAATGCCGTCAACGTCGCCGCCCGCCTCGAGGAGTTCGTCGCGCAGCCGGGCGACGTCGTCATCGGCCCCGACACGTACGCGGCGATCGGCGACCGCTTCTCCTGCGCGCAGCTCGGCTTCTTCGCGCTCAAGGGTCTCTCGGCGCAGGTGCCGCTCTACAAGGTGATCGGCAACAAGTAGACGCGCGTGCCCCGCGTCACTCCGGTGGCGCGACCTTTTCGAAGCGCCGGGCGAGCTCCGCGTCCTCCCGCGCGAAGTCGAGCTGCTTGTAGGCCCGGTAGTAGAGGACCGCGAGCAGCGGGTCGGCGGCGTCGAGCGAAGCCATCGCCTGGGACTTCAGGTAGGGCGGCAGGGACTCCTCGATCTCGTCGGAGAGCGGGTCGTCGGGATGGGCGTCCACGAATCGGTTGGCCATCCGCGCGATCTCGATCGCCCGGCGCGCGCGCGGCTCGTTGGCCCGGCCCTTCCAGAGCTCGATGAGCTGGCGCGCCTGCGCCGGAGGCAGGCCCGCGTCTGCGGCGGCCGGGTGCGGGGGCGTGGGAACCGAACCGCCGATCGCGGGCGCCGGGGGAGCCGGGACCGCGGGCTCGGCGGGCGCCTCGACGGCGGTGGGCGATGGCGCGGCCGGCGTCGGCAGGACCGCGACGCGGCGAGCGCGGACGGGGCGCGTCTCGCGCTTCCAGAGCGCGTAGCTGCCGGCAGCCGCGGCGATCACGAGGATCGCAACGGCCATCCAGCGCCCGCGCGCGGTTGGGCGGTGCGTGTGCGGGTCGGAGCGGGCGCCGCCGGGCGCGGCCAGCGGCGTCGTGGGCAGCCGCGCGAGGGCCGCCGCGAAGTCCGCGGCGTCGCGGAAACGCCGGTCGCGGTTTTTCTCCAGCGCCCTGGCGACCGCGGCTGCCAGCCCCGCGCCGAGCTCTTTCGGCAGGCCGCCGACGTCGAGCGGGGGCGGCGCGGTGTGGAGGTGCTTGCCGATGTAGCCCTCGGGCGTTGCCGACTCGAAGGGAGCCTTTCCCGCGAGCATCTCGTAGAGCACGACGCCGAAGGAGTAGAGATCCGTCCGGGCGTCGACGGATTGCCCGGAGGGCAGGGCGCCCGCCTGCTCGGGCGAGCAGTACTTGAGCTTGCCGAGAAAGAGCCCCGTGCCCGTCATCTGGAGCGACTCGGACGCGACCCGCTTGGCGATGCCGAGGTCGATGATCTTGGCCTGGAGCCGCCCGCCCGACGTCTCGCGGAGCATGATGTTGTCCGGCGAGAGGTCGCGGTGCACGATGCCCTGCGCGTGGATCTCCGCCAGACCCGCGAGGACCTGGCGCGCGACCTCGAGGGCGCGGTCGGGCGGCAGCGGCCCGCGGCTCTCGAGCCAGCGCTCGAGCGTCACGCCGTCGATGAATTCCCACACCATGTAGAAGGAGCCGTCGGGCTGGCGCGAGAAGTCGTAGAGCGCGGCCACGTTCGGGTGTCGCACGAGCGTGGCCAGCCGCGCCTCCTCCTGGAACCGGCGCGGCTGCGCCGGGGCCCCGGAGGAGTCCGGCTTGGTGACCTTGATGATCCGGATCTCGTCCAGATGCAGGTGGCGCGCGCGGTACACCTCGCCCATCCCGCCCTCGCCGATCTTGTCGAGGATCTCGTATTTGCCGTCGAGCACTTCTCCCGGCGAGAGGCGCGAAAGGCCGAGCCCGCACGCCGGGCAGAAGCGGGCCGCCGCCGCCAGGGGGGCGGCGCAGCGCGGGCAGGTTCTCTCGGGCGCCGTCATGGGCGCTCATTCTAGAGTGTCGCTCCGGCCCGCTTCGGGCGGGCGGGGCGTGTCAGAATCGCGGCATGCGCCCGCTTCCGATCGTCTTCGTCACGAGCCGGGAGGAGAAAGCGCGCGAGGCCGAGCGGCTCGGCTTCGAGATCGAGCGGCTCGACCTCGACCTTCCCGAGCCGCAGGCGCTCGACCCGTCGGAGATCGTCGAGGCCAAGGCGCGCGCGGCGTACGGCGCGATCGGGCGTCCGGTGCTCGTGGAAGACAGCGGCCTCGCGATCCGCGCGTGGGGCGGATTCCCCGGGGCGCTCGTCAAGTGGCTCGAGAAGAGCGCGGGCGTCCCCGCGATTCCGGCGATGCTCGACGGGTTCGGGGACCGCGGCGCGGCGGCGGTCTGCGCCATCGGGTACTGCGACGGCGGCGAGGTGGTCACGGCGCGCGGCGAGACACCCGGCGCGATCGCCGGCGCGCCGCGGGGCGCCGGCGGATTCGGATGGGACACGATCTTCGTTCCGGAGGGCGGTCACCGCACGTTCGCCGAAATGGCGCCGGAGGAGAAGGACCGCATTTCCCACCGGCGGCGCGCGTGGGACGCGATGGCGGCCCGGCTCCCGCTGCGGAGGCGCGCTTGAACGCGCTGCGGCACGCGGGCGCTGCCCTTGCGGCGGCTGCTTTGACGGCGACGGCCTGCGCCCGTCCCGCGCTTCCGGAGGTGGCTTCGGCCCGCGACGTGTCGACGAAGTCGGGGACGACGCTGCGCATCGAGACGTTCGTCTCGGGTCTCGAAGTGCCGTGGTCGATGGCGTTCACGTCGGCCGAGCGCCTGCTCGTGACCGAGCGGCCCGGGCCGCGTCCGCGTCGTCCTGCGCGGCGTTCTCGACCCGAAGCCGATCTACGTCGTGCCGGACGTCGAGGCGAAGGGCGAGAGCGGGTTGATGGGCCTCGCGCTCGCCCCCGACTATGTGTCGTCCCGGTTGGTGTACCTCGCGTACGCGTACGACGCCCCACGGGGCACGGCCGTCCGCATCGTGCGGCTGCGCGACGACGGCGACGCGTTCTCGCAGCGCACGGTCCTCATCGAGGGCATCCCGGCCGCGCAGTACCACGCCGGCTGCCGCCTCCGGTTCGGCCCGGACGGCAAGCTGTACGCCACGACGGGTGACGCGACGGACCGCGAGATCGCGCAGGACCTGAAGTCGCTCGGCGGCAAGACGCTGCGCCTGAACCCGGACGGCTCCATACCCGCCGACAACCCTTTCCCCGGCTCGCCCGTGTTCTCCTACGGCCACCGCAATTCCCAGGGCCTCGACTGGGATCCGAAGTCCGGGCTCCAGGTCCAGACCGAGCACGGCCCCTCGGGCTTCGACGGGCCGGGCGGCGGCGACGAGGTCAACGTCGTCGAGGCCGGGAAGAACTACGGCTGGCCGGTCGTTCACCACCGCGCCTCCCGCGAAGGAATGGTCTCGCCGGTGCTCGAGTACACGCCGGCGGTGGCGCCGTCGGGAGCCTCGTTCTGCCGGGGAGACCTGCTGCCGCACTTCAAGGGCGACTTCTTCTTCGCGACGCTCATCGGCGAACGGCTGATTCGCGTCCGTTTCGATCCGGCCAATCCGCGGCAGGTCCTGGAGACCGAGGAGCTCGTGCACGGCATCTACGGCCGCCTGCGCGACGTCGTCTCGGGGCCCGACGGGGCGCTCTACGTGGCCACGAGCAACCGGGACGGGCGCGGCCGGCCCCGCCCGGGCGACGACCGGATCCTGCGGATTGTCGAAAAACCGCCCGTGCGCTAGCATTCGGCTCCTCAAAAACAATGGAACTCGCGGAAGTCGTCGGAGCGCTCGCCGGGCTGCGGCGCTTTCCGCTTCGCGCCCTCGGCGGCGAGGCCCCGGACGAGGCCCGCGTCGAAGGCTCGGGGCTGGTGGGCGACCGCGTCTACGACCTCTACGACGAGCGCGAGGGCGTCCTGCTGCACGCGCGCAGCGCGCCGTTCCTGCTGCGCTACAAGGCGCGGTACCTCGACGCGATGGTGCGGGGCACGGATCTCGGGCCGTGGATTCGCGTCAAGAAGCCGGACGGCATCGAGGTGCCGCTCTCGGACGCCGGGTGGGTCGAAGAAGTGTCGCGCCGCTTCGGCCGGACCCTGCGGCTGCGCGTGCGTCCCGACGCCGAAAGCGATCCGGCGCCGCTCCACCTCATGTCGGTGCCGACGCTGCGGTTTCTCGAGCAGCAGTACGGCGGCGCTCTGGAGCCGGTTCGCCTGAGGGCCAACGTGCTCATCGACCTGCCCGAAGGGCGGCCCTTCGAGGAGGACCGGTGGATCGGCCGCCAGCTCTGGATCGGCGACGTCCTGGTCGAGATCGTGCGGCCGAGCGATGCGTGCATCGTGACGAGCCTCGACGCCGAGACGCCCGAGCGCGCCCCGGGCCTGCTCGCGGCGATCGCCCGCGGCCGGTCGGGGGCGATCGGCGTCTTTGCCCGAGCGCTGACCGGGACCCGCCTGCGGGTGGGCGATCCGGTCGCCATCATCGACTGATAAACTGCGGCCCGAGCATGTCCCGACCCATCCGCGTCCTGATCGCCAAGCCCGGCCTCGACGGCCACGACCGGGGCGCCAAGGTCATCGCCCGCGCGCTGCGGGACGCCGGCATGGAGGTCATCTACTCGGGCCTGCGGCAGACGCCCGAGCAGATCGCGGCGGCCGCGGTCCAGGAGGACGTGGACGTCGTCGGGCTCTCGATTCTCTCGGGAGCGCACAACGTCCTCTTCCCGGAGATCCTGAAGCTCTTGAAGGAGCAGGGCGGCGACGACATCCTCGTCGTGGCCGGCGGAATCATCCCCGAGAAGGACATCGTTCCGATGAAGGCCCTCGGCATCAGCGAGATCTTCCTGCCGGGCACGCCCACGCAGACGCTCGTCGACTTCATCCGGAAGGCGGCGGAAGAGAAGCTCGCGCAGGCGTAAGGCCGAGAGGCGAATGGAGCAGCTCGAGAGCCGCATCGACACGAGTTCGCCGGAGTTCCAGGAGCGGTCGCGCGCGATGGATCGCGCTCGTCGACGGGCTGCGCGGGGAGCTGGAGCGGGCGCGAAAGGGCGGCGCGGGACGCGAGCGGCACGCCGAGCAGAAGAAAATGTTCGTGCGCGACCGCGTGGACGCGCTGCTCGACGCGGGGTCGCCCTTCCTCGAGCTCTCGCCGCTGGCGGCCCACGGGATGTACGAGGGCGAGGCGCCCGGCGCCGGGCTCGTCACCGGGATCGGGCGCGTCGCGGGCAGGGAAGTGATGGTCGTCGCCAACGACGCGACCGTCAAGGGCGGGACCTACTTTCCGATCACGGTCAAGAAGCACCTGCGGGCGCAGCAGGTCGCCGAGGAGAACCGGCTGCCCTGCGTCTACCTCGTCGACTCCGGGCGGAGCGTTCCTGCCGCTGCAGGCCGAGGTGTTTCCCGACCGGGAGCACTTCGGCCGGATCTTCTTCAACCAGGCGCGGATGTCGGCCATGCGCATCCCGCAGGTCGCCGTCGTCATGGGCTCCTGCACGGCGGGCGGAGCGTACGTTCCGGCGATGTCGGACGAGGCGGTGATCGTCAAGGGGACCGGAACCATCTTTCTGGCCGGTCCCCCGCTCGTCAAGGCCGCGACCGGCGAGGAGGTCTCCGCCGAGGAGCTCGGCGGGGGCGACGTGCACACGCGCATCTCGGGCGTGGCGGATCACCTGGCCGACGACGACGCGCACGCGCTCGAGATCGCGCGCTCGATCGTGGGGACGCTCGGGGGCGGCAAGACGCTGCCCGCCGACCGCGAGGCGCCGGAGGAGCCGGCCTACGATCCGAAGGAGATCTACGGCGTCCTGCCGCGCGACCTGCGCAAGACCTACGACGTGCGCGAGGTGATCGCGCGGCTCGTGGACGGCTCCCGCTTCCAGGAGTTCAAGGCGCGCTACGGCACGACGGTCGTCTGCGGGTTCGCGCGCCTGTCGGGGTTCCTCGTCGGCATCGTCGCCAACAACGGGATCCTCTTTTCCGAGTCCGCGCTCAAGGCGACGCACTTCATCGAGATGTGCGCCCGGCGCAAGGTCCCGCTGCTCTTCCTGCAGAACATCACCGGCTTCATGGTCGGCAAGGAGTACGAGCGCGGCGGCATCGCGAAAGACGGCGCCAAGATGGTCCACGCCGTCGCCAACGCGGCCGTGCCGAAGTTCACGGTCATCATCGGCGGCTCCTTCGGCGCCGGAAACTACGGGATGTGCGGGAGGGCGTACGACCCGCGCCTGCTCTTCACGTGGCCGAACGCGCGCATCTCCGTCATGGGAGGCCCGCAGGCGGCGTCGGTGCTCTCGACCGTCAAGCAGGACCAGCTCGCCCGCGGCGGAAAGCCGGCGATGACGCCGCCCGAGGTCGACGAGTTCGAGCGCCCGACGCGCGAGAAATACGAGGCCGAGGGCAATCCCTACTACGCGACCGCGCGTCTCTGGGACGACGGCGTGCTCGACCCGGCCCAGACCCGCGCGGCGCTCTCGCTCGCGCTGTCCGCTTCCTTCAACGCGCCGATCCCGGACACGGAGTTCGGCATTTTCCGGATGTAGCCCATGACCTTCCTCGCAGTCCTCCTCTTCGTTCTGGATGCGGCCGTCCCGACGCCGGCGGCCCCCGCGCCCATCGGCTTCGTGCTCGGAGTCCACGGCCAGACGGACCTCGCGGTCACGCTCTCGGGACCGGAAGCCGAGCTCGCCGCCGGCCCGTTCAAGGGCTCGATCGCCATCAACGGCTCGGCCGCCGAGATGCCGATCGCGGGCACCGTCACGCACGCGGGCGGGCGCTTCGTGCTCCCGTTCGTCGTGCGCTACGCCGACGTGCCGGCCGACTGGGCCGACCGCTTCCAGCCGGACGGGTTCACGTACCGCCTGCGTTCGGCCGCGAGCCCCGGGCGGGAATGGACGGGCACGCGCCGCTGGAAGGACGTCGAGGTGGACGGCAGCCGCGACACCATGAACGAGTTCGTCGCCCTCGACGACGTCGCCCTCACCGACGTGTCGCTGCTCTCGAGCGAGGCGAGCGCCCGGGCTTCCGTGCGCAACCCGTTCGCGTTCCCGCTGAAGATCGCGCAGATGACCTACACGCTGTTCGCCGACGGGCACGAGGTGGGCTCGGGCAGCACGCAGGGACTCATCCTGCATCCCGCGCAGAAGAACGTGCTCACGCTCCCGATCGACGTGGACCACGCGGCGCTCCTCTCGGCCGCGGGCGGGGCCGTCGTCTCCGGCGGCGACGTCGCGGTCAAGCTGACCGGGCGGCTGGTCGTCCGGTTGAAGGGTGGCGACGTGGCGATTCCGATCGCGCTCTCCGGCAACCTTTCGGACAAGTCATGAGCGGATCCGGATACGAGAGCCTGCGGCTCGAGAGGCAGGGCCCCGTCGCGCGCGTCGTGCTCGCGCGGGCGGCCGTCCGCAACGCCTTCGACGACGGTCTGATCGCCGAGCTCACGCGCGCGTTCGGCGAAGCCGGGTCGGATCCGGACGTGCGGGTCGTCGTCCTGTCCGGGGACGGTCCCTCCTTCTGCGCCGGCGCGGACGTGACGTGGATGCGCAAGGCGGGCGGCTATTCGCGGCTGGAGAACGAGGCGGACGCGCAGAAGATGGCGCGGATGCTGCGCGCGATCGACGCGTGTCCCCGGCCGGTCGTCGCGCTCGCGCACGGCGCGGCCATCGGCGGAGGCGTCGGGCTCGTCGCGGCCGCGGACATCGCGATCGCCGCGGAAGGCACGGTCTTCTCGCTCGCCGAGGTCAGGCTCGGCATCCTCCCGGCCGTCATCTCGCCGTACGTGCTGCGGGCGATCGGACCGCGCTCGGCGCGCGACCTGTTTCTGACGGGCGACCGGTTCGACGCGCGCGAGGCGCACCGCATCGGCCTCGTGCACCAGGTCGTCGCCGCGGGCGAGCTCGAAGAGGCGGGGCGGCGCAAGGTCGCGTCGCTGCTGGCCGCGGGGCCCGAGGCCGTGGGCGTGGCCAAGAAGCTGATCGAAAAGGTCGCCGGAATGAATCCGGACGATGCGATGCCGCTGACCGTCGACACGATCTCGGAGCGGCGCGCCTCGGCGGAAGCGAAGGAAGGCCTGACGGCGTTTCTCGAGAAGCGCAAGCCGTCGTGGGCAAAGGAGATCGACAAGTGAAGGGAATTCAGCGCCGGTTGGAGTGCCCGAAGTGCGGCAAGGCCTTCTTCGCGTGGCGGCCGGACGAGCTTCCGGGCGCCCAGGTGAAGTGCTACTTCTGCGGCAACCAGTTCGAGGACGAGGCCGCGCGGCGAAAGCCGCTCGCGCCGCCGGCGCCGCCCCCCGCGGCCGAGCCGAAAGCGAACTGAGCGATCCCATGACGATGAAGCGATGGACGATCGGCCTCGCCCTGCTCGCGGCCGTCGCGGCCGGGAACGGCGCCGGCGCAGGACGCGACGGCCCTGATCGAGCGGCTGACCGGGCCGTCGTCGCGCCTCGAGAAGGACCTGCGCGTCCTGACCGACCAGATCGGCGGTCGGGTGACGGGCAGCGCCGGGTACGAGAAGGCGTTGCAGTGGGGCGTGGACGCGTTCCGCCGCGCCGGCGTCGATTCCGTGAAGCTCGAGTCCTACCCGATCCCGGCGAGCTGGGAAGGGATCTCCGCCACGGCTTCCGTCGTCTCGCCCGGCGAATTTCCGCTGCGGGTCGTCTCCCTCGGCCTCGCGCCTTCGACGACCGGCCCCGTGACCGCGGCCATCGTGGACGTGGGGGACGGGCGCCGCGCGGATTTCGAACGGCTCGGTGCGACGGCGAAGGGCGCCATCGCGCTCGTGCACTCCAAGCCGATGATGTCGTTCGACGACCTCTTCGCCGAGTACCAGCTCGGCCCCGAGACGATGCAGGCGGCGGTGGACCACGGGCTGGCGGCCATACTGTTCACCTCGACACGCCCGCGGGACCTGCTGTACCGCCACACGATGTCCTGGGGTCCGATTTCGCCGATTCCGATGGCCCAGCTGGCGCGCGAGGACGGCCTGCGGCTGGCCCGCCTCTTCGAAGCGGGCGCCGCGCCGCGGGTCGACTCTGGACATCCGGAACAAGGTCGGCGGCCCCGGGCAGGCGCGCAACGTCGTCGCCGAGATCCGGGGCAGCGAGAAACCGGACGAGATCGTGCTGCTCGGCGCGCACCTCGATGCATGGGACCTCGGCACGGGCGCGCTCGACAACGGCGTCAATTGCGCGCTCGTCGTGGAGGTGGCCCGCGCGATCGCGGCCGGCCCGAAGCCGAAACGCACCATCCGGTTCGTGCTCTTCACCGGGGAGGAAGTCGGGCTGCTCGGATCGTTCGGCTACGTCCGGGCTCACCGCGCGGAGCTCGATCGACACGTCGCGGTGCTGATCCACGACATCGGCGACGGGAAGACGGTCGGTTACTTCACCAACGGCCGCCCGGAGCTCGACGCCCGCGTCAAGGCCGCGCTCGCTCCCGTCGCCGCGTGGGGCGCGGACGGCGCCGACGAAGAGGCGATCCTCGGGACGGACAACTTCGATTTCCTCCTCGAGGGCGTGCCCAACCTCGTCGCGAACCAGGAGACGGGCCGGTACCTCGCCGACTACCACGCGTCCTCCGACACGTTCGACAAGGTGGACCTCGAGCTCGCGCGCCGCAACGCCGCCATCGCCGCGGTCGCGGTCATGGCGATCGCCAACGCGCCCGAACGCCTCGGGCCGCGCCAGACCCGCGACGAGGTGGCGAAGATCCTCGCCGATCCGCGGTGGACCCTCGGCGAGCAGATGAAGACGTACGGGATCTGGCCCGACTGGGAGACCACGGCGCGGGGCCGCGCCAAATGACGCGGTCCGGCGGGCGCGCACCCGGGATGCCATGAAGATCACCCGCCTCCTGATCGCCAACCGCGGCGAGATCGCCATCCGCGTCATGCGCACCGCGCGCGAGATGGGCATCGCGACGGTTGCCGTCTACTCCGATTCGGACGCCGGCGGGTTGCACGTCGGACAGGCGGACCAGGCGGTCTCGCTCGGCGCGGGAGCGCCGGGGGAGACCTACCTTTCGATTCCGCGGCTGCTCGACGCCGCGCGAGCGTCCGGCGCCGACGCGGTGCATCCGGGCTACGGTTTCCTCTCCGAGAATGCGGGCTTTGCGCGGGCGGTCGCCGGCGCGGGGCTCGTGTGGGTGGGGCCTCCGCCCGCCGCAATGGACGCGATGGGCGGCAAGCTTTCGGCGCGCGCGAAGATGGAGGCCGCGGGAGTTCCGGTGGTCCCGGGCTCGCGGCCGGGGATCGTGGACGACGCGGGCCTCGCGGGCGAGGCGTCGCGCATCGGCTATCCCCTGCTCATCAAGGCATCGGCCGGCGGCGGCGGCAAGGGCATGTCGCGCGTCGAGCGGCCCGAGGACCTCGCGGCGGCGCTGGCGGAAGGCCGGCGGGTCGCCGCGGGCGCCTTCGGAGACGAGACGGTCTATCTCGAACGCCTGCTCGACGGCGCCCGGCACGTCGAGTTCCAGGTCTTCGGCGACGAGCGGGGCAACGCCGTCCATCTCTTCGAGCGCGAGTGCAGCGTGCAGCGCCGCCACCAGAAGATCGTCGAGGAGACGCCGAGCGCGGCCCTCGGCGACGCGCTGCGCGCCGCGATGGGCGCCGCGGCCGTCGCCGCGGCGAAGGCCGTCGGCTACGTCGGCGCCGGGACGGTCGAGTTCCTCGTGGACCGGGCCGGCGCCTTCTACTTCCTGGAGATGAACACGCGCCTGCAGGTCGAGCACGCGATCACGGAGGAGACGCTGGGCTGCGACCTCGTGCGCGCGCAGCTCGAGGTGGCTCAGGGCGCCGCTCTGCCGCAGGCCTGGCGCGACGGGACGCTGCGCCCGCGCGGCCACGCGATCGAGCTGCGCCTCTATGCCGAGGACCCGGTGGAGTTCCTGCCGCGCACCGGGCGCATCCTCGTCGATCGCGAGCCGGGAGGGCCGGGCGTGCGCGTCGACTCCGGCGTGGCCGAGGGCAGCGTGGTGGGCGTCGAGTTCGATCCGCTGCTCGCCAAGCTGATCGTCCGGGGCCCCGACCGCGACGCCGCGATCGGACGCGCGCGGCGGGCGCTCGCCGAGTGGGTGGTGCTCGGCGTCGAGACGAACATGCCGCTGCTCGCCGCCGTCCTCGCGTCGCCCGAATTTGTCTCTGGCCGTTACGACACGGGCCTCGTCGGCCGGCTCCCGGCCGGAGCCGCCGCGCCGCAGCCGCCCGAAGCCGCGTGGATCGCGGCGGCGCTCGCGGCGTCCGGGCCGCAACCGGCGGCGCACGGCGCCGGGTCCGCCGCCTCGGTTCTGCCCGATCCCTGGGACGGCCTGCCAGGGTGGAGGGCAGGAGCGTGAAGCCCGTGCGGCTCCGCCACCGCGGCCTCACGCGGGAGATCCGGCTCGACGCGGATCCCGCCGTTGCCGCGGGCAGCTCCGCGCGTCGTCACGGCGGTCGCGGGCGACCAGATCTTCGTCTGGTGCGACGGCGCGTCGTACGCGTTCGAGCGCGTGCGTTCCGCGACGCGCGCCGGCGCGGGAGGCGAGCACGGGGCCGACCTGCTCGCGCCGATGCCGGGCCGGGTCCGCAAGGTCTTCGCGGCCGCGGGCGACCGGGTCGAGCGGGGGATGGTACTGATCGTGCTCGAAGCCATGAAGATGGAGCACGCGATCCGGGCCCCGCAGGACGGGTTGCTCAAGCGCCTGCTGGTCAAGGAAGGCGACCTCGTCGATGCCGGCGTGGAGCTGGCCGAGATCGTCGCGCCGGGGGCGGACGGATAATGGGCGCCATGGAACCCTGGGAGGAGCACGCGATCCGGCGCCCGCACCTGCCGGAACGGGTCACGGTCTACGAGGTCGGTCCGCGCGACGGTCTGCAGAACGAGGCGGAGACGCTTCCGCTCGCGGTGCGCGCCGCGTTCGTCGACGGGCTGACCGAGGCGGGGCTTCCGGCGATCGAGGTCGGCTCCTTCGTCTCGCCAAAGGCGGTGCCGCAGCTGGCCGACACGGAGGAGCTGTACCGGCGCATCCATCCCGCGAGCGGCGTGCGCTACCCGGCGCTCGTTCCCAACGAGAAGGGACTCGAACGGGCGCTGGCGGCGGGCGTGCGCGAGATCGCCGTGTTCACGGCGGCCTCCGAGACGTTCAACCGCAAGAACATCAACGCCGGCGTGGACGAGTCGATCGAGCGCTTCCGGCCGGTGATCGCCCGCGCGAAAGAGGAGAAGGTCCGCGTCCGCGGCTACGTCTCGACGGCGTTCGGCTGCCCGTACGAGGGCGACGTCGCGCCGGAAGCGGTGCGGGAGGTCGTGCACAAGCTGCTCGACCTCGCGGTCGACGAGATCTCGATCGGCGACACGATCGGTGTCGCGACTCCGGCCGGCGTCTACGACGTCGATCGAGGCGCTCTACGAGTCGGGCGTCACGCGCGGCGTTCTCGCCCTGCACTTCCACGACACGCGCGGCACCGCGCTCGCCAACGTGTTCGCGGGTCTCGAGTGCGGCGTGACGACGTTCGACGCTTCCGCCGGCGGCCTCGGCGGCTGTCCGTACGCGCCGGGAGCGTCGGGCAATCTCGCGACCGAGGACCTGGTCTACCTGCTCGAGGGCCTCGGGATTCACACGGGCGTGACGCTCGCGCGCGTCGTCGAGGCGTCGCGGCGGCTCGCGGAAAGCCTCGGCCATCGGCCTCCCGGGACGTTATCTGTCGGCGGTTTGGGGCTCGTCGAGTTGACAGATTTCCCGCCGGCGTGTAACCTCCTCTCCTACTGAAGGTTAACGTGGCAAAGAAGATACTTCTCGCCGATGAC
Organism: uncultured Acidobacteriota bacterium; assembly: GCA_963843325.1. GTDB lineage: Bacteria > Acidobacteriota > Thermoanaerobaculia > UBA5066 > Gp7-AA6 > DAHUXD01. The sequence goes on from CAWJKC010000007.1 coordinate 386,560, forward strand.
AGCCTCACGATTCAAAAGGTCGTGGAGTTGACCTTCTCTGACAGCGAATACGAGCTCGTCTGTGTATCGAACGGTCAGCGGGTGCTCGACCGGATCGAGTCCGGCGAGATGCCCGACCTGATCCTGGCCGACGTCGTCATGCCGGAAAAGAACGGCTACGAGGTCTGCGAGGCCATCAAGGCGAATCCGGCCACCGCCCGGATCCCGGTGGTGCTCCTCTCGGGGACCTTCGAGCCCTTCGACCGGGACCGCGCGGACCGGCTGGGCTGCGACGCCATCGTTTCCAAGCCTTTCGACTCCCAGCAGCTCCTGCGGCAGGTCGAAGCCCTCCTCGCGCGGCCGGCCCACGAGATTCCGGCGGCCGCGACGATGGCGATTCCCGTGATGACCATGGCGGCGCCCGTGCCCCCGCCTCCGCCGCCGCCCGCGGCGCCCCTGCCGCCGGAGAAGCGGGATTTGCGCCCGAGGATTTCACCGGATCCATCCGCCTGCCTGCCCCGGTGGCCGGCGGCGCCGACATGTTCGAGGAAGAGTACGGGCAGGTCGACGTCGAATCGGCCATCGCCGCCTTCGAGAAGGCGCATCCCGGAGTTCGAATACGGCGACGCGACGGAGCCGGGTACGGGATCCGTTCCCGGCGACGTCGCGCCGGACCCGGAGCCCTCGCGTCCGGAGCCCGCTCCCGCGGCGGAGTGGCTGAACGAGGAGCGCGAGTCCGCGGCCCCGCCTCCACCGCCTGCGCCCGCGCCGTTCTGGGTGCCGCGCGCTCCGGAGCCGGAGCTGGCCCCCATCCCGTTCGGCGCCGACGACTCGGGCGTCGCGGCACGCGTCCGGTCCCGACGTCGAGGTCCAGCGCGCCGACGAAGCGCCCACGCAGCAGATCCCGCTCGCCGCGGAGTACGCGGCGCTCGGACGCATGACGGAAGCGCCGGCCGACCGCGATACGGATCCGACCGCGCCCCCGCGCCCCGGAGGACAGGACGGCGGAGATCGATCTTGCCGAGACGCGTTCGATCCTCGCCGCGCCGCCCGCGCCGTCCGACGACGGCGGGGTCCCGTCGGAGATCGAGGTCCTGGCGCAGAACACCTCGATCGGGCAGCTGAAGGAGATGCTGTCGTCGGTTTCGCGGCCCGAGGGCGGGCTTTCCGACGACGAGCTCGACCGGCTCGCCTCGCGCGTCGTGGAGCGGCTCTCGGAGCGGATCGTGCGCGAGATCGCCTGGGAAGTGATCCCGGACGTCGCGGAGATCGTCATCAAGCAGCGGATCAGGGAGCTCGAGTCGGGCGTCGAATAGAAACGGCCGGCCTTCTGATATATGAAAGGGCTCGCGAAGAGCCCTTTTTTCATGCCTGAAAGTCGTGTGATGGATTCTGCGGCCGAACCGGCGAAGGCGCTGGACAAGACCTTCGACCCGGCACATTTCGAACAGCGCTGGTACTCCCTGTGGGAGAAGGAAGGCCGTTTCCAGCCCGCGGGAGCCCCCGGTTCGCCGCGCTTCGTCATGGTCATCCCGCCGCCCAACGTCACGGGCCGGCTGCACATCGGGCACGCCTACGGCCGGACGGTCGAGGACATCCTGGCGCGCTGGCAGCGGATGCGCGGGCGCCGCGTGCTCTGGCTGCCGGGAACCGACCACGCCGGCATCGCCACGCAGATGGTCGTGGAGCGGCAGCTCGCGAAGGACGGGATCCGGCGCCGCGACCTCGGGCGCGAAAAGTTCATCGAGCGCGTCTGGGAGTGGCGCCGCGAATCCGGCGACATGATCCTCGGCCAGCTGCGCCGCCTCGGCTGCTCGCTCGACTGGAGCCGGCTGCGCTTCACGATGGACGAGGACCTCTCGCGCGCCGTGCGCCACGCGTTCGTGAAGCTCTACGAGGACGGACTGATCTACCGGGGCCGCTACGTCGTGAACTGGTGCCCGCGCTGCGAGACGGCGGTGTCCGATCTCGAGGTCGTGTATCGCGAGACGGACGGCGCGATCTACAAGATCCGCTACGACGTGGACGGCGTCCCGGGCGGCGCGGTCGTCGCCACGACCCGCCCCGAGACCATGCTCGGGGACACGGCCCTCGCGATCCATCCGGAGGACCCGCGGACGGCCGCCCTGAAGGGCAGGACGGCGACCCTGCCGATCGTGGGCCGCAGGATCCCGGTCATCGAGGACCCGATCCTGGTCGACCGCGAGTTCGGCACGGGCATCGTCAAGGTCACGCCGGCGCACGACGCCGAACGACTTCGCGTCGGGGCAGCGCCACGGCCTGCCCGCCGTGGTCGTCATCGGCCCGAACGGAAAGATGACGGCCGAAGCGGGCGACTTCGCCGGGCTCGACCGCTTCGAGGCGCGCAAGCGCGTCGTGGCGCGGCTCGAGGAGGAAGGCCGCCTGGTCTCGACCGAGAAGCACGTCCACAACGTCGGCCACTGCCAGCGCTGCGACACCGTGATCGAGCCCTACCTTTCGACGCAGTGGTTCGTGAAGATCCAGCCGCTGGCCGACCCCGCGATCCGGGCGGTCGAGGACGGCACGGTGCGCTTTGCGCCCGAGGCCTGGGCCAAGACCTACTTCGAGTGGATGCGCAACATCCACGACTGGTGCATCTCGCGCCAGCTCTGGTGGGGCCACCGCATCCCGGCGTTCACCTGCGAGAACGGGCACGTCACCGTCTCGGACGAAGACCCCTCCGCCTGCGCGACCTGCGGGTCGGGCAAGCTCGAGCAGGACCCGGACGTGCTCGACACGTGGTTCTCCTCGCAGCTGTGGCCGTTCTCCGTCTTCGGCTGGCCCGAGCAGACGCCGGACCTCGCGGACTTCTACCCGACCGACGTGCTCGTCACGGGCTACGACATCCTCTTCTTCTGGGTCGCGCGGATGATCATGGCCGGCCTGCGCTTCACCGGCAAGGCGCCCTTCCACACGGTGCACCTGCACGGTCTCGTGCGCGTGGGCGGCGAAAAGATGTCGAAGACCAAGGGCAACGTGATCGACCCGCTCGAGGCCATCGAGGAGTTCGGCGCCGACGCCGTGCGCTTCACCCTCGCCTCCGCGGCGTCCTCGGGGCCGACGGTTTCGGTCGAGCGCGGACGGATGGCCGGCTCGCGCAACTTCGCGACGAAGCTCTGGAACGCCGCCCGCTTCACGCTCGCGCAGCTCGAGGGCAAGAGCGTGCCGGAGGACCTGCGTCGCCCGCGCGCTGTCGCTGCCGGACCGCTGGATCCTGTCGCGCCTCGACGCGGCGGCCGCGGCGGCCAACGCGCACCTCGAGGCCTTCCGGTTCGACGAGGCGGCGGGCGCGCTCTACGGGTTCCTGTGGCACGAGCTCTGCGACGGCTACCTCGAGATGGTCAAGCCCGTGCTCAACGGAGACGACGCGGCGGCCGCGGAGTCGGCGCGCGGCGTCCTGCACCGCTGCCTCTCGGGCGCGCTGGCGCTGCTGCACCCGTTCATGCCGTTTCTGACCGAGGAGATCTGGGAGAAGCTGACCGGCCGCCCGGGCACGCTGATCGTGGCGAAGTATCCCGAGGGAACGGGAGAGTGGAACGACGCCGAGGCCGAGTCGGCCGTCGAGGCGCTGCGCGCGATCGTCACGCGCGTGCGCAACTTCCGATCGGAGCGGGGCGCTTCGCCGACCGAGCCCGTGGCGCTCTCGATCGATCGGGAGTCGCCCGGCAAGGCGGTCATTCCGGCGCTCGAGCCGCTCGCCCCGCTGCTCGTGCACCTGGGACGCCTCTCGATGCTGGAGTTCGTGCCGGCTCCCTCCGGGCGCTTCCAGGACGTCGTCTCCGGGCTCTCCCTCGGTTTGGGCCTGCCCCAGGGCGCGGCGCCGGAGGCGGGCGCCCGCATCGCGAAGGACCTCGCGGCGGTGGACGCGGAGATCGCCGAGATCGAGGCCAAGCTCGGCAAGCCGTCCTTCGTCGAGAAGGCGCCGGCCGCCGTCGTCGAGAAGAACCGGCAGCGTCTGCGCGAGCTCCAGGAAAAGCGCGCCGCCCTCGGGGGCGCGGCCTCGTGATCTCCTACGTCGAGGGCTGGCTCGACCCGGACCAGTGGCGGGTCCTCGAGAACTGCATCTGCCTCCACGCAGTCCCGTCGTCCAACGGACTGGCCCGCGAGCTGATCGAGCTCTACTTCGAGGAGGGCCAGGACTTCCGCACGACCGTCCTCGCAGCCGAGGCGCAGCCCGGGGCCTATGGCAGAAATGAGCGCCGCTGGGAAGCGCCCGCGGGGCAGGGCCTGTACCTGACGCTCGTCCGCCGCGCGGAGGCGGGCGAGCCGCTCTCGGTGGTGCCGATCGCCGTCGCCCGCTGGGCGCGCGAGGTCCTGGTCGCGGAGACCGGCGCCGCGATCACGCTCAAGTGGCCCAACGATCTCTACGTCGGCAAGCGCAAGCTCGGCGGCGTGATCGCGGAGTCGCGCACGCAGGGCGAGGAAACCTACGTCGCGATCGGCATCGGCATCAACGTGAAGGGGGAGCCCTCGGCGCTCGGCGTGGCCAATGCCACGACGCTCGAGCAGGAGACCGGCAAGACCCTCGTCCTGGCGCCGCTGCTCCAGGCGCTGCTCGACCGCTTCGACCGCGAGCTCGCGGCGCCGCGCTGGGGCGAGGAGGTGCGCGCCTGGGAGCTCGTTGCGGCGCACCGGCCCGGCGACCGGCTCACGATCCGGCGCAACGGCGAAGAGATCACGGGGGCCTACGTGGGACTGGACGCGTCGGGCTTCCTGCGCCTCGCCACGGACGCGGGGGAGACGACCGTCGCCTCCGGGGAGGTGGCGGCATGGTGAGCCCTCCTGCGGGGGGCGAGGCCCTGCTCGCCGTCGACGTCGGCAACACCAACACCGTGCTCGGGCTCTGGCGCGGGGACGAGCTCGTGCGCCACTGGCGCCTCACGACGCGCCGGGAGGCGACTGCGGACGAGATCGCGCTGTCGGTGCGCGGACTGCTCGCGGACGGCCCGTCGTCGGCAGGCCTGGCGGCCGCGGCCGACGGCAAGCCTGGCGCCGTCCGCGTCATCGTCGCGAGCGTCGTGCCGTCGCTCAAGTTTTCGCTCAAGCAGGCCCTGCGGCAGGTGCTCGGGCGGGAGCCCGTGTTCGTCGAGCCGGGGATCAAGACCGGGATGCCGATCCTCTACGAAGTCCCGCAGGAGGTCGGCGCGGACCGGATCGTCAACGCCGTCGCGGCCCTCGACGCGGTGGGCGGCCCCTGCATCGTCGTGGACTTCGGAACGGCGACGACCTTCGACGTCGTGACGGCGAAGGGCGAGTACGCCGGCGGCGTGATCGTGCCCGGCATCTCGATCTCGGCCGAGGCGCTGTTCGAGAAGGCCGCGCGTCTCTGGCGCGTCGAGATCCGCCGCCCGGAGAAAGTCGTCGGCAAGACCACGGCGGGCTCGATCCAGTCGGGGCTCTACTTCGGCTACCTCAGCCTCGTCGACGGGGTCATCGACCGCATTGCCGAGGAGATCGCCGCGCGCCCCCGCGTCATCGCGACCGGAGGGCTGGCGGAGCTCTTCGGAGGCGGCTCCGAGAAGATCGAGCAGATCGATCCGCTCCTCACCCTGAAAGGCCTGCGTCTCATCGATGAGCGCAACCGCGGAGGATAGGGTCTACTACGAGGCGGTCGAGGCCGCGTTCATCCGAAGGCGCGGAACCCCGTTTCTGCTCTCGCCGTCGGACTTCGCGCTGCTGCGCGAGTGGCGCGCGCTCGGCGTGCCGCTCGAGGCCGTCGAGGCCGGGATCGACGAGGCGTTCACCCGCCGCGAAGAGCGCAAGGCCGTCGGCCGGGTCAACTCGCTGTCGTACTGCCGGGACGCGGTGCTCGGCGCCTGGGAACGGCGCGCGGAGACCTCGCGGGGCAAGGGCGCCCCGGGCGCGGCGCGTCGACGTCGACGCGAAGCCGGTCCTCGAGGCCCTCGCCGTCGGGCTCGAGGCGGCGCGCGCGCGGCGGCCCGACCTCGACGGCCCGCTCGCGTCGACCCTGGCCTCGCTCGCCCGGCTCCAGGCATCCTCCGGAACGGCCGAGCAGATCGAGGGATCGCTCGCCCGCCTCGACCGGAAACTGGCAAAGGAGCTTTACGCCGCCCTGCCCGACGCCGAGCGCGCGGAGCTCGACCGCGAGGTCGCCGCACAGCTGGCGGGCGCGGCCGCGCGCATGGACCCGCCCACGCTCGAGAAAGACCACGAAGGCGCTGACCCGCCGCAGCGTCCGCGAGCGGCTGGACCTGCCGAGACTGAGCCTGCTGTGAGCGTGGACGGAGCCCGGCAGGTCCGCATCGAGAAGCTCGCGCCGACCGGAGAAGGGCATCGCCCGCTCCACGGACGGCGTCGGGTTCGTGGACGGCGCGCTGCCGGGCGAGCTCGTCGCGACAACACTGTATGAGGTGAGAAAAAGGTTCTGGCGGGGCAGCCTCCGCGCGGTCATCGAGCCGTCGCCCGATCGGGTGGAGGGCCCGCACGCCGGCTGCGCCGGCTGCGACTGGGCGCACTTCGAGCCGGCGGCCGCGCGGGCGGCCAAGCGGGAGCTCTTTCTCGAAACGATGCAGCGGATCGGCAAGCTCGACCCGGCGGGGTTCGGCGAGCTGCCGATCGCGGCGTCGCCTGCGGGGTACCGTCTGCGCGCGCGACTCCACGCGGCCGGGGGCGAGCCGGGCTATTTCGCCCCGGGGACCCACCGGGTCGTGTCCGCGGCGGCCTGCGAGGCGATCGCGGCTTCGACGCGGGCGCTGCTGTCCGGGCACGGGCGAGGTCATCCGGTCGACCGGCGCCGCCGTGTCGGAGCTCGCGATCCTCGAGGACCTGCCGGGGGACCGCCGGCTCGTGCGCGCGACCGTCTCCGGCGATCCGGCCCGCGCCGCGGAGCTCGGCCTCGCCCTTTCCGGGCTCTTCCAGGGGGTCCGCATCGTGGACGCCGACGGAAAGAAAATGCTCGAGCGCGGGGCGCGGTTTCTCGACCTCGTGGTCGGCGGCCGCGCCTTCGACGTCTCGGTCGACAGCTTCTTCCAGGGCAACCGCTTCCTCGCTCCGACGCTCTTTGCCGACGTCCTTGCCGCGGCGGGCGAGCCTGGCGCCCGGAACCGCGCTCGATGCCTTCGGCGGCGTCGGTCTCTTCGCGGGCGCGCTGTCGGAGGCCGGGCACGGGGTCGTCTCCGTCGAGGCCGACGCCGAGGCCGTCGTGGATGCGCGGCGCACCAAGGAGCGCTGGAAGGACGGCGAGCGCTGGCAGATCGAGGGCCCCACGACCCTCGCGCGGTTTCTCCAGGAGGACGATCGGCGCTTTGCGTGCGTCGTGGCGGATCCCCCGCGGACGGGGCTCGGCGCGGAGCTGGCGCGCGACCTCGCGCGGCGAAGCGAATCGCTCTTTCTCTACGTCTCCTGCGATCCCGCGACGCTCGCGCGCGACCTGCCGGCGATTCTCGCGGACGGTTTCCGGATCCGCGACGCCCGGCTGTACGACCTCTTCGCCCTGACCCACCGGGTCGAGGCTCTGATCGCCCTCGAGCGGGCGGCGTGATCCGGCCGGTCCTCGCCGAAGGCGAGGCGCCGGCGGCTCGGGCGGCGGTCTGTCTCGTGCTCGGGATCTTCCTGGGGGCGTGGTCCATCGGCGGGGCTCCGGGCGCGGCCGCGCTGGCTGGCGTCGCGGGGCTCGCGCTGGCGGCGCTCGGCCGTCCCGGTCGGAGCAGCGCGGCGCTGCGCCTGGCGTTCGTCGCGTTCTGGCTCGCGGCGGGTTTCCTGCTGGGACGCGTCGCGCATCGCGGCGCGAGCGGAGGCGGCGCGCGCGGCGTTTGCCCGGACCTCCGCGGCGGTCCGTCAGGCCGTCGTCCTGGAGGGAATGCTGACCGATTTCTGGAGTGGCGAGCCTCCGCGCGGCCGCACGACGCTGCGGGCCGAGCGCCTCTGGCTGGCGGGCGCCTGGGTTCCGTTTCCGGCGGAGGCCGTCGTGTTCGTCTCGGGCCAGACCACGACACTGCCCGGGGCGGACCGGGGCGATCGCGTGCGTGTGACCGGCCACCTCGAGCTCGAGGAGCTGCCCGCCTCCGTGCGGGAGGTCCCGCTGCCGTGGCCGCGCTACCGCATCTCCGTGAAGAGCGCGCGGATGGTCGAGCGGGAACAGGGCACGTTTCTCACGCTGCTGACGTGGCCCAATCGCTTCCTCTTCTCGCGGCTGCCGGCGGGGCAGGGCCCGGCGTTCGAGCGCGACGTGCGCGGGCCCCTCGCGGCCCTCCTGCTCGGCCGGACCTCGGAGCTCGATCGGGGGATGGTGGCCCGTTACCGGCGCGGCGGGCTGTATCACCTGCTCGTCGTGTCGGGCCTGCACGTCGTGCTCGCGGCCGGTCTGGTCGCCTTCGGACTGCAGATGCTGCGCATTGGCGGCAAGCCGCGCGACGCTCTCCTGCTCGTCTCCGTGTTTCTCTTCGTCCTGGTCGGCGGAGCCAATCCACCGGCGGTCCGGGCGGGTGTCGTGGTCGCGATCCTTCTCGCGACGCGTCTGCTCGAGCGGCCGATCACCGGCGCACAGGCGATCGGGCTTTCGGCGCTCGTCCTGTTCGCGGCGTTGCCCGAGCAGATCTTCTCGGTGGGAAGCGTGCTGACGTTCGCCGCGGTCTGCGGCATCGCACTGTTCGCGAAGCCCATCCGGGAACGGCTGCCCGAGAGGCCGGAGTGGCTCTTCTCGGGCCTCGCGGTCGCGCTGGCCGCGGAGTGCGCCACGGCGCCCGTGCTCTTCTGGAGATTCAACCTCGTCGCGGCCGGCGCGTGGATCACCGCGCCGCTCTCGATCCCGCTCTCGGGCGCCCTGATCGGGCTCGGCGCGGCCTGCTGGGGCTCTATGCGGTCGGAATCCCGGCGGGACCGCTCGCCGCGCTCTTCGGCCTGGGCAGCCGGTTCCTCGAGCTTCTCGCGGAGCGGGCCGCGGGCTGCGCCTTCCTGCGGCCGACGCCCGCGCTCTGGGCGATGGTCCTGGTCGGGCTGCTGCTCGTCGCGGCCGGCCTCGGACCGGCGCGGGCGCGCATGCCGGCCGCGGCGGGTGCGGCGGCCGTGTTCCTCGTGGCGGCGCTTTCCCCGGGCGCCGGCGGCCCGGCGCGCGGCTTTTCGATCGAGGCGCTCGACGTCGGCCAGGGAGACGCGATACTCCTGCGCTGGAATCGCAGGGCAATACTCGTGGACGGGGGAGGGCCGTTCGATCTGATGGCTGCCGACTTCGGGCGCACGCGGCTGGTGCCGAAGCTCCTCGACCGGGGGGTGACGCGCCTGGACGCGGTGATGCTCACGCATCCGCACCCCGACCACGCGCTCGGGCTCTTCGCGGTCGTGGAGGAGCTTCCCGTCGGGGAGCTCTGGCGCTCGGCGGGCGCGGACGAGGGGGATCTCGACGCCCGGCTCGCGGCGGCGGCCGCAGCGCGCGGTGTTCCGGTCCGGGTGCTCGAAGCCGGCGACGTCTGGCAGCGCGAAGGGGCGCGCCTCGACGTGCTGCGTTCGGGCGGCCCCGCGCGCAAGACCGACGCGGTCAACAATCAGTCCATCGTGGCCCTGTTCGCGCGCGACGGGCGGGCCGCCCTGCTGACCGGCGACGCCGGCGCGCCCGCCGAGGCCGAGCTGCTCGCGGCCGGGGCGCTGCCTCCGATCGACGTGCTCAAGGTCGGCCACCACGGCAGCCGCACGTCCACCACCGCGGCCTTCGTGTCCGCGACCCGGCCGCGCGTCGCCCTGCTCTCCTGCGGCCGGCGCAACCGCTTCGGCCATCCCGCGCCGGAGACGCTGGCCACCCTCTCGCGTTTCTGCGTGCCGGTCGTGCGCACGGACGAGCGGTCGGACGCGCGCGTGGACCTGCTGCCCTCGGCGACGCGCCTGGCGTGGCGCGGACTGGAGGGACCGTGAGCAGCGACGGCCGGCCCGTCCTGCTCGTTCTGTTCGGCGAGACGGGCGCGGGAAAAACGGAGCTCGCGCACGAGGTCGCCCTGCGCCGCGGGGGCGAAGTCGTGTCGGCCGACGCGTTCGCCGTGTATCGCGGCTTCGACATCGGGACGGCGAAGCCTTCCGCGGCGCGGCGCGCGGAGGTGCCGTACCACCTGATCGACGTCGCCGAGCCCGAGGAAACCTATTCGGCGGGGCGGTGGGCGAGCGAGGCCCGGGTCGCCGTCGAGGACGTGGCGCGGCGCGGAAAGCTGCCGATCGTCTGCGGCGGCAGCGGCTTCTACATCTCGGCCCTGCTCGACGGCCTGCCGCCGGGAGAGGCGCGCGACGAACGTCTGCGGGACGCTCTGTTCGCATGGGCCGAACGCACGGGCCACGCCGCGGCCCACCGTTTTCTCGCCGTCAACGATCCGCCCGCGGCGGCGCGGATCCCGGTCGCGAACCTCCGGTACACGCTGCGCGCGCTCGAAATCCTGCTGCTCACGGGAAGGCCCGCGTCGGCGCGGCTGCGCGAGCGCGAGGGCGACGGCTGGTCCGAGCGTTTCCGCGTCGTCAAGGTGGGTTTGCGACCGGATCGCGACGCGCTTGATGTTAGGATCGCGATGCGCGTCCGGCAGATGCTGGACGGCGGGTGGGACGAGGAGGTCCAACGGCTTCTCGGCCGCGGCCTCCCGGTCGAATCGAATTCCTTCCAGGCGATCGGGTATCGCGAGGTGGCCGAGTGGGTGCTCGGGCGCATCTCGCAGCATGAGGCGGAGGAGCGGATCGTGAAGGCGACGCGCGGGCTCGCCAAGCGCCAGAGGACCTGGTTCGCACGCGAGCGCGACGCGCACCGGGTCGAGCCGAGGGAGGCCCTCGATGTTGTTCTCGCCCTCGTGGGCGGGACGGGGGAAGGGGAGACGCGATGAACAAGGCTCCGATCAACGTCCAGGATTCGTTCTTCTACAACCTGCGCAAGGACAACGTCCCGGTGACCGTGCGCCTGGTCTCCGGCGAGGATCGCCTGGGCCGGCTGCGCCGTTTCGACAAGTTCGCGCTCGTGCTCGAGGTCGAAGGGCGCGAGGAGATGATCTACAAGCACGCGATCGCTTCGATCCGTCCGGAGAGCAATCCGCCGGGTGCCTGATCCGGCCGCGACCCGCCCGAGCTGGCGCGCAGCCCGGATCGCGCTCGTCGCGGCGGCGCTCGCCGCTCTTCTGGCGCACGGGTGCGCGAGCGCGCCCCCCGCGGCCCCGCGCGACCATTTCCCGCTCGATCCCCGCGAGGGGCTGACGGGGCCCTTCGACCCGGCCATCGAGGATGGGTGGCAGGCGCTGCTCGCCGGCGACGTCACCCGTGCCGGGAAGGACTTTGCGCGCCCGATGTCCGGGCCGTCGGCGCTCGCCGCGGAGATCGGACAGATCGAGACGCTCGTCGCCCGCGGACGCTCGAGCGAGGCGCTGCCCGCTTGCGAGGCTGCTCTCGCGAAGCCGGGCGCCACGCTGGCGCTCGACGTCGCCTGCGGCGAGGCGCAGGCCCGCGCCGGTTCTCCGATCGACGCCTACCAGCTGTATGCCCGGGCCGCCTCGCTCGCGCCGGACCGGCCGGGTCTCGCCGCCCGGGCGCAGAAGCTGCTCGCCGAGGCGACCGAGGAGACGCTGGCGCAGGCGGACCGCGACGCGGCGCTGGGCCGGTTCGACGCCGCGCGCGCCGGGGTCGCCCGCGCGGTCGCGTGGAATCCGCGGTCGGCGACAGTCCTGGTGCGAGCGGCTGGCGTCGAGTGCGCGGCGGGTGAGAAGGAGCGCGCGCTGCAGTACGACCGCGAGGCCCTCGCCCTCGGAGGGCTCGACGCCGACGCCCGCGCAAACATCGGCCGCCTCGCCCTCGAGGTCGGCGACGACGCCATGGCCGTTTCGGTTTTCGACGCGCTCGCCTCCGAGGATCCCCGGTTTGCCGACCAGGCCGCCGAGGCGCGGCTGGCGTTCCGGATGTCGAACTGGCCGGAGTCCGAGCGCCAGGCCGCGCGGGCGCGCCGCCTGACGCGCGCGGGGGCGGCTTCGCTCGTCTGGTGGATGTTTCCGGAGGTGCGGGACGCGCGGGTCACGGGAAGCGCCGTTGCCACGGACGTGATCGAGCGCCGTGACAGCCGCCCCATGATGAAAGCCGTCGCCCTGGGCCTGCTCGACGTGGACGTCGACACGCACCGCGCGCGCCCGGACGCCGTGCTCGCGCGCGCCGCGGCGGCGCAGCTGCTGCTCCGGCTCGCCGGCGTGCTGCGGGGCGCCGGCCCGGGGCTGCCGTGCCTGCGGGGCTCGCCGGGTCCCTGGCGCGGCTCGTCGGACGCAATCCGACTGGCGGCCGCATGCGGCCTGCTGTCAGAATCAGGGGGCTCGGTCGTGAGCGGGCCCGAGTTCACGCGAGCGTTGGACCGGCTGCGCTCCCTGTTGCAGACGGGAGAGGGGAAAACGTCGTGATCGATTCATCCGTGTTTCGCCGGGTCGCGCTGTTCGCCGATCTCGACGCCGCGCAGATACAGGCACTGTCCCGGCTGGCCACGGTGCGCCACGTCGCGGCGGGCGCGCCGATCCTGCGCGAGGCCGAGCCGGGCGACATCTTCTTCGCGCTCGTGCGCGGCGAAGTGAAGGTGTTCGTCGATTCGCCGGACGGCCGCGAGGTCGTCCTCACGCACCTGCAGGCGGGCGACTTCTTCGGCGAGATGGCGCTGCTCGAGGGCGAGCCGCGCAGTGCCTCCGTGACGGCCCTGACCGAGTCGGAGCTGCTGGCGATCGCGCGCGACGACCTCTTTTCCCTGCTCGCGCGGGACTTCGCGCTCACGCGCAAGATCCTCCAGACCCTGTCGGCGCGGCTGCGCCGTTCCAACGAGGTGATCGAGTCGCTCGCCCTGCAGGACGTCGGCGGCCGGCTCGCGCGCTACCTCGTCCGCCTCGCGGACGAATCGGGACAGGTCGCGGTGGACGGGTACTTCGCGATCCATCGGCCGACGCACCAGGAGATCGCCAACTCGATCGGCGCCACGCGCGAGACCGTGACCCGGATGCTCAAGCAGTTCGAGGACCGCAAGCTCATCCGGATCAAGGGGTCGACGGTGTGGGTGCCGGCCGAGGTGCCGCCGGGCGCGCGCGAAAACGAGTGGAGACGCCGTTGAGGGGTCCCTGGACTCTTCCCAATTTCATCACCCTCGTCCGCCTCGCCGCCCTCCCGTTCTTCCTGGTTTCGATCGCCGGCGGCCGCTTCGGGATCGCCCTGGCGATCTTCGTGGCCGCGGGGATCTCGGACGGCGTGGACGGGTACCTCGCCCGCCGCTTCGACATGAAGTCGGCGCTCGGCGCCTACCTGGATCCCATCGCGGACAAGCTGCTGCTGATGACGTCGTACCTGTTCCTCGCGATCCCGTCCTATCCGGCGCTCGTCAAGGTCCCGGTGTGGCTGGCCGTCATGGTGCTGTCGCGGGACTTCCTCCTGATGCTCGTCGGGCTCCTGCTCATCCTGAGTTCGGGCCGGAAGCGGTTTCCGCCCACGTGGGCGGGGAAGGTCACCGCCGTCACCCAGATCGTGAACGTGCTCTTCGTCCTCTGCGCGAACATCTGGGAGTGGCCGGGCCAGATCCTGCTCATCGGCTCCGGCGCCGTCGCGAGCGTCACGGTCTATTCCGGCTTCGACTACGTCTACCGCGTCGCGCGCAACCCGGAGGAGCCCATCGCGGCGCACCCATGATCTCCCTCAAGCTGCTGTCCCGGCCGGGCTGCCACCTGTGCCAGGAGATGCGCGCCGACGTCGATCGTCTGCTCGGGAGCGAGCCGCACGAGTGGGAGATCGTGGACGTGGATTCCGACGACGAGATCGCGCGCCGCTGGTCGGATTCCATCCCCGTGCTCTTCGTGAACGGACGTCTCTTCGCCAAGCTCAAGATCCCGCGCCTGGCCGCGCGGCTGCGTCTCCTGCGGGCCGCGGCAGGGGAAGACGCTCGACGGACCCGATGACGTTGATCTCGGCGGCCGTGCTCGCCGCCGTGCTTTCGGCGGAGCCTTCGCGGCCGACGACCGGCGTTCTGCTCGAGGATCTGACCTGGGTCGAGGCGGAGAAGGTGCTGACGCCCGACACCGTCGTCGTCATCCCGCTCGGAGCGCAATCCAAGGAGCACGGACCGCACCTGAAGCTCAAGAACGACTTCATCCTGGCGGAATACCTGAAGGGCCGTGTGCGCGAGCGCGCAGCCGTCGTGATCGCTCCGACGGTCAACTACAGCTTCTACCCGGCGTTCGTGGAGTATCCCGGCGCGACCAGCCTGCGCCTCGAGACCGCGCGCGACCTGATCGTGGACATCTGCCGCGGCCTCGCGCGCTTCGGTCCTCGCCGGTTCTACGTGCTCAACACGGGAGTGTCCACGGTGCGCGCCCTCGCACCCGCGGCCGAGGCGCTCGCGGCCGACGGCATCCTCATGCGCTACACGGACCTGCTGAAGGTGATGGAGCCCGTCGAGAAGGCCGTCAGCCAGCAGGAGGGCGGCACGCACGCCGACGAGATCGAGACCTCCATGATCCTCTACATGAGCCCGGCCGACGTGGACATGAGCAAGGCCGTCAAGGACTACCACCCGGGCAAGGGCGGTCTGACGCGTGACCCGAAGGCGCGAGGGCAAGACCTACTCGCCGTCGGGCGTCTTCGGCGACGCGACGCTCGCGACGAAGGAGAAGGGGCGCAAGGTGACCGAGGCGCTGGTCGACGCGATCCTGAAGGAGATCGAGGAGCTGCGCGCAGCGCCCGGTACGATGAGATCGCCGCTCGCGCTTTGTTACCGGGAGTAACAGATCGTCGAATGGCTTTTTTCCCTCCGCCGTCGAATTTCTGCGGTTTTGGCGCATTTCGTGCCTTGGCCGCCGATTTGCTAAATGTTCAGACGTGCGGTGGGTATGAGATGAACAATCGAGTTCGGCACGCGGTTCTCCTGGGCCTCGTCGTGCTCGCCTTCGGCGTGCCGGTTCACGGTGACGCTCAGCCGTTCACGGTCGTTCACTCGTTCAGTCCCGAAGCCGGACAGCCGGAGTCCGGACTCCTGCTCGCCTCGGACGGTCGCTATTACGGAACGACACCGACCGGCGGGGTCTACGGCCTCGGCTCGGTCTACGTCCTGGCGCCCGACGGCTCCGGCGGGTACGCCTGGTCCAACATCCACGAGTTCGCGCAGGGCGACCCCGGAGGCGTACGCCCGAGGGCCGCTCTTGCTCAGGCGAGCGACGGGCAACTCTATGGGACGACGGCCTCGGGCGGCTTCTGCGGCAGCGCCTCCGTGTTTCGTGTGGCTCCCGATGGAGCAATCACGATTCTCCATTCGTTTTCGTGCGATCAGCCGAAAGCGAGGTTGCTCGACGGAGGCGACGGACACCTCTACGGGACCACCTTGAGCGGGACCGGCTCCGGCTTCGGCACGCTCTATCGGATGGATTTCGCCGGAAACTTCGAAACCCTGCACGCCTTCACGGCCGAGGAGGGTGCTCCGATCTCCGGCCTGACGATCGGGAGCGACGGCTTCTTCTACGGCACCACGCTCGGGGATCCTCTACCGCACTGACGCGGCGGGCAACGTGACGGTCGTGCACTCATTCGTCCTGGATGATGGCGCGGAGCCCTGTCGGGGATCTGCTGCTCGGAAGCGACGGCTGGCTCTACGGAACGACCTTGGCCGGCGGCGGAGCCGGCCATCAGGGAACGATTTACCGGATCGCCACCGACGGCAGCTTCGAGCAACTTTACGCGTTTTCCGGATGGGCCCTACGCGCCCAACAGCGGACTCGTCGAGGGCCCGGCGGGCACATTTTCCGGTACGACTTCGTACAACGACGGGCCCGGGTGGACCGGCGTCCTGTATCGCTTCAGCGACGGCGTCCTGACGGTCCGGCACGCGTTCGACGCCTTCGAGTGCCGGACGAACGCCGGGAGCCTGGCGGCGGCAGGACCCGAGGGCACCTGGCTCGGCGTCTGCCAGGATGGGGGAGCGCCCCACAACGGCACGACCTTCTCCCTCGATTCGGCCGACGTACTCTCCGATTCTTCACGAGTTCCAATCCGCCGACGGTTCCCAACCCGATGGAGACCTGGTGGTCGGCCCCGATGGCGCTCTGTACGGGATGACGTCCTGGGGCGGTGCGGGCGGGTTCGGTGCGATTTTCCGAGTCGACCTTCAAGGCGGATATTCCGTACGCCATCGCTTCACGCCGGACGAGGGTGCGAACAACTCGACGCGCCTGGTCTCCAATGGGCTGCATCTTTTCGGAACGACGAGATCGGGCTCGAACTACTGGGGCACCTTCTATCGGCTCGAAGATTCGGGCTCGCTCACGCCGCTTCTCCAGTTCTCCCAGGACAACGCATGGTCCTCTGACGGAGTTGAACCTCGGGCCGGGAGGACTCTTCTACGGCATCGAGATGGGTGGCTCGGCTCGACGCCACGGGGAATCTTCGGTGTTCGACGTCATTCCCCACGGACCAGATCCCGCGAGCCGCCCTCGATCGAAGGGGCGGACGGACTTCTCTACGGCACGACCAGGCCGGTCGGTCTTCCGGGCTACGGGGACCGACGGGTCGTACGAGGAGCTCGCGTCGTTTTCAGATCCCCACGGCTTCGGATCCCGGCTTCATGATGCGTCTCGTTCCGGGCGCCGACGGCGCCTTCTACGGCACGACGGCGGAGGGCGGCGCTCACGACGGCGGCACGGTCTTTCGCTTCCAGCTCCCTCGACACTGACCTTCGCTCTACTCGTTCGGCGGATACCTTCAGCGGCGACGGCTACTGCCCCGAGACGGCTCCGTCGCCGCGCTCGACGACGGACGCGTCTGCGGCAACGACGGCGATGGCGCGAGCTTCGGCAGTGGGATCGTTTACTGCGTCGATCCTGCAGGTGTCGAGACCATCCTTCACGTCTTCGGGATGGATGATGAGTGTCGCGGCGAGGCTCGAGCCGAGGCCTCTTCCGCGCTCCGGACGGGAGTCTTTACGGAACCGCAGCGACCGGCGGTCTCTACGGCGGCGGCATCGTCTTTCGCAGTCGACCTGTCCTCTTCTCGCCCGGCGTCACCGGGGTCACGCCCGTCGTCCGGTTCCGCGTCCGGCGGATCGAGCCTGGAGATCAGCGGCATCGTACTTCGAGGGCGGAGCGACGGTTTCGATTGGCGGGGTCGCGGCGTCCGACGTCGTCGGTGGCCAGCCTGTAGCGAGATTTCGGCCGTCGTGCCGCCCCTTTCGCCGGGCACCTTGAACGACGTCTCTGTGACGAACCCGGACTCGGGGATCGGCGCACAAGCGTGGACTCCTGGTTCGCGGACTTCCTCGACGTTCCGCAGTCCGGACCTCTTTCACGACGCGGTCGAGAGAATCTTTCGGCGCGGCGATCACGGCGGGTTGCGGGGGCGGCCTCTACTGCCGGGACGGGCGCGTTGACGCGGCTCGCGATGGCGGTCCTGCTTCTCAAGTCCGAGCTCGGCCCGGCTACGCGCCGCCCCGGCAACTGGTCTCGTGTTTACCGACGTGCCGGCCGATGCCTTCGCCGCCGCCTGGATCGAGGATCTTGCCGCGCCGGGGATTCGCGGCGGGCTGCGGCGGCGGCAGCTACTGTCCGGACGCGCCGGTTACGCGCGCCCAGATGGCCGTCTTTCTTCTGAAGACGCTCCACGGCGCCGCGCTACGCGCCCGCCGCCGGCGACCGGGACGGTGTTCGATGACGTTCCGCTCGGACGCGTTCGCGGCGGCGTGGATCGAGGATCTCGCCGCGCGCGGGATCACGGCGGGCTGCAGCGCGTCGCCACTCGACTCTACTGCCCGGGACGCGAACACGCGCGGCCAGATGGCCGCGCTTCTCGTGAAGACGTTCAACGTGCCCTGAGGTTGCGGCGGCCGTCCGCCGCGCCGCTGGTTCGCTGACCCCTGGCGAAGGCCGCGAATCCAAGGAAACCCCGGAGGGGCCCGATCCGTACTCTCCAAACGGGCTTCACATGGAGAGTGCCGTCATGACGTTCCGTCTTCGCCCGGCTGTCCTCGCGATCGCGCTCGCAAGTCGCCGTCTGCCTCGGTGCCCTGGACCGTCCCCATGGCGTGGACCCTTCCAAGATGGATCCGAAGATCGAGCCGTGCCAGGACTTCTACGTCTATGCCAGCGGAACCTGGCTCGCCAACAATCCCATCCCGGCGGACCGCTCGAGCTGGGGCGCGGGCGAGCGAGCTCCAGGAGGCGAACTTCAAGGTCCTGAAGCAGATCCTCGAGGACTCCGCGGCGGACAAGAGTGCGGCGCCCGGGAGCGTCAAGTTCAAGGTCGGGGAGATGTACCGGGTCGGGATGGACGAGGCTCGGATCGAGAAGGACGGCGTGAAGCCCCTCGAGCCCGAGTTCGCGCGGATCGCCGGCATCGCCGATGCGGAGGCGCTCGCGAAGGAAATCGGCCGACCTGCATCGGCATGGCGCGAGCGGCGCCTTCGGCATGTTCGTGGCGCAGGACTCGAAGAACAGCACCGAGGTCATCGGCCAGCTGTACCAGGGAGGCCTGGGGCTTCCCGACCGCGACTACTACCTGAGCGACGACCCGCACATGAAGGAGATTCGCGCGAAGTACCTCGCCCACGTGCAGCGGATGTTCGCGCTCGCGGGGGACGCCCCTGCGGCCGCGGCGGCCAACGCGCCGGGCCGTCGTGGACTTCGAGACGCGGCTGGCGAAGGTGTCGATGACCCCCGTGGAGCAGCGCGACCCGAATGCGATCTACCACCGGATGTCGGTCGCGCAGCTGAGCGCCGCCGCTCCGGGCTTTCCGTGGAAGGCCTACTTTTCGGCGATCGGGCTCGCGGAGCCCGGCGACATCAACGTCGGTCAGCCGGAGTTCTTCAAGGAAGTCGGCGCGATGGCGAGGCAGGTTCCGCTGAACGGACTGGAAGACCTACCTTCGCTGGAACACTCTGAACTCCTACGCCGCCTATCTCAGCTCGCCGTTCGTCAACGAGCACTTCGACTTCTACGGCCGGACGCTCAGGGCCAGAAGGAGCTTCGGGACCGGTGGAAGCGGGTGCTCCAGACGGTCGACGGCGAGCTCGGCGAGGCGCTCGGCCAGCTCTACGTGCGAGCGCGCCTTCCCGGCGTCGTCCAAGGCCAAGGCGCTGGCGATGGTCATGAATCTCAAGGCGGCGCTCGGCGACCGGCTCCGGTCGATCGACTGGATCGGAGAGCAGACCCGCCAGCAGGCGCTGCGCAAGCTCGACGCCATCGTCGTGAAGATCGGGTACCCCGATCACGTGGCGCGACTACGCGGCGCTGCCCGTCAACGGCGGTTCGTACCTGGCCAACGTCCAGCAGGCCGAGGAGTTCGAGTTCCAGCGCAACCTGAACAAGATCGGCAAGCCCGTGGACCGCGCCGAGTGGGGCATGACGACCGCCGACGGTGGACGCGTACTACAACCCGACCCTGAACGAGATCGTCTTTCCGGCCGGCATCCTCCAGCCGCCGTTCTTCGACCCGCAGGCGGACGACGCCGTCAACTACGGCGTCGATCGGCGCGGTCATCGGCCACGAGCTGACGCACGGCTTCGACGACGAGGGCCGCCAGTTCGACGCGGACGGCAACCTCAAGGACTGGTGGACGGCCGACGACGTCGCGAACTACAAGAAGCGGGCCGGCGCCATCGTGAAGCAGTACTCGCGACTACGTGGCAGTGGCACGACGTGCACGTCAACGGCGAGCTGACGCTCGGGGAGAACATCGCCGACATCGGCGGGCTCAAGATCGCCTACGTCGCGCTGCAGAAGTCGCTCGCCGGCAAGCCGCAGCCCGAGAAGATCGACGGCCTGACCGCCGACCAGCGTTTCTTCCTGGCCTTCGCGCAGGGTTGGCGGCGCAACGCGACGCCCGGAGTCGCTCCGCGTCATGATCGCCACCGACCCGCATTCGCCCTCGGCGTTCCGGGTGCGCGGACCGGTTGCGGACACGCCGGCGTTCGCGCGGGCGTTTGCCTGCGCCAAGGGAGTCGGGGGAGCGAACGCGGAGATCTGGTGAGGGGCGGGCGGGCTTTGGTAGGATCCGCCCCGATGCGGGCATAGTTCAGCGGTAGAACGCCAGCTTCCCAAGCTGGATGTCGCCGGTTCGATCCCGGTTGCCCGCTCCAACTTCGTACCCGTCCCGGCCCCGTTGTAGTCTGCCGGCAGATCCATGACGCTTCCCGCCGGAACCCGTCTCGGCCTCTACGAAATCGTTGCGCCTCTGGGCGCGGGCGGGATGGGAGAGGTGTACCGGGCGCGGGACAGGAAGCTCGATCGGGACGTCGCGATCAAGGTCCTGCCCGCAGTCCGTCGCCGCCGATCCCGACACGCTCGCCCGGTTCGAGCGGGAGGCGAAGGCGGTCGCCGCCCTGTCGCACCAGAACATTCTTGCCATCCACGATTTCGGCGACCAGGACGGCGTCGCGTATGCCGTCATGGAGCTGCTGGAAGGCGAGACCCTGCGCGGGAAGCTCGACGCCGGTCTGATCCCGCAGAAGCAGGCCGTGGACTACGCGCTGCAGGTCGCGAAGGGCCTCTCGGCGGCCCATGAGAAGGGCATCGTCCACCGGGACCTGAAGCCCGAGAACCTCTTCGTTTCGCGAGACGGCCACCTCAAGATCCTCGACTTCGGCCTGGCCAAGCGGGTCGAGACCGTCGCTCCGGGCAAGGAGACGAGCGCGCCGACGGGTTCGGGCCACACGGAGCCCGGGACGGTCATGGGGACGGCGGGCTACATGTCGCCCGAACAGGTGAAGGGGTTTCCGGTGGATCACCGCTCCGACATCTTCTCGTTCGGAGTGGTCCTCTACGAGCTGCTGTCGGGCAGGAAGGCGTTCCAGCGAGCTTCGGGTGCGGAGACGATGGCGGCCATCCTGCGAGACGACCCGCCGGAGTTGTCGGAGTCGGGGAGGAACATTTCTCCCGCGCTCGATCGCGTCGTCAAGCATTGCCTCGAGAAGGACCGGGATCACCGATTCCAGTCGGCCCGGGACATCGTGTTCAACCTCTCGGAGCAGTTCGCGCCGGCGGCGGCGAGCAACGCGCGGGAAAGCTCACCCCCGGCCGCCGCAGCGGGCTCTTCGGTCGCCGTGCTGCCATTCAAGTACGGAGGCGCCAGCGGCGACCTCGCGGCCCTCGCCGACGGGCTCACGGAAGCGATTGGAACCGGCCTCTCGCGGTTTCGGTATCTCTCGGTCGTGGCGAGCGCTCTCGGCGCGCGCTACGTACTCGAAGGGAGCATCCGCGAGGGCGGTTCTTCGATTCGATTGACCGCCCAGCTCGTCGACACCGAGACGGGAGCCCGGCTGTGGGCCGAGACGTACAACCGGGACCTCCGGACGTCGAGCACCTTTGAGGTCCAGGACGACGTTGCAGGGCACATCGTCGCCACCGTGGCCGATAGCTTCGGGGTGCTCGTGCATGCGTTGAGTGCTGCGAGCCGTCAGAAGGACGACGCCCACCTTACGCCCGCGGAGTGGCAGTTCGAGTATTTCGCCTTCACCGAGCAGTTCACGCCCGCCAGACACGCGGCGCTCAAGAGCAGGCTGGAGCGCGTGATGGGACAGGGCGACCAGCTGTCGGACGTGTGGGCCTGCCTCGCGCAGATCTACGCCGACGAATACGCGTTTGGTTTCAGCGCCGACACGACCGTTCTCGATCGCGCCCTGGCTGCGGCCCGCCGCGCGGTGGAGATGGATCGGGCGAACCAGTTTGCGCTCCTCGCGCTGGCACGGGCGCACTTCTTCCGCCAGGACCTCGCCGCGTTCGGCCCCGCGGCCGAGCGTGCGATGGCCTTGAACCGGTTGAACACCCATCCGCTCGGGATGTTGGGACTGCTGATCGTGCACACCGGCGAGTTCGCGCGCGGCGCCGCGATCGTGCGCGGGGCGATGGAGTTGAACCCCAACCACGCGGGCTGGATGCACTTCGCCCCGCTCTGGGAACACTTCCACAAGGGGGAGTTCGAGCAGGCCCTCGAGCGCGCGAACCGGGTGGACGTTCCGGGCGCCTTCTGGCCCTATCTCGTCATGGCGTCGGCCTGCGGTCACCTGGGCCGGCGCGCCGAGGCGGAGTCCGCGGTTCGAGACCTGCTGGCGATCGACCCGGATTTTGCGGCGCACGCTCGCTCGAACGTCGGGGTCTGGCACTTCGCGAGCGGCCTCATGGATCCCATCCTCGAAGGGTTGCGCAAGGCGGGGCTCGCGGTTCCCGAGGCCGGCGGCTCCGACGAGCCGGCGCGGCGCGCCGGTCAGGTTGCGGCCGGGCCGGAACGGGTCACGTCGGGGGCCGACTCCGGGGCCAGTCGCGCCCGCGAGGGATTCTGGGTCGCGGTGCTTCCGTTCAGGTCCGGCAGCGGCGACGCGTCTCTGACGGCCCTGGCCGAGGGCCTGAACGAGGACATCGTGACCGGACTGTCGCGGTTCTCCTACTTGAAGGTGATCGCGCGCAGTTTGACGTCGCGCTATGCGACCGAAGCGCCGGATGTGCGCGCCGCCGCCAGGGAGCTCGGCGCGCGCTACGTGATGGAAGGCTCTCTGCGCCAGGCGGGAGGCAAGCTCCGCTTCGCGGTGCAGCTCGTGGACGCGATCTCGGGGGCTCATCTCTGGGCCGAGAACTATGAGCGGTCCTTCAGTCCGGAAGCGATTTTCGAGTTGCAGGACGAGCTGGTGCCGCGGATCGTGTCCAGCGTCGCGGACGCGCACGGCGTTCTGCCTCACAGCATGAGCGAAGGACTTCGAAGCCGGCCGCAGGAGGAGCTGAGCCCGTACGAAGCGGTGCTGCGCAGCTTCGGTTACGGGTACCGCATCACGCCCGAAGAGCACACCGTCGTGCGTGCCGCTCTGGAGCGAGCGGTCCAAAAAGAGCCGGGCTACTCCGACGCCTGGGCGATGCTCTCGCTCCTCTACGGGGAGGAGCATTCGCAGGGTTTCAATCCCCAGCCCGATTCTCTCGGCCGCGCCCTCCATGCCGCGCAGCGGGCCGCCGACGCCGCGCCATCCAGCGCGCTCGCATTCAATGCCTTGGCGCGGAGCTACTTCTTCCGCCGGGAGTTCCAGGCCTTTCGCACCGCGGCCGAGAGAGCCATCGAGCTCAACCCGTTGAACGGTCCGACTCTGGCGGGCCTGGGGAGCATGATGGCCTACGCGGGGGATTGGGAGCATGGCTGCGCTCTCGTCGAGCGAGCGACGCAACTGAATCCTCGCCATCCCGGGTGGTACTGGATGGCGCTCGTGATGAACGCTTACCGCAAGGGCGACTACCGCGGCGCGATCGAGGTCGGGCTGAAAATCAACCTG
>CAWJKC010000008.1:0-838712 GCA_963843325.1 uncultured Acidobacteriota bacterium
CGGCTACGCGCCGTCCCGTCGTCCTTCCGGCAATTCATAGAAAATGGCGCCGGACGCGGCCTGAGTCGCGAGCGAAGAAATCCCAAGCCGAGAAGCGCGACCGCCGCCCTGACGGAATCCATGGTGATGCTTAGTGTGCTTGCCCGAGGGGTCGAGGGCTCCGATCCCCGAGCCCGTGGGTGCGGATCACGGAACTGAGGAAAAGAAGGTCGGATCGCCGGTGCGGTTGTCGATGATCGATGCGAAACGCGAAAATCGCCTCTGCCGATGTCCTGAAGGACAACGTCATGGCGGCATCGCTCGGAAATGGGACGCCTGAGAAGAGAGCCGGCAGGCTCCTCTGGAGATAGCCAGCGGGAGGAAGATCCAGGGTTTGGCTGGCCAGGAGACTCCCTGTGGAGTCCCGAAGTTCGAGAGTCACGGAAACGCTGGATGCGCCGGGGTTCAGGAACGCGACGTTGGATCCGAAGGCTTCGTCCTGCTCCAGGCCGAGCAGCGACCCCCAGGAACGGAGATCCTGCGAGGTGATGGCATTGATCTGCTGGCCCATGGTTCCGCCCGTCGTGAGAGACGGCGTGTAAGCACGCGCTGTCGCCACGAGGGAGGACGACCCGTCCAGCGTCTCCAACTGAAGGGCGCCGTAACCTTGCGTCATCCCGAAAAGAGTGCGGAGCGCGTCGGTCATGCGCAGAGTCTTGTGCGGGTCGAGCGTAAGAGACGCGGGCGTCGGGCTCGAGCTCGACCCGTCGTGATCGAGAAACGTTGCCCGAGCGGTGACCGTCGAGTCACTCGCGTTGCTGATGGAAAGATCCGTGAGGAACCCACCGCTTGCTCCGGGGACGTTTCCGATTGCCGGCAGATAGAGCGTCGAAAGCGGAGCCATGGCCGGCCGAAATGTCGAGTCGCCGGAGGCGTCGTCCACGAGGATTCCGTACGCGAACGGCGCGGTCGTGTCGTCCTGCGGCTGGAATTCGGCGAGAAGGCCCGTGCCGTTCGCTCGGGAGAACAGGCTCCTGGTCAACCATTGCAACGCGAGGCCGGGGCCGAGCGGGATGGCCGGGCTCGTGTAGAGCACGGATCCGTTCGTGCGACCGAAGCACGATTTTGAAGACCTGCGGGCGGTCCGTCGTGTTGATGGCGCCCAGGGAGGAATGGAACGCCTCCGTCTCGGCGAGGCCGGTAACGAATGGAGACGAGGACGCGGGCGAATTCGAGATCGGCGTGCTCGTCACGGCCATGCCCATCGTTCCTGCGTCGGGGGCGGCGAAAACGCGCGCATTCATCCGCAGGGCCTCTTCGCCGTTCGCGTCGGCCTGGACCCTGAGGCTGCCGACTGCGGTACCGAGACCCAGGAGTTCCGGACGGAATCCCGGGAATTGACCGTCTGGCCCGGGGCGATTTCGAGGCTGACTGCGATAGGGTCGATCGGCTCCGATTGGCTGGAAAAGAAGCCCTGCACGGACCGCCGCGCTGGACGGGTTGTAGATGTGGAGGTCGGTGAGGACCAGCGCTCCGCTGACCCCGTCGACGTGACCGACCACGGGGAGGAGAAGATCGGCCGATCGGCATCCGCTCGGGATCGGTCCGAGGAGTTGCTCGATCGTTTGCGTGACGTCAACAGGAGCTCGCCCCGATTGGACCATGGCCTCGCTGATGCGCCGGTTCATTGGCCATGGCCAGAGCGGCCGATCGGTCAGAGCTCCGTCGACGTACTCGTGGCAAAGGTCCGCGCCCTGGGCTCCAGGATAGACGGAGTCGGAGGTCGTGAGCGCCGTCACGTCTCCGCTCTGGAAGATGTTTGCCTGCTGCCAACCGTCTCCAATTTGACTGCCCAGGGAATCGGCGCTGATGCTCGTCAGATTCAGCGCGCGATCATTGGTCTCGCCCCCGTTCGCGATGTTGGTCGTCAAGCCATAGAGCCCGAAAGTGCGCTTGCCGGAATAGATTCCACCGGGCGCAAACACTGCGGCGGTATCTTTGATCTCGACCGAGTCGACGTTGGTGACGAAGACCAGCCAGTCCGCCTTGAACACGTCGGTCTCGGCGACGTAGGCGATGCTTCCCAGGAAGGCTCGCTCGGGCGTTCTTGTCGCCGGCCAGGCCATCGTCGGCGAAAATGGCATAGGGCTGATTGACGCCGTAGTTGGTGTACGTACCGCTGTCGTTGCCCGTCCAGGGCTGGCCGTAGTAGTCGAGCAGGACGTACGTCTGCTTCATCTTCTCGCCGCTCCAGGTGCCGATGGAGTTTTCGACGAGCATGTCGTAGTTGTTGTAGGCGAGCGAGTAGACCATCTTCGGTCCGACCACGTGCGAGCCTTCCCAGCGGCCCCAGGCGCGGCGGATGGTCGTGAAGTTTCCACCCTGGGACGACTAGTAGATCTTGCGGGCGATACCCCAGCCGGCGACGTCTTCGAGCAGGTTGTGGTCGCCGTAGTGGACGCCGAAGATGCTCGTAGTTCCCGTCCGCCGCGTCCCAGGCCGCGACTCTGCGGATCACGTTGTGGCTCGAGTGATCGAGATCGACGACCGAGCCGCTCGAGCAGCAGGCGTTCACGCCCTCGACGACGAACCAGTCGTTGTGACCAGACAGAACCGGGGCACGGGTGGCATGGCCCGTGATGAGAACTCCGCCGTCGTAAAGGGCCTTGACGGTGATCGGGGATCCATCGACGCCTGAAATTCCGGCCGGCGGATTGATCATGCCCTGCGCGGTCGTCGTAAACACCGTCGAGGAGACAGAGGGTCTTGCCGGGGGAGGCATGAGACCAGAAGTCTGCAACCTGGAACGGCGCGCCGGGGGACAAACCATCGCCGAGCTCCGGCAGGTGCGGCATAGTAATCGCACCCGGAGACCGAGCCCGCGAGTGCGATCGGCGCTACCTCCCGCCCGGGCACCGTCACGGTGACGGGCCGCCGCGAACCACGGACGGTCACGCGTGTGTCGCGCCCGTGACTGCTGCCGCTTGCGTTGGAGGCGGTGAGCGTGACCCGGTACGCGCCGCCCGACGGCGAAGACGTGGGTCGGGTTCTGGAGTGTCGATGTTCCGCCATCGCCGAAGGTCCAGGACCAGGAGGTGGGCGTGTTCGATGAAAGGTCGGTGAATTGGACCGACTGCCCGGCAGACGGGTTGACGGGCTGTAGGTGAATTGGGCGACGGGGACTGCTCCGCGGCCGAAAGCTGCGTCACCCCCAAGTAGCGCGCTCAGGACGCCTGCGAGCGCCCACGACCAGAGCCGAGGGGAAGCGACGGAGGCGAAGAAGAAGAAAGGCCTTGGCCTCGTGAGGTTGAGCATCGCTGTTTTTGGTATCGGAGCTCCCGGAAAGGGAATGATACACCGGCTGCGAAAGGGTATCGGCTGCCAGCGGCCTTTAGATCCTGTCGGGTTAGACGGGACCGTGAATTCCCGGGAACGCGCCAGCCGCGCTTCGGGGGCTGCGATGTCGTTTGGTTGCGGACCCCGCCTTCCGTTGTCGGCCCGCGATGACTTCCGCACCATGGCCGTGCCTGGCGTCTGTGAGTTATCCGGCGATGAGCCGGCCCGCCGGACAGACCGATCCCGCGTCACGAGCGCGGTGAGCCGTTGTCGGTCCTCAACAAAAACCGCCGCCTGCTCGGGCCTTGCAGGCGGCGGCATCGCGATGCGACGGTGCGGCCTATTCGACGATCACCCAGTGCGCGCCCGAGTTGCTGCCGTCTGCGTTGGTGGCGATGAGCTTGACGCGGTACGTGCCGGCGGCGGCGAAGACGTGAGTTGGGTTCTTGAGGGTCGAAGTTCCTCCGTCGCCGAAGGTCCAGGACCAGGAGGTAGGCGTGTTCGATGATAGGTCGGTGAATTGGACCGTCTGTCCCGGCAGACGGGCTGCCAGGGGCTGTAAGTGAATTGGGCGACGGGGACTCCGCCGGTAACGACCCAGTGCGCGCCCGAGCTGCTGCCGTCTGCGTTGGTGGCGGTGACAGTGACGCGGTACGTGCCGCCGGTGGCGAAGACGTGGGTTGGGTTCTTGAGCGGTCGAGGTTCCTCCGTCGCCGAAGGTCCAGGACCAGGAGGTCGGGGAGTTCGATGAATGGTCGGTGAAATGGACCGACTGTCCCGGCAGACGGGCGTCCCGGGCTGTAACTGAATTGGGCGACGGGGGCTCCTCCGCTGACGATGCACCCAGTGCGCGCCCGAGCTGCTGCCGCTGGCGTTGGTGGCGATGAGAGTGACGCGGTACGTGTCGCCGGCAGCGAAGACGTGAGTTGGGTTCTGGAGCGTCGATGTTCCTCCGTCGCCGAAGGTCCAGGACCAGGAGGTGGGCGTGTTCGATGAAAGGTCGGTGAATTGGACCGACTGCCCGGAAGACGGGTTCGCCGGGCTGTAAGTGAATTGGGAAACGGGGGCTCCCGCGGGCGGGTCGACTGCGTACACGGTGGTTTCACCGGGGTCGAGGGTTTCGGAGAAGATGATGTCGGTGCCGTTGCGAGTGACGGAGCGGGAGGTGTTGCTGAGGAGCTCCTGGATGGTGACGGGGGTGGAGGCGGGGATGCCGAGTCCGGCGCCGTCGAGCGTGATCGTCGACGGAGGTCGCGGAGGTGCCGGAGTTTTGGGCGGTGACGTAGAAGGTGCCGTCGGACGGGTCGCCGAATCGTTCGAGCAGCGTCGAAGCGCCGTCGGAGGAGGTGGCGTAGTGGACGGGTTTCCAGCCGGCCTGGGCGACGGTCTTGATCAGCGGCATGTAGAGCTTGAAGAGGCTGCGGTCGCGCTCGTAGAGGGAGGAGTCGTCCCAGTAGGCGCCGTTGAAGCCCGGGAAGTAGCCGAGCAGCAGGGCCTGCCGGAGGTAGGCGAGGACCTGGGCCTGGGTCGGGGTGGTCGAGCCCCGGGACGTAGAGATTGCGTCCAGACCTTTCCGTAGCCCAGGGTGCGTCGGGCATAGGCCCGATCGAGGGTCTCGGCTCCGGGGACTTCGCCGCCGACCACGTCGATGTTGGGTGCGAACCAGACGTAGGAGCCCGGGGTGATGCTGGCCATCAGGATCATGCCCTGGTCGTTGAGGTAGCTTCGCAAGGCTCCCGTGAAATCGTCCATGGAATCGCCGACGTACTGGACCGTCTCTCCGGTCCTGTAGGAGAAGCTCAGGGGCCCGTTGTTGTAGGCCCAGAGCGACTTGCGGTAGTTCTCGATGTTGCCGAAGACGGAAGTCGTGTTGTCGAGAAAGATGCCCTCCGAGAGTGTTGCCGTTGGATTCGGCGGAGGCGATCGGATTGTCGACGCTGTACTGCAGGCGCAGCGGGTAGGTGCCGCCGGGCATCGTCGAGTAAGGAGCGACGGGGTACATCTGGAGCCGATTGCCGTACCAGTAGTAGGGGTTGTAGCTGAGCTGATAGAGGCCGTTCTGGTCGTAGGGGGAAGAAGCGACCACCGCGGCGGCCATGTCGGCCGTGGGAATGCCGTCCACCGTCGTCCCGCTCGAGCTCGAGGGCAGCTCATCAGCGTGTCGACCAGGACGTCGTAGGGAGGCTGGCTCGAGTAGCCGGAAATGTTGATGTCCCATTCCGGAAAGCTGATGTAATGCGTTCCGATGATTCCGTTGGCGTTGTCGAAGGCCAGATCGCCGTTGCCCTCTTCGTAGCCCCAGCCGAAGTCCTCCGGGTTGGGGACGCTGCTGAGGGGCTTCGTGTTGTCCAGCGCCCAGGCGCCGAGGACGGTGGCGGAGGTGGTGAAGCTGTCCGGATTCAACGCGTAGTACTTCTCGGCGGCCGAGCGCATGCCCCATTTCGGATTGTTCGTGTAGATCCAGAAGGAAAAGGTGGCCTTCGAGGGGTTGTTCGTCGTCGCCGGCGAGAGTCCGACGTCATAGGTGACCCGGAAGCCCTGCGTGTCGTCGTAGCTGAATCGGTCCATCAGCGGGCCCATGGGGACGGCCAGCGAGAAGGCCGCCGCGGAGTTGCGTACGGTGGCGAAGGGATAAATCGAATGGGTGTGGCCGAGCGTCTGACTTGCGAAGGTAGGTGTCGAGTTTCTCGTAGCGGGTTCCCGAGGCGATGGTCATCGGGGTGACGAAGTCGTTGTCCCAGGTCCAGCCGGCGATGTCCAGGGGAAGGCGGAAGGCCACCTCGACGCCGCGATCGGCCCCCGTGGTGTCGGTCAGCGTCGCGTCGACCTTGATCGCCGAGCCGACGCTGGTGAACTGGGCGCTGAGGTTCAGGCCGTTGGTGCTGGCGGTCTGGGTCAAAACGCCGCCGCTGCTGGTGACGGTTCCCCCGAAGGCCACCGGCTGGTCGCCTCCGAACACGTCGCTCAACTTGACGTCGTCGAGCCACACCGTGCCGTAGCCACTCGAGATGTAGGCCTTCAGATACCCCTGGACGGCATTGGGCCCCGTGGTGACCGTCATGGAGTACGTCTTCCAGCCGTTGGTTCCCGTCAGGCTCGTGCACCCCCGTCTGGATCCACGCCCCCGAGGAGTCCTGCTGGAGCAGATAGAGCGTCAGCCCGCTGCTCAGGCCGGAGGTCTTCATGCTGCCCGAGAGCTTGTATGGCGTATTCGGCAACAGCGGGAAGTTCGCCGTCGTGAAGAGATCGGGGCTGCGCAGAGGGGTCGAGCCGGGAATGGTCAGCTTCATCGAGCGAGACCCGGCCGAATGGTTCCCGGTGTCGATCGACCACGTGCCTCCCGTGCCCGCCCGAGATCGTCCCACCCCGTCGGCGTCCCCGAACCCGACTCGAACGATCCGTTGACGGCCAGTTCGGAAGGCGACAGCGCCGGCTCCCGATAAAAGAAACCCGACGGCATCGAGCCCGCGTAGTTCGTGCTGCCCAGCTTCAAGGCGCTCACCGACCCGGACGAGCGTCAACGACAACGTCAGTCCGTCGCTCGTCGTCACCGTCCCCTGCGCGTGGACGGATGCCGGCAGGCACAGGCTTGCCGCTCCCACGATGGCCGCGCTCAGCCAGCGGCGTGGATGCAGGTTGAGGGAGTCAGCAGTTCTCCGAAGCAAAGGCTGCGCGATCCGGGATTTCATAGGGTTTTCCTTCCGCGACGGGTGCCGGAAGACTTTCGATCCTCAAATCCTGATGTCGCTCGGGAAATCCTGATGTCGCTCGGGGATCGAAACACTTACGGGACCGACGCAACCTCCAGTTGTCGCCTAAAATTTCGACTCGATCGGCGTTTCCCTTTCGAGGCGAGCGCTAAAGTGAATCTCGGCTGTTCTTGGCGGACTCTAAAGAGCTTGACGTGCAAAAACCATTGGTCGGGAGGGCCAAAAACGGACAGGGGAAGGGACCTGTACCAGGACCCTGTACTCGCGGCCAAGGTCCCGGGGCGACCAGGGTCCCGGCAGTAGGAGGACGGCCCCGGCGGCGTTGCGACCCCGAACCTGCCTCGAGATCCTGTACACTCAGCCCTCCGAACATCGAAACGACGGGTGACAATGCCATGACGCAAGTGAATGTCCCTTTCTTTCGGCCCGACGTCTCCGAGGCGGAGATCGGGGAGGTCGTCGCGGCCCTCAAGTCAGGCTGGTTGACGACCGGACCCCGGGTCAAGCAGTTCGAAGAGGACTTCGCCGCGGCCGTGGGCGCCCCGTACGCCGTCGCCGTGAATTCCTGCACGGCGGCCCTGCACCTGGCGGTCGAAGCCCTCGGCCTGAAGGCCGGGACAGGCGGTGCTGGTGCCGACGATGACCTTCGCGGCGACCGCCGAGATCGTCCGCTATCTGCGGGGCCTTTCCGATTCTCGTCGATTGCGATCCGGTCACGCTGCAACATGGACCTCCGGGATGCCCGGCGCAAGCTCGATGCGCTGCGCGGCCGGGCGTTTCGAGATTCCCGCGGGACTCGCGCGTCGTCGGCATCCTTCCCGTCCACGTCGCGCGGGCTGATGCTGGACATGACGCGCTTCGAGACGTTCGCGGCGCGAGAACGACCTGTGGGTGGTCGAAGACGCGGCGCACGCCTTTCCCGCGGCGTGGCGGCCGTCCCCGCCCAACGGCCTGGCAGCGCTGCGGTGAGGACACCGCGGCCGTCAGCTGCTTCTCGTTCTACGCCAACAAGACGATCACGACCGGAGAAGGCGGCATGGCGACGACGGCCGATGCCGATCTGGCCGAACGCATGCGGCTGATGTCGCTGCATGGACTTTCGCAGGACGCCTGGGGCCGCTACTCCGGCGGGCGGAGCTGGGACTATCAGGATCGTCGGCGCCGGCTACAAGTACAACATGACCGACGTGGCGGCAGCGATCGGCATCCATCAGCTGGCGCCGCGCGGAATCGATGCGCCTCGCGCGCGCAGACCGTGGCCGCGCGGTTCTTCGAGGCGTTCGCGGACGTGGCCGAGCTCGACCTTCCGCCCGCAGGACGAAAACCGCGTCCACGCGTGGCACCTCTTTCCGATTCGCTTGCGGCTCGACCGGCTCTCCATCGATCGCAACACCTTCATCGACGGGTTGAAGGACGCCGGAGTCGGTTGCTCGGTGCACTGGCGGCCGCTCCATCTCCACCCCTACTACGAAGAGACGTTCCGCTGGCGTCCCGAAGACTTTCCGGTCGCAACCGAAGTGTGGGAGCGGCTGGTCAGCCTGCCGATCTTCCCGGACATGCGGGAAGAGGAAGTCGAGCACGTGGTCGCGAGCGTCAAGGCCCTTTGTCTGGCCCATCGCAGGAGCCCGGCCCGAGCGCTCGAGGTCCGATCCTGACGGGCGACGCCGGCGAGTCCGCTTCCGTCAACCCCGGTTTGCCTCGCCCGGTCGAAGTGCTGCTGTCGATCGGCGGTCTGTTGGTCGCGGCCCCGGTCATCGCCCTGGCGGGGATCGGCCTGGCGTTGAGCTCGGGGTTTCCGATCTTCTTTCGCCAGACGCGCGTGGGACGCTGCGCCCGGCCCTTCACGCTGGTCAAGCTGCGCACGATGCACGTCACGCGCAGCGCGCTGAACGTGACGGCGAGCGACGACGCCCGCGTCACGCGTCTGGGCCGTTTTCTTCGCCGTTCGAAGCTCGACGAGCTGCCGGAGCTGTGGAACATCCTGAAGGGCGACATGTCCTTCGTGGGTCCCCGGCCGGAGGTGCCTCAGTACGTGGATCCGGAAAGCCCGGCCTGGAGAGAGGTCCTGCTGGCCCGGCCGGGCCTGACCGACCCGGTCACGCTGCGGTTCCGCAACGAAGAGCTCCTGATGGGCCGAGTGGAAGGGGATCGGGACGCCTTTTACCGGGAGACGCTCCAGCCCGCTCAAGCTCGAGGGCTACCGCGATTACCTCCGGCGGCGGACCTGGCGCACGGATGTTGGCGTGCTATTCGCAACGGTTCTGGCGGTCCTGTGGCCCGCCCGGAGCGGGTCTCCAGGGCCTTCCGACCTGCACCGGAATCCCCGCCCCGGGCGTTGAAGAAATGGCGGTTTTAGCGTAGAATAAAGGTTCACAGTCAATGAAAGTCTTTGCCCTCAAGGGGCGGGGAAGAACGAGTGCCGCATCCGGGCGGCATTCTTTCGTCCTCACCCAAGCAGCGAGTGTTTTTCCGGGCGACCCACGCCAGAAGCGCAGGAATTGTCTCTGTGACGCGTAAAGGCCTCCAGCCCTACCTCACTCGAGGGTTCCAGTTCGCCCTGGACGTGACGATGCTCGGCCTCGCGTTCGCGCTGGCCTATCTGCTGCGTTTCGATTTCGCCATCCCGAGCAGCGAGCTCGGCCAACGCGATCCGGCAGCTGCCGTATGTCGTTCTCATCCAGCTCGCCGCGCTCGCTCTGGCCGGCGTCTACAGCTTCATCTGGCGCTACGTGGGCCTGGGCGAGGTCAAAGCCTTTCTCTACGCGGCGACATGGTCCGGGCTCGCGCTGGGGGTTCTGCGCCTCTCGCTGCCTGCTCGACTTGGGCGGGTGGAGAGTCCCGCTGTCCGTCATCCTGATGGGTACGTCCTGGCGTTCGGCGGCGTCCTCGGCCTGCGCGTCGTGCGCCGCTACCTCTACGAGCTCTCGCAGCGCAGAGGGCGCGAGTCTCAGGCCGGCAGCGCCGAGCGCGTGTCGACGCTTGCTCGTCGGTGCGGGACGAGCCGGCATGCTGGCGGCGCGGGAGATCGTCGGCCGGGGCGACATGAACCTCGACGTCAAGGGCTTCCTGGACGACGATCCGGAAAAGCAGGGGGCCGTGATTCACGGCATCCGTGTTCTCGGATCGACCGAGGACCTTCCGCGGCTGGTCAAGGAGCTCGGAATCGGCCAGGTCGTCATCACGATCGCCCAGATCTCTCGTCAGGAAATCCTGAATCTGATCGGGCTGTGCCGGAGGATCCGGGTCGGCGTGCGCATCATCCCCGGCCTCTACGACGTGCTCCAGGGCAAGGTGCACGTCACCCGGATCCGCAACGTCCAGATCGAGGACCTGCTGGGCCGGGAGCCCATTTACCTCGACGAGGCGCAGCTCGGGTACTTCCTCGGGGGCAAGCGCGTCATGGTGACGGGGGCCGGGGGATCCATCGGCTCGGAGCTCGTGCGGCAGGTCGCGCGGTTCGCGCCTTCCAAGATCCTGCTCGTGGAGCGGGCGGAGTTCGCCCTGTTCGAGATCGACGCCGAGATGAGCCGCACGCGCCCGGACGTCGAGATCGTCCCGCTCGTCGCCGATATCTGCGACGAGGCCCGGATGCGGATGGTTCTCTCCGAACAGATGCCCCAGATCGTGTTCCACGCGGCCGCCCACAAGCACGTGCCGATGATGGAGGCCAACCCGGGCGAGGCGATCAAGAACAACGTCCTCGGCACGCGGCTGCTCGGCGAGCTGGCCGCGGAGTACGGCGTCGAGGCGTTCGTCATGATCTCGACCGACAAGGCCGTGCACCCGACGTCGATCATGGGCGCGACGAAGCGGGTCGCGGAGATCGCGATCCAGGACCTGGCGCAGCGCTCGACCTCGACGCGGTACGTAAGCGGTTCGCTTTGGCAACGTGCTCGGCTCGGCGGGCACCGTGGTCCCGATCTTCCGCGAGCAGATCCGCCGCGGCGGCCCGGTCACCGTCACGCACCCGGACATGCGCCGCTACTTCATGACCATCCCCGAGGCCGCCAGCTCGTGCTGCAGGCCGGCGCGATCGGCGAGGGCGGCGAGATCTTCATTCTCGACATGGGCGAGCCCGTGCAGGATCGTCGATCTCGCCGACGACATGATCACGCTGCACGGGCTTGCGTCCCGACGTCGACATCGACATCGTCTTCACCGGGCTGCGTCCCGGCGAGAAGCTGTTCGAGGAGCTGGAGCTCTCCGGCGAGGAGATCGCCAAGACGCGGCACCCCAAGATCTACATCGGCAAGCTGAAGGCGTATCCGACGGACGAAGTCGCAGCGGGCGCTGCGCTATTTCGAGGAGCTGGCACGGGACGGCGACGGGACGGCCGTGCGGCAGTTCCTCAACTCGCTTTTGCCCGAGGCCACCCTCGGGGTGCGGCGGACGAGCCGCCAGGTTCCCACCGCGACCGAGGACATGCCGAGGGAGCCCCAGACGCCGACGCCTCAGGCTTCCTGACGCGTATGAGACGCTCCCGCGGGTGCGATCGGCCCGAGCGCGATACCGTACAGTCGCCGAAACCAGAGGGCCCAAATGAGCCGCTTGCCGAGGTCCTGGAAAATGCGTAACCTCGAGGCAATGCCTAAGACTCGCTCGCCCCGCCGGGCTTCCGTCTGCCTCCTTGCGTTTCATCCGCTGGTGCTCTCGGAATTCGAGAGACTTCTGTCGGACTTTCCTTTCTCGGTTCAGGGACGCCGTCTCGAGCCGGATCTGATCGCCGATCCGGCGAAGCTCACGATTCCAAAGGCGTCGATCTTCATCCTCGAGAGCCACCTCCACCGTCCCACGAGCGAAGCCCTGGTCGTCGGCGTCCTCGCCCGCCACCCGACCGGCCGTGTGATCGTCGTGGCCGAGAACTTCGACCAGGGCGCAGCCTTCCCGTTGCTTCGACTCGGAGCGAAAGGCTTGATGACCTTTGGCGAGGCCAATGAGCAGCTCGGGCGCGCGGTCCAGGAGGTGGCTGGGGGCGGTTTTTGGGTGCCGCGCGCGCTGCTGTCCCGTTTCGTCGACGAGTCGGTCGGCGCGGTCCGCAGACCGTCCGGGCCGGCTGGCGTGGCGCGGTTGAGTCCGCGCGAAAAGGAAGTCCTGGACCTTCTGCTCGAGAACCTCTCGAACAAGGAGGTCGCGAGCAAGCTCAACATGTCGGAAAGAACCGCCAAGTTCCATGTCTCGAATCTTCTGGCCAAGTATGGAGTTCGGCGGCGGGCCGATCTGATCCTGCTGACCTACACGCAGCTCAACCGATCCTGATTCCGACCCCCGGGATCTCGACACCGGGGTGGTCGCGGGAGCCCGGGGAGGCGTCCAGTGATCCTGAAGCCTTTTCGGGCGGGTGATGTCGTCTCAGCGCCAGGCGCTGCCGTCGCGAGGTGCGTCCGGGAGGAATGGGATCGGAAGGTTCGACGGTTTTTCCAGAGCGGAGAGCTTGGCGATCAGCCCTTCGTAGTTCAGTCCCCATTTCGCCCACTCTCCGGCGAGCGACGGAGTTGTGCCAGAGCAGCGTGAACGTTCCCTCTGCGTCACGGCAACGTCTCGCGAGCTCGAGTACGCGCGTCTCGGCCTCCGAGGCCGTGAGACCTCGATACTGACGAAGCGTCCCGTCCATCACGATCAGAGGCTGCTCCTCGATGTGCAGCTCTCGATCGGCGTCGAGATCGAAGGGGCGATAGGAATGACACGTTCCGCAGCGGAACCCCTCGTGACCGGCGAAGGTCATCGTCGAGTCATAGGAAAGCCCGAGACGTTCCCACTGCCTCCACGTGTCCGGAACGAGGAATCGGAGATAGTGCTGGCGTCCCCCGTAGACGGACCGCCCGAGAACGGCATCGAGCCGGGATTTTTCCTCGGCGAGCCGATGCGGATTGCCAAACGTGTCGTATCCCGCATGAAAGCCAATTTCGAATCCAAGGTCTTCCAGCTTGCGAATCGCCTCGCGGACGGGCCGGGACGCCGGGTCATAGGCGCTGTCGTAGGGTGCGGGTTCTGCTGCCATGAAAAAGAAGGCGCTCGCCATGTCGTGGCGGCGAGAGATTTCCGCGAGCCGGAAAATTCCCTCGTAATCCGCGGTTCGGCGCGGCGCGATTCCCTGCATCAGCGCCAGCCGGGCGCCCGCAGCGGCGCGCGCAGGGTCCCTACGGCGCACCAGATCGCCTGCCAGCGACTTTGCGGCACTTCCGAGGCTCCCGAAAGGCGCGATCACGTCGATGTCGTGGCTCAACTGCACCTTGAAACGGCCGACCGTCGGCACCCACGCCGGCCGAAGAACCTTCAGCCACTCGCGCAGAACGAGCGCGTAGTCGTCGACCAGCGGGCGATCGAGAAACCCCTGGCGATGCGCGACGCTCTCCGTGAACGGGATTCGATCGTGTTTGTCCCGCGAAGGGAGGACGCTTTCCTCCCACCGCGAGAGAAGGAACAGGGTGGATGCCAGCAGATCGCACTCGAAAACGAGCACTTGCCCGTCGAGCCGCGCGAAATCCGAGGTGGACCGCTGACCCCGTCCCCGGAACAGCACCGGGACCGGGCGATTCTCCGCAAAACGAGCGCCGATCGGCAGGACGTCCCGCAGCGGCATGGTTTCGAGACGGCGCTCCGGCAGCTCCAACAGACGCCGCCAATCCGCGGGGTCGCTCGGGACCACGACGACCGTCGGGACGTCGCCGGAAACCTCGGAAGGCTGGCCATAATGAAACCGGACGCCAAGCCCGCCGATGGCAGAGTCGCCCTCACCGTTCAAGGCGAAGCCGGCACGCCGCGCGAGCTCGCGCCAGGCGTATTCGATCGCTCGCTTCGTCAGGGCTGCTTGCATGGCTTCACGTTGTCGGAACGGTCACGCCGATCCGACGGCGCGCGGAAACGCTCCAGACTCCATTGGTTACCTCGGTAGATAGTTGCGATTGACGCGCGTCAGAATCGCGGAAGGAATCCCGCGAAACTTTCGTCTCCGAATCTTGTGCATGATGACCCCCATGAGGCTTCCCGTGGAGAACTCCCAGCTCAACCGGCATTCGGTGCAAGCCGGATCCTGACACATCAGAAAGGAAGGGTCCCGCCGAAGCAGCTCGAGCTCGACATCCAGGGTGCGTTTCATGTCGGTAATCTTGGCCTCGGCTCGACCCACTCGGCCTTCGGAGAGGATGGCCCCGGCGGGACGATAGTGCGGCAGAAAATTGACGAAGCCCCGGGCGCAGGCTCCGGCCCAGTCCCGCTCGAAGGTGACCACGCGCCCGTCCTCCTCCGACAGGTAGGCCCTTCCCGCCCGCTCGCGCTTCTGCCGGAGCTTCAAGAGCCCGATCGCCACGTGCGTCGTGCCCACACCCACCGTCTTTTCCTCCGAGCCGATCTTCAGGTTCCTGCCTCCTTGCTCCGCCATCACCCGAAGCACGTCGTAGGCATACGAGCGAGGCGTGTGCGCCGCCATGAGCTCCTCCGCCCGGGCGCCGACGGCTGCGAACTTCTGTACGGGGTGGCTGCTGCGGAACGCGCGCGGGTGCAGCACGAGGGCGTTGGCGAGCGCTCCGGCGTACGAGGGCGATGAGCGATCGCTCAGTTTCGCCGCGTTCTTCCTGTTCAGGGGCAGGGAATAGACTTCCAGAAAGGAATCCGTGACGATCGTCCCGGTCGGTCCCACGACTTTGAGCATCGCCTCGAGGAGCGTCCCGGCCCCCCCTTCGACATGCCCGATGGACTTGAGCGAGACCTTCGCGTTGACGAGATCTCCGGGACGAAGGCCCAGAGCCCGCAGATCACG
This sequence comes from uncultured Acidobacteriota bacterium, assembly GCA_963843325.1. GTDB lineage: Bacteria > Acidobacteriota > Thermoanaerobaculia > UBA5066 > Gp7-AA6 > DAHUXD01. The sequence continues at coordinate 14,782 of CAWJKC010000008.1, forward strand.
GACGAGATCCTGTTCCCGTAACGAGGCGCTCGGCGCGGGTGCTTCGAGGGCCTCCTTTCGCGCGCTCACCGAGTCTTTGCCCCGTTGGCGCGCATGCGGTCCACTTTGCGAAGCACGGCTCGCGCCCGCTTCTCCATCGGGGGGCCGATCAGGCTCCCGTCGAGCAGCCCGACGCCGAGCCCCTTTTCCCTGCCCTCTTCGATCGCCTCGACGATCCGTCGGGCCTCTCGGATCTCGTCCTCCGACGGAGCGAAGATGCGGTTGGCGATGGGAACCTGACTCGGGTGGATCAGCAGCTGGCCCGAGAAGCCGAGCTCGCGCGCCAGCGTGACTTCCCGCTCGAATCCTGCGTCGTCGGCGATGTCGAGGTAGGGGGTGTCGATGGCCTCGAGTCGGGCCGCCCTCGCCGCCATGACGAGCAGGGCCCGGGGAACCAGAAACCCGAGTCCGTGCTTGCGATGGAGTCCGTCCAGGTCGGTCAGGTAGTCCTCCCCGCCAAAAGCGAGCGCGACCATCCGGGGCGACGCCGTCGCGATCTGGAGCGTGTGCAGACCGGCGCTCGCCGTTTCGATGAGGGGGCACATCTTGGAGGTTCCGGCCTCCAGACCGAGATCGGACTCGATCTGCGTCAGCAGCCGGTCGAAAAACACGATGTCCCGCTCGTCGTGGACTTTCGTGAACATGAAGCCGGTGGTCGCGCGATGCACCGTCCAGCGCAGATCTTCCGGGAGCATGCCCGTGTCCAGGGCATTGACGCGTATGAAGATCTGCTGGCGATAGGTCCCGTCGTCGAGGCGCTTCTTGATGTTCGCCCGCGCCTCCGCCTTGTGGGGAGGGGGGACGGAATCCTCGAGATCCAGGATCAGGGCGTCCGCATCGGTCTGAGCCGCCCGATCCAGGAACCGGGGCAGATGGCCGGGAACGAACAGCATCGAGCGGAGGCTCGCCGGGCGTCATCGTCCACCCCCGTGGCGTCCCAGAATCCCGCGTGCTTTCCGGATCTTCGGAGGACTGATCACTTCCCCTCCCTCGTTCGAATACCCCGATCCGCCCCTCAAGGACGTCAGACGGGCGATCTTGCGAGCCCAAACGAGATTGTCCGGGCGCGGCGAAAAAGCGGCGTTGATCTCTTCGATCTGGTTCGGATGGATGCTGAACATTCCATCGAAACCGAGACCACGGGACTCGGCGCAGCGCCGCGCGAGGCTCGCGCGATTCCGGTATTCGAGCGAGACCGTATCGATCGCAACCAGGCCCCGCGCTTTCGCCTCCACGACGAGGCGCAGCTTCACGTGCCGGGAGAGGTCGGCGGCTTGCGCCGGGAGAAGATCGATGTCGCTGAACATGTCCTCCAGTCCGAGCCCGACTCCGTACAACGGCCACGCCTCCAGGATCGCGCTGAGGCGGGAAACCGCCCCGAAGCTCTCGATCAAAGCAATCCGTCTGCCAGCCGATGTCCCCCGCGCGATGGCCTTCATCCGGGATTTCAACACGGCGGGGGTGTCGACCTTCGGGACCACGACGCCCCCGAAGCTCCATTGCCTGAGCAGGCCGAGATCCTGTCGAAATGCGGTCGGCTCCGCGTTCACGCGAAGATAACAACGGCCGTGATCGATCGAGCGCCGGGCTTTCAGAAAAGCGGCAAGAAGAGTCCTCGCGTTGTCCTTTTCGCCGTCGGGGACTCCGTCTTCGAGGTCGAAGACGAGGGCATCCGCCGCGATTTCCAGCGCCCTCTCCAGGTACTCGGGGCGGTGGGCCGGCACGAAGTGCCAGCTGCGATGGTCCTTCACGGTCTCAGGGCCGCCGGGGAACGAGCACTTTCCTTCGAAACCGAAGGACTCGTTCCTCGCGCTGGTTCTCGCCAAAGGTTTCCACGGCGACGATCCCCCGGTCTGGCTTGGATTCGGAGGGCGTCACTCCCAGAATTCGAGAAACGGCATAGACCGTGTCCCCGAGGAAGACGGGCTTCAGATGGGCGATCTCCTCGTAGCCGAGGTTCGCGATGGCACGCCCGCTGATGTCCCGGACCGTCAACCCGACGACCAGCGAAAAAACGAGCGTCCCGACCACCAGCGTCTGGCCGTGTTGGCTTGCCGCGGCGAAATTCGCGTCGAGATGCAGAGGATGGTGATTCATGGTCAGCAGAGAGAAGAGGTTGTTGTCGCTCTCGGTGATCGTCTTTCCGGGCCAGTGCCGATAGACGTCTCCCTCGCGGAATTCTTCCAGGTACCGCCCGAAAGGGGAATTACGGAGTTCCCCGGCCACGCCGGACTCGGGAGTCATCCGGTCGTCCCCGGACGCAAGCGACGAGGACGGGTCTCGTTCTGCTTCTGCCTGCTTCATCGTCCTCGGCGATCTCGCTTACGCGGTTGGGACTCCAGTCGCGGGTTTCCGAACTGGGGCAATTCTATCGAAACAGACCGGGATGCCTGCGAAGCGAACCATGCAAGAGCCGTACCGCCTGAAACCGTACAATAACCCGGACGAGGGGCGCGCCCTCTAGGTCTCGGTGCGGGCTTTCTCGTCGCGATGAAGCTCCGCCTGCTGGGCCCTGCGCAAGCGGTCCCACAATCTTTCCGCGAGAGCGCGGACGTCCGACTCCTCCCGGAGGATCGAGCGATGTGCCCCGGGCACTTCGACCACTTCGATGTCGACTCCGGCAACGTCGCTCCATCCGAGGTGGGGATCGTCGAGACTCGTGAAACCCAGGCCCGTCGCCCGGAACAGGACGATTTCACCCTGATAAGGCTGTGGGCGGTACGCGCCGGCCGCCCGACGATTGGCGGCATGCACCCGCTCGACGGTGGCGTCACGAGAGCGACGCAACGCGGCCTGGATCGAGTCGTAGGATCCGCGCACCCTCCGCCGGATCCAGAGAAGGGCGGAAACGCCCTTTCTGAAGAAGTACTGGAAGCGGAGCCCCCGCTCGAGGCGCCCCAATGCCGCAAAGTGGAATCCGAGGCGCTGCCAGAGGAAGCGAAGGCTCGTCCCGGACGAGGCTTCCGGAAGGTCCCACGGTCTGCCCCAGGTGTCGAACAGCGCCAGGAAGGCCACCCGCTCTCCGGCGGCCTGGAGCTGCCGCGCCATCTCGAAGGCGATGGCGCCCCCGAAGGACCAGCCTCCGAGATAGTAGGGGCCTTCGCGGCTGGAGGTCGCGGATCTCGGCGACGTAATGCGCCGCCATGTCTTCGACCCGGTCGTGGGGCGGGAGCCGCCCGTCCAGCCCCAGCGGCGCAAGACCGTAGAGGGGCTGATCGGGTCCGAAGTGGGGCGCGAAGGCGCGGTACTCCAGCGCCTTGCCGCCCTGCGCGTGCACGCAAAAAAACGGAGGCCTCGACCCTCCGGGTTGAATTGCGATCAGAGACGACCAGGCCGACGGAGTTTTCTCCTCCTCGAGCCTGGAGGCCATGTCGGCGACGGTCTGGGCCTGGAAGATGGTCGAAAGCGGAAGAGTGCGGCCCGTCTCCTTTTCGACCTGGGTCAGCAGGCGAACCGCGAGCAGAGAGTGCCCGCCGAGCTCGAAGAAGTTGTCGGTGACGCCGATCGGGCGCACGTCCAGCAGCTTTTCCCAGATCCGGACCAGTCGGGATTCGAGCACGCTGCGGGGGCTCACGGAAGCGCGCTCCGCGTCCGGCCGTTCCTGGCGGGGCGCGGGCAGGCTCGCGCGATCCACCTTGCCGCTCGGTGTGAGGGGGAACGCGTCGAGCCAGACGAAGGAAGAGGGCGTCATGAAATCGGGCAGCTTCTCCTCGAGAAAGGCGCGCAGCCGGGCCGGGCTCGGTTCGTCGCCCGGATGCGGCACGAGGTAGGCGATCAGCCGCTGGTCTCCGGGTCTCTCCTCGCGTACGACGACGACGACCTCGCGCACCGACGGGTGTCTGCGCGAGCGTCTCCTCGATCTCCCGCAGCTCGATGCGGTGTCCCCGCACCTTGACGCGAAAGTCCTTGCGGCCGAGAAACTCGATCGCGCCGTCGGGAAGGCGGCGGCCGAGGTCTCCGGTCCGATAAAGGCGTCGCGCCCCGCCTTCCGGGTCGGGCAGGAACGCGGCCTGTGTCATCTCCGGCTTTCCCCAGTAGCCCAGAGCCACGTGCGCGCTGCGGATGGCGATCTCCCCGCGAAGCTCGGTGGGGCGGCCTTCCGCATCCAGGAGCAGGATCTCGGTGTCGTCCACCGGGTAGCCGACCGGCACCGTGTTGCGCGGAAGCGCCGTTCGGTGGTCCAGAACGTACTGGAGCGCGACCGTCGATTCCGTCGGTCCGAGCCCGTTGATCAGCCGGCAGTCACGGGAGAAGTGCCTCCGATACAGCTCGACGTCTCCCCGATGCACTTCCTCGCCGCCGAGGACGACGAGGCGGACCTTCGGAAACTGCTGCCCTGCGTTCAGGCTGCCGCCAAAGGCCCGGAAGACGGTCGGCACGGCATGGAGGACGGTGATCTCCTCCTTTGCCAGCCAGGACGCCAGCCCGGCCACGCCCTGCGCCTTGAAGTTCCAGAGGCACAGCGTGGCGCCGTTCAACAGAGCGCCGAAGATGTCCATCACCGCCGCGTCGAAGCTGTAGGAAGCGAGCAGGCTCATGCGGTCGTCGGGCTGGAGGCGGAGCCGGTTCGTGTACGCGCGGATGAAATGGAGCACGTTGCCGTGGTTCTGCACGACTCCCTTCGGCTGCCCGGCCGAGCCCGAGGTGTACAGGATGTATGCGACCGTTTCCGGACCGGTCGGGGCGGCGGCGGCGCTCGCCGGGATCTTCGGGCGGAGTCGGTCCAGGCTCGCGACGGCGCATCGTCCTTCGCCGAGCGAGGCGGCCAGCGGGAGGTTTCGGTCGTTGGTGAGGATGAGAGTCGCCCCGGAATCCTGCACCATGTAAGCCAGCCGCTCCGCAGGATAGGAAGGATCGAGCGGGACGTAGGTCTTGCCCGCCTGGAGGCTGCCCAGGATCGCCGCGAGCATCGACGCGTCCTGCTCGAACAGGAGACCGATCCGGTGCGGCCCGCTCCCGGCAAGCTCCACGACGGACCGGGCGACACGCTCGGCCTCCCGGGCCAGCCGCTCGTACGTCCACGTATTCGTCGCCGTCCTGACCGCGATCCGGGAAGGATTCCGCTGCGCCTGTTGCTCGAAGCGAGCCGTGATCGACTGCTCGATCTCTTCCTTGGGGAATTCGAGGAACGAAACGGTCGGCCCGATCTCGTGCGAAGGAGCCGGGAGGGCCTTCCGGTCTGCTTCCGCCAGGATGGGCAGACGCGACAACGGGCGGTCCGGGTCGGACACGATTCCTGCGAGCAGCGCGTGGAAATGCCCCAGCATCCACCGCACCGTCGAAGCCTCGAAGAGATCGGTGTTGTAGTGGAGGGAAGTCGAGATCTGTTCCGCGCTGTCGTCGAAGTACACGGCCAGGTCGAACTTGGAGGTCTCCACTTCGACCGGCAGCGGCGTCACGGAAAGGCCTTCGAGCCGGGGCGCAACGGCAGGAGCGTTTTGCAGCGTCACCAGCACCTGGAACAGCGGTGAGTGGCTCAGAGTCCGCTCCGGGTTCAATTCCTCGAGGAGCTTCTCGAAGGGCATTTCCTGGTGGGCGTAAGCCTCGACGCAGGAGCGGCCGACCCGCGCGAGCAGCTCGCGGAACGTCGGGTTCCCGGACAGGTCCGCCCGCAGGACGAGGGTGTTCATCATCAGCCCGATCAGGGACTCGAGCTCGACCCTCGTCCGATTGGCGATGGGCGATCCGACGACGAGGTCGGTCTGGCCCGTGTGCCTGGAGAGCAGCGTGAAGAAGGCCGCGAGAAGAGTCATGAACGGAGTGACACCCTCGCGGCGCGAGAGCGCCTTGAGCTGCGCGCTGAGACCGACGGAAAGCAGCCCCGATTCGCAGGCTCCCGGAGAGGTCTGTCGCGGCGCCCGCGGGCGGTCGGTCAGGAGGTCGAGGACCGGTGGCGCTCCCGCCAGAGCCGCCTTCCAGTAGGACAGGTTCTCTTCCAGGTTCTTTCCCCGCATCCGTTCGTGCTGCCACTGCGAGAAATCCGCGTACTGCAGGGCCAGGTCCGGCAGCGGTGAGCCTTCGCCGCGGGTGAAGGCGCGGTAGAGAGCCGTCAGCTCCCGGAACAGGACGGCGAAGGACCACCAGTCGGCCACGAGGTGATCCAGGCAGAGCAACAACACGTGGTCGCGTTCGCCAAGCCGCCAGAGGCAGGCCCGGAAGAGAGGCCCCCGGCCGAGGTCGAAGGGACGCCGGATCTCTGCGCGCGCCAGCTCGAAGGCCCGTGCTTCCCGCTCCGGCTCGGGCAGGGAAGACAGATCGTCGATCGGGAGGGACACCCGCGCCGATTGAGAGATGACCTGCACGAGCCGGTCGCCTTGCAGGGAGAACGTCGTCCTGAGGATCTCGTGGCGTTGCACGATCTCGTTCAGGACGCGCTCGAGGACCTCGACATCGAGCGCCCCGGCGACCCGCAGGAGGACCGGCAGCGAGTACGCGGTGCTCGCGGGATTGAATTGATCCACGAGCCACAGCCCGTGCTGGCCGAACGACGCCGGAAAGACGAAGACATCTTCCGCGCCGGCCGGGGCCTGCAGGTTCTCCTTCCCGGCGGACCCGGCGGACGGGGCAGGGCTGTGCATCCGGATGGCCTACGCCGGTGTCCCGGCCTTTCCGTCGTCCCGAAACATGCTGGCCCGGCTCACGCGGTGCGCCTCGCGGGAAGCCGCGATGAGGGGTACCTGCTCGAGTACCGCGCTCTCGGTCTTCTCTTTCGCGAGCGCCTCGCTCAGCTCCTGGATCGTCCGGTGTTGAAAGAGATGGCGCGGCGTCAGCTCGAAGCCCGCGTGGTTCGCGCGCGTCGTGATCTGGAAGATCATCAGCGAGTCGCCACCGAGCTCGAAGACGTCGTCGCGGATCCCGACCCGATCCAGCCGCAGGACTTCCGCCCAGATCGCCGCGAGCGTCCTCTCCTTCTCCGTGCGCGGAGCCACGTACGTTTCCTCCGCGAACAGATGCAGTCCTCGGGGCGGCGGCAGGGCGCGGTAGTCCACCTTGCCGTTGCCGGTCAGCGGCATCGCGTCGAGGACCTCGATCACCGCGGGCACCATGGAGGCGGGCAGGGTCTGCTTGACGAGGGCCCGAACCTCGGGCACGAGCCGCCGCGCCAGCGCGGAGAGCGCCGGGCTGTTCGCGTACTCGCTCCAGGGCTTCGGCCGCTCCACTTCCCTCGAGAGCCCGACCGGCGTTCCCGCACCCGGCCGCTCAAAGAGCAGATCGCAGTGGCCGTCTCGTCCCGAGCCCGACCAGACGCGGTCCAGCGCATAACCGAAGCGATCCGCGAGATCCTGCAGGATCGCCAGGTCGACGCCCGTCGCGCTGCGCAGTTGCCGGCGCAGATCTTCGACGGTGCCCGAGACGTCTTCGGCCTCGAGCAGCTCGAACGTCTTCACTTCGGCCACGAGCCGGGAGACGGGAACGCCTCGGACGAGGACGGCGCCGGCTCCGGATGCGAGCAGCGTTTCGAGCGCCGGGACCGTCCGCCGTTCGTCTTCCCACTCCCGCGTCACCGGCTCGACGTTCGACGGCGCGGTTCCCTGAAGGTGGAGGACCACGTCGTAATAGGCGTCGGCATGGAGGCGCGACGCCTCGCTTCCAAACCGCCCGCGGGAGAGTCTGACCTCGACGCGGTCGATCGCCGGGAAGCGGTGCTTGAGGGCCCGGAAAAAGTCGGGGTCGACGAGCAGCCGGCTTCCCTGGGCGACCGCGTGACGCACCCGCTCGCGCAGCTGGATGGCGGGGAGCGTGTCGGGAGCGCGGTCGAGCTGCGCCGTCGCGTGAAAGACACCCCACATCGGCAGGCTCGGGACGTCGCCGACGAACACGCGGCCGCCTTTTCCGGCCGTCCGGATCGCGCCGTCGAGAACCCGCAGCAGGGAGTCCACGCTCGGCAGGTATTCGACGACCGAGTTGATGACGACCGCATCGAACGACCCGGCCTCGATGCCGTCGAAGTCCTCGGCCATCCTGCACTCCAGAACCACCCGCTTCGGATCCAGCGCGGAGGAGGCCAGACGGTTGCGCAGGCTGTCGAGCGCCTCTCGGGACAGATCCGTCCCGGTGTACTGGTCGCAGCCGGGTGCCACCCGGTCGAGAAGCAGGCCCGTGCCGCATCCGATCTCGAGGATTCGCCGGGGACTCCAGGAAAGAATCTCGCCGGCGATCGGTGCGAGCCAGGCCTCCAGCTCCTTCTCGACGTTGCCGAGGCCGGCCCAGCCGTACAGGTTCACGGAAGGATCGACTTCGGCAACACCCTGGGCGTCGCGCTCCTGGATCGCCGAGCCGTACTGGTCCCGCCACTGGGCGCGCATCTCGGCCTGCCACTGCGCCTCGATCTCACCCCCGGCGTCACCCTCTCTCTTCGGAACGACGTAGCCGACGAGGCGCCTCTCTCCGGGCGCGTCTTCGCGCACGATCGCGGCGGCCTCGCGCACGGCAGGGTGGCTCGCGAGGGCGGACTCGATCTCGCCGAGCTCGATGCGATGGCCGCGGAGCTTGACCTGGCGGTCGCTTCGGCCGAGCAGCTCGATTCTCCCGTCCGTCCGAAAACGGCCGAGATCGCCCGTCCGATACAGACGTGACCCGGGCGCGTCACGGAACGGATCCGACAGGAAGCTGCGTTCGGTCAGTTCGGGCCGCTTCCAATAACCCCGGGCCAGGCCGTCGCCGCCGATGAACAGTTCGCCGCGGACTCCGATCGGGACCGGCCGCAGTTCCTCGTCCAGGATGTAGAGCCGGGTGTTGCCGATCGGAGGGCCGATGGGCGGCACGCCTTCGCTGGCCTCGATCCGGCCGACCGCGGACCAGATCGTCGTCTCGGTCGGACCGTACATGTTCCACAGCGATGCGCCCCGGCAGAGCAGCGCGTCGGCGAGGTCGCGCGTCAGCGGCTCGCCGCCGCAGAGCATCTTCAGGTTCGCCTGGCCCCTCCAGCCCGAGTCGATCAGGATGCGCCACGTCGTCGGCGTCGCCTGGAGCACCGTGGCTTGCGACCGGAAGAGCTCCTCGGAGAGCCGGCTGCCGTCGGACGCCGCGTCCGACCCGGCCAGCGCCGTCCGGGCGCCCACCGTGAGGGGGAGCAGCAGCTCCAGGGTCGCGATGTCGAAGGAGACCGTGGTCACGGCCAGCAGCGTGTCCGTCCGGTCCAGTCCGGGACGCTCCCGCATCGATCCGAGCAGGTTCCCGAGCGCGCGATGGCTGACCGCGACGCCCTTCGGCCGCCCCGTCGATCCCGACGTGTAGATGACGTACGCAAGATCGTCGGCGGACAGGGGAACCGCCGGGCTGCTCTCGCTCTCGCGCGCGATCGCTCCGCGTTCGGCGTCGAGATCGAGGACGCGGGCGCCTTGCGGCGCCGAGAATCCCTCGTTGACCAGCAGCAGAGCTGCTCCGGCGTCTTCGAGGATCCCGGCGATGCGATCCTTCGGGTGCGTGGGATCGAGGGGAACGTACGCTCCGCCGGCCTTCAAGACCGCCAGCAGGGCCACCGGCAGCTCGATCGAACGTCCGAGACAGAGGCCGACGAGAACGCCGGGTCCGACCCCGAGGCCCGCGAGATGTCTGGCCAGCTGGTTGGCGCGCGCATCCAGCTCCGCGTAGGTCAGCCGGTGGTCACGGAAGGAGACGGCGACAGCCGCCGGAGTCCGCGCCGCCTGCGCCTCGAAGAGTTGGTGGGCGCCGACGAGCCGGGAGGGTCGCCGCTCGGTCCGATTCCATTCGACGAGCACGCGCTCGCGTTCCGCCTCGCTCCAGAGCTGGAGCGACGAGAGGGGCCTCGCCGTGCCTTCGACGATGCCCTCGAGCAGCTTTTCGAAATACTCGAGCCACCGCGCCATCGTCGTGGCGTCGAAGAGGTCGGTGTTGAAGTCGCAGTCGAGGACCAGGCCGTCCGGCGTCTCGACGACGTTGAGAAAGAGGTCGTCGTTGACGAACGCCTTCGGGTTGGCGTCGACGTCGGCGCGAAGGCCTTCCCATTGCGAGCCCGCGCCGATCCGTTCGAGGTTGAACTGCGCTTCGACGAGCGGCAGGCGGCTCGGGTCGCGAGGAAGATCCAGCTTCTGAATGAGACTGCCGTACGTCGAGTCCTGGTGATCGTAGCCGTCCAGGATCTTCTTTCGAATGGAACGCAGGTACTCCCGGACCTCGATCTGCTTCGGGGCGCGGGACCGGATCGACAGGAAATTGACGCAGTGCCCGACGAGGTTTTCGCCGCCGTCGAAGGCCTGGCCCGCCGCGGGGATTCCGACGACCAGGTCCTCCTGGCCCGTCAGGCGATGGAGCAGCGCCGCAAACGCGCCGAACAGCGTGGCAAAGAGCGTGCACCCTTCCTTCGCGCCGGCACGCTGGACTTCCCTGGCCAGCGTGGCCGGGATGGTCCGCCGCGCGGTGGCCCCGGCGTAGGTCTTCACGGCGGGCCGCGGCCGGTCGGTGGGCAGGTCCAGCACCGGCGGAAGGGATTCGAACTCCGCCAGCCAATAGGCATCGGTTTCGACGCCGGTCGGCGCGGAGCGCCGCGCCTGTTCGCGGGCGGCAAAGTCGAAAAAGCGGCCAGCCGGACCGAGTTGGGGCGCGGAGGCGTTCCGGCGCGAAGCGTAGAGCGACGCGAGGTCGCCGAGGAGCACGTTGATGGACCAGCCGTCGGTCGCAAGGTGATGCGCGGTCAGCACCAGGGTGTGATCCTCGGAGTCCAGGCGGAGAAGCCGGGCGCGTACCAGGGGGCCGCGCACGAGGTCGAAGGGAGTGCGGGCTTCGTCCTCCAGGATCCGGCGCATCTCGGAGTCGGCATGCGCGCGGCCGGCCAGATCGGTGACGGGCATCGAGATCGGCGTCGCTTCGCCGACGCGCTGTAGGTCGCCGGCGGAATCGAACGTCGTCCGCAGGGCCTCGTGCCGGCCGACGAGATCGTCGAGCGCCCGCCCGAGCGCCGGCACGTCGAGGGGTCCCCGAAGCCGCAGGGACAGGCCTTCGTTGAAGGCGCACGAGGCCTCCGGCCCCATCTGGCAGGCAAGCCAGATCTCTCTCTGGGAATCCGTCAGCGGGAAGGCCGCCGGACGAGGCGCCGGTTCTCCCGGGGAGCTCGCCGCCAGCGGCGGCGGCGTCGCGACCGGCTCGCCGATCTCCGACTCTGCGCGAGCCGACGGCAGCAGGCCACCGGCCTGCATCTCCGCGGCGCTGGCCTCGAAGGCGCGAACGACGAAATCGAGGTCCGCATCGGTGTGGGCTTCCGTCACGAAGCAGGGGAATCCTTCCCAGATGTGGACCCCTTTTTCGCGCAGGTGGTAGTAGAGGAGGCTGGCCAGCCTCTGGTCGCTCGGAAAACCGAAGAACAGGATCGAGGCGAAGTTCTCGACGCGGCTCGGCACGCAGTGCTTTTCGAAGCGAACGGTTGATCCGCTCTGCCAATCGGGCGGCCTTCGCGTTGAGCCCTTCCTGGAAGGCCGGTCCGGCCTCCTTCAAGCGGCGGAGCACCGCCAGGGCCGCGGCCATGGCGAGCGGATGCCGAACGAACGTGCCCGCGAAAAAGGTCACGCCGACTTCGGGGAACGAGTCGTCGCCGAAACGCCAGGCCCCGCCGTCCAGCGCGTCCATGAAGGCCCGCTTGCCCGCCACGACACCGAGCGGAAGCCCTCCGCCGAGCACCTTTCCGTAGGTCGCCAGGTCTGCCTGGATGCCGAACATCGCCTGCGTGCCGCCGGGGTGAACGCGGAAGCCCGTAATCACTTCGTCGAAGATGAGGGCCGTTCCGGCCTGCTCGGTCAGCGCGCGCAGCGAGCGGAGAAATTCGCGGGGCTGCAGGTCCGGATGCCGGCTCTGAACGGGCTCGACGAGCACCGCGGCGAGCTCTCCCATCCGGGACTTCAGGATCTCGAGGGATTCGTCGGTTCCGTAGTCGAGCACGAGGACGTTCTCGACATGCGGGGAAGGGATCCCCGGAGAAATCGGAAAAGACTTGTGGACGGCCCCGGATCGGACGCCCCGAACGAGGACCTCGTCGAAGGTGCCGTGGTACGCGCCCGAGAAGAGCGCGACTGTCTCGCGCCCGGTGACGGTGCGCGCGAGGCGAATCGCGGCCATCACGGCTTCGGACCCCGTGTTGCAGAAGGTCACGCGATCCATGCCGGTGAACTCGCTGATCAGGCGCGCGACCTCGCCCGCGATCGGGGACTGCGGCCCGATCTCGACCCCTTTGCGAAGCTGCTCGGTCACGGCCTCCGTCACGAACGCCGGAGAATGCCCGAAGAGGTTCAGGCCGAACCCCATGAGCATGTCGACGTACTCGTTGCCGTCGACGTCCGAGATGCGCGAGCCGGACGAGCCCGTCGCGACGATCGGGTACACGATCTCTTTCCAGTCGACCCGGAATCCAGCGACGACTCGCGGATCGGCGAAATGCGAGCGGTGCTCCTCGGCGAGCCTCTTGGACTTCATGGTCTTTTGCGTGTAGCGCTCGACGAAGCCCGACAGGTATCGCTGCTGCCCGGCGGTGAGGGCGCCGCCCGAGCCCTTTTCGATCGGCTTGTACGGGCCGAAGGGCTTGAACGCCGGCTTGGCGCCGGAAGGCGGCTCAGGAGCCAGGACCGGGTTGGCCGCCGGCGCCGACGGTTCCACAGCGGTCGCGGACGCCGCGACCTGGGGCGCCGGCGCGCCGGCCTCGCCGCGGAGCATCGCCAGCTGTTGAGCCATGACGCGGAGCTGCTCCGCAAAGACGCGCTCGAGAACGCTGGAGTCGCCTGGCAGGGAGGCCGCTACGCTCGCGGGCGCTGCCGGCATCGAAGGAGCCGCCGCCGGATTGGAAACGGGCGCCGGGGCGGCCGGGGCCGCCGGCGCGGTCTCGGGCGGCAGTTGCGCGTCGAGGAGGGCCGCCAGAGCGTCCGGGGTCGACGCGTCTCCGAGCAGGTCGCGAAACGCGACGCGGATTCCGAATTCCTTCTGGAGATGCTGGCTCGCCTGGGTCAGAAAGAGAGAGTCGAACCCGATCTCGAGAAAGCTCGCCGCGGGCGGAATCTGCTCGGGCGCCATGCCGGAGAGATCTCCGAAGACTCGCTGGACTCTCGCCAGCAGACGCGGACGCCGGGACGCATCGAGAGCGAGGGGTTCTTTCATCGTCTGCACCTCAACGGGTTTGTCTTGCGCGGCGACGGGCCGATCCGTTTCTGTCAGCGCGGCTTCGCTCGGGCGTCCGATGCCTGCTTGGTGGCCCGGGGCCGCCTGTTCCTGGCTCGGGCCGATCCAGTAGGGACTCCGCTCGAACGGGTACGTCGGAAGCGGGACGCGGCGCAGTCCTCGTCCGGCCTGCAGCCGCGGCCAGTCGATCGCGAGTCCGGAGACCCACAGGTGTCCGACCGCCCGCAGAAGGCACGCTCGGTCGGACTCCCGGTCCTCGGCATGGCTCAGAGAGGACAGCACGACGTGTCCCGTCGTCTTCGAGGGATGGCGCCGCGCATGGAGGGAGAGTGTCTGGCCCGGTCCCACTTCCAGCAGGGTCCGGCCGGTTTCCGTCAGAAGCGTGGCCAGGGCGCTCGCGAAACGCACGGTCTTGCGAAGGTGCGCGCTCCAGTACGCGGGATCCGTGGCTTCTTCCGCGCGAATCCATTCACCGGTCACGCTCGAGACGAAGGGGATGGACGGCGCCTTCAGCCGCACCCCCTTGACGAGGGTCTCGAAGGGACCGATCACCGGATCCATCATTTCCGAATGGAACGCGTGCGAGGTCTGCAGACGGCGATGGACGATTCCCCGCTGCGCCAGGTCCGCCTCGAGGCCTTCGACGACCTCCAGCGGACCCGACAGCACGCAGAGGGACGGCGTGTTGACCGCGGCCAGGCAGAGACCCGGGCGCGCCACCGTCGCGAGCTGCTCCTTCGTCCATCCGCACGGCGACCATCGCGCCCCCGGGGAGCGCTTCGATGAGCCGCCCGCGCGCGGCGACGAGGGACAGAGCGTCGGGGAGCGTGAACACGCCGGCGAGCGTCGCCGCGACGAATTCGCCCAGGCTGTGCCCGATCATCGCCGCCGGGCGGATGCCCCAGGTTTCCCAGAGCCGCGCGAGCGCGTACTCGACGACGAACAAGCGCCGGCTGGGCCATCCCCGTGCGGTGGATCGGGCTGGTCTCCGGGGCTTTCCCTTCTTTCGAGGGCTCGAGGAGAAGGCCGAGCAGTTCCTTGCCGGCGTCGGCGCCGAGCATTTTGCAGCAGCGATCGACTTCCTCGCGGAACACCGGCTCGCTCTCGTAGATCTCCCTGGCCATCCCGGCGCGCTGGGACCCCTGTCCGGGAAACAGGAATGCGAGGGAGGACGCGGGACGGCCGCCGGCGCCCTCGGGGAGCGAGATCCCCGGAAGACGCAGTGCCGAAGCCGCCTCCACGGCGTTCGCGCACACGAAGGCGCGGCGGTGGACGAAATGCCTGCGGCCTTCCTGGAGTGTGTGGGCGACGTGGCCGAGGTCCTCCGCCCGATTCGCGGCGAGATGGGCGGCGAGATTCGCCGCGGCCGCGTCCAGGGCCGTGGGTGTCCTGGCCGACAGCACGAGAAGCTCGGAGGATCGCGCCTCGGGAGGCCTCACGGCGGGGGCTTCCTCGAGGATGACGTGCGCGTTCGTGCCCCCGACGCCGAACGCGCTCACGCCCGCTCGCCGCGGCCCGGAGGCGCTCTTCCACTCCGACAGCCGGGTGTTCACGTAGAACGGAGAGTTCGCGAAATCGATCGCCGGGTTGGGGCTCCGGTAGTGCAGGCTCGGCGGGATCAGCCCGGTGCGGACGGCCAGCGCGGCCTTGATGAGGCCCGCGACCCCGGAGGCGATGTCCATGTGGCCGATGTTGGGCTTCAACGATCCGATCGCGCAGAATCCCTTCGCCTTCGTCGCGGAGCGAAACGCCCGCGTCAGACCGGCGACCTCGATCGGATCGCCGAGCGGCGTTCCCGTCCCGTGCGTCTCGACGTAGCCGATCGTCTCGGCGTCCACGTCGGCCACCGCCTGCGCGGTCGCGATCACGGCCGCCTGGCCCTCGACGCTGGGCGCCATGTAGCCGACCTTCGAGGAGCCGTCGTTGTTCAGGGCGAACCCGCGGATCACGGCGACGATCGAGTCTCCCTGCGCCAGCGCGTCGGACAGCCGCTTCAACACCACGACGCCGACTCCGGCGCCGAAAACGGTCCCGGCGGCGTCGGCGTCGAAGGCGCGGCAATGGCCGTCCGCGGATCCCATGGCGCCTTCCTGGTAGAGGTAGCCTCTCTTTTGCGGGAAGGTGATCGAGACGCCCCCCGCCAGCGCGGCGTCGCAGTCCTGCTGCAGCAGGGCCCGGCACGCGAGGCTGACCGCGACCAGCGAGGTCGAGCAACCCGTCTGGACGTCCATGCTCGGCCCCTTGAGATTCAGCTTGTACGAGACCCGCGTGGCGAGAAAGTTGTTGTCGTTACCGAGCACCGAGGCGTATCCGCCGATCTGGTAGGACTCGGTGAGCTCCTTCCAGAACGCGGCGTCTCGTCCGCGGGCCGCGAGCAGGTAGGTGTTCATGCTCATGCCCCCGAAGACGCCGATGCCGCCGTCGAACGTGTCCGGATTGCAACCCGCGTCCTCGAGCGCGCGGTGGCAGGTCTCCAGAAAGAGCCGGTGCTGCGGATCGGTCAGCTCGGCTTCCCGGGGCGTGAACCCGAAGAACGACGCGTCGAAGAGATCGACGTCCTCCAGCAGCCCGCGCGCTTTGACGTACATCGGATCGGCGAGTCGCGCCGCATCGATGCCCGACGCGAGCAATTCCTCGTCGGTCAAGCGGGACAACGATTCCCGGCCGGCCTTCAGGTTTTCCCAGAGCTGCGCGACGGACGCGGCCCCGGGAAAGCGCCCCGCCATCCCGACGATCGCGATCGCCTCGGTATCGGGCTGCCGGGAGCTCATGACGCGGTCTCCGGCGCGGGCGCCCGGCCGGAGCCCCGGCGCCGGTCCCGGACCCGCTCCCGCAGGGCGCGCAACGACTGTTCGGAATCCTCCGAGCCGTCGATGGAGCGCGCGAGCGAGCGGACCGTCGGATGCTCGAAGAGCGCCGTGATCGGCAGGACCGTCTCGAGACGCTTCTGGAGCCTGGCGTGCGCCTCGATGACCATCAGCGAGGTGCCGCCGAGGTCGAAGAAGTTTTCGTCGCAATTGATTGCCTCGAGCTCGAGCACCGACCGCCACACCTGCGCGATCGACTCTTCCATCGCGGTGCGCGGCGGCGATCCCGCTCCCGAGCCGCTGCGCGCCGGCTCGGGCAGGGCGCGGCGGTCGACTTTCCCGTTGGTGGTGAGCGGGAGCGCGGCGAGCGTCACGAATCCGGAGGGAACCATGTACTCCGGGAGCTCTCGCTGAAGAAATGCGCGGAGCTCGCCCTCGTCGCACGCCCCGTCCTGACGCAGGACGACGTACGCCACGAGCTTCCGGCCGCCGGACGCGGTCTCGCGAGCCTCGACGACGTTTTGCGATACGGCCGGGTGGCGCTGCAGCGCCGCTTCGATCTCGCCGAGCTCGACCCGGAAGCCCTGGATCTTGATCTGCTGATCGGCGCGGCCCAGAAATTCGAGTTTGCCGTCCGGTCCGATCCGGGCCCGGTCGCCCGTTCGATAGAGACGCGCCGCGGGGTCCGCGTCGAAAGGGCTTGCGACGAAACGCTCCGCGGTCAGCGCCGGGCGATTCCAGTAGCCGCGGGCGAGGCCGTCGCCGCCGATGTAGAGCTCGCCCTCTTCGCCCGGCGGGACCCATCGCTGCTGCGCATCGAGCAGGTAGATCTGCGTGTTGGCGATGGGGCGGCCGATCGGGACGCTCGCCGCGTCGGCGGCGAGATCGCGGATCGGATGGCAGGCCGCAAACGTCGTGCTTTCCGTCGGGCCGTATCCGTTGATCAGCGTGCAGCCGGGAATCTTCCCGAGAGCGCTGCGGACGCGACACGCCGACAGAACGTCGCCGCCGGCCAGCAGCTGGCGCAGCCCCTGGAAATCCTCCAGCCTCTGGTCCACGGCGAGGTGGAAGAGGCCGGCGGTCAGCCAGAGCGTCGTGACACCGTGGCGCCGGATCGCGTCGGCGAGGTCGTCCAGGCTGGGGGTCTGGGCGGACAGCAGGACCAGGCGGCCGCCGTTCAACAGCGCGCCCCAGATCTCGAATGTGGAGGCGTCGAACGACGCCGGCGCGGCTTGCAGGAAAACCTCGTCGGAGCCGAAGCGGGCGTAACCCGTGTTCCGCACGAGGCGGACGACCCCCCGGTGCACGACGGCGACGCCCTTGGGCTGTCCGGTCGAGCCCGACGTGTAGAGAATGTGGGCCAGCCCGGTCGCCTCGACGGATGGCGACGGATTCTCCTCGCTCTGGCCCGCGATGGCGGCCGCGTCGGAGTCCAGGCAGACCAGCGACGCCCAGGTCGCGGGCAGCCCGTCGGCCAGGGCCTCCCGGCTCAGCACGACGGACGGACCACAGTCCTCCAGCAGGAAGGACAGTCGCTTCAGCGGAAGGTGCGGGTCCAGGGGAACGTAGGCGCCGCCCGCCTTCAGCACGGCGAGCATGGCGACGATCATGTCGAACGAGCGTTCCAGGTGAATCGCGACCCGCGTCTCCGGCCGGACGCCGAGGTTCCTAAGGTGATGCGCGAGCTGATTGGCGCGCCGGTTGAGGACGTCGTACGTCAGGGTCGACGCGTCGGCGGCCGACACCAGGGCGATGGCGCCGGGCGCCCGGCGGACCTCCTGCTCGAAGAGCGACGGGACGGTCTCGTCTCTCGGATATTCGATCCGGGTGTCGTTCCATTCCCGCAGAAACTGCGCCTGCGCGGGCGTCAGCCGGGAGAAGGCCCCCTCGGATCCCGTTCCGGCGCCGGCGAACGTTGCGGACGTCATCCGAACTGCAGCTCCTTCTTTCCGAAGAGCGACTCGGCGCAGATGCCCATCGCCAGGCACTCGCGGACGAGCGCGCGCGACTCCACGATGGGTCGGGACGACTCCGAGTAGTTGATCGACGTCAGGTACGTCAGCCAGGGCTCGGAACCCATCGCATAGACGTAGACCGCCCGCGGGCGCAGGCGCTTGACGAGCGCCATGCCGCGCTCGCAGTCGGAGGCGTCGAGCCGCCGGGACTGGTCCATGCGGCGGGCGAGCGATGCGGTCACCAGCGGCCCGTAGAGCCAGCTCATGGGCGCGCCGTCGCACTCCATTCCGACGAAGGCGACGTCCAGGTCGCCGACGATCTCGGCCAGGTGGTCGTAGAGCCTCGGCTCGAACGCGTTCGAATCGGCGCAGAAGAGAAAGGACTTCCCGAGCAGACGAACCAGGTACGTCGTCTTGCTGCGGATGTTCAGGTCCCCGTGCTCGCCGAGAAAAGGAAGACTCGTGATCGCGCCGTCGGCGGTCTCGATGGCCCCGAGCTCGTCGATCTCGGTCACGCTGGCGAATCCCGCGTTCTCCAGCACCAGCTTCAGAGAGGGATCGGCCAGCCCGCCTCCGTTGTTTCGCGGAACGACGATGTGCCGGATCTTGTGGCGAAGCTGGAGAAGGGTTTCCAGCATGCAATGGTCCTGGTGCGCGTGGGTGATCAGGACGTAGTCGATCCGGTCGGGCAGATCTGCGAAGCTGAAGCGTTCGGCACCGTGGCCATGGTCGTACGCGACGATCGGGTCGGTCAGGATCGTCGTGTCGCGCGTCTCGATGAGCACGCAGGCGTGACCGAAGTAGCGGACCCGGACGCCGGGGCCGGCGTGCACCTGCGCGGGCCGCGGAGCCTGGTCCGTGAACAGGCCTTCGAACCGCGCGTCCACCGGTCCGGAGATTCCGAGCGCTTCCTTCGCGAACTCGAGCGGCTGCGGGCGCTCCCGCATTCGGAACACCCGGTCGAGGCCTTCGGCCCGATAGGGGAGCGGCAGGCGGAGACGATGACCCTCATCCAGCCGCGGCGTGCTGAAGACGAAGGGACGGTCATCCCCTTCCACGACCGAAAAATCGAGGCTCTGGGCCGCCTCGTCGTACGCGGGGCTCCGGTAGAGCAGAGGCTCCAGGAAGCGGATCGAAGGGTGATGATTCACGTCGTAGACCAGCTCCACGTAGCCCCGGAGGGCCTCGGGCACGTCCGGATAGAACGGCAGGAGGGAGGCGCCGTCCGCGCGGGTCGTCAGAATCCCGGTGAGCTCCCGCACGGCGTCGGCGAATTCCAGCAGCGGCGCGCTCTGCCGGCGGGTCTTCTCGACCAGCTGCGCGACCGCGCCCACCTTGCTCTCATCGAAGCTGAGAAAAGGGCCGCCCGCCATCTCCGGGTTCTTCAGGGCCGCGATGTGGATCTGCGGATTGGCGACGAAGGACTCCATCAGACCGGAGGTGGAGGTTGCCCACGTACATCGGCGCCGTGACCGGCGACACGAGATAGGGCCACGCGTACCACTGGTTGAAGAGCGGCTCGACCATCGCGTTCTGGCGCAGGTAGACGTCGGACTTCAAGCGCAGCACTCCCCGCCGGCCCCGGATCCGACCTGCGGCCTCGGCTCGCCCGAGCAAACATCGGGCGCCTGAACCTCACGTCGAGAGGAGCGAAATGGCAGCCACGCCGAGGCGCGAGCTTTCGCCGAGGAGGTACCCGCCGTCGCGTTTCGGTTGGGCATTCGTCAGCTCGGAAAGGGGGAGCCGCAGGCTGCAGCGTGAGGGCGAAGATGGAGCTCCGCCAGGGAGGTACCCGGCGTGGCGTTTTCGCTTTTCATGAGGAGGGGAGATGATAGCAGAATCACCCTGTCCGCGGAACAGGATGACGCGTCTGCCCCATCGCGAAGAGCCTCGGATTCCCGCGGCCGGACGGGACGAAAAGTCGTTGTGCTGAAAGCACTTGAGTCGGAGTGTCGCGAGCGGAAGCCGCCCGTCCTCTGACCCCTGGTCAGCGGGAGGGAAAGACCCGACGCACGAGCCGCGGGGACTCCAGCTGGACCGCGATCGCACCGGTCCAACCCGGTCCCGCGCCGACGTCGTGGAGGTTCCACTTTCCGTCCGCGGGCTCCTCGAGAAAGACCAGACGCGGCGGCCCGTCATCGAGCGTCACCTCGAAGGACGTGAGGGGAATCGACAGGCCGACCCCTCTGGCTTTGACGTAAGCCTCCTTGCGAGTCCAACAGCGCAGGAACGCCTCCGACCGCAGCTCGGCCGGGAACGCGAGGAGGGCCTGCGTCTCCGAGGGCGCAAACAGGTTCCCGGCGATCGAGAGCGCCTCTGGAACGGCCCGCATGCGCTCCAGGTCCACGCCGATCGCGCGGCGGGCGATGGCCACCACGCCCCGGTCTTCGCAGTGGGACAGGTTGAAATGCAGATCGGACCGGTCAGCGAGGAAGGGTTTGCCCGACGAAGAGAGGTGAAGAGGCACTCGAACCGGCGCCTCGCCCGTGTAGTCGCCCAGAAGCGTTCGCAGGAAGGCTCGCGCGAGGACGAAGCGGCGGCGGTCCCGCGGGAAATGGAAGCGATCGGCGCGCGCCTGCTCTTCGGCCGAGAGCAGGAGCAAGCTCTGCTCCACGGTCGGCGGGCTCGGACTCGAGGGACAGCCACCAGACGTGGATTTCAGGCTCGAGAATCTCCATCACGGAATCCCTTCAGTCAGCCTGTCAGTCCGTTTCCGTTCCCGACGGAGTCTCTATGCGATCCCGAGCGTCTTCATCAACGCGTAGAGCTGCTGGCGGCGGATGCCGAGAATGCGAGCCGCTTCGGCCTTGTTCCCGCCGGCCTGCCGAAGCGCTCGCTCGATCAGCGTCTTTTCCAGGGTCCGGCGTGCCTCGCTGAACGGCAGCTCGAGCAGGTCCGAGGCGAGCTTCCCGGATGCCGGAGGTGGCGGCGGCTTCCAGGATTCTCGTCAGATCTTCCGCGTCGATCACCGGGCCAGACACGAGGACCGCGGCGCGGCGGACGATGTTTTCGAGCTCGCGCACGTTGCCGGGAAAATCGTGCTTCATCAGGACGCGCATTGCCCCGTCGCTCAACTCGGGGGCTCGCCGAGCCGGGTTCGTTTCGACGCGCTGAAGGAAATGCGCGGCGAGCGCGGGAATGTCGTTGCGCCGGGCGCGCAGGGGAGGGACGTCCAGCTGGACCACGTTCAGGCGGTAAAACAGGTCTTCGCGGAAGCGTCCGATTTCGATCAGGGACTTCAGGTTCTGGTTCGTCGCCGCGATGAGCCGGAAGTCCGTGCGCACCGGCCGGTTGCCGCCCAGCCGTTCGAACGAGCGTTCCTGGAGCACACGCAGCAGCTTGGCTTGCAGCGAGGGCGCCAGCTCGCCGATCTCGTCGAGGAAAAGCGATCCCTTCGTTGGCCGCTTCGAGTCGTCCCGGCTTCGACTGGACGGCCCCGGTGAACGCGCCCCGCTCGTATCCGAAGAGCTCGCTCTCGAGGAGAGCCTCGGGAATCGCGGCGCAGTTGACGACGACGAGCTGGCGGCGCGCCCGCCGACTGTGCTCGTGGAGCGCGCGCGCAACGACTTCTTTTCCGGTGCCGGACTCGCCGGTAATGAGCACCGTCGCGTCGGTGGGCGCGACGCGGCCGATGAGCTTGAAGATCTCGCGCATGGCGGGGTCGCGCCCGATCAGCCCCGAAGCGACTTCGATTCCCCCGGCGACGTCCTGCTCGCGCTCGGGCTCGCTGGCCGAGCTCCGGCGCCGCGCGATGGCGCGGGCGGTCGTGCGGAGCACTTCTTCGGGGTCGAAGGGTTTGGTGATGTAGTCGTACGCGCCGGCCTTCATCGCGGCGATGGTCTGCTCGCTGCCTCCGAAGGCCGTGATGACGATCACGGGGATCTCGCGGGTCCGAGGGTCGCCGCCGATCGCTTCGAGCGCTTCGAGCCCGCCGCAACCGGGCATCTTGAGATCGAGAAGCATCGCGTCGGTGGAGGAGGGCTCGTCGCCGAGCAGCGCGAGCGCCTCGTTGCCGTCGCTCGCCTGGAGGACGCGGTAGCCCTCGCCCGAGAGGAGCTCCGCGAGGCTGTCGCGGAGATTCCGCTCGTCATCGGCCACGATGACGGTGGCAGGCCGGCTCAACACGGGACGCGGAGCTCGAACGAGGCGCCGCCCCCGGGGGCCCGGCTGTGGCGGATCTCGCCACCGATCCGGCGCGCCATCTCCGCGGAGAGGAACAGGCCGAGACCGGTGCCTCCCGCGCGCGTCGTGAAGAACGGTTCGAAGAGCCGATCGACCGCCGCGGGCTCGACGCCGGGCCCCGTGTCCGACACGGTCACGGCCATTTCCGAGGACGTGCGGCGTTCGAGGGCGACCGCGACGGCGCCGCCCTGCGGTTCGAGGGCCTCGATGGCATTGGAGAGCAGGTTGTCGAGGATGGGCACGACGGCGTCGGCGTCGACCGCGGCGCCGCCGCGCGTCGCGGGTTCGACTTCCACCCGCAGGCGAACGCCGCGCTCCGAGGCCCTGGCCGACCAGAACTCCGACCGCGCCTCGACCAGGTCGGCCAGATCCTGGCGCGCGCTGCCGGAGGTCGCGGCGACCTTCGAGATCGTCAGGAGCCGCGCCACCATGCGGTCGAGCCGGCTGATCTCCTCCTGGATCACCGAGAAGGCAGCCTCGGCTTTCGATCCGTCTCGATCGAGCCGGAGCAAATGCAGCTTCAGCTTGATCGAGGCCAGGGGGTTGCGGACCTCGTGCGCGACGCCGGCCACCAGCTTGCCGAGGGCCGCCAGCCGGTCGGCGCGGTGGAGTCGATCCTCGAGCGTCTCCCGCTGCCGGCGGTGCTCTTCCAGGGAACGGGCCAGGTGATCGATTCCCGCGCCGATGCGGTCGATCTCCTCGAAGCGCGTCGTCGGCACGGGGTCGTCCGGTCGGGATTCCTTGGCGGCGAGCGCTTCTTCGATCGTGTGGACGGCGCCGTCGAGGTGATGCGTGAACCGCCAGGCCATGGCCGTCGTGGTGATCGAGAGAACGAGCAGGACGAAGAGGCTGATCCTGTAAACGCGTCCACGCAAGGCGCTCAGGCCCGGCAGGCGTTGCATCGTCCAGACCGCGCCCTCGACGGAGGATCCGGCCGAAAGCACCCTGGCTCGGAAGAGCAGCACGTTCCCGCCCGAGTCGACGATCAGGGTGCCGTCCGCGCGGCGCACGAAGGCCCGGCGCGCAACGCGTTCGGCGCCCTGTTTGACTTCGCTCGTGGGCTGCGACCGATCCGGATCCGTGCCCGTCGGCGCGGCGTAGCCGAGAAGGTGCGTACCCGCCGCGTCGAAGAACCCTCCCTCCATGCCGGGGTCATCGGAGAGGGCCTTGGTCATCAACCCGCGAAGGACGGCCTCGTTCGCCGCCGCGACCGGGCCGTCCGAGCCTGTCTTCAGCGTCGGCTGGATGCGCTCATAGGCCGCGACGATCTCGTCCATCTCGCCTTCCAGCTCGTGCTGGGCGCTGGCGATCTGCACGGAGCGGCTCTCGCGGAGAAGGGCGATCGTCGCGATCGCGGCCAGGATGATGCTGGCGAGAACCATCAGACCGAGGATTCGGATCTGCCCCTTCAGGGATCCCGGAAGCGAGAGACGGGACGGAGGGGACGTCACGGCGCCTGCGGAGTATATCTGGTCGCGACGTCGCCCCTCCGAAAGAAGATCGCGTGTCCGTTTTGCGGACGTCGACTGTCCGCAAAACGGATACCGGGCGCGCTCGGTCGTGGAATGCCTCCGCGCGTCGCTCGCCAACTTGTGACGAGTCAGACCCTTGCGGCTGTCGCTCGGCGCGTCGTTTGAGCGGCATCGGTATTGCTCTCCCGATCGACGAACCCAGAATGAGTGAAGCGCGGAGCACTGTTCCCGAGCCGGCCGCGCAGAAGACGCCTTCGATCCCGGCTGGACGAATTGGCGAGTGTTGTTGCCGTCCCCGGGTCACGGCTTTTCTCACCTGATTCTTCTCGGAGGTCCGGAGGGGCTCGAGACACTGATCACGAGCCTCGGCATCGCGGAGCGAGTCAGCCGGGAGCTTCCGACATCGGATCTGGCGGACGCGGTCGTCGTGCTCGCCGATTTCTCGGCCGCCGTCTCGGCTCGCGACGTCGCGGCGAGCCTGCGGTCGGGAGGCTGGCTCTACTGGGAGATCACGCGTCGGAAAGGCGTCCCGCCGGGACTCACGACCGGCCGGGTGCGGCGAGCCCTGCAGAGAGCGGGATTTTCGACGACCGGGCACTACTGGGTTCGGCCGCCGGCGGGGGCCGGAATGGATTTCGTGCCGCTCGATGTCCGAGGGGCGGTCGGCTGGTACCTCTCCGCGTTTTCGCGGCCGTGGCTGGGAGCTCTCGCCGCCCGTTTTCCGCGCTGGGCGCGGAGAATCGTCACGGCCGCCGCAGGCCGGATCGGAGTCACCGCCGTCGCGCACGATGACGCACTGACTCCGCCCGCGCTCCTCGAACCCGGTCGATTGCCCGCACGACTCGGGTCCGCGCCGCTGCGTCCCGTCGTCCACTTCCGCGAGCATGGCAGGCGCACGGTCCTGTTTCCGTTCACGCGCCGAGGGAGAGATTCCCGTAGCGGTGCTCAAGTTCTCGCCCGTGCGCGAGCGCTCTTCTGCGGACCCGGGAGGAGCAGCAGACGCTCTCGGAGATCCGGGCTCGACTGGACCCGCCCATGCGCCGCACCGTTCCCGAACCCCTCGGCCTGGTCGAATGGTCGGGCGTGAGCGTCGGCATCGAGAGTTACGTTCCCGGCCAATCGATCGAGCGCACGGCATCGCTTCCGATGGTCTCTTTCTCGAAGATGGCCGCCGATCTCGAGCTCGTCACGGCGTGGTTGTGCCGCTTCCAGTTGGCCAACTCCTTCGGCCGCCCGGCGTGGGGGGGCGAGGACTGGTCGCTCGAGAAGTGGGTCGAGGCGCCTCTTCGTCACCTCGAACGCGAGTTCGCGCTTTCGCCGGAGGTGGAGCACCTTTTCGCGGCGACCCGAAGAGCCGCGCAGAAACTCGTGGGATCGCCGCTGCCGATCGTCCTGTCCAACTGGAGCTTCAGCCGTGGGAACGTCTGCCGCTCGGCCGCACGGGATTGCCGTCTACGACTGGGAAGCTCGTCGGTCGCGGGCTTCCGCTCGTCGATCTGATGTATTTCCTGGTCGACTGGGGCCGCCTCGTGCAGAAAGCGTCGGCGGCCAGCTGGCGCAGGACATTCCGCGATCTCCTGATCGATCCGCCCGGCGACCGTGTGAGCCGAGCCATCGACCGCTCCGTCTCGAGTTATTTCGCCGCTCTCGCGATCGATCCGCGTTTCCGTCCTCTGCTCGGTGCGCTGACGTGGATCCATCGCGCGGAGCGCCGGGCCAGTCAAGGACGGGACTGTCCGTCGCTCCCTCGACCCGCGGCTGCATCGCTTTCGCCGAGATGGGCAGCCGCCGGCTCGACGAGTGAGTCCGCGCCGCCCGGGTTAGCGAGATCGAGAGGCGCCGAGGCGATGGCGAACATCTCTCATGAGGAACGCGGTCGATCTGTGCCGGAGTCGGCGCCGTTCCAACGCGATTTCGCGGCGTGGATTCTCTGCTACCCTGCGCGCTCCGATGAACTGTGAGCGTTGGGCGATGAAGCCGTCTGTCCATTCGATTCGATTCCTCCCGTCGTGCCGGGACGAACGGTTGTCGGGAGGGCATTGGCGTTTGCCCTCCTTCTTGTGATCGTCCCAATCATCCTGACGTCGGGGTTCTTTGCGCTCTTCCTGGCAGGCGTCGTCGATTTTGGCGGCCAGCGCTGGCCCGTGAAGACATTCCGGGATCGGGACCGCTCTCGGGTACGTCTCGAGCCGGTCGACACGACGGTCGCCTCGCTGGCTCGTCTCTCCCGGCCGCCCGACGCCGCGTTTCGCAGCCGGTCGCGGATTGCAGAGGCGGAGCTGACCGTTTATCGGGTTCGCGCCGGGTTGGGGCGAGTGAGCTATCGAGATGGACGGCGACGTCCACATGGTTCTTTCGGATCCGGAAGACCCTTCGCGCTCGATCATCGCGGAGATCCCCCATCCCCTCTTCTCGATTGGAAGCGGATTCGGGAGGGTTTTCCGCGCCGAGCGGGCCGAGATTCGAAAGCACAGGCACGCCAAAGGAGACGAGGTCGAGGTCACCGGGATCGGGTTTTTCGATTACCGTACCCATGAACGCGCCGGAGGCGCGGAAAACGGATTCGAGCTCCACCCGGTGATCGGCCTGAAGTTCGTTGGGATGCGCTGAGCCTCTGCGCGTGGTCTTCATATGGATTCATATGCGCGGGTCCAGATCCCGAGGAGAAGCACCGTGGGGGAGTGATCTGGTCTCGTTCTGCTGGGCCTTGGGATCGGCCGCGAGAGCGGAGGTATAATGCCGGAAACGGAAAAAGGATGGGTGTGATGCAAGACGAGCAACGGGCTTCGCGGGGTCAGAATTGTCTTTCCAGAACGAAGCGGTCCGCGCGCGACCTCCCGAGCGGTTTTCGTCCTGGCTCTCTTGCGGCGGGATTGCCGGGATTCGCCGCGGCCCAGGCGATCACCGAGTTCAAGATTCCGACCGCGCTCAGCGCACCCTTCGGTATCGCGTCCGGTCCGGATGGCAACCTCTGGTTCACCGAACGTGACGTCGACCAGATCGGCCGGATCACGACGGCCGGAGTCCTTCACCGAGTTTCCCGGTGCCGACGGCGAGCAGCATGGCCCGCGAGATCACGGCCGGCCCGGATGGCAATCTCTGGTTCACGGAGGAGGTCGGCAACAACATCGGCCGGATTACGACCGCCGGCGTGGTCACCGAGTTTCCGGTGCCCACCGCGGCCTCGGAGCCGGGCGGGATCACGACCGGCCCCGACGGCAACCTCTGGTTCACCGAAATCGACGGCAACCAGATCGGAAAGAGCACGACGGCAGGCGTCATCACCGAGTTTCCGATTCCCACCGCCGCCAGCGGACCTCGCGACATCGTGACCGGCCCGGACGGCAACCTCTGGTTCACCGAGCGTGACGGCAAACAAGATCGGCCGGATCACGACGGCGGGCGTGATCACCGAGTTCCCCGTGCCGACCGCGGCGAGCCTGCCTCGAGGGATCACGGCCGGCCCGGACGGCAATCTCTGGTTCACCGAAGAGGGCGGCAACAAGATCGGCCGGATCACGACGGCCGGCGTCATCACCGAGTTTCCGATCCCCACCGCCGCAACCGGAGCCTTCGGGATCGCGGCCGGCCCGGACGGCAACCTCTGGTTCACCGAAGAGACCGGCAACAGCATCGGCCGGATCACGACGACCGGCATCATCACCGAGTTTCCGATCCCCAGCATGGGCCAGCTGCATCGCGGAATCACGGCCGGCCCGGACGGCAACGTCTGGTGGTGCGAGCGCGGCAACAACAAGATCGGCCGCATCACGCCCGGGCCGATGACTCCTGAGACGCTCGACGTCGATTCGGCCGGAAACGGCATTTTCGAGCCCGGGGAAACGGTGGTGGTCGTGCCGTCCTGGAAGAACACGAGCGGCGCGCCGCTCGTCGTGACCGGCGTCGCTTCCAGCTTCACGGGCCCGGCGGGACCGACCTACACGATTGCCGATGCCGCGGCGGATTACGGCTCGATCGGCGCAGGTGCCACCGTGGACTGCGCGACGGCGACGGCCGATTGCTACTCGTTCGGGGTGACGGCTGCTCGACCCGCCGATCACTGGGACGCGACCTTCGAGGAGACGTTGAGCGACACGCAGCGTGAAGGGCTGGACGCTCCACATTGGAAACAGCTTCAGCGACGTGCCGACGGGTCAACAGTTCTACGTTTTCATCGAGAACATCTTCCACAACGGCATCACCGGCGGCTGCGGTGCAGGAATCTACTGCCCGACGAATTCGGTCACTCGCGGGCAGATGGCGGTGTTCCTCCTGAAGGGCGAGCACGGCCAGGACTTCGTGCCTCCCGCCTGCGCTTCCAATCCGATCTCATTCGGCGACGTGGCGTGCCCGAGCCAGTTCGCGGATTGGATCGAGGAGCTTGCCGCGGAAGGGATCACGGGCGGCTGCGGCGGCGGAAACTACTGCCCGGGCAATGCCGTGACGAGGGCGCAGATGGCCGCGTTCCTGCTCAAGGTCGAGCACGGTTCGAATTACGTGCCGCCCACCTGCGCCGGAATCTTCACGGACGTGCCCTGCTCGAATCTCTTCGCCGCCTGGATCGAGCAACTCGCGGCGGAGGGAATTACGGGGGGCTGCGGCGCCGGAATTTACTGCCCGGACAACGCGAACACGCGCGGCCAGATGGCCGTCTTTCTCGTCAAGACCATGGGGTTGACGATCTACGGACCCTAGTCGGCTGAGTTAGCGGCTCGTCCGCGACATCGGGAACGGATTCGAGGATTTCGTCAGCTGTCTCTGGTCCGGACGAAGTGCCTGGGTCCGGTTGTGGGCGTCGAGGTGTTCGCGGATTGCGGTTGCAGTTCGCGAGCGCTTCGATGCGGCCCGCGACGGATCTCTTCGTGTGCGCCTGACCGGATTGATCCGGCAGACGTCTGCCGAATGAAGCGCGCGTGCCGAATGTCTTTCGGAAACGCCACGACAGAACTCCCGCTCCCAGCTGCCCCTGAAGTCGCGCTTTCTTTCTACACGCCTGGTCTTCCGCCTGTCCCCATCAGTGGAAAAACCCGTCTGACGCGTCACGCCCTGCCCGCCCGGGCAGGCCTCGTACAGGCCGACTCGCTGGCCTGTTTTTGCTCTCGTGACCAACTAGTTTCCGCCCGGCTCCTTCCCTACGCTTGTCTGCAAGAAGCCCGTGACGACCGAAAATATGAATCGACGTACGCCGACGAGTGAGCGCCGGGCTCGGACGGATCTCCGGTCCTGTTCATCGGGCCTTTCTGGCGGTGGGCGCGCGGGCTCCGGCGATACTTCTCCTCCCGACGCTCGAGACTGCAAGGCGACTTCCGGAACGGGATTCTTTCGTTGGGCCGGGTTCGCCGCGATCGGCCTGATGACACTCGCGGGCTTTCCTGCTCGGGCATCCGGCCAGGGGACGTTGACGACGGGCGACGGTTTGACGTTGTCGTTGACGTCGGCCGGGGGCAGTGAGCACTTTGAAGGTTGGCGGGACGAACTATGCGGGCTCGCTGGCCTCGGGTTTCTTTATCGGGAGCCTGCGCTGTCGCCTCCGGAATTGGCTGTGAACGGATCTTTCGAGTCGGGTTCGGGGACGCCGACGGGCTGGGATGATTTCCGGGGGCGAGGCAGGCACCTGGTCCATTGATACGGGGAATCGCCTCGGCCGGGTCTCGCTCGATGAAGCTGACCATTTCCGGCTCGACTCCTCGGCGCAGCCCCGATCTCTTCACGACGGCGAACTTCCCGCTGTCGCCGAATACTCCTTACAAGCTCTCGGGCAGCATGAAGACCTCCGGCCTGAGCAGCGGGCTGACGCTCTATCTGTTCGAGCAGGACTCCTCGGGAGCGTGGACCAAGACGGGGGTTCCGAGTCTGACGGGAACCAACGGCTGGAAGGCGTACGCCATGACGATCACCACGGGGCCGAATACGGTCCAGGGGTATCTGAAGGCCTACGTTTACAGTGGCTACGGCACGGTGTGGCTCGACGACGTCAAGTTGAGCGACGTGTTCGGAGGCGACCAGCCGGTGGCCTTCGGGGGAACCGTCACCAGCAGCGGCGGGGTTTTGACCCAGACCGCCAGCACCGATGGGCTGAATCTCAGCGCCAAATTCACCAGTGTCGGCTCGGCGATCAAGGTCGACGCGACGCTGACCGACACGACGGGGGCCGATCGCGGCGTCGAGGTGGCCTTCCGGCTTCCCCTGGACATCGCCGGCTGGACCTGGGACAACGACTTCATCACCCCGATGACCATCGACTCGGGAACCCGCTACGAGAAACTCGACACCTCCTTCGCGGGCCAGACGCGGGGCCATACGCATTCGATTTATCCCTTTGCGACCGTGCACAACTCCGCGGCGGCCTTCTCGCTGGCCGTCCCCATGGGCCCGCTGATGGAGCGATTCAGCTACGACGACACGCAAGGGTTCCGGGTCACTTATGACGTCGGGCTCTCGCCGGCGACGACACAGAGTCCCTCGAAGGCGATCTTCTCTTTCTGGATCTACACGAACACTCCCAAGTGGGGCATGCGCTCGGCCGCCGAGAAGTACTACGCGTTGAATCCGGCCAGCTTCACCACCTCCGCCACCGTCCTCGGCGCCTGGGCGCTGGGCAACACGAAGCCCCTCAGCAGCGTCCCAAATTCGGGGGACTTCGGGTGGGGCTACGAGGAAGGCAACAGCAATCTGGCCTTCGACAATGCTCACGGAATCGTCGGAACGCATTACATCAGCTGCCCGGCATGGGAGATCAACATCTCCGGCTACTCGAGCCAGCCTCCCTACGATGTCCTCGTCGACACGCTGAATGCTGCCCTCGACTCGACAGGGACGACGGTCGATGGCATCCCCACCGCCGACATGGCCGCCGCGGTCATCGCTTCTTCCCCCTACGACCAGGATGGTCTCTATCAGCTCAGCTACAACTCTTACTTCTGGTACGGCAATAAGCTCCAGCAGTACCCCGTCGCTGCATACTCGACCATGACCAACGGCGTCTACCCGCCGCGCCTGCAGTACAGCGTCGACAATCAGATCGCCTCCGCCCAATCCGACGGCAACACGCTCGGGGGAATCTTTCTCGACAACACGACTTCCGACTTCGGCAACGTCGAGAACTACCGCAAGTCGCTCTGGGCCTACAACAAGGGACCCCTGAGCTTCTCCTACAGGACCGGAGAGACGGTCCAGTACCTCGGCGATGCCATGGCCGATTACACGGGAGCCCTGCGAAGCTACCTCAACGACCAGGGCATGATCCTGATGGCCAGCAGCAACCCGGGCTCCTACGTCTGGTTCGCACCCAACATCGACGTGATCGGCAGCGAAGTCGCCGGAGCCGACAACTTCGATCGGACCTATGCCCGGCGCACCATGAGCTACGGAAAGATCTGGACCCCGCTCTACGTCCCCGGCTCGACCACCCAAACCCAGGCCAAGGTCCTCGCCTACCTCCGGCAGGCCCTGCTGCTCGGCTACCTCCCGGGCTTCAACGGAGTCTACTGGGACAACTCCTCTCTCTACGAGCGCGACCGCAGCCTCTTCAAGCTGTACATGCCGCTCATCAAGACCCTCGCCCAGGCAGGCTGGAAACCCGTCCACTACGCGACCTCCTCGGACGCTTCGACCCTGCTCGAACGCTTCGGCGACGCGGCCGCCGGCACCTTCTACGTCTCCGCACAAAACTCAGGCACCAGCCCCACTTCCGTTCAACTCACACTCGACGGCGCCGGACTCGGCATCCCGGCCTCCACCGCCGTCACCGTCCAGGAGCTCCTCTCCAACACCGCCCGCTCCGTCACTCGCAACGGCTCCAACATCACCTTCTCCGAAACTCTCGACCCCGGCGAAACGACGGTGTATGCGGTCCTCCTCGGGTCGATTCCGACTCCGACCGTCTCCAGCCTCAGCCCTTCCTCCGGGCCGGCTGCCGGCGGTTCGCTCGGAACCATCAACGGCGATAGTTTTCTCTCGGGAGCGGCCGTAAACGTCGGCGTCAAACTGGCGACGGACGTCGCGGTCATCGACAGCGGAAAGATCACGGCATCGACGCCTCCACTGTCGCCCGGAACACTGAACGACTTGAAGGTCACGAACCCCGGAAATGCGAGCGGCACGCTTCTGAAAGCGTGGTTCGCGGATTTCGTCGACGTGCCGCAGGCAAACGGCTTCCACGACGACGTCGAGAAAATCTTTCGCGCCGGGATCACGGCTGGCTGCGGCGGCGGAAATTATTGCCCCGGCACAGCCGTCAGCCGGGCCCAGATGGCCGTGTTCCTGCTCAAGGCCGAGCACGGGTCGAGCTATGTCCCGCCCGCGTGCTCCGGCGTCTTCGACGACGTGTCGTGCCCGAGCCCATACGCGAATTGGATCGAACGGCTCGCGGCCGAGGGCATCACGTCCGGTTGCGGCGGCGGCGACTACTGTCCGGCCGCTTCGGCGACGCGCGCACAAATGGCGGTTTTCCTGCTCAAGACCGAACACGGGGCGTCTTACGTGCCCCCCGCCTGTTCCGGAATCTTCGGGGACGTGGCCTGCCCGGGACCGTACACGAACTGGATCGAACAGCTGGCGACCGAAGAGCGTGACGGCCGGGTGCGGCGATGGCAACTATTGCCCGAGCGCCCCGACGGCCCGAGGGCCGATGGCGACCTTCCTGGTGCGGACCTTCTCCCTGCCCTAAGAGCGTCGCTTCGCATCCCATGTCAAAGGCTTGAACGTCGCCCGACTGTCCCCTGGCACAGTACGGGTGCCAGAGGGGACCTGTCCCATTGCTGGTAAGTCGGCCCGTAGTATTCGCACACCACTACGCCTAGATTCTTTGATCGTGAGACATCTTGTGGGAGGCTTGCGCGAAGTCAGAGCAGTGAAGGACAGCATGAGGGGTTTCTCTCCGAGGTCTTCCGCCTCCGACGGAGGGGGAAAGACGTCGTGTGCGAGACCTTTGCACGATCGATTTCTCCTGATCTTTGCGGGCTTGACGATCGTCGCGCAGCAGACATACGGCCAGGGGACTGTGACGACGGGCGACGGTTTGACGCTGTCGTTGAACTCGACCGGGTCGGTGAGCGCGTTGACGGTTGGTGGGACGAACTATGCGGGCTCGCTGGCCTCGGGTTTCTTTTATCGGGAGCCCGCGCTGTCGCCTCCGGAATTGGCTGTGAACGGATCTTTCGAGTCGGGTTCGGGGACGCCGACGGGCTGGGATATTTCGGGGGGCACAGGAGGCACGTGGTCCATCGATGCCGGGGATGCGTCTGCCGGATCTCGTTCGATGAAGCTGACCATTCCGGGCTCGACGCCTCTGCGCAGCCCCGATCTCTTCACGACGGCGAACTTTCCGCTCGTGCCCAATTCCCGCTACAGGCTCTCGGGCAGCATGAAGACCTCCGGCCTGAGCAGCGGGCTGATGCTCTATCTGTTCGAGCAGGACTCCTCGGGAGCGTGGATCAAGAAGGGGGTTCCGAGTCTGACGGGAACCAACGGCTGGAAAACGTACGCCATGACGATCAACACGGGGCCGAATGCCGTCCAGGGGTACCTGAAGGCCTACGTTTACAGTGGCTACGGCACGGTGTGGCTCGACGACGTCAAGTTGAGCGACGTGTTCGGAGGCGACCAGCCGGTGGCCTTCGGGGGAACCGTCACCAGCAGCGGCGGGGTTTTGACGCAGACCGCCAGCGCCGCCGGCCTGAATCTGAGCGCCAAATTCACCAGTGTCGGCTCGGCGATCAAGGTCGACGCGACGCTGACCGACACGACGGGGGCCGATCGCGGCGTCGAGGTGGCCTTCCGGCTTCCCCTGGACATCGCCGGCTGGACCTGGGACAACGACTTCATCACCCCGATGACCATCGACTCGGGAACCCGCTACGAGAAACCCGACAACAACTTCGGAAACCAGACGCTCAGCCACACGCATTCGATTTATCCCTTTGCCACCGTACGCAACTCCTCGGCGGCCTTCTCGCTGGCCGTCCCCATGGGTCCGCTGATGGACCGATTCAGCTACGACGACACGCAGGGGTTCCGGGTCACCTATGACGTCGGGCTCTCGCCGGCGACGACACAGAATCCCTCGAAGGCGAAATTCTCCTTCTGGATCTACACGAACAATCCGAAATGGGGCATGCGCTCGGCCGCCGAGAAGTACTACGCGTTGAATCCGGACAGCTTCACCACCTCCGCCACCGTCCTCGGCGCCTGGGCGCTGCGCAACACGAAGCCCCTCAGCAGCGTCCCCAATTCGGGGGACTTCGGGTGGGGCTACGAGGAAGGCAACAGCAATCTGGCCTTCGACAACGCCAACGGAATCGTCGGAACGCATTACCTGAGCCCCTCGACATGGGAGGTCAACATCTCCGGCTACTCGAGCCAGCCTCCCTACGATGTCCTCGTCGACACGCTGAATGCTGCCCTCGACTCGACAGGGACGACGGTCGACGGCATTCCGACCGCCGAAATGGCCGCCGCGGTGATCGCCTCTTCCCCCTACGACCAGGATGGCCTCTATCAGCTCAGCTACAACTCTTACTTCTGGTACGCACATCGGCTCCAGCAGTATCCCGTCGCTGCGTACTCGACGATGACCGACGGCGTCTACCCGCTGCGCCTGCAGTACAGCGTCGACAATCAGATCGCCTCCGCCCAATCCAACGGCAACACGCTCGGGGGAATCTTTCTCGACAACACGACTTCCGTCTTCGGCAACATCGAGAACTACCGCAAGTCGCTCTGGGCCTACAACAACGGGCCCCTGAGCTTCTCCTACAGGACTGGAGAGACGGTCCAGTACGTCGGCGATTCCATGGACGATTTCACGGGAGCCCTGCGAAGCCACCTCAACCAACAGGGCATGATCCTGATGGCCAGCAGCAACCCGGGCTCCTACGTCTGGTTCTCACCCCATGCCGACGTGATCGGCGGCGAAGTCGCCGGAGCCGAGAGCCTCGAACAGACCTATGCCCGACGCACCATGAGCTACGGAAAGGTCTGGACCAACCTCTACGTCCCCGGCTCGACCACCCCAACTCAGGACCAGGTCCTCGCCTACCTCCGGCAGGCCCTGCTGCTCGGTTACTTCCCGGGCTTCAACGGCGCCTACTGGGACAACTCGGCAGCCTACGAGCGCGACCGCGGCCTCTTCAAGCTCTACATGCCGCTGATCAAGACCATCGCCCAGGCCGGCTGGAAACCCGTCCACTACGCGACCTCCTCGGACGCTTCGACCCTGCTCGAACGCTTCGGCGACCCGGCCGCCGGCGCCTTCTACGTCACCGCACAAAACTCCGGCACCAGCCCCACTTCCGTTCAACTCACACTCGACGGCGCCGGACTCGGCATCCCGGCCTCCACCGCCGTCACCGTCCAGGAGCTCCTCAGCAACACCACCCGCTCCGTCACTCGCAACGGCACCAACATCACCTTCTCCGAAACTCTCGACCCAGGCGAAACGACGGTGTATGCGGTCCTCGTCGGGTCGATTCCGACTCCGACCGTCTCCAGCCTCAGCCCTTCCTCCGGGCCGGCTGCCGGCGGTTCGCTCGGAACCATCAACGGCGACAGTTTTCTCTCGGGAGCGGCCGTAAACGTCGGCGCCAAACTGGCGACGGACGTCGCGGTCATCGACAGCGGAAAGATCACGGCATCGACGCCTCCACTGTCGCCCGGAACACTGAACGACTTGAAGGTCACGAACCCCGGAAATGCGAGCGGCACGCTTCTGAAAGCGTGGTTCGCGGATTTCGTCGACGTGCCGCAGGCAAACGGCTTCCACGACGACGTCGAGAAAATCTTTCGCGCCGGGATCACGGCCGGCTGCGGCGGCGGAAATTATTGCCCCGGCACAGCCGTCAGCCGGGCCCAGATGGCCGTGTTCCTGCTCAAGGCCGAGCACGGGTCGAGCTATGTCCCGCCCGCGTGCTCCGGCGTCTTCGACGACGTGTCGTGCCCGAGCCCATACGCGAATTGGATCGAACGGCTCGCGGCCGAGGGCATCACGTCCGGTTGCGGCGGCGGCGACTACTGTCCGGCGGCTTCGGCGACGCGCGCACAAATGGCGGTTTTCCTGCTCAAGACCGAACACGGCGCGTCTTACGTGCCCCCCGCCTGTTCCGGAATCTTCGGGGACGTGGCCTGCCCGGGACCGTACACGAACTGGATCGAACAGCTGGCGACCGAGAGCGTGACGGCCGGGTGCGGCGATGGCAACTATTGCCCGAGCGCCCCGACGGCCCGAGGGCCGATGGCGACCTTCCTGGTGCGGACCTTCAACCTGCCCTAGGAGCGGGTTCGAGACCAGGGTTGTCAGCCCCGCCCCTCCGAGCAGGGTTCGGCAAGGGCCCCGGAGGCGAGCCGCTTTGATTCTCCGACCCTGACCAGCTCCTCGATCGGGCCAGACAACGGCGGTCAGCGAAGGGCGCTCCGTATCCTATGGAACAGGCTTGAACGTCGTTCGACTGTCCTCGGGCACAGTCCGCGGTGCCGGAGGTCCCTGTTCCATTGTTGGTATGTCGGCCCGTAGTATTCGCACACCGCTGCGCCTAGATTCTTTGATCATGAGACATCTTGTGGGAGGCTTGCGCGAAGTCAGATCAGTGAAGGACATCTTGAGGGGTTTCTTTTCGAGGTCTTCCGCCTCCGACGGAGGGGGAAAGACGACGTGTGCGAGACCTTTGTGCGATCGGTTTCTCCTGATCTTCGCGGGCCTGACGATCGTCGCGCAGCAGGCATACGGCCAGGGGACGGTGACGACGGGCGACGGTTTGACGCTGTCGTTGACGTCGGCGGGGTCGGTGAGCACTTTGAAGGTTGGCGGGACGAACTATGCGGGCTCGCTGGCGTCGGGTTTCTTTTATCGGGAGCCCGCGCTGTCGCCTCCGGAATTGGCTGTGAACGGATCTTTCGAGTCGGGTTCGGGGACGCCGACGGGCTGGACGATTTCCGGGGGACGGGCAGGTACGTGGTCGATCGACAGCGGGGAACGCTTCGGCCGGTTCTCGCTCGATGAAGCTGACCATTTCCGGCTCGACTCCTCGGCGCAGCCCCGATCTCTTCACGACGGCGAACTTTCCGCTGTCGCCGAATACTCCTTACAAGCTCTCGGGCAGCATGAAGACCTCCGGCCTGAGCAGCGGGCTGACGCTCTATCTGTTCGCAGCAGGACTCCTCGGGAGCGTGGACCCAGACGGGGGTTCCGAGCCTGACGGGAACCAACGGCTGGAAGA
This sequence comes from uncultured Acidobacteriota bacterium, assembly GCA_963843325.1. Lineage (GTDB taxonomy): Bacteria > Acidobacteriota > Thermoanaerobaculia > UBA5066 > Gp7-AA6 > DAHUXD01. Next base: position 51,567 of record CAWJKC010000008.1, read on the forward strand.
CGTACGCCATGACGATCACCACGGGGCCGAATGCCGTCCAGGGGTATCTGAAGGCCTACATCTCCAGTGGCTACGGCACGGTATGGCTCGACGACATTCAGTTGAGCGACGTGTTCGGAGGCGACCAGCCGGTGGCCTTCGGGGGAACCGTCACCAGCAGCGGCGGGGTTTTGACCCAGACCGCCAGCACCAACGGCCTCGAACCTCAGCGCCAAGTTCACCAGTGTCGGCTCGGCGATCAAGGTCGACGCGACGCTGACCGACACGACGGGGGCCGATCGCGGCGTCGAGGTGGCCTTCCGGCTTCCCCTGGACATCGCCGGCTGGACCTGGGACAACGACTTCGTCACCCCGATGACCATCGCCTCGGGAACCCGCTACGAGAAACTCGACACCTCCTTCGCGGGCCAGACGCTGGGCCATACGCATTCGATTTATCCCTTCGCGACCGTGCACAACTCCGCGGCGGCCTTCTCGCTGGCCGTCCCCATGGGCCCGCTGATGGAGCGATTCAGCTACGACGACACGCAAGGGTTCCGGGTCACCTATGACGTCGGACTCTCGCCGGCGACGACACAGAGTCCCTCGAAGGCGATCTTCTCCTTCTGGATCTACACGAACAATCCCAAGTGGGGCATGCGCTCGGCCGCCGAGAAGTACTACGCGTTGAATCCGACGCAGCTTCACCACGTCCGCCACCGTCCTCGGCGCCTGGGCGCTGGGCAACACGAAGCCCCTCAGCAGCGTCCCCAATTCGGAGGACTTCGGGTGGGGCTACGAGGAAGGCAACAGCAATCTGGCCTTCGACAATGCCAAGGGAATCATCGGAACGCATTACATCAGCTGCCCGGCATGGGAGATCAACATCTCCGGCTACTCGAGCCAGCCTCCCTACGACGTCCTCGTCGACACGCTGAATGCTGCCCTCGACTCGACAGGGACGACGGTCGATGGCATCCCCACCGCCGACATGGCCGCCGCGGTCATCGCTTCTTCCCCGTACGACCAGGATGGTCTCTATCAGCTCAGCTACAACTCTTACTTCTGGTACGGCAATAAGCTCCAGCAGTACCCCGTCGCTGCATACTCGACCATGACCAACGGCGTCTATCCGCCGCGCCTGCAGTACAGCGTCGACAATCAGATCGCCTCCGCCCAATCCGACGGCAACACGCTCGGGGGAATCTTTCTCGACAACACGACTTCCGACTTCGGCAACGTCGAGAACTACCGCAAGTCGCTCTGGGCCTACAACAACGGGCCCTTGAGCTTCTCTTACAGGACTGGAGAGACGGTCCAGTACCTCGGCGATGCCATGGCCGATTTCACGGGAGCCCTGCGAAGCTACCTCAACGACCAGGGCATGATCCTGATGGCCAGCAGCAACCCGGGCTCCTACGTCTGGTTCTCACCCAACGTCGACGTGATCGGCAGCGAAGTCGCCGGAGCCGACAACTTCGATCGGACCTATGCCCGGCGCACCATGAGCTACGGAAAGATCTGGACCCACCTCTACGTCCCGCGGCCAGACCGGCCAAACCCAGGCCAAGGTCCTCGCCTACCTCCGGCAGGCCCTGCTGCTCGGCTACTTCCCGGGCTTCAACGGCGCCTACTGGGACAACTCCTCCCTCTACGAGCGCGACCGCAGCCTCTTCAAGCTCTACATGCCGCTGATCAAGACCATCGCCCAGGCCGGCTGGAAACCCGTCCACTACGCCACCTCGTCGGATGCTTCGACCCTGCTCGAACGCTTCGGCAACCCGGCCGCCGGCGCCTTCTACGTCTCCGCACAAAACTCAGGCACCAGCCCCACGTCCGTTCAACTCACGCTCGACGGCGCCGGACTCGGCATCCCCGCCTCCACCACGGTCACCGTCAAGGAACTGCTCAGCAACACCACCCGCTCCGTCACTCGCAACGGTACGCGACATCAAGTTCTCCGAGACACTCGACCCAGGAGAAACCACCCTGTACGCAGTCACACTGGGGGGAGCGACGCCACGGCCGACGCCCACAGCGACGCGGACGCCCTCGCCCACACCGACACGGACGCCGACGCCCGCAGCGACCGGGACTCCCGCGCCCACTGCGACACGCACTCCGACACCCACAGTGACGAAGACGCGGACGCCGACGTCCACAGCGACGCGGACTTCGACGGCAACGCCTGTGCCTCCGACCGCGACGCGCACATCGACGCGCACGGCGACGCCCACAGCGACGCGGACTTCGACGGCGACGGCCGTGCCTCCGACCGCGACCCGCACACCGACGCGCACGACGACGCCCACGCCGACGCGGACTTCGACGGCAACGGCCGTGCCTCCGACCGCGACCCGCACACCGACGCGCACGGCGACGCCCACAGCGACGCGGACTTCGACCGCGACGCCTGTGCCGCCGACGGCGACGCGCACACGCACGCCGACGCGGACGCCAACCCCGCAGCCCGGAGCCCCGGTCGTTTCGAGCATCGATCCGAGCTCGGGCCAGAAAGCCGCCGGCACGAACGTGACGATTCTGGGCGCGAACTTCCAGGCGGGCGCCGCCGTGAAAATCGGAGGCGTTTCCGCCACCTCGGTGACCGTGGTCAACGCGACGAAGATCACCGCCAAGACACCGCTGTTGACGTCGGGGAAGCTCCTGGACGTCGCCGTGGTGAATCCCGGCAACGCGCAGGGAAAACTGGCGAAGGGATTCTTTGCCGACTTCTCGGACGTTCCGGGGTCCAACCTCTTCCACCCCGACGTCGAGAGCATCTTCCGGGGATCCGTCACGGCTGGCTGCAGCGACGGCACGATCTACTGCGTGGAGTCGATCGTGACGCGCGCGCAGATGGCGGTCTTCCTGCTCAAGGCCGAGCACGGATCGGCTTACGTCCCGCCCAGCTGCGCCGCGAATCCCACCGTCTTCGCCGACGTGGTCTGCCCGAGTCTCTTCGCCGACTGGATCGAGCAGCTGGCGGCCGAGGGCGTCACGGCGGGTTGCGGCGGCGCAAACTACTGTCCGGACGCCGCAGTGACGCGCAAGCAGATGGCCGTGTTCCTCCTCAAGACCGAGCATGGATCGACATACGTGGCCCCCGGCTGCGCGGCCAACCCGGCGTCATTCGGCGACGTGGCGTGCCCGAGCCAGTACGCCGACTGGATCGAACAGCTTGCCGCCGAGGGCATCACGGTCGGCTGCGGGGGAGGAAACTTCTGTCCGAACCTCGCGGTCCTGCGGGGTCCGATGGCGACCTTTCTCGCGAAGACCTTCGGTCTCTCCCCGACGATCCCCGCCCCTGACGTCCCGCCGCCGCCTCCTGAACGCCCCGGGCCCGGCAAACGCCTGCCGCCGGGGCAAGGGCCGGACTGAATGGCGCCGTAGCCGAGGGAGAGTTCCGCAACCTGGCGACCAGGGAATCGCTCTTACCTATACTGAGCCGCGGGAATGACGAAACTTGAACGCTTCGCTGCAGCTGCGTTCGCGGCGCTCCTGCTCATTGTGGCGCCGGGGTGGTCGGCGACGCTGCCGGCGGGATTCACAGAAGTCTCGTACGCGGGCCTTTCCAGCCCGACAGCGATGGCCGTCTCCCCGGATGGGCGCATCTTCGTGTGCGAGCAGGGCGGCAAGCTCCGCGTCATCAAGAACGGCGCGCTGCGCTCAACGCCCTTCGTGACGCTGACGGTGGACCAGTCGGGGGAGCGGGGCCTGCTCGGCGTCGCCTTCGACCCCAACTTCGTTTCCAATCACTACGTCTACGTCTACTACACGGTGCCCGGCTCGCCGGCCCACAACCGGTTGAGCCGCTTCACGGGCAACGGCGACGTGGCGGTCGCCGGTAGCGAGCTGATCCTCCTGAACCTCAACAACCTTTCTTCCGCGACCAACCACAACGGGGGAGCGCTGCACTTCGGCCTGGACGGGAAGCTCTACGTCGCGGTGGGCGAGAACGCGAACTCCGCGAACTCGCAGGACCTGACGAACCTGCTCGGCAAGATCCTGCGGCTGAATTCCGACGGCTCGATCCCCGACGACAACCCGTTCAACGCAGACCCCACCGCCCGCCACGAGATCTGGACGTACGGGCATCGCAATCCGTTCTCGTTCGGAGTCCAGCCGTTCACGGGGCGCATCTTCGTCAACGACGTGGGCCAGAGCACGTGGGAGGAGATCGACGACGAGATCGCGGGGCTGAACTATGGATGGCCGATCTGCGAGGGCGACTGCAGCCCGCCCAACCCCTCGTATGCGGATCCGCTCTACGCCTACACGCACTCCGGCAGTCCGACCCCGTGCGCGATCACCGGCGGAGATTTCTATGACCCGCAAACGCCGCAGTTTCCGGCGAATTACGTCGGAAGCTACTTCTTCGCCGACTTCTGCGGGAACTTCATCAAGCGGCTCGACCCCGCGTCAGGGACCGTGACGACGTTCGCGACCGGCATCAGCTCGCCGGTGGACATCGACGTGGACGACTACGGAAACCTCTTTTATCTGGCCCGCGGCGCGGGCATCGGTCTTCAAGGTCACCTGGACGGGCAGCAGCGCCCCGGTGATCACGCAGAACCCGGTCAGCCAGCTGATCTCCTCCGGGCACCCGGTGACGTTTTCGGTGGCGGCCTCCGGGGGGCCGCCGCTGACATACCAGTGGCAGAAGAACGACCTGGACCTCCCGGGCGCGAGCTCGCCGGACTACACGATCGGTCGGTCGGGGTCGGGGACGACGGCGACCAGTACCGGTGCGTGGTCTCCAACGCCTTCCCGCCGCCGGCGACGAGCGCGGAGGCGACCCTGTCGGTGACGACGAACCAGCCGCCGACGGCCACGATCTCGGCGCCGCCCCCGGCAACGACCTACAAGGGCGGCGACACGATCACGTACGCCGGATCCGGCACGGATCCCGAGACGGGGACGCTGCCGGCGAGCGCGATGACGTGGTGGGTCAACTTCCATCACGACGCGCACATCCACCCGTTCGTGCCGCCGACGAGCGGGTCGACGGGCGGTTCCTTCGTGATCCCCGTGACCGGGGAGACGGCGCCGAACGTCTGGTACCGGATCCACCTCCTGGTCGTGGACCCCTTCGGACTGACGAACGAGACTTACCGGGACGTCCTCCCGCTGACTTCGACGATGACGCTCGCGTCGAACCCGACCGGACTGCAAGTGACCCTCGACGGCGCGCCGCTGACAGCGCCGCAGGACGTCGTCGGCGTCGTCAACATCATCCGGACCCTGGGTGCGCCCTCGTCCCAGTTGTCCGGCGGAAACGTCTACAACTTCGTTTCCTGGTCGGATGGGGGAGCGCAGACCCACGACATCTCGACGCCGGCGAGCGATACCACCTACACGGCGTTGTTTTTCGGAGCCGGCACGCCCACGCCGACCTGGACCCCGACACCCACCCGCACGCCGACGCCGACCCGGACGCCGACGCCCACCCCGACATCGGCTCCGGCGCCGGGCGTTTCTCGATCGGCCCCGGCTCGGGACCCTCCTCCGGCGGCACGGCCGTCGACGATCACCGGGACGAACTTCCTGCAGTCGCCTTCGAGCGTGACGATCGGCGGCGTCTTCGGCGACCAGCGTCGTCCGCGTGGATGACTCCCACGTGACCGCCGTGGTGCCGGCGCTCTCGCCCGCGACGCTCAACGACGTGAAAGTCGTGATCCCCTGGATCGGCTGCCGGCACGCTGACGCAAGGACTGGTTCGCGGACTTCCTCGACGTGCCGCAGGTCGAACCTCTTCCACGCGGACGTGGAGAAGGTCTTCCGCGACGGCGGTGACCGCCGGGTGCGGCGCCGGGAACTACTGTCCGACTTCGCTCGTGACGCGGGCGCAGATGGCGGTCTTTCTCTTGAAGGGCGAGCACGGGGGCGCCTACACCCCGCCGACGTGCTCCGCGACGATCTTTCGCCGATGTGCCCTGTCCGGGAGGTCTCGTTCGTGGACTGGATCAACCAGCTCTCGAACGAGGGCATCACGGCGGGCTGCGGCGGGGGCAACTACTGCCCGGACAGCTTCGGTGACGCGCGCGCAGATGGCCGTCTTCCTGTTGAAGGCAGAGCACGGGGGCAGTTACGCGCCCCCGACGTGCTCGGCGACCGTCTTTACCGACGTGGCCTGCCCGGGCGCCCAGTTCGTCGACTGGATCAACGTTCTGGCGGCCGAGGGCATCACGGTCGGGCTGCGGCGGCGGCAATTACTGCCCGACGCGGGACGCCGCGCGAGCAGATGGCGACGTTCCTCGTGCGCACCTTCGACCTGCCGTAGCGAGCCCGGCAGCTCCGAATGTGCCCGTTGAGCCCGGTCCTGAGGACCTTCCGACCAAGACTCTCGGCCGTCGCCCTCCCCGGTTCCGGCTCCGGCCCCGGCCCAGAGGCCGCTCCGGCCCCGGGATTGACAGGCCGGCCCCCCTTACGTATTCTTACGCGCCCTCCGACGAGGGGCCCGTCCCCGCCCGCACCGTTGCGGGTCACCTTGAGAGTCCGTTTTTAGAGGTTTGAGAATGGCTTCTGGCACAGTTTCGGCCGCCGACATTCGCCACGAGTGGATCGTGGTGGACGCCACCGACCAGGTCCTCGGACGCCTGGCGACCCGCGTCGCGCAGATCCTCTCGGGCAAACATCGGCCGAGCTACGTTCCGTACCTCGACACGGGCGACTTCGTCGTCGTGACGAACGCCGAGAAGATCCGGATGACCGGCACCAAGCAGGACGTCAAGGTCTACCGCCGCCACACCGGGTATCCCGGCGGGTTGAAGACGGTCGCGATGCGGGAAATGCAGGCGAAGTACCCCGAGCGGGTGATCGAGGCGGCCGTGCGCGGCATGCTTCCGAAGACCAAGCTCGGTCGCAAACAGATCAAGAAGCTCAAGGTGTACCGGGGCGCGAAGCACCCCCACGAGGCGCAGCAGCCCCGTCCCTTGAAAGTCGTCGCCGCTCGGGGCGGGAAGTAAGCCGGAGGAGACTTGGCAGCAGTGGACATTCAGCACAGGGCCGTCGGGCGTCGCAAGACGTCGATGGCGCGCGTCCGTCTCGTTCCCGGGCAGCGGGGCCATCACGGTCAACAAGCGGTCGCTCGACGACTTCTTCCCGAACAACGTCCTGAAGATGGTCATCAAGCAGCCGCTGCTCGCGACCGAGACGGCCGAGAAGTTCGACATCCACGTCACGGTCGCCGGCGGCGGGCCCACGGGCCAGGCCGGCGCGATCCGTCACGGCATTTCGCGCGCGCTGACCCTCTACAACCTCGAGCTGCGCAAGAAGCTCAAGAAGGAAGGGTTCCTGACGCGCGACCCCCGGATGAAGGAACGCAAGAAGTACGGCCAGCGCGGAGCGCGGGCCCGGTTCCAGTTCAGCAAACGGTAAGACGGGCTGCGGTCAGCAAGGCCGCACTCAGAAGGAGGTGTCATCTGGCATCTATTTCGATGAAGGAACTGCTCGAGGCTGGCGTCCACTTCGGTCATCAGACCAAGCGCTGGAATCCGAAGATGAAGAAATTCATTTTCGGCAAGCGCAATGGGATCTACATCATTGACCTGCAGAAGACGCTCAAGCAGTTCAAAGAAGCCTCGAAGTTCGTGACCGACCTTGCCGCCGCGGGCAAGAACCTGCTGTTCGTCGGCACGAAGCGCCAGGCCCAGGACGCGATCTACGAGGAGGCCAACCGCTGCGGCATGTTCTACGTGAACACCCGGTGGCTCGGCGGCACGCTGACCAACTTCTCGACGATCCGCAAGTCGATCCACCGGCTGAAGGAGATCGAGGGCATCCTCGCGCAGGATGACAACGAGAACCTGACCAAGAAGGAGCGGCTGCGGCTCGAGCGGGAGAAAGAGAAGCTCGAGAAGAATCTCACCGGCATCAAGGAGATGGACGAGCTTCCGGATGCGCTCTTCGTGATCGATCCCAAGCAGGAATACATCGCGGTCAAGGAAGCGAACATCCTCGGCATCCCGGTGGTCGCCGTCGTCGACACCAACTGCGATCCCGACCTCGTCGACCACGTCATCCCGGGCAACGACGACGCGATCCGCGCGATCCGGCTGTTCGCCGCGAAGGTGGCGGACGCCGTCCTCGAGGGGCTCCACGCCCACGGGGAGCGCGAGGGGGCCGACGAGGCCGCCTCGGAAGATCGTCCGCGGACCCCGGAGCTCTCGCAGACGGCCGTCGTCGCCGACGCATCGTAAGTCACCAGTAGGCAGGAAGCGCGGAGGCAGGAGGCGGGCAACGGCCCGGCCTCCGATCCTCTCGCGCATTCAGACTTCAGAGGGAATCATGGAAATCAACTCCAAGCTCGTCTCGGATCTGCGCAACGAAACCGGCGCCGGCATGATGGATTGCAAGAAGGCGCTCGTGGAAGCGCAGGGCAATCTCGACGAAGCGCGCAAGATCCTTCGCAAGAAGGGCCTCGCCGCCGCGGCCTCCAAGGCCGGGCGCGCGGCTTCCGAGGGCCTCGTCGTCGCGCACGTCACCGTCAAGGGCGCGGTGCTCGTCGAGGTCAACTGCGAGACCGACTTCGTCGCGCGCACGGAGGATTTCCGGACGTTCGCCGAGAAGCTCGCCGACCGGATCGCCGCGCACGACGCGTTCGGCGACACCCGCGCGGGCAACGTCGCCGAGCTCGCCGCGCTGTCCTGGCCGGCGGGGGAGACCGTGGGCGACGCCGTCACGCACCTGGTCGCCACGCTCAAGGAAAACATCCAGATCCGCCGCTTCGCGCGGCTCGACCCCGCGGGCGAGCGAGCAGTTCGCCAGCTACATCCACGGCAACGGCCGCATCGGCGTCGTCGTGGGCATCCCGGGCGGCGACGAAGCCCTCGGCAAGGACCTCGCGATGCACATCGCCGCGTCGGATCCGCGCTTTGCGGGCCGCGCCGAAGTCTCGGCCGAGATCCTCGCGACCGAGCGGGAGATCGCCAAGGCCCAGGCCACGGCCGCCGGCAAGCCGGCCAACGTCGTCGAGCGGATCGCCGACGGCAAGGTCGAGAAGTTCTACCAGGAGGCGGTCCTCGTCGAGCAGCCGTTCGTCAAGGACCCCGAGAAGACGGTCGGCCAGATCGTGGTCGAGCGCGCCGGCAAGGGCGCCCTGGAGTTGCGCTTCGTGCGCTTCAAGCTCGGCGAAGGTCTGGGACGTGCTGAGGAAGCCGCGTAGCCTTTGTTTCGCGCCGAAGAGGCCCGTTGAGCCCCGTTAGGTCTTCGGGCTCGATTCGAAGATAATCGCCGCACGATGGCCGTGACCCCCGTTTACAGCCGCATCCTCCTGAAGATCTCGGGAGAGGCGTTGATGGGGGACCAGAAGTTCGGCATCGCGCCGGACGTCGTGGCGCGGCTGGCGGACGAGATCAGGGACGTCCACGGGCTCGGGCGTCCAGATGGCCGTCGTGCTCGGCGGCGGCAACATCATCCGGGGGGTGTCGGCGGCCGCGCAGGGGATCGACCGGGTCGCGGGCGACCACATGGGGCTCCTCGCGACGGTGATCAACGGGCTCGCGCTGCAGGATGCGCTCGAGAAGCGGTCGGTGACGACGCGGCTCATGTCGGCGGTCGAGATCCGCCAGATCGCGGAGCCCTTCATTCGCCGTCGCGCGATGCGCCACCTCGAGAAGAATCGCGTCGTCCTCTTCGTCGGCGGGCACGGGCAATCCGTTCTTCACGACGGACTCCGCCGCCGCCCTGCGCGCCAACGAGATCCACGCCGACGTCCTGCTGAAGGCGACCAAGGTCGACGGCGTCTACGACGCCGACCCGAACAAGGTCCCGGACGCGCAAGTTCCTGAAGACGCTGACCTATCGCCAGGCGCTCGACGCCGGCCTCCAGGTCATGGACGCGGCGGCGGTGGCGCTCTGCATGGAAAACGGGATCCCGATCAAGGTCTTCAACCTCAAGGTCAAGGGCAACATCCAGCGCGCCGTCGTCGGCGAAGACATCGGCTCGCTGGTTTCTGCAGGGGGAGCTTGAGAGCATGAAGGAGCTCAAGGACATCGAGAAGCACATGACGGACGCGATCGCGGCCCTGAAGGAGCGATTCAAGACGCTGCGCACCGGACGGGCGAGCATCGGGATGCTGGACGGCATCCTGGTCTCGGCCTACGGCAGCGACGTGCCGATCAACCAGGTCGCCAACCTTTCCGTCCCGGACCCGACGCTCATCACCGCGACTCCGTGGGACCCGAAGATGGCCGCCGAGATCGAGCGCGCGGTCCGCAAGTCGGAGCTCGGCCTGAATCCCCAGTCCGACGGAAAGGTCGTCCGCATCCCCGTCCCCTCGCTCACCGAGGACCGGCGCAAGGACCTCGCCAAGAAGGCGTCGCACATGGCCGAGGAGGCGCGCGTCGAGATCCGGCGCTACCGCCACGAGGGCAACGACCGCATCAAGAAGCTGTTCAAGGACAAGGCCATCTCCGAGGACGACGAGCGCCGCGGCCTCGACGAGTCCCAGAAGCTCACCGACAAGAAGATCAAAGAGGTCGACGACGCTGCTGAAGTCGAAGGAGCAGGAGATCCTGGCGGTCTGAAGTGGCCGCCCTGCTGCTGATCGTCGCGGCCGGCAGCGGGAGCCGACTCGGCCGCGACGAGCCGAAGGCGCTCGTGCCCCTGGCCGGCCGGCCGATCCTCGCGTGGGCCCTGGAGGCTCTCCTCCCGCTCGACTTTGCGCGCAGTCGTCGTGGCCGCTCCTCGGGACCGCACGGAGGAGTTCTCCCGGATCGTCGGCGCCAGGGCGCAGATCGTGGCCGGCGGGCGACACGCGATCGGAGTCCGTCCGGCGCGGCGTCGAAGCGCTCGCGCCCCGCCGATGGAGACATCGTCGCGATCCATGACGCGGCGCGGCCCTTCGTGACGGCCGCCGAGACCGAATCGGTGCTTCGCGCCGCGCAGGAGACCGGCGCCGCGATCGCGGCGACGCGGGTCGTCGACACCGTGAAGCGAGCCGCTTCGGGCCGCGTCGTCGAGACGGTCGACCGCGACGGCCTCTTCGGCGCGGCGACGCCCCAGGCCTTTCGCGCCGAAACCCTTCGGCGGGCCATCGGCGCCGGCGGCGATGCCACCGACGAGGCGGCCCTGTGCGAGCGGCTCGGCATCCCGGTGGCGGTCGTTCCGGTTTCGCGTCTGAGCTTCAAGATCACGACGCCGGAGGACCTCGAGTTGGCCGAGGCGATCCTGGCGCGGAGGGGACGATGACCGTTCGCGTGGGCATGGGGTTCGACTCGCATCCGTTTGCGCTGAGCGGAGATCTCAGGCTCGGCGGCGTCGTCATTCCGCACGGCGTCGGCCTCGAAGGGCCACTCGGACGGGGACGCCCTGCTGCACGCGATCACCGACGCCATCCTCGGGGCCGCGGGGCACGGCTCGATCGGCGAGCACTTCCCGCCGACGGACCCGCAGTGGAAGGGCGCGGACAGCGCCACGTTCCTGACTCGCGCGCAGGACCTCGCGCGCGACCGGGGGCTCGTCATCGGGAACATCGACGCCGTCGTCGTGGCGGAGGCCCCGAAGATCGCGCCGCACGCCAGGAAGATCCGCGAGCGCATCGCGGACATCCTCGGCATCGACGTGGACTCGGTGAGCGTCCGGGGCACGAGCACGAACGGGCTCGGCTTCGCCGGCCGGAAAGAGGGCCTCGCGGCGATGGCGGTCGTGCTGCTCTCGCGGCAGGAATGATCCTTTCCCGGTTCCACCCCGTCGAAGAGGCCGTCAAGGCGCGGCCCCGCGAGATCGAGTTCGTGCTGTTCGACGCCGAGCGGCGGGACCGGCGGGTCAACGAGCTGAAGGCCCTCTGCCGCCAGAACGGGGTATCGGTCCGCCAGGGCCCGCGCCGGTCGCTCGATCAGCTGGCCGGCCCCTCGCACCAGGGGGTCGTCGCCCGGCTGGCCGTCCGCGAGTATCTCGACGAGGACGAGGCGCTGCGGGGAACCCCGGGGGAGCGGCTGCTCCTGGTCCTGGACGAGGTCCAGGACCCCCACAATCTCGGGGCCGTCATCCGGGTGGCCGAGGCGGTGGGCGCCCGCGTGGTCGTTCCCGAGCGGGGCTCGGCCCCGCTCTCCGAGACGGTGGCCCGGAGCTCGGCCGGGGCGGTCGAGCGGGTTCCCATCGTCCGGGCCAAAAATCTGCGGAGATTCATCGATCACCTTAAGAATGAAGGGTTTCGGGTCGTCGGCCTGGCTCCGGAGGGCCGGGACCTCTACGAGATCGACCTGGCGGGGGATCTGGCCCTGGTCCTGGGGGCCGAGGGGACCGGCATGCGCCGGCTGGTCCGGGAGGGCTGCGACGAGCTCGCCAGCCTGCCGATGCGGGGTAAGGTCGGCTCCCTGAACGTCTCGACGGCGGCCGCGGCGGCGGGGTACGAGGCCCTCCGCCAGAGGCTCGGAAAAAGCAAAAACAGGTCTTGATCGAGTGATTTGCGGCTGCTAGACTCCGCGGTTCACGCCGGTGGGGATGGGTCTGCTCTTTGAATGCCGGTTACAGGGTGGAGGACCGCAAACTCCTCCGGTCTTGAGTTTTCCGCCGGCGTAGCTCAACGGTAGAGCACCCGATTTGTAATCGGAAGGTTGCGGGTTCGATTCCCATCGCCGGCTCCATTGTGAGTGTTGGCAGCAGACCCAGGCAGAGTCTCGGTTCGGTTTTCAGCTCGGGCAGTTGGCCGAGTGGTTAATGGCAGCAGACTGTAAATCTGCCGCGCTTGTCGCTACGGAGGTTCGAATCCTTCACTGCCCACCATTCAACTGCGGGTCGAAAAAGTGCGGGAGTAACTCAGGGGTAGAGTCACAGCCTTCCAAGCTGTTGGTCGCGGGTTCGAATCCCGTCTCCCGCTCCATCCAGGAACGGCAGACGGTAAACGGAAGACGGTAGAGGAGTCCGAGCCAGTGAAATCCTTTCTGAACGTGGGCGAAGGAGAGGTTCGTCTCCCGTTTTCCGTCTGCCGTCTCACGGGTTACCGCGCCCACGTAGCTCAGTCGGTAGAGCACGTCCTTGGTAAGGACGAGGTCACCGGTTCAAATCCGGTCGTGGGCTCCAAGAAGTAGCGCGGAATATCGATTTGTTGAGGGTGATAGGAAATGGGTAAAGAAAAGTTCGACCGCAGCAAGCCGCACGTCAACATCGGGACGATCGGGCACGTGGACCACGGGAAGACGACGTTGACGGCTGCGATCACGGTGATTTTGTCGAAGAAGGGTCTGGCGACGGCCAAGGCGTACGACCAGATCGACAACGCGCCGGAAGAGAAGGCGCGCGGCATCACGATCAACACGGCGCACGTGGAGTATTCGACGGCCAAGCGTCACTACGCGCACGTGGACTGCCCGGGGCACGCGGACTACGTGAAGAACATGATCACGGGCGCGGCGCAGATGGACGGCGCGATCCTGGTGGTGTCGGCCGCGGACGGCCCGATGCCGCAGACGCGCGAGCACATCCTGCTGGCGCGCCAGGTGGGCGTGCCGTACGTGGTGGTGTTCCTGAACAAGACGGACATGGTGGACGACCCGGAGCTGCTCGAGCTGGTCGAGCTCGAGGTCCGGGAGCTGCTGACGTCGTACGGGTTTCCCGGGGACAAGACGCCGATCGTGAAGGGCTCGGCCCTGAAGGCGGGCGCGTCGACGGATCCGGACTCGGCCGACGCCAAGTGCATCATGGAGCTGATGGACGCGGTGGACGCGTACATTCCGGTTCCGGAGCGGGCGATCGACAAGGACTTCCTGATGCCGATCGAGGACGTGTTCTCGATCTCGGGCCGCGGGACGGTCGTGACGGGCCGCGTGGAGCGCGGGATCGTGAAGGTGGGCGAGGAAGTGGAGATCGTCGGGATCCGTCCGACGCAGAAGAAGGTCGTGACGGGCGTCGAGATGTTCCGCAAGCTGCTGGACCAGGGGCAGGCGGGCGACAACGTCGGCCTGCTGCTGCGGGGCACGGAGCGCAAGGACGTGGAGCGCGGGCAGGTGTGCGCCAAGCCGGGCTCGATCACGCCGCACCTGAAGTTCACGGCGCAGGCGTACATCCTGACGAAGGAAGAGGGCGGGCGTCACACGCCGTTTTTCAACGGGTACCGGCCGCAGTTTTTCTTCCGGACGACCGACGTGACGGGCACGGCGCAGCTGCCCTCGGGCGTCGAGATGGTGATGCCCGGCGACAACGTGAACCTGGAGATCAACCTGATCACCCCGATTGCCATGGAGAAGGGCCTGCGGTTCGCCATCCGCGAGGGCGGACGCACCGTCGGCGCCGGAACCATCGTCGAGATCTTGGAGTAAGCCGATGCAAGAGAACATCAGCCTGGCGTGTCCGGAGTGCAAGCGCCGGAACTACACGACGACGAAGAACAAGAAGACCAACACGGAGAAGCTGGAGCTGTCCAAGTACTGCCGCTTCTGCCGCAAGCACACGGCGCACAAAGAAGGAAAAGTCTGATTTCTAGGGGTGTAGCTCTAATTGGTAGAGCGGCGGTCTCCAAAACCGTAGGTTGGGGGTTCGAATCCCTCCACCCCTGCCATAGACGGTCGAGAAGCAGTTAGGCGAGAGAAAAAAGATGTTGCCAGTAAAAGAGTGGTGGCCGACGACGAAGAGCTTCTTCCTCGAAGTCTGGTCCGAGATGAAGAAGGTCAGCTGGCCGGCCCGGGGCGAGGTCACGGGGACGACGGTCGTCGTCATCATCGCGTGCTTCCTCTTCGGCTTCTACCTCTTCGTGGTGGACAGCGGCCTGGCCTGGGTGGTCGACAAGATCTACAAGGCGACCGGAGTGGTGGGCGCATGATCACCGAGACCAACACGAAGAACTGGTACATCGTCCACACCTACTCGGGCTTCGAGGAGCGGGTGCGGCAGAACCTGCGCCAGCGCATCGAGGCGATGGGCATGCAGGAGAAGTTCGGCGACATCCGCATTCCGACCGAGACGCTGGTCGAGATGAAGGGCGGGAAGCGGCGCGAGATCCAGCGCAAGTTCTTCCCCGGCTACATCATCATCGAGATGGAGATGTCCGACGACGGCTGGCACCTCGTCAAGAACACGCCCAAGGTCACGGGGTTCGTCGGGTCCGGCAAGGAGCCGACGCCGCTGACGGCCGAGGAGGTCGAGCAGATCCTCCACCGCGTGACCTCGACCAAGGAGAAGCCGAAGCCCAAGCACACGTTCGAAAAGGGCGAGCACGTCCGGATCACGGACGGCCCCTTCACCAACTTCACCGGGGTCGTCGAGGAGATCAACCTCGACCGCTCGACGCTGAAGGTCATGGTCACGATCTTCGGGCGCTCGACGCCGGTGGAGCTCGAGTTCCTGCAGGTCCAGAAGCTGTAAGCGGGGAAGGTAAGGAAGAGCAATGGCAAAGAAAATCACCGGTTACGTCAAGCTGCAGATCCCGGCGGGCGAGGCGACTCCCGCGCCGCCCGTGGGCCCCGCGCTCGGCCAGCAGGGCGTCAACATCATGGACTTCTGCAAGAGCTTCAACGCGAAGACCATGCCGCAGAAGGGACTCATCATCCCGGTCGTGATCACGGTGTACGCCGACCGGTCGTACACGTTCATCACCAAGACGCCCCCGGCCGCGATCCTGCTGCTCAAGGCGGCCGGCGTGCCGAAGGGTTCGGGCACGCCCAACAAGGAGAAGGTCGGCAAGGTGACGAAGCAGCAGGTCGAGGAGATCGCCAAGACCAAGATGCCCGACCTGAACGCCGCGGACCTCCCGGCCGCCATCCGGGTGATCGAGGGCACCGCGCGCTCGATGGGGATCGACGTCGTTTAACGAGTACGCACAACGGTTCACGAGGAACAGTCGGAGATCCGGCCAATCCCGGATCGCTTGCACGACGAAGGAGGATGATGCCCAAAAGCGGTAAGAAGTTCCTGGCGGCGAAGTCGAAGGTCGAGGCTCGCCCGTACGTCCTCGCGGACGCGGTCAAGCTCGTCCGGGACATGCGCTACGCGAAGTTCGACGAGTCCGTCGACCTCGCGATGCTGCTCGGGGTCGACCCGAAGCACGCCGACCAGATGGTGCGCGGCACGGTCGTCCTGCCCCACGGCACGGGCAAGTCGAAGCGGGTCGCCGTCATCGCCGGCACGCGACAAGTCGAAGGAAGCGCAGGACGCGGGCGCGGACCACGTCGGCGCCGAGGACCTGGTCGAGAAGATCCAGGGCGGCTTCCTCGAGTTCGAGGCCCTCGTCGCGACGCCCGACATGATGCGTCTGGTCGGCAAGCTCGGCAAGGTGCTGGGGCCCAAGGGCCTGATGCCCAACCCGAAGGCCGGCACGGTGACGATGGACGTCGGCAAGGCCGTCCGGGAGATCAAGGGCGGCAAGATCGAGTTCCGCGTCGACAAGACCTCGATCATCCACGCGCCGATCGGCAAGGTTTCGTTCGACGAGAAGAAGCTCGAGGAGAACGCCTCGGCGTTCATCCACGCGGTGCTGAAGGCCAAGCCCGCGGCGGCCAAGGGCAAGTATTTCCGGACGGTCTCGGTCTCCTCGACGATGGGGCCGGGCGTCGAGATCGACACGGCGTCGATCGAAGCGATCTAGGGCAAGCGAGGAACACATGAACAAAACCGAAAAAGCCGAGATGGTCGAGTCCCTGAGCGGGGACCTCGCGAAGTCGTCGAACGCGATCCTGTTCGCCTTCGCCGGCCTGAAGGTGCCCGAGGTGACGGAGCTGCGCCGCCAGGTGCGCGGAACGCAGTCGAAGTACCTCGTCGTGAAGAACACGCTCGCGCTGCGGGCGACCAAGGGGACGGCCCTCGAGGCCGTCGCCGAGCACTTCACGGGCGCGACGGCGGTCGTCTACAACCAGACGAGCCCGGTGGCGCTCGCCAAGGTGCTGACGAACTTCGCCAAGACCAACCCCAACCTGGTGTTCAAGGCGGCCGTGATCGACGGCCAGGCCGTGGCCGGCCTCCGAGATCAAGACGATCGCCGAGCTGCCCTCGCGCGAGGAGCTCGTTTCGCAAGCTGCTCTTCGTCATGCAGTCGCCGATGCGGCGCCTCGTGACGGTGTTGAACGGGCCGGTCCGCAATCTCGCGGGCGTGATGTCCCAGATCGCGGATCAGAAGTCGAAATCGGGCGCGGCCGAAGCCGCCCCCGCCAACTGAAAACAAAACTTTAGAAACGACAACGTCGAGAGGAGAAGGATCATGGCGATGACGGCAGAGAAGTTCGTGACGGAAATCGAGGGCATGACGGTCCTCGAGCTCAACACCCTGGTGAAGGCGCTCGAGGAGAAGTTCGGCGTGTCGGCGGCCGCGATGGCGATGCCGGTGGCGGCGGCGGGCGCGGGCGCGGCGGCGGCTCCGGCCGAGGAAGAGAAGACCGAGTTCACGCTGCACCTGGTGTCGGCGGGAGACAAGATCAAGACCATCAAGACCGTGCGCGAAGTCACGAGCCTCGGCCTGAAGGAAGCCAAGGACCTCGTCGACGGCGCTCCCCAGGTCCTGAAGGAAGGCGTCAACAAGGACGAGGCCGCCGCGATCAAGAAGAAGTTCGAAGAGGTGGGCGCCAAGGTCGAGATCAAGTAGTCATTGAGGACTCCCGGTCGTCCCCGGTGTTCTGGTGCCCGAATTGCGAGGGCGCGTACGCGTCCCTCGCGCTTAAGGGAGTACCTGTTGATGACAGAGGTCGTTGTTTCCGGAGAGAGGAAAAACTTCTCGAAGATCCGTTCGTTCATGGATCTTCCGAACCTGATCGACGTCCAGCGCCGGTCGTACGAGCGTTTTCTGCAGATGAACCTGCTCCCCGAGGAGCGGGACCAGTCGGGCCTCCAGGCCGTGTTCACGAGCGTGTTCCCGTTCGCGGACTTCCGGGGCGCCTGCGAGCTGCAGTTCGTCAAGTACGCGATCGGCAACTGGGAGTGCAAGTGCGGCCGGCTGAAGGGCCTCGAGCACCTGCGCATGGACTGCCGCAACTGCGGCGCCCGGATCGTCACGGCCCACCCGCACGAGGAGATCGTCTCCTGCGACAAGTGCGGCGCGCAGAACCCGAACAAGGTCTCGCTCTGCGACGTGTGCGGCAACCCGGTCGATCTGCAGATGAAGTACTCGGTGGCCGAGTGCCAGGAGCGGGGCATGACCTACTCGGTCCCGCTCAAGGTCACCTTCCGGCTCTTCGTCTACGACAAGGACCCGGACACCGGCGTCAAGACGATGCGCGACGCCAAGGAAGAGGAAGTCTTCTTCGGCGACATCCCGCTGATGACCGAGCACGGGACGTTCGTCATCAACGGGACCGAGCGCGTCATCGTCTCGCAGCTGCACCGTTCGCCCGGCGTCTTCTTCACGAAGGAGTCGGCGCACGGCTACCTCGCCAAGATCATCCCGTACCGCGGCTCGTGGGTCGAGTTCGAGTACGACCAGAAGGGCGTGCTCTTCGTCCGCATCGACCGCAAGCGCAAGTTCCCGGCCACGATCTTCCTGCGGGCCCTCGGGCTCGAGACGGACGAGGCGATCCTGCGCCAGTTCTACGCCCCCGTCCCGGCCCGCTTCGAGCGCGGCCGCGCCCACCTGACCGTCACGCAAGGACGTGCTGAAGCAGGAGGAGATGCGGGACCGCTACGCCCGCGTCAAGCGCGAGACCAAGCCCGTGTTCGCCGGCATCAAGCTGTCGCTCGACGACCAGAAGGAAATCGCCAAGAAGGGCTCGATCGAGCGCTCCGTGGACGAGACGGCCGTCGAGAAGGCCTGCTTCCTCTCCGACGTCGTCGACCTCGTCGACCGGCGAGGTGCTGTTCGAGGCCGGGCAGGAGCTCGGCGCGGGCGCCGTCGAGGCGCTCAAGGAGCGGGGCATCAAGGAGATCGAGATCTTCTTCCCGGACTGGGATCTCTCGACCGACGTCCTGGTCAACACGATCCGCAAGGACACGCACAAGACCAAGAACGAGGCGATCCTCGAGATCTACCGCCGCCTGCGCCCGGGCGACCCGCCGACCTACGAGTCGGCCAAGAACCTCTTCGAGGGCATGTTCTTCGACGCCAAGAAGTACGACTTCTCGCGCGTCGGCCGCTTCAAGTTCAACATCAAGCTCGAGGCCGATTCCTCGGAGGACACCCGGACCCTGACGCCGGCGGACATCTTCCGCGTCGTCGGGTACCTGCTGCGGCTGAAGCGCGACGTCGGCCGCACCGACGACATCGACAACCTCGGGAACCGGCGCGTGCGCTCGGTCGGCGAGCTGCTCGAGAACCAGTTCCGCATCGGCCTCGTCCGGATGGAGCGCGCCATCAAGGAGAAGATGTCCGTCCACCAGGACATCGACTCGGCGATGCCGCACGACCTCATCAACTCGAAGCCGGTCATCGCCTCCATCAAGGAGTTCTTCGGGTCGTCGCAGCTGTCCCAGTTCATGGACCAGACGAACCCGCTCTCCGAGGTCACGCACAAGCGGCGCCTCTCGGCCCTCGGACCGGGCGGCCTCTCGCGCGAGCGCGCGGGATTCGAGGTCCGCGACGTGCACCCGACGCACTACGGCCGCGTCTGCCCGATCGAGACGCCGGAAGGCCCGAACATCGGCCTCATCTCGTCGCTGTCGTGCTACGCGCGGATCAACGACTTCGGCTTCATCGAGACCCCGTACAAGCGGGTCGAGAAGGGCCGCGTCATCGATCACTTCCAGGTCACCCAGGCGGGGGACACGTCCTTCAAGCTCGCCCAGATCGTCGA
This sequence comes from uncultured Acidobacteriota bacterium, assembly GCA_963843325.1. Classification (GTDB taxonomy): domain Bacteria; phylum Acidobacteriota; class Thermoanaerobaculia; order UBA5066; family Gp7-AA6; genus DAHUXD01. The sequence continues at coordinate 71,193 of CAWJKC010000008.1, forward strand.
GAAGAAGGACCTCGAGGAGGAGAACGAGCGGGTCCGCAAGAACCACAAGAAGGCGGCCGAAGCCTCGCCCTTCGCGTTCTACCTCTCGGCCTGGGAGGAGGAGAACTTCGTCATCGCGCAGGCCAACGCCGAGACGGACGCGAACGGGCGCATCAAGGAAGATCGCGTCATCGCCCGCGTTCAACGGCGAGTTCATCACGGCCGACCGCGACAAGGTCGACTACAAGGACATCTCGCCCAAGCAGCTGGTCTCGGTCGCCACCGCGCTCATCCCGTTCCTCGAGCACGACGACGCGAACCGCGCGCTGATGGGCTCCAACATGCAGCGCCAGGCCGTGCCCCTGCTCAAGGTCGAGGCGCCGCTCGTCGGCACCGGCCTCGAGGGAACGGTCGCGCGCGACTCCGGCGCGGTCGTCCTGGCCAAGCGCGGGGGAATCGTCGACCAGGTCGACTCGGAGCGCATCATCGTGCGCGTCGAGAGCGGCCCCGGCGAGACCGACACGAGCGGCAAGGAGTTCGGCGCGGACATCTACCCGCTGACGAAGTTCCGGCGCTCCAACCAGAACACCTGCATCAACCAGAAGCCGATCGTGCAGGAGGGCGCCGCGCGTCGAGCGGGGCGAGGTCCTGGCCGACGGCCCGTGCACCGCAGAACGGCGAGCTCGCGCTCGGCCGCAACGTGCTGGTCGCCTTCATGCCGTGGCGCGGCTACAACTACGAGGACGCCATCCTGGTGTCCGAGCGCCTCGTCAAGGACGACTACTTCACCTCGATCCACATCGAGGAGTTCGACATCGAGGCGCGGGACACGAAGCTCGGCCCCGAGGAGATCACGCGCGACATCCCCAACGTCTCGGAGAACGCGCTGCGGGACCTCGACGAGAGCGGCATCATCCGCATCGGCGCCAAGGTCGAAGCCGGGCGACATCCTGGTCGGCAAGGTCACGCCGAAGGGCGAGACCCAGCTGACGCCGGAAGAGAAGCTGCTCCGCGCGATCTTCGGCGAGAAGGCCGGCGACGTCCGCGACGCGTCGCTCGAAGTGCCCCCCGGGCATCGAGGGCACGATCGTCGACGTCAAGATCTTCTCGCGCAAGGGCGATCGACAAGGACCTCCGGGCCCTCGACATCGAGCAGGACCAGATCGCCAAGATCGAGAAGAACTTCAAGGACGAGATGCGGATCATCCGCGAGGAAGCGCAACAAGAAGGTCCGCGACCTGCTGATCGGCCGCGGTCGCCGCGGAGGAGATCGCGGACCGCGACGGCAGCGAGATCGTCAAGAAGGGCGCGAAGTTCACCCTGGAGGGGATCGCGCGCCTGACCCCGGCAGCAGATGAAGCGCCTGCAAGCTGAAGGACGAAGAGATCGCCGACGAGATCCAGCTCGTGCTCCGGCGCCAGGACTCGCAGATCGAGGTCCTGAACCGGGTCAACGCGGAGCGCATCGAGCTCCTGCAGAAGGGCGACGAGCTGCCGCCCGGCGTCATCAAGATGGTCAAGGTCTACGTCGCCATGAAGCGCAAGCTCTCGGTCGGCGACAAGATGGCCGGCCGCCACGGCAACAAGGGCGTCATCTCCCGCATCCTGGCGGAGGCCGACATGCCGTACCTGCCGGACGGCACGCCGGTCGAGATCGTGCTCAACCCGCTCGGCGTGCCCTCGCGCATGAACGTCGGTCAGATCCTCGAGACCCACCTCGGCTGGGCCGGCGAAGGTGCTCGGGATCTCGATCGCGACGCCGGTGTTCGACGGCGCGACGGAAGGGCGAGATCAAGAAGCTGCTGAAGGACGCCAACCTGCCGCAACTCGGGCAAGACCATGCTGTACGACGGCATGACCGGCGAGCCCTTCGAGCAGCAGGTCACGGTCGGTTACATCTACATGCTCAAGCTGTCGCACCTGGTGGACGACAAGATCCACGCGCGCTCGATCGGACCGTACTCGCTCATCACGCAGCAGCCCCTGGGCGGCAAGGCCCAGTTCGGCGGCCAGCGCTTCGGCGAGATGGAGGTGTGGGCCCTCGAGGCCTACGGCGCCTCCTACACGCTGCAGGAGCTGCTGACGGTCAAGTCGGACGACGTCGAGGGCCGCTCGCAGGCCTACGAGGCGATCGTCAAGGGCGAGGTTCCGGCCGAGCCGGGCCTGCCCGAGTCGTTCAACGTCCTCGTGCGCGAGCTGCAGAGCCTCTGCCTCGACGTGGAACTGATCAAGCGATGAAGTCGATCCTCAATCGGACGCGATACCAAGAACGGAGCGACCCATAAAGTGTGGAAACGCTCGCTTTTGCCAATCGGCCGACGACGTTGAAGGACTTCAACGCGATCAAGATCTCTCTGGCGTCGCCCGAGAAGATCCGGTCGTGGTCCTTCGGCGAAGTCACCAAGCCGGAGACGATCAATTACCGCACCTTCAAGCCGGAGCGGGACGGGCTCTTCTGCGCGAAGATCTTCGGCCCCATCACCGACTGGGAGTGTCTCTGCGGCAAGTACAAGCGGATGAAGCACCGCGGCGTCGTCTGCGACAAGTGCGGCGTCGAGGTCACCAAGTCGCAAGGTGCGCCGCGAGCGCATGGGCCACATCGAGCTGGCCTCGCCCGTCTCGCACGTCTGGTTCTTCAAGGGCCTGCCGTCGCGGATCGGCCACCTGCTCGACATCTCGCCTGCGCGACCTCGAGCGCATCCTGTACTTCGAGTCGCTACGTGGTCGTCGACCCCGGTGACACCGAGCTCAAGGAGAAGGAGCTCGTCTCCGAGGAACGCTACCGCCAGCTGCGCGAGGAGCTCGGCGACGTGTTCGTCGCCCGCATGGGCGCCGGCGCGATCAAGGAGCTGCTGCAGCGCGTCGACGTCGACATGCTGGCCGAAGAGCTGCGCATGATCATGAAGACGGAGACGTCGCAGATCAAACGCCAGAAGGCCGCCAAGCGGCTGAAGGTGTGCGACGCGTTCCGCCGCTCGGGCCACCGGCCGGAGTGGATGATCCTCGACGTCATCCCGGTCATCCCGCCGGAGCTGCGGCCCCTCGTGCCCCTGGACGGCGGCCGCTTCGCGACCTCCGACCTGAACGACCTCTACCGCCGCGTCATCAACCGCAACAACCGGTTGAAGAAGCTCCTCGAGCTGCGCGCGCCGGAAGTCATCGTGCGCAACGAGAAGCGCATGCTCCAGGAGGCGGTCGACGCCCTGTTCGACAACGGCCGCCGCGGCCGGGTGCTCAAGGGCTCGAACAACCGCCCGCTCAAGTCGCTCTCCGACACGCTCAAGGGCAAGCAGGGGCGCTTCCGCCAGAACCTGCTCGGCAAGCGCGTCGACTACTCGGGCCGTTCGGTCATCGTCGTCGGGCCGGAGCTCAAGCTCCACCAGGCGGGCTTCCCAAGAAGATGGCCGTCGAGCTGTTCAAGCCGTTCATCTACAACCGCCTCGAGAAGAAGGGGCTCGCCCAGACCATCAAGGCCGCCAAGGAGCTGGTCGAGTCCGGCGTGACGGAAGTCTGGGATGCGCTGGAGGAGGTGATCCGCGACCACGCGGTGCTCCTGAACCGCGCGCCGACGCTCCACCGCCTCGGCATCCAGGCCTTCCAGCCGGTGCTCGTCGAGGGCAAGGCGATCAAGATCCATCCGCTCGTCTGCCCGGCCTTCAACGCCGACTTCGACGGCGACCAGATGGCCGTCCACGTGCCGCTGTCGCCCAAGGCGCAGGTCGAGGCCGAGCTGCTGATGCTCTCCTCGAACAACATCCTGTCGCCGGCCTCGGGCCGCCCGCTGGCGGTGCCGTCGCAGGACCTCGTCCTCGGCGTCTACTACCTGACCAAGTCGCGCTCGAACACCAAGGGCGAGGGCCGCATCTTCTCCGACTTCGACGAGGTGCTGCTGGCCTACGAGCAGGGCGACGTCGACACGCAGACGCCCATCCGCGTGCGCTACTCGGGCAAGTACATCGACCTCGACGACGCAGTACGACAACCAGGACATCTCGCACGCCGAGGTCGAGGAGCGTCGACCGCACGCTCATCGACACGACGGTCGGCCGCGTGATCTTCAACCTGCACCTGCCGGAGGACGTGCCCGTTCGTCAACGGCACTGCTGAAGAAGCGCGGCCTGCAGGACCTCGTCGGCTACTGCTTCATCACGCTCGGCAACGACATGACGGTCAGATGCTCGACGACCTGAAGGACCTCGGCTTCGCCGCGGCGACCCGGGCCGGCATCTCGTTCGGCGTCGACGACATGGTGATCCCGGCGCAAGAAGGAAGAGCAGCTGGCGGCCGCGCGCAAGGAGGTGGTCGAGATCGAGAACGCAGCGCAGCTCCGGCGTCATCACGGCCGGTGAGCGCCACAACAAGATCATCGACATCTGGCACCGCGCGACGGAGAACGTCTCCGAGGAGATGTTCCGGGAGATGAAGAAGTCCGACCAGATCGGCAACGAGTTCAACCCGATCTACATCATGGCCGACTCGGGCGCCCGCGGCTCCAAGCGAGCAGGTCCGCCAGCTCGCCGGCATGCGCGGCCTGATGTCCAAGCCCTCGGGCGAGGTCATCGAGACGCCGATCACCGCCAACTTCCGCGAGGGCCTCTCGGTGCTCCAGTACTTCATCTCGACGCACGGCGCCCGCAAGGGTCTCGCCGACACGGCGCTGAAGACGGCCGACTCCGGCTACCTGACCCGCCGCCTCGTCGACGTGGCCCAGGACGTCATCGTCATCGAGGAGGATTGCGGCACCATCGACGGCATCACGGTGTCGGCGATCATGGAAGGGGGCGACATCGCTCGAGCCGCTGCGCGACCGCATCGTCGGCCGCGTCTGCCAGGAGGACATCTTCGATCCGCTCACCGGACGAGATGATCATCGGCATCGGCGACGAGATCACCGAGGACCTCGCTTCCGCGCGTGCAGGCGGCCGGCATCGAGCGGGTGAAGATCCGCTCCGTGCTGACCTGCGAGACCAGGCGCGGCGTCTGCCGCCTCTGCTACGGCCGCAACTGGCGACCGGCAAGATGGTCGAGATCGGCGAGGCGGTCGGCGTCATCGCCGCGCAGTCGATCGGCGAGCCGGGCACGCAGCTGACGATGCGGACCTTCCACTACGGCGGCACGGCGTCGCGCGTCACGGAGCAGTCCAAGCACGTCGGCGAAGAACCCGGGCACCGTGCGCTTCCTGTCGATCGCCACGGTCGAGCGCAAGGACAAGGAACCTGGTGGTCGTCAACCGCAACGGCAAGATCACGATCACGGACAACAAGGGGCGCGAGAAGGAGCGCTACTCGGTCGTCTACGGCTCGACGCTCAAGGTCACGGAGGGCCAGGAGGTCGAGCCGGGCCAGGAGCTGGTCGAGCTGGGATCCGTTCACCTCGGCGATCCTCACGGAGATCGGCGGCACGGTCGAGTTCCGCGACATCGTCGAAGGCGAGAACGTCCGCGAGGAGACCGACAAGCGTCACGGGCCTCGTCGCAGAACATCATCGTCGAGACGTCGGCGCAACGAGAAGCGCGTCGCCGGCAGGTCATCATCAAGGGCGGCAAGTCGGGCGAGCGCAAGTACCTGCTCCCGATCGGCTCGCACCTCATGGTGACGGACAAGCAGGAGGTGCACCCCGGCGACGTGCTCGCCAAGATCCCGCGTGAGACGACCAAGACCAAGGACATCACGGGCGGTCTGCCGCGCATCGTCGAGCTCTTCGAGGCCCGGCGCCCGAAGGAGCCGCCGTCATCACCGAGATCGACGGCACCGTGTCCCACGGCCCGATCGCACAAGGGCATGCGCAAGGTCATCGTCACCGGCGACGACGCGCGAGACGCGCGAGTACCTGGTGCCGCGCTACATCCACGTCAACGTGCAGGAGGGCGAGCGCGTGCGCGCGGGCGATCCGCTCATCGACGGGCCGATCAACCCGCACGACGTGCTGGCGGTGCTGGGCGAGAAGGAGCTGCAGCGGTACCTGATCGACAAGATCCAGGAGGTCTACCGCTCGCAGAACGTCGCCATCAACGACAAGCACATCGAGGTCATCGTTCGCCAGATGATGCGCAGCGTGAAGATCGAGGACGTCGGGGACACCGATTTCCTGATCGACGAGCAGGTCGACCGCTTCCGGTTCGAGGAGGAGAACGACCGCGTTCTCGCCGCGAACGGCCAGTCGTCGACGGCCCGGCCGATGCTGCTCGGCATCACGAAGGCGTCGCTCTCGACGGACTCCTTCATCTCGGCGGCCTCCTTCCAGGAGACGACGCGCGTCCTCACGGAGGCGTCGATCTCGGGCAAGGTGGACACGCCTGCGGGGCCTGAAGGAGAACGTCATCGTCGGCCGCCTCATCCCGGCCGGCACCGGCATGGAGTACTACCGCAACGTCATCCTGGAGCGGGAGGAGATCCCCCAGGTCGAGGAGCCGGCGCTCGAGGACTTCCTCACGGACCCGGCGGAGGAGCTGGCGCTGGCCGAGGCGGATGCCGAGGTCGACGCGAGCGAAGAAGAGTAGGACCGGCGGGCGCGGCGCCCGCGAACGACGCGATTCTCGAGGCGGGACCCACCGGGGTCCCGCTTCCTTTTGGGCCCTACCGGCCCCGGGAAGGGGGAGGCAGGGGAGCCCTGGGGGCGGCGCTGCCTTCGGGACCGCCCCGGGGGGCAGTCCCCGCGGGCTCGGCCGCCGGGGCCGCGGAAACGACCTCTCTGCCGAGGCGATCGTTCCAGCGCAGGGTCGTCGCGATCAGGGCGTCGAGCCAGGATCGGGGCTTGCGCGGGGATGGAGGAGTCGACATCGGGGAGTCTCCTTAACCGACACGCGCAAATCCGGGTCGCCAGGGATCACGGGAGCCGCCCGGCGGCCGGCCGACGGCGGCGGCCCTTAACTTTCGGGTCACCAGCGAAATAGATGGCAACGCCCGGTCGCTCGTTCGTATAGACTCCTCGTCCCCGTCGCTGAACAGGTTGCGGGCCGGCGGCAAGCGCCGGGGTGCCAGGCAGGGGAAGTCGCTCACGGGTAGGGTTTTCGCTTGACGGACCCCCCACCGGCGCGTATGATTCGCGGGTTTTTCCTCTGGACTCGGGCGTGACGGTGGGACTGTCTCGCGCGATCCAAAGTACAGCGGTTACGGTCGATCTCGCGTCCTTCCCCGGCTCCGGGGGACGCGGGGAGATCAGGAGAGTCGATGCCGACAATTTCTCAACTCGTCCGGAAGGGTCGCGAGCGGCTGGCGGTGAAGACCGCGTCGCCGGCCCTGCAGCGCTCGCCCCAGAAGCGCGGCGTCTGCACGCGCGTCTACACCACGACGCCGAAGAAGCCGAACTCCGCGCTGCGCAAGGTCGCGCGCGTGCGCCTGACCAACGGGATCGAAGTCACGACGTACATCCCGGGCGTCGGCCACAACCTCCAGGAACACTCGATCGTGATGATCCGCGGCGGGCGCGTCAAGGACCTGCCGGGAGTTCGTTACCACGTCATTCGCGGAACGCTCGATGCGGTGGGAGTCGCCAACCGCAAGCAGGGCCGTTCCAAGTACGGCGCCAAGCGCCCGAAGGCTTAAGACCATGCCGAGACGCCGAGTCGTTGCCAAGCGCGAGATCCTCCCGGATCCGCTCTACAACTCCCAGCTCGTCACCAAGTTCATCAACTCCGTGATGAGCGCGGGCAAGAAGGCCGTGGCCGAGGGAATCCTGTACGGCGCCCTGAACAAGGTCGCCGAGAAGACGCAGGACGACCCCATGAAGACGTTCAAGAAGGCGATCGAGAACGTCAAGCCCGCGCTCGAGGTCAAGTCCCGCCGCGTGGGCGGCTCGACCTACCAGGTCCCGGTCGAGGTGCGGCCCAACCGCCGGACGTCGCTCGCGATCCGCTGGATCATCGAGTACGCGACCGCCCGCGGCGAGAAGACGATGCGCGAGAAGCTCGCCGCCGAGCTGCTCGACGCCTCGAACCTCCGCGGCGGAGCGATGAAGAAGAAGGACGACACGCACAAGATGGCCGAAGCCAACAAGGCCTTCGCCCACTACCGCTGGTAAGTCCAGTAACCACGAACGAGCGAACACAGACTACTTATGCCGCGCACCAGCCCTCTCTCCGACATCCGCAACATCGGCATCATGGCGCACATCGACGCCGGTAAGACCACGACCACCGAGCGGATCCTTTTCTACACCGGCGTCAACTACAAGATCGGCGAGGTCCACGAAGGGCACCGCGACGATGGACTGGATGGTCCAGGAGCAGGAGCGCGGCATCACGATCACGTCGGCCGCGACGACCTGCTTCTGGAACAACTACCGCATCAACATCATCGACACGCCCGGCCACGTGGACTTCACGGCCGAGGTCGAGCGCTCGCTGCGCGTGCTCGACGGCGCCGTCGCGGTGTTCGACGCGGTCGCCGGCGTCGAGCCGCAGTCCGAGACCGTGTGGCGCCAGGCCGACCGCTACGGCGTTCCCCGCATCGCCTTCGTCAACAAGATGGACCGCGTCGGGGCGAACTTCCCGCGCTGCGTCGACATGATGAAGACGAAGCTGAACGCGCAAGCCCGCGCCGATCCAGATCCCCTGGGGCACCGAAGGCGATCACCGCGGGATCATCGATCTCGTCAACATGAAGGCGATCGAGTTCCACGACGACGCCCAGGGCTCCGAGTTCGACACGCTCGAGATCCCGGCGGACATGCAGGACGAGACGGCCAAGTACCGCGAGATGCTCATCGAGGCGGTCGCCGAGACCGACGACACGCTGCTCGAGAAGTACCTCCACGGGGGCAAGGTCGAGGCCGAGGAGATCAAGGCGGCCCTGCGCCGCGCGACGATCGCCGGCCACGTCCAGCCCGTGATCTGCGGCTCGGCCTTCAAGAACAAGGGCGTCCAGCAGCTGCTCGACGCGGTCGTCGACTACCTGCCCGTCGCCCCTCGACGTCCCGCCGATCGTCGGCCACGACGACGTGGGCGCCGAGCTCGAGCGGCCGCCGTCCGACGACGCGCCGTTCTCGGCCCTCATCTTCAAGATCATGACCGACCCCTTCGTCGGCCAGCTCGCCTTCTTCCGCGTCTACTCGGGCCACATGGACGCCGGCACGCGGCGTCTACAACTCGACCAAGGAGACGAACGAGCGCATCGGCCGCCTCCTCAAGATGCACGCCAACAAGCGCGAAGAGATCAAGGAGGTCTGGGCCGGCGACATCGCCGCGGCCGTGGGCCTGAAGAACGTCACGACGGGCGACACGATCTGCGATCGCGACAACCCGGTCGTCCTCGAGGCGATGAACTTCCCGGAGCCGGTGATCGCGGTCGCGATCGAGCCCAAGACCAAGGCCGACCAGGAAAAGATGGGCATGGCGCTCGGCAAGCTGATGCAGGAAGACCCGACCTTCCAGGTCCACACGGACAAGGAGACGGGCCAGACCATCATCCGCGGCATGGGCGAGCTGCACCTCGAGATCATCATCGACCGCATGGTGCGCGAGTTCAACGTCGGCGCCAACGTCGGCAAGCCGCAGGTCGCCTACCGCGAGACGATCACCAAGGAAGCGCAGGGGCGACGGCCGGTTCATCCGCCAGTCCGGCGGCCGCGGCCAGTACGGCCACTGCAAGATCCGCATCAAGCCGGCCGAGGAAGGCCACGAGTTCGTGTTCGACAACCAGATCGTCGGCGGCTCCATCCCCAAGGAGTTCATCAAGCCGATCGAGCAGGGCATCAAGGAAGCGCTCGAGACCGGGCGTGCTCGCCGGCTACCCGACGACGGGCGTCCAGGTCGAGCTCTACGACGGCACCTACCACGACGTCGACTCGTCGGAGATGGCGTTCAAGATCGCCGGCTCGATGGCGTTCCAGGACGCCGCCAAGAAGGCGCGCCCGATCATCATGGAGCCGATCATGGAGGTCGAGGTCGTGATCCCCGAGGACTACATGGGCGACGTCATCGGCGACCTCACCTCGCGCCGCGGCCACATCAAGCACATGGAGCCGCGCGGCGGGCGTCCAGGTCATCACGGCCCGCGTGCCGCTGTCGGAGATGTTCGGCTACTCGACCGACCTGCGCTCGCATGACGCAGGGCCGGGGCAACTACACGATGCAGTTCGCCGCGTACGACGAGGTTCCCAAGTCGGTCAGTGAAGAGATCATCGCGAAGGTCGGAAGCAAGTAGAACGCAACCGTTGAGGACGACAGAACATGGGTAAAGAAAAGTTCGACCGCACCAAGCCGCACGTCAACATCGGGACGATCGGGCACGTGGACCACGGCAAGACGACGTTGACGGCGGCGATCACGGTGATTTTGTCGAAGAAGGGTCTGGCGACGGCCAAGGCGTACGACCAGATCGACAACGCGCCGGAAGAGAAGGCGCGCGGCATCACGATCAACACGGCGCACGTGGAGTACTCGACGGCCAAGCGTCACTACGCGCACGTGGACTGCCCGGGCCACGCGGACTACGTGAAGAACATGATCACGGGCGCGGCGCAGATGGACGGCGCGATTCTGGTGGTGTCGGCGGCGGACGGCCCGATGCCGCAGACGCGCGAGCACATCCTGCTGGCGCGCCAGGTGGGCGTGCCGTTCGTGGTGGTGTTCCTGAACAAGAGGGACATGGTGGACGACCCGGAGCTGCTCGAGCTGGTCGAGCTGGAGGTTCGGGAGCTGCTGACGTCGTACGGGTTTCCCGGGGACAAGACGCCGATCGTGAAGGGCTCGGCGCTGAAGGCGGGCGCGTCGGCGGATCCGGACTCGGCCGACGCCAAGTGCATCATGGAGCTGATGGACGCGGTGGACGCGTACATTCCGGTGCCGGAGCGGGCGATCGACAAGGACTTCCTGATGCCGATCGAGGACGTGTTCTCGATCTCGGGCCGCGGCACGGTGGTGACGGGCCGCGTCGAGCGCGGGATCGTGAAGGTGGGCGAGGAAGTGGAGATCGTCGGGATCCGTCCGACGCAGAAGAAGGTCGTGACGGGCGTCGAGATGTTCCGCAAGCTGCTGGACCAGGGGCAGGCGGGCGACAACGTGGGCCTGCTGCTGCGCGGCACGGAGCGCAAGGACGTGGAGCGCGGGCAGGTGTGCGCCAAGCCGGGCTCGATCACGCCGCACATGAAGTTCACGGCGCAGGTGTACATCCTGACCAAGGAAGAGGGCGGGCGTCACACGCCGTTCTTCAACGGGTACCGGCCGCAGTTCTTCTTCCGGACGACGGACGTGACGGGCACGGCGCAGCTGCCCTCGGGCGTCGGAGATGGTGATGCCGGGCGACAACGTGAACCTGGAGATCGAGCTGATCACCCCGATCGCCATGGAGAAGGGCCTGCGGTTCGCCATCCGCGAGGGCGGCCGCACCGTCGGCGCCGGAACCATCGTCGAGATTCTGGAATAGTCGGAATCGAAACCGCCGATCGCGCAGCGAGCAAAAGCACATGACGAAAAACGAAAAGATCCGCATCCGCCTCAAGGCGTTCGACTACCGGATCCTCGACCAGTCGACGAGCGAGATCGTCGACACGGCGCGGCGCACCGGGGCGAAGGTCGCGGGGCCGATTCCGCTGCCGACGGCGATCTCCCGTTACACGGTCAACCGCTCGCCGCACGTCGACAAGAAGTCGCGCGAGCAGTTCGAGATGCGGACCCACAAGCGTCTGCTCGACATCCTCGAGCCGACGTCGCAGACGGTCGACGCGCTGATGAAGCTCGAGCTGCCGGTCGGCGTCGACGTCGAGATCAAGGCGTTCGGGAAGTAAGGCAGTAAGAGCGAGCTATGGCAGTAAACGGCATCATTGGCAAGAAGGTCGGGATGACCCAGATCTTCACGGCGGACGGCACGGTCGTGCCCGTCACCGTCGTGCAGGCGGGCCCCTGCCTCGTCGTCCAGAGGAAGACCGCCGACAAGGACGGCTACGACGCCGTCCAGATCGGGCTTCGTCGGCTCCCGGCCCGACCGCCGCGCCAACAAGGCGGCGCGCGGCCACTTCGAGAAGGCCGGCGTGGCCCCGATGCGCACGCTCTGGAAGTGCGCGCGGACAAGGGCGACGAGTTGAAGCCCGGCGACAAGGTCCTGTGCGACGTCGTTCGCCGAGCAGGAGCACGTCGACGTGATCGGCACGTCCAAGGGCAAGGGGTTCATGGGCGTCGTGACGCGCCACGGCTTCGCCGGCGGCGCGGCCACCCACGGCTCCATGTTCCACCGCGCGCCCGGCTCGATCGGGCCGTCGGCGTTTCCCGTCGCGCGTCTACCCCGGCACGCGGTCCTCGGGCCGCCTCGGCGGGCGCCAGTCCACGACCAAGAACCTCGTCATCGTGCGCGTCGACCTGGAGAACAACCTCCTGTACATCTCCGGACGCCGTTCCGGGCGCTCGCAACTCGATCGTCAAGATCGTGCGCTCGAGCTTCGCGAAGAAGGCATAGCAAGATGGCCAAGATCGCCGTTAGGAACTGGAAGAAGGAGCAGGTGGGCGAGGTCGCCCTGCCCGCCGGCGTCTTCGAATACCCGTACCGCAAGCACCTCGTGTGGGAAGTCGTGAAGGCCTACCTCGCCGGCCAGCGCGCGGGCACGCACAAGACGAAGGTCCGCTCCGAGGTCTCCGGCTCGGGCAAGAAGCCCTTCAAGCAGAAGGGGACCGGCCGCGCCCGCCAGGGCGGCAGCCGCCCGCCGATCCACCGCCACGGAGGCACGGTCCACGGACCGCGGCCGCGCTCCTACGCGCAGGACCTGTCGGTCGGGGAGAAGAAGAACGCCCTGAAGTCCGTTCTCTCGCGCCGCGTGGCCGAGGAGCGGATCGTCGTCGTGGAGAAGCTGGACCTCGCCAGCCACAAGACGAAGGACCTGAAGGCGGCGCTCGGCACGCTCGGCATCGAGGGCAAGGCGCTCTTCGTGGACGGGCGCGGCAACGAGAACTTCACGCTCGCGTCGCGCAACGTCAAGTCGTGGAAGCTCGTGGATCCGCTGGGCGTCAACGCCTACGACGTGCTGTCGCACGGGACCGTGGTCCTCTCGAAGAGCGCGTTCTCGCGCGTCGTCAAGAACCTGGGAGGCGAGTGATGCAGGCGCAGGAACTGATTCGCAGGCCGCTCATCACCGAGAAGGCGACGCGGTTGAAGGAAGCCTCGAACACGGTGTGTTTCGAGGTCGCCGTGACGGCGAACAAGATCGAGGTCGCCAAGGCGATCACGAAGCTGTTCGGCGTCAAGGTCGTCGACGTCCGTCTCGCGAACCGTGAAGGCAAGTGGAAGCGCATGGGCCGGTTCATCGGTCAGCGCAAGGCCTGGAAGAAGGCCTACGTCCGGCTCGCGCCGGATCAGAAGATCGAGTTCTTCGAGGGCGTGTAATGGCTGTCAAGAAGTACAAACCGACGTCCGCCGGCAGGCGGTTCCAGACGATGCACGACTTCTCGGATCTGTCTCCGGTCCGGCCGGAGAAGAGCCTGACGGTCGGGCAGCGCAATACCGGCGGCCGCAACAGCCAGGGCCGGACGACCAGCCGCTTCATGGGCGGCGGTCACAAGCGCCTGTACCGCATCATCGACTTCAAGCGCGACAAGCAGGACATCCCGGCCAAGGTCGCGACGATCGAGTACGACCCGAACCGCACGGCGCGCATCGCGCTGCTGCACTACGCGGACGGCGAGAAGCGCTACATCCTCGCGCCGAACGGCCTCGAGGTCGGCGCGAAGGTGGTCTCGGGCCCGACGGCCGACATCGTCCCGGGCAACGCGCTGCCCCTGCGCGCGATCCCGCTCGGCACCACGATCCACAACATCGAGCTGACCCGCGGCAAGGGCGGCCAGCTGGTGCGCTCGGCCGGCGCGGCCGCGCAGCTGATGGCCAAGGAAGGCGCGTACGCGCAGGTGCGGCTGCCCTCGGGCGAGGTCCGCGAGGTGCACGTCGAGTGCTACGCGACCATCGGCCAGGTCGGCAACCTCGAGCACGAGAACGTCTCGATCGGCAAGGCCGGACGCAACCGCTGGCTGGGCTGGCGTCCGCACAACCGCGGCGTCGCGATGAACCCGGTCGACCATCCGATGGGCGGCGGCGAGGGCAAGACCTCGGGCGGCCGCCATCCGACCTCGCCGTGGGGCTGGAAGACCAAGGGCATGAAGACTCGTAACAACAAGCGGACCGACGGATTGATCGTCCGGCGCCGCAAGTCGAAGGCATAACGATGACGCGTTCAATCAAGAAGGGCCCCTTCGTCGACGACCACCTGATCAAGAAGGTGGCCGCCCTGAACGCCACGCGGGAAAAGAAGGTCATCAAGACCTGGTCGCGCCGCTCGACGGTCGTCCCCGAGATGGTCGGCCACACGATCGCCGTCCACAACGGGCGCAAGTTCATCCCGGTCTACGTCACCGAGAACATGGTCGGCCACAAGCTCGGCGAGTTCGCGCTGACGCGCACCTTCAAGGGCCACGGCGGCAAGAAGGCCGAGAAGGGCGCGGCCGTCGGCGGCAAGCCGGTCTCGGCTCCGGGCGCCGCTCCGGCCCCCGCGGCGAAGTCGTAAGGAACTGCCATGAAAGCGTCCGCCAAGCTCCGGTACATGCAAGGCTCCGCGCAGAAGGTGCGGCTGGTCGCCGACCTCGTGCGCGGCAAGAAGGTCAACGACGCCGTCACGATCCTGCGCCACACCAAGAAGGTGGCCGCCCGCGACCTGCTGAAGACCCTGCAGTCGGCGATCGCCAACGCCGAGCAGAAGGAAGCGCGGCTCGACGTCGACGCCCTCGTGATCCGCAAGATCATCGTCGACAAGGGACCGAAGGAGAAGCGGGTCCGGCCGGCGCCGATGGGGCGCGCCTTCCGCGTCCTGCACCGCAAGAGCCACGTGACGATCGAACTCTCGGACGAGGTGTAAGCGTATGGGCCAGAAAGCACATCCCTACGGATTCCGACTCGGCTACAACCGGACCTGGCACTCGCGCTGGTACGCGACGCAAGGACTACCTGAAGTTCCTGCACGAGGACCTGAAGCTGCGCAAGGAGCTGAAGGGCCGGCTGTCGCACGCCGGCGTCTCGGAGATCGACATCGAGCGCTCCGCCGACAAGCTGCAAGGTCAACATCTACACCTCGCGGCCCGGGCATCATCATCGGCAAGCGCGGCGCCGAGGTCGACAAGCTGCGCGACGACCTCCAGAAGCGGACCAGCACCGAGGTCCACATCAACATCAACGAGATCCAGCGCCCCGAGACTCGACGCGCAGCTCGTGGCCGAGTCGATCGCCATGCAGCTCGAGCGCCGCGTCTCGTTCCGGCGCGCCATGAAGAAGGGCATGGAGTCGGCGTTCCGCTTCGGCGCCCAGGGCATCAAGATCTGGTGCGCCGGCCGCCTGAACGGCGCCGAGATCGCGCGCTCGGAGTGGTACCAGGAGGGGCGCCTGCCGCTCCACACGCTCAAGGCGGACATCGACTACGGCTTCGCCGAGGCGAACACGACCTACGGAATGATCGGCGTCAAGGTGTGGATCTACAAGGGCGAGCAGCACAAGGCGAAGAACCGCCGCAAGACGGCCGCCTGAGCCGGCGACGGCAAACGGAACGGAGACGAGACTAAATCATGTTGATGCCCTCGAAAGTCAAGTACCGCAAGCAGCAGCGCGGCCGCATGCGCGGCAAGGCCAACCGCGGCGGCACGCTCGCGTTCGGCGACATCGGCCTGCAGGCCCTCGAGCCGGGCTGGATCACCGCCCGGCAGATCGAGGCGGGCCGTATCGCGATCACGCGCGCCGTCAAGCGCGGCGGGAAGATCTGGATCCGGATTTTCCCGGACAAGCCGATCACCAAGAAGCCGGCCGAGACCCGCATGGGCAAGGGCAAGGGCGCCCCGGAAGGCTGGGTCGCCGTCGTCAAGCCCGGCCGCATCCTCTACGAGATGGAAGGCGTCGACTTCGCCACGGGCAAGGAAGCGCTGCACCTCGCCGCCGACAAGCTCGGATGAAGACGCGCATGATCACGCGCGAGTCCGAGATGGAGATCCGATGAAGAAGAAAGAACGCGAGACGCTGTCCCAGCAGGGCGCGGCCGACCTCGCGGAGCGGGAGAAGGAGCTGCGGGAGGCGAGCTGGAAGCTGCGCCTGCAGAAGTCCACCGGCCAGCTCGAGAACCCGAGCCGGCTGAAGGTCATGCGGCGCGACCTCGCCCGCGTGAAGACGTACCAGCGTGCCCTGGTGTTGAAGTCGGAGGCAGGCAAGTGAACGAGACGACGGCAAAGGAAACGAAGGGTCGCGCGACCAAGCTCGGCCGCGTCGTCTCCGACAAGATGAACAAGACGATCGTGGTCGAGGTGGAGCGCCGCGTCCAGCACGCGGAGTACACCCGGACCATCAAGCGCACCAGCCGCTTCCACGCCCACGACGAGGCGAACGCCGCCAAGGTGGGCGACCACGTCCGCATCGAAGAGACGCGGCCGCTGTCGAAGTTGAAGCGCTGGCGCCTGCGCGAAATCGTGACCAAGGCGCAGGCCTAGGAGACCGCCATGATTCAGATGGGAACGATCCTCGAGGTGGCGGACAACTCGGGCGCCCGCAAGATCGCCTGCATCCGCATGCGCGGCGGCTCGGCCGGCCAGTACGCGGGCCTGGGCGACATCATCACCGCGTCGGTGAAGGAGTGCGCGCCGGACTCGCCGTTCGTCGAGAAGCACGGCAAGCGCGTCGTCCGGGCGGTCATCGTGCGCACGCGGCGCAACCACCGCCGGCGCGACGGCTCGTACATCCGCTTCGACGACAACGCGGCCGTCCTGATCTCCAACGAGGGCGAGCCGATCGGCACGCGCGTGTTCGGGCCGGTGGCCCGCGAGCTGCGCGAGAAGAAGTTCATGAAGATCATTTCGCTCGCACCGGAAGTGCTCTGATGAAAAAGAAGAAGCCGGCCATCTCGACGACGAAGCCGAAGCTGCGCAAGAACGACACCGTCGTGATCGTGGCGGGCAAGGACCGCGGCCGCCAGGGCAAGGTCCTGCGCGTCCTGCCGGGCGCCGGCCGCGTGATCGTCGAGCGGGTCAACATGATCAAGCGCCACACGCGGCCGAACCCGGCGAAGAACATCGCCGGCGGCATCTCGGAGCGCGAGGCGGCGATCCACATCTCCAACGTGATGCTCCTCGATCCGGACCGCAACGTCCGGACGCGGATCGGTCGGAAGCGGGACGCCGAGGGCAATCCCGAGCGCGTGGCCAAGAAGAGCGGAGCGGTGCTCGCCTAAGCGGCGGACCACAGGAACGGAAGACGAATATGGCAGCCAGACTCAAAGACAAGTACGCGAAGGAAGTCGCCCCCGCGCTGAAGAAGACGTTCGGGATCGACAACGTGATGGCCGTGCCGCGCCTCGAGAAGATCGTTCTCAACATGGGGCTCGGAGAGGCCGTGGCCAACCCGAAGATGCTCGACGGCGCCGCCGAGGAGCTGTCGTCCATCGCCGGGCAGAAGGCCCAGATCACGAAGGCGAAGAAGTCGATCGCCGTCTTCAAGCTGCGGACCGGCATGCCGATCGGCGCGCGCGTCACGCTGCGCGGCGACCGCATGTGGGAGTTCCTCGACCGCCTCATCAACATCGCCCTGCCGCGCGTGCGCGACTTCCGCGGCGTGTCGGGCAAGGCGTTCGACGGCCGGGGCAACTACACGCTCGGCGTGCGCGACCACTTCATCTTTCCGGAAATCGACTACGCGAAGACGGACAAGTCGAAGGGCTTGAACGTGACGATCGTGACCACGGCGGGACGGGACGACCGGGCCAAGGCGCTTCTGGCCGAGCTCGGTATGCCGTTCGCAAAGTAGCAAGGACAGAAATCTATGGCCACACGCGCGATGCGGATCAAGGCGGCGAGGAAGCCGAAGTTCATGACGCGGACCGTCCGGCGCTGCCGCGTCTGCGGGCGGCCCCGGAGCGTGCTCCGCAAGTTCGCGCTCTGCCGCATTTGTTTCCGCCAGAACGCCCTGATGGGCTACATCCCTGGCATTCAGAAAGCGTCTTGGTGAACCGATGAAAACCAGTGATCCGCTGAGCGACCTCTTCACGCGCCTGCGCAACGGCATGCGGGCGGGCCACGACCGCGTGGACGTGCCGGCCTCGCGCCTGAAGGAGTCCGTGCTGAAGGTGCTCGAGCAGGAGGGCTTCGTGTCCTCCTTCCGCAAGGTCGCAGGAGGCCGGGCGGCCGGTCCTGCGCGTCGGGCTCAAGTACGACCACGAGGGCGAGCCGATCGTGGCGGGCCTCGAGCGCGTCTCGCGCCCGGGCCGCCGCGTGTACGCCAAGGCCGACGCGATCCCGGAGGTCCTCGGGGGCCTGGGCGTGTCGATCGTTTCCACGTCGCAGGGCATCGTGACGGACAAGAAAGCCCGGCAGTCGCGCCTGGGCGGCGAAGTCCTCTGCAACGTCTGGTGAGGAGAGTGAACCCGTGTCTCGCATAGGAAAAATGCCGGTCGTGATCCCCAAGGGGGTCGAAATCAAAGCCGACGGCGGGAAGGTCCGCGTCAAGGGCCCCAAGGGGGAGCTCGTGAGCGCGATTCCGGCCGGACTGACCGTGTCGATCGCCGACGGACAGCTGCGCATCGCCCGCGAGGGCGAGGAGCCGCATGTCCGCGCGTGCCACGGCCTGCTGCGCAGCCTCGTGGCCAACAACGTCGAGGGCGTCACGAAGGGCTTCACGAAGGAGCTCGAGATCTCGGCGTCGGCTTCAAGGCCGAGGTCAAGGGCAAGTCGGTCGTGTTCGCGCTCGGGTTCTCGCACCCGATCGACTTCGCCGATCCCGGAGGGCATCGCCATCGCGGTCGACGCGAAGGCGGGCCGCATGACGATCACGGGCGCCGACAAGCAGAAGGTGGGGCAGACGGCGGCGGAGATCCGCTCCCTGCGCGTGCCCGACCCGTACAAGGCCAAGGGAATCAAGTACGCCAACGAGGTCATCCGGCGCAAGGTCGGAAAGGCCGGCGGGAAGTAATCATGAACCGATCTCAAGCACGCAGCGAATCGAGGGGCCGCGTCCGCCTGCGCATCCGTCAGCGGGTGCGCGGCGGGACGGAGCGGCCGCGCCTGGCCGATCTTCAAGAGCGGCCGCCACATCTACGCGCAGGTGATCGACGACGGCAGCGGCTCGACGCTGGCCGCACGCGTCGTCGCTCGATCCGGGTCTGCGCAAGGACCCGAAGAAGGCCGGCGCCTCGCAGGAAGCGGCCGGGAAGGTCGGCGGCACTCGTGGCCGAGCGCGCGAAGAAGGCCGGCGTCACCAAGGTCGTGTTCGACCGCGGCGGCTACCGTTATCACGGCAGGGTGAAGGCCCTCGCCGAGGGCGCCCGTTCGGGCGGCCTGGAGTTCTAGGTATGAGCACAAGGACGGGGGGGACGCGATGAGCAGCAACCGGGGACCGCGGGCGCCGCGGGAACGCGAGAAGGAGCGCGACGCGCAGGGGCGCGAGCTCATCGATCGCGTCGTGCACATCAACCGCGTCACCAAGGTCGTCAAGGGCGGCAAGAACTTCTCGTTCTCCGCGCTCGTCGTCGTCGGCGACGGACAGGGCCGCGTCGGCTACGGCTCGGGCAAGGCCAAGGAAGTCCCCATGGCGATCAAGAAGGGGATCGAGATGGCCAAGAAGAGCATGCAGAAGGTCTCGCTCAAGGGCACGACGATTCCGCACACGGTCATCGGCGCCTACGGCGCCGGCCGGGTGCTCCTGAAGCCGGCGGCCGCCGGCACCGGCGTCATCGCGGGCGGTCCGGTGCGCGCGGTGCTCGAGTCGGTCGGCATCCAGGACATCCTCACGAAGTCGCTGCGCACGACCAACCCGCACAACGTCATCAAGGCGACGTTCGAGGGCCTGCTGCGCCTGAAGAACGAAGACGAGATCCAGAAGCGCCGGGGCCGCGTCGCGGCCGAGACGGCGCCGGCGATCACGGAGGAGAAGGCGTGACCGAGACGGGCAAGTCCGCCGCAAGACCGCGGCGAAGAAGGAAAGCGGCAAGGACAAGGTGACGATCACGCTCGTCAAGAGCGGCATCTGCACGCCGAAGGACCAGAAGGCGACTCTGACGGGGCTCGGCTTCGGCCGGCTCGGCGGTCGCGTCGTACGTGAGGACACGCCGTCCCTGCGGGGAATGATCCGCAAGGTCCGGCACCTCGTCGAAGTGACGAAGGGCTGATACATGGTCGAAAAGAAGAAGACGACGAAGACCCGCGGCTCGCGCCGCGAAGAAGCCGGCCGGCAAAGCCGGCGGCGCAAGGCGCCCGCGAAGGCGGCGGCCAAGGCGGCCCCGCGCTCCGAAGGCCGCGAAGGCGCCCCGTCCCGCGAAGAAGGCGGCTGCGGCGCCCGCGCGCCCGGCGGCCACCGGCGTGCACGACCTCGCCCCGGCCTCGGGCAGCGACCCACTACAAGAAGCGCGTCGGCCGCGGTCCCGGCAGCGGGCACGGCAAGACCGCCGGCCGCGGCCACAAGGGCCAGGGCTCGCGCTCCGGCTACCGGCACCAGCGCGGCTTCGAGGGCGGCCAGATGCCGCTCCACCGCCGCGTGCCCAAGCGCGGATTCACGAACATCTTCCGCGTCGAGTACGACATCGTGAACCTCGGCGATCTGGCCGAGCGCTTCGAGGCCGGCGCGTCGGTGACGCCGGAGACGCTCGCGACCGCGCGTCTCGCCCGCAAGACGCGGCCGGTCAAGATCCTCGGCGACGGCGAGCTCAAGAAGGCGCTCACCGTCTCCGCCCACAAGTTCTCGGCGTCCGCGAAGGCCACGATCGAGAAGGCCGGCGGCCGCTGCGAGGTGCTGTCCCGTTGAGCGCCATCCAGAGCTTCGTCAACATCTTCAACGTGCCGGACCTGCGCAAGCGGGTCCTGTTCACGTTCCTCGTCCTGGCGGTCTATCGCCTCGGCGCGCACATCCCGACGCCCGGGGTCGACCCGGCGGCGATCAACGCGTTCTTCAAGGCGTCCGCGGGATCGATCTTCGGCTTCCTCAACATCTTCTCGGGCGGCGCGCTGCGGAGGCTCTCCGTGTTCGCGCTCGGGATCATGCCGTACATCTCGAGCTCGATCATCCTGCAGCTGCTGACGGTCGTGTGGCCGTACCTCGAGAAGCTCTCCAAGGAAGGGCGAGATGGGCCGCAAGAAGATCACGCAGTACACGCGCTACGGCACGGTGCTGCTCTCGTTCGTCCAGGCGAGCGGCATCGCCCTGTGGCTCGAGAAGCAGGTCGCGCCGGGCGGCGCGCCGCTCGTGCCGCATCCGGGCTGGGCGTTCCGCCTGATGACGATCCTGACGCTGACGACCGGCACGATCTTCATCATGTGGCTCGGCGAGCAGATCACCGAGCGCGGCATCGGCAACGGCATCTCGCTGATCATCTTCGCCGGCATCGTCGTCGGCCTGCCCCGGGCGATCTTCGGGCTCTTCCAGCAGATCCGGCAGCAGACGATCAGCGTGCTCGACGCTGATCTTCGTGCTCGTGCTTCATGTTCGGGATCGTCGCCCTCATCGTCTTCGTCGAGCGCGCGCAGCGGCGCATTCCCGGTCCAGTACGCCAAGCGCGTCGTCGGGCGGCAGGATCTACGGCGGGCAGAACACGTACCTGCCGCTGCGCGTCAACACGGGCGGCGTCATCCCGATCATCTTCGCCATCTCGATCCTGTCGCTGCCGAGCTACCTCGCGCAGATCTCGGGAGCGGACTGGATGAAGCGCGCGGCGACGTCGCTCTCGATGGGCCAGCCGCTCTACATCCTGCTGTATGCGGCCGGCATCCTGTTCTTCTGCTACTTCTACACGTCGATCGTCTTCAACCCGACCGACACGGCCGACAACATGCGCAAGTACGGCGGCTTCATCCCGGGCATCCGCCCCGGCAAGAAGACGGCCGAGTACATCGACACGGTGCTCTCGCGCATCACCATCGTCGGCGCGCTGTACCTGACCTTCGTCGCCCTGCTGCCGGACTTCCTGAACAGCGGCATCAAGGTCCAGGGGATCCCGGGCATCGGCCCGTGGCTCGACGCGGCGCTGCCGCGCTTTGCGACCCAGGGCTTCGGCTTCAACTTCTACTTCGGCGGCACCTCGCTCCTGATCGTGGTCGGCGTCGCCATGGACACGGTCCAGCAGATCGAGTCCAAGCTCGTCGAGCACCACTACACGGGTTCCTGAAGAAGAGCCGCATCCGGGGGCGGCGTAGCTAGCCGATGCGCGTGGTATTCCTCGGGCCTCCGGGCAGCGGCAAGGGAACTCAGGCGAAACTCCTCGCGGAGCGCCTGAAGGTCCCCGCCATTTCGACGGGCGACATCCTGCGCGCCGCCGTGCGCGACCGCACGCCGCTCGGGCTCCAGGCCCAGGCCGTGATGGAAAAGGGCGAGCTCGTCTCGGACGACCTGATCGTTTCGCTGATCCGGGAGCGGACGGCCGCGCGCGACGCGCGCGACGGGTTCATCCTGGACGGTTTCCCGCGGACCCTCGAGCAGGGCCGGGCCCTCGAGAAGATGCTGGCCGACAAGGCCGAGAGCCTCTCGGCGGTCGTCAACTTCGGCGTCCCGGAGGCCGTGCTCGTCGAGCGCATGCAGGGCCGCGCGGGCGCCGAGGGACGCGCGGACGACCGGCCGGAGACCGTGGTCGAGCGGCTGCGCGTCTACCGGGAAAAGACCGAGCCGCTGGTCGGGTTCTACCGCGAGCGGGCGTTGCTGGCCGACGTCGACGGCGTCGGCACGGTCGAGCAGGTGTCCGCCCGCATCGACGACGCGCTTGACGACCGCGCGGCGCGCCGGAGGCCGGGCGTGATCACGATCCGCGGCCACGAGGAGCTCCTGAAGCTCGAGGAAGCCTCGCGCATCGTCCTCGAGACGCTCGACGCCGTCGAGAAGGCCATCGCCCCGGGCGTGACGACCGAGGAGCTCGACCGGGTCGCCGAGGCCGAGATCCGCCGCCAGGGCGCGCGGCCGGCCTTCATCGGCTACCGCGGCTACCCGAAGACCCTGTGCACCTCGGTCAACGACGAGGTCGTGCACGGCATCCCCGGCAAGCGCGCCCTGAAAGAGGGCGACGTCGTCGGCATCGACTGCGGCGCCGTCGTGGACGGCTACTTCGGAGACGCCGCGCGCACCCTCGCCGTCGGCAAGATCGCCCGCGGAGACCGCAAAGCTGCTCGAGACGACGCGCAAGGCCCTCATGGCCGGCATCGCGGCGGTCCGCCCCGGCGGACGGGTCTCGGACATCGGCGCGGCCGTCGAGGCGGTGGCCCTCGTCCACGGGTACGGCGTGGTGCGGGATTTCGTCGGCCACGGCGTCGGGACGGCGCTGCACGAGGAGCCGCAGGTCCCGAACTACGGCCCGGCGGGCCGGGGCAGCCTGCTGAAGGCCGGAATGGTCCTGGCGATCGAGCCGATGTTCAACCTCGGCCGGGCCGAGGTTTCGGTGGACGGGGACGGCTGGACGGTGCGCACGCGCGACCGGTCCGTGTCGGCCCACTTCGAGCACACGATCGCGATCGAGCCCGATGGCGCGGTCATTCTGGGAACGGGGAGCCTGTCCGCGATGCGGTCCGCCGCCGTGGGCGCATAAGATGTCGAAGGACGAAGCGATCGAGGTCATGGCGACGGTCGTGGAACCGTTGCCCAACGCCATGTTCAAAGTCGAGCTCGAGAACAAGCACCAGGTGCTCGCGCACATCTCGGGAAAGATGCGCAAGAACTTCATCCGGATCCTTCCGGGCGACAAGGTGCTCGTCGAGCTGTCGCCGTACGACCTGACCCGGGGTCGCATCATCTACCGGTACAAGTAACAGGGAGTCCTCAAGTGAAAGTCCGAGCGTCCGTCAAGAAAATTTGCGCCAAGTGCAAGATCGTGCACCGCAAGGGAGTCGTGCGAGTCATCTGCTCGACGCCCAAGCACAAGCAGAGGCAGGGGTAAGGACATGGCACGCATCGCGGGAGTCGATCTGCCGCTGAACAAGCGGGTTGAAATCGGGCTGACCTACATCTACGGGATCGGCCGGCCCAAGGCGAACTTCATCCTCGAGAAGGCCGACGTGCGGCCGGACACGCGGGTCAAGGACCTGTCCGAGGAGGAAGTCGTCCGCATCCGCAAGGTCATCACGGACGACGTGAAGGTCGAGGGCGACCTGCGCCGCGACATCTCCGTGGACATCAAGCGGCTGATGGACATCGGCTGCTACCGCGGCATGCGCCACCGGCGCAACCTGCCGGCGCGCGGCCAGCGCACGCACACCAACGCCCGGACCCGCAAGGGCCCGCGCAAGCAGACGATCGCCGGCAAGAAGAAGGCGACCAAGAAGTAAGTCAGGGCGATCGACCCTGGATCGAAAGAGGACGAAATGGCTGAAGCAACACCGGTAAGCGCGACCCCCGAAAAGACCGCGGGCAAGCCCAAGGGCAAGCGGGCCCGCACGGGCAAGAAGGAAAAGAAGACCGTGCCGCACGGCCAGGCGACGGTCGCCGCATCCTTCAACAACACGATCGTCTCGATCGCGGACCAGGAGGGCAACATCCTCGCCTGGTCGTCGGCCGGACGGATCGGGTTCAAGGGCTCGCGCAAGGGCACGCCCTTCGCGGCCCAGCTCGCCGCGGCCAACTGCGCCGAGCACGCCAAGGAGCACGGGGTCCGCTCGGTCGACGTCCGCGTGACCGGCCCGGGCGCCGGCCGCGAGTCGGCGATCCGCGCGCTGCAGGCCAACGGGATCGACATCAAGTCCATCAAGGACTCGACGCCCATTCCGCACAACGGCTGCCGGCCGAGGAAGCGGCGCCGGGTCTAGAGAGCAACGGGAATTCGCCCTTGTTATGAAGGGCTGACAGCGGAGGCCGCAAGGCCGACGCTCGTCCGTAAACCGACGGTTCGGTCCCGGTCGGGAAGAAGGACGTAAAGAAAACGAGGGATCGGGGAGGTTCTTCAGTTTGGCTCGCTACAGCGAATCGGTCTGCCGGCTCTGCCGGCGCGAAGGCATGAAGCTGTTCCTCAAGGGGGACCGCTGTTTCAAGGACAAGTGCGCCATCGAACGGCGCAACTACCCGCCGGGCCAGCACGGGCGACGCCGCTCGAAGCTGCTCGGCTACGGCATCCAGCTGCGTGAGAAGCAGAAGGTCAAGCGGATCTACGGCCTTCTCGAGAGCCAGTTCCGCCTCGCCTTCGCGCGCGCCGAGCGCCGCAAGGGCATCACGGGCGCGAACCTGCTCGAGGAGCTCGAGCGCCGCCTGGACAACGTGGTGTACTCGCTCGGGTTCGCCGCCTCGCGCGCGCAGGCCCGCCAGCTCGTGCGCCACGGCCACGTCGCGGTCAACGGCCGGAAGGTGTCGATCCCCTCGTTCCGCGTCTCCAAGGGCCAGGTCGTGGCCATCAAGGAGAAGAGCCGGATCAACGAGCAGATCAAGGCCTCGGTCGAAACGGCGCGGGCGCGCGGCGTCCCGTCGTGGCTCGATCTGACGCCCGAGACGTTCGCCGGAACGGTCCTCGAGTTGCCGAAGCGCGAAGACATCAAGCTGCCGATCCAGGAGCAGCTGATCGTCGAGCTGTACTCCAAGTAGTCGCGGACGAAGGAGAGACACATGACCCTTTGGAAAGGTTTCCAGAAACCGAAGCGGCTCGAGATCGATTCCGAGACGCTGACGTCCGCTTACGGAAAGTTCTACGCCCAGCCGTTCGAGCGCGGCTTCGGCACCACGATCGGCAACGCGCTGCGGCGCGTGCTGCTGTCGTCGATCGAGGGCGCGGCCATCACGGCGGTCAAGATCGAGGGCGTGCTGCACGAGTTCTCGTCGCTGCCGGGCGTCGTCGAGGACGTGACGGACATCATCCTCAACCTCAAGCAGATCCCCATCAAGATGCACACCAACGACGAGAAGATCCTGACGCTCGACGTGTCGCGCAAGGGCAAGGTCACGGCGGCCGACCTGCAGGGCGACTCGGCGATCGAGATCCTCGATCCGGACGCCCCGATCGCCACGCTGTCGGAGAACGGCCGGCTCCAGATGGAGATGCGCGTGTCCACGGGCCGCGGCTACGTCTCGGCCGACAAGAACTTCGACGACGACATGGGCATCGGCTACATCCCCATCGACTCGGTCCACTCGCCGGTGCGCCGCTGCAACTACCACGTCGAGGCGGCCCGCATCGGGCAGGCCACGGACTACGACCGCCTCGTCCTCGAAGTCTGGACGAACGGCACGATCTCGCCGACCGACGCGGTCGGCCTCGCGGCGACGCTGCTGCGCGACCACCTCACGATCTTCGTCAACGCCGAGCACGAGACGGCGCTCGAGGGCGTCGGGGAAGGCGAGCTGCCGGAGAACCTGGCGGAGTACCTCAACAAGTCGGTCGACGAGCTGGAGCTCTCGGTCCGCAGCGCGAACTGCCTGAAGAACGCGGGCATCCGGACGATCCGGGACCTCGTGCAGCGCACCGAGAAGGACATGCTCGAGACCAAGAATTTCGGCCGCAAGTCTCTCAACGAGATCAAGGACATCCTGCGCCCGATGGGCCTGTCCCTCGGCATGGAGATCGAGCCGGTCGAAGCGAAGAGCGAGTAAGTCATGCAGCACAACCGTGCGGGGCGCAAGCTCCGTCGCACCACGTCGCACCGGCTGGCGATGTTCTCGAACCAGCTCGATTCGCTCATGAACCATGAGCGGATCCAGACGACGTTGTCCAAGGCCAAGGAGCTGCGGCCCCTGGCCGAGAAGCTCATCACCCGGGCCAAGAAGGACGACGTCGCGGCGCGCCGCCACGTGTCCCGCTGGATCCCGGACCGGACCACGATCAAGCGGGTCTTCGAGACGATCGCGCCGCGCTTCGTGGACCGTCCGGGCGGCTACACCCGGATCCTCCGGCTGGGCGCCCGCAAGGGCGACGCCGCCGAGGCGGCGATCCTCGAGTTCGTGGATTTCCAGTTCGAGGTCAAGGACAAGGGCCCCCGCAAGGAATCCCTGTCCGACCGCGCGCGCCGGGCCTCCGGCGGCGGCCGCGTCGAGACCGTCCGCAAGGAGAAGCCCGAGGGCGGCGAGGGCGAAGAGGCGCGCGAGGCCGCGCCGCGTCCCCGCAAGTCGGCCGGTCCCAAGGCCGACCGGACCAAGCCGGCCGCCAAGCCCGCCCCGAAGAAGGGCCCCTCGCGCACCGGTCCGTCCAAGCGCGGAGCCTGAGGTCTTCTCGTTTCGTCTGCACGGGGCGCCGCTTTCGCGCGGCGCCCTTTCCTTTTGGAGATGACGGCGGGGCCGGGACTCTCGCTGCGGCGTGCGCGGCTCTGCGCCGTCGCCTGGGGCGTCTTTCTGCTGGCCCTGACGTCCTGGCCCTCGCCGCCCGAGGTGCCGGTCGTGTCCGCGATCCCGGACTTCGACAAGGTGGTGCACGCGCTGCTCTACGGCGTCGAGGGATTCCTGCTCTACTTCGCCATCCGCTGGCCGGGGCCGGCCGGGTTCTCCGTCCTGCGGGCCCTCGTCGTGGGGGGCGCGCTGGCGGTCTGGGGGACCCTGGACGAGGTGCACCAGGCCTGGATCCCCGGGCGCTCGATGGAGGCCGCGGACGCCCTGACGGACGCGGTGGCGGGGCTGGCGGGCGGACTGGCGGCGTCGGCGGTCGCGGCCCGGCGGCGCCTTCCAGGGCTCGAAGCGGGCGCCTAGACCCTACTTCTCGTCGATCTTCACGTACTTTCCCGCGGCCAGGTTCTCGGCGACCTGCACCTTGCCCGAGGGCCAGTAGATCGTCAGCTTCCTGACCGAGGTTTCGGCCCCGAGGCCGAAGAGCAGGCGCGGATCGGAGGACGACAGGTAGCTCGAGCCCGCCTGGACGAAACGCGTGATCTTCTTCCCGCCGGGCGTCTCGGCGACCAGCGCGCGCGCCGATGCCCTGGCGGTTGGACTTGCGGCCGACGAGCTCGACGCCGAGCCAGTGCCCGTGCTCGCCGTCGTTGCGCAGGAGCTGAAGCGGGCCCGCCGAGTTCGACACGGCGACGTCCGGGTCGCCGTCGTTGTCGTAGTCGGCGACGGCCGACCCGCGGCCGACGAACGCCTGCTCGAAGGCCGGGCCGCACGGCCTCGAGCGGAAGTGGCCGGTTCCGTCGTTCCACATCAGCATGGGCTTCTGCGCGGCCGCGGATCCCTGCCGTTTCGGGCGATCGTAGATGTGGCCGTTCGCCATGAACGCGTCGAGGTCTCCGTCGTTCTCGACGTCGAGCAGGTTCAGGCCGAACTTCACGTACGGCAGCGTCGGTGGCCCGAAGCCGGACGTCACGGAGAGATCCTCGAAGATGCCCGATCCGAGGTTGCGGTAGTACTCGTTGGTCTCCCCCTCGAAGTTGGCCACGACGATGTCGGGAAGTCCGTCTCCGTCGACGTCGCCGGCGTCGACCCCCATGCTTCCCTGGGGATTGCCTTCGACCCCGAAGCCCGTCCCCGAAGTGATGGTGATGTCCTCGAACTTCCCGCCGCCGAGGTTGTGGAACAGGTAGTTCATGACCTCGTCGTTGGCGATGTAGAGGTCGGGCTTGCCGTCGAGGTCGAAGTCGACGAAGAGAACGCCGAGGCCCTTGCCGATGGCCTTGCCGAGGCCCGCCTCGCGCGTGATGTCGGTGAACGTTCCGTCGCCGTCGTTGCGATACAGCGCGCCCAGCGTGCCGTCATACATGATCGGCGGGCAGTAGTCGCGCTCGCCCGTCTGACGATCGCCGCAGAAGAGCGTCTTGTCCTTCCGGTCGTCCGCGTACTGCGTCACGAAGAGGTCGAGATCGCCGTCGCCGTCGATGTCCGCCCAGGCCGCGCCGTGCTGAAGCGCGGGCCAGCCAGCCGGGCTTTCGCCGTGACGTCGGTGAACGTTCCGTTTCCGTCGTTGCGGTACAGGATGTTGCCGCCGTAGTTGGTGACGTAGAGGTCCACGAACCCGTCGTTGTCGTAGTCGGCGGCGATCGCCCCGATCCCGTACGCGCGGTCTTTCAGCCCGGCCTTCTCGCGTGACGTCGGTGAAGGTTCCGTTCCCGTTGTTGCGGTAGAGCCGGTCCGCGGCGGCGGGGCTCCCGCTGGCGGGAAACGGCCCGCCCTGCACGACGTAGAGGTCCATCCACCCGTCGTTGTCGTAGTCCAGCCAGGCCAGTCCCGAGCCGACCATCTCGGGAAGGTGGTGCTCGGGTGTCGAGCCCCGGTCGTGCACGAACCGAATCCCGGCCTGCTCCGCCACGTCGGTGAACTGCACGGGGCAGTCCCCGGCGCCGGCGGAAACCGCGGCCAGGGCGGCGACGAGAGCGAGGATCACTGCGAGACCTGGCTACGCGCGCGCTCGGTCACGAGCAGCAGCTCGATCCGGCCGTCCTCGGGAGCCAGCGCCTGCGCGCGCTCGAGGGCGGCGACGGCCTCGGCATGCCGGTCGAGGCGCGAGAAGCGCGAGGGCGCTGCCACGCAGCGTCTCCGGAGTCTCCGGCAGGGCCTGGAACCGCGCCAGCGCGGCGGCGGTATTGCCCTTGTGCCACTCGGCCCACGCGTAGGCCATCTCGGCGGACTTCACGTCGTAGCGCGAGACGGCTTCCCGGCCGCGCTCGTAGAGCGTGTGGTGGATGTTCGAGCTCCCGCTGCGCCTCCGCCGTCTTGCCCTGCCGCTGGAGCAGCCGCCGAGGGCGTAGTGCGAGCGCGGCGTGTTCGGGGCGAGCGCGATCGCGCGCCGGTAGGCGGCCTCCGCCTCGTCGAGCCGGCCGAGCGTCTCGAGGGCGCGCCCGAGGTCGAGCTGGACCTCGACGCTGCGGGGGCTCAGGCGGGCGGCCTCCTCGAGCTGCGGGAGGGCTTGCGCGGCTTGCCCCTCGGCCAGCCAGCAGGCGACCGAGATTCTGGCGCAGAGACGCGTCGTTCGGGTGCGCCTCGACCCCGGCCTCGAGCACCGTGCGGCGCGGTCTCCGCCTTGCCCGCCTGCTCGTAGGCGCCGGCGAGCAGGGCGAAGGTCAGTGCGCCCCGGGATCCGAGGCTTCGGGCCTTCTCGAGGGCCTGCGCCGCGTCCAGCGGCCGTTCCTGCTGAAGCAGCGCCTGGCTGTAGTCGACGAGGAGGCTCCGTGCTGGTCGGAAAGGTCGGCGATCGCCTGCTCCATGACGCGGTTGCCCTCGGCGTCCTTGTCGGTGCGCCAGAGGTAGTCGGCGAACTCGGCGCGCAGCTTCACGTCGTCGGGGCGCAGCGCCACGAGCTTCTCGTAGGTCGCGGCGGTTCGCTCGTCTTCCGCGGCGGCGTAGGCGGCCGCCAGCGCGTAGAGCGGGGCGGCCTCGCCGGGCTTCAGGGCGACGGCCTTTTCGAATTCGCGCGCGGCCTCGACGGGCCGCCCGTTGGCTGCGAGGGCGAGCCCGTAGATGTGGCGTGCTTCGGGCAGCTGCGGACCGAAGGCGGCCGCCAGGCGCGCCGCGTCGACGGCCTCGCGGTTCTTCTGCAGGGCCATCAGCGCGAGCGCGAGGTCGCCGTGGGCGCGTGCGGACGTCGGATCGGCCTCGATGGCCTGGCGCAGCTGGGCCGTCGCCTTCTCGTACTGACGGGCCGCGAGCAGCTTCTCGCCGCGCTCGAGGGGGCCCGGGGTGGGGACGGGTGTCGGCGCCGCGGCCAGCAGGGCGGTCAACAGGACGACGGCGAGGGCGGACACGCCGGAATTCTATTCGGGATGCGGAGAGTCGGGACGCCGCGCGGGGCGCTATTTCTTGAAGAATCCGCCCCCGGCGGCGCCGCCGGCCGCCGCCCGGCCTCCGCCCTCGGCCATCACGAGCCGCTGGTTGAGCTCCTTGATGCGCTCGTTCAACTGGGCGATCTTCTGCTGCACTTCCCGGTTCACGCGATCGGCGTCGGCCTTGAGCCGGTTGTTCTCGCCCTCGAGGTCCGTCAGGACCTGGTCGCGGCCCTCGATGACGCGCTTCTGGTCGCGCAGATCCATCATGTGCTTGTTGACTTCCTCGTCCTTCTCGGAGAGGCGCAGCTTCCACTTTTCTTCCTGCTCCTCGTAGAGACGCTTGATCTCGAGAAGCTGCGTGATCTGCGAGAAATCACTGTCGGATGCCATGAGGCCTCCTCGCTGGTTTTCCTCGATCTGGGGGAAGAGCTTGCGGAGCTTCAGGGACAGATCCTCGGGATCCATCGAGAGCTCCATCGCCTTGGCGTACGTGATGCGCCGGTTGACCAGCAGCGCGATGAGCGACTGGTTCATCGACTGCATCTTGTAGTAGTTGACCGAGTTCTCGATCTCCTCGTGGATCTCCTTCACCTCGCCCGACAGGATGTGCTTCGCGATCTTGGGCGAGTTGACCATGATCTCGACGACGGGCGACCGGCCGGTGCCGTCCGAGGTCTCGATGAGGTTCATCGAGACGATGGCCTGGAGGACGATCGACAGCTGCGAGCGCACCTGGGCCTGCTGCTCGATGGGGCAGGAGTCGATGATGCGGTCGATCGACTGCGCGGCGCTGTTGGTGTGCAGGGTCGAGAAGACGAGGTGTCCCGTCTCGGCCGCCGTGATCGCGGTCTGCATCGTGTTCCAGTCGCGCATCTCGCCGACCATGATGACGTCCGGGTCCTGCCGGAACATGTTCTTCAGGGCTTCGTTGAAGCTCGGCGAGTCGGTCGACACCTCGCGCTGCGAGACCGCGGCCTTGCCGTCGGCGAAGAGGAACTCGATCGGGTCCTCGATCGTGACGATGTGGACCGGACGCTTCTCGATGATCGAGCGCATGATCCCGGCCAGCGACGTGGACTTGCCCGAACCCGTCGGTCCCGTGATCAGGACGAGCCCCTTGGGCAGGTGGACGAAGCTCTCGAGCACTTCCGGCAGGTTCAGCTCGGTGATCGAGGGCAGCTTGAACGGAATGCGGCGGAACACGGCGGCGTACGAGCCGCGCTGCACGAAAATGTTGCAGCGGAAGCGGGCGACGCCCGTCAGGCCGTACCCGACGTCCACGGACTGGTGGGCCTCCAGGCGCTCCTTCTGCGCGGGGGTCAGGATCGAGGTCAGCATCTCCTCGAGGTCCTTGGGCTGGAGCGCGTCGGCGTTCAAGGGGATGAGGCGGCCCTTGATGCGCAGCAGGGGAGGGCGCATGGGCTTCAAGTGGAGGTCCGATGCCTCCTTCTTGGCCATGAATTTCAGAAGCTCAGCGAGTGTCAATGTTCGAGGATTATAGCCGGTTACGGGGCCTTTCGGACCTGTCCGGTCAGCCAGTGCCGGGCTTCACGCCGATTTTTCACCTCGCCCATCGCGGCGGCCACGCGCAGCTGCGAGAGCAGCTCGCCGACGAGCGGTCCGGCGGCAATGCCGAGCCACCGGACGACGTCGTCGCCGTCCACGGCGACCCGGCGCGGGGGCATCCGGGCCAGCGGAGCCAGGGACCGGGCCCGCCGCCGGCCCGGGACGCCCAGGCTCGCGAGCAGGCGAAGCGCATCCGGGGCGAGGCCTCCGGCATCGAGGATCCAGCGCCATCGCGCGCGCGTCGAGCGTGCCGCGACGCTCTCGGCGGCGAGCCGGACGAGCGCCGCCGCGTCGCGTGCGTCCTCCCGGGCCCAGCGGCGCCCGGCGAGCCAGCGCCCGCGCCTCGAGCGCCGTCAGGCCGGCGCGGATGGCGATGAGCGCGAGCCGGATGCGCCGGCGCCGCGCGGGTGCGAGCGTTCGGATCGAACGTGTATCCAGCGTCGACAGCCAGCGTGTCGAGTGCCGCGAACTTCGCCCCGCCGAGCGACAGGCCCAGGGCTTCGGGCAGTATGCCCGCGCGGGCGGACCAGCCGAGCGCGGGAGCGGCCCGCTCGCTGCCGAGCAGCCTGGAGAGCTCGGCCGTGACCCGCTCGGCGGCGGCGCGGCCGAAGAGCGGCGCCGCCGAGCGCGCGGCGGCCAGGACCGACGGATCCGGGGTCAGGCCGCGCGTCGACCAGAGCCGCGCCGCCCGAAGGATCCGGAGCGGGTCCTCGGCGAGATTCTCGGGCCGGACGCAGTGCAGCCGGCGGCGGATCGCGTCCTCGACGCCGCCGAAGGGGTCCACGAGCTCTCCGGACCCGAGCGCGAGGGCGATCGCGTTCACCGTGAAGTCGCGCCGCGCGAGGTCGGCGGCGATCGATCCTCCCTCGATCTCGGCGATGTCGATCGGGCGCGGGCCCGCGACCCGGAACACGCGCGGCCCGGGCCGGTCCTTCGAAAGGAACACCGCGCGCCCCAGGCCCGCGGCCTCGAGGTCGCGCGCGAGCCCCTCCGCGTCGCGGGAGACGGCGACGTCGATCTCGGGAATCTCCGCGCCCAGGAGGCGGTCGCGCAGGGCGCCGCCCACGATCCAGGCGTGCAGGCCGCGGCGCGAGGCGACGTGCGCCAGGACGACGAGCTCGATCCGCCGGCGCAGTCCCTGGAGTTTCCGCGCCGACTGTCCGACCCGGCTGATCATGGACCTCCCGTGGCGGACGCGCGAGCGCGGCCGGCAAAAACACCTTACAATTTCGAGGATGACATCCGCCCGCTCCGTTGTCACCGTCGAGGTCGTCCGCAAGGTCGCCGACCTGGCGCGCCTGCGCCTGCCCGACGAAGACCTGCCGCGCTGGACCGAGCAGCTCTCGCGCATCCTCGCCTACATCGATCAGCTCGCCGCGATCCCGGAGTCGGCGTTCGGTCCCGCCCGGCCGGGACCGGCCACGCCCGTGCGGCCGGACGCTCCCGTCGACGGAGGCGGCCTGGAAGCGCTCGAAGCCAACGCGCCGCGCCAGGTCCACGGGTACGGCGTGGTGCCCCGCGTGGTCGGATCGGGCTCCTGATCGCATGAAAGGCGTGATCGAGACCGCGGCGGACGTCACCGCCGGCCGCCAGTCGGCCGCCTCGGTCGTCGCCGAGGCGCTCGCGCGGATCGGCGAGGGCGACGGGCGCATCCGGGCCTTTCTCGAGGTGACCGGCGAGCAGGCCCTGGCCGAGGCCCGCGCGGTGGACGCCCGCGTCGCGGCCGGCGAATCGCTTCCGCTGGCCGGCGTGCCGCTGGCGCTCAAGGACAACATCTGGGTGGCCGGGCGCCGCACGACGTGCGCCTCGAAGATCCTCGAGGGCTTCCGTCCGCCGGCGGACTCGACCGTGGCGGCGCGCCTGCGCCAGGCCGGCGCCGTCTTCATCGGCCGGGCCAACATGGACGAGTTCGCGATGGGCTCCTCGACGGAGAACAGCGCGAGCCACGTCACGCGCAACCCGTGGGACATCGAGCGGATCCCGGGCGGCTCCTCGGGCGGCAGCGCGGCGGCGGTGGCCGCGCGGTTCGTGCCGGGCGCCTTCGGGTCGGACACCGGCGGCTCGATCCGCCAGCCGGCCGCGTGCTGCGGCGTCGTCGGGTTCAAGCCGACCTACGGGCGCGTGTCGCGCTACGGTCTGGTCGCCTTCGCCTCGTCGCTCGACCAGATCGGTCCGGTGGCGCGTTCGGTCGGGGACGCGGCGCGCCTCTATCGCGTCGTCGCCGGCTTCGACCCGCGCGACTCGACGACCTCCGACCGGCCGGTGGGCGATCCCGAGGCGGCCCTTGCGCGCGGCGTCGAGGGTCTGCGCGTGGGCTTTCTCGAGGAGGCCGAGCTGGAGGGGCTCGACCCCGAGGTCGCCGCGAGCGTCGAAGAGGCGCGCCGGATCTTCCGCGAGGCCGGCGCCGAGGTCGTCTCCGTCTCGGTTCCGCGGGCGACGGTCGCCATCGCCATCTACTACGTGGTCGCCAGCGCGGAGGCCTCCTCCAACCTGGCGCGGTTCGACGGCGTGCGGTACGGCCCGCGCGCGACGGACCGCGACCTCGCGTCCCTGTACGTCGAGAGCCGCACGGCGGGATTCGGCGCCGAGGTGAAGCGGCGGATCCTGCTCGGCACGTTCGCGCTCGCGTCCGGCTACTACGAGGCCTACTACGGCCGCGCGATGCGGACGCGGCAGCTGCTGTCCGACGACTTCGACCGCGCCTTCGAGCGCGCGGACGTGATCGTGTGTCCCTCGATCCCCGCGCCCGCCTTTCGCGTCGGCGAAAAGACCGACGACCCGCTGACGATGTACCTGTCGGACGTCTTCACCGTGCCCGCCTCGCTGTCCGGCCTGCCCGCGATCTCGGTGCCGTCCGGCCTGACGCGCGGCGGCCTGCCGCTCGGCATCCAGGTGCTCGGCCCGCGCTTCGGGGAGGATGCGGTGTTCGCGGCGGCCCGCGCCTTCGAGCAGCGGGCCGGCTTTCCCGATGCGCTGCCCCGGGCAGCGCGTTAGGTTGGATCTGCGCCGGGCGGCGGCGGCGGCCGTATTTTTCGGCGCGGCGGCGGCGCTCGGCGGCGCGGGGCGCGAAAAGGTCGTCTCGGTCTCGCCCGAGGTCAGGGTCTCCATCGCGGGGGCCGACGAGATCACGCTGCTCGCGCGGCCCCTGCCGGGCGAGGGGATCGACGCGTTCGTCAAGCGGCTGACCGACGATCCGAAGTCGAAGAAGACGATCCTGTCCGCCAACGGCAGCCTGCGGCATCTCAAGCGCGGCCAGTTCGTGCGCGTGCCGTACCGTCTGCTCGCGGGCAACTACCGCAAGATCGCGATCGAGGCCCTCTTCCCGGCGGACCGCGCGACCCTGAACGGCTGGGAGCACCACGTCGCGGCACTGACGGGCAAGCCCGAGAGCCTCTGGCGCATCGCCGAGTGGTTCACGGGCGACGGCCAGCGCTATCGCGAGATCCGCGAAGGCGGCGCGATCCCTTCGCTCGAGACGCAGGTCGGGCAGGTCGTCGTCGTGCCGCCGAAGCTGCTGACGCCGGCCTTCCGGGAAGCCGTCGCGGCGGCGGTCCCGCCGGCCGAGGCGGAGGCGACGAAGCTCGAGTTCGCGCAGGACGAGAAGGGCCGCTATGCCATCTACCGGCTGCGCAAGGGCGAGGCGCTGTACTCGGCGGTCGTCGTGCGCTTCACCGGGCGCCTCCACGCCGAGGACGTCAACGCGAAGGCCGCGGAGATCGCGGCGTACAACGGCGTGACCGACGTCCACTCCATGCCGGTCGGCTTCCCGGTCCGGATCCCGATCGCGGACCTCGCCCCGGAGTTCCGCCCGCCGGACGACCCCGAGCGCATCGAGGAGGAGAACACGCGGCTGGAAGCCTCCCAGTTCTCCAACAAGGTCCGCAGCGCCGACCTCGCGGGGGTGACGGTCGTGCTCGACGCGGGCCACGGCGGCCGCGACACGGGCGCCCTGGTCGCCGGGCTGGAGGAGGCGGCGTACGTCTACGACATCGCGTGCCGCGTCGAGCGCCTCGTGCGCTCCGGCACGCGCGGGCACGTCGTGCCGATCGTCGGCCGCGACGAGCCGTGCGCCGCCGCGTCGTCCGAGCGGGTGGGCAGCTCGCGCAGCGGGCGGGTCCTCACGTCGCCGCCTTACCGGATCGAGGACGCGGCGACCGGCGTGAACCTGCGCTGGTACCTGGCCAACTCGGTCTGGAAGAACGTGGGCAAGAACGGCGGGCAGCAGGACCGGACCGTGTTCCTCTCGCTGCACGCGGACTCGCTGCACCCGGCGGTGCGCGGCACGATGGTGTACGTCCCGGGCGAGAAGTTCCTCCGCGGCTCGTACCGCAAGTCCGGCGACCCCTACGACTCGCGGCGCGAGGTGCGGGAGTCGCCGACGGTCTCCTTTTCCCACAAGGAGAAGATCGAGGCCGAAGGCATCTCGCGCGATCTCGCCGAGCACATCGTCGCGTCCTTCCGCGCGGCCGACCTGCCCCTGCACGCGTTCGAGCCCATCCGGCGCAACGTGATTCGCGGCGGCGGCGAATGGGTCCCGGCGATCCTGCGCTACAACCGCATTCCCGCCCGCGTGCTGGTCGAGGTCTGCAACCTGAACAACCCGGAGGACCGGCGGCTGCTGCAGACGCGGAGCTATCGCGAGAAAGTGGCCGAGGCCCTCGTCGCCGCGATCGTCGGGTTCTACGGGGGCAAGTAGGGCGTCGCGACATCGGGAAGTTCTTGGGAAGCCCGCCCGTGCGCGCGCCTTCCAACCCCGCTATACTTCGCCCGACTTTTTCTAGAGAGGTGTTCCCATGCGACAGCGCGTCATGGTCCTCGCCGCCCTCCTCGCCGTCAGCTCCATTGCCGGGGCCCAGGACTGGCGCGGCGGCAAAGCCCGCGTGGAAGGGACCGTCAAGAACGACAAGGGCGAGCCGATCGAAGGCTGCAAGGTGATGATGCGCTGGGGCAGGAGCACCCACGGCGGCCCCGACCTGACGACGGACGCCAAGGGACAGTTCGCGATCTTCGGTCTCGCGGGCGGCCCCTGGGACGTCGACTTCGAGGCCAACGGGTACGCGACCAAGAAGATCAGCGTCAGCCTCCAGGAGGGCGGCCGCAATCCCGCGATCGTCGTGCAGCTGGACCCGGCGCCCAAGGCCGCGGCGCCCGCGCCTGCCGCGCAGCCGCAGATCATGGTGGGCGGCAAGAAGATCTCCAAGGAGACGGCCGACGCGATCGACCAGGGCAACGCCGCCATGTCGGCGAAGAACTGGTCGTCGGCGCGCGAGAGCTATCTCAAGGCGCTCCCCGACCTGCCCGACAACGGTCCGCTGCTGCAGCGCATCGCGGCCGCGTACCTGGCGGAGGGCAATGCGAAGGATGCGCTCACCTACGCGCGGCAGGCCGCGGAAAAGAATCCCTCGGACGCCTCGGCCTGGTGGATGCTCGCCGAGCTCGAGCTCCAGCAGGGCAACCTCGAGGCTGGCCAGGCGGCGCTCGACAAGGTTCCCGCCGACAAGATCACGGACCCGCAGCCGTACGTGAACATCGGGATCCTCCTGATCAACAAGAAGAAGCCGGCCGAGGCGGAGTCCGCCTTCGATCGGGTCATCGCGATCAAGCCGGACGGGTGGGAGGGCTACTACTACCGGGGCCTCTGCCGGCTGCAGCTCAAGAAGAATGCGGACGCGAAGGCCGATCTCAAGAAGGCCAAGGAGCTCGGACCGCCGGCGGCGGACGCCAGGGAGATCGACGACCTGCTGAAGACTCTGGGCTGAGATTCCCGGAGCCCCGAGAGGGATAATGGGTCCGGCGGCCCCATGAAGCTCCTCCTCCTCTCGGCAGCCCTCGCAACCGGCGCGCTCGCGCCGGCCGCGGCGCAGGAGCCCGGCGCCGTCCGCGAGTCGGCAGAGGCCATCCTGGTCGAGGTGCCGGTGCGCGTCGTCGATCGCGACGGAGAGCCGGTGCGCGGCCTGACCGCGGCGAACTTCTCGGTCCAGGACGACGGGCGGCCGCAGGCCATCGTGGGGTTCGACGCGATCGATCTTGCCGAGAAATCGGCCGTTCCCGGTGCGCCCGTCCACCCGGCCGCGCGCCGCCGCTTCCTGATCCTCTTCGACTTCTCGTTCTCGCGCCCCAAGTCGATCCTGGTCGCGCGCAAAGCGGCGCGCGACTTCGTCCTGTCGGGGATGTCGAGCGGCGACCTCGCCTCGGTCGCCACGTACTCCGTCGAGCAGGGCGTGCGGCTGCTCGTGACCTTCTCCTCGGACCGCGCGCAGCTGGCCCAGGCGATCGAATCGCTCGGCCTCGAGGCGCGGCGCGAGTCGCTCGATCCGCTGGCCTTCGCCTTCGACGCGGCGACCCTCGCCGCGATGGCGCAGACACGGAACAGCCGCAACTCGGTGGAGGGGCTGATCGAGACGCTGCAGGCGTACAGCGCGGTCAACAAGGCCCGCTCGGACGAGTACACGCGCGGTCGCGTCCGCCACCTCTTCCAGGCCTTCCGCGAGCTTTCGCAGAGCCTGGACGCCGTCGAAGGGCGCAAGGACATCCTGTACCTGTCCGAGGGCTTCAGCGGTCGCCACCTCGTCGGGGCGACCGAGAGCGACGAGGAGCGAACGAGCCTGATCCACGGCGAGATCTGGAAAGTGGACGCGGACCGCCGCTTCGGCAGCACGCCACTGCGCAACGAGTTGAACGAGGTCGGCGTGTGGTTCCGCCGATCCGACTGCGTCGTGCACGCGGTGGACATCGCCGGCATCCGCGCCGAGGGCGACTCGGATGGCGACGCGCAGCCGGCGGGACCGCGGGAATCGGAGAGCGCGCTCTTCGACATCGCCCAGGCGACGGGGGGCGAGGTGCTGCGCAACACGAACGACCTCGCCGCGCAGCTGGACCGCGTCGAACGGCAGACGAGCCTCGTCTACGTCCTCGCGTTCCGGCCCGACAAGTCCGGTCCCGAGGGCGCGTTCCACGCGCTGAAGGTCAAGGTGTCCGCTCCGGGGGCGCGCGTGCTCGCGCGGGCCGGGTACTACGACCGCCGCGGCTTCCGCACCCTGTCGCCCCTCGAGCGCCGCCTGCTGGCGGCCAACGTCATCGCCAACGAGATTCCGTTCGACGACATCCCGATCCGGGTGCTCGCCCTTCCGTTTGCCAGCGGAGGGGACTCGACCGTGCCGGTCCTCGTGGAGGTTCCGGGCGCGCCGCTGCTGGCCGCGGACAAGGGCGAAAAGCTCGGCCTCGAGATCTACGTCTACGCGATCGGCCCGGACGACCGCCTGCGGGACTTCTTCGTGCGGACGATCTCGACCGATCTCGCGCAGAATCGCGCGAAGCTGATGGCCGCGGGGGTGCGCTACTTCGGCGAGCTGCGGCTGCCGCCCGGCGACTACCGGATCCGGACGCTCGTCCGCAATGCCGCGACCGGGCACATGGGTTTGAGCGTGACGACGCTGGCAGTGCCCGCGTTTGCGTCCGGCGAGCCTTTCCTTCTCGCGCCGGTCTTTCTCGTCGGGTCGGGTGACTGGGTGGCCGTCCAGGGCACCGGCCGCGAGCCCGGCGCCGCACCCAATCCGTTCTCGAGCCTTCCGGGCTCGGGCCTGATGCCGGCGGCGGTGGCGCGGGTGGCGCCCGGCGATGCGTCGCAGGTGTGCCTGGTCGCGTACCACGTCGGCGCGCCGGACGCGAAGGACCTCAAGCTGGGGAGCCAGATCCTCGCGGAGGACGGGCGCCCGATCGGATCCGTGAAGCTCGCCGTGCTCGACGCCGTCGCGCCGGACGCCGAGGGCAAGCGGATGCTGCTGCTCTCGTTCGCGGCTCCGCCGGACCTCTCGCCCGGGCGTTACGGACTGCGCGTGTTCCTCCAGGATGGCGTCGGGGGCCCGGCCCGCCAGGCGACCACGCCGTTCCTCGTTCCTTGAGCCCGGGCGCCGTGCCGGCGGTTCTCCTCGCGGCGGCGCTGCAGGTCGCGCCGCCGCCGGCGATTCCCGCAGTCCCGCCGGCCGGGCCCTCGCGAGACCGCGCGATCGCCGGGATCCATCGGCGGGCGGCCGATGCCGCTCCCGGATCCCGGCAGGCCGCCGAGGTGTCGCGCGAGCTCGAGCGGATCGGCGCGGCCTACCTCGCAGAGGGCGCGTTGGATCGCGCGACCGAGCTGCTGTCCGAGGCGTACGCGCTCGACGAGGAGAGCGGCCTCGTCCTCGCGGAGCTGACGCTTTGCTACGTGGGCGCGCTGGACTACGACAACGCGCGTTTCTACCTGCGGGAGGCCGAGCAGCGCGCCCACCGGGCGCCCCCCGAGATCTACGGCGTCCTGGGAGACGCGTACCTGGGCCTTCACCGTCTCGACGACGCGGTGCTCGCCTGGAGCGAGTACGTCCGGCTGGGCGGAACGGATCCCGATGTCCTGAGACGCCTGTCCCGCGCGCGGGACGAGCTCGCCGTGTCGCGGGGCCAGCGCTCGATGCGCTTCGAGCACTTCACGGTGTTCGCGGACGCGGAGGTCGGCCAGGAGCTCCTGCGCCTGGCCGGCGAGGACCTGGAGGCGGCCTACGCGGAGCAGGCGCCGCTGCTGGGCGGGCAGATCGCCGCGCCGCAGCTGGTGGTCCTGTACTCGGGCCGGTCGTACTTTTCACTCGCGTCGGTTCCCGACTGGGTCTCGGGGCTCTACGACGGAAAGATCCGCGTGTCGGTGGAGGCCGAAGCCGTTGCGCCAGGCTCCTCGCGGTCGGTGCTCGCGCACGAGCTCGCGCACGCGCTCATCCGCTCGGGCTCGCGGGACCATGCGCCCGCCTGGTTTCACGAGGGGCTGGCGCAGTGGTGCGAGGGGCGAAGAATCCTCGTGCGCGACGTTCCGGGGGCCGTCGGGCGGCATCCGGCGCCGACCTTCGCCGCGCTCGACGCCGGCTTCGGGCGGGGCCAGCCGCGCGCGGCCGTGCGCTCCACGTACGCCCAGGCGCTCTCCATGGTCGAGTATCTGGTCGCGGTCCGCGGGCTCGGCGCGATCACCTGCATCCTGGCGCGGCTCTCCGAGGACGCGGGCGCGTTCGACGCGGCGCTGCGCGAGGAAACCGGTCTCTCCGAAAAGGCGATGTTCGAGGGCTGGAGGCGGTGGGCGGGGCTTTGAGTTACCGGGACGGCTCCGCGAGGAACCCGACCCATGCCGGCTCGGTCGCGATCGACAGATAGGCCGGATCGGCCCGAAGCACGGTCCGGTCGAGCTTTCCCTCGTTCTCGAGCGGGCGCAGCGCGGCGACGGCCGCCGCCGCGTTGCCCGACCGGGCGTAGATGCGGGCCTCGAGCTCGGCCTTCTTCCAGTCCTCTCCGACCAGCGCCCGCGCCGACTGCATCGCCGCGACGGCGGCGGCCGCGTCGCCGAGGCCCG
The DNA here is from genome assembly GCA_963843325.1 of uncultured Acidobacteriota bacterium. GTDB lineage: Bacteria > Acidobacteriota > Thermoanaerobaculia > UBA5066 > Gp7-AA6 > DAHUXD01. The sequence continues at coordinate 112,666 of CAWJKC010000008.1, forward strand.
TCTCGACGACCGCGAGCGTCGCGAGCGTGTCCGGGTCCGGGCCGGCTTCGCGCAGGTAACGTTGCAGCAGCGATCGCGCCTCGGCCAGGCGGCCCTCCGTCAGGGCCGCGGACGCGAGCTCGCGGGCGGCTCCCGGCGCGGGTGGAGCCTGAGCGAGCGCGCGCTCGAAATACTGCGCGGCCTCGGACGCGGCCCCGCGCGCGCGGGCGGCCAGCCCCATCTGATAGTAGATCGGCCCGGCCGCGGCCCCGGCCGCGATCGCCTTGTCCCACTCGGCGCGCGCGACCTCCGTCCTGCCGTCCTTCTGAGCGCCGAGGGCGAGCTTCTCCGGCTGCCTCCAGAGTTGCGGTGGCAGGCTTTCGACCAGCGCGTAGGGCTCGGAGAGAGCGCGGTGGACCGCGAGCGCGCCGTCCAGGAGAAAGAGCAGCGCCGGAACGGCGGCGGTGAGCCAGAGGACCCGGCGCTTCTCGGGCGCGAGCCGGCGCCCGAAGACGAGGGCGATCCCGAGGATCGCGAGAAAGCCGACGACGCGCGGCAGCGCGCGGGCGCGGGCCTGCTGCGCCGCGTCGTGCCGTCGCACGGGCTCGGGGCCGAGCAGGCGACCGACCTCGCCGGCCAGCGAGATGCCGGGATCGACGAGGACGATGTCCGAGATCGTCGGTCCGCGCGGCGTGCGGTCGACGGTCCAGCGCGTCTTGAGCAACGAGGGGCCGTAGCGCAGGCCGAGGTCGACGAAGACCGGCCCCTTGCCGGAGTCCGCGACCGAAGCCCACGCGACCTCGGCGGAAGCGTCCGCCACGGGCGCGAGGGCCTGGGCGAAGTGCTCGCGCACGAGCGTCCGCAGCAGCGTGCGCTGGCGCTCGGTCAGGCCGGACCAGACCGGGCTGCCGAGCAGCCGGCGCAGGATGCCGTCCGCGTCGAGCGATTCGAGGAACACCTTGGGCGGTCCGTGGAGCGCAGCCAGCGCCGCGCGGCGCGCGAAGTCGGCGGCCTCCTCCGCCGGGACGCCGCCCGGGACGGCGTCCTGGGCGCGCAATCCGGCGCCGGCACCGAGGGCGGCGACCGCGAGCAGGATGCAGGCACGCGCGCCTGCCCGCGGCGCCCGGATCAATGCCCCGTCGCCGTCTCGGTGGAGCCGGGGCGCGCGTAGATCTTGAGCGTCATGGGCACGCTTCCCACGCGCAGCTCGTCGCCGTCGCGCAGCGCGACGGGGGAGGACAGGCGGATGCCGTTGACGAACGTGCCGTTCTTGGACCCGAGGTCCTCGAGCGTCGCGAGCCCGGCCGCGACGTTCAGGATCGCGTGGCGGCGGGAAACGCTCTGGGCGTCGATCCAGACGAGCGAGTCGGTCCCGCGACCCAGGATGTTTTCGCCGTCTGCGAGCGCGACCTCGCGGTTGCCCCAGAGCAGGCGGAAGATCTGGTCGCCCGAGCCCTGCGGCTGTCCGTCGCGCGAGAGGGGCACGGCCTCGCCGCAGAACGCGTACCCGTAGCCGTAGACCGTGCGGATGAATTCGGGCGCGCGCGCCCCGTCGCCGATCGCCTGGCGGACCTCGGCGATCAGCGTCGGGAGGTTGACGTCCGAGACGACCGTGTCGGGCCACAGCCGGCGGTGCAGCTCGGCCTTGGGCACCGCGCGCGGGCGCGCCTCGAGAAGCGCCTGCAGCAGCTTGAAGGCCTTGGGTGAAATGGAGGCCGGGCGGCCGTCGCGCGTCAGCGATCGGCTTTCGGTGTCGAGCAGCAGCGTCCCAAATCGAAAGGTCATGAGCCCAACGAAAACACTATAACCCCCCGGGAAGTCCCCGTCCGGGACGGGACGAGCAGAAACCGGGACGAAGCCGCTTCAGGCGGCGATGGGCTCGAGCCGTGAAACCCGGGGAGACAGCGATTCTGCGCCGCGCTCGGTGCAGACGATGTCGTCCTCGATGCGCACGCCGAAGCGCCCGGGCAGGTAGATGCCCGGTTCGGAGGTGAAGGTCATCCCCGGCTTCAGCACCGTCTTGTCGTGGCCGACCATGTAGGGCGCCTCGTGCACGTCGATGCCGAGGCCGTGGCCGAGGCGGTGCGTGAAGTACTCGCCGTAGCCCGCCTTCTCGATCACTTTGCGCGCGGCCGCGTCCACCTCGAAACAGGGAACTCCGGGCGCCGCCCGGTCGATCGCGGCCGACTGGGCGTCGAGCACGATCGACCAGATCTTGCGGTACTCGTCGGTGGGGGTTCCGTAGAAGGTCGAGCGCGTGATGTCGTAGTAGTAGCCATCCGGCTTGTCCCAGGCGTCGATGAGGACCGCCTGGTCGCGGGAAAGCGGCGTGGAGCCCGACGCCCCGTGGGGCAGGGCCGAGGACGGCCCGAACTGCACCATGTTCTCGCCGCCCACGAGCGCCGAGATCTCCGCCTCGAGGCAGCCCGGCTTCAGCGCGGAGAAGGCGCGCTGGAAGCGGGGCAGCGCGACGGCGATCGCCTGGCGGATCATGTCCAGCTCGTCGGCGGACTTGATCATGCGCAGGGCCCCGAAGGTCGCGGCGGCCGACACGGGCTTCCACGACGGGCGCCGGGCGAGCAGGCGCTCGACGTCGTCGTAGGCCGTGGACGGCTCGACCGCGAGCGTTCCGGCGGAGCCGGGGAAGAGCGTCGCCGCCCTGGCGAACGGGTCCTCGGTCTCCTCCCACGTCACGATGCGCTCGACGGCGGACATCCGGCGCAAGCGCTCGGCCTCGAAGGCGGGGCAGATCGCCACGGGCTCCATATCCTGGAAGAGAAGCAGGGCCGTCAGACGTTCGCTGCGATGGAAGTCGATGCCCGTGAGATAAAAGAGGTTCGAAGACGGCGTGGCGTACAGGCCGTCGGCGTTCAGGGCGCGCAGCTCGGCGCGGACGGTGTCGAGGCGGCGGAGGTAGATTTCGCGCTTGGTCGGCATGCGGCGGATGCTAGCAGAATCGTTTCGGCCGGTCCTGCGCCGGTCGGGCGCCGCCTTGCTGGCGGTCGCGGCGTGCGTGGTCGCGGGCGCGCGGGTGTCGCCGGGGCGCGGGCCTGGCTGCCTCCGGCACGCCCGTGATCCTGATCTCCATCGACACGCTGCGGGCGGACCATCTGCCGGCCTATGGCTACCGCGGCGTCGACACGCCCAACCTCGACGCGCTGCGCCACGACGCGATTCTCTTCGAGAACGCGTACTCGCAGGTCCCGCTGACGCTGCCCTCGCACACCGCGATCATGACGGGGCTGTTGCCGCCGCAGAATGGCGTGCGCGACAACCTCGGCTACGCGCTCGGCCCCGGCCCGGCGACGCTCGCCGCGACGCTCAAGGAGAAGGGCTACGCGACCGGCGGCGCCGTCTCGACGATCGTGCTCTCGCACGCGACGGGGATCGCGCGCGGCTTCGACTTCTACGAGGACAACATCGAGCCGAGCAAGGCCAGCCAGTCCATCTCGCGCGTGCAGCGCAACGGCAACGACACGCAGGCGCTGCTGGCCGAGTGGGTCGCGGGGCACTCGGGCCAGCCGTTCTTCGCGTTCCTGCACCTCTTCGAGCCGCACTCGCCCTACGAGCCGCCCGAGCCGTACCTCTCGCGGTACAAGCTGCGTTACGACGGCGAGATCGCGCGGGCCGACGAGATCGTCGGCAGCTTCGTGAAGTTTCTCAAGCAGAGCGACGTCTACGACCGCGCGCTCATCGTGTTCCTCTCGGACCACGGCGAGGGGCTCGACGACCACGGCGAGGACGAGCACGGCGTGCTCATCTATCGCGAGTCGATCCACGTTCCGCTGATGGTCAAGCTTCCGAAGTCGGCGCGCGCGGGCGAGTCCGTGCGCGCCGCGGTCGGGCTCGTCGACGTCTTTCCGACCGTGGTGGAAGCGCTCGGCATCCCGGCCCCGCCGGGTCTGGCCGGCCGTTCGCTGCTCGGCGCGGCCGATCCGGCCGCCGCGGCGCCGCGGCGGATCTACAGCGAGACGCTCTACCCGCGGCTGCACCTCGGGTGGAGCGACCTGGCGTCGCTCGAGGACGAGCACGACCACTACATCGAATCCCCGCGGCCCGAGCTGTACGACCTCACGGCGGATCCCGGCGAGAAGAACGACCTCGCGGCGGGCCTGCCTCCGGCCTTTCGGTCGATGCGGGCGCAGCTGGCCAGCATGCCGCGGCCGCTGCAGCCGCCGGGCAACGCCGACCCCGAGCAGATGAAGAAGCTGGCCGCGCTCGGCTACATCAGCGCCTCGACCGCCGACCTGACGCAGAAGGACCTTCCGGCTCCCCGTGACCGGATCGGCGCGGTGGCCCAGCTGAAGGCGGGCTTCGGGGCGCTGCAGGGCGGCCGCTACGCGGACGCGGTGGCCGTCTTCGCGAAGCTCCTGAAGAGCGAGCCCGGCATGACGGACGTGTGGCAGATGTACGGCGAGGCGTGCATGAAGCTCGGGCGGGAGGACGAGGCGCTCGCGGCCCTGCTCCAGGCGGCGAAGCTCGCTCCGCTCAACCCGCAGGTCATGATGGCGCTGTCGGACTACTACCTCTCCGTCGGCAACTACGAAGAAGCGCGCAAGCACGCCGAGGCGGCGGGCGACTCGGGCACGACGAGCCCCCACGAGAACCTCGCGCGGATCGCGCTGGTCAAGGGCGATCTGGACGCCGCGGAGCGCGAGTCGCGGGCGGCCCTCGAGAAGTATCCGATGCGGCGCATTCCGCACCTCCTGATCGCGCGCGCCCGGCACGATCGCGGCGACTATCCGGGGGCGCTCGTCGAGATCGATCTGGCCGCCCGACCGAAAAGCGGAGACGTCACACCGCTCCAGAACCTGAATTTCCTGCGGGGCGACAGCCTGGCGCGCATCGGCCGCGAGGCCGAAGCGGAGAGTGCGTTTCTGCAGGAGATCCACGATTTTCCGACGAACGTGTCGCCGCGGGCCTCCCTCGCCTTCCTGTACGCGAGCCAGGGCCGCGAAGCGGACGCGCGCAAGACCCTCGCCGACCTGGTGCGCGAGATCAATACGCCCGAGGCCTATTTTGCGGCCATCAAGACCTACGAGATCCTGGGCGATCCGCAGGCCGCGGCCGGTCTGAAGTCCGACGTGCGGCGGCTGTTTCCCGGGGCGAAGGAGAGAAAGAGCGTTTCGGGAGGCTAGGGGCTACTTCCTCAGGTCCCGCCCCGTCATCTCCACCGGAGCGTCGAAGCCCTGGACTCCGAGCAGCGTCGGCGCCACGTCGGCGAGGCCGCCGCCGTCGGCGAGCGCGCCCTTCGCCCCGCAGAGGATCAAGGGCACGGGGTTGGACGTGTGCGCCGTGTGCGGCGCGCCGGTCACCGGGTCGATCATCTGCTCGGCGTTGCCGTGGTCGGCGGTCATCATGAGCAGGACGCCCGCCTCCCGGCACGCGGCCTCGAGGATTCCGAAGCACCGGTCGAGGATCTCGACGGCCGCGATGGTCTCCGGCAGCTTTCCCGTGTGGCCGACCATGTCCGCGTTGGCGAAGTTGACGACGTGCGCCCCGAAGCTTCCGTCGCGCAGCGCGCGGACCGCCTCCTCGGTGACCTGGGCGGCGCTCATCTCGGGATGGAGGTCGTAGGTCGCCCCTTTCCACGAGGGGACGAGGATCCGCTCTTCACCCGGATGCGGCTCTTCGACGCCGCCGTTGAAGAAATAGGTGACGTGCGCGTACTTCTCGGTCTCGGCCAGCCTCAGGTTCGTGATGCCGCGCTCGGCCCAGACGTTCGCGAGGATGCGGGTCAGGGCGCGCGGAGGGAACGCGGCCGGCAGGTTGAACTCGGCCTTGTATTCCGTGAAGCCGACGAAGTGGATCTTCGGGGGCTTCGGGCGCGGGAAGTCGGCGAATTCCGGTTCGGTCAGGGCCCGCGTGAGCTGGCGGGCGCGGTCCGCCCGGAAATTGAAGAAGACCACGGCGTCGCCGTCGGCGATGGGGCCGAGGGGCTCGCCGTCCTCGGTGATCACGGTCGGCTGGATGAACTCGTCGTTCTCGTCGCGCTCGTAGGCCGCCTCGATGGCTTGCTTCGCCCCCGCCGCGTGCAGGCCCGAGGAAAAGACGAGCGCCTGGTAGGCGCGCGCCACGCGGTCCCACCGCTTGTCGCGGTCCATCGCGTAGTAGCGGCCCGACACCGTGGCGATCTTTCCGCCGAGCCGCGCCAGCGACGCTTCGAGCTCGGCGACGTAGCCCAGGGCGGAGCGGGGTGGCGTGTCGCGCCCGTCCGTGAAGACGTGCACACGGACGCGCGGCACGCCGGCCTTCTGGGCGAGCTCCAGGAGGCCTTCGAGGTGGCGCTGGTGCGAGTGGACGCCGCCGTCGGACAGGAGGCCCATGATGTGCAGCGTCGCACCGCGGCGCTTCGCGTGCTGGATGGCCGCCGTGAGCGCCGGATTCCCGGAGAACGAGCCGTCGCGCAGCGCGAGGTCGATGCGCAGCAGGTCCTGGGGCAGCATCCGGCCCGCGCCGAGCGTCAGGTGCCCGACCTCCGAGTTGCCCATGAGCCCGGCGGGCAGGCCCACCGCTTCGCCCGAGGCTTCGAGCAGCGTCCACGGGGACTCCGCCAGCCATCGGTCGTAGATGGGCGTCCGCGCGCGCCAGATGGCGTTGCCCTCCGACGGCGGGGCATGGCCCCAGCCGTCGCAGATCAGGAGGAGGACCCGGCCGGTCTTCAAGCGGGCGGCGCCGGGCGCAGGGGCTCACGCAGCGGCCGCGCGCGACCTCGCCGCGCGGGGAAGCCGGCGCTCGAGGTCCGAGAGGACGTGCATGTACGTCATGTATGCATCGTACGCGGACTCGAACGGAGAGAAGTAGTCGTGGACCCGGCCGTCGCCTTCGGTCTTGGTCGCCATGTAGTAGAAGTGGTCCGAGCTCGAAAGCATCCGGAAGTCGCGCAGGAGGTCCGCGGAGCCCGACGCCCGGACGCGCCCCTCGAGGGCGAAGAGCTTCGACAGCGCGTCCTTCTGGAGGTCGTTGCCCTGCCACGCGGAGAGGTCCCGAGCGACGTCGGCCCACGAGATGGTGCGGGGCGCCGAGAGCGCTTCCGAATGCGGCAGGGTCGCGATCGCCTCCGACGGCGTCACGAAGGCCGCCCCGCGATGGGCCATGCGCAGATCGACCCAGGATTCGAAGAACTCGAAGATGCCGGTTTCCTTCCACTGGTGCTCGCCGAAGGTCTCGAAGTCCATGAAGAGCGACACGACGTCGCCCCGCAGGCCGCGCAGCCAGCGGTTGTACTTGCCCGGGGTCAGCGGCCACTCGCTCCACTGCCGGTCGGAGAACCGGAAGGCGATGTCGTCGGACAGCCGGTGGTTGCGCAGCAGCAGCGGCAGGCCCGGTTCGCCGGCCGACCGGTAGACGTGATCGGGAGACCGCGCGCCCAGCAGGGGCGGGATGCCGTCGGCGAGCACGCCGCGGTAGCCGCGCTGCGCGAGCAACGCCGCCAGGGCGTCGGAGTAGATCAGCTCCGTGTTGCGGAAGACGCGGGGCTCCAGCCCGAGCTCCTCCACCACGAGGCGGCGGTGCAGTTCGACCTGCGCCTCGAACTCGGTGGGGGAGGCGAGCCACGCGAGGGAGTGATGGGAGGTCTCCGCGAGGAATTCGACGCGGCCCGTCCGGGCGAGCCGGGCAAAGGCGGCCAGCGCCTCGGGCGCCCAGGCCCTCAACTGCTCCAGCACGCAGCCCGAGAGCGAGAACGCCACGGCGAAGCCGGGGTGACGCGCGAGCAGCCGCTCGCACAGGGCGGTGGCGGGGATGTAGCACCGCTCGGCGACGCGGCTCAGGATCGCCCGGTTCGCGGCGTCGTCGAAATAGAGGTGGTCGCGTCCGACGTCGAAGTAGTTGTAGCGCTTGAGCCGGTACGGCTGGTGGACCTGGAAGTACAGACAAACCGGGATCATGGCGTGACCCCGCGATTCTCCCACCAATTCCCGGTAGACGGCGATGCAGCGCGCCGCCGAGGCGCGCCAGGACAGGCGCTGCGCGTCGGCGCGACCGCGCTCGGACAGCGCATCCCGCAGCGGCGGGAACGCCAGGACGGACAGGATCTTGGACGCCAGGTCCTCGACGTTCCCGAACTCGACGCGCAGGACGTTGGGCGCGACCTCCGCGACGCCGGCCGACCGCGACACGATGACCGGCGTTCCGTGCTGCAGCGCCTCGAGCGCCGTCAGGCCGAAGGGCTCGGACAGCGACGGCATGACGTAGACGTCCGCCCGCGCGTAGAGGCGATCGAGCTCCTCGGCCGGGAGAAAGCCCGTGAAGAGGAAGCGCTTGCGCAGGCCGCGGGCCACCACGTGCTCCCGCATCGCGCTCATGCGGTCGCCGGAGCCGGCGACGACGAACCGGACGTCCCGGCGCTCGGCGGCCACGCGCGCGGCGGCCTCGACGAAGTAGCCGGGGCCCTTCTGCGAGGTGATCCGGCCGGCGAAGAGGACGAGCGGGAGTGCGGTTTCCCGGCCTCCCGTCCTCGAGCAGCGCCCGCGGATCGATCGCGTTGTGCACGACGCGCAGGCGTTCGGGCGCAACCGCGTAACGCCCGACGAGCAGGTCCGCCGTGTACGCCGAGACCGCCACGATCCGGTCCGCCGCGGCCAGCCCGAACCGCTCGATCGCGGCCACGAAGGCATTCTCCCCGCCGCCGGAGCGGTCGAACTCCGTTGCATGCACGTGCAGGACGAGCGGCTTTCCGCTCACGCGGCGAGCCTCGACGCCGGCGAGGAAGGTGAGCCAGTCGTGCGCGTGGATCACGTCGTAGGACTCGCGCGCGGCGATGCGGCCCGCGGCCGCCGCGTAGCGCAGGACCTCCCTCGGAAGGTCGGGGCCGTAGTTGCCGTCGGGCCGGACCGGCCGCGCCGGGAAGGTGCGGTCCGCGTCCTCGAGCGAGGCCGTCATGTAGGGGCGCAGCGGCGTCGTGATGCGCCGTACCCGCAGCGCCGTCCGGCCCCGGCCGCGCCGCCCGCGCGCCGCCCGCGCGGCCGCGATGGCAGGAATGATGCGCAGGTTCTCGATGGTGGTCGCGGCAGACCGGCGGGGCAGGACCAGCGCGACGTCCGTGTCGAGCTCGAGCAGGCCCCGCACGAGGCCCTCGCAGGCCACGCCGAGGCCGCCGCTGATCGCGGGCGGAAACTCCCAGCCGAACATGAGCACGCGCATGGATGGCCCGGGGCGTCGGGTCTCAGTCCTCCCCGAGAAGGTGTGTGTACACCACCCTGGCCACCTCCGCCACGCTCCAGGCCTGCGCGAAACATCCCCGCGGCGCGTGCGGCGCGTCGCCGTCGAACATCTCCGAGATCGACCCGAGGCCCGACCTCCCGAATGTGGGCGCGCAGCGGCGCGAGCAGCGCGCGCATGGTCCGGCGCGATTCCTCGGTGTGGCCGAAGACGCGGAAGTGCGCGTCGGCGAACGGGCCCATCAGCCAGGGCCAGACGGTTCCCTGGTGCGCGGCGCCGAGGCGAGCGCGCTCGTCGCCTCCGGCCTGACCCCGGTACCGCGGGTCTGCGGGCTCGAGCGTGCGCAGCCCGAAGGGCGTCAGCAGCTCGCGCCGCACGGTCCAGTAGACCTGACGCGCCCGGTGCGGCGGCAGGAGGTCCTCGGTCAGGGACACGGCGAGGATCTGGTTGGGGCGCACGCTCGCGTCCGGGCCGCCATCCCCGACGTTGTCGTAGAGGCAGCCCCGCGCCCCGTGCCAGAACGTTTCGTTGAATCGCCGGGCCACGTGCCACGCCTCGGACTCGAGCTCGCGCGCGCGGCCGGTTTCGCCCGCCAGTCGCTCCATCCGCGCCGCCGACTTGAGCGCCGCGTGCCAGAGCGCGTTGACCTCGACCGGCCGGCCCGAGCGCGGCGTCACCGGCGCGCCGTCGACGACCGCGTCCATCCACGTCAGAGCGCGCCCCGCGGCGCTCGCGACGAGGAGACCGTCCGGTCCCACGCCGATGCCGAACCGCGTGCCGCGGCGATACGCCTCGACGATCGCGCGCACGGCGCCGAGCAGCGGGGAAGGGCCCTGCGGGTTGCGCCGCGACCGGCCGAACCAGTCGACGGCAAGGATGAACCACAGCGATGCATCGACCGAGTCGTAGTCGGCGTCGCCTTCCTCGCCCGAGAAGTGGCTCGGCACGAGGCCGTCGCGGCGGGCCCCCGCGAAGCCGTTCAGCACGCGGGCGACCGCGCCGAGCCGTCCCGACGCCTGCGCGAGGCCGGGCGCCGCGATCATGGCCTGGCGGCCCCAGTCCGCCAGCCAGGGATACCCCGCGAGGATCGTCGCGCTGCGGTGGTCCGCGTCGACCACGAAGGCCTCGGCGCGGCGGGCCAGCTCGTCGAAGACCGGGTCCTGCGTCCGGGCGAACGCCTGTCGGCGCCGGCGCTCCTCTTCGAGAAAGCGGTCCGGGTCCGCGGCCACCTCGTCGATGGAGAAGAGGACGAAGGCCTGGGCGTCCGGGCGCAGCGTCCACTCCCACTCGAGGGGGCTCCAGAGGTCCTCCGTCGCGTCGTAGCCGCGTGCCTTCTCCTCTGCGTACGCGAAGTGCCGGTACCAGAGGGGATCCTGGCGCGTCGTCGCGAAGACTCCGCGCAGGTAGAGCCGGGGCAGGTACGGCAGGGGCCGCACCCAGGAGACTTCGCCGCGCGCCTCGATCGTCGCGTCCCAGTCGCTCGTCTCGGACTGCAGCCGGTGGGACCCGCGGAAGGCGAGCAGCGGGCGCACGCGCAGGGTGATCTCGGACCGACCCCGGTTGACGTAGCGCACGATCGTGAGGGACCGGTCCCGGACGAGGCAGAGCGAGCGCTCGATCGCGTACGCATCCGTCGCGTGCTGCCACGTCGGGTAGGGCTCGAGCCGGAACTGCGCCAGGCTCTTCAAGCCCTCGGGGCTCGTCGCGTCCCGATAGGCCTGCGTCGAGATGCCCTCCGTGACGCCGCCCGCGGAGACGAACTCCTCGCAGCCGGAGACCAGCATCCAGCGCCGGCGCGGGGGAGGAATCGCCGGCACGTACCAGCCGTGGTACCGGCGCGTGCGGACCCCCGCCACGGTGCCGCAGGCGAAACCGCCGAGGCCGTCCGTTTCGAGCCACTCCATGCCGAGCGCGCGGCCCTCGAGCGCCGCCGCGGACCATTCGAGCGGACGGGTGCCGCGGGCGGGACTGCGGAGCGGTTGTTTGAGATTGGACACGGAGTGCGAAACCTCTGACCCGGATTCTCTATCAAATGGGCGCGCCTGGACGAGCATTCGTTTCCGTATTCAAACCGCCTTCACGCCGTTCGCGCCTCGCGGCCCGACCGGCGTAATAAGATCCGATCCGATCAGGAGGGCCCAGTGAGCACGGCGAAAAAATCCCTCGACGAACTCTGCGTGGACACGATCCGCACGCTGTCCATCGACGCGGTCCAGAAAGCCAACTCCGGACATCCCGGCCTTCCCCTCGGGGCGGCCCCGATGGCGTACGTTCTCTGGCAGCGTCACCTCAAGCACAACCCCCGCGATCCGCACTGGCCCGACCGCGACCGCTTCGTGCTCTCGGCCGGCCACGGCTGCATGCTGCTCTACAGCCTCCTGCACCTGACGGGCTACGACCTGACGCTCGACGACCTCAAGGCCTTTCGCCAGTGGGGGAGCCGGACGCCGGGCCATCCCGAGCCGCACCTGACCCCGGGCGTGGAGGCCACGACCGGGCCGCTCGGGCAGGGCACCGCCAATGCCGTGGGCATGGCGATCGCGGAGCGGTTCCTCGCCGCCCGATACAACCGGCCGGGCCACGAGATCGTCAATCACCGGACGTTCTGCCTCGTGGGCGACGGCGACCTGATGGAAGGCATCTCCTCGGAGGCCGGTTCGCTCGCCGGCCACCTGAAGCTCGGCAAGCTCCTGTACCTCTACGACGACAACCACGTCTCGCTCGACGGGCCCACGTCGCAGGCGTTCACCGAGGACGTTCTGCGCCGCTACGAGGCGTACGGCTGGCAGGTGGTGCGCGTCGAGAACGGCAACACGAACCTGGACGACATCGACGCGGCGATCCGGACGGCGCTTTCGCAGGAAGACCGGCCGACGATCATCGCCGTGCGCACGACGATCGGGTACGGCTCCCCGCACAAGGCCGGAACGGCGGCCGCGCACGGCAGCCCGCTCGGCGTCGAGGAAGTGGCGCTGACCAAGAAGGCGCTCGGCTGGGAGTGGACCGAGGCCTTCTACGAGCCGCCCGAGGCCGTGAAGAACTTCCGCACGGCGGTCGAGCGCGGCACGAAGGCCGAGGGCGACTGGGATCGGCGTTTCGAGGCGTGGGCGAAGGCGTTCCCGGACCTGGCCGAGGAGTGGCGCACCGCGCGCAAGGGCGCGCTGCCTGCCGGATGGGACGCGGACCTTCCGAAATGGAAGGTGGGCGACTCGCTGGCCACGCGCGTGGCCGGCGGAAAGGTCTTGAACGCGATCGCCAAACACGTGCCCTGGCTCGTCGGCGGCGACGCGGACCTCTCCGAGTCGACCAAGACGAAGCTCGAGGGGGCGGGCGACTTCGACGGCCAGACCGGCGCCGGCAACAACATCCACTACGGCGTCCGCGAGCACGCGATGGCGGCGATCGCCAACGGCATGTCGTACCACGGGGGCGTGCGGCCCTTCGTCGCGACCTTCTTCTGCTTCTCCGATTACATGCGGCCGTCCATCCGGCTCGCGGCCCTCTCGAAGCTGCCGACGATCTTCGTCTGGACCCACGACTCGATCGGCCTCGGCGAGGACGGCCCGACGCACCAGGCGGTCGAGCAGCTGATGTCGCTGCGGGCGATGCCCGAGTTCGCCGTGCTGCGGCCGGGCGACGCGACGGAGACCGCGCAGGCCTGGAAGGCGATCATGGAGCACGAGGACGGCGCCATCGGCCTCGTCCTCTGCCGGCAGAACATCCCGGAGCTCGACCGTTCGACGGCGAAAGGCGACGTCTCGCGCGGCGCCTACATCCTGGCGGAGGCTTCCGGCGGCGCGCCGAAAGTGATCCTCATGGCGACGGGCTCGGAGCTGCACGTCGCGGTCGCCGCGCGCCAGATGCTCGAGGCCGAGGGCCTCGCGACGCGCGTCGTCTCCATGCCGTGCTGGGAGTTCTTCGACGCGCAGCCGCGCGAGTACCGCGAGATGGTCCTGCCGCACGCCGTCAAGGCGCGCCTCTCGATCGAGGCGGGCGTCACGCTGGGATGGCAGAAGTACGTCGGCGACGGCGGCGGCTCGATCGGCGTCGACCGCTACGGCGCATCCGCGCCGGGAGACGTCGTGATGCGCGAATACGGCTTCACGGCCGAGCACGTCGTGAAGTTCGCCCGCGATCTCGCCCGCAGGGCGGAGCGGGCGTGAGCCTCGGAAGCGCCGGCCCCTCCGGCGGGCGCCGGAGCGAGGAGGGAATCCGGCCGCCGGCAACCCTCGTCATCTTCGGGGCCTCGGGCGACCTGACCCGGCGCCTGCTCGCCCCGGCGATCGCCCATCTGAACCGCGACGGCGCGATCTCGCAGGATTTCGCGATCATCGGCATCGGCCGCTCGCCGTTCACCGACGACGAGTTTCGGGCGCACCTGGACGACGGCGCCCGCGAATTCACGCCGCCGACTCAGGGGCGGCCTGGCGACCTGCCGGCGACCGTCGTGTACCTCGCGGGCGATTTCGGCGAGGCGGAGCTCTTCCAGCGCCTGAAGGCGACCCTCGAGGACATCGAGGGCAAGCGCGGCGGCGCGCGCAATCGGATCTTCTATTTCGCGACGCCGCCCGACGCGGACGAGACGATCGTGGAGCAGCTCGGGCGCGAAGGGCTCGCGACGGTCGAGAACGGCTGGGTCCGTGCGGTCGTCGAGAAGCCATTCGGCCACGACCTCGCGTCGGGCCGGCAACTGAACAAGGTGCTGCTGTCCGTCTTTCCGGAGAAGCAGATCTACCGGATCGATCACTACCTCGGCAAGGAGACGGTCCAGAACATCTTCGTCCTGCGCTTCGCCAACGGGATCTTCGAGCCGCTGTGGAACCACCGCTACATCGACCACGTCCAGATCAGCGTGGCGGAGTCGGTGGGCGTCGGTCACCGCGCCGGGTTCTACGAGAGCGCGGGGATCCTGCGCGACATGTTCCAGAACCACCTGCTGCAGCTGCTGACGCTGACGGCGATGGAGCCGCCGGCCGCCTACGAGGCCGACGCCATCCGCGCGGAGAAGGTGAAGGTCCTCGAGTCGATCCGTCCCTACACCGAGGGCGACATCGACGACTGGGCCGTGCGCGGGCAGTACGGGCCGGGCGTGGTCGACGGACGGCGGGTCGCGGGCTACCGCGAGGAGCCCAAGGTGGATCCGGCGTCCAGCACGCCGACCTACGCCGCCGTCAAGATCGCGATCGACAACTGGCGCTGGGCCGGCGTGCCGTTCTACCTGCGCTCGGGCAAGCGCCTCGGCAAGCGGGTGACCGAGATCGCGATCGAGTTCAAGGGCGTCCCGCACCGCTTCTTCAGCAAGGCCTCCGGCGAAGTCCTGCCGAACGTTCTGCGCCTCCACATCCAGCCGGATGAAGGCGTGTCGCTCAAGTTCGGGGTGAAGATTCCAGGATCCGTGCTCCAGATCAAGTCGGTGTACATGGACTTTCCGTACGCCAAGCTCGGCGCGCCGCTCGCCGGCGGCTACGAGCGCCTGCTGCTCGACGTCACCCACGGCGACCAGACGCTCTTCATCCGCGGCGACGAGGCCGAGCACGCCTGGGAAGTGCTGACGCCGATCCTGGATGCCTGGGCGAAGCGCCCGGCGCCGGAGTTTCCGAACTACGCCGCGGGGACCTTTGGTCCGGAAGCCGCCGACCGGTTCCTGGAGAAGGACGGGCGGAGGTGGAGGACGCTTAGGTCAGGGTCCGGCTCTAGGCTTCCTTCGCCTCCGCCTTGCCCGCGCGCGATTGCGCGATGATCTTCTCCTGGAGCGAGTGCGGCACCTCGGAGTAGTGCGAGAACTCGAGGTGGAAGGAGCCGCGGCCCTGCGTGATCGAGCGCAGCTGGGCGCCGTAGGTCAGCAGCTCCGCCATCGGCACGGAGGCCTTGATGACCGTGTCGTCGTCGGCGGCGTCCATGCCCTGGACGTGGCCGCGGCGCGACGAGAGGTCGCCCATCAGGTCGCCGACGTACTCGTTGGGCGCGGTGATCTCGACGTTCATCACGGGCTCGAGCAGCGTCGGCTTGGCGGCGGCCATCGCCTCCTTGTAGGCGAGCGCGCCGGCGAGCTTGAACGCGAGCTCCGAGGAGTCGACGTCGTGGTACTGGCCGTCGTAGAGCGTCACGCGGAAGTCCACCATCGGATATCCCGCGAGGAAGCCCTTGCGCCGGACCTCCTGGATGCCCTTCTCGACGGCGGGGATGAAGTTGCGCGGGATGGAGCCGCCGTAGATGTCGTCCACGAACTCGAAGTCCTTGCCGCGGGCCAGCGGCTCGACGCGGATCCGGCAGTCGGCGAACTGCCCGTGGCCGCCCGTCTGCTTCTTGTGCCGGCCATGCGCCTCGGCCTTCTTGGTGATCGTCTCGCGGTACGGGACCTTGGGCGGGTGGAGGATGACCTCGACGCCGTAGCGCTTCTTCAGGCGGGCGACCGCGATCTCGACGTGGAGCTGCGAGGCGCCCGCGAGGTGGAACTCCTTGGTCTCCTCGTCGCGCTGGAAGTTGAGCGAGGGGTCCTCCTCGATCAGCTTGTGGAGGGCGGTCGAGATCTTGTCCTCGTCGCCCTTGGCCTTGGGCTCGATCGCATACGCGATCGAGGCTTCCGGGACCGAGAGGGGAGGCAGGACGACGGGGTTGTCCTTGGTGGAGAGCGTGTCGCCGGTGAACGTCTCCTTGAGCTTCGCGACGGCGACGATGTCGCCCGCGAACGCCTCGGGCACCGGGACGTGCTCCTTGCCCTGAGGCAGGAAGAGGCCCGAGAAGCGCTCGGGGACGCCCTTGGAGGTGTTCACGTAGTTGCCGTCGGACTGGAAATGCCCGGCGAGGACGCGCAGGTACGAGATGCGGCCCGCAAAGGGGTCCGAAACCGTCTTGAAGACCTGCGCCACCGCGTGGTCCTTCTCGTTGCAGAAGACGACGACGGGCTTGCCGTCCTTGCCGACGCCCTCGCTCCTGCGGCCTTCGGGCGAGGGCAGCAGCGCCACGCAGGCGTCGAGGATGCGCACCACGCCGATGCCGATGGCCGAGGAGGCGCAGAGAACCGGAAAGACCTTGCGCTCGAGGACCTCGCGCTTCAGGCCGGGCAGGATGTCCTGCGCCTCGAGCGTACCCTGGGCGAAGAACTTCTCCATGAGGTCGTCCTCGCCCTCGGCCACCGTCTCGACGAGCGCGTTGTGCTCTTCCTTCGACCGCTCGGCGAGCTCGGCCGGGATGGGTCCGTCCACGCGCTTGCCGCCTTCGTGGACGTGGATCTCCATCCGCACGAGGTCGACCGTGCCATGGAACGCCTTCTCCTCGCCGACCGGAATCTGCAGCGCGATGACGCCGCGGCCGAACTTCTTCTTCATCGCCTCGATGACGCGGTCGAAGGAGGCCCGCTCGCGGTCCATCCGGTTGACGACGAACATCACGGGGCGCCCGAACTCCTGCGCGAACTTCCAGGCGCGTTCGGTCTGGACTTCGACCCCCGAGACGGCGTCGAGCACGATCATGGCCGCATCCGCCGCGTAGACCGCCTGCCGGGCCTCGGGCGAGAAGATGCCGTAGCCCGGCGCGTCGATGAAGTTGATCCGCGTGTCGCGGTGCATGGCGTGGGCGACGGCGAGGTTGATCGAGATCTTCCGGTCGAGCTCCTCGCCGTCGAAGTCGGTGGGGCAGGTGCCCTCCTCGATCTTGCCCGGCCGCGTGATCGCGCCGGCCGCGTACAGCATCGCGGCGACCAGCGTGGTCTTACCCACCGTGTTGTGTCCGACGACGGCCACGTTGCGGATCTGGGGGGCGTGGAGTGCTTTCATGGCCCGGATTATATGGAAGCAAAAAGGGGGCGGAACCTGTAGAACAATGCCGCCACGATGACCGTTTTCTCGTGCCTGGCGATCGGAATCGCCTTCCTCCTGGCTGTCGCCCTGCTGGCCGGGGCCGGCGTTCTGCTCGGGTGGGTTCTGCCCGCCGTCATCGAGCGGGCGAGGGCCCGGAAAGACGCTCCTCCCCCGAATAGAGATTGAATCCGCCCTCCCGCAGGAAGCCCGCCAGCGCCATTCCGGAGTCGCGGGCCAGGTCCACGGCGAGCGAGGACGGCGCCGAAACCGCGGCGACGATGGGGATTCCGGCGGCCAGCGCTTTCTGCACGATCTCGAACGACGCGCGGCCCGAGACGAGCAGGACCGTATCGGAAAGGGGCAGCCGCCCCTCGCGGAAGAGGAGCCCGATCGCCTTGTCGACGGCGTTGTGCCGGCCGATGTCCTCGCGGCAGACGAGCAGCTCGCCCGACAGCGTGAAGATCCCGGCGGCATGGAGCCCGCCCGTCTCGGCAAAGCTCGCCTGGTGCGCCCGCAGCGTCT
Source organism: uncultured Acidobacteriota bacterium (assembly GCA_963843325.1). GTDB lineage: Bacteria > Acidobacteriota > Thermoanaerobaculia > UBA5066 > Gp7-AA6 > DAHUXD01. Next base: position 130,128 of record CAWJKC010000008.1, read on the forward strand.
CGGGCAGCCGCATCAGGACGCCGGCCTCGACCCGGGCGCGCGGATCGGGCGAGGGGAACTCGCCGCGGATCGACTCGATCGATCCCTTGCCGCACAGGCCGCAGGAGGACGAGGTGACGAGCATGCGCCGCGCCCGTTCCACGTGAGCCCCGGCGGGCTCGGTCGTGCGCACGAGGACGACGTTGCCCTCTTCCTCGGGCGAACGCACCTGCCGGCAGTGCTCGATCCGGACGATCTCCTCCGGACGGTGCACGATGCCCTCGGCCACGAGCCAGCCGGCCGCGAGCTCGAAATCGTGGCCGGGTGTGCGCATGGTCACGGCCAGGGTCGTCGCGCCCACGCGGATCTCGAGCGGTTCCTCGACGCTGATGCGATCGTCCCGGCCTGCGAGGACACCGTTTTCGAACCGGAAGACGCGCTGGCTGCGGACAGGGGCGGCGGTGGTTTCCATGCAGCGCAGGATACGCCGCGGCGGCCTTTTGCCGCTCGCGAAGGCCCGGAGACGCGTCCAGATTCGCCACCTTGCGCCCGGGCCAACCTGCTAGAATTTCGCCGGGCCCGGCGTGCCGTTCGGCGAACCTGCGTCCGACGGTGGAGTCTCGGGCGGGAGGGGCTCGTCCCAAACCTATGTCGGGGAAGGTAACGGCGGGATCGCGCATGTCCAAGCTGGGCCGTTACGAGGTCTTGAACGAGCTCGGCAAGGGGGCCATGGGCGTGGTCTACCTCGCCAAGGACCCGGTCATCGGCCGCCTCGTCGCCGTCAAGACCATCCGCAACTCCCAGAACGAGGACGACGACTCCGAGTCCCGCGAGTTCCGCGAGCGCTTCGTCCGCGAGGCGCAGACGGCCGGAATCCTGTCGCACCCGAACATCGTGACGATCCACGACATCGGCGAGGACACCGAGAGCCGGACGTCCTTCATCGCGATGGAGTACATCGAAGGGCGCAACCTCAAGTCGCTGCTGGCCGACAAGAAGAAGTTCTCCTGGGACGAGGTCGCCGACCTCATCGCCCAGATCGGCGAAGCGCTCGACTACGCCCACCGCAAGGGAATCATCCACCGCGACATCAAGCCGGCGAACATCCTGATGACGACCGACGGCAAGATCAAGATCACCGACTTCGGCATCGCCAAGGTGGCGTCGTCGAACCTGACGACCACGGGACAGTTCCTCGGCACGCCCAACTACATGTCGCCCGAGCAGGTCTCGGGCGCGCCCGTGGACGGGCGCAGCGACATCTTCTCGCTCGGCGTCGTTCTCTACGAGATGCTGACCAACCGCAAGCCCTTCTCGGGCGACAACCTCACGGCGATCTCCTACAAGATCGTCCACGAGGACTTCACGCCGCCCGGCGACCTGTCTCCGGACATCCCGTCGGACTTCAACCCGATCGTCGCGCGCGCGATGGCCAAGGATCCGTGGAATCGCTACCAGCGCGGCAAGGACATGGCCCTCGCGCTCTACCAGCTCAAGGCGCATCTGGAGGAACAGAAGGCGCTCCAGGATCTCGGGACGATGGTGTCGGCGGCGGAAAACCTGCCGACGCTGAAGCTCGCGAACCTCCAGGAGCTCGCCGCGCAGGGCGCCCCGCGCGACTCGACGACGGCGATGCCGGCGCCCGCGCCGCCACCTCCGCCGGCCGAGCCGCCCGCGGCCTCGGCGTCCTGGCCCGAGAAGGGCGACGACTCGAGCGATCACGAGCTGACGACCGCGGCGCCGGACCTCGCGGCGGCGATGGCCGCCTCCGATTTCGCCAGTGCGTCCGACACGCAGGCTTCGAGAGAGGCCTCGTACCCCGACGACCTTCCGCCCATTCCCACGGCGCCGCTGCCGCAGGCGGCGGCGTCGCGGCCCGCCGCAGGACTGGAAGAAGCTCGCGAAAGCCGAGGTCAACCCGCGGTGGTTCTGGATGGTGACGGCCGCGGCCGGGGGAGTGCTGCTGGTCGTCGTCGCGTTCTTCGCGCTGCGGGCCAGGGCGGTCTCGCGCCCGTCCGCCGAGCCCGACGCCCAGCTCGAGCAGGAGGTCAAGGACCGCCGCCAGTCGCTCGAGGAAGCCAAGAAGCTGTTCGCGGCCGGCAAGTACGAGGAGAGCCTCGCCAAGTCCCGCGAGGTGCTGTCGCACAGTCCCAACAACGAGGAGGCGCGCAAGTACGCGCAGATGGCCGAGAGCGCCGTCCAGAGCCACCAGGCCGAGGAGGGGCGCAAGCAGCAGGCGGGCGCGCTCGTGACCGCCGCGAAGACGGCGCTCGCCGACGGCAAGCCCGAGGAGGCCAGACAGAAGGCCGAGGAAGCGATCGCGCTCGACGCGGGCAATTCGGAGGCCACCTCGGTCCGCGACGAGGCCGACGTCAAGATCAACGAAGCCAAGGTGGCCGCCGAGGCCGCCGCCCGCAAGAAGGGCGTCAAGACGGCCAAGGACGCGCAGGTCGGCGAAGAAGAATGCGCCGGCGCCCACGTCCGACGCCCACGCCGCCCCGGCGGCAGCGGCTCCGGCCGCCGCGCCCGCCGCGCCCGCGGTCCCGTCCACCGCGACGCTGAAGGTCGTGCTCGACGCGCCGATCCCGGAGGGCCACATCATGGTGGCCGTCAACGATCAGATCCTCCTGCGGCGTCCCTTCTCGTTCAAGAAGGGCGAGCCGCGCAACGTGTGCGGCCAGCATCTCGGTCCCGTCGGGCGCCGCGGCCGTCAAGGTCTGGCTCTCGGGCCCCGACATGCCCTCGGCCTTCGCCACGACGAACGCCCAGCTGGCCGGAGGCGACGCGAAGACCCTGCAGCTCGATTACTCCGGCGGCAAGCTCTCCGTCCACCTCCAGTAGCCGCGGATTTCCGCCCATCGCCGGCCGCCTTTGCGAAAAGCGGCCAAATAACGTATAAAGCCCAGTCTTCTCCGGGGCGTAGCGCAGCCTGGTAGCGCACTCGGTTCGGGACCGAGTGGTCGGAGGTTCAAATCCTCTCGCCCCGACCAATCCTTCCTTCAGGCGGGATCCGGCTGCGGACTAGAATGCGCTCCGCACTCTCCTGATGACGCTCGCAGCCGGAACGAAGCTCGGTCCCTACGAGATCCTCGCGCCTCTCGGCGCGGGCGGGATGGGAGAGGTGTATCGGGCACGAGACGAAAGGTTGAAGCGGGACGTGGCGGTGAAGGTGCTGCCGGGTTCCCTGTCGAGCGATCCCGAGGGTGCCACTCACGATTCGCTACTTCTGGCAATACGGAGGCAAGTTTTCGACTCAGGGTCAGGGACTCTACCTGCGGTTCGCTCTGCCGCTGCGGTTCTGAAGGCCCGGCGTTTGCTCGCGTGACGCCCTCGAGCCGGGCACCCTGACTACCTCTTCGTCTTCTCGAGCTGCTCCAGCGTCTCCCTCGCGGCCGCGCGGTCCTCTGCCAGCAGCTTGTAAGCGATGTAGTACTTGTAGATGTTGCTGACGTACTGCACGGTCTCCCGGCCGATCGCCGCCGCCGCGACCAGCTCGACGTTGTTGAACCAGACGTTCGGGTCGAGACCGCGCTCCGCGGCGACGCGGCGGAGCTCCTCGATCCGGTTGGGCCCGGCGTTGTAAGAGGCAAACGCAAAGAGGCTCTTGTTCAGCTCGCTCATTGTCGTCTTCGCGTAGTACTGGTCTTCCATGAAGCGGATGTACTTGACGCCCGCATGGATGTTCGCCTCGAGCTCGTGGATGTCGCCGACCTTCATCGCCTTGCCCGTCTCGGGCATGAGCTGCATGACGCCGATGGCGCCCACGCGACTCCGGCGGATTGGTCCAGCTGAGATTCCTGGTAGCCCTGGGCCATCAGGAGCAGATGGTCCAGTCCGTATTTCTCGCCGTACTTGCGGAAGAGCTCGACCGTCCGGTCGAATTTGGCAATCTCTTTTTCACTGGCGGAGTTCTTCACCCACTTCGTGCTGTCGAGGTACCGGTTCAGGATCTCGTTTCGCACGAGCGAGCCGGGCGGGTACCTGGCCAGGAAGGCGTCGATCGAGGCCTTCAGCTCGGGGCTGTTCTTTCGAAACATCCAGCCGGTCTTGACGCCCGTGTTGACGGCGACGTCCGGATGCAATCGGATGCGTTTGAAGGTCCGACTCCAGAACCTGGCGACGTCCTCGTCCGCCACGACTGCCTGGACGAGGCCCGAGTTGAGCATCTCGAGAAGGTCCTCGTCGCGCAAGTCCTCGGGCGCGACGCGCAGGCGCACCGGGGCGCGGCCTGTCTTTTGGAGCTCCGTGTTGAGGCGTTCGAAGCTCTCGTAGTAGCTCGAAGACTTTCGGACGTAGACCTCTCGCCCGGAAAGGTCAGTGAGGAGCCTGGATCGGCCTGGAGGAAGGGCCCGTCACGACGATCTGGTTGATGCCGGAAAGGATGGCGCTCGAGAAATCGACGAGTCTTTCCCGGTCGGGAGTCATCGTCAGGTTCGCGGCGGCGATGTCGCCCCGACCGTCCCGCAGCATCGGGATGATCTGGTCGGGGTCCACGGGATAGAAGACGATGCGCACCGGCAGAGTGCCGGTCCTCAGCCGCTGGTTGACGTACTTTTCGAAGATCTGCATGGCGTCGTACGTGACGCCTCGCTGCTGACCGCGATCGACGAAGTAGAACATCTTGCTGTAGACGACGAGAACGCGGATGACCCTGCGCTTCGCCATGCCGCCGAGATCTCCGGTCCACTTCTCCGTCTGGATCGGGATTGCGCGATCGAGGTTCGCGGTGGCCGGCGGCTTCGTGCGGGAAGACTGTCCCGGCGCAGGCGCTGCGGCAGCCAGCATGCCGAGAGCCACGAGAACCGCCTCCGCGGGGATCACCCTCCGCCCGTAGGACGGCCAGCATCCGGTCGCCACGGCGGGAGACTATCCGAGAGCCGGGCGAGAGCTGTGCGCCTGGGGTCGGCGCCTTTCGGGAAGGGACCCCAGGAGGGGGGCCGGATGAGCATGCCCGGCTTCTCACCGAACTGATAGCATGCCGGCGAGCCAGGCGGACTGGAGAACGCATCAGGAGCGAGGCTGGAGGGCGTTCATGTCGACTAAGCTCGTCTCTGACCTACGCGTAGCTTGTGGTCGGTCCACTCGTTCGCCTCCCCGCCGCTCAAACAATCTCTGCATGCGGTAAGCACCGATCCTGGATTTGATCCGGGAATCAGAAAGGAAACACGAGATGAAGACTCACACCCGCACTTTGATGGCCGTTTTCGCTGTCGCGTTCGTCGTCCTCATGTTCGGCGCCGTGAACATCGCCACGGCTGCCGACGAGTGGTTCGTGCTCGGCCAGCAGACGCTCAAGACCGCCGATCCGAGCGTGGAGATCAAGAGCGAAGGAGGGCGGTGGACGAAGGACGTCAAGCAGGTGAAGATCTCTGTCGACGGCGCGGACGTGCAGATCACGAAGCTCGTCCTCCAGTGGGACAATCGCAAAGACGACACGTTGACGGATGTCGGGACCCTGAAGGCGGGCGGACAGACGGCTCCGGCGGATGCACCGGGACGCAAGGGCCGCCTCAAGGCTGTGACGGTCCAGTACAAGATCCTTGGTGGCGCACCGACGGCCGAGCTCAAGGTTTGGGGGTTTGACTAGCGCCGACCCATCGCCCAGGGCGAGCCCCGGATCTGCGCACTCGTCCTGAGCACTCGGCCAGGCCTAGGCTGCCGAATTCGTTGGCTGTGGGGATCAGAAACGATCCCCACAGGCCAACATCTTCTGGTTCAGGTCCGAGTGGTCGGAGGTTCGAGTCCCCTCGCAGACTGGGGATAGAGTCTGAGCCAAGAGGTTGAGGCACCCTCCGGAGGGCATGAGCCATGTCGCAGTTCATCTGCTGCCTGTGGTGGTTCGTTCTGGGCGTTCTCGTCGGCTGGCTGCTGTCGTGGCTGCTCAATCGGCTCTTCGGACGCTCCCGGGTCCAGGAGGTTTCCGCGCCCGCGCCGCCCCAGCCAGTTGGGGCGCCTCGCGTGGAGGACCTCACGAAGATCGAGGGCATCGGCCCCAAGATCGCCGAGCTCCTGCGCGGCAACGGGATCGACTCCTTCGCGACGCTGTCGCGCACCGACGTGGCAAAGCTGTGGTCCATCCTCGACAAGGGCGGCACGCGCTTCCGGCTCGTCCAATCCCGGGACCTGGCCGGCGCAGGCCGAATACGCCGTGCGAGGCGACTGGGCCGGCCTGAAGAGCTATCAGGACAAGCTCTACGTCGGCATCCAGCTCTACGGGGACATTTCGGCAGAGGTCGTCATCGACGTGGCGGCGGCGAAGGCGGCGGGCTTCGACCTCAAGGGGCCGGACGATCTGGAGGCCGTCGAGGGCATCGGGCCGAAGATCGCTCAGCTCCTGCGGCAGCACGGCATCGCCACGTTCGTCCAGCTCGCTTCGGCGTCACCCGCCGAGATCTCGGCGATCCTCCAGAGGGGCGGACCCGACTTCCGCATCGCGAACCCCGGCACCTGGCCGGAGCAGGCAGGCTACTGCGTGCGCAACGACTGGGCCGGCCTCAAGAAACTGCAGGACCGCCTCACCGCCGGCCGGGAGTGAGGGGTCGCCGCCATGCAAACCGACAAGCTCATCAATGGCCGCACGCCCGAGCAGTGGGCGGCCTACGACCGGGCAAAACTGATCGGCGCCGTCGCGCTCGGACTGCTCCTCGTCGTCTTGTCGCTGGCCGGCCGCGGGCCGGGCCGGGCCGGTGGCTGCTGCGAGCCGCCGGCTGCTGCGGCGGTTCCCCCGGCCCCCACCCCCGACCACGGGTGCGCCGACGCACTCGAGAGCGACGTGCTCTTCGCCACGGACAGCGCGGAGTTGACGCCCGAGGGGCGCGCCACGCTCGACCGCCTCGCCCCGTGCTGGAGCCATGGCCGCTTCGAGATCGAAGGCCACACGGACAACACCGGTACCGACGACATCAACCAGCCGCTCTCCGAACGCCGGGCACAGGCCATCGTGGACGAGCTCGTCAAGGACGGGATCGCCGCCTCCGCTCTGACCGCGAAGGGCTACGGCTCGAGCCGGCCGGTGGCCGACAACACGACGCCCGAGGGCCGGGCGCACAACCGCCGGGTGGAGTTCCGCAAGCAGTAGCAGCCCGTTCGCTCGAGCCGATGCTGAAGATCCCCGATGTCTCGCCCGACTGGCTCAGGGGAGCGGACCCGCGCGCCGAAGCTCGCGCTCCGTCGGCGGGTCCGCAGGAATCGTGGACGTGGTTTCGAGATGTTCCCGGGGCTCAGTGCCGATCGTGGTCCGTCGACAGGATGCGTCCGTTGCCGGCGTCGACCTCGATCTCGTGCTTGCCCTTGCTCTCCCCGGCGACCACGATGTCGTACGAGTAGACGAGACACCCGTCCTCGACCTCGAGCTCGGACTTCTGCACCGTGGCCTTGTCGGCGGTCAACGTTCAGGGACTTGAGGGCGGCGGCGCGTGCATCGGGCTCGGACCACTTGGCCATCGCGGAGAGCTCGGACTTCGACTGGCTCTTCTTCGCGTGGATCGAACAGGGCTGGTCCCCGGCGGATGCGACGAACGCGGTCAGGAGTGCGGCAGCGGCGATGGCGGAAGCCTTACCTCTCATCATGGGAGCTCCTTTGCGCCACGACGGGTCGGCCGGACGTCGGCCGCCGAATGGCGACGCTTTCTGAAGCATATACCGCGCCATGGATGCGACCTCCAAGCGTTTCAAGGACTTACGAGGGGCTCTGTCGGGGGCCGAGCTACCTGTACCCGGGGACAGGTATAATGGAGGCTCCTTGAAACAATCGATTCGTCTCACCGACGTGAAATGCGTCTGCGGAACGACTCTCCGCGTACGGTGGGACTCCGAGTCGGCCCCGAGCCTCAGCCGGTACAAGTACCGCTGTCCGCGATGCGAAGCGGTGCGGCCCGCTTTTGGCTCGATCGTCGAGGTGGCGCGCTACCAGGACGGAAACTGGATGCGGCTGCCTCCGTCGGAGTGGAAGGCGCTCTCCTGGCGCGGTCGTCCGGTTTCCTCGCGATAGATCTCGCGCCCGGAAACCACGTCGGCGCGTCGTCGGTCGCCGCGCGGCAAGAGAACTTGAGGGACCCGGGTGGATCTGGGGCAGAATTCGCCCGTGTCTTCCACGAGCAGGATCCTTGCGCCGGCCGGCAGGCGTGTGCGGCCACGAGTCGTCCGCGGGCTGGCGTCGAAGTCGCGCGGCCTCTGGCGCGCGCTGCGCGCCGCCCGGCGGGCGAGGTTCGGCCCCGAGGCTTCGTCGCTGCGCGACCTCGTCGCGGCCAACCGCATCCTCGCCCACGAGCGGATCGTCGATGGGTACGGACATGTGAGCGCCCGCGCCGTCGAGAACCCCGAGCGCTTCTTCCTGGCGCGCGCGATGGCGCCCGGGCTCGTGAAGGCGGCGGACCTCATCGAGTATGACCTCGACGGCGATTCCGTCCAGGGGGCCGGCCGCGACGGCTACGTCGAGCGGTTCCTTCACGCGGCAATCTACCGGACGCGGCCCGACGTCGGCGCCATCGTCCACTGCCACACGCCGTCCCTGATCCCGTTCGCCGACTCGAGCGTCCCGCTGCGGCCGATGTACCACATGAGCGCGTTCCTGGCGCTCGGCGCGCCGGTCTTCGAGATCCGCGGCGTCGCGTCCGCGTCGGAGATGCTCGTGTCCGACGCGCGGATCGGGCGAGCCCTGGCGGAGACGCTCGGAGACGCGGCCGTGCTTCTGATGCGGGGGCACGGGGCCGTCATCGTCGGCGGATCGATTCGGATCGCCGTCAGCCGCAGCATCTACCTCGACCTGAACGCGAAGATGCAGGCGGAGGCCATCGCCCTCGGAGGCACGGTCGCGTACCTGGAGCCCGAGGACATGCGGGCCGACAGCGTCGACCCGGACGACCGCAACTGGGCGTTCTGGAAGCAGCAGGCGCTCGCGAGAAGGCCGCCGATCCGCAAAGGCCGGAACGCGATTCGATCGCCTCGCGACTAGAGTGCCGCCGCGGTGACTCCCCAGGACAACGAGCTGTTGACGCGGGTGGGCCCCGGAACGCCCATGGGCGCGCTGATGCGCCGGTACTGGCTCCCGTTGATGGAGTCCGGCGAGCTCGGTCCGCCCGACGGCCCCCCGCAGCGCGTGCGGCTGCTCGGCGAGGACCTCGTCGTCTTTCGCGACTCGGGAGGAGGCGTCGGACTGCTCGCGGAAGCCTGCCCGCACCGGCGCGCGTCGCTCTACTTCGGCCGCAACGAGCAGGGCGGCCTGCGCTGCGTGTACCACGGCTGGAAGTTCGACGCCGCCGGGAGCCTGCGTCGACATGCCCACCGAGCCTTCCGACAGCCGGCTGCGCGAGGGCATCCGCGCGCTCGCATATCCGTGCCGCGAGCGGCAGGGGATCGTGTGGGCATACATGGGGCCGAAGGCGGATCCGCCGCCCCTGCCCGAGCTGCCGTGGGCGCTCGTGCCGCCTGCCCAGCGCGGCGCCCTCAAGTATCAGCGGGCGTGCAACTGGCTGCAGGCGCTCGAGGGCGACGTCGACACCGCGCACCTCGGCTGGCTGCACACGCGGTTCACCGCGGAGGGCGGAAGGGAAGCGGCGTTCCACGAGCGGGACCGCCTGCGCGACGTCGCCGTCCGAGACACGCGGCCCGCGCTCGAGGTCAGGGACACGGAGGCGGGGGTCGTCATCGGAGCGCGGCGCAACCACGAGAGCGGCGACGACTACTGGCGGATCACGCAGTTCCTCATGCCGATCTTCACGAGCGTTCCGGCGATCGGGGAGCAGGGGCGCGCCAAGGCCTGGGTCCCGCTCGACGACACGCACACGATGGTGTGGGAGCCGAACTGGAATTCGACCGAACCTCTCTCCGACGAGGAACGCGAAGGCCGGAAGGGGCGTGTTCCGGCCAGCGGCATGCTGCCGGACGACGGCAGCGCGCTCGGCCGGGGACGGTTCGCCGCGCGTCTCGAAAACGACTACCTCATCGACCGGTCCCGCCAGCGTGAGTCGAACTTCAGCGGCATCGAGGAGTCGCCGCCGCTCCAGGACGCGGCCGTCCAGGAGAGCATGGGGCCGATCGTCGACCGGAGCCGCGAGCACCTCGGTTCGACGGACGCGGGCATCATCCGTGTCCGCCAGCGCCTGTTCGAGGCCGCCGTCGGGCTGCGCGACGGTGGCAGCGAGCCGCCCGGCCTCGCGGACCCGGCGGCCTACGCTCGGCGCGGGTGCCAGATGGTTCTGCCGCGAGATGCGGACTGGCTCGCCGCTTCGGAGGCCGAGCAGCGCCGCTGAAATGCATCCGCTTCCGGAAACGGGGCACCCGGTTATTTCGCCGCGTTCGCCGCGCCGATTCCCGCCGCGCGGCCCGTCGCCCACGCCCACTGGAAGTTGAAGCCGCCGATCGGGCCGAACGCGTCGAGGATCTCGCCGCAGAGAAAGAGCCCCGGGTGCTTGCGGCTCTCCATCGTCGCCGGGTCCACTTCCGTCAGGCTCACGCCGCCCCCGGTGACCTCCGCCTTCGCGTAGCCCTCGTGCCCGGACCAGGGCAGCTCGCCGCGGACGAGCGTTTCGACGAGGCGAATCCGCTCCTCGCGCCGCAGCTGCGCGAGCGGTCGGGACGGCTCGACGCCCGCCGCGACGCAGAGCGCGCCGGCCAGGCGGTCCGGCAGCTCCGCGCGCAGGGCGCCGACGACCGTGCGCGGTCCCGGACGCGAGCGCTTCCTGCCAGGCCTTCTCGTCGAGCCGGCTCCAGCGCACCGTGAGGCGTGCCGGGGCGGCGCCGTCCTCGCTCGTCCGCACCGCGACGTGCGACACGTCGAGGACCGAGGGCCCGCTGTATCCGCGGTGCGTGAACAGAAAGCCGCCCGTTGCCGACGCGCTCTGTCCGGTGCTGCGGGCCGTGATCGTCACGGGCAGGGAGAGGCCCGCCAGCGAGGTGAAGGGCGACTCGTGCGCGGTCAGGGGAGTCAGCGCGGGATACGTCGGGTGAATCGTGTGGCCGAGCTTCTCGAGGATCGAAAGCCCGACGCCGTCGCTGCCCGATTTCGGGACGGAGAGTCCTCCCGTGGCGACGATGACCTTGCGCGCCTCGATCGGCGGCGCCCCCGCGCGCTCGATGCTCCAGCCTGCGGCCGTCGGAGCGAGGCCGGTCACCAGCGTGTCCATCATGAGCTCGACGCCGCGGCGCCGGGCGAGCGCGAGCAGCGCGTCGCGCACGTCGCGCGCCCGGTTGGATGCGGGGAACAGCTTGGCGGACTCCGCCTCTTCGGCCAGGGGAATGCCGAGCTCGTTTTCGAAAAAGGGGATCTGCTCGCGCAGGGGCCACGAACGGAGCATTCGCTGCATCGCGCGTGGAGTGGAAGCGGTCACGAAGCGCGACTCGTCGGCGCGGGAGGGCAGGACGTTGCATCGGCCGCCCCCGCTGATGAGGATCTTTCGCCCGCCGTCGGGGGTGCGCTCGATCAGGACCGTTTCCTGGTCGCCCGCCGCCGCGAAGATCGCCGCCATGGACCCGGCCGCTCCCGCCCCGATGACGGCGATCCGTCCGCGCCGCGCTGCCATGCCGCCACGATACCCGGCGCCGTCCGCTGATTTGCGCTCGCGCGGTCGAACGGATATGGTCCGCCGTCCCGTCGGTGGCATCGGCCGGTCGGCGCGGTCAGGAAGAAATGGGGTAGCGCTTGACTTACGCCCCATTTGCGCCTAGAGTGCGTCATCAAGGCCGATGGGCTAGCCCGGCGAGGCCTCCGGGCGGCCGCGGTGGTTCCCTCGGCCTTAATTTATTTCGTTAAAGTCGATTTTAGACTTATTAAATTAGGATAATGATGAATCTCACCAAACGGCAGAAGGAAATACTCGATTTCATCCGCTCCTACCGGGCGGAGCACGGAATCTCGCCGACGCAGCGCGAGATCCGCGAGACCTTCAAGCTTTCCTCGTTCGGCACCGTGCAGAAGCACCTCAAGCGGCTCGAAGAGAAGGGCGCGCTCGCGCGCGAATGGAACCGCAGCCGTGGAATTGCTCCGAAGGACGAGGCGTCGCCGATGGGGCGCGGAGTCCCGCTGCTCGGGCAGGTGGCCGCCGGCCGCCCGATCGAGCCCTTCCCGCAGGAAGAGTCGATCGAGGTCCCGGCGTCGCTGCTGGGCAAGGGTGAGCACTTCGTCCTGCGGGTCCGCGGCGAGTCGATGATCGACGACGGCATCCTCGACGGGGATTTCGTCGTCGTCGCCCGCCGCGAGAAGGCCGAGATCGGGCAGACCGTGATTGCGCTCGTGCGCGGCGAGGCGACCCTGAAGCGGTACTACATGGAAGGGCAGCGGGTCCGCCTGCAGCCGGCCAATGCCGCGATGAAACCCCTGACCTTCGACGCGCGGGATGTGACCATCCAGGGCGTCGTGACCGGCCTGATCCGCGATTACGCCCACGGTCCCCGCTAGACGAGGGCGCCCGCCGGCCTGCGGTAGAATTCGGCCCCGAAAACAGGGCGACGTACCCAAGTGGTTAAGGGAGAGGTCTGCAAAACCTTTATTCGGCGGTTCGAATCCGCCCGTCGCCTCCATACGCCCGCAAGAGCCGGAAGACGGGAGAGGGTAGACGGTAGACGTCACATGCCGACACCACTTGCCTTCACGTCTCCCGTCTTACGTCTACCGTCTTCCGGCTCCCTGTTTCTTCGCGCCGGAGTGGCGGAATTGGTATACGCACGGGACTTAAAATCCCGAGGGCCGAAAGGCCCGTGCCGGTTCGAGTCCGGCCTCCGGCACCACTAGAGACCCGATGAGCGCTCACGATCTGGCGATCGAGGCGGCCGCCGACTTTCAGCGGCAGCTCGGACACACGTTTCAGGACCTCGGCCTGCTCGAGCGGGCGCTGACGCACAAGTCCTTCTCGAACGAAAACCGCGAGGTCCGCGCCCCCAACAACGAGCGGCTCGAGTTCCTCGGCGACGCCGTGCTCGGCTTCGTCGTCGGCGAGCTGATCTACCGCTCCTTTCCGAACCTCCAGGAGGGCGCCCTCTCGAAGATCAAGGCGCACCTGGTTTCGGCCGCGATGCTCTCGGCCAAGGCCCGGGCCCTCGGCATCGGACGCTTCCTGAAGATGGGAGCCGGAGAGGCCCGCTCGGGCGGAGCCGAGAAGCTCTCGCTGCTCGCCGACGCGTTCGAGGCGGTCGTGGCCGCGATCTACCTCGACGGCGGTCTGCCGGCCACCGAAGCATTCCTGCGCCGCACCTTCGAGACCGAGGTGTCGGGGATCGACATCGGCGATCTCTCCTTCCACGACTACAAGACGACGCTCCAGGAGACCGCCCAGAGCCTCGGCCTCCCGCTTCCGGACTACCGCGTCGTCGAGGAGTCCGGCCCCGACCACGAAAAGGCCTTCGTCGTCGAGCTCGCCTGGGACGGCGAGGCCTTCTCCCGCGGCAGCGGCCCCTCCAAGCGCGAAGCCCAGCGCAAAGCCGCCAAAGAAGCCCTCAAGAAGCTGGGCAGGCTTCCCGCGTAACCGTCGCCTTCGCTCCGCTCCGGGGTCTGCGCCGTTGGCGCACCGGCGTCCGGCTCGCCCGGATGCGGGCTCGACCGGACGCCTGACCCACTCGCTCCGCTGCGGCTCCCGCGGCGCGAACCTCCTCCCTGCCCTTCGGTCGGGAGACTATTCGCGCCGCGAATGGTGAGTGGCGACTAAGGCGCTTTTTCGATTCGTTTCAGGAACTCGTCCGGGCCTTCGAAGCCGACGAGGCGGAGGTCTTTGCGCTCCTGGCCGGAGGCGTCGAGGAAGACGATCGTGGGCACGCCGAGGATCGCGTACTTGTCGGAGAGCGCGACGGTGTCGGCGGCGGCGGCCTTGGTCATGTCCGCCTTGTAGAGGCCGCGACGCGACAGGGCTTCGCGCACCCGCGGGTCGGAAAACGTCTTCTTGTCGAGCTCGAGGCACGGCAGGCACCACGAGGCGGAGAAGTCGAGGACGGCAGGCTTGCCGAGCTGCGGCGATCTTCGCCGCGTCGTAGGGCGCCCAGGCCGGACCCTCCGCCTCGGTCTGACCGAGCGGGGCGAAGAAGAAGGCGACCGCGACGAAGAGAACCGCCACCGCCGCGCGCACGCCGACGCGCAGCGTCTTGTGGAGCAGGAGCATCGCCAGCGCGCCGACCACCAGCACGGCCGGGAGCAGCCAGGCCCCGAGGGCGCCCGGCAGCGCCGTGCGCAGGAAGTACGCCGCCATGGCCAGCAGGATCCAGCCGAAGATCTTCTTGACGCCCTCCATCCACGCTCCCGCCCGCGGCAGCGCGGCGATGCGACCCGAGAACGCTGCCAGGAAGAGGAAGGGCAGGCCGAGCCCGAGCGAGAGGACGAAGAAGAAGAGAAATCCGAGCAACGCGTCCTGGGTCGCCGCGACGAAGGCGAGCAGCCCGAGCACGACCGGCCCGACGCACGGTGCCGCGACGACGCCCACGAGCAGGCCCATCGCGTAGGCGCCCGCGAAGCCTTTCCGCGCGCCGGCCTTCTGCATGAGGGCGGTCGGCATCTGGATGTCGTAGTACCCGAACATCGAGAAGGCCAGCAGGACGAGCACGAGCGCGACGACGCCGAGCACCCAGGGCGACTGGAGGGCGACTCCGAAGAGCCGCCCGGAGAGGGCGGCTGCGACGCCGAGCGCCGAGTACGTCGTCGCCATGCCGAGGACGTAGATCGATGCGAGCAGGAAGGTGCGGCGCCCCTGGCCCTGCGACTGACCGCCGAAGAAGCTGACGGTCAGCGGAATCACCGGGTAGACGCACGGCGTGAGGTTCAGCGCGAGGCCCCAGCCGAAGAGCAGCAGGAGCACGCCCGAGCAGGCCGCGCCGCTTCAGAAGGTCGCCGAAGTCCTCCGAGGCTCCGGCGGCCGCGGTGGAGCCCTGGAGCCGGCGCGCCTCGGAGAGCGGCACGGCGCCGCCCGTGACGGACGGGGCGGCCGCCGGCCCGGCTGCCGCGGCAGCACCCTCCGAGCGAAACTTCACGGAGGCGGGCGCGAGGCACTGGGAATCGTTGCAGGACTGGTACTCGATGGCTCCCGAAAACGCCGGCGCGGCGCCCGGGCCCCACTCGACGGGGACCTCGATCGTGAACTCCTCGGCGTAGACGGAGAGGGGCGTCTCGGAGAACGCGAACTTCAGCGACTTGCCCTCCGGATACTTCGGCTCGCCGAATTTCACTCCCGTCGCCGGATCGAGCGTGACGGCCGTCGCGATGAGGTAGTCGTCCGAGGGGTGATGGCTGTTGACGTGCCACCCCGCGGCGAGCTTCGCGTGGAGGACGAGCGTGCCCTGCGTCGCGGACGCGCCGGGCGCGACCGTGGCGGTGACCTTGAGAAGGCTCGCCGGGTCGGGCGGGCCGTCCGCGCGCGCGGCCATCGCGAGGCCCAGTGCGAGCGCGACGGCGGCGGTCAGGGCGCGCTTCACGACTTGGGCGCCGCCGCTTCGAGCTTGGCGATGAAGCCGCGCACCTTCTCGAGGTACGGCGACTTGGGGTGGTCCTTCGCGAACTTCCTGTACGCGGCCAGTGCGTCGCCCGGCTTGTTCTCGGCGAGATCGAGCTCGGCGAGGAAGCAGCTCGGCGCGCTCTTTCTGGTCGGCGTTCTTGGTCGTGGCGATGACCTTCTGCGCCGCGCCGCGCGCCGCGTTCATGTGCCCGAGCTGCCGCTCGGCGGCCGCCAGGCCGAGCAGCGCGCTCTCGCGCATCTCGGGCTTGACGCCGGGCGCGTCGGCCGCGCGCTGGAGCCTCTGGGCCGCGCCGTCGAAGTCGAAGCGGGCGTAGAGCGCGCGGCCGGTCGAGTACGCCTCCTCGGCCGAGAGGGTCTTGACGTTCTGCGCGTCGACCTGGAGCGCGAACTTGCGGTAGGCGTCGATGTCCTTGTGCGCGTGCCGGTAGAAATCGCCGGCGTCCTTGAATCCCTGCATGAGGAACACGAGCCGGCCTTCGGGATTCGTGATGAGAACGGCGGGCGTTTCGGTGATCGCGTAGCGCTCGCCGAGCACCTTGCCTTCGTCCGACTCGAGCTTGACCTGGACGGGCACCATCCCGACGAGCAGCGCCTCGAAGTCGAAGGCGGGGTACAGCAGCCCCTGCATCCGGCGGCAGTCGTTGCAGGTCTCTCCGCCGATCTCGTAGTAGACGAGCTTGTGCTGCGCGGCGGCGCGCTTCTTCGCAAAGGCCACGTCCGGAGCCCATTCCGCGTTGCCGGGGCTCGTCACGGCGTGGTTCGCCTCGGGGTGCGCGGGAGGCGCGGGCGTCGCCTGCTGAGCGGCGCCGGCGGCCGCGACCAGGTTCAGTGCGAGGACGGAAACCCAGGGCACGCGGGCGAGTCGATTTCGATTTTGCATTCGGCGAGAAAACCGATCTCCGGGTGCGGGAATTCCCGCCGGGCCCGGCCTGTATGATTGGGCGCGATGATGACCGCATTCGCGCGCGCCGGCAAGCGTGTGCTGGCGACCCGGCTCCGGAGGGCGCTGGTCGGGGCGGCCCTGGGGATCCTGGCGGCCGGACTTGCGGCGGCGCAGGCGGGCGACTGGCCGCAGTGGGGCAGCGATCCGGGCCACCGGGGCGAAACCGGAGCGCTCGGACAGCCGTTGTCCTCCATCCTCGCCGAGGTCGTTTACGACCCGTTCGTGGCGCAGGAGGAAGCGGAGGCGGGCGGCAATCTGCTCGCCCACTACGCGGTCCCGCTCGTCGAGGGCGGCGACGTCTACATGGCGCGCAAGAGCGGCGAGTATGTCTCCTGCGATCCGCCGGGAAGCTTCGGACCGTTCCCGTGCGGGAGCGACGCGTGGAACCGGCAGACCTGGAACGTGACGAAGTATCGCTGGCAGGGCGCGGCGCTGGTCGCGCTCTGGACTTTCGAGAGCGACTGGAAGCCCGAGCCGAACGAGGGCAGTCTGCGCTGGGAGCCCGTCTTCCTGCCCGCGATGTCGGGACCTTACCTCTACGTGCCCGGGTTCGGAGGCACCGTCCATCGCGTCTCGAAGCAGACGGGCATCGCCGACGCGCGCCTCTCGCCGTTCGTCGACTTCGGCGGCTCGCGCTACGTCGCGGGCGGTCTCGCGGTGGATCCGTCCGGAGCCATCGTGTACGACGCGATCGAGCTCGATCCGGCCAATCCGTGGAGCGGCGACGTCGTGGGCGCGTGGCTGGTGCGGATCGCGCCGGACGGCACCGCGGCGCGGGCGGACTTCGGCGCCCTCGTGACGGGCGAGCCCGCGCCGAGCGACCCCTGCGAGGGGACGTTTTCCCAGAGCGAGTTTCCCTGGCCGCCATCGCCCGACGCCACGCCTCCGTCGGGCCCCTGCGGATCGCAGCGGCCCGGCATCAACGTGGTGCCGGCGATCGCGCCCGACGGGACGATCTACACGGTCAGCCGCGCGCATCGCAACAGCCGCTACGCGTACCTGGTCGCGGCGCACCCGGACCTGACGCCGGCCTGGAGCGCGTCGCTGCGCGGCATCCTGAACGACGGCTGCGGCGTGATCGTGCCGATCGACAACGTGAACGGATGCCGCGCGGGCGCGCACACCGGCGTGGATCCGTCGACCAACGACCAGCCCGCCGGCCGCGTCGTGGACCAGTCGACCGCGTCGCCGGTCGTCCTGCCCGACGGAGCGGTGCTCTACGGCGCGCAGACCTCCTACAACTACTCCCGCGGACACTTCTTCAAGTTCGACGCGAACGGCAGCTTTCTGGCGAGCTACGACTTCGGCTGGGACATCACGCCGGCGGTGTTTCGGCACGACGGCACCTACTCGATCGTGACGAAAGACAACCACTACAGCGGGCCGTCCGGCGACGAGCGCTACGACCTCTCCTCGCTGGACGCGAGCCTGGTTCCCGAATGGACGTTGACGAACACGAGCACCGAGAGCTGCGCGCGCCAGCCGGACGGATCGATCGTCTGCGTCGACGACCATCCGGAGGGCTTCGAGTGGTGCGTCAACCAGCCGGCCGTGGACGCCGGCGGCGTGATCTACGCCAACAGTGAGAACGGCTATCTCTACGCGATCCGCCCCGACGGAACGGTGCGCGAAAAGATCTTCCTGAACCTCGCGCTCGGCGCGGCCTACACGCCGGTCTCGATCGGGCGCGACGGCCGGATCTATGCCCAGAACAACGGACACCTCTTCGTCATTGGCTCTCCCGTCGAGGGCCGCGCCGCCGCGGTCCGGCCGCCCGGCCAAAGCCACGGCACTTCGGTCGTGCCGCGTCCCTGAGGCGCGGCCGGCGTTGCCCCGGGGACCCCGATTCCGCTAGACTGCGCCGGCTCGTTCGACGGCCTTCCCGGACGCCCAGGTAGCTCAGTTGGTAGAGCAAGGGACTGAAAATCCCTGTGTCGGCGGTTCAATTCCGTCCCTGGGCACCATACTTCGAGGCGCCAGCCGCAGATGATCCTCAAAGTCGCGAAGCTCGGTGTGAAGGTGCTCCGCGCGGTGGCGGAACCGGTCGACCCGAAGGCGGTGAGCCGGGGCGACTACGAGCCGTTTCTCTCGGATCTCGAGGACACGATGCGCGAGTACGACGGCACGGGCATCGCCGCGCCGCAGGTGTTCACGCCGCTGCGCGTCTTCCTGTACGAGGTGCACCCGGAGACCCGCAAGCGCAAGGAGCCCGACGTGCCGCTCACGGCGCTGTTCAACGCGTCCTACGAGGGCGTCGGGGAGGAGCTCGAGAAGGACTCCGAGGGCTGCCTCTCGGTGCCGTTCCTGCTCGGCCGCATCGTGCCCCGTTTCGCGACGATCCGGGTGCGCGCGCTGGACCGCGCGGGCAAGAAGGTGGATTTCGAGGCCTCCGGGCTACCACGCGCGCGTGCTCCAGCACGAGATCGATCACCTGGACGGCCTGGTCTACCTGGACCGGATGCGCGACATGAAATCGCTCGGCTACACCGTCAATTTCGGCTGAAGTAGAATCCGGCCCGATGGGTCTCTTCGGCAAGAAGGGCGAGCTTCCGGCGCTCCAGCCTCCGCGGCCCGGAGGCGCCGGGGGCGCGGATTTCTTCGTGACGCGCATGGAGGAGATGGTCTCCTGGGCGCGCAAGAACTCCCTCTGGCCGTTTCCGTTCGCCACGGCCTGCTGCGGCATCGAGTTCATGTCGGTCGCGGCCGCCCACTACGACATCTCGCGCTTCGGGTCCGAGGTCGTGCGGTTCTCGCCGCGGCAGGCGGACCTGCTGGTCGTGGCCGGAACGGTCACGGACAAGATGGCGCCCGTCCTGCGCAAGATCTACGACCAGATGCCCGAGCCCAAGTGGGTCATCTCGATGGGCGTCTGCGCTTCCTCGGGCGGCTTCTACCGCGCGTACCACGTCACGCAGGGGATCGACGAGATCATCCCGGTCGACGTCTACGTGCCCGGCTGTCCGCCGACGCCCGAGGAGCTGATCTTCGCGATCATGGAGCTGCAGAAGAAGATCGCGTCGGGCGAGAAGTCGCGCGACGGCCGCTCGGCCCGGTTCGCCGCGGAACAGCTCACGTGACGGTCGCCCTCGAGACGGAGCTCTCGCCCGCAGCCGGGAAGGTCCGCGAGCGCCTCGCGGCGTCGCCGCTGGCCGGACGCGCCGAGGTGGTGGAGCGCGACCTGCCGACCATCGAGGTCGCGCCGAAGGACTGGCCGGCCCTCGCGCGGTTCCTGCGCGACGATCCCGGCAGCCGGTACGACCTCTTCCTCGATCTCTGCGGCGTCGACAACCTGCGCCGCAGCGGCCAGAAGACGCGCTTCGAGGCCGTCGTGCATCTCCACTCGCTGTCGCGCAACGAGCGCGTGCGGGTGCGCGTGCTCCTCGACGACGCGAGCCCGTCGCTCCCGTCGGTCTGCGACACCTACCCGGCCGCCAACTGGTTCGAGCGCGAGGCGTTCGACCTCTACGGCTTCGCCTTTCCGGGACACCCGAACCTCCACCGCCTGCTCTGCCACGACGCGTTCGTCGGCCACCCGCTGCGCAAGGACTACGCGCCGGGCCAGCGCTGGTTTTTCGCGGAGGAAGACCTCCGCATGCCCGAGTGGTCGAAGGAGTCCGACGTTCGCGCCGGGCACTTCGAGACGCAGACGATCTCGATCGGGCCCTCGCACCCCGCGACCCACGGCATCATCCACCTCGTCGGCGCGGCTGGACGGCGAGCGCATCGTCCGCGCCGAGACGATGATCGGCTACCTGCACCGGTGCTTCGAGAAGATGGCCGAGAAGCACCACTGGAACCAGGTCGTTCCCTTACACGGACCGGCTGAACTACGTGTCCGCGATGATCAACGGGGTCGGGTACGTGCGGACCGTCGAGAAGATGCTCGGCGTGGAGGTGCCGGACCGCGGCCGCCTCGCCCGCACGATCCTCTCCGAGTTCTCGCGGATCATGGATCACTGCGTCTGCATCGGCGCGAACCTCGTGGACATCGGCGCCCTGACGAACTTCGTCTACCTCTACCAGAACCGCGAGGAGATCTACGACCTGCTCGAGGCCTGCTGCGGCGCGCGCCTGACGGTGTCGTACGTGCGCGTCGGAGGCCTGGCCGTCGACGTGCCCGGACGACTTCGTGGCGCGCTGCCGCCGGCTGCTCGAGACGATCCCGACGCTGATCAACGACGTCGAGACCCTCGTCACCAACAACCGGATCATCCGCAACCGCCTCTCGGGCACGGGCGTCGTGACGAAGGAGCAGGCGGTGGCGTGGGGAATGACGGGGCCCATGCTGCGCGCCTCCGGCGTCCCGTACGACGTGCGGCGGGCGCACCCCTACGACTTCTACGACAAGTTCGACTGGGACATCCCGGTCTCGCAGGACGGCGACAACTTCGCGCGCTACCTCGTTCGCATCGAGGAGATGCGCCAGTCGCTCAAGATCATCCGGCAGGCCCTCGACGTGTTCCCGTCGTCGGGCCCCATCAACTCCGACGACTGGCGCGTCGTGCTGCCGCCCAAGGACGCCGTGTACCACGACATGGAATCGCTGATCTACCACTTCAAGCTCACCATGGAAGGCATCCGGGTGCCGGCCGGCGAGCGCTACGAGTGGATCGAGGGCGGCAACGGGGAGCTCGGCTTCTACGCGGTGTCGGACGGGCGCGGCGGCCCCTACCGCCTGAAGGTCCGCCCGCCCTGCTTCCCGAACATGGCGGCGTTCCAGGAGATCGTCGTCGGCGGCACGGTGTCGGACGCCGTCGCCACGCTCGGCACGCTCAACATCATCGCGGGGGAGCTCGACCGATGAGCGGCGGCGTGATCGACGTCGGCCGGCGGGTTCCGAACCGTCTGACCCTTCTGCAGAAGCTCTACATTCCCGAGATCGTGCGGGGCATGGCGGTGACCCTGCGTCACCTCCTGCGCAACCTCGCCAACATGAAGGGCATGCCGACCATCCTGTACCCCGAGATCCGGCGCAAGTACTCGGGCCGCTTCCGCGGCAAGCACATCCTGAAGACCCGCGAGGACGGCACGATGAAGTGCGTGGCCTGCTACATGTGCCAGCAGGCGTGCCCGGCCGAGTGCATCACGATCGTCGCGGGCGAGCATCCGAAGATCGCGTACGAGAAGTACCCGGTCGTGTTCGACATCGACATGATGCGCTGCGTGTTCTGCGGCTTCTGCGTCGATGCGTGCCCCAAGGACGCGATCTGGATGACGCGCAACTACGAGATGGCCTTCTTCACCCGCGAGGACGCGGTCTTCTCGATCGATCGCCTGCGCGAGACGAAGGAAGAGATTGAAAAGCACGGCTACGGATACCGTCCGTACTATCCCGGCGACGGCACGACGCCGCCGTCGGATGCGTCGCTGCTGCCCGTCTTGAACGGCAGCGGCGAGCGCGACCGGCTGCGGGAGGAAGGAATCCGGCTCCCGGACCGCGATCCCGGCGCCGGACCGTTGAACGCCCCGTCCCAGGCGCAGAAGGCGTTCTCGGCCTAGCGGCGAGGGGTCGGCTCGGGCGTCCGGATCGCGTCTCCAAAGTCCATGACAAGCGCCTCCGAATATCGCTCCCTTTTCGACGGCCGTGGCCGCCGATACAACCTCGCCAACCGGACCTACCCGCTCGCGCGCGCCGCGGAGGCCAGCGCCCTGCTCGCGCACTGGGACGGACCGCCCTCGGGACCGTGGCTCGACGTCGGAGCGGGCGGAGGGTTCCTGGCGCAAGCGCGCCGCGGCCGCCGGCATGACGGAGGCTGTTTTCGGCTGTGACGAGTCCCCCCGCTTTCTCGCGGAGGCATCGGGCTACGCGTTGCGGGCGGTGGTTCGGTACGAATCGCTACCGTTCCCCGACGGGGCCTTTGCGGCCGGCGGCTGTCTCGCGGTCCTGCATCACGCCGAGGATCCGCGGCGATTCGCCTCCGAAATGCTGCGCGTCACGAAGCCGGGGGGCCGGATTGCCGTCGGAGACGTGGCGGCAGGTTCGAAAGCCGCCCGCTTCCTGAACGGATTCGTCGATGTGCACACCGAAGAGGGGCACGCCGGGCGCTTCTACGAGCCGCCGGTGCTCGCGGGCTTTCTCGCGGATGCCGGCGGACGGGACGTCCGGTCCGAGGAGGTCCGTGTGGCGTGGCGCTTCGCGGACCGGGGCGCCGCGCTCGCGTTCCTGCGAGAGCTCTTCGGACTGCGGGTCGCGAACGCGACCGGAGGACCTGGAGGCGGGGCTCGACGAGCTCGGGGCCGTCGAGTCCGGCACGGGCTGCGAAGTGCCGTGGACGATGGTCTTCGCATCGGCCGCCGCGCGATGAGGAGCATCGTCCACGCGCTGGCGCCGCGGCTGCCGGCCCTGTCCGCCCGGGCGCGCGAATTGCGGGTGCGCTCGCTCACCGGCGTGTCGCCCGAGCGGTGGCGGCAGCTGGCCTCGGTCTTTCCCGGCCTGCCCGAGGACCCCGGATGGCCTGCCGCCCGTCAACGCCGGGAGCTCGGACGCCACGCCGCCCGCGCGCTGGCGAGCGGCCGGTGGAACCTGCGACTGGATGGTCCGGCGCCGGAACCCGCTCCCTGCGTCTACGTGACCGGGCACATCGGTTCGCTGCAAGTGCTGCGCTATGCGCTGCGCGCCCGCGGCATCCCGGCGGCGACGGTGCTCGGCCCCTACAACCGGGAACGGGCGGTGGCCGCGGCGCACGACCGCACGTTCGACCTCAGGCATTCCCTGCCTTTCCCGCATGCCTTTTCGTCCTCCGACGTCCATCGTCTGCGCTCGGCGCTGAAGCCGGGAAGCCTGATTGCGGCCGCCGATCTGCCCGAGCGCGGCGGCGTGGCGTTCCGCCTGCTCGGAGGTCCGCTCTCGGTCGATCCGCGGCCGTTCCGGCTGGCGCGCGCGGCCGGCGTGCCGTGTCGAGCTGCCTTCGTCACGATGCCGTCGGGGCGCTGGACGCTGACGGTCGGTCCGGTGCTCGGCGGCGACGACGCGGCAGCATGCGCCGGGTTCGCGCGGGCTTTCGAGGAAGTGGCGAAGGCGTCGCCCGCCGATCTCGACGGCGTCGTCTACGGCAACCTCCACCTCCCGCAATGATCCTCTTCGAGCGCATCCGCGAGGCGGCGCGCCGGCGACCGGAATCTCGGGCGATTTCGGCGGGGGGCCGCGCGATCACCTATGCGGCGTTCGCCGAGGGCGTCGATCGCCGCGCCGACGAGCTCGCCGCCGCCAGCGGATTCGTGGCGCTCGAGGCCGCCGACCCGATCGCCTTCATGACGGAGTTCTTCGCCGCGCGTCTCGGCGGCCGCGGCGCCGTCGCCCATCCGGCCGGGACTCCCGCGGCCCTGCGCGCGCAACGCGACGCGCGGCTGGCCGCCCTGCGCGCGCCCGTGGGTGCGACGGTCTTCTACTCCTCGGGAAGCGCGGGTTCCGGCCGCGCCGTACCGCTCACCGACGGCGAACCTGGCGGCGGCGGCCCTCGCGTTCGAGGCGTGGGGCGAGGTCTCGAGCGAAGACCGGGTGGCGATCGGACTGTCTCCGGCGCAGATTCTCGGTTTCGTGCGCGGCGGACTGAACGCCCTGGCCGTCGGCGCCGAGGCCATCTTCTACCCGGCCCGGAGAGACCCGCTGGGGGAAGCGGCGCGGTTGGGAGCCACGCTGGCGCTGCTCCCGAGCGCGCTGGTGCCTCTGGCGGGACGCCACGGTGAACCGGCCGCCTGCGGGTGCTGCTGTGCGGCGGAGGGGCGCTGGACTCCGCCGGCGCCGACCGTGTCGAGCGCGAGCGCGGCGTCCTCGTCCGTGCCGGATACGGCATGACGGAGTCGGCCGGCCTCGGGGCCCGCCAGCCCGTGGCGCGCCCGCGCCGGGCAGGATCCGTGGGCGTCCCGGCGCCGGGACTTTCGGTCCAGATCGTCGGCGAGGACGGCGTGCCCTGCGCCGCCGGCGAGCCGGGAGAGATCCGCGTCTCGGGGGCGGCGGTGTTTCCCGGGTACCTCTTCGACGACGATCCGTCTCCCTTCGACGCCGAGGGGCGGCTCTGCACCGGCGACGTCGGCTTCCTCGATGCGAACGGCGAGCTCTGCGTCCGCGGCCGGCTCGCGTTCGCCCTGACGGTCGGCGATCGGGTCGTCTGCGCCGAGGAGGTGGAGGCCGTGATGGCCGGGCACCCGGCGGTCGTCGCGGCGGCCGCGGCACCTTTCGAGCGGGCGTTCGGAGTCCTGGTCGTCTCGCGCGACGCATCGGCGTCGACGCTGGAAGAGCTGCGACAGCATGCGCAGCCGGCAGCTGCCGGCCTTCGCGCGCCCGCGCCGGATCGTGGCCATCGCGGAGATCCCGCGGACGGACTCGGGCAAGATCGACCGCCTCGCGGCTTCACGATGGCTGGAAAGCGCGCGCGCGACCGCCTGATCCGGGCGGCCCTTCGCGCCGCTCGCGACCACGCCACGCCCTTCTACCTCTTCGACCGGCAGGGGGCGCGCGAGAACATCCGCCGCTGGCGGGGTCTGGCGGGCGACTTCGCGGAGGTCTTCTACCCGTACAAGTGCAATCGCCACCCGGCGCTCCTGGATCTCGCGCAGCGCGGAGGCCTGGGAGCCGAGGTGACCGTCGCAGCGGACGTCGAGCAAGCCCGCTCGCACCTTTCCGGCGAGCGGATCGTTTTTCAGGGGCCGGCCAAGGATCCTCGTTCGCTCCTGCGGGTCCTCGCGTCGGGCGGCTGGGTCGTCGCGGACTCGCCCGAGGACGCGGCGGCGACCCTCTCGGCGGCCGCGGACGCTTCGCGTCGCGCCGAAGTATCTGCTTCGCCTGCGTCCGAAGTCCGCCGAGCCGGAACAGGGGCGTTTCGGCATGGAAGCGCGGGAGCTGCTCGCGCTCGCGCGGCGCATCTGCGCGCAAGGGCCTGCCGCCCCCGGCCGGGCTCGCCTTTCATCTGGGGACGGGCCTGGCGGGGCCCGCGGGGCACACCGCGGCGATCCGCGCGGCCGCCGAGCGCGTGGCGCGCGCTCGGGGACTTCGGGGCCGCGCCGGCCGTCCTCGACGTGGGGGGAGGTTTTCCCGCGGCGGGCGAGGCCCGGCGGGATCGGGCGCGGCCGCGTTCGGACCCGGCCCGTCGGCCCGGAGGCGTTTCTGCGCGCGATCGCGCGCGAGGCCGCGCGCTCGGTCCCCGGAGCCAGGGTGTTCGTCGAGCCCGGCAGGGCGATCGCGTCGGACGCCTTCCACCTCGTGACGCGCGTCGTCCTCGCGGCGGGAAGAACGGTCCACGTGGACGCTTCCCGGCTCGCCCACGCAGTACTTCGTGCCGCGGGGCCGCCACACGTTCACGCCCGTACCCCGGCGGGGCGCCGGGCCGCGCCTCGCGGTCGCCGGACCGTTGCCGGTCGGCCTGGACGTGTTCTCGACGGGCGAACGGATCGGCCGAGCTCGCGCGGGCGATCTCGTGGTGATCGAATCGGTCGGAGCCTACAACCTGATCGCGGCCAACGCGTGGGCCGGCCCCGTGCCGGTGGTCGTCGAGTTCTGAGTCAGCGGGTGGGCGCGTGCCCGTCGGTGCGGTGAACGGACTCGACGGTGACCGCGATCTCGGCGTCCGAGACGCCCTTGTCCTTCAACTGCGCGGCCAGCCGCGCCTCGGACAGGCAGATCCCGCAGCCCGCGGCGTGCATGTCCGTGTAGCAGGTCAGCAGGGTCTTGTGATGGAACATCGGGCTCTCGGCGCACTCGCAGAAGCAGTGGATCTTGTCGAGCGTGGCAGGATACTTCTTCGCGATGGCGTAGCCCTCGGCGACCTCGGCCTCGTAGCCCTTCTGGAACTTCGCCGGGTCGAGCGTCGGGCGGCGCTCCTTGCAGGTCGTGCAGGAGTTGGTGGGCGCCGCCGTGGGCTTGGGCGCGGCGCCGACGAGGATCGCGGCGCCGGCGAGGACGGCCGCGGCGAGCAGACGGAGTGGGGCGGCTTATTTCAGCGACTCCATGATCTCGTCGAGCGCCTTCTTCGGCGGCCGCAGGCGCGACTCGGGCATCTCGACGATGGGCTGGCTGCCGACCCCGGACAGCGCGAGGAAATCCTTCTTGGCGGGCTCGACGTAGATCAGGCCGGTCAGGAACTCGGTCTTCTCCGCGGCCTCCATGCAGAGCGCGATCGCCTTGCGCTTGTCGGTCGCGTCGTAGTCGGCGCGCAGCTTGCGCAGGCGGATGTGGGAACCGTCGTGGAGCGCCACGTCCTGGGTCGTGCCCGGGTCGTAGTCGACCGTGATGTCCTCGAAGTAGGGGACGAAGCCGATCTCGTGGATCGGGATCTCGTGGTCCTTGGCCCACTTGTACGACTTCGTCGAGCTGTCGTGGTTGTTGAACGTGACGCAGGGGGAGACCACGTCGAGCAGCGCCGTCCCGCGGTGCGCCATGGCGCCCTTCAGCAGGCCGACGAGCTGCTTCATGTCGCCCGAGAAGGACCGCGCGACGTACCCGCACCCGAGCTCGATCGCCATCGCGCAGAGGTCGATCGCGGGCAGGTCGTTGACGGCGCCCGTCTTCAGCTTCGAGCCGGCGTCGGCCGTGGCCGAGAACTGCCCCTTCGTCAGGCCGTACACGCCGTTGTTCTCGACGATGTAGACCATCGGGACGTTGCGGCGCAGCAGGTGGACGAACTGGCCCGCGCCGATCGAGGCCGTGTCGCCGTCGCCGGAGACGCCGATGGCGAGCAGCGAGGGGTTGACCATCATGGCGCCCGTGGCGACCGCGGGCATCCGGCCGTGGACGGCGTTGAAGCCGTGGCCGCGGTCGGCGAAGTAGGCGGTCGTCTTGGAGGAGCAGCCGATGCCCGACATCTTCGCGACCTTG
Organism: uncultured Acidobacteriota bacterium; assembly: GCA_963843325.1. Taxonomy (GTDB): domain Bacteria; phylum Acidobacteriota; class Thermoanaerobaculia; order UBA5066; family Gp7-AA6; genus DAHUXD01. The sequence goes on from CAWJKC010000008.1 coordinate 157,288, forward strand.
AAGGGCGGGATCGACATCTCGTAGAGCGCCTGCGTGATCTGGCGCGTGATGACGTCGTGGCCGCAGCCGACGCAGAGCGTCGACTTGGACCCGCCGTATTCCTTGACGGTCAGGCCGGCGCGGTTGACGGGAGGTGCCTTGGGTTCTGCGGTGGAGGACATCAGTTCTTCTCCCCGGCCTCGATCCCTTCGATCACCGTCTCGGCGTCGAGGGGGAAACCGTCGTAGTGGCGGATGGAGCGCAGCCGGTCCGTGTTGCCGCCGATCTCGAGTCGGAGCAGGTCGTACATCTGTCCGTCGCGGTTCTGGTCGATGACGTAGACGCGGTCGTGGGCGGCGATGAAGGCGGCCGCCTCGGGCGTGAAGGGGAGCGCGCGCAGGCGCAGGTAGTCGGTCTTCGTGCCCTTGCGGCCGAGGATCACGCGCGCCTCCTCGACGGCGAAGTCGGAGGAGCCGTAGGCGATGATGCCGATGCGCGAGCCGGATCCGTCGGAGACGACGGGCTTGGGCACGTACTTCTTGCGCCGTCTCGAGCTTGCGCGCCAGCCGGTCCATGTTGTTCTTGTAGTCGTCGGGCCGCTCCGTGTACTGCGCGCGGTCGTTGTGGCCCGAGCCGCGGGTGAAGTAGGTCGCGGCCGGCGCGTCCATGAAGCCCGGCAGCGTGCGCCAGGGGATGCCGTCGCCGTCCACGTCGCGGTAGCGGGCGAACTCCTTGTACTTCGCGATGTGGGCGTCGAGCTCGGCCTTGGTCCGCAGGACCTTGCCGCGGTCGAGCGGCCGGTCCGTGTAGGGCAGGGGCTCGGCCATCCAGTTGTTCATCCCGAGGTCGAGGTCGCTCATCAGGAACACCGGCGTCTGGAAGCGCTCGGCCAGGTCGAAGGCGTCCATGCGCCATGCTGTAGCACTCCTCGACGGAGCCCGGCAGCAGCAGGATGTGGCGCGAGTCGCCGTGGCCGAGGTAGTAGGTCGAGGTGATGTCGCCCTGCATCGTGCGCGTGGGCAGGCCCGTCGAGGGGCCGACGCGCTGGACGTCCACGATCACCGCCGGAACCTCGGCGTAGTAGCCGAGGCCGGTGAACTCCGACATGAGCGAGATGCCCGGGCCCGAGGTCGTCGTCATCGCGCGGGCGCCCGCCCAGCCCGCGCCGAGCACCATGCCGAGCGCCGCGAGCTCGTCCTCGGCCTGGACGACCGAGAGCGTGGGCTGGCCGGTCTCCGGATCGAGCCGGTACTTGCCGGCGTAGTCGATGAGCGACTCGGCCAGCGAGGACGACGGCGTGATCGGGTACCAGGCGAGGAACTGGACGCCGGCCATCATGCAGCCGATCGCGCCGGCGGCGTTGCCCTCGATGATGATCTTGCCGGCCGTCGCGTTCATCCGCTCGAAGCGGAAGGGGTCGCGCTTGGTCAGGTTCTTCTGCGCCCAGTCGAGGCCGCCGCGGATGGCGGTCATGTTGATCTCGACGGCCGCGGCCTTGCTCTTGAACTGCTTGGCGACGGCCTTCTCGATCTCGCCCATGTCGACGTCGAGCAGCCACGCGGCGACGCCGACGTAGATCATGTTGACGGCCAGCCGGCGCAGCTTGCCGTCCTGGACGAGCTCGAGCACGAGCTTCGAGAAGGGGACCGGGTAGAAGACGACGTCGTTGCGCAGCGTGTCGAGCTTCAGGTTCTCCTCGTAGATCACGGCCGCGCCCGGCGCGACCGAGCGGACGTCCTCGTGCGCCGTCTCGGGGTTCATGCAGATGAGCACGCCCACGTCGCGCCGCCGGGCGATGAAGCCCTCCTTCGAGGCGCGGATCGTGAACCAGGTGGGCAGCCCCTGGATGTTGGAGGGGAACAGGTTCTTGCCCGAGACGGGGATCCCCATCTGGAAGATCGACCGCATCAGGATGCTGTTGGAAGACTGGCTTCCCGAGCCGTTGGCCGTGGCGACGTGGATCGAAAAGTCGTTGATCACCGGCGTCCGGCCCGCGGACTCCGAGCGCTTTTCCTCGAGAACGGCGGTCGACATGCGTCTCCTTTGGCGGGTGGCGACCCGCGGGAAAGGGATGATACCAAAGCGATGTTTCCCTCGGCATGATGCGTTTGCACCGGTAGAATCCCCCGCCGGGAGGATCCTGCATGCGCTTCTTTCGTCTGGCGGCCGTCTGCCTCGCCGTGTCCGCTCCGGCCCTGCTGGCCGCGGACCGGCCCGGTCCGCTTCGAGGAGCTGGCGAAGGTCCGGCGCGTCGGAGGCTTTTCGGCCTCCCCGGACGGCCGGTCGGTCGCTTACGCGGTGTCCACCCCGGACGTCGAGGCCAACACCTCGCGTTCGGCCATCTGGGTCGCTCCCGCCGCGGGCGGCGAGGCGCAGCGGATGACCTCCGGCGAGAAGCGGGATTCCGACCCGAAGTACTCGCCGGACGGCCGCAAGCTCGCGTTTCTTTCGAACCGCGACGGCTCCTCGCAGATCTGGGTCATGGACCTGGCGGGCGGCGATCCGGTCAAGGCGACCGCGTTTCCCACCGAGGTCAACGGCTACAGCTGGTCGCCCGACGGCGCCTGGTTCGTCTTCGCCTCGGACGTCTTCCCCGACTGCACCGACACGGCCTGCCTCGAGAAGACGCTCAAGGCCCGCGCCGAGTCGAAGGTCAAGGCGCGGGTCGCCGAGCGCCTGCTCTTCCGCCACTGGGATTCCTGGAAGGACGGGACGCGGACGCACATCTGGAAGGCGCCGGTCGCGCGGAGGAGCCGCGGTCGACCTGACGCCGGGCGATCGCGACGCGCCGCCCTTCTCCGTCGGCGGCGGCGAGGACTGGGCCGTCTCGCCCGACGGGCGCGAGCTCGTCTACGCCTCGAATCCCGACAAGGTCGAGGCCCTCTCGACCAACGCCGATCTCTTCCTCGTGTCCATGGCCGGCGGCGCGGCGCCGAAGAACGTGACGGCCGCGAATCCGGCGTTCGACGCGCTCGCCGCGCTACTCGCCCGACGGCAAGTGGATCGCGTACCGCTCGCAGAAGCGGGCCGGCTTCGAAGCCGACCGTTTCCGCCTGATGCTCTTCGACCGGACGACCGGGGCGGTGCGCGGCCTGACGGACGACTTCGACTTCTGGGTGGACGACTTCCGCTGGACGCCGGACTCGAAGGCGATCCTCTTCGCGTCCCAGGTGCGCGGCCGCGAGACGCTGTACCGCGTCGCGCTCGCGGGCGGCGCGCCGGCGCCGCTGTGGACCGGCGGCTCGATCGCGGGCCTCGCCGTCGCGGGCGGGCGCGTCTTCTTCGGCACGAGCACGCTGTCGCGCGCCGCGGAGCTCTGGAGCGTGGGCCTCGACGGCAAGGCGCCGGCGGCGCTCACGCACGTCAACGACGCGCTGTTCCGCGAGCTGACGCTCGGCGAGGTCTCGGAGCGCTTCACGGACTCCTCGGATCGCCGCAAGCTCCAGGCGTGGGTGGTCAAGCCGCCCGGGCTTCGATCCGGCGAAGAAGTATCCGGCGGTCTTCCTCATCCACGGCGGCCCGCAGGGCGCGTGGGTGGACGGCTGGTCGTACCGCTGGAACCCGCAGGTCTGGGCGGCCTACGGCTACGTCGTCTACGCGGCCAACCCGCGCGGCTCGACCGGCTTCGGCCAGGACTTCCTCGACGCGATCAGCGGCGACTGGGGCGGCCTGGTCTACGACGACCTGATGCGCCAGGCCGACGACCTCGAGTCGCTGCCGTACGTCGACAAGACGCGCATCGGCGCCGCGGGCGCCTCGTACGGCGGCTACATGGTCAACTGGATCGCCGGCCACACGCAGCGCTTCAAGGTGCTCGTCTCGCACGACGGCATCTTCGACCTCGCCTCGGCCAACCTCGAGACCGAGGAGCTCTGGTTTCCCGAACTGGGAGTTCAAGGGCTGGCCGTGGAACTCGGACCAGTACCGCAAGTGGAGCCCGATGGAGTCCGCCGGCCACTTCAAGACGCCGATGCTCGTGATCACGAACGAGCGGGACTACCGCGTGCCGTTCGGCCAGGGTCTGCAGCTCTTCACCGCGCTCCAGGTCCAGAACGTGCCGTCGAAGCTGCTGACGTTCCCGGACGAGGGGCACTGGGTGCTGAAGCCCGGCAACTCGTGCCTCTGGCACAACACCGTCATGGACTGGCTGCACCGGTATCTCGGCGGGGCCGAGGCGGACCCGAAGGGGCTGGCGCTCGTCTACAGCGTCACGAAGTGACAGCGACGCTTCCTCTCTCGCGGATGCTTTCGTCGTCGATGAGCCGCTGGCGGGCGGCGACGACGCCCGCGCGCCCGAGGTAGCCGACCAGGCGGGTGGGGTCCTCCCGGGAGACGACCGGGAGCCGGCCGACGTCGTTGGAGAGCATGCGCTCCACCGCCTCGGCGATCAGCTCGTCTTCGTAGGCCACGACGAGCCGCCGGGAGCCCGCCTCGAGAACCCCTGTGGCGCCCGCGGGCTCCCGGTCGAGCGCCCGCATCAGGTCGCTGCGCGTCACGATGCCGACGAGGCGGCCGGCCGAGTCCACGATCGGCGTGCCCTGGCGCCGGGCGAGCTCCGGATCGGCGCCGGCGACCCGGCGCGCGAGCTCGTGCACGCTCATGGACGTCGGCACGGTCGGCACGCGCCGGTCCATGACCTCGCCGACGCGGTGCACGTGGAAGGGGTCCACCGCGTACTCGCGGAAGACGTGGTGGCCGCGCCGGGCGACCTTCTCGGTCAGGATGGAGCGGCGCATCAGGAGGACGGTGACGGCGTAGGCCGCCACGCAGGCGACGAGCAGGCCCGGGAAGCAGGTTCCAGTCGTGCGTCAGCTCGACGGCGAAGAACATCGCCGTCAGGGGAGAGCGCATGGTGCCGCCCATCATGGCGGCCATCCCGACGCATCGCCCAGAGACCGGCATCCCCGTGCGGCAGCACCGCGGACGCGAGCGAGCCGAGCGCGCCGCCCATCATGAGCAGCGGCGCGAGGACGCCGCCCGACGTGCCGGAGCCGAGCGCGAGCGACCAGACCACGGCTTTCGCGACGACGAGGCTCGCCGCGGCCTTCGGCGCAACGTCTCCGCGCGAGCAGCGCGTGGATCGTCCCGTAGCCGACGCCGAGGACGCGCGGATCGATGAGGCCGCCGACGCCGACGCAGAGCCCGCCGATCGCCGGCCACCACATCCAGTGGATCGGAAGCTTCTGGAAGAGGTCTTCGCAGCCGTAGACGAGCACCGTGAGCAGGCCGGAGCCGAAGCCGGCGGCGATCCCGAGGACCGCCGCGGCGGCGAGGTCGACGGCGGGCAGGGGGCGGTGGGGATGAACCGGAAAGACGGGCCCGGCGCCCAGCAGCGGGACGCGGGCCGCCGCGGCGACGACCGCTGCGACGGAGACGGGGATGAAGCTGCGCGGCTTCCACTCGAAGAGCAGAAGCTCGACGGCGAGCAGCGTCGCCGCGATCGGGGAGGCGAAGACGGCCGCCATGCCCGCCGCCGCGCCCGGCCACGAGGAGGGTCTTGCGCTCGGCGGCGGAGAGGTGGAAGAGCTGCGCGAAGAGCGAGCCGAGCGCTCCGCCGGTCATGATGATCGGTCCCTCCGCGCCGAAGGGACCGCCGGTGCCGATCGAGATGGCGGAGGAGACGGGCTTGAGGACGGCCACCTTCGCGTCGAGCCGGCTGCGGCCGATCAGGATCGCTTCGAGGGCCTCCGGGATGCCGTGGCCGCGGATCTTCGGGGAGCCCTAGCGGGCCATCGCGCCGATGATGAGCCCGCCGACGACCGGGATGAGGATGCTGCCCGCGCCGAGGACGTAATCCGTCGGCGTGGCCGCCGCCGACGAGAGGCGGCCGCCGTAGGCGAGATTCGTGATGACGTTGATCAGCCAGATCAGCGCGGCGGCGGCGAGCGCTCCGAGGACCCCGATGACGGCCGCGCCCGGCGGCGAGCGGCAGGACCCGCCGGTCCGTCGAGTAGTCGCCGAGCTCGCTCCACGGAAGCGAATATATCGTAATACGATACGATTTGCGAACCCGCGGAATGCCGGAGAGAAAGGGAGGTCAGTCCGCCAGGACGCAGCGGCCCGCCGCCCAGGCCCGCAGGGCGGTGATGGACTCGCCGCGGACGACGGAGAGGGGGCGCGTCGACCGCAGCGCGACGAGGATCGCGCTCGTGTCGAGCGGGAAGCGGCCGGCGCGCGCCTCGTAGAGGGCGGACACGATCGCCTGTTCGATCTCCGCGCCCGGAGAATCCGTCGGACGACTTCGCCAGCGCCGGCAGGTCGAAGCGCGTCGGATCCTCCGAGCGCCGCGCCAGGTGGAGGCGGAAGATTTCGGCGCGGGCGTCGGGGCCCGGCAGGTCCACGAAGAAGACCTCGTCGACGCGGCCCTTGCGCATCATCTCGGGGGGCAGCTCGTCGACCGCGTTGGCCGTGGCCACGAGGAAGACGCGGGAGGCGCGCTCCTGCATCCACACGAGCAGCATCCCGATCAGCCGCTTGGAGACGCCGCCGTCGGATTCCGAGGAGCGCGACGACGCGAAGGCCTTCTCGATCTCGTCGATCCACAGGACGCAGGGCGCCATGCGCTCGACGCGGCGCAGGGCGTCGCGCAGGTTGCGCTCGGACTCGCCGATGAAGGGCGCCAGCAGCTTGCCCGAGTCGAGCGCGAGCAGCGGCAGCCCCCAGGCCGAGGCGATCGCCTTGGCGGCGAGGCTCTTGCCGCAGCCCTGCACGCCGAGCAGCAGGATGCCCTTCGGGCGGATCGAGCGGCTTCTCGCCGGCCGCGGGCAGCAGGCCCGCCTTGCGCGTGGCGATCCACTTCTTGAGCTTCAGCGAGCCCGCCCACCTGGTCGAGGCCCTCGGGCGTCGGAATGAACTCGAGCATCCCGCCGCCCTCGACCAGGTTCTTCTTCGTCTCGCGGATCCGCGGCCGGTCGGCCACCGTCAGGGCGTTGTCCTCGACGATCGCGCGGGCGAGCGCCCGCTCCGCCTCGAACATGGTCAGCCCCTGCAGGTCCGCGACGATGCCCTCGGCGTCGGCCCGCGAGAGCTCGACGCGCACCGACGGGGTCTCCCGGGGCAGGCGCCGCACCACGCGCGTCAGCAGGTCGCGCAGCTCGTCGGCGCCGGGCAGCGCGAACTCGAAGCGGACGGCGATGTCGGCGAGCTCCGGCTTCTCGGGCATCGCCGGACCGACCATGACGATCGTGCGCGCGGACCCGGCGAACTCCTGGGCGGTCTCCCGCAGGAGCCGGAGGGTCGCGGGGGCCTCGAGGTGCGCCATCGGGTCCTTGAGGAGAAACGTCCCCTCGCCGCTGGTCTTGCGGATCGCGCGCAGGGCGACGGCCAGGTCGACCGTCCCCTCGGCCTCCTGCGGGTGGGCGGGGCAGAGGCCGCTCGCGGCGCTCCAGGTCCAGAGGGGCATGGTCAGGCCGCTCGAAACCTCGCGGACGAGGGATTCGAAGCGTTGCTCTTCGACGGTCTCGCACACCACGAGGGGGTGGCGAGACCGAAGGAGCAGGGCGAGGTCCCGGGCGGATACGTCCAAACTTCGCTGAGTGTAACCAAAGATCCCGGCATAGACTTCTCCCGTGCCTGCGAAGCGGGTGGTTTCCCTCTGCCCGTCCATCACCGAAACGATCGTCGCCATCGGGGGCTTGAAGGGCCTCGTCGGCGTGACGCGCTATTGCACGCGGCCGAGCGGCATGCTCTGGGGACTCCCGCGCGTGGGCGGGACCAAGAGCCCCGACATCGCGCGCATCCTGGACCTGAAGCCCGACCTCGTCTTTGCCAACGCCGAGGAGAACCGGCGCGAGGACGTCGAGGCGCTGCGCGAGGCGGGGATCGAGGTGGACGTCACGCTGCCCAAGACGGTCGCCGAGGTTCCCGAGGCGATCCGGCAGTGGGGGCGCCTGCTCGGAACGAGCGCCGAGGCGGACGAGGTGGCGGGGCGCGTGGAGTCGGAGTTGAACGCGCTCGACCGCGGAGCCCGCCGCGGCCCGCGTTCCGGTACGCGTACTGGATCTGGAAGGACCCCTGGATGACGATCTCGGACGACACCTACGTCGCGGACCTGCTCCGCCTGGTCGGCGGCGAGAACGTCTACGGCAGGGAGGCCGTCCGGTATCCCACGACCCATCCGTCCGAGGCGCTCGCCCGGGAGGCGGAGCTGCACATCTTCCCGAGCGAGCCGTTTCCCTTTGCCGAGGAGAAGCACGGGGCGCTCGTCGAGAAGCTCTTCGGGAGCCACACGCGGCGCGTCTTCGTGGACGGGGACAACTACTGCTGGCACGGGGTGCGGACGCTCGAGGGCTTGAGGTCGATTCGGAGCCTAATGAAATAAGGAAATCGTAGTAATTTACTTATTTTATACTGCTAACTGCCCCTCTTTATCCCCGGCACACCGGTGGCGATGATGATGTCGCTCGACCCGTGGAACTCGGAAAGGACGATCCCGCGTTCCGTCCGGCGAGATCCCGAAGCTCTCCGTCGGGTGATCGAGCTCGAAGCCGGCGAGGGGCTGCCGGCTCGCAGAGGTGTCCGCGGCCTGCTTCGGAGAATTCCTGCGTGTAGACGCCCACCGTGCGGGCATTCGCGTCGCCGCGCCACATACGCGATTCGCTTTCCATCGGGCATCCACCGCGCACGTCCGACCCATGGTCCGCCCTTCAGGTTGATGCGAAAGGGCAGGATCTTGCCGTCCTCGAGCCGGACGACGTGTGTGGCGTCGTTGGGCAGGTGATAGAGGACGAAGCGGCCATCGGGCGAAATTTCGGGGTGCACGAGGCTCGCCGCCACGATCCGCGTGTCGGCGGTGCCGTCCGGATGGATCTTCCAGAGGCCCGAGCGCGCCGGATTGGCCGAGGTGTAGATGACCCACTGGCCGTCCGGAGTCATGGCCGGATTCTCGGCGTCCAAACCATCGCGGGTCAGGACCCTGCGGCTCGCTACCGTCCGCGTTGGCGATCCAGGCCTCGAAGTGGCCGGTCCGGTTCGAGCTCCAGAGCAGGTGCTTGCCGTCCGGCGAGATCGCCGGATCCCAGTCCTCGCCGGGATCCTCGGTCAGCTTGTCGCTCGGTTCCCGTCTTGAGGCTCGACGTCCCAGATGTCGAAGTTGCCGTACCGGTCGGACGCGAAGACGATGCGCTTCGCCGTCCGGTGAGTAGAGGGGCTGCCGATTCGTCGTCTTTCCGCGGCTGATCCAGCGGACCGGAAGGCCGGCGCTCGGCGTCTGCGGGCTGCACTTCTCGCAGCGTCTGACTCTGCACGATCTCGAGTCGAAGACGAGACTGCCCGTCCCCAGGATGTCGAGGGTCTCCGCCCGGTTGGCCACGTACAACAGCGTCCGGGCGTCCTTTGCGCCCGGTTTCTGAAGGAGGACGCGGCCCGTCGTCGAGCGCGACGTTGGCGGTCACGGCCGCGGTCCTGCATGTAGACCATTCGGTCTCCGGACCACGCGACCGACGACAGGGAGCCGCTGCGCTGCGCCGGGCCGACGGACGCTGCGCGGCCGGCCGTCCACCGGGATGCGCCAGATGATTCCGGCGGCCGTCGCGGCGCCGGGGTCCTGGACGATGAGGACCGCCTGGCCGTCCGGCGTCCAGCTCGGGTGCGTGAGCTCGAAGCCGCTCGGGAATTCCGCGATGATCCGGGCACCGCTGCCGTCCGCGCTCGCAATCCCGATCCTGGTGCCCTTCTCGGCACTTCGCGCAGGAACCCGATCTGGCTTCCGTCGGGCGACCAGATCGCGGCGTATGCATCGGCAAGCACGCGACGCGCCTCGCCGCCGACCGCGGCCACCCGGTAGATGGCGGCCCCTTCGTTCGTCCACCGCACGAAGAGAACGCTGGAACCGTCGGGCGAAAAGCGCGGCGTCCAGTCGCCCGGGCCCTCGGTCAGTGCCACTTCGCCGCCCGAGCGCAATCTGTTTGAGCCAGATGCGACTGTGGCCGTCTCGCCGGGATTGAAAGGCGACGGTCTTCCCGTCCGGCGACGCGGTGGGCTGCGCGTCGTTGCCGGAGAACGTCAGCGGCCGGATTTCGGGAGGATCCGGGCGGCGCGGGCGCGGTCAGTCGCCCGATCGCGAGGCCCGCGGCCAGGGCCGCGAGGGCGAGAAGGGCGGCGAACGCCGGCCGGGCGCGGCGTACGTCTCGGCGCGGACAAGCGCGGCCTTCTCGCCGGACGTTCCGGAGAGCGCGTCGATCGCGAAAGCGATGTCCCGGGCGGCGTGGAAGCGCTGCTCGGGATTCTTCTCGAGGCAGTGCCGGACGATCCGGTCCAGTCCCGGCGGGATGGCCTGGTTGGTCGACGGACGGGTCCGGCGGGTCTTCCTTCAGGATCGCCGACATGGTGTCCGCGGCCGAGTCGCCCTGAAAGGCGCGCCGGCCGGACAGCATCTCGTAGAGGATCGCGCCGAACGAAAAGATGTCGCTGCGGGCGTCGGCGGGGCGGCCGCGGACCTGCTCGGGCGACATGTAGCCGAGCGTGCCCATGACGACGCCCGGCTCGGTGCCGGCGGTCGCGGTCGGCAGGTTGGTCTGCGGCCCCGAGCCTTCTCCCAACTGCGTGAGCTTGGCCAGGCCGAAGTCGAGAATCTTGATGCGCCCGTCCTGCGTGACGAAGAGATTCTCGGGCTTCAGGTCGCGGTGAACGATTCCCTTCTCGTGCGCCGCGGCCAGACCATGGGAAGTCTGGGTCGCATAGTCGGTGGCCCTGCGCGGGGAGAGGGCGCCGCCCGAAAGCGCCGAGCGCAGCGTCTCGCCCTCCAGCAGCTCCTGGACGACGTACGGAGCGCCGTCGTGGCTGCCGATGTCCAGGACGGCCGTGATGTTGGGATGGTTGAGGACGCCGGCGGCCCGGGCTTCCTGCTCGAAGCGGCGGAGGCGATCCGCGTCGTTCGAGAACGAGGCGGGGAGGACCTTGATCGCGACGTCGCGTCCGAGCCGCGGATCCCTCGCGCGGTAGACCTCGCCCATTCCCCCGGCGCCGATCTGGCCGAGGATTTCATAGGGCCCCAGGCGGGATCCGGCGGCGAGTGTCATCGAGCGTGCCGGAAGTCTACATTTCCCCGGCCTGTGGTGGAATGCCGCTCCTGGAGGTGTCCATGCGCCGTACCGCTGTTCTGGGGTCGTTCCTTCTCGCCGCGACGCTGCCGCTCGCCGCGCAGGCCCCGAAGGCGGAGCCGGTCACCGTGATCCGCGCCGGGTCGCTCATCGACGGCACTTCCGGGGCGCCGCGGCGCGACCAGGCGATCGTCGTGCGCGGCGGGCGGATCGAGAGCGTCGGCGCCTGGTCGGCTTCGAGCGCCCCGGCCGGCGCGACGGTGATCGACCTCTCCGGCGCGACCGTGCTTCCCGGGATGATCGACGCGCACACCCACATCCTGCTGGATCCGGCCGGCGCGGACTACGACGAGCAGCTCCTGAAGCAGAGCGTCGCGTTCCGGGCGGCCCGGGCCACGGCGCTGGCCGGCCGCTTTCTCGAGCAGGGCTTCACGACGATCCGCGACGTCGAGACGGAAGGGGCGGGCTACGCCGACGTCGGCGTGAAGCAGGCGATCGAGCGCGGCTACGTCGCGGGGCCGCGGATGTTCGTCTGCACGCGCGCCATCTCCTCCACGGGCGGCTACAGCCTCGACGGCTACGCGCCCGACGTGGACGTTCCCCACGGGGCCCAGCTGATCGACGGCCCGATCGAGGCGCGCAAGGCGGCCCGCGAGCAGCTCTCGAACGGCGCCGACTGGATCAAGGTCTACATGAACCACCGCTCGTGGGTGGATGCGAAGGGCAACCTGGCCGCCCAGCCCACGCTGACCCTCGCCGAGCTGAAGGCGGTCGTGGACGAGGCGCACGGCTGGGGCAGGAAGGTCGCCTGCCACGCCTACAACGGCGTCGGCCTGCACCGCGCGCTCGACGGGCACTGCGACTCGATCGAGCACGGCCTCGACCTCGACGACGACGCCGTGGCGCAGATGGTGCGCCAGGGGACCTGGCTCGTGCCGACGATGATGCCGTACTTCTACGACTGGGCGCCCGAGGGCACGCCGGCGGGAGCGAAGGACCGCAAGCGCGCGGAGGTGCACGGGCCGTCGCTCCGCAAGGCGCTTGAAGGCCGGCGTCAAGATCGCCTTCGGCACCGACGCGGGCAGCTTTCCGTGGTCCGAGCCGCTGGCCAAGGAGTTCGCCTACATGGTCAAGGAAGGCATGGCTCCCATGGCCGCGATCCAGTCGGCGACCTCGCGCTCGGCGGAGATGCTCGGGATGACGGGGACGCTCGGGGTCGTGGCGCCCGGCGCGGACGCGGACATCGTGGCGGTCGCGGGCGACCCGCTCGCCAACGTCGAGGCGCTCGAGAAGGTGTCCTTCGTGATGAAGGACGGGAAGGTCTACCGGAACGTGACGGCGGCGCGCTGAGGGGAGCCTAGGCGCCGCGCCGGTCGAGCAGCTTCAGGAACTCTTCGCGCACGGACTGCGTGTTGAAGATGCCGCGGATCGCCGAGGTGACCGTCACGGCGCCGGGCTTCTTGATCCCCCGCATCTCGACGCAGAGGTGCCGCGCCTCGACGACGACCATCACGCCCTGCGGGTCGAGCTTGTCGGCCATGTAACGCGCGATCTGTTCGGTCAGCCGCTCCTGCAGCTGCGGCCGGCGGGCGTAGAACTCGACGATGCGCGCCATCTTCGAGAGGCCGACGATCGACTCGTTCGGGATGTACGCGACGTGGGCGTGCCCGTAGAACGGAACGAAGTGGTGCGAGCACAGCGAGTAGAACGGGATGTCCTTCTCGATGACCATGGCCGAGTAGTGCTCGTCGTTCGGAAAGAACGTGACCTTCGGCTCGGCGCCTTCCGAGAGGCCCTGGAAGAGCTCGAGGTACATCTTGGCGACGCGCTCGGGCGTCTCGAGCGAGATTCGGGTCCGTCCCGTCGAGGCCGAGCAGGTCGATGATCTTGCGGAAGTGCGCGGCGATGTCGCGGATCCGGTCGGTGTCGGCGAGGGTCGGCACGGTCGAAGGCGCGTCGTTCATGGGAGTGCGATTCTTCATCCGGTCGTTCGCGGATCCGCCGTCTGTCGAGGTTCCGGCTACGCGGCGCGCGCTTTGGCGAGGATTCCGGCGATGTCGCGCGCGACCGGGATGTCGGCGCCGACGATCTCCTTGATCTTGCCGTCCTTGCCGATGATGAAGGCGGTGCGCGCCGAGATGCCCTTGTCGGCGAGGTAGACGCCGTACTTCTCGGCCACCGCGCCCTTGGGGTGGAAGTCGGCGACGAGCGGGTAGGCGATGCCCTGCGCCGCGGCGAAGGCCTTGTGCGTCCAGAGCGAGTCGATGGAGATGCCGATGACCTCGACGTCGTCGGATGCGGTCTTGGGCAGCATCTCGGCGCACTGCTTGGTCTCGACCGAGCAGACGGGCGAAAAGTCGAGCGGATAGAACAGCAGCACGACGCTCTTCTTGCCGCGGTAGTCGGAGAGGGTGATCTTGTCGCCCACCGTCGAGGGGAGCGTGAAGTCGGGGGCCATGTCGCCGGGCTGGAGGGCCATTCTCGAGCTCCTTCGGGAAGATCTCGCGGCACGGCGCCGCGGGGGGCGAATTCTATACGACGGGCGCCCGCGATACGATGCCGCGCCCGACATGAAGATCGACCTCCACAGCCACTCCACGGTTTCGGACGGCCTCGATGCGCCGGCGGTGCTGGTCGGCCGCATGGCCGACGCCGGCCTCGACGCATTCGCCCTGACGGACCACGACACCCTCCAGGGGCTTCCGGAGGCGCGCGAGGAGGCGAAGCGGCGCGGGATCGAGCTGATCACCGGGGCCGAGATCTCGGCCGAGTGGGGCAGCCAGGACGACATCCACATCCTCGCCCTGTTCGTGGACGAGAAGAACGAGAGCCTGAACGCCGCGCTGGCGCTGCGCCAGGACGAGCGGCGCACGCGGGGCGAGCGGATGGCGCAGAAGCTGGTCGAGCACGGGTACGCGATCGACCTCGATGCGATCCGGCAGGACGTCGGCGACGGCGTCTGGGGGCGGCCCCACCTGGCCCGCGCGCTGATCCGCGCCGGGTACGCGAAGTCCAACGACGACGCCTTCGACCGTTTCCTCGGCAGCGACCATCCCTGGCACGTGAAGTACGAGAAGTGGAAAGCCATCGAGGTCGTGCGCGCCGTGCGGGCGGCGGGCGGCGTGACGTCGGTCGCGCACGCCGTCTGGTACAAGGACGCCGAGGGGTTGATCCGCGCGCTCGCCGCCGAGGGCCTCGGCGCGATCGAGGTGTTCCATCCGGATCACGGCCCGGACGAAGAGCGCCGGTTCCTGGCGCTCGCCCGCGAGCTCGATCTCGCGACGACGGCAGGCAGCGATTTCCACGGCACGGTCGAGGGCCGCAAGAAGCCCGGCGCCGTCGTCGGCGACCAGCGGATGCTCGACGCACTGCGCGCGCGACGTCCGCGCTGATCCCGGCGAGTCAGGCTCGCACGGACATCAACTGTCCGGGTCCCGAGGGTCTCATGGACCTGTGGAAAACGTCCGATCCCTGTCGAAATCTCTGCTGATGACTTTGGGGCGCGCGGGGGAGACACTCGGCGCCACTTCCGCAATGCTCGACGAACTCACAGCCGAAAAAACTCTCCCGCAGAACCTCGAAGCCGAACGCTCGGTCCTCGGCGCGATTCTGCTCGATCCGGCGTCGGTCTCGCTCGTCGTTCCCATCGTCAAGCCGGACGACTTCTTCCCGGACGCGCACCGCCGGATCTTCGGCGCGATGATGGAGCTCTCGGAGCGGTCGGCCGAGATCGACGTGCTGACGCTCAAGGAAGAGCTCGATCGCAACGGCGCGGTCGAGAAGATCGGCGGCGCCTCCTACCTCACGTCGCTGCTGGACGGCGTCCCCGACGTCGGCAACGTCGAGCACTACGCGCGGATCGTCAAGGAAAAGTCGACGCTGCGCCGGCTGATCCGCACCGGCCAGCGCATCATGCGCGACGGTCTGGCAGGAACGAAGGACGCGGAAGCGCTGCTGGGCGAGGCCACCGGCGAGATCTTCGACATCGCGGAAGGGGCGATCCAGAAGGGTTTCGAGCCGATCGGCGACGTCGTCAGCCGCAACCTCGAGATCATCGAGGACGCGCGGGGCCGGCAGGGGATGCTGTCCGGGCTCGCGACCGGCTTCACCGAGCTCGACCGGATGACCTCGGGACTGCAGAACACGGACCTCATCATCGTCGCGGCGCGGCCCTCGGTCGGAAAGACGTCCTTCGCGCTGAACATCGCCCAGCACGTCGCGATCCGCGAAGGCCGCGCGGTCGGCTTCTTCTCGCTCGAGATGTCCAAGGAGCAGCTCGGATTCCGCGTGCTGTGCTCGGAGGCCGACGTGGACGCGAAGAAGGTGCGCGACGGCTACGCCTCCAAGGAGGCCATGCAGCGGCTCGTGCTCGCGCAGTCCAAGATCCACGGCGCGCGGTTCTACATCGACGACAGCGCGGCATTGAACGTGCCCGAGATGCGCGCCAAGGGCCAGCGCCTGAAGCGCGAGCACGGCCTCGACCTGCTGATCGTGGACTACATGCAGCTGATGGCCGGCCACGGACGCTTCGACAACCGCACGCAGGAGGTCTCGATGATCTCGCGCGGCCTGAAGCTGCTCGCCAAGGAGCTCAAGGTGCCGATCATCGCGCTGTCGCAGCTCTCGCGCGCGCCGGAGGCCCGCAAGGGCGAGCTGCGCAAGCCCCAGCTCGCGGACCTGCGGGACTCGGGCTCGATCGAGCAGGACGCCGACATGGTCGTCTTCCTCTACCGCGAGGAGCTCTACGACAGGGAGACCGAGCGCAAGGGCATCGCCGACGTGATCATCGCCAAGCAGCGCAACGGCCCGACCGGAGACTTCTCCGTCGTCTTTCTCGGCGACCACATGACCTTCGCCAACTACGCCGGAGGCCCGCCGGTCCAGTCGGAGGGGCAGCCGTTCTGAGCGGGTCATGAGTCCGCCGGTCCGGGCCCTGGTCGACCTCGACGCGATCGCTTCCAACTACCGCACGATCCGGAAACGGGTCGGACCGGAGCGGCCGATCTACGCGGTCGTCAAGGCGGATGCCTACGGGCACGGTGCCCCCGCCGTGGCGCGGCGGCTCGCTGCAGAAGGCGCCGACCGCTTCGCGGTGGCGCACACGGAGGAGGGCGTGGCATTGCGGCGCGCCGGCGTGCGCGGCGAGGTGCTGCTCCTCTCGCACGCCGAGCCGTCGGACCTCGCGCGCCAGCGTGCGTACGGACTGACCCCCGTGCTCTACGACGTGGCGCAGGCGCGGGACGTCGCTCGCGCGTCCGCTCTCCTGGCGGAACCGCTGCGCGTCCACCTGGAGCTCGACACCGGCATGGGCCGCGCGGGCGTCCGGTCCGAGGACCTCGACGCGTTGATCGAGCTGCTGCGGGCGTCGCCGCGGCTGGCTCTGGCGGGCACGTTTGCAACCCTCTCGTCCGCCGACGACCCTTCCTCGCCGGAGACCGGACGGCAGATCGCCGCGCTGACCGCCTGCATCGAGCGCCTGCGCGCGGCGGGCGTGTCGCCGGGCGCCGTGCATGCGGCCAACTCCGCGGGCGTGCTCGGACACCCGGGGACCTGGCTCGACGCGGTGCGGCCGGGCCTCGCGCTCTACGGCGTCCCGCCGTCGCCGGCCTTCGCCGGAGCCGGTCTTGTGCCGGCAATGGCTCTCGAGACGGCCGTCGTCGCAGTCCGTCGCGTGCCCGCCGGGACGCCGCTCGGGTACGGGGGCCGCTTCGTGGCGCGCCGCGACACGACCGTCGCCGTGATTCCCATCGGCTACCACGACGGGTTCCGGCGCAGCTTGTCCGGAAAGATCGACGTCCTGCTGCGCGGCCGGCGCGCGCCGGTCGTGGGCGCCATCAGCATGGACGTCACGCTGGTCGACGCGACGGATTCCGGAGTCGAGCGCGGGGATGCCGTGGTGTGTCTCGGCTCCCAGGGCGAAGAGACCGTGACGGCGTGGGACCTCGCCGCGGCCGCCGGAACCGTCCCCTACGAGATCCTGTGCGGCGTCGGGCCGCGCGTCGCGCGCGTGTACGCGGGCGGGGCCTGACGATGGCTGCCAAGGCGACGACCGTTTTTGCCTGCCAGGCCTGCGGGTCGGCGTCGCCGAAGTGGCTGGGCCGCTGCCCGGAGTGCGGCGAGTGGAATTCGTTCGTGGAGGAGGTGCGCGCCGCGGCGGTCCGCGCGGCGCCGGTGCCCGCCTCCCATCAGGCAGTGTCGATCGGTGAGATCGACGTCGAGCAAAGGGCCCGCCTGACGACCGGTCTCGACGGCTTCGACCGTGTGCTCGGGGGCGGCCTCGTCCCGGGGTCGGTCGTTCTGCTCGGGGGCGAGCCGGGGATCGGCAAGTCGACGCTGCTGCTGCAGGCGGGGCGCGGTCTGGCCGTCCAGTCGCGCGACGTGCTCTACGCGAGCGCGGAGGAATCGGCGCCTCAGGTGCGCCTGCGAGGCGGGCGCCTCGGGATCCACGAGGAACGGCTGCTCGTCCTCGCGGAAACGGACGTCTCGCGGATCATCGCCGAGGCGGAGGCGCGCGCGCCGGCCGTCGTCGTGATCGATTCCATACAGGCGGTCCGGGAGCCGTCGCTGACGTCCGCTCCGGGCACGGTCTCGCAGGTTCGCGCCGCGGCCTCGGAGCTGACCCGTTACGCGAAGGCCCGCGGCGTCCCGGTGCTGCTCGTCGGGCACGTGACGAAGGACGGGTCGCTGGCCGGCCCGAAGTCGCTCGAGCACCTCGTGGACGCGGTCGTGTCGATCGAGGGAGACCGCGGCTCGTCGCGGCGGCTGCTGCGGGCGACGAAGAACCGGTTCGGGCCGGTCGACGAGATTGCGCTCTACGACATGACGGGGGAGGGCCTCTCGGAGCTGCCCAATGCATCGGCGGCGCTGCTCGCGGAGCGGCGCCCCGGATTGCCCGGCAGCGCCGTGACGGCGTCCCGCGAGGGGGCCCGCTCGGTGCTCGTCGAGATCCAGGCGCTGGTCGGCGGAGCCGCGGCCGGATCGCCGCGCCGGGTGGCGATCGGGGTCGACGGCGGACGGCTGGCCCTGCTGCTGGCGGTCCTCGAAGGATCGGGTCTCGCGCTCGCTTCGCGGGAAGTCTTCGTCTCGTGCACGGGAGGGCTCGACGTGGGCGAGCCGGCCGCGGACCTCGCCATCGTGGCGGCGCTCGTTTCGTCCGCCCGGGCGAGGCCTCTTCCGGACGGCAGCGTCTTCTTCGGCGAGATCGGCCTGCTCGGCGAGGTGCGCCGCGTGCCGGCCGCGGTTTCGCGCCTCAAGGAAGCGGCCGCGCTCGGATTCGGCCGCGTCTACCTTCCCGCCGGCAACGCCGGCGATGCCGCGGGATTTCCGGATCTCGCGTGCCGGCCGGTGGACCGCGTCGCCGCGTTTCTCGCGAGTCTCGACGACAAGCGCTGAGGCGCGGGCGCCGAACGCGCCTAACCGGTCAGGTGCTCCGGCATCGAATCGGTGAGCTTCTTGTACGCGTCGAGGTATTTCTCGCGCGTCGTGCGCACGACGCCCTCGGGCAGCTTCGGCGCGGGGGGCTTCTTGTCCCATCCGGTCGACTCGAGCCAGTCGCGCACGAACTGCTTGTCGAACGAGGCCTGCCCCTTGCCGGGCGCGTAGTGGGCCATGTCCCAGTAGCGCGAGGAGTCCGGCGTGAACGCCTCGTCGATCCAGACGATGTTGCCGTCGAGCTTGCCGAACTCGAGCTTCGTGTCGGCGAGGATCAGGCCGCGGGTGGCCGAGTACTCGCTGGCGCGCTGGTAGAGCGAGAGCGTCATGTCCCGCAGGCGCTCCGCTTCGCCGTCGGGCAGGGCGCGCGCCATCGTCTCGAACGAGATGTTTTCGTCGTGGCCCGTCTCGGCCTTGGTCGCCGGCGTGAAGATCGGCTCGGGCAGCTGGTCGGCTTCGCGGAGGCCGTCCGGCAGTCGGATGCCGCAGACCCGGCCGGTCTTCTTGTACTCGGCCCAGCCGGATCCGGCCAGGTACCCGCGTGCCACGCACTCGAAGGGGATGACCTCGCACTTGCGGACGATCACGGCGCGCCCGGCGAGCATCGCGGCGTCGGCCTTGAGCTCCTCGGGAAAGCGCGCGATGTCCGTCTCGATCAGGTGGTTGTCGACGTCCGAAAACTTCCGAAACCAGAAGTTGGACAGCTGCGTCAGCATCCGGCCCTTGTCCGGGATTCCGGGGGACAGGACGACGTCGAACGCCGAGATCCGGTCGCTCGCGACAAGTAAGAGAGAGGAGCCGAGATCGTAGAGCTCGCGGACCTTGCCGCGTCGGGACAGCCGGGCGCCGGACAGGTGGGTTTCGGTGATGGTCGTCATGAGGCGGGAAAACTTAGCACAAGGTGAACGGGAAAATGCCCCTCTGTTATCGTTTGCGGCCATGCGCGTACGTCTGACCGACACGCTTGCCCCGGCCGCCGCGACGCGGTGCATCGCATTTCTCCACGAAGGCAGGGACCCCGCGGCCGGCGCTGCGGCCAGTCTGCGCGCGCGGATCCGCGCCGCGGTCAGGGCCTCGGGCTTTCGCGGCAAGGCTGGCGAGATCGCCGAAGAGGGAGGATGGATCCTCTGCGGCCTCGGGCGCGGTCCGGCTCCCGCCCACCGCCTGCGCGCGACGCTGCGGCGGGCGATGAAGGTCGCGCTGCGGCCCTCCCGGCGCAACGTCGCGGTGTGCTTCGACGAAAAGGTATCCGCGGATGCCTTCCGGTCCCTGCTGCCGCACATCGCGCTCGCGGATTATGCGTTCGACCGGTACAAGTCGAAGAAGGGGGAGGCGGGCCGCTCCGGGCAGGCCGCGGTCGTTCCACCGCCCGGGAGCAAGTCCCGATCCTTCACGCAGGCCGCGCGCGAGGCCGAGGCCATCGCCGGCGCGGTCGGGTGGATGCGCGACGTCGGCAACACGCCGGGAAACGACCTCGGCCCGGTGGAACTGGCACGCGCCGCCAGGGCTTTGGCCGCGCGGGGCGGTTTCCGATTGAGAGTCCTCGACAAGCGCCAGATCGAAAAGGAAAAGATGGGCGGCCTGCTCGGCGTCAACGCCGGCAGCGCCCGTCCCCCGGTCTTTCTCATCGGCGAGCACGCGCCCGCCCGGCCGCGGGGAACGGTCGTGCTCGTCGGCAAGGGCATCACGTTCGACTCGGGGGGCATTTCGCTCAAGCCCGCCGCCTCGATGGGCGAGATGAAGTACGACATGATGGGCGCGGCGACGGTGTTCGGGTGCCTCGCGGCCGTCCGGGCGCTGAAACTGCCGGTCCATGTCGTGGCGCTGGCGCCCGTGACCGAGAACATGCCCGGCGGCTCGGCCACGCGCCCGGGAGACATCCTGCGGATGCGCAGCGGCAAGACGGTCGAGGTGGACAACACCGACGCCGAGGGCCGGCTCGTTCTCGCCGACGCGCTGTCCTATGCGGCGCGGTTTCGCCCGGACGTGATCATCGACTACGCCACGCTGACCGGGGCCGTCCTGATCGCGCTCGGCCACGAGTGCGCCGGCCTGATGACCGACGACGATGAGCTCGCGAAAGCGCTCGTTGCCGCCGGCGAGGCGACGGGCGAGCGCCTCTGGAGGCTGCCCCTCTGGGACGAGTACCGGGAGAATTTCAAGTCCGAGTGGGCCGACATGAGAAACACGGGCGGACGCACGGCCGGGACCATCAACGCCGGCGTCTTTCTGAAGGAGTTCGCGCCCGAGGGCGTGCCCTGGGCCCACCTCGACGTCGCGGCCGTGGCGCACTTCGAGAAGGAGCAGAACGGCTGGCCGGCGGGCGCCTCGGGGTTCGGCGTCGCGCTCACGCTCGAATTCCTCAAGCGGCGATTCAAAGCCTGATGCGAGTTTGACTCGCCCCGGTCGCTTTGTTACGGTCGAGAACAAGTCGAGGACAACATGCCCCTGCGCGAATTCAAGATCGGTCCGGCCGGCGAAGACCTCTTTCCGCGCTTCATCGCGCGGCTGGCGGAGAAGCTCGACGACGCGAAACAGGACCGGAACGTGGTCGTCCGCGAGGCTCTCGCGCAGCTCTACCTCGGCCGGCTCGTCGACCACGATGCGATCCTGGCCGATCCGGACGTTGCGCTGGCGACGAAGACCCTCGTCGCCTCGTTCGACCCCCGCAACGGCACGCTGGAGGCCGAGTACTACCGGGAGATCGACCTCGAGAAGTGGGCGCGCGTCAAGCCGCTGCTCTGGTTCTGGCAGATGTTCGATCACTCCCCGGTCGGCCGCAACGTCCGCCTCGGCACGCAGATGCGGTACATGCTGGCGCAGCGGGTCTTCAGGAAGTGCGGCAAGGGCGTCCGCATCTTCCACGAGGTCGAGTTCTCCTTCGGCTACAACCTGACGGTCGGCGACGGCGTCACGATCCACCGTAACGTCCTGATCGACGACCGCGCCGAGGTCGTCATCGGCGACGACGCGTCGATCTCGGATTACGCCAACATCTATTCGCACTCGCACGCGGTGGAGGACATCCACGACGTCGGCCTCCACAGGACCGAGATCGGCGCCCGGGCCCGCATCACGTACCACTCCGTGATCCTCGCGGGCGTCCGCGTGGCCAACGACGCCATCGTCGGGTCCATGGGTGTGGCGTCCAAGCCGGTCGAGGCCGGCTGGATCGTCGGCGGCGTGCCCGCCAAGCAGATCGGGACGAAGAGCGTGAAGCCCTGACTCCGGCGCCCTGGGCATAGACTTCTTCCCGTGCTGCGTCGCCTGACGGTCCGGAATCTCGCGATCGTCGAAGACCTCGAGATCGAGCTTTCCGACGGGTTGACGGTCGTGACCGGCGAGACCGGCGCCGGCAAGTCCATCCTCGTGGACGCCCTCGCGCTGCTCGCGGGCGGCCGCGGCTCGGCCGAGCTCGTGCGCCAGGGAGCGCCGCGGCTGACGGTTTCCGGAGAGTTCGACGCGGACGGCGCGGTCCGGGCGGAGCTCGCGCGCGCGGGCCTGGCGGAGGGCGAGACCGTGCTTCTGCGGCGCGAGCTCGCGCCGGACGGCAAGGGGCGTGCTTTCGTCGACGACGAGCCCGCGGCGGTGCGCACGCTCGGCCGGATCGGCGAGCGGCTGGTGGCAATCCACGGCCAGAGCTCCGAGCAGGAGCTCGTGGATGCGGGCGCCGCCCTCGACCTGCTCGACGCGTTCGCGAAGACGGATGCCGAGCGCGAGGCGACCGCCGGCGCGGCCGCCCGATGGAAGGAGGCCCGGGAGCAACTGGAGGCCCTCGAGGCCTCGCGCCGCGAGCGGGGCGCGCGCCTCGAGATGCTGGAATTCCAGGTCCACGAGATCGAAGCCGTCGCGCCCGCTCGAGAGGGAGGACGCGGACCTTCCGGTCGAGCGCGAGCGCCTCCTGCACGCGGACCGGATCCGCCGCGCCGGTGAGACCGCGCTCGGCGCGCTTTCCGAGGACGAAGGCTCGGCGGCGGACCGGCTCGGCGAGGCCGCGCGGGCCTTCGCGGAGCTCGCGACGATCGACCCGCGCGAGGCCGCGCACCGCGACGAGGCCGAGGATCTGAAACGCCGCATCGCGGACCTCGCCGCCGCTGCGCGCGACGCGGCCGGGGCGATCGAGGCCGATCCGGACCGGCTGACCGCGCTCGAATCGCGCCTCGAGCAGATCGCTCGCCTCAAGCGCAAGTACGGCGCCTCGATCGGCGAGATCCTCGAGAAGCTCGCCGCGCTGAAGGCCGAGCACGGCGACCTCGCGAACATCGAGGACGCGCTCGACCGGCGCCGCAAGGAGGACGCGGCGGCGCGAACGGCTTACCGGGAGGCCGCCGCGGCGCTTTCGGCCCGGCGCCGGGCGGCGGCGGCGCGCTTTTCGGCGGCCGTCGAGAAGGAGCTGCAGGGCCTCGCGATGGAGAAGGCCCGCCTCCGGGTCGCCCTCGCGCCGGTGGACGACGACGCGCCCCGCGCCGCGGGCGCCGAGACGGCGTCGTTCCTCTTCGCGCCCAACCCGGGCGAGCCCGAGAAGCCGCTGGAGAAGATCGCGTCGGGCGGAGAGCTCTCGCGGCTCCAGCTCGCGATCCGATCGGTCGCCGCGGGGCGCAAGGGCCGTGGACGGACGCTCGTGTTCGACGAGGTGGACGCGGGCATCGGGGGTCGCGTGGCCGAGGTCGTCGGCAGGAAGCTGCGGGATCTCGCCGCGCACGACCAGGTCCTCTGCGTGACGCACGTGCCGCAGATCGCGGCGCTCGCCGACCGGCACTACCTCGCCGAGAAGCGCGAGGCGCGCGGCCGGACGGTGGCGTCGGTGCGTCTGCTCGAGGGCCGCGAGCGCGTGGCCGAGATCGCGCGGATGCTCGCGGGCGAGAAGGTCCCGGAGACCGCGCTCAAGCACGCCCGCACCCTGCTCGAGGCGGCGGCGCGGTGAGCGGGCGGTACTCGCGGTCGGAGCTCTTCCCCGGGATCGGTCCCGCGGGACAGCAGCGGATCCGCGGCTTCTCGATCGTGTTCGTCGGCGTCGGCGCGGTGGGCGCGGCCGCGGCGGAGATGGCGGTGCGGGCGGGCTTCGGCAGGATCACGCTCGTCGACCGCGACGTCGTCGAGGAATCGAACCTCGCGCGCCAGTTTCTCTTCGACGCCGAGGATGCCGCGCGGATCGCGCCCAAGGCGGAAGCCGCGGCCGCGCGCCTGCGCGAGATCGACCCGTCGCTGCCCGTCGCGGCCGTGGTCGCCGACCTCTCGCACGTGAACGCGCGGGAGATTCTCGGCCGGCCACGACGTCGTCTTCGACGGGTCCGACAACTTCGAGACCCGCCTGCTCGTCTCGGACGCCGCGCGCGCCGCTCGGAATGCCGTCGGTCTACGCGGCGTGCGTGGGCGAGCAGGGGCGCGTCGCGGTGTCCGTTCCCGGCCGGACGCCGTGCCTGCGCTGCTACCTGGAGGCGTTGCCGCCGGCGGGCTCGGGCCCCACGTGCGACACCGCGGGGGTCGTGCCGACCCTGCCGCCGCTCGTCGCGTCGCTGGCGATGACCGAGGTCGCGCGGATGGCGGCAGGCGAAACCCCCGCTCCCGGCATGCTCACGCTCACGGTCTGGTCGGGAGGCTTTCGCTCGCGCCGGCTCTTCGAGGATGCCGGACCGTCCGCCGCGTGCCCCGTCTGCGCCGGCAGCCGGTATCCGGCGCTCGAGGGCGAAGGCGCCGCGGAGATGGTCAAGCTCTGCGGACGGCAGTCCGTGCAGATCACGCCGGCGCGACCGCGCGCGACCCGACTTCGATACGCTCGAGCGGCGCCTGACGCCGCTCGGCCGCGTGCGCCGCTCGCCCCAGCTCCTGAACGCCGACATCGAGGAATTGAGCCTGACGATTTTTCCGGATGGGCGCTGCGTGATCCGCGGAACCGACGACCCCTCGCGCGCCCGTTCGTACTACGACCGCTACGTCGGGGGCTAGCCGTGCGCCGCATCCGGATCGAGGACCTGCTCGCCTCGCGGGAGGAGATCGAGGCCTTCGGAGCTCTGCTCGCGGGCGGGGGAATTGCCGGGATTCCGACGGAGACGTTCTACGGCCTGGCGGCCGACCCGCGCAGCGAAGCGGGAGTGCGGCGCGTGCTCGCGCTCAAGCGGCGGGAGGCCGCGAAGCCTCTGCTCGCCCTCTTCGGCGCGCGGCGGCAGCTCGCGCCCCTCGGCGTCGCGGCGGCTCCGGCGGTGCTCGACCGGTTCTTCGCCATCTGGCCGGCCCCCCTCACCGTGGTCCTGCCGCTCGCGGCTCCCATCCCCGCCTCGTGCGGCGCGCCTTCGATCGGTGTCCGCATGCCCGCGCACGCCGTTCTCTGCGACCTGCTCGCGCGCATCGGTCCGGTCACGGGCACGAGCTTCAATCGCGCGGGGGAGCCTCCGTGCTCGGATCCCGAAGCGGCCGCGCGGCTCATGCCGGACGAGATCGACGTCTTCGTCGACGGCGGCAGGACGCCGGGGGGCCTCGCGTCGACGCTGCTCGACGCGACCGTCGATCCGCCGCGCGTCCTGCGCGAGGGCGCGTTCCCTGGCCTCCGGCGCGCCGCTGATTCCATGCTAAATTGCCCGTTTTCATGGGCATCCTCAGAGAATACGCGGGAAAAACTCCCGTGCTCGGTCAGCGCGTCTACCTCGCGGAGACCGCCGCCGTGATCGGCGACGTCGTCCTCGGCGACGACGTTTCCGTCTGGTACAACTCGGTCGTCCGGGGGGACTGCCACTTCATCCGCATCGGAGCGCGCACGAACATCCAGGACAACTGCGCGATCCACGTCACCCAGAAAACGCATCCACTCGATCCTCGAGGAAGAGGTGACGCTCGGCCACGGCGCCATCGTCCACGGCGCGACCGTGCGCAGGGGGGCCCTGATCGGCATCCGCGCCACCGTGATGGATGCCGCCGAGGTCGGGGAGTCGGCCTTCATCGGTGCCGGTGCTCTCGTCACGCCGCGGACGATCGTGCCGCCGCGCACCCTGTGGCTGGGCTCGCCCGCGAAGCAGGTCCGCGTGCTCTCGGACGCCGAGGTCGCGGACCTGCGGCACTACCACCTGAACTACCTCGGCTACAAAGAGGAGTACTACAAGGTCGACGGGGCGTGGGCGCGATGAAGGCACGCCTGAAGGCTCCCAAGGGAACCCACGACCTGTTCCCGGCGGACAGCGAGAAGTTCGCGGCCGTCGAGGCGGTGGCGCGGCGGGTCTTCGGGTCGTACGGCTACGGCGAGATCCGCACGCCGACCTTCGAATCGACCGAGCTCTTCGCGCGCTCGGTCGGCGAGACGACCGACATCGTCCACAAGGAGATGTACACGTTCCCGGACCGCAAGGGCCGCTCGCTGACGCTGCGGCCGGAGAATACGGCCGGGGTCGTGCGGGCCCTCGTCGAGAAGGGCATCCAGGAAATGCCCAGGCCCCTTCGCCTCTGGTACACGGGCTCCCAGTTCCGCTACGAGCAGCCCCAGGCGGGCCGCTACCGCGAGTTCCGCCAGATCGGCGTCGAGCTGCTGGGCGTCCCGGGCCCGGTCGGGGACGCCGAGGTGCTCGGCATGCTCTTCGCGTTCCTGCGCGCACTCGGCTTCACGGACGCGGTCGCGACGATCAACTGCATCCCGAGAGGTTCCGCGCGCGCGGCGTTCTCGAAGGCGCTCCAGGATCACGTGCGTCCGCACGCGGGACGCCTCGGCGCCGAGGACCTCAAGCGGCTCGAGGAAAACCCGCTGCGGCTGTTCGACTCGAAGGACCCGGAAGCGCGGCCGATCCTGGAGGGCGCGCCGAAGACCCTCGACTTCCTGGACGAGGCGTCCCGCGCCCACCACGAGGAGTTGAAGGAGCTGCTCGTCCGGGGCGGGGTCCGGTTCCGGGAGAGCGCCGGCGATCGTGCGGGGCATCGACTACTACACGCTGACGGTCTTCGAGGTCGCGTCCGAGCGGCTCGGCGCGCAGAATGCGCTGCTCGGCGGCGGACGCTACGACGAGCTCGTGGGCGAGCTCGGCGGCCCGCCCACGCCGGCCGTGGGTTTTGCCATCGGCGAAGACCGCCTCGTCGAGGCGATGACGGGCGACGTCCGGGAACCGAAGGGCCTGGTGTTCGTGATTCCGGACGGGCCGGACGAGTTCGTCTACGCGCTCGGGGTGTCGAACGAGATCCGGGGGCTTCTGCCCGACGCGATCGTCGAGAGCGACTACTCCGGCCGCGGGATCGGCAAGGGCCTCGGCCGCGCGGGGCAGATCGCGCGCGACCCCGGCCCTCCATCCCTTTCGCGTGGGGGCGGTTCACGCGGTGCTCCTGGGCTCCCGGGAGCGGGAAGGCGACACAGTGACGATGAAGGATCTGACGAGCGGGACGCAGGAAACCTTTCCGCGGCGCAGAGCTCGCCCGAGCGCCTGGCCGGGAGGGAGCGATGACGCTCGCCCGGCAGCCCGGCGGCCTGCTGCGCGCGTCCGACGCGGGAAGGACCGTGCTTCTCAAGGGATGGGTCGCCCGCCGCCGCGATCTCGGAGAGCTGATCTTCCTGACGGTGCGCGACCGCAGCGGCCTCGTCCAGGTGGTCTTCGACAAGGCGCGCTGTCCCGCGGACGCGGTCGCGGGCGCCAACGAGGCGCGCAGCGAGGACGTCGTCGCGATCACGGGCGAGGTGATCCTGCGCGGCGAGGGCCAGCGCAACAAGGACCTGCCGACGGGAGAGATCGAGGTCCTCGCGACGGGCCTCGAGTTCCTGTCGCGCTCCGAGACGCCGCCCTTCGTCGTCGAGGACCGCACGAACGCCACCGAGGAGCTGCGCCTGGAGTACCGCTACCTCGACCTGCGGCGGCCGGTGATGCAGAAGAACTTCGTGCTGCGCGACGAGATCGCGTTCCGGGTGCGCAAGGTGCTGCACGAGCGCGGGTTTCTCGAGGTCGAGACGCCGATGCTCACGCGCTCGACGCCCGAGGGCGCGCGGGACTTCCTGGTGCCGTCGCGCGTGCACCGCGGGCAGTGGTACGCGCTGCCCCAGTCGCCCCAGCTCTTCAAGCAGATGCTGATGATCTCGGGCTTCGAGCGTTACTTCCAGCTGGCCCGCTGCTTTCGCGACGAGGACCTGCGCGCCGACCGCCAGTTCGAGTTCACGCAGATCGACCTCGAGATGTCGTTCCCGACGGAGGAGGACATCTTCGACGCGGTCGAGGCGTTCCTCGTCGAGGCGTTTGCCGCGGCCGGGATCGCCGTCGCCCGCCCGTTCCCGCGCCTGGTCTTCCAGGACGCGATGGAGCGGTACGGCACCGACCGCCCGGACCTGCGCTACGACCTGCCGCTGTGCAATCTCAGCGAGGACGCCGCGGGGACCGGGTTCGCGCCCTTCGAGAAGGCGCTCGGTTCCGGCGGGACGGTCCGCGGGCTGCGCGTGCCCGGCGGCGCCGCGTTCTCGCGCAAGCGGCTCGACGAGCTCACCGAGAAGGCGCGCGAGCACGGCGCCGGCGGTCTGCTCTGGGCCAAGAGCGCGGCGGGGGAGATCACTTCGCCGGCGAAGAAGGGTCTGCCGGAAGGGCGCCTGGAGCGCCTGCTCGCAAAGGCCGGGGTCGCCGACGGCGACCTCCTTCTCATCGTCGCGGACAAGGAGTCGGCGGCATTCGCCGCGCTCGCCGTCCTGCGGGCCGAAGCCGCGCGGGAGCTCAAGCTGATCGACGAATCGCGCTATGCCTTCTGCTGGGTCACGGAGTTTCCGCTGCTCGGCTTCGACGCCGAGAGCAAGCAGTGGTTCCCGATGAATCATCCCTTCACCGGCCCGCGCGAGGAGGATCTCGACCGCCTGGAGTCGGACCCGGGCAGCGTGCGCGCGCGCGCCTACGACGTCGTCGTCAACGGCTGGGAGCTCGGCTCGGGCTCGATCCGCATCCATCGGGCCGACCTGCAGGAGCGGGTGTTCCGCGTCCTCGGCATCGGTGAGGCGGAGGGCAAGGAGCGGTTCGGCTTCCTGCTCGACGCCCTGAAGTACGGCGCGCCGCCCCACGGCGGGATCGCCCTCGGCCTCGACCGGATCTGCGCGATCGCGGCCGGCGCGACGTCGCTGCGGGACGTCATCGCCTTTCCGAAGACGACATCCGGCATCGACCTCATGACGAAGGCGCCGGCCAGCGTCTTTCCGCAGCAGCTGCGCGAGCTCGGCTTCGAGCCCCCGGTCCGGCCGGAGAAGTGACCGCGCCCCCTCCGGAACGGATTTCGGTCGGCGGAGGGCCTTCGGAGAGCACGGCCTGGGTCGGCAGCGGCCTGCTCCGGCAGGCTGGGGATTACCTCGCCTCGACCTCCGGGCGGTTCCTTCTCGTATCGGCTCCTTCGGCCGCCGCGGCCGTCGAGCCGATCCGTCGCGCGCTCGCGGGCCGGTTGCTTCTCGACCTCGCCATCGACGACACCGAAGCCGCCAAGACCCTCGACACGGTGGCGCGCATCGCGGACGCCGCGATCGCGGCCGGGGTGCGGCGCGACGACGCCTTCGTGGCCGTGGGCGGCGGCGTCGTCACGGACACGGTCGGATTCGCGGCGGCGGTCCTGCTGCGCGGCGTGGCGTGGAACGCGGTGCCGACGACCACGGCCGGAATGGCGGACGCGGCGATCGGCGGCAAGACGGGCGTCAATCATCGCCTCGGCAAGAACCTGCTCGGCGCGTACCACTCGCCCGCGGCGATTCTCGTGGATCCCGCGGCCGCGGCGACGCTGCCGGACCGCGACTACCGGGCCGGCCTCGTCGAGGCGTACAAGGACGCCTGGATCGGCGACGCGCCGCTCGCCGAGCGCGCCGCGCGGCGGCTGCCGGAGATCCTGGCGCGCGAGGAAGCGGCGCTGCTCGACCTGCTGGCGGGCTCGGTCCGCGTGAAGGCCGACATCGTGACTTCCGATCCGAAGGATTCGGGGCGGCGACGGCTGCTCAACTTCGGGCACACGCTCGGCCACGCGGTCGAAGCCGCCGGCGACTTCGGCCGGCTGCGGCACGGGGAAGCCGTGGCGTGGGGCATCGCGGCTGCGCTCGAGATCTCCCGCGCGCGCGCCGGACTGCCGGAATCGCACGCGGCCGCAGTGCGCGCGGTGCTCGGCGCCCTCGGCCCGTTTCCGCCTCCCGAACGCGAGGCGGCGCGGCTGGCGCCCTTCCTCGCGCGCGACAAGAAGGCGACGGCGCGGGGCCTCGCCTCCGTCCTGCTGGCGGAAATCGGGCGAGCCGTGGTCGATGAGACCGTCCCGCCGGAGGAATGGCTGGCCGCAGCGGCTATAATGTCGCTATCGTGAGTGGGGGTCCGGGACGCCGCAGGATCCGCCTTTTCGTTCTGCTTTCCGGCGCGCTGATCCTCGCTTCCGTCATCCCCCTGGCCGTCGTCGAGTTCGTTCTCATCGACCGGAACCGGCGGACCCTGGAAACCCTCGAGGAGAAGTACCTCACGCGCTCTTCGGCCGCGACCGCCGACCACATCGCCGCCTACTACGCGGGAGCGTCCCAGCAGCTGACCAAGGCCACCGACGCCATTCGCCTGGCCCTCCAGCTGACCGGCAAGGACCCGTTCGGTTCGTCCGACGGCCCGGAGATCCTCGGAAGCATCCTGAAGGGCCAGTCGCAGCTGGCCGCCCTGCGCAGCGTGAACCTGGAAGGCAAGGGCAGCTTCGTGGGCCCCGACCTGCACTCGCCGGAGATGGACTTCGAGTTCCGGAAGGGCTTCGAGACGGCCCGCGACGGCGTGCGCTACGCGGGCGAGCCCTTCGGGGCGGGCGAGATCGGAGCCGTGGCCGTCCTCGCGGAGCCGGTCGTCGACGCGAAGGGAAACCGGATCGGCGTGGTGGAAGCCCTGGTCTCGTGGCAGCCGATCGTGCGGGAGTTCCAGGACGAGGCCCGGCGCGAAGTCCGCTCGACGCTCGTGGACCGGAGGGGCCGGATCCTGTTCCCGCCGGCCACCGGCGGCCGGGGGCTCCTGCACCCTTCCTCGCTGGTGGCCGACTTCGTGCGATTCCCCGCGCGCCTGACGCGGTCCGAGACGACGCCCGCGGGGGCGGTGCTGGCGTCCATCGCCCCGGTCGGGGACCCGCCCTGGGGCGTGCTCGTCGAGCGTGACCGCGACATCGCCTTTGCCTCCGTGGACCGCATGATCCGCGACACGGTGCTCCTCTCCGCCGCCTGCCTGGCCGGCGCGCTGCTGCTCGGCCTTCTCTTCGCGCGGCGCCTGTCCCGGCCGATTGCCCAGCTCGCCGACTCGACGCGGGCGGTCAGCCAGGGGCAGTACGGCGCGACCGTCGAGGTCAGCGGCACGGCCGAGATCGCCGACCTGTCGGAGAACTTCAACGTCATGAGCGCCTCGATCCGCGACGCCTTCGAAAAGGTCCAGAAGGCGGCGCGCGAGAACCAGGAGCTCTTCCTGTCCTCGATCCGCGCGCTCGCGGCCGCGATCGACGCCAAGGACCCCTACACGCGCGGCCACTCCGAGCGCGTGGCCCGCTACTCTTCGGCGATCGCGAAGGAAATGGGCCTGCCGGCGGACGAGGCGCGCAAGGTGCGGCTCTCGGCGCTCCTGCACGACGTCGGCAAGATCGGCATCGACGACCGGATCATCCGCAAGCCGACGGCGCTGACCGACGAGGAGTTCGAGCTCATGAAGGCGCATCCGGTCAAGGGCGCCGCAATCATGGAGACAATCCCGCAGTTGGCCGATATCATCCCGGGCATGAAGTATCACCACGAGAAGTGGGAAGGCGGCGGCTATCCCGACGGGCTGAAGGGCGAACAGATCCCGATGCAGGCCCGGATCGTGGCCGTGGCCGACGCGTTCGACGCCATGACGACGACGCGTCCCTACCAGAAGGCCATGGAAGTGTCCTACGTCCTCGAACGGCTGCGCGAGATGTCGCAGAAGCGGTTCGACGGCGCGGTGGTCGACGCGCTCGCGCGCTCCCACGCCAAGGGCGGCCTCGTGCCGAATGATGCGGGCGCTCCCGCGCGCGCGGCCCGGGCGGCGGGGCGATGAGGCGGCTTTCCAACGCGGCCGTGCTCGCGCTCGCAGTGGTCGCCGTCTTCGCGGCCGGGTGCACGCGGGCGAAACCGAAGACCTCCGCCGAGCTGCTCCTGAACGAGCGCATGGCCCAGGTCCTCCTGCGCGACGGCCGGCCGCTCGAGGCGGAAAAGGCGTTCAAGGACTGCCTGAAGGACGATCCCAAGAATCCGGAGGTCCTCGACGGCCTCGGAGTGTCGATGGTCATGCAGGGGCGCTTCAAAGACGCCCTCGTGCCGCTCGACAAGGCGCTCGCGATTTCCCCGAACAACGGCTCCTACCGCAACAACCGCGGTGTGGCGCGGATGGAGCTCGGTCAGTACCCGGGCGCCGAGGAAGATTTCCAGGCCGCCGAGTCCTCCCAGAATCCGGACGACCGGCTGTCGGCGACCATCAATCTCGGCCGCCTGCGCCAGCGCCAGGAGAACTACGCGGCCGCGCAGGAACAGTTCTCGATCGCCATCGCGCGCGACCCGAAGTCCTACGCGGCCTTCATCGGGCGCGCCGTGGCGCGCGAGTCCGCCGGCAACCTGGAGGGCGCCGCGGAGGACTATCTCAACGCCGTGAAGCTCGACCCGACGAGCGCGGGCGCCAACCTCCAGCTCGGGATGGTGCTCGTCTCCCTGCACAAGCCGG
Source organism: uncultured Acidobacteriota bacterium (assembly GCA_963843325.1). Lineage (GTDB taxonomy): Bacteria > Acidobacteriota > Thermoanaerobaculia > UBA5066 > Gp7-AA6 > DAHUXD01. The sequence continues at coordinate 189,383 of CAWJKC010000008.1, forward strand.
ACCTGGGAAAGCGCTATCTCCAGCGCGCCGTCGACCTGGATCCCGCGGGCGACACGGGCGCCAAGGCGCGGCTGCTCCTGGAGAACATGGCCCTGGCGGCGCAGTAGGTTCCGCGCGCCGCAACCCGGCGCGCCGTCTGCGGTATCTTCCCTTTCCGCCATGACCGACGACCCCAGAAACGACGCCCCCGTGGAGGCGCGCCCGCGCGGCGGCTTCTTCGCGAAGGTCAAGCGCGGGCTCTTCATGACCCACACCGAGATCCTCGACAAGCTCGGGACCGCGGTCAAGCAGGGCCTGGGGTTCGACGAGTCGGTGCTCGAGTCGCTCGAGGAGGCGCTGGTAGCGGCGGACGTCGGGGCGGAGACGGCGGCGGCGCTGGCCGACGCCGTGCGCGCGCGGGCCGGCGGGTCGGAGCGCAAGGACCTCGCGGCCCTGCGCGGCGATCCTGCTCGAGGAGATCGAAAAGCTGCTGGCCTCGGCGCCGCGTTCGGCGGCGGCCGCGGAAGTCCCGCTGCGCGTCGTGTTCCTCGTGGGCGTCAACGGAACCGGCAAGACCACGACGACCGCGAAGATCGCGGCCCGGGAGAAGGCGAGCGGGCGCTCCGTGCTGCTCGCCGCCGCCGACACGTTCCGCGCCGGAGCGATCGAGCAGCTGCAGACCTGGGCGGACCGCCTGGATCTTCCGATGGTGCGCCACCGCGAAGGGGCGGATCCCTCGGCCGTGCTCTTCGACGCGCTTTCGGCCGCGAAGGCGCGCGGCGTGCGGACGCTCCTCGTGGACACGGCCGGCCGGCTGCACACGAAACAGAACCTCATGGACGAGCTCGCCAAGATGCGGCGCATCGCCGGGCGCGAGGTTCCGGGCGCGCCGCACGAGACGCTGCTCGTCCTCGACGCGACGACCGGTGTGAACGGCCTCGTCCAGGCGCGGCGCTTCGTCGAGGCGGCCGGCGCCACGGGCGTCGTCCTGACGAAGCTCGACGGCAGCGCGCGCGGCGGGATCGTGCTCGCGATCTTCCGCGAGCTGAAGCTGCCCGTCCTGTACGTCGGCGTGGGCGAGGCCGTCGACGACCTCGTGCCCTTCGATCCGGCCGAGTACGCGAAGGCGCTCCTCGGGGACGATGCCGCCAACTGACCTCGCCTGGCTCGGGCGCGCCTTCGACCTGGCCGAGCGCGGACGGTACTCGGTGTCGCCCAATCCCATGGTCGGGGCGGTCGTCGTGCGCGGCGGCCGGGTGGTCGGCGAGGGCTTCCACCGCCGGGCGGGAGGGCCCCATGCCGAGATCCTGGCATTGCGCCGGGCCGCGGGCTCCGCGCGCGGCGCGGACCTCTACCTGACGCTCGAGCCCTGCGCCCATCAGGGACGCACGCCGCCGTGCGCCCCCGCGGTGGTCGCCGCCGGCGTGCGGCGCGTGGTCGTGGCGTCGACGGATCCCAATCCCGCTCGTCGTCGGGCCGGGGCCTGGCGGCGCTGCGCCGGGCGGGCATCGAGGTCGTGCTCGCGCCCGTCGTCGTGGCGCCGGCGCGCGGCGGTGCAGAACGAGAAGTTCTTCACCTCCATCGTGGAGGGACGCCCGTTCGTGCTCGCGAAGTGGGCCTCGACGCTCGACGGACGGATTGCGTCGGCCGCCGGCGAGAGCCGCTGGATCACCGGCGAGCCCGCGCGGAAGCGGGGAATGCTCCTGCGCGAGGAGTACGACGCCGTCCTCGTGGGCGCCGGAACGGTCGCCGCCGACGACCCGCGGCTGACGCGGCGGCTCGGCAGGAACACGGCGACGCCGCACTGGCGCGTCGTGCTGGACGGGCGCCTCCGCATCGCCGAAGACGCGCGCGTCCTGCGCGGCCCGGGCAGGAGGCTCGTCGCGACGGCCGTGCCGGCCGCGCATCCGAAGGCCCGGCGGCTCGCCGCGCGGGGCATCGAGGTCTGGAGCCTGCCGTCGGGAAAGCGCGGTGGCGTGGACCTGCGCCGCCTGCTGCGCGCGCTCGCGCGCGAGGGCGTCTCGAGCCTGATGATCGAGGGCGGCGCCGAGACGCTCTGGGGCTTCTTCCACGCGGGCCTGGTCGACCGCGTCGCGGTCTTCCTCGCGCCCCGCGTCCTGGGCGGCGGGCGCGCGAAAGGCAGCGTGGGCGGCCGGGGCTTCCGTCTCGACGAGACGCTGCAGCTTTCCGGCGTCGCCGTCGAGCGGGTGGGCGGCGATCTGCTCGTCACCGGCCGGCTCGCGTAGACTCTCGGCGATGTTCACGGGCATCGTGACCGGGCTCGGCAGGGTCGCGGCGGTCGAGAAACGCCGGGGCGGACTGCGGCTTTCGATCGAGCCACCCCGCGGCTTCGGCCGCCTTGCCGCCGGAGAGAGCGTCGCGGTGTCCGGGGTCTGCCTGACGGCGGTGGACGCGGGCCGGGCCCTCGTCGCGGACCTGTCGACCGAAACGCTGCGTCGTTCCCGCCTGGGGCGGTTGACCGCGGGCGACGCCGTCAACCTCGAGCGCGCGCTGCGCTGGGGCGACCGGCTCTCCGGACACTTCGTCATGGGACACGTGGACGGCACGGTGGTTCTCAGGCGGATCGCGCGCGCCGGCAACTCGTGGACGTTCACGTTCTCGGTTCCGGCGGGCCTGTCGCGGTACGTCGTCACGAAGGGCTCCGTCGCGCTCGACGGCGTCAGCCTGACCGTGGCGGCGCGGCGAGGCGCGGCCTTCTCGGTGGCCGTCATCCCGGAAACGCTCCGGCGCACGACCCTCGGGAAGGCGCGGCCGGGAGACCGGATCCATTTCGAGGCGGACGTCTTCGCGCGGTACGGCCGGGCAGGTGCGCTGCGGAGAGTGCGCCCCGCCGGGCGGCGGGGATGATCGTCTACGAGCCGGCGGCGGCTCCGGCGGCGCGGGCGGGCGAGGCGATCGTCGCGGGCCGGCGCCTGGCCGTCCGGCTGTTCCCCTACGGCGCCGACGCGGGCGCGGCCGCGCTGCGCTTCGATCCCGTGGATCGCCGGTTCGTGTTCCGCAAACCGGATGCGCCCGTCGCGGCCGGGCCCGGCAACGCCTCGAGCTGGGCCGAGGCTCTCGCGCGGGCGCCCTCCGGACCCGTCCTCATCGGGCCCTGCGCCCCGGCGGAGGCGGTGCGGGGCGCGTATCGGGCCGCGGCGGAGGCGGCGGTGGAGTCGGGCCGGCCGGTCTACCTGCTCGATCCCGAGCCCGATGGGATTCCCGCGAAAGCCCCGGGGGCCGCGGTGGCGCTCTGCTCGTGGCGCCCGGGACGCGCCGCGGCGTCGTTTCCCGGCCTCGCTCCCGCGCGGGCCGCGGGCCTCTCGTGCGGCGCCGTGTTTCCGCTGCTTGCCCGGCTGGACGGCGGAGCCCGATTTCCTCGAAGCCCTCATGGCCGCCGCGAACGAGGGCGGCGCCGCCTCGGTCACCGCCCTCGTTCCCGCGGCGGATGGCGAGGGGCGGCGCGGCATCGTCGAGGCGCGCCTCGGCGTCGAGCCGTCGGAGGGCGAGGGATTCTTCGATCTCGTGCACCACGGCGACTGGTTCACGCGCATCGGCGATCGGCTCGCGGAGGCTCGCGCGGCGGCCGCGCGGCATGGCCTCGCGGCGCTGCCGCCGAGACCCGGGGGAGGCCGCGGCCGATCGGGAAATGCGTCGGCCGCCGCCCGACTCGAGGAGCTGGCCGACCGTCTCGAGGCCGACGAGCACCGCTCGGCGCTGCTTTACGCCGCGGTGCGGTGGATCGACGATTCGCGGCGGGATCTCGCGGCCGTCGCGCGCGAGGGCAATTTCCGGAAGGTGTTTCCGTTCGGCCCGGACATCGCGGGGGAGGCCGAGGCGGCGCTGCGGGAGGCGCGGTGAGCGACGCGCGGCCTGTACGTCCACCTGCCGTACTGCGCGTCGCGCTGCGCCTACTGCGCCTTCGTCGTCACGACGGACCCGGCCAGCCGCGACCGCTACCTCGAGGCGCTCGAGACGGAGGCGGCGCTGCTCGAGCCCGAGGCGGCCGGGTCGCCGTTCGACTCGGTCTACTTCGGCGGCGGAACTCCGTCGCTGCTGCCGCCCGCGGCGATCGCGCGGCTGCTCGCGACGCTGCGCGGGCGGTTCGCGGTGGGCGCGGACGCCGAGGTGACGCTCGAGGCGAATCCCGAGGACGTGTCGGCGGCCGCCCTGGAGGGATGGACGGAAGCGGGGGTGAACCGCGTGTCCGTCGGCGTGCAGGCGCTTTCGGACGCCGAGCTGTCCGCCGTGGGTCGGCGGCACGACGCCGCGCGCGCCCGCGACGCCCTCGCACAGCTGACGCGTTCCGGCCTGTCGGTCTCGGGCGACCTGATCCTGGGCCTTCCGGGCCAGACCCGCGAGAGCTTCCTGGCGAGCCTGTCGGGGCTCGCCGACGCCGGGGTCGAGCACGTGTCGATCTACCTGCTCGAGACGGAGAAGACGAAGACGATCGAGGAGGACCGGCGTCTGCATCCCGAGCGCTACCTGTCCGACGACGCGCAGGCCGAACTGTGGCTCGAGATGGGCGAGTCGCTCGCTGGCCGCGGGTTTGCGCACTACGAGATCTCGAACTGGGCGCGCCCGGGCCGCGAGGCGCGCCACAACGTGAAGTACTGGCTGCGCGCGCCGACGCTCGGCCTCGGCGTGTCCTCCCACGAGCTCTGGGCCGGGCGCAGGCGGGCGAACGTCTCCAACCTGGAGCAGTACCTCGCCGCGCTCGCCACGGGCCGACGGCCGGTGGCGCTCGACGAGCCAGTCGGTGCGGCCGAGGCCGCGAGGGAGGAGATCTTTCTCGGGCTGCGTCTTTCGAGCGGGGTTGCGCTGGAACGGTTCGCCGCCTTCGTCGTCGGATCCCAGGACGTCCGCCTGTGGAACGACTACGAGGGCTGGCTTTCGGAGGGGATCCTCGAGCGCTCGGGCGACCGCGTGCGGTTCACAGAGCGGGGGTATCTCGTCTCCAACGAGGTCCTGAGCCGGTTCGTCTGAAACGAAAAGGGCGGCCCGGAGGCCGCCCTTGCTCGAGAAAAGACGAGGCTCAGATGAAGAGCGGCGCGAGCACCAGCGTGATCGTCGCGAGCAGCTTGATGAGCACGTGGAGCGACGGGCCGGCGGTGTCCTTGAAGGGATCGCCGACCGTGTCGCCGACGACGGCCGCCTTGTGCGGTCGGGGAGCCCTTGCCGCCGTAGGCGCCCGGTCTCGATGTACTTCTTGGCGTTGTCCCAGGCGCCGCCGCCGTTGTTCAGGAACAGTCGCCATCAGGATGCCGGCGATCGTGCCGACCATCAGGAGGGCGGCCACGGCCTCGGCGCCGACGCCGAACTGCTTGAAGATCAGGCCGACCACGATCGGCGTGCCGACGGCCACCAGGCCCGGCAGCGATCATCTGGCGCAGCGCGCCGCGCGTCACGATGTCGACGCGTGCGGCCGTAGTCCGGCTTCTCGGTGCCCTTCATGATGCCCGGGTGCTCCTTGAACTGGCGCGCGCACCTCCTCGATGACGACGTAGGCGGCCTTGCCGACGGCCCTGATGGCGAGGCGCCGAGAAGAAGAACACCAGCATCGCGCCGATGAGCGCGCCGACGAAGACCTCGGGCTTCGCGAGGTTGACCGAGGTCAGCGTCCGCGCCGATAGTTGCTTGAGCTCGTCGAGGTACGCCGAGAAGAGCAGGAAGGCCGCCAGCGCCGCCGAGCCGATGGCGTAGCCCTTGGTCAGCGCCTTGGTCGTGTTGCCGACGGCGTCGAGGCGGTCGGTCATCTTGCGGATCTCCTCGGGCTGCTTGGACATCTCGACGATGCCGCCGGCGTTGTCGGTGATCGGGCCGAAGGTGTCCATCGCGAGGATGTAGGCGGCGGTCCCCAGCATGCCCATCGTCGCGACGGCGGTGCCGAAGAGCCGCCGCCGCCCGGCAGGGCCGCTGCGCGCCGAGCTTGTAGCGAGGACAGGATCGCGATCGAGATCACGATGACCGGCAGCGAGCGTGCACTCGAAGCCGACCGCGATGCCGGCGATGATGTTCGTCGCCGGGCCCGTCTGCGACGCCTCGGCGATCTCGCGCGACCGGCCGGTACCTGTACTCGGTGTAGTACTGCGTGATGAAGACGAAGGCGATGCGAGGTGAGGATGCCGATGATGCCGCAGATGACGAACATCCACCACGCGTCGGGGTGCGAGCGCGTTGCCGAGCAGCCACTTCGTGGCGCACGACGAAGCCGACGATCGCCGAGGACCGAGGTGACGTAGTAGCCGCGGTTCAGGGCGTGCCATCGGGTCGGCGTCCTCCGTCGGTCTTGCACCACGAAGATCGCCGACGATCGAGGCCAGCAGGCCGAAGCGCGCGCGGCGACGAGCGGGAAGAGCATGACGCCCACGATGCCCGCCGAGAACGCCATGCCCTGCTTCGCGAGCGCCGCGGCGAGCGTCGCGCCGAGGATCATCGCGCCGATGTTCTCGGCGGCGGTGGACTCGAACAGGTCGGCGCCGCGGCCGGCGCAGTCGCCGACGTTGTCGCCGACGAGGTCCGCGATGACGGCCGGGTTGCGCGGGTCGTCCTCGGGGATGCCCGCCTCGACCTTGCCGACGAGGTCCGCGCCGACGTCGGCCGCCTTGGTGTAGATGCCGCCGCCGAGCTGGGCGAAGAGCGCGACGAACGAGGCGCCGAAGCCGTAGCCGACGATCAGCAGCGGGATCGTGCGCCGGGCGCCACGTCGGTGAAGTGGCTGACGAGCCAGTAGAGGCCGCCGACGCCGAAGAGCGACATCGCGACGACGAAGAGGCCCGAGACGGCGCCGCCGCGCAGGGCGATCCGGAGCGCGTCGTTCAGGGACGTGCGCGCCGCGGAGGCCGTGCGGATGTTGGTGCGGATCGAGACCCACATGCCGATGTAGCCGGCGATCACCGAGCAGGCCGCGCCGAGGACGAAGGAGAGCGTCGTCCAGAAGGCGAGGTGCATGGCGGTGGGCACCGGGTCGAAGTCGTGGTGCGCCGCGGACGAACCCGTAGAGCACGAAGATCACGACGGCCAGCAGGACGGCCAGCATTCCGATCGTCCGGTTCTGGCGGCGCAGGAAGGCCTCGGCGCCCTCCTTGATGGCGTTCGAGATCTCCTGCATGGCGGCGGTCCCGGTGTCCTTCTTGAGGACCCAGGAGGCCAGGAAGCCGGCCACGAAGAGCGACCCGATGGAAAACGTCAGGATCAGCGGCAAAGCCAGATCGAAAGCCATTCGTCGAACTCCTGTTTTCGCGTGATTCGGACCCGCGCCGGCGCTCACGGCCGGGTCGGGAGCGGGAGAATATCAGGAAGGGGATTCGAGGCAAGTGGCGGAGCGGCGTCCGGCCTACCGCCGTCTGCCGACTGGACTTACTGGCCGACCGGGACGGCCTCCATCACGATGCCCATGCTCTTGGCGCCGGCGTTGCGGCAGATGTCCATCACCTTGATGACCTCGCCGTAGGTGGCCGCGTCGTCGCCCGAGAAGAACACGGTCTTGTTGGCCCGGTTCTTCAGGATCTCGGTCAGCCGCAGCGCGAGGGTCTGCGCGTTGACCTCGTCCTTGTTGAGGTAGATCTTGTTCTGCGGCGTGAGCGACACGATCATCAGGTCGGTCGGGGGCGTCGGAGTGAGTCGGTTGATTGGTCTTGGGCGGGACCTTCACGTCGTACCCCATCTGCAGCAGCGGGGTGATGACCATGAAGATGATGAGCAGCACCAGCACCACGTCCACGAGGGGCGTGATGTTGATGTCGCTCTTGTACTCGCCGCGGACTGCTGGCTCCCATTCCCATGCCGGAGATCTCCTTGGAATCGAACGGGGGAGGGCTTCGCCCTAGCCGCCCTCGCCCTTTTGCTTCTTCTCTGCGATGAGTCCCACGTCCTGGAACCCGGCGTCCTTGGTCATCTTGAAGACTTCCTTGACGTCGCCGTACTTCAGCCGCTGGTCCGCCTTGATCACGAGGTCGGTCGTCGGGTTGCGCTGGTAGAGCTCGTCGAGCGCCGTCTGGAGCTCGGCCTTCGAGAACTGCTTGGAGTCCATGTGGTACGCCGGAGGCGTGGCGTACTGCACCACGATGAGCTTCTGCTTGGGCCCCTCCGGCTTCTTGTCCGGGTTGTCGGCCTGGGGAATCTGCACGCTGACGCCGTTCTGCAGAAGGGGCGTGACCACCATGAAGATGATCAGCAGGACGAGGCAGACGTCGACGAGCGGAGTGACGTTGATGTCACTCTGCAGCTTCTCGCGGCCTCCGGCACCACCCATAGCCATGGATCGGCTCCTATGCGCTCAGCTGCGCGCCAGCGCCGCGGCGCTTGATGAAGTAGTCGATGAGCTCGTTCGAGGAGTTGGACATCTCGACCTGGAACCGCTCGATGTTGTTCATGAAGATGTTGAACATCCACACGGCCGGGATGGCCACGAAGAGGCCGAGCGCGGTCGTGACGAGGGCCTCGGAGATGCCGGCCGAGACGGCCGCGATGCCGCCCGAGCCGGTCAGCGCCATGCCGCGGAACGCGTTGATGATGCCGATGACCGTGCCGAAGAGGCCGATGAAGGGCGCCGTCGTGCCGATCGTCGCCAGGCCCGAGAGGCCCTTCTTCATGTCGGCGGTCGTGACGAGGGCCTCGCGCTCGATGGCGCGCTCGGCGGCCTCGATCATGTCGTGGCCCTTCAGGTTGGCCCCGCCGCTCTTGATGTCGTGGGAGAACTCGTACAGCCCGGCGGAGAGGACCCGCGCCACGTGGCTGTTCTTGAACTTCTTCGAGGCGTCGATGGCGTCCTGGAGCTTGTCCTGCTTGAGGAAGCCCGTCACCATCTTGGCGTACGCCACCGACTGGTTGCGCGCCTTGCGGTAGTAGAGGAAACGCTCGAAGGCGATCGTCAGGGAGTAGATGGACATGATGATCAGCACGACGACGACGCCCTGGGCGATGATCGTCATCTTGCCCCACAGTTCGATCGGATTAAAACTCATGCAACGCTCCTTCTTTGTTCGTTCGTCCTAACGAGCTCCCGGCCCACCCCAATCCTAATTCAAGCGGAAAGTCACCGTTACCGTGAGATAGACGCGGACCGCACGCCCGTTCAGGGTGGCGGGCTTGTACTTCCATTGCTGCACGGCCCGGACGGCCGACGCGTCGAGCAGGGGGTTGACCGACTTGAGCACCCGCACGTCCTCGACGTTGCCGTCGGCGGTGATGATGGCCTCGAGGATGACGACGCCTTCCATGCGGGCCTTGCGGGCCGCCTCGGGGTACTGCGGCTCCACGCGGGACGACAGGACCGGCGCCTTGACGTCGCCGCCGACCCGGAGCGGCTCGTCGCCGCCGCCTGCCGCCCGTGCCGCCCACGACGCCGCCCATGACGCCGCCCGGAACGCCGCCCTCGACGCCGCCCTCGACGCCGCCCTCGACTCCGGAGGTCGCGGCCGGCTCGGGCGCGGCCAGGGGCTGCGGGCACCGTCTCGGGGATGACGACCGGCTGGGTCATCTCGACGGGCTTCACGTCGACGGGCTTGGGCGTCTCCGGGCGCCTTGGGCGCCGCCTTGGGCGCCGCCGGCGGGGGAGGCGGGGGCGGGGGCGCTGCGGCGTAGAAGGTCACCGGGATCGGCGGCTCCGGAACGTCGCCGACGAACCAGATCGACGCTCCCAGGATGCCCCCGATCACCAGCACGTGGATGAGGATCGAGATGGGCATCGAAATGACCTTCTTCGAGTCATCCTTCTTGTGGGTCGATTCGATCAGCGCGTTTTCAAACATGAGGGGTCACCCCCGACCCTTAGAGTAAGAGACACCGGTCTCACTTCTTCGGTTCCGGCGCCGGCGCCGAGGCGGCCTCGGCCGCCTTCGCCTTCTCCTGCGCCGCTTTCCGCATCTCCAGGGCCTGCGCGAGGTACTTGTTCGCCGTGTCCGTGTACTCCTGCTTCTTGGCGGGATCGGTCTCCATCTTGGCCTTCTCGCGGTAGAGCAGGTTGATGTACGAGACCGCCTCGAAGTAGTCCGGCTTGAGCTCCACCGCCTTGTTGAGCGACTGGAGGCCGTCGTCGACGATCTTGCCGCGCAGCGCGGGATCGAGGTCCGGGAAGTTGTAGGAGCGGTCCCACGCCTGGACGCCGATCAGGTAGTACACCTCGGGGTTGTTGCCCTCGATCTCGAGCCGCTTCTTCAGCCAGAGGACGCCGTTGTCGAAGTCGCCCTTCTTGAAGTACAGCATCGCCAGCGAGTTCATCGCCTTGCTGTCCTTCGGGTTCCGCTTCAGGAACTCGTTCTGGTAGAAGGCGATCGCGTCGTCGAAGCGCTCGGTGTTCAGGTACATCGAGACCAGGTACTCGAGCGTCTTGTTGTCCTCGGGATAGGCCTGGGCGTACTGCTTCAGGTTGTCGATGGCCTTCTGGGAGAACTCGAGGTCCTTGGGGTGCTTGGAGCCGGGCGTGTACATCCCCATGTAGGCGATGCCGATGTGCTTGTGCAGCTTGGTCTCACCCGGATCCAGGCGCAGCGCCTCCTCGTAGGCGGCGAGCGCGCTCGGGTACTGCGCGGCCTTCAGGAACTCGTTGCCCTTCTTGATCTCCTGCTTGGACTTGATCTTGTCGCACCCGGTCAGGAGCGACACCGCGAGAAGGAGAAAGGCGGCCGTGACCGCACGTTGCCGTTGGCGTGGCATGCTTCGCTGTCGCTCCTTGCTAGTTCGCTTTCCCACCCGGGCTCGATTGGCCCGCCCCGGAGGGCCGAATTCTGTTGAATTCGCCGGAACAAAGCAACAGAGTTTTTCGCGGTCGCGAAGCCCGGGCGTCGTCGCTCCAAGAATTGCGCGTCCGCGGCCGGCGTCGCCGGTCGGCGTCCGGGGAATAATGGCGTTCACGCCAGCGCTTTGCGCTCGCAGGAGGAACCGTTTGAAACGTCTTTTTGGGGTCGTCGCAACGCTCACGCTGGCCGCCCTGGCCGCATCCTCGTTCGGCCAGGACAAGCCGCCGGCGGCCCCCGTCCAGAAAGCGCCGACGCCCACTCCGGCGCCGTCGGGCCCGCCCAAGACCGGCGAGGCGCTCGCGCCCTTCACCGAGTCCGTGGACGTCTCCGTCACGAACGTCGACGTCTTCGTCACGGATTCCAAGGGCCAGCGCGTGGCCGGCCTGACCAAGGACGACTTCGAGGTCAAGCAGGACGGGATTCCGCAGACGATCACGAACTTCTATGCCGTGGCCGGCGGCAAGGTCCTCCTCGAGGACGGCACGTCGATCTCGCTGGAGCCCAAGGAGAACGAGCCGGTCGTCGAGGTCCCCCGCGTCGTGACGGCCCACTACGTCTTCTACGTGGACAACCAGAACATCCAGCCGCAGAACCGCAACCGCATGTTCAAGCGGTTGAAGGAATTCATCACCGACGTCGATCGGCCCGAACGCCGAAGGGATGGTCATCAGCTACAACCGCTCCCTCAAGGTCCGCAAGGCGTTCACCAACGATCCGAAGGAGCTGATCGGCGCCCTCGAGGACATCGAGCTCGACACGGGCGGCGGCACGAACTACCAGAGCGAGCGGCGCGACGCGCTCTCGAAGATCGGCGACGCGAAATCCTCGAGCGAGGCGCAGGGCTTCGCCAAGACGTACGCCCAGTCGGTGCGCAACGACCTCGAGTTCACGGTCGACGCGATCACCTCGACGATCAACAGCCTGGCGGGACTCCAGGGCCGCAAGAACCTCCTCTACATGTCCGAGGGGCTGCCGGCCACGGCGGGCCTCGAGCTCTACGAGGCGATCCGCGAGAAGTTCCAGGATCCGTCGGCCTCCATGCAGGAGTTCGACTTCGACATGAACTCGCGGTACGTGAAGATCGTGTCGGCGGCCAACGCGAACGGCGTGACGCTGTACACGCTCGACGCGACGGGACTGGCGACGAGCGACCTGATGAGCGCGGAGAACAAGACGACCGACGTGCACGTCAACGAGTTCTTCGTGCGCGAGAACATGCAGGGGCCGATCCGCATGATGGCCGAGCAGACCGGCGGCATCGCCGCCGTCAACACGAACGACTGGAAGGGGCCCCTCGACCAGATCGCCTCGGACTTCAACAACTTCTATTCGCTGGGCTACCGCAGCGCCAAGGGGGCGAGCGACCGGCCGCCACAAGATCGAGGTCACGGTCAAGAAGAAGGGGCTGCGGGTGCGCACGCGCACGAGCTTCGTCGAGAAGTCGATCGAGACCAAGACGGCCGAGGCCGTGCTCGCCAGCCTCCACTACGCGCGCAGCGACAATCCGCTGGCGGCCAGCATGTCGGTCGGCGAGGCGAAGCCTTACGACCGGGACAACTACCTGCTGCCGGTGCGCATCGCGGTGCCGATCGGCAAGCTCGGCCTGCTGCCGTCGGGGGACCGCTACGAGGGGCAGTTCTTCGTCTACTTCGCCGTCCTCGACGTGTCCGGGAAGCAGTCGGACCTGCAGATCCAGAAGCAGCAGGTCAGCGTTCCCGTCAAGGACTACGCCGCGGCGCAGCGCAAGGACTTCTATTACGACGTCCAGCTCATCGTCGTGCCGGGCGGGCAGAAGATCGCGGTGGGCGTCCGCGACTCGGTGTCCAACCTGACCTCGTACCTCCAGAAGAACGTCTTCGTCTCGGTGTTGCCGAAGGAGAAGCCCACGGAGCCGGCGCCCAAGCCGTGATCCCGATCCTGGACGCGCGCCGGATGCGCGCCGCCGACGCGGCGACGATCCGGCGCGGCACGCCGTCCAACGAGCTCATGGAGAGCGCGGCCGCCGGGCTCTGTCGCGAGCTCCACGACGCCTTTCCGCGACTGGCAGCGCGTCGTCGTCGTCTGCGGCCCCGGCAACAACGGGGGCGACGGGCTCGCTGCGGCCCGCCTGCTCGCGCAGGGGGGCGTCAAGGCCGACCTCTTCACGCTCGGGGATCCGGCCGCGTATCGCGGCGACCCCGCGGTCAACCTGGCCCGGGCGCGGGCTTTCGGCCTGGTGCCGACCTCCCTGGCCTCGCGCGACGGTCTCGCGTCGCTGCGCCGCGCGCTGGCCGAGGCCGACGGCGTCGTGGACGCGCTCTTCGGAACGGGGCTCGGTCGCCGGCTCGAGGGCGGCGCGCGGCGGGCGGTCGAGGCGATCAACGCGCGCGGCAAGCCCGTGGTTTCCGCGGACGTTCCCTCGGGGCTGGACGCCGACGGCGGCGCCGTCGCGGGCGCGGCGGTCCGGGCCGCGGTCACCGTCGCCTTCGGCGCGCCGAAGCTCTGCCACGTGCTCGCGCCGGCGAGCGGCCTTTGCGGCCGCGTCGTGGTCGCGGACATCGGCATCCCGCGCGCCACGCTGGAACGGCAAGCGCGGCGGTTCTGGCTGGCCGAGCGATCCGACGCGCGCCAGCTTCTTCCTGCGCGGCCGCTCGAATCGCACAAGGCGGATTTCGGAAGGCTGGCGATCGTCGCCGGCTCGCGCGGGAAGGCCGGGGCGGCGATCCTGGCGGCGCGGGGCGCCCTGCGCGCCGGCGCCGGTCTCGTCACGGTCTTCTGCCCGGAGTCGCTCGAGGGGCTCGTGGTGGCGGCGCTGCCCGAGGCGATGACGTTCGGCCTGCCGGAGGTCGGCGGCGGGCTCGCGGCCGCGGGCGCGCGCACGCTGCTCGTCGCGCTGGCGGGATTCGATGCCGCCGTGATCGGCCCCGGGCTGGGCACGTCACCGGAAACGGTCGGTCTTCTCGAGGCGGTCCTCTCCGGGGCGCGGCTTCCCGTTCTCGCCGATGCGGATGCGCTGAATGCCTTTTCCGGACGTGCCGCCTTCTTCGGAAAGCGGCGCGGTCCGATCGTGCTGACGCCTCATCCCGGCGAGGCGGCGCGACTCCTGTCGACGACGCCGGCCCGGATCCAGGCCGACCGGCTCGGCGCCGCGAGGCTGCTCGCGCGACGAAGCCGCGCGGTCGTCATCCTCAAGGGCGCCCACAGCCTCGTCGCCGAGCCCGCGGGAGGGATCGCCGTCAACCCGACCGGCTCGCCGCTGCTGGCCGCAGCCGGGTCGGGCGACGTGCTCTCCGGTGTCGTCGGCGCGCTGCTGGCCGGCGGTCTCGGGCCGCGCGAGGCCGCGGTCGCAGGCGCGTGGCTGCATGGTGCGGCCGCCGATTCCCGCGCGCCGCTCTTCGGCGACGCGGGCCTGCTGGCCCACGAGGTGGCCGACGCCGTGCCGTTCGCGCGGGCGGCGCTGCGCGCGTGATGCGTCCGCCCGAGACTCAGGCCGCGCCCGTCACGGCCCACGGCGAGGCCGAGACCGAGTCGATCGCGGAAAGGCTGGCGGCCGAGCTCGGACCGGACGACGTCGTCTACCTGGAAGGGGATCTCGGCGCGGGTAAGACCACTTTCGCCCGCGGTCTTGCGCGCGGCCTCGGGCGCGCGGGCGCGGGAGGTCGCCTCGCCGACCTTCGCGCTCGTCAACGAGTACGCGGGAGACTCGGGCGCGATCGTGCTGCGCCACCTCGATCTGTACCGGATCGCCGACGCGCGGCGGGATCTCGAGGGGCTCGGCCTGCCGGATGCCGTGGCGGGCGCCCCGGTCTGCATCGAATGGCCCCGGACCGCGATCCGCGGCCTGCTGCCCCCGACGGTCGAAGTCCGGATCGAAACGGAACCCGGCGGCGCGAGCCGCCGGATCACCGTGGCGCGGGCGCCGCTGCCTAGAACGCGATGACGAAACCGCCGTTCATGACGAAGTTCGTGACCCAGTTCGTCTGCGTGCAGGTGTAGTAGTAGCCGCAGAGGACCGTCTCGCTTCCGAGGTAGCTCGAGTAGAGCCGGCCGTCTCCGCGGATGCCGAAGTGCGGGTTGAAGAAGTACTTCACGCCGCCGCCGATCGCCGCCGTGCCGCGCGATTTCGAACGGGTGCCGAGAAAGCCCGGGACGGTCGTGTCGAAGTCCGCGACGCCGCCGCCGATGGTGAAGTACGGAACGAGGCGGCTGTGGCCGAAGTTGAACGTCAGGTATCCCATGAAGTACTGGAGCGTCAGGTTGCCGAAGTCGACGTTGGGCAGGTTGCTCCGGTCCGGGTTCGAAACGAAGTTGGTTTCCGTCCGGGCGTACTCGAACTCGGTCTCGAACACGCTGTTGAAGTTGTAGCCGATCCGGCCACCGTAGTTGAGGTCGTCGCCGATGTCCACGTGGTACGGGTAGTTGAAGTTCGCGTCGGCCGGCCCGTGACCGAGCCCTCCGCCGAAGAGGTAGCCGGCAAAGCCGTTGATCTCGACCGTCCCGCCGCGCAGCTGCGCGCTGGCGGTGCCGGCGAAGGCGAGAGCGGCCACGACGACGAACAGGGAGATCCGGGTTTTCATGGGAAGGCCTCCATGGATGGTGTACGCCCCGAGCGGCGGCCGGGGTTACTTCCGGGGTTTCAAATACTTCTCGACCACCTTTTTCCAGCGCTCCTCCCACTGGGGGGAGTAGCCGACGGCGCGGTCGACGAGGGCGCGGTCCGGGCCGAGGATGAAGGTCGAAGGGATGCCTCCCGCCGTCAACGGGCCGGCGTCTTCCGGGGCCGCGTAGTAGACGGGCAGCGAGATGTTGAACTGCTTGAGGAAGCTGGCGACGCGCTTGCGGTCCGCGTCCACGTTGACCGAGACGACGACGAAGTTGCGGTCGCTGTAGGCGTCGTACATCTTCTGGACGAGGGGCAGCTCCTGCTTGCACGGGCCGCACCAGGTCGCCCAGACGTTCAACAGGACGACGTTGCCCTTGAGCTGGGAGAGCTGGACGCTGCCGCCGTCCACCCCGACGAACTCGAGATCGGGGAAAACGGGAGCCGGCTCGCCGGCGGCGAGGCGGTTCCGGTTGCCAGGGCGCCGGCCATGGCGAGCGTCAACAGGGTGGTGCGCATTCGGTTCCCCGCAACGGCTTTCGGAACGAGATTATTCCGCGGCGCCGCCGTCCAGAATAACCGAAGTTGCCATAATGGGCCCATGACGAAGGCCCCGCCGGTGCTCGCCCGCGTGTACCGCGGGTCCCACGTCGAGTCCGTGCACCGGGGCAGCGTGGCCGTCGTGGACGAGCGTGGGCGGCTGCTCGCGCACTGCGGCGACGCGGAAACCCCCGTCTACGTGCGGTCGGCGGCCAAGCCGTTCCAGGCGATGCCGCTGCTGCTCGCGGGCGGCGAGAAGAAGTTCGGTCTCGGCGACGCGGAGATCGCGCTGATGTGCGCCTCGCACGGTGGTGAGCCACGTCACGTGCAGCAGACGAGAAAGATCCTCCGGCGCGGGGGCTTCCGGCCCGACGACCTCGCGTGCGGCGCGCACTCGCCCATGCACGAGGCCTCTGCGCGGGAGCTGGTGCGCCGCGGAGAGAAGCCGTCGGCGCTCCACAACAACTGCTCGGGCAAGCACGCCGGGCTCCTGCTCGCCTGTCGCGCGCTCGGTCTTCCGCACGAGGGATACACCGATCCGGGCCACACCCTGCAGCGGCGGATCCGGACGCTCGTCGCCCGCTACGCCGACATCCCGGAGGCGCGGATCACGGTGGCCGTCGACGGCTGCAACCTCCCGGTCTTTCGCCTGCCGCTGTCGGCGCTCGCCGGGTCCTACGCGCGTCTGATGGCGGGACGTCTGCCGGCCGAGGAGCCGGCGGCCGCCGCGGCGCGCGCCCGCATCGTCCGGGCGCTGACGAAAGCAACCGTTCATGGTGGCCGGGACGGGTCGTTTCACGACCGATTTTCTGGCGGCCGGCCGCGGCCGATGGATCGGCAAGGAGGGCGCGGAGGGCGTCTACGCCGTCGGCCTGCGCCCTGCGGCGCGCGGAGGCAAGGCGACCGGTCTCGCGTTCAAGATCGAGGACGGTTCCGCGCGTCCCCGCGACGCGGTGACGCTCGCGGCCCTCGATCGCCTCGGCGCGCTGCCGCTCGAGATCCGCCGCGCGCTCGCTGCGTACGCGGAGCCTCCGATTCACAACGCGCTCGGGCTCGACGTGGGACGCATCGAGGCCGACGTGCCGATCGGCGGCCGGGCGAAGCGATAAGGTAGCCGCAGTGGCGCATCGCAACCTGTCGGCCTTTCTCCGCGCTCTCGAGGACGAGGGCGATCTCGTGCGCGTCCGCGAGCGCGTCTCGCCGCGGCTCGAGATCGCCGAGATCGCCGACCGCGCGGTCAAGACCGGCGGCCCCGCGCTGCTCTTCGAGAACGTCGAAGGATCGAGCCTGCCCGTCGCGATCAACGTGTTCGGCTCGCGCCGCCGCATGCTGCGGGCCCTCGAGCTCGGCTCGTGGCAGGAATGGGACGAGCGCCTCGAGTTCTTTCTCGACCCGAAGCCGCCCGACGGGATCCTCGACAAGCTGAAGGCGATTCCGAAAGTCACGGAGCTCACGAGCGCGTTTCCGAAGACGGTCAAGAGCGGGCCCTGCCAGGAGGTGGTCGCGACCGGGGACGCGGTGGACCTCTCGACCCTCCCCGTGCTGACGTGCTGGCCGCAGGACGCCGGCCCCTTCATCACGCTGCCGCTCGTCATCACGAAGGACGCGACGACGGGCAAGACCAACGTGGGCATGTACCGGATGCAGGTCTACGACCGCGCGACCACGGGCATGCACTGGCAGAAGCACAAGGACGGCGCCGGGCAGGCCCGCGGCTACGAGCGGGAAGGCCGCCGGATGGAGGTCGCCGTCGCGATCGGCTGCGATCCGGCGACCGTCTTCTCCGCGATCGCGCCGCTGCCGCCGGGGGTCTCGGAGTTTCTGTTCGCGGGCTTCGTGCGCGGCGAGCCGGTGCCCCTCGTCCAGGCGAAGACGGTGGACCTGCTCGTGCCGGCGGAGGCCGAGATCGTGCTGGAAGGTTACGTCGATCCGAAGGAGCGGCGGCGCGAAGGACCGTTCGGCGACCACACCGGCTTCTACTCGCTCGACGACGACTTCCCGGTCTTCCACGTCACCGCGATGACGCGCCGCGAGAAGCCCGTCTACATGACGACGATCGTCGGCCGCCCGCCGATGGAAGACGGATTCATGGGCGAGGCGGTCGAGCGCCTCTTCCTTCCGCTCGTGAAGAAGACGATCCCCGAGATCGTGGACATGCACCTGCCGGTGGAGGGCATCTTCCACAACCTGATGATCGTCGCGATCGACAAGCGCTTTCCGGGCCACGCGCGCAAGACCATGCATGCGATCTGGGGCACCGGGCAGATGATGTTCACGAAGACGATCGTGGTCGTCGACAAGGACGTGAACGTCCACGACATGGCCGAGGTGACGTGGCGGGCGCTGACCGCGATCGACCCCGAGCGGGACATCGAGCTCGTCAAGGGACCCGTGGACGAGCTGGACTTCGCGGCGCGGCTGTCCTGCTACGGCAGCAAGATGGGGATCGACGCCACCCGCAAGTGGAAGGAAGAGGGCTTTTCGGGCCGCTGGCCGGACGCGATCGTCATGTCCCCGGAGGTCAAGGCGAAGATCGACCGGCTCTGGCCCGCCCTCGGAATCAAGCCCGGCCCCAGGGGGTGATTGCCGCGGGTCGCGGGTGCTAAAATCCCCGTTCGCGCCATGAAAGTCCTCCTCGTCGATCCGAACGAAGCCTCCCGCGACGAACTGCGTCGCGCCTTCGCGGCGCTGGGCTGCTCGGTGCGGGGATTCGCGAGCGTGAGCCGAAGGGGAGCGGACGCTGCCCGAGTTCGACCCGGCGATCGTGGTCGCGGCCGTGGACGCTCCCGGCGACGGCGCCGCAATCCTCCCGCGGTTCGCGCGCGCGAACCGGACGCTCTATGCGCTCGTCGATGCGGACAGCCTCGACCAGGCGGTCGCCGCGATGGAGTCGGGCGCGGACGACTTTCTCTGGCGGCCCGTGTCGGCCGCGCGCGTCGCGCAGCTCTTCGGCGCCGCGCGCGAGCGCCGGGAACGCGATGCGGCGGCGGAAGAGACGCGCCTGCTGCTCGCCCGCGCCGAGATGCGCGACGCGCTGCCCGGCCGCTCGCCGCGCTGGATGTCGGCGCTCGCCGCGCTCGAACGCGCCGCGCAGAGCAATGCCTCGGTCCTGATGACGGGCGAGTCGGGCACGGAGAAGGATGCGGCGGCGCTGGCACTGCACCGCCTCTCTCCGCGGGGCGCAGGCCGATTCGCTTACATCTCGGAGGGCGAGTCGCTCGATCTCGCGACGAGCCAGGCCGGCGTCGGCACCCTCTTTCTCGAGAACGTCGAGGCGACCTCGACGGGCTACCAGGAGCTGCTGCTGGCGCACCTCGTCAGCGGCCGCCCGACCCGGTTCGTCGTGGCCCTGGACGAGGACCCGCGCGACGCCCTCGAGGGCGGGCGCCTGCTGCGTCCGCTCTACGAGGCGCTGTCGGAATGCGTCGTCCACCTTCCGCCCCTGCGCGAGCGCGAGGGGGACGCGTCGATCCTGCTGGGACACTTCCTCGAGGACCTCGATCCGGCGCTGTCGTTCGAGCCCGATGCCCTCGATGCGCTCAGCGCGCACGACTGGCCGGGCAACACCCACGAGCTCAAGGAGCTCGTCCGCCGGGCGGCGCGGCTTTCGGAGGATTCGATCGGCCCGACGGTCGTCCGCTCGGTGCTGGCGCGCCCCCTGCCGCGCACCAAGCTGCGGCGGCGCAAGGCCCCGGTCGTCAAGATCGCGGTCGGCGACTCGCTCGCCGACGTCGAGCGCCGGCTGATCTCCAAGACGCTCGAGTTCGCCCGCGGCAACAAGCGCAAGACCGCCGAGCTGCTGAAGCTCTCGCTCAAGACGATCTACAACAAGATCAAAGAGTACGGCCTCGAGCACTGAGGCGCGCCCCTCGGAGGGTGCGTGGTGCCGGAGGTCGGGGTCGAACCGACATGACCTTGCGATCGGGGGATTTTGAGTCCCCTGCGTCTGCCATTCCGCCACTCCGGCAGGCCGTGGCAATGATAAACGCAAACTTCGGACGCTGAGGCGGCCGGAGCCGGCCGCTCAGCAAATGGAAACGGCCCCGGGTTACCCCGGGGCCGCCAGTTCTCGGTTCCGGCCCGTCGCTCGTCGCTCCTACTGCCCGTCGAGAAGCATGCCGAACGTCTTCGTCAGGAAAACGGCCATCTGGCCGCGGCTGTTCGGGCTGCCGGGGCAATACATTCCGCCGCCGCAGCCGCCCGTGATGCTGCGCGACGCGAGGTCTTCGATCCAGGGATCGAAGGGGCCGCCTGTGCAGGGCACGTCGGTGAAGACCGTCCCGGTACAGGCGGGAGGCACGTGCGAGGAGCCGAGGTCGGCCTTGAGCAGGAACACCGCCATCTGCGCGCGGGTCACGGGGTTGCCCGGGCAGTACGCGCCGCCTCCGCATCCGCCGGTGATGTTGGAACCCGCGAGTTCCTCGATGAAGGGATCGAACGGTCCGCCGGTGCAGGGAACGTCGGTGAAGACGGTGCCCGTGCAGGGCGGGGGCGTGTGGGCGGAGCCGTACTTCGCCTTGAGCAGGAAGACCGCCATCTGCGCTCGCGTGACGTTGTTGCCCGGGCAATAACCTCCGCCGGCGCATCCGCCGGTGACCCCGTTGTGGAAGATCGTCTCGATGAACCGGTAGAACGGGTTGCCAATCGGCACATCCGGGAAGCTCTCACCGACGTGGATCGTCCACGACATGAAGTCCGCGTTCCCCTCCGGGGCGTCCAGAGGGATCGCGCTCTCATCGAAGCTGACGTCCCAGTGTTGAGCCGGTCGAGCGCCGGCAACGTGCAGCTGGTAGCAGTTGCCCGTCGCCTCGTAACAATTCGAAGCCGTCCCGGCCCCGATGGTCCCGTAGGCGGCCGTCGTGTCCGGGAACACGTACGTGGGGCCCGCGGGGCCGATGAAGTTGGTCGCGTTCGTCGTCAGCTGGAACGGGGTCGTGCCGGTGTTCTGCCAGGTGGGTTCCACCTGCACGGTCTCGCCGGCTTCGAAGACGCCGTTGAGGTTGGAGGATGTCCCCGCAGCGGCATGCTCGTCGACCCGCAACGGCTCGGCGGGGATCGTGTAGGCGCAGGAGCAGGTCGTGATGTCGATGCTCCAAGCGTTGATCGTGCCCGTATCGCCGGCGAGGTCGTCGGAGACCGTGAGCGTCCAGGTGCCCGTGGGATTTTCCCCGTTGAAGGCGGCGAGTGCCTCCTCGGGCACGAGGGGCGTTGCGACGACGAGGTTGGCATAGGTCTGGTCGCTGGCGAGGCCGTCGTTGGACGTATAGGGAACCTGGCCGCCCGGGTTGGCCTTGTCGTCCCATGTCGTTCCGTTGAAGACGTCGTCGTTGCCGGCGGCGTTGTCGGTCGTGAGTGTCACGACCGTTCCCGAGGGAGACGTCAACGTGATGTCGAGATCGGCGCAGAACGTGTGGGAAATCTGCGTGGTGACCACCACGCGGCAGATCCGGGTGCCCATCGAGCCCGGCGCATCGATGGTGGACGTCGCCACCGCCGCGTCGGCGATGGGTGTGGGCGTCGCGTTCGAGATCGTGACCAGGTTCGAGTTGAGCGGCGCCGCGGGGAGCGTCGCGATCTCCAGGGACCAGCCGTTCAGCGTGCCTGTATCGCCCGCCAGGTCATCCGAGATCGTGATCGTCCATGTCCCGTTGGGGTTCTCCCCGATGAACGCGCCCATCGCCTCCTCGGGAACGAGCGGCGTGGCGGTGACGAGGTTCGTGAACGTGTGGTCCGTGACGATGTTCGGATTGACCGCGTAGGGGACGGGGCTTCCCGGATCCGCCTGATCGTCCCAGACCGTTCCGTTGAAGACGTCGTCGTTGCCCGCGCCGTTGTCCGTCGTCAGCGTCACGACGGTGCCCGCCGGCGATGTGATCGTGACGTCCAGGTCGGCGGCGAAGGTGTGCATGAGGTTCGTCACGGCGTTGACGTCCCAGAGGTAGGAGCCCATTCCCGAGACGACGATCGTGGACGTCGTGACCGCGACGTCGGGCAGCGGGACGACGTCCGTGTTCTGGAACGTCGAGTTCGTCACGGTGCATTCCGGGGGGCCCGGGGGGATCACGCCGACCGTGGTCGCCACCGACTTGGGACTCGAGGCGCCGCCGAACGCGGCGTGCGGAGCTGCCAGCAGCCCTGTGAGCGCAAGGATAGAGAACGAGCGAGTCGCGTGCATGAGTCCTCCGGTGAGTTGTGAAGCGGTTCGCTCGGATGGTACTCGCCGCTGCCTCGATCTCGCCGTGACTGCCATCACGTCGCCGGCGGGTCCGGACGAGTGCGAAAAGACGGGGGCGGCCGCGATGGGCGGCTCCGCGCGTCGAAACCGGACCTCGGGTGAGCGGATCTCTCGACTGCGGAATAATGCTCGAATGCCGTCGTCCTCGCGCGCCTGGTTCGTCGACCGCTACGGGGGGCCGGAACGACTCGCGCTGCGCGAACGGCCAGATCCGACGCCGGGGCCGGGCGAGGTGCTCGTGCGCACCGCGGCGATCGGCTTGAACTTTGCCGACCTCTTCGTCCGGTCCGGCGACTACCCGCGGGCGCCGAAGCCGCCCTTCGTTCCGGGGATGGAGATCTCGGGAACGGTCGAGGCCGTGGGCGGGGGCGTGACCGACGTGGCGCCGGGACGGCGCGTCGTGGCAGTCCCGATCTTCGGCGGTCACGCGGAGAAGGTCGTCGCGAAGGCGACGCACGTGTTTCCGCTTCCCGACGGCGTGGACCTCGTCGAGGCCGCCGCCGTTCCCGTCGCGTTCCTGACCGCCTGGTACGCCTGCGCGCGGGCGGAAGTGGCCGAGGGCGACCGGGTCGTCGTCACCGCGGCGGCCGGGGGCGTCGGCTCGGCGCTGCTCCAGGTGTTGCGAGAGAAGCGCGCGAAGACGATCGCGCTCGTCGGGTCGGACGCCAAGGCGGCGGCCTGCAGGGCGCTCGGCGCGACGGATGTCGCAACCTACGAATCTGCCGACGCCCTCATCGAGCGCGTCGGCGGGCGCGTCGACGTGGTCGTGGACGCGATCGGCGGACGAGTCTTCCGGCGCCTCTGGCGGCGGCTCGGCCCTTCGGGGCGATACGTGCTCTACGGCTTCGCCGCGGCTTCGGGCGCCTCGGGCGTGGCGAAGCTGACGGCGGCGCGCGAGCTGCTCGCGATGGGGCTCTTCTCGCCTTACAGCTTCGTCCAGTCGTGCCGGACGCTGATCGGCTTCAACCTCTCGCTCCTGCCGGACCGCACGGGCGAGCTCCAGCGCATGGCGCGGGAAGTCTTCGCGCTCTGGAAGGACGGCCGCATCCGTCCGGTTCTCGGCCCGCGTTTTGACTTCGAGCATCTGCCCGACGCGCACCGAGCCCTCGCCGGCCGCGGCACGACCGGAAAGGTCGTCATCGCGGTCGGCTGATACGATTCGACGCATTCTGTGAGGTGTTCCCATGCGCATCGACCGCTTCCAGATGGAGCGCACGCAGTGCCTCTACGAGAACGAGGTGAAGTGGAACATCTCGGAGAGCGGCGTGGCGCCGCTCCGCGTCGAGGAGCTCCTCGAGGGTGAGGCGGGCCGGGCGGAGCTGCTCGCCCAGGCGCTGAAGTACCCCGAGTCGAACGGCTCGAGCCTCCTGCGCGAGCGCATCGCGCTCTTCTACCCGGGCGCGACCGCGCAGAACGTGCTCGTGACGACCGGGTGCTCCGAGGCAAACTACACGACGCTCTGGGGCCTGCTCGAGAAAGCCGACCGGGTCGCCGTCATGATTCCGAACTACATGCAGTCCTGGGGGCTTGCCCGGGGCTATGCCGGCCGGGCGGACGCGTACCGCCTCGTCGAGAAGCGCCGCGGCCTCGGATCCCGCTGGGCGCTCGACGTCGCGAGCCTCGAGCGGGCCGTGACGAAGAAGACGAAGGTCATCATGGTGACCAACCCCAACAATCCGACGGGCGCCGTCCTGACCGAGGAGGAGATGGGGGAGATCATCCGCATCGCGCGCAAGGCCGGAGCGTGGATCGTCTCGGACGAGGTCTACCGCGGGGCCGAGGTCGGCAGCGACACGACGTCGCCGACGTTCTGGGGCCGCTACTCCAAGGTCATCGTCACGGCGGGTCTCTCGAAGGCTTTCGGTCTGCCGGGCCTCCGCATCGGGTGGATCGTGGCGCCTCCCCGGCAGACGGCGTCGTTCTGCGGATACCAGGACTACACGACGCTGACTCCGACGATGCTGTCCGACCGGCTCGCCCGCGCGGCCATGGAGCCCCGGCGGCGCGAAGAGATTCTTGCCCGGACGCGCGGCATCATCCGGCGGCACCTGCCGAAGGTCGAGGACTGGATCCGGGGGCACGGGGAGCTGTTCGAATACATACCGCCCGTGGCCGGGGCGATCGCGCTGGTGAAGTACCGCCTCCAGATCGGCTCCACGGCCCTCTTCGACCGCCTTCGGCTGGAGAAGTCGGTGCTGATCACCCCGGGCGCCCACTTCGGCATCGGCCGCTACATCCGGATCGGCTACGGGTACGACATCGGAAGGACCCTCGAGGGCCTGGCCCGAGTCGATGAGCTCCTCGGAGAGCTCCAGGGGCACGGCCGAAGCCCGAAAAGAAGGGCCTCGGGGCGTCGGTAACCGCACCTTTCCCGGAAATATGCGGGCCCGGCCGGTGGGCGGCATCGTGTTGACCTGCACCGACTTAAACCCGTGGGCCGCCTTGTGATGAGGCGCACAGGCGCTCCGTAACTTGCTGAAATCGCATAAGATCGGGGTCCCTGTAACCGGTCTCGGGTTTGAGTTTTACCCTCCATTTGCCTATAATCCGCGGTTCCCGGATCAGGCTCTTTTTTTCTTTTAGGAGGTCCGTGTGAGTTTTAAGGTGGGTGAGAAGATCGTCTACCCGAACCACGGGGTGTCCGTGGTCGAGAAGATCGGTGAGGGGTTTCAGACGGAGCCGGTGGCTCCCCGGAGCTTCTACCATCTCCGTCTCCTGTCGAACAACTCCCGCGTGATGGTCCCCGTTGGCAACACGGGCCTGATCGGCCTGCGGCGCCTGACGCAGCGCAAGGACATCACGGGCCTCATGAAGACGCTCGGCGACGGGCGCTTCTCGGCCACGGGCGACTGGAAGGGCCGCTACAAGCAGAACCTCGACAAGATGAAGAGCGGCGAGCTGCACGAGATCGCGGACGTTTTGAAGACCCTGAACTTCATCTCGTCGCGCAAGACGCTCTCCTTCCGCGAGAAGAAGATGTACGAGCGCGCCAAGTACCTGATCGTCTCCGAGATCGCCGTGATCAACGGCCTCGACGAGAAAGAGGTCGAACGGCAGGTGGACCGCGCGCTGGCGCGGTCGGCGGGGAGCCGGGCGACGACGCACTGAATCGGATCCCGAACGGATTTCTCGACGGGGCGGCGCAAGCCGCCCCGTTTTCTTTGGCCCGCCCGGATAGAATGCGGCCGATGGAAGGCGAAGCCACCCGGAGACCGTCCCGCGCCCAGGCCGTCGTGATGCTCTTCGTCGGCCTGCTGGTCGGCTTCGGGGCGGGCTACTTCGCGGGCGGCGGAGGCAAACCGGCCGGAGCCGGAGCGATCGGCGCCGCCGGCGGTCCCGGTGGCGATCGGCTCGCGGAGCTGACGCGCTCGCTCGAGCGCGATCCCGAGAACCCCGAGATCCTGATGGACCTCGGAAACCTCTACTACGACCGGGAAGAGTGGGATCGGGCCGTCGCGACCTACGAGAAGGCGCGACGCAAGGCGCCGAAGAATCCCAACCTGCTCTCCGACCTCGGCGCCGCGCACCGCAACCGCGGCGAGTTCGAGCTGGCGGTCGCCTACTTCCAGAAGGCGCGCGCGAGCGACGCCAACCACTGGCAGTCGCTCCTGAACTGGCTGCTCGTCGAGGCGTATGACCGGAGGGACGCGGTCGCCGCGCAGCGTCTTTACGACGAGGTGAAGCAGCGTTACCCCGAGATCCCGCAGATCGAGAAGATCCAGGAGCAGATCTCGAGCATCCACGCGCGCAGCTGATGGGCCGCGTCGTCCTCTATCTCTTCGTCCTGTTTCTCTTCCTGACGGTGCTGCGCGGGCTGCGGATCTTCCTCGCGGCGGTCTTTCGTCCGCAGGGGCCGCGGGCGGCGCGCCCCGGAGGCACGCGCGAGGCGGAGATGGTCCGGGACCCCGTATGCGGGACCTGGATCGACCGCGGGCTCGCGGTTCTCGTCCGGAGGGGCGCCGAGACCGTGCCCGTCTGCTCCGACGAGTGCCGCCGCCGCCTCGAGGCCGGGTCGTGAGCGGGGACCTCTTCGGGCCGGACGAGGCCGGGGCCGCCACGGGATCCGCGCCGGGGGAAGGCGGATTTGCGCCTTCGACACCGCTGGCCGACCGGATGCGGCCGCGCTCCCTCGACGAGGTCGAGGGCCCGGAGGCGGTGGTCGGCGCCAACGGGTTCCTGCGCCGCGCCGTCGCGGAGGACCGGGTGCCGTCGCTCATCCTCTGGGGCCCGCCGGGCGTCGGCAAGACGACCCTGGCGCGCCTGATCGCGACGCAGACTTCGTCGCTCTTCCTGTCGTACTCGGCGGTCGCGACCGGCGTCAAGGAGATGCGCGAGGTCCTCGAGGAGGCTCGCCGGCTGCGGGCGCGCGCGGGCAAGCGGACGATCCTCTTTCTCGACGAGATCCACCGGTTCAACCGCTCGCAGCAGGACGTCTTCCTGCCGTACGTCGAGGCCGGCGACATCGTGCTCGTCGGGGCGACGACGGAGAACCCCTCGTTCGAGCTGAACGGCGCGCTGCTCTCGCGCTGCAAGGTCGTGGTGCTCGAGCCGCTGGCGCCCGAGGCGATCGCGCGCATCGTCGAACGCGCGCTGCGCGACATGTCCCGGGGGCTGGGCGCGCGCGACTTCGCCGTGGACGACGACGCGCTCTCGTTCATCGCCCAGGCCTCGGGCGGCGATGCGCGGCGCGCGCTCAACCTGCTCGAGGCGGCGGCGGCGGATGCCGAGGGGGCCCGCGACCGCCGGATCGAGGTCGGGCGCCTGCGCGATCTCCTGCAGCGCAAGGTCCTGCTCTACGACAAGGCCGGCGAGGAGCACTACAACCTCATCTCGGCGCTCCACAAGTCGATGCGGGAGTCCGACCCGGACGCGACGATCTACTGGCTCGTGCGCATGCTCGAGGCGGGGGAGGACCCGCTGTACGTCGCCCGGCGCATCGTGCGCTTCGCCTCGGAGGACATCGGCCTCGCGGACCCGCGCGCCCTGCGCGTGGCGCTCGACGCGAAGGAGGCGTTCGAGTTCCTCGGGATGCCGGAAGGGTCCCTCGCGCTCGTCGAGTCGGCGGTCTACTGCGCGATGGCGCCCAAGTCCAACGCGCTGTACGAGGCCGAGGGCGAGGTGAAGCGGGACGTCGCGGAGAAGCCGGCCGAGCCCGTGCCGCAGGTCATCCGCAACGCCGTCACGAAGCTGATGAAGGACGTCGGATACGGCAGGGGCTATCGCTATGCGCCGGCGGAGCCCGAGGGTGTCGGCGGAATCGAATGCCTGCCGGACGGCCTGCGCGGGCGCCGCTACTACCGGCCGCGCGCGTCGGGCGAGGAGGCCGAGCTGTCCCAGCGGCTCGAGGCGGTCCTCAAGCTGCGGCAGGAGAAGTGGGCGCGCGAGGCGGCGGACGAGAGCGAGAAGCGAAAAAAGAAGACGTAGGGGCAGGGCTCGCCCGCCCGTGTCGGAATCGCCTAACTTTCCTGCGTCCGGTAGTTCGGCGCTTCCTTGGTGATGATCACGTCGTGGGCGTGCGACTCCTTCAGGCCTGCGGACGTGATGCGGATCAGCTGCGCCTTCGAGCGCAGGTCCTCGATCGTGCGGCAGCCGGCCAGGCCCATGCCGCTGCGCACGCCGCCGGTCATCTGCGTGACGAGGGCCTCGACGCTGCCCTTGTACGGGACCATGCCCTCGATCCCCTCGGGCACGAGCTTGGAGAGGCCGCTGCCGTTGCCCGTCCGGGCTTCACCGTCCATCGACTCCTGGAAGTAGCGGTCCGAGGAGCCTTCCTTCATCGCGCCGAGCGAGCCCATGCCGCGGTAGGCCTTGAAGGTGCGGCCCTGGTACAGGATCGTCTCGCCGGGCGATTCCTCGGTCCCCGCCAGAAGCGAGCCGATCATCACGACGTGGGCGCCGGCGGCGATCGCCTTGGTGATGTCGCCGGAGAACTTGATGCCGCCGTCGGCGATGAGCGGGACCTTCGTGCCGCGGGTCGCCTTGGCGCACTCGCGGATCGCGTGGATCTGCGGAACCCCGGCGCCGGTGACGACGCGCGTCGTGCAGATCGAGCCCGGCCCGATGCCGACCTTGACGGCGTCCGCGCCGCGCTTGATGAGGTCGCGCGCGCCCGACTCGGTGGCGACGTTGCCGGCGATGATGCGGCGTCGAGGGAAAGCGCTTGCGCACGAGCTTCAGGGCGTCGAGGACGCCCTGGCTGTGGCCGTGCGAGGAGTCGAGCACGAGGACGTCGACCTTGGCCCGGACGAGCTCCCGGGTGCGGTCGAGGATGTCCTTGGTGACGCCGATGGCGGCGCCCACGCGCAGGCGCCCGAGCCCGTCCTTGGCGGCGTTGGGGTACTTGATCGCCTTCTGGATGTCCTTGACCGTGATGAGGCCCTTGAGGTTGCCGGCGCGGTCCACGACCAGCAGCTTCTCGATCCGGTACTTGTGGAGGAGCTCCTTGGCCTGCTCGAGCGTCGTGCCGACGGGCGTCGTGATGAGGTTCTTCTTCGTCATGCGGGCCGAGATCGGCCGGTCGGTGCGCGTCTCGAAGCGCAGGTCGCGGTTGGTCAGGATGCCGACGAGCTTGCCGCGGTCGTTGACCACCGGCACGCCCGAGATCTTGTAGCGCGCCATGACGTCGAGCGCCTCGGCGATGGTCTGCTCGGGCCGGCAGGTCACCGGGTCCACGATCATCCCGGACTCGGAGCGCTTGACCTTGTCGACCTCGGCGCCCTGGTCCTCGATCGAGAGGTTCTTGTGGATGACGCCGAGGCCGCCCTGCTGGGCCATGGCGATCGCGAGGCGGGACTCGGTGACCGTGTCCATGGCGGCCGCGATGACCGGGATGTTCAGCCCGATCTGGCTCGTCAGGCTCGTGCGCAGGTCGACCTCGCGGGGGTGGACTTCCGAGTGGGCCGGGAGCAGCAGGACGTCGTCGAACGTCAGGGCCAGGGGGACCTGCTCGTCCTCGAGTTCGCCTTGCTTGCGTCGCGTGGCCATCAACCCCCCGCCGCCTGTGCCCCGTGGCATTTCTTGTACTTCTTGCCCGAGCCGCAGGGGCACGGGTCGTTGCGTCCGACCTTGGGCTGGTCGCGCTGGACCGTCTCGACCTTGGCGTCCTGGCCGCCCGAGGCCGCGGCGCCGTAGGAGTAGTTCACGTTGGAGGGAGCGCGACGGGCCGGCATCGGCACCGGGGCGCGCCGCTCGGTGGCCGCCGCGTTGATCTCGGCGTCCTCGCGCCTCTTCGCGCGCCACCGGCTGGAGCTGGAAGAGGTACTGGACGATCTGGTCCTCGATGCGCTCCTTCATCAGCGTGAAGAGCTCGAAGGACTCCTTCTTGTATTCGATGAGCGGGTCGCGCTGGCCGTAGCCGCGCAGGCCGATGCCTTCCTTCAGGTGGTCGATCGCGAGGAGGTGGTCCTTCCACTGCTGGTCGACGACCTGGAGCATCACGAACTTCTCGTGCGTCCGCATCATCTCGTCGCCCAGGATCTGCTGCTTGCGGTCGTAGACGGCGGTCAGGGCCGTCCAGAGCTCTTCGCGGATCTGGTCGCGCCCCTTGCCGACGTAGTCGAAGGAGCCGGGCTTCAGGCCGAAGTACTCGTGGAGGTCGAGGTCGTTGGCCGACGAGGTCCCACTCCTGGGGATCCTTGTCCTCGTTCAGGTGGCGCCCGAGGATGTAGTCGAGGATCGTCTCGGCGAGCTCGCAGGACGTGGTCGCGCGCCGTTTCGCCCTCGAGGATCAGGCGGCGCATGCCGTAGATCTCCTCGCGCTGCCGGTTCATGACGTCGTCGTACTCGAGCAGGTGCTTGCGGCTCTCGAAGTTCCGGGCCTCGACCTGCTTCTGGGCGCGCTCGATCGACCGGGAGACCATGCCGTGCTCGATCGGGACGCCTTCCTCCATGCCGAGCTTGCGCATGATGTTCTGGAGCCGGTCCGACCCGAAGATGCGCATCAGGTCGTCCTCGAGCGACAGGTAGAAGCGCGAGGAGCCGGGGTCGCCCTGGCGGCCGGACCGGCCGCGCAGCTGGTTGTCGACGCGGCGCGACTCGTGGCGCTCGGTGCCGATGATGTGGAGGCCGCCGGCGGCGAGGACCTTCGCCTTGTCCTCGAGGCAGGAGGCGCGCAGCGCGCGAGAGCCGCCGCTCGAACTCGGCCGGGTCCTCGATCTCGCGCAGCTCGTGCGATGCCACGGCCTCGGCGTTGCCGCCGAGGACGATGTCCGTGCCGCGGCCGGCCATGTTGGTGGCGATCGTGACGGCGCCCGAGCGTCCCGCCTGCGCGACGATCTCGGCTTCCTTCTCGTGGAACTTGGCGTTCAGGACGACGTGCGGCACGCGGCGCTGCTTGAGCAGGTCCGAGAGCCGCTCGGACTTCTCGATCGACACCGTGCCCACGAGGACCGGCTGGCCCTTGTCGCGCAGCTGGACGATCTCGTCGGCCACGGCCTCGTACTTCTCGCGCTCGGAGGCGTAGACGACGTCCTGGTTGTCGGCGCGGATCATCGGCTGGTTGGTCGGGATGACGACGACGTCGAGCTTGTAGATCTGGTGGAACTCCGCGGCTTCGGTGTCGGCGGTTCCGGTCATGCCGGAGAGCTTCTCGTAGAGGCGGAAGTAGTTCTGGAGCGTGATCGTCGCCAGCGTCTGGTTCTCGCGCTCGATCTTGACGTTTTCCTTGGCCTCGACCGCCTGGTGGAGGCCGTCGGACCAGCGGCGCCCGGGCAGGACGCGGCCGGTGAACTCGTCGACGATCAGGACCTGGCCGTCCTTGATCATGTAGTCGACGTCGCGCTTGTAGAGCGCGTGGGCGCGCAGGGCCTGTTCGACCCCGTGGAGGAGGTCGATGTTCTGCAGCTCGTACATGTTGTCGATGCCGAGGAACTTCTCGGCCTTCGCCACGCCCTCTTCCGTGAGGACCGCCGTGCGGGCCTTTTCGTCCACGAGGTAGTCGCCGGTCGTGGACTTGTTGCCGTGCTTGTCCTTTTCCTCCGCGCCCTTGACGAGGTGGGGGATGACGCGGTTGCACTTGTAGTAGACGTCCGTGTTCTCTTCGGAGGGGCCCGAGATGATGAGCGGCGTCCGGGCTTCGTCGATGAGGATCGAGTCGACCTCGTCGACGATGGCGAAGACGTGGCCGCGCTGGACCATGTTCTCGAGCTCGAACTTCATGTTGTCGCGCAGGTAGTCGAAGCCGAACTCGTTGTTGGTGCCGTAGGTGACGTCGCAGGCGTAGGCGGCCTTGCGCTCGTCGTCGAGCAGGTTGTTCTGGATGCACGCCGACCGTCAGGCCGAGGAACTTGTAGATCCGGCCCATCCACTCGGCGTCGCGCCGGGCGAGGTAGTCGTTGACGGTGACGACGTGGACGCCGCGGCCGGTCAGGGCGTTCAGGTAGACGGGCATCGTGCCGACCAGCGTCTTGCCCTCGCCCGTCTTCATCTCGGCGATCTTTCCCGAGTGGAGGACCATGCCGCCGATCAGCTGGACGTCGAAGGGACGCATGCCGAGGGCCCGGACCGAGGCCTCCCGGGCGACGGCGAAGGCTTCCTCGAGCAGTTCGTCGAGGATGGCGGCCCGTGCGGCCTTGAGGTCCTCCTCGTGGACGCCTTCGAGGGCCTTGGCGATGCGGGCCCGGAATTCCAGCGGTCTTGGCCGCGCAGCTCGTCGTCCGAGAGGGCCTTGATCGGCCGGCTCGAGCGCGTTGATGCGCTCCACGCGCGGCAACATCTTCTTGATGTCGCGTTCGTGCTGGGTGCCGAAGACCTTGGCGAGGAGGCGGTCGATCATGATTAAGCCGCTAACAACATGAGGGGCACAGTCTATTTCGGATTTGGGAGGGGGAGAAGGGCGGGGCCGGGGCGACGCCGCGGCGGGGCGAGACTATCGGCTCTCGAGGATGTACTCGAGGGGATTGACCGGGCGGCCGTCGACGTGCACTTCGTAGTGGAGATGCGGTCCCGTCGACCGTCCCGTCGAGCCGACGAGCCCGACGCGGTCGCCGCGATGGACCTGCTGCCCCTCGGCCACGAGCGTCTGCTCGAGGTGGCCGTAGAGCGTTTCATACCGATCGCCATGCAGGATGGCGATCGCCTTGCCGTATTCGCCGGCCCACCCGCTGCGCAGCACGATTCCGTCGGCGGTCGCGAGGACCGGTTCGCTGCGCGCGGTCGAGATGTCGACGCCCTCGTGGATCGCCGGCAGGCCGTTGATGGGGTCCGAGCGCGCGCCAAAGCCGGAGTTCACGACCCCGTGGACCGGCCAGACCGTGGGCGTCGAGGCGATGAGCGCCGAGCGCCGCGAAAACTGGCCTTCGAGCAGCGTCAGCCGCGACGAGAGCAGAGCGCTTTCGCTCGCGAGCGTCTCGGGCTGGCTGCCCGTCTCCGGGCCGCCCATCCCGGACCGCACGGAGTCGGCCAGTCCGGCCACGATCGCGAGGCGCCGGGTGCGCGCCTCGAAGTCCGACATCTGCTTCGTGATGCCGTCCAGGCGCTGGTGCATCGTCGCGGCGGCCGCGCGCAGGCGGTCGTTCTCGGCCATCGCCATCCGGTACTGCCGGTCGCTGGCGGAGGTCGAGAAAAACGCCCATCCGAACGCGAGGGTGGCCACCAGGAGGAATGCGGCTGCCGCCGCGCAGACGGCGATGAAACGGGTGGAGATGGTGAGCTGGCGGAACCGCGCCCGGGCGTGGGGGACGAAGATGATTGTGTTGTACTTCTTCACTCTCTCGCCTCACTCCGGGTTCGCACGGGCAGACCCGGTCCCTCTACACCGCGGGGCTGCCATGTCACTTACAGACCGAAGGCCTCGAGGCCTCGAAGTGAAGCGATCCTATTGAGGCCCCCCACGGGAGTCAACCTGCTCGTTCGGGCAGGAGGTCACGAGCGCCGGAGCCCGGAACGAGAACGCTTCGGACAGGTGCATCGTGGTAACCCGCTCGCTTTGCGCCAGATCCGCGATCGTCCGCGCGACCCGCAGGGCGCGGTGCACCGCGCGAACGGACAGGCCCAGGCGCGCGACGGATTTCTCGAGGAGGGCCAGACCCGGGTGATCGAGAGCACAATGTTGCTCGAGCTCCCGCGCAGAGAGGTCCGCGTTGCGGAACCCGGAGGCGGCCGGCCTCCGCTCCTCCGCGCGCCGGCGCGCCGCCGCGACGCGCACCCGCATGGCGGCGGAATCCTCGCCGCTGCCGCCGCGCGCCAGCTCCTTCCACGGAACGGCCGCCATGGTCACGTGGAGGTCGATGCGATCGAGCAGCGGGCCGGAGAGCTTGCGCGCGTAGCGCAGCGCGATCGCGCGGCGCGCACCCGCAGGGGTGGCGCGGATCGCCGAGGAATCCGCAGGGGCACGGATTCATCGCGGCGACGAGCAGCACGTCGCAGGGAAACACCGCGGCCGCCTGCGCGCGGACGATCGAGAGGCGGCGCTCCTCGAGCGGCTGACGGATCGCCTCGAGCGCGTCGCGCCGGAACTCGGGCAGCTCGTCGAGGAAGAGGATGCCCCGGTGGGCGAGCGACGCCTCGCCGGGAGCAGGACGCGGGCCGCCGCCGACGAGACCGGCGCTCGAGATCCCGTGGTGGGGGGCGCGGAAGGGTGGCGCCGCGAGCAGGCCCGAGCCCGGAGGCAGCGCGCCCGCGATCGAGTGGATCCGCGTGACCTCGATCGCCTCGGGCGCGCGTCAACGGCGGAAGGATCCCGGCAAGCCGGCGGGCGAGCATCGTCTTGCCGGCGCCGGGCGGTCCCGTCAGGAGAAGGTGGTGCCCGCCGGCGGCGGCGATCTCCGCCGCCCGGCGCGCGATGGCCTGTCCGCGGATCTCCGAGAAGTCCAGGCCGGACGGCCCGGAGGCCGCCGGCGCAGACGCGCACGCGGGCGCGATCGGCTGCGTACCCGCGACGTGCTCGATCGCCGCCGAAAGGTGCGCGACGGGAATGATCCGGATCCCGCCGATCGCGGCGGCCTCCGACGCGTTTTCCGCCGGGAGCACGATCTCCTCGAACCCGCCGTCGCGCGCCGCCAGGGCGAGGCAGAGGGCGCCGCGGACCGGACGCACTTCTCCGCCGAGCCCGAGCTCCCCGACGAAGACCCTCCGCGTGTCGGACGAAGGCTTCAGCCCCTGCAGGCAGGCGAGGCCGATCGCGACCGGAAGGTCCAGTGCGGCGCCCGACTTGCGGAAGTCGGCCGGAGCGAGGTTGACCGTGACGGCTCCGCCCGGAAGTCCGAAGCCGCAGTTTCTGAGCGCGGAGCGGACGCGTTCACGGGCTTCGCGGACGCCCGTGTCGGGCAGACCCACGATGGTGAAGCGGGGGACGCCGCCCGAGGCGTCCACCTCCACGTCGAGAACGCGGGCATCCAGACCGAGAGTGGCGGCGGAATTGATCCGGGCGAGCATCGGGCCTCCTCGGGGCCGAGGAGCGCCTGATCGGATGAGGACGGGACGATTCTAGCAGGAGGCCGGGGACTTACTTGCCCTTGGCGGGGATCGCGAGCTGGTCGCCCGCCTTGAGCGAGGGTGTGCCGCCGAGGCTGTTGATCGCCAGGATCTCCGCGACCGTCACTCCGTGATGGAGCGCGATCCGGTAGAGCGTGTCGCCGCTCTTCACCTTGTAGCTCTTCGGGGCCGGCGCGGGCGCCGCGGCCGCCTTGGTCACCTTGCCCGTCGACGTCTTCTTCGTCTTCGAGACGGTCGCGACCTTCTGCGGGATCAGGATCTCCTGGCCGCGCGAGACCTTGGACTTCGTCGACAGCGAATTGGCCGACGCGAGCGCGGTCACCGAGACGCCGTAGCGCTTGGCGATGCGGGGCAGGGTCTCGCCCTTCTTCGCGACGTGCGTCGTGAAGGACGGGGGCTTCGCGGTGGGCGTGGCCTGGAAGGCGAGCAGCACGGTCTGGCGCGAGCCCTGCGGCACCTTGAGCTCGTACCCCTCGTCCTGGCGCGGCGTCACGACCGAGCGCAGCTCGGGGTTCAGGGCCTGGAGCTCCTCGAGGGAGAGGTCGGCGCCGCCGGCCAGCGTTCCGAGATCGACGGGCCGATCGAGGCGGACCGTCTCGAAGGCGATCGGCGGCTCGAGGACGACGTCGAAGCCGTAGTGGGTCGGGTCCTTCGAGATCAGGACGGAGGCCAGGAAGGCCGGCACGTAGTTCTGCGTCTGGCGGCGGATGGCCGACGTGCCCGCGAGCTGCCAGAAGTCGCGCGCGCCGGTCTTCTCCATCGCGCGCAGGATCTTGCCTTCGCCGGCGTTGTAAGCCGCCATGACGAGGTACCAGTCTCCGAAGATCTCGTGGAGGTACGTGAGGTACTTCGCGGCCGCGCGCGTGGCCTTCTCGGGATCGCTGCGCTCGTCGACGATGCCGTTGGACTTCAGACCGTACTGACGGCCCGTGCGCGGCATGAACTGCCAGATCCCGTGCGCGGCCTTGGGCGAGCGGGCGTGGGGCAGGAACGAGGACTCGATGAAGGCGATCCAGGCGAGATCCTGGGGAAGTCCTTCCTCGGCGAAGATCTGCTGGATCATGGGCACGTAGCGGCCCGAGCGCGAGAGGCCCGCGGCGATCTTGTCGTGGAGGCCGTCGCTCTGGAACGCTGCGAGCACGCGCAGCACGGAGTCGTTGACCACGACGGGAACGTCGGACGAGACGGTCGGCGCGGAAGCGACCTCCGCGCGCGCCGCCGAGATCTCTTCGGGTGTGGCGTCGGGCGCCTCGATGGCCTCGAGCTCGGGCGAAACCTGCCCGTGCGAGGTTCCGGCCTCTTCCGTGGCGCCCGGCCAGCGCCTCGTAGCGCTGGATTCCGTCCCAGAGCTCGAAGGAGAAATCCAGCTGCGACCCGGTCGGGGCAGGCCCGTCGGCGGGACGAACGGCGGCGACCGCCTCGCCGAAGTACAGGCGCGCGCACTCGAAGTCGCCCGCGAGGGCCGCTTCGCGGCCGAGCGTGAATGCATCGGTCGCGCGTACGGTCGCCGGGTCCGGGGCCGCCGTTGGTGGCGCGGAAGCGGCGGACTTGCCGGGAGCCGTGGCGCAGCCGGCCCCGGCCATGAGGACCGTGAAGACGGCAAGCCCCTCGCGCAGAACGCGCGTCGAACAACGCATCAACAAAGGGTAAACGCCGGTGCCCGAACTTGCAAAGGCTTTTCCGGACAGTGTCTTGAGAGGAGGACAGTGGCGGGGATCACTTCCGGGACGGGGGAGACGGAGCGGGGAACGGTTCTACTTGCCCTGGATATGAAACTTGAGAGAGAGCAGGAGCTTTTCGATGTCGCTCCGCGACTGCAGCTCGATCGCGAAGTTCTGTCCCTCGCCGATCGCGTTTCCCTGTCGGTCTTCGAACTTCAGCCCGATGGTCACCTGGTGGCCCTGCGCGAGCTGGCGCTTGGGGACCTGGACCTCGAATACCTTGCTGACTTCCTTGCGGTGGTTGAGGCTGGAGGCGAGCAGGTCGTCGACGGAGATGCCGGTGGCGGCGCGCCGCGGCTTCTCCTCGGCGGCGGGAGCGGTGGCGGTGGATGTTTTCCGCAGCCGCTCGAGCTCGGCGAGGATGTCGATGTTCGAGCCGACCTTCACGTGGCGCACTTCTTCGTCGACGGCCTTCTCGGGCTCCGGTTCTTCCGCCTCGGCGAACGTGACGTCGCCGATCTCCGCCTCGGGCGCCGCCGCGGCCGCCGGGGTCGGCGCGGCCTGCTCCGGCAGGGGCGCATCGAGCGAGTCGAGCGCCTGCTCGAATTCCTGGACGGTGGCGGAGTCGCCGCCGTCGAACGTCCCGGGCGGCTGATTCAGCTCGTGCGCCAGCGTCGGCGGGGCCGGCTCGCCGGCAAAGGTGCCGGGCTCGACCTCGAGCGTGTCCTCGATCTCGGCGGTCTCCGGCGCGATGACGGGGCGCGAGAGGGCGGGCGGCGGCGCCGGCGGCGGCGCGGGCGGCTCGACCTTCGGGGCCGGCGCGGGCGTTGCCGGCGCGGACGCTGCGGCCGCCTTGCCCGGGGGCGGCTTCTCGTCGCCGAGCATGCGCTTCTTGAGCGAGCGCAGCGTGAGGCGCGAAATCGCCTTGAGCGTTTCGAAGACTCCCTGGCCGAGCACCGCGCACGCTTCGTAGCTCTCGTGCTGGCGCTCCGGATTCAGGCTCTCCTCGAGCTCCTCGACGGAAAGGATGTTCGCGAGGTCGCGCTTGTTGTACTGGAAGACGAGCGGAATCTCGTCGAGCTTGATCCCGATCTCCGCGAGGTTCGCCCGCAGGTTGGCGAGCGACTCGACGTTGGCGTCCTTCATGGCGCGCTGGGAGTCGGCGACGAACACCATGCCGTCGACGCCCTTGAGCACGAGCTTGCGCGTCGTGTTGTAGAAGACCTGGCCCGGCACCGTGTAGAGCTGGACGCGCGTCTTGAAGCCGCCGATCACTCCGACGTCGAGGGGCAGCAGGTCGAAGAAGAGCGTCCGGTCCGTCTCGGTCTCGAGCGAGACCATTTCTCCGCGGGAACCGGGCGCGGTCCGGCCGTAGATGTGGTGGAGGTTGGTGGTCTTCCCGCACAGACCGGGGCCGTAATACACGACCTTGGCCGCCATCTGCATCGTGGCGTAGTTGAAGAAAACCATGCTGCTTCTGCTTCCGCCGGCGCGTGACGCGCGGCTGGCGCAAATTGTAACACCCTGAACGGGTTACGACGAGCCGGAGTGCGGTCTACCGCGGGGAATTCTGCGCATCGAGCAGGGCGCGAATCTCGGCTTCGCGGCCGGCGCCTTCGGTGCGAAGAAGGATCTCCTCGGCGAGCGCGCGGTAGAGCGCGAGGCTGCGGGAATCGGCGGCGAGCGCGGCGACGTGCGCGCGGACGGTGCCTGCGTCGCGCCGCGCAACGGCTCCGGTGAAGGCCTCCGGGAACGTCCGGGTGCCGACGGCGGCCGTCGAGCGGGCGGCAAGGCCGGCAAGCGTTTCCCGCGCCAGGCCCTCGGGAATTCCGGCGGCCACCCAGCCGCGGACGGCGATCGAGACGACGGCGGCAGCGCCTCCGGCGGCGAGGGTCGCCGCGGCGTGGTACAGCGCGCGGTTGCCGGCGGCGAGCCGATGGGGCCGCGCTCCGACGGCCGCCGCGATGGACTCGGCCAGCGCGACGGCGCCGGGCTGGCCTTCGATCGCCGACAAAGGCGCCGCGCCAGTCCTCGTCCGCCGCACCCGTGAACGGCCGCACGGGATGCAGGGACGCGGTTTCGGCTCCGGCACCGGCAAACGGTGCCAGAACTTCGCTGCCGAAGGCGCCGGAGAGGTGCAGGGCAAAGCGACAGGGCAGCCGGGGCGCGAGCTCGGCCGCGACCGTTTCGACGGCGTCGTCCGGGACGGCCAGCACGACGAAGTCGCAGGGAGGGTAGGCGCTTTGCCGCGGCTCGCGGCCGATCGTCGTCTGGATGCTGCCGCCCGCGCCGGTCCACGAGCGCGCAAACGCACGTCCGGCCCGTCCCGGCCCCACCAGCGCGACGCGTGAGGAGAACAGGTTGGCCGCGGTCATGGGCTTCGAGTCTATTCCGCCCGGCCGGATGCGCCGTTCTGTTATCATTAGCACTCCCAAGGAGAGACTGCTAATGCCCGGGCTCGACGTCCGCAGCCGCGCCATCTTGAAGGAGATCATCCGGGTCCACGTGGACACCGGACGCCCGGTCTCCTCGCGCACGCTTTTCAAGTGCGACCGGTTCGCCCTGTCGCCCGCCTCGATCCGGAACATCATGGCCGACCTGACCGACGGCGGCTACCTCGCGCAGCCGCACACGTCGGCCGGCCGCGTGCCGACCGACCGGGCCTACCGCATCTACATCGACGAGCTGATGCGCCAGCGCAAGGTCGCCGACGACGTCCGGGAGCAGGTGGACTCGGACCTCGATCTGGCCGGCGGCGACGTCAGCCGTCTCTTCTCCGCGGCCTCGCGCCTGCTCTCGCAGCTCTCGGGAGAGGTCGGATTCGTCGTGGCGCCCGATGCCCTGCACACCGTCGTGAAGAGCCTGCGCTTCCTGGCGGTCGCGCCCGGGAAGATCCTGGTCGTGCAGGTCAACGATCCGGACGTGGTGATCTCGCGGGTGCTCGAGACCGACGTCACCTACACGCCCGCAGAGCTCGACGCGCTGTCCGATCGCCTGACGCGCGAGTACGGCGGCCTGACGCTGCACGAGGTCCGCCGCCGGCTGCTGGCGGCGATGGCGCGCGAGCGCGCCGAGGCCGATCGGATCATCGACCGCGCGGCGTCGCTCGTGAACCGGGCCTTCGAGAAAAAGGACGCCGAGGAGAGCCTGTTCTTCGACGGCACGGCCCGCCTGCTCGAGAAGCCCGAATTCTCGGACGTGTCGTCTCTCAAGAAGATCTTTCAGGCTTTCGACGAGAAAGCCCGCGTCCTGGACCTGGTCTCGCGCTACCTCGATTCGCCCGGAACCAGCGTCGTTCTGGGCTCCGAGGACGACCACGCCGTCGACCCGAGGCTCTCGGCCGTCTTGACCTCGTACGGTACGGGAGAGACACTGACGGGAATGCTGGGTGTCATCGGACCTGCGCGCCGCGAATACATGCGCGTGATCCCCGTCGTCGAGCTGCTGGGCCGCGCCGTCTCCGACCGGCTCGACCGGCGCGAGGACTCCGCATCGGGCGAGGGCCGCGAATGAGCGGGCGCGATCGCGGCACCGGGCCCGACGAGGACCTGATCGAGGTCCAGGACTCCGGCGATTCGCTCGACGCCGCGCTGGCCCAGGAAGAGGCGGCCGCGCTGACGGCGGCGCAGGAGAAGGTCCAGTCCGTCCAGAAGGACCTCGAGGAGCTCAAGGACCGTTACGTCCGCAAGCTCGCGGAGTTCGAGAACCACAAGAAGCGCAGCGAGCGCGAGCGCCAGGAGTACTTCAAGATCGCGCTCGCCGGATTCGTGCACGACTTCCTGCCGGTGATGGACAACTTCGAGCGCGCGCTCGAGCACGCGCGGCCCGCGGACCTCGAGAGCGATTTCGGTCAGGGCATCGTGATCATCCGCAAGCAGCTCGGCGAGCTCTGGAAGCGGTACGGCCTGATCCCGATCGACACCTCCGGCGCCTTCGACCCGAACCTGCACGAGGCGGTCGCGACCGAGGCGACCGACGAGGTCGCGCCGAACACGATCCTCGCGGAGCTCCAGAAGGGGTATTTCCTGAACGACCGGCTCATCCGGCCGTCGTTCGTCAAGGTGGCCGTGCGCAAGGGCGAGTCCGGCGGGAACGGGTAAGGAGGCATCGTGGGCAAGATCCTCGGCATCGACCTCGGCACGACGAACTGCTGCGTCTCCGTGGTCGAAGGCGCCACTCCGCAGGTTCTCACGAACCGCGAGGGCAGCCGCACGACGCCCTCGATCGTCGGCTTCACGGAAGACGGCGAGCGCCTGGTCGGGCAGATCGCCAAGCGCCAGGCCATCACGAACCCGATGAACACCGTCTTCGCGGTGAAGCGCCTCGTCGGCCGCAAGTACGAAGCCGAAGAGACGCAGCACGCGCGCGAGGTGCTTCCCTACGAGATCGTGCGCGCGGTCAACGGCGACGTGAAGATCCGGGCGCGGGCGCGCGAGTACAGCCCGGAAGAGATCTCGGCGTTCATCCTGCGCGAGATCAAGGAATTCTCGGAAGAGGCGCTCGGCGAGGAGATCACCGAGGCGATCATCACGGTTCCGGCGTACTTCGACGACGCGCAGCGCCAGGCCACGCGCGACGCCGGCCGCATCGCCGGACTCGAGGTCCTGCGCATCATCAACGAGCCGACGGCGGCGTCGCTCGCGTACGGGCTCGACCGCAAGGGCAGCGAGACCGTCGCCGTCTACGACCTCGGCGGCGGCACGTTCGATATCTCGATCCTGCAGCTCGGCGACGGGATCTACGAGGTCAAGGCCACGGCCGGCGACACGTACCTCGGCGGCGAGGACTTCGACAAGAAGATCATGGACTGGCTGCTCGACGACTTCCGCAAGTCCACCGGGATCGACCTGCGGCAGGACCGCATGGCCCTGCAGCGGCTGAAGGAAGCCGCGGAGAAGGCCAAGTGCGAGCTCTCGACGGCGACCGAGACGACGCTGACGCTGCCGTTCATCTCGGCCGACGCCTCGGGCCCGAAGCACATCAACCGGACTCTCACGCGCGAGCGCTTCGAGATCGCTCGTCGCCGACCTCATCGACCGGACGGCGGCGCCGTGCCTCGACGCGCTGTCGGCGGCGGGCCTGAAGCCCTCGGACGTCGACCAGGTCATCCTCGTGGGCGGCCAGACCCGCACGCCGAAGGTGCAGCGCATGGTGGCCGAGCTCTTCGGCCGCGAGCCCAACCGCGACATCAACCCGGACGAGGTCGTCGCGATCGGCGCCGCGATCCAGGGCGGCGTCCTGAAGGGGGAGATCAAGGACGTCGTGCTGCTCGACGTGACCCCGCTCTCGCTCGGCATCGAGATGCACGGCGGCGTCTTCGAGAAGCTGATCGAGCGCAACTCGACGATCCCGACCAAGAACACGAAGGTGTTCACGACGGTCGCCGACAACCAGTCGGTCGTCGAGATCCACGTCCTGCAGGGCGAACGCGAGATCGCCAAGGACAACAAGTCGCTCGGCCGCTTCGAGCTCGTCGGCATTCCCGCGGCGCCGCGCGGCGTGCCGCAGATCGAGGTCACGTTCGCGATCGACTCGAACGGCATCGTCAGCGTTTCGGCGCGCGACCTCGCGACCGGCAAGGCGCAGGGCCTGCAGATCAACCCGGCGGGCGGCCTGTCGCAGAACGAGATCGACAAGATCATCAAGGACGCCTCGGCCTTCGCCGAGGCGGACCACGAGCGGCGCGAGATCGCCGCGATCAAGAACCGGCTCGAGGGGATGATCGCCTCCAACGAGCGCGTCCTCTCCGAGTTCGGCGCCGCGCTCGGCGACGACGAGCGCCAGCGCATCGAGGAGACCCTGCGCCGCTGCCGCGAGATCGCCGGCGGCGAGTCGCGCGAAGCCTTCAACGAAGCCATCTTCGACATGCAGGGCGTCTCGAAGGTGCTCACGCGCGTCATGCTCCAGCGTGCCGGCGCAGGAGGGGCGGCGGCGAGTTAGAGCGGCCGGAATCCCGGGCCCCTCGTCGAGTTCACCCATGTCTCAACGCGACTACTACGAAATCCTCGCCGTCGAGCGCGACGT
Organism: uncultured Acidobacteriota bacterium; assembly: GCA_963843325.1. GTDB lineage: Bacteria > Acidobacteriota > Thermoanaerobaculia > UBA5066 > Gp7-AA6 > DAHUXD01. The sequence continues at coordinate 231,572 of CAWJKC010000008.1, forward strand.
CGATGCGGCGGGGCTCAAGTCCGCCTACCGCAAGCTCGCGCTCATGTACCACCCGGATCGCAATCCGAACAACCCCGACGCGGCCGACAAGTTCAAGGAAGCCTCCGAGGCGTACGCCGTGCTCTCCGATCCGGACAAGCGCGCGCGATACGACCGCTTCGGGCATGCCGGCGTGGGATCGGCGGGCGCCGGCGCGGGGGGCTTCTCGGGATTCGAGGCGTCCGGATTCGGCGACCTCTCGGATCTCTTCGGAGGTCTCTTCGGTTTCGCCGCGGGCGGCGGCTTCGGCGGGCCTCCGGGTCCGATGGCCGGCAGCGACCTCGTCTACCGCATGACGATTGCGTTTCGCGACGCGGCGTTCGGCGTCGAGGCGCCCATCGCGATCTCGCGGCTCGAGCGCTGCGAGAAGTGCGAGGGCGTCGGCGCCGCGCCGGGGACGAAGCCGAAGGTGTGTCCCGACCTGCGGCGGCAAGGGACGGCAGCGCGTGTCCCAGGGCTTCCTGACCGTGATGCGCCCGTGCCCCGCCTGCCACGGCGAGGGACAGGTCATCGAGAAGCCGTGCGACGCCTGCGGCGGCGAGGGGCGCCGGCGCGCGAAGAAGGACATGACCGTCCGCATTCCCGCGGGCGTGGAATCGGGCTCGCGGCTGCGCCTGACCGGGGAGGGCGACGCGGGGCCCAATGGCGGTCCGGCAGGCGACCTCTACGTCGTGCTGACGGTCGCGGAAGACGACATCTTCATGCGCGACGGCGACGACGTCGTCGTGAGCCTCGACCTCCCGTTCCCGACGCTGGTGCTCGGCGGCGAGGTGTCCGTGCCGACCCTCGAGGGCTCCGAGGAGATCGGCGTCTCGGCCGGCACGCCGGTCGGAGCCGAGCTGCGTCTGAAGGGCAAGGGCATGGGCCGCCTCGGCCGGAACGGGCGCGGCGACCTCGTCGTGCGCGTCAACGTGCACGTGCCCGAATCTCCGTCGAAGGACGAAAAAGAGCTCCTGCGCAAGTACGCCGAGCTGACGGGAGCGCCGGTCGGCAAGGGCAAGGGCGTGTTCCGGAAGGCGAAGAAGATCTTTTCGTGAACCGTCCGCGGCAGCGCTACAGCCGCCTGCTCGTCCCGCGAAAATCCGGGGACGACGCGGTGCTCGGGATGCTGGCGCTCCACGGGCCCCTGGGATTCGAAGACGCCGACCGCGATCTCGTCGCGTTCTTCCGCGAGGCCGGCGCGGCGCGCGGCGCGGCCGAGACGCTGCGCGCGCGCAAGGTCGAACACACGCTGACGACCGACATCGCGGAGGGGGACCCGCTCGAAGCCTACCGCGCGGCGTCGCAACCCTTCGCCGTCGGCCGGCGCCTCTGGATGGAGCCGGGCGAACCGCCGGGCGCCGCGGCGCCCCCCGGCCGGATCGCGTTGCGCGTGCCCGCGTCGCGGGCCTTCGGGACGGGCAGCCACGCGTCGACGCGCCTGGCGCTGCTCGCCCTCGAGGATGAAGCGCTGGAGGGCCTGACCGTGCTCGACGTCGGGACCGGGTCGGGCATCCTCGCCCTGGCCGCGGCGGCGCTCGGCGCGCGGCTGGCCGTCGGCCTCGACACGGACGCGGAGGCGGTCTTCGTCGCGCGGGAGAACCTCGCGCGGCATTCCTTCGGCGACCGCGTGCGGCTCTACGCGGGGCCGCTCTCGGCCTGCGCGGGCAAGTTCGACCTCGTCGTCGCCAACATGCTCGCCGCCGAGATCCTGCCCGAGGCGCGGCGTCTGCTCGGTGGCGCGTCCCGCCGCGGCCGCGTGTTGTTGTCGGGGGTCACGCGGGACCGCGAGCCCTCGGTCCTCGCGAAGATGCGCACCGGCCGCTGGAAGCTCGACGGCCGGCGCACGGAGGGCGAATGGATCAGTCTCTGCCTGGCGCACGCCTGATCGTCGACGCGCTGCCCGAGGCCGGCGCGGGCTGCCGCGTGGAAGGCGAGGAGGCGACCCACGCGCGCGCGCGACGCCTCGCGGCCGGCGACGCGGTCGTGCTGGTGGATGGCAGCGGCCGGGAGGCCGCCGGTGCCGTGGCGCGGATCGGCCGCGGGTTCGTGGACGTCGACGTCGAGGCCGTGCGCGCCGCGGCGCCCGACGCGGGATCGCTGATCCACCTGCTCGTCGCCGCGGTGCGATCGGAGCGGCTCTCCTGGATCGCCGAGAAGGCGACGGAGCTGGGAGCCGCGCGCCTGACGCTGGTCGCGAGCGAGCGGACCCAGCGCTTCCGTGCGAGCGACGCCCTCGGACCGCGTCTGGCGCGCGTCGTGCGGGAGGCGGCCAAGCAGGCGGAAGCCGCGCGCTGGCCCGCCATCGCGGGACCGGTCGCGCTCGCGGAGGCGCTGCGCGACGAGCGCGCGTCCACGCGACTGTTCCTGGACCTCGGCGGCGAACCGTTTCCCTCGCGCCTGCCGGCCGCGCCCACGGCGCTGCTCGTCGGTCCGGAGGGAGGGTGGACGGACGGCGAGCTCGGGGCGGCGCTCGCGGCCGGATGGGTCGCGGCGTCGCTCGCCGCCGGAAAGCTGCGCGCCGAGACCGCGGCGGTCGCGGCCCTGACGCTGGCGCGCACGGCCATGGCGCGGCCCTAGAAATCCGCATTGACTCTCCCACGGCAGGGCGAAATACTTCGACCGCGAGTCACAAATTGGAGGCGTCATGTCCTACGAGGACGTCAAGAAAGTCTGGATGAACGGGCGGATGGTGGACTTCGCCGACGCGAAGATCCACGCGTTCTCGCACGTGTTCCACTACGGCTCGGCGATGTTCGAGGGGGCCCGCGTCTACAAGACGAAGCAGGGATCGGCGGCCTTCCGGCTCGACGAGCACATCAAGCGCCTCTACGACTCGTGCAAGGTCTACCGGATGGAAGTTCCCTACACGCCCAAGGAATTCCGTGAGGCGATCTTCGAGACGGTCCGCGCCAACGGCTTCGAGGAGTGCTACATCCGCCCGGTCGTGTACCGCGGGCTCGGCGCCCTCGGCGTCAACCCGTTCAACAGCCCGGTGGACGTCATGGTGGCCGTGTGGAAGTGGGGCAGGTACCTCGGCGACGAGGCCCTCGAGGGCGGCGTGGACGTGTGCGTCTCCTCGTGGAACCGCATGGCGCCCAACACGTTCCCGGCCATGGCCAAGGCGACCGGCAACTACCTGAACTCGGCGCTGATCAAGATGGAAGCGATCACCAACGGCTTCACCGAGGGCATCGCGCTCGACAACGCCGGCCGGATCTCCGAGGGCAGCGGCGAGAACATCTTCCTCGTCTACGGCGGCCGGATCCTGACGCCGCCGCTGGCCGGAACCATCCTGCCCGGGATCACGCGCGACTCGGTCATGCGCATCGCCAAGGACGCCGGCTACACGGTCGTCGAGCAGCAGATCGCCCGCGAGATGCTCTACATCGCCGACGAGATCTTCTTCACCGGGACGGCGGCGGAGATCACGCCGATCCGCTCCGTGGATCGCATCGTCGTGGGCCCGGGCAAGCGCGGCCCGATCACCGAGCGGCTCCAGAAGGAGTTCTTCGCCATGATCCACGGCGAGGCGGAAGACCGCTACGGCTGGCTCACCCCGCTGCCGGTGGAAGCGGGCGTCCGCTCGTAAAGGATTCTCGGGCCGGGAGTTGCCCGCGCGGCGGGTGACGATCCGGGGGGCGCCGCGCCCCCGCTTCTCGCTTCCCTTCCTCGGTCAACCGGCGTAATCTAGCCAGCACCGAGGAAAATAAAGCCATGCATATCAACGATCTGCTCAAGATTGCGGTCGAGCGCAAGGCGTCCGACCTGCACCTGAAAGTGGGCGCTTTTCCGGTCATCCGGATCGACGGCGCGCTGGTTCCGCTGTCGGACATGCGCCGGTTGATGCAGGAAGACACGATCGCGATGGCGTTCTCGATCATGTCGGCGCGCCAGAAGGAAAAGTTCAAGAACAACTTCGAGATCGACATCTCCTACAACGTCCCGAACCTCGGCCGCTTCCGCTGCAACATCTTTCAGCAGCGCGGCACGGTCGGCCTGGTGCTGCGCGTCATCCCGGCCCGCATCCTGTCGATCAAGGACCTGCTGCTGCCCCCGGTGCTCGAGAAGATCTGCCAGGAGCAGCGCGGCCTCGTGCTCTGCACGGGGACGACCGGTTCGGGCAAGTCCACGACGCTCGCGGCGATGATCGACCACATCAACTCGACCCGCGACGAGCACATCATGACCGTCGAGGACCCGATCGAGTTCCTCCACCGGGACAAGAAGTCGCTCGTGAACCAGCGCGAGGTCGACGTCGACACCAAGGGCTTCTCGGTCGCGCTGCGCAGCGCGCTGCGCCAGGACCCGGACGTCATCCTCGTCGGCGAAATGCGCGACTACGAGACGATCGAGACGGCCCTGCACGGCCTCGGAGACGGGCCACCTCGTCTTCTCGACGCTGCACACCCTCGACGCGACCGAGACGATCAACCGCATCATCGCGGTCTTCCCGCCGCACCAGCAGAAGCAGATCCGCCTGCAGCTCGGCGCCGTGATCAAGGCGGTCATCTCGCTGCGCCTGATGCCGCGCGCCGACGGCCTCGGCCGCGTGCCGGCCGCCGAGATCCTCATCCGGACCAACTACGTCCGCGAGTGCATCGAGAACAAGGAAAAGACGAAGTACATCAAGGACGCGATCCAGCAGGGCACCTCGCAGTACGGCATGCAGACGTTCGACCAGTCGCTCTACAGCCTGTACAAGTCGGGCCTCATCACGCTCGAGGAGGCCCTGAAGCGCTCGACCAACCCGAACGAGTTCAAGCTCAAGATCCAGGGCATCCAGTCGACCTCGGACCTCGCGCGCGAGGAGATGGACGCCGCCCTCGAGGCGCCGTCCGACTTCCAGCCCCCGCAGGAGGACTCGCCCTTCGACTTCTCCAACCAGCCCCCGGGGCGCGCTAGACCAACACGTTTCGCAAGGGTCAACCGCCCGCCGAGCCCGCGTCCGCCTCCGCGGCGTTCGAGCGGGCGCTGCGCCTGCTCGGGATCCGGCCGCGGGGCCGCGCCGAGCTCGCGCGCGCGCTGTCGGAGCGCGGCTTCGAGCCCGCCGCGGTCGCGGGCGCGCTCGAGCGTCTCGAGGCCCGGGGCCTGGTCGACGACCTCGCGGCGGCGCGCTCGGCGGTGCGGCTGCGGGGCGCGCGCTACGGGCGCGCGCGGGTCGAGCGCGAGCTGAAGGTCCGGGGCTTCTCGAAGGAGACGGCGGCCGAGGCCTTCGAGGCCGAGGGGGGCGCCGAGCGCGAGAGCGAGGAGCTCGCGCGGCTCTTTCGCAAGCTCTGGAAGTCCCGCGCCGACCTCGCGCCCCCGCTGCGCCGAAGGCGCGTTTTCGAGGCCCTCGTCCGGCGCGGTTTTCGGCCGGAGAAGATTTCTGAGATTATCCGGGGCTGGTATGAAGTCGACTGAAGTCCGCGAACGATTTCTCCGCTATTTCGAGGAGCGGAAGCACCGCCGCGTCCCGTCGTCCTCGCTGATCCCGGCCGAGGATCCGACGCTGCTGTTCACCAACGCCGGGATGAACCAGTTCAAGGACGTCTTCACGGGGCGCGAGAAGCGCGACTACGCCCGCGCCACGACCGCCCAGAAGTGCGTCCGCGCGGGCGGCAAGCACAACGACCTCGACAACGTCGGCTACACCGGGCCGGCACCAGACGTTCTTCGAGATGCTCGGCAACTTCTCGTTCGGCGACTACTTCAAGGACGACGCGATCCGGTTCGCCTGGGAGCTCGTCACGGACCGCGAGAAGGGATACGGCATCGCGCCCGAGCGGCTCTGGGCCACCGTCTACACCGAGGACGACGAGGCGGCGAAGCTCTGGGAGCGGCACCTGCCCTCGGCGCGCATCCTGCGCTTCGGCGAGAAGGACAACTTCTGGGCGATGGGGGAGACGGGCCCCTGCGGCCCGTGCTCGGAGCTCCACTATTTCCGCGGCGCGGACCTCGCCGGCAACACTCCGGACCTGGTCAACGGTCCCGGCGACGAGACGCTCGAGATCTGGAACCTCGTGTTCATGCAGTACGAGCGCGACGCGTCCGGAAAGATGACGCCGCTGCCGCGGCCGTCCGTGGACACCGGGGCGGGGCTCGAGCGCCTGGCGGCCATCCTCCAGGGCGTGAACAACAATTTCGACACGGACCTCTTCGCGCCCATCCTCGCGCGGATCGAGGAGCTGTCGGCGCAGAAGTACCGCGGCGGCATGGCCCCGGAGGACGCGCCCTTCCGCGTGATCGCGGACCACGTCCGCGCGGCCACGATGCTGATCGCCGACGGCGCACTGCCGTCGAACGAGGGGCGCGGGTACGTCCTGCGCCGCATCCTGCGCCGGGCGATGCGGTACGGCCGACGGCTCGGCCTGGATGAGCCGTTCCTCCATCGGCTGGTGCCGACGGTCGTCGAGGGCTTCGCGGACGTGTACTTCGCGCCCGCCGACGTGGGCCGCGTCGAGAAGACGGTGGCGGGCGTGCTGCGCCCGGAGGAGGAGCGCTTCGGCAAGACGCTGTCCGAGGGCGCCGACCGGGTGGGCGAGGGGATCGAGCGCCTCCGGCGCGAGGGCGCGACCGCTCTCTCGGGCGAGGCCGTCTTCCGCTTCTACGACACGTACGGCATCCCGCTCGACGTCATCGAGGAGATCGCGGGCGACGAGGGGGTCGCGGTGGATCGCGCCGGATTCGAGGAGGCGATGGAGCGCCAGCGCGCCTCCTCGCGCGCTTCGGCGAAGTTCGAGGCCGCGGATGCGTCGGTGTACGAGCGGCTCGAGCTGCCCGCGTCGCACTCGGTGTTCCGCGGCTACCCGGAGCAGGACTTCGTGTCGCTTTCGGGCGCGCGTGTGGTCGGGATCGTCAAGGACGGGAAGGAAGCCTCGCTGCTGTCCGCGGGCGAGAGCGGCGACGTCGTGCTCGACCGCACGGTCTTCTACCCGGAGGGCGGAGGCCAGGTCGCCGACACCGGGACGTTCGCCTGGGAGGGCGGACGCGCCGACGTCACCGACGTGCAGAAGCCGGTGCCGAACCTGATCGCCCACCACGTGACGGTCGCCGCCGGGCGGCTCGAGCTCGGCGCGGTCGTGGACCTCGCGGTCCCGGAGTGGACGCGCCGGCGCACGCAGGCCAACCACACGGGCACGCACCTGCTCCACGCGGCGCTGCGCAAGGTCATCGGCAACACGGCGCGGCAGATGGGATCGCTCGTGGCGCCCGACCGGCTGCGGTTCGACTACGCCGCGCCGGCGCCGACGACGCCCGAGCAGATCGCCGAGATCGAGCGCCTCGTCAACGAGGAGATCCTCCGCGACCAGCCCGTCACGAAGGAGACCATGGCGATGGACGAGGCGCGCCGCAAGGGCGCCGACATGTTCTTCGGCGAGAAGTACGGCGAGCGGGTGCGCGTGGTGGAGGTCCCGGGGTTCTCGACCGAGCTCTGCGGCGGCTGCCACGTCCCGCGCACGGGCGAGATCGGCGCCTTCAAGATCGTCTCGGACCGCGGGCTCCAGGCCGGCGTGCGCCGCCTCGAGGCGGTGACGTCGCTCGGGGCCGTGGAGCTCCTGACGCAGGACGAGCAGATCCTGAACGCGCTCTCGGGCGCGGCGCAGGCTCCCCGCGAGGGCCTCGCCGCGCGGTGGGACGAGCGCGAGGAGCGCGTCCGCGCGCTCGAGCGCGAGGTCGCCTCGCTCAAGTTGAAGCTCGCCTCGGGCGACGCCGGATCGCAGGGCGACCGGATCGAGGTGGGCGGCGTGCCCATCGTGACCCGCGTCGTCGAGGGGCTCTCGATCCCGGAGCTGCGCAATCTCTCGGACACGCTGCGCTCGAAGCTGAAGAGCGGCGTCGTCGTGGTCGGCACGGTCGCCGAGGGCAAGACGTCGGTCATCGTCGCGGTGACGCCGGACCTGGTCAAGCGCCTTCCGGCCTCGCAGATCGCGGGCCGCGTCGGCAAGGCCATGGGCGGCAGCGGAGGCGGCAAGCCGGACCTCGCGCAGGCGGGAGGCAAGAATCCTGCGTTGCTGCAGGGAGGATTGAAGGCGGCGGCGGAAGGGGTGCGCGATCTGCTCGCGGAGCCCGTGCCGACAGCCTGATCCGCGGCGCTTGTGCGCTGCGTCACGTCTCGGAAGGTGTAACGTTCTGAGCCGGCGAGCTTTACGCGCGACGGATCGCGGCGCTATAATCTTCCGCACACATCATGAAGTTTCGGGCCCTTCTCTCCGTGGGGATTCTTGTCGCCACGTCCGCGTCGGCGCAGGTGCGCGTCGTCGTCAAGGACGGCCGGCACCTGATCTACAACGAGGGCCCGGCCAACATCGCGAAGAGCGAAGAGTGGCTGGCCTCCCGCGTCGTGCGCGCCTCGGCCTACGACGATCTCATCGCCGCCGCGGCGCGGGACAACGACGTGGACCCGAGGCTCGTCAAGTCGGTCATGCTCATCGAGTCCGGCTTCAATCCGGCGGCGATCTCGCGCAAGGGCGCCCGGGGGCTCATGCAGCTCATGCCCGCCGTCGCCGCCGAGCACGGCGTCCGGGACGTCCACGACCCCCGGCAGAACATCGCGGCCGGAACACAGCAGCTCTCGCACCTGATGTCCTACTACGGCGGCGACCTCGTCAAGGCGCTCGCCGCGTACAACGCGGGCGAGGGCGCGGTCGACAAGTACGACGGCGTGCCGCCGTACGCCGAGACGCAGCTCTACGTCCGCAAGGCGCTGGCCGCGTACTACGGCAAGTCGACGCTCGGCGGCGGATTCGGAAAGCCGTCCGAGGAGACCTTTCGCGGCATCGCCGCCTCGCAGGGACGCTCGGTGCAGTGGGTGCGCGACGCCCGCACCAATCGCGTCACGCTGACGACCAAGGGCCGGCCCGTGCCGCGCCGCCTCGGCTAGCCCGGAGGCGTTCGTGGGCGCCGCCGCCGGAGATCCGTCCTCCGTGGACCAGGGAGTCTTCCTGCTGCACCTGAACCGCGCGCGGCGCGAGGTGCGCGAGGGGCATTTCGAGGGCGCCTGGAGCGAGCTCGAACAGGCGCGGACGCTGCGGCCGCACGACGAGGACGTCCTCAACCTGGTCTCGCTGCTCGAGTTCAAGCGCGGCCGCTACGACGAGGCCGCCGAGCGCCGCGCGGTCGCTGCTCGCGGAGAACCCGTCGTCCGAGGTCCTGCGCGCGAACCTCGGCCTCATCCTGTTCAAGTCCGGCCGGCTCGCCGAGGCCGAGAAGGAGCTGCGCGGCCGCGATCGACCTCGCGCCCGGGCACCTGCGCAGCCACCTCTATCTCGGACTGCTCTACCAGATGCGGGGCAAGCTCGGGCTCGCGCTCGAGCACCTGCGGGTGGCGGGAGCGCGGCGGCGGGTGACGGAGATCGAGGACGCGCTGCGCCGGGCCGGCCGCGACGCCGCGTCCCGCATCGCGGCGCTCTCCGACACGGCGCCCACGCTGAAAGCGGCCACGGGCGACGCGCCGCCGGCCGAGAAGGCCGGGTTCGAGCCGGCGTTTCCCGAGGTCTCGGAGGCGTCCGCCGCCATCGCCGCCGCGACGCCCGAGACGCGGCCCCTCTTCAAGATCCGCCCCGAGGGAGGGCTGGAGGTGGCGTCCCGCGGCACGGTGTTCGTGCGCAAGGGCTGCGTCGCCTGGTACAGCGGCAAGATCAAGTTCGCGCCCGAGCCGGCGTTCGCGGGGACTTCGCTCGAGCGGATCCTGCGGGCGACGGGCCTCGGAACGCTCCTGGTCAACGACGCGGGGCGGCGCGCGTACCGGCGCGACCTGACGGGGCAGACGCTCCACGTCGAGGGCAGCCGCCTGCTCGCGCTCGACCACGGCCTCACGTTCCGGCTCGACGCGATCCACGACTTTCCCCGCAGCCGCCGCGTCGACGTCCTGAAGGTCCAGGGCAAGGGGAGCGTCGTGTTCTCGGTCGGCGGCCCGGTGCTCGCCCACGAGGTCACGGCGCAGTTTCCGCTCTCGATCTCCTCGCGCGACCTCGTGGCCTGGAGCGGCGACCTCGTCGCCTCGGTCCTCGACGACGAGTTCCTCGAGCAGGTCATGCAGCCCGACGTCGCGAGCCCTCCGAAGATCCGCTTCGAGGGGGAAGGCGTCGTCCTGACCGAGCCGCCGCGCCCGCGGCGCCGCGCGGCGGACCAGGACCGGCCCGTGGACCAGCGAAGGAACTAGGCCGGCGCCCCGGCAAACGTCCGCAGGCGCCGCTCCGCCTCGTCCAGGATCGCGTTCATCTTCGATCCGTCCGCGTGCTCGCAGTAGAGCCGCACCATGGGCTCCGTGCCCGACAGGCGATGCAGGAGCCAGCCCCGCTCGCCGAGGACGTACTTCACGCCGTCGCGGTCCTGCACCGCGGTGACGGGCTCTCCCGCGACGGAGGCCGGGGGCGCGTCGCGGACCTCGGCGACGTAGCGGCGGATCAGGTCGACCGGCAGGTAGACGTCGCGCCGGCCGTACTCGAAGCGGCCGAACTCCGCGGCGAGGGCGTCGAGCGACTGTCCGAGGTTGCGGCCCGTCTTCGCGAGGCTCTCGACGAGCAGCAGCGCGGACAGCACGCCGTCGCGCTCGGGCAGATGGAACGCGAAGGCATACCCGCCGCTTTCCTCGCCGCCCGCGACGGCCTCGCCGCGGTTCATGAGCTCGGCCACGTACTTGAAGCCGATCCCCGTCTCGATCAGCGGCGCTCCGAGCGCCCGCGCGATGCGATCGACCTGGAACGAGGTCGAGAACGTCTTGGCGATCCCGCCCTTTTCGCCCCGGTTTCGAAAGACGTGCAGCAGCAGGAGCGCGAGGACCTGGTGCGGCGAGACGAAGCGGCCCTGCGCGTCGAGCACGCCCAGCCGATCGGCGTCGCCGTCGTGCGCCACGCAGAGGTCGAAGCCCTCGGCGCGCACGCGCTCGGCGGAGGCCGAGAGGTTGGCGCCGATCGGCTCGGGATGCACGCCGCCGAAGAGCGGGTCGCGCTCGGCGCGGAACGACGCGACCCGCAGAGGGCCCGTGCCGCCCGAGAGGATCTCCGAGACGAGGGCGCCGGCGGCGCCGTGCATCGCGTCGGCGAGGACGGACAGCCGCGCCGCGCGGATCGCGCCGACGTCGACGAGCGAGGCCAGGCGTTCGCGGTAGGCCGTCGCCAGGTCCACGACCGCGATGGTGCCGCGCCGGGCGGCCGAGGGCAGGGGACGGTCGGCCTCGGCGGAGATGGCCTCGTAGTCCGCGGGCGGCGCGCTGCCGCCGAAGTGCGCCTTGACCTTGAAGCCGTTGTACCGGCCCGGGTTGTGGCTGGCCGTGATCGCGATCCCGCCCTTCAGGCCGAGCCGGCGCACGTGGAAGGAGACGGCGGGCGTCGGGATGGCGCGGTCGGACAGGAGCACGTCGATGCCGGCGTCGGCGAAGACCTCGGCGGCCGTTGCGCGCGAATTCGGGCGAAAGGAACCGCGGGTCGTGCCCGATGACGACGCGGGTGCGGTCCCCGGGGCCGGAGTCGGAGGCGTAGAACCGCGCCGTCGCGGCCGCGATGCGGCGGATCTCGGCGAACGTGCAGTCGTCGGCGATGACGCCGCGCCACCCGTCGGTGCCGAAGCGGATCGTCAACGCGCGGCGCCCGTGGCGGACGGCTCGCGGAACGCCGCGAGCTTCGCCTCGTCGTAGCCCTGCCGGGCGAGGAACTCCGAGGCGCGCGCGAACCGGAATCCGCGCGCCTTCAGGCCGTCGAAGAGGATCGCGATCTTCGACGCGACCGGTTCTTCGCGATCGCTGCCGAGGTGGAGCAGGACGATGCCGCCGTTCTCGGCGTGATGGACCAGGCGCGCGAGCAGCCGGTCGGCCGACTGGTAGGAGCGCGAGCCCGGGTTCGTGACCCAGTCGAGGCCGTCGAGCCCGGAGCGCCCGCCCGTCCAGCCGACGTGCCAGTAGCCCTGCTCGGCCGCCCAGCGCCGGATCTCCGGGTTGTGCTCGCCGAAGGGCGCGCGCCAGAGCGGCGCCATCGTGCGGCCGGTCGCCTCGCGGTAGAGCCGGGCGGTCCGCGCGAGCTCGCCCGCGACGAATGCGCGGTCCACGCCGAGGCGCGTGACCTGCCTCCCGTCGGACGCGTAGGTCGTCAGGTGCGGGTGCGTGTCGGTGTGGTTGCCGACTTCGTGGCCGTCCGCGGCGATGCGGCGCACGATGTCCGGATAGCGGCGGATGAATTCGCCGGTGAGGAAGATCGTCGTGTGGATCCCGCGGGCGGACAACGCGTCGAGGATCTGCGTCGCGCCCCGGTCCGAGGATCCCGCGTCGAAGGACACCAGGACGTCCGGGCGGTCGTCGGGCCCGCGCGTCAGATCGGGCGGGGAGGGGCCGCGGGGAGCGAGCGCCGGTGCGGGCGCGGCGGCCCGGACGGGTGGCGCGATCGGGACGCGAACCGGCGCGGGCCGCGGGGAAGCCGGAGCTGCGGCCGCGATCGCGACGGGCGCCGCGGGGGCGGCAGGCGCGGCAGCGGCGACCGGAGCGGGCGCCGGAGCCGGGCGTCGGCGCGTACGCGAGCGGAGAGGAGAGCGGCATCGCGCCGACGCGAAAGGGACCCTGTTCGTGGATGCCGTCGAACCGAAACCGCCCGTTCTCGACCGGCGACGAGCCGAGCAGGCGCGAGCCCGCGAACAGGAAGACCGCGGTCCCGTCGGAGGCGGTTCCCTCGAGCCGGAAGGCGTTCCCGACGGCGACGATGGTTTCGAGGCGGGCCGTCGGGGCTTCGCGGCGAGGCCGCGCAAGGGGCGAGGAGGCGTTCAGGCCGTCGAGCTCCCGCACCGTGCGCAGGGCCAGCAGGACCGGCGCGGCGGCCGCCAGCGCCACGGCGGCGACGGCCAGGCGGGCCGGAACGGGCGTGGCGAGGGCGCCCCGGACGCGGCGCCAGACGGCGTGTCGTCCGGCGTCGCGGGCGCAGCGCTCGGAGCAGTAGAGGTGCCCGCGCATCCGCACTTCGCAGAGCCGGCAGATGGCCTTCCGGCAGAAGTGGCAGCTCTTGTGGGCGCGCCGGCCGGAGTGCGTCGGACACGGGACATTCACCCGCCTATTATGCGGGAAACGTCGCCGTCGCTGCGCTCCGGGCCTGCGCCTTCGGCGCACCGGAGAGCGGCTCGCCCGGGTGCGGGCTCGACCGCTCGCTGCCCTCGCTCCGCTGCGGCTCCCGCATCGCGAACCTCCTCCCTCCCTTCGGTCGGGAGACTATTCGCGATGCGGGCGTAGGCGCCGCGATCGGCTTGTTATAGTTCTGCGGGGCCATCTTGAAGATCAACCTTCCGAACGCGCTGACGCTCCTGCGCATCTTTCTCGTGCCGTTTCTCGTCGTCGTGCTGCTGACGAAGTTCGACGGGAGGGAGACGGTCGGGCTGCTGATTTTTCTGACGGCGGTCGCGACGGATTTCTTCGATGGCTGGCTCGCGCGGCGGCGCGGGGAGATCACGACGCTCGGGACGCTGCTCGATCCGATCGCCGACAAGCTGCTGATCTCGGCGGCGTTCATCTCGCTGGTGGAGCTCGGCCTCGCGCCCGCGTGGATGGTGGTCGTCGTCATCGGGCGGGAGTTCGCGGTGTCGGGCCTGCGGTCGATCGCGTCGGGACGCGGGATCATCATCGCCGCGTCGGGATGGGGCAAGGCGAAGATGCTCACGCAGATCGCGGCGGTGTCGCTGCTCATCCTCGCCGAGCGCCACACGGTGTTCAAGACGCCCGGGAAATACGCGCTGTGGCTCGTCGTGGCGGTGGCCCTGCTGTCCGGGACCGACTACTTCGTGCGGTTCCTGCGGCGGATCGTGCTGGCCGGGCCGGAAGGGGCCTAGCAGGTTGCGGAAAATGGTGTGGGATGGCGTTACGAGCGCCGCAGGGTCAGATCCAAGGAAGCGCGACGACGGCGATGCGAGAGCATCGTCGAGGAGCGATGACGCCGGAGATGGCCCTGCGCCGCCGTAACCCGAAGGGTGGCGGCACTTTGCCGGCGCCCGCTTGAAGGCCATGAAATTCCCGACGTCCGACCGCCCATCGGGCGCCGGACGCAAAGTGCCGGACACGACGCCCGCATCTCAGCAGCCGCGCCCTCCGGCGCAGCAGGAAGCGCCAGATCGGGCGGCCCTCCCGCTCGTACTTGATCTCGTAGTTCGTGGGCGGGGGCAGGGGATGGGCGTCCCAGGCGAGTCGATCGAGCCCGGGCACCGTTTCGACCACCGTCTCGAGATGCGCGCCGTAGTCCGGGTGATCCGTGGCGATGCGCAGGATGCCGCCGGGCTCCAGCCTGGACGCGGCCATTTCGAGGAAGACGCCGTCGAGGAGGCGGCGCTTCTTCTGCTTCTTCTTCGGCCAGGGATCCGGGAAGTAGACGTGAAACGCGCGGACGGACGCGGGCGCGAGGGCCGTCTCGACGAAGAGGCGGCCGTCGGCGCGCGCCATCGCGGCGTTGGCAAGCCCGGAGCGCCCGACGCGGTCGCGGCAGAGCCGGTAGTAGGAGAGCGAGCGCTCGATGCCCAGGAAGTCGTGCTCCGGGTGGGCCAGCGCCGAGGCGACGAGGAACCGCGCCTTGCCGCTGCCGATCTCGACCTCGAGCGGAGCGGCGCGGCCGAACCGCGCGCGCGCGTCGAACGGCTTTCCGATCCAGAACTCCTCGTCCGGCCGGCCCGGGAAGCGTCCCGGTGAATCCGCTGTGCTACCCTGATTCGACAAGGCCGCGATTGTCATGCCCACGATCGTGTTCGTCAACGAGGGGAAAGCAGGCGTGGTCGCGGACGGCACCACGGTGCTTCAGGCTGCCCTCGATCTGGGCGTCAAGATCAGCCACGTGTGCGGCGGCAACGGCACCTGCTCGACCTGCCGCGTGGAAGTCGTCGTCGGCGGCGAGTGCCTGTCGCCCCTGAACCCGCAGGAACAGGCCTACGACATGGGCGACGGCCGGCGGCTCGGCTGCCAGGCGAAGGTGCTCGGCAATTGCGCCGTCCGGGCGCTCATGATTCCGAAAGTGGAGATGTACTGACCGGGCGTCAGAGCCGCGCGGCAATCTCCTTCGCGAACTCCTTCGTCCCGGCCCGCCCGCCCAGATCCGGCGTCTTGATCCCGGCCCGCAGCGTTCCGAGCATCGCCCCCTCGACCCGATCGGCGAGGTCCGCGCAGGTCGAGGTGCCGCAGCATGAGGATCGCGGACATCAACAGCGCGGTGGGATTGGCCTTGTCCTGGCCCGCGATGTCCGGCGCGGTGCCGTGCACGGCCTCGAAGATGGCCGCCTTGGTCCCCAGGTTGGCGCCGGGCACGACGCCGAGGCCTCCGACGAGTCCGGCCGCGAGGTCCGACACGATGTCGCCGTAGAGGTTCTCGAGCAGCAGCACGTCGAGGGTCTCGGGCTGCATCACCAGGCGCATGCACAGCGCGTCCACGATGCGGTCGTCGGCGACGATGTCGGGGAAGCCCTCGGCCACCCTGCGGAAGCAGTCGAGAAAGAGCCCGTCGGAGAGCTTCATGATGTTCGCCTTGTGGACGGCCGTGACGCGGCGCCGGCCGTTGGCGCGCGCGTACTCGAAGGCGAAGCGCGCGATGCGCGTGGAGGCGGCCTCGGTGATGATCTTGAGCGACTCGACGACGCCGGGAACCACGATGTGCTCGAGGCCGCTGTAGAGGTCTTCCGTGTTTTCGCGCACGATCACGAGGTCCACGCCCTGGAACCGGCTCTCGACCGACGGGACGTTGCGGACCGGGCGCAGGTTGGCGTAGAGCTCGAACGTCTGCCGCAGGCGCACGTTGACGGACTGGAAGCCCTTCCCGATCGGCGTGCCGACGGGGCCCTTCAGGGCGAGGCCGGTCTTCCGGATCGCGTCGAGGGCCGACGGGGGAAGGGGATCGCCGTCGCGCTTCTCGGCCTCGCGGCCGACGACGACCTCTTCGAAGGAAAGCGGCGCGCGGGCGGCCTCGAGGATCGAAACGACGGCGTCGGCGACCTCGGGGCCGATCCCGTCGCCGCGGATCAGCGTGACGGTGCGGGTCGGGCTCACGAGATCTCCCTCTTCTCCGGCGCGGCCGGAAGGATCATGCGGACCTTGCGGATCGCGGTCGGCGCCGCGTCCTCGATGACGAAATCGGCGAAGCGGCCCTTCCAGCGCTCGCCCTTGCGGGGGATGCGTCCGAAGCGCAGCATCAGGTGTCCGGCGATGGTCTCGGCCTCGTCGCGCGGAAGCGCGATGCCGAACTGCTCCTCGAGGTCGTCGAGGCGCAGGCTTCCGTCGAGCAGGTAGTTCCGGTCGCCGGCCGCGACGAACTCGGGCTGCTCTTCGTCGTACTCGTCCTGGATCTGGCCGAGCAGGGCCTCGATGGCGTCCTCGATCGTCGCCAGGCCCGCCGTGCCTGCCGTGCTCGTCGACGACGATGGCCATGTGCGTGTGCCGGCGGCGCATTTCGCGGAAGAGCTCCTCGGCCCGCTTGAACTCGGGGACGAGGAAGGGCGGATCCACGTACTTCGACAGCGTGAACGTCTGCTCGTCGGCGTCGGAAAGATCGAAGAGGTCCTTGGCGTGGAGGATGCCGACGACGTTGTCGATGGAGCCGCGGTAGACCGGCAGGCGCGAGAGCTTCTGCTCGCGCAGCAGCACGCGCACGGCGGCGAAGGAGGCCGTCTCGGGCAGGGCCACGATCTTCGTGCGCGGGACCATGATGTCGCGGACGGTCTTGTCCCCGAACTCGACGACCTTGTGGAGCAGCCGCTTCTCCTCCCTGTGGATGACGCCCTCGTCGGCCCCGAGGTTGAAGACGCTCTTGAGCTCCTCTTCCGTCAGGCCCGGCCGGGCGAGGGGGGTGCCGAAGAGGCCCAGCAGCCAGTTCGTGAGCCGGACGCACACCTCCGCGAGCGGGGAGAGCACCTTCATCATCCAGTTCAGCGGGATGGCGACCGCGCGCGCGACGGCGACGGGCGACGCCGCGCCGATCGCCTTGGGCGTCATCTCGGCGAAGATGAAGAGCGTGATCGTCGAGAAGAGCACGGAGAGGATCACGCCGTACCGCGCACCGAACCATCCGGTTGCCAGCGTCGTCGCCGAGGCCGAGGCGGCCGAGAGGAAGAGGTTCTGGCCGATGAGGATGACGGCGAGCAGCCGCGACGTGTGGGCCTTCAGGTTCCGGATGATGGCGCCGCGCCGGTCGCCGCGCTCGCGCATCGCCTGCAGGTCGATGCGGCCGAGGGCCACCAGCGCCGTCTCCGAGCCGGCGAAGAAGCCCGAAAAGATGAGCGAGAGGACGAAGGCGAGGACGTACAGGACGGTCTGCGAATGATCCATGGTCGCTTCCTTTCGATTCCGGGAACGCGAGAGTTTACAGGGGACGCCCTTCGAGCCGGCCGATGGCCCAGCGGGCCGCGTCGGACAGGCCCGGCTCCTGGACGGCGGCCGCGGTCCGCAGCGCCGGCAGGCACGCCGCGTCCGCGCTGGCCCCGGCCGAGAGGGCCGCGTTTCTCTGGAGGCCGCGGCGCGCCGCCCGGTTGACGGCGGTCTTGCCGAAGCGCCTGCGCCAGGCGCCTTTGCCCATTGCGAGGATCTCGGCGCGCGCCGGAGCGGGCTGCGCGGTCGTCGCGCCGCGGCATCACCGGTGAATTCCAGGGACAGACCTCCTGGCAGACGTCGCAGCCGAAGACGTGGTCGCCGACGGCCGCCTTCCACGCGTCCGGAATGGCGCCGTAGTGCTCGATCGTCCAGTAGGCGATGCACCGTCCGGCATCGAGCGTGCCCGGCGCGACGAAGGCGTCGGTCGGGCAGGCGTCGAGGCAGCGCGTGCAGGAGCCGCACTGCTCGGCGACGGGCGCGTCGACCGGAAGGTCGAGGTCGGTGACGATCTCCGCGAGCAGGAGGTACGAGCCCTGTGCCGCGTCGATCAGGCAGCCGTTCTTCCCGATCCAGCCGAGGCCGGCCGCGGCGGCGAAGGCGCGCTCGGCGATCGGCGTCGAGTCGACGCAGACGCGCGTCGCCCACGCGCCCGGCAGCCGGCGGCGCGCAGCGGCCACGACCTCGAGCGCCTGCTCGCGCAGGGAGCCGTGGTAGTCGGGACCGCGCGCGTAGCGGGCCAGTCGCGAGCCGTCCGGGCCGACGTAGGGGGCGGCGGAGTAGGGTGCGGCGAGGCAGACGATCGAGCGCGCGCCGACGAGGAGCTCCTCCGGGGATCGGCGCAGCGCGCGCGTGTCCTCGAGGTAGCGCATGCCGGCGTGGTGCCCCGCGTCGATCCACTGCGTGAACCGCTCGAACCCGGGCGGCTCGCCCGCGCGCGCGATGCCCACGCGCGTGAAACCGGCGTGCAGGGCTTCTTCGCGCAGGACCTGCGCGGCGAGAAGCCGGTCGGGCGGCGCCTCCGGAGGCATGGCGGCGGATGCTAGCATCCGGCCCACGGAGGTCCCTTGCCGCAACAGGACCGGTTCTCGACCCGCGTGTTCGCGCTCGCCGTCGTCGCGATCCTGGCGTACCTCCTCTTCCGCATTTTCAGCCCGTTCTTCGGCCCCATCTACTGGGCGTTCCTGCTCGCCTTCATGCTCTTTCCGCTCAACCGGCGGCTGAGGAAAGCGTTTGGCGGGGGCAATGGCCGCGCCGCGACGGTCATGACCATCGGCGTCGCGCTCTGCATCGCGATCCCCGCTGTTCTCGGAACGACCGCCTTTGCACGGCAGGCGGTCGAACTGGGGTCGAGCCTTTCGCAGCTGGGCCAGCGGTACCAGATCAACGGCGTCGACGATCTGCTGCGCATTCCCGTGATCGGCACCGCCATGCAGTGGCTGGAGCTGCACACGGGCATCGAGTCGGCGCGGGTCCAGGAGTGGGCGGTGCAGGGCGTCCAGACCGCGGTCCAGTTTCTGCTGTCCCACAGCCGCGATGTGGTCTTCGGCGCACTCGGGCTGCTGGGCAACATGACCCTCGTGCTCTTCATCCTGTTCTTCTTCTTCCGGGACGGAGACACGCTGGTCCGGCGCGCCCTCGGGCTCATCCCGCTCGAGGCCGGACGCAAGGCGCGCCTGAGCGAGCACCTGCAGTCGGTGACGCGGGCGGTCGTCGTCGGCACGGTCCTGACGGCCGTCGCCCAGGGGGCCCTGCTCGGCGTCGGCTTCTGGATCACCGGCCTGCCTTCACCGCTGGTCTTCGGTGTCCTGTCGGCCGTGGCCTCGTTCATTCCCTTCGTCGGGACCGCCCTCGTCTGGGTGCCGGCGTCGCTCTACCTGCTGGCCCAGGGCGTGGCCTGGAAGACGATCTTTCTCGTCGCGTGGAGCGCGGTCGTCGTCGGCTCGGCCGACAACATCCTCCGTCCGTTCCTGGTTTCGGGCAAGGCGCGGATCGACACCCTGACCGTCTTCTTCGGCGTGCTCGGCGGCCTGGCCACCTTCGGCTTCATCGGGCTCTTCCTCGGGCCGGTGATCCTCGCCCTCGTCCAGGCGCTGATCGAGTTCGTCGAGGAGGACGAAACGGCCGCGGCCAAACCTCCGGCGGGCTAGTTCCCGATCCAGTCCGCCACGAAGATGTTCGTTTCGTGCGGCTGTTTGCCGTTGCGGTTGGAGGCGAACACGAGCCGCTTGCCGTCGCGCGTGAACATGGGGAAGCCGTCGAAGTCGGCGCTGAACGTGATCCGGGTGAGCCCCGTCCCGTCGTCGCGGATCGTGTAGAGGTCGAAGTCGCGGCCCTTCGGATCGGCCACGTTGGACGAGAAGATGATCTGCTTGCCGCCCGGCAGGAAGAACGGAGCGAAGTTGGCGGCCCCGTTCGCGGTGACGGCGTGGTCGTTCGTGCCGTCGGCATTCATGATGCGGATCTCGAGCGAGCGGGGCGCATAGCTGTGGCGCGCGAGGTTCTCCTTGTAACGCGCCAGGTCCTCGGGCGTCGAAGGGTGATCGGCCCGGTAGACGATGCGCTTGCCGTCGTCGGAGAAGAAGGCGCCGCCGTCGTAGCCCGGCGCGTTGGTCATGCGTTTCACGTTCGAGCCGTCGGCGTTCATCGTGTAGAGCTCGAGGTCGCCGTCGCGCGTGGACGTGAAGACGATGGTCTTGCCGTCGGGCGAGATGGTGGCCTCCGCGTCGTACCCCGGCGAGGAGAAGAGCGTCTTGATGTCGGTGCCGTCCGGTTTGGCGGAGTAGATGTCGTAGTCGTCGAGCGCCCAGACGTATCCGTGCGAGCGGTCCGGGCGGGGCGGGCACGCCGGGCTCGCGCGGAACGTCGACGCGTAGAGCACGCGTTCGCCGGAGGGATAGAAATAGGAGCAGGTGGTCTTTCCCTCGCCGTTGGAGACGCGGTGGCGATCCGAGCCGTCGGCCTTCATCGTGAAGATCTGGTCGCAGGGCAGCTTGCCCTCGTCGGACTGGAAGATGAGCCGCGTGTCGTCGGCAGACCAGTACGCTTCGGCGTTCTGTCCTGCGAAGGTCAGCTGCCGGACGTTGGCGAGGAACTTCTCCTCTCCGGGCGCGAGGAGGGTCGCGGGGGTCGCGGCGGGGCCGGTGCCCTGGGCGAGGCCGGTGGCCGCGGCGGCGGCGAGCAGGCAGACGGTGAGGATGTTTCGCATAGGGCCGCGGATGTTAACAGGCTCGCCGTCGAGTGTTTTGGTTGCATCGCCGCGGGGCGGCCTTTATTCTCGGCCGAGGCTGCGATGGATCGTCCGACCGACCTGAAGCGAGTGCTCGCGGATGAGATCCGCGCGGCCGTTGCCGAGACGGCGTCCGCGCCGGGCGACGCACGCGAGGCGGGCGACCCATTCACGGCGGCCGGACGCGCATCCCTGTCGAAGGCCGCGGACCTTCTGACCCCGTCGGTCCCGGCGGGAGCCCCGCTCGAGCCGGCCAAACGGCTGGTCATCCGGGCACTGCGGTTTCTCTGGCGCAACCAGTCGACCTTCAACTCGCTCTCGATGGACGCGACGAGCGGTCTCGCCGACTCGCAGGACCGGCTCCGCCGCGACGTCGACGAGCTCGCCCGGCGAATGGGGATCGACGAGGCGCGGCTCGCGGTGCTCGAGTCCGACGGCCGACCGGCCGCGACCGGCGGCTCGGGGCTGGCATCGGCGCCCGTCGCCGCGGCCGCCATCCCGCCCGGCGTCTATGCGCTCTTCGAGGAGCGCTTTCGCGGCACCCCGGCCGAGATCGCGCGCGGCCAGCGGTTCTATCTCGAGCTTCTCCGCGATCTTCCGGGGCCGGTGCTCGACGTGGGCTGCGGGCGAGGCGAGTTTCTCGAGCTGCTCAAGGCGGAAGGCATCGCATCGAGCGGCGTCGAATCCAACCCGGTCTCGGTGGAAGCCGCCCGGGCGCGCGGCCTCTCGGTCGAGGGCGCGGACGCCCTGCAGCTTCTCGGCGGGCGACCGCCGGGCAAGCTCGGCGCGGTCGTGGCCTTCCAGGTCGTCGAGCACTGGCCGCCCGAGGGCATCTTCCGTTTCCTGCAGCTCGCGCGCCGCGCGCTCGCGCCGGGCGGCGTGCTGATCGCCGAAACGATCAACGTGGACTCGCTCTCGGCGCATGAAGGCGTTCTACCTCGATCCCACGCACGTCCGGCCCGTGCCGGCCGACGCGCTGCGGTTCCTCGCGGAGGCCGCGGGGTTCACCGACGCGCGCATCGAGTACCGCTCGCCCCTGCCCGCGGCCAGCCGTCTCGCGGGCGCGGACGACGACGCCCGGAAGCTCAACGACCTGCTCTTTGCGCCGCAGGACTACGCCCTGATCGCCCGCGTGCCGGCCGCGCCTTGAGACCGCGCCGGGTCCTCGTCCTCGCGACCCAGACGCCCTTTGCCGACGGGGGCGCGGAGCGGCACGTGCGGCGCCTGACGGAAGAATTGAAGAAGCGCGGCGTGGAGGCGGACCTGGTCTCGATGCCGCTGGTCGAGCGCGAGCGCTTCGATCTCGTGCGGGGCGCGCTCGGGTGGCGCAGCCTCGACCTGACCGAGACGGCCGGCGGGCCGGTCGACGCCGTGATCGCGACGCGGTTTCCGACGTACGCGATCCGGCACCCGCGCAAGGTGGTGTGGCTCATCCACCAGTACCGCCAGGCCTACGACCAGTACGGGACGCCCTACAGCGACCTGACCTCCTCGCCCGAGGACCGGCGCACGCGGGAAGTGATCGCGCGCATCGACCAGGTCGGTCTCTCCGAGGCGCGCAAGGTGTTCGCCAACTCGCAGACCGTCGCGGCGAGGCTGCGCCGGTTCAACGGGATCGCGAGCGAGCCGCTGTACCATCCGCCGCCGCTCGCGGGCCGTTATCGCAACGCGCCCGGGGGCGACACGGTGCTCTGGGTGGGCCGCCTCGACGAGTGGAAGCGTCCGGCGCTCCTGCTGCGGGCGCTGCCGCATGCGCCCGAGGCGCGCGCGGTCTTCGTCGGCCGGGGTCCGGAGGAAGAGAAGCTGCGCAAGCTCGCGGCCGAGCTGGGCGTGGCCGAGCGCGTGCGGTTTGCGGGTCAGGTCGACGACGAGGCGCTGCTCTCGCTCTACGCCGAGGCCCGCGTCGTCGCGGTGACGGCCGCGGGCGAGGATCTCGGCTACGTTCCGCTCGAGGCGTTTCTTTCGGGAAAGGCGGTCCTGACGACCGAGGATGCCGGCGGCCCGCTCGAGTTCGTGAAGGACGGCCAGACGGGAATCGTCACGGCGCCGCGTCCCGAAGCCCTCGGCGTCGCGCTGCGGCTGGCCTGGGCGCGGCCCGACGCCCTGCGGGCGATGGGGGAGGCGGGACGGGCGCGCGCGGCGCTTCTGGACTGGGACGGGCCCGTTCGCGCCCTGCTCGCGGCGGCGGGTTTGCCGTGAGCGACGCTCCGGACGATCCGCTGCGCCGGCTCGCGCGCGAACGCGGCCGCACGCTCGGCGAGCTCGGCCTGCGCCCCTCGGATGCCGCCTGGGCCCGGTCGGAGGCGGACGCGATCGCGAGCCTCGTGACTCCCGCCCTGCGCCTGCCGGCCTTCGTCGTCCGGTTTCTGCGCCGCCTCGCGCGCCTCGCCGGCTGATCTCACGGGGAGCGGCGCGCGCGCGCGACGCTCCGGCGGTCGGTCCAGAGGCGCGCCCGGTTGCGGCCCTCGTCCTTGGCGGCGTAGAGCGCCTTGTCCGCCCGGAAGAGCAGCTGGCCGCGCTCGTCTTCGAGCAGCTCGTGCGTGTCCGCCACCCCGGCCGACACCGTGACCTGGAACGCCTTGCCCTCGCTTTCGAAGCGCTCACGCTCGAGCGCGCGGCGCACGCGGTCGGCCACGGCGAGGGCCGGCCGGGAGCCGGTTTCCGGAAAGAGCACGGCGAACTCTTCGCCGCCGTAACGGGCGGCGAGGTCGCTCGCGCGCACGGTGGCGCGCAGAATCTCTCCGAACCGGCGTATCGCCATGTCGCCGGCGCCGTGCCCGAGCGTGTCGTTGATCTTCTTGAAGTGGTCCAGGTCGAAGAGCGCGACCGAGACGGGCGACTGGTACCGGCGGTGCCGGGCCCACTCCTCGGCCAGGCGGGTCTCGAAGTAGCGGCGCGCAAAAAGGCCGGACAACTCGTCGGTCACGGCGATCTCCCAGTTGCGGGAGGCGTGCAGGGACGCCGTCAGCGGCGCGAGCAGGCCGCGGATCTCGGCCTTGCGCTGTTCGCCGATCGGCTCGGTCGAGCCGAGGGAGAGGTACGCCACGAGGGAGTCGCCGGAGTAGAGGGGCAGGTGAAGGTGTGGCGTCGGAGCGCTGCCCGGCAGCAGCTGCATCGGGGCGAACGAGCGGTCCGTCTCGGTGGCGGCAAAGCGCAGCACGGCGCGCGCGTCGATCATCTCGCCGAGGTAGGGATGGGCGTCGTCGCGCACGGGCCTGCGCCCGGACGCCGTCGGCGCGAGCGTCCAGACCTCGTGGATCTTCTGCGACTGGTCGACCCGGTACACGTCGAAAGACTCGATCGGCAGGATGTCGGAGGCTGCCTGATAGGCGTGCAGCAGGATCTGCTGCGGGTCCGGGGACTCGCCGAGAAAGTGTCCTTCGCGCTCCCGGGCCTGGAGCCGCGCCGCGAGGCTGCGGGCCAGACGCCGCAATTGCCACGCGCGCACACCGGCCGCGCAGGCCGCGATGAGGAGAATCGCGTCGACCCAGACCGGCAGCACCTGGAGTTCAGTTTAGCGGAGTGGGCGCGCGAGTCCGGCCGGGCACAAAAAAAGAGGCCCCCGGGCGGGGGCCTCTCGATGTCGAGCGGGAAAGACTACTTCGCGGCCGGGGTCGCCGTCGCCGGGGCCGTCTCGGTCGTGGTGGTCGTGGTCGTGGTCGTCGTGGTGTCCGTGCCGGTGGTCGCCGTGCTGGTCGCCGCCGTGCCGGTCTCCTCGACGACGGCCGGGGCCTCTGCCGCAGGCGCAGCCTCAGGAGCAGCCGCCTCTTTCTTCTGGCAACCCGTGGCGAGCGCCATGGCCGTCGCGGCCGCGAAACCCAAGGTCAGAAACTTCTTCATAATCCCTGTTCTCCTTCTTTCTAAGAAAGCGCTTTCGATCCGAAAGCGCAAGCGAAGCCCGATTTGCAAAATCGACGCGGAATGATATCCGAAGCCGGTGGCCTGTCAAGCAAAGACTTCCTCGACGCGGCCCTGACTCGCGGCTATTCTTGGCTCGGCCTCGCTCTCCCGGTGGAGGGCCAGATCGGGGCCGGACGGGGGTTTCACTGTGTTCGAGAGTCTCGGCGACCGGATGCAGGGTGTCTTCAAGGAGCTGCGGGGCGAGGGGCACCTCACCGACTACCACCTCGAGACCGCCCTGAGGGAGATCCGCCTCTCGCTGCTCGAGGCCGACGTGGCCCTGCCGGTCGTGCGGCAGTTCACCGCGCGTGTGCGCGAGCGGGCCGTCGGCGCCAAGGTCACCCAGCAGCTCTCGCCGGCCCAGGAAGTCACGCGCATCGTCCGCGACGAGCTGAAGTCCCTGCTCGGCGGCGACCTCGCGGACGTCGCGCTCCACGGGAAACCCGCGGTCATCGCGCTCGTCGGCCTCCAGGGCTCGGGCAAGACGACTTCCGCCGCGCAAGCTCGCGCGCCTGCTGAAGACGCGGGGCCGCTATCCGCTGATCGTCGCCGCCGACCTTGCGCGGCCGGCCGCGGTGCAGCAGCTCGTGACCCTCGGCAAGCAGATCGGCGTCCCCGTGTTCGAGCCCAGGCCGGGCCAGGATCCCGTCGACGGTGGCGCGCGACGGAGTCCGCGAGGCGAAGCAGACCGGGCGCGACACCGTCATCGTGGACACCGCCGGCCGCCTGCACATCGACGAGGCGTTGATGGCCGAGATCCGCGCGGTGGCGGCGGCGGTCGAGCCGCACGAGATCCTGTTCGTCGCCGACGCGATGACCGGCCAGGACGCCGTGAAGTCCGCGGCGGGATTCGCGGAGGCGCTGGCGCTGACGGGAATCATCCTCACGAAGACCGACGGCGACGCGCGCGGGGGAGCCGCGCTCTCGGTCGTGACGACCACCGGAAAGCCGATCAAGTTCGTCGGCGTCGGCGAGAAGCCCGAGGACTTCGAGCCGTTCCATCCGGACCGCATGGCCTCGCGCATCCTGGGACTGGGCGACGTGCTCACCCTCATCGAGAAGGTCGAGGCGACGGTCGACGCCGGCGCGGCGCAGAAGCTCGCCGAGAAGACGGCCGCGGGCGAGTTCACCCTCGAGGATCTCAAGGAGCAGCTCGCGTCCATGAAGAAGATGGGTCCGCTCGAGAGCCTCATCGACCTGCTCCCGAAGGGGGGCGCGTTCAAGGCCCTGCGGGCGCCGCAGAGCGTCGACGAGAAGGCCCTGACCCGCACGACGGCGATCATCGACTCGATGACCGTCGAGGAGCGGCGGTACCCCCAGATCCTGAACGGCAGCCGCAAGAAGCGGGTCGCCTCGGGCTCGGGGACCTCCGTCGCCGAGATCAACCGGCTGATCAAGCAGTACCAGGAGATGCGGCGGATGATGAAGACCGCCCGCAAGGGCATGCGGGGCCTGGACATGTCGAAAATGGCCTTCCCGGGGCCCAAATCCGGGGGCGCCTGACTTCGTGTAGAATGCCCCGCTTTTGCTGAGCAGGAAGAGGAACTGAAATGGTAAAAATTCGCCTCCGCCGAATGGGCGCCCGCAACCGTCCCTACTACCGCATCGTGGTCTCCGACTCGCGGCTGACCGCGCGGTCCGAGGTCCTCGAGGAGCTCGGGTCCTACGACCCGGTGACCAACCCGCCGACCGTGTCGTTCGACCGCGTGAAGGCGCGCGAGTGGATCGGCAAGGGGGCCCTCGTCTCGCCCACGATCCAGTCGCTGCTCGACATGAAGGAGCCCGTCGCGGCTCCGGCTTCCTGAGATCGCCGCGATGAAGCGCCTGATCGAGACGATCGTCCGCCGTCTCTCGGACAACCCGGAAAAGGCCCGGGTCAGCGAGAGCTTCGAAGGCAAGACCGTCGTGTACGACGTCGAAGTGCCCGAGGCCGATCGCGGCCGGCTGATCGGCCGCGAGGGGCGCACCGTGCGGGCCCTGCGCTCCTTCGTGGGCGCCGCGGCCACCGCGCGCGGCAAGCGGGTGCTCATCCGCGTTCGCGACTGACGCGAACGCCCCTTCGAGCGCCCGGGCTTCGCCCGGCCCGTCTCGCGGTCACCGATTTCGCCCATGCTCGCCGTCGGCCGTATTCGCAAGCCCCACGGACTCTCGGGGGAAGTGTCGGTCGAGGTCTGGACGGATTTCCCGGAACGCTTCGCGCCGGGCGTCGCGCTGCTCTGGCGTGGCGCGGCCGCCGAACGGACGCTCTCGCTCCAGGGCGTTCGCGGCCATCGGGAGCAGATGCTGCTGAAGTTCGAGGGCGTGGACGACGTCGACGCCGCGCGGGCCCTGCAGGGCGGCGAGCTGCTCGTGGCCGTCGAGGACGCCCATCCGGCGCCCGACGGCTTCTACTACGCGCACGAGGTGCGCGGCTTTTCCTGCGAGGACGCGGGGGGCCGGGTGCTCGGCGTGGCGTCCGGCCTCGAGCACACGCCCGCGGGACCGATGCTCTCGGTCGACGTGGGCGCGGGGCGGGAGGCCCTGGTGCCCTTCGTGCATCCGATCGTCGTCGAGGTCGATCGCGAGGGGCGCCGCATCGTTCTCGATCCGCCGGAAGGGTTGCTGGAGCTGTGATGGCACAGGGGGAGAGGGCGCCGGCGATGCACGTGGAGATCCTCACGATCTTCCCGGGCTACTTCGAGTCCCCGCTGCGGGAGAGCCTTCTCGGAAAGGCGATCGCCGAGGGCATCCTGCAGGTCACGGTCACCGACATCCGCGCGTTTGCCGCGGACCGGCATCGCAAGGTCGACGACGAGCCGTACGGCGGCGGCGCCGGAATGGTGATGATGGCGCCGGTCGTCGCCGCGGCGATCGAAGCGCGCCGGGATGCGGGCGGCGCGCGCGCCTGGACCGTCCTGATGAGCCCGGACGGCGTCCGCCTCGATCACGCCCGCGCGGCCGCGCTCGCCGTGCGCCCGCGCGTGCTCGTCGTCTGCGGGCGCTACGAGGGGATCGACGAGCGGGTGCGCGATCTCGGCCTCTTCGACGAAGAGATCTCGCTCGGAGATTTCGTGCTGCCCGGCGGCGAGGCGGCGGCCCTGTCCCTGACGGAGTGCGTCACGCGGCTGGTGCCGGGCGTCGTCGGCGCCTCGGAGTCGCTGGAAAACGAGTCCTTCTTCCGGGACCGGCTCGACTATCCCCACTACACGCGGCCGCGGGAGTTCCGGGGCGCCGCCGTGCCCGAAGTCCTCCTGTCCGGCGACCATCGCCGCATCGAGCAGTGGCGCCGGGCGCGCGCCCTCGCGCGCACGCGGCAGCGGCGGCCGGACCTGCTCGAAAAGCGTCCGGTCGAGCCCGGGGAGGGGGAGGAAGGGTAATTTCCGTTCGGGGATGGCCCGATAAGTGTCCTGAAACCCGGAACTTGAAACCCGCACCGCGCTTCGTGTAGGATCCACCGTTCCTTGGGATTGCCGCGGGCCTTCGCCCGCCCTGCTTTGGAGAGGTTTGCCATGAGTGATGTCCTTCTCGACGCGGAAAAACTGTCGCTCAAGAGCGGCTTGCCGGCGTTTGCGCCGGGAGATTCGATCAAGGTGCACGTCAAGGTCCGCGAAGGCGAGAAGGAGCGCATCCAGCTCTTCGCCGGGGTCGTGATCTCCCGCCGCGGCGGCGGGTCGCGCGAGACGTTCACGGTGCGCAAGATCTCGGGCGGCGTGGGCGTCGAGCGCGTGTTCCCGCTCCACTCGCCGATCATCGACCGCATCGAGGTCGAGCGCCGGGGCAAGGTGCGCCGCGCCAAGCTCTACTACCTCCGCGATCGCAAGGGCAAGGCCGCGCGCATCGACGAGAAGCAGGCCGACTAGCTCCCGCGATCTCCGTGAGGAACGACCCGCTCGCCGCCCTGTTCGCCGAGCTCGGTCGTTTGCGACAGCTGGCCCTGCTCGAGTCCGAGCTCTCCGTCCGGGGCTTCACGTTCATCGCGGGCGTCGACGAGGTGGGCCGCGGCTGCCTCGCGGGCCCCGTCGTCGCCGGCGCGGTGATCCTTCCCGCCGGTTGCGTCCTGCCGGGCCTCGACGACTCCAAGCGCGTCGACGCGGACGCGCGCGCCCGGCTCGCCGAGCAGATCCTGCGCCGCGCGGTCGCCGTCGGCATCGGCGTCGTCGAGGCCCGCCAGATCGACGCGGACAACATCCTGCGCGCCAGCCTCGAGGCGATGCGCCGGGCGGTCTGCGCCCTCGATCCGCCTCCGGACGTGCTGCTCGTCGACGCGGTGCGGGTTCCCGGCGTCCGGATGCCCCAGCTGCCGGTCGTCCACGGCGACGCGCTCTCGCTGTCGATCGCCGCCGGGTCGATCGTCGCAAAGGTCCATCGCGATCGCCTTCTCGACGAGCTCGGGCGCCGCCACCCCGTCTACGGTTTCGAAGCGCACAAGGGCTACGGGACGCCCGAGCACTGGGAAGCGCTGCGTCTCTACGGGCCGTGTCCGGAGCACCGCATGACCTTCCGCGGAGTGACTCCCGACACGGGTTCGGCACCTTTCGGGGCCCGGCAGGCGCACCGCCGCGGTCAGAGCGGTTAGAATCGTTCCTGAATGGCGGTCAACCGCGAACAGATCCTTCAGTCTGCCGAGAAGCTTCTCTCGCGGGGCAAGCTCGACCAGGCGCTGAAAGAGTACCTGCGGGTCCTCGAGGACAACGCCAAGGACATCCCCACGCTCAACAAGGTGGGAGACCTGTACGTCCGGATGAACCGGCCCGGCGATTCGATTCCGTATTTCGAGCGGATCGCCGACTTCTATTCGAAGGACGGGTTCTTCCTCAAGGCGATCGCGATCTACAAGAAGATCAACAAGATCGACCCCGCCCGGCTCGAGGTGTACGACCGGCTCGCCGACCTGTACCACAAGCAGGGTCTGGTCCAGGACGCCCGGAGCCAGTACCAGGTCCTGGCCGACCACTACCAGAAGAACAACCGGGTCCCCGACGCGATCACCGTCTACAAGAAGATGGCGCAGATCGATCCCGCCGATCTGCGGATCCAGGTCCGGCTGGCGGACCTCTACCGCGCCGCCAACCAGAAGGACCAGGCCGTGATGCAGTACGGCCTGATCGGGTCGATGCTCCTGAAGCGCGGCGCGCACGACGAGGCCGCGCAGGTCTTTCAGAAGGCGCTCGAGCTTTCGCCCGACGACGTCGAGACGCAGCGCAACCTCGTGCGCTCGCTGCTCGCGCAGAAGAACCCGACGGCCGCGATGGCCGTGCTCAAGGCGGCGCCGCGCACGGGCGAGAGCCTGGGGCTGATGGCCGAGGCGCAGCTCGAGATGGGCGAGCGCGCGGAGGCCGTCCGGACCGCGGAGCAGGCGCTCGCGCTCGACGCCGACGCCGAGACGCCGCGGCTGTTCCTTTCCCGGGTGCGCGTCCAGGAGATGAATCTCGACAAGGCGCTGGCCGCGGTCGCGCCGCTGGTGCTGACGGCCGTGACGCGGCGCGAATTCACGAAGGGCGCGGAGTACCTGGAGCCGATCCTGGCGGCCGACCCGGGCCACGTCGGCGCCCTCGAGAAGCTGGCGTCGGTCCTGGAGGCCGAGGGCAACCACGCCGCGCTCGCCAAGGTCCACATTGCGCTCGGCGAATCGTCCGAGCGCCAGCAGAACCCGGGCGCGGCCCTCGAGCACTACCGCCGCGCGCAGGAAGCCGATCCCTCCAACGTCGAGGCGGCCACGCGCGTCCAGAGCATCGGGACGCCGACGGAGACGCCGGCCGACGCCGCGGCCGCGGCGGCGGAAGCCGCCCGAGTACCAGGAGCTGATCATCGACCTCGAGGACTCGGCGTCGGTCCACGCGCCGCAGCCCAAGGTCGCCTCGATCGAGTACGACGAGAAGGCCGAAGCAGCGCCCGCCGCGCCGGCCGACGCTCCGTTCTCGCACCGGCGCCCGCTGCGCCCGCAGTCCCGGTGCCCGCCGCGCCGCCGCCCGCAGCCGAGGGACCCGTCGGCGAGGAGCAGCAGGTCGAGACGCTCATCGTCGAGGCGGAGGTCTTCGCGCGCTACGGCCTGGCGGACAAGGCGATCGAGCGGCTCTTCTCGCTCGTGCGCCGGCGCCCCGACCTGCTCAAGGCGCGGGAGCGCCTCGTCGACCTGCTGGCCGAAACGAAGAACCCGGGCCTCTCCCGCGAGGCCGAAGCCCTGGCCGCGGCCTACAGCGAGGCCGGGCGCCCGGCCGACGCCAGCCGGATCCTGGCGCGGGCGGGACAGAACGGAGCCGAGCCCGAGCTGTCGTCTCCCGCGGGGGCGCTGCCGCCCCCGGCGCCGGGTCTGGAGGTCGAGTTCGAGGAGTTCGACATCGGGCATCCGGCGGCGCCTCCGGCCGAAGTGATCCGCTGCGGCGGCCCCGTTCCAGGACGACGGCATCGAGTTCGTCGGCGGCGAGCCGGGCCCGCCGCCCGCGATGGAGAAGCTCTCGACGCCGGATCCGCAGACGCCGGCGGACACGGAGTTCGTGTCGTACGAGCAGCTGGGCAACCTGCTCGAGGACGAGATGCAGCGGGCGGGGGAGAGCGCGGCGCCTTCGGTCCCGGAAGCGCCGGCCGTCGACGAAGAGAACCTTTTTTCGGACGAGCAGAAGTTCTTCAACCTGGCCGAGGAGCTCGAGAAGGATCTCGGCGACGAGGTGCCGGCCGAAGAGTCTTCCGAGATCAACACGCCGCAGGGCGAGGTGTCCCTCGAGGAGATCTTTCGCGAGTTCAAGAAGGGCGTCGAGCAGCAGCTTTCGGCCGAGGACTACGAGACGCACTACAACCTCGGGATCGCGTACAAGGAAATGGGTCTCGTCGACGAGGCGATCGGCGAGTTCCAGCTCGCGAGCAAGGACGCGGGCCGTACCGTCGAGTGCTGCAGCATGCTCGGCCACTGCTTTCTCGAGAAAGGCATGCCGCAGCTGGCGATCAAGTGGTTCCGCAAGGGGCTCGAAGCGCCCGGCATCGCCGACCTCGCCACCGCGGGCATGCTCTACGACCTCGCCCAGGTCTATCAGGACACGGGCGACACGGACTCGGCGTACCGGACGTTCCAGGAGGTCTACGGCTTGAACGCCAACTACCGGGACGTCGTGCGGCGCGTGAAGGAGCTCGACGCGGTGCGGAAGAATCTCTGAGAGACGGGCCGAGCGCCAGCCGTCCGTGGTGACCCCCGCTCCGGCCCCCGCGAAAACTCCGGCACCGCTTCTCTCCGTCGAGGAGCTGCGCGTCGAGCTGCCGGTCGACGGAGCCCTGTACCCCGCGGTCGACGGCGTGTCGTTCACGCTGGCCGCGGGACGGACGCTCGCGGTCGTCGGCGAGAGCGGCAGCGGGAAGACCCAGCTCGTGCGCGCGATCCTGGGCCTCGCGCCCGACGGCGCTCGGGTCGGCGGCAAGGTCTTCTGCGGGGGCCGCGAGCTCACGGCGCTGTCCGACGGCGGGTGGCGGGCGGTCCGGGGCCGCGAGATCGGAATGGTGTTCCAGGAGCCGGGAGCCGCGCTCGACCCCGTGGTGACGATCGGAGCCCAGGTCGTCGAGGCGATCCGGCTCCACGAACCCGTTTCGCGCGCCGCGGCCCGCCGCAGGGCGGTCGAGCTGCTCGCCGAGGTCGCGTTTCCCGAGCCCGCGCGGGCGCTCGGCGAGTATCCGCACCGGCTCTCGGGGGGTCTGCGGCAACGCGCGTGCCTCGCGATCGCCCTGGCGTCGGCGCCGAAGGTGCTTCTGGCCGACGAGCCGACGGCCTCGCTCGATGCGACGGTGGCCGTGCAGATCCTCGAGCTGCTCGACCGCCTCCGGCGCGAGCGGGACCTTGCGGTCCTGCTGATCACGCACGACCTCGGCGTCGTCGCAAAGCACTCCGACGACGTCCTGGTCCTGTACTCCGGCCGCGTCGTCGAGCAGGCCGCGACGGCCGCGCTTCTGCGCGCCCCCGCGCACCCTTACACGCGGGGGCTCCTGCACTGCGTTCCCGCGCTCGCGCGGGAGGGGCGCCGCCAGGGCGAGCGCTACGAGGCCATCGCCGGATCGCTCGAGGATCTCTCGGCGCGGACCCGCGTGGGATGCGCCTTTGCGCCGCGCTGTCCGGAGCGTTTCGCGCCCTGCGAGACCACCGTCCCGGAGCTGTACCCTGCGGGCGAGGGTCTTTCGCGCTGCTTCCTGTCGCTGCCCGCCGCGCGGAGTGGCGCGTGACTCCGTCCCCGGGGGCCGACGAGCCGCTTCTGCGCGCCGAGGGGCTGACGAAGCGCTTCGCGCTCACGCGGGGGATTTCCGGGACGAGGGGCGAGGTCCTGCCCGCGCTGAGGGGCGTCAGCTTCGCGATCGCGTCGGGCCAGACGCTCGGGTTCGTCGGCGAGTCCGGAAGCGGCAAGACGACCGCCGGGCGGATCGTCGCGCGCCTGGTCCAGCCGGACGCGGGCCGCATCCTCTTCGACGGGACCGACTGGCTCGCGCTCTCGGGCGCCGCGCTGCGGCAGCGGCGGCGGCACCTCCAGGTCGTCTTCCAGGACCCGCAGAATTCGCTGAATCCGCGCATGCGGGCGGGCGCGCAGATCGCCGAGCCGCTGCGCGTCCAGGGACTGGCGCGGGGGCGCGTGCTGACCGAGCGCGTGCGCCAGCTGCTGGCCGACGTCGGCCTCGGCGCCGAGACCGCATCGCGCTTCCCGTCGGACCTCTCCGGCGGGCAGCGGCAGCGCGTCGCGATCGCGCGCGCGCTCGCGACCTCGCCGCGCCTGGTCGTCTGCGACGAGCCCGTCTCGGCGCTCGACGTCTCGGTCGGCGCGCAGATCGTCAACCTGCTGCTCGACCTGCGCGAGCGGGCGGGTTTGTCCTACCTCTTCATCTCGCACGATCTCGCCGTGGTGTCGAGGATCGCGGATCGCATCGCCGTGTTCTATCTCGGCGCGATCGTCGAAGAGGGCCCCGCGCGCGAGGTCATCGGGCGCCCGCTGCATCCCTACGCGCGGGCGCTGGTCGACGCCGCGGTCGAGTCGGATCCATCGGCTCCGCCGCGCGCTGCCGTTCTGCCGGGAGAGCTGCCCTCGGCCGTGAATCCTCCGTCCGGGTGCCACTTCCACCCGCGATGTCCGATCGCACGCCCGCGCTGTGGCCAGGAGGCCCCGTTGCTTTCGGATTCGGGCCCCGGCCGGCGTGTCGCTTGCTTTTATCCGGGCGAAATGGGGTGATATGAAGGCCTCTTCCGAAACTTTCCCCCTTCCCGTTGCGTAGAGTGGTGTGACAAAGGAGTCAATGGAATGAAGAGCTTGGCTATTTTCCGCAGCGGTCGCGCGTTCCTGTCGGCGGGAGTGCTGACCCTGCTCGCCTCCGCCGCCCTCGTGGCGCAGCCGGCCCCCGTCGTCTCGGCGATTCCGGGGCAGCGGACCCCCCAGCAGCTGCCGCCGGCCGGCCAGGAGGGGATTCCTCTGACGCTCGATCAGGCGATCGGCTACGCGCTGGCGAACAACCAGGACCTGAACGTGACCGTCAACGCGGCGGAAGCCTCTCAGTTCTCCCTCTTTTCCAACTACGGCATCTACGACCCGCTCCTCCAGGCGTTCGGCACACGGGCGCACATCGAGCAGCCGGGGGCTTCGCAGCTGCAGGGTGCGGCGGTCCTGAAGACCGACACCTCGGATGCCGGCGCTCAGGTGGGACAGCTGACACCGTGGGGCGGCACGTTCACGCTCGGGTTCGCCGGCAACCGGACCGCGACGAACTCGATGTTCTTCGACGTCAACCCGTCCTTCAGCGCGGGGCTGACGGCCTCGGTCAACCAGCCGTTGCTGCGCAACTTCGGCCAGATGGCGACGAACTGGCTCATCGAGACGGCGCGCAACTCGCGGGACTCGGCCTACCAGGACTTCGTGCGCAGCGTCCAGGCGACGGTGAACGCGACGGAGCAGGCCTACTGGGACCTCGCGTACGCGTACGACAACCTCAAGGTCAAGCTCGAGGCCAAGGCGATCGCGGTCGAGCTGAACCGCATCACGAAGATCAAGATCGACGTCGGCTCGCTCGCCCCGATCGACGTCGTCCAGACCGAGGTCAACATCGCCACAGCCGACCAGGACATCATCAACGCCGAGGGCGTGATCGGTCTGGCGCAGGACCAGCTCAAGCGGCAGCTGAACTTCGACCCGACCGTCTGGAACGCGGCTCCGATCATCCCGACCGACGCCGTGCGCATCGAGGAGCAGAAGTTCAACCTGGAAGAAGGGATGAAGACGGCCCTGGTCCGGCGGCCGGAAATCATCTCGCAGCTCTACAACGTCTCCTCCGGGCAGATCCGCTACGCGTACTTCCGGAACCAGGTCCTGCCGCAGCTGAACCTGCAGGCGAGCTACGGGAACAACGGCGGGCCGACCGTGCTGGCCGACGGGACCATCCTGAATCCCGGCTGGGGCGGCGCCGTCGACACGACCTTCGGCAGGGACTTCAACAACTGGAAGGTCGGCCTCGTGTTCTCGTACCCGATCTTCAACCGC
The DNA here is from genome assembly GCA_963843325.1 of uncultured Acidobacteriota bacterium. GTDB lineage: Bacteria > Acidobacteriota > Thermoanaerobaculia > UBA5066 > Gp7-AA6 > DAHUXD01. Next base: position 266,475 of record CAWJKC010000008.1, read on the forward strand.
GCGGCGCGGGGCAACGAGGGCGTGGCCAAGTACAACCTCGAAACCTCGAAGGCGCAGCTGACGGTCATCGAGCAGAACATCATCGTGGACGTGCGCAACGCTCACCGCGCCATCGACACCGCGGAGAAGCAGATCGTGGCGGCCGGCAAAGGGCGCGAGCTCGCCGAGCGCAACCTCGACGCCGCGCGCAAGAAGTACGAGAACGGCATGACCACCGGCTTCGAGGTCTCGCAGCTGCAGACGAACCTCTCCGACGCCCGGTCGCGCGAGCTGAACGCCCTCGTCATCTACCGCAAGGCCGTCGCCGCGTACCACAACTCGATCGCCGACATCCTCGACTGGAAGGGCGTCAAGATCGAGGGCATGCCGGACATGGCCCCGCCCGCGATCGAGTCGCGGGGCGACCTGTTCGACGCCGCGTTCCAGACGACGCCGCGCTCCTCGCTCACGCCGCCCGGCACGCCGTGACGGACGGCCGTCCCGCGGGCGAAGCATCCGCTTCGGGCCCCGACTCCGCCTTCGGGCGGCTCGTCGGGGTCTTCGTTTCTCCGGCGCGCACGTTCGCCGCGATCGCGAGCAAGCCCACGTGGCTGGTCCCGCTGCTCTTGTGGACGGCGCTCTCGTTTCTGGTCGGGCAGCTCGTCGTGACGCGGATGGACCTGCGCAAGACCATCCAGGACAGTGCCGAGCAGCGGGGCCAGGCGATGACCGACGCCCAGCTCGAGAAGGCCGTCGAACAGTCGCGCAAGATGTCCTGGCTCTTCGAGCTCTTCCCTGTGTTCGTGCCGGTGCTGCTCTCCGTGATCGTCGCGGGCGTGTACTGGATGGCCTGCCAGGCCTTCGGCTGGGAGCTCAAGTTCCGGCAGTCCTACGGCGTGACGATCCATGCCTTCGTGCCGGGGATCGTGATGTCGATCGTGCTGCTCGCGATGCTCTGGAACCGGCAGTCGATCGATCCACAGACCGTGGGGGACGTCCTGCCGACCAATCCGGGCGTCCTCGTCAGCGCCAAAGGGGCCACCAAGGTGCTCCACTCGCTGCTGTCGTCGCTCGACCTCATGTCCTTCTGGACGATGGGCTTGCTGGTGCTCGGCCTCTCTGCGGCGACCCGGGCCCCCCGGGGAAGGATGGCGGTCCTCGTTTTGAGCCTCTGGGGCATCTATGTCCTGGGAAAGACGGGGATTGCGGCGATCTTCTGAGCGACCGCGCGGCGGCAGACTGCGAAACACCGGACGGGGAAAATCGTAGTATCCCCCAGGGAGAGCCCTGACCCATGCTGATCGACATCCGGGACATCACCAAGGTCTACGAGATGGGCGAGGAGAAGGTCCACGCGCTCTCGGGCGTCACGGTGGGCGTCGAGCGGGGCGAATACGTGGCCATCATGGGCCCGTCCGGCTCCGGAAAGTCGACCCTGATGAACCTGATCGGCTGCCTGGACACGCCGAGCTCGGGCTCCTACGTCCTGAACGGCAAGGAGGTCGCCCGGATGACGGACGACGAGCTGGCCGCGATCCGGAACCAGGAGATCGGCTTCGTGTTCCAGACCTTCAACCTGCTGCCGCGGACCTCGGCCCTCCAGCAGGTGGAGCTGCCGCTCGTCTACGGGGGAGCCTCGCGCAAGGACCGGCGCGAGCGCGCCATCAAGGCGCTCAAGGCCGTCGGCCTGTCCGACCGGATGAACCACACGCCCAACGAGATGTCCGGCGGCCAGCGCCAGCGCGTGGCCGTCGCGCGCGCGCTGATCAACGACCCGAGCATCCTGCTCGCCGACGAGCCGACCGGCAACCTCGACTCGCAGACCGGCGCGGAGATCATGGCCCTCTTCGCCGAGCTCAACGCCCGGGGCAACACGATCGTCCTCGTCACGCACGAGGAAGACATCGCGGCCCACGCGCGCCGGATCGTGCGCTTGAAGGACGGCAAGGTCCGCGACGACCAGCCGAGCGATCGCGCCGCGTCGCCGCTGCGTGCGGGAGCTCCCGCCTCCGCCTAGACGGGCTCGAGGGCGCCACGCCGGGGTCGGCCTGCCCGGCTCCGCGCGGCACGAGGACCTCACGGTAGAATCCCCGCGCGCATGGCAACCGGAAAATTCCTGTTCCGCAAGGTCGAGAAGGCGATCGAGGCGATCGAGTCGGCGGGGGACCCGTCTTCGACGATCATGCAGACGGCCTCGACCGTCATCGAGCAGTTCTCCGGCGTGCTCGGCGTGCGCGGGGGCCGCCTCTACGTGCACCGCGACGGCGGCTACGAGCTGACGCGGACCTTCGGCAACGTGCCGGCCATCGCCCCCGGGATCTTCATCCCGGAAGACTACCCGCCCGTCGAGCGCGTCGTGGACGAGGGCGTCGTCGTGATGGACCTGAGCGCCCCGGGCGTGGATCCGGAGCTCGAGAAGCGCCTCGGCGCCGAGCGCTTCGCGGCGATCGCCGTGGGCGACGACGAGTACATCATCGCGTTCTCGGTCGACCCCGCGGCGCCGGAAGACGACCTCGTCGCTTCTCTCGGCATCCTGCGCCTCGCGGTCGACCAGAAGCTGCGCCAGGACCGCTACGTGTCGGCGCTGCAGGAAGCCCGGCGCATCCAGATGTCGATCCTTCCCAAGCGCGCGCTGCGCCGCGGGTCCCTGGAGATCGCGGGCTACACGACGCCGGCCGAGCTCGTCGGCGGCGACTACTTCGACTTCATCCCGGTGTCCGACCGCATCCTCGGCGTGGCCATCGCCGACGCCTCGGGGCACGGACTGCCGGCGGCCCTCCAGGTGCGCGACGTCTACACGGGCCTGCGGATGGCCGTCGAGCGGGACTTCAAGATCGTGCGCACGGTCGAGCGCTTGAACCGCATCATCCACGAGTCGCGGCTGACCACGCGCTTCGTCTCACTCTTCTACGGCGAGATCGAGGACGACGGCAGCCTGATGTACGTCAACGCGGGGCATCCCGCATCCGCTCCATTTCCACGGCACGAGCGTGACGCCGCTGATCCAGACGGGCCTCGTGCTCGGCCCCACGGCCAACGCGACGTACAGCCGGGGCTACCGGCGCGTCGAGCCCGGGGACGCCCTGCTGTTCTACACGGACGGCATGGTCGAGGCCCATGACGACAACGACGAGGAGTTCGGGCCGGGGCGGCTCTCCCGCGCGTTCCTCGCGCTGCGCGACCGTCCGAGCGACGAGATCGCCCGCGAGCTCGTCAAGACCGTGCAGGAGTGGTCGGGCGGCGGCGAGCCGGAGGACGACATGACCGTCGTCGTCCTGAAGCGCCACTTCGGCTCGGCGCCGATCGGGGAGGAGCGCCGCACCACCGGCTCGATGCCGGTCCCGAAGCAGGGCTGACCCTCCGCCCTGTCGTCTCAGGCCGTCGCGCGGCTCCGGAAGAACTCCGCGGTCGCCTTGAGGCCGTCCTCGAGCGGCGTCCACTCCGGCAGGCCGAAGTCCTGACGCACCAGGGAGCCGTCGAGGACGCTGCGCATCTGCTCGCCCGCGGGAGCCGGAACGTGCGGCGGGGTCGCCGTGTAGCCATACTCCGTCGCGAGAAGGGAAAAGAGCCGGTTCACCGAAGTCTCGACGCCCGTCCCGAGATTCCAGACGCCGCTCTTGTCGGTCGTCGCCGCCCGCGCCGCGGCCCGGACGAGGTCGCCCACGTAGACGTAGTCGCGCGTCTGCGCGCCGTCCCCGTTGATCTTGAGCGGGCGCGCGCCGAGCATGGCCGACGAGAAGATCGCGACGACGCCGGCCTCGCCGGTCCCGTCCTGCCAGGGCCCGTACACGTTGGCGTAGCGGAAGACCTTCGTCTGGAAGCCGTGGACGACGCGGTAGTAGTGCATGTACTTCTCGATCGAGAGCTTCGCGCAGCCGTAGGGCGAGATGGGGTTGGTGGGGTGGCTCTCGGTGGCTGGACGGCCGCCCTCGGGCTCACCGTAGATCGCGCCGCCGGTGGACGAGAAGAGCACGTGCCGGGTGCCCGCGCGCCGCATGGCTTCGAAGAGCTTCAGGCTGCCGATGATGTTGGCGTGCGCGTCGCCGATCGGGTCCGCGACGCTGTGGCGCAGGTCGATCTGGGCGGCGTGGTGCGAGATGAACTCGATCTTCTCCTCGCCGCAGCAGGGGCTCGAGGTCGGCCTCGGCGATGTCGGCCTGGACGAAGCGGGCGGCCTCGGGGAGGCGCTCGCGCCGGCCCGTGGAAAGGTCGTCGACGATCACGACCCGGTGTCCGTCGGCCAGGTGCCGCTTGGCCATGTGCGAGCCGATGAAGCCCGCGCCTCCCGTGACGAGGATGTTCATAGAATCCTTTCGATGAAACGGAAGGCTGCATGATAGCGAAAAAAGCGCCCGACCCGCGGCTGCGGATCGACCCGGATGCCCTGGGCCTGCGCGAATGGGTACGCGCGGACTTCCGGCGGGGCACCGTCACGGTGGCCCGGAGCCTCGTCGGCGCCTGGATCGCCCGCCGGTCGCGCGGACGGTGGTACGGCGCCCGCATCGTCGAGACGGAGGCCTACCTCGGCGCCGGAGACCGCGCCGCGCACTCCTGGGCAGGCCGCCGCACGCCGCGCGTCGAGCCCATGTACGCCGACGGCGGCCATCTCTACGTCTTCCTCGTCTACGGCATGCACGACTGCGCCAACGTCGTCACGCGCCGCGAAGGCGTCGCCGAGGCCGTCCTGCTCCGCGCCGCCGACGGCCCGGACGGCGCGCCGCGCCTGCTGTCCGGCCCGGGCAAACTCTGCAGCGCCCTCGGAATCACCACCGCCGACAGCGGCCTCGATCTTGCCGGCGACGAGTCCGATCCGGATCTTTCGCCGCCCGCGCCCGCGCGTCCGCGCATCGGCGATCTCCCCGCGAATCGGAATCGACTACGCCGGCGACGCGAAGTCCTGGCCTCTCCGCTTCTTCGACCAGGACTCCGCCTCGGTGTCTCTTCTCCAGCCTCAACGCAACAACCGCTCGCGGCGCAAATAGTCTCCCGACCGAAGGGAGGGAGGAGGTTTGCGCCGCGGGAGCGAGAGCGAGCGAGGAACGAGCGAGCGGGAGCGACGGCAGCGAGCGGAGCGCCCTACTGAGGCAGCAGTGGCAATTGCCCCGGCCCCGCCTCCGAGGTCGTCACGACGGCGTTCTTGCCGCCGTGCTTGGCCCGGTAGAGGGCGGCGTCCGCCTTCTCGATCAGGTCCTTCTTGTCGGCGGAGTCGTCCGGATACGTGGCCAGGCCGATCGACACGGTCGCGCGCAGCACCTGGTGCGAGTCGGGCATCCGGAAGAGGCGCTCGTCGACGCGGCGCCGCACGCGCTCGGCGACGATGATCGCCTCGGCCAGCGGCGTCTCCGGCAGGACCAGCGCGAATTCGTCGCCGCCGTAGCGGGCGAGCAGGTCCATGTCGTTGCGGACCTCGTTGCGGATCTCGGCCACGATGCCCTGCAGGATGGCGTCGCCGACGGGGTGCCCGAACCGGTCGTTGATGGACTTGAAGTCGTCGATGTCGAGCATCAGGACGGTCAGCGGGCGCCCCAGGCGCTCGGCCCGGCCGAGCTCGCGCTGGAGGACTTCCTGGAAGTGGCGGTGGTTGTAGGCGCCGGTCAGGGAGTCGCGGATCGACTGCTCGCGCGCCTCGTTGTAGGAGCGGGCGCCCTCGATCGCGGCGACCGCCTGGTTGGCGAAGATCTCGAGCGAGCGGATCGTCTCGAGCCCGGGGGACCTCCCGTTGCGCGGCTCGTCGACCGAGAGGCAGCCGAGCAGGCGATCCTCCGAATAGAGGGGAATCCAGAGCAGCTCGTCCGGGCGCCACGCCTCGTCGCCGGCCGTCAGGACGCGGCGCACGCCCGAGATGCGCCCGCCGCCCTCCCGCGCGCGCTCCCGCACGTGGTAGGACTTCGAGACCCGGTTGCGGTCGTTCCAGTGCTTCGTGATGTCCTCGGCGGGGACGATGCCGCCCTGCAGGCCGGGCCACTCCTCGTCGAGACCGACGTGGGCGCGCGCCGTGAAGGCGTTGCGCTCGCGGTCGTAGGTGGAGAGCGCCACGCGCTGGAAGCCGAGGCCCTTTGCGACCGCGGTCGCGATCGACTGGAAGAGGTCGTCGAGCGTGCGGTTGCGCTTCAGGTCGTTGGAGATCTCGAGGATCTGGTCGAGCGTCTCGGCGCGCTCGCGGTTGCGCTCGGAGAGCTCCTGGATCTGCGCGCGGACCGAGCGGTCCTGCAGGACGAGGGCGATGTGGTCGGCGATCGTCGCGAGCGAGGCCAGCGTCTCGGGCGCATGCAAGGTGGGCGAGCTGCTCTCGAGGACGAGCATTCCCGAGTGCAGCTCGAAGGTCGAGAGGCCGACGCGGACCTGGAAGGGCGCGTGGGCCGCGAGGCGGATCTCGCGCGCATCGCCGACGGCGACCTCGCAGGGAGACGCGGCGCGATCCACGCGCTTCTCGTCCAGCCGGTTGCGCCGGGCCCAGGCGGTCAGCTCGCTGCGGGAAGCCTGGGTCCTCTCGGAGAGGTGCACGACGAGCTCCTCGTCGGCGCCGCCGTTCCACTCGAGCAGGGCCATCGCCTCGACCGGCAGCAGTCGCCCGAGCGCGGCGAACACGCGTTCGTAGCGGTCGACGCGCGCGCTCACGCCGAAGGTGTTGGAGATGTCGCGCATCACGTCGAGCTCGCGGTTCTGGCGCGAGACCTCGCGCACGCGCTGTTCCATCGAGGAGAGATTGCGCATGACGACGGCGGCGAGCGCGACCGGGAAGAACGCCAGGAGGGCTCCGGCGGCGCCGTAGTGGGGGTACACGAGGACCTCGAGGACGACCATGGGGGCCAGCAGCAGGAGCGCCCCCAGCTGGAAGAGGGCGATCTCGGGCAAGCGCTGCGCGGGCCACCAGGCCCGAGAGCTCGAGGTAGGCGAAGACGAGCCCCGTGTTCACGAAGAAGAACACGAGGAGGACCGCGACGACGAGCGCGAGGACCGTCACCCACCCGCCGCCGCCCGCGTGGAGGGCCGCCGCGAACAGGGCGGCCACGGCGTACGCGAGCGAGAGCTGGGCGATGTCGAAAACGCTGGCGAGCGTGAGGCGGCGGTGTTTCCCGGCCATCTTGGCGACCGCGTCGGCCGTCAGGCAGATCAGCATCGCGGCGCCCGGCGAGCCGAGCAGGAGGATGGCCGGGACCAGCGCCGCGGCCTCGAGGCCCACGAAGTTGCCGCCGTAGCGCACGCGCAGACGGAAAGCCAGAACGCCGAGCGCCGCGAAGAACAGCAGCTCGGGCCAGCGTTCCCAGGGGATCCCCGGAGACAGCGCCGCCAGCAGCGCAGCGGCCGCACCGCACACGCCCATCTGCAGAGCGCGAAAAGCCCGAGGCCTGCCGTCCGAGACGCCCATCCGTCGAATGTCCTCCGAAGCCGCCATTTTACGACGAGTCGGGTTTGCCGCCTCGCCCGGCAGACGGGGAGCCGGCGCGAAGGGCCTTAAGGCTTCGCTTTCAGGTGGATCACGCCGTCCTTGAGGAACTTGTGGAAGATCATCAGGACGTCGAGCTCCTTGATGGGCGAGATCTTCATGATCGATTTGACGTCCCACTGGCCGTTGATTCGCGAAAGGACGAACCCTTCGTGCGGTGTGAACGGCCGCTGCGTGAGGCTCTGCATCGCGACGGCGAGCTCGGGGATCTTCTCGCCGGTGACGCCGTCGCGTTCGAGCACGGCCTTGATCTCGCGCTCCGCCTCACGCAGCGACTCGGCCGTCCTGCCGTCGGTCGCGTCGAGCTCGTAGGCGACCTTGAACATCTTGTAGGCGGCCTGCGGGTCGTCCTTGAGCTGGGCGCGGCCTCGCTGCAGGAAGTGGTCGACCTCGGAGACGCCGGCGCCGAGCACGGGAGGCGGCGCCACCCGCGGGCGCGTCTCGATCAGGCGCATCGTGCCCGTGCGGAGCCCCTCGGAGATGAGCTTGGAGACGGTGAACTCGGCGTTGTGCGTCTGCAGGGCGATTTCCTCGATCGAGCGCTGGCCGTCGACGTAGGGAACGATCAGCTTTTCCCGGTCGTAGAGGACGTCCATGTCGAGCGGGCGCATGATTTCGGGGATGACCGAGGAGTCCGGGACCCGCTGGCGGATGAGCTGCCACTCGTCGTAGCGGCGCATTCCCTCCATGATGATGCCCGTCACGTCGAGGGAGAGGGGAACCATCTTCTGGTCCTGTATCTGGTTCTCGACGAACTCGAAATCGCCCTCGGTCCACAGGAAAATGTCGTAGATCGACTCCTCGGCCTTCTTTTTCATGAGGCGCAGGAGGTCCGCCTCGGCGATGGCGTTGATCATGACCAGGATCTTGCCGAGGAGGATCTGGGACTCTTCCTGGACCTCCATGGCCATCTTGAGCTCTTCCTCGGTGATGAAGCCGTGGGAGACGAGGAAGTGGCCCAGGTACTCGCGCTGGTCGGAGGAGGAAGTCGAGGCGATCCGACCGTCCTGAAAATAGACCCGCTTCTCGACTCCGTGGCCGTCGATCAGGAGGGTTCCCGTCTTCGAGCCGAGCGAAAGCCATTGCAGCAGCTCCCCGAGCTGCATCGTCTTCAGATTGCCTGTGATGCCCAAAGAGCCCCTAGTTTAACGCAAGAGACTGTGGGGGCGGGATTTCCGCCGACAGCGACGAGCCAGTAAGCAGTCGGCAGTAAGCGGTAAGCAGTCCGAGAGCTGGCGCCGGGCTTACTGCTTACTGTCTGACGGCTCTTCCGTCGGAGGATCGTACGACGCGATGCCGGTGACGGCCTGGCCGATGATCAGCGTGTGGATGTCGTGCGTCCCCTCGTAGGTGTAGACGCTCTCGATGTTGGCCAGGTGGCGGAAGACCGGGTACTCGTTGACCACGCCGTTGGCTCCGAGCGTTTCGCGGGCGAGCTTGGCGCACTCGCGCGCGACCCAGACGTTGTTGCGCTTGGCCATGGACACGTGGTGCGGCTTGAGCGTCTTGCCGTCCTTCATCTGGCCGAGCTTCCACGCCAGCAGCTGCCCCTTGGTGATCTCCGTGATCATCCAGGCCAGGCGCTCCTGCACGAGCTGGTGGGCGGCGATCGGCCGGTCCTTCCACTGCTTGCGGGTCTTCGAGTAGTCGAGGGCGGCCTGGTACGTCGCCATGGCGCTGCCGAGGGCTCCCCAGGCGATGCCGTAGCGCGCCTGCGTGAGGCACGAGAGGGGGCCCTTCAGGCCTTCGACGCCGGGCAGGATGTTCCCGGCCGGGATCCGGCAGTCCTCGAAGGCGAGCTGGGACGTCACCGAGGCGCGCAGGGACATCTTGCCCTTGTGCTCGAACGTGGAGAAGCCCTTCGTGCCCTTCTCGACGAGGAAGCCGCGCACGACGCCGTCGAGCTTGGCCCATACGACCGCGACGTCGGCGATCGAGCCGTTGGTGATCCAGGCCTTGGCGCCGTTCAGGACGTAGGAATCCCCGTCCTTCTTCGCGACCGTCCGCATGCCGGCCGGGTTCGAGCCGAAGTCCGGCTCCGTCAGGCCGAAGCAGCCGATCGCCTCGGCCTTGCCGAGCTTCGGGATCCACCTGTCCTTCTGCTCCTTCGAGCCGAAGGCGTAGATCGGGTACATCACCAGGCCCGACTGGACGGAGACGAAGGAACGCAGTCCGGAGTCGCCGCGCTCGAGCTCCTGCATGATCAGGCCGTAGGCGACGTTGTCGAGCCCGGGCAGGCCGTACTCGGGGATCGTCGAGCCGAAGAGGTGCATCTCGGCCATGGCCGGGATGAGCTCCTTCGGAAACCGGCCCTCCCAGGCGGCCTCCTCGATGATGGGGAGCACCTTTTCGTCGACCCAGTCTCCGACCGTGTCGCGGACGAGGCGTTGCTCCTCGGTCAGGAGGATGTCGAAATCGAGATAGTCCGCTCTGGTGGTCACGGTGAGGCCTCCCGCAAAGGCGGGCATGCTATCCCGGAGGCCCCCCGGCCGCCAAGCGCCGTCGGCCCGGAACGGCGCTCGGGTTACACTTTTGAGCACTCATGGGCGGATTTATCGGCGGTTCGGCCTACACGATGGTCCGTGACATCGCCGAGGGCTACATCATCGCGAGCGAGCTGACGTTCAAGAAGTTCCAGGCAGGGGAGTTCCAGCAGTTCGGCTTCGAGGCCGAGAAGCTCCTGCGGGAAGTGCGGGGACGGTCGTGCCCGCCGGGGACGTCGAGGCCACGCAGAAGCGGCACCGCAAGATGCAGCGGCTGCAGCTGGCGATGACGATCGCCAACAACACGCGCGCGAAGCTGCGTTGAGTTCCGGAGCGCCGCCGCGTTCCCGGCCGGCCCGCGAGCTCGGCCTGGCCGCGCTCTTCTTTCTCGCGATCACCGTCCTGATGACGTGGCCCCAGGCCGCGCACCTCGGCGATGCGCTCTCGGACCTCTGGGACGCCAAGCTGAACGCGCGGATCCTCCAGTGGGACTACGCCCAGACGCTGCGCGATCCGCTCGACCTGTACCAGCTCAACTTCTTTCACCCGGCGAAGTACGTGCTCGCGTTCTCGGAGAACCTGTACGGTGTCGCCGTCTTCGGCTTCCCGCTGCTCGCTGCCGGGGCGTCGGCGCTCGTCAACTACAACGTCCTGCTCCTGCTGGGGATGTTTCTCTCCGCGCTCGCGGCCTGGGCCCTGGCGCGCGAGGTCACGGGCGATCCGATCGCGTCCGCGGTCTCGGGCCTGGTGTTCGCGTTCCTGCCGTGGCGGTTCAGCCAGCTGCCGCACCTGCAGTTCCAGTGGGCAGGGTTTCTCTGCCTGTCGCTGCTCTTCCTCCTGCGGTATCTGGACCGGGGAAGAACGAGGGACCTCATCCTCTACGGAATCTGCTTTCGCCTGGAACGCGCTCTGCAACGTGCACTACGCCCTGTTCTCGGGGTTGCTCGTCGGTGTCACGCTCGCTCTGTCCGTCGTCGGTGGACCCGAGGAGGGCCGCCGGCGCTGGAAGGGCGCCCTCGTGGCGACGCTGCTCGGGGGCCTCGTATTCGTTCCCTTCGCCCTGCCTTACCGCGAAGCCAGCCGGCTCTATGGAATGCACCGATACTTCGGGGAGGTCCTTGCCTTTTCGGCGCGCTGGACCTATTTCCTCTCGGCCGGCGACCGGAACTGGTTGTACGGCCATGCGACCGAGGCGTGGCGCGGCCCGGAGGGCGACCTGTTCCCCGGCTTGCTGGCCGTGGCGCTCGCGGCCGCGGCGGTGGTGCAATTGCTCCGTGCGGTCCCGGCGCGTGCCGCGGGGCAGCGGCCCATCGTCTCCTCCTCGCGGTTGCGGCTCGCGCACGCTCTGGACGCCGCGATTCTGCTGCTCGCCGGCGCATGGATCTGGTCTCTGACCCGGGAGGGACTGCGGATCGGCCCGCTGCACCTCGGGGACTGCAGGACGGATTTTCGTTTTTCTGACTTTCGCCGTGGCGGCGCGGCTGATCGCCGCGTTTCCGCGGTGGGCGAAGAGCGCGGATCTGTCGGACTTCGTGCGGCGCGCACGGCTGGACTGGCGCGCGATCCTCCTCCTGACGCTCGGCGTCGTCGGGATCGTCGTGGCGTTCGGGGCGCGCGGCCCGTACTACCGGTTTCTCTTCCAGTCGTTCGGCGGCGTCTTCCGGGCGATCCGCGCCCCTTCGCGCGGGATCGTGCTCTTTCACATCGCGCTGGCGGTGCTGGCCGCCTGGGGCCTCGCGCTGCTGCTGAGGGGACGCGCGAAGAGACGGCGCCTCGCCTGGACCGGCGCCGCCGTCCTGGTCCTCGTGCTCGAGTACCGCGCGTTCCCGCTCACCCTCGTGCCGACGCCGGCGGCGCCGCCCCCGGTGTACGCGTGGCTCGCCTCGTTCGAAATGCCCGGCGCCGTCGTCGAATGGCCCTTCGGACCCTTCTACGACTCCGACTACATGTTCCGCCAGGCGGCGCATGGCAAGCCGATCCTGAACGGCTCCTCCGGCTTCTTCCCGCCGACCTACACGGGCCTCGAGGCGCTCCTGAAGCAGAGACCGATCCCCGACTCCGTGTGGGAGACGATGGGAAATCTCGGCGCGTCCCTGCTCGTCTACCACGCGCACGACGGTTCCGGTTTCCGCGTGGGGGCCTTCGCCGACGCGCTCGACCGCGCGCTCGCGGAGGGTCGCCTGGAGCTCGTCCGGAGTTTTCCGCACGGAAAGGGCCTCGACTTCGTGTTCATTTCTCCGGCGACCCCGTGGCGGGAGCGGGCGCGCCGGGGCGCCGCGTCTCCGGACGAGACCCGGCGCCTCTACGCCGCGGCGGTGGCCGACCTGCACCGCAGCGTGGCACGGGAGGCGCCGCCGTTCGGCACCATCCATCTTCCGAAGGAAGGCCAGCAGGTCGCTCCCGGGTTCTGGGTCCACGGCTGGGCGCTCGACGACTCGGGGATCGCCGAGATCCGCTTCGCCGCGCAACGGGGGCCTTCGTCGCTCGCGATGGTGGCGGGGGCGTGGCCGGGACTGACGGAAACCTTTCCCGATTATCCCGACGCCGGCTCGCGCAGCAGCTACGGATTCCCCCTGCCGGAGCTGCCCGACGGGCCGCACACGTTGCGCGTCACCCTGGTGGGCCGGGACGGGGGAGAGACCACCCTCGAAAGGGCGATCGTCGTGACCCACCGCGCGCCGGCTCCGTAGGCGGCGGCCGAATGCCCTTATAATCCCGGCCCTTTATGGAAACGACCGCGATCTCGAAGATCGGCCGGAAGGCCGGGGCCACGGCGACGGTGCAGGGGTGGCTCTACAACAAGCGCTCCTCGGGAAAGATCCAGTTCCTCATCGTGCGCGACGGGACCGGGTACCTCCAGTGCGTCGTGCCGCGCGCGGACGTTGCACCCGAGATCTGGGACGCCGCCGAGTCGGCGGCCCAGGAGAGCTCCCTGCGGGTCACGGGCACGGTGCGCGAAGACAAGCGCGCGCCGGGCGGCTACGAGATGACGGCGACCGCCGTCGAGATCCTGGGCGAGGCGAAGGACTACCCGATCTCTCCCAAGGAGCACGGCGTCGACTTCCTGATGAACCTGCGCCACCTGTGGATGCGCTCCTCGCAGCAGCACGCCGTGCTGCGCGTCCGTTCGGAGATGGAGCAGGCGATCGCCGACTTCTTCTACGAGCGGGAGTTCGTCCGCATCGACTCGCCGATCCTGACGGGATCGTCCGTCGAAGGGACGTCGACGCTGTTCGAGACCGACTACTTCGGCGACAAGGCCTACCTCTCCCAGTCCGGGCAGCTCTATCTCGAGCCCGCCGCGGCCTCGTTCGGCAAGGTCTACTGCTTCGGCCCCACCTTCCGCGCGGAGAAGTCCAAGACGCGCCGGCACCTGACCGAGTTCTGGATGGTCGAGCCCGAGGTGGCGTTCCTCGATTTCGAGGGGCTCTGCGAGCTCGCCGAGGACTTCATCGTGTACCTCGTCGGGCGCGCGCTCGAGCGTTGCGGCGAGCAGTTGAAACGCCTCGAGCGCGACCCGAAGAAGCTCGAGATCGTCACGAAGCCCTTCCCGCGGATCACGTACCGCGACGGGATCAAGACGCTTCAGGACAAGGGATTCCCGGTGAGCTTCGGCGACGATCTCGGCGCCGACGAGGAGACGGCCCTCGGCGCCGAGTTCGAGAAGCCGCTGATCGTGTCGCGCTTCCCGACGGCGATCAAATCCTTCTACATGCAGCCCGATCCGCAGGACCCCGAGGTCGTGCTCGGCCTCGACATGCTGGCCCCGGAAGGCTACGGCGAGATCATCGGCGGCTCCCAGCGCATCCACGACCTGGCGCTGCTCGAGAAGCGGCTGGACGAGCACAAGCTGCCCCGCGAAGCCTACGAGTGGTACCTCGACGTGCGGCGCTACGGCACGTTCCCGCACGCCGGGTTCGGCATGGGCCTCGAACGCGTGGTGACCTGGATCTGCGGCATCCACCACCTGCGGGAGGCGATTCCGTATCCGCGCACGCTCAAGCGGATCTACCCTTAGCCCGAGAGCCATGAGCGCGAAGACCCTCCCGACCGTCGGCGTCGTGTCCCTCGGCTGTCCGAAGAACCTCGTCGACACCGAGGTCATGCTCGGCCACCTGAAGAAGGCGGGCCACGAGATCGTGCCCGACGCGGCGGCCCGCGTGGTGCTCGTCAACACGTGCGGCTTCATCGACCGCGCCAAGGAAGAGTCGGTCGAGGCGATCCTCGAGCAGGTCGAGCGCAAGAAGCGCGGCGAGATCGACCGGGTGATCGTGGCGGGCTGCATGGTGCAGAAGTACGGCCGCGAGCTCTCGCGTGGAAATCCCGGAGGTGGACACCTTCGTCGGGCTCGACGAGCTCGAGAACGCCCCGGCCGCGGCGATCGGTCTGCCGACGCTGCCGCGCTTCACGGACAAGCCGCTGGCGACGCGGCTCTACGACGAGCGCGCGCCGAGGGTCCTCTCGCGCCACCGGGGCTACGCGTACCTGAAGGTCGGGGAGGGCTGCGACAACCCGTGCACGTTCTGCACGATCCCGCAGATGCGCGGACTCCAGAGAAGCCGCACGATCGACTCGCTCGTCGCCGAGGCGCGGAGCCTCGAGCCGCAGGGCGTGTCGGAGCTGGTGCTGATCTCGCAGGACACGACGCGCTACGGCGAGGACCTGGGCGCCGGGCGCGACGGACTGGCGAAACTGGTCGAGGCGCTGCTGGCCGGGACGTCCTACCCGTGGATCCGCTTTCTCTATGCCTACCCGAAGACGCTCGACGACTCGGTCCTCGAGCTCATGGCCCGGGAGCCGCGCTTCGTGCCCTACGTCGACATCCCGCTCCAGCACGTCGCGCGCCCGATCCTGTCCGCGATGCGCCGCGGCGGGGACGCGACGTCGTACCTTCGGATGATCGAGCGGATGCGCGAGCGGGTCCCCGCGATCGCGATCCGGACGACGTTCATCGTCGGATTCCCCGGCGAGGGCGAGGCCGAGTTCCAGCAGCTCTGCGAGTTCGTCCGCTCGGCCGAGCTCGACAACGTGGGCGCGTTCACCTATTCCCCCGAGCCGGGATCGGGCTCCGAGCCGCTCGGCGATCCGGTCCCCGTGGAGGAGAAGGAGCGGCGCAAGGACTTTCTCCTGTCGCTCCAGCAGCCGATCGCCCGCGGCAAGCTCGGGCGCTCAAGGGCCGCACGGTCGAGGCGATGGTCGAGGGCCCGTCCGAGGAGGTCGAGTACCTGCTCGAAGGCCGGCTGCGGTCGCAGGCGCCCGAGATCGACGGACGGCTCCTGATCACCGACGCGGGGGAGCGGACGCTGTTTCCCGGCCAGCTCGTGTCGGTGAAGGTCGAGAAGACGTTCGACTACGACGTGGCCGGCCGCGTCGTCGGATCGCCTTGAGTTCGAGGAAGACGTTCGAATTCCTGCGCCCCACCGAAGCGCGGACGATCGTCGGGATCTGGGTGGCGTGGAGCCTGCTCACGGTCGTCCTCGCTTCGGTGGCGATGACTCTTCCGGCGACCACGACGAACTCCTGGATCGAATATGCCTCGGCCCCGCCGCTGGCGCGCTGGGACGCGGTCTGGTACCGCAGCATCGCCGTGGAGGGGTACCGCTACGATCCGGCCGTGCCCGAAAACAACGTCGGGTTCTACCCTCTGTACGCCGTCCTCGCCGGCTCCGTCTCCCGGCTCCTGCACACGCCCCTGCTGGCGACCGGCATCGTGCTTTCGCTGCTGTTTCTGGGGGGAGCGCTGTTGTTGATCGGAGACCTCTTCGTGGAGTGGGGCGGTCCGGGGATGGGCGTTCTCGGCGTCGCCGCGCTGCTCCTCTATCCCACGGCGTTCTTTCTGGCGGCCTTCTACACCGAGTCGCTCTTCCTGCTGCTCTCGGCAGCGAGCCTCTGGGGGGCGCGCCGCGGCCGCTGGCTCATCGCGGGCGCGGCGGGATTCGCCGCCTGTCTGACCCGGCTCAACGGTTTCCTGCTGGCGCCGGCGATGGCCGTCTCGGCGATCTCGGCGCGGCGCGGCGCCACGCCCCGCTCGAGGTTCGCGGCGGGCGCGGCCGTTCTCGCCACCCTGGCCGGCGCGGCCGTCTACCCGGCCTATCTCTGGCGGCGCTGGGGGGATCCGCTTCTCTACGTGCACAGCAAGGCGGCCGGATGGGCGCAGCATCCCGCGCCGGTCTGGGTTCTGGCCCGCAACGTCTTCGCCGACGTCGTCGGCCACCTGCGCGCGCCGGCCGCGGGCGGCAAGCTCATGCTGTTCGCGGAAGTCGCCTCGACGCTCCTCTTCGTGGCCCTGACGGTCGCGGTGTTTCGGCGCGGCCTGATCGCGGAAGGCGTGTTCGTCGGAGGAACGCTCCTGCTCCTGCTCTTCAGCGGCACGCTCGACGGAATCCACCGGTACGTGCTGGTCCTTTTTCCCTGCTTCCTGCCGCTGGCGCAGAGCCTGCGCGCGCGCCCCTCGCTCGCGTTTGCGTATGCCTTCGGCGGGGCCGGTTTCGGTATTGTCTTTCTGCACCGATTCGTCCACTGGATCCACGTCGGATAGGAGCGCCGTGCAAGTCGTCCGTGACCCTTTCCGCTCGACCGACCTGCCCCGCGGCGGGGTCGGGACGATCGGCAATTTCGACGGGGTGCATCTCGGCCACCGCAAGATTCTGGAGGCGGTCGTGGCGCGGGCGCGCGGGACCGGGCGCCCGTCGTTCGCGATCACGTTCGAGCCGCACCCGATGGTCGTCCTGCGGCCCGACCACGCGCCGCGCCGCATCCAGACACTGCGCCAGAAGGAAGAGGCCATCGAGGCGATCGGGATCGAGACGCTGCTCGTCATTCCGTTCACCCGCGACTTCTCCCTGACCGAGCCCGAGGAGTTCGTCCGGACGCTCCTGCGCGACCGGCTCGGGGCCGCGGAGCTCTACCTCGGCGCGCACTTCGCGTTCGGGCGCGGAAAGCGGGGCGACCTCGCCCTGCTGACGCGGCTCGGCGCCGAGTGCGGGTTCGCGGTGTCCGCGGTCGAGGAGGTCATCGCCGACGGCGAGCCGGTCTCTTCGACGCGGATCCGCCGCGCCCTCGAGCGCGGCGCCGTGCGCGAGGCGGGAGCGATGCTCGGCCGCGACTACGAGCTCGACGGTCTGGTGTCGCGCGGCGACCGGCTCGGCCACCAGATCGGCGTGCCGACGATCAATCTCGAGCCCGAGAACGAGCTGCCGCCCGCCGACGGCGTCTACGTGACCGAGATCGAGATCCGTTCGTTCGGCCGCCGCTTCCCGAGCGTGAGCAACATCGGGCGCCGCCCGACCCTGTACGAGGACTACACGACCACGATCGAGACGTACGTCCTCGACTTCTCGTCCGACGTCTACGGCGACCGCGTGCGGCTCTTCTTCCTCGACCGGCTGCGCGAGGAGCGCAAGTTCCCGTCGGTGATGGACCTGAAGGCGCAGATCCAGCGCGACGTCGAGGCCACGCGGGCGTACTTCGCGAAACGGGGCGTTCCGCCCGGATAGAAGCGCGCCGCGCGCCGGGGTCTATGATCCCTGCGTGCGGGGCTCACACGGCTGGGCGGAGATCGACGCGGAGCGCAAGCGCGCGATCATTCGCGGCATCGTGACCGGGCGGCCCACCCGCGGCCCCGTCCACGCCGAGATCGACGTCACCGACCGGTGCAACGTCGCCTGCTATTTCTGCAACCAGCAGGACGTCCGCACGAAGGACCAGATCTCGCTGCCTCACCTGAAGCGTCTGGTCGACGAGCTGGCCGATGGAGGACTCCGGTCGGTGCGCATGTCGGGCGGGGGCGACCCCCTCTTTCACTCCGGCATCCTCGACTTCCTCGACCATCTCGACGCGCGCGGCGTGCTCATCGACAACCTGACGACCAACGGGGCCCTGCTCGGGCCCGAGATCGCCCGGCGCCTGGTCGCGCGGGCGGCGCGCGAGGTCATCTTCTCCGTGAACGCCGTGGACGACCAGGACTACCACCGGATGATGCAGGTGCCGCTCGGCACGTTCGGCCGCGTCCTGGCGAACATCCGGGGCCTGCTCGCCGAGCGGGGGGCCGCGGAGCTGCCGAGCGTCGTCGTGCAGTTTCTCGTGGACCGGGACAACTTCCGCGAGATTCCGCGGATGTACGCCCTGGGACGCGACGCTCGGCGCGGACCGCGTCGTCATCTCGAACGTGGCGGCGATCCCGCTCGGCCGGATCGGCGAAGGAATCCTGCTCGGACCCGGCGACGCGCTGGCGATCGCGCCGTACCTCGAGGAGGTTCTCGCCGCGGACAAGCCCGACAAGCGGCTGCAGCTGGCGTTCCCGATCGGCGAGTGGAACGTGCTGCTCGAAGAGATCAAGCGCAAGCTCGACTACGGCGCCGACCGCGAAACGTTTCCGATGGCCCCGAGCTTCCGGGAGGAGAACGGGCACTGTTTCTTTTCCTGGTACACGGCGACGATTCGGGGCAACGGCGACCTGTACCCCTGCTGCCTCCTGATGCTGCCGGACTACAAGCCGCTCGGCAATGCGCTGAACGGGAAGTTCGTGGACCACTGGGAGGGGCCGGCGTTCACGCAGATGCGGCGAGAGCAGCGGGAGATTCTCGTCGCGGGCAGCGAGGCGCGGTTCGATCCGGAGCGGCACACGGTCATCCGCAGGCAGTGCGTGGATTACGGACTGTGCTGGCTGAAGAACATCTACTTCCGCGCGGACGAGGCGTTCTACAAGGAGCTCGGTACGGCCCTCGACCGGGAGCGGCGGCGTGGCGCGGCTGCGAGCGCTGCCGGGGCGGGTCGCGCGAGGATTGCGGCGTCGCCTCAGCGGCTTGCTGGGGGGCCGCGCCGCATAGGCAGCCCGGGCGGGGCAAGCCCCGCCCCTACGACACCAACCCGAGTCGATTCACACGGTGCCGTAGGGGCGGCCCTTGGGCCGCCCGGACGACTCTATGCCGCCTTGCGTGTTAGGAGCCGCACGCCCGACAGCAGCAGCAGTCCGGCCCCGAGCGTGGTGACGATCGTCGCCCCCGTCGGCAGATCCCAGAGATACGACAGGTATACGCCGATTGCCGAGGTGATCGCTCCCATGCCCCAGCCGATCGCCAGGCGCACGCCGAGCCGCCGCGAGAAGAGCATTGCCGACACGGCCGGAACGATCAGGTACGAGAAGACGAGGAGCACTCCCGCGATGGGCACGGCGAGGGTCACGACGATTCCAAAGGAGCCGTAGAAGAGGAAGTCCCAGAGCCGAATCGAAAGACCCTGCCTCTCGGCCTCGGGCTCGTCCATCGAGATGAGGAGGAACTTCTTGCGCAGGGCGAAATGGAAGGCGCCGACGAGCGCGAACAGGCCGGCCGTCTTGGCAAGCTCGGGCCACGAGACCGAAAGGATGTTGCCGACGAGCATCTCCTTCAGATGCTCGGTTTCGCCGGTGGCCTTCGACATGGCCAGGATCGACGCCGCCGCCGCGACGGCGTACGCGATGCCGATGATCGCCTCCTGCGGAATCCGCGTGCTGCGATGCACGCGTGACAGGGCGAAGATCGCCGCCCCGAGCAGCGCGAACCCGAGCGAGAAGACGTACCCCATGGAGGAGTGCATGTCGTAGCCGGCCAGGATGCCGACCGTGGTGCCGAGGGCCGCGATCTGCGCGAGCGAAAGGTCCACGAAAATGACGCCCCGCTCGACGACGTGCACGCCGAGATAGGCCAGCATTCCCGTGACGATGAGCCCGGCGACGAACGCCGGCAGAAGGACCTCGAAAACGCTCATGACTTGGCCTTCTTGGCCGCGAGGGCGTCGACGAGGAGCTTCACGTCGTAGTCGAAGAGCCCCACGTAGTCCTTCGCTTCCGGTACGCCTCCGACGGACGGGATGAAGGTCACGAGCGTGGCGCCCGTCTTCTCCGCGACGGCTTTCGGCGTCTTCTGGTCGAAGTAGGGCTCCATGAGAACGACCGGGATCTTCTTCTCGATCATCATGTTGATCAGCTCGACCGTGTGCGCGGGCGACGGCGGAATGCCCGGCTTGGGCTCGATGTATCCGGCGGCGACGAGCTTGAAGCGCTTCAGGAAGTTCGGCCAGGAGGTGTGGTACGTGACGACCTGCGTGCCGGCGTAGGGCCCGAGCGCCGCGTCCCAGCGCTTCTCGCCCTCGGAGAGCTTGGCCTCGAAGGCCGCGAGGTTGGCCTTGTATTCCGCGGCCCCGGAGGGGTCGATCTCGGTCAGTCGGGCCGCGATCGACCGCGCGATGATCCGGCCGTTGTCGGGGTCGAGCCAGTAGTGCGGGTTGCCGAACGGATGGACGTCGCCCATCGCGCGCGTGACGGTGCCCGTCGGCTTCTCGAGGATGTCGCACCCGTTGGAGGCGTCGAGGTAACCCGGGGCGCCCGGCCGGATCTTGTCGTTGCGGCTCTGGTCGATGAGCGGCGGCAGATAGCCGATCTCGAGCTCGAGGCCGGCGACGATCAGCAGATCCGCCTTCGAGAGCTTGAGGACGAACGACGGCTTGGGCTCGACGAAATGCGGGTCCTGATAGCCCTTGGCGAGCGCGAACGTGTCGACGCGCTTGCCCCCGACCGCGTCGGCGATCGAGGCGAAGTCCTGGAGGCTCGTGACGACGTGGACGGTGGCGCGGGCCGGCCGGGCCGCGGCGAAGGCGGCGACGAGGCAGCAGAGGATGGAGAGGCGTTTCATCTTCACTTCCTTCAATCTCAAAAAGGATGGGCGCCGTGGGCGCCGATCGCGAACTGGATCTGGAGAAATCCTTCGTTGGCCTTGATGCCCGGGGCGTATTCCCGGTAGCGGTACTCGGCGCGCAGCATCGAAAACTCGCTCGGCATGAACGTGAGCGTGGCCGCGACGCCCTTGTCGCGCAGCGCCGCGTCGGTGGCGCGGTCGGAGAACTCGTAGCGCGCTCCCGTGAACCAGCGGCGCCCGAGCTGCCAGTCGGCGCCCGCGAAGAATCCCTGAGCCTTCTGCGTGCCGTCGGGCTGCTCGCGCTGGCTCCAGAAGTACTCGCTGCGGATGATCAGCGAGCGGTAGGGGCTTCCCTGCAGGGGCTTCCACCGGTAGACCATGTGGGCATTCTGCAGCGCGGTCGTGTTGGTCAGCGACGTCCCGTTGTGACCGTAGGCGTAGCTGAAGCCGACCTCGAGGTTGTGGTCGTCGCCGAAGTCGCGGAAGAGCCGGTACTGGCCGTTGTAGGTGAGGTCGCTCTTCGTGGGGCCGATGAAGAGGACGCCGGACGTCCCGTCGAGGACCTGGGCGTAGACCTCCGAGAAGGTGTCGCCGGGCAGCTCGATGACCTTGGAGACCGAGATGCCCTCGCCCTCCCACGTGTCGGGCGAGATCAGGATGTTGTCGATCGGGAGCGGCTCATCCACCCAGGGAAGGACGTGCAGGTGGAGGGTGTTGACCTTGCCGAACTGGACCTTGAACTTTCCGGCCTTCGCCTGTGTCTGCCACGGCAGGTTCAGGAACGTGATGTACCCCTCTTCGACCTCCACGCCGTGGTCGTTGAACGAGAGGAAAAGATCCGCGCGGGCGTAGGGATCCACGACGGCCTGGAACGAGACCTCGGATTCCTCGACCTGGAAGGCGGGAGAAGGCTGGACGGGATTGTGTCCGGCCGACGCGAGGAAGTTGCCGATGACCGCGATAGCGGGGTTGAAGAACGTCGGGTTCACCGCGCCAGCCGTGGATGGAGTCGGCGCCGGCGCCGGCGCGGGCTCGGGCGGCGGCGTCGCCTCGGGTTCGGGCGGCGGGGTGGGCGTCGGTGTCTGCTGGGCGACGGCCGTTGCCGCCGCCAGCAGGATGGCGCAAAAGGGAATGAATCGCGTTTTCAGATGACCTCCTCGCAAACTCTCGTGGTCGTAAGGAGGCGGCGCGTGTGCGCGGCCTCCGCAACGGCTACGCGAGCGCGGGAGGAGAGCGGCCGGAGAGGTCCCGGCCGGGCAGACGCGAGAGCAGCAGGGGAGCGGTCGAGACGACCGCGGGGACGCATGGGGTCGCGGAAAGGACGACGGGCGCTCCGGGCCAGAGGACGACGCTGCCGCCCGACATGCAGGCGATGCAGCCGTGCGCGGCGGAAGGCGCGGACGGGTTCGCGCCGAGCTCGACGGGGGAGAAGCGTCCGGGCGCGCCGACCGGCTCCGGGTGAAGTCCGAAGGACGCCGCGATCGAAAGACACAGCGCCGCGCCGAGCGCGATGCGCGCCAGCAGGGAGTGGTTCGTTCGCCGCAGCATCATGTTCGGAAAGCCTGGAAGGGGCATTCTATTCCCCCTCGGGCGGTCCCGGGGCCCCGACTGCATAGAATGCCGGCGTGACCGGCCACCTGCACACGCCCGCCGCGGTCCGCCCGATGGGGGCCGACGAGAGCCGGGCCCTGCGCCAGCGCATGCACTGGCTGCTCGGATTCACGTTCCTGCACGTCTTCGGCGAGGGGGCCCTGGCCCTCTTCGAGGCGGTGCGGACCGGGAGCCTGGCGCTGCTCGCCTTCGGCCTGGAAAGCGTGATCGAGGGCGGGGCGGCGTTCCTGGCGGTCCGGCACCTGCGTCATCTCGCCGACGAGGAGGAGGACCATGCCCACCGCGACCAGGTTCTCGCGCGGTGGATCGGCGTCTCGTTTCTCCTGCTCGCCACCTACACGCTCGCGCGCGGCATCGTCGAGCTCGTCGGGGGAGCGCACGTCCAGCCGAGCGTCCTCGGTCTGTTTCTCACCGTGTTCGCGACGTTCGGCATGCCGCTCGTCGGGTACTTCAAGTGGAAGACGAGCCGCCGTCTCGGCAGCAAGGGGCTGGCCGCCGAGGCGAAGGAGTCGATCGCCTGCTCGATCGACTCGGCCCTGACGATGATCGCGATGATCGCGGGCCTGCTCGCCGCGCCGCACTGGGTGGACCCGGCGCTCTCCCTGCTGATGGTGCCCTGGTTCCTGCGGGAGGGGCTGGCGCACGTGCGGGGGCGGGTGCACGCCCACGTGCATTGACGCGTTCCGGTCTTTGTTAAGATGGGGTTCAAGAGCCGTGAATCCTTTCGGGGCGCCGCGGCATATATCTGCCTGAAGGAGTTGTCTTCATGTCCAACGCCAACGTGACTCAGGTCTCCGACGCCAGTTTCGACGGGGACATTCTCAAGAGCGCGGTCCCCGTCCTGGTGGACTTCTGGGCGCCGTGGTGCGGTCCGTGCCGCTCGGTCGCCCCGATCGTCGACGATCTGGCGACGCAGTACGCCGGCAAGATCAAGGTCGCCAAGATCAACGTGGACGAGTCCACGGAGGTCGCGACGCGCTACCAGATCACGTCGATCCCGACGTTCATTCTCTTCAAGGACGGCCAGGTCAAGGACCGGGCGCTCGGGGCCCTGCCCAAGAGCGAGTTCGTCAAGCTGATCGACCGCAACCTCTGAGGCGTCTTTCCCCGCTCGATTTCGAGGGCCCCGCAAGGGGCCCTTTCCTTTTCGGGCGCCGTTGCGGCGCCGCCCGGGCCGGCGGCGTGTAATCTGTCGGCCGTCCCGCCCGTTCACGAGGGGGGACGACCCCAGGAACAAGCCGCCCCCGCAAGGCGGTTGTACGGAGCGAAATGAAGAAAGCGATCTGGATCGCCGTGGCCCTGGCCGCCGTCGCGGGGGCCTATTTCCTGCTGGGCCACCGCAAGACGGCGGAGCCGAAGTACCGGACGGCGGTGGTCGACAAGGGCAACGTGACGCAGACGGTGGCGGCCACGGGCACGCTTTCGGCCGTGATCACGGTCAAGGTCGGCAGCGTCGTCTCGGGCAACGTCGCCGTGCTCCACGCCGACTTCAACAAGCAGGTCAAGAAGGGCGAGATCCTCGCCGAGCTCGATCCGGTTCCCTTCCAGGCAAAGATCGATCAGACGCTCGCGAGCCTGCAGAAGGCGCGCGTGGACCAGCGCAACTCCGAGATCGCGCTGCGTCGGCAGAAGGCGCTCGAGACGCAGGGCCTCGCTCCGCAGGCCGACCTCGACCTGGCGCAGGCCAACTTCGACTCGGCCGTGGCGTCGGTGGCGATCGCGCAGGCCGACGCTCGAGCAGGCGCAGACCGACATGAAGAACAGCAAGATCGTGGCGCCGATCGATGGCGTCGTCGTGGATCGCGAGTACGACGTGGGTCAGAGCGTGGCGGCGTCCTTCACGGCGCCGACGATCTTCACGATCGCCCAGGACCTGACGAAGATGCAGGTCTCCGCCGACGTCTCGGAGTCCGACATCGGCATGTGCAAGGTGGGGCAGCCCGTCCACTTCACGGTGGACGCCTACCCGGACCAGAGCTTCCGCGGCACCATCTCGCAGATCCGCCTGAACGCGACGGTCAACCAGAACGTCGTCACGTACCCGGTCATCATCGAAGTGCCCAATCCCGAGCTCGCCCTTCGGCCGAACATGACGGCCAACGTCACGATCGACGTCGCGATCGCCCGCGACACGCTCCGGATCCCGAACGCCGCGCTGCGGTTTCGCCCCGAGGAGAAGCAGGGCGCGGCGCCCTCGGCCGAGGAGCGCGCCGCAGCCGGGACGGGGCCGGCCCGGACTCCCGGCGCCGGGCCGGCCGGCGGCGGCCAGCGACGCGCGCCGGGCGACCAGGCGCCGGCGGCGGCCATGAAGCAGTTCGACCGCTCCGCGGGCGGCAAGTCCCGGCGGGCGGGACAGACCGTCTACACGCTTCCCGCCGGTGGCCTCGGCGAGCCGAAGGCCGTCGAGATCCGCGCCGGCATCACGGACAGCCGGTTCACGCAGGTCGTCTCCGGCGACCTGAAGGTCGGCGACACCGTCGTCGTCGGCCTCGCGACGACCAAGGCGGACGCCGGGGCCCGGCCGCCGGGCGGAGCGAGCGGACCGGGCGGCGGAGGCCGGAGGTTCTAGCTTGGACGTCATCCGGATCGACGATCTCGTCAAGGTCTACCAGATGGGCGAGGTGGAAGTCCGCGCCCTCGACGGCGTTTCGATGTCCATCGGCGCGGGCGAGTTCGTGGCGGTGATGGGACCGTCGGGCTCCGGCAAGAGCACCTTCATGAACATCGTCGGCTGCCTCGACCGGCCCACGACGGGGCGTTACGCGCTGGACGGCGTCGACGTGTCCGGGCTCGATCGCGACGCGCGGGCCGAGATCCGCAACGAGAAGATCGGCTTCGTGTTCCAGTCCTTCAACCTGCTCGCCCGCACGTCGGCGCTCGAGAACGTGGAGCTGCCGCTCATCTACTCGTCCGACTCGCGCTCGCGCGAAGGGACGCACCGAGAAGGCGCGCGAGTGCCTGCGCGATCGTCGGACTCGCCGGCCGCGAGGACCACCAGCCGAGCCAGCTCTCGGGCGGCCAGCAGCAGCGGGTCGCGATCGCCCGGGCGCTGATCAACGAGCCCAAGCTCATGCTGGCCGACGAGCCCACCGGCAACCTCGACACGAAGACCTCCGAAGAAGTGATCGGCGTCTTCCAGAGCCTGAACGAGCAGGGCAAGACCGTGGTGCTGATCACGCACGAGTCGGACATCGCCGAGTACGCCCGGCGCGTCGTCGTCTTCCGCGACGGCAAGCTGGTCGAGGACCGCCCCGTGGCCAACCGACGCATCGCGGCGCCCCCGCGGGCCTGAGGACGCATGTTCAAGTTCCTGACGATCCTCAAGGTGGGCATGAAGGCGATCGCCCGCAACAAGATGCGGTCGGTCCTGACGGCGCTCGGCATCATCATCGGCGTGGCCTGCGTGATCGCGATGATCGGCGTCGGCCAGGGCTCGCAGGCGGCGATCCAGGCGCAGATCTCGGCGCTCGGCACGAACTTCCTGATGATCTTTCCGGGGACCGCGACGCAGTCGGGCGCGCGCATCTTCACGGGCAACTCCACGCTCACCGAGGACGACGTCGCGGCCGTCAAGGCCGAGAGCCCGTCGGTGGCCTACGTCTCGCCCTCGTCGCGCAGCAGCGCGCAGGTCGTCGCCGGAAACCTGAACTGGGGCACGCAGATCCAGGGCGTGGGCGTCGAGTGGCCGTTCGTGCGCTCGTGGAACGTCGAGAAGGGCGCCTTCTTCGACGAGTCGGAGGTCCGCGCCGCGGCGAAGGTCTGCGTCCTCGGGTCGACGGTCGCCCAGTCTCTCTTCGAGGGGCAGGACCCGGTCGGCCAGACGGTCCGCATCAAGAACTTTCCGTTCCGCGTGATCGGCGTGCTCGAGTCCAAGGGCGGCAGCACGATGGGCCAGGACCAGGACGACATCGTGATCGCTCCCTACACGACCGTGATGCGGCTGCTCAAGCACAACGCGAAGATCGACATGTTCATGGCCTCCGCCGTTTCCCGCGGAGCGGTCGACGAGGCGCAGCGGGAGATCGAGGCCCTGCTGCGCCAGCGGCACCGCCTGCAGCCGGGCCAGGACTCGGATTTCATGATCCGGTCCCAGCAGGAGATCGCCGCGACGGCCGACGAGACGTCGCGGACGCTCTCGCTGCTCCTCGCGTCGGCGGCCTCGATCTCGCTGCTCGTCGGCGGCATCGGCATCATGAACATCATGCTCGTCTCGGTGACCGAGCGCACGCGCGAGATCGGCATCCGCATGGCCATCGGCGCCAAGGGGCGCGACATCCTCACGCAGTTCCTGATCGAGGCCCTCGCCCTCTCGATCGGCGGCGGCGCGATCGGCGTCGCGCTCGGCATCGGCGCCTCGCGGCTGCTGGCGTGGAAGGCGCACTGGCCGATCATGCTGTCTCCGGCCGCCGTGGCGCTCGCCTTCGGCTTCTCGGCGGCGATCGGCATCTTCTTCGGCTTCTACCCGGCGCGCAAGGCGTCGCAGCTCGATCCGATCGACGCGCTGCGGTACGAATAAGCGTTCCCGGGCGCTACAATCCCTCGGTGACCCCCGTTCCGTTCGCGCACCTCTGGCGGCGGCTCGATCCGCGCAAGAGCATCGCCGCGCGCCTCCTGTTCGGTTTCTTCCTGGCCTTCCTGCTGCCCGGCAGCGCTGTTCGTCTTTCTCATGCAGCGGCGCCTGACGGCGCTCGAAGCGGACTCGGCCGCGCAGGTGGCGGCGGTGCGCGTGAGCGAGGCGGAGATGCGCGTCGAGCAGGACATCGGTTTCCGGGCGGAGTGGGTGGAGCGCCGCGCGCAGGTGGCCGAGGAGTCCGCCTGGTCGCTCGCGACCGCGGCCGCGCTGGCGCTGTCGGGCGACCTCGCGGCGCCGGCGGAGCCCTCGCGCCTGACCGCGGACCCGCACGGCCATCTCTGGACCGAGATCCCGGAGGAAGAGTCGGTGGCCCTGGTCTCGGCCCGCGCGGCCGACACGGAGGCGGCGCGGCTGCAGGCCGCGCGCACGCGCGCGCTGGCGCCGCTGATGGCCGACCTGCGGCGTCGGCGGCCGGCCGTCCACGACGTGAGCATCTGGACCTCGGCGGGCGTGATGCGGCACAGCCCCTGGCTCGACTTCCACCGCGCCAACCGCGAATCGGGCGGCGAGCTCGAGCGCTTCGTCTTCAACCGAGTGGCCCGGTTCCCGGCGGCGCGGCCGGCCACGGGCGACGAGGCGGTCTGGACGGGCGTCTATGCCGGCCCGTCGATCACGGCGGATCCGCGGACCGCGTCGGTCTTCGTGCCCGTGCGCAACGCGGCGGGCGCCCTCGTGGCGGGCATCGCCCTGGACCTGGATCCGCGCCGCTACGTGGCCGAGGCGTTCGAAACGTGGCAGCCTCCCGGCGACATCTGGTTCGCGACGGACGCCGCCGGGCACGCGCTGCTGATCACGCCGCGCGCGGCGGCGGCCCTCGGCTGGAGCGGCGTCGGAGGAAGCGTGATCGCGGACGCACCCTCGCCCGAGCTCAAGAAGCTCGCGGCGCGCGCCCTGCGGGGCCAGCGGTCGGCCGAGCAGTACCTCGTGGACGGCAAGGTGATGCGCATCGCGTCGGCGCGCGTCGGCGCAACCGGATGGGTGCTGTTCGAAGGCTATTCGCGCGAAGCCCTCGACACGATCCGCGCCGAAGCGGTGCGGGCCTTTCCCCCGGCGTCGTACTCGCGCCTGCGCCGCGAGGTCCTTCTGCTCTTCGCGCTGCTTTCGCTGGCCGTGCTCGGGACGATCGGCCTGGTTTCCCGCCGCATCTCCGCGCCCGTGGGCGAGCTCGTCCGGGCCGCCGAGGAAATCGGCCGCGGCCGATCCTACGCGATCGCCACGCGGCAGCTCCGGCGGACGAGGTCGGGCGCCTGGCCTCGGCCATCGACACGATGGGCAAGCGCGTCGAGCGCCGCGTCGAGACGCTGCGCCGGCTGCACCAGTTCTCGCGGCTGGCCTACCGCATGACGGATTTCAAGGAGGTCCTCGGGCGCTCGACCCAGGCCATCGCCGCGTTCACCAATGCCGAGCGCGTCTGGTTTCACCTCTACGATCCGAACACGAACCGGCTCGAGGCCGCGCTGCCGGCCTGGAACCTGACCGAGGACGTCGCCGCGAGGCTCAAGGTCTCGGTGGACGCGCGTTCGATCGCGGGCATGGTCTTTCGAACCGGCGAGGCCTATTGCACCAACGACCTGGCCCAGGACCCGTACAGCAACCGCGAGATCCAGAAGCTGGTCGGCGCCGAGAACGGCGTGTTCGTCCCGCTCAAGACGGAGGAGGAGACGCTCGGCGTCGCCGTCGCGGTCAACCGGCCCGGCGGGTTCGGCCAGGAGGAGATCGACGCGGTGACCTCCTTCGCGGACCTCTCCTCGCTGCTGCTGCGCAACGCGCGGCTGTACACGACGCTCGTGCGGACGGTGGACGAGCTGCGCCGCGCCGGCCGGCTCAAGGACCACTTCCTGCAGAACGTGAACCACGAGCTGCGCACGCCGCTGACGGCGATCGTGGGATGGACGGATCTCTTCGAGGAAGAGGAGACGCTCGACGAGAAGACGCTGCGTCGCGGCATCCGGCAGATCCGGCAGTCGGCGCGAGTCCTGCTCGCCCTCATCGACGACCTGCTCGACGTCGCCCGGCTCGAGCGCGGGGCGCTCACGCTGGACCTGAAGCCCGTCTCGCTCTCGGAGGTGATCCAGCGCTCGGTCGAGACGGTCCGGCTGATGTCCGAGGCGCGCGGCGTCGGGCTGCTGCTCGCGCCCCTGCCCGAGCCGATGCCCCCGGTGCGCGCCGACGCCCTGCGGCTCCAGCAGATCCTGTGGAACCTGCTCGCCAACGCGATCCAGTTCACGCCGCAGCACGGGCGCGTCGTGGTGCGCGTCGAGCGCGAGCCCGAGCGTTACCTCGTCAGCGTCGAGGACGACGGCATCGGCATCCCGGAGAGCGAGCTGCCGCACGTCTTCGAGCGCTTCCGCCAGGTGGACGGCTCGGCGACGCGGCGGCCACGCGGGCATGGGCATCGGGCTCGCGCTCGCTCGCGCGCTCGTCGAGCTCCACGGCGGGACGATCTGGGCCTCGAGCGTCGTCGGGCAGGGCAGCCGCTTCACGTTCGCGAT
Source organism: uncultured Acidobacteriota bacterium (assembly GCA_963843325.1). Lineage (GTDB taxonomy): Bacteria > Acidobacteriota > Thermoanaerobaculia > UBA5066 > Gp7-AA6 > DAHUXD01. Next base: position 295,793 of record CAWJKC010000008.1, read on the forward strand.
CCCGATCCGGCCGATGGCGCGGCGACGCGGAAGCGGCGGCCGAGGTCGCGATCGCGGCGGAGGAACCGGAGGCCTGAGCTACCCGGAAGCGGCCGGAAGGCCCGTGCCCTTGAGCAGGTCCTTGACCACCTTCGCGGTCTCTTCCTTGCCCGGCACGCAGAGGTTCGGGTCCTTCTCGGTGCCGGCGGCGATCGCCGCGGCGTAGCCCTCGCAGTCGTAGCCGCACGCCGTGCAGTCGGTCTGGGCCATGGCCGCGTAGAGCTTGAGCGCGAGGTTGCCGTCCTTGGCCATCTCCATGCGCTTGGGCAGGGGGATCGTCTCGTCGTGGAAGGCGGGCGCTTCCTTCTTCGGCTTGGCGGCGGCGACGACGTCGTCCTCGCCGCGGCCCGTGTCGATCCACTGGCCGTAGGACAGGCAGTTCGGGCAGACGAAGGAGTAGTCCCAGCCCTGCGGCAGGAAGACCGCGGGCGTCCGGTAGACGTTGAGCGGCTGGAAGTCCTGCGGACAGGCCGGCGCCTCGCGCTCCTGGGCGTCGAGGACCATCGTCTTCAGGTGCGGGCGCGAGAACTCGATCTGCTTGGGCTTCTGCGCGAAGCGGAACATCTCGCCCTTCGGGCACACCATGACGACCTGCGGCTTGTAGACCCGGTCGACGAAGAAGGTGCGCATCGGCACTTCGTGCGAGGGGCAGACCGACGCGGCATCCTTCCAGAAGGCGGCGACGAGCCGGGACTGCTCGGGAAGCGAGAGCTTCATGGACGCCGATTATACGGGCGGATCAAACCCCTGCAAAAGGGTTCAGGCGCTTCTCTTCGTCGATCGTGGTTCCGGGCCCGTGCCCGCAGACGACCGGCACGTCGCCGGGAAGGACGAAGAGCTTCTGCCGGATCGACGCGAGGATCGTGTCCGTGTCCCCGCCCCAGAGATCCGTGCGGCCGACGGAGCGCCGGAAGAGCGTGTCGCCCGCGAAGAGCATCGAGTGGTCGCCCTCGAGCAGAAAGCAGGTCGAGCCGGGCGTGTGGCCCGGCGTGTGGACGGCGCGCAGGACGTAGGGTCCGAACCGGATGCGCTCGCCGTCCTCGAGCGGCGTGTCCGGGGGCAGCGGCGCCTCCGCGCGCAGGCCGAAGAAGGCGGCCTGTTCGGGCAGCGCGTCGTAAAGCGGCCGGTCGGCCGCGTGCAGCCGGATCGGCGCTCCCGTCGCTTCCTTGACCGCCCGCGAGCCGGTGATGTGGTCGAGGTGCGCGTGCGTGTGGACGAGGGCCACCGGCGCGAGCTTCGCGGACGCGAGGGCGCGCAGGATGCGCTCGGGCTCGTCGCCCGGATCGATGACGACCGCTTCGCGCGAGACCGGGTCGGCGATCACGGTGCAGTTGCACTGCAGCGGCCCGACCGGAAACGTCTCGATGATCGGCTCCGCGCTCACGGGTTCACCGGCACGACGGTGTCGACGTCGTGGCGTTCCTTGAGGGCCGGATTAGCCCAGATCGTTTCCGCCGAAGAGGGGGAGAGCTGGATGGCCCATTCCTGGTTGTCGGTGCGCCGGCGCTCGGAGGCGAAGAGCTTGCGGCGGCTGCGCGGGGTGAAGATCTCCCAGCGCACCCAGCCGAAGTCGGCCGCGTCGTCTTCGAGGTGAAACGCCGGGACCTTCTCGCCCGCTTCGATGGCGACGGCGGCGACGGTCGTGGGCGCGAACCCGTTGGCGGCCAGGCGCTCTTCCATCTCGGCGCGCACGGGGCGTCCCTGGTGCACCAGCTCGTGGCGCCCGCGGGCGACGCCGCGGCCGAGGATCAGGTCGTCGAGGCTGTCGGCGAGCGCGCGCTCCATGCCGGGGATCTTAGCGCGCCGGCGCAGCCGGCCGCGCTAGACTCCCGCATCTTGGACTTGCCGTCGCTGCTGATCCGCTTCTCGCTCGCGCTCTGGGTGGGCGGGACGCTGCTCGTCGTCCTCGCGGCGCCGGTCGTCTTCGGCGAGATCCCCTCGCGCGATCGCGCCGGGGCCGTCTTCGGCGAAATCCTCCGGCGCTTCGAGATCGTGAAACAGGTCCTCTCGCTCGTGCTGGTGATCGGCGTCTTCGTCAACCTCGAGCGGGGAGGGGGGCTGGCGGGGCGCTCGGTCGCCGCCGCCGTGGCGATCTTCCTCGCCATTGCGACCAACGTCTATCTCGCGATGGTGCTGCGCCCCCGGATGAAGTACTTCCACATGAAGGTCGGATCCTTCGACGCGGCAGCGCCGGACGACCCCTGGAAGGCGCGGTTCGACCGCCTGCATCGCCGCTCGACCCGCGTCCTCGTCCTCGGCTGGATCGCGGCCGCGGTCGGCCTCGCCCTCTGGCCGTAATCGTTTTCGTGTCGTAGGGGCGGGGCTTGCCCCCGCCCGCCTCTGGAATACGGTGACTGATGCGGGCGGCCGCAAGGGCCGCCCCTACGGCACCGAGCGCCGGGTTCGTACCGCGAGAGCCGCCTAGGACCGCAGCCGGGCGATGGCGTCGATCTCGACGGCGGCGCCCTTGGGCAGCTCGGCGACGGCGACGGTCGACCGGGCCGGACGGTGCTCACCGAAGCGGCGCCCGTAGACGGCGTTCATCTCGGCGAAGTCCGACATCCGGAGCAGGTAAACCGTCGTCTTGACGACGTCGTCCAACGACAGACCCGCAGACTTCAGGACCGCCTCGAGGTTGTCGAAGACCCGTTCGACGCCGGCCCCGAGGCCGCCGGCCACGAGCTCCCCCGTGGACGGGTCGAGGGGGATCTGGCCCGAAAGGAACAGGAAGCCGCCGTCCGAGACCGCCTGGGAATAGGGGCCGATGGCCCTGGGGGCCCCGTCGGTTGCGACCGTTTTCATCGTACCTCCGCCTCCTCGGCTAGAATAAAGGGCTACCACGGAAAAAGAGATGTCCGTCGAGCGAATTCAGCTTCTCCACGAAGACTACATTCGCCTGACCGAAAGGTTCAAGGCGTTGTGGACGTTCCACCAGTTTCTGCGTGGAGTCCAGAAGACGTTTTTCGCCGCCGAGCCGGGCTACGCGCTCGACTTCGGAAAGCTCTACGACGACGTGCGCGCGACGGCCGGCGCGATCGACACGACGTTGCCGGAGAAAGTCGCCCCGCGCATCCGCGAACTCGCCGGGCGGCTCGACGAGTTCGGCCGCAAGCTGCGCGAGGCCGACCGCAACATCTCGCCCTCGTACGTGCGCCGCTTCTTCGAGAAGGTGCAGCCGCAGGACGAGAAGATCGCCTTCCACCTGCTGCGCTTCTACTTCTCGCAGCCCGACATGGACGAGGACGTGATCGACAAGGTCGACTTCCTGGCCACGGTCGTGGCCGCGGGGCCAGCCGCCTCGGACGCCGACGGTCCGCGCCCGCGCCCGGACGCGCAGAAGTTCTTCGAGGCCGCGACGGTCGCCTCGGTGTGGCCGCGCCTCGACGTGACGAGCGCGCCGTCGATCGTGCGCGCCTTCGACGACCTGGCCGCCGAGATGACGCGCGCCCAGGAATTCGAGGACCTCGTGACGGAGCGGCTGCTCAACAACGTCCGGACGCTCAAGCGCCGCGTCGCGGGCGGCCTCGCCAATCCGGAGGTCCTCGCGGCGGTCGCCCGGTGCAACCTGCGGACCCGGTCGGTGTTTCACCGGCTGTACGAGCGCGAGGAGCGGCGGCTCGAGGAGGCGACCGGCCGGATCGGCGACCTCGAGAAGGAGCTCGCGCGCGGCGGGCTCGAGGCGCCGAGCGCCGAAGAGTTCCGCAAGTTCCGCGAGTCGCGATCGCGTTTCGACCGCCAGTCCCAGGAGGGCAACGTCAAGGCGCTCCACGTCGTGGAGCTCAAGGAAGCCATCGGCGAGGTGCTCGGGCGCTTCGAGCTGGCCGGCCTCGCGGCCGACGACATCGACGAGGTGCTCGAGCTCGTCGAGGAAGTCGAGTCCGAGGCGACCGACGACGCGTTCTGGCGGCCGTACCTCGAACGGGTGCTCGGCGCCGTCGAGCTCTACGACGACGGGACCGGCCCGCTGCGCACGGGCATCGCCGGTCTCGAGAACCTGCGTCTCGAGCCCTGGGAGCTCAAGGCGGCGCGCCGCACCGTCGCGGCCGGCGGCGAGGCGCCATCGGACCGGGACCGAACCCTGCTGCGCGCGGTGGCGCTGCGGTTGAAGGCCGAGGAAGAGACGGAGGCGCTGCGCGCTTCCGCGGGGATGACGCCGTCGGCCGAGACGCTGCGGTCCGCGCGCGCGACGCTCGGCCGCGCGCCGATGCTCGACGCCGCGCTCTCGGCGGTGATCGACGAGTCCGAGGCGATTTCCTCCTCGGAGGACATCCGCTGCTGGACGCGCACGCGCTTCCGGCTCCTGCGCGCGACGGCGGACCTCTGGCTGATGCAGGACTCGCCCAGGAGCGATCGCCGGGATTCGCGCCCCTAGGCCCCGGCCCGTATACTCCGCTCCGATGAGCGGAATCGACGAAAAGCCGGGCCCCGAGGCCCCCTCCGAAAGCGATCTCGTCCGGAATCGGCGGGAGAACCTGCGGCGCGTCGAGGAGCTGGGCTTCGGCGATTCGCCGATGAGCTTCCCGGCCGTCGACACGGTCTCGGACATCCGCTCCCGCTTCCAGGACGCCGCCGGGGAGACTCTCGAGGCCCAGAAGCCGGCCGCGACGACCGCGGGTCGGGTGCTCGCGCTGCGCACGGCCGGCAAGGCCGGGTTCCTCGACCTGTCCGACGGCCGCTCACGGTTGCAGGTGTACGTGCGTCGCGACGCCGTCGGCGATGCGGCCTTCGAGCTCTACAAGGCGCTCGATCTCGGCGACTGGATCGGCGTCGAGGGCGACGTGTTCCGCACGCGCACGGGCGAGCTGTCGGTGAAGGCCCGCGCGCTGACGTTCCTCGCCAAGTGCTTCCGGCCCCTGCCGGAGAAGTGGCACGGGCTGAAGGACGTCGAGGCGCGGTACCGCCAGCGCTACCTCGACCTCGCGGTCAACCCCGAGTCGCGCGAGGTGTTCGAGCGCCGCGCGGCGATCGTGCGCTACGTCCGTCACTTTCTGGACGGCCGCGGGTACCTCGAGGTCGAGACGCCGATGATGCAGCCGCTGGCCGGCGGCGCGATCGCGCGGCCGTTCCGGACGCACCACAACGCGCTGGACATCGACCTCTTCCTGCGCATCGCCCCGGAGCTGTACCTGAAGCGCCTCGTCGTGGGCGGGATGCCGCGCGTCTACGAGATCAACCGCAACTTCCGCAACGAGGGGATCTCGACGCACCACAATCCCGAGTTCACGATGCTCGAGTTCTACGAGGCCTATTCGCAGGGCAACGACCTCATCCGCCTCTCCGAGGAAATGCTGTCGGGGCTCGCGCGCGCGGTCACGGGCGGCGTGACGACGCCGTGGGGCGACGCGACGATCGACTGGACGCCGCCCTTTCGACGCCTGACGATGCGCGAGGCGGTCGTGGCGTTCTCCCGCGAGGACCCGCGCGGCGCCGTCACGCGCGAAGAGCTCGGCTCCGAGGCGGGACTTGCCGCGGCGGCGCAGCGCTTCGGCGTCGAGAGTCCCGAGCGCTTCCGCGGCAAGAAGGGCAAGCTCCTCGCCGAGGTGTTCGAGGCGATCGCGGAGTCGCAGCTCGTGCAGCCGACGTTCATCACGGAGTTTCCGACGGAGATCTCGCCCCTCTCCCGGCAGCGCCCGGAGGACCCCGAGTGGGTGGACCGCTTCGAGCTCTACGCGGGCGGGATGGAGATCGCCAACGGCTTTTCGGAGCTGAACGACGCGGCCGAGCAGGCCGTCCGCTTCCGGCGGCAGGCCGAGGAGCGCGAGGGCGGCGACCTGGAGGCCGCGCCCTACGACGAGGACTACGTCGAGGCGCTCGAGTACGGCATGCCGCCCACGGCCGGCGAAGGGGTCGGGATCGACCGGCTGACGATGCTGATGACGGATCGTCCGTCCATCCGCGACGTCATCCTGTTTCCGCTGCTGCGCCCGAGGAGCGGGCCGGGCTGATGCGCTTCGAGAGCTTCGTGGCGCTGCGCTACCTCGTGACCTCGCGCCGCCGCGCGCACGTCGCTCTGATCGCCACGATCTCCGTCGTGGGCCTGGCCGTGGGCGTGGCCGCCCTCATCGTGTCGCTCGCGCTGCTCTCCGGGTTCCAGGACCGGATTCGCCGGCAGATGATGGACAAGAGCGCGCACCTGCGCGTGTCGCCGGCGCGCGGGGCGCAGCTGGCGGACCCGGAGCGTGTGCGCGCCGCGCTCGCGTCGCTGCCCGGCGTCGTCGATCTCGCCGCGTCGATCGAGGGGCGCGCCTGGGCGTCCGACGGCGAGGGCGTGCAGGCGCCGGCGCCCGTCCACTACCGCAACGGCGCGCGCCCGGTGGGGGAGTCGGGCGTGCGGATCACCGGGCCCGTGGCGGCGCGCCTGCGCGTGCAGGAGGGACAGGCGCTGCGCCTGACCTCGTCGCACACGCGGCTGTCGCCGATCGGGCCGATCCCGATCACGACCGTGCTCACGGTCTCGGAAGTGCGGCGATCGAGCGCGCTCGACCGGCCCGGCGAGGTGGAGGTCTCGGAGTCGACGGCCCGGCTGCTCTCGGGGATGGCGCAGGGCGCCGGCGCGTTCGAGGCGCGGCTGGCCGAACCGCTCGAAGCGGCGTCCGCGGCCCGCGCGGTCGAGCGGGCGCTCGGAGCCGGCTACGTCGTCGCGACGTGGCGCGAGCTCAACGCCCCGCTGGCCTTCGCGCTGCGCCTGGAGAAGACCGTCATCTTTCTGACGGTCGGGCTCGTCATCCTCGTCGCGGCGCTGAACATCGTGTCCAACATCGCGCTGACCGTCGTCGAGAAGAAGCGCGACCTCGGCGTCTTCACGTCGCTCGGCGCGGCGCCGGCCTCGCTCCAGAGGATCTACCTGACGCTGGGGGCGGCCATCGGCCTGCTCGGCACGGCGACCGGCGTGCTGCTCGGCGTGGGGCTTTCGCTCGCCCTCGAACGATTTCGCCTGGTGCCCCTGCCGGCCGACGTCTACATGCTGTCGCACGTGCCGTTCGCCGTGCACCCGGCGGAGGTCGCCACGATCGCCGCCTTCGCGCTGCTGACCGCCCTGGCCGCGGCCGTGCTGCCCGCCCGCGCGGCGGCGCGCCTGGCGCCGGGCGAGGCGATCCGGTTGTCGCGCTGAGAATGCGGAGCTCGCCGTGACGCTTGCGATCCGGGCCACCGGCCTCGCCAGGACCTACCGCGGCGAAGGCGCTCCCGTGACCGTCTTCTCGGGGCTCTCGCTCGATCTCGAGGAAGGCGTCTTCGCGGCCGTGATGGGCCCCTCGGGCGTGGGCAAGTCGACGCTGCTCCACCTCGTCGGGGGGATCGACCGCCCGGACGCGGGACGCGTCGAGGTCTTCGGGTCCTCGCTCGAGGACATGTCCCCCGCAGAGCGCGCCCGCTTCCGCAACGCGAACATCGGGTTCGTCTTCCAGTTCCACCACCTGCTGCCCGAGTTCACGGCCGAGGAAAACGTCTCCTTTCCGCACCGGATCGCGGGCGTTCCCGAACGCGAGGCCCGCCGGCGCGCGGCCGAGCTGCTCGAGCGCATCGGCCTCGGCGACCGGCGCGACCACGGGGCCCGCGCCCTGTCGGGCGGGGAGCAGCAGCGTGTCGCGATCGCGCGGGCGCTGGCGCGGGGACCGCGCCTGCTGCTCGCCGACGAGCCGACCGGCAACCTCGACGCGGCCGCCGCGGCCAGCGTGTTCGAGCTGCTGCGGGAGCTCCACCGCGAGCGCGCGATGACCACGATCGTCGTCACCCACAACCCCGATCTGGCGGCCCGCTGTGATAGACTTTTCACGATGTCGCGGGAAGGAATTTCTCCGTCTACAGGTTTGCCAGAGCGAGGATGAATCCGGAGATCCCGCCCCATGGCCGCAAACTGTTCCAACCCGATGGCGCCTGAGCTCGCCCCCCATGTTTGAGAAGTACAACGAGAAGGCGCGCCGCGCGCTCTTCTTCGCGCGGTACGAGGCCTCGAAGCTCGGCTCCAAGGTGATCGAGTCCGAGCACCTGCTGCTCGGGATCCTCCGCGAGGGCGAGGACATCATCAAGGAGATCTTCGGGCGCTTCAACGTCAAGCCCGAGGACGTGCGCCGCGAGATCGAGGGGGACCGGATCTTCGTCGAGCGCATCTCCTCGACCGCCGAGCTGCCGCTGTCCGAGGAGTCGAAGAAGATCCTCGCGTACGCCTCGCACGAGGCCGAGTCGATGATGCACCCCTACGTCGGCACGGAGCACCTGCTCATCGGACTGCTGCGGGTCGACGGCTGCGTGGCCGGCCGCCTCCTGACGGCGCGCGGGTTCAACCTCTACGGCGTGCGCGAGGAGACGATCTCGCTCATCAAGGAGCGCGAGGTTTCCAAGCAGAAGAAGGAGCTCCCGTTCCTGGCCGAGTACAGCCGCGACCTGACGCAGCTGGCGGGAACCGGCACCTTCGATCCGCTGATCGGCCGCGACAAGGAAGTGGAGCGGATCATCCAGATCCTCTCGCGCCGCACGAAGAACAATCCGATCCTCCTCGGCGAGCCGGGCGTCGGCAAGACGGCCATCGTCGAGGGGCTCGCGACGCGGATCGTGGAAGGCGCGGTCCCGATTTTCCTGGCCTCCAAGAAGATCCTCGCGCTCGATCTCTCGCTCATCGTCGCCGGCACCAAGTACCGCGGGCAGTTCGAGGAGCGCCTGAAGGGGATCATCCGCGAGCTGCGCGGAGAACCCGGACCTCATCATCTTCATCGACGAGATCCACTCCCTGATCGGCGCCGGATCGGCCGAGGGCTCGCTCGACGCGGCCAACATCCTGAAGCCGGCCCTCTCGCGCGGCGAGGTCTCCTGCGTCGGCGCGACGACGCTCAAGGAGTACCGCAAGTACATCGAGAAGGACCGCAGCCTGCTGCGGCGCTTCCAGGCGATCCACGTGACCGCGCCCTCGGAGAACGAGACCTTCGAGATCCTCGAGGGGGTCAAGGACCGCTACGAGCAGTTCCACAAGGTGCGCTACTCGGCCGAGGCGATCAAGACCGCGGTCTACCAGTCCAACCGCTACATCACGGACCGGTTCTTCCCGGACAAGGCCATCGACATCCTCGACGAGGCCGGGCGCGAAGGTGAAGCTGCGCCGCGTGCGCCGACACGCAGAACCTGCGCAAGCTCGAAGTCGAGATCCGCCAGATCGTCAAGGAGATGAAGAAGGCGATCTCGGACAAGGATTTCGAGAAGGCGGTCTTCCTGCGCGAGCGGGAGATCGAGCTCAAGGAAGAGATCGAGCGCGCCAAGGCCCAGTCGGCCGAGCGCAGCGAGGCGACGCAGGAGGTCACCCGGCGCGACATCGAGGAGATCATCTCTTCGTGGACGGGCATCCCCGTCGCGTCGCTCGAGATGGAAGAGGCCGAGAAGCTCCTGCACATGGAGGACGCCCTCCGGCGGCGCATCGTCGGCCAGGAGGCCGCGATCATCGGCGTTTCGAAGGCCATCCGGCGTTCGCGCCTCGGCGTCAACAACCCGAACCGCCCGATGGGCTCCTTCATCTTCCTGGGCCCCTCCGGCGTCGGCAAGACCGAGGTCGCCCGGCGGCTGGCCGAGTTCATGTTCGAGAACCAGAAGTCGCTCGTGCGCTTCGACATGTCCGAGTACATGGAGAAGCACGCCGTCTCCAAGCTGATCGGCTCGCCCCCGGGCTACGTCGGCCACGAGGAAGGCGGTCAGCTGACCGAGCGCATCCGCCGCAATCCCTACAGCGTGATCCTGTTCGACGAGATCGAGAAGGCGCATCCCGACATCGCGAACCTCCTGCTCCAGATCCTCGAGGACGGCATCCTGACGGACGCGTACGGCAACGTCGTGGACTTCAAGAACACGCTGATCATCATGACCTCGAACATCGGGACCAAGCACCTCGTCAACCGCAGCCGCGTCGGCTTCGGCGGCGGGCGCGACGTCCAGAGCAACCGCGAGATCGAGGAGCTGGTCCTGAAGGAGCTGCGCCGCGACTTCTCTCCCGAATTCATCAACCGGATCGACGACGTCATCGTCTTCCATCCGCTGGCGAGGCCCGAGCTCGCCAAGATCTGCCGCCTCCTGATCGACGACGTCAACACGACGATCGCCGGCAAGGGCGCGTGGATCGACATCGACGACGAAGCGATCGAATGGCTGCTCGCCCAGAGCGGAGACGATCCGAACATGGGTGCGCGGCCGCTGCGGCGCGCCATCCAGAAACATGTCGAGGACCCGGTCTCCGAGCTCTTGATCGCCGCCCGCGACGAGCGTCTCGAAGCGATCGAGGTTCGGGTGGGGCCGGATGGATTGCGAGTCACGGCGCGCGAAGGCGAGCCGATCCCCCAGGGGCAGTAACTCTTTGCGAGGAGGGCCCCGAGGGGCCGCGGTGCTTGCCGCGGCGATGCTGGCGCTTTCGCACGCGCGAGCCCAGGAGCCCCCGCCCTCACCCACGCCGCAACCGGTCCCGTCGGCCCCGGCGCCCGTTCCGACTCCGGCCGCCCCCGGAGTCGAGGCGCCCGCGGTCCCCCCTTCGGAAGCTCCGCCCGTCGTGCCCGCGGCTCCCGCGGGCCCGGACACCATCGTCGGCTTTCGCGTGGTCGGATACCAGACCGTGTCGCCGGACACGATCGCGCACTACCTGGGCATCAAGGTCGGCGACAAGTACGACCCCGAAAAGGTCCGCCAGAACTTTGCCGCGCTCTGGGACACGGGGCTTCTCGAGAACGCGAAGGTCGAGGCGGAACCCTCGTCCGCCGGCGTCACGCTCGTCGTGACCGTCGAGGAGCGCCCGCTCGTCAAGGACGTCGACTTCACGGGCAACAAGAAGCTCTCGACCTCGCAGATCAAGGACCGCCTCAAGGAGAACAAGGTCACCGTGCGGCCCGGCGCCCCCCTCTCGCTGCGCGACGTGGCGCGGGCGCGGTCGACGATCGCCGACTACTACATCGAGCAGGGGTTCCGGAGCGCGAGCATCGACTATCGGATCGAGGACATTTCCAAGACCGAGAAGAAGGTCGTCTTCCTGATCGACGAAGGCGAAAAGGTCAAGATCGAATCCATCAACTTCACCGGCAACGCCGACGTCTCCGCGCAGGCGCTGCGCAACGCGATGCACAAGACGAAAGTCGCGACGTTCTGGCGCATCCTCTCCGACGACACCGTCTACAACCAGGCCAACTACGAGGCCGACGTCGAGAGCATCAAGGGTCTCTACCAGTCCAAGGGGTACAAGGACGTCGTCGTCAAGGACCCGATCCTCGACGTCTACATCACCAACCCGACGGCCAAGCCGACCAAGTTGAAGCGGCGGGTGCGCATCACGGTGCCGATCGTGCAGGGAGACAAGTTCTACACGAACAACATCACCGTCGTCCGCGTCCAGCAGAACGGCCAGCCCGCCGACCCGCCGGAGCCCGCGGTCTACCCGGGTCCGCTGCTCCTCAAGCAGTTCTGGGAGTTGCCGCCGGGCTCGATCCTGAATCGCGATCACCTCCTCGAAGGCATGGCTTCGATCGAGAACATGTACAAGACGCGCGGCTACATCTACTGGTTCGCCGACCCGAACCTGAAAGAGGTGGGCGACCACCGCGTCGACGTCGAGGTCCGGATCTTCGAGGGCGACAAGTACTACCTCGGGCGTCTCGAGGTGCAGGGCAACACGCAGACGCGCGACAAGGTCATCCGGCGCGAATTCGGCCTCGACGAAGGCGACGTGATGGACATGGAAGCGATCAAGAAGAGCATCCAGAAGATCTCCCAGCTCGGGTACTTCAAGCTCGGCGAGGAGCCGCAGTTCGGCGTGCGCGGCGAGGAGAAGAAGGTCGACATCGTCCTGAAGGGGCAGGAGACCAGCCGCAACGAGATCCAGTTCGGCGCCGGGTACTCCGGGTTCGACGGTTTCTTCGGGCAGTTCTCGTTCCAGACGCGCAACTTCCTCGGGCGCGGCGAGATCATCGGGGTCTCGGCGCAGCTGGGAAAGACCTCGAACTACTTCGACCTGTCCTACACGATCCCGTGGTTCATGGACAAGAACCAGTCGGTCGGCGCCTCGCTCTTCCGGCGCAAGGTCGTGTATTCGTCCCAGACGGAGCAGCGCCAGGGCGGCACGGTCTTCTATGGCAAGGGCATCGGGCTGTTCGATTCGGCGTCGCTGCTGTATTCGTACCAGGACATCACGGCGAGCTATCCCGCCCGCGCCGCCCCGACCCCGCCCGGGCAGCCGACGCCGCCGCAGAAGTTCATCGACACGAGCGGAACGTCGTCCTCGCTGACGCCGGCCTACCGCTACGACAGCCGGAACGACCCGATGAACCCGACGAAGGGGTTCCGTCTCTTTGGGGCCGTCGAGATCGCGCCGGCCTTCTTCGGCGGCACGAACGCGTTCATCAAGCCGACGCTCGGCTCGACGATCTACATCCCGGTGCGGTGGCCGCGCAACACGCTGCTCGCGCTCAATGGGGAGATCGGGTTCGTCACGGCCGTCAACGGCACCGACCTGCAGGTGTTCGAGCGGTTCCAGCTCGGCGGCGAGCAGAGCATGCGCGGGTTCTCGCAGGGCGCCATCGTGCCGCTGCATCCCAAGACCAACGTCGTCTTCACCGACGCGGACGGCCGGATCCTGGGCGGGAACAAGTTCTTCGTCATCAACGTCGAGTACCAGTTCCTGACGGTCGGACCGGCCACGCTGCTCGCCTTCGTGGACTTCGGCAACAACTACTACGACACCCAGTCCTTCGACCTGACGAACATCCGCTCGGCTTTCGGCATGGAGCTGCGCGTGTTCCTGCCCATCTTCCAGGCGCCCCTGCGGTTCATCTACGCCATCAACCTGCACCCGGTCCAACCGCTGGACCAGTTCGGATTCCCGATCCAGAACCTCACGGAGAAGAAGTCGGGCTTCACGTTCTCGATCGGCCGGACGTTTTAAGCCGCGCTCGACGCGCGGACGGGAGCGGGGAAGGTCGGCGACGAGGGCCGTTCAGGCTTCGAAGCAAGCCCCGGTCGGCTGCGGCCGGCGCGTCCGAGATCGCCGGAATGGCCTTCAAAACGAGCCTGTTGTGTCGGGCGGAGGTTTTGCTACACTTCGGCGCTTTCGCGTAAGAAGGAGTTGGAATGAAACGCTTTGCCTTTGCGGTGGCGGCCGCCCTGATCGCGGCCGTTGCCAGTGCCCAGGGAACCGCAGCACCCGCGCCCGCGGCGGGGCCGCTCAAGATCGGCGTGATCAACGTCGAACGCCTCGTTCAGGAATCGGCGCTCGGGAAGGAAGCCTTCAACCGGGTCAAGAAACTGAACGACGTGAAGAAGGAAGAGGGCGAAAAGCTCTCCAAGGAGCTCCGCGAGATGGAGCAGAAGCTGGCCGACCAGGGGTCGGCGATGGCCGACGACAAGCGCGATGCGCTCCAGAAGAGCTACCAGGAGAAGGCGATCGCCTTCAAGCGCTTCCAGGACGACGCCAACCGCGACCTCGAGGCGGCCCAGAAGAAGGAGCTCTCGGAGCTCGAGCGGCGCGTCTTCCCGGTCATCAACCAGGTCGGCAAGGAGAAGGGGTACACGCTCATCCTGAACAAGTTCCAGTCCGGCCTCGTCTACGTCGAGGATTCGGTCGACATCACGGACGAGGTCCTGAAGGTGTTCAACACGACCGTCGCCGTGCCCGCAGCGAAGCCGGCGGCCGACGCGGCGCCGAAGACCGGCGCGCCCGCCAAACCGGCCGCTCCGGCGCCGGCACCGACGAAGAAGCCGTAGCTCCGGACTCGGGATTCGAGACGCCGTGGCCCGCTCGCGCGCCCCTCGTCAGGGCCCCGGCAGGCCCCGGCGTCCCGCCGCCCCGGGAAAGGCTTCACCCTCGGCGATGTCGCCGCGGCGGTGGGCGGCCGCGTGCACGGGGACGACGGCGCTCGCCTGACCGGCGTCGCGACGCTCGACACGGCGGGTCCCGGTGACCTGTCCTGGGTCGCCGACGACCGGCGCGTGCGCGAGGCCAAAGCCAGCCGCGCCGGGGCGCTCCTCGTTCCCGACGCGCAGTTTTCCGCGGGCAAGCCCTGCGTGGTCGTGGCGTCTCCGCAACTCGCCCTGTCCGTGTGGCTCGCGAGCCTGCACCCCGACGAACGCACTCCCGCGGGAGCGGCTCGCGGATCCTTCATCCATCGCACCGCGCGGCTCGGGGCGGGTGCGTCGGTCGCCGCCGGAGCCACGGTCGAGAAGGGGGCGAGGATCGGCGCTCGGACCCGCGTGCGCGCGGGCGCGTTCGTCGGCGCGGAAGCCGAGGTCGGAGCGGACTGCGTGATCGGGCCGGGCGCGGCCATCCTGGCTCGGTGCAAGGTGGGCGACCGGTGCATCCTGCAGCCCGGCGCCGTCGTCGGGTCGGACGGGTTCGGCTACGTGTGGGATGGCAAGGGGCATCGGAAGGTCCCGCAGGTGGGCATCGCGAGGCTGGAGGACGACGTCGAGATCGGAGCCAACGCCACCGTCGACCGGGCCACCCTCGGCGAAACCGTCATCGGACGCGGGACAAAGGTCGACAACCTCGTTCAAGTGGGGCATAACGTGACCGTGGGCGAGCATTCGATCCTCTGCGGTCAGGCCGGCATCGGGGGATCCTCGCGCCTGGGACGCGGCGTGACGCTCGCGGGGCAGGTGGGCGTCTCGGATCACGCGACGATCGGCGACGGCGCCATCCTGACGGGCCAGGCCGGCATCGCGCGGCAGGGTCGGGTCGCGGCGGGACAAATCGTCTCGGGAATGCCTGCCCTGCCGCACCGGGAGTTCTTGAAACGAGCGGCCCTCGTCGGGAAGCTCGAAGCGGCCCTGGCGCGGATCTCCGCGCTCGAGGGCGCGCTCGCTCAGCTGGAGAAAGGGGGACCGCCTTGGAGCTCCGGATCGAAGAAATCCTGAAAACGCTTCCGCACCGCTACCCGTTCCTGCTCGTGGATCGGATCCTGGAGCTCGAGCCGGGCCAGCGCGTGGTCGGGATCAAGAACGTCACGTTCAACGAAGAGTTCTTCCAGGGACACTTCCCCGGAAACCCGGTGATGCCCGGGGTCCTGGTGCTCGAGGCGATGGCGCAGGTGGCCGGCGTCGCCCTGCTGGGGATCACGCCGGACAAGGAAAAGAAGCTTCTCTATCTTTCGGGCGTCGACCGCTGCCGTTTTCGCCGCCCGGTCGTCCCGGGCGATCAACTCCGGATCGAGGCATCGATCATGTCGCTCAAGACGCGGGTCTGCAAATGCAAGGCGACGGCGACCGTCGATGGGAAGGTGTGCGCCGAGGCCGAGCTCCTCTCGGTTCTGGTGGAGCGGCCGTGAGCAGCGTGATGATCCATCCGTCGGCCGTGGTCTCGCCGGGCGCCGAGCTCGGGGAGGGAGTCTCGATCGGGCCGTACGCCGTCATCGGCGACGGCGTCGCGCTCGGAGATCGGACGACCGTGGGAAACAATGCCACGCTCGAGGGCCCGGCGGTCTTCGGCGAGGACAACCGCATCTTTCCCCACGCGGCCCTCGGCTTCGAGCCGCAGGACCTGAAGTACCGGGGCGAACCCACGCGCCTGGTCGTGGGTTCGCGCAACGTCTTTCGCGAGTTTTCGACGGTGCAGCGGGGGACCGCGACCGGGGGCGGCGAGACGGTCGTCGGCGACGACAACTACTTCATGAACTATACCCACGTCGGGCACGACAATCGAATCGGATCGAAGGTCGTGCTGGCAAACTACGCGGTCCTCGCGGGGCACGTGGTGGTGGGTTCGAACGCCAAGATCGGGGCCTTCAACGCCCTCCACCAGTTCTGCCGCGTGGGAGTGTTCGCCTTCCTCGGCGCCTACACCGGATGTCGCCAGGACGTGCTTCCGTTCTGCCGCACCGACGGCCTCGAGAATCCCAAGACTTACGGGATCAACACCATCGGCCTCAAGCGCGCCGGGTTCTCCGACGAGCGGGTCGAGGCGCTCCAGAAGGCCTACCGCTTCCTCGTCAAGTCCAAGCTCAACACGAGCCAGGCCCTCGAACGGATCGGCGAAGAACTGCAGGGCCAGCCGGACGTGGAGGAGCTCGTGCAGTTCATTCGCTCGAGCGAGCGAGGCTTCATCAAGTGAGCCGCCCCGCCCGATGAGCGGGGCCGGGCCGGTTCGCCTGGCGGTGGTCGGGGTGGGCCATCTCGGACGCCAGCATGCGCGCGTGGCGGCGCAGATCCCCGGGGTCGCCCTCGTGGGGGTGCACGATCACCACATCGGCCGGGCCGAAGAGGTGGCGCGCGAGCAGGGGACGACCGCTCTGTCGGGGCCGGAGCAGGTGGCCGAGAGCGCCGAGGCCGTCGTGCTGGCCACGCCGACCGCCTCGCACGCCACGCTCGCGCGCCTGTTCCTCGAGCGGGGGCTCGACGTGCTCGTCGAGAAGCCGATCGCCACCAATTCCCGCGAAGCGCAGTCCCTGGTGGAGCTCGCGCGCGCGCATGGCCGCGTCCTCGCGGTCGGCCACGTCGAGCGGTACAACCCGGCGGTCGACGCGGTCCTGCGCGGAGTGTCCGCGCCCCTCTTCATCGAGGGGCACCGGCTCGGCGTTCCCACCGCGCGCAGCCTCGACATCGACGTGGTGCTCGACCTGATGATCCACGACCTGCAGATCGTCCTGGCACTCGTCGGTCGCCCGGTCCTCGAGGTGCGAGCGGCGGGAATGCCGGTGCTGACGGATCGGGTCGACATTGCCAACGCCCGGATCGAGTTCGATGGGGGCTGCGTCGCCAACCTGACCGCCTCCCGCGTTTCGACCGAGCCGATGCGCAAGCTGCGCGTCTTCGCTCCGCCGCTCTACTATTCGATCGACATGCAGGCGCGCACGGTGACGGCTCACCGCCTGCGCCGCGATGGGGCGCGCTCCGGCGTCGTCCCCGAGGAGATCCCGGTCGATGCCGGCGATCCGCTGGGCCGCGAGCTCTCCGACTTCGCCGCCGCCGTGCGGCAGCGGCGCGACCCGCTCGTCACGGGCGAGGTTGGGCTCGGCGCACTCGGCCTCGCCGAGCGGGTCGTGTCGGCCATCGAGCGGCACCGGGCGGGAGTCGTGTCGTGAGCGGGGCGGGACGGGTCGGGCTCGTTGGCGGCAGCGGCGTCTACGACCTGTCGGCGATCGAGGGGCTTCGCGAGGAGCGTCTCGAGACGCCGTTCGGCGCGCCCGTCCGACGCCTATTTCACGGGCCGCCTGGGCGGCGTGCCGGTTGCGTTTCTCTCGCGGCACGGGCGGGGACACCGGATCTCGCCGTCCGAGATCAACTACCGGGCCAACGTCTGCGGGTTCAAGATGCTCGGGTGCGACGCGCTGCTCTCGGCCTCGGCCTGCGGGAGCCTGCGGGAGGAGCTGGCGCCGCGCCATGCGGTGGTGGCGGACCAGTTCATCGACCGGACGCGGCACCGCGCCGACACGTTTTTCGGCGGCGGGATCGTCGCGCACGCGAGTCTCGCGGACCCCGTCTGCCCGGAGCTCGCGCGCGCGCTCGCGGAGGGCGGGCGCGCGGGAGGCCTCCAGGTCCACCGCGGGGGGACGTACGTCTGCATGGAAGGGCCCCAGTTCTCGACGCGCGCCGAGTCGAATCTCTATCGGTCCTGGGGCGCGGACGTCATCGGGATGACGAACCTGACGGAGGCGCGGCTGTGCCGCGAGGCCGAGATCTGTTACGCGAGCCTCGCGCTCGTGACCGACTACGACTGCTGGCGCGAGGCGACGGAGCGCCGTCTCGGTCGAGTCCATCGTGGCGATCCTCGGAGAGAACGCCGCGGCCGCGCGCCGGGCCCTGACCGAGGCCGTCGCGCGGGTCGATGCGCGACGGGCCTGCGGCTGCCGCGACGCGATGCGCTACGGAATCATCACGGACCGCAAGGCGGTCTCGGAGGAGGCACGGCGAGCGACTGAGGCCGATCGCGGGGAGGTACCTGTGAGGACGGACGGACGCATCGTGGTCACCGGCTCGGTGGCCTTCGACTACCTGATGACGTTTCCCGGAAAGTTCACCGAGCACCTCATCCCGGACCGGATGTCGCGCCTGTCGGTGTCGTTCCTCGTGGACGAGATGCGCCGCGTGCCGGGCGGCTGCGGCCCGAACATCGCCTGGGGTCTGGCGCTGCTCGGCGAGCGGCCGCTGCTGTTCGCGACGGCCGGCGCGGATGCGGCCGAATACCGGGACCGCCTCGAAGCGCACGGCGTCGACGTGTCGGGGCTCGCGCTCGATCCGGACCTCTTCACGGCGTCCTTCTTCTGCTCGACGGACCAGGACCAGAACCAGGTGGCTTCCTTCTACACGGGCGCCATGGCGCGCGCGCACCGGTTCTCCCTGGAGACGCTCGATCCGGACTCCATCGCCTTCGTCGTCATCTCGCCCAACGATCCGCCCGCGATGGCCGCCCACGCGGCGTACTGCCGCCAGCGGCGGATCCCGTTTCTCTACGACCCCAGCCAGCAGGTGACGCGGCTCTCGGGGGACGAGATGCGGGCGGGCTTCGAGGGAGCCGAGATCCTGATCGTCAACGAGTACGAGTTCGGCATCCTCACGAACAAGACCGGGCTGACCCGCGAGCAGATGGAGCGCGAGGTGCCCGTCCTCATCGTCACGCACGGGCCCGACGGCTCCGCCATCCATGCGCCGTTCGGCCCGGACGGCCGGCTGGTGCACCACGTGCCGGCGGCCAGCGTCGAAACGGAGGCGCTCGATCCGACGGGGGTCGGCGACGCCTACCGCGCGGGGCTGCTCCGGGGCCTGCGGATCGGGGCGCCGTGGCCGGTCGCCGGCCGGATCGGCAGCGTGGCGGCCGTGTTCTGCCTCGAGCACCAGGGCCCTCAGCCGCCCCGTTACACGCCGGAGCAGTTCCGGGCCCGCTACGTCCGCAACTACGGCGAGACGCCCGAGCTCGACCGGCTGTTCACCCCGGCCTAGCCTCGGGTTACAATTCCTCTTCTTCGAAAGAGGGTCAGTTCCTTGAGCATGCGCGTTGCGCGCCGCGCCGCGGCGTCTTTCTCTCCGAGGCAGTACGAGGGCAGCCTCGACGCGGAGGGACTGCGCGTGGGCGTCGTGTGCGCGCGGTGGAATCCCACCGTGACGGACGCCATGCTCACCGCCGCCCTCGACACGCTGCGCCGCCGCGGGGCCCGCGCGGCCGACGTCTCGGTGGCGCGCGTGCCCGGCGCCTTCGAGGTCGCCGCCGGGGCCAAGGCCCTCATCGATTCGGGCCGCTTCCACGCCGTGGTCGCGCTCGCGGCGATCGTGCGCGGGGAGACCACCCACCACGAGGTGCTCGGCCACTCGGTCGCCTCCGCGCTCGCGGCGCTGACGATCCAGGCGGGAATCCCGATCGGGTTCGGGATCCTCACGTGCGAAACGATGGAGCAGGCCCGCGAGCGAACGGACAAGGGCGTCGAGGCCGCCGAGGCGGCGATCGAGATGGCGAACCTGCGCCGCAGCCTCGGGAAGGCCTGACGATGGGCGCCCGCCGCAAGGCCCGGGAGCTCGCGCTCCAGATGCTGTACGAGCACGACGTGTCGGGCACCGCGCCGCAGGAGATGTTCCTGCGCTCCGACGACCTGCAGAAGGCGCCCGAGGGCATCCAGGACTTCACGCGCCGGCTCGTGTCCGGCACGCTGTCCCACCGCGAGGACCTCGACGCGATCATCTCGAAACAGGCCGACCACTGGCGGCTGACCCGGATGCCCGTCGTGGACCGCAACATCCTGCGCCTCGCGCTCTTCGAGCTGCTGCACGAGCCCGACACGCCGCGGCCGGTCGTCATCGACGAGGCGCTCGAGATCGCCAAGCGGTTTTCGACGCCCAAGTCCTCGCAGTTCATCAACGGGATCCTCGACGGCGTCCTGAAGGGCCGGCGCGGGGAGACGGTCGAATCCTCGTGAGGGTCCGGCGCGGCCCTTGCGGCGGCCTTCCTGGCCGCGGCGGCGGCCGCGGGCGCCGACGAGCTCGCCGTGTACCTCGCGTCCGGCGCGAGCGCGGGGATCTTCGACCAGTACGACAACGACGGCTACTCGCTCGGTGTCGCGCCCCTGCCCGACGGCACGCTGGAGCTGCGGGTGCGGGTCAGCGGGGGACCGCTCGAGAGCCGCGCGGCGTACCCGACGGGCGCGCCCCGCGATCCGGCGCTGCCGGCCTCGCCCGAGCGGGACGCCTACGCCCTCGCGCTCGTCGGCGACGCCCGGACGCAGGCGCTCGCCGTGGAGCGCATCCTCGCCGGGATCGCTTCGACCGTCCGCTACGACGCCGACCGCGGGCGCAAGCAGGACCCCGCGTCGGTCTTTGCGTCCCGGCGCGCGCACTGCGTCGGTCTCGCGGAGCTGGCGGTCGACCTGCTCCGGCGGGCGGGCATCGGCGCGCGGACGGTGCAGGGCGTCCTGCGCGCCCGGCCCGGGACGGACGGCTACGATTCGCGCATCGGCGGTCTCTACCACCGCTGGATCGAGATTTACTACGCGGACCGCGGGTTCGTCTTCTCGGACCCGTCGGCCTCGATCAACGGCGTGGACGCCCGGTACATCCCGTTCGGCTCCCGCGCCCTCGAGCGCCCGCGCGGCCTGACCCTGACCGAGCGCGAGACGTCGGGCCGGCTGGACTATCCGCTGCTCAAGCTGCCGGACGCCACGCTGCGCGTGCGGCCCGACCGGAGGCGGTCGCTAGTCCTTCGTCCGCCGCCCGGCGCCGTTCGGTTATATTCGCCGTCCGAATGGCCGAGAAATACGCCCCCTCCGAGATCGAAGCGAAGTGGCAGCGCCTGTGGGCCGAGGCCCGCGTCGCCGAGGTCGACACCGCCGTGCCGGGCAACGAGTTCTACATGCTCAACATGTACCCGTACCCCTCCGGCAGCCGCCTGCACGTCGGACACGGGCGCAACTACATCCTGGGCGACGCCCTGTACCGCCGGGAGCGGATGGCCGGACGCAAGGCCCTGAACCCGATGGGATGGGACGCCTTCGGCCTGCCGGCCGAGAACGCGGCGATCCAGAGCGGCGTGCCCCCGCGCGAGTACACGCTCGGCAACATCGCGCGCATGAAGGAGCAGCTGAACGCCCTGGGATGCCTCTACGACTGGTCCAAGGAGCTCGCCTCCTGCGATCCGGCCTACTACCGCTGGAACCAGTGGCTCTTCCTGCGGATGTGGGAGCGGGGCCTGGCCTACCGCAAGACGGCTCCGGTCAACTGGTGTCCGGGCTGCCGGACGGTGCTGGCCAACGAGCAGGTCGTGGACGGCCGCTGCGAGCGGTCGGGCGACGCCGTCGAGATCCGCGATCTGACGCAGTGGTTCTTCCGGGTCACCGACTACGCCGAGCGGCTGCTCGAGGGGCTGGACAACCTGCCGCACTGGTCGGACCGCGTCAAGACGATGCAGCGCAACTGGATCGGGCGCTCCGAGGGCGCCGAGATCCTGTTCGCGGTCGATGGGCTGCCCGAGCCGGTCACCGTCTTCACGACCCGGCCCGACACGCTGCACGGCGCGACCTTTCTGGCTCTCGCGCCCGAGCATCCCGCCGTGGCGCTGCTGGCGAAGGGCTCGGGCAAGGCCGCGGAGATCGCGCAATTCGTCGATCGCGTCCGGCGCGAGTCGCGCCTCGAGCGGGAAGCCGAGGGCGGCGAGAAGGAGGGCCTCGCGACCGGCGCCTTCGCGGTCAACCCGGGCAACGGCGAGAAGATCCCGGTCTGGCTCGCGAACTTCGTCCTGCCCGAGTACGGCACCGGCGCGATCATGGGCGTCCCGGCCCACGACCAGCGGGACTTCGAGTTCGCGCGGCAGTACGGCCTCCCGATTCGCCCGGTCTATCGGACGGGGGAGGAGGAGATCGACCCGGCCTCGATGGAGGGGCCGCTCCTGCACGAGGGCCACCTCTGCCATTCCGGCGAGTGGGACGGCACGCCCGACGGCCCGCAGGCGATCCGCGTGGCCATCCAGTGGCTCGAACAGAGGGGGCTGGGCAAGGGCAAGGTGGGCTACCGCCTGCGCGACTGGCTGATCTCCCGCCAGCGCTACTGGGGCACGCCCATCCCGGCGATCCACTGCCCGTCCTGCGGCGTCGTGCCCGTGCCGGACAAGGACCTGCCGGTCCTGCTCCCGGAGGACGTCGAGTTTCGCGGCGTCGAGGGCAATCCGCTCGAGAAGTCCGCGGCGTTCGTCGCAGGTCGACTGCCCGCGCTGCGGCGGCGCGGCGCGCCGCGAGACCGACACGATGGACACCTTCGTCGACTCGTCCTGGTACTACCTGCGCTTCCTCAATCCGGCGGACACCGCGAAGATGGTCGACACGGAGCGGGTCCGGCGCTGGATGCCGGTCGATCAGTACATCGGCGGCATCGAGCACGCCATCCTGCACCTGCTGTACGCGCGTTTCATCTGCCGGGTGCTCAAGGACATGGGCCTCGTGCACCTCGAGGAGCCGTTCGAGCGCCTCTTCAACCAGGGGATGATCACGCGCCTGAACGCGGCGACGGGCAAGATCGAGAAGATGTCCAAGTCCCGCGGCAACACGGTGTCGCCGGACGAGCTGATCGAGCGCTACGGCGCCGACACGGTGCGGCTGTACACGCTCTTCATCGGGCCGCCCGAGAAGGAGTCCGAGTGGTCGGAGGACGGCGTGGCCGGCGCCTACCGGTTTCTGAACCGCGTCCACGATCTCTGCGCGCGCGTCCACGAGCGGGCGGCGCCGGCGGGATCCGCCGACGGTCCGCGGGATACGCCGCTGTCGCGTCTGACCCACCGCTCGATCGAGCGCGTCAGCGACGACGCCCGCCGCTTCCACTTCCACACCGCGATCGCGGCGCTGATGGAGTTCCAGCGGGGGATCTCCGACGCGCTCGACGAAGGCGTGGAGACTCCGGCGACCCTGCGCGCGGCGGCGCGGACGCTCCTGCAGCTGCTCCATCCGATCGCGCCGCACCTGACGGAGGAGTGGTGGCGGCGCTTCGGAGAGAAGGGATTTCTCGTCGAGTCGGCGTGGCCGGCCTTCGACCCGGAGCTGGCGACGCCGGTCGGCGTCACGCTCGTCGTCCAGGTCAACGGCAAGGTCCGCGGCAAGCTCGAGGTGGTCCGGGGCGCTTCCGAATCGGACGCCATGGCCCTGCTGCGCTCGGACGAACGGATCCGGAGCTGGGTCGAGGGCAAGGAGATCACGCGGACCGTGTTCGTGCCCGACCGGCTGCTCAACCTGGTCGTGCGTTGAGCCGTCGGACGGCCGTCGCGCTGCTCGCCCTCTCCGCGGCCCTCCTCGCGGCCGGCTGCGGATATGGACTGGTCGGCAAGGGATCCTCGCTGCCCGAGTCGATCCGCGTCATCCAGTTCACGACACTCGAGAACCGGACGCAGCAGATCCAGGTGGAGCAGCGCTTCTCCGAGGCCATTGCCCGCGAGCTCGCCTCGCGGGGCCGCTTCAAGGTGCAGTCGGGGCCCGACGGGGCCAACGCGGAGCTCTCCGGCACGGTTCTGGCCTTCGACCTCTATCCGGTCGCGTTCGATTCCCAGGGCCGCGCGACGGACTACCAGGTGCGCGTGACGGCGCGCGTCGCGCTCAAGACGCTCCCCGAGGGCGCGTCGGTCTGGGAGAACCCCGCCTTCACCTTCCGCGACAACTACCAGTTCTCGGAGACCGCGGCCTCGTATGCCGACCTCGTCAACAACGCGATCGACCGGGTGGCCGACCGCTTCGCGCAGAGCCTGGTCACCAGCATGCTCGAGGGTTTTAGCCGTCGCTCGCGCCTTCGGCGCATCGGCTGCGACGTGACGTCGGCCTGAAAACACAACACCCTCTCCACCCGTGAGGGGGGAGAGGGCAGGGGTGAGGGGGGCGTGCCCGAGGAGAAGCGAGAGCGGCCCTACTTCTTGGTGGCTTTGGCGGCCTTCTTGGCCAGGCGCGACTTGTACCGGGCGGCGGCGTTCTTGTGGATCACGCCCTTGGCGCGGGCGCGGTCGATCTCGGAATGGGTGGCCGAAACGGACTCGGTCTTCTTCGTTGCGTCGAGCGCGCCGTATTTCTTGACGGCGGTGCGCAGCCGCGAGACGCGGGACTTGTTCCGGGCGCGCTTCTTGGTCATCTGACGGTTTCGTTTCTCGGCGGACTTGATGTTGGCCATGAGACTCCTGCTCTCCGGGGAAGACGCCTTCGGGTCCTCCCGCTCGTGTGATTATTTCGCTTCGACGCCGATGGATTTGAGCTTCGCGCGGGCGAGCCGCGCTTCTTCCGAGCTCGGGAATTCGTGGATGACGTACTGCAGCTGGACGACGGCTTCGGCCTTCTGGCCGAGCTCGAGCATCGCGTAGCCCTTCTTGAGCAGCGCGGCCGGGGCCTTGTCGCTGGCGGGCCACTGCTTCAGGAGCTTCTCGAAGTCGGCGATCGCCTCGGGATACTTCTTCTGGGCGTAGTGCGATTCGCCGATCCAGTACTGGGCGTTGTCGGAGAGGTCGGTCGAGGGGTAGCTGGCGAGGTAGTCCTCGAAGCCCTGCGTCGCCAGGGCGTAGCGGCCCTTCGTGTAGTCACCGTAGGCGGTGTCGTACAGCTCGGCCGGCGAGGGCGCGGCGCGGCCGGGCGCCGCGGCCGGGGCGGCGGGCGAGGCCTGGCTGCCCGCCGGAGGGGGCGGGGCCGGCGCGCCGTTGCTGCGCAGGCGCAGCAGGTCGCCCTGCGTCTCGGCGATCTGCTGGGAGAGCTGCGAGAGGCGGCGGTTGGTGTCCTCGAGCTTGGCCTCGAGCTGCTCCATCTTCGTCGTCAGCTCGCCGAGCTTGACGGCGGTGTCCGCGTTGGACTTGAGCAGTTGCTGCGTCTGCGTGGCGACGTTCTGGTTGAGCTTCTCGACCTCTTCCTTGCTGGACGACTTGCGCTCGAGCGCCTGGATCTGCTTCTGGATGTCGTTCATCTGGCGGTGCAGGGCGTCGATGTCGCTCGACGAGACGCAGGCGGCCCCCGCGAGGAGGGCCGCCGAGGAAAGACCAGCCAGGAAGAAGCGCCTGAGAGACGTCAAGTCTACTTGGCCGTGATGACGAGGTGAGCGCGCCGGTTCTTCTGCCAGCAGCTTTCGTTCGCTTCGGTGCAGAAGGGGCGCTCCTTCCCGTACGACACCGTGCGCAGGCGCGAGCCGTCGATGCCGAGCGAGATCAGGTATTCCTTGGCGGCGTTGGCGCGGCGGTCGCCGAGCGCCAGGTTGTAGGCCGCCGTGCCGCGCTCGTCGCAGTGGCCTTCGATCAGGACCTGGACGGTCGCGTGCTTCTTGAGCCACTGCGCGTCGCCGGCGAGGACCGAGCGGGCGTCCTCACGCAGATCGGACTGGTCGTAGTCGAAGAACGCATCCGAGAGGTAACCCTTCTTGTTGAGCACGTCGATGTCCATCGCCAGGACTTCCGTCACCTCGACGTCCTTGGACGGGGCCGCGGCCGGAGGCGGCGCGACCTCCTTCTCGGGGGGCTTGGCGGCGGTCACCGGGGGTCGGGCGTCGGCGGTCTGCGTCGGCGCCTTCTTCTTGCAGCCCGCAAGGGGAACCAGGGCCATGCCGAGCACAGCGAGAGCGATGAGGGTCGAGGATGCTTTCTTCATTCCGTTCTCCTTGGTCCGTCGGCCGGGCGCGAATAAGCGGGGGCGACGGTTCCGAAAGTCAATATAGCAAAGAGTTTGCGAAAACCCCAGTCCGAAGAGCCGATCGGCTCAGGGGACCCAGAACGGCTGCAGGTGGTTGGCACCCTGCGTGAGCTGGCGCTTGTTCTGTCCGTTCGCGTCGACCGTGTAGATCTGCGTCGCGCCGTTGCGGCGGGACGAATACGCGATCTTCTGTCCGTCCGGAGACCAGGTCGGATGCCCGTTGGATCCTTCCGAGGTGACCTGCACGGTCTGGCCCGGAGGCGAAGTCCATGACGCAGATGTTGAAGTCGCCCTCGTTGCGGCACGCGAACGCGATCTTCGAGCCGTCGGGAGACCAGGCGCCCTCGTCGTTCCAGTTGCCCGCGAGCGTCACGCGCCGGGAGCCCGTGCCCTCGGCGTCCATGACGTAGATCTGGGGCGTCCCCGCGAGGTCCGAGGTGTAGAGGATCTGGCGCCCGGTCGGCGACCAGACGGGGGAGGCCTCGAGGGCGCGGCTCGTCGTGAGACGGTGGAGCCCGCTGCCGCCGCCCACGCCGATCGTGTAGATGTCGCTGTTGCCCTTGGCGGATCCGGCAAACGCGATCTGGCTGCCGTCGGGCGAGAGCGAGGGCGAGGCGTTCAACTCGATGCCGGTCGAGATCTCCCGCTTGTCGCCGCCGTCCAGGCCCATGGTCCAGATCTGCGGGAACAGGTGCACGTACGACGTGTACGCGATCCGGCCGGCCGCGGCGCTCGGGCTGATCGAGATCGACTTGTGCGAGGTGAGCTGGCGCGACGCCGCGCCCGTCGAAGTCCATCGCGCCGATCTCCTTGACGCCGCCCTGGTCGGAGACGAAGAGGATCGTGGAGAGAAAGACGCCGGACTTGCCCGTGAAGTACTTGACGAGGTCGTTGGCGAGGGTGTGCGCGATGCGCTCGACGTAGGAGGCGCCGCCCGAGTACTTGCGGCCGAGAATGAGCTTGCGGGACTTCAGGTCCCACACGCGGGCCTCGACGGAGACCCGGTCGCCCGCCACCTCGCCGCGCGTGTCGACGAGGACCTCGGCGCCCGTGCCGAGCCAGCGATCCGCCGACTCCGGCGTGGTCGGGTCGCGGAACTCGGTCGCGGAGGGATAGTGCGCCGGATCCGTGACCGAAAAGGCCCCGGCGTATTCGAGGTCCGAACGCAGCGTCGCCGAGAAGGGCTCCACCACCTTGGCCTGGAGCGCCGCCGTTCCCGGGGCGTAGAGCGGCGGCACGGCGACGGCCAGCCGCCGCTCGCCGCCGCCCTTGATCACGACCTGGATGTCGTCGGCGGGCGCCGGCGTGGGCGCCGGGGCCTGGGCCGAGAGGGGCCGCGCCGAGGCAAGGATCCACAGGGCCGCGGCGGTGAATGCGAGGCGTCGAAACATGGAGCTCCTCCGGTTCGTCATTCGAAGACCACCTGGATTCCGAGATGCGGGCCCCCGTACTCCGCCGGCAGCGGCGGCAGCGGGGACGACGCGATGACCGCGCGCAGCGCGGCGCGATCGACGAAGGGCAGACCGCTCGAGGTCACGATCCGCGGCTCGACGATCGTGCCGTCGCGCTCGATCTGGAAATGCACCACGGGACTCGTCTGCACCGACTGCGCGGGCTTGAACCAGTTCATGCTGATGATGAGGACCATCCGCTCGATGTAGACCGGGTACTTGAAGTCGGCCTGGTCGAGCTTGAGGCTGCCGATCCCGGCGGCGCCCGCGGGGCCCGGCGGACCGGCGTTGGTCGAGCCCACGGCCTCCTCCCCGGACGAGGGCAGGCTGACGGCGGGGGCGGACGTCTTGCCCGGGCGCGAGACGGGCGGCGGCGTCGGCTTCTTCTTGTCTTCCTTGGCCGGAAGCAGGACCGCGTTCTTCGAGGGCTTCGGAGCCTCTTCGACGGGCGCGGGCTTCTCGATCTTCGGCTTCGGCGCAGCGGCGGGAGGCGCGGGCTCCTCGGCCTGGACCGGCGCCGGTGCGCGGATCGAGCCGGCCGAGAGCAGCCGCACCGCCACGGCGCGCGGGGGCGCGTAGCGCATGGGCCGGGAGATCGCCGAGACGATCAGCGCGCCGAGGACGCCCGCGTGCAGGAGCAACGCCAATCCGACCGCCGGCGCGACGGGGAACCGGTCGAGGCGGCGCTGGGCGAGGAGGTCGCCGACGGCGTCCATCGGGCCGCCCGCGCTAGGGCGCGATCCTCACTTCTTGGCGGACCCCGAAGTGTCCGTGATCATGCCGAGGCTCTCGATCCCCATGCGATTGAGCAGATCCAGCGTTTCGATGACCGTGCCGTAGGAGAGCCCGCGGTCGGCCTTGAGCAGCACCGCCTTCTCCTTGTGGCCTTTGAGGATCGCCCGGAGGCGGTCCTTGAGCAAGCCGCGCGCGACCGGTGTCTCGTTGATGTAGTAGAGCCCGTCGCGCGAGATCGACAGGACGATCGGATCCTCGAGCGTCGAACGCAGGTTCGTCGTCGCCGTCTTCGGAAGGGCGACGGAGATGCCCTGATGCAGCATCGGCGCCGTGACCATGAAGATGATCAGCAGGACGAGCATGACGTCGACCAGCGGCGTGACGTTGATGTCCGCCAGGTGGTCGTACGGGTCGCTGGACTGGTGCTGGAAGGCCATTGGAAGAAGGGACCCCTCGTCCTACGTAAAGTTCCGCTCGGCGAGGTTGATGAACTCGAGCGAAAAGTCTTCCATCCCGGCCCGCTGCTCCCGCACCTTCCCCATGAAGTAGTTGTAGAAGATCATCGCCGGGATCGCGGCCGCGAGGCCGGCAGCCGTGTTGACCAGGGCCTCCGAGATGCCCGGCGCGACGGCGGCGATCGAGGTCGAGCCGGTCATGCCGATGGCGCGGAACGACTGCATGATGCCCCAGACCGTGCCGAAGAGGCCGATGAACGGGCACGCCGAGGCGGTCGTCGCGAGGAAGGTCATCGAGCGGGTCAGGCGCGACATCTCGACGCCGATCGCGCGCTCGAGGGCGCGCTCGATGCCCGAGATGTTCTTGATGAGCAGCTTGCCGCTCGTGCCGCCGGCGGTGGTGGGGGCGTCGTCGGCGCGGATCGCCTTGACCTGCGCGTCGAGCTCGGCGTAGCCGGCCTTGAACAGCGTGGTCAGGGGGGTGTCGGCGAGCTCTCCGGCGAAGGTGTTCACCTCCGAGAAGCGCTTGGACTTGCGGAAGAACGTGACGAACTTCTCCGACTGCCGGGAAACCCGGCGCAGGCGGATGAACTTGGCGAAGATGATCACCCAGGAGACAAAGGAAAAGAACAGGAGGATCCCGAGGATGACCCTGCCGGTCGGGCCGATTTCCGTGAAAAAAGAGAGGAGGGAGGGCTGTCCGGGCAGGTTTTCGGAGGTAACGGGTTGAAACAGCGTCGCCAACATCGGTTTCGACCGTAACATAGGCTCTGAAGAGGGTCAAAGGGAATGGAGCCCAGACTTGGCGGCGTTGTGCCACATGTGAGGACGATCCTGCGTTCGATGGCGCTTGCCGCGATTTCTGGCTGCAGTGTCCGCGTTCGCCCTCGCCGAACCGACCGGCATTCTTCCCGCCGGCGAGCTCACGCCCGGCATGAAGGGCTACGGCCTCTCGGATCTCGGCGACGGAAAAGGCGTGCAGCGGTTCGAGGTCGAGATCGTGGGGCTGCTCAAGAGCTACGCTCCGAAGCAGGACCTCATCCTTGCCCGCGTGCTCGGCGATACGCTCGACAAGACCGGAATCATCGGCGGGATGAGCGGCAGCCCGATCTACGTCGACGGAAAACTGATCGGCGCGCTCGCCTATGGATGGCCGTTCTCGCGCGACCCGATCTGCGGCATCACACCGATTCAGAGCATGCTCGACATCCGCAAGGCACCGGCCGCGCCCCCCGTTCCGATCGGCGGCGCGGCGACCCGGGCCTCCGCGCTCGTCACGGCGTTTCGGGACCGCGCCTTTGCCGAACCGATGGCGGCGCTCGTCCGGCCGCTCAAGCCCGAGGCCGCGTCCACGGGCCTCTCGCCGCTGCCGCTTCCCGTGTCGCTTTCGGGCTCGATCGTTCCGGGCAAGCTCTTCGGGGATGTGGCGGCGGCGGCCGGCTGGCTCGTCGCGCCGTCGGGGGCGTCGGCGCCGGCCGCGCCCGGAGCGACGGCGTCACCATCCACGGGCAGCCCGCTCGAGCCGGGCTCCGCGGTCGCGGCCGTGCTGCTTTCGGGCGACATGGTGCTCTCCGCGACCGGGACCGTGACCTGGGTCGACGGCAATTCGCTGCTCGCCTTCGGACATCCCTTCCTGTCGATGGGGCCCGTGGACATGCCGATGGCCCGCGCGGACATCCTGACGGTGCTGCCCTCGGTCTACCGCTCCTTCAAGTTCTCGACGACCGGAGCGGTCCTCGGCTCCGTTTCGCAGGACCGCTCGACCGGCATTCTCGGAAGCTTCGGTGACGCCCCGAAGATGGTCCCGGTGACGATCCGGATGAGCTCCGACGACTTTCCGTCGCAGACCTTTCACTTCCAGGTCGTGCACAACTCGATGCTGACGCCGATCCTGCTGGCGATGGCGATCGACAACGTCCTGTCCACGCTGGAGAAGCGCGCGGGAGAGCGGACGATCGTCTGGAAATCGGCGATCGAGACCTCGGAGCGGACCGTGCACTGGGACTCGGTCTTCTCGGGGCTCACGGCCAAGGACGACGCCGTGGCGTCGCTGGCCCTGCTCACGAATTACCTCATGGCCAACGAATTCCACGATCTCGCGATCCGCGGCGTCGACGTCGAGATCGCCCACTCGGACCGGCTGCAGAGCGCGCGCATCGTTCACGTCGAAGCCCAGAAGGAGCGCGTGCATCCGGGAGACGCGGTGCCCGTATGGGTGGACCTCGAGGACTTCCGCGGCGGGCCCCGCCGGATCGTCATGCTCGCGAGGGTCCCCGCCGACGCTCCCGCGGGCCCGATGACGCTCTTCGTCGGCGACGGCAACGCGGCGACGGCGTACGACCTGTCGCTCTTTCCCCCGGACCCCCATTCGCTGGACCAGGTCCTCGACTTCCTCGCGCGGGTGCGTCCGCCCAACACGCTCAACCTGCTCGCCTACCGCGCCGCGCCGGGCGCACTCGTGGCGGGCGAGCCGCTGGCGGCCCTGCCGCCGAGCCGGGCCGCGCTGCTCCACGACCGGGGCCCCGGCGACGGAACGCCGGACCTCGGATACCTCAGGCTGCAGTCGGATTTCGTCGAACAACCCGTTCCCGTCGCCGGCTCCGCGCGCCTGACACTGGAAGTCCTTCCGAGGACCTGGTGACGGCCCGCTCCACCGTGCGGGGCGTACTTGGCATCGCCCTGTTCCTTTTTGCAGCCCGCCTCGGCGCGGCCTCCGTGAAGATCTGGGTGAGCGACAGCGCCGCCGATTTTTCGAACGGTGAAGCGCGGGGCATCTCGGTCGCCTCCGACGGAAGCCTTCTGCTCGGCCGCACGCTCGTGAAGGTCGAGGGCATCTCGGAGCCCGTGCTCTTCGGCGCGGTCCCGGGCAAGGCGGGAGTGCTCTACGTCGCGACGGGCGATTCCGGAAAGATCATGCGCGTGACCGCGGCCGGCAAGGTCGAGCTCGAGGCGCAGCTGACCGAGCAGGAGGTGACGGCCCTGGCGGTCGGCCCGGACGGTGCGCTCTACGCGGGCGCTTCGCCGGGCGGGAGGGTCTACCGCATCCAGGGCGGGAAGCCCTCGCTCTACTACGAAACGAAGGCGCAGTACGTCTGGGCGCTCGCGTTCGACGGCCCGACCCTGTACGTCGCGACGGGGCTTCCCGGCGAGATCCACCGCGTGACGGCGGCCGGCAAGGGCGAGCGCGTTCACGCGACGACCGACGCGCACGTGCGCGCGCTCTTCGTCGACGGGGAGGGCCGGCTGTGGGCCGGCACGTCGGGCTCCGGCCTCGTGCTGCGCATGGACAAGGCCGGGCACGTCGCGACCGTGTACGACTCCTCGAAGCCCGAGGTCACGGCGATCACGGCGGACCGCTCCGGCCGGGTCTGGGTCGCCGTCGCGGCCGCGGCGGACACGTCTTCGGGAGGCAGCGAGCCGATCTCCGTTCCGTCGGTTCTTCCCGCGAGCAAGGCGCCGAAGGCGTCGTCGCCGGGCGAGGACGAGGACAAGCCGCGGGCCGAAGTCTCGGTGTCCGTTTCGTCCGCCCGACTCGCTCCCGGGCGCGGTTCCGCGCGCGGCGGGTACTCGTCCGAGGTCCTCGTGTTCGAAGGAGCCGAGCTGCCGCGCAGCGCCTGGACGAGCAACGAGGAGATCGTCTTCGACATCGCGCGCAACCCGGCGGGCGACGGCGTGCTCGCGGCAACCGGACCCAAGGGCAGGCTGTACGGCCTGACGCCCGACACCTGGTCGCTCGCGCGGACCTTCGACGAGAAGCAGGTGACGATCGCGGCCGGCGACGACGTCGGCACGAACGGGTCGAGCGCCATGTACCGGCCCGGCGGCGGGCCCGCGGCCGGCGAATACGTTTCGGCCGTGAAGGACACCGCGCGGACGAGCCGCTTCGGCGCCTTCCGCTGGGAGGGCGACGTGCCGGGCGGCACGAAGCTGGAGTTCGCGTTCCGCTCCGGAGAGTCGGCGACGCCCGACGCGACGTGGAGCGGGTGGTCCGCCTGGGCGACGGGCGCGCACGCCATGGACATCCAGGCTCCCGATGGGCGCTACCTGCAGTGGAAGGCGCGGATGTCCGGCTCGGCCGACGCTTCCCCCGCGTCCGGCGCGTCGAGGCGGCGTACCGCAACCGCAACGCGAAGCCGGTCGTCGACACGCTGACCGCCCTGGAGCCGGCGGAAGTCCTCGCGCGCTCGGGCTCGAGCGGCGCCAACGTCTACGAGCAGTCGACGCAGGACGAAAAGGGGATCTTCACCGGCCTCGAGGAGGCCCGGTCCGAGGGGTTGCCGCGCAAGCTGTTCCGGAAGGGCTACCGCACGCTGCAGTGGAAGGCGACGGATCCCGACGGCGACACCCTCGTGTACGAGCTCGAGCTGCGCCCGGTGGGCGGCACCAAATGGGTCCCCCTGCGCAAGGACCTGCGCGAGACGTTCTATTCCTTCGACGCCACCTCGCTTCCGGACGGCGAATTCGTGTTCCGCGTGACGGCTTCCGACGTCGAGTCCAACCCGGGCGACGCGAAGACCGGCGTCCGGGAGTCGGCCCCGGTGCGGATCGACAACACGCCGCCCGTGGTGCGCGAGGTGACCCGTTCCAACGGAACGCTCGAGGTCGAGGCCCTGGACGCGGCCTCGCCGATCATGGAAGCCGAGTACAGCCTGGACGCCAGGAAGTGGGTCCGCATCGAGCCCAAGGACGGCCTCGCCGATTCGCCGAGGGAGTCCTACGTGATCCGGGTGCCCGCGGAGGCCCGCGGCGCCTACCTGCTCGTGCGCGTCACCGACACCGCGCGCAACGTGGGCGTGGCGTCGTTCCTGGCGCCCTGAGGACGACCGGCTACAGGTTTCGACGTTCGGGTCCCGGGTCTCGCTGCATAATCCCGTCAGCATGAAGCGCGGGCTTGCGGCGGTCGCACTGGGGCTCTCCCTGCTCGTCGCCGCCTGCCGCGCGAAACCGGAGCCGGCCGCCGCGGTTCCCGCACCGGCGGCGACCCCGAAGCCCGCGCCGCCCGCGCTCGGATTCATCGACGAATCGCGCGAGGGGACGCCCGTGGACGGCGGGGTGCTGCGCCGACGCCTCTTCGGCGAGCCGACGACCCTGAACGCGGTGCTCCAGTCGAGCGCGCCGGAGGCGCAGGTGCTCCAGTACGTCCAGCGCAATCTCTTCGACTTCGACGCGCGGCTCGCCCTCGTGCCCGGCCTGGCGGAGGGGCTCGCGGTGTCCGCGGACGGACTGGCCTACACGATCACCCTGCGGCCGGATTCGATCTGGGAGGACGGCCGCCCCGTGACCTCGGCGGACGCGGTCTTCACGATCCGGAAGATCGTGGATCCGAAGATCCCCTCCAACGTGTACAAGCCGGTCTTCGAGGAATTCGCCTCGGTCGAAGCGCTCGACGCGCGGCGGTTCGAAGTGCGGTTCAAGAAGCCGTACGCGTTCCGGTCGATGGCGTTCGTCCTGCCGCTTCTGCCCGAGCACAAGTTCGCGGGCCAGAATTTCCTCAAGACGAAGCAGAACCGCGCGCCCCTTTCCAACGGGCCCTACCGGTTCGTCGCGTGGAAGGCCCAGGAATCCGTCGAGCTCGAGCGCAACGCGTCCTACCGCGGGCCCCGCGGCCATTTCGACCGGATCGTGTTCCGCATCGTGCCCGACAACACGACGGCCTACCGGCTGCTCGTGGACGGGCAGCTGGACGAGGACCAGATCGACGCGGGGACCAAGGATCGCGCGGCCCGCGATCCGGCCTTTGCCGAGTGCTGCCGGCTCGTCGAGTTCTACAACCTGGACTACAACTACATCGCCCTGAACGACCGGTCGCCGCTTTTTGCGGACGCGCGCACGCGCCGCGCGCTGACGATGCTGCTGGACCGCGCGGCCATCGTGCGGAGCCTCTACAAGGGGTCGGCGCGGATCATCTCCGGGCCGTGGGCGCCCGATTCGCCGGCGTACGAGGCGAACGTGCCGCCGCTGCCGTTCGACCCGGTCGGGGCGGCGCGGCTGCTCGACGAGGCGGGCTGGAAGGATACCGACGGGGACGGGATCCGCGATCGCGAGGGCCGTCCCTTTGCCTTCGACCTGCTCGTCTCGGCGGGCTCGGAGATCGGGCGCCAGATCGACGAGATGCTCGCCGCCGAGCTCGCGCGGGTCGGCGTCACAGCCCGGATCCGGACGCTCGAGTGGGCCGCCTTCGTCGAGAAGGTGGACTCCGGCGACTTCGAAGCGGCCTCGCTCGCGTGGTCCGCCGTGGACCCCAATCCCGATCCGTACTTCTACTGGCACTCGACGCAGTGCTCGCCGCAGGGATTGAACAACGGCTGCTACGCGAGCCCCGAGGCCGACCGGCTCATGGAGACGGCGCGTCTCGAGACGGATCCGGCGCGCCGAAAAGCCGACCTCGGGCGCCTGCATCAGCTCCTGCGCGACGACGCGCCGGCGATCTTCGTCGTCAACGCCGCGCAGAAGGTGGCCTTCCGCAAACGGATCCGGGGACTCACGACTTCGCCGCTCGGCCTTTACGGGATCTGGCCGGGGCCGCTCGCGTGGTGGGCGGCGCCGGAGCCGGGCGCGGCGCCGTGACGGCCTACGTCCTGCGGCGGCTCTTCTGGGCCGTGCCGACCCTCTTCGGCATCACCGTGGTCGTCTTTCTCCTGCTGCACCTCGCGCCGGGCTCGCCGGGCGGCGGTGGTCCCGATTCGCTGCGTCGCGTCAGCGGGAGAGCGGCCGAAGAGATGCGGCGTCAGTACGGCCTCGATCGGCCGCTGCCCGCGCAGTTCGCCTCGTGGATGGGGCGGGTCGTGCGGCTGGACCTCGGCGAGTCGTTCGTGGACCACCGGCCGGTTTCCGAGCGGATCCTCGAAGCGCTGCCGCACACGCTCGCGCTCAATGGCCTCGCCCTGTTCTTCGCTCTGCTGCTCGCCATCCCGATCGGCGTCGTCGCCGGCGGCAATCCGGAGGGCGCCTTCGACCGGACCTCGGGGGCGGTCCTCTTCGCCCTCTACTCGATGCCGACGTTCTGGGCGGCGCTCCTGCTGCAGACGCTGTTCGCCGTGAAGCTGCGCTGGCTCCCGCTCTTCGGGACCGCCGCGGACACCGCGCCGCCGGGCCTGGCGGGGCTGTCCGACCGCCTGGCGCACCTCGCCCTTCCGGTGACCTGCCTGACCTACGGAACGCTCGCCTTCGTCGCGCGGCTGGTCCGCTCCGGGGTGGCGGAGGCCCGTTCGGCCGATTACGTGCTCGCCGCCCGCGCCCGCGGCGCATCGCGAGGGCAGGCGCTCTGGGGGCATGCCTTCCGCAATGCGCTGCTGCCGGTCATCACGCTCTTCGGACTGCTGCTGCCGGCCCTGCTGTCCGGCAGCGTCATCATCGAAAAGATCTTCGCGTGGCCGGGTCTCGGCCGCCTCTACCTCGATTCGATCCTCGCCCGCGACTACCCGGTGATCCTGGCGCTCTCGCTGCTGTCCGCCGTCGCGACGCTGCTCGCCACGCTCGTCTCCGACGTGGCCCTCGCCGCGGTGGACCCGCGCGTCCGCGACGGAGCGGCGGGGTAGGGCGGGGCGGTGGCGATCCTGTCCCCGCGCCGCAGGCGTCTGCCGCCGAGCGCGCGCGTCGCCCTCTGCGTCGTCGTCGGTCTCTGGGTCGTGGCCCTCTGCTCGCCGCTGCTGGCGCGAGCGCGCGCGGTCGATCCATCTCGACGATCGCCTGCAGCCGCCCTCGCTCGCGCACCCGTGCGGCACGGACGACCTCGGCCGCGACCTGCTGGCGCGCATCGTGACCGCGACGCCGATCTCGCTCGCGATCGGGCTCGTCGCGGCCGCCGTGTCGCTCGTCGTCGGATTCTCGGTGGGCGCGGCGGCCGGCTACTTCGGCGGGGCCGTCGACATCGCGCTCTCGCGCCTGATCGAGGTCATGCTCTGCTTCCCGGTGCTCTTCCTGCTGCTCGCCCTGGCGGCCTTTCTTCCGCCGTCCCCGGCGACCGTGATCGCGGCGATCGGCCTGACGACGTGGGCGGGCGACGCGCGCTTTGCGCGCGCCGAGATCCTGAAGATGAAGGAGCTCGACTACACGCGGGCCGCGCGCGCGATGGGGGCGTCCACGCCCCGCATCCTCCTGCGGCACCTGCTGCCGAACGCGCTGCCGCCGCTGATCGTCTCGGCCGCCTTCGGCGTGGGCTGGGCGATCCTCGCCGAGGCGTCGCTGTCGTTTCTGGGCGTCGGACTGCCGGCGCCGGCCGTCTCGTGGGGAGGCATCCTCTCGTCCTCGGCCAACTGGATCGAGGAGGCGTGGTGGATCGCGCTCTTCCCGGGGCTGGCGCTCTTCCTGACGGTGTCCGCCTATAATCTGCTGGCCGAAGGGCTGCGCACGGTGACGACGGAGGGCGGGAGGAACGCATGACGGAGCGCATCGCCGTGTATCCCGGCTCGTTCGATCCCCTGACGAACGGCCACCTCGACATCCTGGCGCGCGCGCGGCGGCTGGCCGACCGCGTCATCGTCGCCATCCTCGAGCAGGACCAGAAGACGCCGCTCTTCTCGGTCGAGGACCGGATCGGCATGATCCGCGGGATCGTGGGCGGCGACCCGTCGATCTCGGTGGCCGCCTTCTCGGGCCTGCTCGTCGACTTCACGATGCGCTCGGGCGCCACGATCATCGTGCGCGGTCTGCGCGCCGTGTCCGACTACGAGTACGAGCTCCAGATGGCGCTGATGAACCGCCGGCTGGCGCCGTCGGTCGAGACGGTCTTTCTCATGGCCAAGGAGGAGTACTCCTACGTCTCGAGCCGCCTCGTCAAGGAGCTCGCGCGCCTGGGCGGCGACGTGACCGGCCTCGTGCCCAACATCGTGCGCCAGCGCCTGGCCGACCGGTTTTGAGCCTGCGCGCCGTCTCGACGGACTTGCGCGTCCGTTATTCCGAGACGGACCAGATGGGCATCGTGTACCACGCCCACTACCTGGTGTGGTTCGAGATCGGGCGGACGGAATGGTGCCGGGCGGCGGGCCTGCCGTACGCGGAGATGGAGCGCTCGGGCATCTTCATCCCGGTGACGCGCGTCGAATGCGCGTTTCGGCGCAAGTCGAGCTACGACGATCCGATCCGCGTGCAGACGCGCATGACGTCGCTCGGCGGGCGCGGCTGCGCGTTCGCGTACGAGATCGTCAATCCGGACGGCGAGCTGCTGGCGGAGGGCTCGACGGATCACATCTTCACGAACGTCGAGGGGCGCCCCGCCCGGGCAGCGGCCGAGGTCGTCGCGGTCCTGCGCGTTTCCGCGATGCGGAGGTCGCTCCATGATCGCCCGCCTCTGGCACGGGGCCGTCCCGGCGGAGAAGGCCGAGGACTACATGCGCTACCTCGAGCGGACGGGCCTGCCGGACTACCGCGCCACGCCCGGCAACCGCGGCGTGTACGTCCTGCGGCGGGCGGAGCCCGGCGTGGCGCACTTCCTCCTCCTGACCCTCTGGGATTCGCGGGAGTCGATCCGCGCCTTCGCGGGCGACGACATGGATCGCGCGCGGTACTACCCGGAGGATGCGGAGTT
The DNA here is from genome assembly GCA_963843325.1 of uncultured Acidobacteriota bacterium. Lineage (GTDB taxonomy): Bacteria > Acidobacteriota > Thermoanaerobaculia > UBA5066 > Gp7-AA6 > DAHUXD01. Next base: position 333,555 of record CAWJKC010000008.1, read on the forward strand.
CCTCCTCGAGCTCGAGCCCACGGTCACGCACTACGAGGTGGCCGGGGGTCCCTGACCGAGCTCACCGTCCCAGCCGTTCTTGTCCCGTTCGGAGGAACGGGATATGAATGGCGCACTTTTCGTAGAGGGAGGATCGCGCATGACTCTCGGCAAAAGGGCGACGGCGGAGTTTCTCGGCACCTTCTGGCTCGTTCTCGGAGGCTGCGGCAGCGCCGTGCTCGCGGCGGCGTTTCCGGGGCTCGGCATCGGATTCGCCGGCGTCTCGCTCGCCTTCGGCCTGACCCTGCTGACGATGGCGTTTGCGATCGGGCCGATCTCGGGCTGCCACATCAACCCCGCGGTGACCGTCGGCCTCGTGGTCGGAAAGCGATTCCCGGCCTCGGAGCTGGTGCCCTACGTCGTCGCCCAGGTGCTCGGAGGGATCGCGGGAGCGGGCGTCCTCTACCTGATCGCGAGCGGCAAGGCGGGCTTCGACCTCGCGGGCGGGTTCGCTTCCAACGGTTACGGCGAGCATTCTCCGGGCGGCTACTCGCTCCAGGCGGCGCTCGTCTGCGAGATCGTGATGACCTTCATGTTCCTGGTCGTGATCCTCGGCGCCACGGACAAGCGCGCCCCGGCCGGCTTCGCGGGCATTCCGATCGGCCTCGCGCTGACGCTGATCCATCTCGTCAGCATCCCGGTGACCAACACCTCCGTGAACCCGGCGCGCAGCACCGGCCCCGCGATCTTCGTCGGCGGTTGGGCGCTCTCGCAGCTGTGGCTCTTCTGGGTCGCGCCGATCGTCGGTGCGGCGGTCGCGGGGGCGGTGTACAACGGCCTCTTCGCGAGAGACTGACGGCAATGAGGTCCAGGCGGGCGCTGCGTGCCGGGGTCGGCAGGGCGCTCGCCGCGGGCCTGATCGCGCTCGCGGCCTCGGGCGCGAGCGGCCGCGCGGCGGAGGCCGAGGCGGTCTCGCCCGACGGCCGCTTCCGGGTGTCGGACGCCATGATCCCGATGCGCGACGGCGTCCGGCTGCACACGCAGATCTTCACGCCGAAGGAGCACGTCCGGGCCGCTGCCCATCATCCTGCTGCGGACGCCCTACGGCGTCGAGGACGCCGCCGGCAACTTCGTCACGTACCTGAAGGCGCTGGCCGACGACGGCTACATCTTCGCGTTCCAGGACATCCGCGGCAAGTTCGGCTCGGAGGGCGTCTTCGTCATGCAGCGCCCCGCGCGCGCGCCCGGCGACACGAAGGCGCTCGACGAGGGGACCGACACCTACGACACGATCGACTGGCTGCTCAAGAACGTGCCCGGCAACAACGGCCGGGTCGGGATGCTCGGCGATCTCGTACGACGGCTGGACCACGATCATGGGCGCCCTCGAGCCGCACCCCGCGCTCAAGGCGATCTCGCCGCAGGCCTCGCCGGCCGACATGTGGCTCGGCGACGACTTCCACCACAACGGCGCCTTCCGCCTGAGCTACGGCTTCGAGTACGCCTTCGAGCTGGAGAGCGGCAAGGACCTCGAAGCAGTTCCGCTTCGACCGCTACGACACCTACGACTGGTACCTCGCGCTCGGGCCGCTCGCGAACGTCGAACGCGAAGTACTTCCACGGCAAGATCCCGACCTGGAACGACTTCGTCGCGCACCCGGACTACGACGACTTCTGGAAGCGGCAGACGATGATCCCGCACCTCCGCGAGGTCCAGGTGCCGACGCTGAACGTGGCCGGCTGGTGGGACCAGGAGGACTTCTACGGCCCGCTCGCGGATCTACGAGGCGCTCGAGAAGCACGATCCGCACGACCTGAACTTCCTCGTCGTCGGCCCCTGGAACCACGGCGGCTGGGGCAGGCGGGCCGGGCGACCAGCTCGGGCCGATCGCGTTCGACAGCGCCACCGGCAAGTACTTCCGCGACCAGATCCAGGCGCCCTTGTTCGCGCTACTTCCTCAAGGACAAGGGGCAAGCTCGACCTGCCCGAGGCGCTGACCTTCGAGGCGGGCACGAATCGCTGGCGCCGCTGGGCCGCGTGGCCGCCCGTCGAGAACGTCCAGACGAAGCAGCGCTCTACTTCGGCCCCGGCGGCACGCTCTCCTTCGACCCGCCCGGCGCGTCGGCCTCCGGCGACGCGTTCGACGCGTACCTCTCGGACCCGGCGCACCCGGTGCCGTACCGCCACCGGCCGATCCAGCCGACGTACTTTCCGCGCGGCTCGAAGTGGCCGACCTGGCTCGTCGAGGACCAGCGGTTCGTCGACGACCGCCCCGACGTCCTGAGCTGGGAGACCGCGCCGCTCGACGCGGACGTGACGATCGCCGGCGAGGTCGCGCGCCCACCTCTTCGCGTCGACGACCGGCAGCGACGCCGACTGGATCGTCAAGCTGATCGACGTCTACCCCGAGCACGACCCCGAGAACTGGGACCTGGCCGGCTACCAGCTCATGGTCTCCAACGAGGTCTTCCGCGGCCGCTACCGCAAGAGCTTCGAGAAGCCGGAGGCGATCACGCCCGACGCGGTCCTGGAGTACACCTTCAGCCTGCACACGCAGAACTACACGTTCCTGAAGGGCCACCGCATCATGGTCCAGGTGCAGAGCACGTGGTTCCCCCTGATCGACCGCAACCCGCAGACGTTCGTGCCCAACATCTTCGAGGCGAAGGCCTCCGATTTCCGGGCGGCGACGCACCGGATCCACCGCTCGCCGTCGCAGGCGTCGCACGTGGAGGTCCCCGTCGTCGTCCGCGACGGGGGACCACGGTCCATGAAGATCTTCGTCACCGGTGCCACCGGCACCATCGGCTTCGCGGTTGCCACGGCCTTCCGGCGGGCTGGCCACCAGGTCTGGGGCCTCGCGCGCAGCGCGGAGAAGGCGGCCGTGCTCGGGCGCGCCGAGATCCATCCGGTCATGGGCGAGATCGGCAGGCCCGAGACCTTTTCCGCCGCGGCGGAATCCTGCTCCGTCCTCGTGCATGCGGCGGCCCAGTACGGACCGGGCGCCTTCGCGTTCGAGAGGAGCGCGGTCCATGCTCTTCTCGCCGCCGCGCGCCGGCGCGGGCCGCAGCCGAAGGTCGTCATCTACACGAGCGGGACCTGGGTGTACGGCAACACGGGAGACCGGCTCGTGGACGAAACGGACGCCCTCGCGCCGACGGCCCACGTCGCGGAGCGGCCTGCCGTCGAGCGGCTCGTGCTCGACGCCGATGCCGTCCGCGGCGTCGTGATGCGACCGGGCTGCGTGTACGGCCACCAGGGGAGCCTGACCGCGATGTGGTTCGAGGCCGCGCAGAGCGGCGGCCCGCTCGCCGTCATCGGCGACGGGAAGGCGCGCTGGCCTCTCGTTCACCTCGACGACCTCGGCAGCGCGTACGTGCGGGCCGCCGAGAGCGGGTTGTCGGGGATCTTCAACGTGACCGATCGTTCCCGCGCGAGCCTGCTCGAGATGGCCGGAGCGGTGGCGAGGGTCACGGGATTCACCGGCGGGGTCCGAACCACGCCGGTCGCCGAAGCGGCGGCGTCCATGGGCACGCTCGCGGAATGCCTCGCCCTCGACCAGCACGTGGACTCCCGAAAAGCCGTCCGCCTTCTCGGCTGGCACCCCCTCCACGGCGGCTTCGCCGACGAGGTCGAGGAGTGCTACGAGGGGTGGAAGGCCTCGCGCAGCTAGCGGCTCAGACGGAGAGCGTTTCGTCCGCGGTCGGCTCCGGCCGGCCGGCGAACACCGTGACCGCGAGCCCGGCGAAGATCAGGAGCCCCGCGACGACCGTCTTGAACGAGAGCGCCTCGCCCAGGATGGGGATCGCGAGGGTGGTCGCGATGAGCGGCTGGAGAAAAACGTAGAACGCGACGCGCGAAGCGTGCGTGCGCGCGAGCGCCCAGGAGTTGAGCAGGTAGGGGATGACCGTGCACAGGAGGATGACGGCCGCAAGGCACGCCCACGCGGTCGGCGGCACGCGGGACGGCTGGAACCGCAGGATGTCGGGCAGCGCGATCAGGACGATGAAGACCGCTCCATACCGGAAGACGGCAGCCGTGAAGGTGAGGGCGCGGTAGTGGGCGAGGATCGGTCGCGAGAGGACCAGGTAGAGCGAGTAGGACGTGCAGTTCATGAGCAGGAGCAGGTCCCCGCGGAAGGAAGCGTTGCTCCAGTCGAAGCGCTGCACGTTGAGCAACGCGAGCGCGCCCGCGCCGGCGAGGAGGATGCCGAGCCCCGCGCGAACGCCGAGTTTCTCGCGCCCGAGAAGCACCGCGGCCGCCAGGGTGAAGACGGGGATGGTGGTGGTCAGGATCGTCGTGTTGATCGCGGTCGTGAGGAACAGGCCGAAGATGAAGAGCACCTGGTTGAACGAAACGCCGAGCAGCGCGTAGAGAAAGAGCCGGGGGCGGTCGGCCGCGCGGATGCTCTCCGGGTCGCCGACCCTGCGGATGCCATCGAGAAGGATGGCGGCCGCCACCACGCGGAAGGCCGCGAAGAGAAAGGGCGGGATCGCGACGAGGGCCAGTTTCCCGAAAATCGGGAACAGGGCGAACCCGACCTGCGCTCCGGCCAGGGCGAGGTGGATCTGCCAGGGCCGGGCCGGCGCGCGCGGGTTCACGCGAAGGGTAGAGGCGCCACGACGGCGCATCGCGCGGGCGCGTCCGCGAACCGGAGCGCCGCGCCCTCGGCGACGTCGCGGAAGGCGAGCCCCAGGCCGACGGGCCCGAAACGCGGCGACACGACGGCGCTCGTCACGCGCCCGAGCTCGAGGCTCTCCTTGGCGGGATCGGAGAACACCGTGCCCGCAGGCACGGCCTCCTCCGGGAACCGGAAGCCGACGAGCCGCCGGTTCACGCGCCCGTAGGTGCGCAGCCGCGCCACGATCTCCTGGCCGACGTAGCAGCCCTTCGTGGTCGAGATCGCGGCCTCGAGCCCGAGCTCGTCGGGAAGGCTGTTCGGATCGCTCTCGACGCCGAAGCGGGGCCGGCCTGCCTCGACGCGGAGAATCTCGGCGACGTCCGTCGAGATGGGAATCGATCCCTCCTGCGCGAGCGAGGCTTCGACGGCCGCGCGGCCGGTCGCAGGCACGAGCAGGCCCGCGGCGAATTCGCCGTCGGCGGGTAATGCGACGGAGCCCTCGGGCCCGGCAAGGGCGGCCGCGCCCGGCCCGTAGAGGCCGACCAGGAGAAGCTCGTCCGAGCGGTCGGTCACCGAAACTTTCTGGAAGACGGCGTACTTGCGCAGGTGCGCGACGACGGCGGCCCGGGCCGATGCAGCGACGATGAGCAGCAGCTGGTCCGCGAGGGCCGCCAGGCGCCCGAAGTAGAGGACCTTGCCCTTCGGGCTCAGGCCGGCCATCGGGCGAGACTGGCCGGTTGCGAGGCCGCGGGTGTCCTGCGTCAGCTGTCCCTGGAGAAAGGCCTCGCGGTCGGGGCCCTCGACGGCGAGGACTCCCGCGTCGCGGAAACGGTGGCCGAGAGCGAACAGCGCCGCCGCGTAGTCGGCAGGTGCGTCCGGGTGCGAATTCTTCATGTTCGCCTTGCGATGGGGGCGCAGCGTATCATCGGCGCCTTGAGCACCCCCGAGGACCGTCCCGAGCTGCACGTGATCGACATCTTCGTGATGTCGGTCAAGTGCGGCAATTGCGACACGTACCAGACGATCGTGAAGTTCCGCAAGGGCGCGGAGAAGAACGTCTACACGTACGAGTGCGAGAACGAAATCTGCGACCCCAACGTGACGCGCACCTTTCTCGAGGTGCCCACGCACCTCGACAACTCGACGCGCCGCGCCGAGGAGCTGCCGTACTACACCAGCGACGCCGCCCCGGAGCCCCCGGAGTAGGCAGGCGGGCCCTCCGGGGCCTGCCGCCGGCATCGCATACAATAGGGGCTTCGTGAGCCTGCAACCGGCCAGCCAGGACCGGACGGGGATCGCCCCCGACCTCCTGCAGCGCCTGAGAAAACGCCTCGCCGACTCTCCCGCTCTGGGGTGGCTCTCGCCGAGCCTGGAGGAGCTGTCCCTGGACCATTGCGTCCTCCGACTGCCCTACCGGGAGGAGATCACCAACGGCTCGGGCACGATCCACGGCGGGGTGCTGGCGACCCTGGCGGATTCGGCGGTGGCCTTCGCCCTGGCCACCAACTTCGACGGCAAGATGGGATTTGCGACGACGGATCTGACGATCCACTTTTTGCGCCGGGCGCGCGGCGAAGTCCGCGCGCGGGCGCGCATACTGAAGAAAGGACAGCGCGTGAACGTCGGGGAGGTCGAGATCGTGGGGGAGGACGGGCGCGAAGTCGCGCGCGTGCTCGCCACGTTTCTGCTGACGACCTCCTCGTTCGACTACGCGCCAGAAAGGACAAGATGATGGACGACACGGTTCCGTTCCCCGCGGCCGAGACCGCGGAGACGGACAGAAAACCCCGGCGCCGGAGGGGCGGCGCGCGGCGGCACAAGACGGCGGTTCCCCCGGTGGAGGCGACGGCTCCCGCCGCGGCGGCGCCGCCCCCGGCGATGACGATGGCCCCGAGCGCGCCGATGAACGTCTCCTCCGCGCCCCCGCCGGCGCGGGCCTCGGTGGACCAGCGGCTGGCGCTGTTCATCGACTTCGAGAACATCGCCCTCGGCGTGCGCGACGCGCAGTACAAGAAGTTCGACATCCACCTCGTGCTCCAGCGGCTGATCGAGAAAGGCCGGATCGTGTTCAAGAAGGCCTATGCCGACTGGACCCGTTACTCGGAGTACAAGCGCGAGTTCCACGAGGCGGCGATCGAGCTGATCGACATTCCGCAGAGGAACTACTCGGGCAAGAACTCCGCCGACATCCGGATGGTCGTGGACGGGATGGACCTCGCCGCCTCCAAGGGGCACATCACGACCTTCGTGATCGTCTCGGGCGACTCCGACTTCTCGCCGCTCGTCTCCAAGCTCAAGGAAAACGACAAGGGCGTGATCGGGGTGGGCGTCAAGAACTCGACGTCGAACCTGCTCATCTCCAACTGCGACGAGTTCATCTTCTACGAGGACCTCGTCCGCGAGACGCACGCGATGCCCTCGATCGACAACCTGCCGAAAAAGAAGCAGGACGTCTTCCGCCTCGTGCTCGATTCGCTGCAGGCCCTGCGCCGCGAGAACTACGACGTGATCTGGGGCTCGATGGTCAAGCAGACGATGCAGCGCAAGCAGCCCTACTTCAACGAGTCGTACTACGGCTACAAGTCGTTCTCGGAGCTGCTGCAGGACGCCGAGCGGGCGGGCCTGCTGACCATGAAGAAGGACGTCAAGAGCGGCGGATACGTCGTCTCGGCGTAGTCCGCCGGTCTCAGCGCGCCGGCTGGCGCTTCAGGACGAGGCGGTCCTGTCCGCCGGCGGGCTGGCCGATCGTGGAGGGGACCTGGAGGGAGACGAAGTTGGCGGCTCCGGACAGGTCCCACACGACGTTGCGGAACCCGCGCAGCGAGCTGTCCGGTCCGGGATGGATCGCCTTCGAGAGGGCATCCGTCCCGCGGCCCGACGCATACTCGGGTGACAGGAACAGGTAGGAGAGGAACCCGCTCGCGTTGACGCCGGCCTGGATCAGGTAGTCGGCGTCCAGCGCCTCGAGCAGCACGTACGTGGTCTGTTCGGCGGACGCCCGCTGCCCCTCGACGGCCCGCCACAGCCGGTCGCGGCGCGGCATCCACGGCGGAAACGGTATGAACTCGAGGGAAAGCGGCGCGCCCCTCGGGGAGCGGCCCACGGCCTCCGCGATCTCGCGGACCCGGCGCCCGCCGTCGGGAACCGTCATGTATCCCGCGCCCGCACCGCCGTGCCCGGGGTCGGTCAGGAGCGCGCCGGCGCCGACGATCGCGCCCGCGCGGTCGGTCTCGAGGAACACCTCGCGCAGGGCCGGCCGGGGCGGCGTGCCCGCGATCATGGTCGGGGCCGTCGCCTGCCAGCGCCCGGTGAGGTCGAAGGACCACGGCTCGGGAGTCGCCGCCGCCGTCGGCGCGGCGGCTTCCACGGTCTCGCCGGAGCCGCGTCCCCACAGCGTCACGGCGACCACGACGAGCAGCGCCAGGGCGCCGGCGATCATCAGATAGGGGCGGGGAACCGCCTTGAGGGCCTCCAGGAGGCTGGCCGGCCCCGGCGCGGAGGCCGGGGGCGCCGTCGGCGCCGGTGCTCCGGCCGGGCGCTCGAGGCTCTTGTGGCACTTCAAGCACCGCGCCGAAGGGATCTGCGTGAATCCGCAGTGCGGACAGGTGACCCAGGCCATGGGCGAATGGTAGCAGGCCGCCGTCCGGCGGCCTGTGTCCTAGATCTCCCGGAAGAAGAACCGGTCCAGCACCGACATCCGCTCGGCCAGCTGCTTCGCATCCGGATCCATGAGCCAGAGCGCCGCGTTGATGGACGAGGCGAGCGAGTTGCCGTCCTGGGGCGTGAAGCAGAAGCCGATGATCTCGTTGCCGCCCTTGACGGCCAGCGTCGGCGTGGAGATGACGGCCTGGGAAAGGATGCGCCCGTAGTACCCGTGGTCGCGGCCGAAAGAGAAGATCTGGTTGGAGGAGCGACGTTCCGTCAGGGCGATCCGCCGGTTGGCGCGCAGGCGCGCGACGACGTTCTCCTTGGTCGTGGGCTTCGAGACTTCCATGTCGAACCAGAGGGAGTGCATGTACTGGGTGTTCAGCTTCATCGCCGAGGAGAAGATGGGGGGCGCCCATCCGATCGTCGCGAGCAGCGCCGCGGCGTCGCGCGCGTGGTGGGTGCCGAACTCCGCGTCGTCGTGCTTGCCCGCCGACGGCGCGGGCGCAAAACCCGCATCCTGCGAGACGTCGTTGGCCCGTCGCATGCACACGAAACGGCCCTTGGTCAGCGTCCGGGCGCCGGAGTCGTCGGTGCCGAGCGTCTTGATCAGGCAGGAGATGTTGTGCGTGTTGCACGACACGATCTGCAGGAAGCGGTCCTGGCCGGGGACGAGCGCCTCGTCGTTGATCCCCATCGCGTACATTTTGCCGAAGCCGAACTCGCTGCCCTGGGCCAGGAACCCCTTCGGGCCGGAGATCTTCTCGTAGGCCTTCTTGTTCTCGTTGCCGGCCGGCGTGCAGTCGATCACGACGGTGGCCCGCTCGAGCGCCGACTGCGCGTCGACGGCGACCTTGTGGCCGAGGGCCTCGAAGTCCGCGAGCTTGTCGTTGTCGACGGCCAGCTTCGCGCCGCGCTCGATCAGATGGTTGACCTTGGCGCGCTCGGTCGTCATCGGCGTGCGCTTGTGGAACGTGACCTCGTCGATGCCGAGGTGCTTGCCGAAATCCGCGAAGAGGCCGATCAACGGCTCGCCGATCGTGCCGGTGCCGACGACGTGGACGATTCGCTTCATGGCGCTCTCCTTGGGGTAGTCATCTTGCGATCGGGCCCTCGTGCGGAGGGTGCCTTCCGGACGGCGGGAAGGATACGATGAGATCGGCGATTCGCCAACCGGAGGCTCGAGAAGCGTGACAGGCAGGCTCCATTCGATCAGTTTTCCGGGTCCGGCCGGCTCGCTGGAGGGTCTCTGGAAGGATGCCCAGGGCGAGCGCCGTGGCGCGGCGGTCTTCGGCCACCCGCACCCCCTGCACGGCGGCACCATGCACAACAAGGTCGTCTTCCGGGCGGTCCAGGCCCTGACCCGATCCGGTTTTTCGACGCTGCGGTTCAACTTCCGGGGCGTCGGGTTGTCGGAGGGCCGCTACGACGGGGGGCGGGGCGAGATCGACGACTTCCGGGCGGCCATGGACGAGGCCGCGCGCACGGGAGGCCTGCCGCTGGTGGCCGGCGGATTCTCCTTCGGGTCCGCGGTGGGCCTGAAGGCGATCGCGCGGGATGCGGATCCGAAAGCGTCCGCCTTCATCGCGCTCGGTCTGCCGCTCGCCACCGAGTCGGGACGACTCGTGCCGCGCCCCACCGTCGCGACCCTCTACGTGGCCGGCGAGCGGGACGCCTTCGGGCCCCCGGAGGATCTCGAGCGGTTCGTCGCCGGCTCGGGGACCGTCGTCATCGTGCCGGGGGCCGGTCACTTCTTCGAAGGCAGCCTCGAGTCGGTCGGCGACGTCATCGAGGGATTCCTCGCGGCGTTGCCCGTCGAGCCGACGGCGGCCGCGCGGGGCACCGGTCCGTGAGCGACGGGCAGCTCTCGCCCGAGTCGCGGAGGGACCTGCTGGGCCTGGCCCGCGGGACGCTGGAGGCGCACTTTCGCGCGGAGCCCCCGCCGCGCCTGTCCTCGGACCGCGCGGAAGCCTTCGGCGAGCCGCGCGGCCTCTTCGTGACGCTCCGCAAGGACGGCCAGCTGCGCGGCTGCATCGGAACGCTCGCGCCCACGGGCGACCTGACACGCTGCGTTTCGGAATACGCGCTGCGCGCCGCGCTGGAGGACCCGCGTTTTGCGCCGCTCGAGTCGGAGGAGCTGCCACGCTGCGCCCTCGAGATCTCGGTCCTCTCCGCGCCGCGCCCGATCGAGGGACCCGGGGACATCGAGGTCGGCCGGGACGGCCTGATCTTCGAGCTCGGGGGTCGGCGCGGGCTGCTGCTTCCTCAGGTCGCCGAGGAGTGGGGGCTCGACGCCGAGCGTTTCTTTGCCGAGGTCTCCCGCAAGGCCGGGCTCGCTCCCGATGCGTGGCGCGACGCCGACGCCCGACTGTGGGCGTTCGGGGCCGAGGTGTTCTCCGAATGAAGGGGACCGGCAACCGGCAGAAGAAGATCGTGGCGCCACGCGCGGCGCGGGGTGGATTCAAACCTCCTCGGCGACCCGAACCCTCCTCAGGGAAGGGGAGTACAGCAGAAGCGCCGTGGCAACGGCGGCGTTCAAAGAATCCACCGGCTCCCGCATCGGAATCGTGAGCTTGCGCTCCAGGTAACGGTAGGCGCCGGCCGGCAGCCCGCCGCCCTCGCCCCCGATCGCCAGGACCGAGCGCGGATCGAGCGGCGCCGCGAAGGCGTCCTCGCCTCCGGCGGCCACGGCCCCGCAGATGACGCGTCCCGCGGCCTTCGCGTCGGCCGCGAACGGCTCGAACGAGACCCGTCCGGACACGGGAATGCGCAGCACGCTTCCGGCGCTCGCGCGCACGGCGCGCGGGTGGAAGAAGTCCGCGGTCCCGGGCGCGCCGAGGACGCCCGCTCCGCCCGCGGCCTCCGCGACCCGTACGATCGCGCCGAGGTTGCCCGGGTCCTGGATGCCGAAGAGGAACACGACGGGGCCCGGACGCGCGAGGATCTCCGCGACGGGAACGTCCCGTCGCCGCGCGACGGCGAGCAGGTGCTGCGGCGTGCGCGCGTCGGCGATGCGCTCGAGGACCGCGCGCGAGACCAGGCGCGGATGCGCTCCCGTCAGGGCCGCGAGGCGGCCCGGCTTGATGCTCGCGTCGTGGAGCACGTGCTCGAGCGGGAGGCCCGCGGCCACGGCCTCGAGGATCGTCTTCTCGCCCTCGAGCAGCAGGTGCGTGCGCTCCTCGAGGCTGCGGGCGATTTCGCGGATGAGCGGGTTGGCGGGGGACTCGATCGCGGGCACGGCCAACATGCTATAACCGCGCGCGATGAAATCGCGGCGCGACCGGGCCGGTCTGATGGGCGTCGTGGGGCACGCGGCCGGCTCGGCGAGCTCGGCATTCTGGACGTTCCCCGCGATGATCGGCGCGGCGTTCGTCGTCGCCTGGGGCGCGGAGGCCGCCGAGTTCCTGATGTCGCAGGGCCTGGCCCTGGCGATCCTCGCGCTCATCCAGACGATGCCGGAGTTCGCGGTCGAGGCGGTCATCGCCTGGAAAGCCGGCAAGGACCCCGACATGGTCCACCTCGCGATCGCGAACTTCACGGGAAGCCTGCGCCTGCTGACCGGCTTCGGCTGGCCGATGATCTACGCGGTGGCCGCCTTCTACTCGCGGCGCCGGCGCAAGAAGCCCCTCGGGGCCATCGTGCTTGCCGACGACCACGCCGTGGAAGTGCTGGGGTTGCTTCCGCCCCTGGCGTACTTCATCGTGGTCTGGGCCAAGGCCAGCCTTTCGCTGTGGGACGCCGCCTTCCTGATCGGGACCTACGCCGTCTACCTCTACCTCCTCCTGCGCATGCCGCCCCGCGAGGAGACCGACGAGGAAGAGGAGGAGATCCCGGCCGTCTCGCGGTGGGCCCTGTCGTTCGAAGGTTGGAAGCGCTGGGCCGCCGTCGGGGCCCTGTTCGTCGCCGGCGGCGCCGTGATCCTGCTCGTGGCGGAGCCGTTCCTGGGCTCGATGATGGCGCTGGCGGCGAGCTTCGGCATCTCGCAGTTCGTGTTCATCCAGTGGGTGGCGCCGTTCATTTCGGAGTTTCCGGAGAAGACCTCGGCCTTTGCGTGGGCGCGGCGCGTCACGCGGGCCCCGGTGGCGCTGCTGAACATGGTGTCCTCCAACATCAACCAGTGGGGCGTGCTCTCGGGCCTGCTCGCGGTGATCTACTGCGTGAGCCACGGAGACACGTCCGCGCTGCCGTTCGACGAGTTCCAACGCCTGGAGATCCTGCTGACGATCCTGCAGGCCTTCCTCGGCTGGATCTTTCTCGTGTCGATGAGCTTCGAGTGGTACGAGGCGGTCGGCCTCTTCGTCCTGTGGCTCGTCCAGTTCTGCGTGCCGTCGCTGCGGCACGAGATGGTCTGGGTCTACGCGGCTTGGATCGCCCTCGAGCTCGCGCTCGTGGCTTTCGGCAGGAGACGGATCCGGGCCTTTTCGGCTTTTGCCCGGTCCTGGAGGCAGCGGCGATGACGGAATTGAAGCTCTCCGGACGGATCGCCGCGCTCGCTCCCTCCTCGACCGCGGCGGCCGGAAAGAAGGCCAAGGCTCTGGCCGCCTCGGGTGTCGACGTGGTGGACTTCTCGATCGGCGAGCCGGACTTCGCGACGCCCGGGTTCGTCGGCCGCGCGGGAGCGAGGGCGATCGAGGCGGGGCGCACGAAGTACACGGACGTGGCCGGCGAGGCCGCCCTGCGCGACGCGATCGCCGCGAAGTACCAGCGCGAGCAGTCCGCGCCGATCGCGCGCGACAACGTCATCGTGACGGCCGGCGCGAAGCAGGCCGTCTTCAACGTCTGCGAGGCGCTCTTCGAGCAGGGCGACGACGTGGCCCTCTTCTCTCCCTACTGGGTCTCGTTTCCGGAGATGGTGCGGCTGACCGGCGCCCGCCCCGTGTTCGTCCCGACCGAGCTCGCCGACGGCTGGCGGCCGACCGCCGCGGCGCTCGAGCGCGCGATCCCGGGCCGGGTGCGCGGCGTGATCCTCAACTCTCCCAACAACCCGACGGGAGCGGTGGTCGCGGCCGACGAGCTCGCGCGCATCGTCGAGTGGTGCGCGTCGCGGGAAGCCTGGCTGATCTACGACGAAACGTACGACCGCTTCCTGTACGACGGCCGGCGTCATGCCTCCGCGGCGGCGCTGCGGCCCGGCTACGAGCGCATCGTGGTCACCGGCGCGGCGTCGAAGACGTGGGCCATGACCGGTTGGCGGCTGGGCTGGGCTGTCGGTCCTCCGAAGCTCGTCGGCGCGATCACTTCGTACCAGAGCCACACCACGTCGAATGCCTCGTCGATCTCGCAGGCGGCGGCGCTCGAGGCGCTTTCCGACGTCGCGGCGACGGCCGCCGCCGTCGAAATGATGCTCGGCCGCTATGCCGCGCGCCGGCGCCTGATGGTCGAGGGCCTCGCGGCGATCCCCGGCGTCGTCTGCCCGAATCCGGAGGGCGCCTTCTACGCGTTTGCCGACGTGTCGGCGCTCTACGCCCGCAAGGGCGTGAACGGGTCGGCGGCCTTCTGCGACCGGCTGCTGACGGAGGCGCACGTCGCCGCCGTCCCCGGCGAGGCGTTCGGCGACGACGCGTGCGTGCGCTTCTCGTTTGCCACCGACGAGGACCGCGTGCGCGAGGGCGTGCGGCGCTTCGCCGACTGGGCGAAATAGCCGGGAACTAGGCCGAGGTCGCGGGGGCCCGGTCGAACGTCAGCTGCACGCGGGCGATGGCCGACATGGCGGGGCGGGCCCGCGGCTCGAGGAAGGCGATGTAGGAGCCCCAGGCCGCCACGCGGACGGCCGAGCGCAGCCAGAGGACTCCGAACTGCAGCGCCATGCCGAAGCCGATGGCGATGACGCCGACGGCCGGCATCGTCCACGTGATGGCCAGCAGCGCGAGCACGGCGCCGCCGCCCAGGGCGAACCAGAAGAGCCAGAGGGCGAGGGCGCGGATCCACGAGCCCGCGAGCGCGCGGCGGGCGAAGCGGTAGGCGCGCCAGGCGCCGATCGTCGGGGCGTGGCGCCTCGCCGCGCGCGCCAGGTCGTAGAGCAGCGAGATGGCGGCGAAGATCAGGACCGCGCCGACCGCCAGCGCCCAGACGGTCAGGCGGCGCGCGGGCGCGTCGGGAGGCGTCTCTTCGAAGAGCTTCTTGCGCAGCGCTCCACCCCCGCCGAGCCAGGCGCCGAGCGTGACGGCGTTCAAGAGGGCGAAGACGAGGAAGCACTTCACGTTGTGCCAGAGGTTGCGCCGCGCGGGCTCGAAGAGCTGACCGAAGGAGAAGGGCCCGCGGCCGAGCACCACGACGATGCCGCCGGCGTAGAGCATCTGGAGGAGGACGCCGATGAAGCCCGCAAAGCCGAGCGTTCGCATCGCGCCGTCGACGGCCGGGGACTGCTGCTTCATGAAATCGAGAAAGTCCGTGGGCGCGACCCTGGGGGAGTTGCGCAGGAAGTGGTCGCCGGCGAGCGTCCCGGTCAGGACTTCCTCGAACGCGGGACGCAGCGGCGCAGCCCCGAAGGCTCCGAGGACGAGGCTGGTCAGGGCGAGCAGCAGGATCAGCTTGCCGTGGGACAGGGACGCGAATCCCGCGGCGATCGGGCTCCTGGTCTCGGTCATGCCAGCGCCCACAGGACCTGCGTCCAGAGGCCTCCGAGAAACGCCGTCCAGGCCGAATACTTCGCCATGGCGCGTGTCCCGAGCGTCTTCGTCGCGCCCTTGCCGGTCGAGAGGACCTTCGAGTCGTTCAGGTGATTCCAGTCCCACACGTTTTCCCGGTCCGGATCGACGACGGCATGGGCCAGGCGCGACTTGTAGCGGATGCGGTAGCGGACCCAACTCGCCGAGCCCGGCAGCTCGCGGTCGACCGTGGTCCCGTCCTCGAAGACCATTCGCGCCTTCGCGCCGTGGTGCCACTGTCCCGTGTTGCCGAAGAGCACGACCGTCGAGTAGGTCTTCTTTTCGTCGTCATCCTTCTTCGGCGCGTCCTTCTTCTTCCCCGCTTCGACGACCACGCCGTCGTCGTAGGTGACGTTCTTCCCGTCCTTCGAGAAGACGCCCCAGTCTCCGTCGGCCTCCTGGCTGCGCGCGCTCACGACCTGCCAGTCGAGCAGCGACGTCCCGCTGATGACGTTGCGGCGGTAGGTCGAGAGGTCCCGTCCCGTCGACTTCTCGAACGTGTCGAAGAAGTCGTTGGTGTTCGGGTGCCGGAAGGACCACTTCTGGAAGTACGCGCGCTGGGCCCGCGAGAAGGCCCGGGCGCCGAGGTCGTTCTTCAGCTGGGCCATGAAGAGTCCGACCTTGGGGTAGGAGTTGACGGCGTAGGAGGTGCCGTAGGCGAAGCACCAGGCGCACCGGTCGATCGGGTCGACGTTGATCAGGTGGGCATACTCGCCATGCGCGATCGACATCCAGTCCATCCCGACGCCGCCGGGAAAAGTGACCATGTCACGGGGCCCGTACGCCAGCGCCAGCGTGCGGTATTCCGAGTCCGTGTTCAGGCCCTCGTCGAGCCAGGATTCCTCGAACTCGTTCGAGCCGACCATGCCGTACCAGTACTCGTGTCCGAACTCGTGGATCGTGACGTTCTCGACGAGGAGCACGCGGTCCAGTGGCCAGTGCAGCGACAGACTGGGCGCGAGGCCCGTGATGAACGTCGGATACTCCATGCCGCCCGAGCCGCCGCCGTCGTCCGGCGGGTCGACGACGGTCAGGGTCTCGTACGGGTACGCCCCGAACCACAGGCCGTAATAGGAGATCCCTGCCTTCGTGGACTGGATGTACCGCTCCCGCGCCTTCTCGTGGCCGGGCTGCAGGAGCAGGCGCACGGAGACCGGCTTGAGCGCGATCTCGGCCTCCGTCATGCCGAGCTCGTCGGCGGCCTGCTTGCTCCAGCCTTCGGGGATGTCCCGGGCCGGATCGAACGTGAACTCGGTGACGAGGGTGCGCGGATCCGCCGTCCAGGCGAAGTCGTGCACGTCGTTCTGGACGTAGCGGTAGGTCGTCTTGCCGTCCTTCTGCGTTGCGGAGACCTGCTTGCCCGTGGCGCCGACGACGAACTTCGAGGGGACCGTGAAGGTGACGTCGTAGTTGCCGTAGTCGGCGTAGAACTCGGAGTAGGCGTGGAAAGCGTGACAGTTCCAGCCGCCGCTCCTGCGGTTGCGCATCCCGGCCGGCTCGTAGACGCCGATCTTCGGGAACCACTGCCCGACGAGGAAGTAGTCGCGCACGTAGCCCGTGCGGGCGAAGATCTTCGGAAGCTTCGCGTGAAAGGCGATGTCGAGAACGATTTCGCCGTGGGGCGGGACCGGCGTCGGCAGGGGCACGAGGAGCACGGTCTCGTCGCTCGGGTCGTTGCCGTCGGGCTGGATGAACCGGGCGCCGGGCCTCAGGTCCTGGCCTCCAGCGGTCTTGATCGAGTCGACGTCGATCCAGCCCCAGTCCTCGGGCTTGGTCCCGGCCTTGTCGCCGCGCAGCTGTCCGCCCGACTCGCGCATGAAGGTCGAACGGTTGTTCTTGAAAGCGTTCAGATACAGGTGGAACCGCAGCTCCGGCACGGAGTCGCCGGACGGGTTGCGCCAGACGAGGCGCTCGGTTGCCTCGAGGGTCTTCGCGCCCGGATCGAGCGAGGTCGTGATCGTGTACTCGACGACGGGCGGGGAGGCCGGGGTGGCGGCGCCGGCCGCGCCGGGCAGGAGCAGGGCGGCGAAGGCCAGAGATTTTCCCACGAGGTTCCCGGGAGTTTTCATGGAAGTCGCGGAATACTCTCTCCGGGCCGCGTCGCAGTCAATACAATCCATCGCGCATGCCGACCGCTTTCCTGACGGGCGCGACGGGCTTCGTCGGGGGTCACGTCGCGAGGGCGCTCGTCGGCCAGGGATGGACGGTTCGTATTCTCGTCCGCGATCCTGCGCGCGCCGGGTCCGGGCTGCTGGAGAATCTCCCGGTCGAGACGTTCGCGGGCGATCTCTCGCAGGGCGGCATTCCCGAGGCCGCGCTCACGGGCGCCGACGCGATCGTGCACATCGCCGGCCTGACCAAGGCGCGGACCCTCGAGGACTACCGCGAGGTCAACGTGCGCGGCACCGAGCGGCTGCTGACGGCCGCGGGGCGGGCGGCGCCGTCGGCCTCGTTCGTGATCGTGTCGAGCCTCGCGGCAGCCGGCCCGGCCGTGGACGGGCGTCCGGTCAAGGACACCGACCCCTCGCGTCCGATCTCCTGGTACGGCATGTCCAAGCGCGAGGGCGAGCTGGCGGTCGAGCGCAGCTGGAAAGGCCCCTGGGTCGCCCTGCGTCCCGGCGTGATTTACGGACCGGGGGATCGCGGCCTCTTCGAATATTTCCGGATGGCCGCGCGAGGGTGGGTGCCCGTCCCCGCCCGCCACTCCCGCTTCCAGGTCCTCAGTGCCGAGCAGGCCGCCCTGGCAGTTGCGCGGGCGGCCTCCCGCCGGGATCTGCGGGGAACCCGTTTTCTGAGCGACCCGGATCCGGTCCGCATCGACGAGCTGGCCGGCCTGATCGCACGGCTGCCGCGGCGGCCGGCGCGGCTCATCGGGATTCCCGGCGTGGCCGTCCGCCTGCTGGGCCTGTTCGAGACGGGCGTGGAGACGGTTTCCGGGCGTTCCCGCCCCTTCAATGCCGACAAGGCCCGCGAGATCCTGGGGGGCGACTGGCTGGGCGATTCGGCCCCGGTGCGGCGCGAGCTCGACCTTCCGGCCCCCCTCCCACTTGGGGAAGGCCTCAGGGCCACCTGGGACTGGTACCTGGGGGCAGGGTGGTTACAGGACAGAGCTTTGTAAAATTTGCTAATATCCCGCAGCTGGGTTCGATATACCGGACAAGGTTGGGGGAAACGATGAGCAAACTCGCCCGGGCCAGGGCGGAGACGGTGGGTACGTCTCCGTTCTTCGAAAAGTGCTACCGCTACGAGGAAGCCGCGCGGGTGCGGCAGACCGGCTATTACTCGTTCTTCCGCGTGATCGAGTCGGCCCAGGACCCGGAGGTCACGATCGGCGGGCGCCGCCTGATCATGCTCGGCTCGAACAACTACCTCGGGCTCACCAACGATCCCCGGGTCAAGGAAGCGGCGATCGAGGCCGTTCGGAAATATGGATCCGGTTGCGCGGGAAGCCGGTTCCTGAACGGGACCCTGGATCTTCACGTCCGGCTCGAACAGCGCCTGGCGGAGTTCATGCGGCAGGAGGCGGCCGTCACCTTTTCGACCGGCTTCCAGGTGAACCTGGGCGCGATCTCCTGCCTGGTGGGCAAAGGTGACACGGTCTATCTCGACAAGCAGGACCATGCGTGCATCATCGACGGCGCCCGGCTGTCCTTCGGCGACGTGAAGCGGTTCAAGCACAACGACCCGGCCGACCTGCGTCGGCAGATGCGCGCGGACAGCGATGCGCGCGGCCGGCTCGTGGTGGTCGACGGCGTCTTCTCGATGGAGGGCGACATCGCGCCCCTGCCCGAGATCGTCGCGGTCGCCCGCGAATACGCCGCCGGCGTCATGGTCGACGACGCGCACGGCATCGGCGTCCTCGGCAAGACCGGGCGCGGCACGGCCGAGCACTTCGGCCTCGAGCACGACGTGGACCTGATCATGGGGACCTTTTCCAAGTCGATGGCCTCGGTGGGCGGCTTCATCACCGGCAACGCCACGGTCATCGACTACATCAAGCACCGCGCCCGCACGCTGATCTTCTCGGCGGCGCCGCCCCCGGCCTCGGCCGCGGCGGCCCTGGCGACCGTCGAGATCATGGACCGGGAGCCCGAACGGCGCGACCGCCTGTGGGAGAACACGCGCTTCTTCGCCGACGGGTTGCGCTCGCTCGGCCTGGACACGGGGGAGTCGGAGACCCCCGTCGTCCCGGTCGTGGTGGGCGAGGACCTGACGGCGCTGCGCATGGTCCACCGCCTCCAGGAGGAGGGCGTCTTCGTCAACTGCGTGCTCTCGCCGGCGACGCCTCCGGGGCGCGCGCTGATCCGCACGTCGCTCATGGCCACGCACACGCGGGCCCACCTCTCCCGCGCGCTCGACGCGATCGAGAAGGTCGGCCGCGAAGTCGGGCTGGTCAAGACGGCCATCGCCTGAACGGCCCGGTTCGCGACGGGATGCTTCGTTGACCCCCACGCCTACGCCGCTTTCGATCGAGCGCATCGGGCGTTCGAAGCGCGAACTGTCCCGCTTCTTCGACGTCGCCGAGAGCCTCTACGCGGAGGACCGGAACTGGGTCGCGCCCCTGCGCGACGATCTCGCCAAGGTCTTCTACGACGCGAACCCCTTCTTCCGGCACGGCGAGATGCAACTCTTCGTCGTGGCCCGGGGCGGCAAGGACGTCGGGCCGCGTGGCCGCGATCCTGGATCGCAACCACAACGAATTCCACGGTGAGAAGGTGGTGTTCTTCGGATTCTACGAGTCGACCAACGATCCCGAGGTCGCCGCGCTTCTGCTCCAGGCCGTCGCGGTCTGGGGCCGCGAGCGCAAGATGACCGTGCTGCGCGGTCCGACCAACCCGACGCTCAACGACGAGGCGGGCCTGCTCGTCGAGGGGTTCGACACGCCGCCCGTCCTGATGATGACCTACAACCCCGCCTACTACATCGGGCTCTTCGAGGGGCAGGGGTTGAAGAAGGCGAAGGACCTGCTGGCGTACTGGTTTCCCCTCGAGGAGAAGCCGCTCGCGCGCCTGTCGCGCGTGGCCGAACGCTACCGCAAGCGGGAGTCGGACGTGATCGTCCGCAACGTCTCGAAGGGCGGCCTGGAGAAGGACCTGCTGAAGATCCGCGAGGTCTACAACGAGGCCTGGGAGAAGAACTGGGGCTTCGTGCCGATGACGCCGGAAGAGATGGACTTCATGGCCAAGCGCATGAAGCCGCTGCTCGTCGAGGAGCTGCTGTGGCTGGCCGAGCGGCGCCGGCCCGACGGCACGCTCGAGCCGATCGCCTTCATGCTCATGCTCCCGGACTACAACGTCGCGATCGCGCCGACGAAGGGCCGCCTCCTGCCGTTCGGGTGGCTGAAGTTCCTGCTCGGGACCCGCCGGATCAAGACGGTGCGCGTGCTGACGCTCGGCATCAAGAAGACGCACCGGCTGAGCGGCATCCAGTCCGTCATGATGTCGGATTCGCTGCGCTGGCTCCTCAAGAAGGGCTACACGGGCTGCGAGGTGTCCTGGCTGCTCGAGGACAACGAGCTCGTCATCGGCGCCGTGAAGCTCTGGGGCGGCAGGCTCTACAAGACCTACAGGATCTACGAGAAGAGCCTCTAGGCGGCCGAGGAGCGCGGACTCGCCGCCGCGGCCGCGCGCGCGACCCAACGGTCGTAGACGCGGTCCCCGAGCGGCACGCTGATGCACGCGAGCGTCGCCCCCGCGATCAGGTCGATCACGTAGTGGTACCGGCAGTAGACCGTCGAGATGATGAGCCCCGTCGCGATGGGCAGCAGGACCCAGAAGGTCGTCCGCGAGCGCTTCCAGGCCACGAGCAGCACCGCGACCGAGATCATCGTGTGGCCCGATGGAAACACGTCGAACTTCGTCTTTTCCATGCTGTTGATGGTGTCGTTGATCGTGCGGGCGATCGGGGTCGTCGTCAGCGAAACGGTGTACAGCGAGGCCTGCGCAAAACGCGGGCCGAGTGCCGGGATCAGGAAATATCCGGCGTAGGAAACGTAATAGACGACCATCAGCGTGAAGACGTAGCGCCGCGCTGTCGGCCGGTCGTGCAGCCACAGCACCAGCCCGAGCGTGAGCGCGATGAAGTAGTAGGTCGAGTAGAACGAATAGAAGAGGTCGTTCAGGATGGGGTGCACGAGGCGCTGCATCCACACCGTCACGTCCACGCCGAACATCGCCCGGTCAGCCGCGATCAGCAGGTCGTCGCGGGCGCCGCCGCGCAGGGCCTGGATGAGGGGCTCGAGCGTGTTGAAGAGGATCGGGAGAAACGCGGCGGGATAGAAGTCCACGACGAAGGCCAGGGGCGCCGGAAGGCGGTCGACCCGCCGCGCGAGCAGGACGATGAGGCAGAGGCTGACGGCCAGCGCGGCGTACGCGATGAGCATGTTCGCCGGATGCTCGAGACGGTGACGCAGCAGGAGCGCGAGCGTCGTCAGGACGGCGAGCGCCGCGAAGTGAATGGCCTCGGTTGGGCGGATCCGCACGCGCCTTTATAACTCAGGAGTCCCAATGCGCGGTGGGCGTTCGCCGCGAGGCTGACAGCGGACGGCCGCCAAGCTACACTTGCGCCCCGTGGAAGAGCCCCGCACGCACTACCAGATTTCGCTGACGGCGCGTCAGGCGGTCGGGCTCTTCGTGGGCCTTCTGCTCGCGCTCGGCGTGGCGTTCTTCCTGGGCCTGATGGCTGGCGCCTCCGGCCGGCGTGCGGCGCCCGTCGAAGCCGCTCCCGAGCAGGTCGCGGCGCCTGGCCCCGTCGAGAAGCCCACGGCGGCCGCCGAGACGGTTCCCCTCGTCGAAACGGGCGTGCCGACGTCGGCCGGCTCGCGCACGGAGCTCGCGCCCGGGAACGTGACGCCGGTTCCCGCCGAGCCGACGACGCCGGCGACGCTGCAGACGTTCGAGGACGGAGCGCCCGAGGACGGCGGCACGGCCGCGCAGGCCGTCCCGACACGGGTGCCCGTTGCGCCGTCCGCGGCGAAAGCGCCCGCTCCGAAGGTCCGCGGTCCGGCGCCCGCGTCCGGACGGATCTGGGTCCAGGCGGCCTCGCTCCAGTCCCACGACGAGGCGAACGCGCTGACGGCCCGCCTCTCCCGCCACGGGTACCACGCCGTGATGCTCACGGCCTCGGGGCCCAGGGGCAAGGTCTACCGCGTGCGGGTGGGCCCCTATCGCACCGAGGACGAGGCCGCCCGCGCCGTCGCCCAGCTGGCCCGGCAGGAAAAGATCCGCGAGCCCTGGGTCGTCCCGGAGGGCAAGTGAGCACGCTGCCGGTCCTGCGGGCGCCGGAGTGGATCCGCGAGCGCAAGCTGCGCCTCGAAGATCTTCACGGCGTCAAGAAAGTGATGCGCTCGCACGGTCTCCACACCGTATGCGAGGAGGCCCGCTGTCCCAATCGGGGGGAGTGCTTCGCGCGGGGAACGGCGACGTTCCTGCTGCTCGGGGACGTCTGCACGCGCGCCTGTGGTTTCTGCGACATCGCCAACGGCAAGCCCGCGGCGGTGGATCCGATGGAGCCCTGGCGCGTCAAGGCCGCCGTCGAAGAGATGGCCCTGCGCTTCGTCGTCCTCACGTCGGTGGATCGCGACGATCTGCCCGACGGCGGCGCCGCGCACTTCGCCGCGACGATCGGGGCCGTGCGGACGCTCGATCCGCTGCCCGGGGTCGAGGTCCTGACGCCCGATTTCCTGGGACGCTTCGACTCCCTGCGCGTCGTCGTCGAGGCGAAGCCCGACGTCTTCAACCACAACGTCGAGACGGTGCCGCGGCTCTATGCCAGCGTGCGGCGCGGCGCGAAGCTCGATCGGTCGCTCGGCCTGCTGTCGGCGGCGAAGATCCTGGACCCGGATCTCACGACGAAGTCCGGTTTCATGCTCGGCCTCGGGGAGCGGGAAGACGAAGTCCGCAGCCTGCTCGAGAAGATGCGGGAAGCCGCCGTGGACATCGTCACGATCGGGCAGTACCTGCGCCCGTCGCGCGAGAACCTGCCCGTCGTCGAGTACGTGCACCCGGAGGTGTTCGACCGCCACCGGGAGTTCGGCGAGTCGCTCGGGTTCCGGCACGTGTTCGCCGGGCCGTTCGTGCGCTCGTCGTACCGCGCCGAAGAGGCCCTCCTGGCCGCCGGCGCCGGCGCCTGAGTCGGGCGGACCGTTGACGGCCCTGCCTCCGCGCTGGCGCACGCCGCTCGCCGGCATCCTGTCGGGCCTGCTGTTCGCGCTCGCGTTTCCCCCGGTCGAGTGGGTGCTGCTCCTGCCGCTCGCCCTCGTCCCGTGGCTCGCGAGTCTCGCGCGGGAAGAGAGCCGGGCGCGCGCCCTGTGGTCCGGGGTCCTCTTCGGCGTCGCGCACTGGTGCGCGTCGATCCCGTGGATCTACTACGTCGTCACGCGCTACGGAGGGCAGAGCGGCCCCATGGGCGTCGTCTGCCTCGTGATCCTTTCACTCATCCTCGCGGAATGGCCGGCCATCGTCGCCTGGGGCACCGTCGCGGTGGCCCCGCCCGGCTCACCCTGGCGCATGGCCGCGTTTCCACTGCTCTGGATGGCGACCGAGCACGTGCGCTCGGAGCTCGTGTACGGGGGCTTCCCCTGGAACCTCGTGGGCCAGGCACTCTTTCATCATCCGGTGTGGCTGCAGACCGCGTCGATCTGGGGCGTCTACGGCGTCGGAGCGCTGGTCGTGGGGCTGTCCGCGCTGCTCGCGGCGGCCATCACGCGCGCGCGCCTCGTGCCGATGGTTCTTGCGGCGCTGCTCGTGCTCGCCGCCGGGATCTTCGGCACCGTCCGGCTGGCGGCGCCGCGGCCGGAGCGCCCGGAGCTGCCCGTCGCCCTGCTCCAGCCCAACCTGACGGAGGAGATGCGGTTGAGCCCCGGGGGAGCCGTCGCGACCTACCGCTCGGTGCTCGCCCAGGCGACCGAGGCCGCCGAAGGCCAGCCCGCTCTCATCGTGATTCCCGAGTCGGCGCTTCCCGTGTACTGGGACCGCAGTGAGACGCTCCGGCAGGACCTGGCCACCCTCGCCCAGCAGGGACCCGACATCCTCTTCAACGACGTCGAGGAGTTGCCCGACGGGAGCTACTACAACGTCGCGCGGCTTGCTGGCGCGCGGCGGTCTCGCGGGAGCGCCCTACCGGAAGGTGCACCTCGTGCC
Source organism: uncultured Acidobacteriota bacterium (assembly GCA_963843325.1). GTDB lineage: Bacteria > Acidobacteriota > Thermoanaerobaculia > UBA5066 > Gp7-AA6 > DAHUXD01. The sequence continues at coordinate 357,588 of CAWJKC010000008.1, forward strand.
GTTCGGCGAGTACGTCCCGCTGCCGCGCGTGTTCTTCTTCGTGCGCAAGATCTCGACGGCGATCGGCGCCTTCACCGAGGCGGCGGCGCCGACCGTCGTCCGCTCGGGCGCTCTGGCGATCGGAACCGCCATCTGCTACGAGACGATCTACCCGTCGGTCGCGCGCCAGGAGGCGACCGACGGCGCGAACCTGCTGGTGACGATCTCCAACGACTCCTGGTACGGCCGGGGCGGGGCGCAGGAGCAGCACTTCGCCGGCGCCGTTCTGCGGGCGGTCGAAAACGAAAGGTACCTCGTCCGGGCGGCGATCACCGGCATCTCCGGCGTCGTCGACCCGCGCGGCCGGGTCATTGTCGAGACCCGGCCCAACGAGCGGGCGCTCGTGCGCGCCGGCGTCCGGCTCGAGACCGGACGTACCGCCTGGAACCTCTGGGGCTTCCGGATCCCCGGAGTGGCCGACGTCCTGGGCGGCGCCGTGTTAGTCTTCGCGCTCGTCCGCTGGATCCGGGGCCGGCGTTTGTCCGGCCGCGACCCACGGCCGGCAAAAACACCATGACGGAACGCGACGACCTTCTCGGCTTGCTGAAGACCGCCTCGGAGCGCCTCACCGCGCTTCGCGGCTATCTTTGATCTGGACGCGGCGCGGAGCGCGCTCGACGGACTGAGGGAGAAAGCCTCCGCGCCCGACTTCTGGTCGCGGCAGGAGGAGGCGCAGGAGATCCTCCGCAAGACGCGCGGCCTCGAGAAGAAATTCGAGACGGCCGAGCGGCTCGACGAGTGGAAGGGCGAGCTCGACACGCTCGCCGAGCTGCTGCGCGAAGGCGAGCCCGCGGAGGCCGAGGCCCGCACGGCGCTGGCGGGGGCCGGCGCCTTCGGCGACGAGCTCGAGCTGGCCGTGAAGATGGGCGCGCCCGAGGACGAGAACAACGCCTGGTTCTCCATCCACGCCGGCGCGGGCGGAACGGAGTCGCAGGACTGGGCGGAGATGCTGCTGCGCATGTACATGCGTTTCGCGGAGCAGCGGGGCTGGAAGGCCGAGCTCATCGACCGCCAGGACGGCGAGGAAGCGGGCCTGAAGAGCGCCACGCTGCACGTCGTCGGCGACCACGCCTACGGCTACCTCAAGGGCGAGATGGGCGTGCACCGGCTCGTGCGCATCTCTCCGTTCGATTCGGCGCAGCGGCGCCACACCTCGTTCGCGTCCGTCTACGTCGCGCCCGAGATCGACGAGAACATCGAGATCGAGATCGCCGACAAGGACCTCCGGATCGACACCTACCGCTCGAGCGGGGCCGGCGGCCAGCACGTCAACGTGACGGACTCGGCCGTTCGGATCACCCACATCCCGACCAACATCGTCGTCACCTGCCAGAACGAGCGCAGCCAGGGACGCAACCGCGAGATGGCCATGCGGGTGCTGCGCGCCCGCCTCTACCAGAAGGCGCTCGACGAGCGGCGGGCCGAGGAAGAACGGCGCGTGGGGGAGAAGAAGGCGATCGAGTGGGGCAGCCAGATCCGGTCGTACGTGCTGCACCCCTACCGCATGGTCAAGGACCACCGCACCAACTTCGAGTCGGGCGACACCGACCGGGTGCTCGACGGGGGCGTCGGCCCCTTCGTCGAGGCGTACCTCAAGTGGGCCGCCGACGGGAGTCCCGCCCGTGCCGTCTGACGCGAAGCAGACGGCGGCGCTCCCCTGGATGGACGAGGTGGCGGATCGGCTCGAGGCTCGCGCGCAGGAGCATCCGGAGCCGCCGGTCGAGCAGCGCCGGGCCGCCGTGCTCCTGCCCCTCTTCGTGCGCGACGGGGCGCTGCGGATCGTCCTGACGCGTCGCACCGAGACCGTCGAGCATCACCGCGGGCAGATCTCGTTTCCCGGCGGCGCGGAGGAGGAGGCGGACGAGTCCGCGTTCGCGACCGCCGTTCGCGAGACCGAGGAGGAGCTCGGCATCCCGGCCGGCGACATCCGGCTGCTCGGCGCCCTCAGCCCGCTGACGACCGTCTCGGACTTTTTCGTCGAACCGTTCGTCGGCGCGATCCCGTACCCCCACGTGTTGCGGCCGGCCGAGGCCGAGATCGCCGAGGTGATCGACGCGCCGATCGCCGCCCTGATGGATCCGAAGATCCTGGAACGGCGCCTGCTGCCGGGCCGGGAAGAGCCGACCCTGTTCTTCCACTACGGCGCGCACGTGATCTGGGGCGCCACCGCCCGGATGCTCAAGGAGCTGCTCGACGCGCTGCGCGCCTAGCCAGGTTGCTGGAAAATGGTGCGGGACGGCGTTACGAGCGCCGCAGGGTCAGATCCAAGGAAGCGCGACGACGGCGATGCGAGGGCATCGTCGAGGAGCGATGACGCCGGAGATGGCCCTGCGCCGCCGTAACCCGAAGGGTGGCCGGCACTTTGCCGGCGCCCGCTCGAAAGCCACGAGATTCACAGACGCCGGACCAACGATCGGGCGCCGGATGCAAAGTGTCGGACACGACGCCGCATCCATTCTTCAGCAGCCTGGCTAGTGCGCGTACTGCTTCTCGCCCGCCTCGACGCGGATGGGAAGCTTGTTCTGGGGCGGCGGCAGCGGGCACGTGGCGTAGGGCGTGAAGACGCACGGCGGGTTGTAGGCCTTGTTGAAGTCGATCACCGTCTTCCCGTCGACCGGAGGCGCCACGTACAGAAACCGTCCGGCCCCGTACGTGTCCGTGCCGTTGGTCCGGTCGCCGAAGATCACGAAGTAGTCCGTCTCGCCCCGCTCGAGCACGGCGTCGAGGCGCAGCGTCTTGCCGTCGCGCGTGAAAACGATGGCGCCGGGCGAGCTCTCGGGGTCCACGTGTCCGAGCACGTTGGGGATGGGGATCGAGCGGGGCGGGTCGTACGGCTCGAAGCGCGCCTCGATTCTCCAGGAGGGATCCGTCGGGAAGTACGTGATGCCGTGGAAGTCGCGCCGGGCGTCGCTGCGCGTGTCCTTGACGCGCACGGCAAAGCGGTGGTCCCGCTCGATGACGTAGAAACGCACCGAGCCGACCGTGAGCAGGGTGGGCTCGCCGGCGGCGTCGGAGTGAATCTCGCCCGGCTGGACGGGCTGCCCGGCGACGCGGACGTCGGCGCCGGGTGCGGGGTCGAACGCGACCTTCGTGCCGGCGAGCCGGATGGTGCCCACCCGGGCCGGGACGTCGTGCGCGGGCAGCACGACCGTGCTGTCGTGCGCGCTGCCGACCGTGTTGGGGCCTTCCGAGAGCCAGAACAGGCCCACGACCGTCAGCCATCCGTCGTCGGAGCGCAGCGACGCCACGCGTCGGGTCTTCCAGGCCTCGATTTCCGCGGTGTAGGCGGGTCCGGAAGGCAGGGTCGCGCTCATGAGGGAGACGAGGGCGAGGGCCGCAAGCAAGTCGCCGCTCCGCGAGCCCGGGCCTAGGAGGCCGCCTTGTCGAGGACCAGCAGCTCGGTCGAGCGGGCGAGGTTCGTCTTCGCCGCGTCGAACGCTCCGTCGAGCGAAAGCGCCTTCTGGAACGCTTCGACACCCGCGGCGTAGTTGCCCCGCTCGACGCGCACGACGCCGAGGTTGTTCCAGAGGACCGGCGACTTCGCGTTGTTCTCGATGGCTTTCATCAGCGCGGATTCGGCAGCGGCCAGCTTTCCCTGCGCGACGAGGACGACGGCCAGGCCGGCTGCGGCTTCTTCGTTCGGGGGATCGAGCGAGAGCGCGGTTTCGTAGGCGGTGGCGGCCTCGTCGAGTCTCTTTTCTTCGGCACGCGTCTGCCCGAGCGCCGTCCAGGCGGGCGCCTCGTTGGGCGCCAGGCGCGTGGTTTCGACGAGCTCTCGATCGGCCTCTTTCCACATCTTCTTCCTGCGGAAGGCCCGCCCGAGGTTCTCGTGGAAGATGGCCGAGTTGCCGTCCAGGCGGACCGCCTCCATCAATTCCTCGATGGAGCGGTCGGTCTCGTCGGAGCGGAAGAGGAACACCCCGAAATCGTTGCGCGCGTCGGCCGAGGCGGGATCGATCTCGATGGCGCGGCCGAAGGCGATGCGGGCGGCGCTCTTGTCGCCGAGCTCGTTCATCGAACGGCCGAGGCCGCGCGCCGCGGCGACGCTCTTCGGGTTGAGCTCGAGGGCGCGGCGATAGTGGCTGGCCGCCGTGTTCCACTTCTTCTGGCGCTCGGCAACGACTCCGAGGCCCAGCTCCGACTTCGCGTTGGCCGAGTCGAGGACGGTGGCGGCCGTGAACTCGCGCTCGGCATCGGCGTCCTGCCCGGCGGCCAGCGCCGCGTCGCCGAGGATGCGGTGCGCGTCGGCGTTCCGGGGATCGGCCTCGGAGGCCTGCCGCGCGTAGGACGCCGCCGCGCGGAAGTCGCCGCCCGCCAGGGCGCGGTCGGCGGACTCGAGCAGCGGACCGATTGCCGGGGCGCCCCCGGCGGCCGCAGGGGTCGTCGCGGCAGCGCCCTCGGCGGTCGCTCCGATCGGAACGGAGGAAACCAGCGCCTTCTCGGCCTCGGCGGCCTTGCGGCGCGCGGCGTCGGCATCGGCGGATCGGCCGAGGCGGTCGTCGGCCTCGGCGATGAGGCGGTAGACCTCGGGGTCCGTGGAGTTACCGGCCCGCTTCAGGTCGAAGAGCGCGTCCTCGGCCTTGCCGTCGGCGAGCTTGGCCCGCGCCGAGCGCTTGAGCTCGTCGATGTCGATGGCCGGGACGTTCGTGCCGGAGGTCTCCGCGCGCACGGCGGAGGCGAGGTTCGCGAAATCGGGGCTGTAGAAGTCGGGAATGACCTGCAGGTCCGGCCGGGCCGCGAGCGCGCTCTTCAGCTCTTCCCGCGCGCTCTTCGAGTTGCCCGCGATGTAATACGACCAGGCGCTCTGCAGGTGGAGGTCCGCCTTGCGGTCGGCCGCGACACCCGCCGTCTCGGCGGCCTTCGCGTACTTTTCGCCGGCTTCCTTGAACCGGCCGGAGTCGAAGGCCTTCTTGGCCTCGCTCTCGAGCTTTGCCGCGTCCTGCCCGAGGGCGGCGCCGGCGAGCAACAGACCCAGGACGAGCACGAGGGCCTTTCTCAATTGGCGCCTCCGCTCGCAGCCGACGGAGGCGGAGGCGTCCACGTCTTCGGGGCGCCGTCGGGAACGGCCACCTTCTCGGTGACGGGGTTCATGCCCTCCCGCGAAAGCGTGACCGTGTACGACCCGGCCGCGAGCTTCTGCCGGGCGGCGCCGGGAAGGATGCCCTTGAATTTGCCGTCGATGAGGACCGACGCGCCGTCCCAGCCCGGCGCCTCGATGACGAGCATCGAGACCGGGAACTGGTAGTGGATGCGGTCGTCGGACTTGGGTCCGACCTGGAACTTCTTCTCGTGGGTGGGGAAGCCCTTGGCCTCGAAGCGGACGGTGTGCTCTCCCTCGTCGAGCTGCAAGCTGCGCGCGGGGATGGAGGGACCCACGACCTTGCCGTCGATCGAAAGCGTCGCCACGGGCACGGAGGAGAACTGTATCTTGAATTTCCGGGGGGCCGCGGGCTTCTCCGGCTCGGCAGGAGGGGCCGGGGCCGCGGCGACGGCCGTCGGGACCGGCGCGGGCACAGCGGTCGGGACGGCGGGCGCGGCCGGGGCCGTCTCTCCCTCGCCGAGCTTGGGGACGGGGAACTCCACGGCCGCCGTCGGCACCACCGCCGGGCTGGGCGCCACGGCGGGCGCAGGAGCGGGCTTCGGGGCCTCGGGCTCGCGATTCAGCACGCGGTAAACCTCCGCCCCGGCGACGCCGAGGATGAGGAGCGCGGCGAGGACGGTGAGGCGCGTCTTGCTGCGCGCGGCCGGCGCCGTTTCGGTGGAGCGCCGGGCGCCGACCGCCGTCTCGTCGCCGACGCCCTCGGCGGAGGGGTCGCGGAAGTTGACGAGCTCCAGGGGTGGGCGCGCCCCGCCGGAGATCGATGCCGAGGTCGGCGTCGCGTCGGGCGCGGGAACGCGCGCGAGCGCCCCGGACGGCGGCGTGATGTTGAAGGGGGGCAGGCCGGCCGAGGGAGTGGCCAGCGTCGGGTCCTCGTCCGGAGCGGCGTCGCGCACGGCCCGCACCGTGTCGGGCAGGACCTGGGTCACCTTGTACATGCCGGAGGCCCCGGCGAGCTCACGGTACACGGCCTGGAGGTCCTTGCGGAATTCCTCCATGGTCGGGTACCGGTCCCCGGGCGCCTTCGAGAGCGCGCGGTTGATGGCCGCGATCAGGGCGGGGGGCACGTCGTTGGCGAGCGTCTCGATGGGCTCGGGCGATTCGTTGAGGATCTTGTAGAGGATGGTCGACAGGTGCTCGCCGCGAAACGGCTTGCGGAAGCAGATCAGCTCGTAGGAGAGCACGCCCATCGCGAAGACGTCGGTGCGCCGGTCGATCGACTCGCCCCGGATCTGCTCGGGGGCGAGGTACGCCGAGGTGCCGAGCGTGATGCCGGTCTGCGTCAGGTTGGATTCGGTCTGGAGCGACTTCGCGATGCCGAAGTCCATGACCTTGACGGCGCCGTCCTCGAGGATCCGGACGTTGGCCGGCTTGACGTCGCGGTGGATGATGCTCGCCGCGTGCGCGTAGCCGAGCCCCTCGGCGATGGCCATGAGGATCTCGATCTTGCGGGCGACCGGGATCGGCTCGCCGCGCTTGATCTTCTTGTCGAGGTCCTCGCCGGTCAGGAACTCCTGGACGATGTAGGGAATCCCGTTTTCGACGCCGAAGTCGTAGATCGTCGTGATGTTGCGGTGGTGCAGATTGCCGGCGAGCTCGGCCTCGCGGAAGAAACGGTGCTTGATCTCTTCGTCGTTGACCTGGCAGGTCTTGATCGCGACGGTGCGCTTGATGAACGGGTCCCGGCCCCGGTAGACGGCGCCGAAGCCGCCCACACCGATCTGTTCCGAGACCTCGTATTTTCCGATTTTGTTGAGCATCGCCCCGCCGCCGAACCCGCTAAGTGTAAACGAAGCCGCGTGCGACCGAAACCGTTGCCGCGAAAAGGCTTGGGATGGGTACACTGGGAGCGGATGCATCGCGCGACGTTCGTTCTCCTGCTGGCTCTGGCGCTGCTCTCGACCGGCGCCTGTCGCAAGCTCGAGCCCCGGGACCTCGACGCGGTGCGCGCCCTGCGGGCCCGCGCCCTTCCACGCTTCCGGCCGCCGGCGGACGGCGTCGTCACCGATGCGCAGCTGGACGCCTACGTCAAGCTGCGCCGGGCTGCGGGCAACCGTTCCGAGGCGGAGGCCGTGGCTGCGGTTGGCGCCGATCCGGCCGAGATCGCCTGGGTCCGCGCGCGGATCGCGGAGGCCCTGCTGGCGCTCGATGCGAAACAGGTGACCGACACCGTTTCCGAGTCGTACGGCGCCGCGATCGCCAGGCTGCGCGAGACGCGACGGTCCGAACGCGACCCGAAGACGGCGACCCGGCTCGACGCGGAGATCGCCGGGCTCGAACGCGAGCGCGCCGCCCTGCGCAAGGGCGAGGGGCCAAGCCCGGCCGTCGCGAGGAACGCGGCACGGATCGCGCCCCGGCGGGCCGAGCTGGCGGCGCTCGGACTGTGACGCCCATCGAAGCCTTCCTCGGCGAAGAGATCGCGGAAGGCTCCTTTCCGGGAGCGGTCGCCCTGGTGGGATCCGGCGAGAGGGTGCTGGAAATCGCCGCCGCCGGGCACGCCTGCCTCGAGCCCGACGAGGCCGCGGTCTCGCGCGACACGCTGTTCGACCTCGCCAGCCTGACCAAGCCCCTGTGCACGGGCGCCCTCGCCGCGATCGCCGGCGACGCGCTGCCGCTCGACGCCGCGCCGGGGCGCTACCTGCCCGAGTGGAAGCAGACGCGGTTCGACGGGATCCGCATCGAGCACCTGCTCACGCACACCTCGGGCCTCGCGGCCTGGTACCCGATGTACACCCGGGGGGAGGGAGCGGCGGCCTACCGCAAGACGCTGGCGACGATGGAGCCGCAGGCGAAGCCCGGCGCCCAGGTCGTCTACAGCGACCTGAATTTCCTCGTGCTCGGCGAGATCCTCGAGACGATCTTCACGGCCCGCCTCGACCGGCTCTTCACGGATCTCGTCGCGGGTGCGTGCCGGTTCGCGCGCTGCATTCCTTCCCGCGCCGGGCGCCGACACCGCCGCGACCGAGAAGGGCGATCGGTTCGAGCGCGCGATGGTGGAGTCGCGCGGACTGACGTATGCGCACTTCCGAGACGGCGTCGTGCGCGGCGAGGTCCACGACGGCAACGCATTCCGGCGCGGCGGCGTCGCCGCGCACGCCGGGCTCTTCGCGACGGCCGCGGACGTCTACGCGCTGGCGCGGACCTGGCTCGAGCCCGCGCGGGTGGACGCGGGGCGCGACCGCACGCCGGAGCTCTCGGAGGCGCGCGGGCTCGCGTGGCAGGGCCGTCGCGGCGCGGGCTCGGCCATCCCCGAGATGTCGCCGCGCGCCTTCGGCCACACCGGCTTCACGGGGACCTCGCTCTGGATCGATCCGGACCGCGAGCTCGTCAGCGTTCTGCTGACCAATCGCATCCATCCGGAGGTCCGCGAGATCCCCTTCAACGAGGTGCGCCAGCGCTTCCACGCTGCGGTTTACGCGGCCTACGCCTGAGGGAGCCGGCCCCCCGGCACAGGAGACATCCCGCATCCGGGGATCAGTCCCGAATCCGCGCTTCCGTTGTCAGTCACGTATACCATCCGACGATGCGTCACGCGGTCTTCCTCTTTGCCTCGCTCTGGCTGGGCTCATGCGAGCTCCTCCGCGGGCAAGGGGTTTCGATCGATTACCACTCGCACGTCTGTCCGAGCTACGGTCGTCCGGCCAACGGCGCAGAAACCGATCGCCACTGCTACTTGTTCGAAGCGGTCGCGGGCGAGAAGGTGGAGGCGATCTGCTTGGGAATGGACCGTAGGAACCCTTTAACAAACCCGGGATGCGCAGTCTTCATCGGTTCGATGGACGGCGACTCCTTTGCCGTATCGGCGGAGTCTGATCATGATGAGGCGACCGCCGACTATACGATTCCCGAAACGGGAAACTACATCGTCGAAGCCTGGTACCAACGACAGGGCTTCTTCTTTGCTGAAACGTTTTCGCTGACTCAGCTTTCGCTGCCCACCTGTATCAGCGACGCCAACTCTCTCTGCCTGGGAGGGTGGCGTTTCCGAGTGACCGCAGACTGGCAGAGTCCTGACGGCACCTCCGGCCACGGCAATGCCTTTGGGCTCACGGATGAGTCGGGTTACTTCTCGTTCTTCGATGCCTCAAACGTCGAAGTCGTCGTCAAGGTTCATGGTGCGTGCGGATTCAACCAGAGATGGTGGGTCTTCGCCGGGGGCCTGACCAACGTTCAAGTCCTCATCAAGGTGACGGACACCGTGACGGGCGAGTCGAAGGAGTATCCCAATTCGCAGGGGGTTGCCTTCAACCCGGTCCAGGACACCGCGGCGTTTCCCTGCCCGTGAATGGGCACGCAGGCCTGCTCCCCATCGCGATTTCAGTACCGCAGCCTGAGGTAGACTCCCGCTTCCTATGGCGGCAAACCCACCGGAAATCGTCATCCTCGAGGGCGCCCGGACTCCCATGGCGGAGTACAACGGGTCCTTCGCCGACATCACGGCCATCGACCTCGGCGTGCACGCGTCGCGCGCGGCGCTCGAGAGGAGCGGCACCGAGCCGGGCGAGATCGATCACGTCATTTTCGGCAACGCCCTGCAGACTTCGGGCGACGCCATCTACGGCGCCCGGCACGTCGGCCTGAAGGCGGGCGTCCCGAAGGAAGTTCCGGCGCTGACGGTCAACCGGCTCTGCGGCTCCGGGTTCGAGTCGATCGTGCAGGGGGCCCATCGGATCCTCCTCGGCGAGGCGAAGACCGTCCTGGCCGGCGGCATGGAGAACATGTCCCAGGCGCCGCACGTCATCCGCGGCGCCCGCAAGGGCCTGCGGCTGGGCCAGGGTCAGCTCGAGGACTCGCTGATGGTGGCGCTGCTCGACTCTTACTGCAATCTCTACATGGCGCAGACCTCCGACCGCGTCGCGACGAAGTACGGCGTCACCCGCGCGGAGCAGGACGCCTACGCGCTCTCGTCGCAGCAGCGCGCCGCGGCCGCCTGGGCCGCGTGCCGCCTGTCGGAAGAGGTCGTGCCCGTCGAGGTCAAGGTCGGGCGCAAGACCGTGCGCGTCGAGAAGGACGATCACATGCGGGCGGATTCGACGCTCGAGGGCCTCGCGGCGCTCCCGCCGTCGTTCGCCGAAGAAGGCGGCGTCACCGCCGGCAACGCATCCGGCATCGTGGACGGCGCGGCTGCCGTCGTCGTGACGAGCGCGGCCGCCGCGAAGGCGAAAGGCCGAAAGCCCCTCGGCCGGCTCGTTTCGTGGGCCGTCGTCGGCGTCGAGCCCGAGCTGATGGGCATCGGCCCGGCTCCCGCCGCGCGCGCCGCGATCGCGAGGGCGGGCTTGAAGCAGGAGGACATCGGCCTCTGGGAGATCAACGAGGCGTTCGCCGGCCAGATCCTCGGCGTCGTCCGCGAGCTCTCCCTCGACCGCGAGAAGTTGAACGTGAACGGCGGAGCGATCGCGCTCGGCCACCCGCTGGCCGCGACGGGCACGCGCTGCACCCTGACCCTCCTGAAGGAGATGCGGCGGCGCGGCGTGCGCTACGGTCTGGCCGGCGCGTGCATCGGCGGAGGCCAGGGGATCGCGGTCGTCGTGGAGGCGGCCGCTTAGCGCCGGACGCGGCGGGCCGCCCATTGAACTGGACCGAGCGGATACTCGAGTTTCCCGTGCGCGCGGCGGCCGTGGACGACTTTCTGAGAGACCTGCGCGCGCACGGAACCGCCGACCTGAACGCCGTGATGGCGACGCTGAACGAGGCCGGGCTCTGCAAGCAGGCGCTGGACTACTGGACCGGAAACGACTGGATCCTGCTCGCGCCGAGCGCGCCGACGATCGCGCTGGCGGGACCGGGTTTCGTACCGCAGCTGACGCTGCGGAATTTTTGCGGAGAGGAAGCGGAGCGGGACGCGGAGGTCCCCGACGCGACCGAGGAGGATTCGAAGGACCATGACGATGCGTAAAGTGGGCGTTCTCGGCGCGGGCCTGATGGGCTCCGGAATCGCCGAGGTGTGCGCCAAGGCCGGCTACGACACCGTGGTGCGGGAGGTCTCCGAGGACCTCGTCAAGAAGGGGCTCTCGCGGATCGAAGGGTCGCTCGGCAAGGCCGTCGAGAAGGGCAAGCTCGCGGCCGCGGACCGGGACGCGGCATGGAAGCGGATCTCCTCGACCACGCGGCTCGAGGACCTCGCCGACTGCGACCTCGTGATCGAGGCGATCATCGAGAACCTGGACATCAAGAAGGAGACGTACGCCGCCCTCGATCGGATCTGCAAGCCCGCGACGATCTTCTGCTCGAACACGTCCTCGCTGACGATCACGGAGATGTCCGCCGCCACCGAGCGGGCCGACCGCTTCGCCGGCCTGCACTTCTTCAACCCCGTTCCGGTGATGAAGCTCGTGGAGGTGGTGCGCACGATCTCGACGTCCGACGAGACCGCGTCGGCCGTGTTCGAGTTCGCGCGCTCGCTCGGCAAGGAGCCGATCCGCACGCACGACAACTCCGGGTTCATCGTGAACCGGCTGCTGGTCCCGTACCTGCTCGACGCCGTGCGCGCCCTCGAGGAGGGCGTGGGGACGCGCGAGGACATCGACAAGGGCATGGAGCTCGGCTGCGGGCACCCGATGGGACCGCTCAAGCTGCTGGACTTCGTGGGCCTCGACACGACCTACGCGATCGCGGAGATCATGTTCGACGAGTACCGGGAGAAGCGTTTCGCCGCGCCGCCGCTCCTGAAGCGGATGGTCCTGGCGGGGCGCTACGGCAAGAAATCCGGGCGCGGCTTCTACGAATACGGAGGGTGAGCCATGGGTGATCTGGTTCGCGTCGAAGACCACGAGGGCGGGATCCGCGTCTTCACGGTCACGCGCCCCGAGAAGCTGAACGCGCTGAACGCGGCCGTGCTCGACGACCTGGCCGTCGCCGTCGCGGCGGCGGAGAAGGACTCCGGTCTGCGCTGCGTCGTCCTGACGGGGGCCGGCGAGAAGGCCTTCATCGCGGGCGCCGACATCGGCGAGCTCGCGACGCTGTCGCCGCTGGAAGGCCGGGAGCACGCGCGGCGCGGACAGGCCCTGCTCGACCGGGTCGCGAATCTCCCGGTGCCGACGATCGCCGCGATCAACGGCTTCGCCTACGGCGGCGGGCTCGAGCTCGCGATGGCCTGCTCGCTGCGCGTGGCCGCGGAGACCGCGCGCATGGGGCTTCCCGAAACCTCCCTCGGGATCCTTCCGGGCTACGGCGGCACGCAGCGCCTGGCGCGGCTCGTGGGACCGGCGCGCGCCATGGAGCTCGTCCTGACGGCCGAAAAGGGCCTGACCGCTCCGGAGGCCGAACGCATCGGGCTCGTCAACCGCGTCGTTTCCGGCGGGCGAGGCGCTCTCGGGCGCGCTCGGCATCGCGAAGAAGATCGCGGCCAACGGGCCCGTCGCCTGCCGGTACGCCATGGAGGCCATCCGGCGCGGGCTCGAGATGCCGCTGGCCGAGGGGCAGCTTCTCGAGGCGACGCTCTTCGGCCTCTGCGCCGCGACCGCCGACACGAAGGAAGGGATGACGGCCTTCCTCGAGAAGCGCCCGGCCCGCTTCGAAGGCCGCTGAGGGGCACGACGCATGGGCACCGATCTCGTCAGCGCCTGCATTTTCTGCGCGGGATGGCTGCTCGGCATGGACCTGACTCCGCGCGACGGCCTGAGCGGCCAGATGGGGTTTTCGTACTCGACGATGGCGCGCCGCTACGACGTCAGCCCCATCCGGGTGGACTCCTCGGACGTGACGCCGAAGTTCGTCCTGGTCGGCCTCGGCAACGCCTGGCCGGCGCTCGACGGCCTCGGCGCCGGGACGCCGGCGAGCGAGTGGCGCGCGCGCGTGGCCTTCGGCACGTCGCACGACCAGCAGGAGCGCAAGGCGCTCGAGGACCTCGACCGGATCGTCGCGTCGGGCACCGGCCGCTACGAGAACTTCGCGCTGCTGGGCCGCCTGAAGGTGGGGGACCGCGACTCCGTCGAGCTCGCCGTGAACCGGCGCGCGGAGAGCGCCACGGACCTGATCAGCGTGGGCGAGCAGAACCATGCGCTCGACTCCTCGCGCTCGCTCTCCGCCTCGCGCGGCCGACGTGGCCGCGGGCTGGCGCCATCGCTGGCCGGGGCTCGAGGCCGCGGCGGCCTTCCGCTGGACGAAGCCGGACGGCTACAACTCGTCGCTCGGATCGTTCCAGAGCGCGCTCCGGCAACATGTACGGCGCCGACGCGGAAGTGCGCTGGCGTTGCAAGGGGTGGACGCTGCTGCTGCACGGGGAGGGGATGTGGGGCGACCTCGACGTCCACCGCGAGAGCCTCCCCGATTTCGCCGACCGCGACTCCTCGCTGCCGGCGTCCTTCGAGGCGGTGCGCCTGGGCGTCGGCTACTCCTGGACGAAGACGGATCTCTTCCTCACGTCGACGTACGACCACCAGCACCTGCCGTTCGTGGCGATCGCCGTGCTCGGGACGGAGCAGACGGCCTTCGACCGCGGCTACGATCCCGATTCCACGAACGACGAGTTCTACTTCGACCTCGCATTCCGCTACGCCGTCACTCCGGCGATCCGCCTGCGCGTGGGCGTCGTGGTCGCGTGGGGCGCGGAGACGGATCTGCTGCACGACGCGACGGGCGGGCAGCCCGACCTCTCCCTCGACGTGCACCGGCGCGGGATCTTCGGCGGCGGGCTCTCGACCGCGATCGGCACGCCCGAAACGGCCCTCTTCATCGGGGCGGACTTCGCCATCGGCGAGCCCTCCCGGTAACCTGCTAAAATCCCAAAGGAAAGAGGAACCCGTGCACCCTCCGGACTCCGAGCTCATTTACGACTGGAACCGCTCCGGCGGCGCCGCGTCTCCCGCTCGCGGAAAAGTCGAGCTGGACGACGAGACGCTGCGCGACGGCCTGCAGTCGCCGTCGGTCAAGAGCCCGTCGATCGACCAGAAGATCCGGATCCTCCATCTCATGGAGGCGCTCGGGATCGACTCCGCGGACATCGGGCTGCCCGGCGCCGGGCCCCACGTGGTCGAGACCGTGACGCGGCTGGCGCAGGAGATCGTCCGCGGCAAGATGAAGATCCGGCCCAACTGCGCGGCCCGCACCGTCGCCGCGGACATCCTTCCGATCATCGAGATCTCGCAGAAGGTCGGCATCCCGATCGAGGTCTCCTGCTTCATCGGCTCCTCGCCCATCCGCCAGTACGCCGAGGACTGGGACTTCGACCGGATGCTGCGCCTCTCCGAGGACGCCGTCGCGCTGGCCGTCAAGGAGGGCCTGCCGGTCATGTACGTGACCGAGGACACGACGCCGCGCGCACCCGGATCACATCCGGGCGGATGTACACGACGGCGATCCGCGCGGGCGCCAAGCGCGTCTGCGTCTGCGACACGGTCGGCCACGCGACGCCCAACGGCGTGCGCAACCTCGTCAAGTTCGTCTCGGATCTCGCCGCGTCGCTGGACCCCGAGGTGCAGCGTGGACTGGCACGGGCACCAGGACCGCGGCCTCGGCGTGACCAACGCCCTCTGGGCGCTCGAAGCCGGAGCCCACCGCGTGCACGCCTGCGCGCTCGGCATCGGCGAGCGGGTGGGCAACACGCCGATGGACCAGCTGCTCGTCAACCTGCAGCTGCTCGGCTGGATCGACCGCGACCTGACGCGCCTGAACGAGTACTGCGCCGCCGTGTCCGAGGCGACCGGCGTGCCGCATCCCCGACAACTACCCGGTCGTGGGCCGTGACGCGTTCCGCACCGGCACCGGCGTCCACGCGGCCGCGATCATCAAGGCGCGCAAGAAGGGCGACGAGTGGCTCTCGGACCGCGTCTACTCGGGCGTGCCCGCGAGCATGATCGGGCGCCACCAGGTCATCGAGGTCGGGCCGATGAGCGGCCTGTCGAACGTCGAGTGCTGGCTCGAGGACCGCGGCCTCGAGGCGCGCCCCGAGCTCGTGGCCGCGATCTTCCGCCGCGCGAAGGAGAGCGACCGCATGCTCCTCGACGAGGAGATCCTCGAGGTCGTGCAGCGCTTCACGCCGGCTCCGGCGGCCCATTAGCGGGAAGGGCCGCGGCGGGCCCGTCCCGAAGTCGCCCGGCCCGTCCACGCGTTTTCTCGATCGCGAGCTGCCGACCTACCTCGATCACCTCGCCGTGGAGCGAGGGCTGTCGGCGGCGAGCGTCGCCGCGTACGGCAGCGACCTCGAGGCGTTCGGGCGCTTTCTCGCGAAGTCCCGCATCGACGCCGCGAAGGCTTCGCGTTCGGACCTCGGCCGGTACCTGACGGAGCTGCGCGGGCGGGGCCTGTCGGCGCGCTCCGCCTCGCGCGCCCTGTCGGCCGTCCGCGGGTTCTACGGCTTCGCCGCGGCGCACCTGTCCTTCCGGGAGGACCCGACGGCCGACATGACCAATCCGAAGATCGGCCTCTCCCTGCCCAAGAGCCTGTCCGAAGACGACGTCGAGTCGCTGCTCGAGGCGCCCGACACCGCGACGCCGCTCGGGCTGCGCGACCGCGCCATGCTCGAGCTGCTCTACGCCTCGGGCCTGCGCGTGTCCGAGATCGTGAGCCTGCCGCGCGACGCCGTGGACATGGAGGCGGGGATCCTGCGCGTCACCGGCAAGGGCGGCAAGCAGCGTCTCGTTCCGTTCGGCAAGTCGGCCTCGCGCTGGCTCGCGCGCTATCTCGAGACGGCGCGGCCGGGCCTCGACGGGAAGCGCTCGCAGAAGCTCTTTCTCTCCGTGCGCGGCGCCTCCATGACCCGCCAGCGCTTCTGGCAGCTGATCGAGGGATACGGGCGCAAGGCGGGCATCCGCGCGCGCCTGACTCCGCACGCGCTGCGCCACTCCTTCGCGACACACCTGCTCGAGCACGGGGCGGACCTGCGGGCCCTCCAGATGATGCTCGGGCACTCCGACATCGCGACGACCCAGATCTACACCCAGGTCTCCCGGTCCCGCCTGCGGCGGGTCTACGACGAATTCCACCCCCGGGCGGGCAAGTCCCTGAGGGGCAAGGCCGGCCGATGAGGCCCGCGCGGTCGCAGGAATGCCCCGGTGCCCGACGGGCGTTTCCCGTCCCACATGCGCCGCAAACCCTTTCCGGCAGCCCTGCTCGCGGGCGTGCTGCTCCTGTCGTCGGCCGCGCTGACGGCCGAGCTGATCGTCTTCGAAGACGGGCGGGTCGTGAAGGCCGCCGGGTACACCGTGTTGAGCGACGAGCTGGAGATCCGGCTGCCGGGCGGCGGCAGCTACCGCGTGGACCTCTCGCGCGTCGATCGCATCGTGGACGACGAGGTGGTGGTCGACAGCGTGGTCGTCGAGGATGAGCGGCTGCTCGAAGGCGGAATGAGCTACGACCTCACTTACAAGGCCGGCGGCCGGCCTCTCTTCGGCTCCGAGTTCGACGCCCTCATCGACCGCGAGGCGAAGAAGCAGAACATCGACGCGTCCTTCGTCGCCGCCCTGATCCGCGCCGAGTCGAACTTCGCGCCGCGCGCCGTCTCGCGCAAGGGCGCGCGCGGGCTGATGCAGCTGATGCCGGCGACCGCGAAGCGCCTGTCGGTGCGCAAGCCCTTCGATCCGGCCTCCAACGTGCGCGGCGGCGTGCAATACCTGCGCGAGCTCGTCGACCGCTACGGCCAGCATCCCGAGCTGGTGCTCGCCGCGTACAACGCGGGCGAGGGCGCGGTGGCGACGTACGGCGGCGTTCCCCCGTACCGGGAGACGATCGCCTACGTGAACCGGATCCTGAAGTGGTGGCAGCCCGCGGAGCTGGCGGCCGGGCCCTAGTCAGTCGGCCGGGGCGATCGACGTCACCAGGATCGAGTCGCCCTCGATCCGCCCCGTCACCCGCACCTTTTCCCCGGCGAAGGGCCGCGCCTTCTGCTGGTCGTCGAGCTGGTAGAAGTGCTGGCGCTCGGCGTCCACGAACCCGAACGTCGCGCCCTTCGCGACGCACTTGAGCGTGCACTCCTTGTCGTTGGCGCCCATGTCGCCTTTGGCGCGCATGGGCGCGTGATTCGGGCCGCACTCGGTGTCGGTCAGGAAGCCGACGAAGACCTGGTCGGCGGGAGGATCGGCCGCCGCGAAGGCGAGGCAGAGCGGAATCGATGCGCAGAACGCGATCCGGTAGAGCGGTGCGCGCGTTCGGCGCCGGTAAGATGCGCTCATGAGATTCCGAAGCATACTCGCGACGGCGGTCTTGTCGGCAGCGGCGGGGCAGGGAGCGGCTCCTGCGGCGACCCCTCCCGACTTCGACGCGGCCGGAAAGGAAGCGGTGGGCCTGCTCCAGGCGTACCTGCGGGTGGACACGACCAACCCGCCGGGCAACGAGCGCCGGGCCGCCGATTTCTTCAAGGAGATCTTCGACCGCGAGGGCATCGAGAGCCGGATCTACGATCTCGGCAACGGGCGCGCGAACATCCTGGCACGGCTGCCCGGCAACGGGACGTTCCGGCCGCTCCTGCTGCTCAACCACCTCGACGTCGTGCCCGCGGAGGCGGGGCGCTGGACCGTGCCGCCGTTCTCCGGGGAAATCCGGGACGGGTACATCTGGGGGCGCGGCGCCACGGACATGAAGGGCACGGCCATCTGTCAGCTCGTCACGATGCTGCTCCTGAAGCGCTCCGGCTCGCCGCTCGACCGCGACGTGCTCTTCCTCGGGACGGCCGACGAAGAGGACGGCAAGGAGGACGGCGTCGCCACGATGGTCGACCATTACCGGTCCGACCTGCGCGACGCCGAGTACTGCCTCACGGAGGGCAACACGATCTCGGTCGAAGACGGACGGACGGTGGCCTGGGAGGTCGACGTCACGGAGAAGGCACCGCTGTGGCTCAAGATCGTGGCCACGGGCAAGGCCGGCCACGCGTCGATCCCCGAGCCCGACGGCGCCGTGGCGCGTCTGATCCGGGCGCTGGGACGCATCCTCGACTACGAGCCGCCGGTGCGCCTGATCCCGGCCGTCAACGCGTACTTCCGGCAGGTCGCGCCCACGCAGAAGGGGGACCTCGCGCGTGCTCTGGCCAATCCCCGCGCCGCCCTGGACGACCCCTCCCTGCGCAAGCTGCTGCTGTCCGACCCCGTCCGCAGCGCCTATCTGCGCACGACGATTTCGGTCACCGGGCTGTCGGGCAGCGAGAAGATCAACGTCATTCCGGCGGAAGCGACGGCCTCGCTCGACTGCCGCCTGCTGCCCGGAGAGGACCCGCACCGTTTTCTCGCGACGCTGCGCGAGGTGGCGGGGGATCCTTCGCTGCGCTGGGACGTGGAGCAGTCCGAGATCGCCACCGAATCGCCCATCGACACGGCGCTCTTTCACGCCATCGAGCGGGCGCGCAATCGCTTCTCCCCGGGCGTGCCGGTCCTCACGCCGCCGCTGACGTCCTCGACGGACGCCTCGCGGCTGCGGCAGACGGGCATGGTCGTCTATGGCTTCGAGCCGTTCCGGCTGTCGGAGGACGACGACCGCAGCCACGGGGACGACGAGCGGCTCTCCGTCGAAAACGTCCGCTTCGGCCTGGAGGTCACTTATTCGATCGTCCTGGACGTGGCGGGGACGCCGGCGGGGCGTTAGGGGGCGTTGCCCTTGCGCAACCCGGCCGACCCGCGGCGCTTCATCGAGTAGTAGACCGGCAGGCCGAGCAGCACGATCGCGATCCCGGCCAGCGTCTCCGTCGGCTGTTCGCGCACGGTGTTCGCGGCGAGCAGGATCGAGCTCGCGACGAAGAGGAAGGGCACGACGGGGTAGCCGGTCGCGCGGTACGGGCGCGCGAGGTCCGGCCGCCGGCGCCGGAACACGAAGAGCGCGATTCCGGTGGCGGCGTAAGCCAGGATGACGGCGAAGGTCGCGTATGTATACAGCTGGTCGTACCGCCCGGAGAGGCAGAGCAGCGACATCCAGACCGCCTGCACGACGAGGGCGAACGAGGGCGTGTTGAACCGCGGATGCACGCGGGCGAAGGCCGCGGGGAAGAGACCGTCCTTCGAGAGCGCATAGACGATGCGGGGTCCGGGCACGATCCCGGCCGAAAGGCAACCGAGCGCGGCCGCCGTCACGGCCAGGGCGATGATCGAGGCGGCGCCCGGTCCGAAAAGGCGCGCCGAGGCGAGCGCCGCTGGCTGCGCCACGCCGGCCATCTCGGTCGGGGGGATCGCCTTGAGGAACGCGGCGTTGACGCCGACGTACAGAACCGTGAGGAGTCCCGTTCCCACGAGCAGCGCGATGGGCAGATTGCGCTCGGGGCGAGTGACCTCGCCCGCGGCGGCGACGATCTCGTTCCAGCCGTAGAAGCACCAGAACACCGCGATCATGGCCGTGCCGAAGGCGGCCGCGGTGATGGGGACGGCGGGGGACACGGGGGCTGTCGCGGCCGGCGCGGGCGCGAGCGCGCCGCCGACCGCGATCCAGAGCAGGGCGAGGAGAATCAGCGTGGTGAAGAGGCCCTGGATCCGGGCGCCTTCGCGGACGCCGACGTAGTGCGTCGCCGTCAGGACCAGCACCGCCACGACCGCAACCAGCTTGCCGGCGGTGATCGCGATCGGCCCGGCCATGAAGACGACGTGGGAGTTCGAGAGTCCCGGGAAGAACACGGCGAGGTACTCGGAGAAGCCCGCGGCGACCGCCGCATCGGCGCCGGCCAGGATGATCCAGTACGCGACCCACGCGTAAAGGAAGGCCGGCAGCTGCCCGAACGCCTCGCGGATGTAGACGTACATGCCGCCCGACTCCGGGATCATGGCTCCCATCTCGGCGTACACGAAGCCGCCGGCGATCGAGAGCAGGCCGCCGACGATCCACGCGGTCAGGATCCATGGGCTCGAGGGAAGCGCCTTCGCGATGGAGGTCGGCGTCAGGAAGATGCCGCCGCCCACGGCGAGGCCGAGCACGAGCAGGGAAGTGTCCCAGAGATTCAGGCCCCGGGCGAGGCCCGCGGAGGAGTCCGGACGGGCGGCGCTCACGCGGCGGCCGGCAAGTGGAGGATCTGCCGCGCCTCGGCGATCGAGGCGGGCTCGCGGCCCGACCTCGCGCGCGATGCGGACGACGCGCTCGACGAAGCGGGCGTTGGAGTCGGCGAGCTCGCCCTTGCGATAGTAGATGTTGTCCTCGAATCCGACGCGCACGTGGCCTCCCATGGCGATGGCGAGCGTCGCCATCGCGGTCTGGCGCCGTCCGATGCCGGCGACCGTCCAGGTGCAGCCGGGCGGAATCGAGCGGGCGAAATGCAGGAGGTTCTCGGGCGTCGCCGCCGCGGCGCCGGGCACGCCGAGAACGAAGTCGAAGTGCGCCGGGGGCGCGAGCAGGCCCTTGGCGAACAGGACGTCGGCGGTCCCGAGCATGCCGTCGTCGAAGATCTCGAGCTCGGGAACGATCCCGTACTGGCGGATGCGCTCGAGGACCGTGCGGACGGTGGGCAGCGAGTTCTCGAAGACGTCCTCGCCGAAGTTGCAGGTCCCGAGCGTCAGCGTGGCCATGTCGGGCTTGAGCACGAGCGCTTCGATCCGCTCCTCGACGCCCATGCCCACCGCGCCGCCGGTCGAGAACTGCTGGATGATCGGGCAGCGGGCGCGGATCGCCGCGGAATAGGCGCGGAAGGTCTCGAGGTCCTGGGTGGGGCGGCCGTCCGGCTTGCGGCCGTGGACGTGGCCGATCGTGGCCCCGGCGTCGAAGGCGCGGCCGTATTCTTCGCCGACCTCCTCGGGCAGCAGCGGCAGGTGCGGCTGCTGCGCGCGCATGACCTCGGCGCCGACGCCCGCGACCGTGATGACCAGCGCGTCGCTCACGAGCGGCCCCGCTGCTTGTCGAGCGGCACCACGCAGGTCCCCACGGCGCGCACCACGACGACCGGCGGATCCACGAGCGACGCCGAGGAGCCCTCGCCGGGCGCGATCACGCGGCGCGCTTCGAAGCGCATCTCGCGCGAGGTCTTGCCCGACGCGGGTGATCTCGGCTTCGATCTCGAGGTAGTCGCCGCCATGCACGGGCGCGAGGAAGTCGACCGAGGAGTAGGCGCGGAAGAGACCCTCGTCGCCGTCGTGGCGGATCAGCAGCTCCGTGGCCGCGTCGCCGAAGAGCTTGAGAACGAAGGCGCCGTCCACGAGGCCGCCCCCGTAGTGCGCCTGCTCCGCGCCCACGCGCAGGCGCAGGACGACGCGGTCGGGCGCGCTCAGGAGACCGTCCCGGAGACGCCGTGCCGGCGCGAGAGCTCCTCGAGCAGGAAGGCGGCCACGCGCGACGCCGTCGTGCCGGGGCCGAAGCCCGCGTCGTAGCCGAGCTCCTTCGCGAGCGCATGGTCCACCCGCGCGCCGCCCGCGATGAGCACCACGCGGTCGCGCAGCCGCTCGGCTTCGAGCATGTCCACGAGGTCGGTCAGGTGGCGGATGTGGATCTCGTTCTGCGTGACCGTCGCGGAGACGAGGACGGCGTCGGCCTTCGTCTCGCGGACCTGCCGCGCCACCTCGGCGACGGGGACCTGCGCGCCGAGGTTGCGGGCGTCGAAGCCGTGGTAGCGCTCGAGGCCGTAGTCGCCGGCGAAGCCCTTCATGTTGAAGATCGCGTCGAGGCCGACCGTGTGGGCGTCGGACTCGAGGGCGCAGCCGAGCACGACGAGCCGCCGTCCGAAGCGGCGCGCGATCTCCGCGTCGGTTTCCTCGCGGTCGAGCGCCGCGGCGGGCGCCTCTTCGGCGGTGATCGCCGAGACGTCGACGTCGTGCGTCGCGCGCCCGTAGACGACGAAGTAGGTGAACTCCGGGGCGATCGGCCTCGGCGAGCGTCACGTAGGGCTCGCGGATCCCCATCTGCGACACGTAGCGCTTGGCGGCCTCGGTGGCGACGGCGGACTTCGCGATCGGCAGCGTGAACGACACCTGGACCGCGCCGTCGTTCTTCTTGTCGCCGTAGGGGCGGACGGGCTTGGGCGCGGTCATGCGCGCGCTCCGGCCGGCGCCTCGCTCCAGGCCTCCATGAACGGGTTGGCGTAGGCCGGGTGCGCGGCGGACGACGCCGTCGAATCCGCGGCCGCGGTCGCGGGGGCGGCGCGTGTCCGCGAAGACGCCCGCGGCGAGGGCCTCGAAGAGCCCCTTGCGCCCGACGGTGTCGAGGATCTTCTCGGCGTCCCGCGAGCACCTCGTGCGCCCGCGCGACGATGCGCCCGCCCGGCGCGAAGGAGATCTCCTCGGACGAGGTGCCGCGCGTTGCGGCGGATGGTCTTCGCCTGCTCGATCGCCAGCCACCGGTCGTGGAGGAACGGCGTGTGGAGCGCCTCGGTCAGCATCCCGAGCAGGTGGATCGACTGGCCCGTCGCGACCGAGGTCAGCATGAACAGGGCGTTCTGCTGGTAGCCGCGGAAGATGTTGCCCGTCATGTGCTTGGTCGGCGGCATGTACTTGAGCGGCGCGTCGGGAAAGATCTCGCGCGCGGCCTCGGCCTGCGCGATCTCGTGGAGCAGGCCGTCCTCGAGCTCGGGGTCGATCTCGAAGGCGTGGCCGAGGCCGATCTGCCAGTCCTCGAGGCCCGCGTTCTTCGCGAGGCGCTCGTTGATGAACTGCGAGGCGAGCACGGCGGGCGCCTGCTCGACCGCGTCGGCCGTCGTCAGGTAGTTGTCCTCGCCCGTGTTGATGACGACGCCCGCGACCGCGTTGATGCGGCGCGAGAAGTTCTGGTCGATCAGCGTGCGCAGCGGGATTGATGTCGCGGAAGATGATGCCGTAGAGCGCGTCGTTCAGCATCATGTCGAGGCGCTCGAGCGCGCCCATCGCCGCGATCTCGGGCATGCAGAGGCCCGAGCAGTAGTTCACCAGGCGCACGTACCGGCCGATCTCGGGCTCGACGGCGTCGAGCGCCGCGCGCATCAGGCGGAAGTTCTCCTGGGTGGCGAACGTGCCGCCGAAGCCCGCCGTCGTCGCGCCGTAGGGCACGTGGTCGAGCAGCGACTGCGCCGTCGAGCGGATGACCGCGATGCACTGGGCGCCGGCGCGCGCGGCCGCCTCGGCCTGGACGACGTCCTCGTGGATGTTCCCGGTGGCGACGATCGCATAGAGCAGCGGGAGCTCTTCCGTCGGGGTGCGAGGCCTGCCGGCGCTCGCGCTCGGCCCGGTTGGCCCGGATCCGCGCGAGCGTCGCCTCGACGTGGGGCGCCACCGTCTCGCGCCAGCGCGGGTGCTCGGACAGCGCCGCGGCCTTCTTCGGGTCGGCGAGCAGGGCGGCCGCGTCGGAAACGCTCCGCGCCCCCTGCGCCAGGGCGCTGCCCATCCAGAGCGCCGCTCCCTGCGCCAGCTTGCCGGACGCGCTGGAGGGACTCGACCACGCGGTTGGGAATCGGGACGTCGTCGCGCGTCCACGCCGTCGACCCCGAGCAGGCGCAGGACCGTGCGCTCGGTCGCGACCGTCGTGTACTGCCCGGTCTCCTCGCGAACCCCGTCGGCGACCTGGCGCGCCAGGCCCCGGCAGCGTTCGATCTGTTCGGGGGAGAGGCCGAGCTTGTTCGGCATGGAGTGCGAAAGTATAGCCGCGGGCTCAGCCGGGCTGGCCTGACCAGAGGTCAGCCTCGAGGTCGAGCACGGGAACTCCCGGGCAACTCCCGCCGCGAGCGCCTCGAAGACGCGCGCGGCCGGCAGCGGCGGCCGGGCCGGCGCGGTCGGGTTCGCGGTCAGGGCCAGCAGCCGCGCCGTCCGCCGCACGGCGAGGCCGACGCCCGTTCCCGCAGCGCGCGGCGCTGCGCCGGGGAGAGGAAGACCGCGGTGAAGTCCTCGGCGACGAGCGTCTCGCCCGGCTGCGGCGCGTGGTCGGCGAGCCAGACGTCCGTCAGGGCGCCCTCGACGCCGCGGACACGGGTCCCGGCCGGAGCCTCCGGCGAGCCGGATGAGCTCGACGGCGGCGCGCGCGGCCGAGAGGACCGATTCGAGCGACTCGCCGGCCGCCATGCCGACCGACAGCACGATGCCGTCGGCGACGCGCACGCAGGCGAAGCGCGCGCCGGCCGATCGCGCCGTCGAGCAGCACGCGCTCGGCGCCGGCGGACTCGAGCGCCTCGGCCGTCGCCGCCATCTGCGACGCCGTCGAGGGACCGATCATCTCGATCTCGCCTTCGCCCTCGGCGCGGCGGACCTCGACGAGGCCGAAGCGCGTCGAGAAGGGCAGCGTCGCGACCGGCGACGCCGCGAAACGATGCGGAGCCGTAAGGTCGATCGCGGCCGACGCGACGATCTGTCCGGGAAAGACGCGAAAGCGGGGCTTGGGCTCGCCCGGTGATCGCGTCGAAGCTCTCGCCGTCGCGTCCGGCCGACGTCGTTCCGGCGACCACGCCCCGGCGGTGAAGCTCGGCGAGCGTGGCGACGAGCGCGGTCGTCTTGCCGACGTTCTTCGCGAGGCCGAGGAATGCCACGCGCCGGGCGCCGGAGCGCAGGAGGATTTCGGCGCAGCGCGCCGGCGGCCGTCAACGCGCCGGGCTTCCCGCGAGGGCTGCGAAGGCCGCGCGCGAGGGCGGGCTGTCGGCGCAGCAGGTCCGAGCGCGGTCTCGTCGTGCCCCGGGCACGAACCCGTTGCCGATCATCAGCTGCGTCGGCTTGGCGAGGCCTTCGGCGCCGAGGGCCGCCGCGGAGAAGGAGGTCGCCATGCCGAAGAAGAGGACGGCGCCGTCGTCGCGGGCGCAGAGCACGCTCGCCGCCTCGGTGCCCGACGCGTTGGCGACGTTGACGACGAGGTCGGCCATGCGCGCCCTCGGTCGCCGACTCCACCGCGGACAGCATGGCCACGGGATCGCGCGCGTCGATCGCGAAGACGCCGTCGGCGATGCCGAGGGCGCGGGCCCGCTCGGCGGCCCGCGCGGAGGGCTCGACGGCGAGCACCAGGCCCGTGCTTGCCGACCTTCTCGCGCGCCGCCGCGAGGCACAGCAGGCCGGCCTTGCCGGTGCCGATGACGAGGACCGTCTGCCCGGCGCGGGCGTCGCGCAGGACGGTCGCGGGCGCTCCGGCCACGTCGAAGGCCGCCAGCGCGACCGCCTCGGGGAAGTCGTCCGGCAGGCGCGCGTAGAGCGTGCGCTCGAAGAGGATGGCCGTCCCCGTGACGTCCACCCGCTCGGTCTCGACGTGGATGTCGCCGATCGTCTCGAGGTGCAGCGGGGTC
The DNA here is from genome assembly GCA_963843325.1 of uncultured Acidobacteriota bacterium. Lineage (GTDB taxonomy): Bacteria > Acidobacteriota > Thermoanaerobaculia > UBA5066 > Gp7-AA6 > DAHUXD01. Next base: position 382,784 of record CAWJKC010000008.1, read on the forward strand.
AGGGTCAGCGAGACGAGCGACGCGACGCGGTCGCCGGCGCGGACGCGGCCGGCGGCCGGATGGCGCGCTCCCACGGCGCTCACTTCTCCGAGGAGCATCCCTCCCGAGCCCGTGACCGGGTTCTGCATCTTGCCGCGCTCGCCGACGATCCGGGCGATCTGGTCGCGGATCGCCTCGCCGGTCGCCGCCTCGGCCTCGCGCAGCTGGCGGAAGGACGCGGAGTCGATCGAGAGGGCGCGCACCGCGATCGCCAGCTCGTTCTCGAGGGCGCGCGGCGTCGCGTCGAGGCGCCGCGCGATCTGCGGCAGGACGCCGGGCGGATCGAGGGAGCGATGCAGGCCGAAGGGGTGCGGGTTCACGGGAGCAGCGGCCACGATCCGGAGCGGCCCGCCGGAGCCGCCGGCGATCTTCATCGGGAGCGCCACGACCCAGGCGCCGGCTTCCGGGAGCGCGTCGAGATGCGCGACGTTCTCGAGGCCCGGGACGTTGGCGCCGTTGGCGATCTGGTGGACGATGAAGTCCTTCGAGGCGCCGTAGTCGATCGAGGCCGTGTCCACGCCGAGGGCGCCGACCTTGCGCTCGCGCACGAGGTACTCCGCCGCTTCCTTCCCGTAGGACGGGAAGTGGAGCTTCGTCGCGTCGCCCGGCGTGTCGTCGCCGAGGTAGGTCTTCTTGTCGGGCCAGCGCGTGCTCCAGCCGGTCTCGAGCAGGACGATCGCGCCCGCGGCGATCGCGCCGTGGCGGTTCTCCCACTCCTTCACGTCCGCGACGGTGAGCCGGTAGTCGGGGTCGGCCGCGGCCTTCTTGCGGATGTCGATCACGGCGGCAGGCGCGATGAGCTGCCGCACGGGAATCTTGTCCGCCGTCAGGCCGTCCTTCGCAAAGTGGATCGGGGCGTCGAGGTGCGTGCCGCCGTGCTCCGGCGTGCAGAACGTGTTGGAGGAGTAGAACCAGCCGCCCGGCGTCTGGCCGTAGGACTGCTGCTTGAGCTCGAAGGCGGAAGGGGAGTTGGGCCAGTAGATGGTCTTCTCGTCGAAGGCGTGGGTCAGGTCGACGACCTTCGCCGTGGCGAGATCGGGGGCTTCGCCGCGCTCTGGGCCTCGCCGACGCGGGCGGCGAGGACGAGCGCCGCGATGCCGATCGCCGGAAGTGGATCGCCGCATGGTTCCTCCTATTCCTCCGCCGCGCCGCCGGCGCGGGCGACCTGCTCGGGCTTGACGCTGTCGGCCTTGAACTTCTTCGCGGCCGCGAGCATCTTCGCGATCGTCTCGTCGAATTCGGCCGTGGCGCCGCGCTGGAAGCGGATCGGGTTGATGCGCGCGACGACGAACGGCCGCAGGTACGGGCTCTCGAAGCCCTTGTCCTTGAGCGCCTTCATGGCGACGGCCACCTCGGCGTCGAGCTCGAGCAGCGCGGCGCCGCGCTCGGCCCGGACCTCCAGCGCCCGGTCGAGCGGCTTGTCGAGAAACGCGTCGATGCGCTTCAACAGCGCGTGGTACGCGCCGCCGGCGAATCGCCCGTTCTGCTCGTAGCAGACGCCGAGCGTCAGGAAGGCGGCCTCCTCGAACTCGAGCTCGTAGTCCTTTTCCGACCGCGGAGTCGCGCGGGGCGAGGTCGCGGGCCATGCGGATGACCTCGAGCGACTTCTCGCGCAGGTTGTGCGCCTTCTCGGTGTTGAGCGCCAGGATCTTGTACGCGATCTCGGGCTCCGGCAGGACGAGCGCCACGATGGACCGCGCGCCGAGGCTGCGCAGCGCGCCGAGCCGGTGGTTGCCGTTGGGCGTCCAGTAGCGCCCGTCGGGACTGCGCACGGCGATGATCGGATCGAGGAAGCGGTCGAGGGCGTCGATCACCTTCGTCAGCCGCTTGACGTGCGCCTCGGAGAGGTCGCGCTGGAAGGGCGTCGGCTCGACCTTGTCGAGGGGCAGCGCGGCCAGGACCTGCCAGTTGCCGCCGAGCGGATCGCGGTACGCGCCGAGCGGCGATGCCGCCATCCTCGCGGATCGCCTCGGACAGGGCCGCCGCCGCGGCCGACGGCTTGCCGGAGGCGACCTCTTCGGCGGAGAGACCGCGCGATTTGGCTTCCGCCTTCTTTTTCCGCTTGGGGGGCATCGCGAGTCCGGATATTTTCACGGATCATGGCGGCCGTCGAGCATCCCGGGGCTTCGTGGCCCATCGCCTTCGCGGACGTCCTCGCCGCGGAGGCCCGGATCCGCCCCCGCGTCGCGCCGACGCCGCTGCGGCGTTACGCGCCGCTCGATGCGGCGGTGGGCCGGGGGATCGAGGTCCGGGTCAAGCACGAGAACCAGGCCCCGACCAACTCCTTCAAGATCCGCAACGCGCTCTCCGTCGTGACGCTGCTCTCCGAGGAGGAGCGCCGGCGCGGCGTCGTGGCGGCCACGCGCGGCAACCACGGGCTCGGCGTGGCGTGCGCGGGCGCGCTCGATCGGTTCCCGTCACGATCTGCGTGCCGCGCGGCAACAACCCCGAAAAGAACGAGGGGATGCGCGGCTACGGCGCGACGCTGATCGAAGAAGGGCGCGACTACGACGAGTCGGTGACCGTGGCCGAGCGGCTCGTGCGCGAGCGCGGCCTGACGCTCATCCACTCGACCAACGACGCGCGCGTGCTCGCGGGCGCGGCGACCCTCTCGCTCGAGATGCTGCGCGAGGCGCCGGACCTCGACGCCCTCGTCGTGAGCGTCGGGGGCGGCTCGCAGGCCGTGGGCGCCCTCACCGTGGCGCGGACGCTGCGGCCCGGGTTGCCGGTCTACGGCGTCCAGGCGGCGGGAGCGAGCGCCGCGCACGACTCGTGGCATGCGGGAAGGCCCGTGCCGAAGGACTCGGCCGACACGTTCGCGGACGGCCTGGCGACGCGCAGCGTCTACGCGATGACCTTCGAGCCCCTCCGGCGCGGCCTCGCGGGGTTCGTCGACGGTGACCGACGCCGAGATCGCGGAGGCCATCCGCCTGCTCCTGCGGACCACGCACAATCTCGCCGAGGGGGCCGGGGCGGCGGGTCTGGCCGGCCTGCTGCGGCTCGGAGACGTCCTGGCGGGAAAGCGGGTCGGGATCATCGTGTCGGGCGGCAACATCGACCGCGCGACGCTCGCACGGGTCGTCAACGGCGAGATCTGAGGCGCGTCAACCGGGCGGCGGCGTGCGTCGTCCAATCGAACGGAGGAACTGCATGAACCGAAGACTCTTCGCCCGCCTCGCCCTCGCCGGCGCGCTGGCCGCGGGAGCGCCCCTGGCCGCGCTTCCGGTGTACGTCAAGATCGCGCCGCCGCCTCCACGGGTCGAGGTCAAGGTCGTGGCGCCGGGGAAGGGCTATTTCTGGATCGGCGGTTACCACCGCTGGACCGGGACGGCATACGTCTGGGTGCCGGGCCGCTGGGCGCTGCCGCCGCGCCCGGGCGCCGTCTGGCTCCCCGGGCACTGGAAGAGCACGCCCCACGGCTGGGTCTGGTCGAACGGGCACTGGCACTGATCCCGGCCGGGACCGGGCTCACCAGGTGATGAGCCCGTCCCGGACCTGCTTCTCGAAGAACTTCTCGACCAGTTCGGGCGTCGCCTCGCCGTAGTACCACCATCCCGCCGAGAGCGCCTCGGCGCAGACGCGGCGCGCGATCTCCGCGGCGTTCGTCTTGCCGTCGGCCCAGTTCATGGCCTCGGTGGCCATCAGCGGCGAGAGGGACGGTCCCTCCGGCTCTTCGGCGGGCGCCTTGGTCTTGGCGGGCGCTTTGCCCGACTTGCGGAGCGCCTCGGCTCGCTCCTTCTCCTCACCCTTTGTCCGGCGCTCGACCGTGCGCTTCTCGGCCACCTTGTGCTCGAGCGCCATCCACGCATCGAGCGACTGCGCGGCGAGCCGGGGCGTCCGGTGCGCGAGGCGGTCGAGCGTCGGGGTCGGCCCAGCCGGGGCGTCGCCGAGGCGCTGCCGGAGGGCCAGGGCGACGTTGCGCAGCATGGCGGTCCCGTTCGCGATCGCCGGATCGCCCGTTCCGCCCGGCGCTCCGACGGCGCGCGAGGCTTCCGTGGCCGCGATCTCTTTGGCGAGGGCCATGTCGAGCAGGTTCGCGGCGGCGCGGCGCCGGTCGTCGTCCGGCCCCTTGCCGGTTGCGATCCAGGCCTCGGCAGTCGCCATGTCGCGGCCGAGCCGCTCGGCGCCGCGCGCGGCCACGAAGGAGGCGAGCATCGGGACGTCGGAGTCGCCGGCGGTCGCGATCCACCAGGCGCTGCCCGCGACGACGAACATGTTGCGCTTCAACTGCGTCGGATCGATCTGCCAGATGTCGTCGCCCGAGGAGTGGATGTTCTCGTCGGGCCAGTTGGTCAGCGTCGTGCCCGGAACGCCGACCCACGAGTCGTTGAAAACCAGATGGTCCGTCGAGTCGAAATAGGGGACCGCCTCCGCGCGGAAGGGCTCGCGCGTTCCGAGCCGCGAGAAGATCGGCTTCGAAAAGGGCACACCGGGCGGGATCGAGTCGGCCTGCCACGCGGGAAGGTAGGCGTTGTTGCCCTTGACCACGGCGTCGAGGACGCTTTCCTGGACGTCGGAGAGATAGGAAGGCCGCGACCAGGGCGTGCGCGCCATGAACTGCGTGCGGAACCCGACGGACTGCTTCGCGCCGACCATGTCCTGGTTGAGGTTGACGAGGATCTTCTTCTCCTCGCCCGGATGATCCGCGAAGTAGCGGTACTCGGAATAGATCTCGTCGCACCACCAGAACCGGATGCCGCGGCGCGGCTTTGGCAGCTTGCCGCCGGCGATCAGGCGCGTGAGCGCGCGTCCGATCTCGAGCATGCTCGCGACACCGGACTGGTTGTCGTTGGCCGAGAACTTCTCCTCCTGGAGGTGGCTGGTGAGCACGATCTCGGGCAGCGAGGGGTCGGTCCCCGGGATTCGCGCTTCGACCATCGCGGTCTTCTTCTCGGCGAGGACGGACGACGCGACGACGATGTGCACGCGCAGCGGGACCGAGCCCTTGGCTCCGGAGCTTCCCCAGCGGTCGGAGACCTGGCCGCGGAGCTGGTCCGAAAGGGCCTTGCCCGTCGCGAGCCGGGAGGATGAACGCGAACGTCGTCTTCTCGCCGTGGGGGCCGTCCTCGGCGGGGACGCTCTGCCAGGCGATCTGGTCGGGAGCGTCGGCGAGGGGGTTCAACCGCGTCGACGACCAGGCCAGGATTCCCGCGGCGCCGCGCTTCCAGACCGCCTGCTCCGTCACGGAACCCGGGGACCCGTAGGCGAGGACGACCTTGCCGCGGACGTCCTTGCCCTCGTAGTCCGACGCCTTCGTCCCGGCGCCGACGTCCACGAGCTCGGCGGTCACGTCGGCGGGCCGTGAGTTGTCCGCGATCGAGGTGGCGACCTCGGCGTAGGACCCGATCAGCGTCTCCTTCGCCGTCGCTCCCTCGCCTTCGAGCGTCCAGGCCTCGGCCCGCTGGCACGTCCAGGACGGCGTCTCGGCGACCTGGTCGATCCAGCGCACGTCGCTCAACCCGGCGGCCTTCGCCTTTTCCTCGACGTAGTGCGCGACGGCGAAGAACCCCTCGGAGCCCGAGGGCTTGTGCCACTGCGTCGTGATCCGCAGCGTCTCGAACGCGAGGTCGCCCGAGAGCTCGTTGACCAGCAGGCGCTCGGTCTTTTCGGGGACGAAGGGGGAGGACTGGGCGACGAGCAGCGATGTGACGAGACACCCGAGGGCGCCGAGAGCCAGCTTGCGCATGTGCACTCCGTTTGTTGGACGCGAACTCTATCGCAGCCGTCAGCCGAGCGTGAGGATGAGCAGCGTCCGGTCGTCGTCGGCGGTGCGATCGCCGGCGTGGGAGGCGACCGCGGCGAGGATCGCGTCGCGCAGGGCGTGCGGCGCCCGCGGCCGCGTGGGCGCGCAGCACGGCCTCGAAGCGTTCGAAGCCGAAGGCCTCGTCCTTCGCGTCGACGGCTTCGATCAGGCCGTCGCTGTAGAAGACGAGCACGTCGCCGGCCGCGAAGGAGTGCGCGCGGGACGGGAACGTCTTTCCCGGAAAGAGGCCGAGCGGAAAGGACGGCAGCGAGAGCGCCTCGAGGCCGCCGGCCCAGACGCGATACGGGGCGAGCTGTCCGGCGTTGGTCAGCGTTCCCGTGCGCGTGGCGGCATCGTAGGCAAGGAAGGCGAGCGTCATGTAGTGCCGCGGGTCCGTCGAGCGATGGATCAGGTCGTTCATCCGCGCGAACAGCTCCCCGCCGTCGTGCCCCGCCTCGACGAGGGACGAAAGGCCGGCCTTGGCCATGGCGACGAGCAGCCCCGTCGGCAGGCCGTGGCCGGAGACGTCGCCGAGCGCGAAGGCGAGCCGGCCGTCCGGCATCCGGACGTAGTCGTAGTAGTCGCCGCCGATCTCGGCGACCGGCTCGAAATGGGCGAGCACGGAGACGCCCTCGAGGCTGGCCTCGGTCGGCGGCAGCAGCTTGTGCTGGATCGTCCGGGCGATCGCGATCTCGCTCTCGAGGCGCTCCTTGCGGGCCGTGTCCTGCAGGAGGCGCTGGATGGAGTCCGCCATGCCGTCGAAGGACCGGGCGAGGTCGCCGATCTGGTCGCGCGACTTGGACTGGACCCGCACGGAAAAGTCGCCGCGGGCCGCCGCCTCGGTGGCGCGCGTCAGGCGATTGACGTTGCGGGCGATCGAGCCGACGAGGACGAACGCGATCGTGAGCGCGACGGCGTAGACGAAGAGGACGATCGCGCCGATCACGAAGAAAGCGATGCGGAAGGCGCTGCCGATCTCGTCCACGCCCTGCGCGAAGAGCTGGCCGACGACGATCTGCGGCGAGGTGACCGCCGTGAGGACCGCGACGTTCCTGCCTTCTTTGGCCTTCTCCGCGACGGCATTGAGGGCGGTCTCGAGGTAGAAGGCGTGGACCCAGTGGCCGCTCCACGCGCCCGTGCCCGAAGTCGGCACGCCCCGCGGCTGCGCCGTGACCGCCTCGTCGCGGTTCGGGCAGCTTGCGCTTGCCGACGCGCACGCCGGACGGCCGCGGCTTCTCGTCGATCGTGATGTTCGGGCCCTCCTGGCGCGAGGTCCCCGGCTCGACGCCCGTCTCGTAGCCCGTGCGATCGGCGAGCTGCTGCAGCCACGGCGAGCCCGGGCCGTTCAGGTGCAGCAGCCGGACGGTGCGCGTCTTCTCCGTCGGGACGGCGAGCCAGACGTCGTCGCCGTCGACGAGAAAGCCGGGGCGCTCGAGCCGATCGTCCCAGGGCGCGGGCGCTCCGACCGGAAGCCACTCGAGGTCGGAAGAAGTCACCTTTCCGTCGGGGCCCGACCAGCGACGGCGGGAAGGCGCGCGTCCGAGCGCAGGGCCGACTCTCCGACGGCCGTGACCTCGCGGCGCAGCCGGCTGGCGATGAACTGGTTCGCGACGACGTAGCAGCCCAGGAAGAGCAGCGCGGCGAGCAGGGGAATGGGCACGATGCCGATGAGAAAGTACGAGAACGCCAGGCGCAGCGTCAGGCGCCGGACGATCAGCGCGAAACGCGGCGGCGCCCGCCCTCCAGAGCAGGATGAATGCGGCCTGGGCGGCGAGCAGCTTGGCGACGAGGGACCAGCACCCGCTCTCCGGCGCCGCGCGATCGATGACGATCGCGGCCGCCAGGGCGGCGACGAGCACCACGATCCAGACGCGCGTCGACTTTCTCAGGGCCACGGTGCGCGTATTCTAGCCAGCGGCGCGCCCCGCACATCGGCTACAATCGGTCGGGACGTGAAGTTTCTCCGGCAAGCCGCCCTCCTTCTTCCCTCCGCCTTCCTCCTGAACGTGCTCGTCTTCCTGCTGACGCACGGCCGGGACGATCCGGGCTTCGGGGTCTACCCGTTCTTCCAGGCGTGGACGGGGGACGCCGCGCCCGCTCCGGAGAGCCGCTTTCTGCTCCAGTCGCTCGTCTTCTTCGCGCCGGCCTACGCGGTGAGCCTCTTCGTGATCCTGAGCGTGTCGCTCGCGGAGCGGGCCGTCTTCGGAAAGCGCAAGCGCTCCGCGCCGTCGCTCTATGGAAAGGCGTTCGGCGCGGCGTTTCCCGTGACCTTCTTCGTGGCGACGGCGGTCCTGATGTGGGTCGGCGAGCGCATGGCGTTGAAGCAGGCGCCGGGCTCGCTCGTCGCGCCGATGCTCGCCGCCGTGGCCCCCTTCGGGGCGGCGGCCATCGCGCTCCTGCCGGCCGCCGCCGCGGCGGGACCGCTCGCGCTGCTGTGGAAGGCGGGGCCCGCTTGAGCGCTGCGCCGCGCCCGATCCTGATCGTCGACTTCGGCGGTCAGTACACGCAGCTGATCGCGCGCCGGGTCCGCGAGGCGCGCGTCTTTTCCGTCGTCGTCGCGCCGAACGCGCCGGCCGAGGAGATCCGCAAGTGGAACCCGGCCGGCATCATCCTTTCCGGCGGCCCCCAGAGCGTTTACGACAAGGACGCGCCGGTGCTCGCCGCCGACCCGATGGCGACGGGCGTTCCGGTGCTCGGACTCTGCTACGGCATGCACTGGCTCGCACACGCCCAGGGCGGCCGGGTCGAGGGCGCGCAGGGCCGCGAGTTCGGCCGGGCGACGGCCGAAGTCCAGACCGATTCGAAGCTCTTCGCCGGCCTCGACGCGCACCAGACGGTCTGGATGAGCCACGGCGACTCGGTGCTGGCTCCGCCGCCCGGGTCGCGCGTCGTCGGCTCGACAGCCGACACGCCGATCGCCGCCTTCGAGGACGCCGGGCGCGGCCTGTACGCATTGCAGTTCCACCCCGAGGTGCGGCACACGCCGAACGGCACGGCGATCCTGGAGAACTTCCTCTTCCGGGTGTGCGGCGCGAAACCCGAGTGGACCATGGCGTCCTTCCGCCACGAGAAGGTGGCGGCGATCCGCGCGCAGGCGCCGACGGGCGCCGTCATCTGCGCGCTGTCGGGCGGCGTGGATTCCTCGGTCACGGCCATCCTCCTGCGCGAGGCCCTCGGGGACCGCGTGCACCCGATCCTCGTCGACCACGGCCTGATGCGGGCGCGCGAACGCGAGCAGGTCGTCGAAGCGTTCTCCCACCTCGGCATCCGCGTCCACGCGGTCGATGCGTCGGAGCTGTTTCTGTCGCGCCTGTCCGGCGTCCTCGACCCGGAGCAGAAGCGCAAGATCATCGGACGGACCTTCATCGACGTCTTCGAGAAGGAAGCCAAGAGCATTCCGGACGCGCGCTTCCTCGCGCAGGGGACGCTCTATCCCGACGTCATCGAGTCGATCTCGATCAAGGGACCGTCGGCCGTCATCAAGACGCACCACAACGTGGGCGGATTGCCGGAACGCCTGGGCTTCCAGCTCATCGAGCCGGTGCGCGAGCTCTTCAAGGACGAGGTGCGGCTGCTCGGCGCAGAGCTCGGCCTGCCGCGCGAGTTCCTCGCCCGCCACCCGTTCCCGGGCCCGGGCCTCGCGGTGCGGATTCCGGGCGAGGTGACGGCGGAAAAGGTCGCGCTGCTCCAGAAGGCCGACGAGATCGTCCTCGAGGAGATCCGGACGGCCGGGCTCTACGACGAGATCTCCCAGGCGTTCGCGGTCCTTCTGCCGGTGCGGTCGGTCGGCGTCATGGGCGACGGCCGGACGCACGAGTGGGTGATGGCCGTGCGCGCGGTCCAGACGACGGACTTCATGACGGCCGACTGGTTCCGGATGCCGCACGAGGTCCTGGATGCGATCGCGAGCCGGGTGATCGGCAGCGTCCGGGGAATCAACCGGGTGGTCTACGACATCACGTCGAAGCCGCCGGCGACGATCGAGTGGGAGTGAGGCCAAAGAAAAAGGCCCGCTCGCGCGGGCCTTCGATCTCGAATCGGTAGACGCTTACTTGGCGGGAGCCGCCGCCGGAGCGTCGCCGGCCTGCATTCCCAGGGTCGCCATGACCTCGGTGGCCTTTTCCTTGACGCTCGTGCCCTTGGCGATTGCATCGCTCCACTTGCCCGCCTTGAACGCCTCCTGCGCCTCGCCCCAGCCCGCCGTCGCCGCCGCCAGCCCGTCCTTGGCGGACGCGAGCTTGGCCGCGTCCATGCCCTTGGGGAGCTTCTTGGACTGGGAGAGGATGTCCACGCGGCTCTTGACCGCGTCGATCATCTTCGGGACGCTGTCGCTCAGCTGGCCCCAGGCCGCCGTGAGCTCGTCCTTCTTCGTCTTCGCCTTGGCCAGCACGTCGTTGGCCTTCTGCTGGATCGCCTGCGCCGAGGCCAGGGCGGTCTTGTAGTCGCCCTTGTCCATCTGCGCCCGCGCGGCCGCCATGTCGTCGGAGAGGGACTTCATGTCGTCCGGCACCAGGTTCGCCGCTTCCGTCTGCGCCCCGGCAACGGCTTCCTCGGCGAGCTTCATCGCCGCTTCGGCCGGAGCCTTCCCGCTGTTGCAGGCGAGCGTCGCCGCGCAGACGAGCGCCAGCGCGTACTTCCAGGATGTTTTCAACATAGTTTGTGTTCCTCTTTTCTTTCTTTGTATTTGGACGGATTTCGAGTTTCTTGGTCAGGGGATCCGGAGCTTCTGGCCGACCTGGATCTTGTTCGGGTCCTTCAGCGTGTCCTTGTTGGCCTCGAAGATCTTCGGATAGAGGCTCGCATCACCGTAGTAGTGCTGCGCGATCTTGGAGAGGGTCTCCCCGCTCTTGACCTCGTGCCACTGGGTGTAGTCCGCGCCGCCCTGGGAAGGCTTGTCGTCCGGCATGCTTCCTCCTTCGAATGGGAATTCGGGTGGCAGGTGCGAAACGTAGGACGCAGGGTCCCGGTTGTCAAGCCGGGGCGGCCTCGTCCAGGGTCGCGGAAAGGGCGGCGAGGCCGGCGGTCACGCGGTCGGGGCGGCCGCCGAAGGCGAGGCGAAAATGCGCCGGAAAGCCGAAAAAGCGCCCCGGCGCCACCGCCGTGCCGGTCCGCGCGAAGAGGCGTTCGGCGAAGGGCGCGGCGTCGTCCGTGCCGAGCAGACGGGGAAAGGCGATCGTCGCGCGCGAAGGCACGCACGCGAGGTCGCGGCGCCCGGCGAGCCAGGCCCCCACGGCGGCGCGGTTGGGCTCGACGATCCCGCGCGCCCGGCTCGCGAGCGCGTCGAGGTTTGCGAACGCGACGACCGAGAGGCGGTCCGAGGGCATCGGGGCCCAGACGTCGACGAGATCGCGGGCCCTCCGGATCCGGCGGGTCACCTCCGGGGCGGCCAGAGTCCATCCGCAGCGCAGGGAGGCGAGTCCGTACGCCTTGGTCAGGCTGTTGGTCGTGACGAAGGCGGGCGAGAGTGTTGCCGCGGGGGAGGGCCGGCCGTCGAAGACGGTGTCGAGGTAGACCTCGTCGACGAGGACGTGGATGCCGCGCCTCTCGGCCAGCGTTCCGACCGCCCGCAGGCTCTCGGGGCGCGCCAGCGCGCCGGACGGGTTGTGGGGATTGGAGAGCAGGATCAGCCGCGTGCGCGGCGTCAGCGCCGCGGCCACCCGGTCCGCGTCCACGTCGTAGCCGTCCTCGAAGCGCCGCTCGAAGGTGTTCACCGACGCGCCGAGCAATCGCGCCGCCGCCGGAAGCGGATCGTAGAACGGATGCTCGACCAGCACCTCGTCTCCCGCATCGAGCAGCGCCGCGCAGGCCAGAAAGTTCGCGCCCGAGCAGCCGGGGGCCGTCGCGACGTTGCCGGCCGCCACGCCGTAGCGCCGCGCGATGGCCTCGACGAGCGGCACGTAGCCTTCCGGGCTTTCCCCGGCGATGTCGACCGCCTCGCGCGCTCCGGGCAGCTCGTCGAGGGTGCAGCCGTAGAGGTTACTGCCCGCCAGGTCGATCTCGGGCCGCGGCCGCGCCTTGGCCCATTCCATGTAGGGCGCCGCGGCGCGCGTCACGAGGGATCCTTTGGTTGCTTCGCGCGGCCGGAGTAGGCGTAGTAGACGGGCAGGCCGGCGGCGATCAGGACGACTCCGATCGCCGAGCGCTTCGGGTTCACGCGCACGACGCCCGCCAGCACGAGGACCGACGCCGCGATGAACAGGATCGGCAGGATCGGGTAGCCGGGAGACAGGTAGGCGCGGGGCCCGCGCTGGGCCGGGGGAAAGCGGCGCCGGAAGCGCATCACGGCGGCGATCGTCAGCGCGAAGAAGATCCAGTCGGCGAAGACGACCGAGTCGACGAGATCGCCGAACGTTCCGGTCAGCAGCAGGACGATGGCCCACCCGGCCTGCAGCAGGATCGCCCGGTGCGGCGTTCCGAAGCGCGGGTGCAGGTTCGAGAGGCCCGGGAAGAAGACGCCGTCGCGCGCCATCGCGTAGTAGATGCGCGTCGGCCCGAGAAGCGTCAGGTCCAGGAAGCCGAACGTCGAGACCGCGATCGTCGCCGCGATCCAGCGCTCCGCACCCGCGCCGAAGAGGCGCTGCACCGCGTTGGCGGCGGGCGTGGCCGTGGCCGCGAGGCCGTCGCGCCCGAGTGTCGCGAGGTAGACGACGTTGACCAGGACGTAGACCGCGATCACGATCAGCGTTCCGGCGACGAGCGCGCGCGGGAGGGTGCGGCGCGGCTCGCGGATTTCCTCGGCGAGCACGTTCGCGTTCTGCCAGCCGCCGTACGAGAAGAGGATCGGCACGAGGGCCCCGCCGAACGCGAGCAGCGTCGCGGCGGGGCGCGTCGCCGTCGCGATCGCCGCCGCGGCGGGCAGCGAGTGCGCGAGCCAGAGCCCTCCCACGATCAGGACGGCGAGCGCCCCGATCTTCAGGGCCACGAGGACGTTCAGCAGCCGGCTGCCCGGCTTGACGCCCGCGTAGTTGACGAGCGCGACCAGGATGAGCGCGAGGATCGCGAAAGGCCGGGGGTCCGCGCCCGCCGCCCCGGAGAGTCGCAGGAGGTATTGCGAGAACGTGATCGCGACCGCCGCGAGGCCGCCGCCCTGGATCATGACGAGGGAGGCCCATCCGAAGAGAAAGCCGACGACCGGGTGGTAGCCCTCGCGCAGGTAGACGTACTCGCCGCCCGCCGCGGGAAAGAGGGCCGCGAGCTCGGCGAAGCCGAAGGCGCCGGCCAGCGCGATCAGGCCGCCGAAGGCCCATGCGCCGAGGATCCAGCCGGGGGAGGGCAGACGCTGGGCGACGAGGTAGGGGTTGATGAAGATGCCTGCGCCGATGATCCCGCCCACGACGACCATCGTCGCGTCGAAGGTCCCCAGAGCGCGACGCAGTGCCATGGGGCGGCTACGGGGCGGGTCTCAGCGCCGCGCCCGGACGCGGCCGACCTGCGTCTCGACGAACTTGCCGTTGACGTCGAAGTCGAAGGCGACCTTCGCCGAGCCCACGGTCGTGCAGGCGCGGCAGCCGTCGCGCAGAAGGAAATCGAGGTCGAACCGCTGGCCGCCGCTCTTCAGGTTCGCGCCGGCGGGCGCGGTCGCGCCGAAGCGCGTGCCCGGGAACATCGCGAGCTTCGGAAAGCGCTTGAGCAGGTCGGCGTAGACCGGGTTGGCCTCCAGCATCGCCCTGGTGATCCATTGCGGATCGTCCACGTCGATCATCGAGGGATCGCCGTTGACCAGGAAACACACCTGGTTCTGGTTGGCGCGGAAAGGGTACTCGGCGTGGGCCACGTCGACCTTCCCGGTGTTGCGGAAGTCTCGCAGGTAGCCCTGGTTCCCGGTGCGCCGCGCGAAGGCGAGCGCGGGCTCGGGTGCGCCGGCCTTCTTCATCTGCGCCACGAAGCACTCGCCGAAGCGCGCGGGCGCGCCCTTGTCGCAGGCCTTGTGCATCGCCGCGAGAAAGTTCGGGGGCGGAGCCCAGACCGCGTCGGGGCCCACGGGCGCCGGCGGCGATGCTGGCGGCTCGGTCTGCCGGGCGAGCAGCGCCGCGGCGGACGTGAACGCGAACAGAAAAGCGGCGCGGCGCGCAATCATCGTGCTGCGAGTTTCTATCATCTTTCGTGAGAGTAGAATCGCATTCCGATGCCCGGCGACTTCGTTCACCTTCACCTTCACAGCCAGTACTCCCTGCTCGACGGCGCGAACAAGCTGCCGGAGCTGTGCAAGCGCGTCGCGGAGCTCGGCATGCCGGCGGTGGCGGTCACCGACCACGGCAACATGTTCGGCGCCTTTCACTTTTTCCACGAAGCGCTTCAGCACGGCATCCGGCCGATCATCGGGGTCGAGGCGTACATCGCGCCGGCCAGCCGCAAGAACAAGGAAGCGCAGGCGGCGAGCGAGTCGGGAGAAGGCTACGCGTACCACCTGACGATCCTGGCCTCGACGCAGAAGGGCTACCGGAATCTCGTGCGGCTCGTCTCCGAGGCGTACCTCTCGGGCTTCTACCACCGGCCGCGCATGGACAAGGAGCTGCTGCGGGAGCACGCGGAGGGGCTGATCGGCCTCTCGGGATGCCTCAAGGGCGAGGTGGCCGGGGCGCTGTCCCGGGGCAATTACGCCGCGGCGAAGAAGGCCTTCCTCGAGTACGAGGACATCTTCGGCAAGGGCAATTTCTACGTGGAGATCATGGACCACGGCTTGCCCCAGCAGACCGCGATCGTCCCCGACCTGCTGCGTCTCTCGACCGAGACGGGCGCCCCCGCCGTCGCCACCAACGACAGCCACTACCTGCGCCGCGACGACGCCTTCCCGCACGAGGTCCTGCTGTGCATCGGCATGGGCAAGACGCTCGAGGACGAGCGGCGGATGCGCTTCTACAACGACGAGTTCTACGTCAAGGACCCGGACGAGATGAAGGCGCGGTTTGCGACCTGGAGCGCCGAGGCGGTCACGAACACGGTGGCGATCGCCGAGCGCTGCGCCGTGTCGTTCGACACCGACGGTCTGCACCTGCCGACCTTCACCGCGCCCGACGGCCGTCCCCCGGCCGACTACTTCCGCGACCTCGCGAGCGAGGGGCTCGAGCGCCGCCTGACGGAGCTGGCCGCGGCCGACGCGGCGGCCATCCCGGCCGAGAAGTATCGCGAGCGCCTGACCTACGAGATGGCCGTCATCGAGAAGATGGGCTTCCCGTCGTACTTCCTGATCGTCTCCGACTTCATCCGCTACGCGCGCGAGAAGGGCATCTCGGTCGGCCCGGGCCGCGGCAGCGCCGCGGGATCGATCGTCTCGTGGGCCCTGCGCATCACCGAGATCGATCCGCTCAAGTACGACCTGCTCTTCGAGCGGTTCCTGAACCCCGAGCGCATCTCGATGCCCGACATCGACATCGACTTCTGCCAGGCGCGCCGCGGCGAGGTGATCGAGTACGTCACGGCCAAGTACGGCCGCGAAAACGTGTCGCAGATCGTGACGTTCTCGCAGTTGAAGCCCAAGCTCGCCGTGCGGGACGTGGCCCGCGTGCTCTCGCTGCCCGTGGCGCTCGGCGACCGCATCGCCAAGCTCGTGCCGGACGGGCCCGACGTGAACTTCGAGCGCGCCTTCCGCGACTCGCCGGGCCTCAAGGAGGCGATGGCGTCGGACGAGTCGATCGCGCGCGTGGTCAAGATCGCCGAGCGGCTCGAGGGCCTGTCGCGCCACGCCGGGATCCACGCGGCCGGCGTCGTCATCGCGCCGAAACCGATCATCGAGTTCCTCCCGCTCTACCGGACGAACAAGGACGAAATCACGACGCAGTTCGACATGAACGCCGTCGAGAAGATGGGCCTGCTCAAGATCGACTTCCTCGGCCTCATCACGCTCGACATCCTCGACGCGACCAAGGCGGCGGTCCAGGATCGGCTCGGCGTGACCGTAGACCTCGATCATCTGCCCCTCGACGACGAGCCGACCTACGAGCTCTTCCGGTCGGGCCGCACGGCGTGCGTCTTCCAGTTCGATTCCGGGGGCATGCGGGACCTGCTGCGCCGGGCCAAGCCCCGGGTGTTCGCCGACCTCGCGGCGCTGAACGCGCTGTACCGGCCCGGCGCGCTCGACGCGGGCACGGTCGAGGACTACGTCCGGCGGCGCGGGGGCACGCGGGTGACGTACCCGCTGCCCGAGCTCGAGCCGATTCTTTCCGAGACGCTCGGGATCCTCGTTTACCAGGAACAGGTCATGCGCATCGCGCAGCTCGTCGCCGGCTACTCGCTGGCCGAGGCCGACCTGCTGCGCAAGGCGATCGGCAAGAAGAAGCGCGAGATCATGGTCGCCGAGGGCGAGAAGTTCATCCGGCGCTCGGTCGAGCACGGCACGCCGAAGAAGAAGGCGCAGGAGCTCTGGACGCTGATCGAGCCCTTCGCGCGGTACGGGTTCAACAAGTCGCACGCCGTGGCGTACGCCCTCGTCGCCTACAAGACGGCGTACCTCAAGGCGCACTACCCCGTGGATTTCCTGGCGGCCAACCTCTCGGCCGAGATCGGCTCGACCGACGGCATCGTCAAGGTGCTCGGCGACTGCCAGGAATCGGGGATCCCCGTCCTGCCGCCGGACATCAACGAGTCCGGCACGAGCTTCGCCGCGGTCGGCGGATCGATCCGATTCGGCCTGGCCGCGATCAAGGGCGTCGGCGAAGCGGCCGCGCAGGCCATCCTCGACGAGCGCCGCTCGCGCCCGTACGCGTCCTTCACGGATTTCTCGTCGCGCCTCGACTCCCGCGTCGTCAACAAGCGCGCGCTCGACGCCCTGATCGCGGCCGGCGCCTTCGACTCGCTCGGCAAGAATCGCGCGACGCTCGCCGGGGCGGCCGAGCGGGTGCTCGCGCAGACCGCCCGCGCCCGGGAGGAAGCGGCGCTCGGCCAGGCGAGCTTCTTCGGCGGCGGCGGGGCGGACGACGGACCGCCGCGCGACGATTTCCCGGAGCTGCCCGAGGGACCGCTCGACGAAAAGCTCAAGGGCGAAAAGGACACGCTCGGCTTCTACGTCACGGGACATCCGCTGACCCGCTTCGCGGACGAGATCGAGCGCTTTGCCCAGGCGCGCATCGCGGAGCTCGGTCCGCGCGTCGAGCAGTCCGTGCGCATCGCCGGCGTGCTCGGAAGCCTCAAGAAGCAGAAGATCAAGAAGGGCGTCAACGAGGGCAAGACGATGCTGAAGGCGGCGCTCGAGGACACGAGCGGCACGGTGCCCGTCGCGATCTTCGCCAGCCTCTACGAGAAGGTCCAGAGCTGGGTTCGCGACGAGCTGCCCGTGCTGGTCACGGCCGTGGTGCGGGAGTCCGGCGGCGCGATCGAGCTCACGGTGCAGGACATCACGCCGCTCGAGGGCATCCGCGAGCGCCGCGCCCGCGAGCTCGCGATCCGCGTCAACCTCGCCTTTGCCGACGAGAACGTGCTCAACCGGCTCCAGGAGCGCCTGCGCTCCCATCCGGGCACGACCCCCGTTTCGATCCGGCTGATCCGGCCCGGAGAGTTCGAGGCCACGCTCAAGGCCGCCGATTCGATGCGGATCGCCCCCTCCGCCCGGCTGACGAGCGAGATCCAGGCCCTGGCGGGGGAGGGGTCCGTCGAGTACGTCTTCTAGCCTCGGCCCGTCGGGCCGGCTGCCGTCCCGGCTGAGGCCGGCGGTCGCCGCGGCCGCCCGGCTCGCGGGCGAACGCGGTCTCGGTCTCTACCTGGCCGGCGGCGTCGTGCGCGATCTCGACCTCGGTCGCCCGGTGCGCGACGTCGACCTCGTCGTCGAGGGCGACGGGATCGCGTTCGCGCGGGAATTGTCGGCGCCGCGCTCGAGGCCGCGGTGCGCGAGCACGAACGCTTCGGAACCGCGACGCTCACGCTCGCCAACGGCGAGAAGCTCGACGTCGCGTCCACGCGCCGCGAAACCTATGCCCACCCGGGGGCGCTCCCGACCGTCACCGCCGGTGCCTCGATCGCGGAAGACCTCGCCAGGCGGGACTTCACGATCAACGCCATGGCGCTCGAACTCTGGCCGCATCGCCGCCGCATCGACCCCTTCGGCGGTCAGGAGGACCTTTCGCGCGGCGTCGTGCGCGCGCTCCATGCCCGCTCCTTTGTCGACGATCCGACGCGCGGATTCCGCGCGGTGCGTTACGCGAATCGACTGGGCTTTCGGATCCACCCGGCGACGCGCCGGGAAATCGCAGCGGCCGAAGCGCGGCGTGCCCTCGGACCGCGTTTCCGGGGACCGCGTGCGCCGCGAGATCCGCCTGATCTTCGAGGAGCCGCGTCGGGGCCGGGCGACGGCGCAGCTGGGCGCGCTCGGCCTCGCACGAGCCGTCGACACGGCGCTCGCGACGGGCCGGCCCGCGGCCCGGGTGGCCCGCGCCGAAGCGCTCGTCCCCGCAATCGCGGGAAAGACGACCTGGCTCTGCTACCTTCTTGCGTGGATGTGGCGGACGGACGAGGTCGAAGCCGGGCGCGTCGCCGATCGCCTCGCACTCGCCGGCGCCGAGGGCCGGATCCTGCGGCGCTGGCCCGAGACGGCGCGGCGGCTTTCCAGCGCGGAGGTCGCGAGCGGCACCACGAGCGACGAGGTGGCCGCGGCCGCAGCGGCGCTGTCCCCGGGCAGGCGGCGCGCGTTGCTCGAGCGGGCGGCAGCCGGCGCGGTCCGCCTCGGCATCCGGGGCGCGGACCTCCTGGCCGCAGGGGTGCCTGCCGGTCCGGCCGTCGGCGCGGCGCTCGCCGCGGACGCTGGCCGCGCGGCGGGAAGGCCGGATCGCGGAGAAGGACGAGCTCGCGTTCGCGCTGGCGGCGGCGAAGGTGGCGCGATGACGGCGCTCCTTCTGCTCGCCGCGGCGCTCGCCGCCGGTCCGACACCGACGCCGACGCCCGAGCCGCCGAAGGGCCCCACGTTCTGCGTCGAGTGGATCCGCCAGTCGAGCGAGGGTTACGAGCGCCTCACGCTCTTCCGGGACGGCGAGCTCGTATGGAAAACGCATCGGGGCGGAAAGGACCAGGTCAAGCGCGAGCGCCTCGACGCGTCGGAGGCGAAGTTTTTCTGCGAGGACTTCTTTTCCCGCAACGAGATCTGGGGCATCAACGCCGACATGCGGACGGGCCTGACCTCCCAGCTCGCGGGCGAGTCCGCGGTCACGCTCGCCCGGCCGGACGGCAGCCGCAAGGTCGTCCGGTACGACGACCTGTCGACGGGCGACTTCGCGTCGTCGTCGTTGCGCTCGGCGCTCGAGGGGTTGAAGGGGATCTTCCTGAGCCCGCTCGCGCCGCCCTCGCGCTTTGCGCCGGACCTTCTGCCGCCGGGAACGCTGCTGCGCCGGATGGACGGCCACCTGTTTCGCGTCGCGCACCTGGAGAAGGCCACGGGATACGTCGAGATCGAGGGCGTCAACGAGCCGTACTCGCAGTGGGTGAAGATCGAAGAGCTGCGCTACCAGTTCAACCCGCCCGAGCCGCCGCGATGAGCGCGGGGCGCGCTCCGGTCGTCCGCGTCCTCGGGGGGCGCTGGAAGGGGCGCAGGCTCGAGGCGTCCACGGCGGCGCGCCCGACGTCGGGCCGGGCGCGGCAGGCGCTCGTCAATCTGCTCGGGAGTCGGGTACCGGGCGCGCGCGTGCTCGACCTCTACGCCGGGACGGGTGCCGTCGGGATCGAGCTGGTCTCGCGCGGCGCGGCTTTCGCCGTGCTCGTCGAGCAGGAGGCGGAGCCCCTTCGACGCGCGCTCCAGCGGATCGGCGCGGGCGCCGAGGAGATCCGGGTGGTCGCCGCCCCGGCCGCCCGGGCCCTTGCGGACCTCGCGCGGACAGGGGAGCGGTTCGACATCGTCTTCGCGGATCCGCCTTACGGCGATGACCCCGGCGCGCAGCGCTCGGACGTCGTGGCCGGAATCCTCTCGGAAGGGGGTGTTCTGGCCGTCCAGGTGGATGCCGGAGCCCCAGTTCCCGCGTTTCCGGGCCTCGCTCTCCGGGAACGCCGGGCCTACGGTCGTAACGTGTTCTTTTTCTTCGGGATGCTTTGACGCGCGAAGCCCCGAAATGCTAGTGTTCGCGATTCTGGCTTGACCCCAATCCACTTGGAAGGAGTCGAATCCCATGCTTCAGACCGGAAGGCACTTCTTTACCTCGGAGTCGGTGACCGAAGGGCATCCCGACAAGATCGCCGACCAGATTTCCGACGCCGTGCTGGACGCCGTCCTCCGGGACGACCCCACCGGTCGCGTCGCGTGCGAGACCCTGGTCACGACGGGCCTCGCCTTCATCGCCGGCGAGATCTCGACGAAGACCTACGTGGATCTGCCCGTCGATCGTGCGGCAGACGATCAAGGAGATCGGGTACACGCGCGCCAAGTTCGGCTTCGACTACGAGACCTGCGCCGTCATCAACGCCATCGACCCCCAGTCCGCCGACATCGCTCAGGGCGTCGACACGGGCGGCGCCGGCGACCAGGGAATGATGTTCGGCTACGCGGTCCGCGAGACCGAGGAGCTGATGCCGCTGCCGCTGACGCTCGCCCACCAGCTCGTGCAGCGCCTCTCCGAGGCGCGGCGCAAGGGCGAGCTCGACTTCCTGCGTCCCGACGGCAAGTCCCAGGTCACCGTCGAGTACGACGGCAGCCGCGCGCTGCGCGTCGAGACCGTGGTCATCTCCACGCAGCACGCCGAGGCCATCAAGCACGCGGCGCTCAAGGAAGCGATCATCGAAGAGGTCGTCAAGCCGGTGATTCCGGCCCGGTTCCTGACGGCCGACACCAAGTTCCACATCAACCCGACGGGCCGCTTCGTCATCGGCGGCCCGCAGGGCGACACCGGCCTGACCGGGCGCAAGATCATCGTCGACACGTACGGCGGCAGCGCGCCCCATGGCGGCGGCGCGTTCTCCGGCAAGGACCCCACGAAGGTGGACCGGTCGGCCGCGTACATGGCCCGCTACGTCGCCAAGAACATCGTGGCGGCCGGCCTGGCCGAGCGGGCGCTGATCCAGCTCGCCTACGCGATCGGCGTGGCCGATCCCGTGTCGGTGCACGTCGAGACGTACGGGACGGGCAAGCTGCCGGAGAGCCGCATCGTGGCGCTCATCCGCGAGCACTTCTCGCTGACGCCCAAGGGCATCATCGAGACGCTCAACCTGCGCCGGCCCATCTACAAGGCCACCGCGGCGTTCGGCCATTTCGGCCGGCGCCTGCCCGAGTTCACCTGGGAGCAGACCGACAGGGCCGAGGCGCTCGCAAAAGCGGGCGGGGTCGAAGTCGCGGCTCCGGTAGGAGGATAGCGATGTCGACGGTCACGACTGCCAAGCACGACGTCAAGGACCTGGGCCTCGCGGCCCGGGGCAAGACCCGCATCGAGTGGGCCGACACGAGCATGCCGGTCCTGAAGCAGATTCGCGAGCGCTTCGAGAAGGAGAAGCCCCTGAAGGGCGTCCGCCTCTCGGCGTGCCTCCACGTCACGAGCGAGACCGCGAACCTCGCGCGCACGCTGACGGCCGGGGGAGCCGACCTCGTGCTCGTCGCCTCCAACCCCCTCTCGACCCAGGACGAGGTGGCCGCGTCGCTCGTGGTCGACTACGGCGTCGCCGTCTACGCGATCAAGGGCGAGGACCACGCGACCTACTACGACCACATCCGGGCGGCGCTCGCGCACGGCCCGAACATGACGATGGACGACGGCGCGGACCTGGTGTCGTCGCTGCTCTTCCTCGCGCTCGGCCGCGACGCGGAGGTGGACCCGGTCGTCCGGGCGTGGGCCAAGGGCCTCTCGGCCGCCGAGCGCAAGGCGCTCTTCGACGGCATCATCGGCGGCACCGAGGAGACGACGACGGGTGTCATCCGTCTCAAGGCCATGGAGAAGGCGGGCGTGCTCAAGTTCCCGGTCGTCGCCGTCAACGAGGCCAAGACCAAGCACTTCTTCGACAACCGTTACGGGACGGGGCAGTCCACGCTCGACGGCATCATCCGCGCGACGAACCTGCTGGTCGCGGGCCTGAACGTCGTCGTCGCCGGCTACGGCTGGTGCGGCCGCGGAGTGGCATCGCGCGCGCGCGGTCTCGGGGCGCAGGTCATCGTGACGGAGCTCGATCCGACCAAGGCGATCGAGGCCGCCCTCGACGGCTTCCGCGTGATGACGATGGCCGAGGCGGCTCCGCATCGGCGACATCTTCGTGACGGTGACCGGCAACAAGGGCGTTCTCCGCGACGAGCACTTCCGCGCGATGAAGGACGGGGCGGTCATCTGCAACTCCGGCCATTTCAACGTCGAGATCGACATTCCCGCGCTCGAGAAGCTCGCGACCGCGCGCCGTCCCATCCGGGACACGGTCGAGGAGTTCACGATGCGCGGACGGGCGCCGGATCCACCTGCTGGCCGACGGACGCCTGATCAACCTCGCCGCAGCCGAAGGGCATCCGGCCTCGGTCATGGACATGTCCTTCGCGAACCAGGCGCTCGCCGCCGAGTTCATGGTCAAGAACCACGCGACGCTCGAGAAGAAGGTCTATGCGGTTCCCGAGGACATCGACCGGGAGATCGCGCGACTGAAGCTCGCCTCGATGGGGATGAACATCGACACGCCGACGGCCGAGCAGGTCAAGTACATGAGCTCCTGGGAAGAGGGGACCTAACCCTCCGGGTCCGAATCCGCACCGCTAGGTCCGCATGCGGACCAGGAAGAACGTTCCCGCGATCCCGAACAGCACGTCCGGCGCCCAGGCCGCCAGCAACGGCGGCAGGGCGCCCGCCTCGCCGAGCTTGGTCGAGAACGCCGTCGCGATCAGCGCGAGGATCCCGAGGAAGAGCCCGAATCCGATGCCGGCGAGCGTCCCGCTCCGGCCGATCCGGAAGGCGAAGGGGACCGCGAGCAGAACCATGATCGGGATCAGGAAGGGCCCGGCCAGCTTCGCCTGGAGGGCCGTGTCGAGGCTCGCCGTGGCGAAGCCCCCGGCCTTCAGGCGCTGCGTCAGGTGCTCGAGCTCGCGGAAGCGCATCTCTTCGGGACGCCGGCGCACGGCGGCGAGGGCCTTCGGCGAGTCGCCCGGCACGGTCATCTCGCTGAAAGCGCGGTAGGGCTCGCGCGCGGACTTGTCGAAGCCGCGCGTCCATCCGTTGCGAAACTTCCAGGCGCCGTCCGACCACACCGCGTCGTGCGCCGCGGTCCGGCGAGCGAGCCGGAACTGCTTGTCGAAGGTGAACACCGAGACGCCGAAGAGCTCCTGGCTGCCGGCGTCGGCGACCTCGCGGTGCCAGATCTCGTCGTTCTCGGACAGGTACCAGTTGCTGACGCCCGGCCCGCGGCCGCCCGCGTCCGGTGGAAGGCCGTAGATCTCGTTGCGAAAGCGCGCCTGGCGCTGCTCGGAGAAGGGGAGGACGTACTCGCCGACCGAGAAGGCCAGCACCGCCCCGAGCCCGGCGGCGACGAGGACCGGGGTGGAGAGGCGCCACAGCGACAGGCCCGAGGCCTTGAAGGCGGTGTCCTCGTTGTTCCGGGAAAGCGTCCCGAGGCCGGCGAGGGTCGCCAGCAGGGCCGCAAACGGGGCGATCTGGATCGTGATCGAAAGCAGGAAGTAGCGGTAGTAGCCGAAGACCGCCGCGGCGGAGGGATGGTGCCGGGCGACCTCGTCGAGCTTGTCGGCATAGTCCACGACGAGCGAGATGACGACCGCGGAGGCCAGGATGAGCAGGAAGGCGGCGCCGAACCGGGCGAGAACGTACCGGTCGGCGAGGGAGAGAAAGCGCAGGAGCGGTTCGCGGACCGCTCCCATGGCCCGGGCCGGGCGCGCACGCCGTACGCGCGGCGACGGATGGGGCAGGCTCGGCGAGGGGCCGCGGCGCCGCCGGGGCGCGCCGTTCCCGGCGACGGAGCGCGGCGGCGATGCCGATGGCGACGAGGATGAGGTTCGGCAGCCACATCGCCAGGGCCGGCGGAAGGCGGCCGTCGGAGGCCCAGGTTTCTCCCGCTGGACAGCAGCACGTAGTAACCGACCAGGATCGCGAGCGACAGCGCGAAGCCGCCGCCGCGTCCCGCGCGCCGCAGGGACTGGGCGAGCGGAATCCCGACGAGCGCGAAGGCGAGGCACGCGAAGGGAATGGCGAGCTTCTTGTGGATCTCGACGAGGGCCTGCGCGGCGGCGCGGATCCGACGAGGGCAGCCGTGCGGGCCGCGGCAAAGAGCTCGGGCAGCGTCCGGGCCCGGATCCCTTTCTCCGTCGTCACGCGGGTTCCGGAGGGGTTGACCGCTTCGCCCGCGAGGAGCAGGCGCTGCGAGTCGTTGCGGGTCGTCCGGTAGCGGGAGGCGTCCTGCGGGTCGACCTCGTGCACGGTGGACTCGAAGAGGTCGAGCCAGAGCCGGTCGCCCTCGAGAGTCAGGCCGCCGCGGCGCGCCACGATGACCCGGTTGGCCGACTCCGACTCGTCGCCGAGCTTCAGGAAGATGCCCTCGAAGGAGCGGCCGTCGGCGGCCACGCGGTCGAAGAAGAAGGTGATCCCGGGCCGGGGCTCCCGGAAGGTACGCGGCGCGACCACGTTGACGATCGAGCTCGCCGCGACCCGGGCCATCGAGCGCTCGAGCTGCTCGTTGGTCGCCGGCAGGATCGCGTTGTAGACGAAGAGGACGACCAGCGAGAGGGCCGCCGCCGCGCCGAGCACGGGCGTGTAGAGGGACGCGGGGCCGACGCCGCAGGCGCCGAGCGCCGTGAGCTCCGAGTCGGCCGAGAGCCGGCCGAGGCCGATCAGGACGCCGAGCAGCAGCGCCATCGGGAGGGTCAGGACGACGATCCACGGCAGCGAGAGGGCGACGAGCTTGGCGACCTCCAGAAACGGAGCGCTGCGCCGGACGGCGAAGTCCGCCAGGAACAGGATCGTCCGGATCAGCAGGACGAAGGTGTAGGCCGACGAAGCCCAGCAGGAACGGCGGCCAGATCTCTCGGAGGACGGCACGGGAGACCAGGCGCATCAGGAGCGATAGTGCAGAGTGGCCCGGCGCAAGTAAAGGCCCGTGCTGGTCCGGCGAATATCGTATT
The DNA here is from genome assembly GCA_963843325.1 of uncultured Acidobacteriota bacterium. Classification (GTDB taxonomy): domain Bacteria; phylum Acidobacteriota; class Thermoanaerobaculia; order UBA5066; family Gp7-AA6; genus DAHUXD01. The sequence goes on from CAWJKC010000008.1 coordinate 407,566, forward strand.
TTACATAATATATCTTATCGGACGCTACGAATGGGAGGGCTTGAGCTCCTCGATCAGGCCGAACTCCCGAAAGCCGAAGGACCGATAGAGGCTCGCGCCCCGCGCGCGGACGCCTGGAGGACGACGGTTCGAGCGCCCAGCTCCGCGGATCGGCGACACGCCCGCTCGAGCAGCGCCCGCCGATTCCCCTTCGCCGGTGCGCGACCCTCGTCGAGAGGTTGTAGATGCCTCCACGCCCGCGGCGAGGGTGAGCTCGAGGCGGCGACGGGCTCGCCTGCCGGAGCGCGACGTAGATCCTCTGAGGACTGTCGCCCGCGAGCAGCGTCGGCGCCGACGTGCGGTAGCACGCCTCGACGGCCGCGTCGGGCGGCTCCAGTTCTCGGCGTTGATCCGCGCGAAGTCGCGATGTCCGCGGCGTGTCGCATCCGGACCTCGACGCCCTTCGGCGCGACGGGTCCCGCGCACGGTCGAGAGCTCGAGCGACATCGCGAGCTCCGTCTCCTCCGCTCGAGCCCTCGGTCAGTCGTCCCGAGGTCCTCGGCTCGTCGCCGGCGCACCCACCAGGAGAACGGTCGTCGACGGCGCGAAGTGCTCGCGACCGCGGCGTCGCCGACCTCTCGGCCCGAAGCCGGGCGCCGCAGACGACGTTGAACGTGTCGGTGCGCAGCCCCGAGTCCACCATCGTCAGCGACGCGGTCGACTCGACGCGGGCGCCCGGGTTCCGGCTCGCGGCCCACGAGGCGTGGACCAGGAAGTTCGCGGTGGCCGCGTCGCGAGCGCTCGCCCTCGCATCGGCGCCAGCGCCGGCCGAAAACCTACGAGTGCTTGCCGAGCGGCAGGTCGCCGGACTCGAGCTGCTTGATGACGCCGCGCAGCGCGTCGATCAGCTCCGTCCTTCGCGACCCGCGTCTTGTGGAACGCGATGTTCAGGCTGGAACGGTCCGTCCTTGGGCGAGTAGACGAAGTGGAACTCGCGGCGCTTGCCCTGCTCGGCCGAGCTCCCCTTCTTCTGCTCGCGCAGATCGTCGCGCGTCGAGCCGCCGGCGACCTGCGGCGATCGCCTCTTCCATTTTCTTCTCGTCGCCGAGCCGCGCGATCTCGAGGAGCACGGAGCGCGCGTCAATGTCGGCGCGCCGACATTTTTCGCGCAGGCGCTCCGGGATCTGGAGCAGCGACATCGACTCGGTGACCGAGACGCGGGATTTTCCGATCGTCGTCGCGATCTGCTGCTGCGTGTAGTCGTGCGTCTCGGCGAGCGACCGCGTAGCCCATCGCCTCCTCGAACGGATGGAGGTCGCGGCGGTGGAGGTTCTCGATCAGCGCGATCTCCATGACCTCGTTGTCGGGCACGTCGAGCTCGATGCACGGGACCTCGGTCAGGCCCGCCTCGAGCGCCGCGCGGAAGCGCCTCTCCCCCGCGATGATCCGGAAGCGGCCGTCGGGCTGAGGCTGGACGAGCAGCGGCTCGAGCACGCCCTTGGACTCGATCGACATCCGGAGCTCGGCGAGGTCGCCGACGCTGCGGCGCGGCTGGTCGGGGTTCGTCTCGATCGCCTCGATCGGAAGCTGGCGCCCGAGCGAGGGGCCGAACCGCTCGGAGAGGGAGTCGACGAAATGGGAGTCGTGGCGCATGTGCGATTCGCTGGGAAGGCCGCGGCGCTTAGACACGGGAAAGCACCTCCTCGGACAGAGAGTAGTACTCGGCCGCCCCGCTCGAGCGCGGGGCGAAGGTGAAGATGGACTCCTGGTGCGCCGGGCTTTCCTCGAGCCGGACGCTCTTGGAGATCGTGGTCTTGAAGATCTTCTTTCCGAAGACCCCGGCGATCTGCTTGTAGACGTCCTTGCCGAGCACGGTGCGCTTGTCGTGCAGCGTGATGACGACGCCCAGGATCTGGAGGCTCGGATTGGGCCGCGCCTTGATCTTGTCGATCGTCTCGAGCAGGTCGTCGGTGCCCTCGAGCGCGAAGTAGGAGGACTGGATCGGGATGAGGACGTGGGTGGACGCGACCATGGCGTTCACGGTGATCATCCCGAGCGTCGGCGGGGTGTCGATCAGGATCGGCGTCGTAGGCCCGGCGCACGGCGTCGATCTTGTCGCGCAGCCGGAAGTGGCCGTCGATCTCGCCCATCAGCTTCGACTCGAGCTTGGCCAGCGAGATCCGCGCCGGGGCGATGTCGAGGTGCTTCATCCCCGACGGGAGGATGACGTCCTTCAGCTTGATCTCGGAGTCCGTCAGCACGTCGAACATGGACTTCTCGACCTTGCGCCGGTCGATGTAGGACATCGTGCTGTTGGACTGCGGATCGAGGTCGATCAGGAGGGTCTTCATGCCCTTCTGCGCCATGGCCGCGGCGAGGTTGATGGCGGTCGTGGTCTTCCCGACGCCGCCCTTCTGATTGGTGATGGAAATGATCACGGTCCGGAGTGTACAACGCGGAAGTTCCGCATGGGGCGGCGGATCGCCGGGCCCGCCGGAGCGAGCTACATGCGGTACTTGCCGAGCTCGTCCGGGCCCGCTTCCTCGAGCCACTTGCGCAGCCGATCCGGGTCCTGGTCGCCCTCGGCGCGCAGGCTGCGGCTCTTCTCGAGGACCTCTTCCTCGACGAAGATCTCGGCGTGGGAGCGCAGGGCGAGCGCGATCGCGTCGCTCGGGCGGCTGTCGACCGAGAGCGTGGCGTCGTTGCGCGTCAGGTGGATCCGCGCGAAGAACGTGTTCTCGCGCAGGTCGTTGATGACGACGCGATCGACGCGGGCGTCGAGCTCGGCGAGCAGGTTCTTGAGCAGGTCGTGGGTCATCGGGCGCGGCGTCGCGACCTTCTCCATCTCGAGGGCGATCGCGTTGGCCTCGAAGATGCCCGACCCAGATCGGGAGGAAGAGTCCCTTCTCGGTGTCGCGCAGGATGACGACGGGCATGTTGGAGACCGGGTCCATGAGGAGGCCCTTGATTTCCATTTTGATCATCGCGCCTCCCCGGGAGTTGCTCTACGCCGAGAGTCTTCCCGACCAGCGAATTCGGGAGGCCGCGCACGACGCGGACCCGGGCGTACCGGCCCGGCTGCGAGCGTCGCCGTCCTCCACGTGGACGATCCGGTTGCAGGAGGTCCTGCCCTTGCTCTGCCCCTTGCGGTCCTCGCCCTCGACGAGGATCTCGTACTCGCGGCCGACGAGGCCCTGGTTGATCTCGTGCTGGATGCCGGTCTGGAGGTCGAGCAGGCGCTTCGAGGCGCGCGGCGGAGACGTCGTCGGGGACCTCCGTCTCGCTGCCCCACCGCGCCGCCGCGGTGCCGGGCCGCGGCGAGTAGCGGAAGCCGAAGAGGCTCGCGAACCGGACGCGCCGGACGAGCGCGAGGGTCTCTTCGAAGTCCTCGTCCGACTCCCCCGGAAACCCGACGATGAAGTCCGAGGAGAGCGAGAGGCCGGGCACGCGCGCCCGGATCCGCTCGACCGTGGCCTCGTACTCGCCCGCCGTGTACCGGCGCTTCATGCGGCGCAGGACCCGGTCCGAGCCCGACTGCGCGGGCAGGTGCAGGTAGGGCGCGATCGGGCCGCCCGCGGCGAGCGCATCGCACGAGGTCGTCGTCCACGAGGCTCGGATGCGAGGTGATGAAGCGGACGCGCGCAAGCCCCTCGACGCGCCGCGGCCCGGCGCAGCAGCTCGCCGAGGCCGAAGCCCTCCTCCGGATCGCGGTAGGCGTTGACCGTCTGGCCGAGCAGCGTCGACCTCCGAGTAGCCGAGCGAGGCGACGTGCGCCAGCTCGTCGAGGATCTCGCGACGCGCGGCGGCTGCGCTCGCGGCCCCGCGTGAACGGGCACGATGCAGAAGGTGCAGAACTGGTCGCAGCCCTCGATGACCGTGACGTAGGCCTGGAAGCTCGACTCGCGGGCGATCTGGCGGAACTGGTAGACGGGGTCCTCGGTCGGCAGCTCGAGGGCGAGCGCCTGGCCGCGCTCGCGCCGCGCGGCGGCGACGAGCTCGCCGATCTTCTCGACCTGGCCCGTGCCCGCCACGAAGTCGACCCACGGCGCGCGCTCCAGGATCTCCTCGCCCGACACCTGCGCGACGCAGCCCGTCACGCCGACGACGAGCTCCGGGTTTTCCTGCTTGCGCCGCGCGAGCACGCCGAGCTCGCTGAAGACTTTCGCTTCGGCCTTCTCGCGGACGGAGCAGGTGTTCAGGAGCACGACGTCCGGGCTCCTCGCCCTCGGCCGCCCGCCGCAGGCCCTGCGACTCGAGCTGCCCGGCCATGCGCTGACCGTCGAGCACGTTCATCTGGCAGCCCCAGGTCTCGACCCGGTAGGCCGGCAGCTCGGCCGCGGCGGGCCGCGTCATTCGCGGATCCATCCGGGCATCGCTCCGGCCACGCGCGCCTTCTCGGGCAGGTCCGCCAGGTCCTTCTCGGCGTCGGCGAGCTCGTTCTTCGCGTCCGTGAGCTCGCTCTTGGCGTGGTCCCACGCGGGCTTGATGACGCGGTCGCGGTACTGCCCGTCGTCCCACGCGTAGAAGTCGTTCTCGAGCTTCTTCGTCGCGGCCTCGAGCTCGGCGACGCGCGCCTTGTCGTCGGCCACGCGCTTGCGGGCCTTGGCCGCCGTCGCCCTCCAGTGGGCCTCGCCGCCCGCGGCCGAAGCCGCGTCGGCCACCGGGACGATCGCCGGGCGCGACCTCGGTCGTCGGGAACGGAGTCGGAGCCGGCTTGCCCGAGGGCGCCACGGCCTTGCTCGAGGAAACCTTTCCCTTGGAGCTGTTCTTGACGAGCGACTGGTTGTTGATGGTCACGGTCCCCGCGTCCGGTGGCGCCACGCCGTCACGCGTCTCGTGGGCGGCGTGCACGACGTCCGCGTATCCCTGGCCGCCGCCGTCGTAGGGCGACTTCGCGACCGGCGTGGCCCTCGGACGGCCGAAACCACCTGAGAGCCGTGGAGCCGGTGTCGGGGTCCGCGTGGCTTCCTGGGCCGCGGCGAGGCCGCCGGCGAGCAGCAGCGCGGCGAGCGCCGCTCGGGTTCTCATGGCGCCTTGGTGCCCTCGCGTCCGTAGTCGTCTTCGAGGCGGACGACGTCGTCGAGCTCGGGCGAGGAGACCTCGAAGATCACGCACGGCCGCTCGGCCCGCATGCGGTGCCGGATCGCCCGGACGGATGCGGTAGCGTCTGCGCCGGGCCCGAGCCGGCGCTGCCTCATCGTCCCCTCCTCCTCGACCTCCAGGAGCACGTCGCCCTCCAGGACGTACAGCGTCTCGTCCTTGCGCTCATGGTACTGCAGCGACAGGCTGTGGCCCCCCGAGAGATGGAGCAGCTTTGCCGGCGTAGCGCTCGTTCTCGGCGAAGATCTCCTCGCGGCCCCAGGGTTTCGGGACGGTCCTCATGGCTCTCCTCCGAAGATGCGCTCGACCTCGGCGGGCTCGGACGCCTCGAGCGCGCGCTGCGCGAGGCCGCGCGCGCGGGCGGCGTCGATCGTCGCGATGTGGTCCTTCAAGCCCGGGATCGACACCGGCGTGACCGAGAGATCGGTGATGCCGAGGCCGATCAGCACCGAGGCGCCGACCGGATCGCCGGCGAGCTCGCCGCAGACGGAGACCGGACGGTCGAACGCGCGCGCCCGCCTCGACGACGCACTGGATCATCTTGAGGATCGCCGGATGCAGCGGCCGATAGACCGCCGAGACGTCGGGGTTGGCCCGGTCGACCGCGAGACCGTACTGCGTGAGGTCGTTGGTGCCGATCGAGAAGAAGTCGGCTTCCCGCGCCAGCCGATCCGCGAGCAGCGCCGCCGAAGGGACCTCGATCATGACGCCGAGCGGCGGCGCCTGGCGCAGCCGGTCGCGGGCCGCCACCGCCTCGAGGCTCCTGCGGGCGGCCTGCAGCTCCGAGAGCGACGTGACCATGGGAAGCAGGATCCGCAGGTCCCCCTTGCGGGAGGCGAGGCAGAGGGCCGTCAGCTGCTCCTCGAAGAGCTCCGGGTGCGCGAGGCAGTACCGGATCCCGCGCAGGCCGAGCGCGGGGTTCTCTCCCGGCTCCGGCGCGATCCCCTTCTCGCCGCCGAGGTCGTAGGTCCGCACGATGACCGGGTGCGGCGCGGCCGCGGCCAGCAGCGTCTCGTAGGCCGCGCGCTGCTCCTCGACGCCGGGCGAGCGCGGCAGCGCCCGGAGGTAGAGGAACTCGGAGCGGAAGAGGCCCACTCCCTCGGCCGAGAATCGCTCGAGCGCCGAGATCTCCTCGGGCAGCTCGAGGTTGGCGCGCACCGCGATGGCCACGCCGTCCCGCGTCGCCGCCGCCCGCGACGCGCGGCCGCGGCGGCGCCGGCTCTTCTCCCGGTCCTCCAGCTCCTGCTCGACGGCGCGGCGGATCCGCGCCCGGCTCGGGTGCGGCTCGACGATCCCGCGATCGCCGTCGACGATGATCGGCCGCTCCGGCGAGACGGCCTCGCACAGGCCCGGGATGCCGACGACGGCGGGAAGTCCGAAGGACCGGGCGATGATCGACGCGTGGGACGTCGGGCCGCCGCGCTCGAGCGCCAGGGCGCGCACGCGACGCGGATCCAGGCGCGAGGCATCGACCGGCGAGAGCTCGTCGGCCACGAGGATCGAGCCCCGCGGCAGGTCCCGCGGCCCGGGCCGCTCGCCGTCGGAGAGGTGGGCCGCGATCTCGCGCGCCACGTCCGCGATGTCCGCCTCGCGTTCGCGCAGCGCCGCGGAGTCGGCCGCCGCGAGGCGGGCCCCGAATTCGCGCGTGACCTCGGCCAGCGCCCACTCGGCGTTGACCCGGTCGCGCCGGATGCGCTCGATGATGCCGCCCAGGTACGTCTCGTCGAGCGCGATCAGGCTGTGCGCCTCGAGGATCGCGGAGAGCTCGGAGCCCATGTCGCCCTTGGGCTCACCGGCGTGGCGCGTGAGCTCCTCGGCGGCCCGCGCGGCCGCGCGGCGCAGGCGGCGTTCCTCCTTCTCGAACTCCTCGGGGGCGACCGCGCGGCGGAACGCCGGAAGCCGGCCGAACCGGATGATGACGGCCCGCCCGACGGCCAGGCCCGGCGAAACGGAGAGGCCCTGGAGCATTTGCGATCTGTGAACGGTGATTTGTGATCAGCTCACCAATCACAAACCGCCAGTCACCAGTCCCCTTCCTACTCTTCCTCGTCGAAGCTGCGGGCGATCAGGTCCTCGACGGCGGCAAAGGCGTCCTTCTCGTCGTCGCCCGAAACGGCCAGCGTGATGCGCGTGCCCTGCGAGGCCGCGAGCAGCAGGATCCCGAGGATGCTCTTGCCGTCGACCTCTTCGCCGTTCCTGCGGATCTTGACCTCCGACCGGAACCGGCTGGCGGTCTGGACGAACTTGGCCGCCGCGCGGGCATGGAGTCCGAGGCGGTTCTTGATGGCCAGCTCGCGCTCGATCATGGTTCTTTCTCCGTCACCACCACGCGGCGGTCGGAGACGGCCTCCTCCGCGAGCAGGTCCGAGGCGACGTAGATCGACCGCTGGCCGCGGTCCTTGGCCACGTGGGCCACCTCGGTGACCGGGCGGCCGCTCCTCTGGAGCGACGCGCACTTGAGGACCATCGGCAGGTTCACGCCCGGTCACGATCTCGACCCGGTCCTTGCGCAGGAACGGCAGCGTGAGGTTCGTCGGGCGTGCCGCCGAACATGTCGGTGAGGATGACGGCGCCATCGCCCTCGTCGGCCTGGTCGAGCCCGCGGCGGATCTTCTCCCGCGCATCTTCACCCGTTTCGCTCCATTCCAGGGCAACGGCCACGATCCGCTCCAGCTCCGGGCTGGATCGTGAGGGCGGCCGCCCGCAGCTCTTCCGCGAGCCTGCCGTGCGTGACGAGCAGAATCCCAATCATGCGAGGGGGGCATTATCTCACTCGCGCGTGGCGTCGCGGTGCGAGACGCGGACGGGGTACCCCCGCTCCTTGAGCAGGTCGGCCAGCCGTTCGGCCACGTAGACCGAGCGGTGCTTGCCGCCCGTGCAGCCGATGCCGATCGAGACGTACGTCTTTCCCTCGCGGTCGAAGCGCGGCAGGAGGTAGTCGAGGAAGCCCGTGAGCCGCTCCATGAACGGCGCCGTCTCCGGATCCTTTTCGATGTAGGCGGCCACGGCCGGGTCCATCCCGGTCTTGCCCTTCAACTCGGGGACGAAGTGGGGGTTGGCCAGAAAGCGCACGTCGAAGAGCAGGTCCACGTCGTGCGGGCGTCCCGAACTTGTAGCCGAAGGACGTCGCGGAGACGACCATCCCGCCGCTCTCGGGATCGCCGACGAACGTCTTCTGCATGAACGACCGCAGCTCGTGCACGGTCATGGCCGACGTGTCGACGACGACGTCCGCCACCGCGCGGACGTTCTCGAGCATCGCGCGCTCGCGGCGCAGCGCCTCGAGCAGCGGGACCTTGCCGGCCAGCGGATGCGGACGGCGCGTCTCCGAGAAGCGGCGGATCAGCGACTCCTCCGAGGCGTCGAGGAAGAGCAGGCGCGTGTCCCGGCACCCGCGCGCGCAGCCGCGCCGAGGATCTCGGGAAAGCGCACGGCGAAGTCCGGGTTGCGCACGTCGAGGATGATGCCGACCCGCGGGCGCCGTCACCTGGCCGAGCAGCGGCTCGAGCAGCTCGAGCGGCAGGTTGTCGACGCAGAAGTACCCCATGTCCTCGAGGCACTTGTTGACGTAGCTCTTGCCGGAGCCCGAGAGGCCGGTCACGACGACGAGGCTCTCGGGCGTGGTCCCGGGCGCGGGCGTCGAGGCGGTTCACTTGGCCGCCGGCCTTCCTCGGACGCGAGTTCTTCGCGATCTCCTCGTCCACGCGCCGCGCGAACTCCTTGGCGGCGTCGTAGCCCTGGCTCTTCAAGAGCTCGTTGCGCGCGGCGATCTCGATCAGCAGCGCGAGGTTGCGCCCGGACGCGACCGGCAGGCGCAGCAGCGGCATGTCGCGGTCCGAGGATCGCGTACGTCTCGCCGTCGAGCCCGAGGCGGTCGTACTTCTTGGTCGGATCCCAGCGCTGCGAGCTCGATCACGAGCTCGACCGACTTCGAGGCCCGGACGGCCGAGACGCCGAAGAGGTGCTTGATGTTGATGATGCCGATGCCGCGCAGCTCCATGTGGTAGCGGATCATCTCGGCGGCGCGGCCGACGAGCGCCCCGCTCGGATAGCGGCGGATCTCGACCGACGTCGTCGGCGACGAGGCGGTGCCCGCGCTGGACGAGGTCGAGCGCGCACTCGCTCTTGCCGATGCCCGATTCGCCGAGCAGCAGGACGCCCATGCCGTAGACGTCGACGAGGACGCCGTGGAGCGTCGTGGACGGGGCGAGCTCGTCCTCGAGCACCCGGGTGATCGACTGGATGACGACCGAGGTCGTCCGGTCCGAAACGAACAGCGGGATCTCGCGGCGCCGGCACTCCCGGACGATGTCGTCGGGCGGCTGCTGCCCCTTCGTGACGACGAAGGCGGCGATCGGGCAGGGCGCAGATCGCCTCGATGCGCTCGCGGCGCACCTCGGCCGGCATCGTGTCGAGGTAGTTGAGCTCGCTCTCGCCGAGGATCTGGATCCGTCCGGGCTTGATGTAGGGGATGAAGCCCGGCCAGCGCGAGGCCGGGGCGCTGGATCCGGCCCCACGCGACGGGCCGCGCCATGCCCGACTCCCCCGCCACGGCCCGCATCTCGAGGTCGTCGAGCGCGGGGCTGCGGAGGATCTCGGCCGTCAGCTTGGGCGGGGTCTTGGGCGGCGGCGACGCGCCATTCAAGAGGGCACCGCCAGGCTCGCCTCGGCGCCGCGCAGCACGCCGAGCATCTCGACGGCCGAGCCGCGCGTTGCGCAGGCCGTCGGCGACCCCGGGCGTGCGCAGGAGCCGGGAGATCCGGGCCAGGGCCTGCAGGTGCGCGGCCGCCGCGTCCGCCGGCGAAGCCACGAGGAAGATCAGGCGTCACCGGGATCCCGTCGGCCGCGCCGAAATCGACGGGCCGGGCCGTCGACGCCACGGCCACGACGACCTCGTCGAGGTCGCGCAGCTTGCAGTGCGGGATCGCGACGCCGCCGCCCAGCCCCGTGCAGCCGAGCCGCTCGCGCTCGAGCAGGCGGCGCGACGAGCTCTCCCGGAGCGGGCACCGCCCCCTCCTGCGCCAGGCGGAAGGAAAGGTCCTCGAGGACCTCGTCGCGCGTCGAGCCGGGCAGCGCGTGGAACACGCGCCGCGCGTGGTAGAGCCCTTCGGACTCCCCCGGCGCCGGTCCGCGGCTCTCCTCGCCCCCGATCATCATTCGGGGACGATCAACCCGAGGTCCCCGTCGCGCCGGCGATAGAGCACCGAGACTTTTTCGCTGGATGCATCGCGGAACACGAGCACTTCCTGGCCCGAGGATTCCATGACGAGGGCGGCCTCGTCGACCCCCATGGGCTTGACGGCCGAGGGCCGGCCGCGCACGACGCGCGCGCTCTCGCGCTCCGGCGGACCGGCGACGGCCTCCGGCGTCTGCGCCGCGCCATCCCTTCGGGCAGGAAACGGGACGCAGCCGCGGTGCTTGCGGTCGCGCCGCCGCTCCGTGTCGCGCATGGCCTGCGCATCGATCTTCTCGAACGCCGCCTGCACGGCCGCGCGCGGGTCGCCCGTCTCCTCCTGCGCCTTCCAGCGCCGGCGGCCGTGGATCGCGATCACCTCGGCGCCGAACCGGTGCTTCTCGTGCGAGAGGACGAGGCGGACGTCCGCCGGGCCGCCCAGGTGCCGCTCGAGGCGGTGGGCGCGCTCTTCGGCCAGCTCCTTGAGCGACGGAGTCACTTCGACATTGCGACCGGTGCATTCGACGACCATGGGACCTCCTAAAAGGACTGCTTGCGCTGGGACGACGACGGGATCCGCAGCTCGTCGCGGTACTTGGCCACCGTGCGGCGGGCGATCTGGATCCCCTCGGTGCGCAGCTTCTGCATGATGCGCGCGTCGGAGTGCGGCCGGCGGGGGTCCTCGTCCTGGATCGATGCGCGAGATCTTGTTCTTGATCGGACAGCGACGAGATGTCGTCGCCCGTACGTCGAGTCGATGCCGCTGTGGAAGAAGTACTTCATCGGGAACAGGCCGCGCGGCGTGTGGATGTACTTGTTCGAGACGACGCGCGAGACCGTCGACTCGTGCATCGCCGATGTCCTCGGCGACGTCGCGCAGCACCATCGGCCGCAGGTGCTCGATGCCGTGGTCGAGGAACTCGCGCTGCTGGCGGACGATCGAGTCGGCGACCTTGTAGATCGTGCGCTGGCGCTGGTCGAGGCTCTTGATCAGCCAGATCGCCGAGCGCATCTTGTCCTTGAGGTAGTGGCGGCCTCCGCCCCGATCGCGCCGTTGCCGCTGCGCAGCATGCGCCGGTAGGAGGCAGATGCGCAGCCGCGGCAGGCCGTCGTCGTTGAGCTGGATGACGTACTCGTCGCCGATCTTGCGGACGAAGACGTCGGGCTCGACGTAGTGCGGGCGCTCGGTCGAGTACTTGCGGCCGGGCTTGGGCTCGAGCTTCTTGATGATCTCGACGGCCGCCTGGATCTCGGCATGCTCGACGCCGAGCGCCTTGGCAGAGCGGCGGGAACTGCCGGTTCAGGAACGCGGTCCAGTGCTCCGGATGATCTTCGGCGATCAGCGTCGTTCTCGACGCCGAGGCGCCGCGATCTGCAGCAGCAGGCAGTCGGGCAGGTCGAAGCGCCGCCGACGCCCGGCGGATCGAAGCTGCGCGCAGCGAGCGCCGAGCACCTCCTCGACGTCGGTCGTCGTTGCTCGTAGCTGGCGCTGCCCGGATCTCCTCGCGCGGTGACCCGGAGGTAGCCGTCGTCGTCGAGGTTGCCGATGGTAGCTCGCGATCTCGCGCACGCCGCGGCGCGCACTCCGCCATGTGGAGCTGCCAGAGCAGGTGGTCGTAGAGGTCCGGCTCGCGCGAGAGGATGTTCTCGAGCGGCAGCTCCTCGGGCTGCTCCTCGTACTGGCGCGGGTTGTACGCCGAGTCGAGGTAGTCCTCGAAGTAGGCGTCGAAGTCGATCTCCTCGAACGAGTCGCGCTCCTTCTCCGCGGCGGGCCGGCGGTCTCCGCGGGAGCGCTTCGCGTCCTCGTTGTCGCGGCGCGGCTTCGGCCCGCTCGGCCTCCGTCGTCTCCTCCTGCTCCTCGAGGACCGGGTTCTCGACCAGCTTCCTGGGTGAGGACGTCCTCGAGCTCGAGGCGCGACATCTGCAGCAGCTTGATCGCCTGCTGCAGCGACGGCGTCATCACCAGCCGCTGGGAGAGTCTGAAGGGTGAGTTTTTGCTCGAGCGCCATGGGCGGCGGTTGCGGCTCTAGTCGAGCGGAAGTCTTCTCCGAGGTAGATCTTTTTCACTACGGCGTCGGTGGACAGCGCAAGCGGCGTGCCGGCTCGCAGGATCTCGCCGCCGTTGATTATATAAGCCCGGTCGACGATGTTCAAAGTTTCCCGCACGTTGTGATCGGTGATCAGCACGCCGATGCCCGACGATGCAAGCCGGCGCACGATCTCCTGGATGTCGAGCACCGCGATCGGGTCGATTCCGGCGAACGGCTCGTCGAGCAGCAGGAAGTAGGGCGAGACCACGAGGCTGCGGGCGATCTCGACCCGCCGCCGCTCGCCGCCGGAGAGCGTGTAGGCGCGGTTGCTCTTGCAACTCCGTCAGCCCGAACTCCTCGAGCAGCGCCGTCGCACCGGGCCGCGCGCTCCTCGGGCGTCAGAGGTCGAGCGTCTCGAGGATGGCGAGCAGGTTCTCCTCGCACGGTCATCTTGCGGAACACCGACGGCTCCTGCGGCAGGTAGGAGATCCCGGCGCGCGCGCGGCGGTACATGGGCAGCTCGGTGACGTCGCTCGCGCCGAGGCAGCACCACGCCGACGTCGGGCGCGACGAGCCCGACGACCATGGAGAAGGTCGTCGTCTTGCCGGCGCCGTTGGGCCCGAGCAGACCGACGATCTCTCCCGCCGCGATCTCGAGCGAGACCTCGCGCACGACGGTGCGGCCGCGATAGGCCTTGACGAGGCCTTCGGCCGACAGAACCGGCCTGTCCCCGGATCTCGGGAGGTTCTGGCTCAATTCTTTTCTGTCCGGTGAATCGTTTCCGTCTTGCCGCCTTCGGGCGCGGTGATCTCGACGCTACGCCCCTGATCGAAGATCGTCAAGATGGCCCCGGCGACCTGGTTGCCGCCGGCGTCCGTCACGCGCGCGGGCGCCCCCCAGAGCACCGTCTTGCCCTGTTGCGGGTAGTCGACGGCCTTCTCGGCCTTCGCCGTGCGGCCCGCGGCGTGGTCCGCCAGGTCGACGTCGCCGGAGATCTCCATGCAGTCGACCCCGCGGTCCTTGCCGATCCACGCGGTGGATTCGCCCCCCGTGGCGCGCCAGCCGGCGCCGCGGGTCACGGTCACGCCGCCCTCGAACCGTCCCGCTGCGCTCCGTGTCGCGGTAGAGGAGCCGGCGCGCGGTGACGGTGGAGGCCACGTGCTCGGGGCTCTTCGCGGTGCGGTCGGGCGCGAGCACGGCGCGGACGTTCTGGACGGCGTTGACCGTCTTCTCGGCGTCGGACAGCGTGATGTCGTCGGCGAAGAGCGACGAGTCGTCCTGCCACAGCGAGGCCGAGCCCGAGAGCGTCGCGATGTGCGTCGTCTCGTCGAGCACGATGCGGTCGGCCTTGGCGAAGCTCGGCTTGTTCGGGTCGCCGACGAAGGTCGCGGTGCGCGGTCCTTTCTGCGGGTCGGCGCCGAGCACGGCGCGCGCGCGACCCTCGCCGCGGACCTGCTGGCGCGGCCGGTCGAGCTCGATCCGGTCGGCCGAAAGCCGCGAGCCGCCGCTCGTGACCCGGGCCGAGTGCGCGGCGTCGCCCGTCAGCAGCCAGAGGCCGCGCGCGTCGAGCTCGATCGCGCGGGCCGCGTCGCCCGTGCGGCCGTCGGAGAGCACCTTGACCGCGCCTTCGAGCGCGACGTTCTGGGCCGCGCCGTCCTTCGAAAAGCCGAGGGTCCCCTTGTCCGCCTCGGCGTGGCTGTTCTCCCCTTCCACGCGCACGCCGCCGGTCGCGGTGGCGGAAGCGGCGCGCCCGTCCTCGAAGAGGACGCCGATCTGCGGCGCGGTCAGGCGGCGCGCGGCTTCCGACAGCAGCGCCGGGGCCCCGGTCAGCGACAGGGTTCGCGGCTTGCCCTGCGCGTCGAACGTCAGCATGCTCTGCTCACCCGAGTACTGCCGCTCGACGCCTGTCCGGTCGGGCCCCGATGCGGAGGGGGCGGCCGCGAGGATTCCCCGCACGTTGCCCTCGCCGCGGACCCACTCGGTGTGCCCTCCCGATGACCCGGTCTTGACGGTCACCTTGTCCGCTGCGTATCGGTCGCCCGACTTCGACGTGCCGTCCACGGACTCGAGCTCGAGGACCCCCGCCTCCCGCCGGAAGACCCCCTGGCGCGCCGTCAGCTTCGAGAGGCCGCCCGAGTCCGATCCGAGGCCCGCTCCCTCGATCGGGCCGGCGAGCTTGAGCGCCTTCTCCCCGAGGTCGTACCGCGCGGAGGGAGCGGTCAGGTCGATCGAGCCGCGGGTGAAGTGGACGGTTTTGGGCGCCTCGAGGAGGCGGCGCGACGGGTGGAAGAAAACCTCCTCGGTCTCGGCCAGCGAGGCCTGCTCGTCCGACCACCGCACGTTGCCGGTCAGCTTCGCTTCCCGCGTGCGCTCGTCGTACTCGCCCCGCTCCGAGTGCACCGTCACGGGCGCCCCGTCGTCGGGATAGACCGTGAGCGTCACTTTCTCGCCGGCGTAGAGATCGGGCGGCAGGCCCGCGCCGGGCCCGTAGCCGATCGTGCGATCCGCCTTGATGTGCATGAGCGGTTTGCCGGAGACCGACTCGGTGAAGTCGAACCCGTCCAGCAGCGTCGTCGCCTGTCCGCGCGCGCGCTCCGAAGACCCGAGCGCGCCGGCGCCGGCCCCGCGCCCGGAGGTGGGTCGCCGTCCCGGGCGGAACGAGAAGACGAGCAACAGCGCGAACAGCACGCCGCAGGCCAGGACGACGAGGTCGAGACGCCGGATCTTCAAGCGCCCGTCCCCGCGGCGCGTGCGGACACGATCTCGACCTGCAACCCGTAGCCCCGGCCGTCGTCCGAAAGCCGGTATTGCAGGTCGAAGGGCGGCCCGCGGCGAAGAGGCCGTCGAGCCCCGCCTCGGGCTGCCAGGCGATGCACCGCAGATCTCCCCGCGGCGACCGAAGGCGCCCCCGAAGCCCCGAGGCGCCGACGGGTGTGGAAGGACCGGCGGCGCGGACTCCGCGGGCCAGCGAGGACCGGTCTCGGGTTGCCCTGCCCGTGAGGCTCGAGCCGCGCGAGCTCCCGGGCGAGCTGGGCCGTCGCCTCTTCGATGGGCAGCTCCGCTTCGGCCTCGGACGTGCGGACGAGCGCCTCGGCCGGGACGCGCGCGGAGAACACGGAACGGGCGCGCTGGCGGAACGCGTCGAACCGGTCGGCCGGGAGCGTCGCTCCGGCTGCCTGCTCGTGGCCGCCGAATTCGAGAAACTCGTCCGCCAGTTCCTGCAGGATGCCGTGCAGCGAAACGCCGGGGATGCTCCGGCCCGAGCCCGTCGCCCGGTTGCCCTCCAGGCCGAAGAGCAGGACCGGCCGGTGATACTCCCGCGCGAGGCGCGAAGCCGCGATGCCGAGGACGCCACGGTGCCAGCCGTCGTCGGCCTCGATGATCACCGCGCCTTCGCGGCCGCTGCCGGACTCCTCGACGCGCGCGCGCGCCTCCGCCACGACGCGGCGCTCGAGACCCTGCCGCTCGGCGTTGCGCGAGGAGAGGTCGCGCGCGATCTTTTCCGCCTCGATCGGGTCGCGCGACTCGAAGAGCGAGAGCGCGAGGTGCGCCGTATCGATCCGGCCGGCGGCGTTCAGGCGCGGGCCGATCCGGAACGCCACGTCCTCGGAGCTGGGCGCCCCATCGCGCGGCAGCCCGGCCTCGGCGAGCAGTGCCCGCAGTCCCGGCGCCCGCGCCGAGGCCAGCGCCGCGAGTCCGAGGGCGGCGATCACCCGGTTCTCTCCTTCCAGCGGCACGAGGTCCGCGATGGTGCCCAGACACGCGGCGCGCAGGAGCGACTCGCTCGAGAGCGAGACCCCGGCGCGGCGGGCGACTGCCTGCGCGATCTTCATGGCGATGGCGGAGGCCGCCAGCTCCTTGTACGGATACGGGCAGCCGGGCTGCTTCGGGTTGACGACGATGGCGCCCGCGGGCAGCTCCGCGGGAACCAGGTGGTGGTCGGTCACGATGACCTCCACGCCGGCGTCGCGGGCGCACGCGACGCCCTCGATGGCCGTGATGCCGCAGTCCACCGTCACGATCGTCGCGGGGTCGTGCTCGGCGAGCACGCGCCGCACGGTGTCGGGCTTCAACCCGTACCCGTCGCGCAGGCGATGGGGGATGAACGCGACCGCGTCGGCGCCCACGCGGAAGAGGGCGGCCCTCAGCTGGGCGACGGCCGTGACGCCGTCCACGTCGTAGTCGCCGAACACCACGACGCGTTTGCCCCGGCGCGCGGTCGAGACGAGCAGGTCCGCGGCGGCCTCGGACCCCAGAAGCAGCGACGGATCGTGGAGCCCGCTCGCATCCGGAGCGAGGAAGGCGCGCACCTGGACCGCGTCGCACACGCCGCGGCGCAGGAGGAGACCCGCAAGGATGGGCGAGACGCCCGCCGCGCGGGCGAGCTCGGCCACGCGCGCGGGATCGGAAGCCGCCAGGCGCCACTCGGGCATCGGTCTCATGGTCGCGCGGACCCGGGACACACCGTGTCCGTCTGGCTCCGGCGACCGCGCGGGCGCGGGCGGCGCCGCGCTCACGGGGTGGCGACGGTTTCGAACCGGCCGAGGGCCCGGAAGCGCCGGTAGCGCCGTTCGCGCCGCTCCTCGGCCGTGAGGTCGGCGACCGCGGCCAGGTGCCGATCCACCGCTTCTCCGACGGCGGCCGCCGCGCCGGCCGCGTCCGCGTGTGCGCCGCCGGGAGGCTCGGGGACGATCTCGTCGATGACGTCGAGCTCCTTCAGGTCGGCCGCCGTCAGCTTCATGGCCTCGGCCGCGTCCTTCTTGCGGGCCGCGTCCTTCCAGAGGATCGAGGCGCAGCCCTCCGGCGAGATGACCGAGTACGTCGAGTGCTCGAGCATGAGGACCCGGTCGCCGATGCCGAGGGCGAGCGCTCCGCCGGAGCCGCCCTCCCCGGTCACCGTCACGATGATCGGCACGTGGAAGCCGGCCATCGAGCGCAGGTTGACCGCGATGGCCTCGGCCTGGCCCCGCTCCTCGGCGTCGATGCCGGGATAGGCGCCGGCGGTGTCGACGAAGGAAAGGATGGGCCGTCCGAACTTCTCGGCGAGCTCCATGACCCGCAGCGCCTTGCGAAACCCCTCGGGCCGCGGCATCCCGAAGTTGCGCCGGATCTTCTCCTTGGTGTCCCGGCCCTTCTGGTGGCCGACCACCGCGACGGGCCGGCCCCGGAACCGGGCGAACCCGGCGACGACCGCGGCGTCGTCGGCGAACTTGCGGTCGCCGTGGAGCTCGACGAAGTCCTCCATCAGCGTTTCGACGTAGTCCAGGGGGTAGGGGCGCGCCGGGTGCCGCGCGACGAGGGTCTTCTGCCACGGCGTCAGGCCGGCGTAGATCTCCCGGGACACGCGGTCGAGCTTTTCGCGCAGCTTCTCGATCTCGCGCCGGTGCGCCGCGTCGTCCGGGAGCGCCGAAAGCTCTTCGATCCGCCGGCGCAACCGGAGGATGGGTTCTTCGAAATTGGCATCGTCGGGCGTCACGCGTCGATTGTACCGGGGTTGGCGCCGGGCCTTCTTACATCAGGTCCTGCGGATCCACGTCGACCGCGATCTGCACGCCGGCCGGCGGCCGATCCGGCACCGCGGACTCGAGGGCGGCGAGCACCGCGCGACGGTCCACCGCGCGGATGAGTACCTGGAAGCGCCAGCGGCCCTGGAGACGCTCGAGCGGCGCCGGGGCCGGGCCCGAGAGACGCAGGCCGTCGGGCAGGCTGCGCAGAGCCTTGCCGAAGGCGGCGGCCGCCGACTCGGCGCGGTCGCGGTCGGGCGACGAGACGAGCACGGCGGCGAGCTCCGAAAAAGGCGGGTAGAAGAAGGCCCGCCGGAACTCGAGCTCCACCGCGGCGAACCCGGCGACGTCGTGCTCGGCCGCGCGGCGGATCGCGGGGTGGCCCGGATGGAACGTCTGGACGTGAACGGTCCCCGGACTGTCGCCCCGGCCGGCGCGGCCCGCCACCTGGGCGAGAAGCTGGAAGGTCTTCTCGGAGGCTCGGAAGTCCGGAAAGTGCAGCATCGTGTCTGCCGAGAGGACGCCGACGGCCGTCACGCCGGGAAAGTCGTGCCCCTTCGCGACCATCTGCGTTCCGATCAGGCACGCGATGCGCCCTTCCTGCATGCCCTCGACGACGGCCGCCGCCCCGCCCCGGCGGCGCGCGGTGTCGCGGTCGAGGACCGCGTGCGTGACGCCCGGGAAGATCTCGGCGAAGCGTTCCTCGACGCGCTCCGTTCCCGCGCCGACCGCTTCGAGCACGCCGCCGCCGCAGTCGGGACAACGCAATGGTCGCGGGACCCGCTCGCCGCAGTAGTGGCACAGGAGCGTCCGTCCGTGATCGTGCACCGTGCGCGCGACGCTGCACCGGGTGCAGCGGAAATCGTGCCCGCAGTCGCGGCACAGCAGAAACGGCGCGAAGCCGCGGCGCGGCTGCAGCAGGATCGCCTGCTCCCCGCGCGCGAACACCTCGCGCAGGCGCTCGAGCAGCGGCCGCGAGAAGAGCGGAACGCCCTTTTCGTCGGGACGGGCCGTTTCGCGCTTCAGGTCCACGATCTCGACGCGCGGCAGGGGCCGCGAGGCGATCCGCTCGGACAGCTTCAGGTGCGCGAGTCGTCCTCGGGCCGCGGCGTTGCAGGCCTCCATCGACGGGGTCGCCGAACCGAAGACGAGCGCCGCGCCGCTCTGCTTCGCGCGCAGGGCCGCGGCCTCGCGCGCGTCGTAACGGGGCGACTCGCGCTGCTTGTAGGAGGCGTCGTGCTCCTCGTCCACGACGAAGAGGCCCGGATCGGCGACGGGAGCGAAGGCCGCCGACCGCGGTCCGATGACCGCCCGCGCCGCCCCGGAACGCACGCGATCCCAGGCCTCGGCTCGCTCGCGCTCGGAGAGGGCCGAGTGGAGCACGGCCGCATCCTCGGGAAACTGCCGCCGGAGCTCCCGCGCGAAGACCGGCGTCAGCGCGATCTCGGGCACGAGCCACACGGCGCCGCGCCCGGCATCGAGCGCGGCCCGGATCGCGCGCAGGTAGACCTCCGTCTTGCCGCTGCCCGTGACGCCCTCGAGCAGCGCCGGGAAGTAGCGGCGCTCTCGGATGGCCGCGGCGATCGCGGCGATGGCGTCCGCCTGCTCGGAGGTCGGCGAAACGAGCGACGGCCGAGCCGCGGCCGCCGGACCGGCCGTGCTGCGCTCCTGCTCGAAGGAGCGCAGGAGCCCCTTCGCGGCGAGCCCGCGTAGAACGGCGGGGCCGGCGCCGGTCGCGATGCGGATCTCGGCTCCCGACGCCGGGCGGCCGAGGGAGTCGAGCAGCGCGAGCACTTCTCTGCCCTTGCGGCTGCGGCCGAGCGCGCGGTTCCGCGTCTTCCCCGGTCAGCGCGCCCGGCTCATAGGCGATTTCGGTCCGCGCGCGGCGCGGCGCTGCCGCGGAAGCCGCCCGGATGAAGCCGCGGTCCTCGAGGGCGCGCATGGCCGCGTGGCGTTGCCGGCCTTCGCCCGGCAGCTCGATCACGCGCACCGACTCCCCCGAGGCGAGCCGCTCGAGGATCGCGCGCTCGGCCGGCGCCGTTCGGTCGATCCCGAGGGCGCCGTGCTCGGTGATGCGGTAGCGCACGGCCCCGGACGCGGGAAGCTTCGCGGGCAGGACGGACTTGAGCACCTCGCCCGTCGACGAGAAGAAACGCTGCGCCACGCGCGCCGCGGTCGACAGCAGCTCCGGAGGGCACACCGGCTCCTCGTCGAGCACCTCGAGCAGGTCGCGCAGGGTCCCGGGCGGCGCGGCTCCCGCCTCCGACTCCACGACGACACCGGTCAGGACGCGCTCCGCGAACGGCACGCGCACGCGGGTGCCCGGTTCCGGCACCGGGCTGCCGTCGGGCACGGAGTAGGTGAAGCTGCGTCGCAGCGGCAGCGGAAGAGCGACCGCGACGGTGCGCGCCGGCCTGCTCAGATCTGGGACGGCGGAGGCGATGCAGGCTCCTCGGAGGCGTCGTCGCGGACGAAGACGTGGCGCTGCTTGGCCGGGTCCCACCGGTAGCGGCGCGACACGTCGTCGGCGACGTCCGGCGTCACGACGATCGTGTCGCGGTCCAGCGAAATGTCTCCGTCGGCCAGCGAGATGTCGCGCTCGAGGAAGAGGCCCGGCGCAAACGCGCCGTCGGGCTTGCCCGCGAAGATCACGACCGAGAACCAGGGCGTGTCCCTGTCGGAGTCGCGACGGACGAAACCGACCACGAAGTCGAGCAGGCCGTCGTCGTTGCCGTCGCCCCGCACCAGGTACGGATGGTAGATGCCGTACAGGTCGTCGACGCTCGTGCCCTCGTCGCCCGTGCGGTGATCGCCGTCGGCCGCCAGGCGCAGGTCGGGATGCGCCCGCAGGAAATCGTCGACCGCGGCCTTCTCGGCGGGCCGCAGCTCGTAGCCCGCGTCGGCCGCGTGCGCCGGAGCGGCGGGCGTCGCGGCCGGGGGCGGAGTGGGCGCGGGCGGCGCGGCGGCGGGCGCGCGCCGGCAGCCGGCGGCCAGCCCGCCGAGGAGCGCGAGGGCTCCGGCGAAAGCTCGCGTCGCGTGCGCCGATCGGCGCGGAGTCGGGTTCGTCGGCATGTCCAGGCCCGGACTGCCGATTCTACGGCAGGCCCGGAACGCTGTGAGAAGATTGCCGCGCTTCTCTAGGAGGAGGAATCGATGATCAGTTGGCCTCAGGATTTCGCCACGAACTTCCAGTTCCTGCTGCGCTGGGTGCATTTTCTGGCCGGGATCACCTGGATCGGAATGCTGTACTTCTTCAACCTCGTCAACGTCCAGTTCATGAAGGAGCTCGACGGCGCCACCAAGGGCAAGGTCATCCCCCTGCTCATGCCGAAGGCCCTCTTCTGGTTCCGGTGGGGCGCGATCTTCACGTGGTTCTCGGGATTCATCTACTACTCCCTGCTCGTGAACAGCGAGAAGACCGGGCACATGCCCCTCGTGTATTTCCTGGTGGGCTGGTCCATCGCGTTCGTCGTGATCGCGTCCCTGCTGCGCGCCGCGGTCGCCGGCGGCCCCCTGAAGGACGGCCGCGTCCTGGGCCTGGTCATCGCGATCGTCGTCGTGTTCATCGGCTACGCCACGGCCCTGATGGCGCGCAACCTCGGCGCCTCCAGCCGCACGCTCTCGATCATGTTCGGCGGAGGGATCGGGTCGATCATGTTCCTGAACGTCTGGATGATCATCTGGCCGCTCCAGAAGAAGATCATCGCCGCGGTCAAGGCGACCGCCGAGACGGGCGCCGCGGCGCCGGCCGATCAGGCGAAGTGGGCGCGCCGCGCGTTCCTCGCGTCGCGGACGAACACGTGGCTCTCGATCCCGATGCTGTTCTTCATGGGAGCGGCGAGCCACTTCCCCATCTTCTCGACCATCGACAAGATCGCCGCGCCGTAGCGCGCTCCGCGATCGAGAATCCGGCGGGCGGCCCTTCGGCCGCCCGTTTCATTTCTGGGCGAGGAAATCCCGGACCAGCTTCATGTCCTCCCAGACGTCCTTCTTGCGCTCGGGCGAGCGCAGGAGGAACGCCGGGTGGAAGGTCGGCATGACGCGGACGCCTTTCGCCTCGCGCCAGTGGCCGCGCATCCGCGCCGATGGGCTCGTCCGTCTCGAGGATCGCCTGCGCCGCGAACGTCCCGAGCGTCACGATCACCTTGGGGCGGATGAGGCGGATCTGCTCGTCGAGGAACGGCCGGCACGAGGCGACCTCGTCCGGCTCCGGGTTGCGGTTGTTGGGAGGCCGGCACTTCAGGACGTTCGCGATGAAGACGTCCTCGCGCTTCATGCCGATCGCTTCGATGATCTTGGTCAGCAGCTGACCGGCGCGGCCCACGAAGGCCAGGCCCTGCTCGTCCTCGTCGCGCCCCGGCGCCTCCCCGATGAACATCAGCTGCGCCTTCGGACTGCCCTGGCCGAAGACGATGTTGGTCCGGGTCTTCGAGAGCTTGCAGCGCGGGCAGCCTTCCAGCGACTTGGCGAGCGCGGCCAGGTCGGGCGTCGATCCCGTCACGACGCCGGGCGCCGCGGGCGCGATCGACGAAGAGATCGCGCACGCCGAGGTCGCGGAAGAATTCGAGCTGATCGCGGACGGGGACGTCGTCGGCCACGGGCCGAGTCTATGCCCGGGCGGTCTTTCCGGCGCCGCGGGCCGCGCAGCGAAGGCGTCCCAGATCCGGTCGGCCACTTCGCCCTTGGCGCGGCGCGTGACGAGCTCGGAGGGCGCGTCGCGCCGCAGGATCAGGACCTCGTTCTGCTCGGCTTCGAACCCGATGCCCGGCTTGCCGACGTCGTTGACGACGATCAGGTCGGCGCCCTTGGACTCCATCTTCCTGCGGCCCCGGGCCTCGAGGTCCTCGGTCTCCGCCGCGAAGGCGACGACCGTCTGCGCGCGCTTCAAGGGGCCCAGGCTCGCGAGGATGTCCCGGCCGGGCGAGAGCCGCAGCGTGCGCGCCCCGTCCCCGCGGTGCATGCGCCCCGGACTCGACTCCGGGATGAAGTCGCTGACGGCCGCCGCCATGACGAGGCCGTCGCACTCCGGAAACTCCTGGACGAGCAGGCCGTGGAGATCGTCGGCCGTCTCGAAGGTCAGCACCCGAACGCCCTCCGGGAGCGGCCAGGCCCGACGGGCCGGCCAGCAGCGTGACGCGCGCGCCCCGGTCGCGCGCCGCCGTCGCGATGCGCGAAACCCATCTTGCCCGCTCGAGCGGTTCGAGACGAACCGGACCGGGTCGATCGGCTCCCGCGTGGGGCCGGCGGAGACGAGCAGGCGCAGCCCTTCGAGGTCGCGCCTCTGTCCGGTGGCCAGGCGCCAGGCCGCCTCGGCGATCGTCGCGGGATCGGCCATGCGGCCGAGGCCCTCGCGCCCCGAAGCCAGCGAAGCCCTCGGCCGGCCCGACCGTGACGGCGCCGCGGGCGGCGAGCCGTTCCACGTTCGCGCGCACCGCGGCGTGGGCCCACATGGCGGACTCCATCGCCGGCGCGAGCAGGACGGGCCCCTGGTGCGCGAGGAAGTACGTCGAGAGGAAATCGTCGGCCAGCCCGTTGGCGAGCTTGCCGATCGTGTGCGCCGTGGCGGGGGCGACGAGCAGAAGGTCGCAGCCCTGCGCCAGCTCCACGTGTTCGACGGCGGCGGCGTTGCCCTCCCAGACCTCCGTGTGGACTTCGTGCTTCGACAGCACGGAGAAGGTCAGCGGGGCGACGAACTCGCGGGCGCCGCGGGTCAGCGCGACGCGCACGTCGGCGCCGCGCGTGACCAGGTCGCGCAGCACCTCCACCGCCTTGTAGGCGGCGATGCCGCCGCTCACACCGAGCAGGATGCGTGGAGGCTTGTTCATGGGACGCGACCGAACCGGAGAATCAGCGGGTGGACTCTTCCTCGACGAGCTCTTCCTGTTCCTCGACCTCTTCGCCGGCCGCCTCGAGAACGCCGCCCTCGGCGCCGTAGCCCCAGCGCACCGGTGTTCTCTTCGAACTCCGCGGCCGCGAGGCGGGTCGGCTTCAGGGGACGATCGGTCTCGAGCTTCGGACGGGCACCGCGCATGAGCTGCTCGGCGCGGCGCGCGATCAGGAGCACGAGCCGGAACTTGCTGTCCACACCTTCGGGAATCGACTGGATCATTTTCCAAACCCCTTCTAACGGAAGTCTTTGCGCAGACGTTCGAGGATTTTGCCCTGGCGCGCCGGAGTCAGACGGGAGGCGCGAACCACGGATTCTAGCTCAAGACTGGCCGTTTCGAGATCATCATTCACGATAAGGTACTGAAACTCCTTGGCTTGTTCGATTTCCTTGGCGGCGTTTATGAGCCGTTTCTGGATGGCGTCCTCGGCGTCGAGCCCCCGACTGCCGGAGCCGCTCCTCGAGCACTTCGACCAGCGACGGCACGATGAAGATCAGGATCGCCTCCGGGTAGGCCGCCCGGATGTCCCGCGCGCCCTGGACGTCGATGTCGAGGACGACGTCCTCCCCCGCCGCGAGCCGCGGAAGCACCTCCGCCTTTGCCGTGCCGTAGAAATTGCCGTGGACCTCGTTGTGCTCGAGGAAGTCCTCGTGCCGCGTCATCCCCTGAAATTCGGCCGCCGACACGAAGTGATACTCGCGCCCGTCCTTTTCGCCCTCGCGCCGGGGTCTCGTCGTGTGGGAGACCGAGAAGTGCAGCGGCGCGCCGCCCGGCGGGTTGGCCAGCAGCCGCCGGATGAGCGTCGTCTTGCCGCCGCCCGACGGCGAGGACACGATGAAGAGCGATCCGCGAGGCGCGTCGCTCATTCGATGTTCTGGACCTGCTCGCGGATCTTCTCCGTCTCGGCCTTCATGTCGAGGATCTCGCGCGTGGACTGGAGGTCGCGGCTCTTGGAGCCCAGCGTGTTCAGCTCCCGCAGGATCTCCTGCGTCAGGAAGTCGAGCGTCTTGCCGACGGACCCCTTCGCGTTGCCGAGGATCCCGTCGAACTGGTCGAGGTGGCCCGAGAGCCGCTGGAGCTCCTCGGCGACGTCGGCGCGGTCCGCGATCAGGGCCGCCTCCTGCTCCAGACGGCCCGGATCGATCGGGACGTCGGCAAAGAGCGTGCGCACGCGCTCCTTCAGGGTCGCGGCGAGGTTGCGCGCGATCTCTTCCCGGCGCGCCGCCAGCCCCGACGCCTTCCGGCGCAGGAAGGCGATCCGCGGAGCCAGGTCGGCGACGATCGCCCCGCCCTCGGTCGTGCGCATGGCCACGAGGGCCGAGGCCGCCTCGCGCGCGAGGGCCTCGACGGCCTCCATCTCCTCGGGCGTGAACGAATCGGTCGGCGCGTCCACGACGACGACCTGGGGAATCGTGAGGATGTCGCGCACCGAGAGCTTTCCCTCGATCGGATACTTCGCCGACAGGGCCGTGATGCGCGCGAGCAGCGCCTGCAGCAGGCCCTCGTCCACGCTGATCTCCTGCTCGGCCGGGCTCGTCCGCTTCAGGCGCAGGGCGACCTCCACCTTCCCGCGGTGCAGCAGCGCTCCGACCGTGCGGCGCAGCGCCGGCTCGAGGGCCGCCTCGGCTTCCTTCGTCTTGATGGTGAGGTCGAGGAAGCGGCTGTTCACGCTGCGGATGACGACCTCTCCGGACCGATCGCTGCCGACGGGCCCGCGCGCGCGGCCGAACCCGGTCATGCTCCGCAGGCTCACGGGGCCTCCGACGGCGCGGCGGGCGCCGGCTCGTTCTCGGCGAAATACTGCATGTCGTGCAGCCTGCGGTACAGGCCGCGCCGAGTCAAGAGCGCAGCGTGGGTGCCCTCCTCGACGATGCGGCCCTCGTCGAGAACGACGATCCGGTCGGCGCGGCGCACCGTCGAGAGGCGATGGGCGATGACGAGCGTCGTGCGCCCCTGCATCAGGTTGGCGAGTCCGCGGGCCACGAGGGCTTCGGACTCGGCGTCGAGCTGCGAGGTGGCCTCGTCGAGGATCAGGATCGGGGCGTCCTTGTAGATCGCCCGCGCGATCGCGAGCCGCTGGCGCTGCCCGCCCGAGAGCCGGCCGCCCCCTTCCCCGACCGCCGAGTCGTAGCCCTGCGGCAGGCGCTCGATGAACTCGTCCGCGAAGGCCGCGCGCGCCGCCGCGCGCACCCGGACCTCGGAGGGCGCCCTCTCGCCGTACGCGATGTTCTCGCGCACGCTCGTGTCGAAGAGCACGGTCTCCTGCGTCACGAGGCCGATCTGGCGCCGCAGCGACCTGAGCGTCGCGTCGCGCAGGTCGACCCCGTCGAACGTCACGCGCCCTTCGAGCGGGTCGTAGAGGCGCGGCAGCAGGTTGACGAGCGTGGTCTTTCCGGCCCCGGACGGCCCCACGAGCGCCACCGTCTCTCCGCGCGCGATCGTGAGCTCGAGTCCCTCGAGCACGGCGTCGGCGCCGTAGCCGAACCCGACCCCCTCGTACCGGACGCTCTTCGAGAACGGCGGGAGGTCGCGGGCGTCGGGCTTCTCGACGATGTCGTTCTCTCCGTCCACGACGTCGAAGAGGCGCTGCGCCGCCACGAGCGCGACCTGGAGCACGATGTTCGTGCGGGTCACGTCCTTGAGCGGCTTGTAGAGCATCATGATCGCCGCGAGGAAGGAGACCAGCCCGCCGACCGTCATCTGCCCGGCGCGGATCTGGCCCGCCGCGTAGACGAAGACGAGCGCCAGGCCGGCGCCGGCGAGGATTTCCATCAGCGGCGAATTGAGCGCCTGGAGGCGCATCGTCTGGCGGCTGGCGCCGAAGTACCGCCGGTTGGCTTCGCCGAAGCGCTCGGCTTCGAAGTCCTCCATGGCGTACGTCTTGATGAGCCGGTGACCCCGCAGCGTCTCGCCCAGGATCGCGCCCATCTCGCCGATGCGCTCGCGGGCGGACATCCCGGTGCGCCGGAGCTTGCGGAAGTTGCCCACGATCGGGACGAGCAGCAGCGGGCGCGACCACCAGCACGGCGAGCGCGAGCTGGAAGTTGAGCGAGAACACGTAGACCAGCACGAGCACCATCGTCAGGCTCCCCTGGACGAAGTCCGCCATGCGCGAGCCGAAGGCCGACTGGATCTGCTCGGCGTCCGAGAGCAGGCGGCTCATCAGCTCGCCCGAGGAGCTCTCCGAGGAGTACCGCGTCGACTGGTCGAGCAGGGCCCGGTAGGCGTCCTGGCGAAGGTCCCGGACCATCGCGAGCCCGATGGAGTTCAGCGCGACTTCGGACAGATAGGTGAAGACGTTCTTGACGAGCAGGGCCGCGACGAGCAGGAGGGGCACGGCGTACCGCGTGCCGAGGCCCGCCGCCCGCGCCGCATCCAGCCCTGCCGCGTACCCCGACTCGAGCCCCGCGAGCAGCGGCGCCGTGCGCGAGGACGCGCCCGCTCCCATCCCGACGATCGCGCCCGCGGCGCCCGCCCCGAGGACCTCGTCGATGACCTTCTTGAGCAGGAAGAGCAGCGCCACCGTGGCGGCCGAGACGAGCCCCATCGCCGCGAGCGCGCCGAGGGCCCGCCACTTGTAGCGGCCGAAGTAGCCGAGCAGCCGCGGCAGGGTCTTCATGGAGCCAGCGCCGAGAGTACATATTCCGCCGCGCGTGCGCTCGCGCCGGGCGGTCCGAGCAGGGCCGTCACGCGCGCCAGGCCCGCCTTCATCGTCTCGAGCCGGCCCGGCGACGAGAGCAGGTCGGCCCCCTCCCGCTCCAGGTTGTCGACCGTGAAGCGGTTCTGGATGAGCTCGGGAACGATCTCCTCGCCCGCGACGATGTTGACGAGCGACGCCCAGCGCAGGTGCATGAGGGCGCTCACGATCGCCCAGCTCACGGCGGACACCCGGTACACGACCACCATCGGGGCGCCGCAGAGGGCGGCCTCGAGCGTCGCGGTTCCCGACGCGACGAACGCCAGGTCGGCGCTCGTGAGCACCGCGTGGACGCCCGTCGTGACGACGGCGATCCCGCGCTCGCGGGCCCCGGGAAAGAGCGACTCCGGAAGGGCCGCCGCGCGGACGGCGACGAGCTCCAGGTCGAAACGCTTGCGGAGGCGGCAGGCCGCCTCCGACATCCGCTCCCAGTTGCGCTCGAGCTCGATCGGGCCGGCTGCCGGGCATCAGCACGAGCCGCCGCCGGGTCTTCGCCGGCAGCGGCGAGGGCGTCCGGAGCCCCTCCTGGACGTCCTCGACGAGCGGGTGTCCCGCGCAGACCGCGTCCGCGCCGAGGCGGCGGATAGATCTCGGCCTCGAACGGAAAGAGCGTGATGATGCGCCGCGCGCGTCCGGCGATCGTGCGCGCCCGCCACTTGCGCCAGGCCCAGACCTGGGGGCTGACGTAGTAGATCAGCGGCACGCCGTCGCGCTTCAGCCGGCGCGTCAGGAAACCGTGGAAGTCGGGAAAGTCGATGACGACCGCGGCCTCGGGCTTGCGCGCCGAGGGCCGCCTGGTCGAGCGCGCGCAGGGCGCCGCGCAGCTCCGGCAGTTTCTCGAGGACCTCCGAGATGCCGACGACCGAGAGCGACTCGGAACGCACGACCGTGTCGAGCCCCGCCTCCGCCAGCCGCGCCCCGCCCATCCCGAATGCCGTCAGACCGGGCCGGAGAAGCTGGAGCGCCTTGAGCAGGCGGGCGCCGTGGAGATCGCCGGAAGCCTCGCCCGCGGACAGGAGGAGGTTCACACCCTCCCTACCGCGGGAAGGGGTACATCAGCCACGCCACCGCGAGCCCGCCGAGCACGAGCGAGGCCATCAGCATCCCGAAGAGCTTCCAGCGCTCCCGGCGATCCTGCCGCCACAGCAGGGCGAAGAAGGCGGACACGAGAAACGCGTAGAGCGTCATGATGAGGAAGTGGTCGGTCGGGATCAGGTTGATCATGACTTGCGCCCCCGGGCGATGTCGTGGGCATCGAGAATCAGCAGCAGGTTCATCAGGCCCGCGGTCAGGAGGTAGGCGCAGCCGTACTCGTAGGTGGGCGACAGGATCATCCCGACCGGGCTCTCCGAGAGGATGCGGGCCGCGATGTTCAGCAGGCCGGTGCCGTAGACCGCGAAGGTCGCGAGGATCGTGAGCGGCTGGCCCGCCTCGATCGTGTAGAGGCGCCCCTGGAAGGAGATGCCGGCCAGAAAGGCCGCGGTCACGAGCAGGAAGAAGGCGATCGCCGTGCGCCGGCGCCCGAGGTAGTAGTGGCCGAGCCCGGGGACCGCCCACGCCAGCGCCATCGCGGCCCAGGGCGAGCGCGCGGGCAGCGGCGGCCGTCTGGTCGGGCGCGCTCACGCGGCCTCCGCGAAGAGCGCCGCCAGGCGTCGGCGCGTCGTGTCGAGGTCCTCGGGAACCACCCGGACTCCCGCGGCCACCGTCATGAAGTTCGTGTCCCCCGCCCAGCGCGGCACGACGTGCACGTGGTAGTGACCGGGGACCCCGGCGCCCGCGGCCGATCCGAAGTTCACGCCGACGTTCAACCCGTCCGTGCGGAATTCGGCCACGAGCAGCTTCTGCGCCTTCGCCACCGTCGCGATGAGCTCGTTCAGGGTCTCGGCGCCCGAGTCGCGAGAACCACGCCTCGTGCGCGAGCGGCGCCACCATGACGTGGCCGTTCGTGTAGGGGTACCGGTTCAGAACCACGAAGACTCGCTTTCCGCGGTGCACGACGAGCGACTTCGCGTCGTCGCCGGAGGCCGCCGCCTCGCAGAAGATGCATGCGACCTGTTTGTCCGCCACGAGGTACTCGTAACGCCAGGGGGCGAAAAGAACTTCCGGCATCACCGCATTACCGGTTGATCAGTTCTTTCAGCTCCTTGCCCGGCTTGAAATAGGGAATCTTCTTCGCGGGAACGGAGACCTTGACGCCCGTCTTGGGATTGCGGCCCATGCGCGCGCCGCGCTCGCGGAGGCGGAAGGAGCCGAAGCCCCTCAACTCGATCTTCTGGCCGTCCTTGAGGGAGCGGACGATCGCCTCGAAGACGGTGTCGACGATCGCTTCCGCCTGCTTCTTCGTCACGTCCGTCGCCACGGCGACGCGCTCGATCAGTTCGGCCTTCGTCATCGCCCGCGTCTCCTCGCGCTCTGGGGACGGTTCCATGCGCCGCGCACCCGCTACTCTTTGGGAGCTTCGTCGGCCTTCTTGCGCGTCCGCTTCTTCTTGGGAGCGGCTTCCTCGCCTTCCACGGCGGGGACCTCCGGAGCGCGGCCACGACGGCCGCCTCCTCGGGCGCGGGGGCCGGTGCGGTCTCGTCGAGCGCCACGCCCGAGAGGCCGACCTTCATGTCCGCATCCTCGATGCGCAGGATGCGGGCGTGGATCGCATCGCCTTCCTTGTAGTGGTCCTGCGGCTTGTCGCCGCGAGCGAGCGGGGTTTCCGAAACGTGCATGAGGCCCTCGACGAGCCCCTCGATCTGCACGAACACGCCGAAGTCGGCCACGCGGGTCACGACGCCCTCGACGAGGTCGCCCGGCTGGTGCTTCTCCTTGAAGGCCGCCCAGTCGTTGGGCTGGAATTCCTTGATCGACAGGGAGATCCGCCGGTTCTCCTGGTCGACCGACGTGATCACGGCCTCGACGTCGTCGCCCTTCTTGAGGACCTCGGAGGGATGCTTGATGCGGCGCGTCCACGACATGTCGGAGACGTGGACCAGGCCGTCGATGCCCTCTTCGATCTCGACGAAGGCGCCGAAGTCGGTCAGGTTGCGCACCTTGCCCGACACGCGGCTGCCGACGGCGTACTTCTCCGCCACGCTCTCCCACGGATCGGGCAGCGTGTCCTTGAGCGACAGCGAGATGCGGCGCGCCTCGGGATTGACGTCGGAGACGATCGCCTCGACGGTGTCGCCCGGGGACACGACCTTCGCGGGGTTCTTGATCTTCTTGGACCAGGACATTTCCGAAACGTGCACGAGCCCCTCGACGCCGCCCTCGAGCTCGACGAACGCGCCGTAGTCCGTCACGTTGGTGACGCGGCCCGTCACGCGGGATCCGGCCGGGTACTTCTCGGGCACGTGCGCCCAGGGATCCTCGGTCAGCTGCTTGGTGCCGAGCGAGACGCGCTCGGTCTCGCGGTCGAACTTGAGGACGACGACTTCGATCTCGTCGGCGACCTTCACGAGGTCCGACGGATGGTTGACGCGGCCCCACGACATGTCGGTCACGTGGAGGAGGCCGTCGAGGCCGCCGAGGTCCACGAAGGCGCCGTAGTCGGTCAGGTTCTTGACGGTGCCGCGCAGGACGCGGCCCTCCTCGAGCAGCTGGAGGGTTTCCTTCTTGCGCGCTTCCTGCTCCACCTCGACGACGGCCTTGCGCGAGAGAACGATGTTGCCGCGCTTCTTGTCGACCGAGATGACCTTGAAATCGAGGTCCTTGCCGCGCAGGGCCTCGAGGTTCTTGACGGGCTTGACGTCCACGAGCGAGCCCGGAAGGAACGCCTTGACGCCGATGTCGACCGCCAGGCCGCCCTTGATGCGGTCGATGACGCGGCCGCGGACGGTCGAGCCGGAGCGGTAGCTCTTCTCGACTTCGTCCCACACCTTCATCTTCTCGGCCTTGTCCTTGGACAGGACGACGTAGCCGTTCTGGTCTTCGGTCCGCTCGAGCAGGACGTCGACGGGGTCGCCCTGCTTGATCGTGATCTGTCCCGAGAAGTCGGTGAACTCGGAGAGCGGGATCATGCCCTCCGACTTGTAGCCGATGTCGACGATCACCTCGGAAGGGGTGATGGACAGGACGCGGCCGCGGATGATCTGTCCCTCCTGCAAATTCTTGAAGGAGCTCTCGTACTGGGCGAGGAGGTGTTGATACTCCTGCGGAGTCAGTTCCTGTTCTGTTTCCATCGGCTCGGTTTCCCGACCTCCATCTTTACGATTTTCAGCCGCCATCGGATAAGGGGTCCCCTCTCATAAGTCGCTGAGACGAAAGGCTATCCTATGCCGGGCCGTCCGCAGGAGTCAAATACCCTCGCGAACCCGCCCCTCGATGTCGGCCACCACGGCCTCGAAAGGCCGGTCGCTGGAGTCGACCAGGACGTACCGGGAGTCCAGGGTCAGGGGGGAATCGGCCCGGGAGGCGTCGTCCCGGTCGCGCTTTTCCATCTCCTCCAGGACCGACTCGTAGGGCTGCGGGGTCCCCCGCGCGGCCAGCTCCAGCGTGCGGCGGCGGGCGCGGACGGCAGGCGCGGCCGTGAGGAAAAACTTGAACGGGGCCTCCGGAAAGACCTTGGTCCCGATGTCCCGGCCCTCCATGATGCCCCCCCGCTCCCGGCCCAGGCGCTGCTGCTGCTCGACGAGGCGCCGGCGCACGGCGGGGATGGCCGAGACGGCGGATGCGTACAGGGAGATCTCGGGCGCCCGGATCGCCTCGGACACGTCCCGGCCGTCGAGCAGGACGCGGCTGCCCTCGGCCGACGGGATGAGCTCGACGCGGACCTGGCCCGCGATCGCCGCGACGGCGTCCGGATCCGGGATCGGCAGGGGCACGCCCCGTTCCCGGGCCGCGAGTCCCACCGCCCGGTACATCGCGCCGGTATCGATGTAGGGAACGCCGAGCCGCAGGGCCAGGGCGCGCGCCACCGTCGACTTCCCGGCCCCCGAAGGGCCGTCGATGGCGACGATGAGCGGCGGCTTCACCGGGGTTTTCCGAGACGCTTCAGGGACTCGACTTCCTGGGGGCTCAGGCGCCGGTACGCGCCGGGAGTCAGCGCGGCGTCGCGCACGGGGCCGATCGCGACGCGTTTCAACTTCGAGACCGGGTTGCCGATGGCGGCGAACATCATGCGGATCTGCCGGGTCCGGCCTTCCTTCAGCGTCACCCGCAGCCACGTGTTGCCCTCCACCTCGGACTTGCGCGGCGTGCCGGACACGCGCTCGATCTCGCACGGGCGCGTCCGCTTGCCGTCGAGCAGGATGCCGTGGCGCAGCTTCTCCAGGCGCGCCGGCGCCGGCTCGCCCGAAACCTTGACGAGGTATTCCTTCGGGCAACCCGTCGAGGGGTGCGTGATCAGCCGCGCGAGGTCGCCGTCGTCGGTGAGCAGGAGCAGGCCCTCCGTCTGCACGTCGAGCCGGCCGACCGGCTTGACGCCGCGGCGCAGCTTGCCGGGAAGCAGGTGGAGCACCGTGTCGCGCCCCTCCGGATCCGAGACGGTCGTGACGAAGCCCTTCGGCTTGTTCAGCAGGATGTACGTCTTCGTCCCGCTCGGGACCGGCACGCGCCGGTCGTCGACCTTGACCGAGTCCTTCTCCGGATCGGCGCGATCGCCGAGGCCCGCGATCTTGCCGTTGACGCGCACGCGCCCGTCGCGGATCCAGTCCTCGGCCGCTCGACGGGAGGCCAGACCGCTCGACGCGATGATCTTCTGGATCCGAACGAGCGCCAGGTCAGTCCTCCGATTCGGTGTCGGAGTCCTCGTCGTCGTCATCCTCGTCGTCGACGTCGTCATCGTCCAGGTCGTCGTCGAGCGCGGATGCGTCCGACTCGACGCGGATCGAGGGCGTCTTCGCCGTCGGCGCGGCGATCTCGCGGGCCTCGACCGTGGCGGTCAGGTCGGCGTCGAGCTCCTCGGGGCGCGGCAGCTCCGTGAGCTCGTTCAACCCGAAGCGCATGAGGAAGTCGGGCGTCGTCTTGTAGAAGAACGGGCTTCCCACGACGGCCTTCTTGCCCGCCGTCGTGATCAGCTTCTTCTCGAACAGCGTCTTCAGCACGCTCGAGGAGTTCACGCCGCGGATGTCCTGGATCTCGGGCATCGTGATGGGCTGCCGGTACGCGATGATCGCCAGCGTCTCGAGGGCGGCGAGCGAAAGCCGGCTGCGCTCGGTCACCTCGTGGAACTTGCGCAGCAGCGCGTCGAACTCGGGGCGCGTCACGAAACGCCATCCGCCGGCCGACCTTCTCGACCCGGACTCCCCGCTCTTCCACGTCCGTCCGCGCGACGAGCGTCGCCAGCGCCTCCGACACGGCCGCGGGGGTCGCATCGAGCAGCTCCGCGAGGTCCTTCTCGCGGACGGGCCGCGGCGAGGAGAACAGGACGGCTTCGACGGCCGTCAGGATCTTCTCGCCCGAGGTCTCCTTGCGGGTGGCGGGCTCGACTTCTTCGGCGACGGCGTCGGGTGCGGTGGTTTCGCTCATGGTGGTCACTCGGAGTAATTATCGCGTATCTGCTGGACGGTGAACGGCAGGTCCGTGCGGGTGGCGTGAATCTCGGCAAAGGGCCGGGCCTGGAACGCCCGCACGACCCCGAGGCGGATCAGCTCGAGGCAGGCCAGGAAGGTCGTGACCGCCTCGGCGCGGTAGCTCATGCGGCCCAGGAAATCGAGCAGCGGCATCGTGCGGGCCTCGTCCACGCGCTCGAGCAGCTCGATCATCTTGTCGCCCACCGAGAAGCGCAGGTGGTGGATCGCCAGGGCCGGCGGGTGCGCCAGGCGGTAGTTTTCGGTGACCTGTCGGAAGGCCTCGATGATGTCGAAGAGCGAGATCTCGAGGGTGTCTTCCTCGCCCGCGGCGCGCGGGATCTCCGTCTCCGGACGGGGCCACAGGCCGCCCCGCAGCGTGTCGATGGCGTGGAGGGTCTCGGCCGAGCGCTTGAACTTCTCGTAGTCGAGCAGGCGCTGCGCGAGGTCCGCCCGCGGGTCCTCCTCGGGCTCCCCGGGCGCCCGGGGCAGGAGCATGCGGGACTTGATGTAGATCAGCTCGGCCGCCAGCGCGATGTAGTCGGAGGCGACGTCGAGGTCGAGCTCCCGCATCGCGTCGAGGTACGACGTGTACTGCTCGGTGATCTCGACGATCGGGATGTCGGTGATCGACACCTCGTTGACGCGGATCAGGTGCAGCAACAGGTCGAGCGGGCCGTTGAAGGCCGAGATGGCGACGGGCGGAAGGGCGCTCGAAGAAACTTCGTCGGCCATCACGGCTCCGGCGAGAGCCGCACGGCGGCCCGCACCTTCTCCATCGTCTCCTCGGCCACCGCCCGGGCACGCTGGTCCCCGGCGTGCAGGACGTCCCGGACGACGTCGGTCGGACGCGCGATCAGCTCCGCGCGCTTCTGGCGGAACGGCTCGAGCGCGGCATTGAGATTGCCGATGAGGTGCTTCTTGCAATCGACGCAGCCGCGCGCCGCGGTCCGGCACTCCACGTCGACGACCTTGACCTCGTCCGGCGGCGAGTAGAGCTCGTGGAACGGAAAGAGGTTGCAGTTCTCGGGATTGCCCGGGTCCTGGCGCCGCGCGCGCGCGGGGTCGGTCACCATCGCCATCACCTTCTCGCGCACGGCTTCCGCCGGCTCGGTGATGCCGATCGTGTTCCCGTAGGACTTGGACATCTTCCGGCCGTCGATGCCGTTGACCTTGGGCGTCGGCGTGAAGAGCGCCTTCGGCTCCGGGAAGACGTCGCCGTAGAGGCCGTTGAATCGCCGCACGATCTCGCGGCAGATCTCGAGGTGGCTCGACTGGTCCTCCCCCACCGGCACGAGGTGCGCGCGGTAGACGGCGATGTCCGCCGTCATGAGCACCGGATAGCCCAGGAAGCCGTGCGTGCCGAGGTCGCGGGTGCGCAGCTGCTCGATCTGGTCCTTGTAGGTCGGCACGCGCTCGAGCCAGCCGAGCGGCGTGATCATCGAGAAGTAGAGCGCGAGCTCCGCGTGCTGCGGGATCCGCGACTGGAGGAAGATCGTCGCGCTCTCGGGCGAGAGTCCCACGGCGAGCCAGTCGAGGACGGCCTCGCGCGTGTTGGCGGCCAGGCCCTGCGTATCGGCGTAGTCCGTCGTGAGGGCGTGCAGGTCCGCGACGAAGAAGAAGCAGTCGTACTTGCGGCTCTCCTGCAGGTCCACCCAGTTCTTCACCGCCCCGAAGTAGTTGCCGAGGTGGACCCGGCCCGTCGGGCGCAGGCCGGAGAGCACGACCGGCCGTGGCACGTCAGCCACCGAAGATGAGCCTCAGGGCGAGCTGGCCGAACGGGGCGAACACCCAGCGCGAGGAACGGCGTGTTGATCAGCAGGATCAGGATCAGGAACCCGAACGGGGCGATCGTGGCGTAGAGGCGGGCCACGGGCGGGCCGAAGACCGAGACGACCACGCCGCTGCCGTCGAGCGGAGGAATGG
This sequence comes from uncultured Acidobacteriota bacterium, assembly GCA_963843325.1. Taxonomy (GTDB): domain Bacteria; phylum Acidobacteriota; class Thermoanaerobaculia; order UBA5066; family Gp7-AA6; genus DAHUXD01. The sequence goes on from CAWJKC010000008.1 coordinate 443,361, forward strand.
GAATCAGGTTGAAGACCCCGAGGCTCACGTTCACCATGACGAAGCTGAAGAGCACGTAGGCGATGGGTGCCAGGGCGCCCGAGGCGAAGCGATGCCCCTGGATCGCCTCGGCCAGTTCGATGATCGACCGCGGATCCGCCGCGCGCAGGATCCGCAGGAGAACGATCCCGATGGTGGCCAGAACGAAGTTGGAAGCGGGCCCGGCGGCCGAGACGACCAGGTTGGCCATGCGGGGGTCCTTCGTGTTGCGCAGGTCCACGGGAGTCGGCTTGGCCGCGCCGAAGATGAACTTTCCGTTGGACAGGAAGTACAGCATGATCGGCAGCAGGACGCTGCCGAACGGGTCGATGTGACGGATCGGATTGAGGCTGATCCGGCCGAGGTCCCGCGCCGTCGTGTCGCCGAAGCGGAGCGCCGCGTAGGCGTGCGCCGACTCGTGGAAAGAGATGGCGAACAGGATGACGGAGAGCTGAATCGCGAATTCGACGATCTTCTGAGCCAAGCAGCCGGACTATAACCTGCATGAGCGGCAACGACTTCGCCGCGGCTCCGGCCGGTCCCCGGGGATTGTCGCCGGGCGTCAAAAAGCCGTAGATTCCCCCGCATGGGGGCGAAACCTTCCCGGGGCGCCGCCGTCTCCCCTGATGGCCAGGCTGAATGGAGATGAACTCAGGCAGCGACGACGCGGTGCTCCTCGAGCGAATCCGCCGGGGGGACAACGACGGGGCGGCCGAGCTCTTCGAGCGCTACGCGCCCGCACTGCTTCGGTTCACCGACCGGATGCTGTCCGATCGGGCTTCGGCCGAGGAAGTGACACAGGAGGTTTTTCTCAAGGTGATTTCCAGGGCGCACCAGTACGACGGGCGGGCCGGCGTGGCCTCGTGGCTCTTCGCCATCGCGGCCAATGCCTGCCGGGACCGCCGACGCCGCGACCGCCGGGCCGCGATCGTCCCGCTCGAGGCCGTCGCCGAGCCGCGCGCCAGGGGCGAGAGCGTCGAGTCCACGATCGCCTCGCGCCAGCGGCGGCACGCGGTGCGCGAGGCCCTGGCCGAGCTCTCCGAGGAACAGCGCGAGGCGCTGATCCTCGCCCGCTACCACGGGATGCCCTACGCCGAGATCGCCCGCACCCTGGGGATCTCGGTCGGCGCCGTCAAGACCCGCATCTTCCGGGCCGTCGAAACCCTGAAGGCCCATTTCTCCGAGGGGGAACACTCATGGACTGCCGCGACGTAACCGAAAAAGCGATCGAGCGCCTCGCCGGAGAAGCCGGCGAAGCGACCCGCCGGGAGCTCTCGGCGCACCTGGCCGGCTGCGAGAACTGCCGGCGCCGAGACCGGCCGCCTCGAGGACGTCTGGACGACGCTCGGCATGGACCCGGACGCCGAGGTCACGCCCGACTTCCGCGAGCGCACGCTCGGGCTGCTCGAGGAGCAGATGATCCGCGACCGGGTGCGCGAGTTCCGCCCCCGCCCGCGCGCCTGGCGTCCTCTGCTCCAGGCGGCCGCGCTGCTGGCGGCCGCGAGCCTCGGCTACGTCGCCTCGCGCGCGCTGCCGCACGCGCCCTCCACCTCGCCGGCCGCCGTCGCGCCGGTCGCCGCCGCTTCCGGCACGGCCGCTCCGGCCGCGGCGCCACTGCCCGACCTGACCTCGAATCCGCGCTTCTCCAACGTCGCCTACCGGCCCGCCGACAAGGACGGAAAGGTGGGCATCGGGTTCGACGTGACCACCCGCCACGAGCTCGACGGGCGGCCGAGCGACCCGGAGGTCGCGAAGCTGCTCGCCTACCTCGTCGCGCACAACGCCGAGACGGCGGGCGAGCGCTCGCAGGCGATCGAGCTCGTCTCGGAGCACTACGGCACGAAGAATGCCCCGGCTTCGCCCGAGATCGTGGCGGCGTTGTCGGCGACGCTGCGCAAGGACGAAAACCCGGGTGTGCGCAAGAAGGCGGCCGACGCGCTCGCCTCGTTCCCGATGACGCCGGAGATCCGCACCGTGTTCCTCGAGTCGCTGCGCGCGGACAAGAACCCGGCCGTGCGCCTCGCCGCCGTCGACGCCCTGGCGGCTGCCGCGAAGCAGTCGCCCGACGCGAGCACGATCCAGTCACTCCGCGAGAAGGCCGTCGACCCGCAGGAGAACGGCTTCGTCCGCGCCAAGGCGGCCTCGGCGCTCAAGTCGATCTCCTTCTGACGATGACGACAACGAAGACAAGGATGGCGTAACTCTCATGTCGAGCGCGCGTCTCTCTCTCACGATGAACATGATGAAGCTCTCGAAGCACCGGGACGTCGCCGAGGCGCCCTCCGCGCGCGCCGATCGCCTGGCCGTCTGGGTCCTGCTCGCGCTCGGGCTCCTGTTGATGCTCGTCTCGGTCTCGGTCGGCAAGGCCGAGCAGCCCTCGGCCACCCGCGTCCAGACGTTCAACGGCTCGGTCGCCGCCGGACAGACGATCCACGTCGAAAACATCTCCGGCGACATCGTCGCCTCGCCCGGCCGGCAGTTCTCGGCCGTCGTCACGCTCACGGTCTCGGCCGCGACCCAGGCGAAAGCCGACGAGATCCTCAAGAAGACGGAGATCGTGGGCAACCACGACGACGACGGCTGGAACCTGGAGACCGTGTGGCCGGGACGCCGCTCGGGCGGTCGCGGCAACCGCCACGGCAATCCCTGCGACCAGTGCCGCATCTCCGCCCGCTACGAGATCGTGATTCCGCCGGGCGTCACCGCGGAGCTGCAGACGGTCAACGGCGACGTGCGCGTGCGGGACCTCGACGGGCGAGACGAACGTCTCGACCGTCAACGGCTCGATCGAGGTCCGCGGCGCCCGGCAGTCGGTGTCGGCCCAGACGGTCAACGGCAAGGTCGACGCGATCGCCCAGGCGCTGCCGGCCGACGCGGAGGTCTCCATCCAGACGGTCAACGGCGACGTCGCGCTCACGCTGCCCGCGGACGCGAAGTTCGACTTCGAGGCCTCGACGATGAACGGCCGGATCGCCTCGACGTTCCCGCTGCCGCCGCGCGCCGCGGAAACCATGGTCTGGGACGGGACGGGACCCCGGCACGGGTCGAAGACGCCCAAGCCCGACAAGGGCGCGAAGTCCGGGCCGTACGTGGTCCAGGACGAGGAGGGCGAGACCCACGTCGTGGACCTCTCGGAGCTCGACGAAGAGCTCTCCGACTCGATGCGGCAGGTCGAGATGTCGATCGAGAAGGGCGAGAAGGGAATGTCCGAGAACGGAGAGGTCGAGACCCGGCTGCGCCGGATCCGCGTCCCCAACCCGCACCGCGAGTACGCGGGATCGATCGGCAAGGGCGGCGCGTCGATCCACATGCAGACGTTGAACGGCGCGGTGCTGCTCCTGGCGGCGGGCACCAGGGACGCGAACGCCAAGCCCCTGGTCTCCGAGCGCAGCACGTTCGTCGTGACCGTGCCGAAGGTGCGGGTCCACGTCGCGCCGGTGCCTCCGGTGCCGCCGGCCCCGCCCGCGCCGCACGTGGCGGTCGCTCCTCCGGCGCCCCCGGCCGCGCCGCGCGCTCCCCTGCCGCCGGCGCCGATGCCCGACATGGACGGCGACATCGTCCGCGGCAACATCGCCGGGGACTTCCTGTCGACGTCGACCGAGTCCAGCTACCGCATCGGAAACATCGCGGGGCGCGCCCGCATCCTGACGCACTCGGGCGAGATCCAGGTGGGCTCGGTCGGCGCCGGGGCGGACCTGAAGACGTTCGGCGGCGACATCGTGGCGGGACCGGTGACCGGCGACCTCAAGGCGTCCACCATGGCCGGCGACATCCGGGCCGGGGCCGTCTCCGGCTCGGCGCTGGCCGACACGGCGGGCGGAGACATCGTGATCGAACGCGTCGGCGGCAACCTCGACGCGAAGACGGCCGGCGGCGACATCGTCGCCCAGCGCGTCGGCGGCGCCGTGCGCGCCGTGACGTCGGGCGGCGACGTGCGCATCGGCGTCGGATCCAACGAGGTCAAGGGCGGCGTGACGATCCACAACTCGGGCGGCGACGTGACCCTGACGCTGCCCGCCGGACTGCAAGGCGGACGTCGAGCTCATCGTGAGCGGCGCCGACGAGGACGAACAGGCCATCCGCTCCGAGTTCCCGAACCTCACCGTCTCGAAACGGCCGGGAAGCCAGCACGCCACGCTGTCGTTGAACGGCGGCGGCGAGAAGATCGTCGTGAAGACGACGTCGGGGACGATCCGGCTGAAGAAGTCGGCGAGCTAGCCGCGCGCCTACCGGATTCGGAGAACCGCCCTCGACTCCAGGTGCGTTTCCCCGCCGATGCCCGACCGCGGATCGTGGCGGCCGCTCGAGAGGTACTCCCGAATGCCGGGCCGGAAGGCCTTCCAGTCGCCGCCGAACGCGGCGACGGTCCCGGAGACGTCCGCGGCGTTGTCGCGCGAGAGGCTCCGCAGCTGGTCGCGCGTCAGGGGCGGATCGCCGAAGACGCCGCGTCGCGCGAGCCATTCGAAGCCCGTCGCGAGGATCCGGCCGTACCAGAGCGGGAGGTGGACGAGGGGCTTGCCGGGCTTTCCGACGGCCGCCGCGATCTCGCGGTACACGTCGTTGAGCGAAAAGACCTGGGGCCCGCCGACCTCGAAGGTCTTGCCGATCGTCTCGGGCCTCTCGAGCGCGTCCGCGAAGAGCCGGGCCACGTCCGAGATGGCCACGGGCTGGAACTTCGTCGTTCCCGGCCCGATCACCGGGATGAATCCGGGGTTCGAGCGAACGATCGGGGCCAGCAGCGACACGAACCCGTCGCCGGGCCCGAAGACGATCGAGGGCCGGAAGATGGTCCAGCCGAGGCCCGAGGCGCGCACGGCCTTCTCGCCCGCGGCCTTCGTTCTCCCGTACTCGGCAGGCGCGTCCTCGCTCGCTCCCATCGCGCTCATGTGGAGGTACCGCTTCACGCCCGCGGCCGTGGCCGCCGCGATCACGTTCTCCGTCGCTTCCCGGTGCATGCGATCGAACGTCTGGTCGCCCTTCTCGTTGATGACGCCGACCAGGTGCACGACCGCGTCGCGCCCGGCGGCGGCCGCCGCGAGCGATGCCGGGTCCAGGACGTTGCCCGCGACGGTCTCGACCGGGTGGTTGTAGCGGTTGCGCGTCTTGCGCGGGTCGCGCGCCAGAACGGCGACGGCGTGGCCGCGCTGCAGGAGCCGATTGACGACGGACGTTCCGACGAACCCCGTGCCACCCGTGACGAGAACTTTCACGCTCACCTCTTGTGCTTGTGGCGATGTGCTTGTCGCGATGCTTCTATCACGCCGGATATCCGAACAGGTCGCTCGCGATCGGCGTCCCGGCCTGCCGCAGCGCCGCGACGCGCCGTCGCGCCTCGGCGAGCCCCGAGAGATCGCGCACCGGGTCCGCGACCCGCATGGCCGGGATCCCCGACTGCCGGCTGCCGAGCAGGTCGCCCGGGCCCCCGCGCCTCGAGGTCCTTCTCGGCGATCAGGAATCCGTCCGACGTCGACTCGAGGACCGCGAGGCGCGCGCGGGCTTCCTCGGTCGCGCCCTTGCCGGCGATCAGCGCGCACCAGGACTTGCGGCCGCTGCGGCCCACGCGGCCCCGCAGCTGGTGGAGCTGCGCGAGACCGAAGACCTCGGCGTTCTCGACGACCATGAGCGTCGCCTCGGGCACGTCCACGCCGACCTCGATGACGGTGGTCGAGACGAGCACCGGGACGCGCCCGAGCGCGAAGTCGCGCAGCAGCGCCGTGCGCTCGGCCGCCGGCATGCGGCCGTGGAGCACGCCCACGTCGACCCCGGGCAGGGCCGCGCGAACCCGCCCCGCGGTGGCCTGCGTGGCCGCGATCTCGCGCTCCCCCTCCTCGATCGCCGGGACGACGACGTAGACGCGCTCGCCGGCCGCGATGCGCTCGCCCGCGAAGCGATAGACCTTGTCCCGCCCCGCCTCCTCGCGCACGCGCGTCAGGATCTCGCCCGCGGCCCGGAGGCTTCTCGTCGAGGACCGAGACGTCGAGCTCGCCGTAGATGGCCCAGGCGAGGGAGCGCGGGATGGGCGTCGCGGTCATGACGAGCACGTGCGGCGACTCGCCCTTGCGGAAGAGGCGCGCGCGGTGCGCGACGCCGAAGCGGTGCTGCTCGTCGACGACGACGAGGCCGAGCCGGCGGAATTCCACCGGGGACTCCGCGAGCGCGTGCGTGCCCACCAGCACGTCGATCCGCCCGGCCGCGAGCTCCTCGAGCAGCCGGCGCCGCGCCGGTCCGCGGACCCGCCCGGTCAGCAGCGCGATGCGCACGCCCGCCGCGGTCAGCCAGGAGGCGAGGCTCGTCGCGTGCTGTTCGGCCAGGATCTCGGTCGGCGCCATCAGCGCCCCCTGGACGCCGGTTCGCGGCCGCCAGCATCAGCGCGAGGCCCGCCACGACCGTCTTGCCCGATCCGACGTCGCCCTGGAGCAGGCGCGCCATCGCGCGCCCGGACGCGAGGTCGGCCGCGATCTCCCGCACCGCGCGCTTCTGCGCCCCCGTGAGCGCGAACGGAACGGCCGCGCGGGCGCGCGCGCGCGTCGCCTCGGACGCCTCGATGACGAGGCCCTTGCGCTCCCGCAGGCGCTCGCGCTTGGCCTCGATGCCCGCGGCCAGCACGAGCAGCTCCTCGCGCGCGAGCTGGCGCCGCCCGGCCTCAGCCGCCTCGAGGCTCGACGGGAAGTGGACGTCTTCGAGCGCCCGCGCGAGCTCCGCCGGCGCGGCGGTGGCCGCCGCGAAGACGGGATCGAGCCGGTCCAGGGCCCTGCGCACGAAGGCGCGCCACTGGCGCTGCGGGACCTCGCCGGCGCGGTGGTAGATGCCCACGATCCGGCCGGCGTGCACCGGATCCGCCTCCTCGGCGGCGCCGAAGAACTCGGTCTCCGGATTCTCGATCCGCATCTCTCCGCGCGCCGAGGCCACGGGCGTTCCGAAGAGCGCGGCGTGCGAGCCCTCGAGCGCCTTCACGAAGGACGGGTACCGGTTGTGCCAGACGACCCGCACCGCGCCCGTTCCGTCGTCGGCGGCGGCCTCGATGCGCAGCAGGCCGCGCCGCATCCGCACCGCCTGGACGCCGTGGAAGCGCACGAGGATGGTCGCGGGCTTGCCCCACTCGAGCGCCGCGACCGACGCGAAGTGGCTGCGATCCTCGTAGCGGAACGGCAGCGCGAGCAGGAAGTCGCCGACCGTGCGGAAACCCTCGGCGGCCAGCCGCTCGCCGCGCGCCGGCCCGACGCCGGGAATCCGGGAAACCGGGTCGCGGAGGTGAATTCGGTCCGGGGAGGGGCCGGCCGTCGGCGTCAGGTGGCCTCTGGAGCGTGGAAGGTCATGGACACCAGGCCGAACTTGAGCACGTCGCCGCTCTGCAGCGCGATCGGAACGCCGGTCGTCAGGCGGTTGCCGTTGACGTAGGTCCCGTTCATGACGCCGATCTCTTCCATGACGTAGTACGTGTCGCTCATCTGGTAGAGCTTGGCGTGCCGGCGCGAGGTCGAACGCTGCGGATCGAGCGGCGTCAGGTCGACGTCGGGCGTGATGCCCGTGACGGGGTCGCTGCGGCCCACGAGCGTGTCGCCTTCCCGGTTGAGGTAGACCTCCGAGGCCGGGTCGTCGCAGACCAGGCGGCAGGAGTCGCGCGGCCGCTCGGGCTCGACCTTGCGCTGGACCGGCTTCTCCTCCTCGTGGACCTGGCGGCCGACGGCCTCCTCGAGCATGGCCGTGACCTCCCGCAGGCGGCGCGAGAGCTTGCGCATCATGCGGACGGAGATCTCGGTGTTGCTCTTCAGCATCGCGTCGAACGTGGCGCCGTTGATCCGCACGAGCTCGACGTCGGTCTTCGCCCGCGCCGACGCCGTGCGCGGCACGTCCTCGAGAACGCTCATCTCGCCGAAAAAGTCGCCCTTCTCGAGCGTCGCGAGGACGCGCGTCTCGCCGCCGATCGCCTTGAGCAGCTCCACCGTCCCCGACTGGAGGATGAACATGTCGGTGCCGATGTCGCCCTCGGAAAAGATGATGTCGCCCATGAGGTGGCTGACCATGTACTTCTCGTACGGGTTCTTGCCGCCGCCCCCCGGGCCGGACTTGAAGACCGCTTTCACGGAAGGCATCAGCGCGCCCCGGCCACGGCGGGCCCCGAGAACTCGAGCAGCCCGAGCCCGGCGTCGACGCGGACGGGGGTTCCGAGCGGCAGGGTCCGCGTGCCCCGGATGTGTCCGGCCGGCAGGCCCGACAGCACCGGGAACGGCGCGCCCGCGAAGAAATCGCGAAGCCAGAGGCCGACGGCTTCGGGTGACTCGCCGCCTCGCGCGCCGGGCGAAATCGAGCCGATGAGCATGGCTTGCAGTCCATCGAATGTACCTGACCGCTCCAGCTGGGTCAACATTCGGTCGAGCCGGTATGTGTCCTCGCCCACATCCTCCCAGAAGAGGACGGCGCCCCGGCCCTGGACGGCTTCCGGCGTTCCGCAGGCGGCCGCCAGCAGCGAAAGGCAGCCTCCGACCAGCGGCCCCGCGCCGCTGCCGCCCGCGAGGATCCGGGCCTCGTCGAACCGATGCGGCGCGGGCGTCCGGCCCGAAAGCACCGCCTCCCAGTCGAGGGGCGCCTGCGCCGCCATGTCGACCGCCACCATCGGGCCGTAGAACGTCACGAGACTCGCGTGCCGCGCGAGGTACGCAAACAGCGCGGTCAGGTCCGAGCCGCCGAGGTGGATCCGGGGCCGCGCGCGCAGCTCGTCCGGGTCCAGCCGCGGCAGGACGCGCGAAGCGCCGTAGCCGCCGCGCGCGAAGAAGATCGCGTCGACCGCCGGGTCGCGGAGCAGGCCGCGGTATCCCTCCGCGCGCTCTTCGTCCGAGCCCGCCAGGAACCCCCGACGCGCTCCGAGGTTCGAGGCCCGGACCACGCGGTACCCGAGCCCCTCGAGCGCGGCGACGCCGGCCTCGAGCCGGACGGGATCGACGGGGCCCGAGATCGCCGCAACGCCGATCGTCGCGCCCGGGGGACAGGGCTGGCGGCAGCGAGAGGTCAGTCATTCTGCGGCGGAATCACAAAGAGCCCCGAGCGGGCCTGTAAGCCGAATCCTGTCCCCCGGTTGCCCGGGGCCGCGATCATTCCTCTAGGCCCGAGGTCGCCCTCGGGCTCGAGCAGCCGACCCGGGAACAGCTCACTGAAAGTGAGGCGGGACGGGCGCCCACTGTCCCCCTATTTGGCCTTGCTCCGCATGGGGTTTACCGTGCCCCCGCCGTTGCCGGCGGGGCGGTGCGCTCTTACCGCACCGTTTCACCCTTGCCGTCCTTTCGGAAGGCGGTTTGTTTTCTGTGGCACTTTCCTTCGCGTCACCGCGACCGGGGATTACCCGGCATGCCGCCCGTATGGAGTTCGGACTTTCCTCCCCGATTTCTCGGGACGATCACGTGGCCCGCTCGGAGCCGCGATCAGAGTAGCACGCCGGGCGGTCAGTCGCGGTTGGACTCGTCGCTCGAAGTACCGCATCCACTCGTCGACGTCGACCTTGCCGGCCGCCCTCGCGGCCGGCGGGCGCCGGCCCGGCCGCACCGAAGCGCGCGAAGAAATCGCTCGGGCGAGCAGATCTTGGCGCCGGCGTCGCGGCAGCGGCTCGCAAGGCCGCGGTCGGCCGTCACGACGACCGCTTCGCCCGGGGCCGCCGCGCGCTCGATCTCGCGGACGATCGCGTCGTCCGCGCTGCCGCCCGAGGGGACGCGGACGCTCAGGCTTCCGAGCGACGACGTCCGCTCCCCCGCCGGACCGTCGAAGAAGATGGTCGCCTTCGCGCGCGTCTGGCGCAGCCGCCCCGCGATCTCGGCGACGAGCGCGGCGCGGTCTTCCGCGGAGGGCCGGGCGGTCCGCCGCACGCGGCCGATCAGGTTGTTCCCGTCCAGGAGGTAGGGCACGCCCGTCGAGCCCGGCTGCCGACTAGCGCCGGGCCTCCGCGAGCGCGCGCCGCGGATGCTTGAGGCGGAAGAACAGCACCCCCATCGCCCGCCGCACGCGGCGACGGTCGAGCACGAGGAGCACGAGCAGGGCGCCCACGAAGAGCGCGGTGAACCAGGGCACGAAGAACACGAGCGCGCCGAGCGCGAGCGCGACCGCGTCCTCGGCCAGCGAGAGCGCCATCTGCGCCATGCCGCGGGTCGCGGCCGTGGACGTCAGGCGGCTCGTCGTCTTCACGAAGTGGGTCGCGAGCGTCGCCGCCGCGCCCGCCGCGATCAGTGCCCACGCGTCCCGCGGGCGAGGGATCGGGGACCGCAGCCAGCATGAGCAGGGCGCCGACGACGGGCCGCAGCAGCGTCTGCGTGAGGTTCCAGATGTGGTCGACGTGCGGGATCTTGTCCGCCACGAACTCGGCCAGGAACAGGACGATGGCCGCCGTCACGACGACGTGGCTCGAGAGAAACGCGGCGGTCGAGCCGGGAAACTCCTGGGGCAGGACGAGGAAGAGGCCGTTGAAGAGCAGCAGGATCGCCCACGCGTTCAAACCGGCGGCCGCGGACAGGCCGAGGCCCGTGAGGATCGCGGTCAACCGCGGTGCCGGAAGAGACGCGAGAGCAGACCCGGTGTGGAGGGCGCCGGGGCCGGCTCCGCGGCCGGGGTCTCGGGGACGGGCGCGCCCGACTCGGGCGGCGGCGACGGCGCGGCGGCCGCGGCGTCGAGGACGCGCGTCAGCAGCTCCTCGTTCTCGGGCGACGGGTCGAGCGAGACCGCGCGCCGCGCGAAGGGCTCGGCCTCCAGCGGACGCTTGAACTCGAGCAGCGTGCGCGCCGCTTCCACGGAGAAGGACGACGCCGGCGGCTGTCGAGGCGCGCGGCCTCCTTCAGGTTCGCGAGACCCTGGTCGGTCCAGTTCGGATTCTTCAGCTCGACCTGCGAGAGCACGTAGCGGAACTCGGCGTTGTCGGGGACGAAGCGCACGGCCTCGCGCAGCATCTCGACGGCCGGGTGGTAGTCCTTGTCCTCGATGAGCTGGCGGGCGCGCCGGAAATTCTGCGTCGCCTGCTTCTTGCGCATCTCGGGGTCGGCCTCCGGCCATGATCACCGGGGCCGGGGCCGCGTCGAGGCTCTGGTCGTAGAGCGCTCTCTTGTCGGGGTCCGAGAGCGTCTCGTAGGCCTTCTTCATGCGGTCGAACACCGCGGTCAGCTCTTTCTCGAAGCGCGCCAGGTCCTCGCGGTGGCGCAGGTCGGGATGGAACAGCCGGCTGCGCTCGAAGTAGGCCTCGGAGATCTTCTCGGGAGGCGCCTCGCGCACGACCCCGAGCAGCTCGTAGTGCGTCAGCCAGTCGATCCGGCGGTAGGTGTTCTTCACGAGCTCCGCGTGGCCGGGCGAACGGTCCGAGGGCTGCGCGGCGACTTCGACGTTGAGTCCATGAAAGCCGCCCCGGCCGCTCGCGGGACGCTCGGCGCCGTCCTGCTTCCACTCGACGATCCCGCACGAGACGAGCCCGTAGAGGATCTTGGCCATCGCCGCGCGGGACGTGCCCGTGATCTTCAGCAGCGAGTCCACGTCCAGGATGCCGTCGACGCGCGACAGCAGGTACGCCTCCTGCGGCGCCAGCGGAAGGTACTGGTAGCGCGACATGGGGTCGGTGGCGAGCATCGGGACGCGGTGGCCGTCGCCCAGGCGCTCGCGGAACGACTCGGATTCGGGCAGGCGCCGGATCCCCTCGACGATGACGGCCGCGGTCGAGAGCGTGAGGGCGACGTCGGGATCGAGGACGCCCGCCGAGGCCTGGAACTTGTACTCGCCCGTGTCCCAGGCGAAGGTCGAGAAGACGATCTCCTCGACGAGCCGCCGCATCTCGGCGTCGAGCACCGTGCGGGAGACGAGGCCGCGCTCGATGAGGATCTTGCCCAGGCGCGCGCGCCCCTGCTTGGCCACGGTGTCCAGGGCCCAGTTGAGGTCGGTGTCGGTGATCCAGCCCCGGCGCTTCAGGAACGCGCCGATGCGCTGCCCTTCGCGGGAGGACGTCGCCGTCCGCAGCTCGCCCTTCTCGAAAAACAGGTGGCGGGTCTCGTCCCCGTGGACGAGAGAGAGCGTCCCCTTGAGCCCCTCGAGGAAGATGCGGCGGAGGACCTGGGGCAGCGGAGTCTCCGACAGGGACCCTCGAAACCCTGTCGCTGTCGGTGGCGTCGTCATCGAAATCGTCGGGTCAGGGTAGCAGAAAAGCGGCCTATCGGACGGCCGTCACGGCCGGGTGGTTCTTCGGCGTCGAAAAGAAACCCGGGGCGCTCGACAGGGCGCGGTGCCCGGCCTCGGGCGTCGCGTAGTGGCCCCAGAGAACGCGGAAACAGGTCTTGCCCTCGTACGGCGTCGTCACGACCCACATGTTGCCGCCGCGGTCGTGCTGGAACGCGTCCACGAGCGAGGTGACCTCGCAGGCGAGCTCGAGCTGGATCGCGTACTTCTTCTTCGATCCGCCGAACCGTTTTTCGTCGCGCGCGGCGCGATCCAGCCAGTACTGGCGCGTGCTCGACGACGTCGAGGCCGCGGGCGGGGGGGCTGCCGCGACGGCCGGAGCCGGGATCGGACTGCGCGCGCGGACCGGCTTTTCCGCCCGCGGGGTCGGCGCCGGCCGGGTCGGCATGGCGGCTGCGACGGTCGGCACCGCGGTCGCGGGCGCGGAGAACGTCGGGACCGCGGCGAGTGCGGGCTCCTCGGTCGGCACGGACTCGGGCGCGGCGGTGGCGGTCCTCGAGATCGCGGCCGCAACGGACTCGGGCGAGGACGGCCCGCGGCTGCGGAACCAGACCAGTCCGGCCACGAGGAGGACGAGGATTGCCAGGGTCCAGAGAAGCGGCGAGCCCGAGCGCTGCCGGGGACGCTCGAGCGAGCCCACGCCGGTGGTCGAATCGAGGGGACGCTCGAAACCCGCTTCGAACTGCGCCGGGTCCGGGGCGAGCTCGCTGAAACGATCGCGATCCTCCCCTCCTTCGTCCGGAGGCGGCGTTCCGAAGTCCTCCTCGATGGTGCCGCCGTCGAGCGCGGCATCCGTCATCGCGGGGACGGCGACCTCCTCTTCGATCTCCGGGTCGCGGAACTCGGGCTCCTCGGTTTCGGGCTCCTCGGCCCGGTTCAGCGCGGAGTCGAGATACGACGCTCTCTCCGGCTCGGGCTCCCCCGGCTCGGACGGCGGCTCCTCGTGCTCCGGCGCGTCGAGGCTCTCCGCTCCCGGCTCGTCCGTTTCGCCGTCGCCCGCACGATCTTCGTCCTGCTCGTCCTCGCCCCGCCCCTCCGCCGGGACCGCCGCGGGCCGGGCAGCGCCCGGAGCAAACTCGGGGTGCACGAGGCCGAGGGTCACGAGCGCGGCGAGCAGCTTCTCCACGGCGAACGGCTCTGCCGGCGCCTCGCTCGCGATCTGGGCGGCGCTCGACTTCCCGTCGATCAGCCGCACGACCGATTCCGCGTCGGCCGTCAGGCCGAACGTCGCGAACTCCTCGTCGAAGGTTTCGCGCCCGCGCGATCGGCACGTCCACGCCGCCGAGGTACTGCAGCACGAGACTGCGGTCGCGCGAGCGCAGGAAGAGCTCGAGGATCAGCCGCGGGATCGGCAGACGCGATTCCGGCGCCTCGTCTTCCGTCGACCGGAAGAACCAGTACTCGCCGTCGAGCCAGGTGAGCAGGTCCGAGAGGATCTCGACCGCCCGGATCTTTTCGCCCCAGCGCCACTCCCGGCGCGTCAGGACGCCGGCCTGGAGCGCGAGCAGCGCGCGGTCGCCGCCTTCGGGCGCGGCGATGCGCTCGAGCGTGGCGGCTTCGAGCTTGCCCGCCCGAACCAGGATCGCGGCCGTCTCGAACCGCGGGTCCGACGACGAGCTCGCGACGAGCTCCCCGCGGGCGAGCTCGAACCCCGCCGTGGCGCCGGAGCGGGAGAACTGCAGCGAGCCGCTCGCGCCCTCCCGCCAGAGCCCGACGAGGCTGGCCAGCAGATCCGTGCCCCGGACACTGCCCTCTTGCTCGAACGTGTTTCTCATGCGCTCCGGGCCCCCTCTCGCCCGAGATAGTCCGCCACGGCGCGTGCGGTCGACGGGCCGACCGCAGCCGCGATCTCCGTGGGGTCCGCCCCCCGGAGCCCTTTGACCGATCCAAACCGGCGCAGCAACAAGCGGGCCCGCGCCGGCCCCACACCCGGAATTTCCGTCAGGCCCGTCTCGCGCATCCGCTTGCCGCGGCGCTGGCGGTGCTTCGTGATCGCGAAGCGGTGCGCCTCGTCGCGGACGCGCTGGATCAGCTGCAGCGCCGGGTCCTTGCGCGACAGACGCACCGGCTCGGGCCGGTCGGGCACCCAGATTTCTTCCTCGCGCTTGGCCAGGCCCACGATCGGCAGCTCGATCCCGATGCGGTCCAGCGCCGTGAGCGCCGCCTGGAGCTGTCCGCGGCCGCCGTCGACGAGCACGAGGTCCGGCATCGGGCGATTCTCCGCCTGGAGCCGGCGGTAACGGCGGTCCACGGCCTCGGCCATGCTGCGGAAGTCGTCGGGCTCGAGCAGCTGCTGCGCGGCGATGTTGAAGAGGCGGTAGTCGGACTTGCGCGGCTTGCCGTCCTCGAAGACCACGAGCGAGGCCACGCTGTCGGTGCCCTGCGTGTGCGAGATGTCGAAGGCCTCGATGCGGTGGGGCGGGATGGCGAGCCCGATCGCGCGCGCGAGCTTTTCGACGGCGACCGCCTCCTCGCCGCCCGTCGCGCGGAACCGCACGCGGTGGCGTTCCCGCGCGTTGATCTCGGCCAGGCGCAGCCGGTCGGCCGCCGGGCCGCGCTGCGGATTGCGAACGAGCGTCTTCTTGCCCCGGCGCGCGGCCAGGTAGTCCTGCACGAGATCCGCGCCGGGAAGGGCGACGGGCAGGTGCACCTCGTCGGGCAGGAACGGATTCGTGTCGTAGAACTGGGGCAGGAACGCCTCGAGGAACGCGGCCGGGTCGAGCTCCTGCGCCTTCTCGAAGAAAAAGTCGCGGCGGTCCTGGAGATTGCCGCCGCGCACGACCAGGACGCAGACCGCGACGTCGGCGCCCGCCTCGTAGAAGCCGAACACGTCGACGTTCTCGCCCTTCATCGACTGGACGACCTGGCGCTCGGACACGTCGCGCACCGTCTTCAGGGCATCGCGGTAGGCCGCCGCCATCTCGAAGCTCTCGGCGTCCGACGGCGGCCTGCATCTTCTGCGCGAGGCTCGCGTCGAGCTCGCGGTTGCGCCCCTCGAGAAAGAGCACCACGTCCGCGACGGCCTCGGCGTACGCCTCCTTCGTGGTCAGGCCGGCGACGCAGGGCCCCAGGCAGGCGTGGAGGTCGAAGTAGAGACACGGCCGCGGCAGCTTGCCGTCGATCTCGAGCGTGCACGTCCGGATCTGGAAGTGCCGCGTGATCATGTGCATGATCCGCCGCGCGAGGCCGCCCCAGAACGGCCCGAAGTACGAGTGGCCGTCGTCCTGGACGCGCCGCGTCACCAGGGCCCGCGGCCACGCCTCGCCCGTCGTGACCTTGATGTACGGATAGGTCTTGTCGTCCCGCAGGCACACGTTGTAGCGGGGGCGGTGCTTCTTGATGAGGGTGTTCTCGAGCAGCAGCGCCTCGAGCTCGGTGTGGGTGGAGATCGTCTCGATCTCGCGGTGGAGGCGCCGCAGGGCTTCCTCCTTGTGTCCTCCGGCCGCGACGTTGAAGTACGAGGCGACCCGTTTGCGCAGCGAAAGGGCCTTGCCGACGTACAGAATCTTGCCCCGTTCACCGCGGAAGATGTAGACACCCGGGGAATCCGGCAGATTCTCCGGAGGGCGGCGGGACTCGACCACGACGCCAGTTTAACTCCGTTGGCGCGCGGAGGCAGCCTCGGCGCGGCAGTATGATGCTCTCGTGCCGATGTACGAGTGTCCCTACTGCTACACACCGGTGGAGCCCGGCACTCCGGTCTGTCCGAAATGCGGGCGCGAGCTCGAGCGGTGGCAGACCGGCTTCTACACGCGCCAGCGTCCCCTCGCGACCAAGTCGCGCACGGCCGTCTGGGCCGCGGCGCTCGCGGCGCTGCTGCTCGTGCTCGCGGGCTTCGCGCGCGCGTGCCACTGGCTATGAGACGCGCGGCGCTCGTCGGCCTCGCGGGCTTCCTGGCCCTGACGGCGGCGGCGGGAGCGCAGCTGGTCCCCGTTTCGACGTGCCACGCGGCGCTGCCCTGCTCCATCCCCTACGGCCTGCGGCCGGCCGACGCGGTCCAGAACCTCGCCAACAACGCCAACGGCGGCCCGGGCAACACGGCGATGACGGTCGGCATCAACAGCAGCATGCAGGTTCGGCTCGTCAAGCCGATCTCGGAGGACCCGACCGAGTTCGCGGCCCGGCTTTTCGTCAAGAAGAACCCGCACCTGGTCAAGCCGACGCCGGCCCCGACGCCCCCGCCGAAGACGAACTAGCTCCGGAAGATCTCCAGCTCCCGGAGCCCCCGGATCTCGTCGCGCACGGACGCGGCCTTCTCGAAGTCGAGCTCCTTGGCGGCGGCCTTCATCTGCTTCTCGAGGTCCGCGATCCGGCGCCGCAGGGAGTCGGCGTCCGGGAGGTCCGACCGCGGCGAGTCCTTCGGCACCTCGTAGTAGTCGAGGTTGGCCATCCGCACGAGCGGCGAGTTCACCTGTTTGACGATCGAGGCCGGCACGATCCCGTGCTCGGCGTTGTAGGCCTCCTGGATCGCCCGCCGCCGCGCCGTTTCGTCGATCGCGCGCCGCATCGAGTCGGTCACGGCGTCGGCGTAGAAGAGGACGCGGCCGTGGAGGTTGCGCGCCGCGCGGCCCGAGGTCTGGATGAGCGAGGTCTGGCTGCGCAGGAAGCCCTCCTTGTCGGCGTCGAGGATCGCGACGACCGCGACCTCGGGAAGGTCGAGCCCCTCGCGCAGCAGGTTGATCCCGATGAGGCAGTCGAAGACGCCGCGCCGGAAGTCCGACAGGATGCTCACGCGCTCCATGACCTCGATGTCGGAGTGGAGGTAGCGGCACCGCACGCCCACCTCCGTGAAGTAGTTCGTGAGCTCCTCGGCCATGCGCTTGGTCAGCGTCGTCACGAGCACGCGCTCGCCCGCCGCGGTCGTCTCCCGGACCACCGCGAGCAGATCGTCGACCTGCCCCTTGACGGGCCGGATCTCGATCGGCGGATCGACGAGGCCGGTCGGCCGGATGACCTGCTCGACGATCTCGCCGCCGGTCCGCTCCAGCTCCTCGGGGCCCGGGGTCGCGCTGACGGCGACGACCTGGTTCACGCGCTCGCGGAACTCCTCGTAGGTCAGCGGCCGGTTGTCGAGGGCGGACGGCAGGCGGAAGCCGTACTCGACGAGGGTCTCCTTGCGCGACCGGTCGCCGTGGTACATGCCGCGCACCTGCGGCAGGCGTGACGTGCGACTCGTCGACGACGAGCAGGTAGTCCTTCGGGAAGTAGTCGAGCAGCGTCGGCGGCGGCTCCCCCGCGCGCGCGGCCCGAGAGGTGGCGCGAGTAGTTCTCGATCCCGTTGCAGTAGCCGAGCTCCTTGATCATCTCGAGGTCGAACATCGTGCGCTGGTGCAGCCGCTGGGCCTCGAGGAGCTTGCCGGCCGCCGTGAGCTCGGCCAGCCGCTCGTCGAGCTCGATCCGGATCGTGCCGACCGCGCGCTCGAGCAGCTCCTTGGGCGTCGCGTAGAACGTGCGCGGGAAGATCGCCAGACGGTCGACCCGGTGCAGCGGCGTGCCGCGCAGAGGATCGGTCTTGGTGATCTTCTCGATCTCGTCGCCGAAGAACTCGACGCGCACGGCCGTGTCCTCGTAGGCGGGCTGGATCTCGAGGACGTCGCCGCGCACCCGGAAGTTGCCGCGCGCCAGGTCCAGGTTGGTGCGCTCGTACTGCATCTCGACCAGGCGCGCGATCAGCGCCGGCATTCCCTGCGTGTCGCCGGTCTCGAGGTAGGCCAGCATGTCGTAGTAGGAGTCGGGCGCGCCGAGGCCGTAGATGCACGAGACCGAGGCGACGACGATCACGTCGCGCCGCTCGAAGAGCGCCTTCGAGGCCGCCAGCCGGAGCTTGTCGATCTCCTCGTTGCGCGAGGTCTCCTTCTCGATGTACGTGTCGCTCTGGGGGATGTACGCCTCGGGCTGGTAGTAGTCGTAGTACGAGACGAAGTACTCGACCGAGTTCTCCGGAAAGAAGCTCTTGAACTCCTGGTAGAGCTGGGCCGCGAGCGTCTTGTTGTGCGACAGGACGAGCGTCGGACGGTTGATCGTCTCGATGACCTTGGCCATCGTGAAGGTCTTGCCGGAGCCCGTGACGCCGAGCAGCACCTGGTCCTTGCGGCCCTCGGCCAGGCCGTCGACGAGCTTCTCGATCGCCCTGGGCTGGTCGCCCTGCGGCGTGAAGTCCGTGACCAGGCGGAACGTGCCGGTCGCGCGGGCCTGCGCCTCGGCGTAGCTCAGGGGCTTGGCGGATTCGGTCGGCCGGGGTTGGGTGGGACGCGCCATGGGGTGAGTCGCCGCTTATAGCATAACCGCGGCGAATGCCTCACAATCCGGTCGTGAAGAGTCTGACCCGCGCCGCGTCGCTCATCCTGCCGCTGGCCGTCATGGCCCTGCTCGGCTCGGTCGCCGGCTCCTTCGCGACCAACTTCGTCCGCGTCCCCCGCGTCTCGGAGCTGGCCACCTACCGGCCCGACATCGTCACGCAGATCGTGGCGCGCGACGGCTCCACGATCGCGCGCTACGCCATCGAGCGCCGCACCCTGATCACACGCGCCGACATCCCCGCGGTCTTCCGCAACGCGCTGATCGCGACCGAGGACAAGAATTTCTTCGGACACGGCGGCGTGGACGTCCGACGGACCGTCTCGGCGCTCCTCGCGAACGTCCAGCAGGGCGGCTACGCGCAGGGCGGCTCGACCCTGACGCAGCAGCTGGCGCGCGCGATCTTTCTCTCGCCGCGCAAGACCCTCTCGCGCAAGGTCAACGAGGCGCTCGTCTCCTTCGAGATCGAGCGGCGCTACTCGAAGGACCAGATCCTGACGATGTACGCCAACGAGATCTACCTCGGGCACGGCAACTACGGCGTCGAGGCGGCGTCCCGGTACTACTTCGGCAAGAGCATCAAGGACGTCACGCTGGCCGAGGCCGCGCTGCTGGCGGGGATCGTCCAGCGCCCCGAGGACCAGTCGCCCTTCCGCAACCCGGCGCTGGCGAAGGCGCGCCGCGCGACGGCCCTGCGCCGCATGCGCGCCGAGAACTACATCACCGAGGCCGAGCGGCTCGCGGCGGAGGCCGAGCCCCTCCCCGCGGCGCCCTCGCTGCCCGAGTCGATCGTCGGGCCGTATTTCTCTGAAGAGATCCGGCAGTACCTCGAGAAGACCTACGGCGAGAAGGACCTCTACCGCCGCGGGCTGCGCGTCGAATCGACGCTCGATCCCGAGCTGCAGGACTGGTCGGAAGAGGCCCTCGGATGGGGGCTGCGCCAGCTCTCCCGACGGCACGGCTTCCACAAGCCCCGCAACCTCTCCGAGGCCGGATACCGCTCGCTCGAGACCTACGTGGACCCCTCGTGGGAGGGCGCGAAGATCGAGGAGAACGAGTCCATGCGGGCCGTGGTGCTCCGGGCGACCGCCGCCGGCGCCGAGGTGCGCGTCGGCAAGCAGACCCTCACCGTGCCCAATTCCTCCCTCGCGTGGACCGGGGCGACGAGCGCGGGCAAGATCCTGAAGCCCGGCGACCTCGTGACGGTGACCGTCCAGAAGGCCAAGGACGGATCGCTGGTCCCCGCCCTCGACCAGGAGCCGCGCGAGCAGGGCGCCGTGCTCATCATCGAGAACGCGAGCGGCGCCATCCGCGCGATGGTCGGCGGGTCCGACTGGACCCAGTCCAAGTTCAACCGGGCGACACAGGCCGTGCGCCAGGCCGGGCTCGGCGTTCAAGCCCTTCGTCTACCTGACGGCCCTCGAGCAGGGCTACACCGGCCGCGGACACCGTGTTCGACGGCCCGCTCTCGATCGTCATCGACCCGCGCCAGCCGCCCTACCGGCCCGAGCAACTACGACTCGAAGTTCCACGGCATCGTCACGTTTCGCAAGGCGCTCGAGCACTCGTACAACATCCCGGCGATCCGCGTGGCCGAGATGGTCGGCCTCTCGCGCGTGATCGAAACCGCGCACCGGCTGGGCGTCCGTCAGAACCTCATCCCCTACCCGTCGCATGCCGCTCGGCGCCTTCGAGGTCAGCCTGCTCGAGCTGACGTCGGCCTACACGGTCTTCGCCAACCAGGGACTCGCGTTCACGCCGTACCTGATCGAGAGGGTCACCGACTGCCAACGGCGACGTGCTCGAGACGACCCATCCCGACGCGCGCGAGGTCGAGAGCCCGCAGGCGGCCTTCCAACTGCTCGCAGATTCTGCGCGGGGTCACGCAGCGCGGCACCGGGATCTCCGCGAACCGGCTCAAGCTCAACATCGCGGGCAAGACCGGGACGACGAACGACTTCACCGACGCCTGGTTCATCGGCTCGACGCCCCGCTACACGATCGGCGTCTGGGTCGGCAACGATCAGAAGACGCAGACGATCGGCAAGGGCGCCGACGGCGCGCACGCGGCGCTGCCCGATCTGGATCCGCATTCTCGAGAAGATGAGGGACCACGGCCGCATCGATCCGCAGGAGGACTTCGACGTCCCGGCCAACATCTCCTTCACGCCCGTCGACTACGAGACCGGACTGAAGGCGACCGCCGACACGCCGATCCCCGTTCTGGAAGCCTTCGTCAGCGGATCCGCAGCCGACCGAGGAGTGGACCTCGCGCTCGCAGGAGATCGCGAAGCTGCCCTGGTCCATGCAGCAGCCGTTCTACCTGCCCAAGAAGGGCGAGATGCTGGAGAACGGCACCATCCCCGAGCCCGCCCAGCCTCCTCGCTAGTTCGCGGCACCGCGTCTATTCGCTCGCGGCGCGAATAGTCTCCCGACCGAAGGGAGGGAGGAGGTTCGCGCCGCGGGAGCGTGAGCGAGCGAAGCGAGCGGAAGCGACGGTCAGGAAGCGGGGGCGTTCAGGGCCTGAACTTCGACGTTCAGGGTGGCGACGACGTCGCGGTGCAGGCGGACGTGGACCGTGTGCGTGCCGAGGCTGCGGATCGGCTCGGCGAGCTCGATGCGGCGGCGGTCGACTTCGACGTTCTTCGCGGTGAGGGCGTCGGCGATCTCGGCCGGGGTGACCGAGCCGTAGAGGTGACCCTCTTCGCCCGCCTTCTTCAGGATCGTGACCGTGATGCCTTCGACCTTCTTGGCGGCTTCCTCGGCGACGGACTTGCCCTGGAGCATCTTCTCGTCGTACTTCTTCTTCTCTTCCTTGAGGCGGCGGACGTTGGCGTCGGTCGCCTCGTAGGCCACGCCCTGCGGCAGGAGGAAGTTGCGCGCGTAACCGGGCTTCACCGTCACGGTGTCTCCACGGTGCCCGAGCCCGCGAATGTCGTCGGCAAGAATGACTTTCATGACTTCTCGACTACTCCCTCGCCCCGTCGGCGAAAATCCACGTACCAATCGAAGAGCCCCAGCAGCGCCACCCCGACGTTGATCGGAAAATAGGCGACCAGAGCATACAAGCCGATCCGGAGGATCCGCGCCCGGAACCACCTCCGAAAGAAGTGGCAGATGATAGAGAGACCGGCCACAAAATACAAGGCCAGAAGCGGCAGGAGCAGATTGGCCGCCACCCGGCGCGCCTCCCCCTCCAGCAGGCCGAAAGCGGCGCCCGCAGCCACGAAAAAGCCCGCCCCGGCGGCCGGAACCCGCAAAAGCTCGAACCGGGTCGCATCCGCCGTGGCCCCGGGCCGGGACAGCTTGGCCCCGAGATAGAAGGCGATGGCGCCCCCGAAGACCCAGAGGACTCCCATGATTCCCCAGAGGCAGTACTGCGCGAAGTCCCGGGCGGCCTCGAAGGTGCTCCGCAGCTTGGCCACGGTCTCCGCGTTCGCCCCCGAGCGCGCGTAGGAGTCCATCGCGGCCGGAATCAGCCGGTCGAAGCTCGCCGCGACCTCGACACTCAGCGAGGGGCCGGGGCCGCTCACGGCCGCCGCGAACGCCGCCGCCAGGAACGCGCACCCGGCAATGCAGAGCCCGAGGTAGCAGCGCGACGGCTCGACGCCCGCGCGCAGGAACCCGACGGAAGCCGGCGGCAGCGTCGTCACGCCCGCTCCGACGAACGCGAGCGCCACACCGGCGCCCAGACCGCCGAGGGCCCAGCCGAGCCCGAAGAGGATCGCGCACGCCAGCGCGCACGCCGCCAGCGCCGCGACCAGCCCCTGCCGGTGCGCGAGGCGCACGAGCGGGACCGACGCGAGCGGCAGCCCGATGACGCCGAAGAGCGGGAGGACGAATACGGCCGAGAACGCCGCCGCCGCCACGAGAGCGGCCAGCGGCGCCTCGAACCGTCCCAGCGGGGGCGGCAGGGGCGCCGCCTCCGCTTCCGGAGAGGTCATCCCTCTCCCGTTAATCCGTGGCGTACGGCAACAGCGCGATCGAACGGGCGCGCTTGATGGCCGTCTGGAGCTTGCGCTGGTGCAGGGCGCAGGTTCCCGAGATGCGGCGCGGAAGGATCTTGCCGCGCTCGGGGATGAACCCCTGCAGCATCTTCACGTCCTTCCAGTCGATGTACTCGATCTTCTCCGCGCAGAACTTGCAGACCTTGCGGCGGCGGACGAAGAACTTCTTGCGCGGTCCGCCCTTGCCGTCCTTGCCGGCCGCGGCGCCGCGGGCGCCCGTCGGGCGGCCGGAGCCTCCACCCATTCTCATGACTCGCTCCTCTCCCTCTCGGGCATCCTCTCGGGCATCGAGGGCGCGGACTCACCGGGCGCCAGCGCGGGCGCCGGGCGCGGGGGCCGCTTGATGGCCTTCAGGCGCAGCCGCTCGGTCATCTTCGCCTGACGGGTCAGCTCCTCGTCCACGCGGACCGCGAGGTGCCGGAGCACCTGGTCGGACAGGCCCATGCGGCGCTCCGCCTCGGCCACGGCCGCCGGCGGCGCCTCGACCTGCCAGTAGTGGTAGTGGGCTTCGCGCTTGCGCAGGATCGGGAAGGCGAGCCGGCGCTTGCCCCACGGCTCTTCCTTGACGACGTTCGCCCCGCCGTCCACCAGGATCTTCTTGTATTCGGCCGCGACCTTCGTCGCGTCCTCGTCGCTCAGGTCGGGCGTGACCAGAACGACGACGTCATAGAGTCTCATCTGCTCCTCCTCATGGATTTCAATCCGGACTGAGCTGGTCCGGAGAGGAAGGTAAAACATTCGCCCGCCGCATCGCGGCGTCGATTCCGTGCGTCAACCAGAGCCGGAGGACCTCGACGGCCTTGTCCGTGCTCTCTTCGAACTGTGCGCGCTCGCCCTTGCCGAACGGCTCGAGGACGTAGTCCGCGAGGTCGCGTTCCCGCGAGTACCGGTCGCCCCGGATTCCCACCCGCAGGCGGGGAAATTCCGTGGTGCCGAGGTGCGCGATGACCGATCGAAGCCCCTTCTGCCCTCCCGCCGAGCCCTTGGCGCGCATGCGCAGGGTTCCGAGCGGAAGGTCGATGTCGTCGACGACGACACAGAGCCCCGATGGGTCGACGCTGTGTTTCTGGCAAAGAGCGCGAACGGCCTCACCCGAGGCGTTCATGAACGTCTGCGGAAGGGCGAGGAGCACGGCGGCCTCCCCGACTCTTCCCCGGCCCACGCGCGAGGAACACTCGCGCGACCGGATGCGAATCGCTTCCTCCTCCGCGAACGACTCCACGACGCGAAAACCGGCGTTGTGCCGCGTCGTTTCGTACTCGGCGCCCGGATTCCCGAGGCCGACGATCGCGTGCAGAGGCTACTTCTCCTTTTCCTTCTCCTTCTTCGCAGGCTTGCCGTCCGCCGCAGCTTCCTCTTCCGTCTCGACCTTGCCCTTCTTCATGACTTCGGGCTCGGCGGGCTCGGCTCCCGCCTCGGCGGCGGCGACCGGCTCCTCTTCGCGGGTCGGGTGGGCCACGTGGACGATGACCTTCTCCGGGTTGTCGACGATCGTCACGCCCTCGAGCGCCGGCAGCTCCGAGACGCGGATGGCGTCCCCGATGCCGAGCTCGCTGACGTCGACCGCGATGTGGGCCGGGATGTTGGTCGGCAGGCACTCGACCTCGATCTCGCGGGTCACGAGGTCCAGGACGCCTGCGTCGGCCTTGACGCCGCGCGCGATCCCGACGACCTCGACGGGCACCTTGACGGTGATCATCTTGTCCATCAGGACGCGGACGAAATCGATGTGCAGGGGCTTGCGCGAGAGCGGGTCCCGCTGCATCTCCTTGATCATCGCGTGGCGGCTCTGGTCCGAGCCCGCGAGCTTCAACAGGAAGATGGCGTTCTCGCCCGCGCCCTCGCGGACCAGGTCCGCCAGGGCCTTCTTGTTGACGGAGATCTGGACGTTGGGCTTGCCCGCGCCATAGACCACGGCCGGGATCCGTCCCGCCATGCGGTCGCGCCGAGCCTCGTTCTTGCCGGTGGTCGAGCGTTTCTCGACGGCCAATTCGATCGTTTTCATCGCCTACCTCGCGCGGGATCCCCGCGCAAAGAGGCGGATTCTACACAAAAAGCGACGAAACGGAAGCCCCATCATGGATCCGCTTGATGGCCTCCCCCAGCAGGGGGGCCACCGAAAGGGCCTTGATACGGGGGCAACGGGCCATTGCGGCCTCGACGGGGATGGTGTTGGTGACCAGCAAAGATTCCAGTCCGGAGCCCTCGATCCGCTCCAGGGCGGGCCCCGAAAAGACCCCGTGGACCGCCGCGGCGTACGTCCGACGGGCCCCCTGGCGGCGCAGAGCGGCCTCGGCCTGGACGAGCGTGCCGGCCGTGTCGATGATGTCGTCCAGGATCAGGACGTCCTTGCCCTCGACCTCGCCGACGACCCTGAGGATCTCGGTTTCGTTCTTGCCGGTGCGCCGCTTGTCGATGACCGCCAGCGCCGCGTCGAGCCGCTTGGCGATCGCCCGGGCGCGCGTCAGGCCGCCCACGTCGGGCGAGACGATCACGAGCTCCTCCGGGACGAGCTTTCGGATCGCGTCCAGGATCACCGGCGCGGCGAACAGGTGGTCCACCGGGATGTTGAAGAACCCCTGGATCTGCGCCGCGTGGAGGTCCATCGTCAGGATCCGGTCCGCCCCGGCGGCCGTCAGCAGGTCCGCCATCAGCTTCGCCGCGATCGGAACGCGCGGCTTGTCCTTCTTGTCCTGCCGCGCGTACCCGAAGTACGGCAGCACCGCCGTGATCCGCGACGCCGAGGACCGCCGGAAGGCGTCGAGCAGGATCAGCAGCTCCATCATGTGGTCGTTGACCGGCGAGCACGTCGGCTGCACGACGAACACGTCCGCCCCGCGCACGTTCTCGTCGATCTGGCAGTAGTCCTCGCCGTCCGAGAAGTTGTAGAGCGTCAGCTCCCCGAGCGGCATCTGCAGGTACGCGCACATCTCCTGGGCCAGGGCAGGATGCGCGCGGCCCGAGAAGATCTTGAGATCGCCGTAGTTGAACGCGTGGCTCGTCAAGCGAGCGGGATTGTATGCGGGAATGGATTCGGAGTCGATCCTCGACGCGAATCCGAACGCGCCGCTAGAACGCGAAGATCAGACCGCCCGTACGTCACCGTTGAGAAGCCAGCCGTGAATGCAGGGAGTGGGGACAACCGGCCCTCCGTGCGCCGCCGGGAGGGCCATGTGCAGGGGAAGGGAAATCGGAGTGGATCCGGGATAACTCGGAAACGTACCCGCGACCTTCCAACCGAATTCCGATGTTCGGCGTGAGAAAGGCCTTCACGCCCATCCCTGCGGTCGCGGCAAAGCTTGTCGCGGATGGGCCCTGAATCGCACGTCGGAGCTCAGAAGAGCCGCGCCGACTCCTAACGTCGCGTACGGGCGAATGTTTCCCGCGCAGAAGTTGTAACTCACTCCGGCGAGCAGATAGTCAATGTCCAGATTGACCGGGATTCCAGTTCCGGTGATGTTCGTCTGCGTTCGTGTCCATTGAACCTCCGGCTCGACGATGACGGCGTGGCGTTGAGCCGAGACGAGGGCGCTCCGAGCCCTGCCGAAATGTAGGGGCGGAACTGAGTCGCGCGAAGTTGTAGCTGAGACCAGCAAGGAAAAAGTCAATCGTCAGCGGCTCAGGAGGGTGTGTCAGCTCGTCTCAGTGTGCGACCACTGCACTCAGGCTCAGGTCGCGTCACGTTGTAGCCAGCGCGATTCCGAAAGTGATGGTCGGCAGTCTGGGATCCAGAGGCCCGGGATGCTGATGAAACGAGTGCCGCCAAGGAGATAACCGAAGAACGGAGAGATCTCCACGGGTTGAGGCGGTATTTGAGCGTTTACGGGAATCGCGACGAGCAGGCCCAAGGCAAGGAAATATTTCAAAATGTTCCTCCTGACTAGTCCTGTATACGGGTCATGCACTCGCCAGTTCGTTTCGGACGGAATCGCCGGCGACCGAGAGACGTAGAAGGCTCCGACTCTCGGGCGCTCCGTCGCCGGGCACAAAGGCGGCCGGGGAAAGTGGCTGGGGCGCTAGGACTCGAACCTAGAAATGCCGGCTCCAAAGGCCGGTGCCTTACCAATTTGGCGACGCCCCAGCAGCGGTGGCGCTTTGATTCTACGGCCTCTCGCTCTCGATTCGGCCGACGCGAGGCCTCGGCGATACTCTCTGCGGGTGCTGCACGAAGCCGCGGGCCGCAAGAGTCGATGAGGAGCCCGCTCCACCGTCAGGCGTACCACGAGGCCGGGCACGGCGTCGTGGCGCACTTCCGGGGCCACCGCATCAAGCGCATCTCCATCAAGCCGGGGACGGCGCCGGCTCCCGGCCGCGCGATCACCTATCTCGGGCGGACGGTGATCCGTTTCGACTACCCCGACGGCGTCGTCGCGTTCGCCGGGTACCACGCCGAAAAGAGATTCTGCCCGCGCTGCCGCTTTCCCGGCGGCTACCGCGAGGACGAACGGGCGGCGCGAGACATTCTCGAGGAGGTTGCGCCGGGCGGGCCGGAGCGGCGCGAGGAGCAGACGAACATCTGGAGGGGATGGGAGCGGGAATCGCGCCGCCTGGTCAGGATGCCAGCGGTCTGGTCCGGAATCGAAGCCCTCGCCGCGGCGCTCGTGGAACGCGGCACGCTCGAAGGCGCGGAAGCATCCCGGCTCGTCGAGGCCGCGATCTCCCGCCGGCGCCCCGCTCGGAGAACCGGACGCTAGCGACCCGCCGTCACTCCGCGGAGTCGCCGGACGCGGGGCTGCCCGGCGTCTCGGCTCCGGGCGGAGGAGAATCGGGACCCGCCGCCCTCGCCTTTTCGTACTCCTCGAAGATGCGCCTCTCGAGCATCTCCCGGGTCTCGCGGTTCAAGGGGTGCGCGACGTCCTTGAACTCGCCGTTCTTCTTTCTCTTCGACGGCATCGAGAGAAAGAGACCGGTGGGGCCCTGGATGATCTTCAGATCCGAAACGAGGAAGCAGGCGTCGAACACGATCGAAACGTAGGCCTTGAGCTTCTCCTCCTGGACCGGGAACACTTTCACCTGGGTGATGGTCATGGGGCACCTCCGCCGGGGTTGGCTCGCACTGCGTACGCGTGACGGCTGAGCGTTTGGCAGGGAAAGAGGCGCGCCTCGGGGTGGCGGCGCGCGAGATCTTCGCGCGCTCCGGGCGCGGCGGCGAGGGCGATGGTCGCGCCGGAGCCGCTGATCGCGAAGTCGTCGGTCCACTTCGCAACGGAGGAGAGGTAAGGCTCCATCCTGGGTTCTACTTCTAACACGGCTGGAGCCAGATCGTTCGGCCCGAGCAGGTTCCGGTGGGCCGGATCACTCACGGCGAGCCGGTCCGGCAGCACCCCCCTTCCGGCGTAAGTCCTGTAGACGGCGGCCGTCGAGACCGGGAACGGGGGGACGAGAAGCAGGAGCGGGGTCTCGGGAAAATCCACGACCGGAGTCACGATTTCCCCGCGCCCCGTGACGTCCGCCTGGCCTCCCCCGAGGAAGAACGGCACGTCGCTGCCGAGCTTCGCGGCGATCTCGGGAAGCCACTGCCTCGCCTCGGGCGCGAGGTTCCAGAACCGGGCCAGCAGCAGCAGCGTGACGCCGGCATCCGCGCTCCCGCCCCCGAGCCCGCCGCCCATCGGCACGCGCTTCTCGAGGTGCAGATGCACGCGCGCGACGACGCCCGCGCATTCGGCGAGCAGTCGCGCCGCGTGGACGACGAGGTTCTCGTCGCCCGTGGGAACGGTCGGATCGTCGCAGGAGAACTCGAGGGAGTCGGCCGGCGCGGCCGTCAGCCGGTCCGCCAGATCGATCGAGACCATGCGGGAGAAGACCTCGTGAAATCCGTCCGCGCGGATCTTCCCGACGCGCAGCTCGCGATTGATCTTGCAGGGCGCCTCGACCGAGAAGCTCATCGGCCCGCGCTCCCCGCCGCGTGGATCGGCTCGACCGCGACGAGCTTCAGGGCCAGGTGCCGCCCGCTGTTCATGTCCCGGACGGTGACTTGCGCCGGCCAGGGCCGGGCCTCGCCGGCATAGCCCACCAGGAGGTGACCGGATGCACCCGACAGATCCATCGACCGCACGCCCCCGGCGAGCTCGACGAACGCGGTGCCGCGGCCGTCCTCGACCTTCCACGCGAGGAGGCACTGGGCTGCGTCGCAGCCCTCGACCGAGAGGGGCGAGGACCCGCTGCCCCACGCTCCCGCGAGGACCGAGCGCAGCACCTCGGGATCCACGACGAGCGCTCGCTTGTCTTCGCCGGTCACGGTGCCGTCCCGGTACTCGGCCACGCGCGAGCCGAACGGGCCGGTCAGCGATGCGACCGTCACCGCCTTCCCGTCGTAGGTGACCGCGAGGGTTCCCGGCACCGACGGCGCGGCGCCGGAGGCCATCTTCGCGTCGTAGAGGAGGCGGGAAGCGGAGAGACTCGCCGCGCGCTCGACGGCCGCGTTCCAGATTCCGAGGGCCTGCTCCCGTTGCTCGGGGGTTGCCGGGGCGAGCTCAGGCTGGTTGCCCGTCGTCGCGCACGCGGCGAGGGCGCAGAGCAGGGACGCGAGGAGCGGGAGGCGCAGGGACCGGAGGCTCAACGCTGCGAGACGGGTGCGCGCGCCTTCTGGAGCTTTTCGCGCACGCGATCGGGCTCGTCGTGCTTGAGCGCGAGAGCCTTCTCCCAGTGGCGGATCGCACCCTCCATGTTGCCCTGCCGCGCCTCGAGGTCGCCGATGTGCTCCTCGATCGTCGGGTCCGCCGGCTCGCGCCGGTAGGCCTCGCGCAGATTCTTGTCCGCGTTCTGCAGCTCGCCCAGGCGGAAATACGCCCAGCCGAGCGAGTCGAGGTACGCGGCATTGCGAGGTTCGCGCGCGACCGCCTTCTCGAGCATGTCCCTGGCCTTCTCGAGCTGCACGCCCTGGTCCGCCCACATGTACCCGAGGTAGTTCTGCGTGGCGGAGTCGTTCGGTCGCATCGCGAGCAGCTGGAGGAACACCTTCTCGCCCTCGGCCGGGTTACCGCCGCGTTCCAGGCTCGAGCCCAGCCGGAACAGCGCGTCGGTCGACTCGGGGTTCTTGGCCACGGCCTCGCGCGCGATCCGCACGGCGGGCTCGTAGAGTTTCAGCCGACCGTACGCGTCGGCGGCCGCCATCATCTTCTCGAGCTGGCCGGAGGCGCCGAGCGCGTCGAGCTTCGCCAGGGCCGTCTTCTTGTCGCCGAGGCGGTATTGGAACTCGGCCGTCGCGGCCTCCCACTCGGGGTCCGTGGGCTGCGCCGCGGAAAGCGCTTTGGCGCGGGCCAGGCCGTCGGTGAAGTCCTCCGAGTCGCGGTCGGCGGCGAGCAGGATGCGGGCGGCGCGGCCCTGGACCGAAGGTCCGTTGATCGCGACGGGGCCGAGGATCTTCTTCGCCTCGGCGTAATCGCGCTCGAGGTAGGCGATGAAGCCGAGCTCGACCACCGCGGAAGCCTTGATCTCGCGCTTGCGGGGTTCGTCGCCGGCCGCCTTGATCATGTCCTGGTACATCACCTTCGCTTCGTTGAACCGGCGTTCCCGGACGTATTCGGAGGCGAGGAGGCGGCGCGCCGACGGATCGTCGGCATCGGCTTCCATCAGGTTGCGCAGGATCCGCTCGCCTTCGGCCGAGGTGCCGCGCTCGAAGAGCACCGTCGCGAGCAGGCGCTGCGCGGCGCGGTTCTCCTGGCGCTTGGTCAGGATCGCGCGCGCCCTCTGCTCCGCTTCGGGAAACCGCCCGGCCCGAGCCAGATCCAGGACGATCCGCTCGCCCACCGCCGGATTCTCGGAATCGCGCGCGGCGAGCTGCTCGAGCACGGCCAGCGCCTCGTCGAGCTTGTCCTGGTCTTCGTAGACGTCGATGAGCGCGGCGGCGATCTCCCGGTCTCCCGGGTCGGCCTCGTAGAGCGCGCGGTAGAGCTGTTCGGCCTCGTGCAGGTGACCGCTCTTGGCCTTGGCCTCGGCGGCGAGCCGCTGGATCGCGGGCTGCCCCGCGATCTCGGTCAGGTCGTCGAGAACGGCGGCCGCCTCCTGGGGACGGTCGGCCGCAAGCAGGGCGCGGGCGAGGGTCACGGACGTGCCGAGGTCGTTCGGTGAAAGGCGGTGCGCGGCCGTGAGCTCGTCGATGGCTGCCGGCAGCCGCGAAGAGTCCTTGTCGGCCGCCGCGAGCTCCAGCGTCCCGAGCAGGCGCCTCGCCTCGGCGAGGTTTGGATCGAGCCGGACGGCGTCACGCGCCTGGCGCGTGGCCTCGTCGGGGACGTTCAGGTCGCGCAGAAGTTGCGCGTACTCGAGGTGGACGATCGGGTCGTTGGGGACGACCTCGAGGACCTTCCGGTAGAGCGTCAGGGCGTCCTGATAGCGGCCGTCCGCCAGGGCCGTCCGGGCCGCCAGAAAAGCGCGCCGGCTCTCGGCCAGGGGGTCGTCGACCGGGGAGGCGGTGGCAGTAACGGTCGCGATCGAGAGAGCGAAAAGCAGGGAACCGAGCTTCACCTTCACCTCAGCAATCTAGCACGATCAACGGGCCTTTCCCGCTGACACCCGACAGCGGGTGTCCCTTTTCAACAGCGGGTACGCGATAATCGTTCCAGACATGCCGCGACTGGGCGTAATACTCGTTCGGGCCGGCGCCGTCAGCGAAGAGAACGTGCATCGCGCGCTGGCAGTTCAGGGGTTTACGGGCGGGCGTATCGGAACACTCCTGCTCGAGCGCGGGTCGGTCTCCGAGGACGACGTGGGCAAGGCGCTGTCCGAGCAGCACGGCTGCGACTACGTGCCGTGGCGCACCCTGGGATCCATTCCGGCCCCCGTCATTGCCGCGCTGCCGGCGAAGTTTGCGATCCGCCACTCCGCGCTGCCCGTCGAGGTCGGCGAAGGGTTCGTGCGCGTCGTCCTGCGGGACCCTGCGAACCTGCGCGTGCTCGACGAGCTCTTCTTCGTCACCGGAAAGAAGATCATCCCGGCCGCGGCGCCCGAGGTCCGGATCTACCAGGCGCTCGAGAAGTACTACGCCGAACGCCGAACGCCGCGGTTTGCGATCCTCGCGGAGAAGCTCTCGCGTCCGGTCCTGCCGTCCGTCATCAAAAAGTCGCTGCCGCCTCCGCCCGACTTCTCGGCCCCGACCCAGCACTTGCCGGGCCTGGCGCCGCCGGTCCCGCGCGATCCGGACGAGGACGCGCTGCCCCAGACCTGGAACGTTCCCGACCTGCCGCCGGTTGGCTGGGGCGGGCTGCCCGCGCCGCCCGCGCCCGCGGAACCCGCCGAGGCAGAGCCCGAGTCGATTCCCTGGGAGGAGCTACCGGGAGCGGAAGCGCGGCCGATGCCCGAGGCTCCCGGCGCGGGTGCGGTTGCCCCGCTTCCCCCGCCGCTGCCGCCGCCCTCCTGGCGCCGCACCGTGTCGACGCCCCGCGAGGCGCCTGCTTCGGCCCCGCCGGACGCCGGCATGCCGACGGCCGCCGACTTCGGCGACATGCTGGCCGCCCGCGATCGCGACGGCGTCTTCGACGCGGCCCTGCGCGCCATGCGGCGGCGCTTCGCGCGCAGCGCCGTTTTCGCGGTTCGCCCCGACGGCATCGCGGGCTGGTCCGGGGCGGGCGAGCGCGTGGATGCCAATGCCCTGCGCGCCGTCGAGATCCCCTGGTCCGAGCCCTCCATCTTCCTGAATGTCCGGATGAGCCGGGCCTTCTACCTCGGCCCTCTGCCGCCCCTGCCCCGCCACGACGCCCTGACCGCGGCGCTCGGAGGCTGGCCCACCGAATGCGTGGTCCAGCCGGTCCTGATGCGTGAAAAGACGGTGGCCTTTTTGTATGCCGAATGCGCGGGGACGCAGGGGGCGACACCGGCCGACCTGATGTATCTCCGGGAGCTGGCCGGGGCTGCGGCCGCCTCCCTGGCGGCCTCCATCCGATTGAAGAAAAAGCAGGTTATATAATCCTCGTCATCCCGGAGGAGCCATGATCAAAGCCGACATCGTCGACCGCGTGGTTGATCTCGCGCAGATCCCGCGCGCCAAGGCCGCGACGGCCGTGGAAACGGTCATCGAAGCCATGCGCTCGGCCCTCGGCGCCGGCGACCGCATCGAGCTGCGCGGCTTCGGCGTCTTCCAGGTGAAGCGCCGCAAGCGCGGCATCGGTCGCAACCCGAAGACGGGCGTCGAGGTCTCGATCCCGCCCGGCAACACCATCCGCTTCAAGCCGGGAAAAGACCTGCGCGATCTTCCCTGACATCGGAAGGCAACTAGTAGATAGAATCCCCTCCATGCCGCGCATCGGCGAGCTCCTCGTCTCAGAGGGCGTCCTCTCGGACGTCGCCGTGCAAAGCGCTCTCGGATTTCAGCGTCACACCGGCGAGCCCTTCCGTCTCGGCACGATCCTCCTCGACCGCGACCTGCTCCCCGAGGAGAACCTGCTGAAGGCGCTGTCGGCGATTCACCGCTGCGATTACGTGACGTGGCCCGAGATCCTGAAGACGCCTCCGCAGATCGTGCGACTGCTCTCCGAGCGCTCGGCGGTCCGCCTCGCGGCCGTGCCGTACGCGCTCGAGGGTCGTGGCGTGCGCGTCGCATTCAAGAACCCCTCCAATCTCGCCGCCGTCGACGAAGTGTCGGCAGTCACCGGCCGGCCCGTCGTTCCCGCGGTGATCTCCGAGGTGCGCCTGCTGCAGGCGTTTCAGCTCTTTTACGGGCGGCCGATTCCGCTCGAGTTCCGCGGCGTGCTCAACAAGCTCGAGCGCAACGAGGAGCGCCGGCTCTATCGCCTGCGCGCCACGCAGCCGTCGCCCATCGCGGGACGCTTCGTCAACGCGCGCGGCGCGGCGCCCTCGCGCCAGATTCCGATCGCGCCCGGCGCACCGGCGGGCCCCGCGCGCGCCCTGTCCTATGCCGCGCCCTTCGTCTCCGCCGAGCACGCGGGGCGCGAGCTCGCCGACGCGCCCGACTTCCTTCCGGATTTCGAGCCGGCCCACGCGCCGACGCCCGACGAGCTCGCCGACGGCATGTGGCGCCCCGAGGCGGCGGCGATCGAGGACCCGATTGCCGGGACGATGTGGGAGCGCCCCGTCGAAGCCGAGGCTGCCCCCGCCCCGCGCACCGAGGTGCGCTCGCCTGCGCGCGATCGGCTCGCCGACTCCACGCTCGAAACCGTCTGCGGAAAGTTTCCCCGCGCGATCCTCTTCGTGTCGGGAGTCGAAGCGGTCCAGGGCTGGACCGCTCGCGGCTCGGGTTTGACGCGCGACCGCGTGTCCTCCATCCGGGTCTCCTGGGGAGATCCCTCCATCTTCGCCTTCGTGAAGCTCTCGGGCTCGCCGCACCGCGGTCCGCTCTCGCGCATCCTCGTGCCGCCCAAGCTCGCCGCCCTGCTCGGCGACAAGGCCGCGGCAGCGTGCGCGGTCTTTCCGGTGCGGATCAAGGACCGCCTGGTCGCGTTTCTCTACGCGGACCGCCTCGGCGCGCCGATGAACGAGGACGACTACCGCAGCCTCGAGATCGCCTCGAGCGCGCTCGGAAGCTCGCTGGCGCGCCTGCTGATGGACCTGCGCCGCGCGATTCCGAACTAGCGCGGGTGCAAGCGCCGCCCGACGACCCGTTCGTCGACATTCCACCGGAGCCCCGCGGCTGGAGACGCGTCCGCAACAGTCCCTTCTTCCATCTCGCGCTGCTGGGGCTGACGTTCGTCACGACGACGCTGGCCGGAGGTCTCGCCTTCACGGAGAAGGGCGGCTTTCTCGCGAAGGGCGGCCATTTCTCGGACGGGTTCGCCTTCTCCGTTCCGCTGATGACGATCCTCGGCATCCACGAGCTCGGTCATTACTTCATGTGCCGGCGCTACGGCCTGGCCGCGACGCTTCCGTACTTCATCCCGTCGCCCTTTCTGCTGCCGCCGTTCTTCGTGCCGTCGGGCACCTTCGGCGCGGTGATCCAGATCAAGGAGCCGATCCGCACCAAGAAGCAGCTCATCGACGTCGGCGCTGCCGGACCGCTGGCCGGCTTCCTCGCGACGCTGCCCTTTCTCCTCTACGGCGTCGCGCACCCCCGTCCGTCGACGACGCCGCTCACGCCCGACACCACGCTCTTCGACTACCCGCTGATCGTCCGTTGGGCGCAGGCATGGATGCACATCGGCCCGTACACGAGCGCCACGGTGCACGAACACCCGACGTTCATGGCCGCGTGGTTCGGCCTTCTCGTCACGTGCCTCAACCTGTTGCCGATCGGTCAGCTGGACGGAGGGCACGTCCTGCGCGCCGCCGCCGGCAAGCTGCAGCCGCGCGTGTCGGCCGTCATCCTGGCGCTCTGCGTGGTCGCGGGTATCACGAGCTCCGCGGTGTGGCTCGTCCTTCCGCTCCTGATGACGGCCGTGATGGGACTGGCCCACCCCCCCGTCGACGACGACGACGCCCCGCTCGATTTCGGCCGGCAGCTCGTCGCGCTCGCCTGCATCGCGGTCTTCCTGCTGTGCTTCTCGCTCTCGCCGATCAAGCAGGCGGACGTCACGGAGCCGGCGGCACGTCCAGCAGGAACGTCGCAGGCCCTTCGTTGACGAGCTCGACGTCCATCGAGGCGCCGAAGACTCCCGTCGCGACGGTCAGACCCTGCGCCCGGAGCGCGGCGACGAACCGCTCGTAGAGGGGCTCGGCTTCCGGCCCGCGGAGGGCGCGGTCGAATCCGGGCCGCCGGCCGCGCGACAGGTCTGCCGCCAGCGTGAACTGCGAGACGGCGAGCACGGCGCCTCCGACGTCCGCCAGTGCGAGATTCATCTTTCCGGCGGCGTCGTCGAAGACGCGCAGTCCGGCCACCTTGCGGGCCGCTTCCTCGGCCGCCGCCGGCGCGTCGCCGACCTCGGCTCCGAACAGCACGAGGAAGCCCCGGCCGATCTCGCCGACCGTCCGGCCTTCCACGCGCACGGCGGCGCGCGACACGCGCTGAACGACGAGCTTCACTGGCGCCGTCTCGCGTCTTCACTTGCGCCGTTTCGCGATCTTCACTTGCGCCGTTTCGCGGCGATGCGGCGCAACTCTGCCGGCTCGGGCGCGCCGAGCCAGTGCGCGGCCAGCCAGTAGCAGACCGACGCTCCCGCGATGACGAGCGTGAGCAGCCCCGCGCCGCGCCAGCCGGCGTACGCCGCCTCGGGAACGACGCGGCCGAGCGCCCACAGCAATCCCCCCATCACCGCCGCCGCCGCGGCCACGCGCACGAGCGAGTTTCCGATCGCGCGGCCCCGCAGCGGGCCCTCGCGCCGGCGAAGGGCGATCATGAGGACGGCCACGTTGACGGCGGCCGCCGCCGAGGCGGCCAGACCGATGCCGGGCAGACCGAGCGGATGCGTGAGCAGGATGCAGAGGGTGACGAAGACGACCGCGTCGGCGAACGCCGCCACCACCGGCAGCGTCGTGTTCTTCAGCGCGTAGAAGGCGGGGACGATGACCCGGACCCCCGCGAAGAAGAAGAGGCCGAGCGCCAGGGTCGCGAGCACTCCCGCGGTGGCCTCGGTGTCGGCCGCGCCGAAGCGGCCGCCCTGGAACAGGACTCGCACGATCGGCACCTGGAGCAGGACGAGCCCCACGGTCGCCGGCACCGTCACGAAGGCGATCAGCCGCAGCGCGAACGCGAGGCTGTCCTTGAACGGCTCACGGTCCGGCGAGAGGGCCTGCTTCGACAGCAGGGGCAGGACGGCCGTCGCCACCGACACGGCAAAGCCGCCGAGGACGAGCTCCTTGAGGCGGTTGGCGTAGTACATGTGGGACACGCTCGAGTTGCCGAGCCCGGCCGCGAACCGGGTGGCGACCACCGTGTTGACGCTATTGATGCCGTAGGCGATCAGGCGCGGCGACATCAGCAGGAGCACCGACCGCACGGCCGGATCCTTCCATCCGAGGGCGGGCCGGCCCATCGCGCGCAGCCGCCGCAGCTGCGGAATCTGGATCGCGATCTGGAGGAATCCGCCCAGCAGGACGCCGAACGCCAGTCCGTACGTCGGCTCCGCGAGCCGCGGAGAGAGGAAGAGCGCGGACAGAATGAGCGCGACGTTCAACAGGATCGGCGCCGCCGCGGCGACGGCGAACCGGTGATGCGCGTTCAGGATGGCCTGGCACAGGGCGGCCAGGGACACGAGCAGGATGTAGGGGAAGATCCAGCGGTTCAGCGCGACCGTCAGCTCGAACTTGCCGGGCGTCGCATGGAACTGGCCGGCGAGCAGGTTCACGAGCCACGGGGAAACGAGAATGCCGAGCGCCGTGATCGCGGTCAGGATCAGGGCGAAGGTCCCGGCGACCCGGCCGACGAACGCCCGCGCCTCTTCCTCGCTGCGTTGGGAGGACACCTCCGCGTAGACCGGGATCACGGCCGAGGACATCGCGCCCTCGCCGATGATCTCCCGCAGCATGTTGGGAATGCGGAAGGCCACGAAGAAGGCGTCGCTGCGCATCCCGGCGCCGAGCAGCAGCGCGATCACCTTGTCCCGCAGGTACCCCGTCAGCCGGGAAAGGAGCGTCAGCGGCGTGATCGTGGAAGCCGAGCGGACCAGGCGGCCGCGGGCCTCTTCGTTGTCGTGGCCGGGCATGCGTTGCCGGATTCTAGCCGGTCGCGACACCCGGACATCATCTGTCCGGCGGAAACTGGAATATGGTGTCAGCACCTGAAAGGAGGGCGAACACATGGCCAGCGTCAACAAAGTGATCCTGATCGGAAACCTCGGAAAAGACCCGGAGATCCGCACGACCCCGCAAGGCACCACCCTCGCGCGCTTTTCGCTCGCGACGACGACCGCCTGGAAGGACGCTTCCGGCGCCAAGCAGGAACGAACCGAGTGGCACGACATCGTGGCGTGGGAGAAGCTCGCGCAGATCTGCGGCGAGTACTTGCAGAAGGGCAAGCAGATCTACGTCGAAGGCAGCCTGCAGACGCGCAGCTGGGAAGACCAGAACGGGCAGAAGAGGTACAAGACCGAGATCAAGGCCTCCAACGTCGTCATGCTCGGCCGTCGGGAAGAAGGCGGACGCAGTGCAGGCCCGAGCCCGGCCCGCGAAGTCGCCGACGCCCCCGAGCCGGCCCCGGTGGGCGGCTACGACGACGACGTGCCGTTCTAGACGGCGCCGCCGGTTTCGAGCTGCGTGTCGAAGGGGCGGCCCCGTGGCCGCCCCGTGGGAGCCGCTAAGCCAGGCTCTTGAGCTCCGCCCGGATTGCGGCGAGCGTGATCTCCGGCGTTCCCGCCTCGCGCCGCAACGACTCGACGTGGGCGCCGTAGGCATCGAGCCGCGCCATGGCTTGCTCGCGGCGCGCGCGCGGAACCGACCGCTCCACCGCCTCGACGCACGCCGGGTACTCCTCGATCCGCCGGCAGACCAGCAGGAGGTCGCACCCCGCGGCCGATGCGCGCACGCAGCGCTCCGGCAGGTCGCCGAACGCGTCGAGGGCGCCCATCTCGAGGTCGTCCGAGAAGGACGCGCCGGAAAAGCCGAGGCCGGTCCGCAGCTGCCCGGTCGCCACCACGGGCGACAGCGAGGCGGGAAGGCCGTCGGCGCCGGCCGCATGCGAGATCATCACGGCCCGCGCCCGCTCCATCAGCCGGCGGAAGGGCGCGAGATCCAGCGCGTCCTCGGCCGGATCGGCCGGCACCACCGGCAGGGACTTGTGCGTGTCGAGCGCGGCCCGGCCGAGGCCCGGAAAATGCTTGAGGCAGCCGCCCACGCCCTGGCTCTGCAGGCCGTCGAGAAACGCCCCGGCCCCCGCGACGATCGCATCGGGGCTCGCGGACGCGCTGCGCTCCCCGAGGACCAGCGCTCCCCCGCCCGAGACGGCGCGGTCCACGACGGGCGCCAGATCCACGTCGAAGCCCAGACGCGCGAGCATCGCCCCGACGGCCGCGCCGGCGCGCCGTGCCGTGCCCGCTCGCGCGGTCTTCTGAAGGGAAGGTGTCGGCGCGACGAGGTCGCGCAGCCGGTCGACCGGGCCGCCCTCCTGATCGAGGTAGAGATGCCGCACGCCGAGCTCGCGCAGCTGCGCCGATCAACCGGGTCAGCCGCTGCTCGTCCTCGATGTTGCGGCGAAACAGGATGACGCCGCGCGGAACGGCCGCAGCGAGAATCTCCCGCTCGGAGCGTTCGAGCACGGGGCCGGCCAGGCCCACGCCGAAGAGTCCGCCGCTCACGACCTTCTGAGGCGCTCCTGGAGCGCCGCGAGCATCGAAAGCGCGGCGACGGGGGTCATCTGGTTCACGTCGAGCGCCCGGAGCTTTTCGAGGGCCAGCTCCTCTTCCGAGGAGAACAGCAGGAACTGGCCGCTGCCCGCGCTCTCGCCCTGCTTGCGCGCCAGCACGGGAGCGCCCTGGACGTCGAGCTCCTGTTTCTCGAGGTTTGCGAGCACCTCGCGCGCGCGGGCGGTCACCGCGCCGGGCAGGCCCGCGAGCTCCGCGACGTGGATGCCGTAGCTGCGGTCCGCCGCGCCCGGCACGACCTTGCGCAGGAACACCACGCGGCCGCCGACCTCGCGCACCGCCATCGTCGTGTTGACGACCGCCGGCTTCACGAGCGCGATCTCCGTCAGCTCGTGGTAGTGCGTCGCGAAGAGCACGAGGGCGGCCTTCTCCGGCGTGTCGTGGAGGTACTCGAGCAGCGCCCAGGCGATCGAGAGGCCGTCGAACGTCGAAGTGCCGCGCCCGACCTCGTCCAGGATGACGAGGCTCCGCGGCGTGGCTTCCCGCACGATCGCGGCGGCCTCGAGCATCTCGACCATGAACGTGGACTCGCCCCGCGAAAGATAGTCGGCCGCGCCGACGCGCGTGAAGATGCGGTCGATCACCGAGAGCTCGACCTGCTCGGCCGGGACGAACGAGCCCGCCTGCGCGAGCAGGGCGATCGTCGCGACCTGGCGCAGGTACGTGGACTTGCCGCCCATGTTCGGTCCCGTCACGAGCTGGATCCGCTTCTCGCCGGAGAGATCCGTGTCGTTCGGGATGAACGGCTCTTCCCGGCGCAGGCGCTCGACGAGCGGGATGGCGGCCGCCGGTGATGCAGAGGCGCGGGACCGCCGAGAGACGCGGCCGCACCCAGCGGCCCGAGCGCGCCACCTCGGCGAGGCTCGCGAAGAGGTCGAGCTCGGCGACGATCGCCGCCGTCTTCGCGACGCGGTCTGCCCGCCCGCGAGCAGCGAAGACAACAACTCCTTGTAGAGGCGGCCCTCGATCTCGCCGATGCGGTCCTCGGCGCCGAGGATCTTTTCCTCGAGCTCCTTGAGCGCCGGCGTCACGTAGCGCTCGGCGTTGGCCAGCGACTGCTTGCGGATCCAGTCGGCCGGGACCTTTTCCCGGTGCGCGTTGCCCACCTCGAGCGAGTAGCCGAAGACACGGTTGAACTTGACCCGCACGGTCGAGATCCCGCTGCGGCGCCGCTCCTCGGCCTCGATGGCGAGCAACGCCCCCTGGGCGTCGCGCCGCAGGCTGCGCAGGGAGTCGAGCTCCGCGTCGGCGCCCTCGCGGATGAAGCCGCCGGCCGAGGCGAGGACGGGAGGTTCCGGCCCGAGCGTCGCCTCGATCCGGGCGACGCAGTCCTGCGTGTCGGGTATCGCCTCGCACAGCGAGCGGAAGCGTCCGGCCGAAAGCGCGGACGCCGCGGCGGTGACGCGCGGCACGCTCTTCAACCCGGCGCCCAGCGCCGCCACCTCGCGCGGCCCCGCCGTCCCGACGGACACGCGGGCAAAGCGCCGTTCCAGATCCCCGACCTCTTCGAGCGCGAGCTGCATGGACTCCGCGACATCGGCCCGGCGCACGAGCTCCTCGACCGCGTCCCAGCGCGCCCCGAGCTCGACGGGGTCGAGCGAAGGATGCGCCAGCGCTTCGCGCAGCGCGCGGGCGCCGAGCGGCGTGCGCGTCCGGTCGATCAGGGCGAAGAGGCTGCGCTCGCGCGTCCCGTCCGAGGACTCGAAGAGCTCGAGCGTCGCGATCGCGGACTGGTCGAGGCCCATGCGCGAACCGAA
The DNA here is from genome assembly GCA_963843325.1 of uncultured Acidobacteriota bacterium. GTDB lineage: Bacteria > Acidobacteriota > Thermoanaerobaculia > UBA5066 > Gp7-AA6 > DAHUXD01. The sequence continues at coordinate 483,810 of CAWJKC010000008.1, forward strand.
CTCGAGTCCGGCCGGAGGCCCGATGTGCCCGAGACCCCCGGGCCGCATCTGGTGCGCGTAGGCGAGCGCCGCCGAGGCCGCATCGCGCGCGGGGGCCGCGAGGGCCTCGAAGCCCGCGCCCTGGCGCGGCGCCTCCTGCCACCACGCCGCGTCGCGCCGGGACAGCGTCGCCCGGAAGCCCGGCTCGGCCGCGCCGTCCGGCAGCAGGATCTCGCGCGGCCGGAAGAGCGCCAGCGCGTCCTCCACCCGCGAGGCGGCGACGACGCCCGCATGGAACCGCCCCGTCGACAGGTCGAGGAAGGCCAGGCCCCAGTCCGGCTCTCCCGGAACGAGCGCGGCGAGGTAGGAGGGCGCGTCCGGCACGAGGGATTCCGCGTCCAGCACGGTGCCGGGCGTGACGACGCGCGTGATGTCGCGGCGCACGATGCCCTTGGCCGTGCGGGGGTCCTCGACCTGGTCGCAGACGGCCACCTTCCGGCCCGCCGAGACGAGCCTGGAGATGTGGTGCTCGACGCTCTGGTGCGGCACGCCGCACATCGGGGCCTCGATGTCCGAGTCCTTGTTGCGGCGCGTCAGGGCGATCCCCAGCAGGGGCGCCGCCTCCTTGGCGTCCTCGAAGAACATCTCGTAAAAGTCGCCCATCCGGTAGAGGAGGATGGCGTCCGGCACGCGGCTCTTCATCTCGAAGTACTGCCGCAGCATCGGGGTCACGCGGGGGCTCGGAGTGGAGGTCGTGGCGCTCACGCGTCTGCTAGCATAAGCCCCACGGGCGGCCCGTCCGTCCCGTCCTTCCGATCATGAACGTGCTTGCTCTCGACGCCGCCAGCCCGCAACCGGCCGTCGCCCTGATCGCGCGCGGCCGCGTGTACGAGCAGCGACTGCCCGTCGACCGGCGCGCGTCGGAAGACCTGTTGCCCGCCGTGCAGCGGGCGCTGGCCGAAGCGGGCCTTGCGCTCTCCGCGTGCGAGCGCATCGCCGTTTGCGCGGGCCCGGGCTCGTTCACGGGACTGCGCGTGGGCCTCGCGACGGCCTGGGGCCTCGGCCGCGGCCTGGGCATCGCCGTCGAGCCCGTCTCGACGCTCGAGGCGATGGCCGAGTCGGCGCGCGCCCACGGCGCCGCAGCGAGTGGTCGCCGTGCTCGACGCCGGGCGCGGCGAGGCCGTTTGCGAACGTTTCGTCCTCGAGGAGGACCGCGCGAGATCCCTGGGGCCCGCGGCGCTCGTCCGCGTCGAGGACGTGGCCGGATTCGCGGCCGGCGACCGGGTCGTCGACCTGAAGGACGAACGGGAAGGCAGCGCCGCCGCCGCGCTCGCCGCCGCCGTGTCGCGCCGGCCGAAGCAGCCGGACGCCGCGGGCGCCTCCGCTGCCATCTACTCGCGGCCGAGCGCCGCCGAGGAGAAACGTGGCGCTCCGTGAGCCGCAGGCGGCGCCCTACCGACTGCGCCCGGCCGGACCGTTCGACCTCGACGAGGTCGCGCGGATCGAGTCGGAGTCCTTCCCGATCCCGTGGAAGCGCGAGTTCTTCGCGAGCGAGCTCGTCGAGCCGCACCGCTACATCCGGGTCCTCGCCCGCGACGACGGCGGGACGCCGCGGATCGGGGGCTACCTCTTCGCGGTGGCGCTCTACGAGGAGTTCCACATCAACAAGATCGCGACCGACCTGCGCCTGAGAAAGCAGGGCCACGGTCGGGCCCTCCTCGAGGATGCGCTGGCCCGCGCCCGCTCGGCCGGCTCCACGGCGATCACGCTCGAAGTCCGCGTGTCCAACGCCGCAGCACGCGAGTTCTACAAGTCCTACGCCTTTACCGAGGCGTACCGGCGCCGGGCGTACTACCAGGACGGCGAGGACGCGCTCGTGCTCGTCCTGCCGCTCTCCCCGTAAATGTGCCGTATTCCCTTTATTTTCTGGCACAAGCTGACCGTTGAATCCCCCGGACCCCGGGACTAAACTAAGACCGTGACCCGCCTCGCCCCTTTCCACGAACCACAAAACTCAAGGAGGTTTGACGCGATGGAAACTGGGAACAGCGAGATGACCGTATCGGATCCGGAGCTCGATCGCCTGCACGAGGCCCACCGCCACCACGAGGAGCGGCTCCACGAGCTGGCCGTCAAGTCCCGGCTGTCCGAGGACGAAGAGCTCGAAGAGAAACGGTTGAAGAAAGAAAAGCTCGCTCTCAAGGACCGCATGGAAGCCATCTCCCGCCACTATCGAGAAGAGGTCCCCAGCTGAGGATTCCGATCGCCCGCGAAGGCTGGGCCTTCATCGTTCCGACTCTCGCCGCCGGGGGCGTGGCCGTTCTGACCGGCCACCCGCTGGCGGCGGCCGTTTTGGGCGCCGCGACACTGTTCCTGCTCCAGTTCTTCCGCGATCCGGAGCGGACGCCGGAAGGCGGCGACGAAACCATCGTCTCGCCCGCCGACGGCACCGTCCTCTCGGTGGCCGACGCACCCGAGGCGCCGCCGGGCGCGAAGCGGCGGCTCACGGTGTTCATGTCGGTCTTCAACTGCCACGTCAACCGGGCCCCGGTGTCCGGCCGCCTCGGCGACTATGCGTACGTGCGCGGACAGAAGATGGCGGCCTTCGCCGAGAAGGCGTCTACCGAGAACGAGCAGAACCGCATCACGCTCGTGGCCGCGGCCGGCAGCATCACGTTCAAGCAGATCGCGGGCGCCCTCGCGCGCCGGATCGTCTTCTACCCGAAGGTCGGCGAACAGGTCGTGCGCGGCCAGCGGATCGGCCTGATCAAGTTCGGCTCGCGCGTCGACCTCTTCGTGCCCGACGGCGCGGAGGTCCTGGTCAAGACGGGCGACAAGCTCAAGGCCGGACGCACGGCGATCGTCCGCTGGCCGAAGGGGGCCTGAGATGGCCGGCATCTCGCGCGAGCGTCTCTCGCGGGGCCTCTTCATCCTTCCGACGCTCTTCACCGTCGGCAACCTGTTCTGCGGCTACCTCTCGCTCTGGTGCTCCATCCGCGGCACCTTCGAGATCGCGGCCGTCCTGATCATCGCGGCCGGGGTCCTCGACGGGCTCGACGGCCGCATCGCCCGCATGACGCACTCGACCTCCAAGTTCGGCGAGGAGTACGACTCGCTGGCCGACCTGGTCTCCTTCGGCGTCGCCCCGGCCGTGCTCGCCTACTCCTGGGGCCTCGCGGACTTCCATCGTCTCGGCTGGATGGCATCCTTCCTCTTCGTCGTCTGCGGGTCGATGCGCCTGGCGCGCTTCAACATCCAGACGCACGTGGCGGACAAGCGCTACTTCATCGGTCTCCCGATCCCGGCGGCCGCCGGCTCGGTCGCGGCCATCGTCCTGGCCACGCCCGAGCGCCTGGTCTCCCGCATGTGGATGGGCGGCCTGCTCGGCCTGACGGTCGTGCTGTCCTACCTGATGATCTCGACGATCAAGTACCGCTCGTTCAAGGACCTCGACCTGAAGCGCCGGCGGCCGGGCTGGATCCTGCCGGCGATCGCCCTCTTTTTCGTCCTCGTCGCCCTGCGCCCGGAGCTCGCGCTCGTTTCGCTGTCCCTGGTCTTCGTCAGCTCGGGGCCCGTCGGCAAGATCGCCGGGCTCTTCCGCCGCAAGGACCCGACTATCTCGCCTTCCGCGTAGCCGGCTTCTTCGGGACCGGCGTGGGCGGGGGCGGCGGCGTGCTCCAGTCGCTCGACGACCTCCGGGCCCGCCGCCGCGTAGGCGTGGACCCGGTATCGGCAGCAGCTGGCCGGCAGCGCTCCCCGCACGACGATCCGCGCGGCCGTCACGGTTTCCGCCGGCGCCACGAGCGTCTCGAAGAGGCGCACGCGCGTGGCGCGCCCCGGGCTGACCGGGCGTCCCGCCGCGTCGTAGACCTCGTAGCGGTCGAAGCCGCCGAGCTGGACCTCCGCGGGGCGTGCGGGCGCGAGATCCACCTCGATCCAGTTGGCGACGCGCGACACGACGGTCGCCTGGTGCGACCGGTTCACGAGCTCCACCGCGACGGCGTTGCGGCCCGCCGGCCGCACGCTGCCCTCGAGCACCGGCACGAGGGAGCGGCCGAGCAGGACGTCCTCGAAGGCCGCCAGCGAGAAGACGCGTTCCGCTTCCGCGGCGCCCTCGAAGAGAATGGCGCGCCCGAGGGCGTAGTGCTTGCCCGCCATGCTCGAGCCGAGCTGAAACAGCATTTCGCTGACCGACGGGATCCGAAAGGCGATCCGGTCGCCGGGCGCGAGCGTCAGCCCTTCCGCCTTGACCGGTCCCCGCACCGTCAGCGTGAAGGCCGTGAAGCTCGCGTCGTTGGCGGAAAGGTCGTTCTCGAGCTCGACCCGCGGGTTGCCGGAGAGCGCGTCGAGCAGCGACGCCGGAACGCTGCCGCGCGCTTCGCCGTTGGGCCCGAGCAGCGTCCCGCTCGCCCGCGTGTCGTAGGCGGCCCACCACGGCCTCCGCACGGCGTCCGTGGCGACGGGATCGACGCGAGGCCCCGGCCCGAACACGAAGGCGACCAGGGCATCGGCCGCGGCGAAGAGGGGCGCCACCTGCTTTCGCTCGTCGTCGCTCTTCGGCAGCGCGCGAACGGAGATCGAGACGAACGCCGCGGAGACGTTCCCGCGCAGCGCGGACACGAGCTCCGCGTAACGCCCCGCGCCGGCGGGGTCGAAGGGAAGGTCGAGGTGCACGCCGACGACGTGTCCGTAGACGCCCGCGCGCGATGCTTCGGCGATCGCCGGGCCGACCGCGGCGCCGATCGCGCGCGCCGTCGGGGGCGCCCTGAGCCGAGGAAGCCGCCGGCCAGCGCCTCGCCCGCGCGGAGGACGAGCACCACGTCGCCGAGCGGGTGCGGGGGCGGCGCGTCGCTCACGAGCGCCCAGCGGCCGTCGGCGAGGTCGATGCGCCCGGCCGGGAGGAACAGCGCCGCCGATCCCAGGCGCGAGAGCTGCTGCGACGAGCCCCGCCTCGCCCGGCGCGGAGGGGTCGAGGAGCCAGATCACGTCGCCCCTCGGAGGCTGACGCACCGCTTCGGCTCCATGCCTCGGAGTCGGGTGCCTTGCGGCAGGCCGAGGCCAGCAGCGCGGCCCCGAGCACGGCGGACACCGCGCGCAGCTTCATGAGGCGGTCGCCGGCGCGCCCGCGGCCGGCAGGTCGAAGCGGACCCGGAAACCGCCCGAGGGCCGGTTGGCCGCGCCGATCGAGCCGCCGTGCTCCTCGACGATCTTCTTGGCGATCGCGAGACCGAGGCCCGTCCCGCCGCTGCGCGCCGAGAAGTACGGGTCGAAGAGGCGCGGAAGGATTTCCGGCGCCACGCCGGGACCGTTGTCCTCGACCATGACCTCGATCTTCTCACCGACGCGCCGCGCCCCGATCCGGATGACGCCTCCGCCGGCGAGCGCCTCCACGGAGTTGCCGATCAGGTTGGCGAGGACGCGGGCCAGCAGGCGCCCGTCGCCGAGGGCGATCGAGCCCGGCGGCGCGTCGACCTCCAGCCGCACGCCGCGGCGCGCCCGAGTAGTCCGAGGCCGCCTCCCGCGCCAGGACGCCGATGTCGGTCGCCTCCATCCGCGGCGTCGGAACCCGGGCATAGTCGGAGAACTCGGCGGCCGAGTGCTTGAGGGCCTCGGTCTGGCGAAGAACGTTCTGCACGCACTCCTCGAGAACGCGGTCGAATCCCGGCGAGCCGCGCTTCCACACTTCGCGCAGATGTTCGACGGACAGGCGGATGGGAGTCAACGGGTTCTTGATCTCGTGGGCGATGATGCGCGCCATCTCGGCCCAGGCCTCGAGCCGGTTGGAGCGCACGAGATCGGACACGTCCTCGATGACGGCCATCCGCGTCCCGGCGCCGCCGAGCGGCAGCGGCACCGTCACCACGCGCCAGCGCTCTCCCGCGCGCGGCTCGAGCTCCTCGGACACCTCGTCGGGACTGGCGCGCTCGAGGGCGTGCCGCACGCCTTCCATCGCCTCGCCCGGAAACACGGCCTGCAGGGTGTGCCCCTCCGAGTCCCCGCCGCCCAGCACCGCGGCGGCCGGATTGGCGAGCAGCACGCCCCCGTCTTCCCGGTAGGCGACGACGCCCGCCGTCAGCCGGGAGAGCAGCGTCGCCAGGCGCTCCTTCTCGCGCGAGAGCGCCTGCGTCTGCTCCTTCAGGCTGCGCGACATGAAGAGGAACGCCCGGACGAGCTCGCGCAGCTCCTCGTCCGGCGGCTCGGCCAGGTGCGGCGAAAAGTCTCCGCGGGCGACCGCGCGCGTGCCCTCGACGAGATCGGCCACCGGACGCGCCACGCGCACGGCCAGGCGCCCCGCGATCGCGGCCGAGATGAGAAACACGAGGAGGCTGAACGCGGACACCGCCGCCGTGAGCTGTCCGGCCTCGGCTTCCGCCACGCGCTGCTGCGGCAGCAGAAGCAGCGAGAGCAGCACGGGGCTGCGCACCCCCGGAACACCGGGCACCGAGGACAGCTCCGTCGTGATCTCCTCGAAGCGGCTGCCCGCGATCAGCCGGGTGTCGGCGCGCTCGCGCGCGGCCCCGAGCCCGATCGCGACGTACGTGGCGCCCGGAACCCGCTCGGGCAGCAGGCCGGCCGCGAAGAGGTCCCGGCGGGACGTCGCGACGAGCTTCGCCTCGGGCGAGTAGACCGCGAGGTCGTAGCCGACGGCGTTGGCCAGCCACGAGAGCAGCGTGTCGTCCAGCAGGCCGAGGCGTCCGAGCGCGGCGGCGGCCGAGGGCAGGTAGTCGTCCAGCACGCGCCGCGCGGTTTCCAGCGCCGTGCGCCCGTGGTCGAGCGTTTCGCGGCGCGAGCGCGTCGCGATGGAGGACCGCAGGAAGACCGTCAGCGCGAAGAGCGGGACCATCACGGAGAGCACGAAGAGCGCCACGAGCCGGCCGCGGAACGTCCGGCTGCCGCGGGGCGCGATCTGCGCGCAGGGGGCGCCCGCTCGCCACGAGCCTCCACGCGACCACGAGCCAGCCGGCGACGTACAGGAACGCCGCGGGCGCGAGCAGCTGCGTGGCGCCGAGCAGCCGCTGCAGGAAGTCCGGTCCGGGAATCGCGACGAGCTGGAATCCGTCGTTCAGCGGACGGACTTCCCCCCGCAGCTCCTCGCCGCGAAAGCGCAGCCGGATCGCCTGCGGCCGTCCCGAGACGCGCGCCCTCTCGAGCAGCCCGGCCGGCAGCTCGGGCCCCTCGTCGCGCCGGGAGCCGTCGGACCCGTAGAGCGCGAGGACCGGCCGCGGCGTCTGCACTCCCGTCGCCTCGCCGCCGACCAGCCGCCGGTACACCTCGAGGCGCGGCGGCAGCGGGTCCCAGCTCGGCCAGTCGGCCACCGACACCGTGACGCGGCCCCAGCGCGCGGCGCCGTTCATCAGGACTCCCCGCCGGCGCACGACCGCGACGTGATGGCGTTCGATCAGGACCGCGTCCTCGTCGGCCGTTCCCGCCATGTCGACTTCCGGAATGAGCGAGAACCGGCTGCGCAGCTGGCCGGAATCGTCGACCACCTCGTACGCGATGAGCGTCGAGGAGGGCGCCTGCTCTTCCCCCTCGCGCCAGAGCCGGTACGCGAGGTCCGAGAGATCCACGTCGGCCAGCGGCGCCGGCAGCTCCCTGGCCAGGTCGAAATGCTCCACGCGCTCGACCGCGCGCAGCACGGCGACGACGGCGCCCGCGGACATGCGCTGCGGGTCGGGCAGCCGGATGGCCGACGCCGTCCGGTAGGCCGCGGCCGCGCGGTCGTGCCCGTAGCTCGGCACCGCGACCAGCACGAGCAGCAGCGCGGCGGCCGCCGTCAGGCGAAACGGGCCGAGCGGCCCGCGCTGCGCCGACGCGCCCGCGATCGATCGGCGCCACAGCTCGTAAGCGCACCACGGCGGCGGCCGCGACGAAGACCGGAAACAGCGGCCACGCCGACACGAGCGCCAGGGCCAGGACGAACGAGAAGGCCGTGACGAAGATCGCGACGCCCGTGATCCCGCGGCGCGGGACCTCCGGACCCGCGGCCGCTCCGACCGCGAGCGCCGCCGCGAACAGGGCGGTCAGCGCCACGAGCTGGAAGAACTCCGCGCTCATCGACGCGAAGCCCGATCCGAGATCCGGAACCGTGACGACGCGCGCGCCCGCGATCCCGGCTCCGAGCAGCACGTAGCCGACGAGCAGACGAACCGGCCGGTCCGGCTCGCCCCGCCTCGCGCACGAGCGAGAGCCCCCAGGGCAGCGTCAGCGGCCCGAGCGCGCAGATCCAGACGTACGGCGACGCCAGGAACCGGCCGTCGGGATCGATCCAGACGGCCGCCGCGAGCAGCGCGAGCGCGAGGCCCGCGCCGACCCACGGCAGGCCGGAACGCGAGCAGCGGCAGGCACAGCGCCAGGATCGCGGCCAGGGTCAACGCGCGCGCCCGCGAGCCCGCCGGCAGACCGGGGCCGGCGTACCGTGCGGCGACGAGCGGAGCGCCGCCGGCGTCCGCGAGCAGGACGGGAAGGCCCGGCTCGGGCGCGGCCGGCTCCCACACCGTCGCCTTCCGGCCGAGCCCGAGCGCGCGGCCGAAGTCGGGCGACTGCACGGGAAGCAGCCGCGCCACGCAGACGATGCCGGTGAAGGGCTCGCTGCCGGCGACCCGCCAGTGCGACAGCTCGAGCTGGGTGGCCGACCAGCGCACGGCCAGCACGCCCGTCTTCGGCGCCGGCGGCATGCGCGACGGCGCCTCGCCCCACCACGCCAGGACGTTGCCGGCCGGGTCCGCCAGCGCGATCCAGCTTCCGGGCGGCGCGTCGACCATCGCGTCGCGGGCGGCGACGAAGAGCGCCTGCCGGTGGACGGCGATACCGCCTCCCTCGAGCGAGCGCGCGACCTCGGCGTTGGCTGGCCAGCACCGCGGCGCGGCGCGACAGGTCCGCCGCGACGTCCCTGAGGCCGAGCCCGATCGAGGACGGGGGCGCGGCGGCCGCCGCGGACCGCGGGAACTGGTACCAGCCGTCGAGCCAGAAGAGCGCGGCCAGCCCGGCGACGAGAGCGGCAGAGGCAAGGAGCGCCCGGCGTTGCAATTTCAGCCCGCGCGGTTACTCAAGAAAAGGCAGGTCCACTCCCCGCTCGCGCGCCGCCTCGATCGCCTCGGGATACCCGGCGTCGGCATGGCGCATGACCCCCGTGCCCGGATCGGTCGTCAGCACCCGGCGCAGCCGCCGCGCGGCGGCGTCGGTCCCGTCGGCGACGACGACCATGCCCGCGTGGATCGAGTACCCGATGCCGACGCCGCCCCCGTGGTGGAGCGAGACCCAGGTCGCGCCGGCCGCGGTGTTCAGCAGCGCGTTCAGGATCGGCCAGTCCGCGATGGCGTCCGAGCCGTCGCGCATGCCCTCGGTCTCGCGGTTCGGCGACGCGACGGAGCCCGAGTCCAGGTGGTCGCGGCCGATGACGATCGGCGCCTTGAGCTTCCCGCTGGCGACGAGCTCGTTGAAGAGGAGTCCCGCGCGGTGCCGCTCGCCGTAGCCGAGCCAGCAGATCCGGGCCGGCAGGCCCTGGAACGCGATGCGCTCCTCGGCCAGCGTCAGCCAGCGGCGCAGCCCCGCGTCGTGCGGGAAGAGCTCGAGCAGGGCCCGGTCGGTCACGCGGATGTCCTCCGGGTCCCCGGAGAGCGCGGCCCAGCGAAACGGCCCCTTGCCTTCGCAGAAGAGCGGGCGGATGTAGAGGGGAACGAAGCCGCCGACCCGGAAGGCGTCGCTGACCCCCGCCTTGAGCGCCTGTCCGCGCAGGTTGTTGCCGTAGTCGAAGACCGTCGCGCCGCGGCGCTGGAGCTCGAGCAGGGCGCGCATGTGGTCCGCCATGGTCTCGTAGGCGCGCGCGATGTAGCGCTTCGGGTCTTCCCGGCGCAGACGCTCGAGCTCGGCCAGCGCCGCCCCGCGCGGCACGTAGCCCGTGAGCTCGTCGTGGGCCGAAGTCTGGTCCGTGACGAGGTCGGGAACGATGCCGCGGGCGATCAGCCGCTCGAGCAGGTCCACGGCGTTGACCTCGACGCCGATCGAGACCGCGCGGCGCGCCGCCTTCGCCTCGAGCGCCCGGTCGATCGCGCGGTCGAGCTGCGTTTCCTTCTCGTCGAGATACCGGGTGCGCAGCCGTTTCTCGATGCGCTCCGGGTCCACTTCGGCCACGAGCGCCACGGCGCCGTTCATCGTCGCCGCCAGCGGCTGGGCGCCGCCCATACCGCCGAGGCCCGCCGTGACGACGAGGCGCCCGGCGAGGTCCGTGCCGAACTCCTTCTGCCCCGCCGCCGCGAACGTCTCGAAGGTCCCCTGCACGATGCCCTGGCTGCCGATGTAGATCCAGGAGCCGGCCGTCATCTGGCCGTACATGGTCAGGCCCAGGCCCTCGAGGCGGCGGAACTCGTCGCCGGTCGCCCACGCGGGCACGAGCATCGAGTTGGAGATCAGCACGCGCGGCGCGTCCTCGTGCGTCTTGAAAACGCCGACGGCCTTTCCGGACTGGACGAGCATCGTCTCGTTGGATTCGAGGCGCTTCAGGGTCTTCACGATGGAGTCGAAGCACTCCCAGTTCCGGGCCGCCGCGCCCCGTGCCGCCGTAGACGATGAGCTCCGCCGGCTTCTCGGCGTTGTCGGGGTCGAGGTTGTTCTCGAGCATCCGGAGGGCGGCTTCCTGGGCCCAGCCGCGGCATCGCAGTTCGTTTCCCCGCGCGGCGCGAATGGTGCGGGACGGCGACAGGACGCTGGCGCTCATGGGGCGATTATATGGGTCAGGCCAGGCGCGCGATGGCCCGGGTCATGGCCTCTCCGCCCAGGAAAAGCCGCGCCTTCTCGAGGTCCAGGTGCATCTCCCGGTCGCGGTTCCAGGGCCGGATCACGCGGCGAAATTCGCCCCGCACCCGCTCGATGGGCGGCCGAGGAGGCGAGCGGCCGGAGGAATTCCATCGCCTGGAAGGCCGCGAGCGCCTCGATGGCCAGGACGCGCTCGAGGTTCTCCACGATCGCGGCGAACTTGCGCGCGGCGATCGGCGACATCGAGACGTGGTCCTCCTTGGCCGCGGAGGTCGGGATCGAATCGACCGACGCCGGGTGCGCAAGGACCTTGCACTCCGACACGAGGGCCGCCGCCGTGACCTGCGCGATCATGAATCCCGAGTGCAGGCCGCCCTCCCGGACGAGGAACGCGGGCAGCTCCGAGAGCGCCGGGTTCACGAGCTTCTCGATGCGGCGCTCGGAGATGGAGGCGAGGTCCGTCGCCGCGATCGCGGCGTAGTCGAGCACGAGACCGACCGGCGCGCCGTGGAAGTTGCCCCCCGAGAGGATGTCGCCGCGCGCCGGCGAAGACGAGCGGGTTGTCGGTCGAGCTGTTCATCTCGCGCTCGATGCACGGCGCGCGCATGCACGAAGGCGTCGCGCGCCGCGCCGTGCACCTGCGGCATGCAGCGCAGGGCGTAGTTGTCCTGGACGCGCCCGCAGCCGCGGTGCGACTCGCGGATCGCGCTGCCCGCGAGCAGGCCGCGGAGGTTCTTCGCCGTCGCGGCCGCGCCGGGGTGCGGCCGCGCGGCCATGATGCGCGGATCGAACGCCGCGTCCGAGCCGCGCGAGGCGTCCACCGACGCCGCTCCGATGAAGTCGGCGACGCGGCAGAGCTCGAGCGCGCGGGCCAGCGCGAGCCCCCCGACCGCCACCGACATCTGCACGCCGTTGATGAGCGCGAGGCCTTCCTTCGCGCCGAGCGACGACCGGGCGGATCCGGGCGCCGGGAGCAGCGCGCGGGCCGCGGCCTGCGTGCGCCCGCGGACCTGCACCGATCCCCTCGCCCATGAGCGCGAGCGCGAGGTGCGCGAGCGGCGCCAGATCGCCCGAGGCGCCGACGGAGCCCTGACCGGGAATGACCGGAAGGATGTCGGCCGCGAGCATCCGGAGCAGGGTCTCGACGGTGGCCACGCGGATGCCCGAGTTGCCGCGCGCCAGGGCGTTGGCCCGCAGGAGCATCATGGCGCGCACGGCCGCCGGCGCCGAGCGGCGCGCCGACACCGGCCGCGTGGCTGCGGATGAGGTTGCGCTGCAGCTCCTCGATGTCCCCGGTCGGGATCGCGACGTCCGCGAACTTCCCGAATCCGGTCGTCACGCCGTAGACCGTCGCTCCCGATCGGATCGCCCGATCCACGACCCGGCGCGAAGCGGCCATGGCGCGCCGCGCCGCGGGCGCCAGCGCCGCGCGGGATTCCCGGCGCGACGCCGCGACCAGATCTTCGAGACGCAGTGCGCTGCCGGTCAAGCGGATGGTCTTCATGCGCCCGCGATTCTAAGCCCGGCCGTCCGCTGTGCTAGTCTGCGCTGTTTTTCGCAACGCGCAATCGAGGAGTCGATCCGTGAAAGTCGTCGCGGTTCTGGGCGGACAGTGGGGGGACGAGGGCAAGGGCAAGGTCGTGGACCTGCTGGCCGACCGCTTCGACATCGTCGCCCGGTACCACGGCGGCCACAATGCCGGCCACACCGTCAAGTTCGGCGACCGGCACTTCGCCCTCCACCTGCTGCCGGCCGGCGTCGTGCGCGGGCGCACCAGCATCATCGGCCCCGGCGTGGTCGTGGACCTCGAGGCCCTCCTGACCGAGATCGATGCCGTCCGCGCGGCGGGCGTCGAGATCGGCGGGAACCTGCTGCTCTCCGACCGCGCCGCCGTGATCCTCCCCTACCACCGGCTCCTCGACGCGGCGCGCGAGAAGGCCGCCGGCGACGCGAAGATCGGAACGACCCTGCGCGGCATCGGGCCGGCCTACGAGTCGGTCGCCGCCCGCAAGGGCGTCCGCGTCGCGGAGTTGTTTCGTCCCGAGATCCTCGCCGCGCGCGTCGGCGCCGTCCACGCGGAGACGGGCGCCCTGCTCGCGGCCCTCGGTGAAAAGAACGTGCCCCCCGTCGACGAGGTCCTCGCGATGCTCACCGCGGCCGCCGCGCGCGTCCGGCCGCACGTGGCCGACACGGGGCGCCTGCTGCGCGACCGGTTGAAGGCCGGCGCCACGCTGCTCGCCGAGGGCGCGCACGGCGCCATGCTCGACCTCTCCTCGGGCACGTACCCCTTCGTGACGTCTTCCCACTGCACGTCGGCCGCCGTCGCCACGGGCCTCGCGATCCCCCCGCGCGCGCTCGACGCGAGCCTGCTCGTCCTCAAGGCCTACACGACCCGCGTCGGGTCCGGACCGTTTCCCACCGAGCTGAACGACGCGATGGGCGAGTTTCTCCGCAAGCGCGGCAACGAGTTCGGGACCTCCACCGGGCGCCCGCGGCGCACCGGCTGGTTCGACGCGGTCGTCGCGCGCACGGCCGTCGAGCTCTCCGGCGCCGAGGCCGTCGCGATCACGAAGCTCGACTGCCTCGACGAGGTCGAGGAGATCCCGATCTGCGTCGGATACCGCCTCGACGGAAAGCCCGTGGCCGATCTTCCGGCGCTCGCCGAGGACATCGCGCGCCTCGAGCCCGTGTACGAGCGGCATCCGGGCTGGAAGGCGACCACGACGGGCGCCACCCGCTACGAGCAGCTGCCGGGCGCCGCGCAGCGGTACGTGAAGGCCCTGGAGGCCGCGATCGGCGCGACCGCGGTCTTCATTTCGACCGGGCCGCGCCGCGAGGAGACGATCTGGCGCGACGAGACTCCGTTCGTGAGCGCGCTCCCGCCGGCCCCCTGACGCCGGCTCACTTCTTCAGCGCGTCGAGACTCTTGCGCCAGTCCGCCCGCCCGGGCGCGAGCGTCAGCGCCGACTGCAGCTCCGCGACGGCCTCGGCGCGGTTGCCGAGCTTCTGGTACACGCGCGCCAGCCGCTCGTGCACCTCCGCGGGCGAGGGTCGTGCCGCCCGGGCTCGGCCCGCGGGAGGGCCGCCTCGAGGTCCTCGAGGGCGGGACCGAGGCCCTCGCCGGACGCGAGCGCGATCCCCGCGAGCTCGTAGCCCGGGCACCGCGCCGGGCAGGTTCACGCCGCGCGCCTCCGTCCAGAGGGTGCGCGCCTCGGCATAGCGCTTGCGGCTGACGAAGAACTCGGAGAGCGCCCGGCGTCCCCGCAGCCCGCCGGCGTCGGCGGCCATCGCGCGCCGAAACTGCGCCTCCGCCTCGTCGATGTTCTTGTCCTTCAGGGCCAGCTCGCCGAGCAGGATGTGGCCGCGCGCCGGTTCGAGCGCCAGCACGCGGTCGGCGGCCTCCTTCGCCTTCTTCTTGCCGCCGCCCAGGACCGCCGGCGCCTGCATGTCGTACCGGGCCAGGTCCGCCAGGGCTGCGACATTCGACGGATCGGCCTCCACGGCGCGCCGGAAGCAGTCCCGGGCCTTCTTCGCCAGGCGCATCTGCTCGAGCAGCTGCGAGTCCTTCGCCGTCAGTCCGTAGGCGCGCCCGAGCAGGTCGAGCGCCTCGGAGTTGCGCGGCTCGAGCGCGATCGCCTTTTCGCCCGCGCGAACGGCCTTCTCGAGCTCGCCCGCCTCGATCGCCGCGCGCAGCTCGACGAGCAGTCGCGTCGAAGCCCGGCGGGTTCCTGCGCGGCGTGCGCGGCGGACGCCGACAGTGCGAGCAGCGTCACCACCACGGCGACCCGATACCAGCTCCTCATGGCCGCCCGCGATCGAGCGTCAGACGCCGGGCATCGCCCGCTTGAGGGGCTTGAGCACGGCAACGAGCAGCAGGGCGGTCGCGAACGACAGCGCGGCCAGGAGGGCAAAGAAGGTCGAGTGCTTCCACTCCGTCCAATAGACGCCGATCTGCGTCAACTTGCCGCCGATGCCCGTCGCCACGAACCACAGGCCCATCATGAGGCCCCGGACTTTCGCCGGCGCCACCTTCGAGACGAGCGAGAGCGCCATCGGCGAAAGCATGATCTCGGCCAGACCCATGAGGGCGTAGCAGCCGACGAGCCACGACGGCGAAACCTTGCCCGTGTCGCCGCCGGCCATGCCGGCGAAGACCATGACGAGGTACGCCAGGGCCATCAGGAACATGCCCATCACGATCTTCGTCGTGGTCGCCGGTTCCTTGCCCCGACGGTCGAGCGTCTTCCAGAGCCAGGACGAGCGGAATCGAGAACGCGATGACGAAGAACGGCTCGATCGCGTTGGAGATGATGCCCGAGAAGTTCCAGGCCGTGTTGTCGTTGGCGAAGTACGTCAGCGTCGATCCGTTCTGGAAGAACAGCATCCAGAACACGACGGAGACGAGGTAGACGACGATCAGGGCGAAGATCCGACGGCGCGCGGGCACGGCGTCGATCGCCGTCGGAGGGCTCTGCGTCCTCCACGTCTTCCGTCTTGCCGGGCGACCCGATCTCCCGGCTCGATGTCCTTGCGGAAGACGATGACCGTCAGAACGGAGATCACCATCCCGCCGGCCGCCACGGCGAAGGCCGGGTGGAAGCCGTACTTCGCGTGGACGAACTCGACCACGATCGGTCCGATGCGTGGCGCCCAGGTTGATGCCCATGTAGAAAATGTTGTACCCGCGGTCCCGCAGGTGGCTGCCCTTCGGATAGAGGTTGCCCACGATCGTCGAGACGTTCGGCT
The DNA here is from genome assembly GCA_963843325.1 of uncultured Acidobacteriota bacterium. Taxonomy (GTDB): domain Bacteria; phylum Acidobacteriota; class Thermoanaerobaculia; order UBA5066; family Gp7-AA6; genus DAHUXD01. The sequence continues at coordinate 499,290 of CAWJKC010000008.1, forward strand.
TGAAGAGGCCGTTGCCGATGACGAGGCAGACGAGCGCGGCGTAGACGACCTCGATGGACGGGAACGCCAGAAGGACGTGCCCCGCGATGAAGAACACGCCTCCGATCAGGATGGCCCGCCGGTACCCGAGGAACCGGTCCGCGAGCCAGCCTCCGATGATCGGGCTGAAGAAGACCGCGCCCAGATAGTTCGCGCGCAGCGTCGTCGCCTGCGCCGCCGTCCAGCCGAACCCCTCGGCCTTGTCCTGGAGGTACAGCGTGAAGAGCGCCAGCATCGTGTAGAAGCTGAAGCGCTCCCACATCTCCGTGGCGAAGAGGACGTAGAGGCCGCGCGGATGTCGGGCCGGCGCGCTGCCGTGCGCCGTCGTCACTGCGGATGCTCCACTCATGATGGGTTGCGGGAGGCTACCAGAGAACCCGGGAGGGGCCTAGCCGGCGGCGGCCGCCAGGGCCAGGCTTTCGCCGGCCATGCGGGCGGTCCGGCGGATCTCGGCCTCCGAGTGGGCGGTCGAGAGGAACCAGGCCTCGAACTGCGCCGGCGCCAGGAAGACGCCGCGCTCGCGCATGGCGTGGAAAAACACGGAAAACCGCCGCGTGTCCGATCGCCGAACGTCCCCGAATCCGCGCATCGGCCCCGGCGCGAAGAAGAGCGTCGCGAGCGAGCCCGCGCGCGTCAAGCAGACCGCGCCGGAGAGGCCCTGCCGCTCGATCTCGGCGCGCAGGAGGGCTTCGAGCGCCGCGCCCTTCTGCTCGAGCTCCGCGTAGGGCGGCCGCCGCGCGATCTCGTCGAGCATCGCGATCCCCGCCGACATGGCCAGCGGGTTTCCCGAAAGCGTGCCCGCCTGGTAGACGGCGCCCGACGGCGCCATCTTCTCCATGCAGATCGCGCCGGCCGCCGTAGGCGCCGACGGGCAGGCCGCCGCCCAGGATCTTGCCGAGCGTGGTCAGGTCCGGGACGACGCCGTAGAGCTCCTGCGCGCCGCCCGGCCGCGACCCGGAAGCCGGAGATGACCTCGTCGAAGATCAGCAGCGCGCCGTGGCGCGTCGCGAGGTCGCGCGCGGCCTGGAGGTATCCGTCCGCGGGAAGGACCACGCCCATGTTGGCGGCCAGCGGCTCCAGGATGAACGCGGCGATCTCTCCCTTGAACTTCGTGAACGCGGCCTCGAGGGCGCCCGCGTCGTTGTACGGCACGATCGTCGTGAGCGCGGCGAGCTCTTCGGGAACGCCGGGGCTGCCCGCGATGCCGAGCGTCGCGAGGCCCGAGCCCGCCGCGACGAGGAAGGAGTCGGCGTGGCCGTGGTACGCGCCCTCCGCCTTGATGATCCGCTTGCGCCCCGTCGCGCCCCGCGCCAGGCGAATGGCGCTCATCGTCGCCTCGGTGCCCGAGTTCACGAAGCGCACCATCTCGATCGACGGCACCATTTTCGCCACCCGCTCGGCCAGACGAACCTCGAGCTCCGTCGGCGCGCCGTACGACGTGCCCCGCCGCGAGGCGCGATCGAGCGCGCGGCGCACGAAGCCGGGCACGTGGCCGAAGAGGTGCGGCCCGTAGGACATCACGTAGTCGATGTAGGACCGGCCGTCGGCGTCGCGCACCCGCGAGCCGCGCGCCGAGGCGACGAAGAACGGCTCTCCGCCCACCGACGCGAAGGAGCGCACGGGCGAGCTCACGCCCCCGGGCATGACCTTGCGGGCCCGGCGGAAGAGCGACGACGAGTTCTTGCTGGAGGCCGGGCGGTGCCGCCCCGGGCCGCGTCCCTTCCCCATCCGGAGTGTCAGCCTTCCTCGATCCAGCGCGCCGCGTCCGCGGCGTGGTACGTCAGGACGAAGTCGGCGCCCGCGCGCACGATCCCGGTGAGGATCTCCAGGACCACCCGCCGCTCGTCGATCCAGCCGTTGGCGGCCGCGGCCTTGACCATCGCGTACTCGCCCGACACGTTGTACGCGGCGATGGGCGCATCGAAGCGCTGCCGCGCCTCCCGGATCACGTCGAGGTAGGCGAGCGCCGGCTTGACCATGACGGCGTCGGCGCCCTCGTCCAGGTCGAGCGCGATCTCCCGCATCGCCTCGCGGCGGTTGGCGGGATCCATCTGGTAGGCGCGCCGGTCGCCGAACTTCGGCGCCGAGCCGGCCGCCTCGCGAAACGGTCCGTAGAACGCCGAGGCCGTCTTGGCCGCGTACGACAGGATGGCGGTCTCCTGGAATCCGGCGCCGTCGAGGGCGCGCGCGGATCGCGGCGACGCGCCCGTCCATCATGTCGGAGGGCGCGACGACGTCCGCGCCGGCGCGCGCCTGGGACAGCGCGGCCTTCGCGAGCAGCGGCAGCGTCGCGTCGTTGTCGACCTCGTCGCCGCGCAGCACGCCGCAGTGGCCGTGCGACGTGTATTCGTCCAGACAGACGTCGGTCATGACGGCGACCGACGGCGCGGAGCGCTTCAGGATGCGCGCGGTCTCCTGCACGGCGGCGCCGTCGTCCCAGGCCTCGCTCCCGGTCTCGTCCTTGCGCTCGGGAATTCCGAACAGGATGACGGAAGCGACGCCCAGAGTCGCCAGGCGCTGCGTCTCGGCGCAGCGCCTCGTCGGGCGACAGGCGGTGCACACCCGGCAGCGACGCGATCGGCTCGCGCAGACCCTTGCCGTGACGCACGAAGAGCGGCGCCACGAACTGTTCGGCCGAGAGCCGCGTCTCGCGCACCAGGCCGCGCAGGGCCGGTGTGCGGCGCAGGCGGCGCATGCGCGTGGTCGGAAAAGCCGTCATGGAATTGGCAGCCTACTGGCCGGGCGAACCCGTGGCAAGCGCCTCGAGCCGCCGCGCGGCCGCCGGAAAGCTCGCCTCGGGAGCGACCTCGATGCGCGCCACGCCCCGGGCATCCAGCCAGCGCAGGGTGGTCATGCCGAGCACGACCGCGGGGGTCGCGCGCAGGCGATCCTCGGCGGCGGCGTCCAGCCCCTCGAAGAGCCACTGCGCGGCCGACGGGGCCGTCGCGCAGAAAGCGGCGAACGGCTTTTCCACGATCTCCCGCGCCAGGGATGCGTCGGCCGGGTTCGCGATCTTTCGATAGAGCACGATCGGCAGGACGCGCGCCCCGCGCGCCCGCAGCCGCTCCGGCAGCTCGGCGAGAGAATCGGCGCCGCACGGAAACAGGACCGTCTTGCCTTCCAGCTTATCGGGCAGCACGTCGAGCAGCGCCTCCGCGGAGCCGCCGCCGGCGGTCGTCCGCGAGATCCCGCGCGCCCGCAGAGCCGCCTCGGTGGACTGCCCCACGGCGAACACCTGGCTCCGCGCCCGCGACGCACAGCGCCAGCGTGGAGCCGGCATCGCACATCGCGCGCTCGACGGCCACGCGACTGCTGAAGACCGCGAGGTCCGCGCGCGCCGGGATACCCCGCGCGTCGACTTCGAGCGACTGGACGGTGTGGCTCGCGCGCTCGACCATCTCGATCCGCGCCGGATCGACGGCGGCGAAGGGGTCCGCGCCCGAGCGCACCACGAGGACCCGCGGCATGGTCATTCCGAAACGCCCGCGATCAGGGCGCGCGGCGCCGCGCAGGAGCAGGTCTGCGGCGAGCGCCCGGCCGACCGCCTCGGCCTCCCGGACCGTTCCCGAGCGCTCGCCCCGGAGCGTCCGGCGTCCGTCGAGCGAGAACACCGCCCCCGCGAGCGAGACGATGTCTCCGTTCACCCGGGCGCGGCCGGCCACAGGCGCGCGGCAGCCCGCCTCGAGCGTCTCCAGGAAGGCGCGTTCGGCGAGGATCGCCCGATGCGACGGCGCATGATCGAGGCGCCGGGCGACGTTCGCGGCGTGCTCGCCCCCGGCCCGCGTCACGATCGCGAGCGCTCCCTGCCCGACCGCGGGCAGGAGCACGCTTTCGTCGAAGACCTCCACGACCTCGGCGAGACGGCCGAGGCGCGCGAGCCCCGCCCGCGCGAGCACCAGCGCGTCGAACCGCCCCTCCTGCATTCGCCGGATCCGCGTGTCCACGTTGCCGCGCGCCTCGAGGATCTCGAGATCCGGACGTGCCGCGCGCACCTGGGCCTGCCGGCGCGGGCTCGAGGTGCCCACGCGCGCCCCGCGCGCGAGCTCCGCGAAGGCGCGGCGCGGGTGGGAAAGCAGGACGTCGCGCGGGTCCTCGCGTTCCGGGACGGCGGCGATCGCCAGGCCCTCGGGCATCGCCGACGGCACGTCCTTCAAGCTGTGGACGGCGACGTCGATCCGGCCATCGAGCAGGGCCTCGTCGAGCTCCTTCGTGAAGTCGCCCTTCCATCCGATCGGCGCGCCGTCGGCCGAGAGACGGTCGCCCGTCGTCCGGATGGTCACGACTTCGACCGCGTCCTCGCCGCCGAGGGCCGTCTGGACGAGCGCCGCCTGCGCCAGGGAGAGCGCGCTTCCGCGCGCCGCCGAGCCGAAGCCTCATTCGTCGAGGTCGAAGAGGTGGCGGACGGCCTCGACGCGGTCGAGCTTGCGCGAAGCGTCCGGCTCGGCCTTGAGGCGCCGCAGGGGCTGGTGCAGGAGCTTGGCGGCGATCGCGTCGGCGAACTCCCGGAATCGCTCGCGCTCCGCAGCCGGAACGCGGGCGAGCTCCGCGTCGCGCAGCGCCGCCAGCTTCGCCTGCAGGCCGTTGAGCGTCGGGACGACGGCCAGGTTGCCGAACCAGGCCAGGAAGCGCCCGAGGTCCTCTTCCAGGATGGCCTCGGCCACGCGGCACCTCGCTGCTGCGCCGCACGCGGTTCTCCTCGGCGACCTCCTTCAGGTCGTCGAGCCCGTACGCGTAGACGTTGTAGATGTCGCCCACGCCGGCCTCGAAGTCGCGGGGCATCGCGAGGTCCAGGAAGAACATCGGGCGCCCGCGCCGCTCGCGCATCGCCGCTTCGACGTCCCGACGGCGAACGACCGGCTCCGGACTGGCGGTGGTCCCCACGACCACGTCCGCATCGGGAAGCTCGCGGAACACGTGCTCCCAGGGCACCACGCGGCCCCCGACCTTTCGGGCGAGATCCTCGGCGCGCTCGAGGCTGCGGTTGGCAATCCGAAGGTCGCCCACTCCGGCGCCGCGGGCCTGCTCGACGAACAGCGTCCCGGTGTCCCCCGCGCCGAGCACGAGCATCGAGCGCTCGGCCATGTTCCCGAAGACCTTGGTCGCCAGCTCGAATCCGATCGACGGGATCGAAAGGGGGTGCCGCGCGATCTCGGTCTCCGTGCGCACGCGCTTGCCGGCGGCCAGCGCGCTCTCGAACATCCGATGGAGCACGGAGCGCGTCGCGCCCGCTTCCCGCGCCACGCGCAGGGCCGTGCGCACCTGGCCGAGCACCTCGCTCTCGCCGAGCGCCATCGAGTCGAGCCCCGCCGCGACGTGAAACAGGTGCCGGGCCGCCTCCGCGCCCTCGCGCTGGAAGCTGCCGGCCGCGGCTTCGTCGGGGTCGAGCCCGCGCCACTCGGAGATCAGGCGCGTGAGCGCCTCGTTGGTCCCCTCCCCGTCCGACACGCCGTAGATCTCGCTGCGGTTGCAGGTCGAGACCACGACGCCCTCCGTCACCAGGCCGGTGCCGCGGATGCGCTCGAGGACCTCGCGCACCTCGTCGGTGGAGAACGCGACCCGCTCCCGCACCGAGAGCGCCGCGGTGCGGAAGTTCCAGCCGAGCAGGACGAGGCGCGCTTCGCCGGCGGTCGTCATCGGAAGCTGTGCTCGCGGCTGAAGTAGAGGTTGACGACCGTGTAGGAAAAGAGCATCACGCCGAACCCGAGGATCGAGAGCAGCGCGACCCGCGGGCCTTCCCAGCCCCGCCGCTCCATCCAGAGCAGGAACCCGTAGATGACGAGCGTGAGGAACGCCCACGCGATCTTGGGATCCTGGAGCGTCGACCAGACCTGCTCCGCCCGGACGAGGCCCAGGATCAGCGACAGGGCCAGGCTCGCGAGCCCGACCGTGACGCTCGTCCGATTCATCCGGCCGATCACCTCGAGCGCGGGAAGCCGCGCAAAGAGGATCCCGGTCTGGCGGCGCCGCAGTTGCCGGCTCTGGACGAGGTACAGGACCGCGAGCACGAAGGAAAAGGTAAATGCCGCGTACGCCAGGATCGCCAGCGTCACGTGCAGGGCGAAGAGCGAGCCGTGGGTCCCCTCGGCGGGAGCCGAGCCCGAGTCGGGCAGCAGGAGTCCCGCTGCGGACGTCAGCACGACGAACGGGATCAGGAAGGGTCCGATCGCGCGCTCGCGGTGCCGGGCGAAGAGGACGAGGAAGGCGATGCCGAGCATCCAGCCGAACAGCGACACGGAGCCGCCGAGGGTCCGGTACGGCACGGAGCCGAGCAGGCGCGCCCGGTGCATGAGGTCCGCGAACTGGAGGACGAGGCCGCCCGCAACGAGCACCGGCGTGAGCTTCCCGGCAGTCCCGCGAGGCGCCACCAGCGAGAGAATGGCGAGCGCTTCCGCACCGAGGTAAAGAGCGACCGCCGACCAGCCGAGCAGATGTAAAGACATTGCCGAACAGGAGTTTATCAGCCGGGGACGCGCGTAATACGATAGCGGTGATGACGGATTTCGAGCGCCTCCGACGCAGCTTCCCCCTCGGTGCGGGCGGCACCGGCTCCTTCTACTCGCTCCCCGACCTCGAGCGCGACGGCGCGCCGGGCATCCGCCGCCTGCCCGTCTCGATCCGCATCGTTCTCGAGTCCCTGCTGCGCAACTGCGACGGCAGGCGGGTCAAGCGAAGACGACGTCCGCGCCCTCGCCGCCTGGAAGCCGAAGGCCGAGCGGACCGCCGAGGTCCCGTTCGTGGTGGCCCGGATCGTCCTGCAGGACTTCACCGGGGTTCCGCTGCTCGTGGATCTGGCGGCGATGCGTTCGGCGGTCGGCGGGCTCGGCGGCGACCCGAAGCTGATCGAGCCGCTGGTCCCCGTCGCGCTCGTCGTCGACCACTCGGTGCAGGTGGACGAGTGGTCCACTCCGGACGCGCTCGCCGCGAACATGCGCATCGAGTTCCAGCGCAACCGCGCCCGCTACGAGTTCCTGAAGTGGGGCATGCAGGCGTTCCACGGCTTCGAGGTCGTGCCGCCGGGAATCGGCATCGTCCACCAGGTCAACCTCGAGTACCTCGCGCAGGGCGTCCTCTCGAAGGGCGGCGTCTTCTACCCCGACTCGCTCGTCGGCACCGACTCGCACACGACCATGATCAACGGGCTCGGCGTGGTCGGCTGGGGCGTCGGCGGCATCGAGGCGGAGGCCGGCATGCTCGGCCAGCCCGTCTACTTCCTCACGCCCGACGTCGTCGGCGTCCACCTCACGCGGCAGGCTCGCCGAGGGCGTGACCGCGACCGACCTGGTGCTCGCGGTGACGGAGATGCTGCGCCGCGCCCGCGTCGTCGGCAAGTTCGTCGAGTTTTTCGGCGAGGGCGCCGCGTCGCTCGCGCTGACCGATCGCGCGACGGTCGCCAACATGGCTCCCGAGTACGGCGCGACGATGGGCTTCTTCCCGGCCGACGAGGAATCCTGCAGGTACCTGCTCGCGACCGGACGCAGCAAGGAGCACGTCGACACCTTCCGGAACTACTTCACGGCGCAGGGACTCTTCGGCATGCCCCGCAAGGGCGACTGCGATTACACGGAGGAGCTCGCGCTCGACCTCGCGAGCGTGCAGCCGAGCGTCTCGGGCCCGAAGCGGCCGCAGGACCGGATCCCCCTGCCCGAGCTCAAGGGGCGCTTCCGCGACCTCCTGACGAAGCCCGTCGCCGAGAGCGGATACGGCAAGCAGGCGGCGGCGCTCGGACAGCGCTTTCCCGCCGTCCTCGGCCGCCCGCTCGCGGGTGGCGGCAGCCAGAAGCCGGTCGACGAGGCCAAGTCGATCGCGAAGAATACGAGTGCCTGGACGGAAGCCGAGATGGCGAACAACCATCCGACTCCCGATCGGGTCAAGGCGACCCTTCCGTCCCCCGTGAGCGTCGAGGTCGGCCACGGCGACGTCCTCATCGCGGCGATCACCTCCTGCACGAACACCTCCAATCCCAGCGTGATGCTGGCCGCGGGCCTTCTCGCGAAGAAGGCCGTCGAGCGGGGCCTGACGGTCGACCGGCGCGTCAAGGCGTCGCTTGCGCCCGGCTCGCGCGTCGTCACCGAGTACCTCGCGAAGACAGGCCTGCAGCCCTACCTCGACCGGCTCGGGTTCAACCTCGTCGGTTACGGCTGCACGACCTGCATCGGCAACTCGGGCCCCCTCGACTCGGGGATCGAGGAAGCCGTCGTCAAGCACGACCTCGTGACGGCCTCCGTCCTCTCGGGCAACCGCAACTTCGAGGCGCGCATCCACCAGAACATCAAGGCCAACTTCCTGATGAGCCCGCCGCTGGTCGTCGCCTTCGCGCTCGCCGGCCGCGCCGACATCGACCTGACGACCGAGCCGCTCGGCACGGGCACGGACGGCAAGGCCGTGTTCCTGCGCGACGTCTGGCCGACCGGCAACGAGGTGGAGCGGGCGCTGCTCGAGTCGGTCGATGCGACCACCTACCGCCGCCTCTACGCGGACCTCGCCGCGGCCAATCCGCTGTGGATGGAGATCCCCGCGGCCACCGGCACCGTCTACGCGTGGGATGCGGCCTCGACCTACATCCAGCAGCCGCCCTTCTTCCAGGGCTTCGGGAAGACCCCCGCTCCCCTTTCCGACATCCGCGGCGCCCGGGCGCTGGCGATCTTCGGCGACTCGGTCACGACGGACCACATCAGCCCCGCGGGAGCGATCAAGGCGAGCTCGCCGGCGGGCGCGTACCTGCAGTCGCTGGGGGTCGCGCCGGCCGACTTCAACAGCTACGGCTCGCGCCGCGGCAACGACCGCGTCATGACCCGCGGCACGTTTGCCAACGTCCGCATCCGCAACCTCATGGTCCCGGGCGTCGAGGGCGGCGTGACGCGCCACCAGCCCGACGGCGAGCAGATGTTCATCTACGACGCCGCCATGAGGTACGAGCGGGAAGGCGTTCCCCTGATGATCTTCGCGGGCCAGGAGTACGGCACGGGCAGCTCGCGCGACTGGGCGGCCAAGGGCACGCGCCTGCTCGGCGTGAGGGCGGTCGTCGCGCAGAGCTACGAGCGGATCCACCGCTCGAACCTGGTCGGCATGGGCGTGCTGCCGTTGCAGTTCCCCGACGGCGTCAACGCCGCCGCGCTCGGGCTCGACGGCACGGAGACCTTCGAGCTCGAAGGGCTGACGGGGGGCCTCGCGCCCCGACAGGAGACGCCGCTCGCGATCCGCCGCGCCGACGGGACCGTGACGAAGGTCTCGCTGCGCGTGCGCATCGACACGCCGATCGAGACCGACTACTACCGGCACGGGGGAATCCTGCCGTACGTGCTGCGGCAACTGCTCGGATGAACTCCCCGGGTGCCCCCTCGGCCGCGCGCCTGCTCGCCGCCTGTGCCGGCCGGCAGGTGGACCGGCCCCCGGTCTGGATGATGCGCCAGGCGGGGCGCTACCTGCCCGAGTACCGCGCGGTGCGCGAGAAGGTGTCCTTCCTCGAGCTCTGCCGCTCGGTCGACCTGGCCGCCGAGGTCTCGCTCCAGCCCTTCCGCCGCTTTGCACCGGACGGCGTCATCTTCTTCTCGGACATCCTCGTGCCCGCCGCGGCGATGGGGATGCGCGTCGAGTTCGGCGACGGCGGGCCCTCGCTGCCGGATCCGGTCCGATCCGCGTCGGACGTCGCGAAGCTCTCCCGCTTCGACCCCGCGTCGACGATCGGGTTCACGGGCGACACGCTGCGGCGCCTCGCGACCGAGGTCGGCGACCGGGCCGCGGTCCTCGGCTTCTGCGGCGCGCCGTGGACCCTCGCCTCCTACCTCGTCGAGGGCGGCGGCTCGCGCAACTTCGCGGTGATCAAGGAAATGATGTCGCGCGACGCGCCGACGCTGCGCCGGCTGCTCGACCTGCTCGCCGACGTGGCGGCCGACGTCCTGTCCTTCCAGATCGCCTCGGGCGCGCGCGCCGTCCAGCTCTTCGACACCTGGGCCGGAGAGCTGACGTTCGAGGACTACCGCGAATGGGCCCTGCCCGCCGTGGCGCGGGCGATCGCGGGAATCCGCCGGACCGACGAGCCCGTCCTGCTGTACGTCAACGGTTGCGCGCACCTTCTGGAAGCCATGGCCTCGTCGGGCGCCGACGTGCTCTCGGTGGACTGGCGCGTCTCGCTCGCCGACGCGCGCCGCCGGCTGCCGGGAATGCCGCTCCAGGGCAATCTCGACCCCGCGGCCCTGCTCGGCACGCCGGAGGACGTCGACCGCCGCACGCGCGCCATGATCGCCCGGACGGGCGGAGCGGCGCACATCGCGAACCTCGGCCACGGGATCCTGCCGGGCGCGAGGCTGGATTGCGTCGAGGCGTTCTTCGCGGCGGCGCGGGCATCGCTCGTCCCCGCGGCGGAGACCTCGATCCCGGTCGGCAGATGAACGCCACCGACGTCTCCCTCGAGCTGCTCTCCCGCTACAACGTCCAGGGGCCGCGCTACACCTCCTATCCGACGGCTCCGGTCTGGAAGGAGAGCTACGGCGCGCCGGACTACGAGCGCATCCTGACGGAGACCGCCGCGGCGGCGACGCCGGCCCCCCTCTCGCTCTACTTCCACCTGCCCTTCTGCGAACGACTCTGCTACTTCTGCGGCTGCACCGTCGTCATCACCGGGACGGACCACGCGCCCGAGCATCCGTACCTCGAGGTCCTCGAGCGGGAGATCGACTGGGTGGCCGAGCGCGCGGGCGCCGGGCGCGAGGTCGTCCAGCTCCACTGGGGCGGCGGGACACCGACGTACTTTCCGCCCGCGCTGCTCGAGAAGCTCGGCCGGCGCATCTTCGACCGCTTCCGGCTCGCGCCGGGGGCCGAGCTCGGCGTCGAGATCGACCCCCGGGTCACCACGCGCGCGCACCTCGAGACGCTCGCCGGGCTGGGCTTCAATCGCCTCAGCATGGGCGTGCAGGACTTCGATCCGGAGGTCCAGAAGGCGATCAACCGCATCCAGCCCTACGAGGCCACGCGGCGACTCGTCGAGGATGCGCGCGCCCTCGGATTCCCGAGCATCAACTTCGACCTCATCTACGGCCTTCCCCACCAGACGCCCGCGACGTTCTCCGCGACGATCGACCGCGTGCTCGAAATCGCCCCCGACCGGCTCGCCGTCTACTCGTACGCCAACGTCCCGTGGATGAAGAAGCACCAGAACGTCCTGCTGCCATACCTTCCGGACGAGGCCACCAAGTTCGGCATCTTCCGGACCGCCCTCGAGCGCTTCGACGACGCCGGCTTCGAGTACATCGGCATGGACCACTTCGCCCGGCCCGACGACGAGCTCGCGCGGGCGCGCCGCGAGCGGACGCTGCACCGCAACTTCCAGGGCTACACGACCAAGGCCGGGACGGACCTGATCGGCTTCGGCATGAGCGCCATCGGCTCGGTCGGCGGCCACTACGTGCAGAACCGCCGCGAGCTCGCCGACTACCGACAGCAGATCGGCGACGCGGGCGCCGCCACCTTCCGGGGCGCCCGGCTCTCGGCCGACGACCTGCTGCGGCGCGAGGTCATCTCCAACCTGCTCTGCCATGGCGTCGTCGTCAAGAGCGAGATCGAGCGCCGCTTCGGCATCGTGTTCGACGAGGTCTTCGCCTCCGCGCTCGAGCGGCTGGTCCCCTGCGCGGCCGACGGCCTCGTGGAGCTGACCGCGGGCGAGATCCGGGCGACGGCCCTCGGCCGCGTGTTCCTGCGCAACCTGGCGATGCCGTTCGACGCGTACCTCGAGGCGAGCCCCGACAAGCCCGTCTTCTCGAAGACGCTGTGACGCGCCGCGCCATCCTCTTCCTGCAGCTCGGCGGGCCCGAGACGCTCGCCGACGTCCCCGGATTCCTCTACCGTCTCTTCTCGGACCCGGACGTCATCCGGGTTCGTTCGGCCCTGCTGCGCAAGGCCATCGCGGCCGCGATCACTCTGGGCCGCACGAAGGCCTCCCGCGCGCTCTACGCGTCGATCGGCGGCGGCTCCCCCATCCGGAGGCTGACCGACCAGCAGGCCGCCGGCACGGAGGCCCTCCTGCGCGCGGACGGCGGCGACGTGCTCGTGCGCACGGCGATGACGTGCTCGGCGCCGATGGTCGAGGACGTCGTGCGCGAGCTCGCGGCGGGCGGGATCGACCGTTTCCTCGCCTTCCCGCTCTACCCGCAGTACTCGCTGACGACGACCAAGGGCGCCCTCGAGCGCAGCCGCGCGGCCGTGAAGCGGTTCGCTCCCACGGCGTCCTTCCACGAGATCGGCTCCTTTCCGACGCACCCTCTCTTCGTCGAGGCGCACGCCGAGGGGATCCGGGAGCAGGTCGCGCAGTTTCCGGATCCCCGGCCCGAGGCGATCCACCTGCTCTTCTCGGCGCACTCGATCCCGAAGAAGCTCGTCACGCACGAGGGCGATCCTTACGCGAGCGAGGTCGAGGCGAGCGCGCGCGCCATCCGCGAGCGCCTCGGCTGGACGGGCGCATCCACGCTGGCGTACCAGTCCAAGCTCGGGCCCGTCGAGTGGCTCGGCCCCCCGACCTCCGGCGTTCTCGCCGAGCTCGGGCGCCGCGGCGAGCGCCAGGTGCTGGTCGTGCCGATCGCGTTCGTGACCGACCACGTCGAGACGCTCCAGGAGATCGATCAGCTCTTCGCCGGACAGGCCCGGGAAGCCGGGATCGCGCACTTCCGTCGGACGCCCGGCCTGAACGATCGGCCGACGTTTCTCCGCGCCCTCGCGGAGCTCGCGCGCTCGGTCGAGCCCTTCTGGGCGGCATGAGCGGTCCGACCGTCGTCGTCGGCGCGGGTCTCTCCGGCCTCGCGGCGGCCTGGACGCTGTCGGAAGCGGGCGGCGACGTCCTCCTCCTCGAGAGCACCGCCCGACCGGGCGGCGTCGTGCGCACGGAGCGCGCGGAAGGCTTCCTGCTCGAGCTCGGCCCGAACACCGTCCGGCCCACGAGCGAGCTCGGGACCCTGATCGAGAAGCTCGGCCTCGCCGATCAGGTTCTCCGCGCCGACCCCCGCGCCAGGCGATACGTCGACTTCGAGGGCGCTCTGCACGCAGTACCCATGTCGCCGGGCCAGTTGATCGGGACCCCGCTTCTCTCCTTCGGCGCCAAGCTCCGATTGCTCGGCGAGCCGTTTCGTCGCGCCGAGCCCATCGAGGGAGAGAGCGTCCGGGACTTCGCCGCGCGCCGCCTCGGGCCCGAGATCGCCGACCGACTGGTCGAACCATTCGTCGCCGGCATCTTTGCCGGCAACGCGGGGCGGATCTCCGTCTCGGCTGCCTTTCCGGCGCTCGACCGGGCCGAGCGCGACCACGGCAGCCTGGTCGCGCGGGATCCTCGCGGCGCGCCGGACGAAGCCTTCGGCGCCGCCGCAGCCCCGCGGCCTGCTCTCGTTCCGCGACGGCCTCGAGACGCTGCCGCGCGCGCTGGCCGCGAGGCTCGGAGCGCGGTTGCGCACGGGCGCGGCGGTCACGTCGCTCGCCCCGCGCGATCGAGGCTGGACGCTGGGCACGAGCGGCGGCGACATCGAGGCCGAAAGCGGTCGTCCTCGCGGTTCCGGCCCCGCAGGCCGCCGCGCTCGTCACGGGGTTCGCCCCGGACGCCGCGGGCGCGCTCTCGGCCATCCCGCATCCGCCCGTCGTCGTCCTCCACCTCGCCTGGCCGGAGAGTGCGCTCGCGCGGCCGCTCGACGGATTCGGCCACCTCGTCTGCAACGGCCCGGGACGCCGCATCCTGGGCGCCGTGTGGAGCTCCAGTCTCTTCGCCGGCCGGGCGCCCGTGGGCCAGGTCCTGCTGACGGTCTTCATGGGCGGAGCGAGGGACCCCGGCGCCATGAAGCTCTCGGATTACGAGCTCACCGAGCTGGCCGCCCGCGACCTCGCCTCCGAGGGGCTCGTGCGCGGTCCGGCCCGCGCGGTCCTGCTGACGCGGTGGCGCCAGGCCATCCCGCAATACGAGAGGGGACACGAGAGCCGCATCGGCGATCTCGCCCGCGCCGAGGAGCGCTGGCCGTCGCTGCACTTCCTCGGCAACTACCGCGGCGGCGTGTCGGTCGGCGACGTCGTGCGCTCCGGGACCGCCCTCGGACTCACTCTTTCGCGCCCCCGGTCTTGAGCTCGCGCGCCTCGTCGGGCGAGAGGGCCGGCAGCCGGCGCACGAACGCGACGATCTTCCAGATCTCCTCGTCCTTGTGCGTCGGCCCGAAGGCGGGCATCCCGGTCATCCGGATCCCGCCCTGCACGAGCCAGAAGAGCTCTCCGTCGGTCCGCTTCTGCACCTTTCCCGTCGTCAGGTCGGGCGCCGGAGGATTCAGTCCTTCTCCCGCCTCGGAAGCGTCCACGCCCGGGGCTCCGTGGCAGGTGACGCACATCGCCTTGTAATGGGCGAGGCCCTCGCGCAGAACCTCCGGATCCGGCTTCAGGGGATTCGCCGCCTTCGGCGCGCGGCGTTGCACGGACCGGTCCAGGGCAAAGCCGGCGACCTTGCGCTCGAGCGCGCCCGGCGGCACGATCGCCGCCGTGTTGAAGAGACCCGCCCCGACGAACGCCGCGCCGGCCGCCAGCAGCAACAGGATTCCGAAGACCATTCCTGACAGAAACTTCATCGCTCCTCCCGCGTCGTGGCGCCATGCTACGCCCGCGAGCGGTCGCGGGTTCCGTCTTCATGCGGTGTTAGGCTTTTGCCATGGCGTCCGCCTACCGTTATCTCGTCGCGACGGACTTTTCGCCGGCCTCGCGGCGCGCTCTGACCGCCGCCCGTTCGCTGGCGCGGCGCTCCGCCGCCTCCCTGACGATCGCCCATGTCCGGCCGAGCGCCGACCTGCGGGCGGCGGTGCACGAGGAGCGGGGAGACCTCCTGCGGGTCGCACGCGGATCCCTCGCGGCGGCGATGAAGGAGCACTATCAGCGCCGGATCGGCGCCCTCGTCCAGGCCGATCGCGACGAGACGGGGCTGATCCTCTCGGGGGCTCCCGACGTCGCGCTCTGCAAGGAAGCACACCGGGGCTACGACCTGCTCGTCATGGGCAACCGCGGGCACGGCGCCGTCTCCTCGCTCTTTCTCGGCAGCACGACGCAGCGCGTCCTGGCCCGCTCGCCCATTGCGGTCGTCGTCGTGCCCTCGAAGCGCCGCCGTTAGGCGGCCCTCAGAGCAGAGGCGCGAGCCTCCGGGCTCCGGCATCGCCCATGCGGTGGAGCCAGCCCCGGCGCTTCCAGTCGGGCTGCAGGATCTCGATCGATTGCGCGAGGTCCTTCTCGAACTGCCGTTCCATCGTTTCGCCGACCGCCTGGTCCAGGATGGCGAAGTTGCACTCGGCGTTGCGCTCGAAGGACCGGAAGTCGAGGTTGCTCGAGCCGATCACCGTCGCGCACCCGTCCGCGACGAACGTCTTGGCGTGGAGGATCGAGGGCTGGTACTCGAAGAGGCGCACGCCCAGCGCGAGCAGGCTCGCGTAGAACCCGTGGCCGCTGTGCCGCGCGAGACGCACGTCGCTGCGGCCCGGAAGAAGCAACCGCACGTCCACGCCCCTCCGCGCGGCCCCTCCCAGAATGGGCAGCACGCGCGGCCGCGGGGCGAAGTACGCCACGGTGATCCACAGCCGCCGACGCGCGGCACCGACGATCGCCGCGTACGCGGCGGCGGTCTCCTGCGCCCCGCGGCCCGGCCGGGAGTCGAGCACCATGACGCGCGGGCCCGAGGCGTCGGCGGACTCGAGGGGCTCGAGTGGCATCGCCGACCCGCCCGCGCGCAGCCAGCCCTCGCGAAAGACGATCGCCGCCTCCCACGCGGTCTGCCCTTCGACGCGCGCGTGCGTATCGCGGAACACGCCCTCCGACGGCAGGAGGGAGGATCCGTACTCGTTGCCGATGTTCATGCCGCCCGTGTAGGCGATTCGGCCATCCACCACGAGGATCTTGCGGTGATCGCGAAACGTCAGGAAGCGCAGCGGAACGCCCAGCGGATGGTAGAGCCGCGTCTCGATGCCGGCCTGGCGCAGCTCGGACCAGAAGACCGAGTGCGTCGAGAACGAACCGAGCGCGTCGGCGAGCACGCGCACCCGGACGCCCCGGACCGCCGCGGCGATGAGCACCCGCTGGAACCGCCGGCCGGTCTCGTCGCCCTTCAGGATGTAGGACTCGAGCAGCACCTCCGTCGATGCCGCGTCGACGTCCCGGATCATGGCGTCGAAGGCTTTCTCGCCCTCGAAGAACACATCGACCCGCCGTGCCGGGCGGAAGACACTTTCGTCGATCCGCGCGAGAAGCTCCTCGAAGCCGGGATCGGCGACTCCGCCACGCAGCGCGGCCGCCAGCGCCCCGACGCGGTCGGGCCTGAGGGCGCGCGGCAGCTTGCGCCCGGCGTGGGGCCGCAGGATCGCGCGAACCGCCGCCGCCGGACTAGGCGTGCTCGGGCTCGATGTGGCAGACCGTCTCATCGCCCTGCTCGATCTGGATCGTGGCGTGATCCACGCCCGCGTCCTCCTGAAGGACGCGCTGGACGCCCCGGAGGACCTCGCCGCGGGCGCTCCGGATCGCGGCGCGGATGTGGACGCTGGCCGAGTGCTGCCCCGAAGTGAGGGTCCAGAAGTGGACGTCGTGGATCGTTTCCACGCCGGGGACGGCGAGGATCGCGTCCCGCAGCCGCGGGATGTCGATGTCGGCCGGCGCCCCCTCGAGCAGGATGTGGGTCGCCTCGCGCAGGATTCCGACGCCACGCGGCAGGATCAGAAGGGCGATGGCGCCCGAGAGCAGAGCGTCGAGCCCATACCAGCCGGTCCGTGCCATGACGATCGCGGCGACGATCACCGCGAGGGAGGCCAGGGCGTCGGTGAGCACTTCGAGGTAGGCCGCGCGCACGCCGAGGCTTCCGCGCCGGCCCGCGTGCAGGAGGCGGGCGGCCGCGACGTTGACCGCAAGACCGACCACGGCGACGCCGAGCATCAGGTCGGTGTGGATCGGCCCGGGAGCGCGCAGGCGTTGCCACGCCTCCCAGAGGATCAGCACGGACGCCACGAGCAGCAGCTGGGCGTTCACGAACGCCGCGAGCACCTCGGCCCGCCCGAGGCCGAACGTGTGGCGGCGAGTCGCGGCGCGCTCGCCGAGCGCCAGACCCGCCCACACCAGCGTCAGGGCCGCCACGTCGGTGAACATGTGCGCCGCGTCCGCGAGCAGCGCGAGACTATGGGTGACGATGCCGCCCGCGACCTCGAGGACGAGGACGCCGATCGTCAGCAGGAGGGCGAGCCGGATCCGGCGCTTGTTGGAGGCCCGCTCGACGGCGAACGCGGCCGTTCTGCCGATCGAAGGCCGGGACGCCTCGGTCACGCCGTCCCGGCCGGCTCGATGTCGACGCGCGCGTCGTTGAAGCACGCGCCGCCGCCGAGGTCCGTGAGGGTGTCCGGGGAAAGCGCGTTGGCCGTGGTCCCGCTCTCCGTGTTGTGGCTCCAGATGCCCTTGGGCAGATAGACCACGCCCGCGCGCACGCCGGAGTCCACGCGCGCGAAACAGCGCACCGATCCGAGCGCATTGAACATGCGCACGCGGTCCCCGTCGTGGATGCCCCGCTGCGCCGCGTCGTCCGGATGCATCGCGACCGGAACGGGCGCGCGATGCAGCTCGCCCAGGGTCGAGCTGATCGTGCGGTCGCTCGACGAGGAGATCAGGGCCAGCGGATAGCGGCTGACGTCGGGCTCCGGCTGGTAGCCGTAGAGCCCGAGCGGCGCCTCGCGGTCGAGGTCCTCCGGGCACGAGGTGGATCTTGCGATCCGGCGTGTTCGGAAACGCGTCCACGAACTGCACGGGGGCGACTCCCGATTCGAGAAACGCGATCCGCGTGTCGTCCAGGCTCGCCCGCAGCTGCGCGCCGCGCCGGCTGCTCCCGAGGACGGCGTCGGCGATCTCCTCCGCGGTTTCGGGGTCGCCGGGACGCGCCAGGCCGAGCCGGCGGCAGAGATCGGCGAAGACCTCGTGGTTGGGACGCGCCTCGCCCACGGGCGGAATCACGGCATGCGCCTGCTGCATGACGAAGGCGCCGTAGCCCCGCGAGATCTCGGTCCGCTCGAGAAACGTCGTCGCCGGAAGCACCACGTCGGCGTAGCGCGCCGTATCGGTCATGACGGGGTCGAACACCACGGTGAAGAGGTCCTCCCGCGAAAGACCCGCGCGCACCCGCTCCTGCTCGGGCAGGGTCATGAGCGGGTTGGCGTTGTAGACGAAGAGCAGGTCGATCGACGACGGCCCCTTCTCGGCCAGCGCGGATCCCACGCGATTCATGTTGATCGCCCGCGTGGCCGGCGCCTCGGCCCTCACCGCTGCCATGCCGTCGACTTCCCGCCAGGCCGACGAGTTGGAGAGCGTGTAGCCGCCGCCGCGCACGCCGAACTTTCCCGCCACCGCCGGCAGGGCCAGGATCGCCGCGGTCGCCGAGCCGCCGTTGCGGCTGCGCTCGGGGCCCCAGCCGCAACGCAGCGCCGCCGGCGAAAGCTCCGCGTAGAGTCGCGCGAACGCCTCGATGTCGCCCGCCGGCACGCGCGTCTCGCGCGCCGCGCGCTCGAACGTCCACGGCTCGGCGCGGCGCGCGAGCTCGTCGGCGTGGAGCGCGTGCGCCGCGAGGAACGCCCGATCGGCGCGGCCCTCCGCGAACAGCCAGCGGATGATCGAGAGCGCCAGCGGAAGGTCGGTGCCCGGGTGAATCGGCAGATGCAGGTCGGCGTGCTCGGCCTGTCGCGTGCGCCGCGGGTCCACGACGACGAGGCGGGCGCCGCGCTTCTGCGCTTCCTGGATGTACGGGACGAGGTGGATTCCCGAGACCGACGGGTTCATGCCCCAGACGACGATGAGCCTGGCGTGGGCGTAGTCCTGGTAGGCGACTCCGCCCATCTTCCCGTAGAGCCCCAGAGCCGCGCTGCTCGACGGGGCGGCGCAGACCGTCCGCAGCAGACGCGAGGCGCCGAGCCGGTAGAAGAGCCGCGCGTCCGTCGTGTCCTGGGAGAGATAACCGTTGGAGCCGCCGTAAGACAACGGAAGGATCCCCTCCGCGCCGCGTGTGTCGCGAACGGCCCGCATCCTCGTTGCGACGAGATCGAGCGCCTCGTCCCACGACGCCCGTCGGAATCGGCCTTCACCCTTCCGGCCTTCGCGGATGCCCGGATGCGGGATCCGCGTCTGGCCGTAGAGGTGTTCCGGGTATCGCCGTACCTTGGAGCAGATGTAGCCGCGCGTGACCGGGTTCTTCTCGCTGCCGCCGACGGCGACGACCCGGCCGTCGGAAAGCGTGATGTCGAGGCTGCAGGCGTCCGGGCAATCCAGCGGGCACGCGCTCTCGACGTGCAGCTCGCCGGGTTGCGACGCGGTCATGCCGGCCAACCCACGATGCGGTCCACCGTGTCCACGCCGATGGGATGGTAGCCCGGCCGCGCCTTCCGGTAGATGGCCAGGGCCCGGCTCCGGCCCGAGTCGGTCTTGACGAGCTCTTCGTAGAGCGGCTTGATGAACTTGCGGCGGCCGATCTCGACGAGGAACTCCTCGAGACGGTCGTCGGTCCGGCCGTAGCCGCTGCGCAGGGACATCAGCAGCCACTGCGAGGCGATCTCCGCGTTGCGCGAGCCGGTCAGCGCGAAGGCGTCGTCCAGGGCTGCCAGCCGGTGCGGCGGCAGCGGCGACGGCAACTGCCGCAGAAACTGCAGCCGCTCGTGCGTGTTCCACGCGGGAAAGCCCTTCAGGCCCGGCGCGGTGTTCCCGCCGACCCAGTCCTGCGCCGCCGCGGCGACGCGCTTGAGGGCCTCCGACGACGGCCGCGGCGCGGCCGCCGGCAGGCCCGGCCGCTCGATCCACTCCGCCAGGGGAACCGAGTCCGACCGCCCGCCGTCGCCGGCAAACAGGTGCTCGCGCAGGTACGCGACGAAGTCCGCGGTGGTGATGCTCTGAAACGCAAAGTGGTCGAAGTATCCGCGCAGGAACCGGTCGAAGCGCTCCCGCCCGAAGAGCTCCTCGAGCGAACGCAGGAAGAGCGCCCCCTTCTCGTAAGGCAGGCGCGTGGCGCCCTCGTCCGGGTCGCGCCCCGAGAGGTCGATGTGCAGGATCTCGTCGCGGTCCTCGAGCCGCGCGATTTCATCCTCGAGATCCTGCCGCCCCAGCACGGCCTCCATTCCGGCCGTTTCGGGACCGTAGACCTCCTCGACGATGCGCCGCTCGATGTACGTCGTGAACCCCTCGTTCAACCAGAAATCGCTCCAGGTCGCGTTGGTGACGAGGTTGCCCGACCACGAGTGCGCGAGCTCGTGCGCGATCAGGGAGACGAGGCTCTTGTCCCCGGCGAGCACCGTCGGCGTCGCGAAGGTCAGGCGCGGGTTCTCCATGCCCCCGAAGGGGAAGCTCGGCGGCAGGACCAGGATGTCGTAGCGGTCCCAGCGGTACGGCCCGTAGAGCCGCTCGGCCGCCTCCATCATCTTCTCGGTGTCGGCGAACTCCGACGCCGCGGCGCCGACGACGGACGGCTCCGCGTAAACGCCGCTGCGCGGTCCGATCGGGGAGAACCCGATGTCGCCGGCCGCGATCGCCATGAGGTACGCGGGAATCCGCTGCGGCATCTGGAACCGGTAGGTGCCGCCCCGGGCGCCGGTCGAGTTGCCGGCCGCGCCCATGACGGCGACGAGCTCCGGAGGCGTGCGGATCGTCGCACCGAACGTCAGGCGCACCGACGGCGTGTCCTGGATCGGGACCCAGCTGCGCGCGTGGATCGCCTGGGACTGGGAGAAGAGGAACGGGTGCCGCTTGCCCGCCGTCTGCGCCGGCTCGAGCCACTGGAGGCCCGAGGCGCCGGGGCGGGTCGCATAGGAGATCCGGACGCGGTCGGCGCCCGCCGGCAGCGCCACCGAGAGCGCCGCACCCAGGATCGGATCGGCCGCTCCCACCTCGAACCGGGCGGGCGACCACGGGCCCTCCCCCGTCGCGGTCTCGGCCGACCGGACGTCGAGACCCCGGGTATCCAGCCGCAGCGTGTCCGCCTCGGGCTGGAGTCGCTCGACATGCAGCGTCGCGGAGCCCTCGAGGATCTTCCGCTCGAAGCGGACGTCCAGGTCGAGCTCGACGTGCTGCACCCGCACCTGCTCGGGGTTGGCGTGGGAATGGACGTCGCGCGGGCGGGAGACGGGATCCAGCGGAGTCATCGCGATCGAGAGATTAGCAGAGGCCTGCGCGGCCAGCGAGGGGGCCAAAGAAAACGGCGCGCCGGAGATCCGGCGCGCCGCGAAGATTCGAGATCCGGCAATAGCCGGAAGCAACCTTACTGCTTGGGGGCGTCGGCCGGCTTGGCCGTGGTGGTCGTCGTGTGGTGGGTGGACTTCTTGTGGGACTTCTTCTTGGTGGTCGTCGAGTCCGTCTTCGGGGCGTCGGCGGCCTTCGGGGCCGGGGCGGCGGCCGGAGCGGCCTTCGGGGCCTCGGCCGGCTTGGCAGCCGGAGCCGCGGACTGCGCCAGAGCCACGACCGGGAGAGCGGAAACGAGCGCCAGAGCGAGGAACTTCTTCATGACTTTTCTTCTCCTTTTCGTCGCGATGCGCACTTGCATCGCGCTACGGTTGGCAACGCTACGCGCGTGCAGATGAACCCAACATGAACGCCCTCGTTCGGTGCAGAAATGTAGAATCCCGCCACCCGATGCCCCCCACGCCGCACCAGCCAAAGGAGCTCGCATGCGACGGACGACTCTGCTCCCTGCCCTCCTGCTTCTGCCCATGAGTCTCGGTCCCGGCGCCCCGGCCACCGAGAAGAAGCCGGTGACGGACACCTACTTCGGGACCGAGGTGCGCGACGACTACCGCTGGCTCGAGGACTGGAACGACGCCGTCGGTACAGGCCTGGAGCCAGGCGCAGAGCGCGGAAGCCCGCGTCGCCCTCGACGCGCTGCCGCACCTCGACGCCATCCGGCAGCGCGTGGACCAGATCGCCAAGTTTCGCTCCCCGGGGTACCGGTCCCTGATCGCCCGGGGCGCGACGGTGTTCGCGATCAAGAACGAGCCGCCGAAACAGCAGCCCTTCCTCGTCGCGCTCGCCTCCGTCGACGACCTTGCGTCCGAGCGCGTCCTCGTCGACCCGAACGCGATGGATGCCAAAGGCACGACCGCGATCGACTTCTACGAGCCCTCGCTCGACGGACGCCTGGTCGCCGTCTCCCTCTCCGAGGGCGGCAGCGAGGCCGGCGGCGTGCACGTCTACGACGTGGCTTCGGGGCGCGCCCTGCCGGACAACGTGCCGCGCGTCAACGGAGGCACGGCCGGCGGCGACGTCGCCTGGAACGCCGACGGGTCGGGTTTCTTCTACACGCGCTATCCGCGCCAGGGCGAGCGCGCGCCGGCCGACATGGATTTCTACCAGCAGGTCTGGTTCCACAAGCTCGGCACCGCGAACGAGGCGGACACCTACGTGCTCGGCCGGGACTTTCCGCGGATCGCGGAGACGACGCTCGACGCCTCGGCCGACGGGCGCTTCCTGCTCGCCACGGTCAAGAACGGCGACGGCGGGGAGGCGGCGCAGTACCTGCGCGGCACCTCGGGATCGTGGTCGACCGTCGCGACATTCGCCGATCACGCCATCGAGGGCCGGTTCGGGCCGGACGGTGCGCTCTACCTGCTCTCGTACAAGGGCTCGCCGCGCGGCAAGATCCTGCGCCTTTCCCCCGGATCGTCGGACCTGGCGGCCGCGCAGACCGCCGTCGCCGAAGGCCAGGGAGCCATCGACGACTTCTGCGTGACGAAGGACCGGATCTACGTGGCGGATCTCGTGGGCGGGCCCTCGTCGCTGCGGGTCCTCACGCATGACGGAAAGGCGCTCGCCACGGCGGCGACCCTCCCGATCTCGTCCGTGTCCGGCCTGGCTGCGATCGGCGGCGACGACGTCCTTTTCGAGAACCAGAGCTACGTCGAGCCCTCCGCCTGGTACCGGGCGAGCCCCGAGCGGAAAGGTTTCGCGAACCGCCCTCGTCCGCACGTCGCCGGTCAGCTTCGCCGACACGGAGGTCATCGCGGAAACGGCCGTGTCGCGGGACGGCACGCGCATCCCGGTCACCGTCCTGCGCCGAAAGGGGACGCGCCTCGACGGCTCCAACCCGACGCTGCTCTACGGCTACGGCGGCTACGCCATCAGCCAGCGGCCGACCTACTCCGCGATGCGGCGCGTCTGGCTCGAGCAGGGCGGCGTCTACGCGGTGGCGAACCTGCGCGGCGGCGGCGAGTTCGGCGAGGACTGGCACCGCGCCGGCAACCTCACGCGCAAGCAGAACGTCTTCGACGACTTCCTCGCCTCGGCCCAGCGCCTCGTCGACGCCGGCTACACGCGCCCGGCAAAGCTCGCGATCGAGGGCGGCTCCAACGGCGGGCTGCTCATGGGCGCGGCGTTCACGCAGCACCCGGAGCTCTTCGGCGCCGTCGTCTCGCACGTCGGCATCTACGACATGCTCCGCGTCGAGCTCTCCTCCAACGGCGCGTTCAACGTCACCGAGTTCGGCACGGTGAAGGATCCCGAGCAGTTCCGCGCGCTCTACGCCTACTCGCCCTACCACCACGTGGTGGACGGAACGGCCTATCCGCCCATCCTGTTCATGACGGGCGCCAACGACCCGCGCGTCGACCCGATGCAGTCGCGCAAGATGACCGCGCGCCTCCAGGCCGCCACCGCCGGCAAGCAGGCCATCCTGCTGCGCACGAGCTCGAGCTCGGGCCACGGCATCGGCAGCTCGCTCGACGAAAAGATCGGCGAGGCGACCGACGTCTACGCGTTCCTGTTCGAGAAGCTGGGCGTCGTCTACCGACCGGTGAAATGACCCCCTCCTCCCGGGTGGAAGGAAGGGGTCGGGATCGCGAAGAACTCTAGAAGCGGAACGTCAGCTCCGCGGCGACCCCGCGCGGGGGCGCCACGTAGAACTGGCTGTCGCCGATCTCGCTCTCGGTGGCGTAGGGACGCGAGTCGGTGAGGTTGCGTCCGATCACCGAGATCATGAAGTTGCAGTAGCTGTACGAGAGCCCGGCGTCGAAGCTGTAGAAGGCCGGCGTGTAGAACGTGTTGCGCCGGTTCAACGGCCGCTGGTTCTGGTGGCGCAGGGCCACGAAACCCCCGAGGCCGTCGGCGGGCGCCAGCACGAACTTGAAGTTCCAGAGGTCGCGCGGGACGAGCTCGAGCCGCTTGCCGTCCACCACGCGATACTGCCCGTCCGGCGTGAAGAACGAGAAGTGCACGAACCGCGAATCGTGGTGCGCGTAGCCGCCGTAGAGCTGCAGGTCCCTCAGGAACGGCATCACGTAGCCGACCTCGAACTCGACGCCCTGGAAGCGCTGCTCGCCCGCGTTGGTCAGGATGGGCTCGCCGCTCGGACTCTGGATGCTCACCACCATGTTGTCGAAGAGGTAGTGGAACGCCGTGACGTTGAACGACAACGTGTTGTCGAACCACGACGTCTTGATGCCGACTTCTTCGCCTTCGACCGTCTCCGGCTCGAGGATCTCGGCGGATTCGGCCTCGGCGAGATTCGGCGCGGCAGGCTTGAAGTTGTGCTTCCAGGACACGTAGGCGTTCAGGGTGTCGAGGTCCCCGGCCGGCCTCTGCAGGACGCGGAACAGGCCCGCCACGCCGCCGGACCAGGCGTCCTTGTCGCTCTTCTCGTCGACGATGTCGAAGTCCGGATCCCCGATCTCCTGCTGGAAGACGTGGAGCGTTTCCGAGGTGAGGTCGTAGCGCGCGCCGAGCGACAGGGTGAACCACCACACCGGCGTCCACTGGTCGTTCAGGTAGAGACCGACGAAGGTCCGCTCGTCCTTGAAGTTTCGGTTGTCGCCCATCGGGATGTCGCCGTAATTCGGCACGATGGGAAACGGCGCGACCTGCAGCTCGAAGTCGAAGCCGTGGCCGAAGGCCGTGGTCTTGCCCCACGTCAGCGCGGCGCCGCCCACGAGCCGGTGCTGGCCCGCCGGCCTGGAACATCGCGGCGACGTGCGCGTCCTCGTAGACGGTCGTTTCCGTCGGATACAGCGCGATGCCCTCGGCCTCGGCGTCATTGCCATCGTAGGCGTTGGTCCAGGAACGGATCGCGTCGCCGGTGTCCTGTGTAAATCCGAGAACGTTCTCGAACGTCAGGGACTTCGAGATCGGCGTCGAGAAGTTCGTGAAGACCCCGATCGTGTGGTGGTCGACCCGGGCGCCGCCGACCGCGTAGTTGTCGTCGATCTGAAAGCCCGGCAGGACCTCTCCGGCGTCCACGGGCGTCGGCGAGCCCCAGAAGTTCGTGTCCCGGAACCAGAGGACCGACACACCGAGCTTCGTGTCGCCCCACGCCTGGTTCGCCGACACGAGCAGCTGGTCGCGCTTGAAGTCCGTCCGCTGCTGCCACCCGTCGCCCTGCTGCATCCACCCGGAGATGTTCAGCGTCAGGTCCTTGTTGACCTGCGTGCCCACGTTGACCTGGCCGAACACCTGGTCGAACGCCCCGAATCCTCCGAGCCTGGCGCTGCCCCAGACGTCGCCGGTTCCGCGGCCACCCTTCGTGTAGACCTGGATCATGCCGGCAAACGCGGAGACGCCGTACAGCGTTCCCTGCGGGCCGCGCGTGATCTCGATGCGGTCGATGTTTTCGACCGGGACCTGCGCGAGGTTCGGGTTGAACGGTCCGCCCACCGGGACGCCGTCGACCATGACCATCAGCGCGTCGAACTCCTTGATGCCGAACAGCCCGATGTTCGGGATCCGCGGCCCGTTGTCCGATCCGTCCATCGTGTCGAGGCCGACCACGTTGGTCAGCGCCTCGGCCAGCGTCGTCGTGCCCATGCGGCGCAGCTCCTCGCCCGAAACGACGGTGATGTCGCCCGGGATGTCCAACGGGTCCTGCGCCATCTTGGTGGCAGAAACGACGACCTCCTCGTTGACGGGCTCGATCTGCGTGGCCGTCGGCGTCGGCACCGGGGTCGGCGAAGGCGTCGCCGATTGGGCGAGCAGCGCGTGGCTGCCCGCGAAGCACGCGATCATCAGGCCTGCGCCGACGATGCGTCGCAAATGACTCCAGTTCATGGATCTCTCTCCTCCATTGCAGCGTTGTGTTGAGAAACGACGGGAGGCGGGAGAGATCTAGAGCCGCAGCGGCGTTGGCCTCCTGGCTCCTCCCGCGGGCGCGGGAGCGGCGGCGGGAACGGACAGGCACGCGGCTTTTTCCACGCTGGATCCGGAAGCCGGCGGCGCCGTCGCGCCCTGCGGGCCCGGATCGCTGATCTCTGTCCAGGCAACGTGCGCGACCAGACGCTCGGGAGCGCCGCCGGCCATCGACTCGGAGGGAAGCTCCTCGTCGCCGGCGCCGGAGACGGCCTGGGCGGTCCACAACTCGCGGGCGCCCTGGATCAGGACCTCGGTGTCGCCCGCCTCGCCGACGACGATCGCGAACTCGTCGCTGACGAGCTCCAGACGCTCGGTGTCGCTTCCCTCGCCCTCGCCGGCGCGCAGCGCGAGGCGGGCGTGCGCCGTCTCGAGGGCCGGGATCTGCCACCGGAAGCTCTTCGCGCAGGCGCCCATCTCGGAGGAGACCCGAACCGGGAAAGTCAGGCCCCCGTCGAGCGACAGGACCAGTTCGGTCTCGCTCGTCCCGGCGCGGTTCGCACACGGCGCGCTCCACACCACCTCGAACATGGAGTCCGCTGCCAGGGTGGCGCCGCGCGCGGGACTGCGGAACCCTTCCTGGGCTGACACGGCCGCTGCGAGACCGAGGGCAGCCGCGACGAGGGCGGCGACGCGCGCGGACGGCCGGTTTCTCGGAAAGAGCACTCCCGCGATTCTAAGCCCTCGCTCCGCGTCGTCGGGGCGCGTCCCGCCCGTTTTCGGAGGGTAAGATGCGAGCCGTGTCCTCCCTGAGAACCGCGCCGTGTCAGAGCCTCCGGCCTCGCCGGGGTCTTGATGCTCACGGGCGGCCTCGCCGCAGCCGCGCCGACTTTCGATCGCCCGTCGGCCCGTGAACGCCTGGAGCCCGGCAGCACGGCCGTCGCGGCGTGGACGCTCGATCCGGAGGTCCTGCGCGGCCTGGACGAAGCAGAGCTGATGCTTTCACTCGACGGCGGCGCCACCTACCCCGTGCGCATCACGGCGCGCATCCCGCCGGAGGCCCGCTCCACCGAGTGGCGCGTTCCGGCTCTGCCCACCGAGCACGCCCGCCTTGCCCTCCGCGCCGGCCTCGACGAGCAGGCGGGAGCGGAGGAGCTCCTCTTCGTGAGCGAACCCTTCGTGATCGCCTCGCCCGGAACCCGGCCGCGCGAAGAGCTCTTCCTCGTCAACGAGGAGTGGCGGACCCGCGAGGCCCTCGAGGGCGCGCCCGTCCGGACGCCCGTCTCGAGTTGCTCGTCGCCCGGCCCCGAGCCGGAGCTCGATCCGATCGACGCGGACGCCGCCGACGACGCGGGAGGCGACGAAGCGCTCGTCGCCGACGCCGCGTCGAGGCGCGGCAGCCCCGACGCGGTCCGCCGTCCCCTCTCGCTCTGCGCGCAAGACTGCCAGCTCCCCTCCCTGCGCGAATCCTCCGCTCCCCTGCGACTGTAGACGTCCCTCCTTTCTCTCCAATTCGTCGCTTCGGAACCTCTTCGAGAAAGGAAGGGTCTTCAATGCTTTTTCTCATTCGCAACGGAGTGGACCTGGCGCATGCGCGCGTCGCTCGTCGTCGGCGGCCTGCTCTGCGCGGGCTTCGCCTTCGGCCAGGACACGCCCGCTCCCTCGCCGACGCCGCAGCCGACGCCCGCCCCGGTCAACGAATCCGTGATCGTGTCGGCCACCCGCAGCCCCGAAACCGAGCTCGAGATCCCCGGCGAGGCCACGGTGATCACGGGCGAGCAGCTGCGCGCCCAGGGCGTCACGAACCTCGCCGACGGCATCCAGAACGTGATGGGCGTCGACACCGGGATGGGCAGCGACAACGGCTCGCGGCAGCCCAACGTCGGCATCTGGGGCCTCAAGGAATTCGACGCCCTCCTGTTCATGGTGGACGGCGTTCCGGTCGGCGGACCGTTCCTGCCGCAGCTGGCACAGATCGACATCAACGACGTCGACCACATCGAGATCGTCAAGGGACCGCAGGGAACGCTGTACGGCGCGTCCGCGTTTGCCGGCATGGTCCAGGTCTTCACCAAGAGCGGGCACGCGGGCACCTACATCTCGCTGGCCGGCGGCTCGTTCAACGAAGGCCGGGCGGTCGTGTCGACGACGATCCCCGTCGGCAAGGGTACCTTCAAGGTCTTCGGCGACTTCGACAAGTTGACCGACGGCTGGCAGCCGAACACCGACTACCAGGACAGCCGCGGCGGCTTCCGCCTCGACATGCCGATCGCGGGCGGGGGCTCCTTCTTCATCAACTATCAGATGTTCCTGAACCAGCAGCAGTTCGGTTCGCCGCTGCCGGTCGATCCTCCCACCGGAGAGGTGATCCCGGGCTTCAAGCCCGACAACAACTACGAGTTCCTCGGCGCCCGCGTCGATCACCGGGTCTATGCCCTCACCCTGGGCGCCACCATTCCGATCAATCACTCGACGTCGATCCAGAACACGCTCGGCTTGACCAAGGACGACGCCACGATCGCCCAGAGCTTCGTCGGCGAGATCGACGAAGAGAACCCGAACATCGCGAACTCGAACGGCTACAACATCAAGCCGAAGGAGAACGATCTCTACGACGACCTCCACCTCTTGACGAACTTCCAGGCGGCCGGGAGCCACCAGCTGATCGGCGGCGCCGCCATCACCACCGGCCAGATCAAGTCGAGCGGCTCGACGTTCGACTTCGATTTCCAGATCGATCCCGTCATCGTGCCGAACCTGACCGACATCCCGGCGACGGGCTTCCAGACCGTCAAGGACGATCGCACGTTCGTCGGCCTCTACCTCAACGACCAGTGGACGCCGGTGCCGTTCCTCACGATCTCGGGCGGCGCGCGCTACGACCTCACGTCCGAGACGCAGAACGTCGTCTCCACGGACGAGGGGGCCTCGCAGGCGACCAAGCATGCCGACCAGTGGTCGGGGGGCGGTTCGATCCTGGGCCGGGTCCTGACGAACCAGGGCGGCTTGATCAACGACCTGAACGTCTACTTCGCGGGCAAGACCAACTTCAAACCCGCGGCTCCGGACCTGCACGTGCTCTCGGCCGTGATCCTCTCGCCCGAGCGCACGACCAGCGAGGAAGTCGGCATCAAGTCGAACTTGTGGTGCAACCAGGTTTCCTTCAACGCCACGTACTTCCACATGATCTTCAACAACCTCGTCGTTTCGATCGAAGGACCGAACGGGCAGCCCCAACTGGTCAACGCCGGCAAGGAGTTGTTCGACGGTTATGAGCTCGAGCTCAGCTACCGGCCGGTCCAGCTTCCCTACTTCGGGTTCGTCGTCGGCTACGCCCACCACAACGCGCTGTACAAGGTCTTCTCCTTCATCGATCCGGACGAGGGACTGCTCGACGCTTCGGGCCAGCAACTCGAGCTGACGCCCCGCAACCTGTGGAACCTGGGGGCGAGTTACGGCCCGCCCTCCGGCTTCGGAGCCTGGTTCGCCGTGCGGCACCAGGGCAAGCGGCCGTTCGACAAGATCAACGAGGCCTACACTCCGCCCTTCTACGAGTGGGACCTCGGCCTGTCGTACACCTACGGCCCGGCGCGCTTCTCGGTCATCGGCCGCAACATCGGCGACAGCCGCCACTACGTCGGCGAGAGCGAAATCGGCGACGCCCAGGACTACGTGGCCTTCCCGCGGCGGTTCTGGGGCGAGGTGGCCTTCCGCTTCTAGCCGGGCCCCGATCTCCATCCGGCCCGGTCCCCGCGAGGGGCCGGGCCTTTTTCTTTCGCCTCGCGGCGACGATCGCCCAAATAAAAAGGCGGCCCGTGCGGACGGAGGGCCGCACGAGCCGCGTGAAATCCGGGTCTGAGCTCGGCGAATTGGCGAGTATTCATTCCCGGGAAAGCGCTCGTCGGTCGGACTCACTCGCACGCGAGTGCGGCCGCCGACCGCCTTCTTCCCTGGCTCGGATGACGAGCGGAAGGAAGGCGGTCTACAGCCGCAGCGGGGTCGAGGAACCCGCGGGGCGGGTCGGGAACGAAGGAACCGACGATCCGCTGGCGCTCGTCGCGACGAGGCCGAAGGCCGCGGCGCGGGAGGGGCGGAAGGTCGAGGAGAAAGTCGAAGGAACCGCGGCGTCGAACGAGCTCACCGGGGCCGACATGCGGCCGTTCGCCGGCGACATGGAGCGGCCGAGGAGGTCCTCGGCGGTCAGGGCGGCCGCCGGCGGCGGGATCCACCACTCGTTGACGTGACGTCGCAACTTCTCGACGCGGCCGTCCGGGTCCGACAGGATCCGGAACTCGCCGCTCAGGATTTCGAGGCCTTCCGTCGCATCGCGCTGCTCGGAGCCCGCGCGCAGCGCCAGGCGCGCGTGGACCGTCGGCAGGGCCGGGACCGTCCAGAGGAACCGCGTCGTGCAGGGATGCAACTCGGGGGTCACCCGGATCGGGAACGTGCGGCCGCCGTCCAGCGAGAGGACGACCTCGGCCTCGTCGATCTCACGCTTCTCGCCCCCGCGCGCCGCGTCGCAGAGTGACGCCCAGCGGACCTCGACGACGGCGCCCGGCGCCAGCGCTTCGCCGGCTCCCGGAGTGATCATCGCGGGCTGTGCAGCCCAGGCGGGCGCCGCAAAAGCGGCGCTCAACGCGGCAACGGCCGCCGCCAACCTGGGACCGAAACGCGGTCTCACGGACACAGTGGGCGGATCATATAACGAAGGTCAAGGGTGCGGAGTGGGCCCGGCGGTTGGCGGCTGATCGTACTGGTCCCTGGGAGTGCCGTCCGGGTTCAGCGGCGCCGGCCCGCAGATGTAGGCCTCCCCCATCTTACCGTTGCCCCGCACGAGGACCGTATCGGCCCCCTTGTAGACCGCCTCGGTCCGGAAGTAGTCCGGGATACTGGGACTCGGAGATCCCGCCGATAGGATCCTGCTGCGGGTTCGATCATTCGCCACGAACTTGCACGTCCCGACCACGGACTCGGCGTCCGTCGTGAGCCGAACCTTGTACTTGCCCTTCGTCTTGGCGTCGGTGTGCGCCTGCTGGGCCGCCTGGCTCTGGGCGCAGCCGAGGCAAATCGCGACGGCGATGGCCATGCACGAAGCGAATCCGAGTCTGTTGGTCTGCATTGCGCAAGTATCGCACTCCTGCCGGCGCTTCGACAGCGGCGATTCGAGATGGGACGCGCCGTCAGGACCGGGGTGCAAGCGCGCGGGGCTCGCTCGGACCCGACGGAGCAACCCTCCGTGCCGGGCGGGCAGCGAACGACGGGCGCCGCGCGTCCGGACTGGCCGGCGCGCGCGAGCCGTAGCTCCCACACACCGCGGCCGAACGTGGCGATCCGGATCGCCGATCCATCCGCGAGGATCTGCGCGTCTTCGACCGACGTGGCGGGCAGACCCGCGCCGGCCGGGGACCAGCTGCGGCCCCGATCGGTCGACCGGAACAAGCCGACGCCCGTTCCGCAGTAGAGGGTGCTCGGAATCCTGCGGGTCGATGCGCACGACCAGCGCGGGCGCTGCCGGAAGGCCGCTCGAGCGCGGTTCCCAGTGCGCGCCGTCCGAGGTCCCGTAGACGCTGATGCCGTCCGTCGTGGCCAGGGCGGCGTAGGCGACCGACGCGTTTCCCGGATCGATCGCGATGCGATTGACCATGGCGCCCGGCAGTCCCCCGCTCGCGGAAGTCCAGCTCTGTCCGCCGTCGGTGCTTCGATAGATCTCGGACCCCTTTCCGGCCATGAGCACGAGGGACTGCGAGGGCGCCACGGCGATCGTGCCGACGGTTTCGGCGCTCCAGCTCGTACCGACGATCGCCGTCGGAAGCGGCCGACCAGGTCCGACCGGCATCGGACGTTCGCCAGATCCGCGTCGAGCCCGTGTACATCGTCGTCGGCTGGTCGGGGTCGGGCACGATCAGCGTACGGAAGGGAATCCGCTCGTCCGCATCGTACGGCGGCGTGATCGCTTCGGGCTCGGCCTCCGCGCCCGGAGGATTCGGAGAGGCGGTAGATCTCGCCGACCTGCATCGACGTGTACGTCACCTTCGCCGGAAGTGCCTGAGATGACGCAGTCGAAGCCGTCGCCGCCGGTCAGGAGCGCCCAGCTGGAACCCGCCGGCATCGGCGCGCGCGGAGGTGCCGTTGTCCTGCGCGCCGGCCAGGACCCGGTTCGGATTGGAAGGGTCGTTCGCCACGGAGTAGTACTGGCGCGTCACCAGTCCGTCGTTGCGGTCCACGGCGGTCAGCGCCTCGCATCCGGGCTGCTCCAGAGGCCGCCGTCGTTGGCGACCCAGAGCGTCGAGCCCTGGACACGCAGGTCGTGGACGTCGGCGTGCGTGTTCGCGAACGGAGTCCAGGTCGCCCCGCCGTCGGCCGAGCGGATCGTGGCGACTCCTCCCGCGACGACGACTTCGGGGCTGCCCGGCAGCACGGCGAGCGTGTTGGCCCAGAATCCGGAGTTCCCCAGATATTGATCCGGGGAATTCCGTATCGAGTCGAGGTCGGTCCACGATTGGCCGCCGTCCGTCGTCCGGTAGACGTGCGAACCGCCCGAGATCTCGCAGGCCGCATACAGGCGCGCCGGATTGGAAGGGCTGACGGCGAGCGACAGTCGGACACCGGCGGCCGGGATGCCGTTGCTGCGCAGGGCCCACGCTCGCCCCGCCGTCTTCCGACTTCCAGACCTGCGTCGTGCCGGTTGCGGCGTAGAGGACCGTGGGATCCGCGGTGCGAACCAGGTCGGTCACGACGAGCCCGTCCAGGAATACTCGTCCACGTGGCTCCCCCGTCGGTCGACCGCAGACCTCCCGCGTCCGTGGCCGCGACGACTTCCAGCGGGCGATCGGGGTGCACGGAGATCCGGTAGAACGAATTGGCCACGACCTCCGACGGCAGCACCCAGTTCGCGCCTCCGTCGGTCGAGGTGAGCAACCCGATTCCCGGCATCCCGACCGGCTCCCCGGTGCCGAGATAGATTCGTTCGGGTTCGGACGGAGCGAGCGCGATCGCGCCCACCGCCAGATCCGGCAGGTCGTCCGTCAGCGGGATCCAGGACGCGCCGTCGTCGACGGTTTTCCAGACGCCTCCTCCGGCCGCGCCGGCGTAGAGGGTTCCCATCACCGTCGGATGCGGAGCGAGCGAAGTCATCCGTCCGGCCCCGTTGGTCGGACCGAGCGAAACCCAGCGGTCCGCGGCGGCGTCTTTCGTGGCGAGCCCGCGCTTCTCCCCGCGGCGTCGTTCGTACTCCCGGCGCGATCGCTCCAGCCGCGCGGCCGGTCCGCTCTCCCCGAGCGTTCCATGCTGGCGCAGGTACAGCTCGACCCGCGCGCCGATGCTCGCGGTTTCTTCGTCGTCGCGCTCGACGCGCCCCTCGCCGCGCTCGGACGATGCGGAGGCGGCCGCCTCGTACGGCAGCCGCGAAGGCGCCGCAAGGAGGACTGCGAGGACGACCGGCTTCAGTCTCACGCCCACTGCGAAATTGCAAGATCCCTGCCCTCGAGGAGGCACGCGCATTGCAGTACGAGGGGCGGGAGAGGTGTCGGCGGGCTTCGAAGCGGCCGTAGTATCGGCCGCGGTGACCATTCCGGACATCGCGAGTAGGAGCCGTGGGGAGCCGGAAGCAGTCGCGCCGGTGAGCCCGTTTCGGTATCGGCCCGCGGAACGACAGGGTTATTCTGTCGGCGTGAATAGGCCGCGGCACTGAAGCGCGAGTGGATCGGCTTAATCGCCTTGATCGCGGTCGGCGTTGGCGTTCGCCTCGCCTTCATCGCCGTTTACCCGACTCTTCCCTTCTGGGACTCTCGAGCACTCGTCCACTTCGCGTCTCTGATCCGACAGCACGGGCTCGCGGCCGAAGGCTGGTACTGGGCGCAGTTCAATTCCGGCCTGCCCATGATCCTGGCAGCGCTGTTCCGTCTTGCTCCGGGCGATCCGATCCCGGTCGCGCGCGCCGCGACGGCCGTCGCCACCGGGCTCGTCGCCGTCATTCCCTTCCTCCTCTGGCGACCTGCACTCGCATTCCGTTGGAGGGTCCTGGCGGGCGCACTGCTGGCCCTCTGGCCCGGCCAGATCTTCTTCTCCGGCGTCGTGGCCCAGGACAACTGGGTGCTGCTGCCAGTGATCGGCCTGGCATCCCTCGCCGCGCGGCGCCTGCTGGAACAAGGGCGCGGACATCCCGTGGCCGGGGGACTTCTGTACGCGGCCGCGATCGGGATCCGGCAGGAGATGATGATCGTGCTTTTGCCGGTCGTCCTCGCCGCTTCCATCGACTGGAACGAAGCGAGACGGATCGGCCGCGATCTATCGCGTCTTGGGATCATTGTCCTCGTTTCTCTCCTGGCGCTCGGCACACAGCGCTTTCTGGCCACGGGCCGCGCATCCCTCACGACCGAGCACGGCGCCCTGGGTCTCTTCGGCAGCTTCATGCCCGGCGCGAGCGGGCCGGGATGGATCGACGCGCGGGCCTACGCAACGGCCGTTGACCCCCAAGCGCCTCGTGCGCTCTTCGGAAACCAGCGAACCTTGCTTCGGATGACCTGGGAGGAAGCGAAACGCCGCCCCGGATTTCACCTCGCCCGAATTGCAGCATGGCTCCCTCGCCTCGCGCTCAATTCGGATGCGGACAACGTTCTCTGGAGTGTCGGTGCGCCGCAATCGCAGCCCGACGGCCGCCAGGCGGACGCCCAGGCATTCCAACGACGATGGGTCCCGCGCTTGAGGTGGGAGCTCGGGATCATTCAGGGGCTCTTCGTCGTGACCGTCCTGATCGGCCTCCAGCGTCGAGACGCCGCGATCCTGATCCTCTCTTCAGCGGTCCTGCTCAAGTTCATGGTGCACATGGTCGTTTCCCCGCTCGGCCGGCTCCTCGTGCCCGCGGTCGCGCTCGAGCTCCTGACCATTCCGCTCGGAGTCCACGCGCTCGCGAACAGCTCTCTGCGCCTTCGCGTCGCCGCAATTGCCGGAACGGCAGCAACCTGTCTTCTTCTCGTTCTCGGCGTACCACCTCTGGCCGATTTCGTCGTGCGCCACGACTCCCCTGTTCTCCAGGGGATCCGCCGATTCAACCTGCGCGTCGACGACGAGGGAGAAGCCCAATGTGAGCTCCGGCAGGGAGTGCTCACGGGCATTGGGCCACACTGGGCGAGTTTGCGAACGGCACGAGAGGAGGCCGTTCCGGGGGACGTCGCGCAGACCGTCTGCGCGACCCCTGCCTTGGGCCCCGGCGAAACGCTGGTCCTCGATGCCCAGGATCCCTGGACGCCCGGCGGCATGGGCGTCCCACGAACGGAGCGGATCCTGGTGGACGGGCGCGAAGTCTTTCGACGCCCGATGACCGGAGACGGCGCCCCGGCCAGGCAGAACATCGGCAGCAACGATCCCGTCGGCCAACCAGCCTCGGTGGTCTCGATCGAGATCCTCGCCAGCTCCGGCAGGGCTGTCGGAACCTCGCGGCCGCGACGCCTCGCTACGCTTCGAATTCGCTCGAACGGCAGGCGCCAGCGTCTCTGGACCGAGCCCCTCGCAGGAGCGCAAATCGGCGCCAACTCGTTGGAAATGACTTGGCGGCCCCAACGGGAATCGAACCCGTGCTCCGGCCTTGAAAGAGCCGTGTCCTAACCGTTAGACGATGGGGCCGTCGCTTGAAAAATAGCACGGCAGCCGAAAGGGAATCGAACCCGTGCTCCGGCCTGCGGGGAGTGGCGGGCGGCGGCCTAACCGTCGTCGCGCCGGGTCGCGCCGGCGCCGGGGCCGGTCTCGGCGGCTCCGTCCGGCCGTCTTCGACTCGAAGCTCTTGACGAGGTAGATCTCCGCGGCAAGCCGCCACCGCGGCTCGTCGGCTTCGGGGCATTCGTACTGGAGCACCCGGCCCGCCAGCTGAAAATCCCCCGGATTCAGGTCCCCGTCGCTGCGCTGGGCGTAGAAGCGGGAGACCTCGCGGCCGGAAAACTCGCGGTCAAAGATGAGGGTGCCCGAAACGCGGCCGTCCCCCAGGTGCGAGAGCCTTTCTCTCACAACCTCCGGCGAACGCGCGCTTTCTGCTGCCACAGGCCCTCTCGTTGCGGAACGATCCGCCCCGCCACGAGATTCCCCGTGCCAAAACGCTACCATAGGGCGTCCGGGCTCGATTGACTTGGGTCAAACCCAAAAACATAATCCCGCCCGCCCCACAAGGCCACCACATTGCCCAACACGATCAAGACCATCCTCGTCGGCAAGGCGCGGGATCCGATGGATCCGCGCGTCTTCCACAGCGTCACCCTGGCGGCGTTCCTGGCGTGGGTGGGGCTCGGCGCCGATGGACTGTCCTCGTCGGCGTACGGCCCCGAGGAAGCCTTCAAGGCGCTCGGGTCCCACGCTTACCTGTCGGTCTTCCTCGCGCTCATGATCGCCGCGACGGTCCTGATCATCTCGGCCTGCTACAGCAAGGTCATCGAGCTCTTCCCCGGCGGCGGCGGCGGCTACCTCGTGGCGACCAAGCTGCTCGGACCGCGCTTCGGCGTGGTGTCCGGCTGCGCGCTGATCTTCGACTACGTCCTGACGATCTCGACGTCCGTCGCCGCGGGCGTCGACCAGATCTTCAGCATCCTGCCCGAATCCTGGAGCCACAACCGCTTCATCCTCAAGTTCGTCGTGCTCGGGGTGCTCATCATCCTGAACCTGCGCGGGGTCAAGGAGAGCGTGCAGATCCTCGTGCCGATCTTCCTGCTCTTCGTCGGCACGCACTTCCTGATGATCGTGGTCGCCATCGCGACGCATTTCACGCAGCTGCCCGGGATCTACACGGGGGCGGTGCGCGAGGCGGGGGCGACGGCGGCCGAGATCGGGTTCATGCCGATGATCTTCATCATGCTGCGCGCCTACTCCCTCGGCGCCGGCGCGTACACCGGCATCGAGGCCGTCTCCAACGGGGTCCAGATCCTGCGCGAGCCCAAGGTTCCCAACGCCAAGCGGACGATGCTCTACATGGCCGTCTCGCTCGCCTTCACGGCCTCGGGCATCATCCTGGGCTACCTCCTGACGGGCGCGCGCCCGCACCACGCCCGGGTCATGAACGCGATCC
This sequence comes from uncultured Acidobacteriota bacterium, assembly GCA_963843325.1. Lineage (GTDB taxonomy): Bacteria > Acidobacteriota > Thermoanaerobaculia > UBA5066 > Gp7-AA6 > DAHUXD01. Next base: position 536,416 of record CAWJKC010000008.1, read on the forward strand.
TGGCCGAGAACGTGTTCGGCGGCTGGGCAATCGGGGGCTTCGCGGTCGGCAAGCTGCTGATCATCATCACGCTCATCGCCGCGGGCGCCATCCTCTTCGTCGCGGCGCAGACCGGCTTTCTCGACGGCCCCCGGATCCTCGCGAACATGGCCGTCGACTCGTGGGCGCCGCGGCGCTTCGCGCAGCTCTCCGATCGCCTCGTGACGAACAACGGCATCTTCCTGATGGGCTTCGCCGCGATCGCCACGCTCTGGTACACCCACGGCTCCGTCTCGAGCCTGCTCGTCATGTACGCGATCAACGTGTTCGTGACGTTCAGCCTGACGCTGATCGGCATGACGCGGCACTGGATCGAAGAGCGCGGCCGCGACGCCGCCTGGAAGAAGGGGCTTCTGCTCCACGGCTCGGGCGCCATCCTCTGCGTCGGCATCCTCGCGATCACGATCTACGAGAAGGCGTTCGAGGGCGGCTGGATGACGATCGTCGTGACGGCCCTGCTCGTCTCCCTCGCCTTCCTCATCAAGCGGCACTACGTGCGCGTGCGCGAGCAGCTGCGCCGCCTCGACGAGCAGCTGCTCGACATCCCCGTCCGTCCTCACAAGCAGGAGCGCGGCGAGATCCGGCACGACGAGCCGGTGGCCGTGATGCTGGTCAACGGCTTCTCCGGGCTCGGTGTCCACACGGTGCTCTCGGTGCAGACGCTGTTTCCCCACCAGTACAAGAGCTACGTGTTCGTCTCGGTGGGCGTCATCGACTCGGCGATCTTCAAGGGGCAAGCGGAGGTCGAGGCGCTCAAGCGGCACACGATCGAGGACCTCGAGAAGTACGCCGACTTCGCGCACAAGCTCGGCTTCAAGGCCGAGTACCGCTTCGAGATCGGGACCGAGGCGGTCCAGTCGGTGGTCGAGCTCTGCGAGGACGTGCGGCGCGAGTTCCCGCGCTCGATCTTCTATCTCGGCCAGCTCGTGTTCGAGAACGACCGGTTCTACTACCGCCTGCTCCACAACGAGACCGCGTTCGCCATCCAGCGGCGGCTGCAGTTCGCCGGGCTGCAGGCGGTCGTGCTGCCGATCCGCGTCCTGGAGCCCCGCACGAAGGCATCCTGAGGACGACGCCGGGGACCGCGCGGCTGCCTGCCCGGAGCGCGAGTTCGTCTGGCGAGGCGACGACGCGCTATCGGGAAGGGTCCCTCACCGGGTAACCCGCGAACCCCAACCAGGCCGCCGTCCGGCGACAGGCGAGATCAAACGACACGGGAGGCTCATACCCAAGGAGCCTCGTTGCCTTGTCGAACGGAAGCTTGTAGCGGCACCTCGCGAGCAGCTCCATCTCGAGCGTGGCGATGGGCCTTGGCGGCGTCGGCCACGTCCACGACGACGGCTCGGCCCTCGGGTCTTCGAGCGACGACGTCGCCGACTTCAATGCGTGCCGGGCTCTCTTCGGCAATACCCCGGCAAGACGGCGTGCAAGAGGCGACCGGCGGGCCCGTTTGACGAGCTTGCGAGCCACCGGATCCGGCGCGATCGAGACGGCATCCCCGATGGATTCCAGGTCGAAACCGAGCGCCGCGGCGATTGGCCGGTACAGGTCTGCCCAGGTGACCAGTTCGCGGTCGCCGAGCAGGAAGGCTTCCCCGTCCGCGTTCGGGGCGCTCATCGCCCCGCGAATCGCCTCGATGAGATTGTCGACGTACAGGCTGTTGCAGATTCCCCGCCCTCGATCCACGAGATGGGCTTTGCCCTCCATCAGGGCGTCGGCAAAGCTCGACACCCAGGAAGAACGGGGACCGAAGACGATTCCGGGCCGCAGCACGACCACCTCCACGGTCCCGCGTGCCCGAAGGCGACGCAGCCGCCGTTCCGCCCGGACTTTTGCATTGTTGTAGGGGATCGCCTGGCGAAGGCTGAGGTCGCTCGATTCCGTCGTGCCGCTGAGGGGATTCTGGCCATGAACCGATGCGCTGCTCAGGTAGATCAGTCGACGAACGCCGGCCTTTTCGGCCGCCTCGTAGACCGGGGCGATCGTGCCGAGAATCACGTCGGGCGCGCCGGCCACGGCATGGACGACGATCTCGCAATTTGCGAAGGCCGCCGCGAGCGCCTCCCGATCGAAGCCATCCGCAACCCGGCAGTCCAGCCGAAAGCGCGATGGCCCCGCAAGACTCGACACCCTCCGCGCGATGGGCCGGACTTCCGCGATTCCTTCGAGATGGAACATCTCCACGAGACGGCTTCCGATGAAGCCGCTGGCGCCGAGGACCGCGACCCTCACCGAGCGATGCCCTCCCGAGAGAGTTTTTCGGCGCGAGCCTCTTCCCGCTCGTTGAGCCAGCCCATGGGCATCAACGTCCGCTGGCGGTAACAGGACTCCACCAACCGCACCGCCGCCAGGGCTTCCGGCCCGCCCACGAACGGCCGCTCCTCCCCACGCACCGACGCGACGACGTTTCGGAGCTGTTCGACGAAGCTTTGCTCGAAATTCGCCACGCGGCGACCGGCGCCCGGCGGCGAGGGTCCGGCCGGGAGTTCATGCAGGCGGCCACTCACAACCCACGCCGTTCCCTCGAAGTGCAACGTCACCTGCTCCGGCGCTTCGATGCTCCAGAGGAGCCAGCCCTTCGTGCCCCGGATGAAGCAGCGGCTTCGCAAGTCGCAATCCCGGCTCAGCCGCACGACGCCCTGGAAGCCCTCTGGAAACCGGAGCTCGGCACGGCAATTCAGCTCGACGCCGCCCATCGCGTCGTCCTCGTAGCGGACCTCCGTCGGCTCCCCGAGCCACCAGACGATCAGATCCAGGAGGTGCGTCCCGATGTCCGACAGAACGCCGCCGTTCGCCGCGCCTGGTTGGAAGTAGTCCGTCGATCGGGTCGGCCACCGAAATCGGCCGCCCTCCGTGAAATCGAAGGCCTGCACGTCCCCGAGAACCCCCTGAGCCAGGAAGGCGCGTATGGTTTGGGCCGCGGGGAGGAAGCGTCGAACGAGGCCAATCGCCAGGATACGCTTCGCCGCCACGGACGCCGCGATCATCGATTCGGCCTCGAGGGACGTGGCCGCCATCGGTTTCTCGCAGAGCACCGCGATCCCCTCTCGCAGCAGTCGGATCGTCTGTTCGGCGTGAAATCTCGGCGGCGACGCGACGATCGCCAGATCGACCGTGCCCGCTGACAGAGCGGTCGCGTCCCTGTGGACCCGGGCCTCGGGAAAAGCGGTCTCGAGTCTTCGCGAGCTCTCCGGATTGGGTTCGACGAGCGCGCCGACCTCGAGAAGACCCTGCGCGGACAGGACTCGCAATGCCGGCGCGTAGCTGAGCTCGGCAACGGCGCCGCAGCCGACGAGCGCGACTCGAATGGGCAACGATGGCACGGTCACCTTCGAGCAAAGACCACGGGCATCGTCCGCCGCGCGAATTCCCGAAAGACCCAGGTCCAGACGCGGAGGAGCCTCGGATAGGCGGCTCTCCGGATCGGGCGGCCGGCCAGGCATTTCCAGGCGCAGAACCTCGCATTCCCAACCTCGCCACGTTCTCTGTACGCCTCGGCCCATTCCAGAAAATAGAGAAACAGACCGTTCCTGGCCAACGCGTCGCAGCGGTAGTTCATGTTCCGGTTCATCTGGCGGTAAAACGCGAACCGCTTCTCGATTTTGGCCTGCTCGTCCAGCTTCGAGTAGGTGCCGCCTCCGTGGATGCGGTATGCGCTCATGCCCTGGTTGATGTAGCCGATTGTGCCATGTTCCGCGTTCAGCACGTGGAGGGGCCAGTCGGTGATCGGCATGGGCATCCGGTCGTACCAGGGCGGCAGCTCATAGAGGCCGTTTCGAAACATCATCGAGCTGGTCGCGATCGGATTGCCGCGCCAGATGTCCTGGAGCGTCATGAAAGCCTTCTGGCCGGGCGCGGTCCAGTCGTGAGGCGCCCGGTCCGACTCGGGGTAGACCGCCGTGGCGTTGTGAAAGCACGCGGAACACTCGGGGTGGGAGTCCAGAAACTCGACCTGCAGCTGGAGCTTGGTGGGATCGGTCCAGTAGTCGTCGCCGTCCAGCAGCGCGATGAACTCGCCCCGACAAGCGCGGATTCCACGCGCCACCACGGCGAGACTGTTCAGGTTCCGCTCCGAGAGCAGGAGACGGATCCGGTCCGGAAAGCGCGCCGCGTATTCCCTGACGATTTCCCGCGTGCCGTCGGTGGAGCAGTCTTCGCTGACGACGATTTCGTACTCGAAACTCACGCGTTGCGAGAGCACGCTGTCGATCGCCTGCCGGATCAGCCTTCCATGGTTGTACGTCATGACCAGGACGCTGACCCGGAACACTCCGCTGGCGCTCCGCTGGCCTTGCGCGGTATCCCGGATCGGCCCTGCGCCGGTCGAGAGACTCATGAAGCGGCGAGGCGCTTCCAGACGTGCCGAAAGACTTCGGATGAGCGGAACAGGCGCGGCCAATAAAAACGGCGGCGGATCGTCCGGTAGGCCTTCCAGACGCGGCCGTCCCGAATGCCCTGCGCGTCGAGGTAGCGCTTCACCCAGTCCAGATAGACCCGGCGGGCGGCGAGAGTGCGGCCTCCCCTTTCGGCGACGGCGCAGGTGGATTCGGGGTGCTGACGGTACTTCGAGTCGCATTCGCCGCCAGCCAGGACAGCCGACTTCAGCGCGATCTTCACGTAGAGAACCTGGTCGTCGAAAAGGTCGCGAAACGAGTCGTCAAACCCACCGACCAGCTCGATCACGCTCCGGCGGATCAGGACGGTACACGGAGAGGGTATGTCCGCGTCGTACCCCAGCAGGTATGCGGCGTAGGCGACGGGGAGAAAAACGGTTCCGGGGGCCACATGGAGTCGCTCCTCCCGGTCCAGCCGTCGATCACCGGCATCGCCGGTCCAGCCATGCCACAGGAGCGCGGGGCCATAGACCATGCCGATTTCGGGGCGCGCTCGGAGAACCGCGATTCGTCGCTCCAGGGCCTGCTCGAGGAGGACGTCGTCGGCGTCGAGGATGGCGACGTACTCACCCCGAGCGTGGCGCAGCGCGAGGTTGCGGGAGGCGCTGCAGCCGCGATTCTGATGGTCGGCGTGCTCGAAGTAAAAGATCCTCTGTGGATAGCGGGAGGCGTAACCGCGCGCGATTTCCGTACTGCCGTCCGTCGAGCCATCGTCGACCAGAAGCAACTCCCAGCCGTCCGCCGTCTGTCTCAGAACGCTCTCGATCGCTTCGGCGAGATACCGGCCGGGGTTCAGGAAGCACGTCACGACGGACACCGTGCGAGCGCCGCTCATCGAAGCCAGCTTCCGCCGGACCACATGGCCAACCGGAAGTCCAGCCGACTGGTCGTGCCCCGGATTTCGAGGCGAGGGAGCGCATTCAAGGGCGTCCGGAGAGTCGCCCTTCCCGGGCTCGCCGTGCACGCCGCGATCAGTCCCTGTTTCTCGGACGCGGCTCGGGCCGAGGAATCGTGCAGACCGAAGGGAAAAGCGAGAACCGGAACCGGGTGCGCGACTTCCTGCTTCAGGGCCTCCCACGCGCCCCCGATCTCGTCCGAGAGCTCCTCGTCCGAGAGATCCGTCATGGCGCGGTGACTGCGCCCGTGAGGCGCGAACTCGAGACCCGCGCCTTCCAACGCGCGAATTTCGCCCCACGAGAGGATGGGCCGGCCGGCGAGCACACCCTCGACGTCCCATCGATTCGCATCGCCCACGCGATCGGTCACGAGGAAGATCGTCGCGCCAAAACGCTGCGCGGCGAGGATCGGCGCGGCGACCGCGCCGTTGTCCGCGTAGCCATCATCGAACGTGATGATCACGCATCGGCCGGGCGTCAACCGGTGCTCGAGTCGATCCCGCACGTAGGACCCCAGGCCCACCACGCGGTAGCCGCCGCGAGCCAACCAGCGCATCTGCCAGGCGAACTCGGGCCCGTCCACGACGAACCGGGACCGGCTTTCACCCGCCCGCGCGACCGCATGGTACAGAAGAATGGTGACGCTCTCCGTGAGCCCGCTCCACTCCTCCGCGGTCGCGGTCCGTCGAACGCCACGCCAGAAAGCATACTGACGCACGAATCGGTACCAGCGCCCGCGAGTCAAACGGTCCAGCACCCCTCCCGTCCTGCCGAAGGCGGCCGCCGGCACATCCAGCGCGAGCAGGATGCGGCGAAATGCTTTCGTCACCATGCCGGCAACGTGGAAGTCGGTCAATTCACCCATGGGCAGCGTCGAGCGATCCCTGCGGTAGAGCGCGACGAGGCTCTCTCCGGCGTTCTCCTGGTCCCGGAGGAGCTGGCGTGCGGTCTTGCGCTCGTCCTGTGCGCCTTCCGCGTTCGGGAGATAGACGGGAGACAGTCCGAACGCGATGAGACGGTGCGCGAGCTCGACGTCATACCCGCGGGGCATGTCCAGCGCAAAGCCGCCCACGGCCAGGAACGCCGCGCGCGGAAACGAAAGATTGCCGCCGTAACAGGAAGAACTCGTGAGCCGCTTTTCGCCGGAGTCGAGCCGCGCGTAGTGACCTGCCCATTCGGCCGCGAAACGGCCCACGAACCAACCCGCCCGTTTCGGCACGTCGATGCTGAGCCGGCCGGCCCCGAGGACTCCCTCCGTCTCACGCTGCGCCTTGAGGTGCTCGGCCAGCAGATTCGGTCGCGCGACGACGTCGTCGTCGATGAGCAGGCAAAAGCGACCGCGGGCTTCTTCCACTCCGCGATTCAGGGCCGCCGGCTGGCCCGCATTCTCCTGCGCGACGACCCGCAGCGGATACTTCGCGCGGTAGGAGGCGAGGAGCTCCAGTGTCCCGTCGGACGACCCGTCGACCACGACCACCACCTCGAAAGCGTCCTGTGCTGTCCCGCCGCAGATCGTTTGGGCCGCGAGCGCGTCGAGACAGGCCCTGAGCCGATCGGCGCGGTTGTACGTCGCGATCACGACGCTCAGCTCGATCACCGCTGCCCCGATACCGTCCCGCTCGATCCTTCTGCGGAAGCCGGGCTCTCGGCGCGAACCGTGATCAGCAGCGGATAATCCGGATCGTGCTGATCGAGCTCCTCCGGTCGAAGTTCCGACGCAGCGAGACCGTGGAGAAACGCGACAGCGGCGAGGACGTTCCCGTGGGCCTCGACGCTCACCAGCTCGGGAGGAAATGCGGCCTCGAAGAGCCGACGGGCGGCGAGGGTCGTGAAGCGCCAGTAATCGCCCCAGCGCTGCATGTCCCAGCGGCTGACCTGACTGATGCCGGGGACGGTCGCGAGCACGACGCCGCCGGGCCGCAGCAAACCGCGGAGCGTCCGAATGGCGCCGCCGGGATCGCCCATCATTTGAAGCACCTGGGTCAGAATCACGCAATCGAATGCCCCGGTCGGCAGTCCTGCCGCTCCTTGCGCCAGGTCCGCGACGATGGTTGCCTTCGGGTTTCCCGGCTGCGCATGGAGCACGTCGGCGCGTTCGACGCCGGTGCCGAACCGGCGCGTGTAGGTATCGTCTCCCACCTCCAGCACCCGGCCACGGATGTCGGCGGCATGGACGGCCAGGAAATGCTCGACATAGTACCGATCGATCGGTGGTCCGCCGCGATCCTTGCCCCACCGCCGGCTGATCGGCGCGAGACGGCGCAGACTGCCGAAGTCGACCCGGCCCGCGCCGGGCGGATCTCCCCCGCCCACGCCCTCGAATCCACCGCGAGTGGACAAGCGCCGCACCGCCCGTCCGAGTCGACGCAGTCCGACCGATCCACCGCGACGCATCCGGCTGACGGCCCGCCTCCAGCTCGGAGTTCAGCGTCCGCCAGAGAGCCCGATCTTCGATTCGACGTTCCCGCAGGTATTCGTTCAGCCACTCGAGAAAGAATCGTCGAGCCGCCTTCCCCTCACCCGTGGCGGTGGCGACCGCGTAGCACGATTCCGGGTGTTGGCGATAACGGTCCCAGCATTCGCCCGAGGCGAGGATCGACGTCGAAAGACAGATTTTCGCGACGAACGCTTGATCGTCGTACATTCCGCGAAACGCCGCGTCGAACCCGCCGACGCCGTCAACGAGGCTTCGCCGCAGGAACATGCTGCAAACACAGGGAGACAGGGCCTGGCGCCGGAGCATCCGCGCAACGAAAGCCGGCCCGTCGAGCGTTTCGTCGAGGACCACGCCCAGATCCGGCGTGAGGTCGCGGCCGGAATCGAGCGCCTTCCCCGTCCAGCTGTGCCAGAGCTGGGTCGTGCCGTAGACCATTCCGACGTCCGGGTGTGAGCGCATCAGCGCCAGTTGCCGATCGAGCTTGCGCGGGAGCCACACATCATCGCCGTCCAGAAACGCGATGAACTCTCCCCGGGCGTGGCGGACGCCGAGGTTGCGCGCCGCGCTGGTCCCGAGATTGGCGTGATTGGGATGCTCGAGGTATCGGACTCGGCCCGGGTGCTGCTCCGCGGCGTGACGGGCGATCCGAACACTGTCGTCCGTCGACCCGTCGTCCACCAGGAGCAATTCCCAGTCCGCGTGAGTCTGCGCGAAGACGCTGTCGATCGCTTCCTGAAGAAAGCGGGCCTCGTCGAGAAAGTTGATGACAACGGACACCGCGGGCCGGTCGTTGCCCGTGGTCAAGGCGAGAAGGCTCGCAGGAGCACGGCGCGCCTCGTCGCGAAGAACGTCATGACGGACGCGGCCTGCCGGCCTCGGCCTGCGGCATTCGGGATTCGCTCACGGTATCATTCTAACTTCTGGACCGCGGACGGAACGCGACGCAGATTCAGACTCTCCCTGCGTCTCGCTACTTCCTGAGGAACCCGCCCGCCGTCCGGCGGCTCTACTCGGGCCGCAGCGCCCGGGTCATCAGCCGCTCGACGGCTTCGCGCGCGGGAACGCCCTCGTAGAGAACCTGCACGACGGCCTCCGCGATCGGCGCGTCGACGCCCGCCGCGCCCGCCAGCCGCGGCACCGCCAGGCAGGTGCGCGCGCCCTCGGCCACCTCGGGCATCTCGACGAGCACGTCGGCGAGCGCGCGGCCGCGGCCGACCTGCTCGCCCACGAACCGGTTCCTCGACTGGGAACCGGTGCAGGTCAGCATCAGGTCGCCGATGCCCGCCAGTCCCTGGACCGTGCGGTCCTGGCCGCCCTGCGAGCGGACGATGCGCCCGATCTCCGCGAGGCCGCGCGTGACGAGCGCCGCGAGCGTATTCGGCCCGAAGCCCAGGCCCGCGACGATGCCGGCGGCGATCGCGACGACGTTCTTCAGCGCCCCGGCGAGCTCGACGCCGACCACGTCGTCCGAGCGATAGAGCCGCAGGGTCGGGCTCGAGAGCGAGGCCTGGAGCGCCGTCGGCGGCACGTCGCGTCGCTCGACGCGATCACGGCGGCCGTGGGATCCCCTTTGGCGACACCCTCGGCGAACGTCGGGCCCGAGAGCGCCGCGACCGCGGCCTCGGGATAGCGCTCGCGCAGGATCTCGGACATGCGCTTGAGCGTGTCGGGCTCGATTCCCTTTGCCCGTCGAGACGATCCGGAGTCCGCGGCCGGGCGTGGCCGGGGAAAGCCCGAGCAGCGGACGCAGCGACGCGCACGGCACCGCGACCAGCAGCGTGTCCGCGTAGTCGAACGCTTCCCCGAGATCCGAGCCGACGCGCACCGACGCGGGGATCGGGTAGCCGGTCAGGCGGCGCGGGTGCCGGCCGTCCGCTTCGATGCGGGCCGCCACCTCGGGGTCGCGCCCCCACAGCAGCACGTCGTGCCCGGAGCGCGCCATCTCGATCGTGAGCGCGGTGCCCCAGGAGCCGGCGCCGAGGACGGCGACCTTCACTTCTGCCCCAGCTTGCGCTCGGTCCCGGCCGCAAGGCGCCGGAGGTTCTCCCGGTGCTTGAGGATCACGAGAACGGCCGTGGCCGCCGCCGCGGCGACGACCGGGGTCGAAGCATGGAAGATGCCGCCCGCCACGGGCGGGAGCAGCACGATCCCGGTGATGGAGCCGAGCGACACGTAGCGCGTCAGCGCGATCACCAGGACGAACGCGCCGACGCAGATCAGCGTCGCCCACGGCGCGAGCACCAGGAAGGCGCCCACGGCCGTCGCGACGCCCTTGCCTCCGCGGAAGCCGTAGAAGATCGGGAACACGTGGCCGAGGATCGCGGCAAAGCCCGCCGCCGCCGCGTAGCGCGGATCGGCCGTGACCTGCCGGACGAGCAGGACGGCGGCCGCGCCCTTGGCGACGTCGAGCACGCGCGACCGCGAGACCGAGCGCCTTGCCGTGGGAGCGCAGCACGTTCGTCGCGCCGGCGTTGCCCGAGCCCTCGGTCCGGATGTCCTTGCCGGTGCGCAGGCGGACGAGGATCACGGCGAAGGAGAACGACCCGATGAGGTAGGCGACGCCGACGAGGGCGGCCGCGACGGGATTCACGCCGCCTCTCCGGTCAGGTAGCGCCGCAGCATCTCGAGCGCCTGGATCGACGCCGCGCGCCGCACGACGCCGCGGTCGCCGACGAAGAGTCGCTTCTTCGCGGCCGTGTGCCCGTCGCGGGCAGCCAGGCCGAAGTAGACGGTGCCGACGGGCTTCTGGGGCGAGCCGCCGTCGGGTCCGGCGATGCCGGTGATCGCGACCGCCACGTCCGCGTCGAACCGCTGCCGCGCGCCGGCGGCCATGCTCCTTCGCCGCCTCTTCCGACACGGCGCCGTGCTGGCGCAGCGTGTCGCCGCTGACCGCGAGCAGCGACTCCTTGGCGGAGTTCGCGTAGGAGACGACCGAGCCGAGAAAGTACTCGCTCGAGCCCGGGACGTCCGTCAGCAGCGAGGACACCATCCCGCCCGTGCACGACTCCGCGAGCGCCACGGTGCGCCGGCCCTCGCGCAGGAGGCGGCCCACGACCTGCGCGAGGTCGTCGGTGTCCTCGCCGAAGATGCGGTCGCCGAGGATGGCGCGGAAGTCCGACGCCATCGCCTCGAGCTTCGCCTCGGCCTCGCGCGGCTGGCCCGCGCACCGACAGGTGCAGCTGGACCTCGCCCGGCGACGCCAGGATCGTCACGGGATCGTCCTTCCACTTCGCGTAGACCGGCGCCACGAGCTCCTCGACGGCCGACTCCCCCATCCCGGCGATGCGCAGGACGCGGCGCCGGCCGACGACGCCGCCCGCGCGCTCGCGCAGGACGGGCAGGACGCTCGACTCCATGATCTCCTTCATCTCGGACGGGACGCCCGGGAAGGATCACGATCTCGGCGTCGCCGCGCTTGCCCCAGAAGCCGGGCGCCGTGCCCCGCGGATTCTCGAGCACGCGCGCACCGACGATGAAGTCCGCCTGCTTCGCGTTGCACGCGGGCATCTCGAAGCCGCGCGCGCGCAAAACGCTGCCGCATCTTCTCGAGGAACGGCTCGTTGCGCAGCAGCGGACGCCCCCAGCCAGGCCGCCACGGCCGCCGACGGTCACGTCGTCGGCGGTCGGGACCGAGCCCTCCCGTCGTGAAGACGTAGCGCGTGCCCCGCGCCGCATGGTCGAGCTCCTCGCGGATGAGCGCCGGGTCGTCGCCCACGACCGATTTGCGGACGACCGGGATGCCGATCTCTTCGAGGCGCGCCGAGAGCCAGAGGGAGTTCGAGTCCTGGCGGAGCGGGCCCAGCATCTCGCTGCCGATGGCGACGATCCCGGCCGCCGGACGCGCGCCCTCCGCCGTCACGGCGTCCTCGGGGCGGCTCTGGTCGGCCTCTTCCGAGAGCTTCGCCCACTCCTCGACGAGCAGGTCGAGCTCCTCCTTCTTCGCGAGCTTCTGCTTCGAGAGCTCGTGCGCGGCGACGGGGCCGAGACGTCAGGGCCTCCTCCCAGAGCCGCGTCTCGATCGACTCGATCTCGGTCTCGAGGGCGGCGATCTTCTCTTCGAGCGTCTTGATCCGGCGCCGCTTGCGGCTGGCCTCCTTGTCGTCGGGGCGTCGGCGCGGCGGGCCGGGCGCGGCTTCTCGGGACGGCCGGCGCGGGATCGGGACGGCCGAGCGGCGGAGGCGGCCGCGGGAGTCGGCTCCGGCCCGGCGCGCCGGCGCGGGCTCCGGCCGCTTGCGTCGCTCGGTCGCGGGCGTCCGCCGTCTCGGTGTAGTTGCCCGGCAGGAGCATCGGTCGGCCGTCGCGCAGGTCGATGACGCGGGTCGCGAGGCGGTCGATGAAGGCCCGGTCGTGCGAGACGAACACGATCGAGCCCGGGAAGTCCGTCGAGCGACTCCTCGAGCGCTTCGCGCGAATCGAGGTCGAGGTGGTTCGTCGGCTCGTCGAGCAGCAGCAGGTTGTGGCGCTGCTTCATGACGACGGCGAGCGTGAGGCGGCCCTTCTCGCCGCCCGAGAGGCCGGAGATGTCCGCGAACACGTCGTCGCCGCGAAACGCGAAGCGGGCGAGGTACGACCGGATCGCCTCCTCGGTCTCGTCCGGGTGCTGGTCCCAGACGGCGTCGATCGCGCGGCGCTTCGGATCGAGGTCGCGCAGCTCCTGGTCGTAGTAGCCGATCGAGACGTCGTGGCCGGGCGTGACCGTGCCCGGCGAGGGCCGGCAGTCGCGCCGCCAGCGTCTTCAGCAGGGTCGTCTTGCCGGTTCCGTTCTCTCCGAGGATCGCCAGGCGCTCGCCGCGCAGCAGCTCGAAGTTCACGCCCCGCACGATCGGCGCACCCGGCCGCGTAGCCCGCGTCGACGTCCTTCGCGCGCAGGAAGATCCGGCCGCCGACCTTCGGCCGTGTCGAACCGGAAGTCGACGGTGGTCACGTCGCCCGTGGGCCTCTCGAGCACGGTCGACGCGGGCGAGCTTCGTCCGCCGGCCCTTGGCCTGGCGCGAGTTCGACCCCGGCGATGTTGCGGCGGATGTACTCCTGCTCCTTGTCGATGAAGTCCTGCTGCTTCTCGAAGGCGCGCGTCTCCGAGAGGATGCGCTCGGCCTTCTGCGTCTTGTAGGACGTGTAGCCGCCGGAGTAGCCCGTCAGCCGGCCGTTCTCGAGGTCCACGATCTCCTCGGCGACGCGGTCGAGAAAGCGCCGGTCGTGCGTCACGACGAGGTACGCGCGCCGCGACTTCGCCAGGTACTCCTCGAGGAACTCCACGGCCTGAAAGTCGAGGTGGTTCGTGGGCTCGTCGAGCAGGAGGACGTCCGGCGAGGAAAGGATCGCCCGCGCGAGCATGGCCCGGTTCTTCTGGCCGCCGGAGAGCTCCGCGAGGGGCCGCTCGAAGTCCGGCCTTGTCGAACCCGAGGCCCGAGAGCGCCTTCTCGACCTCCGCGACCATGTCGTAGCCGCCCTCGTTCTCGAAACGGTGCGTGAGCGCGTCGTAGCGGTCGTGCACCGCCGGCGAGTCGTCGCCCTCGGCCATCGCGTGCTCGAGCCGGCGCAGCTCGGACTCGATCGCGTGGAGGTGCGCGAAGGCGCCCGCCACGAAATCGTGCAGCTTCTCCTGGAGGTCGCTCGGCAGCGCCTGGTCGACGGTCGCGATCCGCACCGCGTTGGCCTTGATGAACTCGCCCGAGTCCGGCTCCTCGCGCCCGAGGGCGATCCGCAGCAGGGTCGTCTTGCCGGCCCCGTTGCGGCCGATCAGGCCGACCTTCTCCCCGGGGTTGTGCTGCCAGGTGGCTTCCCGCAGCACCACCTTGGGGCCGTAGCTCTTGTTGACGCGGTCGAATCGGTACAGCACGGCGCGATTCTAAACTGGGGTCAGAAGCGGGCGCGGGCGGCGTCGTAATGACGCCCGCGCCAGAGCACCCTGCGCCGCAGGAACCGCCACGAGAAGGAGCGCGCCGCGATCGCCATCCATACGGTCGCGAGCAGCGGATGGGTCGCCGCCGGCCACAGCGGATAGCCGAGAAAGAGCGCGAGCGCGATCCGCGCGGCCACCGCCAGGACGAGGCCCGCCGCCGCGAGCACGAGGTCCGCCGCGGCGACGGGCGCGCCGGCCAGCGCGGCGACGAGGACGGCCAGCGGAAGGGTCCAGGCGATCCACGAAAAGACGGTCGACAGCGCGAGCAACGCGCCCATCCACCCCTCGAAGACGAAGGCGATGTTCTTGGTGAAGCCGTCCACGACCTCCCGGAAGCCCTGGTACATCCGAAGCCGGACGCGGTCGTCGGCCAGCACCATGCGGCAGCGCCCTCCGGAGCGGCGCACCCGGATCCCGAGCCCGATGTCGTCGATCACCGACGCGCGCAGCGCCTCGTATCCGCCGGCGGCCTCGAGCGCCTCGCGCCGCACCAGCATCCCCGTGCCTCCCCCGGCCGCGAAGCGCTTCTGCACGTCGGAGTTCACGAAGAACGCCGGCCCCCACATGTAGGCGGCCGCGAGGTAGGGCATCAGTACGTTTTCCCAGAAGCCGCGCATCTCCACCCGGGGGAAGAAGGTGATCAGGTCCAGCGCGCCGGGACGAGAGAAAGGCGACCGCTTCCCGTAAGGCCGGCGGATCGTACCGGACGTCGGCGTCGGCGAGCAGCACGAGCCCGTGGCGGGCGCGCGCGACGCCCTGGAAGAGCGCGTGGGGCTTTCCCATCCAGCCCGGCGGCGGTTCGACGCCCGTCACGACCTTGAGCCGCGGATCGGCCCCGGCCAGGCGCGCGAGGATGGCCGGCGTGTCGTCGGTCGAGCGGTCGTCCACGACCACGACCTCCAGCTCCGGATAGTCCTGCGCCAGGTGGGACCGGACGGCGGCCTCGATGTCCCGGGCTTCGTTGCGCGCCGGGATGACGACGGAAACCGGAGGGGCCGCCCCGGCCGGCAGGGACGGCGCCTTCGACAGCCGCGCGATGGTCGCGGCGTTGATGGCGAAGAAGACGAGGCAGATCACCCCGAGGCCGACGGAGGCCCCGAGCGTGGCGTGGAGGAGCGTTACGACAGCGGGACCTTTTGCCGCGCGTCCGCGCGGTAGGGCGAGTTCGGGTAGTCGGTGATCAGCCGCTGGTAGGTCGCGCGCGCGTCCGCGGGAGATCCGCTCTGCTCGTAGATCGCGGCGAGCGTGAAGAGCAGCGCGTCCTTGGGAGCCGCCGAGGTCGGCGACTCGATCGCGCGCTTCAGGCGGTCGATGGCTTCCGTCGCCTTGCCCTGGGAGGCCAGCAGCTTGGCCGCGTCGATCTCGGCGGCGGCGGCGCTCTCGGACGACGAGGCGCGGGCGGCCTTCTCGAACACGTCGACCGACTGTCCCGGTTTGTCGGCGCCGTTGGCGGCGAGGATCACCTGCGCGGCCCTGCCCGAACGCGTGGATCCGTGGGCCGCCGCCTGCTGGAGAAACTTCTCCGCCTCGACGCGCCGCTCCGCGGCCGTCGCGAAGGTCTTCGGAGCGCCCGCGGCTGCGGCGTCGGAAGCCAGGGGCGTCTCGAGGATCCCGATCGCCGCGGACAGCGATTTGCCGGCCGCCCGTTCGGTCCAGGCGCGGTACAGGAAGAACCCGCCGACGAGGACGCCGACCGCGACCGCGATGACGACGGCTTCGGTCACGCCCCGGCGGTGGCCGGAGACGTAGTCGACCGTCTTGCCCATCGTCTCGGCAAGGTCGTTGCGCTTCAGGTCCCGGCGGCTGATCTTCTGTGGCATGAAGTGTCTTTCTCCAAAAACGGGGCATTATGTCCGAGCCGGCCCGACGGGTCAAACGCCAGGGCCCGGCGCTATACTCGTCCCGCTCATGGACCCTGAGATCAAGATCACCGGCGAGCCGTCGAAATCCGGCGACCGCTGCGCCTTTACGGTCGATCGTCCGCTCTTTCCGGGCGAGTCGGCGCACTTCGCCGACCCGGCGGGCGCGGCGAAATCCCCCCTCGCCGCCGAGCTGCTCCAGCTTTCGGGGATCGATTCGGTGCTCATCGCCGACAACATGGTCACGGTTTCGGCCGCCCACGAGCGTCGACTGGCCGGCCCTCGGGATCGGCAACGTCATCCGCAAGCACATCCGCAGCGGAGCTCCGATCGTCGCCGCCGACTACTTCCGCGACCTGCCCTCCGAGGGCGACCTGAAGTGGGCGATCACGCGACCTGCTCGACCGCGAGATCAACCCGGCCGTCGCCGCGCACGGCGGCTTCATCGAGCTGATCGACGTCAAGCGCAACAACGTGTACCTGCGCCTCGGCGGCGGATGCCAGGGCTGCGGCGCGGCCGACGTGACCCTCAAGCAGGGCATCGAGAAGGCGATCCGCAGCCTCGCTCCCCTGGTCGGCGAGATCCTCGACACGACGGACCATGCCGCCGGACGCAACCCCTACTACCAGCAAGCCAAGTAGTCCGCGCATGAAGGCCTACGTCCTGCTCACCGGGATCGTCTTCGCGCTCGTCACCCTTGCGCACATCCTGCGCGCGATCCAGGAGGGGCCGGGCGTCCTGAACGTGTGGTGGATCCTCCTCACGGTCGCGACGGCCGCCTTGACCGTCTGGGCGTTTCGACTGGTGCGGCTCTCGAAGATCCCCTGAGTCAGATCCGGAACTCGAGCCGCGCGTGCGCCTCGCGCAGCGCGGCCTCGGCGCGTTCCGGTGTCGCGGCGCGGGAGAAGATGAATCCGAGGTAGCGATCGCCTTCCGGCAGCGGCACCAGCCGCGAGCCGACGTGGGCCGAGATCGTCACCTCTTCGATTTCCGGAATTCCGCGCGCCGCCTCGAGGCCCCGGACCTCCTGCAGGATGCCGGCCCCGGGAATCGGGATCATCATGACGCCCGCGGCCGCCGCGTCGCGCTCGGCGCTCGGGATTTCCCGGCCGAGCGCATGGCGCAGAATCAGCTCCTCGAGACTCATCCCCGTGCCGAACCGCAGGGTCCTCGAACAGAGGCCGCCGATCGAGCGCGCCGCGATCTCGATCACGCTGGCGCGGGGGCCGTCCACCCGGATCTCGGCGTGGATCGGCCCTTCCCGCAGTCCCAGGGCCCGCGCCGCGGCCTTCGCCGCGTCCGCGCACGCCTGCTGGACCGCCGGGGCATGCCGCGAGGGCGTGACGTAGATCGTCTCTTCGAAGTAGGGCCCGTCGAGCGGATCGGGCTTGTCGAAGAGCGCGAGCACGCGCAGCTCACCGCCCGTGAGGAGGCCTTCCAGAGCGACCTCTTCGCCAGGCACGAAGTCCTCGACGAGGATTTCCCCGGCCGCATCGCCGCCGCGCCCGGCCACCAGCGGATCCGCGAGGATCGCGGCGATCCTTCGCCAGGCCTCCAGGAACTCGTGCCGGGCCGTCGGCCCGGATGACGCCACGGCTGGCCGCGAGGAACGTCGGCTTGAGAACGCACGGATACCCCACGTCCCGGGAAGCCGCTTCCGCATCGTCCGCCGTCGAGAAGAGCCGGTGACGCGGAGAGCAGACGCCCGCTTCCGCCAGCCTTCGGCGCATGAGTGCCTTGTTGCCCGCGGCGGCCACCGCCTCGACCGTATCGTGCGGCAGACCAAGGCGCTCGGCAATGGCCGCCGCGGCCACGGCCGTCCGCTCGTCCACGCCGATCACGGCGTCGATCGGCGTCGTCGCCGCAAACGCGGCGACGGTATCGGCGCACCCCGCGAGGTTCGCGAAGTCGAGGGTCAGCAACCCCGATGGATTGAGCCTCTCCATCGTGCTCGCCTCCTCCGAGGCGACCGTGACCTCGAGCCCGAGACGCCGCGCCGCGGACAGGAAGTCCGGCGTCCGGTAGCTCGTCGTCGGCAGAAGCAGGAGCACGCGCGTCACGGCTGCATCCTAGCCGCAGGCAGAGGCCGGCGTTAGCATCGCGGGCATGAAGAAGCGCGCAAAGCCCGTCAAGAAGACGGCCCCGAAGACGAAGGCCGCTGGAGCCAGGAAGACGCCGCGCCGCAAGAAGATCATGCGGCACTCGCGCGAGGGCTAGAGACTAGGCCTGCAGCTCCTGGAAGTACCCGTGGAGCTCGCGCAGGGCCTGGCGGTTGACTTCCTGCCGGCGCACGGACTCGCGCACGAGCGACAGCGCCGCCATGCCCTCGGGCGCCATCTTGAGCTCGGCGATGACGGGCAGCGCCTCCGAGATCTCGTGGAGCGCCTCGCGGTCCTGGCCCTGCTCGAGCAGCAGGTCGGCGACGACGAGGTTCAGCGCCGCGATGTCCGCGCGCATGCCGAGCGCGTCGAAATCCTCCTGGGCCTTGCGATAGGTGTCGATGGCGTCGGCGTAGTGCCCGCCCTCGCGGAGCAGGATCGCGAGTCCCCAGTGAACCTTCGCCAGGGCGCGACGCGATCGTTCGAGCCGCTTGAGGATCGGGATGGCCCGGCGCGATGCCTCGATCGCCGGCTCCGCCTCTCCCAGCATGCCATGGGCGTGGATGAGGTTCACGTACGCCTCGCGCGAGCAGCTGATCGTTGCCGAGTTCCTCCGCTCGCGGAACAGATCTGGTTGAAGACGTTCGATCGGCGGCCGCCGGCTCGTCCTTCTCGACGTGCGCCAGGCCCTCGAGGAAACGGCACTTGAGGGCATCTTCGGGCATGCCGAGCTTTGCAAAGCTCTCGACCAGCGAAGGAAGCAGCTCGATGACGAGATCGAGCTGACGCTCCTCGAAGCGCTCGGCAAGCCGCTGGTACGCCAGCCGCGACAGCTCGCCGGGCGCGTTCATCGTGTGACGGAAGCCGGCCTCGGCGCGCTCGAACCAGACCCAGGTCTCCTCGCGGCGGGAGAGGTACCGGCAGGCGCTGCCGGCGATCATGAGCGGTCTCGCCCAGGAAATAGTCACGCTCGTCGAAGAGACCGATCTCGCGTCGCGGGCTCTCGATGAATCGGTAGAGGAACTCTGCCTCTTCGCGGACGGACGCGGGCGACGAGTTCATCCGGGTCCGCAGGATGCCGCAGAGCGCCAGCAGGGTTTCGGGGTCGTCGAGGTGCAGCGCGCGCGCTTTCGCCAGCCGCTCGTCGAACGGCGTGGCCAGCACACGCTCGGCCGCGCGGACCCCCGCGTCGGTGGAGAGAGGCCGATATGGGAAACGTGATGACTCGGCCCGTCATGATCGCTCCTCCTCGAACCGCCGGTCGAGATCGATCGCGACCTCGTCCGGTTCCCGCGAGAGGATTTCGTTCAGACTCGGAATCGGCAGACTGCTCGCCGCCGAGCTTCCAGAGCTGAAACGACCGCCCGTACTGGCAGGCTGCGGAGAGCAGAGAGATGCGGAGCAACTTGACCGGCATCTGCCCCGCTCCGCCTCGACGCGAAAGTCGCTGAAACCAGATGAAGAGGTCTTCCTCCGCCCCGCGGGCCTCTTCGTCGGTCAGCCGGTAGTACGGAAACGAGGGCGGAATGGATGACAGTCCAGAGCACGGCTGAAAACCGACTCGACCTCGTCCGGCCGACGTGAGGAGGGGCTTTCCATGGGATCCCACAAGGGTACACCACACCTCCGGTGTGGCAATCAACGGCGATCGCGAAGGAGCCCGAAGCCCTTCTGGCAGAGCTGACTTGACAGCCGGAGTTAGTACGGAATCACTCCGCCGACCTTGATCACGAAACGCGTCGGCTTCTTCTCGGGGCGCCACGTCGCCTGACGCGGGGTCGTGTTCGGCTCGGGCTGACGCTCGGGAACGCGCGCGGGAACGTTGGAAGTAGTCATGGATTCTCAACTCCTTAAATCAGAATAACAGCTCGTGAAAACCGAGCCGAGATGAATCCCCTCTATTGCATCACAACGGCGCCGCTCGGGTATCCCCCCAATTTGGCCTGTCCTCGAGATCAGGCCCGGCCTCTCCAGCCGCCCCGACGGTTAGAGTTGACCGATGGTCAGCGCTGCGTCAGCCACTCCCCGCGTCGTCGTGATCGGGGCCGGATTCGGCGGGTTGGCGGCGGCACGCAAGCTCGGCCGGGCCCCCGTCCGCCTGACCGTGGTCGACCGCCGCAATCATCATCTCTTCCAGCCGCTGCTCTACCAGGTCGCGACGGCCGGCCTCTCGCCCGGCGACATCGCGTACCCGATCCGCTCGATCCTGCGCAACCAGGCCAACGCCGAGGTCCTGCTCGCCGACGTCACCGCGATCGACACGGCGCGCCGGCGAGGTCTCCTGGCCGACGGGACCCTCCCCTACGACTACCTGATCCTCGCGGCGGGCGCCGGCCATGCGTACTTCGGCCACGACGAATGGGAGCAGTACGCCCCCGGCCTCAAGACGCTCGAGGACGCGCTCGCGATCCGACGGCGCATTCTGCTCGCGTTCGAGAAGGCCGAGCGCGAGCCGGATCGCCGTCGTGCGCAAGGAACTGCTCACCTTCGTGATCGTGGGCGGAGGACCGACGGGCGTCGAGCTGGCCGGGGCGATCGGCGAGATCTCCCGGCACGTTCTCGTCAGCGACTTCCGCGCCATCGACCCGCGCGAGGCGCGGATCGTGCTCGTCGAGGGTGGGCCGCGCATTCTGGCGGCCTACTCGCCGAAGAGCTCGGCGCGCGCCGTGGAGCAGCTGGGCGCACGCGGCGTCGAGGTGCGCACGGGAACTCCTGTCACCGGCGTCTCGGCCGACGGCGTCTCGCTCGGGCCGGACACACTGCGCGCGCGCACCGTCGTCTGGGCTGCCGGGGTCGCCGCGTCGCCGCTGGCGAAGTCGCTCGGCGTCGCGCTCGACCGCGCCGGGCGGGTGATCGTCGAGCCGGACCTCTCCATCCCGGGACATCCCGAGGTGTTCGTGATCGGCGACCTCGCCGCGTTCCTCCACCAGACGGGCAGCCCGTTGCCCGGCCTTTCGCCGGTCGCCATGCAGCAGGGACGCTGCGCCGCCGAGAACATCCGCCGCTCGCTCGCGGGGCAACCGCGCCGGACGTTCCACTACTTCGACAAGGGCACCCTCGCCGTGATCGGTCGCGCGTCCGCCGTGGCCGAGATCGCGGGTCTTCGGCTCTCCGGCATCCTCGCCTGGCTCGTGTGGTGCTTCGTCCACATCTTCTACCTGATCGGCTTCCGCAACCGCTTCATCGTCATGCTCGAGTGGGCGTGGGCCTACGTCAGCGACCAGCGCGGCGCGCGGCTGATCACCGGGCGAGGTCGGGCCCGAACCGCGATAGGATTCCGGCAGCTTTCGCGGAGGACAACATGAGTCTCGATCGCCGGGCCCTTCTCGGGGGACTGACCGGGGTTGCCGCACTGGCCGCATTCCGTCGAGACGCCATGGCGCGAGTCGCCGACGCGGGAAAGGCCGCCGCGGGGAAGAAGCCGGCCGCGCTCGCGATGGACGAGAGCTACTGGGCGTCGATCCAGGAGGCGTTCGAGGTCGACCGCACGCTGATCAACCTGAACAACGGCGGCTGCAGCCCGGCGCCCGCCCACGTGCTCGACCAGATGATCCGCGACGTGCGCTTCTCCAACGAGATCCCCGTCTACCAGATGTGGACGATCCTCGAGCCGCGCATCGAGTCCTGCCGGCGCGAGCTCGCGACCGAGTTCGGCTGCGACCCCGAGGAGATGGCGATCACGCGCAACGCGTCCGAGTCGCTCGAGAACCTGATCTTCGGCATCGACCTGAAGCCCGGCGACGAGGTCATCCAGACGAACCAGAACTATCCGCGCATGATCACGTCCTGGGCGCAGCGCGCCCGGCGCGAGGGCATCGTCGTCAAGCAGGTCAGCTTCCCCGTGCCGCCGCCCTCCCCCGCCGCCGTGGTGGACGCCTTCCGCAAGGCGATCACGCCGCAAGACGCGCGTCATCGAGGTCACGCACATCACCAACCTGACCGGCCAGATCCTCCCGGTGCGCGACATCGTGCGCCTGGGCCGCGAGCACGACATCGAGGTGTTCGTGGACGGCGCCCACGCCTTCGCGCACTTTCCGTTCAAGCGCGACGAGCTCGAATGCGACTACTACGCCACGAGCCTGCACAAGTGGCTCTTCGCGCCCATCGGCACGGGATTTCTCTACGTGCGCAAGAACAAGCAGAAGAAGATCTGGCCGCTCATGGCGGCGCCGCCGGAAATGGACGAGAACATCCGCAAGTACGAGGAGATCGGCACGCATCCGGCCGCGAACCACAACGCGATCGCCGCGGCCATCACGTTCAACCGCGGGATCGGCGCGGACCGCAAGGCCGCGCGCCTGCGCTACCTGCGCGACCGCTGGGCCGTCCGGCTGGCCGCCGCGGACCCCCGGGTCAAGATCCTGACGCCGTTGAACGACACGGAGTCCTGCGGCATCGCGCTCATCCACGTGGACGGGCTCGACACCACGAAGCTGCAGGCCTACCTGTGGGACAAGCACCGCATCATGACGACCCCGATCATCCACCCCGAGTTCAACGGCCTGCGGATCACGCCGAGCGTGTACACGACCCTGGACGAGGTGGACACGTTCTCCGACCGGATGGAGAAGACGATCAAGGGGGGGATTCCGGCGTAGGCAGGGCTCTCCCGCCTCGAGCCCCAAGCCCTCTCCCGCCGGGAGAGGCGAGCCTCGACAGTACGGCGGCCGTGAAGCGATTCGGCTCGGAACCAATCCGCCGTCCCGGTGTCCCTTCCTGCCGGAGGGACGCCATGACACGCTCGTTTCGAACCGCAATCCTGCTGCCCTGCGCCTTCGCCGCCGCGGCCGCCCTGCGCGCCCACGACGGCGCCGGTTTCTCCGTCTCGGTCCTGGTGGACGGCAAGCCCGTCCCCGAGTACGCCGGCCGCGGCCGGATCTACATCGAGGCCCTGAAGGGCAAGGAATTCACGATCCGCCTCTCCAACCCGACGTCGGAGCGCGTCGCCGTCGCCCTCTCGGTCGACGGGCGCAACGTCGTCGACGCGAAGCGCACCACCGAGCTCGCGGCCAGCAAGTGGGTGCTCAACCCGGGCCAGGTCGCCGACATCCCCGGCTGGCAGGTTTCGGGCCAGACGGCGCGCAAGTTCTTCTTCACCGAGACGGGCGGATCGTACGCGGCCTGGCTCGGAGACACCTCCAACGTCGGCGTGATCGAGGCCGTCTACTTTCGCGAGAAGCGGCACGAGGCGATCGCCCGGTTCAAGGACGAAGAAGCGGCCGCCGAACGTCGCGTCCCCGCGGACGCGCCGGCCGCCGCCGGAGCGCCCTCGGCCAATGCGCGCGAGAAGGTCCGGGCCGCCGACGACTATGCGGCGACCGGCATCGGCGACCGGACCAGCTTCCCCGTCCAGTGGGTCGCGTTCGAGGAAGACCCGAAGCCCGCGGCGCGGATCGCCATCCGCTACGAGTTCCGGCCGCAACTGGTCCGCCTCGGCGTCCTTCCGCGCGAAGACGATCCGGTCTTCGCCCGCGACGGCGCCCGCGGATTCGAGCACGCTTACGCACCCGACCCGTACGGCAGGCGCTGAGCCGGGCCGGATCCGCCTTAGAATCGCGTCCGCGCGCGCCGCGCGGCGCGATTCACCCTTGACGGAACCGGAGAGGACCGACGAAGAGCTTCTCGCCTCCGCCCGGGGAGGCGACGAGGACGCTTTCGGAGCATTCGTGCGCCGGCACACCGCGACCGTGCACCGCTGGATGGCGCGCGCGGTCGGAGAGAGCGACGCGGACGACATGACCCAGGACGTATTCGTCAAGGCGTATCGCGGGCTCGGGAGTTTCCGGGGCGACGCGCCGCCGCGCGCCTGGCTCGCGGCCATCTCGCACAACGCGGTCAAGAACCGCTACCGCGCCCGCAGCCGCTTCCGGCGGGTGTTCGCCGGCAGCTCCGACGCCGTCCCGGACCTGGAGGCCGAGTCCCCGGGCGCCGGCCCCGAGGAACAGGCGCGCACCGGCGAATCCCGGCGCGTCGTCGCGGAAGCGCTCAAGCGCCTGCCGCCCGACTTCCGCATGCCCGTCGTCCTGCGCGACATCGAAGAATGGAGCTACGAGGAGATCGCGATCTCCCTCTCCCTGCCCGTGGGCACCGTCAAGTCGCGCATCGCGCGCGGACGCGGCCAGCTCAAGGACATCCTCACTCCGCTGCTTTCCGGAAGGTTCCGATGAACGACACGCTCCATCCCGCGACGTCTTCCGAGTTTCTCTCCCGCCTCCACGACGGCGAGGTCCCCGCCGCCGAGGCGCAGCGCCTTCGAATCGCATCGCGCCGGGTGCGCCGCGTGCAGCGAAGCCGCAGAGGCGTTCGCGCGGAGCCTGGCCGCCTTCCGCTCGGCCGAGCCGGCGCCGGCCGCCGCCGACCTCTCGGCGCGCATCCTGCGCAAGATCCGCGCGCAGTCGCCTTCCCGGCGCCCGTTTGGCGTCATGTTCGGGATCGACGTCCGGTGGGCCGGGGTGTTCGTCGCGGCCCTGCTGGTCGTGCTGATCTCCGCACCGGCTCTGCTGCGCCGGCCAGCGTCCCCGTCGGCCCCTGCGGCGCCCGCGTCGATCCCCGCCCGCATCGTCGATGCAGGCCCGGAAGCGAAGGAGCCAGCGGCTCCCGCGCCGCGCCGGGAGACGCGTGCGGATGCCGACCGCCAGACCGCCGCGCCGCCGCCCGCGGCGGCCCCGGCACCGCCACCCCCGCAGGCCAAGGACGAACTGGCGGCCAGGCCCGCGCCCGCGGCGCCGGCCGTCGCGGCGGAAGCGCCGGTCGAGGACGAGAAGGCCCGCGCATTTGCCGCTGCGCCCCATGCCAAAGCGGCCGCGCCCGCGCTGCGCAAGCGCGACGACCGCCACGGAGCTCGCGGGAGGGGAAGCCGGCGCCGCCAACACCGCGGATTTCGAGACCGTCGTTGCGCCGCCGCACCTCATCGTGCGCGCCCTCGACAGCCAGGGAGCTCCGCCCGCCCTCACCTCCCCCGGGTCCGACGAACGGTTCGCTCCCCTGCGCGGCTCCGAGTTCGTGATCGTCGTCGAGACCCGGGGCCGCGTCCGCAGCGTCCAGTCTTCGTCGGCCGACGGGTTCCTCGAGCGGACCGACGCACTGTCCACACCGGCGAAGCAGACCGAGGCGCTCGAAGCCCTCCGCGCGCTGCGCTTTGCCCCGGGAGACCGCCCGCGGCGGCTCGTCGTGCGCATCGAGTGAGAGACTTCCGGCCGTGAGACGCGTGGACGCGCTGCTGGCCGACTACGCCCTCGCGCACCAGACGCGCGGCAACATCCTGTGCCATGCCGCGGGCATCACCCTCATCGTGTTCGGCCTGCTCGCAATGCTGGGCCGCGTCCCCATCGCGCCGCACGCGACGGCCGCCGAACTGTTGATTGCGGCGGCGGCCGCCTACTACCTCTGGCTCGATCTGCCTCTCGGGCTCGCCGTGACGCTGGCGGCCCTCCTGCTCGACCTGGCGGCCCGGCGGGCCGGCGACTGGAAGATCGGCGCGGCGGCGTTCGCGGCAGGCTGGGTCTTCCAGGGAATCGGCCATGCCGTCTACGAGAAACGCAGCCCCGCGTTTCTGCGCAACCTCGTGCACCTGCTGGTCGGACCGGCATTCCTCGTCAACGAAGCCTTTCGCATCCGCCCCGTTCCGAAGCCGACCGACGCGTCCTAGCAGGCTAGGGCTTGCCCCCGTAGTCGATCTCGTACGGCGGCGCCGCGCCTCCCGGGCCCTGCAGGTACTGCTCGAACCACTGGATCATCCGCAGGTTGTAGTCGTAGCGCGACGCGGCCCGGCGGTTGCCGTGCTGCTCGCCCGGGTAGAGCACGAGACGCACGGGGGCGTGATCGAGGGCCTTCAGGTACCGGTAGAGCACGAGCGACTGCGCCGGGTTCACGCGCGGATCGTCCTTCCCGTGCGAGGATGAGCAGCGGCGTGCTGCGACTTCTCGGCGTAGTAGATCGGGCTGCGCTCGAGCTTGTACTGCCAGTCTTCCCAGGCGCGCTTGCGCGAGTGGACGAGGTACTCCTCGTTCGGGATGTCGGTCGTCCGCGCCTTGGAGACCATGTCGGAGATCCCGACGAACATGACGCCGGCGGCGAAGCGGTCGGAGTAGCGCGTCGAGCACCAGGCCGTCGCGTAGCCGCCGTACGAGCCGCCGGTGACGCCGACCTTCGCGCGGTCCGCGACGCCCGCCGCGACGAGATGATCGACGCGCGTCCACGAGGTCGTCGAACTCCTTGCCGGCGGCGTCCGACTGGCTCGACTTCGAGAACGCCACGCCGCGCCCCGTGCGAGCCGCGGTAGTTCGGGTAGAAGACCGCGAATGCCGCGCGCTGCCCCGAGCTGGCCCGGCTCGGCGTAGCCGGTGAGCCAGCCGTTGCGAAAGTGCGCCTCGGGCCCGCCGTGCACGGTGAGGATGAGCGGGCTCTTCGCGCCGGCCTTCTCGTCGAGCGGCCGGATCAACAGGCCCTCGAGCGCGAGGCCGTCGCGCGCCTTGAACTTCACGACCTCCTGCGGCGCCAGCCGGACGCCGGCGAGCCAGTCATTCGACGTGGTCAGGCGCCGGGGAACGGGCGCTTCGTGGGTGAGCAGGAAGACTTCCGCGGGGTGCTGCGGCGTCTGGCCGATGACGGCCGCCGCCTTCCCGTCGCGCGCCAGGTCGAACGCCGTGAGGATCACGCCGCCCGTCGCGACGATCGTCTTTTTCTCGGCGCCGTCCTTGCGTACCTTGCCGAAGCTCGTCCACACGCCCTCGTCGCCGATGTACATGACGAAGTCCGGGCTCTGCCACCGGATGGCGGCCACGCTGCCCTCGTATCCCGGAAGCAGGTCGCGTATCGGTCCGCCGTCGGCGGAGACGGCCATCAGGCGACCGGCGGCCGGATCGTTCGGGTCCGCGGCCGACACGAACGCCAGCGTCCGTCCGTCCGTGCTCCAGGCCATCGGGCCGAGCTTGCCCGGGTTGTCGATGCGCGTCACCGCGCCGGAGTCGGCGTCCACGAACGCGACGCGTCGCGCCATCAGCGCGTCGTCCACGAGGGACGTCGGCGCAAGCGCCAGCGCCAGCCTCGATCCGACCGGGCTCCAGTGCACGTCCGATGCCGAGCCCGGCACGTCGAGCATCTTCGGCTTTGCGGCGGCGTCCTCGGTCGAAAGCACCCAGATCCGGACGGGCTTCGCGCTCTCGTCCACGACATCCTGCGTGAAGCCCTTTTTCTCGAGGTCCTTGCGCGCCTTCGGCGGCTCCTCTTTCGCGAGAAACGCGACACGCCTGCCATCGGGGCTGAAGTCGTAGGACGTGATCTCCGTCGCGAGCCCCGCGATCCGGCGGGCCTCTCCCCCCGACACGGGGATCGTGTACAGCGAGCGCGCCTCGTCCTTGCCGCGCTTGGCGAGGAACGCGACCGCCTTGCCGTCCGGCGTCCACGAGATCTCGGAAACGTTCACCTCGCCCGTGAGAAACGGGCGCGAGACCCCGTCGCGGCCGACGACGCGCAGCTCCGCCCAGCCCGGCCCGTCGTCCTCTTCGAGGGGCCGGCGCGGCACGGCGAGCACGTAGGCGATCTGGCTTGCGTCGGGCGACATGGCGACCTGCGTCACGGAGCGCGTTCGCGCCACGTCGCGGGGCGTGAACCCGCCCTCGGCGCGTGCGGCCGGCGCCGCGATCGACCCCAGCAGCGCGAGCAGGACGGCGGAGACCCTGAAACGGGTTCTTGTCACGTCACGTTCCCTTCATGTCCCGGTGAGCCGCCCGGCCCGCCCGCGCGACGATCTCCGGGATCGCGGCAATGTCCTCGGCCGTCGTCCGGAAGTTGACGACGCACGAGCGCAGCAGGAAGCGCCCCCGCACGACCGCGTTGGAGAGGTAGACCTCGCCGCCCTTCTGAAGCCGCGTGAGGATCTCGGTGTTGAGGCGGTCGAGGTATTCCTCGTCCCGCGCGGGATCTGCGGCGAGCTCGGTGGGAACGTAACGGAACGTCGTCACGGAGAGTCCCACGGTGAACGGCTCGAGCTCCGGGTGGCGCTCGGCTCCGGCGTAGAGCGCGCGCGCCAGAGCCATGTCGTCCGCGATCATTCGACGGTAGCCCTGCTGCCCCGCCATCCGCAGACCCAGCCACACTTTCAGCGCCCGGAATCCGCGCGAGTTCTGCGCTCCGTACTGGTAGTAATTGATGACCTCGTCCGCCTTCTGCTCGCCCTCGTCCCGGAGGTGGTAGTAGACCGGGTGGTACTCGAAGGCGTCGCGCAGCAGGTTCCGGTCGCGCACGAGCGCGCAGCCCGCCTCCAGCGGCGCATAGAGCCACTTGTGCGGATCGACCGCGACCGAGTCGGCCAGCGCGATGCCGCGCAGGTCCTCCGGGGCTCCGGGGACGATCGCCGCGAAGCCGCCGTAAGCCCCGTCGACGTGGAACCAGAGCTCCTCCTCGCGGCACACCGCGGCGATGCGGGCCAGCGGATCCACGGCGCCGGTGCTGACCGTGCCGGCCGTGGCGGCCACGAGGAACGGCATCCAGCCGGCAGACCGGTCCTCGCGCACCTGGCGGCGCAGAGCGTCGACGTCCATCCGCTGCGCGTCGTCGGTCGCCACCCAGCGAATCGACCCCGTGCCGAGACCAAAGAGGTCGGCCGCCTTGTGGACCCAGGTGTGCGTCTCGGCGGACGTGTAGACCGCCAGGCGCCTCTCGCCCTGCCGGGCCGCGCCATCGACGCGCACGTCCCACGGGGTTTTGGCCTTGCGTGCCGCGAGAAAGCCGATGAAGTTGGCCATGTTGCCGCCGCTCGTCAGCAATCCCCCGCAGTCGATCGGGTATCCGAGCATCCCGGCGATCCAGCGCACGGTCTGCGCCTCGATCTCCGTCGCGATCGGAGCGAGGTCCCAGCCGCCGACGTTCGGATTCACGATCGCCGCCATCAGGTCGGCGAGCGCCCCGATGGGCGAAGGCGACGAAACGACGTACGCGAGAAACTTCGGGTGTCCGGAAAGGGTCGAGTTCTCCAGCACCAGCTTCGCCGCCTCCTCGAGCAGGGGCAACGCCGCGGCGCCCGCCTCCGGCGGCCCCCCGGCCGAGAGCAGCGCGCGGACCTGTTCGGGTTCGAGACCGGGCCCGACGGGTCGCCCCTTCTGCGTCGCCAGGAAGTCGGCGAGGCGATCCACGACCGCATGGCCCGCCGCTCGGAACTCCGAGGCGGTCATCTCGATGGGCGTCTGCCTGGCCGGCGGCGCCGGGCTGTCGTCCTTCACGCTTGCGTGCTCAACAGAAAGTCGTCATGACGGCGTCCGGGTGATCGAGACGATACCCCTCGCCGGCAGGATCCGGATCGATTTCGAGCACGGCGCCCTTCAACTTCTGGAACGCGTGCGCGTCCATGACGACCGGGATCCCCTCCGCCTCGAACCGATGCCCCTCGTCCGGTGCATTTTCCTCGACGGAAATCCGGAACCCGGTGCCTCCGCAGCCGAGCAGGTGCCGGATCGAGAGGACCGCGCGGGAAAAGTCGGCCTCGGACTTCAAGCGGCGCGCAGCCTCGGGCGTGATCGTCAGGGGCGCGGCGGCGGCCATAAGATCACCATTCTATGAAGAAGCCCTCCCGGCTGCGCCGATTTCGGCCCGTCACGGCCCTGTCCATCGCGACTTCGGACTCGGGCGGGGGGGCGGGCATCCAGGCCGACCTGCTGACGTTCGCCGCTCACGGCGTCCACGGAACGACCGCCCTGGCCGCGGGGACGGCCCAGAACAGCCGCGGCGTGCTGGGCGTCGAGACCTTTTCGACCCGCTTCCTGTCAAAGCAGATCGACGCCGTCTTCGTGGACTTTCGCCCCCGCGCCGTCAAGATCGGCATGCTCTTCGACGCGCCGCGCATCCGGACCGTCGCCGCGGCGCTCGAGCGCCACCGCGCGAAGAACGTCGTTCTCGACCCCGTCATGGTGTCCAAGTCCGGCGCGCGCCTCCTGAGAAGGGCCGCGATCGCCAGCCTGCGCGCGCACCTGCTCCCTCTCTGCGACCTCGTCACGCCCAACATCCCCGAGGCCGAAGCGCTGGCGGGGATCCGGATCCGCGGCGACGCCGACCGGCGCCTGGCCGCCGGACTGATCGCCGAGCTCGGCGCCCGCGCCGTCCTCATCAAGGGCGGCCACGCGCGCGGGGGCGTCGTGCGCGACATCCTTTTCGACGGGCGGTTCTTCACGGAGTTCGTGGCGCCGCGCATCGCCACGCGCGCCACGCACGGCACCGGGTGCACCCTGTCGGCCGCGATCGCCGCCAACCTCGCCCTCGGTCTCGCGCTCGAGGAGGCGATTCTGCGCGGCATCCAGTACCTGCGCGCCGGTCTTGCGCGCGGCGCCTTCCCCGGAAAAGGCTGGGGCGTGCCGGATCACTTTCCGGCTACTTGATGTAGTACCCCGAGACGCGCCACGCGCCGTCCTTGTCCTTCATCGGCGTGATCGTCTCGACGGCGCCGCTCTTCTTCTCGAAATCGGTGTCGTACTGGATGACGACGTACTCCCCCGCCGGCGCTCCCGGAATCTCGCGCGTGAACTTCGCCCCCTTGAGCTTGCGCGACACGACCTTGCCGAGCGGCGCGCGCACCTTCTCGAGCGCCCCCTGCCACTGCGCCTGCGACATGGCCGCCTTGAAAGCCTCCGCGGCGCTGGACCAGCTTTCGCCGTACTTGCCGGCGTCCACGAGGGCGAGCCAGGTTTTCGCGGATTGTTCGGCGGCGGTTTCGGGACCTTCCGCCCGAAGCGCCGCAGGCGCGACGAGGGTCAAGCCGACCACGAGCAGGAGCACCAGCGGAAAGAGCCTCTTCATCGTTCTCACTCCCAGAGCGAAAAGGCGTACCCGAGCGACGAGTACGCGGTTTCGGAAATTGCCGTCTGCTCGGCGTCGCGGTTCTTGTCCATCTCCTTGAGGGCCCCGACCATCCGGTACTTCGCCCCCTCGACGAAGGCCTTCGCCACCCGCACCTCGTCGGCCGCCTGTTCGGCGCCGCGCCGGGCGATCGCCGCGGTCGCGCGCGACAGGACGGCGACCGAGGCGTACAGATCGATCGCGATGTTGGCCAGACGCTCCTGGTGGTACTCCTTCTCGATCACGCCCTTGCCGTATTTCTTCAGCAGCGTCTCGACCGCTCCGTGGGCGGCCCGCGCGTAACGGGCGACGATCTCTCCCTGGGACGCGAGCTCGGGCGCGATCTTCGTCAGGCGTCCCGGCGTCACGGCCACCTTGAACTTCTTCGCCGCGTAGTCCGAGAGGATCCCGAGCGAGGTCAGCGGCGCCTTGAGCGCGCGGCCCACTTCCTTCAGATCCTCCCCCACGTCGCGCATGCCCGAGAGCGCCACGAGCACGCGCAGGATCTCGTTGGTGCCCTCGAAGATCATGTTGATGCGCGAGTCGCGCAGGGCCTTCTCGTAGGGATAGTCCTCCATGAAGCCGTTGCCGCCGGCGATCTGGAGCGCGTCGTTGATGTTGCGCCACACGGCTTCCGTCCCGAAGACCTTGCAGCAGGCGCCCTCGAGCGAGTAGTCCTCGAGGCCCCGGTCGATGAGGCCCGCGGTCAGGTACACCATCGACTCGAGGGCGTAGGTCGACACGACCATCCGCGCGAACTTGGCGCGGATCATCTCGAAGTCCGCGATCTTCGTCTTGAACTGCTTCCTCTGCGTCGCGTGGCGCGCGGCCTCGCGCAGCATGATCTTGGAGCCGCCGATGCAGCCCGGCGCCGAGCGAGGTCCGGCCCGTGTTGAGGATCTCGACGGCGATCTTGAAGCCGTGCCCGCGCTCGCCGAGGACGTTGAAGGCCGGCACGCGCACGTTCTCGAGCTCGATCGGAACGGTCGAGGACCCCTTGAGGCCGAGCTTCTTCTCCTCCTTGCCGGGCGTCACGCCGCCGAGGTCCTTGGTCACGACGAAGGCCGTGATCCCCCGGTGCTCGTCGGCCGCGCCGAGCTTCACGTCGCGGGCGAAGACCGTGAAGAACTCGGCGAAGCCGCCGTTGGAGATCCAGTGCTTCGTCCCGTTGAGGACGAACTCGTTCTTCGCCTCGTCGAAGACGGCCGTCGTCCGGATCGACGCCGCGTCCGAGCCGGCCTCGGGCTCGGTCAACGCGAACGCCGCGATCATCTTGCCGGCGGCGAGCGTCGGGCAGCCACTTCGTCTTCTGCTCCTCGGTCCCGTGGAGGATCAGGCCCTTCAGGCCGATCGACTGGTGGCCGCCGATCAGGATGCCGAGCGACGCGTCCGTCCGGCCGATCTCCTCGGTCGCCCGGCAGTAGGCCGACGCCGAGAAGCCGTAGCCGCCGTATTCCTCCGGGATCGACATCCCGAAGACGCCGAGCTCCGCGAGGCCCCGGAGAAGCTCCGGCGACACGCCGTGCTCGCGCTCGATCTTCGCGGAGTCGACGTGGTCCCGGGCGAATCCCCGGAAGGAGTCGAGAAACGCCGACACCGTCTCGCGCTCGGACGCGTCGATCTCCGGGAACGGGAACACCGTGTCCTCCGGGATCTCTCCCGCAAAGAGCGATTTCACGACCGGGACGAGGCGGACGTCGGCCGGCGCGCCGTCGGAAGGACGATCCGTCATGGAGAGATCTCCCTGGTCGAGGTTGGCGAATCCGGATAGAAGCCCACGCCGCTCGTTGGCCAGGCGCTGGATGGTGTCGGCCGGGGCGAAGCGGGGGCCGAGCCGCTCGGCGAGCTCGTCGAGGCGCGCGAACACGCGCCCGAGGCCGATCGCGTCGGCGTGGCGCAGCAGCCCGCCGCGAAACGGCGGGAAGCCCGTCCCGAAGATCATCGCGAGGTCGAGCTTGCCCGGACCGGCCGACGATCTCGTCCTCGAGACAGAAGGCGGCCTCGTTGATCATCGGCAGCACGAGCCGCGCCTGCACGACCTCGGCGCGGCAGCGGCGACTGGTCCCGCGGCGCGACGCGCAGGGCGCGCGATAGGCCTCGCGCGCCGGGCTCGCCGCGCTTGCCGCCGGCGTAGTCGTAGAAGCCCTTGCCGTTCTTGCGCCCGAGGCGCCCCGCCGCGGCGAGCGCGTCCTCCCCGCCCATCTTCAGCCGCTCCGGGAACGCGGCCTGCAGCACCTCGCCGCCCTTGGCCGCCACGTCGAGGCCGACGTCGTCGAGCAGCGCGAGCGGGCCCACCGGCATCCCGAACTCCGTCATGGCCGCGTCGACGTCCTCGATCCGGCAGCCGTCCTGGACCAGGCGCACCGCCTCGGAGAGGTAGGGCGCCAGGATCCGGTTGACGAGGAATCCGGGCGAGTCGCGCACGACGACCGGCGTCTTGCCGAGCGTCTTGGCCAGCGCGAAGATCGTCGCGACCGTCTCGTCGCTCGTGCGCTCCCCGCGGATGACCTCGACCAGCGGCATCCGGTGGACGGGGTTGAAGAAGTGCATCCCGACCACGCGCCCGGGCTCGAGCGCGCCGACCGCGATCTCGGTGATGGGCAGGGTCGAGGTGTTCGACGCGAAGATCGCCGTGCGCGGCACGGCTGCCTCCCACTCCTGGAGCACCGCGCGCTTGACCGCGAGCTTCTCGACGACGGCCTCGATCGTGACCTCGCACCGCCCGAAGCCCGAGTAGTCGAGGGTGCCGGAGAGCGAGGTCCATCTTGCGCTTCATCTCGCGCGGCGTCAGCCGGCGCTTGCGCACGGCCTCGCGCCAGATCGCGGCCGCCGCCGCGTACCCGTGCGCCAGCGCCTGCGGCTCGATGTCCTTCATCCGCGCCGGCAAGCCCTTGTCGGCGGCGAGCTGCGCGATGCCGCCGCCCATCACGCCCGCGCCGAGCACGCCGACGCGGTGCACGTCGCGCGGCCGCACGGAGGGATCGGCGACGCCCGACTCCTTCTTGACCTCCTCGGTCAGGAAGAAGATGTCGAGCAGGTTCCTCTGGACCTCGCCCCCGAAGATCAGGCCGATGTGGCGCGCCTCCGACGCGAGACCGTCGGCGACCGGCCGCCCGTAGCTCTCCTCGATCACCTCCAGCGCTTCGAGCGGCGCGGGATAGTGGCCGCCGGTCTGCTCGAGCACGCCCTTGTCGCGCCTCGGCGAAGATGGCCTTGCGGCCGAACGGCGTTCCCTCCAGGGCGTGGTCCGCCAGCGACGTCGGCTTGCGCCGCGAGCGCGGGCTTGCCGCCGCCCGAGCTTCGAGCGCGCGAAACGCCGGGTCCAATCCTCGAAGATCGCGGCCGGGACCGCCTCGTCGACGAGCCCGATCTTCTTCGCGCGGCGGGCGTCGAGCGACTTGCCGGTCAGGATGAGGTCGAGCGCCGAGGCGAGACCGACGACGCGCGGCAGCCGCGTGCATCCGCCCCAGGCCGGGAAGATCCCGAGGCGGACCTCGGGCAGGCCGATCTGGGCCTTCTTCGAGTCCGACATGAGCCGGTAGTCGCACGCGAGCGCGAGCTCGGTGCCGCCGCCGAGGCACGCGCCGTTGATCGCCGCGACCGTCGGGTACGGCAGGTGCGCGAGCTGCTCGAAGAGCGACTGCACCCGCTCGACGTAGCGTGCGGACGTCCTCGGGCAGGACGGTGCGCGAACTCCTTGACGTCGGCGCCGGCGATGAACACGTCCGGCTTGCCGCTGCGCACGAGCAGCGCCCGGATGCGGGCCTCGCGCGTCAGCCGCACGAGCACGTCGCCCAGCTCCGCGACGACCGCGGTCGAGAACTTGTTGACCTTCTCGCCGGGCAGATCGAAGGTGAGAACGGCCAGGCCGTCCTCCTCCACCTTGATCTCGAAAGCCATCATGCCGGCAACAGCTCCACGACGACCGCCCCGCCCTGTCCGCCGCCGATGCACATCGTCGCCAGGCCGAACTGCGTCCCGCGCCGCCGCATCTCCCGCAGGAGCGTCGTCACGAGCCGGTTGGCCGACGAGCCCACCGGGTGGCCGAGGGCGATCGCGCCGCCGTTGACGTTGGTGCGCTCCCAGTCGATCTCGCCGATCGGTCCGCCCGTGCCGTACTGCGCGTGCCACGCGGCCGACGGAAACACCTTCGCGCACGCCAGCACCTGCGCGGCGAAGGCCTCGTTGATCTCGACGAGGCCGATGTCCTGCCAGGAGAGCCCGGCCTTCTTCAGCGCGAGCGGCGTCGCCACGGCCGGCCCGAGGCCCATGCGCTCGGGCTCGAGCGCGCAGAACGCGAAGCTGCGGATCTTGCCCAGCGGCCGGTAGCCGCGCGCCTTGCGCCGCGCTGCGCACTCATGACGAGGGCGGCCGCGCCGCCGTCGGTGATCTGCGAGGAGTTGCCGGCCGTCACCGTCCCGAACCTGCGGTCGAAGTAGGGCTTCAGCTTCGCGAGCGCCTCCATGGACTGGTTCTCCCGCACGCCGTTGTCCTGGGTGGCCACGGTCTCGTACTTCGGCGGGATCGGCACGGGCACGATTTCCTCGGCGAGCTTCCTGCGCGCGAGCGTCACGCGCTGGTGCGAGCGCAGCGCAAAGGCGTCCTGCGCTTCCCGCGTGATGCCGTTCTCCTTGGCGAGCACCTCGGCGGTCTCGCCCATGTTCAGCCCGCACACGGCGTCGGTCAGGCCCATCTGCAGGCCGATCTCGGGCTTGAAGTGCCGGGGACGAAACTTCGACGCCGCCGCCACTCTCCCGCCGAGGTCCCGCGCGGTGAACACTCCCGTGAAGAGCTCCTGGCTCTCGTGCGAGTAGAGCAGCGGAATCTGCGACATCGACTCGACGCCCGCCGCGACGATGGCGTCCGCGTCGCCGGCCGCGATCCGGTAGTACGCGTCCACGATCGACTGGAGGCCCGAGCCGCAGAGGCGGTTGACCGTGAACGCCGGCACGCTCGCCGGAACGCCGGCCTTGAGCGCCGCGACCCGGGCGACGTTGACGGCGTCCGGAGGCTGGGCGATGTTGCCGAAGATGACCTGGTCCAGGCCCGCGGGATCGAAGTCCGTGCGCGCCAGCAGCTCCGTGATCACGATCCGCCCGAGCTCCTCGGCGGCGACGTCCTTCAGCTCGGTGCCGGCCCTGGCGTACGGAGTGCGCAGGCCATCGACGACGACGACCTCACGCGACATGCGACTTTCCGGCCGCGGCGTACATCCCCTCGATCAGCTCGTGGTACCGGGTCTCGAGGATGCGGCGCTTGACCTTCAGGGTCGGCGTGATCGAGCCGTCCTCGATCGTGAGGTCGGCAGGAAGGATGGCGAAGGCGCGGATCTGCTCGTGGTGCGGCTTTCCGGCGTTGTAGGCGTCGATCTCCCCCTGGTACAGGTGGCGCACCGCCGGGATCGCGTCGAGCGCCGCGCCCGTCAGATCGTGCTTGAACGCGGCCGCCCATTCGTTCAGGCGGTCGAAGTT
Source organism: uncultured Acidobacteriota bacterium (assembly GCA_963843325.1). Taxonomy (GTDB): domain Bacteria; phylum Acidobacteriota; class Thermoanaerobaculia; order UBA5066; family Gp7-AA6; genus DAHUXD01. The sequence goes on from CAWJKC010000008.1 coordinate 572,339, forward strand.
GGGAACGAGCAGCGCGGCGAGGAACTTCTGCCGGTCGCCGACGACGATCGGCAGGCCGATGAAGGGCGACTTCTTGAGCTCGTTCTCGATCGGCTGCGGCGCGGCCTTCTTGCCGCCGGCGAGCACGATCAGGTCCTTCTTGCGGTCGGTGATGGAGAGAAAGCCGTCGTGGATCTCGCCGATGTCTCCGGTGTGGAACCAGCCGTCGCGGTCGATCGCCTCGGCCGTCGCCTCGGGCCTGTTGAAGTAGCCCTTCATGATGTGGGGGCCGCGCGTCAGGATCTCGCCGTCCTCCGCGATCTTCACCTCGATGCCCCGCAGCGGCGCGCCCGACGGTCCCCAGGCGCCAGCGCCCCGGCCCGTTCACGCAGATGACGGGCGAGGTCTCCGTCAGGCCGTAGCCCTCGTAGATCTGGACGCCCGCGCCGATGAAGAACTCCGCGAGGTCGCGCGACAGCGGCGCGCCGCCCGAGACGGCGAACACGAAGTCGGTCCCGAGCGCGGCCCGGATCTTCTTGAAGACCAGCGCGTCGGCGATCTTCGACCTTGCGCGCGAGGCCGGGCGGCAGACGCTCCCCGCGCTCCATGAACGCCACGCGCGCGCGCCCGACGCCGATCGCCCAGTGGAAGAGCTTCCTGCGGAGCGGGCTGCCCGCGTCCACCTTCGCCAGGATCCTGGCGTGGACTTTCTCGTAGACGCGCGGCACCGCGCCGAAGCAGTACGGGTTGAGCTCGAGGAAGTTGGCCCCGAGCTTGTCGATCGATTCGGCGTACGCGATCGCGGCGGTCTTGTACATGTACGCGTAGTCGATCATCCGCTCGAAGACGTGCGAGAGCGGGAGAAAGGACAGCGCGAGCGCGTCGGCCGCGAACGGGATCACCTCGCAGCCGGTCACGACGTTGGAGACGAAGTTGCGGTGGGTCAGCATCGCGCCCTTGGGCTCGCCGGTCGTGCCCGAGGTGTAGATGATCGTCGCGACGTCCTCGGGCTTCACGCGCGCGGCGCGCTGCTCGAAGACCCCCGGGCTCATCTCGAGCGTCGGGCGGCCGCGATCGACGACCCCGTGAAAGGTCAGCGTAACCGGGCTCGCCGGGCGGATTGCCCGCGATGAGAATGACGTGATCGAGGCTCGGGCACTGCGCCTTGATCGTCAGGATCTTGCCGAGCTGCTCGAGCGTCGAGACGAAGATGGCCTTCGCGCCGCAGTCGTTCAGCAGCGGCGCGACCTGCCCGGCCGGCAGCGTCGGGTAGATCGGCACCGACCAGGCGCCCGCGCAGAGGATGGCGAAGTCCGCCATCGCCCACTCCGGCCGGTTCTCCGAAAGGATCGCGACGCGGTCGCCCGGCTGGACGCCGAGGCCGTTCAAACCGAGGGACAGGGCCCTGACCGTGAAGCCGAAGTCCGCGGCCGAGATCGACTTCCAGGCGCCGCCGACCTTCGAGACGAGCAGACTCGGCTTGCCGCAGGCCGCCGCGGAAAGAAAGATGTCGCAGAGGGTGCGCGGCTCGCCGGCCATGTCGCCGCGATTCTGTTCCTCCCCTGTGGGCCGGTCAAGGTGCGTTAGTCTCTGCCTCGATGGCGATTGCGCTCCTCGCCGGCACGCTGCTGGCCATCGCGGGCTTCCTGCTGACGTCCGTCCAGGGCTTCGTCGTCGCCTCGCACCTGGCGGCGGCCAGCCCGGCCGCGAAGCTGCTCGTGACCAAGCACGTCGCCTACGCGATCCCGACCGTCCTGCTCTCGCTCTTCTCGCAGTCGATGGTGATCTTCTTCTTCATCGGAACCGGGCGGCTGGTGAAGGACGAAATCGCCGGATACACGGATGCCGAACGCCGCTCCGTGCTCGACGTCCTGCGCGGGTTCAAGCGCACGACCTCCCCGCCCGCCACGTTCGCTCTGCTCTCCGCGATCACGGTCTTCGTGCTGGGCGGCGCGGTCCACACGAAGGCCCTGCCGTCCTGGGTCCACCTCGCGGCCGCGATGACCGCCGCCGCGGTCCACCTCTGGGCGCTCTCGGCGGAATGGACCGCCTTCATCGAGAACGGAAAGCTCATGGCCGATCCCGCCGCCTACGTGCGCAAGGGGCCCGTCGCCGTGCGCCGCTCCGGCGACTCGCCCTCGCGCAACGCGCCGTGACCTCCGCGCCGTTGATCGGAAAGGCGGCCCTCGTCACGGGCGCGGGTGTGCGCGTCGGCCGCGCGATCGCCCTCGCGCTGGCCGGGGCCGGTGCCGACGTCGCCGTGCACTACCGGGAGTCTTCGGGGCCCGCCGACGAGGTCACCCGCGAGATCGCCGGCCTCGGCCGCCGCAGCGTCGCGATCCCGGCCGACCTGACGCGCCCCGCCGACTGCCGCTCGCTCGTCCAGCGCGCCCTGGCGGAGCTCGGCGGCCTCGACGTGCTCGTGCACTCCGCGGCGAACTTCCACCGGGCCTCGTTCGAGGACACCGACGAGGCGCTCTGGGAGAGCTCCATGAGCCTGAACCTGCGGGCAGGTTTTCTTCTGGCCCGGGAATCCGCGACCTCGCTTCGCGCGCGCCGCGGACGCATCGTCCTCATCTCGGATTTCCTCGCCATCGCGCCGATCCGCGGTTACCTCGCTCACTCCGTCTCGAAAGCTGCAGTCGAAGGACTCGTGCGCGCGCTCGCGGTCGAGCTCGCTCCGGAGGTTTCCGTCAACGGCGTCGCGCCGGGAACGGTCCTCGTGCCGGAGGGAACGTCGCCGGAACAGGCCGCGCGCTGGGCGAAGCAGGCGCCGCTGCAGAGGAACGGAGAACCGTCCGATGTTGCAGCGTCCGTCCTGTTCTTGTGCACAGGTCCCTCGTTCATCACGGGACAGATCCTGCGCGTGGATGGTGGAACTTCGCTGCGATAGGTGCCGCGCCGGCGCGATTCCGTTGTAAAATCGCTCCATAAGAATTCCAATCCACTAAGTCTGAAGGAGGATCACCATGGCGCGGTCCCGATTCGTCCTGGGTCTCTGTGTGCTCGCGATGGCAGTTTCGAATCTCGCTCATGCGCAGTCGTTGAGCCACGACCCGCGCTCGCACGGCGCTCCGGCGACGCCGCGATCATCCGGGCTCCGCCCTGCGGCCCCACGTCGATCACCGAGTCGTACGGACCCGGTCCAGCGTGGCGTCGCAACGACTCCATCGTCCTGCAACACGTCTCCCAGGACTTCGACACGGCCGACAACAGCTACTACCGCCGGTGTCGACGACTCCGCCGTGCCTGTCGGAGTCGACGGCGATTTCGACGTCTGCAACGTGACCGATCGGCGTCGAGGTCGCCAACGACGGCGGCGGGGCCGGTCAGCCGCTGATCTTCGTGGACAACCTCGGGTACACGGAGTGGCTGCGCCTTTCCGGCTGCAGACACCCGGGACGCTCGTTGGCACCGCCGACGTTCACGCTCCAGGACCAGGTACGCTGAGCCGTGCTGTCGGATCGCCGGTGACGGCCACCCTTCCTGCCGGATCCGCCCTGGTCGGTCGAATGGGCTTCGACGCCAGCGGACTCGTCCGACAGCAACGAACTGCTTCATCGGCACCAACCCGGGGAACGAGATGCGCGCCGAGCTACATCAAGGCTGCCTCGTGCGGCATCAGCAGCCCCGTGACCATCGCCTCTGTGGGATTCGCGGATCGTGACATCGTCATGTCGCGTTCACGGGCCAGGCCGCCTGACCATCGACCCGACGGCCCTCGTGGTCGACATGACCGGCGCGGGCAATCAGAACGGTGTCCTCGAGATGGGCGAGAGCGGGCCAGATCGTTCCGACCTGGCACAACGGCGACGCCGACACCTTCGACGACCGTCAGCGGCACGGTCAGCGATTTCAGCGGCCCCGCGGGCGCGAACTACGTCGTGGACGACGGATGGCCAGCTACGGCGCGATCGCGGCAAGCGCGAACGCCAGACTGCGACGACGGCCACCGGACTGCTATCGTCGATGCACGTCGACGGGAGAACGCGCCCCGGTCAGCACTTCGACCGCGAAGCTGACGGAGCAGCCGACCGTGGGCTTCCTGGCCCCGACCGCCGACGCCCTTCCCGCGCAGGTCTGGACGCTGCACGTCGGAGAGAGCTTCGACGACGTGCCGTCGTCGGATCCAGTTCTACTCGGTACATCGAGACCATCTTTCACTTCGGAGTCACCGGAGGCTGCGGCGCCCCGGGCTACTGCCGCAGCCACCTCGGTCACGCGGGCGCAGATGGCGGTCTTCCTCCTCAAGGCGAAGAACGGCGCGGCCTACACCCCGCCGGCATGCACGGGCACCGTCTTTCCGGACGTGCCGTGCACGGGCGGCATCTTCGATCCGTGGATCGAGGACCTCGCCGGCCAGGGATTCACCGGAGGCTGTGGCGGCGGCAACTACTGCCCCGGCGACCCGGTGACCCGCGCGCAGATGGCGGTGTTCCTGCTCAAGGTGAAGCAGGGCGGCCCCTACGTTCCGCCGGCGTGTACGGGCACCGTCTTCACGGACGTGCCGTGCACGGGTGGCATCTTCGATCCGTGGATCGAAGACCTCGCCGGTCGCGGCGTCACGGGCGGCTGCGGAAACGGCGCGTACTGTCCGGGCAATCCGAACACCCGCGGACAGATGGCGGTCTTCCTCACGAAGACCTTCGGCCTGGTTTTGTACGGTCCCTAGTCTCGACGAATCCCCGACGCTTCCACGAGGCCCCGGGAAACCGGGGCCTCTTATTTTTTTGTGACCGGCGGAGCATCCTTTGACCCAGAATGCGGCCCGGATTCGCGTACTGAAATAAGGAGAACTCCATGCCGCTTGTTCGTCGGACGCTGGCCCTCTGGATTCTGCTCGCCTTCGCAGCCGCTTCGCCGTCCCTGGCCGATAAGGGTCATCGCCACGGGCCACCCTCGCCGCCCCCATCCGCCGTCCCCGCCGCGCCCGCGGGCGACTGCGGGCCGGACACCTTCACCGAGTCGTCCAGCCTGACGCCGACGGACTTCAACGGGGTCACCTGCGCGGACGACAACGACATCCACTTCGCCAACAGCTGGTACCGCTCCTTCCACCTTGCCGACTTCGGTCTGCTCGGAGAGTTCTCCGTCTGCCAGGTCAACCTCGCCATCGAGTTCGCCGCGACGGCGGGCGCCGTGGGGCAGCCGATGACCGTCAACCTGTACACGAACTCCGGCTGCCCGTTCCCCGATGGAGAGCTGACGCCGATCGGCAGCACTACGATCACGGTGGCGGACCAGGCGCTCACGAACCTGGGCGTCGCCGTCACCGGCACGGCGCCCGGCGGATCCGAGCTCGTCGTCGAGGTCGCGGTTCCCGACGGGGGCGGCCTGCAGGCGGAGTTCTACCTCGGCGGCAACGCGGCCGGCCAGTCCGGTCCGAGCTTCCTCTACGACCCCGACTGCGGAGCCACCAAGCCCTTCGATCTCGCCCTCGATGGCTTTCCGGACACGCACATCATCATGCAGGTGGTCGGAACCGAGGACCTCATCGCGCCGGCGGGGATGACCGTCGACGCAGCGGGCGACGGCGTGATCACCCTCGGGGAGCAGGCGATCGTCGCGCCCTCCTGGACGAACAACAACGCCTCTCAGCGCTCGCTGGTGGGCACCGCCTCCAACCTGACGGGGCCAGGCGGTCTGACCTACTCGCTGGTCGACGCCACAGCCGACTACGGGCTCATCGCGGCCGGCGCCACCTCCAACTGCGCCGACGCCACCGGGAACTGCTATGCCGTGCAGATCGACGGCGCCGGATTCGGGCACCGCGACGCAACGCTCGACGAGGTCCCGAGCCTGGTCGTGGCGCCCACCGCGACCGGCCCGCGGACGCACGTCCTCCACGTCGGCCCGAGCTTCGCGGACGTCGCGCCGGCAAGCCTTTTCTACAAGTACGTCGAGACGCTGCTCCACACCGGCGTCACGAGCGGATGCGCGACTGCGGATTCGTACTGCCCCTCCAGCACCACGCTGCGCAAGCAGATGGCCGTGTTCCTGCTGAAGGCGCTTCTCGGGTCCTGCTACCTGCCGCCGCCCGCGGTCGGCCTTTTCACCGACGTTCCGGTCGCCGACCCGTTCGCGCCGTGGATCGAGGATCTGGCCAACCGCAACATCACCAGCGGCTGCGGTACGGGGATCTACTGCCCCAACGACCTCGTCCAGCGCAAGCAGATGGCGGTGTTTCTCCTGAAGACGCTACTCGGATCGGGCTACGTGCCGCCGGCTGCGACGGGCATCTTCGACGACGTGCCCGCCGACGGCTTCCAGCCCTTCATCGAGGACCTCTACAACCGCGGCATCACGGGAGGCTGCGCGGGAGGTCCGCCGCCGGCGCCGATCTCCTACTGCCCCGCCAACCCCGTGACGCGGGGCCAGATGGCGGTCTTCCTGACCAAGACGTTCGAGCTGCTGCTCTACCGCCCCTGACGGGCCCGTACGCAGCGACCACACGCGGCCCCGGGCAACCGGGGCCGTTTCATTTCCGGACCCGCGAAAACTCCGCGTGCTCGGCGCGCAGCTGCCGGGCAAACGCCAGCATCACCTCGCGCCGGACGGCAGCGAGACGGCGCCCGGCCTCGGTCCTGAGGGATGTCCCGGCGGCCGCCTCGATCGCGTCGGCCATCTCGAGGATGTCCAGGCGTTCCTTGTACGCGTCCGCCAGGCCATGGGTGATCCCGTACGCGCCCATCGCGTCCAGCAGGACGGCGTCGTGCACGATCTCCTCTTCGCGCGTCGCGGGCTCCGCTTCGAAGCGGGTCAGGCCCCGGAAGAGTCGCTGCACGGTGCGCGGCGCCACGCCGAGGGAGGACAGGAAGATCTCGGTGCGGCTCCGGTGGCCCATCCGCGAGACCCACTTTTCCTGGCCCGAGAACGCCGCCAGCAGGAAGAGCAGGTCGGCATCGAGCCCGGCCTCCCCCTCCGCAATGGCCTCGGCGGCCGAAACCATCCGCTCGACGTCGCCGTAATTGGTGACGCCGTCGAGCCCGACCGCGAGGGGACGGACGTACTCCTCGACCTTTCGGCGCGCTTCGGACTCCATGAAGGGATACTAGCCGCATGATCATCCGGAAAGACCCGAAGATCCGCTTCCCGAATCCCGATCCGTCCCGGGTGCCGCCGGGCCAGTTCGTCACCCAGCAGTGGCCGGTGCTCCACTTCGGCTCCATTCCGAAGGTGGACCTCGCCGACCTGGAAGTTCTCCGTCTGGGGAGAGGTCGAGAACCCGGTGTCCTGGACCTGGGAGGAGTTTCAGAAGCTGCCGCGCGCGACGCGCAAGAACGACGTCCACTGCGTGACGCACTGGACCAGGCTCGACAACGAGTGGGAGGGCGTGTCCGTCCGCGAGGTCCTGAAGATCGCGCGCCCGAAGCCCGAAGCCCGCTTCGTCGTCGAGCACGCCGTCGGCGGCTGGACCACGAACGTTCCGCTCGCCGATCTCGACCGCGAGGAGAACCTGCTCGCGACGCACCACTCGGGAAAGCCGCTCACCGTCGAGCACGGCGCCCCGATGCGCGTCGTGATCCCGCACCTCTACTTCTGGAAGGGCGCGAAGTGGGCCAGCGGTTTCGAGCTGGTGCGCGAGGACCGGCCGGGCTTCTGGGAAGAGAACGGGTACCACATGCACGGCGACCCGTGGACCGAGGAGCGCTACCGCTGATCCCCGACGTCCGGCGCTTGCCAGCCGTATATTCGTCAGTGATGCCCCGAGCAGCCCTGCGCACGGCGGGGACCGCGCTTTTCGCGATCTGGCTCCAGTGCCCGAGCGCGGCGCCGCAGAGCATCGTCGAGTTTCCCGCGGCGGCGGCGCCCGGCCCCATGGTCGCCGGCCCCGACGGATACCTCTATTTCAGCGGCGGCAGGATTTCCACTTCGGGCGCGTTTGGCGCGTACGGCCCCGGCCCGCAGGACTGCGGAACGAGTCTTCGGGGGCTGCCGATGGAAGCGAGCGTCGTGCGCACGCTCGCCTTCGGGTCGGACGGCAACCTGTGGTTCACGATGGAATGCAGCGAAACCGTGCCGAAGATCGTATCTCCGCTTCCGGTGACGATTCGCTCCTTCGTCGGTCGACAGACGGCGGGCGGGGTGGAAGGGCATCCCGCTCGATCTGCACGCCATGGACCTCCTCGGCGGAGCGGACGGGAATCTCTGGCTCACCGGCGGAATCGGCTTGACCCGCGTCGGCACCGACTTCTCCGTCGCCGCTTTTCCACCGGCCAGTCGTTCTGCGCTCGCCAACGGGCCCGACGGCAACGTCTGGTACACGGGCGGAGCGACCGGCCTCGCGACCGTGTCGACGTCGACCGGGTTCGTCACGGAACGGACCCTGACCGGCGAGCAGCCGCCCTTCCCGAGCGTGTCGCTCTTCGTCACCACCGGCCCGGACGGCAACGTGTGGCTCACCGGGGCGACGTACAACGGATCCCTCGAAACGCCCGGCTTCTGGAACTGGATCGGCAGCTACGGCCCCTCGGGCGAGTTCACGGAGTTCAGGTTTCCGGCGCTCACGGGACTGCCTCTGCTCGGCCGGATCACGGCGGGGCCCGATGGCAACGTCTGGTTCACCGAGCCGGGGGACTACGACCATCCCGGGAGGCAAGATCGGCCGCATCGATCCGAGCGGCAACGTCACGGAGTTCGCGACGCCCAGCGCCGGATCGATGCCGTCCGGCATCACCGCCGGTCCCGACGGCAACATCTGGTTCACGGAGCCCGCCGTCGGCAAGGTCGGCAAGCTGGTCCTATGCCCTCCTGACCGGAGCTTTGTCTCGCGGGCGGCCGTTTTCAAGTCGAAGCCACGTTTCGCCGGCCTTCCGATCCGGCGCCCTTGCCGGGCAACGCCGTCTCGCTGACTCCGGGCAGCGGCTACTTCTGGTTCTTCGACGCCGCGAACGTCGAGGTCGTCGCGAAGGTGCTGAACGGTTGCCAGCTCGGAGGCAGCTACTGGTTCTTCGCGAGCGGACTCACGAACGTCGAGGTCGTGCTCACGGTGACGGACACCCATGCGGCCGTCGTCAAGACCTACACGAACACCCAGGGAACCGCCGTTCCAGCCCGATCCAGGACAGCGGCGGGCGTTCTGCGACCTGATCCGAGGTCGACTAGGGCGTTATCCGCCGGCGTCGCGCGCCCCGCATCGCCTTGCGGCGCTCCATCATCTTCTGGCGGTTCTCCTCGCGGAACTGCATGACCTTCTCGCGCTGCTCGGGGGTGAGGACCTGCTTCATGTCGAGCTCCATGAGCGCGAGCTCCTTCTGGAGCTTCGCACGCGCCTGCTCGCGCGCTTCGATCTTCGCCTCGACGTCCGCGCGGTCGACCTTGTCGGCGCCCATGGCCTGTTCGTAGGCGAACTGCTTCTTCTCGAGGTCGGCCTTGAGGTCGATCAGCTTCGGCCGGCTCTTCGCGAAGATCTTCTCGAGCTCCGACGTCTGCGCGCTCGTCAGCGCGAGCGCCTGCACGACGCGCGGGCGCTTCCACCACTTGCCCTCGCCCAGACCCTGCTGGGCCAGTGCGGTGCCGACGACGAGGATCAGGCGAAGCGAGCGCCAGCGCGGTTCGCTTCACAGGCGTCCCTCGGATTCCGCCTCGGCGACGTCGTCGCCGCCTCCGGCGAGGTACGACGCCTCGCGCAGCAGGTCGTCGTCGGCACGGTCGGCCGGCGAGAGCCCCGCCTCCGCGGCGGGCGTCGGCACGGCGGCGGCGACCGGCGCTCGAGTGGCGCACCGGCATGGCGAGGGCGATCACGGCGAGCGCCGCCGCGATGCCGACGACCCACCGCAGCGGATGGGGACGCCGGGCCGGGCGCGCGGCGCGGCGGATCGCGGCCATGGTCGCGTCCTCCCGCTCCTGCCACTCGGCGGGCGAGCGGCTTTCGATCTCGTCGACTTCCTCGGCGGCGAGCGCCCGGACCGAGGCCTTCCACTCCTGGAGCGCGCGGCTGCAGGCCTGGCAGGTCGAGAGGTGCGGAGGCAGCGCCTCGGGCTCCCCCGCGGCCGGAGCCGCGAGGCCGAAGAGCTCGGCGTCGGTCAGGTGGCGTTCGGAATCGTGCTTGTCCATGTGCGTCTGTGCCTCTGCCTCAGGCCTGGAAGTCGGCCAGCTGCTCGCGGATCTTCTGCGCGGCGCGAAAAAGGTGCGACTTGATCGTGCCCGAGTCCAGGCCCGTCAGGTCGGCGATGTCCACGATCGACATTTCCTCGAAGTGTTTCATGACGAAGATCGAGCGCTGGCGCGGCGAGAGGGACTCCATCGCCGAGCCGAGCCGCTCGCGGATCTCCCGCCCTGCGGCGCGCCGCTCGGGCGAAGGCTCGTCGGCTGGCGCGAGGTCGGCCGGGCCCTGCCCGTCGTCCTCTTCCCGCGCGGGCGCCTGGTGGAAGAACAGGACGACCTTGCGCCGCTTCAGCCGGTCCTTGCACCAGTTGATGCAGATGCGGGTCAGCCAGGTCTCGAAGGTCGAGCCCTTCGCGAAAGTCGCCGAGGTTCTGGTACGCCCGCAGGAAGCTCTCCTGCGCGGCGCAGTCGGCCTCCCCCGCGTCGCGCAGGAACCGGTGCGCGATCCGCGTGATCTTCTTCTGGTAGGTCGCGCACGAAGTGCTCGAAGAGCTCGACGTTGCCCGCGCGGATCTCCCGGATCAGCCGGGCTTCGTCGACCTGCGGCGGTGTCTGGCGTGGAATCATCGCAAGGGCGGGCACAGGCTATAGACGAGCGACCGGCCGACGGGTTTACCGGTGTAACCGATTCTCCCGGATGGACTTGCCCGCCGCGATGCGGCGGGTCCGCGCGATTCCGCCTTGCCGGTCTGCGTGGCCTCTGCGCCTCCGTCGAGAGGGTAACATCCCGGCGTGGCCGAAAAAGCCGTGATCCTTCTCACCGGGTGCTCGTCCGGCATCGGCCGGGCTTCGGCGCTCGCCCTGGCCGCCCGGGGCCACCGGGTGTTCGCCACCGCGCGCAACGAAGGACGACCTCGCGGGGCTCGAGCGGGACGGACTGACGGCCCTTGCCCTCGACGTGACCGACCCCGCAACCATCGGGGCCGCTGGTCGAACGGTGCTCTCCCGCGCCGACCGCCTCGACGTCCTGGTCAACAACGCCGGCTATCCGCAGTACGGGTCCGTCGAAGAAGTCACGCTCGCGCAATGGCGCGCCCAGTTCGACGTCAACGTCTTCGGCACGGTCGCCGTGACGCAGGCGGTCCTGCCCGCCATGCGCAAGCAGCGGAGCGGCCGCATCATCAACGTCTCCTCGGTGGCCGGCAAGCTCGGCATTCCTTTCGCCGCGCCCTACTGCGCCTCCAAGCACGCGCTCGAGGCGTTGTCCGACGCCCTGCGCGTCGAGGTCTCGCCCTTCGGCATCCGGGTCGTCCTCGATCGAGCCGGGCCCCGTCGAGACCCGCTTCGGCGAGCGCGCGCGATCCGGAGTCGCATCGCTGCTTTCGCGCCCCGGCCCGTACCGGGAGCTCTACAAGCTCGCCGAGCGCGCGATGGACGTCGACTTTCAGCGGGGCAACCTTCCGGCCGAGGCGGTGGCAAAGGTCATCGTCGAGGCGTCCGAGTCCACGCGCCCGCGCCCGCGCTACCCGGTCGGGCTCATGGCGCGGGCCTACATCGCCCTGCGGCGCGTGCTGCCCGACCGCTGGCTCGACGCCCAGATGCGCCGGACCCTGCGGATGCCGAGCCCGCCCTAGACAACGCGGGCTGATGGGTTTGCATCATGCCTTTGTCTCGCAGTTTCGTCCATGATCGAATCGGAGGCGAGACAGACGGAGATGCAACCCGTGTGGGCCATCGTCCTGGCGGGCGGCAAGGGAACGCGGTTGAGCCCGCTCGTCGAACGGATCCACGCCGACGGGCGGCCCAAGCAGTTCGCGGTCCTCACCGGGTCCCGCTCCCTGCTGCGCCAGACGCTCGACCGGGTGGCGCTGGCGGTCGCGCCCGAGCGCACGGTCGTCGTCACGACCGAGACCCACGCGCCGTTCTTCGCCGCCGAGTTCTCCGGGCCGGGCGCGGCCAGGGTGGGCAAGGTGCTCATCCAGTCGCAGGACCGCGGCACGGCCGCCGGCATCCTCCTGCCCGCCCAGTGGATCGCCTGGCGCGACCCCGAGGCGACGGTCGCCATCTTCCCCTCGGACCACTTCGTCGCCAACGACGGCGCCTTCATGCGCCACGTCGCTTCCCTCGCGGCGGTCGTCGAGCGGCATCCGGGCCGCATCGTCCTCGTGGCGGCCACGCCCGACGCGGTGGAGACCGGCTATGGATGGATCGAGCCGGGCGTCGAGCTCGAGCGCACCATTGCCGGCAAGATCCGCACCGTTGACCGGTTCGTCGAGAAGCCCTCGCCCGAGGCGGCACGCGCCAGCCTCGCGCGCGGCGGGCTCTGGAATACCTTCGTCATGGTGGCGAAGGTGTCCGCGATCCTCGAGGCCGGCCGACGCGCCCTTCCCGATCTGATGGACCGCCTCTGGCAGATCCGCCCCTCGGCGGATTGCGAAGGCGAGGCCCGTGCCATCGCGCGCGCCTACGCCGAGGCGCCGACCGCCGACTTCTCGCGGTCCGTGCTGACGCCTTCCGTCGGACGGCTCGCCGTTTCGCAGCTGCCGCCGGTCAGCTGGAGCGACTGGGGCACCCCCGAGCGCGTGATCGCGACGCTGGCAACGAAGGCATCGCGCCGAACTGGCTGCGGCAGCTCGCGTCGACCGCCTGAATCTGGCATCGTTCCCGGGCCGATGACCGACGCGGCCGCCGGCGCCCGACTACCCCGCGCACGAGGCGTCGGACGTCGTCCTGCGCTCGGGCTCGACCCTGCGGCTGCGCCCCATCCGGCGCGAGGATGCCGCCGCGCTCGTCGGACTTCCAGCGGCGCCTGCCGGCGGACAGCGTGTACTTTCGCTTCTTCGGCGTCGACCGGCCCCGACCCGAAGACGGCCGCGGCCGCCTGCGACGTCGACTACCGCGACCGCTACGGGTACGTCGGCGAAGGCGCCGGGCGGATCGTCGCGGTGGCGCACTACCGGCGCGACGCCGCCGACCCCGCGCGCGCGGAGGTGACCTTCGCCGTCGAAGAGCCACTCGGGGGCAGGGCGTCGGCACGCGCCTGCTCGAGCGCCTCGCCGAAATCGCCCGCGCGCGCGGCATCGGGATCTTCGAGGCCAGGGCGCCGGCGCCGAACCCGCGCATGCTCGACGTCTTCGCGAGCTGCGGATTCCCGATGCGGCGAAAGGCAACTCCGGGAGGTGAGCGGGTCGAGGTCGTGCTGACGCCCACGCCGGACTTCGAAGAGAAGACCGCCCACCGCTCCGAGCAGGCCGCCGCCGCCTCGATGGCGCGCCTCTTCGAGCCCCGCTCGGTGGCGGTGATCGGCGCCAGCCGCGAGCGCGGAAAGATCGGCGCGGAGATCCTCCACAACCTCGTCGCCACCGGCTTTCGCGGCGCCGATCTTCCCCGTGAATCCTGCGGCGGCCGGAGATCGAGGGCGTCCGCTGCTACGCCCGCCTCGCCGACATCGAGGGCCCGGTCGATCTCGCCGTGATCTCCGTGCCCGCCGCCGCCGTGTCCGCGGCGATCGACGAGTGCGTCGCCAAAGGAGTCAAGGGCGTCGTCGTCATCACCGCCGGCTTCGGCGAGACCGGCGAAGAAGGCCGGCGCCTCGAGGCCGCCCTGCTCGAGAAGGTTCGCGACGCGGGGATGCGGATGGTCGGCCCCAACTGCATGGGACTCGTGAACACGAATCCCGCCGTGCGCCTGAACGCCACGTTCGCTCCCACGTACCCGCCCGAGGGCCGCGTGGCGCTGTCCTCGCAGAGCGGGGCGCTCGGCCTCGCGCTGCTCGACTACGCCGCCCGGCTGAACCTCGGGATCTCGACTTTCGTGTCCGTGGGCAACAAGGCCGACGTCTCCTCCAACGACCTCGTGCAGTACTGGGCCGAGGATCCGCGGACCGACGTGATCCTGCTCTACCTCGAAAGCTTCGGAAGCCCGGGCGACTTCTCGCGCATCGCGCGCCGCGTCGCCCGGCGCAAGCCGATCGTCGCCGTCAAGGCCGGGCGCTCGCGCGCGGGGGCGCGCGCCGCGTCTTCCCACACGGGCGCGCTCGCCGAGAGCGACACGGTCGTCGACGCCCTCTTCCGCCAGGCCGGGGTCATCCGGACCGGCACGCTCGAGGAGCTCTTCGACGTCGCCGCGCTGCTCGCGCACCAGCCCGTGCCGCGCGGCGGGCGCGTCGCGATCGTGACCAACGCCGGAGGACCGGGCATCCTGGCCGCCGACGCCTGCGAGGCGCAGGGGCTCGAGCTGCCTCCCCTCGCCGCCGGCACCGCCGACGCCCTCCGCGCTTTCCTGCCGGCCGCCGCGAGCGTCGCGAACCCGGTCGACATGCTCGCCTCCGCCCCGCCGGAGCACTACGAACGCGCCCTGCGCCTCGTGCTCGCCGACCCGAACGTGGACAGCGTGCTGACGATCTTCATTCCCCCGGTCGCGACGGACAGCGACGCGGTCGCGCGCGCGATCGTCGAGGGCACGCGGGACGGCAGGCGGGAAGCCGGTCCTCGCCATCTTCATGAGCGCCCGCGGCGCGCCGCCGATGCTGCAGCCGATCCCGAGCTACGCCTTTCCCGAGCCCGCCGCCATCGCCCTCGCGCGCGCGGTCGAGTACGGGCGCTGGCGCGCGCAAGCCCCCCGGCGCCGTCCCGGAGTTCCGCGATCTGCGCATCGCCGAGGCCCGCTCCGTCGTCGATGCCGCGCTCGGGCGCGGCGGCGGCTGGCTCGACCCCGTGGAGTGCAACCGCCTCCTCGCCGCCTTCGGCATCCCCGCTCTGCCGCTGCGCCTCGCCGTGGACCCCTCCGGCGCCGCGGCGGCGTCCCGGGAGCTCGGGTATCCCGTCGTGCTCAAGGCGGTCGGCCCCGCGATCCTGCACAAGACCGAGGTCGGCGGCGTTCGGCTGGGGCTCGCGAGCGCCGCCGCCGTCCAGGAGACGGCCGAGCAGATGTCGTCACGCATCGAAGGCCTCACAGGCTTCCTGGTCCAGCCGATGGTGACGGACGGCGTCGAGGTCATCGTGGGCGTCGTGCGCGACCCGACCTTCGGCCCGCTGCTCGTCTACGGCAGCGGCGGCACCCTCGTCGAGCTCCTGTCGGACGCCGCGTTGAGCCTCCACCCGCTCACCGACGCCGACGCCGCAGCCATGCTCGATCAGGTTCGCGGCACCGCTCTCCTCCGCGGGTACCGCGGCGCGCCGAAGGCCGACGAAGCGGCCCTCCGCGAGCTTCTCCTGCGCGTCTCCGCGCTCGTCGAAGCGTGCCCGGAGGTCCGCGAGATGGATCTGAACCCCGTCAAGGTCCTGACCCGCGGCGTCCAGGTCCTCGATGCCCGCGTCCGGATCGAGCGCCGCATGACGCCGCGACGATCGAGGCGAATCTCGTACTAGAGAGCGGCGGAACCCTCGGTCGAGCTAGAAACCGACGGAACCGAAAATCTGGATGGAGTACCCCTGGAACGTCGATCGGTTCGAGAATTCCTTGAGGTACTTGGCGCCAAGGCTGACCTTGCGGCCGGAGAACACCACGCTGGCCGTCGCTCCGAGCGCGTTGACACGATAGCGCGCCGCCATCTCGGCGGGCGTCAGGTCGGGCCCGTTCCTGCCGGTCGTCTGCCACTGGTCGTAGCCGGCCAGTCCGACCTGAAGTTGCATGTCCTTCCGAAGCGGGATCCTCTGCGTCAGGGAGTAATCGACGCTCAGCGTCTGGCCCGGGTGGATGCCCGTGCCTTCCTGGCTCGTGTGGAACTCGTAGATCTGGAAGGCCGAGAGAACGAGGGCGCGATTCCCCGTCAGGTAGACGTTCTCGCCCAGCGAGAGCGTGTGGGTCCAGTAGCCGGAGCCGACGTTGTCGTTCGCTCCCGCCTGGAAGCGGCCGGTGGGCGCCAGGAACCCGTATGCCGCGCGAAGGTCGACGCGGCTGAAAATCCATCCCAGGATGACGGGCTGGTAGTAGGAGTCGGCGAGTCCCCCGCCCCCGCTGATCGACCCGATCGCGTCCGAGGCGAGAGAGTTGTTCGCGATCGGAATGGTCGCCGCAAGCGCGAGTCTGAGACCGCAAAGGGCCGCGATCGGCTCGCTCGCCCAGGTCAACGTGTTCATGTCCATCAGGACCGCGTTGGACCCCGTCGCGATCGTCTCTCCGTCGGGGCCCTTCGATTCGTCGCGGCCGTAGAAGAGGAAACGCGTTCGCGTAGGTGAACCCGGGCGCGGCGACGGTCCCGGAGTTGGTGGCGGTCATTCCGAGCGGGTACACGCCCCGGTTCTGCGCGAGCGCACTCCCGGCGCGAAGGACCAGCACGGCGGCCACCGCGATCGCGCGCACCGCTCCGGTCGGGAGGCGCCGGCTCGCCGTCACGCCGATCAGGCGCGCCGGGCCAGAACGCGCGCCAGCGGCATGAGCAGCAGCAGTCCCACGATCGCGACGACGACGACCATGACCACGACCTTCGGGTCGGTGAAGTTCTGGCCTGCCACGACGAGCGCGGCGGCGATGTTGCGCTGCGCCGTTCCGAGCCCGAGGACCCGCCGCGTCTCGCGCCCGGTCCTCCGAGGACGTACCCGATCCGCGAAGCCGAACAGGAGGAAGAGGACCCCGGCGAGGATTGCCGCGCGTGCCGAAGACGCTGATCATCTTGTCGAAGTTCGTGACGGTCAGCAGAGCGATCAAGAGGATGAGGCTCACGCTGGACACGCGGTCGAGACACCGGCTTGATCCGCGCGGCCGCCGGCTCCCAGCGCGCCTTCACCACCAGCCCGATGCCGAGCGGCAGCAGCATCAGGAGCAGAAGCGAGCGTGCGATCTTCATGGCATCGACCGACACGCCTTCGAGCAGCAGCGGCAGCACGAGCGGCATGTAACGCCACCGTCAGGATCATGAGCAGGACCATCAGTCCGACGGCGAAGGCCATGTCGCCCTTGGACAGCCGGGCGAGCAGCGGCAGGAAGGGCGCGCCGGCGGCGGATCCGAGGATGACGAGGCCGACGGCGAAGGGAGGGTCGAGCTGAAGCAGCCGCCCGAGCGCGACCGCGGCCAGCGGCATGAGGACGAAATTGGCCGCGAGCCTGATCGCGACGAGACGCACGTTGCGCAGCGGGGCCGCGATCTGCGACAGGGTCAGGCTCAGGCCCACGGCGAGCATGCTCGAAACGACGAAGCCGAGCATTGCGATCGGAACGGCCTTGCCCAGAAGCTCCATCAGGCCATCCCGGCGAGATTGCGCCAGAAGTTCGAGAGGCTGTCCGTGCCGCCGAACAGCGTCGTGAAGTGCGTGGAGTCCACGAGCAGGATCTCGCCGGCGCGGGAGCCCTGCGGAGGCACACGGAGCAGGAGGTTGAACTCCGTGTGGCCGCCCTCCGTGAACGGATGCGGCCGGTCGAGATCGATCGGCTGCCGGGCCAGGACCTCGACCGCGCCGTCCTCCCCGGTCAGCTCGTAGTGCGGCAGGTGCGGATGGAAATTGAACGTCGTCACGTCCTTCAGCAGGCCGAGCCGGTCGAGGTCGCGAAACGCGGTGAGCGGTGCGATCTGTTTGGTGCCCTTGACGACGGCCGGGCGAAGCCCGAACTTGTTGATGACCGGCACTCCGAGCGCCTTCATCAGGGAGCGCGTGTAGTGACCGAACCGCTGCTGGCGCGGCACGAGCGCATCGCCGTGATGCAGGTACTCCACCTGTCGCTGCTTCAGGTCGCTCGTGAACCCGACGTCGTGGTGCGGCGCGAGCACCAGACACGTTCCTTCGCGCTTCAACCATTCCGAGATGGCCTGGATCTCCGCCGGATCGGCGACCTGCTCGGACGGGAGATGGTCGAGGCCAAACACCATGAGCGTGTCCGTGTCCGCCAGGATTCGCTCGTCGATCGGCAGCCGGTAGCCGGCCTGGTCGATGCGCTGGAAGACGGCGACCGGGAAGCCGGTCGTTTCGGCCGCGAGATTCTGGAACAGGAGGGTCGAGCGGTGGAACAGCTCGAGGGTGCCCGCGATCCCCTGGAGGAATTGCGCCGGACCGTATTCCGGCGTCTCGTAGGCCGGCCAGAGCACGTTGCGGACCTCGGTGATCGTGGAAAAGCGATTCTCGATCCCCGCCGGATCGCGGCCCGCTTCCCATGGATAGCTCCAGGTCCAGTAGATGCTCACGCGACGCTTGCCGGACTTCGGGGGTCGGGGGACGTGGTTCTGGTTGTAGGTTCGTGCCGGCGCCTTCGAGCTCATGTGTGCGCCTCCTCGGGTTCCGAGTTTCTGGATCGCCGATTCATGCCGGGATCGAATCCGGTGGGGCCGAAGGCCGGGACGTTCGCGGCGGCTCGAGCTCGCGCGCGGCGTCCGCGGCCACCCGAGCGAGGATTCCCGCGTAGGTCGGGAACGAGAGCGGCACGCGGGCGAGCTCCGAGACCCTCATTCCCGCGGCGACGACGATCGACGCCACCTGGGCGATCTCGACCGCCCGCTCGCCGACGACGTGACATCCCAGGACCCGGGACGTCGCGCGATCGACGACGAGCTTGCAGAAGCCGGCGGTGCGCCCGTCGATGATCGTGCGCGTCGTCGAATCGAAGCGAACGACCGCCGTCACGACGTCGTGCGCCTCGCGGGCCTTCGCCTCCGTGAGGCCCACCTGCGCGTACTCCGGGTCCGTGAAGCTGCCCATCGGGGTGACCTGCTCCCCCGCGGCCATCGTCGGCCCGCACACCGCGTTCGTCGCGGCCACGTAGCCCTCCTCCAGTGCCGGGGGGACGAGAAGCAGTCCGCCGATGACGTCTCCTGCCGCGAAGACGTGGGGCGCGGTGGTCCGCAGGTGAGAATCGACCTTCACGAAGCCGCGATCGTCGGTCTCGACGCCTGCCGCCGCGAGGTTCAGTCCTTCCGTATTCGCCTGCCAGCCGGTCGCAACGACCACGAGCGCGGCCTCCGCGCTCTCGGGCGCTGCGTTTCGAGTGAAGTTCATCCGGACGCCGGATGGTGTCTTCTCGAAGGAGTCGATGCGGTCCAGGTTTTCGTGCACCCCCACGCCCGACGCGCGGAACGCCTCCGCGACCGCGGACGAAACGTCGGCGTCCTCGGTCGGGAGGATGCGTGGTCCACGCTGGAAAATCTGCACCCGCGAGCCGAATGCGTGGAAGATCGAAGCGACCTGGACCCCGGTCGCGCCCGCGCCGACGACCAGCATCGAGGCCGGGACCGATGTCAGTCCCCAGACGTCACGGTGCGTGCTCGTCCACTCCGATCCCGGGACGCCGAGGCGACGGCCCGTTCCGCCGGTGCAGAGGATGATCCGGTCCGCTCGCAGCCGGAGTCCGCTTCCGGTCTCCACCTCGTGCGGACCGGAGAAACGCGCGGCCCCGGCCCGCTCGTGCACGGTGACGCCGAGGCGGTCGATCTGCGGGCGAAAGGCGGAGTGGGCGCGCACGTCCTCGACGACCTCCCGCACTCGCGCGAGCAATCGCGCGTAGTCGAGCGCGGGCTCGATCGCCGCGATGCCGTACCGGCCGAGCTGCCGGGCCTCGCGGATGAGACGCGCCGCGTGGGCGAGGGTTCGCACGGGAACCGTTCCTTCGTTCGCCGCCATTCCCCCGAACTCGTCGCGCGTGACGAGCGTGGTTCGGGCGCCCAGCTCCCCGGCGCGCTGGGCGGCATACACGCCGGCGGGCCCGCCGCCGACGACGAGGACGTCGGTCATCGGCGACGACGCCCGGCGCGGCGAGGGAGGTCGATCCGGGTCACGCCCGTGCGTCCGTCGACGCGAGATGCCGGAGCGCCTGGATTCCGGGCATGAAGAAGTAGGCCCCGCCCCGGACGGTCGTGAAGGAGGGCAGACCCTTGATCGTCTTCCGGATCGGCCTCTTCGGGATCTTGTATTCGAGGGTTCCGTCGTGGGTGCCGATGAACGGATCGCGCTCGTTGACGAGCTCGTGGAAGCTCTTGTCATTCACCCAGACGTTCTGCGCGAACTCGTACTGCCGGACCAGGCTCGCGCAGATCACGAAAGCCGCGATGCCGCGCTCGACGCCGTCCTCTTTCGAGCCCTCGGGCAGATGCGGGCCGTACGTGGCTCCGCGCCGGATCATCCGGCGGCGGTTCATGTTGTGCGCCGTGTCGCGGGGATTCATGCGCCGGATGTGCGAGCCGAGCGGCACCGCATAGCCGTGGGGATCCATCTGTTTGTAGTTGAAATCGTTGTTTCGCTGGAGGTCGGCGCCAAGCGCGGGGTCGTCCTTTTCGGGAGCCAGCACGAGCGGAGCGCCGCTGCGCCACCGGCCCATGAGTTTCGCAGCAAGGAGCTCCTGTCCCTCGGCCGTCCCGCCCTGCTCCTGCAGGAAGTCGCGGAAGGCGCCGACGTGCTCCTCCATGCGGCGGTAGGCCATGTAGCTGCCGTTGCGGGAGAGGACTTCGGGCTGGGGCAGATTGACGGCGGGGCCATCCTCGTCGGGGTAACCGAGGATGAACTCGCCCGGCTTGAGCGGCGCGCCCGACCCCGGAGTCGGCGTCTCGCCCGTTCCTTCGATGATGGGCTGCGACAACCGGTCGCGATAGCCGAAGTGGTCGTGGGCATACTCGAAGGGAGGCGTCGCCTCGAGGTCGAGGAAGGAGAGCCGCTCGACGCCCTCGCATTTCGCGACGAGCGCCTCGTGCTCCACCCGGCATCTCTCACGCTCCGCGGCGTCCCGGGCGAACAGGATGACGATGGCGTGCAGATCGGGGCTCGCGAGCCCGCCGAGCCAGTTGGCGGGAGCGTTCTCACCGGTGTCACCCAGGACCTCCGCGCGGGCCGCCATGCCCTGCCGAAACGCGTCCGGGAACGTCGAGAGCGAAGCCTCGTCCACGCCGAGCGCCTGCAGGCCGTTCGCGGTGAACGCCACGGTCACCCATCGCTTGTCGCTCGCGACGGATGCCTGCGCCGCCGCAGCCGACTGCACCTTGTCGAGCATGGCCGTGAGCCACGCCCGGCCGCCGGCCGCGCTCCGGAACGTCAGGAACTCGTACCGCCCCGTGAGCGCGGGGGTGCGCGCCAGAAGAATGTGTTGGATGTCGTCGGTTTCGAGCATTTCATCCCACCCGAAAAGTCACAGCATCTGGTTGAGTCATCGCCTCGTCTCCCCGAAAGACCAACCCTCCGCCGGTCATTGGTCATTGTTGCTGTTTGCCCTTCGCCCACGCCCAGGCCGCGATGCGCCAGCCTTCGGGGAGCTTGCGCAGCGCCACCGTAAAGACCGCACCGGTTTGCGTCACTTGCTTGCCTTTCACTTTGAATGTCATGGTCGCGGGAATCACGACGTACGCGCTATCGCCCGTGACGTTGTTGTGCAGCGGCTCGCCCAGAGTGACGACATAGTCGGAAGCACCGTGCTGCTTACCTTCAATCAGCACGTCTCGGTACCAGTCCTGGGCGGCGTTCGGTCCCTGCCACACATGCGGGGCCATGCCGTCGAGAATCGAGGCGGGCGCGCTGAACGTCGCCGCCATCTGTTTCGCATCTCCTCTGTTGAAGGCGTCGATGTAATTCCGCACCGCCGCCATCGGATCGATTGTGCTCATCGCGCTCGCCCCCTTGACATTGCTTCCTGCAAACAAGATCAGCGATGCACCGGCGAAGAACCGTCGGGCGACCGATCTCAGGACCTTCGTGGTCATGGCACGGTTCTCCGGAGTCATTGCATCTGATCGAGCATCGTCGAGAAGGCCGCCTTCAGCTTGAGCGCCTTCTTGATCTCGTCGGCCGAGACGTAAGGGTATTCGCCGTACTCCAGGAAGGCGGGCTGATGGTGCTCGCGCACGAACTTGACGAACGCCGCGGGGTTCGTCTTCCAGTCCTTGGGAAAGCCCTCGAGATTCTCGAAGGACCGTGCTCAGGCCCGTCGCGGAAAAGATGGCGACCGCGTCCTCGGTGTACTTGTCGAAATCGGTGTCGAAGATGCCCATGTACTGGAAGTAGGTGTCCCCCTTGATCTCGAAGAGGTTCCAGCGCAGGTAGTGCAGCTTGAGGACCGCGAGGACGTCCGGACTGCCCGCCACGGCCTTCTCGATGCTTCTCGCGTACTCGTAGAATTTCTCCTCGGTGCCCGGGACGATCTTCGCGATGATCGAGAAGCCGTAACACGCCGGGGTTTTCGGGAAGATCGGGCCGTACCGGCCCTGCTCCACCTTGTCCTTGAAGAATCCCCCTTTGGGGATCGCCATGGCCGCGGGCTTCGTCCAATCGTTCTGGGTCGGAATATCTGACATGACGCTGCGCCCTTTCTATTAGGAGTTCCGTTTGCCTCGTGTCGAGGCCAGGACAGGTTTTCGGGCTGGGCTCATCGGAGGAGGCGCGTTCGTCGGGTTGGCAGCCGTCGGCGCCCGCGAGGAGATATGGGGTGGCGGCGTTGCCGTGACGCAAGCCAGGAGCGCGCCGGCCAAAACTCGCAGTTCGGGGACCCACCGGGACGGATAGGCGACGCTAGGAACAGGGGCAGTGTCGCGTCTCCTTCAACGGGGGGATACGGTCGATCCCGCAGCAGTCGATGAGGCCCGCGTCGAAGTCCTTTCGCGGAAAACGCGCGAAACCGCTGGACCCCGTTGCGCCGTCATCGCAATTCCCACTGCCCAACGATATCGCACTCCACTCCGCGGCGAATGGCCGGACGAGATGTCGCCCGCGCGACGTCGAGACGGTTGGTGGGACCGGCCGGAGTCGAACCGGCGACCTAGAGTTTAGGAAACTCTTGCTCTATCCAACTGAGCTACGGCCCCTCGCATTCAATATTGCATAATCCGACGCTTCATCCCAAGGAGGAGGCGTGGCCATGACCGGCAGTCCGACGTCCTTCGCAGACCAGCACGGCGCCATCCGAAAGGAATTCGCGCAGCAGGCGGCCGAATGGGGACAGGATGCGATCGACGCGGACCTGCTCTGGGCGGTGGACCGGCTCGCTCCCCGAACCCAGGATCGGGTGCTCGACGTGGCCGCCGGCTCGGGACTTCTCGCGCGCGCCCTCGCGCCGCGGGTCCACAGCGTCGAGGCCATCGACCTCACACCCGAGATGCTGGCCGAGGGACGGTATTGCGCCGCGCGTGAAAACCTCACCAACGTTCGCTTCGAGGAGTGCGCGGCGGAGGCTCTTCCCTACACGGACGGAGCCTTCGACTTCGTCGTGACGCGCTTCTCGATCCATCACTTCCATGACCCCGCGATCGTCGTCGCGGAGATGGTCCGGGTGACGCGCCCGGGCGGCCGCATCGGCGTGATCGACCTGGTGTCGCCGGAGGAGACCGACGTCGCCGTTCGCCACAACGCACTGGAAAAGCTCCGCGATCCGACACACACGCGCGCGTTGTCGGGCTCCGAGTTGACGGATCTGGTCGAACGCTCCGGAACGCAGGTCGAGAAGGTGTCCAATCGCGACGTCGGCAACGAATTGTTCCCCTGGCTCGAACGCTCGCGCACGCCGGACGGCGCCCGACGCGCGATCCTCGCTGCCCTCGACGCCGAGCTCGCGGGAGGCCCTCCCACCGGGATGCGGCCGTACTCCGAGGCCGGAACGCGTCGCTTTCTGCACCTCTGGCAGGTCGTGACCGCGATGAGGCCCGCGGCGAGGCGCTGAGCTGACGGCCCTGAAAATGCCGGCCGGATGAGCGAGCCCCTCCCCGCGCGCAATCTCGGGCTCGACATGCTCCGGAGTCTCGCGATCGGGCTCGTGCTCGTCGCCCACGCCCTGAGCTTTTTCACACGCTGGACCGTCTTCGACTTGAACGCGCTCTGTTCTACGTGCTGGGGTTTCTCGGCGTCGAGCTCTTCTTCGCGCTCAGCGGCTTCCTGATCGGAAGAATCCTTCTCGAGGACGTCCTCTCGGCCGGCTCGTGGCCGTCGCTGCGCCGTTTCTACTTCCGACGATGGCTGAGGACGCTGCCGCCGTACTACCTGGTCCTCGCCGTTCTTCCCTTTCTCGGCTATCGATTCAACTGGAGCAGCCTCGTGTTCCTCCAGAACTTCAGCCGCAAGGACCTGGAGTTCTTCCCGGTGTCGTGGAGCCTGTCGATCGAGGAGTGGTTCTACCTGTTGATGCCTCTCGTCCTCCTCTGGGCGGCGCGCTCGGGCCGCCGGAAACCCGCGGCGGCGTTCTTCACGGCCTGCTTCGCGATCATCGTGCTCTCGCTCACGGCACGCTTCGCCTACGTCTTCGCGTCCAATCCGACCTGGGACTTCGGCATCCGCAAGAAGCCGCCGCTGCGGATGGACAGCCTGATGGTGGGCGTGGCGCTGGCCGGGGTCTCGATCCACCTGCCGCGGGCGTGGGCGCGCCTCGCGCGTTCGCGGCGCGCGCTCTTTCCCGTCGCGGCGCTCGGTCTGCTCGCGACAGGCGGCTGGCAGCTCTGGTCGCTGTACCACGCGCACGCGGTCGATGCTTCCGTCTACGCGCGCACGACCCTCTTCCTCGTGGTGTCGCTGCTGGCGGGAACGCTGCTCGTGTGCCTCGAGACGAGCTTATCGGTCAACGTCGGGCTGGCGCGGCGCCGGTGGACGCGCGCCTTCCACTTCGTCTCGGTCACGAGCTACGCGGCCTACCTGCTCCACCTCGAAATCTTCGACCTCTTCGAGCCGTTGGCGGCGCGGGCCGAGACCCCGGGCGGCACCGCTGTCTTCGCCGCAGCGGCTCTGATCGTAACGCTCATTCTTTCCGCGGCGATGTACCGCTGGTTCGAGAAGCCGATCCTGCGCTTCCGGGATCGCCTGACGGGTTAGGGCGAGCGCTCGACGATCCAGGCGCTCGGGATTGCCCTGGTCCCAGACCTTCGTCAGTCGATACCCGCGGCCCTCGAGCCAGGGCGCCCACGACGGGAACTTCGAGGAGCGTTCGACCAGTGCAAAGCCGTTCGCGAGCTCCGGGGACGCGAGGACCTGCTCCGCGTAGACTTCGGCGTCACGTCCGACGAAGAGCGGCAGGACCGCGGCTGCCCGACCGGCCGGGTAGTACTGGAGCGGCGCGCCCATGTAGGCCGCGTGCCGCGGGTCCCGGACCCACACGAGATTGCGGGATTCCGTGTACGTGCCCGACAACAGAACCGGGCGCGAGCCGTTCGCGGCGCTCACCGCAGCGGCCGCGCCGCGCCAGTCTTCGTTCGTGTGCGCGACCTTCAGCCCGCGCGCAAGCAGCAGGATGACGAGGTATCCCGCCAGTACCGCGGACCGGCCGGACACCGGCTCGATCCCGCGCACGAGCCAGCCGATCAGGAGCGCCTGAGCCGGGATCGCGCACATCATGTAGCGCGGCACGAACACGGACGTTCCGCTGGCCCGCGACAGAGCGAAGAGGAGTAGCGGGGGGACGACCGAGGAAAGCACGAGCAGCCAGAGCGCATCGGGCTCCGCAGGCGGTTTCCTCCAGAGCGACACCCGGCGCCGCCCGCGCGCGGTCGCGAACGTCCACCAGACGAGAAAGCTCGCGATGACCGTGGCCAGCACTCCGGTGGGCACCAGCATGCGCCCCAGCGCGGCGGCGCCCGGCATCGCCTCGAAGGCGTGCAGCGCGCGGTTGCGCCCGACCTCTCGCGCGAGCCAGCCTGCCGGCGCCGTGAGGGCTGCGACTCCCGCGGCCACGAACACCAGCTGCGCGGCTCCGGCGGCGCGACCCCGGCGCCATCGGCGGATCGCATACCAGGCGTGAACCGGCAGCATCGCCGCGAAGAGAAACTGGAAGTAGACGGCCGCCGAAACGAGCAGCGCGTAGGCGACGGCATCCGCCGCCCGGCCGCGCTCCATCCAGCGCACCAGCATCCAGAGCGCTCCCGTCGTCGCGAGAACGCCCAACGCATACGGACGCGCGTCCCCGGCGGCGAAGCAGATCGCGGGGATGGCGGCGAAGATCCCCACCGCGTAGAGGCCGGTCTCGCGGTCGAAGAGCTCCCGTCCCAGGCGGTAGAGCCCGTACGCGGCCAGGCCCGCCGCCACCAGCGACGGCAGCCTCAGCACGAGCTCGCTCGACCCTCCCGCCGCCCGCGCCAGCCATACGACGGCGACGTACGGCACCGACTGGGGAAAAAGGCGCGCCCGCGCCAGGATCCCGCCGAAGCTGCCGCCGCTCGCCCACACGGTCCCGAGCTCGTCGAGGGACAGGCTGGACGTCAGCGGCAGGATCCAGAGGCGCACGATCACGGCGGCCACGAGCCCGCCGAGCAGGACCCGGACGCCCGTGCCCTGACCGCGCGCGCCTGACTCGCTCATGCCCGCACGGATCTTACCCGCCGTTCATGTCCGGTCGGCTAACATCCCCGCGTGCAACTGCCCCGGGAGCGGACCGCGATCGCGTTGATCGTCTTCGCCGGCGTCGCCCTGCGCCTCTGGCAGTACCTCGCGCGGACGTCCCTTTGGATCGACGAGATTGCGGTCGCGGAGAACGTGATCCACACGCCGCTCGCTTCCCTCCTCGGCCAGCCTCTCGCCCTCGACCAGGTCGCGCCGCCTGGATTCCTGGCGCTCGTCACGGGATGCGTCGCGCTCTTCGGTCCGAGCGAGCTCGCCCTGCGCCTGGTTCCCCTGCTCGGCGGCCTTGCGGCGCTCGGGCTCTTCGCTCTGCTTGCGCGACGAGTCCTTCCGGGCTGGACCGCGGTTCTCGCCACCGGCCTCTTTGCGTTCAGCTCTCCGGTGATCGCGTACAGCGCCGAGGTCAAGCAGTACTCGACCGACGCCGCCGCGACGATCGCGCTCACGCTGGTGGCGATTCATCTCGCCGACCGGTCGCCCTCGGCCCTGCGGCTGCTCGGCGCGGCCCTCGCCGGAGCAGCGGCTGTCTGGTTCTCGCAGCCGGCCGTCCTGACGCTCGCGGGGCTCGGGGCGGGGCTGACCTGGCTCGCGCTGCGGCGCGGCGGGTGGCCCGCCCTTCGTCCCATCCTGCCCGTGCTGCTCGCCTGGGCGGCAAGCGCCGCGGCCGCGACGGCCGTCGGGTACCGCACGATTCCTCCCGAGATGCGCGAGTACATGCAGCGATTCTGGGATCCGTCCCTTCCTCGCCCGACGGTCCTCGTCCTCGTGGTCGCCGGCGCCGCGGTGCTGTGGATCAAGCGGCCCGCCGTGGCGCCGCTGCTCATCGGGCCCGTTGCCGTCGCGCTCGCCGCCGCCGCCGCGCACCGCTATCCGTTTTCCGGGCGCGCCATTTTCTTCCTGACGCCGGTCGCCCTGCTGGCCGTCGCCGACGTCGCGGACTCGATCGTGTCGGGTCTCGCGCGCGTCGGCGTCCCCAGGACGGTCGGGGCCGGAGCTTTTGCCGCGGCGCTCGCGGTCGTCACCGCCTTGCACCTGCCGGTCTACCGTCACGAAGAGACGCGCACGGTCCTCGCCGAGCTCGCCGCGCCGCCGGCAGCCCGGCGACGCGCTGTACGTCTTCTACGGAGCCGAGAGGGCGCTGCGCTTCTACGGACCGCGCGTCGGCATCGATCCGGCGGCGGCGGTCATCGGGGGATGCCACCGCGGATTGCCCCGCGAGTACCTGCGCGAGCTCGACCGGTTCCGAGGCAGCCCGCGCGTCTGGGTCCTCTTCGCGCACGCCTCGCCGCGCCTGGCCGAAAAGCCCGCGATTCGCGGCTATCTCGCCAGCATCGGCAAGCGCACCGCCTCGATCGAGGCCGAGGGCGCCCTGGCCGATCTCTACGACCTCAGCGCTCCGGATCGACTGACGAACGCGACGGCCGATGCGTTTCCGCTCGCGGCCGGGAATCCCGAGCTCGAGGCGCGCTACGGCTGCGGCCACGGTCCGCTGGCGGCGACGCCCCCTCAATGGCAATGACGCAACTCTTTTTCCATCCGCCCGTGAGGCTGCCAACACACTTCGCAATGCTGGAGGACGCATGAGCACCGAACCGACGGCTTCCAACCCCGCGCATCCCGAGCACCCCGCGCATCCCGAGCATCACTTCCGGTTCCACCTCCCCCATCTCCACCTCGGGTCGGCCTTCGGCGACGACTGGCTCGCGCTGAAGGCCGAGGCGTTCGCCCGGTTTTTCGGGACGCCGGTCTTTCTCTGCGCACAGACGTTCGTCGTCGCGGCCTGGATCACGCTGAACGTCATGGGGGTCGTCAAGTTCGACCTGTATCCGTTCATCCTGCTCAACCTGGCATTCAGCCTGCAGTCGGCGTACGCCGCGCCGCTGATCCTGCTCGCGCAGACGCGACAGGCCGATCGCGACAAGGCTCACTCGGTCGCCGACGCGCAGCACCGGGAGGCGCTCGCGGCGGCCGCCGCGCAGCGGCAGATCCTCGCCGCGGAGCAGACCGCGCAGCTGCTCGTCCTGGTCGAACAGAACACGCGCCTGACCGAGCTCGCCAAGCAGCTGAGCCACCGCATCGAGGCGCTCACCGTCGAGCTTCACGGGAAGCTCTGCAAGGGCCCCCAGGCCGGCTAGGGCTCGGGGACGACGGCGTCGGGAACGACGAGGATCCGGCCCGCGCCGGGGTCGCAGACGTAGGCGTTGCCGGACTGGTCGGCGGCCACGCAGTGGGCGCCCTTCGCCGTCGGGATCTCGGCGCGCAGCGCGAGGCCTCCCGTCGCCGTCACCTCCGCGATCCCGAGCGTGGCGCTCTTGCCCGCCGCCAGGTAGAGGTGGCCGAGGCTCGGGCTGTAGTCGACGAGATCGATCCCGTCGCCGGTGTCGATTTTCCCGAGGATCCGTCCGGACTTTGCGTCGATGGACACACCCTTGCCCTCGGCACAACCGACGAACAGGAAGTTGCGCTCCTCGTCGAGCGCGATGCCCCGCGAGCCCTCGCAGCCGTTCGGCCAGGTGGCCAGCGTCCCGCGGTTCTTCACGTTGAGGGCCACCGTTTTGCCCTTCCAGAGGTGCGTGTACGCGCGGCCGCGCACGTTGTCGATCACGAGCGACTCCGGGCCACCCGCCACGTCGACGAACGCGTCGTGAACCGGCCGCGGCGGGTTGCCCTCCAGGCGGAAGATCTCGATCCGCTCCTTGTCGGGCTGGGTGACCCAGACCTCGCCGGTCCGCTCCACGTACCGGACGTAGTCGGGGCTGCCCGCGAGCTTGGCCCACGAAACGACGCGGCCGCTGCCCGGTTCCACGACGACCAGCCGAAGCGCCGTACGGTCCGTCGCGAAAACGAACCCGCGTCCCTCGTCCGCCGAGGTCACACCGTCGTCGTGGCCGCCGCCATAGTCCCCCCGGGCCGAGAAGCCTCCGATTCGCGTGATCCGCCACGGCCCCGGCTCGACCAGGACGATCGCCCCGGTGCGCCCTGCGGGAACGAGCAGGCGACCGAGCGTTGGCGAGAAGCGGAGATCGTCGAAGCCGATGCCCGCCTCGCCCTCCGGAATCGGGATCGTCGTGGGGACAGGCTGCGCCATGACGGCCGACGCGCACGCCGCCGCCGCAAGCGCAAGCCGCGCCAACCGGCGAATCATGTTGCCTTTCCGCCGACGCCACAGGCGCGCGAGACGAGATATCGGTTATTCGCGAACGCCCGGTAGGCGCCGTCGAAGACGGATCGCAGCAGCGGTGTCACCGAGAGGAGATAGAACGGGTAGGCCCACCAGATTCGGCGCATCACATAACGGTATACGTCGGCGCCCCGGATTTGTCGCCCGTCGTCGAGGAGAAGACGAAGATCCGCGAGCAGGTCTGCCCCGGGAAGGGCCAGCCGCTCCACGACCCAATCGCTCTGGAGGCGTGCGATTCGAAATCCCCTGGCGCGAAGAGTGTTCTCCCAGAACGGGACCCAGCGGCTGCAAAACCCGCAACTCCCGTCATAGAGCACCCAGGCCGCGCGCTCTCTCACGGGTCCCGCCTCAATCGCTCGCCCGCGTAGACCGACACGGCTGAACCCTCCGCTAGAAAAGCCGACGCGGGCGCAACGGACAGCGCCTCCACGAACGCCGCGCCGTACAGATTCTCGACGTCGCAGGAGAGGGCGGCGCGGTCCGCCGGCTTCACCCTCCAGCGAGGGTGCTCGACGCGGTATTCGAGAGTGCTTCCGTCCGGCTGCTTCGCGTAACCCCAGTAGTGCTCGGTGATGAACTCCTCCTCCGTCCCCTCCCGAACCGGGGCGAGCTCACCGCGAGCGACGAGCTCGAGGGCGCCCCGATCGCTTCCGTTCTTCCACCAGTAGGTCACCGCGCCGCCCTGGGAGAACGCGTGCCCCATCGGGACTGCGACATACCTCTCGTTGTACCAGGTCCGGGCTACCCAGGCGATTGCGGCGCGAGGCACGAGCTCCTTGACGAAGACCACGGCGCGACGCCACTCACCCCCCGCCCATCGCCGGACGTAGAAGCGCAGGTTCACCTCCTCGAAACTGTGGTGAAACGGTATTCGAATCCCGCGAATCCGGGTCTCGAGAAACAGGAACCCGACCACGCTGACGAACGTTCGACCGTTCCAGGAGTCCAGCTCCGTGCCTTCCGGGACGAGGGAAGCGATGACCACCGGGTCGATCTCGTAGTTGAGAATGACCAGCGAGCGCCACTCGGCGGTCAGAAAAGGCTGCCCGACGGGATCCGGGCGCTTCACGTCCCAAGGATACGCCTCGCCGATGGCCCCGTTTAACGTGTGTTCACGGGTCGAACGCTATCTTCAAAATCGTGAGCGTTCCCCACAGCCCCATCCAGAAAGACGATCGGCCACTTCGTCACGCGCCTCATGATGCGAAGGCCCGTGCGCTCGACGGCGCGTCGGACGCAGCGCCTATGCCCGGATGTACCTTGCCGGGAAACACTTCGCCGAGCGCTCGGAGCTCCGCCTGTTCCGGCGGCACCTGCGGCCTGGAATGACCGTCGTCGACATGGGAGCCAACGTCGGCTTCTACACCGTGCCGCTGTCCCGCGGCGTCGGCCCCGCCGGCAAGGTGTACGCGTTCGAGCCGGACCCGTTCTGCGCCGTACTCCTGCGCGAGCGCTCGCGCCGGATGCGGCTGACGAACGTGCGCGTCGAGAACGTCGCGCTCGGAGCGCGGGCGGGCGAGGCG
Source organism: uncultured Acidobacteriota bacterium (assembly GCA_963843325.1). Taxonomy (GTDB): domain Bacteria; phylum Acidobacteriota; class Thermoanaerobaculia; order UBA5066; family Gp7-AA6; genus DAHUXD01. The sequence goes on from CAWJKC010000008.1 coordinate 603,283, forward strand.
ACCCTGTTCTGCAGCAACCGCGATCGGGCGGAAAACTGCACGCATTCGCTCGCTGCCGGGGTCCCGGTGGAGCCGATCCGTGTCCCGGTGCGCAGCCTCGACGCATACTGCCGGGAGAATCGGATCGACCGCATCGACGCCGTGAAGATGGACGTCGAGGGCGACGAGGTGAGCGCGCTGCGCGGGATGCGGGAGATCCTGACACGGACTCCGCCCGCCTGGATGTTCATCGAGTTCAGCCCGCCGCAGCTGCGCGCCGCGGGCGCCAGCGCGGAAGAGTTCTGGGATGCTCTGGCCGAGGGCGGCTATCGCTCGCATTCCATCGGACAGCACGGGGAGCTGAGCCCGATTTCCGACACGCGCGCCTTCACCGCGCGGCAGGCTGCCAGCTTCACGAACATCTGGGCCGTTCACCGCGCCCAGGCCCGGTCCGGCGTCTGTTAGCCGGCGCGTCCCCTCAAGGCGCCGGAGCCACGACCAGCAGCGTGAAGCTGCCCGGGACCATGCTCGGCCTCGGGTGGGGCTGTTCGGGAGTCGGCGAGGGCGGCGGGCCGAATTCCGCGGTGGCCAGGAACACGCGGTGGGTCTTCTCGTCGAGAGCCATCGTCCTGGCTCCGCGCATCGTGGGGACGGTCTCCGCGACGAAGTGTCCGTCCGCGCCTTCCCGCGCCACGGTCAGGTTCCCCTCGCCGTTGGAGCTGAACGCCGTGCCGGTCGTCGAGTCGAAACCGTTGGCATCCACGCCCTCGCCGATCGGAATGGTCGCGGCGACCTTGCCGGTCTTCGCGTCCACGACCGCCATCATCTTGTTGTCGCAGCCGACGAACAGGCGGCCCTTCGCGCGATCGATCGCCATCCCGGAGGGCTCCTCGCACGGCGCGAGCGGCCAGCGCGCGGAGACTTCGTTCTTGCCGGCGTCGAGAACGACGATCTCGCTCTTGTCCTCGATGTTGACGAAGACCCGTCCGGCGAGATCGGTCGTCGCGAACTCGGGCTTTCCCCCGAGGGCGATCGTGGCCTTCACCTTCCCGCTGGCCGCGTCCAGCACCGTGGCGTTGGCGCTCCGCCCGTTGAATGCGAAGACCTGCTTCGAGAACGGGTCGTAGAGGATCGCATCCGGGTTTTCCCCGGTGACCTTGACGTCCTCGATCGGCTTCAGCGTCTTCATGTCGAAGATCGTCACGCTCGAAGCCTTGCCGTCGCTCACGAAGCCGCGACCGAGGTCCGGTGCGAGGGCGACCCCGTGCACTCCGGCCGTATTCGGGATCTCCCCGACCGCCGCCAGGGTGTCGGCGTCGAAGACCATGACGCGCGTCCCCCGCGTCACGTAGAGCCGGCGCGCGGCCGCGTCGACGGTCAGGTAGTCCCATCCCCCGTCGCCGCCGACGCGAAGCGTCTGCACGACTTTGTAGCCGCTGGCGTCCGCGGCGCGGAGGGAGGCGGCCAGGGCAAGGGCCGCGAGGGTCGACGTGAAAGCTCGGGAAATGCGCATGGGATCTACCTCTCGGTCGGCACTCTACCCCCCGCGATCTAAATACCGCCTAAACGCCGCCCTGGCTGCGCTGTCCGAAGGCTGGAGCCCGGCCCATCCGGGCCGCCGGTTCGACTTCCGTTAGGATTCCGCCCGAGATCAACGTGCGCCGAAACTTTTCAATTCTCAGCGCCGCAATTCTCCTCCTGCTCGGGGCAGGCAGAGCCTTCGCCGGCGAGCCCGTGACCCTCGAGACGGCCCTGCGCGAGGCCCGCTCCGCCAATGCCCACCTGCCGCTGCCGGCGCTCGACATCAGCATCGCGAGCGAAAAGGAAAAAGAGGCCCGCGCCGAGATGTGGCTGAAGGTGGCCCTCGAAGGCGACTTCGTCTACGCGCCCCCCGGCTACTCGGAGCCCCTGACGAACCTCGGCAACGCGCGCCTCCAGGCGGTCGTCCGGCAGCCGATCTACGCCGGCGGATCGCTCAAGGCGGGCGTCACGCGCGCCGGGGCCGGCGTCGAGGCGGCGCGGGGCCGCTACCGGCTGATCGAGATGGACCTCGAGCTCGAGGTCCGGAGCCGGTTCAGCGAGCTGCTCCAGATCGACTCCGAGATCGCGATCCGGCGCACCGGTCTCGAGGAGCTCGAGACCTACCGGTCGTCGCTGCGCAGCCGGCAGGCCGCGGGACAGGGCATCGCCGCGGACACTGCTCAAGACCGAGGTGCGCCTGGCGCTCGAGGAGGCGACGCTCGCGGACACCGAGCAGCGGCGCGACGACGCGCGCCTGTCGCTGAACGAGCTGATGGGACGCGACCCGACGGGCCCCCTCGAGCTGGTGCCCCTCCCTCTCCCGGAGGCGCCGGCGGCGGGCGACCCCGCAGCGTGGCAGAACGCGCCGGAGGTCCGCGTCGCCGAGGCGTCCGCCAGGTCCGCGGAAGCGGACACGATCATCGCGAAGGCCGAAACGCGCCCGCGCCTGGTCTTCCTGGGCGACGCGGGCTTCTGGACCGACGACACGACCCATCCGGGCAGCTCCCGGTTCTGGGACCGCTTCTGGCACGACGCCGGGTATTCCTTCGCCCTGGGCTTCGTCTGGAACGTCTGGGACCCCGGCGCCGCGCGGGCCCGCATCGCGGAGGCGAGCCTGGGGCTTCAGCAGTCGCGCCTGGCCCTCGAGGTCGGGCGGCGCGACGCGCGCCTGGCGTGGGAGAAGGCGCACACGGCGCTCGCCCACCTCTACAAGCAGATCGAGATCCTCTCCCGCGCCGTCCCCGATGCCCGCGACTCCTACCTCGACGCGCAGAGCCGCTACCGCGGCGGCGCCGCCACCGCCCTCGAGGTCCTCGACGCCCATTCCGCCGCCATGGAAGCCGCCGTTCGCCGCAGCGAGACGATCGCCCGCTACCGCGTGGCCGATGCCGTCGCGCTGCGCTGGAGCACACCTTGAAAAAACTCCTCGTCCTGCTCGCCCTGACGCTCGCCGCCTGCCGCGACGCGAAGCCGCCCGCCGAGGCGCCCGCGCCCGATCCTCCGGCAGCCGCGATCCCCGTCGAAGTCGCGAAGGCCGCGCGGGCGAACCTCTCCGAGGTCGTCTCCGGCTCGGGCCGGACGGCCGCGCTCGCGCAGGAGAAGATCCGCGCTCCGTTTGCCGGCACGCTGACCGAGCTCTCGGTCTCGGACGGCGACCGGATCCACCGCGGCGACACACTGGGAGCGATCGTCTCGCGCGACAGCGAGGCCGCGCTGGCCGGGGCGCGCCAGATGGAACGCGACGCGAAGACCGACGCGGAGCGCGCCGACGCCGCCCGCGCCCTGGAGCTGGCCGGGCGGGGCCTCGTGAGCTCGCCTTTGACCGCGCCCTCGGACGGCATCGTTCTCGCGCACGCGGCAGCCCGCGGCGACCGCGTGTCCGACGAGCAGGAGATCCTGACGATCGCGGACGCCGCCTCCATCGTGTTCCTGGTCGACGTCACCCAGAGCGACCTCGGGCGGGTCCGCCCCGGGCAATCCGTCGCGATCGAGGTGCCGGGTCGCACGGAGCGCTTCGGCGGAACCGTCCACGACGTCCTGCCGGGAGCCAATGCCGCCGACTTCACCGTCCCGGTTCGCGTGGACCTGCGGCCCCTGTCTGGCGCCCCGCCGCTGGGCCTCTTCGGGACGGCGCGCATCACCGTCGCCGAGCGCCGCGACGCCGTCGTGGTCCCCGACGCCGCGCTCGTGCGCGACGACCTCGCGGGCACTTCCCGGATCGCCCTCGTCGACGGCGGCAAGGCGCATTGGATCGACGTGACGCCGGGACTGCGCGGCGCGGCCGGCACGGAGATCACGGCGCCGAAGCTCGCAGCCCGGACAGGCCGTCGTGGTCGCAGGTCAGGTCGGTCTGCCGGAAGGCGCCGCGGTCGCCGCGCGCCCGTGAGCCTGCTCCACTGGGCGCACGACCGCGCCCTCGCGATCATGGTCGTGGTGGCGCTGCTCGCCATCGCGGGCACCCTCGTCGTCACCGGCATGCCGCTGGCGATCTTCCCCTCGGTCACCTTCCCGGTCATCAAGGTCATCGCCGACGTCGGCCACGAACCCGCCGCGCGCATGATGCCGAGCGTCACGCGCCCGCTCGAGCAGGCCCTGCTGCCCGCTTCCGGGGATGCGTCTGGTCCGCTCGACGACCTCCCGCGGGTCGACCGAGCTCTCGGCGAGCTTCGACTGGGGCACGGACATGCAGGTCGCGCTGCAGCGCGTCCAGGACGCGATCGCCCGGATCACGCCGGACCTTCCGCCGGACACGCACGTGGACGTGGCGCCCATGAACACCGCTCTCTTCCCCATCCTCGGCTACGCGCTGACCTCGACCACGAAGAGCGAGGCCGAGCTCTGGGAGCTGGCCGAGTACACGCTCATGCCCGAGCTCGTCCGCATCCCCGGCGTGTCGGAGGTGCAGGTCCAGGGCGGCCGCCGGCGGGAGTTCCAGGTTCACCTCGACCTCGAGGCCCTCGCCGCGCGGAAGCTGGCGGTCTCCGACGTGCTCGCCGCGATCAAGAAGAACAACCAGGTGCTCTCGGCCGGACTGACCGAGAGCAACCACGAGCTCTACCTCGCGCTGGTCGACGGCGTCGTCACCGACACGGCCGGGCTCTCGCGCATCGCCGTCCCCGTGCCGGGAGGCGGCGTGCCGGCCCTGCTCGGCGATCTGGCCGTCGTCCGCGTGGCCGACGCGATCTCCTACATCCGGACCACCGCCGATGGCCGGCCCGCCGTTCTCATCAACCTGACCCGGCAGCCGTCGGCCAACACCGTGGCCATCGCGAGCCGGGGTGCGCCGCCTCTTCGCCGAGCGGCCGGACCTGCTGCCCAAGGACGTGCGCTGGACGACTTTCTACGACCAGGCGGAGTTCGTCTCCCATTCCGTCAACGGCGTCCGCGACGCGATCCTCATCGGCGTCGGGCTGGCGGGCCTGGTGCTGCTGGTGTTCCTGCGCAGTGTCCGGATCGCTCTGGTTGCCGTCGCGACGATCCCGGTCACCGTCGCCGTCGTCCTGCTGGTTCTCGGCATCACGGGCCAGACGATCAACCTCATGACCCTCGGGGGCATCGCGGCCGCGCTCGGCCTGATCGCCGACGACGCCATCGTCGTCGCGGAAAACATTCAGCGCCACCGCGAGGAAGGCTCCACCGCGCCGACGATCACGGGACTGCGCGCCATCCTCCGGCCCCTGATCGGATCGAGCCTTTCCACGATCGTGATCTTCCTGCCCTTCGCCCTGCTGACCGGAGTCGCCGGGGCCTTCTTCAAGCCGCTGGCCCTCACGATGGCGGTCGCTCTCGCCATCTCGTTCTTCGTCTCGGCCCTGGGGGTTCCCGTCGTCCTGCGTGTGACCGGCGGCGCGTCCGCGCGGGCCGCGGTCCGCAGTGCGCCCCCGGCGCCGAAGCCCTTCCGCGCCTGGCACGCCGCACTGGCCGCGCTCGCCTGCATCGCGTTGATCGCGGGAAGCACCCTGCTCTACCAGCGCCTCGGATCCGACTTTCTCCCCGCGATGGACGAGGGCTCGATCATCCTCGACTACTGGACTCCCCCGGGCACGTCGCTGACCGACACCGACGCCATGCTCAACGGGCTCGAGAAGGTCCTGTTGACGATCCCCGACATTCGCACCTACTCGCGCCGCACCGGCACGCAACTCGGCTTCTTCATCACGGAGCCGAACAGCGGCGACTACGTCATCCGCCTGAAGCCCCGGCGGGAGCGCCGGGACGTCGAGGACGTGATCGCCGACATCCGCGGGCGCGCGGCCGCGATCGCGCCGGCCCTCCACACGGATTTCGGGCAGCTGCTCGAGGACAACATCGCCGACCTGACCGGCGGCGTCCCGCAGCCGATCGACATCCACATCTTCGGCGAGAACCAGGCGCTGCTCCAGGACCGCGCCCGCGAGGTCGCGCGCATCCTGGACGGCGTGAAGGGCGTCGAGGACATTTTCGACGGCATCGTCATCGCGGGCCCGGCGCTCACCGTCCGCGTGCCGGCCGCCGACGGGCGCTCGGCCGTGGGAGGGCCGCGCAGCGCGGCGCGCTTCGGCCTCACGACCGAGGACGTGCAGGCGGCCGTGGAACCGGCGGTGGGCGGCGCCCTCGCCGGCAACATCCGCATCGGCGAACGCCTCTACGACCTGCGGCTGTTCGCGCGCGACCCGCGAGGGCTACCGAGCCTGCGCCTGCGCACCCCGAGCGGCGCGCTCGTCCCGCTTTCGGACGTCGCGTCGATTTCCACCGGGCGCGCCCGAGGCCGAGATCGACCGGGAGAACCTGAAGTCCTTTCTCGGCGTCACCGCCCGCCTCGAGGGGCGCGATCTCGGCGGCGCCATCCAGGAGATCCGCAGCAAGCTCGCGAGCGGGCTGCGCCTTCCGCCCGGCATGCACCTCGCGTTCGGCGGCCTCTACGAGCAGCAGCAGGACTCGTTCCGGGAGCTGTTCTTCGTCCTGCTCGGCGGCCTGCTGCTCGTCTCGATCGTCCTGCTCTTCCAGTTCGGCGACTGGCGCGCGCCCCTCGTGACCGCCGTCATCTCCGTCGCCGTGCTCGCGGGCGTCTTCGGCGCGCTCCTGCTGACCGGGATGACGCTCAATATCGCGAGCTTCGTGGGCGGCATCATGATGGTCGGGATCGTCGGCGAGAACGCGATCTTCGTCATCCACGAGGCGCGCGAATCCCTTCGCCACGGAGCGGCCGTTCCCGAAGCCTGGGCCCGAGCGGCGCGCCGGCGCCGCAGGCCGGTCATCATGACGATCCTCGCGAGCGCCTTCGCCCTGGCGCCCCTCGCGTTCGCGCTCGGCGAGGGCTCGCAGCTCCAGCAGCCCCTGGCGATCGCCGTGATCGGCGGCTTCGTCCTGTCGGGGTTCCTCGTGCTCTGGGTGCTGCCGGCCCTTTACTGCGCGCTCGATCCGCGCGGCCGGCTCAACTGCAGCAGCATCGAGCACGAGCACCACGAGCACGTGGAGCACCGGGGCTAGTCAAGGCTCCCGTTCAGGCCGCGGGCAGCTCGATGACGAACGCGTTGCCCCGTGGCGCGCGCGGCTCGACGCGGGCCGCCCCGCCGTGGAGGGCCGCCGCCCATTGCACGACCGCCAGGCCCAGGCCGCTTCCCGGGACGCCCTCGCTGCGCGCGCGCTGCGAGCGGTAGAAACGCTCGAAGACGCGGCCGCGCTCCTCGCCGGAGAGCGTGTGCGCCTCGTCGAGGACGCGCAGCACCACGCGGCCCCCCTCCCGCGCGAGACGGACGTCGACGCGGCCGTCCGCCGGCGAGAACTTGACGGCGTTCTCGAGCAGGTTGACCGCCACCCGCCGCAGCAGGCGCTCGTCGCCCCGCAGCTCGAGCCCCGGCGGCGCCTCGATCTCGATCCGGATGCCGCGCGCCGCGGCCACGCCTCCGAGCGAGCGCGCGACTTCCTGGACGATCTCACCGAGGTCGAGCAGGCGCCGCTCGAGGGGCTGATCGAGCAGCTCCCCCTCGGCGAGGAGGGTCAGGTCGCTGACGAGGTCCGACAGGCGCGTGCTCTCGAGCCCGATCGCGTGCAGCGCCTCGCGGTACCGCTCCGGGTTCCCGTCACCGGCGAGCGCGAGCTCCGAGCCGGCCCGGATGATGGTGACCGGCGTCTTCAGCTCGTGGGCGGCGTCGGCGACGAAGGTCCTCGTCCGGGCCATCGACGACTCGATGCGCTCGAGCAGGAGGTTGAACGTCGCGGCCAGCCTCCCGAGCTCGTCCTCCGCGTTGCCGACGTCCAGCCGGTGCGGCCCGGCCGGGGCGGGCGACTCGGCCATGCGCCCGGCCTGCCGCGTCATCACGTCGATCGGGCGCAGCGCCCGCGTGGCGAGCCAGTAGCCGCCGCCGACCGCGAGCAGCAGCCCCGCCGCGCCCAGCTCGAGCAGCGCAATGCGGATCGACGACAGGGTTTCCTCGACCGGCGCCGTCGGGCCCGCGACGAGGAGCAGGACCGGGTCCTTCGCGCCGTCGAGCCGGACGCCGCGCAGAACCGCGTGCCAGCCGCCCTGGAGGACGAGCGTCTCCGTGCGGCCGGAGAGCGAGACGCGCCTCCAATCGTCGGAGGAGAGCGCGGGAGGACGTTCTCCGCCGTCGGCCGCGTCGGGAAGTCGCGCCAGGAGCGTCTGTCCCGCAGGACCCGTGCGGATCTCGGCGGCCAGCGCGTTGAGGCGGAACTCCTCCAGCGATTGCAGTGCGGCGCGGACGATCGGAGGCTGCGCCGCCGCGGCGCTTCCCGCTGCCGAACCCGCCGTGCGCGCCTCGCGCATCTCCTCGTGCATCTCGCCGTCGAGCGTGTCGAGGTTGTTGCGCAGATCGACGTCGAAGGACCGCCAGGCCTCCTGGCGGTACCGCAGGTACGTCGCCGCGGAGAAGAACACCAGCACCACGCCGAGCGCCGCTCCGTACCAGAGGGTCAACTTCCAGCGGATCGAGACGCGAATCAGGCCGTCTCCGGCGGGATGTCCTCGACCACGTATCCTTCGCCGCGTCGCGTCGTCAGGAAGGACGCGCCCCGGTTGGCTCCCGGCAGGTCGATCTTCTGCCGGAGGCGCCCGACGTAGACCTCGATCAGGTTGGAGAACGGGTCGAAGTGGTCGTCCCAGACGTGCTCGGCGATCTCCTGCCGGGTCACCAGTCGGCCGCGGTTCAGAAGGAGGAATTCGAGCAGGGCGTATTCCTTCCCGGTCAGCTCGACGTGCCGCCGCGCACCTCGACGGAGCGGCGGCTGCGGTCGACGCGGACGCTCCCGACGGTCAGCGTGATCTGCGTCGGCAGAGACCTGCGCCGCATCAGCGCCCCGACCCGCGCGCGCAGCTCCGCGATCGCGAAGGGCTTGGGCAGGTAGTCGTCCGCGCCGAGCTCGAGGCCGCGGACGCGGTCCGCGATCTCCGAACGCGCCGAGAGCATCAGAATCGGCGTCGAGACGCTCGACGCCCGCAGCTGCCGGCACACCGAGAATCCGTCCATCCCGGGCAGCAGGATGTCGAGCACCACGAGGTCGTACGGCGCGAGCGCGCCCTGCTCGACCGCCTCGGTCCCGTTGCCGACGACGTCGACCGCGTAGCCGGTCTCGCGCAGGGCCCGCGCGATCAGGTTCGCCATGCGGGGATCGTCCTCGACCACCAGGATGCGCATCGCACCCGGATTATAGGGGCCGCGCGGGCGGGCCTCGCCGGATGTCTTCGGCCCGTTTAGCGGGCGTTTAGGTCCGTTCCGACGGCGTCAGCGCGAGGTCCGGACACGCCCGGTGAACTCGCGCGCCGGCGCCTCGGCCGGGCGCTCGCTCGGGACGCCGAGATAGAACCCCTGGCCGTAGGGAATCTGGAGCAGGCGACACTCTTCGAGGTCCTCGGGCGTCTCGATGCCCTCGGCCACGCAGACCGCGTCGATGCGGCGCGCGAGGTTGACGAGCATCTCGACCACGTCGCGCTTGATCGTGTCGCTGCGCAGTCCCGTGATGAGCGTGTTCGCCACCTTGATGAAGTCGGGCTTCAACTCGGCGATGGCCTGCAGCGAGGCGTACCCGGAGCCGGCGTCGTCGATCGCGACGCGGAACCCCTTCTCCCGCAGCCGCGCCAGGGCCTCGCGGAAGACCGGCAGGTCCCGGATCGCCGAACGCTCGGTCACCTCGAGCACGACCGGGTGCTTCATCGCGAAGAGCGGCGCGATCGTCTGCGGCCCCTCGCGCGCCAGCGCCGCCACCGACTCCGCCTCGACGTTGATGAAGAGGTGCCCCGCGCGGGCCGGGGCGTAGTGCGAGGCCGAGGAGCCCAGGCAGATCTGCTCGAGCTCCCAGGTCGCCTCGTGCTCGCCCGCGAACTGGAAGAGCAGCTCCGGGCTCTCGAACGGCGTCTCGAGCGGGCCGCGCGTCAGGGCCTCGTGCCCGAAGAGCTCCATGGTCTCGATCTGGAAGATCGGCTGGTACACCGTCCGGATGCGCTTCTTGCGCAGGATGTCCTTGAACGTCTCGCGCAGGTTGGTCTGGCGCTCCTCTTCCTTCGTGGTCGCGATCGTGATCGCCTGCCCGAGCGCGCGGTACACGAGCCGCTCGATGCGCATCTGCGGGTTGGGACGCAGGAGCGCGTGACCGACGAACACGCCGATGCGCTTGTGGATGCGGGCGCCGAAGGCCTCGTCGAGCGACCCGCGCAGGGTGTCCTCGACCTGGCGCGCCTTGCGCTGCAGGCGGGCCGCCGCATCCTCCCCGCCCTCCAGGGTCGCGAAGACGTAGAAGTCCGAGCCGCCCGCGCGGTTGACCGCGACGAAGTCCTCGGTCGCGAAGATCGTGCCGAACATCCGCCGCAGCGTGCGCGCCGTGTGCCGCAGCAGCGAGTCGAACACCTCCCAGCCGTACGTCTCCTCGATGTGGCTGTACTGCTCGACGTCGATGTAGAGGACGCCCATGTCGCGGTTGTCGAGCAGCCGGTCGCGCAGCGCGTCGACGATGACCGGGACCGTCGGCAGCTCCGTCACGGCGTCGAAGAGCAGGTTCCGGAAGCGGACCTCCTCGTTCTCGGCCGTCAGGTAGGAGGGCGGCGAGTCGCGCTTCTCGTCGAGCAGCCGCCGCACCGTCGAGAGGAGCTTCTTCCTCGTGAACGGCTTGGTGATGTAGTCGTCCGCGCCGACCTGCATGCCCGTGATGAGGTCCCGGATCTCGCTCTTGACGGTGAGCATGGCGATCGGGATCGGGCGCGTCTCCGGCGCGCTCTTCAGCGTCGTGCAGACTTCCCAGCCGGAGAGCTCCGGCATCATGACGTCGAGCAGGATCAGGTCGGGCTTGGCCTCGATCGCCTTCTCGACGCCCTCGCGCCCGTTGCGCGCGAGGATGGCCGTGTAGCCGGCGTTGTCGAGGATGGTCTGGACGATGAGGAGGACATCCTCGTCGTCGTCGACGATGAGTATCTTTTCGGAGGCCATACGCGTTGTTCCGCCGGGGAGTGTAGAAATTATAGCATCAGCACGGCGTGCGCCGTGCGTCCGCCCAGCTTCGCGCGGCCGCCCAGGGCCCCGAGCTCGATGAAGACCGACACGCCGATGACGTGCGCTCCGAGGCGCTCCGCCAGGTCCGACGCGGCCTTCGCGGTGCCTCCGGTCGCCAGCACGTCGTCCACGATCAGGACGCGCTCGCCCTTGCGGAACGCGTCCGTATGCACTTCGAGGCAGTCCTTCCCGTACTCGAGCCCGTAGTCCATCCGCTCGGTCGCGCACGGCAGCTTGCCCGGCTTGCGCGCGGGGACGATGCCGATGTTGAGCTCGCGCGCGAGCATCGTGCCGAAGAGAAATCCGCGCGCCTCGATCCCGAGCACCTTTTCCGGGCGCTCGCCGCGAAACGGTTCCGCCATCGCGCGCGCCGCCGCGGCGAACGCGTCCGCCGACGCCAGCAGCGGCGTCACGTCGCGAAAGAGGATGCCGGGGCTCGGGAAGTCCGGCACGTCGCGGATGTAGCTGCGAAAGTCGGTCATCGCGTGATCTCGAAGGATGCGAAGCCCTGCGGCTCGACGGGCTCGGCGGCGACCTCGTCCACCCTCGAGACGAGGGGGCCGGAGCGCAGGCGCGCCAGGTATTGCTCCATGGCGGCGTCGTCCCCTTCGGCGAACGTCTCGACGGAGCCGTCCGGCAGATTGCGGACCCATCCCGTTCACGCCGAGCTCCGGGCCGCACGCATCGCGAAGAACCGGTAGCCGACACCCTGCACGCGTCCTCGAACCACGGCGCGCCGCGCCATCAAGCCGGGCTCCCGGCGAACCGGCCGAGGAGCGGAACGAACGTCACGTCCTCCCCTTCTTCCTGCGCGTAGTCCGACTTGCGGCGGCGGATGACGCGGAGCCGATGCTTTCCGGCCGGTCCGATCGGGACGACGAGCCGTCCGCCGATCGCCAGCTGCGCGAGCAGCGGCTCGGGCACGCTCTCGGTCCCCGCCGTGACGATGATCCGGTCGTACGGCGCGGCCGCCGGGTACCCGTAGGTCCCGTCGAAGGCCTTGATGGAAACGTTGTGCACGCCGAGCGAGGCCAGCAGCGCCGCGGCCCCCCGGGCGAGCTCGTCGATCCGCTCGAGCGAGTAGACGCTGCGGGCGAGCCGGGCGAGGACCGCGGTCTGGTAGCCCGATCCCGAGCCGATCTCGAGGACCTTGTGCTCGGGCGCGATGCCGAGCCGCTGCGTCATCACGCCGACGACGTAGGGCTGGGAGATGGTCTGGCCGTGCCCGATCGGCAGCGAGTGATCGCCGTAGGCCCGGGCGCGCAGCGGCTCGGGCACGAAGAGGTGTCGCGGAACCTCATTCATGGCCTCCAGGACCCGGGGATCGTCGACCCCGCGGGGAGCGACGAAGCGGGCCACCATCTCGCGCCGCAGGACGTCTTCCCGGCCCCCTGCCGGGCTCCTGCGATCGGACGGCGACATCGACGAAGATGATAGCAGGGATGAGGAAATTCTTCGCTCCTCCTTCGTGTTTTGCCGGAGCCTTGTAAAATGCCGTCTCGCGCCCGACGTGGCGCCGAGGAGGTCCTGGTTGGCGGAAACTCAAGACATCGCCGAGACCGCGCGAGAGCCGCGCTTTGCCGGCGTCTCGCGGGAAGAGGTCAAGAAATGGTACGCGCTGATGCATCTCGGTCGCGTGCTCGACGACAAGGCTCCCAACTATCTCAAGCAGGGTCTCGGCTGGAGCTACCACGCGCCGTGCGCGGGCCATGACGCGATCCAGCTCGCGCTCGGCCTGACGTTCCGCCCGGCGCGGGACTACCTCTTCCCCTACTACCGCGACCTCACGACCTGCCTCGCCGCGGGCCTGACCGCCGAGGAGATCCTGTTGAACGGCACGTCCAAAGCGACCGACGTCGCCTCGGGCGGCCGGCACATGTCCAATCACTTCGCCAAGCCCTCGATCGGGATCCAGAACGTGTCGTCGTGCGTGTCGAACCACTCCCAGCACGCCGCGGGCCTCGCCCGGGCGGTCAAGACCTACCACCAGGAAGCGATCGTGTTCGCCTCGATGGGCGAGTCCTCGCTCTCCGAGGGCTACTTCTCCGAGGCGCTCAACGGCGCGTCCCACGAGAAGCTCCCGGTCGTCTTCGTCGTGCAGGACAACGGGTACGGCATCTCGGTCCCGAAGAGCGACCAGACCGCGAACCTCTACTCGTCGGACAACTTCTCCGGCTACAAGAACGTCAAGATCATCCACTGCGACGGCCTGGACGTCTTCGACTCCTTCCGCGCCATGCGCGAGGCCGTCGCGTTCGTCCGGACGGGCGCCGGAACGGCCATCGTCCACGCGCGCTGCGTGCGGATCCACTCGCACTCCAACTCGGACCGGCAGGACCTCTACCGCACGCCCGAGGAGCTCGCCGCCGCGCGCGCCGCGGACCCGCTGCCCCGCTTCCGCAAGCTGCTCACGGACACCGGGCTCGTTCCCGAAGAAGACCTGCGCGCGATCGAGGCGCAGAACGAACGAACCTACGAGGAATCCACCGATCGCGCGCGCCAGGCGCCCGAGCCGGACCCCGCAACGATCTACGAGAACGTCGTGCCCGAGTCCTGGACGTCCGAACGGTGGCCGGACGGAATCCCGGACGGCACGGGCGACGAGACGACCCTCGTACATGCGCTCAACGAGACGCTCAAGGAAGAGTTCCGCCACAACCCCGACACCTACATCTGGGGCCAGGACGTCGCGTACCGGGACAAGGGCGGCGTCTTCAACGTCACCAAGGGAATGCAGCAGGAGTTCGGCTCGACGCGCGTCTTCAACGCCCCGATCGCCGAGGACTTCATCATGGGCACGGCAAACGGCTTCTGCCGGCTGTCGGACAAGATCCGCGTCGTCGTCGAGGGGGCGGAGTTCGCCGACTACTTCTGGCCCGCGGCCGAGCAGATGATCGAGATGTCCCACGAGTACTGGAGGACCAACGGCCAGTACGTGCCCAACGTCACCGTGCGCCTGCCCTCGGGCGGATACATCGGAGGCGGCCTGTACCACTCCCAGAACCTCGAGGGCTGGCTCGCCACACTGCCCGGCATCCGGATCGTCGTGCCCGCCTTCGCCGACGACGCGGCGGGCCTGCTGCGCACGGCCATGCGCTCGCGCGGCGTCACCCTGTACCTCGAGCCGAAGTTTCTCTACAACAGCCCCATGGGCCGCGCGAAGGTGCCCGCGGAGTTCGCGGTCCCCTTCGGCAAGGCGCGCGTTGCGCCGCGAGGGAACGGACCTGACGATCGTCGCCTACGGGACTCCCGTGCACTTCGCCCTCGAGGCCTCGAAGGTCCTCGAGACGGAAGGCAAGAGCGTCGAGGTGATCGACCTGCGCTCGCTCGTGCCGATGGACATGGACGCGGTGCTCACTTCCGTGCGAAAGACCAACCGCGTCCTGGTCGCCCACGAGGACAAGGTCCACGGCGGCTTCGGCGGCGAGATCGCATCGCAGATCCAGGAAAAGGCCTTCGAGCACCTCGACGCCCCGATCGGCCGCGTCGGCTCGGAGTTCACGCCGGTCGGGTTCAGCCGGGTCCTCGAGCGCGCGGTGCTGCCGAACAGCGACAAGGTGCTCGCGGCGGCGCGAAAAGTGCTGTCGTACTGAGGCGGGCGGCCACAAGGGCCGCCCCTACGACACGATTCCGGAACTCGATAGGCCCGGTGCCGTAGGGGCGGGGCTTGCCCCCGCCCGCGAGTCGCTCTACCGCCGGTCCCGCTCCTCGCGCTTGACCGCGGCCAGAACCTGCCAGACGAGCAGCAGCATGCCGAGGTCGCGCGCGATCGCGATCTTCATGTCGCCCAGGCGCTGCACGTCCGTCTTCGGCACCTTCGGACCCGCCGAAGCAGCCGCAGTCGACCGGCCGGCCGCGCACGAGGTTGATCGACAGGGCGATCACGAAGACGATCAGCAGCACGCCGAAGATCCGGGCCGCGCTGCGGCGCGCGACGCCGACGAAGAGGGCGAGACCCGCGACGACCTCGATCCACGGCAGGACGATCGCGAGCGCGTTCACGGCGACGCCGGGAAGCAGCTTGTAGTTGTAGATCTCGTGGGCGAACCCCGGCGGATCCAGAATCTTGCCGAACCCCGCGACCACGAAAATCGCCGCGAGCACGAACTGGACGCGCGCCGTCAGCCAGGGGGACGTCAGGCGGCTGCTCAAGGCGCGTCGCCCTTCTTCGCGGGCAGACCACGCTTCTCCCAGTCCGGGAAGCCGTCCTTGTAGACGAGCACGTTGTCGAAGCCGACGAAGTAGAGCTTCTCGCCCAGGTGATGCGAGTCCTCGCAATCCCCGCCGCTGCAGTAGACGACGATCGGAGCGCTCTGGTCGCGGCCCTCGGCAAAGAGCGCCTTCACCTTGTCGTCGGCGTCCGCCTCCCAGATCGAGATCGACCGAGCCCCCGCAATGTGGCCGGCGCGGTAGACGCTCGTGCGGCGCGCGTCGAGGAAGAGGATGTTGCCGCGGGCATGGAGCGCCGCGACGTCATCCCCGGAGATCTCCACCCAGGCCTTGTTGGGATGCGGAGCGAACGCCTTGCCGGCCTCGTCCCCGGCGGCCGGCGTCACCGCAGCCAGCGGCGCCTTGCCGGCGAGGCGGTCGGCGACACGGGCGCGGCGGTCGAGGCGCCGCCGGCGCGCTGGCATAGTTGCCGATCCAGTGGAGCTTGCGTTCCGGCCCGGCCAGCGCGTTGGAGACCGCCGCCGCGACGACGGCCACGACCACGATTCCGACCGCATCGCGCCAGGAGTTGTCTCGCCTCATCGGGTTGACATCTTAGCCGACGGGCCCCCGGACGCGCAGGGGCGAAATGATCTATTCACATCACGCCTTAAGAGCCTCGCAGGGACGAAAATTTCACGTATGGCGACCAACACCGGATCCATTCCGCAACCCATCACGGAGGCGCCGCGCGTCACGCGGCCCGCCGCGATCGCGCAGTTGCGCGAGAAGCTCGCGAGCCTCGTCGACACAGACCACTGCGTCTGTGCGGTGGCCGAGCGTCTCGGATTCCCCTGCCACGGTTTCGCGCAGCTCTCGGATGCGGAGTTCCGTCAGCGCTTCGACTGGATCGCCAACGCCCGGCCGGGCGCCACGCGCCAGCAGCTCGAGGAGTACGTGAACCTTTATCTGCTCGGCCGCCAGGCCGTCACGGGTGCCGCCATCGCTTGCGACGTCGAGACGCGCGAGCACGATCTCTGCGGAGGCTGGAACACGTTCGACAACCCGAAGCTCGAGGAGTTCTACCGGACCGTGTTCGGACGGCCGGTCCGAATCGGCTAGAGCTTGCTGGCGACGTCTTCGAGCAACGACAGCGAGCGGTAGTCCGTCAGATCCAGGTGGAGCGGCGTCATCGAGATGTACTTCTCCGCCACGGCCGAAAGGTCCGTCCCCTGCTCGAGGTCTCCCATCGGCGGCGTCGCACCGATCCAGTAGTAAGGACGACCGCGCGGGTCCGTCTTCTCGATCACCGCCTCGCCGTACCGGCGCTTGCCCTGCCGCACGACGCGCACGCCGCGCGGCGCGCCCGCCGGGACGTTCACGTTGACGAGGGTCCCGGCTGGGAGCGGCTGCTCGAGCAGGTGACGCGCCAGGCGCGCCGCGAACTCCGCGGCCGCGTCGAAGGTGAAGCCCGTCTCGATCTCCTGCGAGATCGCGACCGACGAGATCCCGGTCAGCGTTCCCTCGAACGCGGCGGAGACCGTGCCCGAGTACGTCACGTCGTCGCCGAGGTTGAGGCCCAGGTTGATCCCGGAGAACAGCAGCTTCGGCCGGTCGTCCTTCAAGAGGTGCAGGACTCCCCAGTTCACGCAATCGGTCGGCGTGCCGTCCACGGACCAGCGCTGCGGGCCCACGAGCTTCGCCCGCAGCGGATGATGCAGCGTGAGCGAATGCCCGGCGGCGCTGCGCTCCTGGTCCGGCGCGACGGTGAAGACGTCTCCCACCTCGGCGAGCGCGGCGGCGAGCCGCTCGATCCCCTCCGAGAAAACGCCGTCGTCGTTGGTGACGAGGATCCGGGCGCGCGTCATGCCGCCGGCGAGTCGGCGCGCGGCATCACGAACATCAGGATGATGTAGGCGAGGATCCCGGGAAACGCCACGGACAGGATCGAGACCGCCACGTACGCCACACGCACGACGGTGGGATCCAGATCGAAATACTCCGCCAGGCCCCCGCAGACTCCCGCGATCATCTTGTGGCGGTTTGAGCGAACCAGGCGTCTCTTCGGCGGTTCCGCGCTCATGCCTGCCCTCCCTCGTACACGACGCTGTTCTTTTCCGTCTCCTGCAGGGCCACCCGGACCAGCCGCGCCGGAGCGACCCGCGGCGCGAGCTGCTTCCAGATGCCGACCGCGATGTTCTCGGCCGTCGGGTTGATCCCCTTCAGGAAGTCCACGTCGAAGTTCAGGTGCCGACGGTCCAGCCGATGGATGACCGTTTCGTCGACCGCGCGCTTCAACAGCGCGAAATCCATGACGTAACCCGTCTCCGGATCGATTTCCCCCTCGACGGTCACCTCCAGGCCATAGGTGTGGCCGTGGCCGTTGGGGTTGTTGCACTTGTCGAAGATCCGCCGATTCGTCGCCTCGTCCCAATCCTCGCGGTGCAGCCGATGGGCCGCCGCGAAATGGGAGCCGGAGACGAGCCGAACGCGCATCGAGCGGATTCTAGCGCGGCGTTTGACACGCTCCCCCGACCCTGTTCAAATGCGCGTTCCGGTCGGGATGTGGCGCAGTCTGGTAGCGTACCTGAATGGGGTTCAGGGGGTCCCGGGTTCGAATCCCGGCATCCCGACCAAATCAAGCCTGAAGACCCAACCCACTCGGTGTGATCTCGCGGCACTCGCGAGTATCAATTCACGTGCTACCCCAGAATCGTTGCTCACCCAGGCGATCGAGCTCGCCGAGTACAAGGTTGAGATCCTGGATTCATCGCGCGCGCACCGGAAGGCTCGGCAACCTCCGCGCACGCGGCTCGCCCGGGAGAGTCGCAAAGGCCGGGCCGGCCGGAATGGTCATCCCCTCAACGAGCCGGTGGAACTCGCGCCGGAATTCAAGATCTCCGTTCCAGTAATACGAGCGGCTCGGGCAGGCATCCTTCGTCGCGCATTGTCCCTCGACCGAGCAGGCTTCCTCGAAGCCGCCGACGCTGCCGCGGCGCGCCATGATTTCGCGCAGTTCGTCGCGAAAGCGCTCGTAGGCCGGGCCCGACCAGATCTCGGCAAGCGAGTTCTTCCCGATGTTCCCCAGGATCGCGTGCTTGCGATCCTGGAGGACGCAGCAGGTCACGATGTCACCGTTTGCATTGACAGTGGTCGAATACCAGCCGACGAGGCAAAACTCATGGAGCTCCAGGGCGGCGCGGGCTCTGCGCAGCTCCGAGTCGAAGATGTGGCGGACCTTGACGAGAGCCCGTCGAGCGAGCGGCGCGGCGGCAAAGACGCGCCGTTCCGCTTCCGCGATGCGCGAAGAGATCGACCGTTCCCAGAAGGAGAAGCGCTCGAGGTGCTCGAAATAGTCCTCAGCCAGGATCCCTTCGTAGAGGCGCAGCATCTCCGAGATCGACTCGTCGGTCATCGCGGGCATCGGGCGGACGGGATAAAGCCCGTTCAGCCAGAATCGGTCGGCCCCCGTGCTGCGAAAGACGCGGTACATCTCGGGGAGGTCTCGAAAATTGTCCTGATAGACGAGGAACTGCACCTTGACGAGGCAGTCTGAACCGGTCTCACGCTTGATGGCCGCGGCGAGTCGGATGTTTTCCACCACGCGTTGAAAGTTCCTCTCCGTCGTCTGCATCATGGCCGCGTAGGACTTCGGCTCGGCAGCATTGAGGGAGATGCAGATCTCGTCGCAGCCCGTGGCGAAGAGAGCACGGATCACGGCCTCGTTCAGGAGCACACCGTTGGTGGTGACGTCGGTGATCCGGATCCCTCGACGGCCCAGGCTCTCGATCAGCGCGACCGCGTCCTTCCGGAACAGTGGCTCACCCCCGCCCATGAGACGAACGCCTCTGACACCCATTTGCTGCATCTCACCGAACAGCGCTTCGAGCCGGTCACTCGACAGCTCGAAGTTCCCGGCTCTCAACTCGGCCGTCGAACAGAAAAAGCAGTCGATGTTGCAGCGGTCCTGCCAGGACAGCTCGACCACCCGCGGCGCAGGCGCAGGGCCGCCATGTCCGATGCTCGTCAGGATGGCAGTCTTCTCGACCGCGCCGAGGCTTTCCCACGAGTAGGCCATCCCGCGACTCTACGCCTCTACGCGCGGGACATCCGGCCCGCCCGCCTGCCCCGCCGCTGCCGCCAGGAACAGGCACAACAGGGGCGTCATGAGCAGGCGGCCCGCCGACCACAGAATCCACAACCCCGGATCCTTTCCGCCCCCGAGATAGATGCAGGCCAAAGCGCCCAGAAATCCCAGTCCTACCGTTGCCCCGATCCTGGCCCCCTCGGACCACTCACCGCGAATCGCGATCAACAGCGGCGCGAGCCAGGGAACGTAGGCGACACCGAAACTGGCCTGGCGCGCCATCTCTCGTCCAATGAGGGGTAAGGCGGTCAGCGACGACGGGAACGAGAGCGGGTACTGCTCGACGAGCCCATGTGCCCGGTAGAACCCGGTCCAGGCGCTGACTGCTAGAAACGGCGGCAGCCAGAGCGCCGCAAGAGTTTTGGCGCGGCGATCGCGCCCCCAGATCACGTACGCAACGACCACGAGCAGGGCAAAGATGCCGCCCTCGACCTTCGTCATCGCCGCCCCGGCGAGCCCGACGCCGGCGATGGCGAAGCTCCTCTCGCCCGCTGGCTTGAACAGAAGCGCGGCCAGCGACACCGTCTCGAAGTAGAGAAGCAAAGGCTCGGCGTTGCCGGCCACAGGGATGGCCACCATGACGAGTCCCAGCATTGAAACCAGAACCGCCGTCAAAACGGTCGCCCGAGCCGTCCCGCAGGAAGGCCGCGCGAAACCGAGGAACGTCGCCCCGGTGAGCGCGAGGGCGATCGGCATGGTGAGCAGAGCGGCTCCCCAGGAAAATCCCCCCGCGACCATCGTGCCCCAGGCATACAGCGTTGGCAGCAGCGGCGGGTATTGCGGGTTCATGAAGGAGTGGAAGGGATCGCCCAGAAAAGCTGCGTCGATCGACCTCGACAGAGCGAAATGCTCCCCCTTGGCGCCCCAGAAGAGGAGAAAGTCACCCGCCGTTGCCCGGGCGGTGGCAGTGGCGTAGGCGACAGCGCCGAGACTGGCGACGATCAGTGCGGCCTCGAACCGCGGCGCCGACTCCGGCCGGGTGCCAGCGTCAGCTCCTGCACGGTCCCGAGTCGTGCGGCCGAACAGAAACAAGGCCGCCGGCAACAAGATAAGCATCCACGGGGACCAGGAGATGCCGAGCACGGTCAGGACCACCATCTCAGCGCAGAGCAGGACTGCGCCGGCTGCTCCTCCAAAACCCCAGCGCGCCAGGGTGTTGCCGGATCCCCTGAACAGCCTGCTTCCGATAGGAAGACCCAGCAGGGGGATCGCCAGCAGAGCCGCCAGAAACCTCCAGCCGGTCACGGAGCTTCCCGGAGCAACGTGCCCCCCAGAAAACTCCCGACGGCGACAAAACGCTTGTCGTCAAACGACCGACCGAAGCACGCCACCCACGTCCGCGTCCCGGGCACGGACATCGGGCCGGCGCCTTCGGGCACGACGATCTGTCGCGAGAGCTGCCCGACGCCGAGAAGATACGAGGGCCCCAGCCGCGAGGATCCAAAGCCCGGTGCCGCGTCCTCTCCGGTCAGCACGACCACGCGCTCGTTTTCCGGAACTCGCCTTCCGACCTCCTGCAGGAACAGGAGGAAGGGCTCGCACGCCCTGAGAGGAAAATACGTGCTCGAGATGACCGTACGCGGCGGGCGAAATCCAATTCGCCCTCGCGCGTGCACTTGAATCGTGAGGACGGCGAGAAGCGCGATGGCGCAGAACCGACACGCAAGCCGAGAGAATCTGGACAACGGCGTTCAGCCTCCACCATGACCACATCCGATCGACGGAAACTCCGAGGATTCTCTAACTGCATGGCAGCGGTCACAAGCGAAAGGATGGAGGTCAACCGTGTATCTCGCCCCCGCTATGTCAGTCTTGAAATGCTGATTTCGACGCGAGTCAGCAAATCAAGACTGACCCCTTGACCGCCGGGTACGACATCACGTCGAGCGAGGACAAGCTCGAAGCTCTAAAGAAGGCCCGGGCGTACACCGATAGTCAGGCTAAGGGATCGAATGTGGTCAAGCTGGACCGGAGCTGCGATGGAGGGCCGCTTCGTATGGTGGCGGCTTATAGGGCTCGACCGCGAAATCAACCCCCTCGCGAAAGCGGCGGGGCTGGCGCTGTGATTTACGGAACTGAAACGGAACGCTGCGGGTTTTTGGTGCGGATTTCTCGATTTTTCCCGGGTTCGAATCCCGGCATTCCGACCAAATTTTGAGAGCGCTCCGCAGTTCGAATAACATTGCCCAATCGGAAGACCGCTCGCGACGCCCGACGAGGCGCCCTTTCGTCGACACGAGAAAGAAACGCTTGCTCCGGGAATGGAGGGTTCTCATGCGTGCCCTTGCCCGCGCATCAGTCGTCCTCGCCACTGCGGTCCCGGTTCTGTCGCTCGTCGGTGCGGCCTCAGCCGGCGGCCAGGTGATCACGGAGTTTACGATCCCCACCCAGACCTGCGCGCCAGTCCAGATCGTCGCAGGCCCGGACGGAAACCTCTGGTTCACCGAATCGAACGCGAACCAGATCGGAAGGCTCACGACCTCCGGTGTATTCACCGAATTTCCAACGCCGACCGTCAACAGCCATCCGGTCGGGATCACCGTAGGTCCGGACGGCAGCCTCTGGTTCACCGAATCGAACCCGAATGCGCCACAGATCGGTCGGATGACGCCTGCGGGCGACGTGACCGAGTTTCCGATCTTGCCGGCGGGCTTGCCGGGGAGCATCGCCGCCGGTTCGGACGGCAACCTTTGGTTCACGCTGCAGAATACCGACAAGATCGGACGCATTACGCCGGGCGGAGTCATGGCGCAGTTCCCGCTTTCGCATTTCGCCTTGCCTGCGGACATCGTCGCCGGGCCGGACGGCAATCTCTGGTTCACCGAGACGGGATTCAGCCAGATCGGACGGATCACACCGGCCGGCGCCGTGAGTGAGTTCCCGCTCATCGGTAGCGGCACGCCGAAAGGGATCGCGGTCGGGCCGGACGGCAACCTCTGGTTCACCGAGCAAGCCCCCGACCAGATCGGCCGGATGAACACGGCAGGTGTGGTGACCGGCGAATTCCCCGTGCCCACGGGCTTGGCAGCATTCCTCGAGGGCATCACGACCGGCCCCGACGGCAATCTCTGGTTCACCGAATTCAATCCCGCCGTCAACGGCATCGGCCGCATCACGACCGCGGGCGCCATCACCGAGTTCCCGATCGGAGACCCGCGAGGTCCCCTGCGTATCACCGCCGGTCCCGACGGAGCCCTCTGGTTTACCGAGGCAAGCCCCGTGATCGGAACGAATCACATTGGACG
Source organism: uncultured Acidobacteriota bacterium (assembly GCA_963843325.1). GTDB lineage: Bacteria > Acidobacteriota > Thermoanaerobaculia > UBA5066 > Gp7-AA6 > DAHUXD01. The sequence goes on from CAWJKC010000008.1 coordinate 625,803, forward strand.
GATCACGACTGGTGTCGGGCCTGCCTGCACTGCCGACAGCCACACGCTCTGCCTCGGCGACGGGAAATTCTCGGCCACGGCCTCGTTCAAGCCGACACCCACGACCGCCTCCCTCCCGGCCATCGCCGTACGCCTGACGGACGACAGCGGCTATTTCTGGTTCTTCGACCCCGCAAACATCGAATTGATCGTCAAGGTTCTCGACGGCTGCGCCGTGAACGGACATTCCTGGGTCTTTGCGGGTGGGCTGACCAACGTCGGCGTCGAGCTCAAGGTCACCGACATGCGGACGGGAACCGACAAGACATACTCGAACGACTCGGGCAACGCATTCCAGCCGATACAGGATTCCTCGGCTTTCGCCTGCCCGTGATCCGTGAGGGCGATCCTTGCGTTCGTGAATGTCCGTGTTTGAGGACCCTCGGCAAGTCAGGCCGGAAGGATTCCGCTCCCTGAGAGAATCCCGCGACAGGCAACCGAGGGTCAGTCTCGAAATGCTGATTTCGACGCCAAGTCAGCAAATCAAGAGAGACCCCTTGGCCTGCGCCGACGGCCCGCGGGGTCTCCTCATCGACACGACGACCGCGCCGGCACCTTCTCCGCCGCACCCTAGTCGAGCGCGCTTGCCTCCTTCGGCTCCAACATCCCTCTTCGCAGTCCCAAGTTGTCCCCCTTCGATGACAGCCGCAAGCCTCAGTGATGGGTGAAAGCGTGGCCGCAAGCGGCCGCGCGTGATACTCAATCCTGCGGGGGACCACGGACATGTCACGGAATATCCGCGCCTGGCGAGTTGCTCTCCTCGCATTCCTGCTGGCCCTGACACCGCTCGCCGCACGCGCTCGCGACGACTCGGCTCCGGGAACCTCCCGGGCCACGATCCGCGGAACCTCGAATGGCGTCACGATCGTCTATAGCGGCGCGCCGCAACCCCGGGCGAGTGCTCCGCCTGGCGCCCTGTCGGGAGCTGCGCCGAGCGCTGACGGCAGCGGCTGGGTGATCGCGGAGGCCACGGAGCTGAAGGCTGGAGGCGCCGACGATGCGTCGGTCATCGCGTTCCTGCGCCTGCATCGCGCCGATATTCCGGCGATCACCAAGGGTGGGACGATGAAGCAGCTCCGCAAGGCCGGCGCGGGCGACCCGGTGATCGTCGCGCTCTCCTCGTTGACGGCGGTGGACATCGGCGAGACCGGTGAAGGCGGATCCGCCGCGTACGCACCGGCGGTCGCGGAGACGGGAACGTACGGGAATCCCTACGAATTTGCCGGCGCTTACGGATTCGGGGGCTACGGAGGATTCGTTTCCGGCTTCGGCCGCGGCGCACGCGCCGCCATGCGCTTCGATCGCCGCGGTTTCTTCCCGCCCAAACACGCCGTCGCTCACCACGGCCAGCCGCCGCCTCAGGGACGCGCGGGACCGGTCTCCGGCGGGCGTCGCGGAATGCGATGAACGATCTTTAGGCGGCGCAGGCCGCCGTCAACGCGATGCCTGAATCCCCGTCGGACTCGCCTCGGCCCCCCGACCTCGACGACGGCCTCGTCGCGGCTTCGACCGCCGCCGCGTAGATCAAGACCCAGATCATCCCCGTCATCATCCCGCCGATCGTGTCCGTCGCCCAGTGCGCGCCCAGGTAGACGCGGGATGTGGCGACGAGCAGGATGACGGCGGAGGCGATCGCGACGGCAGCTCCGCGGATGGCCCAGTCGCGGCGCAGATGGAAGACGATCGCTGCCAGACCGCCGAAGAAGACCGTCGCCATGACGGTGTGGCCGCTCGGGTAGCTGTAGGTCGATTCGACGACGAGTGAGGGCCAGAGCGCCGGGCGGGCCCGCGTGACCGCCACCTTCAGAAGCGCGCTGAGGCCGAAGCCGCCGACGACGCTGCCCGCGAACAGGAACGTGGACACGCGGTGCCCGGTCCGCCAGAAGGCGGCGATCAGAAGGATCGTCGCGGGGAACAGGAACTGCCAGTCTCCGAGCTGCGTGACCGCCGACATGATCCGGTCCAGCTGCGGCGTCCGAATGCGCGCCATCGTGTCGCCGGCACGGAGATCCAGTGAGTCCGGCCTCCCCTTGTCTTCCTTCACCTCGTGAGCGAGGACCGCGATTCCCGTGGAGAGGACGGCGCATGCGAGAAAGATGACCGGGAACGAGAGGAGGGCGAGCGAACGGATCGTCGGGCGCAATGGTGATTCGTCGGGAGAACTGCTAGCCACGCTCCGGGCCGGTCAGCGGTTTCAATACTGCCATGCCAAGCCGAGCGCCTTGGCGAGGTAGACCGCCATCTGTCCACGCGTGACGGGCGCGTTCGGACAGAAGTTCCCGCCTCCGCATCCCACCGTGATCCCCGACTTGAAGAGCGCCTCGATGAACTGGTACTGCGGGTTCGATGTCGCCACGTCGAGAAAGTCGGGATCGGCGGGCGGATCGCTCACCTGGCGGCGCCACCACACCTCGGCCGACATCACTCCCGCGGTTCCATCCTGAGGCGTCGAGGGGTCCTGATGGATGTAGAACTGGAGATTGTGTCCCGCGGTTTGCGCGTAGAGGTAATTCAGGGCGGTTCCGTTGTACTGGACCGCGCAGGGATTCAGCGAGCTGACCATCGAGCCGACGGCGGTGTACTCGGAGCCGACCGTCGCGTCGTAGAGAGTGAAATCGAAGCTCGAGCCGGCCGGATCGCAGCTGTTCAGGCCGATGAAATCGATGACCACCCCGGAAGGAATGGACACGCTCCCGAGGAGAAGGAGCGAGCCGCCGGTGAAGTATCGGTATCCGACGCCGTCCGTTGCGATGGGGTCCAGGATGCCCACACCGTTGAACGAACCCGCGAACACCGAGGTCACGCTATAGAGGACCGTCCCGTAGGCCGGCGACGGCACGACGAGCGTTCCCGTTTGCGCGGCGGCGTCGCGGTCGCCTTTTCGATGCGCGACCGGCTGTGCGGTCAGGACGGCCGAGAAGGCGAGCGACGCGACGAGTGACCCGGCGAGTGTCGTCTTGTGCTTCATGAGAGGTCTCCCTTTTTCCAGCGGCAGCATACCCGTCATCCAGGCTCGGACCCGGATGCTCTCCGGGCGGCGGAGGGTCAGGCGGAGCCCCGCGCGCGGCGAAGCGGCCCGGTCGATCAGGCGCGGGATTCCGCCCGACGCCGCTCACGCTCGATGGCGACAGCCTCGAGGGCGCTTCCGATCGAACAGCGGAGGTTCCAGCGCCAGCGGAAGATCGCCTCCGGGTCACGCCTCAGTTTCGCCACGGCGAGGCGCCCGGCGTGGGAAAGAATCCCTCGGATCGGAGCCAGCGGCACACCCAAAACGGGCCGCGGAAGCCGCTGATCTTCGACATGCAATCGGTATTGACCCCGCCCGAATCGCACGGCGCGTGAAAGCAGCCAGCTCTGCGTCAACTGGTAGTGGCGAATGATGTGTTCGACGATCGCATTCTTCACGTGCCAGGCGCGCAGTCCCGCGTGGGACAGTCGAAGCGTCAACTCGGTTTCGCTTCCCATCGGGTAAGAGCCTTCCCGAGGTCCGAGCTTCTCGTCGAATCGATGGCCGGCTCGAAAGACATCGGCCCGGATCGCCATGTTGGGACTGAACACCCAGGATGGCCGGATGGGTCCCTCTTCCCATTCCGGGTCCGTCAGGGCGAAGCCGGCCCCGGGCGGCACGCACCGGAGGATCCATTCTTCCGGCTCGCTCTCCCATCGCGGAAGAATCGTGCCTCCGAAAATCGCGAAACCCGGGTTGGCGTCCGCGGCGCGCCGCAATTGCGCGAGCCAGTCGCGCTTCGGAATCGCGTCGTCATCGCTGAAGACTACGAGGTCTCCGTCGACCGCACCGAGCGCGGAATTGCGCGCGTAATTCTGACCTCGCCGCGACTCGGAGAGGCATGTCAGCGGGAGCCTTCCGACGTAGGACCGGAGGATCTGCGCCGTCGCGTCGGTGCTCGCGTTGTCGACGGTGCACAGCTTCCAGCCTCCGTCAGGCGGTTCGAGGGCGCAGTAGGCTTCGAGGACGCGAGGCAGGGTCTTCTCCCCGTTGTACGTCGTCATGAGGACCGTCAGCACGATTCGGCCCTCGCTCAGGGAGCGACGGGGGATCCCCGGCGCGCGATCAGCTCCGCGACCGGTTCCGAATCCGGCTTCGACAGCTGCACGCCGAGCAACGAGGCGATGGTGGGCGCGAGCTGAGTGACCTCCACCGGTCGGTCCAACCGGCGGGGCACGATTCCCGGCCCCCGGGCGAAAAGGAGGCCCTCGGGCTTGTGATCCCCGGTGCGCCTTCCCGGAAAGACTTCTTCGATGACGCCCGTCTTGGGAGACTGGATTCGAGAGATGGGCGCGTCCCGTTCCCACTCGACGAGCAGGTCCGGCAGATCCTGGACGCCGTCTCCCTTGTAGAGGTCCGATGTCCGAAGCACGCGCCGGACCAACGGCCGTCCCGTGTCCAGGTTGACGAAGGCGAGGAGGTCGGTCCGGAGCGCATCGCAGAAGGCCTCGTACTCCGCTCCGGGATGGATCCGCCCCTGGGGTTCGCGGCCCACCAGGTTGACGCGGATGCCTCCGTAGACGTCGTTGTTGGGCGTCGTGAAGCAGAGTCGGTCCGCAAGCTCCGGAACGCTGGCCGCCACTCCCAGGGCCTGCTTCGTGCGTCCCCGAAGGGACCGAAGCCGAGAATGGAGAGAGGATGGGAGCCGGTGCCAGACCGACTCGAGCAGCCGCGCGATCGCCCGCTTGCTCGGAGGGGCGGCCGGGAGCTCGAACAGGCTGCGGAGCATTTTCCCCAGAAGGAAGGTGCCGTCGTAGTGCGGGCCCATTCCGTGGCTCGCGAGGACGAACACTGTCGTCTCGGGCCCGGCGAGCGCGATCAGGCGACCGAGGGCCGCATCGATGGCGACGTACACGTCGCGAACCGGATCACCGACCACGCGCGCCACGTTCGCGTCGTGACGCGGGTGCTTCGGGTCGTGCAAATGCCAGCAGTGATGACCAACGCAATGGCTCTCCGCGAAGACCGTCAGGAAGAGATCCCAGCCGCCGAGCTCGAAAAAGTGCGCCGCCAGGTCGGCTTTCCTGCGCACTCCCGTCACCAGCGCGTCGCGGAGGTTTGCGTACCCCGTCGGGTTACGCTGCATGAATTCGTCGCACGTATCCAGGGGGTGAAGGCCGAAGCGCGCTTCGATCTCGGAGGCGAGCGATTCGGGCGCGGTACAGAAGTCGAGCTCCGGATCGTGGGTGCCCCAGTCGACGATGTGGATGCCGTTGACCTTCGGAGAGGGCACCGTCTTGGGTACGTCCAGGATCGCGACCCGGCAGCCGTTTGCGCAAAGCTCGTCCCAGAACGGCTCGCCGCGGGTGTCTCGGGGGTTCACGTCATAGTGGTCGTAGGTTCCGGTGCGTAGCTGGGAGAAGCAGTAGCGGCCGTGCTTCTCGGGCGACAGCCCGGTCCAGAACGAGGGCCAAACGGCGCCGACGAAGAACCCCACGGGGTTCTGGGTGGTTCCCCAGGCGCTCGTCTCCAGCAGCGACCGAAACGTCGGCAGGATTCCCTCTCGCGCCCACGCGAGGATCAAGTCCTTGTCGCCGGCGTCCACGGCGAGAAAGAGAATCCGGGACCCCGGGTTCGATGGAGCCCTTGAACTGGCGTCGGTGTCTTTGATCCCTTGATTTTAGTCGAAAGAGGTCGATGCCTTCCGGAGTCAGAGTCCCGGTCAGGCAGTCGGCGCCGCAACACCGGCCGCCGGGTGGCGCGCGAAGTCAACAAGTGGCCAAATCGCCGTCGATAGGACGTCGCAGCGCTACACGGGGCGACAAAAAAGCCGGCGCGAGCTTCGTTCTCGCGCCGGCCCCCTTTGCTGCGACTCGCGGGTCTACCGCGATACGCAGCCCGGGAACTTGAAGCTTCCGATCCGAGTCTGCCATCCGGCCGTGCTGGTCGCCTGGCCGGCAGCGGTGTAGTACTCGTTGACGTACCAGAACGTGCAGTCGTCGGCCGGATCGATGTTCATGTCGGTGTAGTCGCCCCAGCGCGAGTTGGTCGTCGTCTGAACCCCGGTGCCGTCGATGATGGTCGCCTCGCCCAGGGTCATCTGTCCGAGCGGATCCCCGAAGAGACGGCCCGTGTAGCGGATGCCGGGAAAGACGGTCGTGCCGTTGACGACGCTGTAGCCGAGCGGCCATGTCGCCGTTGGCGTCCTGGGCGATCGCAGCCCATCCAGCGATGCACGCCGTCGTTCGGGACGTAGGTGCCCTGCTGGTAGATCGAGTACGTGCCGTTCGTGCGCCGGATCTCGTACCAGCGAACGCCGGCGACGCCCGGGAGCGCCTCGACGGACTGGTTCGTCACCAGCGCCTCGTAGCTGCCGAAGTTGCGGTAGGCGAGCCGGAAGGTCGGACGCTGCCGGTAAGAAAGGATGTCGAGGAACTGCTGCCGGGTTGGCGATCCCCGGCTGCGGCAGGCAGTCGCCGGGACGTCGGCGCGCACGGGAAGATCGAGTCGAACGACGCGACGGGGAGTTGGGCGGCCAGAACGAGCGAAGCCGTGGGAGTCGATTTCCACTTGATCGACAGCTTGCAGATGTTCAGCGGCGTCGAAGGTGGCCCCGTACCCGCCGCCGTCGTCCTGGGTGCCGACGATCGGGATCGTCGCGTCTTCCGCCGGCAGGCGTGTGCCGTCGAAGTCGGCCGGCAGAAGGCCGTCGCCGACCAGGGCGAGCTGGCCCGGAACGTTCCCGTCGATGAAGAAATGCACGGCCCGCGCCGTTCGGGTCTCCGGCGATCATCCGGTTCTTTTCCAGCGCGTAGACGCTGATGCCATAGCCGCCCAGGTCGCCGAAGTCGCGAGAGGTCAGCACGTAGGACTTCTTCCAGTTGCTGTACTTCGGATAGTCGGGGAAGAACGTTTCGCCCGTCGCTCGGTCGTGACGAACGCGTACCGGTAGTAGGCGCCGGTCGGGTCGCCCGTCATCGAAACCGCGACGCAGTTGTAGTAGGGAGCGAAGACGGTGAACTGGGTGAGGATCCATCGATCCTCGAGACGGTCGTAGAGCACGATCGGGTCGCCCTCAGGATCGGTGCAGTCCGGCACCGAGAATCCGGTCCACAGAGTCCCGATGTCGACCGGACCGAGCAGTAAGTTGCCGGTCTTGTCATAGACGCCGAAGACCAGGTTGATCATCTCGACATAGTGATTCGGCCCGACGGCGCCGTTGGGATCGGGCGGGTTCACGCGAAAGCCGAACACGTCGAAGTTGTCCTGCTGCGAAAGGCCTTCGAAGTTCGCCGTCGTGCCCGGGATCGACGGAGCCGCGCCCCTGGGCGCAGGGAGAAGCGACTGGACCGCTCCGTCGCCGGAATACCCGGTGTCCTTCGCCGGCTCGCCGCGCTCGGGACGAATCTCCTCCTCCCCCGTCAAGCCGTAGGGGATCCTGCGAAGCGGTGCCCGCCACGCCATGGTGCTCAGGGGCGACGATACGTCGAACGCCACTGCCTGCGAAAAGTGCGGAGTCAGCGGCACCGGCTTCGCCGGCTCACCGCCCGTTGCGACGGTTGCGGCCCCCGCGAAGAGCAAAGAACAGAGAACCACCGTCGATGCCGGCCACCTCGGGATACCAACTGCCAAACCTTTGAGCATCGGACACCTCCTTGGGTGTTGCCTAGCGGAAAAGGCGAGCCGATGAGCCGACAGGTCCCCCCGTGGGCAACTGAGAATTGGTCAAGCATTTATCGTGCCGAGCCAGACGGGCGCCCTCGACCCGCGTTCTGCTCCAGGCGTCTCGGGTGCCGCCGGGAAACTTCTGATTACCGAGGTCTATGGCGAGTCGGCTGCGTGCGGCTACGGTAGACGCGCATGCTGTGCCCGATGGCGAAATCCCACTCATGGACGACGGAAAAACCCGTAAAGTTCGAGTCGAGCTGGGCTGAGGGACAGCGGAAGGGAGCACAGGAAGAAAAGGATGGCCGACCAGCTGCCGGCAGAGGAGGACCTGGACCGGCTGCCGACGGACGAGGAACTCGCCCGGCTTCAGCGGACCACGGTGCTGTACTACCTGCACGAGACCAACCCGGACAACGGGCTGGTCCGGGACAAGACCGACCCGGACGCCCCGTGCAGCATCGCCGCCGTCGGCCTGGCCCTGGCGACGATCCCGGTCGTCGTCGAGCGCGGCGTGCTCATTCGCAAGTTCGCGGCGAAGATCGCCCGCCGCCGACTCCGCAGCCTCCTCGAACCTCCCGCAGGGACCGGAGCCGGACGCCGCCGGGTACAAGGGCTTCTTCTACCACTTCCTCGACATCGAGACCGGCCGCCGCGTCTGGAAGTGCGAGCTCTCCACGCTCGACTCGGCGTTCCTGTTCGCGGGCGCGCTCACCTGCGCCACCTACTTCGACGCCGACACGGAGGACGAGGCCGAGGTCCGCCGCCTGGCCGACGCGCTCTACCGCCGGGCCGACTGGGACTGGGCGTGCAACGGCGGCCCGACGCTCACCCACGGCTGGAAGCCCGAGACCGGCTTCCTGCCGTACCGCTACGAGGGCTACGACGAGGGGCTCTTGCTCTACCTTCTCGGCCTCGGCTCGCCGACCCACCCGCTGCCGCCGGAGAGCTACGCCGCCTACTGCGCCACCTACCAGTGGAAGGAGATCTACGGCCGCGAGTTGCTCTACTCCGGGCCGCTGTTCACCCACCAGCTCTCGCACCTGTGGATCGACTTCCGCGGCATCCGCGACGCGTTCATGCGCGAGCGCGGCAGCGACTACTTCGAGAACAGCCGGCAGGCGACCTTCGTGCAGCAGGAGTACGCGATCCGGAACCCGCTGCGGCTTCGACGGCTACGGGGAGCACTGCTGGGGCTTCACGGCCTGCGACGGCCCGGGCTGGGTCAAGCGGGTCGTGAACGGGGTCGAGCGGCAGTTCTTCGACTACATCGCCCGCGGCGCCCCGTTCGGCCCCGACGACGGCACCGTCGCCCCGTGGGTCGTGGTCGCCTCGCTGCCGTTCGCGCCGGAGATCGTCATCCCGACCGTCCGCCACTTCGCCCGGACTGGACCTTGGAATGACCGCCCCCTACGGGTTCAAGCCGTCGTTCAACCAGACCTTCGCCGTGGAAGACAGCCCGACCGGCTGGTGGGTCACGCCCTACCACTTCGGCATCGACCAGGGGCCGGTCGTGCTGATGATCGAGAACTACCGCATCGGGTCTGATCTGGGACATCATGCGCCGCTGCCCGGCCGTGTCGCGGGGCTGCGGCGGGCCGGGTTCACCGGCGGCTGGCTGTGAAGCGGAGGGATGGTTTGTGCAGAGGCAGAGACCGGTCGCAGCGCGATTCCACCGCCGAGCACTCCCGCTAAAGATCGCTTTAGGCCAGCAAGCGCGACCGGCAGTGCCGGCAGGTCTTCGCGCGTTGCCTGATGAGACCGCCGCAGTAGGGGCAGCGCCTTCGTCGTCGAGTGAAGCCGGGCGCCAGGAACAGCAATCCGAGTGCGGCGGAAATCCCAGTGATCACGAAGGCGCCGCCGTTGATCGCTGCCCAGAGGCCGAGAAGAATGAGTGCACCGCCCAGGAATTTCATCGGGGTTAGCGATTCCAGGTGTGCCGGAAGCGGCTTCGATCCGCCGACGAAGATACTCGTTCGCTCCGAGCATCCCGGAGCTGCTGGAATGCGCACTTCCCGGGGGCGGGGGTAACCGCGCGGGGATCGATGTCGGCTGTCATCGGCTCTCGTTGAGTGCGCCGAGCGGCTCAACGACCTCGCCGTCACACGGGGACATGCAGGGGTGGCCGCCGTGCCATCTTGCGCTCCCCCTTCGTCCGGAGTCATACGGGAGTTGGATGTCGGTTTCGTCGCCGCATTCGGGGCAGACGAGCGGCCAGATTCTCGTGTCGTTGGCTCCCATGAGGACCTCCCGCTCGGGAGGCTAATGCCGCGGTCGTGAAGGCGGGTTGAAGCGCGCTCGAGCCGCCGGATGACGGCTTCCGAATCGGGTGGGGTCAGTCCTGATTGCTGCGGAGCGACTTCCGAAACCACCTGCCGAAGGCCCCGTCCCTCTCCACCGAAGCGCCGCAAGAACGGCATGCTCCGCCCTTTTCCGGTGTGCTGTATAATTCGAGGCAATCCAGCTTCAATTCCCAGTGCCTGACGGAGCAGTGAGCGATCCCGCAGGGAGCGATGGTACGAAATGGTACCGATGGCGATGGCCGGCTATGGCCTGAACGGGCAAAGCACGGATCTGGAGCGCACGTGAAGCAGGAAACCGCACGTCTCGTCGAACGGCTCTGCGTCGCCTCCCAGGGCGATTTCGGCTCACCCTACGAGTACGCATGGCCCGATCGGCTGCCGGAAGATGCATGGCACTTCTCCCCCGAGCTGTTGTCGATCGCGGGAACTCCGACCGGAGATGCCCTCTCCGTCGAAGAAGCCCGCCGCCTGAGCTTCCTCGAGGCCGTCAATTTCTTCAGCCTCAACATTCACGGCGAGCGCGCGCTGCTCGAAGGCCTGGCATCACGGCTGTACCGCAACGACCTCTACACCCCGTACCTTCACCACTTCCTCGACGAAGAGAACAAGCACATGGTGTACTTCGGCACCTACTGCCTTCGCTACGCCGGCAAAATTTACCCGGATCGCAAGATGGCGCTTCCGAGGGAGTACGAGCAGGGGGAGGAGGACTTCCTGTTCTTCGCGAGAGTTCTTCTGTTCGAAGAAACCGTCGATGTGTACAACTCCCGGATGGCCCAGGACAAACGTCTCGACTCCGTTGCCCGGGACATCAACCGGATGCATCACCGGGACGAGGCGCGTCACCTCGCGTTCGGCCGGCAGCTCGTCCGGGAGCTGTACGAACGCTACGCACCGGGCTGGGAGGCGGCGACGCTCGCCGAGGTGCGCCGGTCGTTGGCGGAGTACGTTTTGGCGCTCTGGAAGGAGTATTTCAATCCGGACGTCTATCGCGACATGGGGATTCCCGAGCCCCACGCGTTCGCGCGGGAGGCATTCGCTTCCGACGCGGCCCGTGCCCGCCGCCGCGAGATTTCGGGACCCGCCCTGCGTTACCTCGTGTCGGCAGGAATCTTGGAGGAGGAGATCTCTCTGTGAAAAACGAATCGGAAATCCGCATGCATCTTGCGCACTGGGTGGCGGAGCGTTCGAACACCCGCCCGGAAGAGATCTCCGGGGCCACGGCGATTCTGGAGCAGCGGTTGATCACCTCGCTCCAGCTGATGGAATTGATCCTCGAGATCGAATTGCTCAAGGGGGATTCGCTCGACGTCTCCCGCTTGAGACCGGGCGCCTTCCGCGACATCGACACGATCTACAAGAACTTCTTCGCCCGGAAAGTCAGTTGAGCAGCGGCGCCGAGACGATCGCCGCGCTGGGATCGCGGGACGGCCACGCGGTTCTTTCGGGCGCCCTGCTCGCGGCGGCGCAACGGATCGACGCGCTCTTCGCGGCGTGGGCAGCCCGGTGGAATGCCGAGGAGTTTCGCTTCCCGGCCGTCCTGCCGGCTTCCGAGCTCGACCGCCTCGACTATTTCCGCGCTTTTCCTCATCTCGCCACCTTTCCGGTCGTCCTCGACGACGCGGCGGACAACCTTCGGCGCCTGTCGTCGGGTGGCGCGCTCGAAGAGGATGGCGCCCTCCGGCTTCCGGCGACCGCCCCGGTCCGCGACGTGCTGACTCCGGCGGCCTGCTATCACTTCTACGTCGAGCTCGCCGGGTCTCAGCTGGATCGGCCCCGCTATTTGACGACCGTGGCGTCCTGTTTCCGCCGCGAGAAGTTCTATCGGCCGCTCTTCCGGCAATGGAACTTCACGATGCGCGAGGTGGTCTGCCTCGGGACGATGGAGGAGGTGACGAGCTTCCTGGCGTCGTTTCGCGAAGCGCTCAACGGGTATTTCAGCTCCCGGGACCTGCCGATCGCCTGGGAAGACGCGACCGATCCGTTCTTCGACGGCGCCTCCAACCCGAAATTCATCGCGCAGATGGTCGATCCCGTCAAGACCGAGATGGTCTTTTCCGGAGAGCTCGCGATCGGTTCGATCAACTCGCATCGGAACTTCTTCGGCGAAGCGTTCGGAATCCGCCGCGGCGGCCGTCCGGCGTTCTCCGGCTGCGTCGCCTTCGGGCTGGAGCGCTGGCTCTATGCGTTTCTCACTCGCTTCGGGGCGGAGCCCGATCGATGGCCGGCGTCACTCTGGGACCCGGCGTGAGCGCCTCCTCCCCGGATCGAGTCGCTCACGCCTTCCAGAGCCATCCGATACCGCTGTCCCTTTCCCTCGCGCGGGGTCCGCTCCCGGACGAGGAGCTCGACGCCATCGCAGCGACCTATGGAAATCTCGATCCCCGCTACGCGTCACGCGAGTTCTGTCGTCTGGTCTTCAACGAGAATCCCCTGGGGTACTCATTTCACGCGTTCGTCCGGGACGGTGACCGGGTCGTGGGTCACTACGCCGTGATCCCGATGCGAACGCGGGCCCGGGGGGCCACCGTGATCTCGGGAAAAGGCGAAGGGCTGTTCATCGCCGAGTCGCATCGCCGGAGCGCCATTGCAACGCCCGAGGGCGAGGTACCGACGGCAATCGCGCTGATGGAAGCCGTCCATGACGATGCCCTGGCGAAGGGTGTTGCGGTGATCCACAACATCACGACTCCCCAGGTCGGAATGTTGACGCGCATGCTGGGGTTCCAGGTGCTCACGGTCTGGCGGGATCAGATCCAGTTCCTGATCACGCCTCCCCCACACAGGACCTATCGCTCGTTGGGCGCCCGGCTCTTGAGCTTTGCACAACGTGCGCTGCTGGCGGCCGCGCGAGCCGGGCGGCTCCTGACGGCGGCACCAGCCGTCGAGGTGAACTCCCCCGAGCACATCGACCGCCATCTTTCGGCCCTTGCGGGCATGGATCCGGGCTCGGGCGTCGCCACGTGGTCGATCTCTCGCGATCTCGACACCTTGCGATGGCTCCGGCGCGTCGGTCGGCTTCAGATCGTCTCGGTTGCGGGGCGGCCGGACCACTTCGCGATCATGACGACGGGCAACTCGCGCGAGCTGCTGCTCTGGAACGTGCCGGATGGCGCCATTCGAAGCGGATTGGCGGTCGCCTGCGCGCTGCTCGTCGGGAGCGTCCGGGAGGGCGCGCAAAGCGTCTCGACGACACCGCAGCTCGCGGGGGCGGGAGGGCGCTCGCTCGGGTTTGTCCTTCGGATGCTGGCGTTCCTGCCGCGCCGCGTTTCCGTCGTGATCTATGCGAAATCGAACGATCCTTTCTATCTTCAACCTGCAAACGTCGACTTCTCCCGCATCTTCAATCTGTAGGTCCTCGGCGAGGTTGGATTGCCATCCGCGATCGCGGAAGCTTTCGCTCCGGCATCTTCCTGTGTCGGGAACGGATTGCTCCATGGAGTAGTTTCGGTTCGGATCGACCGGCCGGCCTCTCGCCCGGGCCGGGTCCGCCTGGTGGGCGAGGTCGCGTACGACAAGCGCGAACGCGAGGAGTACTGGTTCGATTTTCCCGAGTTGTACTGTGACTCGCTCACGCTGAGCGGAAACCCGTGGCTTGCCTGCCTCCTACCTCTCGCGGTGACGCACAGGGAGCCTCTACGGCTTCGCATCGACCGGCTGCTCTGTGTCTGGGGATTCGACATCAGACTGGAGAATCCGGAAGAGTTCGAGCGCCTCCGAACGACACTCTCCGAAGCCGCGAGCGCTCTCGGGAAGGACCTCGTCGACGTCGCCACCAACCTGATGGAGGTGCGGTTTCGCGAGGCGAACTGGGGGCGCCACTCGCACGGTTCGGCGCTGGCGAGCGTCGCCCTGGCGCTCGAGAAGAGGTTTCACACCGCATATATCGCGCCGACTTTCGGCTGGGCGCGTCCCTGGGGCTCGCACCCCGACTCCGATCCGCTCCACTCGACGAGCACGCTCAGGGTCATCCACGACGCCCCGCACGTGGACCGCTGGGGGCGCACCGAGTATGTGGCTCGCTCCGAGATGGCCCTCCGCAACCTGCACGTCTGCCCTCGCGACAAGACATCGTCGAACTGCGGCGAGTGCCGCAAGTGCTACCTCGTCATGATGACGCTCGAAATCCTCGGTTGCCGCAACGGCGTGCCGATCTTCGAGAAGCCGGAGACGACCCCCACGCTCTTCGGCGACGAGCCGATAGGGATACTTGCACCGGTCCTGCGGCACTCGGAGCGCCAGCGATTCTAAGCCTCGCGCCATCGCGCGCCCGAGCTTCACCCTCGTTCCTGTCTGGATATCGATCTGATCAACGCTTGTCGATCGTCGTTACGAATGCCATCAAAGAGAAAGTAGACCCCGATGCCTGAGCCCGTGGGGCCCTTGAACGCCACCACGTCGAAATCACTGAAAAACCGGCCATAGCGCTCCGCCACCTCTCCGGTGTCCTGGAAGTGGCGGACGTGGTTGGGTGCTGGGAAGTTTGGCACCGTGCACAGGCAGCGTTTGCCCGAGGGGAAGCGGGACAAAACCTGCAGGTCTTCCGTTATGTGCTCCAGCGCCTCGGTACAGACGACGACGTCGTGCTCGAACTCGGTGTAGATCGAAGAGGTCTGCGCATCGTCGACGACGAGATGGGCACCGGGTACGAGACTGCGCGCCATGTTGATGAAAACGGGGCTGAAATCGAGACCGGCATACTGCTCGATGCCCTGGTCCAGGAGGAAGGCGCCGAGCCGCCCGTTGCCGCAACCGATCTCCAGAACTCGCCGGAGACCTCCTCGACGTATTCGATCGGCGATGACCGTCCAGAGGAAGTAGTAACGCGATAGCGGATAAGGCTTGAAATACTCCTCTCCGATTCCCTCCTCCGTCATTCGGGGCCCGCGGCTCGGGGCTCCTCTCAGCCGGCGAACCGGAGCCCGAAGCTCGAGGCCGAGCAGGCCTGCCGTCGACTGCAAAGTGCTCTTGAAGCTTTGCATCGTCATGACTCCCCTATTGCATCCGAGGCTCCAATAAAAAGCGCCGACGGCTTCACGCCAGGGCGCCGCAACCGATACGATACTCGACGCGAGGGGCTAGAATCCGGCCATGATCGAGGATGAAAAGGTCTGGGTAGTGCCTTGTCCCGGCCCGGGCGACCCGCATTCGGCCAGCGTCCCCAAGGCCAACCCGGCGGAGACGGCTGTCGTGTGCGGCCGGTGTCTGCATGCAATGAGCTACGAGGAATGGATCGTGCTGACCCGGAAAGAGAAGACGCGTCCGACCCAGTCGTAGCCCCTTCCCGCCCCACGCTGCAGGGCCATCCTCGACAATCTCTTGACACCGGCCGCGGAAGTCCCAAAATCCGCGTTTACAAAGGCGATGGCTACACCGCTTCCCCAGCCCTTGCTCAGACGGCCGATGTGCCCGAACTGCAGGAGCCTTGGCCGGGAAATCGAGATGAGCGGTCCGGTCCGCCATCCGAGCGGCGCGAACGACTCCCTCTTCTTCGTCTGCGAGCGCTGCAATCACACGATGAAGGAGAGGCGCAACAAGCCGCGCATCCCGGCGGTGTAGTCAGGACTGACCCCTCACGGGAAGAAGAGGCCCGTTAGTCAGTCGCCGTGGACTCGGCTCCAGGCGTCCCGCGCCGCTTGCCGGTTGTCCGCCCACGTCGAGGTCACGTCGTCGGACGTCCAGCCCTCTGCGAGGTCATTCTCCACGTCGTCGAACTTGCGCCCCCGATACTCGGGACGCCCTGCCGCTTCCCATCCGTACCGGTACGCCGGCTCATAGTCGCCGTAGGTACGGCCCACAACGTAATACGGACGATTCTTGTAGTTCGCTCGCCAGTAGGCGTCTTCGACCGTTGGATTCACGGCCTCTCCGGCCGCGTGGCCGGCCGCGCCGCCCGAGACCGCACCGACGACACCGCCCACCACCGCCCCGATCGGACCACCCACCGCGGCGCCGACTGCCGCGCCCGCGGCAGCGCCACCCGCGGAGCCGATTCCGGTGCCCACCGGATGAGAGCCGGGCTCTTTCGTCAGCGGGTCGCGGTTGGCCGGGTTCGTATCCTCCATGTCTTCGACAGCAGTCGTCTTCTCGTAGGGTTCCATTTGAACGAGTACCTCCACGGTCACCGACAGCAAGACTGATGCCGGGGCGAGGAGTCAGCCTCGAAATGCGGATTTCGGCACCGAGTTTCGTCAGCCCCAATGAGCTTCAAGCGGATACGATCAGAAGTATGGAGGACTGCCGGCCCTTCTCCGTCGCCTGCGACTGGTGCGCGACCGTGATGACCCGCGAGATACGTCGCGACCAGGCCGGCAGAATGGTGGTCGTCCAGTTCATGCACCACGATCCCGCGGGAAGGCCGTGCCTCGGCTCCGGACGCGGAGTCCCGAGGTGGCCGCTACCGGTCGAGCTCCGGGAGGTCGGCGAAGGCTACGAGCTGCGGATCGGGCACGGCCGTGTCGTCGAATACGCAAGCCCCGGGAAGCTGGTCGACAAGCTGTTGGAGCTGGGAGTCGACAAAGAGGTGGCGTTGCGAATCTCCGCCATCGAGCCCGGACAACCCTACTCGTTCGAAGTGGCAGAGCGGCGGCGCCAGCCCCGCGGAGCCTGAGCGCCCGGGCCGCAAGTCCCCCAGTCGGCGCCGGCGGCGGTGGATGTTCCGATGCGCGCGTGAACTCGTGTCTACCAGACCCGCACGCGCGCGGAGGGCTCCAGGTACAGCCGCTGCCCCGGACGCACGTCGAAGGCGGCGTACCAGGCATCGAGATTGCGGACCGTGTCGGCCCGGTACTCCTCCGGCGCGTGGTCGTTCGTCGCCACCTGCTTTCGAAGCGCGTCCTCGCTGACCTTGCGCCGGAGGGTCTGCGCGTAGGCGATGAAGAACTCCCGGTCCTGCGCGCGCACGGAGGCCGCATCCGCCGCCCGGCTGCCGGGCGACTTGCGGTAGGCGTCGAAGGCGGCGGCAAGACCGCCGAGGTCGGCGATGTTCTCGGTGAGGGTCAGCTTGCCGTTGATCGAAAGCCCGGGCAGCGGCTGATAAGCCGAGAACTGATCGGCCAGCGGCTGCGTGAGCGCCTGGAAGCGCTGCTTGTCCTCGGGGGTCCACCAGTTCTGCATGCGGTGGTCCGTGTCGTAGTCGGCGCCGAGCACGTCGATGTAGTGCGTGAAGTCGTGGCCGAGGAGCGCCCCGATGGAGCCGTAGGCCGCCGCGTCGTCGGAGGCGTGATCGTACTTCGGAGGCTCCAGCAAGGCGGCCGACATGACGTACGAGTTCTGCTGGAAGACGAGCAGCGCGCCCACCGTCTGCGGAGCGATGTACCAGTACTTCAGGTCGACCGGCTGGCCGAGTCGGGCGAGCGTCCTGAGATAGGTGCGGTCGGAGACGCGCCGCAGGTTGCCGAGCGGATCCGCCGGGTCCACGGTGAGCGAGGAGAAGTCCTCCCACTGATCGGGATAGCCGAGACCCACGTACAGCGTCTGCAGCTTCGACAACGCGCTCGCCCGGGTGGCCGCAGACATCCAGGTCGCGGCCTCGACCCGCTGGATGAGCGCCGCGCGGACTTCGTCGGAGATCCGCTCGAGGCGGGCCTTCTGCCCCGCGGCGAAATACCGCTCCGCGTACATCCGTCCCAGGGCATTCCTCATGGCCGCCTGCGTGGCAGCGAGCGCGCGGTCGGCGCGCGAGGGCTGCGGCATTCCCGTGGCGGCGCGCAGCGCCAGCGCCTGCTCGGAAAAGGCGCGCGGCAGCACGTCCGCGTAGTCGTGGATGGCGTGGAAGCACAGGTAGTCCTTCCAGGCCTCCAGCGGCTGCGACCCGACCTGCGCCGCCAACCCGGTCACCGCGGTCGGCTGCCAGACGACGAGCTCTTCCTGCCCGGCCAGGCCGGCCGCGTCGAAGAAGACTGTCCAGTCCATCCCGGGCGCCCGCTGCGCGAAGTCGGAACGCGTCCACAGATTGTCGGCATTGCGGTCGTTCGACGACGCCTCGCGCGTGCCCTGGCTTTGCGCGAGTGCGGCCTCCAGCGCCAGCACCGCGCTCGCGCGGTCGTCCGCACGAGGCAATCCGGCGAGCGCGAGCATCTTCGCGATGTATTCGCGATACCGGCCTCGGAGCGCATCCTTCGCGGCCTCGGCGCTGAGGTAGTCCTCGCGGTCCGGCAGGCCCAGCCCTCCCTGCACGAGGAAGGCGGTGTTGGTCTTCTCTCCGTGGATGCTCTGCTGCACGGCGAGCCCGAGCACGCCGGCGGACTGGTACACGCCGAACCCCATCGGATCGACGTCGGCGCGCACGCTGCGACCCAGAAGTCGCGTGAGCTCCGTCCGGTCCGACACCTTCTCGACGCGCTCGAGCAGCGGCCGGAGCGACGCGAGGCCCCTGGCCTCGATGGCGGCCTCGTTCAGGTAGGCGGCGCGGAAATCCGCCACCTTGCGCGCGTCGGAGCCCGACGGCTCTGCGCTGGCGGCGTCGAGCAGCTCCGCGATGCGGCGGCGGCTCAGGGCTTCGAGCTCGTCGCGGTTGGTCCACCGCTCCTTGCCCGCCGGAATCGCCGTCGCCTTGAGCCAACCGCCGTTGGCGTAAGCGAAGAAATCGTCCCCGGGCGTGATGCTCGCGTCCACGGTGCTCTCGAGCCGTGGCGCTACCTGGCCGGTGGCCACCCGCGGGGCCGGCGGGAACACGGGCCACCACGAGAGCGCCGCGGCGAGGAGTCCCGCCAGCGCAGCCGCGGGGACCTTGCCACCAGATCGGGTCCGGACAGGGGTGTCGTGGGTTGCATCGAGCGGCATCGGCTCCGAACATACCGACGGCCCCGCTTCCTGTCGCGGCGGCAGACCGACAACTTTGAGTCAGTTTCGGACATGGGATCGTGCCCGGGACGACGCGGCCGGTGCCCGGATGTATGCTCTGAACGGCTGGTTTTTGCACAATGATCACGCGCGCCCAGGTCATCGACGTCCTCTTCGTCATCGTCCCGAACTCGCTGCTGCTCGACATCGCCGGGCCCGCCGAAGCCTTCCGTCTCGCCAACCTGCACCGCGAACGTCGGGGACTGCCGCCGCGCTTTCGTCTCGCGCTTCGCGGGGCCGGTGGCAAGCCCGGAGACGTCGGTGGGACTGACGCTGGGCGACCTCGTTCCCTTGCCGGAAGAGCTCCGCACGCCGACCTGGGTCGTGGTGGTCGGCCAACCGGCGGCCCACGTCACCCGGGTTACGCCGGAGATCGCGGTCACCGCCCGGTGGTTGAACGACCGGCTGCGAGCCGCGCTCCTCGACGCGGACACGCCGCACCGCCTCGTGACGATCTGCTCGGGCACCCTGCTCGCCGCGCGGGCGGGGTTGCTCTCGACCCGCCGCTGCACCACGCACCACGAGCTGCTGCACATGCTCCGCGCGCTGGCGCCGCAGGCGCAGGTGATCGACAACCGCGTGTTCGTGGTGGACGGCCCGCTCGCGTCCAGCGCGGGCATCACGGCGGGAATCGACGTCGCGCTGCACCTGATCGCCGAGGAGTGCGGCGAGGCCCTGGCGGCCAGCGTCGCCGAGGACATGGTGGTTTACCTGCGGCGCTCCCCGCGCGACACGGAGCTGTCGCCCTTCCACATGCACCGCCGCCACCTCCACCCCACCGTGCACCGGGTGCAGGACGCGATCGTCACCGAGCCGGAGCGCGACTGGGACATGGAGTCGCTGGCCCAGGTTGGCCACGTGGCCGAGCGTCACCTCCTGCGGCTCTTCGTCGAGCACGCGGGCATCTCGCCGCTGCATTACCTCCGGTTGATCCGGCTCGAGCGCGCCCGGCAGTCCCTGGAATACGGCGCGACCGTCACGCGCGCCGCCGCGGTGGCCGGCTTTGGCTCCGACCTGCAGCTGCGCCGAGCCTGGAACCGCCAGTGGGGCGGGTCGCCCCGCGATGCGGCGCGGGCCGCCGGCGAACGGTCGATTCCCGAACGTGATAAATACACAGTCGAGCGTTGAGTCTCGGGAAGGAGTCCGGACATGATCATCGACCAGTTAAAGTTCGCACCGATCGGTTGCGCCCGATGAGGCGGCCCCGATTCGACGGCCCTCCGTCGGACGCCGCCCGCGCCCGGGTCGCGAAGCTCCTCGCAGGTGAAGCTCCCGTCGTTCTGGACGCCACCGAGGCGGCCGGCTCGGCGGCGCAGTCGGGGAACTTCTACCCGAAGCGCAAGAAGCCGCCGGTGGCCGCCAAGACTCCAAAGTCCGGACGCTAACTCCCTCAAGCAGGTCGGCCGCAGGAAGCGTTACCTATTGCCTTCCCATACGTCTCCCGATATGGTGATCCCATAGGAGGGGGGCATGGGCGAAAAGCAGGACGTCTGGCAGGGAACCCTGGCGCTGATGATCCTGAAGACCCTCGAGACGCTCGGGCCTCTGCACGGCTACGGCATCGCCCGCCGCATTGAGCAGACCAGCGGCGACCGGCTCTCCGTCAACTACGGGACGATCTACCCTGCACTTCTCCGGCTCGAGCAGGAGGGCTCCATCGCGTTCGACTGGGGCGTGTCCGACAACAACCGGCGGGCCAAGTTCTACAAGCTGACGCGCGCCGGGCGCCGGCAGCTCGAGCTCGAGACCCGCGAATGGAAACGCACGACCGCGGTCCTCGCGCGGTTCCTGGCCCCGGCCGAGGTCCGGCTCGTGAGGCCGCTGAGGGTCCTTTTCGCCAGGGTGGCCGGCCTCTTCGGCCGGGCGCGCCAGGAGCGCGACCTCGCCGACGAGCTCGACTCGCACATCCAGATGCACGTCGACGACGCGGTGCGGGCGGGGATGACGCCGGAGGCCGCCCGGCGCGAGGCGATCGCCCGGCTCGGCGGGATCGAAGCGACCCAGGAGAGCGTTCGCGACCGTCGGAGGGTGCCGTTTCTGGAAACCGGACTGCGCGACCTGCGATACGCGGCCCGGTCGCTGCGCAGGAGCCCCGGGTTCGCGGCCGTCACGATCTCGACGCTCGCGCTCGGCATCGGCGCGAACACCGCCATCTTCACGATCGTCCACGCGGTCATGCTCCGGCCGCTCCCCTTCCACGAGCCCGACCGGATCACGGTCGTGTGGGAGGAGAACGCGAGGCGGCCCGGTCGCCCGAACGTCGTCTCGCCCGCCAATTTCCTGCGCTGGCAGGAAAGGGCGACCGTTTTCCAGTCGATGTCGGCGTTCTACGACTTCCGCGCCGGCCTGACCGGACAGGCCGAGCCCGAAGAGCTCGTCGCCCAGGGCGTCACGTCCGACTTCTTCACGACGCTCGGATCGGCCCCGCTGCTCGGCCGGACGTTCGCGCCCGACGAGGGTCCGGAGGGGCACGATTCCGTCACGGTCCTGAGCTACGGGCTGTGGCAAAGGCGCTTCGGCGGCGACCCGGGCGTCATCGGACGAACGATCCAGCTGAACCGACGCCCCTTCACGGTGATCGGTGTGATGCCCCCGGACGTCGGCGTGTTCCTGAAGAACGGCTCGCTGGTCGGCAAGCCTCCCGAGCTCTGGGAGCCCATTGCCTTCACGGCCGAGAACCGGCAGCCGCGGGGCCGATACATGAGCGCGATCGCGCGCCTGAAGCCGGGCGTGCGCCTCGACGAGGCGCGGGCGCAGATGTCCGCCGATCGCGGCGAGCCTCGTCCAGGAGCTGCCCGATCACGACACGGGCTGGGGAGTCCGCCTGATCCCGATCCACGAGGAGCTGGCGGGCGAGATGCGCCCGGTTCTTCTCGTGCTCGGCGGCGCCGTCGCCTTCGTGCTGCTGATCGCGTGCGCGAACGTGGCCAGCCTGCTGCTCGCCCGCGGGACCTCGCGCGTCCGCGAGATCGCGGTTCGCACCGCCCTCGGCGCGTCGCGGGCGCAGGTCCTGTGGCAGCTCATGACCGAGAATCTGCTGCTGGCGCTCTGCGGCGGAGCGCTCGGCCTTCTGCTTGCGCGCTGGGGCGTCCAGCTGCTCGTGGCCCTCGCCCCCGCGAACCTCGCCGGGCTCGGACCCGTGCGCTTGAGCGCGCCTGTCCTCGGTTTCACGGCGCTCGTCTCGCTGCTCACCGCGGTGGCATGCGGCCTTGCTCCGGCGCTGGCGGGGTCGCGCCCCGACGTCCAGGCCTCGCTCAAGGAGGGCGGACGCCAGGACAACACGAGCGCGGGCACGCGTCGGCTCCGAAAGGCCTTCGTCGTGTCGGAAGTCGCCCTCGCCGTCGTCCTGCTCGTCGGCGCCGGACTCATGCTGAAGAGCCTGCGCACGCTGAGCCGCGTGAACCCCGGGTTCCAGCGCGAGGGTATCCTGACCGCCCGCGTCAACCTCCCCTCCGCGCGGTACAAGGAGGATCCGGAGATCATGCGGTTCTACCGGGAGGCCATCGAGCGCGTCGGGGCGCTTCCGGGAGTCCGGGCCGCCGGCGCCGTGAGCTTTCTTCCGTTCGCCGGCATGGGCGCCGCCACCGGCCTCACGATCGTCGGCGAGCCCGTTCCGCCGAAGGGCGAGGAGCCCGTCACCGAGGTCCGCGTCTGCGACAACGGATACTTCCGCGCGATGCGCATCCCGCTGCTGCGCGGGCGCCTCTTCACCGAGCAGGAGCAGCGCGACGTCGGGCAACGTCGTCGTCGTGAGCGACGCCTTTGCCCGCAGCTACTTTCCCGGGCGGGAGGCTCTCGGCCGCCGGATCACCGTCGACATGAGCGACGAGAACGTCCCGATGGAGATCGTCGGCATCGTCGGCGACATCAAACATGCCGACCTCGTGACCGACACGCGCCCCATGACCTACTACCCCGTTCCGCAGCTCGTCTACCGCGGCATGACGCTCACGGTCCGCACCGACGGCGATCCGGCCGCCGTCGCGCCGATGGTCCGGCGCGCCATCCAGTCGATCGACAAGGATCAGCCGCTGTCCGACGTGAAGACGATGGACCAGTGGATCTCCGCGTCGCTGGCGAGGGACCGGTTCAGCTCCGTCCTGCTCGTCCTCTTCGCGGCGCTGGCGTTGCTGCTTGCCGCGATCGGCATTTACGGCGTCATGTCCTACGTGGTCGGGTCAACGCACTTCGGAGTTCGGGATTCGCGCAGCGCTCGGAGCCGAGGCGAGCGACATCCGCAGGCTGATCCTGACCGACGGCGCCCGCATCGTCGCGGCGGGTCTGGCCATCGGCGCTCCGCTCGCGCTGCTGCTGAGCCAGGCTCTGACGAGGCTTCTCTACGAGACCCGGGGCGCCGATCCGGTCACCTTCGCGGTCGTCGATGGCCGTGCTGGCCGGCGTCGCCCTGCTCGCGAGCTACCTGCCGGCACGCCGGGCGCGCGGATGGCGCCCATCGAGGCGCTCCGGCACTCCTAGCTCGACATGAACGCCGCGGTAAATCGGACGGCACGCGCCGGACCCGGCCCGGATTGCCGTACGATGCCCGGCATGCGACGGGCTCGGCAGGCCGCGATCTTCGCGGGCATTGCTGGCTTTGCGCAACCGCCGGCGCCCAGGACGGGGCCCGGAGGGGGCTGACGCGCCGGATGAGCGGAGACTCGTCCTGACGGCACGCAGCTCGCCGGCACCCGATGCCAGCAGTCCGGACCTCGCTCCCTGCAACGACACCGTTCTGGCCCAGTCCCCAGGCGAAGAGGCCCGCGCGCCATCGCCGCCCACGATCTGGACGATCGCGCTGAAGGACACCTTCTCCACCCTCGGCGCTCCCCTGCACTGGGATGGCCACGACTGGCTCGTCTTCGGGGGCATCGCGGCCGGCGTCACCGCCGTCGGGTTTGCGTTCGACATCCCCATGCGCAACAAGACGCAGGCGCACCAGACGTCCACCCTCGACGACCTCACGAAGGTCGTGGAGCCCTTCGGCGCGGAATACTCCTGGGCCGTCATCGGCGCGTACGGGATCGCCGGCTACCTCTTCCACGACACCGAGGCCAAGGACATCTTCTTCGACAGCGCCATCGCGAGCATCCTCGCCTCCGGCATCATCACGCCGACCCTGAAGTTCGTGATCGGGCGCGATCGCCCGAACGAGTCGGCGAGCAGCACCTCGTTCCATCCGTTCAGCGGCAGCGACAACTCCTTCCCGTCGGGGCACGCCACGCAGGCCTTCGCGGTCGCGTCCGTCATCAGCGCGCACTCGGACCAGGTCTGGGTCAGCGTCACGGCCTACACGATCGCCGGGCTCGTCGGGTTCGCGCGGATCTACCACAACGCCCACTGGACGTCGGACGTCACCGCGGGAGCCATCATCGGAACGTTCGTGGGCCGGGGCGTCGTCGCCTTGAACAAGAAACTGCGCGCCGGAGATACGACCGTGCGGATCGCGTTTTCGCCGCTCATCGGCCGGGACGTCAAGGGCGCGGGCTTCCTGATCGCGTTCTAGCCGTCCTTCCGGCCTTGGCGCGGGCACGATTCTGGCATCGCCTCCCTCAGGGTGGGATACCGCTCGCTGCGAGTCATCCCTAAGGAGATGTCATGAAGGAACAGCCGCCCGCCTCGGAGAAGCAGATCCCCGAACCGGACGAAACGAATCGGCGCGACAAGCAGGGCTTCGAAGAGATCCCCGCGACCCAGGGACTCAAGACGCCGCCGGCGATCGAGCCGGGCGAGGATTCGGGCGAGTGGACGAGGGGCGGGGGTGCCGACCCCAACGAGATCCAGCGGAAACCGTAGCCCCGGACGCTCACGGCCCGATTCCTGCAAAAGCTCACCAGCAGGGAGGCCCGATGGACGCCGAGGTAGAAGCGCGAACGGTGAGAGGACCACGCTGGTTCGTGGTTTCCGGCAAGTCCGGACAGGACGCGGCGACCGTGCTGCGCACCCTCATCGAACGCCGCGAACGGGTCTTCGACGAGTTCGGCGAGCTGTTCGAGGCCCACCAGATCGACGCCAGCAGCATCGCGGCGAAGTCCGGGCCCCGCGCTCGCAAGCTCGGGGCATCGCGATTCACGACAGATGGACGCCGCGTGAGGTAGCCGCAGGCACGTTTTCTGCAGAAATCGGAACTCAGGGAGGGCTGCGCATGTACCACCTGATCGAAGCCGAGACCTGGAAGGGCATTCGGCGCTTCCTCATCGCGGCGGACACCGGCCGCGAGGCCGCGCAGGAGATGGCGGCACTGATCGATCGGGGGGCGAGGCTGATGGACGAATCCGGCGAGTGGTTCCAGCCCTTCGAGATCGATCCCGCAGAGCATGGAGGCCCGAGGCGTTCAGCCGCCGCCCCGCACCGCCGTCGCGGTCCACTACACGAACGACGGGCAGCGGATGGTCTGACCTGCCCCGCAGTACGCAAACCTGTCCTTAACGTTTTCTTCAAGAGCCGTCGGCAGCCCAAATCCAGCGGAGAGTTTTCTTTTCAGGCTGTAGGAGGGCGTATGCTTTCGGTCATGAACTCCCCTTCGCTGCGCGACCGCGTTTCCGCCTTCCTCGTCGTTGTACTCGGAATGGTCTGTTCGGAAGCGCGCGGGCAGGTCACGCCCGCCGTGACACCGCAGCAAGCTCCAGACGGACTTTCGTCCCGCTCCCGGCAGCAATTCGAACATCAACGGCGTGCTCGAGCCCGGCGAATCGGTGCAGATCGATCCGTTCTGGACGAACGCCTCGACGACGCCCCAGGCGTTCACGGGCACGGCGTCGGGAATCACGGGCCCGCCGGGAGGCACCTACACGATCGACGACGGCACGGCCGACTACGGAACGGCCGGCGCCGGCCTGACGGTGGACTGCAACAGCGCCACGGGCGACTGCTACCTCATGACCATCTCGGGCGCGCGGCCCGTCGCGCACTGGGACGCGACGTTCACCGAGAACCTCTCGTTCAGCTCCGTCTTCAACACCTGGACGATCCACATCGGCGACAGCTTCACCGACGTGCTGACCTCGAACCAGTTCTACTTCTTCGTCGAGTCGCTCTTTCACAGCGGCGTCACGGGCGGCTGCGGCGTCGGCATCTACTGCCCCAACAACGCGGTGACGCGCGCCCAGATGTCCGCCTTCCTGTTGAAGGCCGAGCACGGCCCGGCCTACATCCCGCCCGCGTGCACCCCGGGCGTCTTCGCCGACGTCGCCTGCCCCAGCCTCTTCGCCGACTGGATCGAGCAGCTCTTCAACGAGGGCATCACGGCCGGCTGCGCTCCCGGCCTGTACTGCCCGGACAATCCGGTGACGCGCGCGCAGATGTCCGTCTTCCTGCTGAAGACCGAGCACGGTCCGGCTATACGTCCCGCCCGCGTGCACGCCGACCTTCGACGACGTGCCGTGCCCGAGCCTCTTCGCCGACTGGATCGAGCAGCTCTTCAACGAGGGCATCACGGGCGGATGCGGCGGCAACAACTACTGCCCCGACAACTCCAGCACCCGCGGCCAGATGGCCGTGTTCCTCGACAAGATCATGGGCCTGCCCGGGCCGCCGCCTCCCACCGTCACACCGACGCCGCCCCCTGTGACTCCGACGTTGACGCCGGTGACGCCGACGCTCACGCCCGTGATCACGATCACGCCGACCGTCTCGAACACCAAGACGAATACACCTCTTCCCGACCCGACGATGACCCTGACGGCCACGAAGACCTTCACGGCCGATCCGACGATCACCTTCACGCCGACGCCTCCGCCGCCGACCTTCACTTTCACGAAGACTTTCACCAACTCGCCGGTTGTCACCAACACGTTCACATTCACCAAGACGTTTACGAACACGCCGACGCCGAATCCGAATCACATCGTGCTCGTTGGCGTTGGACCTACCAATATGGCGTTCCAGGACTCCTTTAGCGGGACTTCCATCAGCACGATCAGCCAGGGACAAACGATCGAGTGGCAATGGCAGACCAGCATTCACTCGACGACTTCCGGCACTTGCACGTCGGGATTCTGCACGCCGGACGGCCTCTGGGACTCCCAGGTCAAGAGCGTTCCGTTCACGTACACACGGCAGTTCAATACCGTCGGAACGTTCGCGTACTACTGCCAGATTCACGGCGGAGTGGGGATGACCGGCGTGATCAACGTCCTTCCCGCGGTTCCGACGCCAACGCCAACGCCCTGATCGGTGCCATAGGGGCGGGGGCTGCCTCCGCCGGCCTCAGCCTCAGTCACAATCTGACAATAGCGGGCGGCCGCAAGGGCCGCCCCTACGGCACGAAGAGCCGGCGCGCCAGCAGTCCGGCGAGGACGAGCGCTGTCGCCCCGCTGATCCAGAGCCCCGCGATGAACCCGGGCGGCCAGTAAGTGAGCCGCACCTCGTGCTCCCCCGCCGTCAGCGCCACGGCGAAGAAGGGGCCGTTCGCGCGGAAGGTCGGCAGCGTTGCCCCCAACCCGTCTCGGGCCGACCAGCCGCCGTCCTGGACGACGCTCAGCAGGACGCACGCCGGCCCGCGCGAGACGCGCGCGCGGAAGGAGATCGCGTTGGTCGACTCGACATAGTCGGAGATCGCAGCCTCCCCGCCCGGCGCCTCGTCGTCTTCATGCCACAGGACCCACGCCCTGGCGCGCCAGTCCCGATTCGCCGCGATCTCGCCGAAGGCCGCGCCGAAGGCGGCGTTCGCGTCCATCACCGGCTCGCGCAGTCCGGGAGGCGCCGCGACGAGCCGGACCCGCTCGGGAACGAACGCCCTCGGCAGGACGGCCGAGTTCTCGTAGACGTTTCCGTCCGGACCCGCGTAGACGGTCTTCCACCTTTCACCGGGTGCCCTTCCGTCGGGCGCCGACACCATGTACCGCACGTTGAGAAAGTCGAAGACCGGGGCGTCCGCATCGCGGATGTGCTTGAAGTAGTCGCCGCGCGGATACCCGGCGAGCGCATCGAGAAACGCGACGTAGTCCGCGCGCTCGACCGGGTCGTGCGTCCGGACGTCCTCGACCCGGGCGAACACGCCGTAGTTCGGGAACAGAGCGTTCTCGATTCCCGCCACGCGGTAGGGACGCTCCTGCTTCTCGAGAAACCGGATCAGCGGCGTCTTCGGATACAGCAGCGACGTCGAGTTCAACGGGTACAGCCCCCGCCACTGGTGCAGCAGCTCGCCCGCACACACCGCTGCCAGCCCGAGGACGGCCAGCCGCGGACGCGCGCGCCCGAGGGCGAGGAGCGCGAACGCCAGGCCCAGCGCGACGAGCGCCACGACGAGCTGGCGTTTCTGGAACTCGGGGCCGCCGCCGGCCAGGTGCTCCGGGAGGAAGTGCGCGTACACCGCGACGGCGGCTCCGGCCAGCAGGAGCGGCGCGACGAGCGCACCAAAGACCGCGCGCGGGCGCTCCGCGGCATCGCGCGTGAACCGGTCGAGCTCGAGCGCGGCGATCGCGGGCCCGGCCAGCGCAATCCACGAGTAGAAGCGCAGCGGAAACATGTTCCGGATCGCCGGGATGAGCGAAAAGACCTCCGCGAACGGCCACTGCGCGACGGCCACCCCGAGCCCGCAGACGAGCAGGGAGATGAGCGCCCATTCCGCGCGCGGGCGGCGCGACCCCGGCCGCAGAACGAGGGCCGCCGCGGCCCACCCGACGATTCCGAAATAGCCGAGGTCCATTTCCGGAACGGCGCCGGTCGCGCGCGCGAGCACGGGCGAGTGGATCAGGTCGCCGAGGGCGTAGGGGAAAAACGCCGTCACGATCGCGGGCCAGATCGGCCCGTGCGGCCACGGCGACAGCACCGGCGCCCAGTGCGGCTTCGACGCGAGCACGAGCCGGTTCGACGCGAGGATCGCGAGCGCCGACGGAACGAGCAGGAAGGCCGTCAGCCCCGCCGCCGCCGCTCCCGCCAGACCGAAGCGCCGCAGCATGGCCCCGGCATCCGGCGCATCTCCCGTCACCCGCCGCAGCACGATCCAGAGCGCCGCGAAGAGAACGCCCACGGCCAGGCTCTCCGGATGGCCGGCCAGCGCACCGAACGCGAGCACGGCGCCGAGCGCAATTCCGGTGCGCCGCCGGCCCGCCGCATCGCGGCCCCGCTCCAGGAGAAAGAGCATCCAGGGCCACAGGCAGAACACCGCCGTTTGCGGAAAGAAGAGCCACTGCGTGAAGCTCATCGAAAGGCCGAACGCGATCGCCGCGAAGAACGCCGCGTTTTCGGAAGCGCGGAGCTCCCGCACCCAGAGCCACATGCCCGCCATGGCGATCAGCAGCTTGAGCGGGCCCAGCAGGAGGAACGCGGTGGCGAGCGGGAGCGGCAGCGTCAGGAGCGTGAAGGGCGAGAACGCCGCCGACTGGCTGTTCGCCGCGAGCGGCGTGCCGCAGCCGTTCCACCGGTCGAGCAGCGGGAGGGTCCCGTCCTTCCAGGCGACGCGCACGGCCTCGGTCCACGGCAGGATCTGCGACACGACGTCGTTCAGGTAGGCGTTGTACGGAAGAGCGTGACCGAGCGGCAGCCAGGGATGCGTGAGCGGCACGTGATCGAGCGGCAGCGGCGTTCCGCCTCCCAGGAAGGCGCGCGGAAACGGCAGGCAGACGAGGAGCACGAAGGCGGCCAGGTGCGCGCCGGGGATCCGCCGCCCGAGCGACCGCGCGGCCCCGTAGAGCGCCAGCGCGGCGCCGGCGAGCAGCGCGATCACCAGGGACGAGCCGAACATCCGGTAAGGCTAGTCCTTCGGCATCGCCGTGCCCCAGTAGTTGGCCTCGAAGAAGGGGGCGAAGTCCTGCTTCGTCATGAAATTCAGGAGGCCCACGACCTTCTTCGTCGAGCCGAACTTCCAGCGGAACGACTTCTGGAACGAGTTGAAGAAGGTCAGGAAGGCATCGTCACCGAGCTGCTTGTGGAGCGCGGCGAGCAGCACGGGCCCCTTGTCGTAGAGCAGCCCGTCGCGGATCGCTTTCTGCTTGCTGAATTCGTTCCACATGACCACCCGGTTGGCCAGCGGGATCGGCGCCGCGTCGGTGGCGAACTTCGCGCGCCCCTTCCAGTGGCCGAGCAGCATCTTGTACTCCGCGTCCCCCCTGGCCGCCTTCATGAAGAGGGCCGCCGAGTACTCCGCGAAAGACTCCGTCAGCCACTGCTCCTCTTCGCTCGGCATCTTCACCGCCTGACCCCAGTACTGGTGCGCGATCTCGTGCGCAAACCGCTCGTTGATGCCGCCGGAGAAGATCTGGCTCTCCTCGTCGCCCGAGCGGGTTGAAGGCCTCCTTGGTGATGAACATGACGCCGGGGGGCGCCTGGCCGAAACCCACCTCGTTGATCTCGATGATGTCGAACTCCGGGAAGGGGAAAGGCCCCAGAAATCCGGTGTAGAACTTGATGATCGTCGACGAGAGGTCCGTCAGCTGCTTGACGGCCCGGTCGTTCTTGAGGGCGTACGTGGCGACGCGGATCGTCACGCCGTCGCGGACCTCGTCCTTGAACGTGTAGTCGCCCGCGAGGACGACGGGCCACATGATGGGATTGTCCTCCCGCGTCTCGAGGACGTTCTCGTCGCCCTCGGCCGCGCGGCGGACCGTGCGCCCGGTCGCGAACGGGATGAACGGCTTCTTCACCTTCACGAGGGAGTGGAACGTGAAGAACTGCTCGCACAGCTCGGGCTGCGGGAACCACGACCAGACCCCGAGCTCCCAGTAGCTGTCGCCGCCGGGCCGGACCAGGAAATCTCCGTCGATCTCGAACCGGACCTTGACCGGCTTGTCGGGCGGCGCCGGCTCGCGGAGATGGATCACGAGTTCGTCCCGGCCGTGCGAAAAGGCGAGCTCGCGGCCCGCCTCGTCCGTGACTTTGACGAGGTGCTCGAACCGCCGCACGTAGTGCGCGCCGAAGGTCGTGAGCCGGCTCGAGTCGAGGTCGAAGCGAAAGACGCTCTGCGCCTGCTTCTGGGGGACCAGGGTCTCGACGACCGAGATCTTCACGTCCTTGTCGGCGGAGGCCGTCACCGCGAGATCGACGTCCGTCAGGACGAAGCGGGGCTGGGGCGGGTCCCTGGGGTCCCAGCCGCTCGGCTGACGCGAGAGGAGCACCGGAAAGAGCGCGTTCTTGATCTCCACTTCGTTCGAGCTGCGCGCGCGCAGCACGCGCAAGGACTCCGTCGGGTTCTCCATGCCGTCGCGCACGTAGACGAAGGGGTCCTCGCCGCCCTCCGCCTCGACCCAGACGTACGGCGCGGTCGGGGCGTTGAACCGCTCGAGGGCGAAGCCGAAGGAGCGCGGCGAGCCGCGCCGCTCGCGGAACATCTCTTCGTGCGCCCGCAGGCCGGCGTTCAGGGACGGGGGGCCCAGGCCCGTGAGCTCGGGCAACGGCTCCCCGACCGCGAGCCAGAGCAACCGCGTGAACTTGTCCCGGAGGCGAACTCCCTTGCCGGATTTCTCGGGCTTGAGACCCGAGGACTTGTCCGCGACGAACGTCACGGCGGGCGCCTCGATCGGATCCACCGACTCGTACTCCATGGTCCCGCTGCCGTCGAAGTAGATGCCGACGCGTTCCGAGCCCAGCATCACGTAGCCCGCGCGGCCCACGGTCAGTGTGCACGTGAAATGCCCCGTCGCCAGCTTCAGGTTCGCGACCTGGGCGGACGCTTCGGCGAGCCTGGGCTTCTCGAAGGCGTCGATCGTCTCGAGAAAACCGGGCGGCCCGGACTGGCCGGCAGCGAACGCGGCGGAAAGGATCCCGGAAAAAACGAGCCCGAGCGTCCCGTTTCTCGACATTCGTCCTCCAATCCGGCGCGCACCGGGGGTCTTCCGGTCCTTTGTGTCGTGGTCCTGCGCGAAAAAGCTTGCGCGAATTCTACGTCACCCTCCCCGCCTCCCGACGTCCTACAATGTGTCTACGGGTGAAGGGAACGCCGTGCCGATCACTTTTCTACTCGATGCGCCGCGACGTCGAATCCGCACGACGGTCGAAGGTGCCGTGACGGTCGACGACGTCGCCGCCCACTTCGAGACGCTGGTGCGCGACCAGCACGTCGGCTACGCCGATCTCATCGACGCGCGCAATGCGAAGGGCCCCGGCTGGTTCTCGGCGGACGTCCGGCGCGCGGCCGAGCTCGTGCGCAACGCGGGCGGCGGCGGCGCCGTCGGGCCGCGGGCCATCCTGGTCTCGAGCTCCGCGGCCTTCGGCATGGTGCGGATGCTCTCGGTCCTGCTCAACCCCTGGATGCCCCTCGAGGTCTTCCGCGATCCGGCCTCGGCCGAAGAGTGGCTCGACCTGGTCTCGCTCCCCCGATAGCTGGCGTATCCTCCCGGACGGTGCGATGTCCTACACGACGGAGTTCATCGACGGCGGCAGAGGGGTCCTCCACGTCGGCACGGGAGTCGTCCACGGCGACGAAATCCACGCCGGCGCGATGGAGGATCACCGCGTGGAGGCGCGGGCCCGCGCCCTGCGCTTCGGGCTCGTGGACCTGACCGACGTGACGGAGCTGCGCATCACGAGCGAGCACGTCCGGGCCATCGCCGCGGAATCCCACATCACCGCGCGCCTGGCGCCCCACGTCTCGGTCGCCATCGTCGCTCCCCGCGACTCGATCTACGGAATGGCCCGGATGTGGGAAATCCTCGTCGAGGGCACGGGCTGGGACATCCGGATCGTCCGGCTGCGCGCGGAAGCGCTCGAATGGCTGCGCCCGGTGCGCCTGGACCGGGGCTAGGCCCTGTCGGAGCGCCGCGAGCTCGGATTCTGGTCGGCGTCGGCCCTCGTCGTCGGCCACACGATCGGCGTCGGCATCTTCCTGACGCCCGCCGAGCTCATCGGCGCGCTCGCCTCCCCGGCGCTGACGCTCGGCCTCTGGCTCGCTTGCGGCGTGCTGGTCCTCGCGGGGGCGCTGACCTTCGGAGAGCTCGCTTCGCAGGTATCCCCGGGCCGGGGGCACGTACGTCTACCTCCAGGAAGCCTGGGGGCCGCGGGTCGCCTTTCTCTACGGCTGGCAGAGCATTCTCATCATGGATCCCGGCGTGACCGCCGCGCTCGCGCTGGGACTGGCGCCCTACCTCGTCGTGCTCTGGCCGGCGGCCGCGGGAAGCGAGCGATGGCTCGCCCTCGCGACCGTCTGGCTGCTCGCGCTCGTCAACATGGCGGGCCTGAAGGTCAGCGTGCGGGTGCTCAACCTGCTGACGGCCGTGAAGGTGCTCGCCCTGGCGGCGGTCGTCGGCGGGGCGTTCACGTTCGGGTCGGGCAGCTGGGCCCATTTCACGCCCTTCGCGTCCCGCCGCTTCGGTGCGCCGCCGCTCGCGGAAGCGCTCGGCCTCGGCCTGATCGGCGCCTTCTACTCGTTCGGCGGCTTCTGGGAGGCCAGCCGCGTGGCCGGCGAGATGCGCGATCCGCGCCGCCAGCTCCCGCGCGCGCTCGGCCTCGGCGTCGCCGCCGTCACCGCGATCTACGTGCTGACGACCCTCGCGTTTCTCTACCTCGTGCCGGCCGACCAGGCCACGAACGCCGCGGAATTCGCGCGCCGCGCCGGCGCGGCCCTGCTCGGGCCCTCGGGCGCCCCGGCGCTCGCGGCGGTCGTCGCCGTGTCCGTCGTCGCGAGCGTGATGGCGCTCCTGTTGATGGCGCCGCGCATGTACCTGGCCATGAGCGGCGACCGCCTCTTTCCCGCCGCTCTGGCTGCGCTCCACCCGGCGACGCAGGCTCCGGCGCGCGCCACGGCCATGCTCGCCGTCGTCGCGAGCCTCTTCGTGCTCTCCGGCTCGTTCCCGCAGGTCGTCGCCTTCTTCATGTGCACGACCCTCGTCTTCATCGCGCTCGCCGCCGCGGGGCTGTTCGTCGTGCGGCGGCGGCAGGCCGACGGAGGAGGCTTCCGCTGCCCCGGCTACCCCGCGACACCCGCCGCCTTCGTGCTTCTCGTCGGCGCGGTCATCGCCTTGATCGCCATGGCCCGGCCGGCTCCGGCGCTCGGCGGCTTCGCGCTCCTTCTGCTCGGCATCCCGGCCTACCGGATATTCTTGTCGCGGGGAGCGCTCGGAGCGGGCGCACCCGAGGGAGGCGCGCGATGACGTGGATCAAGACCATTCCGTACTCCGAGGCGGACGAGAAGCTGCGCGACGCGATCGAGCGCCAGCGCGCGCTGTATCCCGCGGAGTACGGCCAGCCGACCGGCGTCACGGACGAGGCCGGCAGCATCGTCGCCTCGCATTCGCTCATTCCGGACGCGAGCTTCCACGCCTTCGCGACGTTCGGCGCGCTCATGTCACCGGACCTGCCGCTCACCCGGCGGCAGCACGAGATGATCACGACGGTGGTCTCCGTGACCAACCGGTGCCACTATTGAATCGAGTCTCACGCAGAGTTTCTGCGTCGGGTCACATTGGACGAGGGGCTGGTCGAGGCGATCCGCCGCGATTACCGGACCGCGCCGATCGAGGAGCGGGACCGCGTCATGCTCGACTTCGTCTCGGAGCTGACCCGCGACGCCACGCGCATCACACCGGAACACCACGCGCGCCTGCGGGCGGTCGGGTTCGACGACCGGGGCATTCTCCAGATCACGCTGATCGCGTCCTGGTTCAACTACATCAACCGCGTCGCCGACGCTCTCGGAGTCGGTCGGGGCTGACAAGGTTCGCGCGCGCGGTCCACCGCGTGATAAGTAAACGCCTGGCTTTCGGAGGAGACCGATGAGACGTTCGTTCACGCGTCCGGGGCTGGTGCTTCTGGGGTTGCTCGGCATCGCCACACTCACCTTCGCCTTCGTCTCGGCCCAGGACCCGGCGGGGACCGCCGACGACGTTCAGGCGCAGGCCACCGCGGGCGACCCGCAGTGGCCGCGCGTCGTCGAGGACGGCGGCGTCACCTTCACCATCTACCAGCCGCAGATCGACAAGTTCGACGACACGGTCCTCGAGGCCCGCGCCGCCGTCCAGGTCCAGACGCCCGTCGACGACAAGACGCAGACGACCTACGGCGTCATCTGGATCAAGGCCAACGCGTTCATCGACAAGGAGACCGAGCTCGTCCAGCTCGACGACATCCAGATCACGAAGGCCAACTTCCCCACGGCCGGCGACAAGGTGGACCAGTACCTCGAGGTTTTCCGGCGCTACGCCGAGCAGGGGCGCACCATCTCGCTGGCTCGCATCGAGGCCAACCTCGCGATCGCTCAGGCCGACAAGAAGGGCAACGCGGTCCCGCTCAAGAACGACCCGCCGCGGATCTACTACCGCACCTCCCCCGCGATCCTGATCATGATCGACGGCGACCCGGTCCTGCGCGACGTCGAGGGCTCGGGCCTCCAGCGCGTGCTCAACTCGCGCAGCCTGATCCTGAAGGACGCCAGCGCCTTCTACACGCCGATCGGCGACCGCTGGGTCACGGCGTCGACCGTGACGGGCCCGTGGCGCCTGGCCTCGAGCGTGCCGCCCAACGCCCAGCAGATGCGCGACACGCTCGCCAAGGACGAGAACCAGTCCCAGGCCGACCTGCTCGAGGATCCGGGCGAAGACGTGACGGCCCTGCTCGCGAAGGGGAAGATCCCCGACATCATCGTGTCGACCGTGCCCGCGGAGCTCGTCGTGACCGAGGGCGCGCCCGACATGAAGCCGATCGCCGGGACGCAGATCCTGTACGTCGCCAACACGTCCGGCGACATCCTGCTCGACCTGTCCGACCAGAACTACTACGTGCCCCTGACCGGCCGCTGGTTCCGCGCGAAGTCGCTCGACGGGCCCTGGCAGTTCGTCGACGGGGAAAACCTGCCGAAGGATTTCGCGAAGATCCCGCAGAACAACCCGAAGTCCAACGTGCTCGCGACCGTTCCCGGCACGCCCGCCGCGCAGGAAGCGGTC
Source organism: uncultured Acidobacteriota bacterium (assembly GCA_963843325.1). Taxonomy (GTDB): domain Bacteria; phylum Acidobacteriota; class Thermoanaerobaculia; order UBA5066; family Gp7-AA6; genus DAHUXD01. The sequence goes on from CAWJKC010000008.1 coordinate 661,412, forward strand.
ATCGCCAACAGCATCCCGCAGACCGCCGAGGTCAACCGCGAGGAAGCCAAGTTCGAGGCCAACTACGACGGCGAGCCGCAGTTCCAGGCCGTGCCCGACACGTCGCTCCAGTACGCCGCGAACACGCCGACGCCGGTCATCCGCGTCGACCCGACCTCGTACTACGCGGTGCAGGGCGGCGTGTGGTTCATGGGCGGCTCGCCGCTCGGGCCCTGGGTCGTCGCGACCGCCGTCCCGCCCGTCATCTACTCGATCCCGACCGCCTCGCCGATCCACTACGTCACCTACGTGCGGATCTACCGGTACAGCCCGACGGTCGTCTGGGTCGGATACACGCCCGGATACCTCGGCACCTGCTACTCGCCGTGGGGCACCGTCGTCTACGGCACCGGCTGGGCCTATCGTCCATGGATCGGGCGCTACTGGTACGGCGCGCCGATGACGTGGGGCTTCGGCGTCGGCATCAGCTGGAACGCGTGGAGCGGCTGGAACGTCGGCTTCGGCTGGGGCGGCTACCGTCCGATCTACCGGCCCTACTGGGGCCCGTACTACGGCTGGCATCGTGCGCCCTCCTGGAATCGTCCGGTGTACGGCAGACCCGGCTACCAACCGCGCCCGACGCCGTACGGTCGGCCTCCCGGCATGAGCATCACGAACGTCAACGTCTACAACCGTCCCGGCATCGCGCGGCCCGGCGTGAAGCCGGCCGTCGTGCGGCCCGCGCCGCAGCCGGCGGTCCGCCCGGGAACGCGGCCGGCGCCCGGCACCGCGCCCGGCTCGACGCGTCCGGCGACCCGGCCCGCGACCGGGACGACGAATCCGACGAGCCCTTCGACCCGCCCCGCTCCCGGAACCACGAACCCTCGAATCCGTCGACGCGGCCAGCTCCCGGAACGTCCAACCCGTCGAATCCCTCGACGCGTCCGGCTCCCGGGCACGACCGGGCCGACGACGCGGCCCGCGCCCTCGCGCCCCGACAACGTCTATGCCGGCAACGACGGCAACGTCTACCGCCCGAAGCCGGGCGGCAGCGGCTGGGAACAGAACGACCAGGGCAAGTGGAAACCCGTCCAGCCCGAGACGCGGCCGTCGACGCCGCCGCAGTCCCGGCCGGGCACCGCTCCCCAGCAGAAGCCGCAGCAGCCCCAGGCGCGCCCCGCGCCCCAGCCGAGCCGACCCTCGGTCGATCCGGGCACGCTCAACCAGCTCTCGCGCGACCAGAAGGGCCGCGACATGGGCAACTACCGCGCGAGCCCGCCGCCGAAGCAGGCGCCGCAGCCGGCGCCCAAGCCGCAGTCGCGGCCCGCGCCCCAGCCCAAGCCGCAACAGCCGAAGAAGCCGAGCTGAACTTGGGCAGGGGATTCTTCCTCCGTCTGTTCGCCGCATGCGTCCTGCTCTTTGCGACGTACAACCCGGAGGGGCGTTCCTACTTTCACTGGCTGGCAGCGGACAACTGGACGATCACTCCGCTCAAGGCGTTCGTCGGCGTGTGCCTGCTCGTCGGATGGGTCTTCCTGCTGCGCGCCACGGTCCATTCGCTGGGCGCGCTCGGCACGGTGCTCGCCTGCGCGTTCTTCGGAACACTGATCTGGCTGATCGTGTCCTGGGCCCACCTCGAGCCGCACACGAGCCGCGGCCTGACTTACCTCATCCTCGTCGGGATCGCGGCGGTGCTGGCCACCGGCTCGGCGTGGTCGATCGTGCGGCGGCGTCTGACCGGCCAGGTCGACGTCGAGGAACAGAAGAGCTGAGCGTCCGAACAGGAGGAACCATGCTGAAGGGATTCCGCGACTTCATCGCCCGGGGCAACGTCCTCGACCTCGCCGTCGGCGTCATCATCGGCGCCGCGTTCGGCGGCATCGTGGATTCGCTCGTCAAGGACCTGATCACGCCGCTCATCGGGCTGATCGGCGGCACGCCCGACTTCTCGGCGCTGAAGGTCGGGCCGGTCAACCTCGGCAACTTCATCAACGCCATCATCGCCTTCCTGCTCAAGGCCGCCGGCCTCTACTTCCTGATCATCGTTCCTTTCAACCGGTTTGCCAGCAAGCTGGCTGCCGCCGCCCCGCCCCCGTCGCCCTCGGAGGTGTACCTGAAGGAAATCCGGGACGCCCTCGTCAAGCGCTGAGCCTCGAAGATCGTGCGGAGATTCGCGGCTCTCGGCCTGGTGTTCATCCTCACGGCGTGCGCCGGAGGACAGAAACCCCCGCCATCGCCGCCAGCAGCGCCGCCCGCGCCGCCGCCCTCCGCGGAGGCGGTGCCGACTCCGCTGCCGCCCGCCCCGCCCGTGGAGACGCGCCCCGCGGCTTCCCTCGCGGGGACGGTGACCTACCGGCAGCGGATCGCCCTCACGCCCGAGGCCGAGCTCCAGGTCGAGCTGCGCGACGTCTCGCGTCAGGACGTCGACGCGCCCCTGATCGCCAAGCGCGTCATCGCCAGGCCGGGACAGGTCCCGATCGCGTTCACGCTCGACTACGATCCGTCGCTCATCGCGCCGGGACGTACCTACGCGGTCTCCGCGCGCATCACCGACCGCGGGCAGCTGCAGTTCCTGACGGACACGCGGGTGACGGTGCTGACGGGAGCGGCCGCGGCGACGCCGGTCGAGATCGTCGTGGTGCCGGTTCGCTGAGCGCCCCGCTCACCGTGCCGTCTCGCCCCGCTGGGGGGACGAGGGGCATGTCCCGACGAACGGCCGCTTAAGAATCCCTTCCTCGGCGGGAGGGGACGGGGTGCAGCGGCCGTCCCGCTCAGCTCGAGAAGCTGATCCCCATCGCGTCGAGCACCCTCAGCATCACTCCCGGCTTCCCGCCCGCATCCACCTTGCGCAGCGAGCGCGTCACCGCCGCGACGGCCAGCCGCCGCAGCGGCTCCGGCGGAAACGGAAACGGCTTGCGGCGCACCATCGAGAGCTCCAGCAGCGGGCTCTTCCGATCGAGCGCGAGGTGCGCGAGGATCTTCCCCGCCACCCGCGTCGATCCGATGCCGTGGCCCGTGTACCCGAGCCCGTACGACAGCCGGCCGGCCAGCGTGCCGAAGAACGGCGTCAGGCGCGTGGTCGACGCGATCGGCCCGCCCCAGGAATACGGGAACTCGAGATCCGCGAGTCTGGGGGAAGTGCCGCCGGAAGCTCGCGCGCAGGTCCGCGTAGTGCTTCGGCGAATGATCGCAGTCGGCGTCCACGCGGTTTCCCGGGTAGTACGCGGCCTCGCTCGTGCCCCAGAGGATCCGATCGTCGGCGGTCAGCCGGTAGTAGTTGAAGAAGGTTCGCGCGTCGATGACGGCCTGCCTCCCCTTCCACCCGATCGCGGCGCGCTGCGCGGGAGTCAGCGGCTCGCTCACCAGGATGTAGTCGTAGAGCGGAAGAAACCGGAACGCGAGCCGGGGAAACAGGTGGTGCGAGTAGGCGTTGGTCGCCAGCACCGCGCGCCGCGCCCGCACCCGGCCCTCCGGCGTCTCGACGACGACCCGATCCGCCGGGAACTCGAAGCCGCCGACCGCCACACCCTCGTAGATCCGCACGCCCCGCCGCGCGGCCTCGGCGCGAAGCCCGTCGACGAGTCGGACCGGGTCGACCAGCGCGTTGCGCGGAGCCACCAGTGCGCCCATGTAGAGCGGGCTCGCGACCTCGGCCTGCGTTTCCGCGCGCGAGAGCACCCTCCAGCCCGCCGCCCCCACCCGCTCGGCCGCCGCGCCGCGACTCCTCGAGTCCCTCGACGTGCGCCGGCGTGAGGGCCACGTTCAACTGGCCCGGCCGCTCGAATCCGGCGTCGATCCTGCGCTCGCGCAGGAACTGCTCCATCTCGTCCAGGTTCTCGCGCCCGATGCGCGCGAGCTCCCGGGCCTCGTCGAGGCCGAAGTGCGCGATCGCGAGCTCGTGGGAGTGATCGATCGTCTCGCCGACGATGCCGGCGTTGCGGCCGCTGGCGCCGTACCCCGCCGTGCTCTTCTCGAGGACGCAGACCGAAAGCGACGGCTCGAGCTCCTTGAGAAACAGGGCCGTCCAGAGCCCCGTGAACCCGGCGCCGACGATCGCGACGTCCGCCGCGACCTCGCCCGCGAGCCGGGTGGCCGCCCGCGGCGGCCGCGCGGCCAACCAGTAGCAGGACTGCTCGATCGGGGCAAACGCCAAGCGGCGACCTAACTCGAGAGCCCGTGCTCCTTGGAGACTTCCTGGAGCGACGCCTCGAGGGCGCTCGAGGAACCGGTCGAGCTCCGGGTACGTGATCACGAGCGGCGGCTCGACGCGCAGCACCTGGGCGTTGATGTACGTCCCCGAGATCAGGATCCCTCGGCCGAAGAGCGCCTTCGCGACCGCGTAGCCGAGGTCGTGGTTCTGGAACTCCATGCCGAGCATCAGCCCGCGGCCCCGCCCGCCCTTCATGACCTTCGGGTACTTGTTGGCGAGCTCGTTCATGCGCGGCAGCAGGTACTCGCCCTTCTCCCCCGCCTGCTTCGGGCAGGTCCTCCTCGAGCAGCACGTTGATGGTCGCGATCGCCGCCGCGCAGCACACCGGGTTGCCGCCGAAGGTCGTCGTGTGGAGGAACGGGTTGTCGATGTAGCGCTCCCAGGTCTTCGCGGTGCCCACGCACGCGCCGATCGGCATGACGCCGCCGCCGAAGCCCTTGCCGAGGGCCATCAGGTCCGGCACGACGCCGTCGTGCTCGCAGCAGAACATCTTGCCGCTGCGGCCCATGCCGCTCTGGACCTCGTCGAAGACCAGCACGGCCCCGTACTTGTCGCAGATCTCCCGCGCCGCCGCGAGGTAGCCCGGCGGGGCGACGTTGATCCCGCCCTCGCCCTGGATCGGCTCGATCACGACGGCGGCGACCTTGTCGCCGGAGAAATCGCCGCTCGCGACGATCATGCGCAGCGCGTCCACGTCGCCGAAGGGCACGTGCGTCCAGCGCTTCAGGGGCAGGAAGGGCTCGCGGAAGACGGCCTTCGACGTGCCGCCGAGCGACCCGAGCGACTTGCCGTGGAACGCTCCGAGCGTGCCGACGAAGTGGTGGCGGCCGGTCGTCAGGATCGCCATCTTCAGGCACGCCTCGATCGACTCGGTCCCGGAGTTGGTGAAGAACGAGTACTGGAGGTCGCCCGGCGTGATCATCGACACGAGGTGCGCGAGGTACGTGCGCAGCGGATCGATGAGCTCCTGCGAGTGGATCGCCTGCCGGTCGAGCTGCTCCTTGACGGCCTTGAGGACCTTCGGGTGCCGGTGCCCGGTGACGTAGATGCCGAAGCCCCCGAGCATGTCGAGGAACTCCTTGCCCTTGATGTCGTGGAAGACCGAGCCCTCGTCCTGCCACTCGACGGCCGTGTAGTCGGTCGATACGGACTTGCGGTACTCGAGGAACGCCGGGTTGACGTAGTCCGTCCAGTACCGCACCGCGTCGCCGATGACGCGGTCCTGCTCGGGCGGCGTCAGGCTCTTCTTGCCGATCAGGTCGAGGACGAACGCAGACTCGTCGCGCGCGCCCTTGAGGTTCTGAGACATTGGATCTTCTCCTGCGCTGGATGGGCGGGCGCCACCGTGCGCCCGACGCGACATCCTAACCCAACAGGGGCATCACTTCGGCCGCCGCGCGCTCGCCCGACCCGATCGCGCCCTCGATGTACCCCGACCACACGGGGGACGTCTCGGTGCCCGCCCAGTGGATCCTTCCGAACGGCTCACGCAGCACCGGGCCCAGCGTCGTGAGTACGCCGATGCCCATGTTGGCGCCGTAGCACCCCCGCGTCCACGGCTCGGCGGGCCAGTCGTTGTCGACGTAGTCGATCGCGTCGGCCCCCTCGGGGCCGAGCAGCTCCGCGATGCGCGCGACGACCAGTCTGCGCCGCTCCTCCATCGGCCGGCCCGAGAGCGCGAGCGCGGGCCCGGCCTCGATGAAGCCGACGAGCAATCCCACGCTGGCGTCGGGCGGCGAAGCGTCGTAGAAACCGTCGGTCGGCGGCAGGTCGCTCGTGACTTCGCCGTTCCACCCGTGCTTGCGCCAGAAAGGCTCGCGGTAGGCGACCCAGTACTTGATGACCGAGCCCATCGGCGAGCGCTGCGCGAGCGCGTCGCGCCGCGCGGGCAGCGCGGGCTCGTAGAAGATGCGCGTCGTGAGCGGGAGCGGGACCGTGACGATCGCGCGCGCGGCCCGGAACTGGCCGGCCGGCGACGTCACCGTGAGACCGGATGCATCCTGCGCGATCGCGGTCGCCGGCGCTTCCAGCACGATGGTGTCGAGCAGCTGCGCGCCCATGCGCCCGGCGAGCTGATGCATGCTGCCCGGAACGTGAAACGCCTGGGCGCCGTTCTCGGTCCTCCACAGCTCTTCCAGGCTTCCCCCGGAGCGGATGTACGAGAGAAAGAAGAGCAGCGACACCTGCTCCGGGTCGACCGTGTAGAGGCCCTCGACCATGAGACGCATCATCGACCGCGCGTCGCGGTTGCGTGTCTGCGAATGGATCCACTCCCGCATCGTGATCCCATCCCACTCGCGCGCTTTGGGCGCGTTCCACGGATCCTCGAGCGGAACCTGCGCGACGAGGGCCCGCACCCGGGCCATGAGGGCGTCGAGGGCGGCGTCGCTCTCGCGCCCGAGCGAGACGTTTTCGCCCTTGCCGGTCAGCCGGCGGCCGTTCAATTCGACGATCGACTTGCCGGTGACGTACTGCGGCATCGTCGCGATCCCATACTCGCGCAGCAATGCCAGCAGGCGGGTCTGCTTCGGCCCGACCCACTGCCCTCCCAGGTCCACCGTCTGCCCCGCGACCTTGCCCGCCTTGACGCGCCCCCCGACCCGGTCGCGCGCGTCGAGAACGACCACGCGCTTGCCGGCGTCCGCGAGCGCGCGCGCCGCAACCAGTCCGGCGAATCCGGCGCCGACGACGATCACGTCGGCCGAGCGCGTCCCCCCGGCCCGGAAGAGCTTCGCGCCGCGCGCGGGCTTGCCCAGCAGCGCGCCGGCCCCGCCGAGGGTCAGCAGCTTCAGCGCCGACCGCCGCGAGAGGCCGCCCGCCGGGCCGCGCTTCATGCCGGCCGCTTGCGGGGAATCAGCAGGTAGCCGATCACGACCTCCGCGATCGTCAAACCGCCGAGCATGAGCCCTTCCTTGAGCGGCTCCTGGGCCGTCGGGGAAGGCACGAAGAAGAGCACGCACGCCCCGAAGATGTAGAGGGTGCAGACCCACGCTGCCGTGGCCGCCGCCACGCGGCCTCCGGGCAGGCGGTACGGACGCGGTTGATCGGGCCGCTTCCTGCGCAGGACGAGAAAAGCCGGGAAGACCAGCAGGTAACAGAGGAGCAGGGTGAGCGCGGTCAGGCGAAACGTCATCCAGAAGACGTTCGACTGGCTGTTCGAAAGCAGCGCGCCCCCGACGAGGATGACGGTCGAAACGACGCCCATCGCGACGAAGGCGAGGTACGGCGTCTTGAAGCGCGGGTGGAGCCGGCCGAGGACCGCCGGCAGCACGCCCTCCTCGGCCGCGACGGCGGCGACGCGGTTGGACCCGAGGCTCCAGGTGACCACGTTGGCGATGCACGCATAGAGGAATCCGATCCCCAGGCAGAACACCACGACGTCGCCCGCGCGTCCCCATTGCTTCCCGAGCACGACGAGCGCGTCCCACGTGCCGGTCACGATCGAGAGCTTCCCGACCGGAACGGCGAAGAGGATTCCGCCGATGGCAAAGGAGTAGAGGATCGCGATCAGCGCTCCCGACCAGAGGATCACCCTCGGGACGTCGCGCTTCGGATTGCGCATCTCGCCTCCGGCCGAGCTCATGAGCTCGAAGCCGAACGTCGAGTAGAGCAGCGCCGGAAGGTACGCCAGACTGTCGTTCCACTTGGGCACGAAGCTCGACAGGGAGAAGTCGTTGGACGCCGGCCGCCCCCGGACGATCGCCGAGAGCCCCAGGACGCCGAGCGCGAGAAAGATGAGGGCCTTCACCACCGCGCCGACGTTGGGCAGCCACTTCGAGACTTCGAGCCGGACGATGCCCACGACGACCGTCAGCCAGGTCAGTCCGATCGCGATTCCGGCCTCCTGCCACGTCGAGTGGGTCTTCAGGAAGATCTGGCCGAACGTCCCGGCGAAGATCAGGTAGACCGACGGGGCCCACGTGGCGTTGTTGATCCAGTACAGCCAGGCCGTCATCGAGCCCCACCGGGGACCGAACGCCTCCCGGACCCAGACGTAAACGCCTCCCTCACCGGGCCAGGCCGAGCCGAGCTCCGCCGTGATCAGCCCGTAGGGGATGAAGAAGACGGTCATCGTGATGAACCACCAGGAGAACCACGCGGCCCCCATGGCGGCCGACGAGGCCAGGGTGTCGATCGTCAGGATCGCGCAGACGGTGAAGAGAACCAGGTCCCACCGCCCGAGGACGCGCTCGAGGACCGGGACGGGCTCTGCCGCTGTCGAGGCCGGATTCATGAATCTGGGGGCATCCTACCGCAAATCACACTGCCACAGTGACTTCCGGCCACGGCTGGCGGCCCCGGAAGGCCGCGTGGTAGGCTGCCTCTCTCTTCGCTTGGGCCGACCCGGATGCTTCAAATCATGTCTTCGATCAGCCTCAAAACCACCCTTCCCGGGCCGCGCTCCCTCGAGCTCGCGGCCCGGCGAAACGCCGCCGTCCCGAAGGGGGTCGGCCACTCCACTCCCATCTACGCCGCGAGCGCGCGGGGCGCCCTTCTGACCGACGTGGACGGCAACGTCCTGCTGGATTTCGCCGGGGGAATCGGGACGCTGAACGTCGGCCACGCCAACCCCGAAGTCGTCCGGGCGGCCGCCGCCCAGCTCGAGAACTTCACGCACACGTGCTTCAGCGTGGCTCCCTACGAGGGCTACGTCGCTCTGGCCGAGAAGCTGAACGCCATCACGCCGGGCGCGCACGCCAAGAAGACCCTGCTCGCCAACAGCGGCGCCGAGGCGCTCGAGAACGCCGTGAAGATCGCCCGCCACGCGACCGGGCGCGAGGCGGTCGTCGTCTTCGAGCACGCCTTCCACGGGCGGACCCTGCTCACGATGACGATGACGAGCAAGGTCCGGCCCTACAAGTTCGGCTTCGGCCCCTTCGCGGCCGAGGTCTACCGGCTCCCCTTCCCGTACGAGTACCGCGGCCACTATGCCGGACCCGCCGCCGCGACGGCGTCCCTCGAAGAGTTCTTCAAGACCCAGGTCGCCGCCGAGAAGGTCGCCTGTGTCGTCATCGAGCTCGTCCTCGGCGAGGGAGGCTTCATCGTCGCGCCGCCCGAGTACGTGGCGGCGCTCGCGCGTCTCTGCAAGGAGCACGGCATCCTGCTCGTCGTCGACGAGGTGCAGACGGGTTTCGGGCGCACGGGCCGGATGTTCGCCTGCGAGCACTACGGCCTGGAGCCCGACATCCTGACGCTCGCCAAGTCGCTCGGCGGCGGCTTCCCGATCGCCGCCGTCACCGGGCGCGCGGAGATCATGGACAGCGCCCAGGTCGGCGGGCTCGGCGGCACGTACGCCGGCAACCCGGTCGCGTGCGCCGCGGCGCTGGCCGCGGTCGGGTTTATCGAGAAAAACCGGATCCCCGAGCGCGCCGAGGCGATCGGCCGCGTCGTCGAGGAGCGCTTCCGCTCGTTCGTGGCGCGGTTCCCCTTCGTCGGCGACGCGCGCGGCCTCGGGGCCATGCGGGCGCTCGAGCTCGTCAAGGACAAGGCGACGAAGGAACCCGACAAGGACCGCACCGACCGCGTCATCAAGAAAGCCTACGAGACCGGCCTCCTCCTGGTGGGCGCGGGAACCTACGGCAACATCATTCGCACCCTGATGCCGCTCGTCGTCACCGACGCCGAGCTGCTCGAGGGGCTGGACGTGCTGGAACATGCGCTCGATCAAGCCTGAGGCGACTCTCGCCCGCTGCCGTAGGGGCGGCCCTCTGGGCCGCCCGGGCGGGGCAAGCCCCGCCCCTACGACTGGAGCCCGGCGAAAGCATCTTTTCTGCGTCGGAGACTCTTAGCCGCTCCCCCACCTCGCGCGGCCGCGGCGAAGCATTGGAATGGAACGGGGGGAACACATGGGCACGCAGGAATTGACGACCGGAACCCAGGGGACGCGCATGAACACGCAGGAGCTCATCGCCGAGTCGCAGAAGTGGCTCGACATCATCTCCTCGAAGGAGCTCTCGCAGGAGCAGCGCGACAAGATCGAGCACGACACCGTCGACAACTTTTCGTTCTATTACAACCGGGGCTACCTCGAGTACCGCAAGTCGGTCATCGAGATGCGCGAGAGCCCGGCCCTCGAGTGGGCCGGCGAGGGCTCGACCTTCCAGGACCTTTCCGGGCGCACGTACATCGACTGCCTGGGCGGGTACGGGATCTACAGCGCGGGGATCCGGCACCCGAAGATCCTCAAGGCGGTGGCGGACCAGCTCCAGCGCATGCCGCTGTCCTCGCAGGAGCTGCTCGATCCCCTGCGCGGCGCGCTCGCGGAGCTGCTCGGCGAGATCACGCCGGGCGACCTGCAGTACTCCTTCTTCATCAACAACGGCACCGACGCCGTCGAGGGCGCGATCAAGCTCGCCCGCGTCTTCACGGGCCGCACCAACTTCATCAGCTCGATCCGCGGCTTTCACGGCAAGAGCTGCGGCTCGCTGTCGCTGCTCGGCAAGTGGGAGTACCGGGAGCCCTTCCTGCCGCTGCTGCCCGGCATCCACTTCGTCGAGTTCGGGGACGCCGACGCCGTCATCGAGGAGCTCTACAAGGCCGATGCGACCGGCAAGGGCATCGCCGGCGTCATCATGGAGCCCATCCAGGGCGAGGCCGGCGCGGTCGTTCCGCCCGACGACTTCTGGCCGCGCATCCGCAAGGCGTGCGACGAGTACGGCGCGCTGCTGATCGCGGACGAGGTCCAGACGGGCCTCGGCCGCACGGGCAAGCTGTTCGGCGTCGACCACTGGAACGTCGTGCCCGACATCATGTGCCTCGGCAAAGCGATCGGCGGCGGCGTCATGCCCCTCTCCGCCTTCATCTCCACGCCCAAGATCTGGAGCGTCCTCGAGACCAACCCGTTCATCCACTCTTCGACCTTCGGCGGCAACCCGCTCGCCTGCGCCGCCGGCATCGCCGCGATCAACGTCACGCTCGAGGAGGACCTCTCCGGCCAGGCGGAGCGCAAGGGCAAGTACCTCCTCGCCCAGCTCATCCGCCTCAGGATGCGCTACGACCGGCTGCTCCAGCGCGTCGGCGGCAAGGGACTGCTGCTCGGCATGGAGTTCGTCAACACGGAGATCGGCTACAAGGTCGTCGCCGGCCTCTTCCGCCGCGGCATCCTGGTGGCCGGAACGCTGACCAACTCGAAGGTCGTCCGCATCGAGCCGGCGCTCAACATCCCGGACAAGCTGATCCAGGAGGTCCTCGGGGCCCTCGAGGAGACGCTCAAGGAAGTCGACGACGCCACGCCGGACATCAAGGCCGACGAGGACTGATCCCGCGATGAAGATTGCGCTCCTCGGCGCCGCGGGCGCCATGGCCCAGGTCGTCCTGCGCGATCTGCTCGAGTTCGTTCCGGACGTGGAGATCACGGCCGCCGATCTCAAGCCGCTCGCGCAGGCCCATGGCGATCCGCGCGTGCGCCCGGCGACGCTCGACGCCTCCGACGAGACCGCGACGGCGCGCCTGCTCGAGGGGCACGACGCGGTTCTGAACTGCGTCACCTACTACTTCAACGTGCCCGTCATGCGCGCGGCACTGGCCGCCCGCGTGCCCTACGCCGATCTCGGCGGCCTGTACCACGGCTCGCTCAAGCAGTTCGCGCTGCACGAGGACTTCGTCCGCGCGGGCGTCCCGGCCCTTCTCGGCATGGGGTCGACGCCCGGGATCACCAACGTGATGGCCGGCGTCCTCGCGCGCGGCCTCGATTCGATCGACGCCGTGCACGTGCGCGTCGGCTGCATCGATCGGGGCGCCTCCGGCCCGCTGCCGGTTCCCTACGCGCTCGACACGGTCCTCGACGAGTTTTCGCTCGAGCCGATGGTCTTCCAGGACGGCCGGCCCGCCGCGATGCCTCCCATGAGCGGCCGCGAGTCGATCGAGTTTCCCCACCCCGTGGGCCGGGCCGAGGCGCTCTACACGCTGCATTCCGAGGTCGCCATGTTTCCCCGTTCGTTTCCCGGCCTGCGCGAGGCGAGCTTCAAGGTCGCCTTCGAGCCGGCGTTCACCGAGAAGGTCCGGTTTCTCGTCGAGCTCGGGTTTGCCTCGCGCGAGAAGGTGGGCGGCAAGCTCTCGCCCCGCGAAGTCCTCCTGGAGCTCGCGGCCCGGCAGACCGTGCCGCCCGGCGACCCGAACGACTGCGACGCGCTGCGCGTGGACCTCCGCGGGGTCAAGGACGGGCGGCCCGTCGAGCGCCGCGCCGAGATGATCGTTCTGCCGCACACCGGGTGGAAGGTCGCCGCCGGCAGTCTCGACACCGGCGTCCCGCTGTCGATCGCGGGTCAGCTGCTCGGCAGCCGCACCATCCGCACGCCCGGGGTCCTGTGCCCCGAGACGGCGGTGCCGGGCGAGCTCTTCTTCGAAATGCTCGAGCGCCGCCAGATGCGCGTGCACTGGAGTTGATCCGAACAGCCCCCTGACGAAAGGAACTCCGTGCCCATCGCATCCATCAATCCCGCGACCGGACAGACGCTGCGCCGCTTCGATGCCCACTCGGAAGCCGAGATCGAGAGACGTCTCGCGCTCGCGGCCGGACTCTTTCCCCGCTGGCGAACGGTCTCCTTCTCCGAGCGCTCGGCCCGACTGGCGCGCGCGGCCGACATCCTCGAAGCCCGGAAGCAGGAGTGGGGCCGGATCATGACGCTCGAGATGGGCAAGCCCATCGGGGCCGCGATCGCCGAGGCCGAGAAGTGCGCCTGGGCGTGCCGCTACTACGCGGAGCACGCCGAGCGCTTCCTCGCCGACGAGCCGGCGGCGACCGACGCGAGCGCGAGCTACGTCCGCTACGACCCGCTCGGGGCCGTGCTGGCCGTCATGCCGTGGAACTTTCCGTTCTGGCAGGTCTTCCGTTTCGCCGCGCCCGCCCTCATGGCGGGCAACGTGGGCCTGTTGAAGCACGCCTCGAACGTGCCCCAGTGCGCCCTCGCGATCGAGGAGATCTTCCAGGAGGCGGGGTTCCCGGAGGGCGCGTTCCAGACGCTGCTCATCGGCGCCGAGCGCGTCGCCTCGCTCATCGAGGATCCGCGCATCGCGGCCGTGACGCTCACGGGCAGCGAGGGCGCCGGCGTCAGCGTCGGCCGCGCCGCCGGCGCGCAGCTCAAGAAGACCGTCCTCGAGCTCGGCGGCAGCGATCCCTTCATCGTGATGCCGAGCGCCGACGTGGCCGCCGCCGCCGCGACCGCGGTCAAGGCGCGCACGATCAACAACGGACAGTCCTGCATCGCCGCCAAGCGTTTCATCGTCCACGAGGCGGTCGCCGACGAGTTCGAGCGGATCTTCGTCGAGCGCATGGCCGCCCTGAAGATCGGCGACCCGGCGGACACGACGGTGGAGATCGGCCCGCTCGCGACGCCGGCCATCGCCGCCGAAGTCGACGACCTCGTCCAGCGCAGCGTCGCGGCCGGCGCGAAGCTGCGCCTGGGCGGAAAGCGCCTGGACGGCCCGGGCAACTTCTATGCCCCGACCGTTCTCGCCGACGTCCCGCCCGACAGCCCCGCGGCCGTCGAGGAGATCTTCGGCCCGGTCGCGAGCCTCTTCCGGGTGAAGAGCCTCGACGACGCGATCGCGCTGGCCAATCGAACGCGCTTCGGCCTGGGCGCCTCCGCCTGGACCCGCGACGAGGCCGAGCGGGACCGGCTCGTGCGCGGCATCGAGGCCGGCGCGGTGTTCATCAACGGCATGGTCAAGAGCGACCCGCGCCTGCCGTTCGGCGGGATCAAGAAGTCGGGGTACGGGCGGGAGCTTGCGCTGCAGGGCATCCGGGAGTTCGTGAACGTGAAGGCGGTCTGGATCGCCTAGGGGCGCCCCTCACCCCGCCCCTCTCCCGCCGGGAGAGGGAGCCCTAAGAACTTCCCTCTCCCCCCGAGGGGGGAGAGGGTCAGGGTGAGGGGGGCGACGTCTCTTACGACGGCAGAAAGCTCGCCCCGACCGTCTGCGCGATCCGCGCCATGACGTGCTTGACCTGCGTGTAGTCCTCGAGCGCGTACATGGACATGTCCTTGCCGTACCCCGACTGCTTGTAGCCCCCGTGGGGCATCTCGGAGACGAGCGGCAGGTGGTCGTTGATCCAGACCGTCCCGAACCGCAGCTTGCGGGCGGCGTTGAGCGCTCGATTCACGTTCGTCGTCCACACCGACGCCGAGAGGCCGTAGTCCACGTCGTTGGCCCAGCGGATCGCCTCGTCGTCGTCTTTGAAGCGCGTGACGGTGACGACGGGACCGAAGATTTCCTTCTTGACGACCTCGTCCGTCTGCTTCGCGTCCGCGATGATGGTGGGCGGGAACCAGAAGCCCTTGCCGTCCGCCGCGCCGCCGCCCGTCAGCACCCGCGCGTGGCCGGCCGCCTTCGCGCGCTCGAGAAAGCCGCCGACGCGCTTTCGGTGCTCGGCCGAGATGACCGGGCCCATCCCCGTGTTCTCGTCCTTGATGTCGCCGACCTGGATCGACTCGACGGCCGGCACGAGGGCCGCGAGGAACTTGTCGTACACGCGGTCGCTGGCGTAGATCCGGCAGGCCGCCGTGCAGTCCTGCCCGCTGTTGGCAAAGCCGGCGACTTTCAGGCCCGGGATCACGAGGTCCATGTCCGCGTCGTCGAAGATCAGGACCGGCGCTTTTCCGCCGAGCTCGAGGTGCACCTTCTTGAGCGACGCGGCCGCCGTGCGGGCGATTTCCTTGCCCGTCGCGACGTCGCCCGTCAGCGAAACCATGTTGACCCGGGGGTGCCGCACGAGGCCGGCACCGACCGGCTCGCCGTGGCCCGTGATGACGTTCAGGACGCCCGGCGGGAAGATGTCGCCGGCGAGTTCCATGAGCCGCAGCGACGTCAGCGGCGTCTGCTCGGACGGCTTGAGGATGACGGTGTTGCCCGCCGCCAGCGCCGGTCCGACCTTCCAGACGGCCATCATGAGCGGGTAGTTCCAGGGCGCGATCGAGCCGACGACGCCCACCGGCTCCCGCCGGATCATGCTCGTGTAGCCCGCGAGGTACTCGCCCGCGGCCTTGCCCTCCATGCAGCGGCAGGCGCCCGCGAAAAAGCGCAGGTTGTCCACCATGAACGGCACTTCCGAGCGCGCGAGGCCGATCGGCTTGCCGACGTTCTCGGCCTCGAGGACGGCGAGCTCCTCGGCGTTCTGCTCGATCCGGTCCGCCAGCTTGAGAAGCATGAGACTCCGCTCGCCCGGCGTGGTGTCCTGCCACGTCTCGAAGGCCGCGGCCGCCGCGTCCACCGCCCGGTCCACGTCCTTCTCGCCGCACTTGGGCACCCGGCCGATGACCCGCTCGTCGACCGGGCTGATGATGTCCTCGGACAGGCCCTCGACGGCGTCCACCGCCTGGCCGTTGACGAAGTTCTTGTAGCTCTTCATGAAGTCGCGGCTCCTTTCCGATGTCCGGCGCCCGTATCCTACTGCGCCTTGATCTCCGTCCAGTACTCGTCGAGGATCGAGGTGGCCTCGCCGATGTCTTCGATGAACTCGCACTTGGAAAGCGCCTCTTCCGAGGGGTAGACGGCGGGATCGTTCAGGATGCCGGGCTCGATGAACTTGCGCGCCGGCACGTTGGCGCTCGCATAGCGGATGCCGTTGACGATCTTCGCGTCGACCTCCGGTTCCAGGATGTAGTCCAGGAAGGCATAGATCGCCTCGATGTTGCGCGCGCGCGCGGGGATGCACACGCTGTCCATCCAGATGGTCGCGCCCTCCTTCGGAAGCACGTAGGCGAACTTCTTCGGCTCGCGCGCCACGAGTTTCGCGAGCTGCCCGTTGTAGCCGTGGGCGTAGGCGACGTCGCCGGAAGCCAGGATGTTCTCGTAGTCGCCGCTGTTGTACGTCTTGACGAGATCTTTCTGACGCTTGAGCAGGTCGGCGGCGCGCTTCAGGATCGCCGGATCGGTCGCGTTGAGGGACTGGCCCTGGTACTTGAGAGCGACCGCGAAGCACTCGCGCATGTCGTCGAGCATCAGGATCTGGCCCTTGTTGGCGGGATCGAACAGCGGCGCCCAGCTGTCGAGCGACCGTCCGCCGCGCTCGAGGTTGTAGCCGTAACCGGTCGTCCCCCAGACGTACGGCAGCGAGTACGCGTTGTTGGGATCGAACTCCTTGTTCAGAAACCGCGGATCGAGGTTCCCGAAGTTCTTCAGCCGGGCCCTGTCGAGCGGCCGCAGCAGCTTCAGGTGCGCGAGGATCCGCACCATGTAGTCCGACGGCACGACGAGGTCGTAGTCCGCCACGCCCGACTGCAGCTTCTCGAGCACCGGCTCGTTGGAGTCGTACAGGTCGTAGTGCACGACGATGCCGGTGCGGCGCGTGAACTCGTCGATGACCTCCTTGGGCAGGTACTCCGACCAGATGTACACGTTGAGCTTCTTCTCGCCCCGGCCCGGGGTACAGCGGCTCGTCTTTCGCCGGTCCGCATCCAGCAGCGGCACCGGCTGCGAGCAGCAGCGACCGCGAGGGCGCGCGCCGCTCTCAGGACGTCTCCCCTCGCTCCCCCGGCGGCTGCTGCAGGCGCTGGGCGATGAGGATGAGGACGACCGTCACCGCGAGCAGCAGCGTCGAGACGGCGTTGACCTCGGGCGTCACGCCGACCTTGAGCATCGAGTAGATCTGGAGCGGCAGCGTCGTCGCCCCGACGCCCGCGACGAAGGACGTGATCACGTAGTCGTCGATCGAGATCGTGAAGCACAGGAGGGCCCCGGCCACGATCCCGGGCGCAATCAGCGGCAGCGTCACGCGCCAGAACGTCTGGACGGGCCGCGCGCCGAGATCCAGCGCCGCCTCCTCGAGCGAGCGGTCGAAGCCCGAGAGTCGCGCGCGCACGACGATCGCGACGTACGACACGCTGAACACGACGTGCGCCAGCACGACGGTCCAGAGCGACAGCCGCAGCGTCACGGCGCCGAAGAAGGTCACGAGCGCGGCGCCGATCACGATCTCCGGAATGATGATCGGCAGGTACAGCAGGCTCTTCGTGAAGCCCGAGCCCTTGAACTCGTAGCGCCCGAGCGCGAGCGCGACGAGGGTTCCGAACACGGTCGCCACGAGCGTGGCGACGACGCCGACGATCAGGCTGTTCTTGACCGAGGCGAGGATCAGGTCGTTGTGCAGGAGGTTGCGGTACCAGTCGAGCGTCACGCCCTCCCAGACGGCGGTCTGGGTGCCCTTGTTGAACGAGAAGACGACGAGGATCGCGATCGGCGCGTACAGGAAGAGGTACACGAGCCAGGCGTACCCGGCCAGGAAGCGGCCCTTCCCCCTCACAGCAGCACGTCCTGCCCCTTGCGCTTCGTGTAGAGCGTGTAGGCGAAGAGCAGCGCGAGGACGGCGGCCGTCAGCTCGAAGGCCACCGCCGCGCCGAACGGCTTGTTGCGCGCGACGGCGAACTGGTTCTGGATCAGGTTGCCCGCGAGGATCGTCTTCGCGCCGCCGAGCAGGTCGGAGACGATGAACTGCCCGAGGCTCGGCACGAAGACGAGGATCACGCCCGGCCACGATCCCCGGCATGGTGAGCGGCACGGTCACGCGGCGGAACGCCGCCGCGCGCCCCGCGCCGAGGTCCTGGGCCGCCTCGAGCAGCGACAGGTCCAGCTTCTCGAGCGACGCGAAGAGCGGAAGGATCATGAACGGCAGCTCGCCGTAGACGAGGCCGATCAGCACGGCGAAGTTGTTGTAGAGCAGCTCGACCGGCTGCGCGACGAGCCCGGTCTGCATGAGCACGCGGTTGACCAGCCCCTCCGTGCGCAGCAGGAACATCCAGGCGTACGTGCGGATCAGGAAGCTCGTCCAGAACGGCACGACGACGAGGCCGAGCAGCAGGTTGCGCCGGCGCGGCGGCGCCGTCACCGCGATGTAGTACGCGACCGGATAGCTGATCGCCAGGCACAGCACCGTCGTGACCGTCGCCATCCAGATCGACCGCCAGCAGATCTGCAGGTAGATCGGGTGGAAGGACCGCGCGTAGTTCGCGAGGAACTTGCCCGAGGAGACGTAGAGCCAGACGTCCTCGATCGGCTTGAGCCCGCCGTAGGTCGCGCGCTGGCCGAAGCTGACGACGAAGAGGATCGCCGAGCGGAAGCAGGAAGAAGACGCCGAGCGTGGCCCAGGTGGGAAGGACGAGCGGATAGGCGGCCCGGCCGGGCCTGCCGGCGGCGGCTCGCTTCATTTCTCGCTCGCCCCGCCGCGGATCATGACCGCGTGCTTCGCGTTCCAGCAGAGAAATGCCCGGCCCCCGACCGTGAACCTCGACGCCTCCTCGAACGGCTTCTCGTTCTGTTCGTAGACGACGAACCGCTCGTCGGCGCCGTCGCGCACGATCCACATCGTGCTCACACCCTGGTAGACGCGGTCCTCGACGGTCACCGGCAACGACGGCACGCCGTGCGCCGAGAGGTCCCGGCCGCGCAGGTCGAGCTTTTCCGGGCGGACGACGAAGCGCACGTCCTCGCCGACCCGGTAGGCGGCGCCCTCCGAGGGCAGCCGCACGACTCCCCCGGCCTTCAACGTCAGCGCCACGGTCTCGTGCGGCCGCCTCGCTCACGCGCGCGGCGAAGAAGTTGGACGCGCCCATGAAGTTCGCCACGAACTCGGTCGCCGGCCGCTCGAAGACGCGCGCGGCCTCGTCCATCTGCTCGACCCGGCCGCGGTTCATGACCGCGATGCGGTCGCTCATCGTCAGCGCCTCTTCCTGGTCGTGCGTCACGAAGACGAACGTGATGCCGAGCGAGCGCTGGAGGTGCTTGAGCTGGACCTGGACTTCCTTGCGCAGCTTCTGGTCGAGCGCGCCGAGCGGCTCGTCGAGCAGCAGCACCTCGGGCTCGAGCGCGAGCGCGCGGGCGAGCGCCACGCGCTGCCGCTGGCCGCCGGAGAGCTGGTCCGGAAGGCGCTTCTCGAAGCCGGTCAGCTGCACGAGCGCGAGCGCGTCGGCCACGCGCCGGCCCTCCTCCGAGCGCGGCGATGCCCTTGTACCGCATGCCGAACGCGATGTTGTCCTCGACGGTCAGGTGCGGGAAAGAGCGCGTAGCTCTGGAAGACCATGTTCACGGGCCGTTCGTACGGGGGCCGCGAACGTCACGTCCACGCCGTTGATGAGGATCGACCCTTCGTCCGGCAGCTCGAAACCGCCGATCATGCGCAGCAGGGTCGTCTTGCCGCACCCCGAAGGGCCGAGGAGGGAGAAGAACTCCCCCTTTCGGATGTCCAGCGACACCGCGTCCACCGCGGCGACCTCGCCGAAGCGCTTCGTGACGCCTCGGATCTCGACGCTCGAGGCGGCAGCCGCGCTCACACGATGCGGACTAGAAGCTGACCCTGAGCCCGAGCCGCAGCGTTCGCGGCTGCTGCCACTGAGTGCCCTGGAGGTAACTCGTGTTGGTCGGCTCGGGAAGATCGTTGTTGTCCTGTATCAGGGAGTATCGCTGGTCCACCTGCTGTGTTTGTTGTCGGTTGAGCACGTTGAACAGGCTCGCGAGGATGTGGACGGTCACCGGGCCGAGCTGGAGGCCGTAGTCGGCCTGCAGGTCCATTTCGTACACGTCTGGAGTGTGGCCGTTCGTTCCGCGCGTCGAGAGAAACAGCTCCGCCTGGCTGTACGCGTCCCACCAGCCCAGGCGCGAAAGAGGCGTGCCGTTCTCCCAGTAGCCGGACAGCGACATCGTCAGCCCGAAGGGAAAGAAGTACGCCGCCTGAAGCTTGGCCTGGTTCCGGCGATCGAGCGTCAGGTTGCCGTACGCGTTGTTCTGGAACGCGGGATAGTCGAAGTCGTCGGTGATGTTCGGGTTCCGCGAGAAGAAGCCCCCGATGGCGCGGAAGTTGCCGTCGAAGTTGCCCTCGAGCGTGCCGTACAGGTAACTCGCGTAGAGCGACCAGTGGTCGCGAGACGTTCTTCTGCGCGGACAGTTCGATGCCGCGGAAGTAGCGCTTGCCGGCCGGGAAGGCCTGTCCGTTGTAGCAGGTGTACGCGAAATCGTCCGGACACGGCACCACGGTGCTCGACCCCGGGTTGAAGAAGGCGTAGTTGTCGCAGACGTCCACCGGAACGCAGGTGTCCTCGAGCACGCGCCCGAGCGCCCGGTAGATTCCCTTGACGCCCACGCCCCAGCTGGTCCCGAACTGCATCTCGACGCCGGCCAGGATCTCCTTCGAATAGGGCGACTTCAGGTTCGGGTCGATGTCGTCGACGAGCTTGCCGCGGATGATGCAGTCGTCCGGGAAGGCCTCCGTGTCGCAGGCCAGGTCGGTCGGGCTGAAGTTCTGCGTGTAGCCGTCGCGTTCGCCGTTCAGCGACCGGACGTTCATGTCCATCGGGATCAGCGGCACGAACTCGCTGTAGGAGGCGTACGCCTTGGATCTGCCGTTGTTGAGAAAGTCCCAGGTGACGCCGACCCGCGGCGAGAAGTGATCGACGTTGATGTACGTGATGTCGCCGAGGCCCTTGGATCTCCTGCTTTTCCCAGCGGACGCCGGCGTTCACGGTGAGGTTGCGCAGGATCTCCCAGCGGTCCTGGAGGTAGACCGCGAACACGTTGTTCTGCGGCGTCGCGACGACGGGCGCGAGCGTCGGATTCTCGATCGTGGCGTCGGGACTGGCGAAGAACGTGTGGGAGTAGATCGTCTGGCCGTCGTCCGTCGGGCCGAGGACGTTGACGAGCTGCCCGCCGCTCTGGTCCCGCAGGACGTTGGCGTCGACCCGCTGGAACCCGAAGCCCGCCTTCAGGTTGTGCGGTCCGACGTAGTAGGTGGCGTCCGCGAGGTAGTCGTAGCGGGTGAAATCTTTCAGGGCGAACTGACCGTCGCCTTGCGGGCCCACGAAGCCTCCGGTGGCGATCGCCGTCCCGCCCGTCGCATCGATCCCGGTGGGCGACTGGTCGCCTCCCAGGCCCGGCAGCATGTTGTTCGTTTTCCTGGTGGTAGAAGAACTGGCCGGTCACGAGCCACTTCGGGCCGAGGATGCCCTGGTAGCGAACGCCGAAGTCGGTGCCCCCCACCGACACCGTGCCGTCGTAGGTCGTCGGCGGCCCGAAGAGCTGGCCGACGGCGCCGTTGTCGTCGGTCGGATCGCCGAAGACGCTGCCGACCAGCGTCTGGCCCTGCCCGAAGTTCCAGGTCAGCTTTCGCGGAGTAGAGGTTGCTCGTGGTATCGAGATCCGCCACCGTGCCGGCGGTCTCACCCGTCGTGATCTGTCGCTGCAGGGTGTTCCTCACGTGGTCGTAGGCCCCGAAGAACCAGAGCGAGTCCTTGAGAATGAAGCCGCCGACGTCCACCCCGTAGTCCTGCTTCGTGAAGCCCACGGGAATGCCATCGGGCGTTTCCTGAATGGTGCAGTTGGGAAACGTCCCGGTGCCCTCGAGGCACAGGTGCTTGTTGTTGGCCTGAAGACCGTCGTTGTCGAAGTATCCGAACACGTCGCCGTGATACTCGTTGCCCCCGGATTTCGTGACGACGTTCAGGATGCCGCCCTGGGCCCCGGTGTACTCGGCCTCGTAGCCGCCGGCCTTGAGCTCGACCTCCTGGATGAACTCGAAGTTCAGGACCTTGCCCTGGCTGCCGATTTCGACTCCCGTCGTGTTGGCGCCGTCGACCATGTAAGCGTTCTCGAGACCCGTGGAGCCGTAGACGGTGAACGACTGCTGGCGAACGTTCGAGTTGTCCGTGTTCACCCCGCTCGCGAGCTGGGTCACGTCGGCGTAATTGCGGCCGGTCGGAAGGGCCTGGAAGGCCTTGGCGTCCAGATTCCGGCCGATCGCATTCGACTCGGTCTCGACCGGGACGGCCTGGCTGGTCACCGTCACTTCCGCCGTCGCGGCCGGCGTCAGGTCGATGTTCAGGACGGCGGCCTGGGTCAGGGCCAGCTGCACCGTCTCGGCCCTCGGGGCAAAGCCCTCGAGGCGGGCGGTCACCGTGTACTTTCCGGGAGGCAGCGACGTCAGATTGAACCGGCCCTCCGCATCCGTCACGGCCGAGCGGGTTCCCTGGAGGTTCGGACTCTTCGCCTCGACCGTGACGCCCGGCAGCGCCGTATGCGACGTCTCCACGACACCGCGGATGCTTCCGGTCGTCTGACCGGCGAGTGGAGCGAGACCGACCGACATCAGGACGAACGCCGCGAACAGGCGGGCCACGAGCTTTCTCATGGAGCAACTCCTTGCGGTCTTCAGTTTTCCCTTACGCTATGGCCGCGGCAATCGCGGTGTCAAGCAATCAAGCGGCGAGGTCAGGCGCGCTTGCCGCTCCGGTCGAGCAGCTTGACGATGTCCTTGAGCTCTTTGAGGACGACCTTGCGATCGAAGCCCGGGGAGGGCTCCGCAGAAATGGCTCTGACTGTGACCGGTGGTTTTTCGGAAACGGCGGCGCGCGCGGGCGGCGGTTCGGCCTTGCGCGCCGCGGGCGCGGATTCCGCCTTGCGCTGTTCGGCGATCGGAGGCGCGGGAGCGAGGCCTCCGTCGAAGCGGCCCTCGACGATCTCGGCCTCGAGGCGCTTCTTGGCGCCCGCGACCGTGAAGCCCTCGTCGTAGAGCAGCTCGCGGATGCGCGAGATCATCTTGACGTCGCGCGCGGTGTAGAGCTTCGTCGCGCCCTTGTCCTTGCCTTCCGAGAGCGAAGGGAACTCCGTCTCCCAGTAGCGCAGAACGTAAGGCGCCACTTCCGCGATACGGCACGCCTCGGCGGGCCTGTAGACCTCGGCCTCCCCCTTCGCCACGGCCGTAATCTACCCCGAACGGGGCTTGCGTTGGGAGGACTTTGAGCGGCTGCGCGATTCCCCTTCGCGGCGGCCCGAGCGCTCGCGGACGAGGATGCGGATCGGCGCCCCGGCAAAGTCCGCCCCCTCGCGGATCAGGTTGTCGATGCGCCGCTCTTCCGAGAAATGCAGCGGATCCGCCCGGCTGGCCACGAGGGCGAAGGTCGGCGGCGCCACGCCCGTCTGCGCGACGTAGAAGACCTTGAACGGGCGGCCCGAGGCCGAGCGGGGCGCCTTGTCGCGCAGCGCCCGGCCCAGAACGCGGTTGAGCTCGCCCGTCGAGATGCGCCGGTGGCGGTTCTCGGCCACCTGCGCGGCCGTCTTGAGAATCCGCGAGATCCCGCGGCCCGTCTTGGCCGAGGTCAGGATCACGGGCGCGTGGCGCGCGAACGGGATCTGCGACGCCAGGGCCGCCTGGAAGTCCTCCGCCGTGCCCGTCTCGCGGTCTCCCGCCACGTCCCACTTGTTGGCCACGAGGATGAGCCCCCGGCCGGCCTCGACCGCGTACGAGGCGACGCTCGCGTCCTGGCCCGTGGGCCCCTCGCTCGCGTCCACGACGAGCAGCGCCACGTCGCACTCCTCGATGCGTTTCCTCGCCTGGATGACCGACAGGACCTCGGGCCCCTGCTCGGTCTTGCCGCGACGCCGGATCCCGGCCGTGTCCACGAGGCGGAAGCGCCGGCCCGCGGCCTCGATGCGAGCGTCGACCGAGTCGCGCGTGGTGCCCGCGATCTCCGACACGATCGCGCGGTCCTCGCCGAGCAGCGCGTTGACGAGCGAGGACTTCCCGACGTTCGGGCGCCCGACGATCGCGAGGGCGATCTCGTGGCCGGGCCCGTCCGTCTCGGCGCGGGATTCGCCGCTGCCGCCCGAGCTGGTCAGCCTTTCGGAGATCACGGTCTGCAGGTCGTCGATGCCGATGTCGTGCTCGGCCGAGACGCCGTAGACCTCGGGAAACCCGAGCTCCCACGCCTCGCCCTCGCCCTCGCTGCCGGCCTTGCGGTCGATCTTGTTGGCCACGACCGCGCACTCGCGTCCGGCCTCGCGGATGATGCGGGCGGCCGCGCGGTCCCCCGCCAGCACGCCCGCGGAGGCGTCCATCACGAGGAAGACGAGGTCCGCGCCCTTGATCGCCGCGACCGCCTTGTCGCGCACGGCCGCCGGGATCTTCTCCTTGCCGCTCGGATCGTAGCCGCCGGTGTCCGAGAGCAGGTACGAGCGGCCGTCGGGCAGCTTCGCCTCGGACTCCAGGACGTCGCGCGTCATCCCGGGCAGGTCGTGGACGATCGCCTGCCGCCTGCGAACGAGCTTGTTGAAGATCGACGACTTGCCGACGTTCGGGACGACCGGCGACGACGACGCGGAACGGGCCGGCCTTCTTCTTCGTCACTTCTTCGCCTTCGGGACTCCCCCCTCGAGGTGCAGCTCGAAGCGCGGGTTCGTGAACGGATGGACGTCGGGAAAGCGCGTGAAGATCCATCCCCCGAAGATCTCCTTGCCCTTGTCGAAGACGGTGATGCGCGCGGCGGGATTCTGCGGCTCGACGCCGTCGGAGGTGATCGCCCCGCCGCCCATCGTGAACGCGGGAAGGAACACGTCCGCGCGCACGACGAGCGAGGGATCGGGCAGCGGCGTGCCGCCTCCGAGCGGGACGTCGATCGACCCCTGCTTGCCGTTGGTCTTGTCCTTCCACGTGAGCTTGATCCCCGAGTAGGCCGCGGCGACTTCGGGCGGGACCTCGAGGCGCGTGGGAACGTCCGCTGCCGACGCGTCGCCTCCCCCGGCGGGGGCCTGCGCCGCGGTGCCGATGGCATCGTGAGAGATGGCCATCCGGATGTTCGGGTCCGGCCGGCCCCGCTCACGGCAGGCGAGGGCTCCGAGCAGCAGCGCCGCCGCCATCCACGTCTTCTTCATCGTGATTTCCTCCGTCTGGCCTTGTCCCGCCCGAACGCCACCGGCGGCGTCGCGGGTTTCACGGCGGCCCGGCGCTGCGCGGGAGCGGGCGCCGCCTTCGTCCCCGACGCGGCGAGCCGGAAGTCCAGCCGCCGCCGCACCTCGTCGATCGCCACGAGCTTGACCCGCATCGAGTCGCCGAGGCGGTACGTCGTTCCGCTCGAGCGCCCCCGCAGCCGGTGCTGCTTCTCCTCGTAGACGAAGAAGTCGTTGCCGAGGGCGGTCATCGGAACGAGCCCCTCGACGAAGAAGTCCTTCAGCGTGACGAACACGCCGAAGGAGGCCACGCCCGTGACGTAGGCGTCGAACTCGCGCCCGAGCTTGTCCTTCATGAAGACGATCTTTTTCCAGAGAAGGCTCTCGCGCTCGGCCTGCTCCGCGCGCCGCTCGCGCTCGGAACTGAACGTCGAGACCTCCCGCAGGCGCCCGTTCATCGCCTCGAAGTCCTGCGCCGGGATCGGCCGTCCGGCGGCGAGCAGGCGCGACAGCTGGCGGTGCACGATCAGATCGGGATAGCGCCGGATCGGCGACGTGAAGTGGCAGTAGTACGGCGCCGCCAGGGCGTAGTGGCCGCGGCACTCTTCGCTGTAGACGGCCTTGCGCTGCGCCCGCAGGAGCAGGTCGTGGAGCAGCCGTTCCTCGGGCTTGCCGTCGATCTCCTTGAGCAGGCGCTGGAACTCCGACGGCGGCAGTTCCGCGAGGTCGCCCTTCATCTTGTAATCGAAGGTCTCGAGGATCTCGCGCAGGTCGACGAGCCGGTCCGGGTCGGGCTTGTCGTGGACGCGGTAGATCGCGGGCTGCTTGGCGAAGAGGAGCTTCTTCGCGACCGCCTCGTTGGCGGCGAGCATGAACTCCTCGATCAGGCGGTGGGCGACGTTGCGCGACTCCGGGATGATGCCGACGACGAACCCCGCGTCGTCGAGCACGATGTCCGCGTCCGGCAGGTCGAAGTCGATCGAGCCCCGCGCCTCGCGCCGCTCCCTCAGCAGGGCCGCGACGCGGCCCATCAGGCGGAAATCGTCGAGGAACGGGCCGTAGCGGCGCGCGTCGTCCGGGTTCTGCGGCCCTTCGAGGATGCGGGCGATCTCGGTGTACGTCATGCGGTGGGCGCTGCGGATCACGCCCTTCGTGAACTCCGAGGCCGTCACGCGGCCCTTCGCGTCGAGCTCCAGGATCGCGGAAAGCACGAGCCGGTCGACGCGGGGGTTGAGCGAGCAGAGCCCGTTGGAGAGGCGCTCCGGGAGCATCGGCAGCACGCGGCCGGGAAAATAGACGGAGGTCCCGCGCGAGCGCGCCTCGTCGTCGAGCACCGAGCCCTCTTCGACGTAGTGCGAGACGTCGGCGATGTGGACGCCGATGCGGTAGCCCGACCCGTTCTTCGTCACCTCGATGGCGTCGTCGAAGTCCTTGGCGGTCTCGCCGTCGATCGTGATGATCCGGTGGTCGCGGAAGTCGCGACGGCCGAGCAGGTCCTCCGTGCGGACCTCCTCCGGGAACCGCTCGGCCGCGGCCACGACCGGCTCCGGGAACCGGGTCGGCAGGTTGTGCGAGCGCAGGACGATCTCGATGTCCACGCCCGGCTCGCCGAGAAATCCGAGCTTCTCCTCGACGACCCCGTGGGCGACGCGCCGTCCGTCCGGAAAGTCGGTCAAGCGCGCCTGGACGATCTCGCCCTCACGGGCGCCCAGGGTCTCGCCGTCCTCGATGCGGATGACGGCGTCGATCTTCGGGTCGTAGGGCAGGACGACCTTGCGGCCGTCCTTGGTCTCGAAGCGCCCGACGACCCGCTCCCGGGCCCGCTCGAGGACGCGGACCACGACGCCGGAGGTGCGCCCGGTGTCCTTGCCGCGGCTCCGTCCGCCCGTCGCCCGTGTCTTTTCCTCGCGGGCGAGCACCGTGTCCCCGTCCATCGCGCCGTGCATCCCGACGCGGGGCACGAAGAGGTCGTCGCCCTCCTTGACGAGGACGAAGCCGAACCCCTCCGGACGGACGGTGATCCGGCCGGCGATCAGGCTCGAAAACTCGATCGCCGAGTACTTTTCCCCCCGGACCCGGGCGATCTCTCCGCGCCGTTCGAGGGCGTCCAGGCGCGAGCGGAAGGCCGTTTCCTCCATGTCGCGGAGGCGAAAGGCCTTCATCAGGTCCTGGAAGGAAAGCACCCGCGAGCCCTTGTCGCGGAGGCGTTCGAGGATGTCGGAATCCGGCGGCAGCACGGGCCGGAGTCTATCGTGCAGGGTGCTGCCGGCCGGGTCCGGCGCCGACGGGCGGCAGGTCCGGAATCGGGCCCGCATCCGACGCCTGCCCGCGCACCCAGCCGAGAGCGCGCGCGTGAACGAGCTTCAGCTCGCGCGCGAAGTCCTCGATTCCGTAAGCCGCGGCCAGAGGCTCGAGCTTTTCGAGGCCGGCCTCGAGCAGCCGGGCACACCCCCCGGCCTTGCCCTGCCCCGCCTTGTGACAGCCCGCCGCCACCTGGATCAGGCCCTGGAGGAGGAGGCGCGCATCGCCCCCTTCGGTCAGCCACGCCTCTTCCCACGCCTCGTGGGCGTCGAAGTAACGGCCTTCGTTGAACAGCGCGCGCCCGCGTTCGAGGCGCGCGGCCGTGTCCGCGTTTAGCGGACCTTTATGTGGCAACGTGTCCTGCGTCACCGCGCCGGTCCGGCAACGCATCTAGTGTGTTGCCGTCATGTCCGGTCCCCGCGACCTCAGCCGCCCGGAGCTCGAACGCTGCGGCCTCGCGACCATCGAGCGCAAGCCGCGCTCGGGCGAGCCCGTCACGAAGATCTACTGCCTCCGGTGCGGCGCCCAGGTGTGGCCGGAGCACCGCGAAGCCGACCCGGATGGCTGGTGGGCCTGCGCCCGCGGCTGCAATACGAAGTACATCTCGCCGGCGGCGTTTCCGCAGGCACGACCCACCACCTGACGGGTCGACGCTCGCGGCGTCTTTCCTAGTCGGCTTCGACTTCGGCTTCGGCCGGCTGATCCGCGCCCGCCCAGAGGTTCTTGATGTCGTCGCCGTGCTGCTTGCTCGGCCGCCCGTACCGCAGCGTGTGCTCGCCGCCGTTGCGGTTGAGGTTGCGGACGATGTCGTCCATCCGCTCCGCGTCCAGGCGCGGCTGACCGTTCAGCCGGTCGCGCACCTCCCGGTCCGACAGGTACGACGGACGGCCTCCGTTGACGACGACCCGGATCGAGCCTCCGACGGTGACGCGGTGAAGGGCGACTTCGATGTGCTTCATCCGCTGATTCTACGCGCTCCCGGCGTCCGCGGGCGGCAGATCGCGCTCTCGGTGCGGAAACGCTGGCCTTTCGGCGTTTTCGGGCCTCTTTTCTCGAGGCCCGAAGAGGGTAAAGTTCACCGCGCCGCGACCGCATGAGCATCCCAGCCGGAACACGACTCGGTCCCTACGAGATCCTCTCCGCCCTCGGCGCGGGCGGAATGGGAGAGGTGTACAGGGCGCGGGACACGCGGCTCGGACGCGAGGTCGCGGTGAAGGTGCTTCCGCCGAGCGTCTCCGCGGACGCCGATCGTCTCCGGCGATTCGAGAAGGAAGCGCAGTCGGCCTCGTCGCTCAACCATCCCAACGTCGTCACCGTCTTCGACATCGGCGAATCGAACGGGACGTCCTACATCGCGATGGAGCTCGTCGACGGGCGGACGCTGCGTGAGCTGCTCGCCGAGGGTGCGCTGCCCGCCGAAGCGGCTGCTCGGGATCGCCGCGCAGCTGGCCGACGGCCTCGCGCGGGCGCACGGCGCCGGGATCGTGCATCGGGACTTGAAGCCCGAGAACGTCATGGTGCGCAAGGACGGGTTCGTCAAGATCCTGGACTTCGGCCTCGCGAAGCTGACGCAGCCGGACGCGGCGCAGACGGACCAGTCGCACTCGCCGACGGTCACCGTGGCCACGGAGGCCGGGCGTCATCATGGGCACGGTCGGCTACATGTCGCCCGAGCAGGCGCTCGGCAAGCCGCTCGACTTCCGCTCCGACCAGTTCGCCGTCGGCTCGATCCTGTACGAGATGGCGACCGGCCGCCGCGCGTTCGCCCGGCCGAGCGCGCCCGAGACGCTGGCGGCCATCATCCGGGAGGAGCCCGAGCCGCTCCCGATCGCGGCGCCGGCGATTCCGACACCGCTCGCGTGGTTCACGGAGCGATGCCTCGCCAAGGACCCGGAAGAACGGTACGCATCGACGCGCGATCTCGCGCGAGACCTCGCTCGGCTGCGGGACGGCCTCTCGGAAAGCTCCGTATCCGGAGGCGACGTCGCCGCCGCCTCGGACGCGCCGCGCGCCCGTCGCTGGCTCCGGTGGGTGCTGGCGGCAGCGGCCGTGACCGCCGCGGTCGCGGCCGCCGCAATGTGGCGGCGGGTCGAAGAACCGCCCGTGTTTCGCGCCCTCACGTTCCGCCGGGGATCGATGGGTGGCGCGCGCTTCGGTCCGGACCAGCAGACCGTGATCTACGCCGCTTCCTGGCAGGGCAACCCGTCGCAGCTCTACACGACACGCACCGACAGCACCGAGTCGACGGCGCTGCAGCTGCCGAGCGCCGATCTCCTCGCGATCTCGACGACCGGCAAGATGGCGGTGCGCTTCCAGCGCGAGACCGGTCCGGTGGTCGCCGAGGTCTCGATCGCGGGCGGCACGCCGCGAGACCTCCTCGAGGGGGACGTCCAGGTGGACTATTCCCCCGCCGGCGACGCGATGGTCGTCGCGCGCGACGGCAAGCTCGAGTATCCGGCCGGCAAGGTTCTCTACGATCCCGGTCCGGGCAAGGAAGCCCGCGATCCACGCTTCTCTCCGGACGGCCGCTCGATCGCCTTCATCGAGCAATCGGGAACTCGCGCTTCGATCAACGTCGTCGATCTCGCCGGCAAGGCGCGAACGCTCTCCGAGGGCTGGGAGACCACGACGTCGCTCGCCTGGAATCCCCGGACCAGCGAAATCTGGTTCTCGGCCCGCGAGTTCGCGAGCTTCGGCGTCGTCAATCTCCAGGCGGTGTCTCTCTCGGGGCGCCACCGCGTGGTGGCCCGCGGTCCCCTGCTCCTGCTCGTCCAGGACATCGCCCGCGACGGCCGCGTGCTCCTGCGCGCGGACGACTGGACCGAGACGACGATGGGCCTGGCGCCCGGCGCGGCGAAGGAGTCCGATCTCACCTGGCTCGACGACACCCTGGCCGCGGACCTTTCCGCCGACGGACAATTGGTTCTGCTCCACGAAGGGCGGCGTCGCCGAAGGGGCGAACGAAGCCGTCTACCTGCGCAAGACCGACGGCTCTCGGGCCGTGCGCCTGGGAGACGGCCACCCGCAGGCGCTGTCGCCCGACGGGAAGTGGGCGATCATCCGGCGAGGCAAGGATCTCGTCCTGCTGCCCACCGGCGCTGGCGAGTCCGAGGATCCTCGCGACTCCGGGGCTCGAAGTCGGAATCGTTCGCTGGTTCCCCGACGGGAAGAAGATCTACTTCAACGCCGCTTCGCCGGGCAAACCGACGCGCCTGTACGAGCAGGATGTGGCCGGAGGCGCGCCGCGACCCATCGGGCCCGTAGGGCTTCGTCGGACGCGCCATTTCGCCCGACGGCAAGTTCATCGCCGGGCGAAACGGGGATCGAAAGGCCGGCCTCCTCCCGCTCGACGGCTCGGAGATCCGCCTCCTGGCGGGCGCCCCCGAAGGGAGAATTCTCCGATTCGACTCGGCCGGAACCGGCCTCTTTGTGGGCCTGCTCCAGTTTCCGCCGAAGATCAATCGATACGACATCGCCACCGGCCGCACGGAGCGTGGCGGGAGACTTGCCATCGCCGACCCGGCCGGCTTGATGGCGGTCAACAACATCGTCCTCACTCCTGACGGCAAGTCCTACGCCTACACCTTCTGGCGCGCCCTGGGCGCGGCTCTACGTGGTCCGCGGCCTCAAGTGACCGCCCGGCCGGCAACGCCCGCTTGATTCCAGCGCCTGCAGGCGTTATCGTGCGCTCCCTGCGAAAGTGGCGGAACTGGTAGACGCGCAGGTTTCAGGAACCTGTGGGTAACACCGTGGGGGTTCGAGTCCCCCCTTTCGCACCAATTTCCCGCCTCGCCGTCGCGCAATCCCGCAACCGAAATCAGGGACAGGTCGAGAGCGCCTTCGTGTCCTGTATCGGCTGGAACGCCGGGCCCGCCGAATTGACGTAGAACGCGGGAGTTCCCGTCTGCGTGTCGACGACGGTCAGGACGACCCCGACGTTCGTCAGTCCTCCTGCGAAGACCCAGTAGGCGTTCGTCAGGGCGCAGCCGTTCAGCACCTTCGTGACGAGCTCGACGTTGTCCGCATTGAAGAACCAGAAGTAGCCGGTGTCTCCGGTCAGCTTCACTCCGGCGCCGGAACCGCTTCCGCTGTCGGTCCTCCACATGGCGGTCACCGCGAATCGATCGTCGTTCAGGCAGAGGATGGTGGGCGAGGCCGTGCAACCCGGATTCGGAGAGCACGTCACGGACAGGCCGTATTCCGTGGCCTGCGTGGACGAGACGACGATGTTGTGGATTCCGGACTCGGTCGTCGTGTATTCGGCGGAGTTGACGCCGGCCGCGACCTCGGCGCCCGAAGGCGTCAGGATCGACACGTCCACGGGAGGGCCCTGCGCGAGAGCCTGCTGTGCCGCCACGATATGAACGCCGGCCGCGACGTCCAGGTCGTAGATGTCGGGCCCGCTCGAACAGTTCGGCAGCACGCTGACGTACACACCGCCGCAGACGGCGGTGAAGTGGCTGCACGCGGACTCCCGAGCCTGGTCGCCTTGGTCGACGCCGGGCGACCCCGCTGACGCCGCGCCGATGCAGAACACGATACAGGCGAGAAGCGCGAGCTCCCATTTTTCATCACTGCCTCCTCCGCCGAAAATTCGGGACCGGCGGGCTATCCCTTGCGCCAGTAGTCGTTCGCCGCGGCGATCGTCTGGAACTCGATCGCGACCACCTGGCTCGCCGCGATGAGGCTGTCCGGGTTCGGCGTAGCCGGCCGGCCGGCTTGAGGACGTCGAGGTCGGGCTGGATGTTGTGGATCATGTGCCGCGACATCGCAGTGCGAGCGCGCGGCCGGCCTCGGGCGTCGGCGTGATCAGGGTTCCCCCCGGGACGAGCACCAGTTCGGAATCGGGACGCGGTTCATGGATTCCTCCTGGCGGAACCGAAATGGTCCAGCGCCGCAAGACTAACGGATCGGGCGGGCACGGACCGGGGCCGGACGTCCAACTCACTCCTCGCCCGCGCTCGAGACGCGCAGGTTGCGTTTCAACACGTCCTCGTAGAGCTTCCAGCCGTGCGAGTCGCCGTGGATCTTCGCGTTCGTGGTGTACGGATGGCTCGCGAGCGCCCCCTGGCTCCAGCGCCACGTGAAGGTCACCGTCGCGGTCTCTCCCGCCATGCCCAGCGGGCCATCGGGCTTCGACGTCAGGCCGACGACCCGGATGAGCTGGCGTTTCATCTCGGGATCGCCGAAGCTCGGGTCGAGCTTTCGCAGGTCCTCGTCGAGCGGGAGCTGAAATGCGGCCGACGCTTCGATCATCCCCGCGGCCTTCTGGTGGGTGAGCGGCTCCGGCCGGCAGGCCGTGCCCGCGAGAACAACGAGGGTGGCGACGGGGCCGGCGAGGATCAGGCTTGAACGCATACGCGAAATTCTACCCTTCGGCTCCCGCGGGCCGCGGAGAGGCCGTTGGTAGAATGGCCCGGCCGACCCTGCCGTGAAGACCATTTCAGCCGTTCTCCTCGCGCTCGCCCTATCGGCGTCCGCCGCCGCTGCCGCGGCGACGCTCACGGTGACGACCACCGCCGACAACGGCCCCGGATCGCTGCGCCAGGCGATCCTCGACGCCAACGGGAACGTCGGCGCCGACGTCATCGTGTTCGCGATTCCCGGGACCGGCGTCCAGACCATTTCTCCGGCCTCCGCTCTGCCCGAGATCACCGACCCGTTGATGATCGACGCGACAACCGAGCCGGGTTACGCGGGTGCTCCGCTCATCGAGCTCGACGGCGTGGCCGCGGGCCAGGGCGTGGCGGGGCTCGACATCAGCGCTGGCAACACCACCCTGCGGGGGCTCGCGATCGGACGCTTCACGCTCTATGGGGTCCGGCTGTCGGGCGGCGGCGCGAACGTCGTGGAGGCCTGCTACATCGGCGTCGACCCGACGGGGACGCTCGATCGCGGTGACGGGCTGGCGGGGATCTCGATCACCGGCGGCTCGAGCGGGAACCGCGTCGGCGGCACCACAGCAGTGCAGCGCAATGTCCTCGCCGGAAGCGCGGTGGGCGTGATCGTCGAGGGGACCGGGAAGAGCAACGTGATCGAGGGCAACTACATCGGCACGGATGCCAGCGGGACGGTCTCCATCTCGAGCAGTCTCGGGATCAGCGTCGATTCCGCGGACGTGACGATCGGCGGCAGCGAGCCCGGCGCGGGCAACCTCGTCTCCGGACACTCCGGCGACGGAATCCACTTCGGCGGCAACAACGGGCACGTCGAGGGCAACCGCATCGGCACGGACGCCTCGGGGACCATGCCCCTGCCGAACACTGCCAACGGCCTCTCCATCGCGGGCGCCTCGGGCGTGCGGGTGACGAGGAACGTCATTTCCGGCAACGGGGGCGGCGGCATCAATCTGACGGGCTCGAACTGCGTGGTCACGAACAACTTCATCGGCACGGATGCATCCGGGCACTCTGCCCTCGCAAACGGCGGACCGGGCATCGCGATCGAGCGCGACTCCAACGACAACATGATCGGCGACGCCGATCCCGGCATCGCCAACATCATCGCCTTCAATGGCGGCGATGGCGTCATCCTGAGCACCAGCCCGAGCTCTCCGCCCGGGAAAGGCAACACCATTCGCCGCAACGTCCTCTACGCGAACCGGGGACTCGGCATCAACCTCGTCGGTCTCGACTTCGCCCCCGGGCCGGCGCCCAACGATCCCATGGACGCCGATGACGGGCCCAACGGAATGCAGAACTACCCGTTGATCACGTCCATCACTTACGGCGGCGGGACCACGACGGTGAGTGGAGTGTTGGGCAGCGCGCCGAGCGCGACCTTCGATCTGGACTTCTACGCCAACGCCGCGTGCGCCTTCCGCCCGCACGACTACCTGCAGGGCGAGTACTACATGGGTTCGACGAGCGTCCTGACGGATGCCACCGGCGCCGCCGCGTTCACGGTCGACCTGCCGGTCGCGGCTCTGCCGGACACTCCCATCAGCGCCACGGCCACGAGCGCCGATGGCAGCACGTCAGAGTTCTCGCAGCGGATCGTCTTCACCGTCGGACCGGCGTCAGGGCCCGCCGCGGGCGGCACGCCGATCGCGCTGTCCGGAACCAACTTTCTGCCAGGGCTGACGGTGACGCTGGGCGGCAACCTGGCGGGCGGTGTGACGGTCGAGACCGCGGACCTGGCTTCCGCGACGTCGCCCTCGCTCGCGCCCGGAACCGTCGCCGACGTCGTGGCGGTCAACCCGGACGGAACCAGCGGAATGCTGCTCGCGGGATGGCTCGCCGATTTCTCGGACGTGCCCGAAGCGAATCCCTTCCATTCCGCCGTGATCAGGCTCGTGACGAACGGCATTTCCGCGGGCTGCGGCGCAGGCAGCTTCTGCGTGAACGCCGCGCTCACCCGCGCCCAGATCGCGGTCCTCCAGATGAAGGGCCGCAACGGTCTCTGCTTCGTCCCGCCGCCCGCCACCGGCG
Source organism: uncultured Acidobacteriota bacterium (assembly GCA_963843325.1). Taxonomy (GTDB): domain Bacteria; phylum Acidobacteriota; class Thermoanaerobaculia; order UBA5066; family Gp7-AA6; genus DAHUXD01. The sequence goes on from CAWJKC010000008.1 coordinate 695,972, forward strand.
CCGTCTTCGCCGATGTCGCGCCGGGCGACTTCGCCGCAGCCTGGATCGAAGCGCTCGCCGCCGCGGGCATCACGGACGGCTGCGGCGGCGGTGACTACTGCCCGGGCACACCGGTGTCGCGCGCGCAGATGGCGGTCTTCCTCTTGAAGGCCGAACACGGGCCGGCCTACGCGCCCCCGCACTGCGTCGGGATCTTCGACGACGTGCCGTGCCCGAGTCTGTTCGCGGACTGGATCGAGGAGCTCTTCGCCGAAGGGATCACCGGAGGCTGCAGCGCGGATCCGGCGCTCTACTGTCCCTCGAACCCGACGACGCGGGGACAGGCCGCCGCGCTCCTGACGATGACGTTCGCCCTCGAGTAGCCACCGCGCGAGCCGAGCTATCGGGAGCTCAGGCAGGCCGGGCGATCTCGCGGACCCCGCCCTCGCCCGCCACGATCACCTGCGCGGCGATGCCGCAGAAGAGCCCGTGCTCGATGATCCCGGCCCGCGCGGCCAGCCGCTCGGCAAGAGCCACGGGATCCGCGATCGGCCCGAACGCGCAGTCGAGGATCCAGTTGCCCTGATCCGTCTCGTACGCCTTCCCGTCCGGCGCCATCCGCACGACCGGCTTCGCGCCGAGCGACTCCAGGAACCGTTGCTGCGACCGCCAGCCGAAGCGCGACACCTCGACCGGAAGAACGTGTTTCGTGCCGAGCGCGGCCGAGAGCTTGGACTCGTCCACGACGATGACCACGCGCCGGCTGGCCTGCGCGACGACCTTTTCCCGAAAGAGCGCCCCGCCCCCGCCCTTGATGAGGTTGAGTGCCGGGTCCACCTCGTCGGCGCCGTCGATCGTCAGGTCGATCCCGCGCGGCAGGTCTTCGGAGAGAAGCGGGATCGCGAGCCGCCGCGCCTCCTCCTCCGTCGCGCGCGAGGTCGGAAAGCCGACGACGTCCCGCAGGGACCCCGAGGCAAGCAGCTCGCCGAGGCGCCGGGTCGCGAAGATGGCCGTGCTTCCGGTGCCGAGTCCGACGACCATCCCGGATGTAATGAGCGCGGCGGCGCGCTCCCCCGCCTGTTTCTTGAAGGCCGCGAAGCGGTCGCCGCCCGGTTGCGTCATGGGCGCGGGCTCAGGCGGGCGGGAGTCCGAGCTCGATGTCTTCCTTCGGGATGCCGATCGCGGTCTCGCGGAAGCCCTTGTCCACGCAGACGAAGCAGGCCTTGAACGTCTTGTCCGTCGCCATCTTGAGCTCGCGCGCGGTGACGAAGACCTCGCGCCGGGGATACCGCTCGTCGATGCGCTGGAGCGCGAGCAGCACGCCCCCGCGCAGGCGGGCGCGCTGAGCGATCACGAACTGGTGCGGCGGCTCGTGGGTGCACTGGCACACGGCCGCGGCGACCTCAGTGCTCACTGGTCTCCTCTTCCTGCGACGCGAGGTTGGCCACGGCGAGCGCGGCGTCCACCGTCGGAAACACGCGGAACACCGAATCGAGGTGCGTGATCCGGAAGACCGAAGCCACGCGGTCGCGCGGGTTCACCAGGTAGAAGCGCCGTCCCTGCGCCTCGAACTTCTTGAGGCCCCCGACGAAGACGCCGATCGCCGTGGAGTCGAGGTGCTCGAGGTCCGAAAGGTCCAGCACGACCGCGCCGGTCCGATCGTTGCCGACCTTTTCGAAACGCTCCTGGAGGGCCCGCGTCGCGTCGCCGAGCGCGAGCGTGCCGCCGATTTTCAGGATCGTGTGCGCCCCGCGCTCTTCCTCGGACAGTTTCATGGCTTCGCCTTCAGTTCGCCGCCGCGTCGGCGACGCCGCCCTTGCGCACGAGAACGCTGCCGCGCGCGACCAGCTCCTCGCCCGAACGGACCTCGCCGTCGAAGCGGAAGATCGCCCCGAAGTGCGCGGCGAGGCGCACGGAGATGTCGAGGGTCTCGCCCGCGAGCGGCATCCGTTCGGCGACGAAATCCTCGAGGCCGGCCAGGAACCCGGCGCGAGCGAGATCCGCGTCGCCGCCCTCGAGCAGGAGCGCCGCCTGGGCGATCGCCTCGGCGTAGAGCAGCGGGCTCTGCCACGCCGCGCCCATGGCGCCGCGGGCGTTGGCCGTGATCCGGGCGCGAACCGAGCCGCGGGTAAAGGCCGCGTCGCGCTCTTCCACGACCGCGTCCACGAAGCGGAACGGGTATTCGTGGGGAAGCGCCGCAGCACCCATCAGGCGGTCTTCTTCTGTTCGATGAAGTCGCAGAGCGCGTCGACCGAGGCGAACGCCTTGACGCCCACCTCTTCGTCCTCGACCTTGATGTGGAATTCCTGCTCGAGCCCGAGGACGAGCTCGAGGGCGTCGATCGAGTCGAGCCCGAGGCCCTCGCCGAAGAGCGGGGCCCCGTCGTCGATCGTCTTCGGGTCGATGTCGAGCTTCAAGCGCCGCACGATCAAATCCTTGACCTGCGACGCGATTTCTTGCCGGGACATTGAGAGCTCCTTAGGCGTTGATTATAGACGGGTCTTCTTCAGGCCATGCCGCCGTCGGCCCGCCACACCTGCCCGGTGACGTAGGACGCCTTGTCGGAGGCGAGAAAGCCGACGACCGCGGCGATCTCCTCGGGCTTGCCGAACCGCGCCATCGGGATCCGGCCGAGGAATTCGTGGCGGGCCTCCTCCTTCAGGTGCGCGATGATCTCCGTGTCGACGAGGCCCGGCGCCACGGCGTTGACGGTGATGGCGCGCGGGAGCCAGCTCCAGTGCGAGCGCCTTGGTAAAAGCGATCAGCCCGCCCTTGGCCGCCGAGTAGTTCGTCTGACCGGCGTGCCCGGAGATGCCGCTGACCGAGACGACGTTGACGATCCGGCCGGACGTCTTGTGCAGCATGCCGCGGATCAGGGCCTTGGTCACGCGGAAGGCACCTTTCAGGTCCACGTCGAGGACGAAATCCCAGTCTTCCTCCTTCATGAAGGGGAAGAGGGCGTCCTTGATGACGCCGGCGTTGTTGACGAGGATGTCGGCGCCGCCGAATTCCGTCCCGACGCGGTCCGCCATCGCCTTGATCTCGTCGGGCTTGAGGACGTCCATGACCAGGGCGGTCGCCTGGCCTCCCGCGGCGCGGATCTCTTCGGCGGTCGCCTCCGCGCGCTCGAGGTCGCGCTGACAGGTCAGGACGACGCGCGCACCGGCGGACGCGAGCTCGAGCGAGATCGCGCGGCCGATGCCGCGAGAGCCTCCGGTGACGACGGCGGTCTTCATGCGCGCCCGACTATATCCACGGCTGACCGGATGCTGGCGAGCGTGCCGGCCGGAAGACAACGGGTGGTCCGATCGATCCAGCGCACCATCCTGGAGAGCATCTCGCCCGGCCCGGCTTCCAGGAAGACACGATTGCCGTCGGCGACCAGCGCCTCGAATGTTTCCTTCCACAGAGTCGGAAAGCAGAAGGCCGTGCCGAGCAGACGCCGCACGTCGTCTGGCGCCGGAAACCGGCACGCCTTCGGGGCCGTAGTACGGCACGTCGGGGCGGCGCACGGTCGCGAGCCGGGCGATCAGGGGCGCGATCGCGTCGGCGACCGGGCGCATGAGCTCGCTGTGGATGGGCCAGCTCATGGTGAGCGGAAGGACCGAGAGGGCGCGAGGGCCGCAGCTCCTCGAGGGCGGCCTTGACGCCTTCGGCGCTGCCCGTCAGGACGAACTGCGTGGAGGCGTTCACGTTCCCGATCCAGACGAGCGACCCGCGCGAGCGCAGGATCGAGAGCGTCTCCTCGACCGCATCGCGCCGCGCTCCGATGACCGCGGCCATCGCGCCCCGGATCTGCAGCCGCTCCGTCTCGCGCCAGACCGCGACGAGCACGTCGAGCGCCTCCTCGTAGTCGATCGCGCCGGCCGCGACCATCGCGGCGTAGTTGCCGAGGCTGTAACCCGCGGTTGCGGTCGGCCGGACGCCCTCACGCACGAGCTCGCGCGCGGCCAGCGTCGAGACCAGATACACGCCCGCCTGGGCGGCCAGGTTCTCGCGCAGCTCCTCGACCGGGCCTTCGAAGGCCAGGCGCTGGAGGTCGCGCCCGCAGCGCTCCGAGGTCAGCGCGAAGAGCCGGCGCGCCTCCGGGTCCGCGTCGAAGAAATCGCGCCCCATGCCGACCCACTCGGCCAGCTGCCCGGGAAACAGGAACGCGGCCGAGCCACTCATGCCGGAACGAGCATCGGAAGCACGTCGGCGATCGCCACGCAACGATCCCGGGCGAGCCAGCGCGTCAGGCGCTCGGGAAAGCGCTTGAGCCCGGCGAAGTGGACGGCCCGCGTGGCGGCCGGCAGGCCGTCCATCGGCGGGTGGGCCGGATCGAGCTCCCACGGATGCAGCGTGAACACGGCCGGCGCGCCCCGGTCTCGAAACGCGCTCTCCGTCTCGGCGAGTCGCGCGGGCGAAAGCACGCGAAACGGCCAGGCGCCCCCGAAGGGAAGCGGACGCCCGAGCATGCGACCCGTCAGCGGCGGCAGCTCCGTGATCGACCAGCCGTCGCGCTCGATGCGGTGGGGTCCCCGGGGGTTGTCCGGGCTGCCGAGCGGCGGGACGGGCATCATCGAGGCGTCGCACCGGAAGCCCGCGGAGGCCAGCTCGCCGAGCGCGGAGGAAGCGGCGTCGCGGATCGACCACTCGGCGGCGCGGTACGCGCTCGTCGACAGCTGAGCGGCCTCCTCGATCGACTGTCGCGCCCGGAGAAGGTCCTCCCGAAACTCCGCCGCGGTCATCTCATCGACCCGGCCGTGAAGATCCCCATGAACGCCGATCTCGTGGCCCCGCCGGCGGGCCTCGCGCACGAGGCCCGGGTAGCGCCGGGCGATCCAACCCAGGAAGAACACCGTTGCGCGGTGCTGGCCTGCCGCCAGTGCGTCGAACACGAGGACGAGCGTCTTCTCGACGCGCGGCGCGAACGCAGTCCCAGCGCCGCGGGTCCGAGTAGTAGCCGTCGCCGCAGACGTGGAACCAGTCTTCCGCGTCGATCGTCAGCACCCGCGGCGCGCGGCCCGGGACGCGGAGGGGGGTGATGTGGGGCTGGGACACGTGCGGGGATTGTAGCCGGGGCTCCCCTCACCCCGTCCCTCTCCCGCCGGGAGAGGGGGCCCGGGTAACTTCCCTCGCCCCCGGAGGGGGGAGAGGGCAAGGGTGAGGGGGGCATCCGGCCCGCCCTCAGTCCATCTCGAAAACCTTGTAGTACACCGCGCCCCAGGAAATCACCCACGTATCCCTGAACGGCCGGTAGTGCGAGCCGCCGCCGTAGATCGCCCGGACCGGCACGTGCCGGAACCGGCGCACGTGGGGCGACGCCTTCAGCAGGATCTCCGTCTCGATGATGTACCCCCGCGCGTTGAGGTCGAGCCTGCGCAGGACGTCCGCCGCGACGACGCGATAGCCGGACTGCGCGTCCTCGACGTGGTGCCCCGCCATCCGCGACAGGACCTCGCTGCCGATCTCGTTGGTGCGAAACCGGTAGAACGGAATCGCCTCGAGATCCGCCATGCGCGACCCGATGACGAATGCGTCGCCCTCGCGGGCGGCCTCCAGCATCCGCGGCAGGTCGGCCGGGTCGTGCTGCGCGTCGGCGTCCACGAAGGCGACGTGGGTGGCATCGCCCGCCAGGATCCGCGCGAGGCCCGCCCGCAGCGCGGTTCCCTTTCCGCCGTTCTCCGTCAGCCGCAGGACCTCCGCCCCGGCCGCCGCCGCTTCGGCTCCCGTCCGGTCCGTCGAGCCGTCGTCCACGACGACGACCCGTTCGACGCTCGGCGCGAGCCCCCGGACGACGGCACCGACCGTTTTCTCGGCCTGGTAAGCCGGCACGAGCGCCCACGGACGGAAGGGATTCGGCACGGCCGGATCGTAACTTCATCCGGACCCTCCCGAAACCCTTATCCCTTATGGCTCTTCGACATGCGTTGACTCGCACCGGCCCTTGTGAAAAAGTTCGGGCGCCCCATGCCAGAGAGTTTCATTCCGATACTCGTCCTGCTCGGTCTCGCCGCGGGGATGGCGGCGACCGTCCTCGTTTTGAACTACGCTCCTGGCCCCCCACCTGCGCACCAGCCGCAAGCTCGAGGTCTACGAGAGCGGCGTCCCCATGGTGGACGCCTCCCACAAGCGGATCTCGATCAAGTTCTTCGTGATCGCCATGATCTTCATCCTCTTCGACGTGGAAATCGCGTTCCTGTACCCGTGGGCGCTCATCTTCCGCTCGGTGGGCTGGCCGCTCTTCGTCGAGATGCTCTCCTTCCTCGGGATCCTCGCCGTCGGCTATGCCTACATCTGGAAGAAGGGAGCGTTCGACTGGTGAGCCACACCCGGTACCACATCGAGGCCGCCGGCGAGCCGCGCAAGTTCCCGCCCGAGGCGATGGCGCGGATCGAGAAGCTCCTCACCCGCTACCCGACCAAGCAGGCCGCGCTGCTGCCGGTCCTCTGGGTCGCGCAGGAGACCTGGGGCTGGATCTCGAAGGAGAGCTCCGAGGAGGTCGCGCGGCTGCTCGGCCTGCCGGCGTCGCACGTGGACGGCGTGCTGACCTTCTACACGATGTTCAACCTGCGGCCGGTCGGCAGGAACCTGCTGCAGGTCTGCACCTCGATCTCCTGCCACCTGCTCGGCGCCGAGGCGCTCGTCGAGCACTGCGGCAGAAAGCTCGGCATCGGCGTCGAGGAGACGACCAAGGACGGCAAGTTCACGCTCGTCGAGGTCGAGTGCATCGCCGGATGCGACAAGGCCCCCTCGATGATGGTCAACGACAAGTACTACGAGCCGATGGACGAGAAGAAGCTGGACCAGCTCCTCGACCGGCTCGCCCGGGAGTCCTGAGCATGGACAAGGTTCTCAGCCGCCGCGTCGGAGTCCCGAATTCGCAGTCGATCGACACCTACGTCGCCGACGGCGGCTACACCGGCCTGCGAAAGGTCCTGACCGAGGGCTGGGCTCCGGAGAAGGTCACCGAAGAGGTCAAGAAGGCCAACGTCCGCGGCCGCGGCGGCGCCGGATTCTCCGCGGGCGTGAAGTGGGGCTTCCTCCCGAAGGACACGAAGGGCAAGCCCGTCTACCTGCTCTGCAACGCCGACGAGTCCGAGCCCGGGACGTTCAAGGACCGGCTCATCATGGAGAACGACCCGCACCAGCTGATCGAGGGGATGATCCTCGCGTCCTACGCGATCCGCTGCCGCAACGCCTACATCTACATCCGCGGCGAGTTCTACGACGGGGCGCGCATCCTGAACCGCGCCGTCGAAGAGGCGTACGCGAAGGGCTTCCTCGGCGAGAACATCCTCGGCTCCGGCTTCTCGCTCGACCTGACGGTCCACCGCGGCGCGGGCGCCTACATCTGCGGCGAGGAGACCGGGCTGATCGAGAGCCTCGAGGGCAAGCGCGGCCAGCCGCGCATCAAGCCGCCCTTCCCCGCCATTTCCGGCGTCTTCGCGGCGCCCACCATCGTCAACAACGTCGAGACGCTCTGCTGCGTCAAGCACGTCATCGACAAGGGAGCGGACTGGTTCCTCAAGCTCGGAAGAAACGAGAAGAACACGGGGCCCAAGCTCTTCTGCATCTCGGGCCACGTCAACCGTCCCGGCGTCTACGAAGCCGCGATGGGGCTGCCCTTCAAGGACCTCATCTACGGCGAGGCCTACGCGCAGGGCATCAAGGGCGGCAAGAAATTGAAGGCCGTCATCCCGGGCGGCGCGTCGGCGGCCCTGCTCAAGCCGGAGGAGATCGAGGACTGCCCGCTCGACTTCGACGGCGTCGCCGCCAAGGGCTCGATGCTCGGCTCGGCCGCGATCATCGTGATGGACGAGGACACCTGCATCGTCGCCGCGATCATGAACATCCTGAAGTTCTTCTCGCACGAGTCCTGCGGCCAGTGCACGCCTTGCCGCGAGGGCACGACGTGGCTCTACCGGGTCCTCGCGCGCATCGAGAAGGGCGAGGGCCGCGTCGAGGACGTGGACCTGCTCACGCGCGTCGCCGGCCAGATGGCCAACGGCATGACGATCTGCGTGCTCGCCGACGGCGCGGCGGCTCCGATCATGTCGGCCGTGCCGAAGTTCCGCGACGAGTTCCTGTACCACGTGGAGCACAAGCGGTGCATGGCCGCGGGCAAGGCCCAGCTGGTGACGGCATGAGCAGCGCCCCGACCGCTCCCCCGCCCGCAGCGCCGCCGCCGCCTCCGAAGGACACCTTCACGGTGACCTTCGACGGCAAGGCGATCGAGGTCCCGAAGAACCTGAATCTCATCGACGCGGCAAAGCTCGCCGGCATCGACATCCCCCACTTCTGCTACCACCCGCGCCTGTCCGTCGTCGGCCAGTGCCGCATGTGCCTCGTCGAGATCGAGGGCATTCCGAAGATCCAGGCCGCCTGCACGACGCCGCTGCGCGAGGGGCTCGCGGTCAAGACGACGACCGACAAGGTCAAGAGCTCGCGCGCCGCGACGATGGAGTTCCTGCTCATCAACCACCCGCTCGACTGCCCGATCTGCGACCAGGCCGGCGAGTGCACGCTCCAGGACAACTCCTTCGGCTACGGCGCGCAGCTCTCGAACTACGACGAGCAGAAGCGGCAGTACCCGACCTTCGACCGGACCATGATCGGCCCGCACGTCGTCGCGGACATGACGCGCTGCATCCAGTGCACGCGCTGCATCCGCTTCACGCAGGAGATCGCCGGCACGAGCGAGCTGACGTTCCTCGACCGCGGCGGCCGCACCCTCGTCTGGACGCACGACGGCGCGCCGCTCGCCAACGACTGGTCGGGCTGCGCCGCGGACGTCTGCCCGGTGGGCGCCCTGACCGTGCGCGACTTCCGTTTCCGCAGCCGCGTCTGGTACCTCCAGAAGACGAAATCCGTGTGCCCCGGCTGCAACGTCGGCTGCAACGTCTCGATCGAGTCCAAGGACGACGTCGTCTACCGGTTCCTGCCTCGCCTGAACCCGGCCGTCAACGACTACTGGTTGTGCGACCACGGGCGGTTCCTGTCCGAGTCGCTCAACGCGCGGGACATCCACAAGGCGTCGATCCGGGAAGGCACGGACGTCCGGGACGCCATCGTGCCGGTCGCGATCGAGCGGGCCGCGCGCGAGATCCGCTCCGTGATCGAGAGCACGGGCCCCGCCGGCCTCTTCTTCCTCGGCTCGGCGCACCTCTCGAACGAGGAGAACTTCCTGCTGCGCAAGCTCGCCGACCACCTCGCCTGCCCGAACCGGGACGTCGTCGTGGACAAGTCGCGCCCGCGCAAGATCAAGTCGAAGACCGAGTGGGTCGAGGGCGACGACGCGGCCCCGAACTTCCGCGGCGCGCGCGACATGGGTCTCGCGCCCGGGAAGAACGGATTCGGCCTCGACGCGGTGCTCGCGGGCAAGGCGTCCCCGGAAGTCATCGTCGTCTCGGACGCCGGCTTCGCCGCGCTCGCGGACGACCCCGAAAAGGTCGCCGTCCTGCGCAAGGCCCGCTTCCTCCTCGTGGCCGCGCGCAACGGCAACGCCCTGACCCGCGCCGCCGACGTCGTGCTGCCCGCGGCTTCGCTCGCCGAGAAGGAAGGCACGTTCACCAACGTCCAGGGCCGCGTCCAGAAGTTCGAACGGGCGTTCCTGCCCAGGCCCCCCGTGCGCGCGCACTGGGAGCACCTCCTGATGCTCGCGACGGCGCTCGGGTACGGCGACCGCAACTGGACGCCGGCGGACCTGCTCGCGCAGATCGCGGCCGAGGTCGAGGGCTACGGCGCCGTCAAGGCGCAGGAGCTCGAGGGCGGAGCGCTGCTGAAGAAGGGCGATTTCGCGTGGGCGGGAACGCTGTGACGCTGCTCGAGTGGGTGATCGTGATCCTGCGCGTGGCGTTGCCCGTGCTGATCCTTCCCCTCTTCGTCGTGCCCCTGACCTGGCTCGAGCGGCGCGGCGCGGCGCTCATCCAGGACCGGCCGGGCCCCAACCGCGTCGGGCCCTTCGGCCTCGTCCAGCCGATCGCCGACATGATCAAGATGTTCTTCAAGGAAGCGATCACGCCCACGAGCGCCGACCGCTTCCTCTACCTGCTCGCCCCGGCCATCGCGGTCTTCGCGGCCCTCTCGACCTTCGCGGTCGTCCCCTACGGCTCGACCATCCACGTCTCCGGCGGCGAGGACATCCCGATGCTCGGCGCCGACCTCTCGATCGGCGTCCTGTACATCTTCGCCATCACGTCGCTTTCGGTGTACGCCATCGTCCTGGCGGGCTGGGCCTCGAACAGCAAGTTCTCGCTGATGGGCGGGATCCGCTCGAGCGCGCAGATCATTTCGTACGAGCTCGCGATGACGACGGCGGCTGCCGGCGTGATCCTGGCGTCGAGCTCGTTCCGGCTCTCGGACGTGATCGCCATGCAGCAGCGGAACCTGGCTCGGCGTTCATCCCGCGCTGGAACGTCATCCCGCAGTTCTTCGGCTTCCTCGTCTTCTTCATCTCGGCCTTCGCCGAGACGAACCGGCTGCCGTTCGACCTTCCGGAGGCCGAGGCCGAGCTCGTGGCCGGATACCACACCGAGTACTCGGCGATGCGGTTCGGCGCCTTCCAGATGGCCGAGTACGTCAACGTCATGGTGGTCTCGGCGATCACGACGACGCTCTACTTCGGCGGCTGGTCGCTGCCCGGGTTCCACCCGCACGGCGTGCTCGGCGCCGTCGCCTCGCTGCTGATCTTCATGGCGAAGTCGTTCTTCTTCGTGTGCGTCTTCATCTGGGTCCGCTGGACCCTGCCCCGCTTCCGCTACGACCAGCTGATGAAGATCGGCTGGAAGGCGCTGCTGCCCCTGGCGCTCGCCAACCTGCTCTGGATCGCGGCGCTCGAGATGTGGAGGATGCGCGCGTGACGGCGGGACGCCTGATCTTCGACCTCGCCGCGGCGGCTGGCCATCGTCTTCGCGGGCCTCATGGTCGTCGGCCGCAACCCGGTCCGCAGCGTGCTCTCGCTCGTCGTCGCGTTCTTCGCGCTCGCCGTCTGCTTCGTGCTCCTGCTCGCGCCGTTCATCGCGGCCCTGCAGGTGATCGTCTACGCGGGCGCGATCCTCGTCCTGTTTCTCTTCGTCCTGATGCTGCTCAACGTCGGCCACGGAGGTCCCGGACAAGAACGGCCGCCCGATCCAGAGGGTGCTCGGCAGCGCGGCGGTGCTCGTCTTCGCCGGCCTGCTGCTCGGGATGTTCCGCCACAGCGGCTCCCACGTTCCGGCGGCCGCGGACCCCGTCGACCCGGCGACGCTCGGCGACCCCGCGGCCCTGGCGCGCCTGCTCTACTCGGACTACCTGCTCCACTTCGAGGCGGTCTCGGTCCTGCTGCTGGCCGCGCTGGTCGGCGCCTTCGTTCTGGCCCGGCGGGAGCACGCGTCGTGATCGGCGCGATCCCGCTCTCCGACGTGCTCCTCGTTTCGGGGGCGCTCTTCTCGATCGGCATCGCCGGCGCGCTGCTGCGCCGCAACGCGATCCAGATCTTTCTCTCGATCGAGCTCATGATGAACGCCGCCAACCTCGCCCTGATCGGCTACGGCGCCGCCCTCGGCACGCGCGAGGGCCAGATCGTCGTGTTCTTCGTCATCGCCATCGCCGCCGCCGAGGCCGCGGTGGGGCTGGCGATCTTCGTCGCGCTCTTCCGCCACACCGAGACGATCGACGTCAACAAGATCAACCTGTTGAAGTGGTGAGGCCGACGACCGCATGACGCTGCCGCTCTGGGTCCTCCCGGTCATCCCGCTGGTGGGCTTTGCCATCAACGGGCTGCTCGGCACGCGCCTCGGCAAGTCCTTCGTGACGGCCGTCGGCTGCGGCGCCGCGGGCCTCGTCACGCTCGCCGCGTACGCCCGCCTGATCCCGTTCGCCCAGGGCGACCACGCGACGGTGATCGAGCCCGTCGCGAGCTGGATGGCGGTCGGCAACCTTTCGATCGACCTCGTCGTTCCGGCTCGACCCGCTCTCGGCGCTGATGCTCTCGTTCGTCACGTTCGTCGCGTTCCTGATCCACATCTACGCGATCGGGTACATGCACCACGAGGCCTCCGACGCCGGCTACGCCCGCTTCTTCGCGTACCTGAACCTGTTCCTCTTCGCGATGCTGACGCTGGTGCTCGGCCGAGAGCTTCCCGCTCATGTTCGTCGGCTGGGAAGGGGTCGGGCTGTGCTCGTACCTGCTCGTCGGCTACTACTTCGACCGGGAGTACGCCGCGGCGGCCGGACGCAAGGCGTTCGTCGTCAACCGGATCGGCGACTACGGCTTCCTGCTCGGCATGTTCGGCATCTTCGCCACGTTCGGCTCGCTCAACTACTCCGAGGTCTTCCGGAAGGCGGCCGAGCAGCCGGCCCACGTTCAGCCCGGCGCTGGCGGCCATCTGCCTCTGCCTCTTCATCGGCGCGATGGGCAAGAGCGCGCAGGTGCCCGCTCTACGTCTGGCTGCCGGACGCGATGGCGGGCCCGACGCCCGTCTCGGCCCTGATCCACGCCGCGACGATGGTCACCGCCGGCGTCTACATGGTCACGCGCTGCAACGTGCTCTTCCGGCTGGCGCCCGAGGTCATGCTCGTTCGTGGCCGTGATCGGCTGCTTCACCGCGCTCTTCGCCGGCACGATCGCGCGTCGCGCAGAACGACCTCAAGAAGGTCCTCGCGTACTCGACGATCTCGCAGCTCGGCTACATGTTCCTCGCCTGCGGCGTCGGCGCCTTCCCGGTCGGCATGTTCCACGTCATGACGCACGCCTGCTTCAAGGCCTGCCTCTTCCTCGGCGCCGGCTCGGTCATGCACGCGATGTCCGACGAGCTCGACGTCCGCCACATGGGCGGCCTGAAGTCGAAGATGCCCATCACGTTCTGGACGTTCCTCGCGGCGACGCTCGCGATCTCGGGCATCCCGCCGCTTCGCCGGCTTCTTCTCGAAGGACGCGATCCTCGCGAGCTCGTTCGAGGCACCGGGCCTCGGCAAGCTGCTCTGGTTCGTCGGCCTGTTCACGGCCGGGCTGACCGCCTTCTACATGTACCGGATCGTCTCGCTGACGTTCTTCGGCCAGTTCCGCGGCACGAAGGAGCAGGCGCACCACGTGCACGAGTCGCCGCCGTCCATGACGTTCCCCCTCGTCGTCCTCGGCTGCCTCTCGGTCGTCGTCGGCTGGCTCGGGCTGCCGGCGGTCTTCGGCGAGCACGCCAACCTCATCGGGCCGTTCCTCGCGCCGATCATCGCGCCCATCGCCGGCCACGAGGCGGGCCACGAGGCCCTCCCCCACGCGACCGAGTGGATCCTGATGGCGGTCTCGGTGGCCGTCGCGGCGTCCGGGCTGTACCTGGCCTACCAGTGGTACGCGAAGCAGGGCGGCCGCGTGCCGGCCCGCATCGCCGCCGCCATGCCCGGCGTGCTACGCCCTCGTGGCCGACAAGTTCCGGATCGACGAGCTCTACGACTTCCTCTTCGTGCGGCCCTTCGGCTGGCTCGCGCGCACGCTGTGGAAGGTCGTCGACGTCCTGATCATCGACGGGATCCTGAACGCCAGCGCCTTCCTCGTCGAGCTCGCGGGCGACTTCCTGCGCTTCCTCCAGACGGGCAACGTCCGCAATTACGCCCTGACGTTCTTCCTCGGCCTGATCGCGCGCTCCTGCTCTTCGTCGTGGGGGCGATCTGATGGAGACACCTGCTGGCGCGACCACCTGCTGTCCGTCCTCGTCTTCCTGCCGGCGGCGGGGGCGCTGCTCCTGCTGCTGTTCCCGCGCTCGGCCGTCGGCGCCGCGCGCTCCTTCGCGATCGGCGTCTCGATCCTCGAGCTCGTGCTGTCGCTCCCGCTCTGGACGCGCTTCGACGTCCTCCAGCTCGGCTTCCAGTTCCGCGAGAAGGTCGCGTGGATCCCGCAGCTCGGGATCTCCTACAACGTCGGCATCGACGGGATCTCGCTGCTGCTCGTGCTGCTGACGACGGTGCTGACGCCCGTCTCGCTGCTCTTCTCGTATCTCCCACGTCGAGAAGGAAGTGCGCGGCTTCTCGATCGCCTTCCTCATCCTCGAGACGGGGATGCTCGGCAGCCTCGTCGCGCTCGACCTCGCCCTCTTCTACGTCTTCTGGGAGGTCATGCTCGTGCCGATGTACTTCATCATCGGCATCTGGGGCGGCCCGCGCCGCATCTACGCGTCGATGAAGTTCTTCCTCTTCACGATGGCGGGCAGCCTCCTGATGTTCCTCGCGATCCTCTACCTCGCGATCGGCTACCAGTCCGCCGACCGGCGTCTGGTCGTTCGCCCTCGAGGACCTGTACCGGCTGGCGCCCTTCACGGGCCACGTCGAGACCTACCTCTTCCTCGCCTTCGCGCTCGCGTTCGCGATCAAGGTCCCGGTCTTCCCGCTCCACACCTGGCTGCCCGACGCCCATACCGAGGCGCCGACGGCGGGCTCGATCATCCTCGCCGGCGTGCTGCTGAAGCTCGGCGTGTACGGCTACCTGCGCTTCGCGCTGCCCCTCTTTCCGGACGCGGCGATGCACTTCGCGCCGCTGGCTCGGCGTCCTCGGCGTCATCGGCGTCGTCTACGGCGCGCTCGTCGCGTACGCCCAGCACGACATGAAGCGGCTCGTCGCCTACTCGTCCGTCTCCCACCTCGGCCTCGTCGTCATCGGCGTCGGCGCGTTCACGACGATGTCGCTGACCGGCTCGATCGTCCAGATGATCAACCACGGCCTCTCGACGGGCGCGCTCTTCCTGCTCGTCGGCGTCCTCTACGAGCGCCGCCACACCCGGGAGCTCGACGCCTACGGCGGCATCGCCGGCGTCGTGCCCGTCACGACCACGCTCTTCCTCGATCGCCACGCTGTCCTCGATCGGCCTGCCGGGCCTGAACGGGTTCGTCGGCGAGTTCCTGATCCTGCTCGGCACGTGGACCTCGCCCCACCGCTGGTGGGCCGCCGCGGCCGCGACGCGGCGTGATCCTGTCGGCCATCTACATGCTCACGCTCGTGCAGCGCGTCTTCTGGAACCCGTTCGCGCACGAGGAGAACCGCAAGCTGACCGACGTCCGGCCGAGCGAGTTCATCGCGGCGGCCGTGCTCGTCGTGCTGATGGTCTGGATCGGCGTGCGCCCGAACGACGTCCTCGACCGGATCCGCCCGTCGGTCGAGCACCTCCAGAAGGCCGTCGCCGCCAAGCAGCGGGCCATCTCGTACACGCGGAGCGCCGCGCCATGACGCCGGACCTCGTGAAGTTCACGCACGCGGACCTGCTGTCGATCGCGCCGGAGATGGTGCTGGCTCTCGACGGGCTGCCTCATCCTGCTCGTCGAGGCCTTCGCGCCCGGTCTGCGCCGCTGGTTCGCGACGCTGGCGCTCGCGGGCGTCGCGGGGTCGCTCTACTTCCTGCTCGAGGCCCCGCGCGGCACGACGTTCGGCGGGCGCTTCGACACGTCGACGCTGACGGTGCTCATCGGCCTCTTCCTCGGGGCGGCCGCGGTGCTGGCGATCCTCATGGCCAAGCCCTACCTCGAACGCACGGGCGAGGAGAAGGGCGAGTTCTACGCCCTGCTGCTCTGGGGCCACCTGGGCGTCTCGCTCATGACGCGCGGACTCGACCTGCGTGATCGTGTTCATCGGCCTCGAGACGCTCTCGCTCGCCTTCTACGTGCTCGCGGGCTTCTTCCGGACGGTCGCGGCCTCGTCGGAGGCCGGCCTGAAGTACTTCCTGACGGGCGCCTTCGGCTCGGCGTTCACGCTCTACGGCATCGCGCTGCTCTTCGGAGCGAGCGGCGGGACGAAGATCGAGGGACTGACCCGCCCGGGCCTCGTCGAGAGCCCGGCCGTGATCTTCGGCCTGCTCCTGCTGCTCGTCGGGTTCGGCTTCAAGATGTCGCTCGCGCCCTTCCACGCCTGGGCGCCCGACGTGTACCAGGGCATGCCGACGCCCGCCGTCGCGTACCTCTCGGTGGCGCCCAAGGGCGCGAGCGTGCATCGTCCTCTACCGCGTCTTTGCGGCGGCCTTCGAGGGCGGCATGCCCGACCGGTTCCGGATCGGCCTCGTCGCCCTCGCGATCCTCTCGATGACGCTCGGCAACGTCGTGGCGCTCGCGCAGCGCGACATCAAGCGGCTGCTCGCCTACTCGGGCATCGCGCAGATGGGCTACGTCACGATCTCTCTGGCGGTCTTCGGCCAGGAGGCGCTGGCGGCCGCCATCGTCTTCTTCTTCGCGTACCTCGCTTCGAACGCCGGCGCCTTCGCCGCGGTCGCGGCCCTCTACCGCGACGAGACGAAGCCGCACCCGGTCGCGCTGCTCGCCGGCGCCGGCCGCCGCGCCCCGTTCGCCGCCGCGGTGCTCGCGCTCTGCCTCTTCTCGCTGGCCGGCATCCCCGCGACGGCCGGCTTCATCGGCAAGTTCTTCCTCTTCAAGGCCGCGCTGGAGAAGGGCTTCTACGCGCTCGCCCTGGTCGGCGTCGCGAACAGCCTCGTCTCCATCGGTTACTACCTGAAGGTCGTCTACATCCTCTACATGCGCGAGCCCGTCGAGACCGAGGCGCCGCCGGCGCTGGCGCCCGCGGACCGGCTCGCGCTCGCCCTCTGCGCCGCGGCGATCCTCGGCTTCGGCATCTTCCCGTCCACCCTGTGGGAGGTCGCCCGCCGCGCGGCGGCGACCCTTCCGTTCGCAGGCCCCTGAGCCCACCGTTGCCCCACGGCAGTCGATCCCGCCAACCGCGAAGGAGAGACGAATGGCACAGAAGCGCAAGCCCGCCCCGGCCACACCGGAGAACCTCAACCCCTACGAGTTCGCCCTCACCCAGTTCGACCGCGCCGCCGAGTTCCTCGAGCTCGACGCCGGCACGCGCGAGCTGCTGAGCACGCCGAAGCGGCAGCTCACCGTCTCCGTCCCGATCAAGCTGGACAACAAGAAGATCAAGGTCTTCACGGGCTACCGCGTCCAGCACACGATCGCGCGCGGGCCCTCCAAGGGCGGCATCCGCTACCACCCGGGCGTCGACGCTCGACGAGGTCAAGGCGCTGGCCATGTGGATGACCTGGAAGTGCGCCGTCGTCAACCTCCCGTTCGGCGGCGCCAAGGGCGGCATCACGGTCGACCCGAAGGCGCTCTCGACGGACGAGCACGAGCGGCTGACGCGCCGCTACACCGTCGGAGATCGCGATCATCATCGGCCCCGACCAGGACATCCCCGCGCCGGACGTCGACACGACGCCGCAGCTCATGGCCTGGATCATGGACACCTTCTCGATGACGCACGGGCTACTCGATGCTCGGCGTCGTCACCGGCAAGCCGATCGAGCTCGGCGGCTCGGCCGGCCGCAACGAGGCGACCGGCCGCGGCGTGCTTCGTCACGATCGACGAGGCTGCCAAGCGCATGCGCCTCGACCGCCGAAGGGCGCCACGGTCGCCGTCCAGGGCTTCGGCAACGTCGGCATGCACGTGCGCGCGCTTCCTGGACGAGGCCGGCGTCAAGGTCGTCGCCGTCTCCGACTCGCGCGGCGGCATCTACGACAAGAAGGGCCTGCGACATCGCGAGCTCGTCAACGCGGCACAAGACGGCAAGAAGCGGCTCGGTCACCGCGGCCGCCGGCCAGAAGATCTCCAACGCCGAGCTGCTCGAGCTGCCGGTCGACATCCTCGTCCCCGCGGCGCTGGAGGGCGCAGATCACGCGCGCGAACGCCGCGCGCGTCAAGGCCAGGATCGTCGTCGAGGCGGCCAACGGCCCGACCACGCCCGACGCCGACGACATCCTCCGCGCCAACGCGGCATCGTCGTCATCCCCGACATCCTCGCCAACGCGGGCGGCGTCACCGTCTCGTACTTCGAGTGGGTGCAGGACCTCCAGTCGTTCTTCTGGGACGCGGACGTCGTGCGCAACCATCTCGAGCGGTCGCTGCGCCGCGCGTACGAGGACGTCGCCGAGACCGCGCGCCGTTACGACACGAACCTGCGGACCGGAGCGCTGATCCTGGCGGTCGGGCGCGTCGAGGAAGCGACGCGGCTGCGGGGGCTGTTCCCCTAGGGCCCGGGCTCTAGGGCTCCGATTCCTGGATCAGGATCGCGCGCACCGGCGACGCGTCCAGGTCCTCGAATCGCAGCGGCACCGCGACGAGCTGGTAGGCGCCCTCGGGCACCCCCTCGAGGTCCAGGTCCTCGAGCAGGGCGACCCCGTTGCCGAGCAGCGCGCGGTGGGCCGGCAGGTCCTCGGCGTCTTCCGGGTCGATCGAAGCCGCGTCGGTGCCGACGAGCACGGTCCCCTTCTCCGCCAGCAGCAGCGCCGCGAACGGCGACAGCGACGCCTTGCCGCCGCTGCGAAAGAGGACGCGCGCGATGCCGAGCGCCTTGCGCGGCAGGGCGTCCGGGCCCGACCTCGCCGAGGCCGGGCAGCTCCACCACCCGCGCCGGCCCGACGTAGGCCGTCAGCGGAATCTGCCCGATCGTCTTGCCGTCGGCGAACACGTGGCTCGGCGCATCGGCGTGCGTGCCGCAGTGGGCGCTCATCGAGAAGTTCGTCGAGCCCCACGGCGCGGCAGCGCCCGGGCTGCTCGTCTCGCGCCAGCTGAACGCCGTGTCGCCCGGCCAGACCGGCGTCTCTTCGTCGAGGCGGCGCGAGATGTCGTAGATCTTCATCGCATCCGCCGCACGGTCTTCTTCTCCGCGAAGCGCTCCGCGACGTGCGGGTCGTACCCCTTGTGCCGCGGGTGGACCGGCATCTCGCGATACTCCGCGTCGCAGCGGTAGCAGATCGTGACCGGGCGAATCTTCGCCGCGACGATCCAGTCGACGACGACGGTGGCCAGCAGCACCGGCGTGAACCAGATCCACCCGAACTTCCACCCGACGAAGAGCGCGACCGCCGAGCGACACACCCATGATCAGGCACCCGAGCCGCTGGTCGAAGTCCTTCTGCAGGAAGAAGGAGTGATTGCCGCAGAACGCGCACTGCTCGACGCCCTCGGACGACAGCACGCCTTCGAACCGGGCCGCGTAGGCCTTGCCGCACTTGGCGCAGGCGAAGTCGCCCGCGTCCGTCTCGGCGTGCTCGCGCGCCGTCAGGCAGTCCGCGCAGTAGTACCTCGCCCGCATCGTTCCGGGTGCTAAGCCGGGAACCCGGTCGCCACGGTCAGGTAGGACGACAGCAGCTCGCCGATCAGGACGAAGACGAGAGCGACGTACAGCAGCCCGGTCGCCGCCTGGTTCGACTTCATCTCGGCCGTGCGCCAGATGAAGTACGAGAGCGCGAGCGGCCCGACGATGCCCCACAGGACGCGGAAGAGGAAGAAGAGCGCGTCCTTCTCGAGCGAGAGGAGCGTGTGCAGCCCCTCGGAGCCCGGATGCGCCGCAACCGAGAGCGCGAGGTAGACCGTGCGGAAGACCGCCAGCCCCGCGAATAGCGCCGCGCCGCGCGCCAGCAGCTTGAACGGGAGCGAGCGCGAGACCAGGTACCAGTGGCCGAGGTTCATGATCAGCACGACCGAGCCGAAGAAAAGCCCCCCCGCCATCGCGCCGACCACCGTCCACGCGTTGCCCGCGTCGAGCGGCGCCACCAGGGCCACCCGGGCGAGGCTCCAGCCCGCGCAGATCGACCCCGCCAGCAGCACCGCGCGGGCCTGCGACGCCCAGCCCCAGTGCGCGAGCAGGGTGTAGATCGCCAGCAGCCCCGTCGCCGCCACCGTCATGCCGTGCGGCAGCCCCGACGGCTTCACGAGGAGCGCCAGGCCCCCGAAGATCGCCGCCAGCGCCCCGTGGAGCGAAAAGAAGCCCTTTCCCAGCACGGTCGGCGGGAAAAGGAGCAGCAGGAAGGCCGTGCCCGCGCAGGCTTCCAGCAGGAAGAGACCGAGCCCCGAAAGCGCCATGAGGCGCCGATTCTATCCGCTCGCCGCCGCGGCCCGGACCTCGTCGGCGATCTGCCCCACGTAGTCGATCAGCCCATGGTCGCCATCCGGAATCGCGATGAACCGCGACCCCGGCTTCAGCGCCCCGCTCGCCTCCCACCGCCGCCAGGTCGCGTAGACGCCGTCGAACGGCACGCTCTCGTCCTTCGCGCCCATCAGGATCGTCACCCGGTCGCGCGGCGGGTCGCGGTCCGACTGCACCTGCGCCATCTCCTCGAAGAAGCGCCGGTGAATCGGGACCTCGCGATTCTGCCCGTGGTGGAAGAACGGCAGCGGATCGCCGGGAGCGAGCTTCTCGGTCCAGCGCTTGCCGAAGGCGAGGGCCGGGGCGATCAGGACGAGCGGGGCCCGGAGGCCCTTCCGCGACGCCTCGAGCGCCACCATGGCGCCGAGCGAGCTGCCGACGACGACCGACGGAGGATCGGCCGCGGCAGCGTCGATCGCCGCGGCGACGATCGCTCGAAAGTCGAGCTGCGCGAAGGACGGCTGGTTCAGGTCAGGGGCGACGACCCGGAATTCGTCGGCCGGGAGGGCGTCGCGGAGAAGGGCGATCTTTCGGCCGGCGGGGGACGAGGCGAAGCCGTGGAGGTAGAGGACGGTCCGCACCCAGAAACGATATACGAGCCTCAGGACTGCCTAGAAGCCGAATGGCAGGATCGCCCCTCCTCGCACCTGCTCTTACAGATTGCGGCGGCTGCGCCGGGCGTCGAACGACGGATCGGATCAGTGCGAACAGATACCTCACGAGCCCTCCTTCTTCGGGCGTTCGAGCTGCACGCGGAGAGTTGAGAGGGCTTCGTAGTCGGGCCGGCTTCGCTTAAGCGCTTCCCGAAGAAGCGCTATTGCTGCAATGCTCTCTTGGCGCAGCGATTCCCGCTCGATGGCTGGGAGAGCAGCAACCAGCTCGGCCGCCGCTTCGGCCTGCCGCCCATCCGCGATTAGGGTTTCGGATAGAAGGACACGCAAGTAACTCTCACGTACCGAAAACCCCTTGTCGCTGTATGTCTTGATCGCGGACCGATATCTGTCGATCGCCGCCGACAGACAGCCCTGCGTCTCGGAATTTTTCAGCCACGACTGCATCAAAGTCCGCCAACGCCCACGGCACTCCGGACTCCTCAAGTAGCGGAAGAGCTCTCCTAAAGCAGCCGGTGGCCGCTTCAACTCGTCCGCGGGATCCCCGCAGGTCACCGATATGCATGAGCGACAGACCGCAAAGCAACGCGTCCCGCGTAACTTCAGGCCTCGTAAGCAGATTCTCGAACGCGTCGAGCGCTGTCGCCGACCCTTCCTCCTTCAGCGCACATGCGTGCAGGAACATCGCTTTCCCCAACTCCGACTCCAGCCCGAGGCGCTCGAGGCCCTCTATGAGCTTCGAGCTGCGGTCACGCACCGCGCTCAGTTGGCGTCGAACGAACATGTTGGTCAACCTCTGGTATTCGACCTGAAGGCGTCAGCCCGGAGCAGCTGGTTCGCCTCGCTGCCGCGTCCGCACGGTCGAGCCAGTTCTCAACCTCAGAAAGCTGGCCGAGGTGTCGAAGCGCCCCCCCGACTACTAGGGCGGCCTGACACGCGAACCACGCTGTTTCGTCTGAGGGCCCGGTTCTCCCCGCCTCGCCAATCCAATCGAAAAGTTCGCACCCATAAAGAACTGCACGGCTCGGCTCCGCGTTCGAGAGGCGGCGAACCCTCAAGATCGCTGTCAGCAAGACTGCCGGGTCCGAGAGATACCGCGCGTTCAGAACTGTCGACCGCCCTCCAGGCGGAAGGGCGAGGAAGTCGCGCGCGTGTTCTTGCTCCAAGACATGGCTTTCGCAGCGCGCTTCGTACAAGCGCATGTCCGCGAAGTGACCGTTCCTCCAGCTGATTCGCCAAGCCTGCATAGGCGAGAGAAGCGAGAATCCCGCTCCTTTCGTCAATGACCTGGCTTGGCCAATCCACCTGGGCGACGGCGTGGTATGCCGCGCTCGAAATAGCTCGGCTTTGAAGACTTGGTTCACCCTGATTGCCCAGCAACCAACAGAGCCCGTAAAGAACGTCGGGGAGGTCAGTGCTCCAACGCAGAGACACGGCGGATTCGGTGGCCAGTTCGGCCGCCAAAGTTCTTGCGCGCGTCACGGAGGTATCAACATCAAGGCCAACGGAGATTCGTCGGTCAGCTGTCGATCTAAGCCATCCGGATAGAGCTAGGGAGTCGCACCGAACGCTAATAGCCCACCTCCCCCTCGTCCAGGTTTGGCTCTCGCCCTTTGCGGTCCGGCGATCCAGTGATCCGCAAGCCTCGCGCGTCTGGCGAGCTTGCGCTGGTGGTTGAGCGCCAAGTGGTCAACGACCTGTATCAGCCAAGCCTTTGGGTTCCTGGCGGAATCCAGCTTCGAGATGGCTAGGACGAATGCATCCTGGACAATGTCGCGTGCATCGTCCTTAGAAAGTCCGTGTTTCCAGGTACTTCGACGAACCAGCGGGAGGAACACTTCTCTGTAGAAGACCTCCATGTCGGCCTCCGACATGGACACTCGCGGGAGCTGGAGCCGACTGGCCCATCGACCGCTCCCGTCTGACCCGTGAAGGCATCCTTCACCTCCGGTTCGTGGAAACCGGGATCTCTTACTTACATATTGTCACGAGACTGGAAGCGGGGGGAGGGCGCTGGGAGGGGTGCGGCTAGTTCCTGCGCCTGCAAGATACGGCGCGGACTTCAAGCAGGGCCTTCGGGTCCGTCTTCCGCTGGCGAACCGACTCCCGAAGAAGCGCGACGGCGGCGAATCCTTCCGGAACCATCTTCTCTTCATCGATCGTCGGGCAGCGCGGCCAAGATCTGCCACTCAGCTTCGCGAGCCTTTCCAGCTTCGAGCAGCAGCTCGGCGAACAGAATCCGGAAGTAGGCTTCGCGGGTAGACCATACCCAAGTCCGCAAAATCCTTCACCGCGTCCCGATAGGCCTCAAGCACCGCGCGATCTGGCCCATCTGGCGGAGGGTTCCGCCGACCATGGCTCTTCAGGTCGGCGAGTCGCATAGAGCCGCCTCAGCCTCCTTCGAGGAGGGGCATGGCCTCTCGGTACGGCTTCCAAGAGCGGCTCAAACAAGCCCGCGCCCGATCGAAGATCGCCGAGGTTCACGAGTGCCATCCCTCGCAACGCGGCGTCGACCGCCATCGTCTCACGAAGGGCCAGGCTTTCGAGCTTGCCGGCAGCTTCATCGATCCTACCCAGGTCTTTGAGAGCTCATTGCTTCCAGGAACTGACACTTCGCCCAATCGTCCGTCATACCAAGCTTCTCAAAGGTGAGGGCGACGGAGGGCAGTAGCTCCAGAACCTCTTCGTACCGCCGAGTCTGATACCGAAGCGCCAGCCGGTTGTAAGCGACCCGCGCAAGGTGAGGCGCCGGCGAGACCGTGTGCCTGAAGCTTGGCCTCCGCCCTGATCGAACCACCGCTCGGTCTCCTCGCTCTTCCCAAGCAGGCGCAGGCGCAGCCGCTGCCAGCAAGGCGCTCTCCCCAGAAAGAAGTCGCGCTCGTCAAAGAAGAAATCGACTCGCCTGCGTCGCCGTAAGGACCTGATAGACCGCAGGCGCCTTCTCGCGCCGCGACGCTTGGGTCGGAGTTCACTAGGTCGGGTCAAGCGAGCGCAGATCGCAGTCAGAGACATCTGCATCCGCAGAGAGTCCGCTCACGGCACGCTCCTCGGCGTGCGATGAGAAACGCAGTCGCTCGGCGTCCGCTTCCTCACGGAGCGGGTCGACGGAGCGCTCCCTTCGAACGGAAGCGGAGTAGCTTGCGCCGCTTCAGGCATCGGACCGCCGAAAGTCGTAGAGCTGAAGACTGCGCGAGAAATCGTGAGCCACGTCTGCCGGCTCGCGATCGAGAAGCGACTTCAGTTTGTCGTCGGACGTCGCGAACACCAGTTCCGACAACGTACTTCTGGTATTCGCGCGCGAACTGGCAACACGCGACGAGCAGGTAGGGACGGTTCTCTCTGACCGAAGCACCCGGCCGGTAGCAGAAGCGACGAAACCAAACGAAGAGATCCTTCTCGAGCTCGGTCGCTTCTTGCTCGGTCAGTTGGTAGTGAGAGACGAGGGCGATGTGGATGAGGCCCAGGGTCTCTTGAAAGACCGTCTCAACCTCTTTCTCGAACACGTCCTCCGCAGAGGGAGCCGCTGTCGAATTCGTCCGAGATCTCCATACGCCAGTCTCCTGTCTGTCTCTGGGAGTTAGTGACAGGCTATACCTGTGCGACAGAAAACACAACACCCTCAATCGCAAAATTGCGATAGAGGATAAACGCTTTATAATTCAGTTAGTTAGCCGACTTAGGTAGGGACTGCGCCGTGAGATGAGTTCAAGTTGAACCACCTTTACGCCAAAGACCCCTGGCCACATGCCCGGGGTCATGAAACCTAGTCCTGCGGACACAGCGGTATCGGAAAACCGGCCCGGATGGGCAGGCTTCGCCCAGTACACCGACCATGACCTCATGAATCCCACCTACTAGCGGGCCGACAGAGCGGCCCAAAAACGAATCAGGGATATTTGATCACAGCCTCAGAACGAGGGTGTCAAGTATTTTTGTCGCTCCCGTGTGACCGGGAGTTCTGCCCTACCCCTTCTGGATGAGGGTGCGGACCAGGCGGTCCTGGTAGGCGTGGGCGCGGGAATCGCCGACGCCCCCATTGAGCAGGATGGCGAAGGCGTAGGTCTTGCCGGAACCCGCCTGGGCGTACCCCGCGAGGGTCGAGACGCCGTTCAGGGTGCCGGTCTTGCCCTGCACCTGCCCTCGGGTCACCGAGTCCATCAGGCGGCTGCGGAGCGTCCCCTCCGGGTCCCCGGAGACTGCCAGCGTGGACCGCCAGACGGCTCCCTGGGGGTGGACGTTCATGGCCCGGAGGAACTTGACCATGTCGCCCGCCGTGACCCGGTTGGACGCCGAAAGGCCCGAGCCGTCGTGGATGTCGTAGCGGGCCGGGTCGAGCCCGATCGAGGCGAAGAACTGCCTGGAGAGGGCCAAAGCGCCTTCCCACGTGCCGCGCCCCGTCTTTTCGGCCGCGAGCGTCTTGAAGATCTGCTCGGCGTAGAAGCTCTGGCTGTGCTTGTTGGAGACGGACATCGTCGGGATCAGGTCCGACTCGGTCGTCGCAATCGAGGGCCCATGCGTTGTCCGGCTTGACCGCCTTCTCGACGACGGAACCCGTGAGCTCGATTCCCGCGGCGCGCAGCCGGCTCTTCAGCGCGGCGCCGAAGAACTTCGGCGGGTCGTCGATCGCCAGCGGCACCGAGTAGCGGAAATATCGCGCCGGGACGGTCCCGTCCACGAACACCTGGTCCGACCCGCCGGGCCGCGCCACGGCGACGCGCACCTTGCCGGTCTTGCCGACCGTTCTCGCGCGCGCAACGCTCTGGACGATGTCGGTGTCCGGGTCGATCGAGACGATCGCCGGAGCGCCAGGCAGGGCGCCGCGGCCGACGGACACGATCACGACGTTGTCGTTGTACGAAAGCGCGGAGATGGGCGCCTGGTACCAGCGCGTGTCGCGATCGGGCGGCCAGTCGGGGTGGCGGTAGATGCCGTCGAACGCGCTCGCGTTCAGGATGAGGTCGCCCGAGACGCGCACGATCCCGGCCTGCTTGAGCCCTTCCGCCCAGCGGTCGAACACGGCGAACGAGTCGTTCTCGTAGAAACGACCGGAGATGTTGGGGTCTCCCCCGCCGACGACCAGCAGCGATCCGACGAGATTGCCGTCGTGGACCTCGCCGCGCCGCCAGAACGTCGTGTGGAACTTGTAGGTCGGGCCGAGGTAGTGCAACGCCGCGGCCGACGAAAGCATCTTCGTGACGGACGCGATCGTCTCGGCCTGGTCGGGATTGCGGGCATAGACGACCTCGCCGGTCTCGAGGTCCGCGATCGCGACGGAGACGGCGGCCGAACGCACCGGGGCGCGGCGGCCCACCTGGTCGAGCACCTGCTGCAGGGTCTGCGGCGCGGCGGCCTTGCGGGGCTTGGAGGCCTGCGCGGCCGGCGCCAGGAACAGGGCGAGCAGCGCGACGAGGACCGGGATCCGGGTTCGATTGGGCAGCACTCGACTCACCCGCAAATTATAATCGACGCTTCTTGCGATTTGACGAAGCCAACCGCGTATTTGAAATCTCCGTTCGCGAGCTGGCGGAGGACGAGGGGTTCCGCCGCGTCGGCTTCGATCGCGGCGACGGCTGGCGCCGGCTCGGTCTCGGGGCGCAGATCCACACCCGTGTCCTCAACGAGAGACGCAACCTCCATCCCACGTACCGCGCCGAGGTCCACCTCGAGGCGCGCCTGCCCGTCGAGGACTGGACCGCCGTCCTGACGGGCCGGCTCGACGGCTGCATCGAGCGCGCGCCCGGGCAGTGGCTGATCGAGGAGCTCAAGTCGACCAACCTCACGGTCGACGGGGTCCGGCCCTCCGGATACGCGTTCGAGCGGGACCGGCGGCAGCTGCTCGGCTACTGCTACCTCTGGCGCCGGCTCGGGCACGGCAGCAACGTCAACGGCGCCCTCGTTTACGTGGACATCGAGACCGGCTCCGAGCTGTCGCTCGACGTGCCCTTCGACGACGAGATCGAGCACGAGGTCGAGCGGCGGCTCGCCCGGGCGCTCGCGATCTGGCGCAACATGAAGGTCGCGCGGGAGCGCAAGGCCGCGGCGGCCGCCCGGCTGCCCTTCCCCCACACCGCCCCGCGCCCCATCCAGGAGAAGCTGATCGACGCGATCCGCAACGCCGTGGCCTCCGGCGAGAACCTCATCGCCGAGGCGCCGACCGGCTCGGGCAAGACGGCGGCCGCGCTCCACCCCGCCCTCGCCCAGGGCCTGGCCTCCGGGCGCCAGATCGTCTTCCTGACGTCCAAGACGCTGCAGCAGAAGATGGCCGTGTCCTCGCTCGTCGCGATGAACGAGCGGGCGTTCCAGACGGTCCAGGTCCGCGCCAAGGAGCGCATGTGCGCGAACGACAAGATCCTCTGCCACGAGGATTTCTGCCGGTTCGCGAAGGACTACCCGGACAAGATGGAGCGGTCGAACCTGCTCGGGCGGCTGCGCGACGGCTACGCGCACCTCGACCCGGACACCGTGTTCGAGGAGGCCCGGCGCGAGGAGGTCTGCCCGTTCGAGGTGCAGCTCGAGGTCGCCTCGCGCGCCGACGCGATCGTCGCCGACTACAACTACGTCTTCGAGCCCGCCGCCGCGCTGCGGCACCTGACGGGCGAGGACCTGAAGGAAGCGATCCTGCTGATCGACGAGGCGCACAACCTGCCCGACCGCGCGCGCCAGATCTTCTCGCCGGAAATCCTCGAAGAGGATCTCGCCGCCCTGCGCAACCGCCTCGCCCTGCAGGCGGGCGATCTCTTCGTGGACATCACGATCTCGATCGAGGAACTGATGGAGATCCTCGAATCGGCGGCCGAGGAACTGCCCGAGGGAGAGGCGATCGCGGAGATCGAGCCGCCGACCGAGCGGATCCTCGACCTGCGCCTGGACTGGGAAGCCAAGCTCATGCGCTACCTCGCGTGGAAGCGCGAGACGCGCCTCGCGCTCGTGGACGACCCGGTCATGGACTTCCACTTCACGCTGCAGCGCTTCACGGCCGTGCTCTCGATGATGGGCCCCGACTTCACCTGCGTCATCGAGCGCCAGGCCGGCGGGATCCGGCTCGGCCTCGTCTGCCTCGACCCCGCGCGGGCGCTCGCGCCGGTCTTCCGCGCCGCCCACTCGACGATCCTGCTCTCGGCGACGCTCACGCCGCCCGAGGCGATCCAGCGCGTGCTCGGGCTCGAGAAGGACCGCACGTCGTCGATCTCGCTGCCGCCGCCGTTTCCGCCGGAGAACCGGAAGGTGATGATCGTCCCGACCGTGCGCACGACGTTCAAGGCGCGCGAGAAGAACTACGACCGGATCGCGGCGCTGCTCGCCGGCATGTCCGACGCCCACGGCGGCAACGACCTCGTGCTCTTTCCCTCCTATCGCTTCCTGACGGCGGTCGCCGAGCGCATGCCGCCGACGCGCTCGCGCCTGCTCGTCCAGAGGCCCGACCTGACCGCGTTCGAGCGGCAGCACCTGCTCGAGGCGCTCTCCTCGCCGCCGCCGGGCGGCACGCTGCTCTTCGCGGTGTCGGGCGGCATGTACGCCGAGGGCGTGGACTATCCCGGCGAGCTGCTCTCGGCGGTCTTCGTCGTCTCGCCGGCCCTGCCGCAGGTCTCCTTCGAGCGGGAGCTGCTGCGCCGCTACTTCGACGACAAGGAAGAGGCCGGCTTCGACTACGCCTACCTGCAGCCGGGGATGACGCGCGTCGTGCAGGCGGCGGGGCGGCTCATCCGCAGCGAGAACGACCGGGGCGTGATCGCGCTCGTGTGCGCGCGCTTCCTCGAGGAGCCGTACGCGAGCCGCCTTCCGCGCGACTGGTACGACGAGACGCCGCGCGAGCTCGCCACGAAGCATCCGGCCGACGAGATCCGCGAATTCTTCGAGAGGTACCAATGAAGAAGCCCGTACACGAACCCGAAGATGCCCCGCCTGACGGTCGACGCCTGGGTGCGCGACCGCCAGGGCCGCGTCCTGCTGGTCAGCCGCGGCCGCCCGCCCTTTCTCGGGCACTGGGGGCTGCCCGGCGGCTTCTGCGAGTGGAAGGAAACGACCGAGAAGTGCTGCGCGCGCGAGACGCTCGAGGAAACCGGGCTGCACGTGCGCGTCGGGGAGCTGCGCGGCGTGTACTCGCGGCCGGACCGCGATCCGCGCGGCCACAACGTCACCGTGCTCTACGCGGCCACCCGCGTGCGCGGCCGGGCCAAAGGCGGCGACGACGCCGCGGAGGCCCGGTGGTTCACGCCGGCCGAGATCCGCAAGCTCAAGTTCGCGTTCGACCACCGGGAGATCGTCCTGGAACAGCTCGCGAAGGATCGCCGGCGCGCCCGCGCCCGGAAGTCCTGAGGCCTATTCCGCCTTCAGCGTCGCGGCGAAGGCCCGCGCCAGCACGCCCTCGCTCGTGACGGCCCACACCGTGTAGCGGTAGAACGCGCCGGGCGTCGTGGCCGAGTCCACGAACTGGTATCGGTACGACCCCTCCGCGCTCTCCGAGGAAGGGACGATCTCGGGACCGGTGCGCGCGATGCGCCCGTCGGACCGGACCTCCTCGCGAAACACCGCCCAGCCCCACATGCCCTCGTGGCTCGCGGTCGTCCAGATCAGGCGGGCGCCGTCGGATCCCGACTCGGCGCGCGCCTCGAGCTTGCGGAAGGGAATCTCCGACGAGAGCGTGCCGTAGACGGGCGCCGCGACGCCTCGGCCGCCCTCCGCGCTGCCGGCCACCAGCCAGTCGATGCGGGCCACGCCCGACAGCGGGACGGCGCGCGCGTCGCCGGCGGCGAAGAACACGACGTCGGGGGCAAGGGCGGCATCGCGATAGCGCACGACCGCGGCGCCCGAGGCGCCGTCCGGCGGCCACGCCACTTTGAGCGTCTCGTCGGTCTCGGGCAGGAACGCGCGGTGCGTCACGGTGAAGGCCGCTGGCGCCGCCGCGTCGATCGCGCCGGACTGGACGTCGAGCAGTCGCAGGCGCGACGGCGATGCCTCGGGCTCGACGGCGGCATACAGGCGCGCCGCTGCCCGCAGAAGGACCTGGTCGGCGGTTTCGCCGCTCGTCTCGACGAGCCGGCGCGAGAGCGCATCGACGGACGATTCGCCCTGCGCCGCGGCGCGCTCCCATGCCTCGCGCAGGATTCCGTTCCCGCCGGCCGACCGCGCGACTTCGGCCACCCAGAGCGAGCCGAGGACCTCGGGCCGCGCGCGGAAGTCGAGCGTCGGCGCGGCCGCCGCGGTCCAGGCGTCCTCGGAGGCGGCGCCGGCCGCGCTTGCCGGACAGATGCTCCGCGATCGCCGGGGCGAGAAAGTCGTCCTGAACGCCGTAGCCGTCGAGCGTCGCGAGGACGACCTGCCGGCCGACCTCGCGCGCGATCTGCGCGCTCGAGAGCCCGGAGCCGTCGAGCAGGATCGAGGCCGACTCGAGCCGTCCCTTCGCCGCCGGCCGCCCCGCGACCGTGCGCACGCCGCCCGACTCGCGCCGGGCCACGTAGATGCGCAGCGGCTCGTCGTCGGAGAAGGGCGCGCGCCAACCCTGCTTGCCGTACAGCTCGTCCGAGAGCCGCGCGAGATCTCCCGAAAGCGCCGCGGCCAGGACCGGATCGTCCGCCTCGTCGAAGAGGACGGCGTGGGCCGCCGGGAGCGTCCGGGGCGGAAGGAAGTGGCGCTCCGGGCTCTGCGCCCAGGAGAGCCGCTGGGCCGGCGCGGCGCCGTCCCGGACAACCGCCCGCGCCGGGAGGACCGAGGCCGCGACAGCCGCCACGCCCAGCAGGGCCCGTCCGATCCCGAGGCGGAGCCGGCGCAGGTGGATCATTTCCAGAGGGTAGTCCTCGGGCATGGGCGCGTCAATGTGTGTACGGATCGAGCGGGGCGGACGTTGAGGGGCGGGAAGGCTACTCGACTTCGGGGGGCGGTCCGAGCTCTTCGACCTTCACGAACACGACCGTGATGTTGTCCACGCCGCCCTTCTCGTTGGCGAGGTCCACGAGCGCGTGGCAGTGGTCCTCGGAGCGCTTGCTGTCGTCGGCCGCGATCATGTCCCGGATCTCTTCGTCCGAGAGCATCGTCGTCAGCCCGTCCGAGCAGAAGAGGAACATGTCGCCGACCTTGAACTCCATCTCGCGCAGGTCCGGCGAAACCGACGCGCCGCCGCCGAGGGCCCGCGTCACGACGTTCTTCAGCGGATGCGTCTTCGCCTCGTCCTCGGTCAGGATCCCGGCCGTCACCTGCTCGTGGACCCAGGAGTGGTCGTCGGTCAGG
Organism: uncultured Acidobacteriota bacterium; assembly: GCA_963843325.1. Taxonomy (GTDB): domain Bacteria; phylum Acidobacteriota; class Thermoanaerobaculia; order UBA5066; family Gp7-AA6; genus DAHUXD01. The sequence continues at coordinate 726,663 of CAWJKC010000008.1, forward strand.
CGCGTCAGCTCGCCCGTCGCGGTAGAGGTACGCCCGGCTGTCGCCCACGTGCGCGAGGGAAACGCTCTTGTCGTTGAGCAGGCCCGCGACGACCGTCGTCCCCATGCCCTTGAGCCAGGGCTGGGCCGCGACCGCCGCCATCACGCGCTCGTTGGCCTTCTCGATCGCCACGGCGAGGCCGGTTGCTGTTGAAGTGGAGCTCGTGGTTGTACTTGAACGGCCAGGTCGCCTCTTCCTTCTGGCGCGTGGCCGCGATGAACTCCCCGATCGTCTCGACCGTGATCTTGGCCGCGACCTCGCCGGCCGCGTGGCCGCCCATGCCGTCGGCGACGACGAAGAAGCCCTCGACCTCCTCGAGCGCGAAGGCGTCCTCGTTGTGCTTGCGCTTCTTGCCGACGTCGGTCAGGCCGAAGACATCGATCCGGGCCATCGCGCTACCCTCGCCCTGCGCGCTGCACGCGGATCTCTTCGAGCGCCTTGCGCGCTTCGGCCGCCGCGGGGTCCCAGCGTATGGCTTCCTGGTAGGCCTTCTCGGCCTTCAGGAGCAGGCCCGCCTGCCGGAAGATCGCGCCCGCGTCTTTCAGGAGCGCGCCGTTGTGCGGCTCGATCGCCAGCGCGGACTCGATCGCCTTGACCGCCGCGCGCACGTCGCCGGCGCGGGCCGAGGCCAGGCCGAGGTAGTGCTGTGCCTTGACGTCCCTGGGATTGCGCCCGACCGCCAGCTGGAAGTTTCCGGCCGCCTCGGCGAACTTGCGGTCCTTGTAGGCAGCGATGCCCTGGCCGAGGTAGTTGTGCGCCACCATGTCCGTATCCTCGGACATGCCGGCGGCGGCGGCCAGATCGAAATCGTAGGCCTTGCGCCGTTCGGCGCTCGTCAGGACGTTCACGGCTTCGGTCAAATCCTGGAACTTCCCTTCCGCTTCCGCCTTCTTCGCGGCGGGAGCGCGGTCCGGGTGGGCTTCGCGCGCCAGCGTCCGGAAACGCTCGCGAATCTCGGCCTCGCTGGCGTCACGCGCCACGCCCAGCAACCCGTAATAGTCCAACTCTCGGGGCATTTACGTTGAAACCTCGATCACGATGCGGAAGTTCAGCGAAGGTTAACATACGAGAAAGCAACGGCTTCGGCAAGCGCCGGCGCCGGCGGGACCGGCCCTCGGGCGCGGATGCGCAGGCCCGAGCGTGCTATCCGCGCTTCTCCAAAAGGACCTTGCGGGCGGCGACCCGGATGCCCTCCGGGAGGTTGCGGTCGCGGGACAGGTTGCGCAGATCGCGCATGGAGATGAACTTCACGAGCGGCAGCGTGATGGCGAGGGGCACGGCCGGGTTGGTGACGAGCGCGAGCTGGATCCGGGGCCGCTTCATCCACTCCCGCGTCCCCGCGATCTCGTGAAAGAGCTCGGTGTGCAGATGCCGCATGGCGCAGAAAGTCTCGAGCTCCGCCAGGGACAATGATTCACATCGCAGGACCGCCATGCTCACGATCTTGTTGACGTCCCCGATGAGGATGCGCCGCTCCTCCTTCGTCCCGCGCTGCGCCAGGCCCGAGCTTCTCCTTGACCGTCATCATGGAGATCCGGCGAAACACTGCCGCGAGGGCGGCCGAGTTGGCCTCTTCGTCGGAGAGCTCGGCGCTGCCTCCGGATTCCGCGGCCTCGCCCGTGGCGCCCGCCGTTTCCTCTTCGGACTCGTCGAAGACGATGCCCGCGGCTTCCTGGCGCGCGCGGCGCTCCTCTTCCTCGAGGCGGAGGCGCTCCTGCTCGCGGCGCCGCTCGTCCTTGTCGAAGAACTCCTCGCGCATCTCGAGCAGCCGACGCCGGCCGTCGGCGGCGAGATCCGGATTCTCGAGGAGGGCGTCGATCAGGGCCGGGTGACGGAGCAGCCGCACCTGGTTGATGATGAGCGCCTCCTGCGGAGCTCCGCTGACGCGCGACGCCAGCGCGAGCAGGGTCTGGTCGCCGGCGGCGCGGTTGCGGATGATGCGCTCGAGCACGAAGTGGTCGTCGCTGTGGCGGCTGATGACGTCCAGCTCGATCTCGGTCGGTTCGGCCTCGTCCAGGAAGTCCGCCAGGTCGTCGGGAGGAACCTGGGACAGCGTTTCGGCGGCGGGCGGCCCGATGTCCGGGTCGATGTCCCCGACCACCGCGAGCAGCGCCCGGAGGCGGTCGTCGCGCTCGAGCGGAAGCAGGCCCCGGGCGGCGAAAGCCCTCAATTCACGCGGGGAATCCTGGGATCGCACCATTGCGATCAGGTCCCGAGGGTCGGCGGTCTTGAGGTTCTCGGGTTCGGCCAAGCAGCGCGCCCGGGGACTAGCTCTGCGTGAGGCGTGCCGGCACGGGAAGGTCGCGGACGACCTGTCCGGCGCCGCCGAGCGGTTCGAGCGGGTGGCCGTCGACGGTGACGCGGACGCCTCCGGCGTTGCCGAGCGTCAACCGGAAGCCATCGCGCGCTTCGAACTGCTGTTTCGTTCCGCGCCGCGACAGTCCGGAGAAGATCGTCTGGCCGTCGGCCGACACTTCGGTCCAGGAATCCTGCTCGAACTCGAGCACCATCGAAACGCCCGCGGCCTTCGGCGGCTCGACCGCCGGTTCCTGGATGGAGGGCGCCGGGCCGGGCGAGACGGAGACGTTCTTGAACGACACCGGCGGGGAGTGACGCGCGATGATCGGCGTCGCGGCGCTGCCGCGGCGCTCCGGCCGCGCGATCAGTCCGAGCAGCAGGAGGATCGCCGCCACGCTGATCGACGATCGTGCTCGCCGCCGCGCGGCGCCCGCGCAGGAAGCGGGAGCGCAACCCGCCCTTCTTCGACCCGCCGGCGCGCGCCTTGTCCGGGGCCAGGTCCGCCAGGTAGGCGTTGACCATCTCGTCCGGATCGAGACCGAGGTGTCGGGAGTAGGAGCGGATGAACCCGCGCGTGAAGACGGGCGCCGGCAGACGGGACAAATCGCTCTTTTCGAGAGCGGTCAGCAGCCGGACGGAGATCTTGGTGGCGGTGGAGATTTCCTCGAGCGAGACTTCCCGGATGAGCCTCTCCCGGCGGAGCTCCTCTCCGAACGAAAGGGACGGTGTCTCACCCATAGTCGTCTCCCGAATTCTGGACTTTTCATGCTAGACCTCGCCGGCTCTCTCCGCAAGAACTCTTTGCGCGCAGGCCTTCAACAGCTGCGGCGCGCGGGGCGAATCGCGCAGACCGCGCAGATCCTCGAGGCTCGCCCGTGTCAGAAGGGACAGGGCAAGGGACGGGGGTAGGACAGGGTTGCGCAGAACGGCGCTGCGCACGGCCGGCCGCAACTCCCCAGCGCGGATGTTCCGCGATCAGCGACAGTGTTTCCGCGGTGGCATTCTGCTGGATCGCCGCCTGGACGACGTCGGCCTCGATCGCGAACCGGTTTTCGAGCAACGGAGACCAGGACCCGCGGATCGAGATCGAGGCGCAGGACCTGAAGGGTCCCCCGGCCCACGATGCGGGCGAGGTCCACTTTTTCGGCCACGGCCATGTCGGGCAGCCGCCGCAGCAGGTCGAGGTCCGCCGCCCGGCGGATCGCCGGATGGACGCGCGCGTCGCCCGACAGGAACGCCAGGTCCCTCCAGAAGAGGGTCGCCACGAGCGCGAGGGCGTCCGTGCGCGGGGTGCGCGGATGCGCCGCGAGCGCCCGTCGGACCGCGTGGAACTTCCGGGCGGCCCGATCGGACAGGATCTCCTGAAGCGTCTCGAGCGGAAGGTTCGCCCGGCGCAGGAGCTTCAGGCAGTCGCCCTCGGTGCGCATCCCCTCTATTGTCTATTGGGGACGGCGCCGGCAGGCAAGGGCGAGCGACCGCGCGAGGGACTCCACCGCCGCCTCGCGGCGCGGGCCCGCCTCTTCCGCGGCGCGCACGAGGGCGGACCCGACGACGACCCCGTCGGCCAGCGACGCGGCGCGCGACGCCGCCTCGGGCGTCGCGATGCCGAAGCCGATCGCGATCGGAAGCGTCCCGGCCTCCTTCCGCGCGCGGCGCACCGTGGCCGCCAGGTCGCGCGGGAGCGTCGCGCGCGCGCCGGTGGTGCCGGAGCGCGAGACGACGTAGAGGAATCCGCTCGAGAGTTTCGCGGCCGCGGCCATCCGGGACGGCGGCGACGTCGGCGACACGAGGAAGATCGTGTCGAGGCCGGCCGCGCGCAAGTGCGGCCGCGTCCAGGCCGCCTCTTCCGGCGGAAGGTCCGTCAGCAGGGCGCCGTCGAAGCCGGCGGCGCGGGCCTCCGCGGCCGCGCGGGCCGTGCCGCGGCGCAGCACGGGGTTCAGGTAAGAGAAGAGCACCAGCGCCATCGCCGTTTCGCTCGCGGATCCGCCGCGCGATCGCGAAGACGCCCTCGAGCGTCGTGCCGGCCGCCAGGGCCCGCGACGCCGCGCGCTGGAGGACCGGGCCGTCGGCGATGGGATCGGAGAACGGCACGCCGAGCTCGAGCACGTCCGCGCCCGCCCGGGCCAGGGCTTTCGCCATGCCGACCGTCGCGTCCGGCAGAGGGGTCGCCGGCGGTCAGATAGGCGACGAACGCCGCCCGGCCCTCGCCCCGGGCCCGGTCGAAGGCCTCCGCGATGCGCGTCACTGCGCGGCGCCGTCCCGGGCGCGCAGGTACTCGTCGAGGTCCTTGTCGCCGCGGCCCGAGAGATTGACGAGGATCCACGAGGACCGCGGCCACTTTCGCGCCAGCTTGCACGCGAAGGCGACCGCGTGCGACGACTCGAGGGCCGGCAGGATGCCCTCGAGCTCGCAGACGAGCGCGAAGGCGTCGAGCGCCTCGGCGTCGGAGACCTTCGCGTACGCGACCCGGCCGCGGTCGTGGAGGTCGGCGTGCTCCGGGCCGACCGCCGGGTAGTCGAGCCCCGCCGAGACCGAGTGCGTCGGCAGAACCTGTCCGTCGCTCGTCCTGCAGGAGCATGGTCCGCGTTCCGTGGAGAACCCCCGCGGCGCCGCCCGCGAAGCGCGCCGCGTGCTCGCCCGGTCCCGCGCCGCGTCCGCCGGCCTCGACGCCGTAAAGAGCCACGCGGGTCGCGAGGTAGGCGGAGAAGATTCCGATCGCGTTCGAGCCGCCGCCCACGCACGCCACGACCGCGCGCGGATCGCGGCCGGCGAGCTTGCGGAACTGGGGGCGCGCCTCGCGGCCGATCACGGACTGGAACTGCGCGCACCATCGTCGGATACGGATGGGGCCCGAGCGCCGAGCCGAGGACGTAGTGCGTCGTCGCGACGTTCTCGCTCCAGTCGCGCATCGCCTCGTTGATCGCGTCCTTGAGCGTCTTCGAGCCGGCGTCCACGCCGACCACCTCGGCCCCGAGCAGCCGCATGCGCGACACGTTCGGCGATTGCCGCGCCATGTCGGTCACGCCCATGTAGACGCGGCACGGGATGCCGATCTTCGCCGCCGCCGCGGCCGTCGCCACGCCGTGCTGGCCCGCGCCGGTCTCCGCGATCACGCGCGTCTTGCGCATGCGCCGGGCCAGCAGCACCTGCCCGAGCGCGTTGTTGAGCTTGTGCGCCCCGGTGTGCAGCAGGTCCTCGCGCTTCAGGGCGATGCGCGCTCCCCGGCATCGCTCGCTCAGGCGGCGCGCGAAGGTCACCGGCGTGGGGCGTCCCGCGTAGGTCCTCAGCAGGTCGTCGAGCTCCGCGCGGAAACCGCGGTCGCGACTCCACCTCGCGAAGGCCTTCTCGAGCTCCGCGAGCGGGGCCATCAGCGTCTCGGGCGCGAACTGCCCGCCGTAGTCGCCGAAGTACCCCTTCCGGCCGCCCCGGCGCTTCACGCGTCGGCCGCCTTCACGGCCGCAAAGAAGCGCTCGAGCCTGCCGCGGTCCTTGAGGCCGGGCGCGCTCTCGACACCCGAGGCGACGTCGACCCCGGCGGGACGCAGGCGGCGGATCACCGCGCCCACGTTCTCCGCGTCGAGCCCTCCCGCCACGAGCACCGGCACGGGCCAGCTGGCTTCTTCGATCCGGGCGGGATCCAGGACCTTCCCGGTTCCCTCGCTCGGATCGAAGAGCACCGCGTGGCAGCGCACGAGCAGATCGCGGCGCGGCACCGCGAAGTCCTCCCCCGTCTGCCGCGCGACCGCGATGATGGGCACGGGCGAGCCGGCGACCTCCTCCTCCGTGAGACGGCGATGCAGCTGCACGAGGTGGAGTCCGGCCGCCGCGATCGCGCGCGCGATCGTTCCGGCGTCTTCCGCGGCGAAGACGCCCACGCGCAACACGCCCGCAGGCGCCGCCGCGGCGATCTGCCCTGCGGTCTCGGGCGTGATCCGCCGCGGCGAGGCGGCCGTGAAGTTGAATCCCACGTAGGTCGCTCCGAGCGCGCAGGCCGCCGCGACGTCCTCGGCCCGGGTCAGCCCGCAAATCTTGACGGCCGTCATCCGCGCAGTCCCCGCAATTCCTCTTCCGGATCCTCGGCCCGCAGGAGCGTCTCGCCCACGAGGAACGCCTCGAAGCCCGCCTTCGCGAGCCGCTCGATGTCGGCCCGCGTCCGGATGCCGCTTTCGGCCAGGCGAACGGGGCCGGGCGGAATCTCCTTCGCCATCGCCTCGAGCGCGCCGAGGTCCGTCTGGAAGCTCGTCAGGTCCCGCGCGTTGACGCCGAGCACTTCCGGCGCGAGGGCCGCCGCCTGGCGGATCTCGACGGCCCCGTGCGCCTCGACCACGACCGCGAGGCCGCGCTCCCGGGCGCCCGCGCGCAGGCGCGCGAGGTCCTTTTCCGGAACCGCGCGCACGATCAGCAGCACCGCATCGGCCCCGAGGGACGTCGCGAAGTCGAGTTGCCGCTCGGCGATGATGAAGTCCTTCATGAGCACCGGCAGGCCCGACATCGCCTTGATGCGAGGCAGCCAGCCGGGATCGCCCCCGAAGTTGTCCTGCTCGGTCACGACCGAGATCGCCGCCGCGTGGCCGCGCCGGTAGGAGAGCGCGAAGCTCTCCACCTTTCCGTCCGGGTTGGACAGGATCTCGCCCGCCGAAGGCGAGCGCGCCTTGAACTCGGCGATGACCCGCGTTCCGGGCTCGCGCAGGGAGGCCACGAAGCCGGCGCCGTCGCTCGGGCGCGGCGCCGGGCCGCGCGCGGCGAATTCCCCGCGCGAGAGGCGCGTCAGCTTGTCCGAAAGGATCTCGACCAGGGCGTCCGTCATGCCGCGCGCGAGGCCTCCTTCATCCTCTGGAAACAACCGGCAGCCGCGCCGCTCTCGATCGAGCCGCGCGCGAGCGCGTGCCCTTCGGCGAGGCTGCCCGCCCGCCCTTCGACGACGAGCGCCACGCCCGCATTGAGAAGCACCGCTTCCCGCCGGGGGCCGGGCTCGCCCTCGAGCAGGCGCGTGAGCATCGCCGCGTTGTCAGCGGCATCGCCGCCCGCGAGCTGCTCGAGCGCGACCGGCGCAAGCGCGAGCCCGGCCGCGTCGAGCCGCCATGGCCGCGTCTGCCGCCCCAGGACCTCCATTCCCACGGCGTCCGCGCCCGGAACGAGCTCGTCGAGACCGTTGCCGGAGTGGAAGACCACGGCCCGCTCGGTTCCGAGCGCGGCCAGCGCCTGCGCGAGCAGCGTCACATGCTCGGGACGGCCCACGCCGATCAGCTGCCGCGCGGCGCCGGCGGGATTCGCGAGAGGTCCGAGGACGTTGAAAATCGTCCGGACACCGAGCTCCCGTCGCACGCCGCTCAGGGACTTCATCGCCGGGTGGAACGACGGCGCGAACAGGAATACGAGACCGACGTCGTCGAGCACACGTCCCGCGAGCACGGGCTCGAGGTCGACCCGGACCCCGCCCGCCTCGAGCACGTCGGCCGAGCCGACGCGCGAGGAAATCGAGCGGTTCCCATGCTTGGCCACGGCCGCTCCCGCTCCGGCGGCGACGACCGCGGCGGCGGTCGAGATGTTGAAGAGGTTCCTGCCGAGCCCGCCGGTGCCGCAGGTGTCGAGCAGCGGAGAACGCCGCGTTTCGACGGGCCGCATCCTGCGCCGCAGCGCCGTCACCGCTCCCGCGATCTCTTCGGCGGTCTCGCCGCGCGTCGCCAGCCCGAGCAGGAGCGCGCCCGCCTGCGCGTCCGAGGCGCGGCCGTCCAGGAGGTCGCCGAAGGCCTCCTCGGCGAGCGGGCCCGGCAGCGGCTTGCCGGATGCGACGATGCGCAACGCCTCGGCGACGCCCCGCGTCATGCGGGCACCCGGAGAAAGTTGCCGAGGATCCGCTCCCCTTCCGGCGTCAGCACGGACTCGGGATGAAACTGGACCCCGAAGACGGGCTTCGACCGGTGCGCCAGGGCCATGGCGAGTCCGTCGTCGCTGCGCGCCGTGACGGCAAGCTCGGGCGGCAGACCGTCTTCGCGGACCACGAGCGAATGGTACCGCCCGGCCTCGAACGGGCTCGCCACTCCGTCGAAGAGCGCGGACCCATCGTGGCGCACGGGCGAGCTCTTGCCGTGCCGCGGCGCGGGCGCGCGCTCGACGACGCCGCCATGGAACGCGGCGATGGCCTGGTGGCCGAGGCACACGCCGAGCAGCGGCACTCCGGCGCGCTCGGCCGCGGCGATCATCGCGATCGAGCGGCCGGCATTCTCGGGCCGGCCGGGCCCGGGCGAGATCACGATCGCGCGCGGCCGCAGCGCGAGGACCGCCTCCGGGTCGAACCTGTCGTTGCGGGCGACCTCGACCCGCTCGTCGAGCTTGCCGAGCGCCTGCACGAGGTTGTAGGTGAAGGAGTCGTAGTTGTCGACCACGAAGATCATGACGCGACCTGCGCCGGAAACCACTCGCGGGCGAGCTCGATGGCCCGGAAGATGGCGGCCGCCTTGGACTCGGCCTCGGCGTACTCCTTCTCGGGGACGGAGTCGGCGACGATGCCCGCGCCGGCCTGGACGCGCCAGACTCCCTTCTCGACGACCGCCGTGCGGATGGCGATCGCGAGGTCGCAGTTGCCGGCGGTGTCGAAATAGCCGACCGCTCCGCCGTAGATCCCACGCCGCGCGGCTTCGAGCGCGTCGATCAGCTCCATGGCGCGGATCTTCGGCGCCCCGGTGAGCGTGCCGGCCGGAAAGCACGCGGCCAGCGCGTCCGCGGCGGTGCGCCCGGCGGCGAGTCGCCCACGAACCTCGGAGACGAGGTGCTGCACGTGCGAGAACCTCTCGACCGACGCGTAGCGCGGAACGTTCACGCTGCCGATTTCGCACACGCGGCCGAGGTCGTTGCGCGCGAGATCGACGAGCATCACGTGCTCGGCCCGTTCCTTGGGATCGGCCAGCAGCATCTCGGCCAGGCGCGCGTCCTCCTCCGGCGTCGCGCCGCGCGGGACGGTGCCCGCGATGGGCCGCGTCTCGACTTCCCGCCCGCGGCAGCGCACGAGCATCTCCGGCGAGGACCCGAGCACGCTCGCTTCCCGCGTCTCGAGGTAGTAGAGGTAGGGCGACGGATTGAGCGCGCGCAGAGCGCGATAGACGTCGAACGGGTCGATTCCGGCGCGGCCCGTCCAGCGTTGCGAAAGGACGCACTGGTAGACGTCGCCGGCCGTAATCGCTTCCTTGACGTCGCCGACGGCGTCGAGGTACGCCTGCCGCGGCATGACGGGCGCGAAGGGCTCCGTGTCGGAAGTCTCGTCGCGCCGGGCTGGATCGGGCCGCTCGAGAAACGCCTGGAGCCGGTCGAGTCGGGCGATCGCGCCGTCCACTTCGCGTCCGGAATCGGACCCGCCCGTCAGGTCCAGCGTCGTCAGCAGGAGGAGACGCTGCCGCGGATGGTCGAACGCGGCGACGGCGTCGTAGAGGAGAAACTGCGCGTCCGGGATCGCGCCGACTCGCGGGTGCCGGTCGGGAATCGCCTCGAAGAGACGCACCGCGTCGTAGGACAGGTAGCCCACGGCGCCGGCGGCCAGCGGCGGCAGATCGGGGTCGGGAACGAATCGCTTCCGGTGAACGATGCGCTCGAGCGCCTCGAGAGGAGCGCCGGCGCAGGGCTCGACGACCCCGGCCCGCTCGATCCGCGCCTGCCCCTGCTCGACCGTCCATCGCGCGACCGGTTCGGTCCCGAGAAACGTGTACCGGGCCACCGTTTCCCCGCCCTCGACGCTCTCGAGCAGGAAGCACTCGGAGCCCGAGGCGCGCATGCGGGAGAAGAGCAGCACCGGAGTGAGCCGGTCCGACGGAAAGACGCGCGCGACCGGGACGCAGGCGCCCGGCTGCGCCCGCGCGAGAAAGTCCCGCCGCTCCCCCGCGCGATCCCTCACGACGCCATCGCCTCGCGCAGGATCGCCGCCACCTCTTCGGGCGTGACGCCCTCGACGCCAAAGAGCTCCGCCTGACGCACGGCCTGGATCGCGAACATCTGCAGGCCTTCCACGGTCGGACACTTCGCCGCGCGCGCCGCGCGGATCGTCGAGGTCGCGACTCCGTCGCGCCGGTACACGCAGTCGAATACCAGCGGCCGCGCCTCGAGGAGGTTGACCGGCACCGCGGAAGGGTCCTCGTCGCGCCAGCCGACCGGCGTGGCGTTGACGTACAGGTCCGCCTCGCTCGCGGCCAGGTCGCTCCAGGCCATCGAGTCGACGTGGAACGCCTCGGCCAGGCGGTCCGCCTCGGCATCGCGCCGGGCGGTCACGACGACCTCGTAGCCGAGCCGCCGCGCGGCGACGATGACCGCGCGGGCCGCGCCACCCGCCCCGATGACCACCGCGCTGCGTCCCTCGCCGGTTCCGTGGTCCGACAGCGAGTCGAAGACACCGTCGACGTCCGTGTTTTCGGCGCGCCAGACGCCGGCACGATCGCGCACGAGCGTGTTCGACGCGCCGATCAGCCGCACGTCCTCGGAAGGCCGTCCGGCCCGCGCCGCCGCGAGCTTCCACGGCTGCGTGACCGCGAAGCCGCGGAAGGGTGGATCGAACGCGATCTCCTGCGGCTGCTCCCGGTCGAAGTCGGCGACCTGGAGCGGCAGGTACAGATACGGCAGCCCCCGCGCCCGGAAGAGCGTGTTGTGCAGAAGCGGCGAGAGGGATTTCGCGGTGCTGCCAGCGACGACACCGAAGAGCGCCTCGATCGGTCGCGGACGGTCGACCTCGTAGATCGACAGGAGGTCGCCGATCGCAATCTGCCCCGCCGCGGTCTCGCGCTCGACCGGACCGTACACCAGCGCCGAGCCGAAGAGCGCCGAGAGGACGCGGCCCGGGCCGCTCGCCGGCCCCATCGGAAAGAGCGCGACGCCTTCGCCCTGCCGCCGCTGGAGCTCCGCCACGCGCAGACCGCCTGCCAGATCGGCGGCTCCGGCGACGAGCTTGACCGCGCGCGCGCCCGCTTCGCGCATCGACCCGAGCCTTGCTTCCCAGTCGGACGGCAGCGAAAAGGGTGAGTGCAGCGAGACGACGACCCGCTCCCGCTCCGGAAGGGCGGCCCGGTCGCCGAGCAGGCCGCGGGCGTGCTCGACGTCCACCGTCGCTCCCGACGCGTAGGCCTCGTCGACCAGGCGCACGGTACTCCTCCGCGGATCCGGAAAAGCTCCCGCCTTCGGCCAGCGAACGCCACGTCAGGATGGCGGGCCGCGGATCGAGCGTCGCGAGGGCCGCCGCCGGGATCGGCCTCGTGCGCCAGGTCCATGCGGAACTCGATGGCGTTCGCCCCGGCCGGGACGCCCGCGACCAGACGCTGCGCATCCGCCGCGTCCTTCGGCGCGAGCGACGCGATGTGCGCCGGAATCGGAAGAACTTTTCTGGCCATGAAAATCAAAAACCCCCGAGCCCTTTCGGGCCGGGGGTTCGAATTATCGTCGTTCTGGTTCGCCCCGGCCGAAAGTGTCGGCAGGGCATTCGCCCTACCGGGTTGCCTCCCGCCACCACCAGTTCCGGAGCGAAGCCGAGGTCGTCATTGCGGAGGGATCATCCCGCCGGCCGGCGCGGGTGTCAAGGGAACCGCCGGCTCGGGGTTGCGGCCGTGGAAGACGAGGGGAAGCACGAGGCTCGGAGCCGGATCCTCGAGGGCCGCCCCGAACTCGATCTCCATGCCGGCCTTGTCGGAAACGTAGGTGTAGGACAACGGCGGACAGACGCGTGACGCGGGGTCGGAGAGCTTTGCAGGCCATTTTCCCTGCCGATCCTGCGACTTCTCGAGGCGCAGGATCAGGATCTCCCACGAGAGCTCGCGATCCACGGCTCCCCGGGCCGCCCGCTTGACGGCGGAGACGGCCATCGGAAGGAAGTCATCCCGATACATCTGCCGCGCGGCGACTTCCTCGGGCCGGGATCCCGTCAGCAGGCCGCGCTCGACGATCGCCCAGGCTTCGTCCTCGCCCAGGCCTGCCGCCTCGCACGGAGACAGTTTGCCGAGACCCTCCGCGAGGAGGGCGGGAGCGCGGCGTTCGAGGACGCGGAGCGAATCCGGCGACTGCAGATCGTCCTTGCCCCGGGCGAATCCGGCCTCGGCGTCGAGCGCCGCGAGCATGGCCCGCCAACCATCGTCGCTCGACAGCCTTCCGAGCCAGGCGAGGGAAGGCTCCTTGACCTTTCTCAGAACGCCGGCTTGCCATTTCGCCGTCGCCGTGGCGAGCAGCTGATGGATCAGCGTCGACGATTCCGCGACGGGGCGCGACGAGCGCCCACGACGCCTCCAGCGCGCGGTTGGCCTGGATGGGGTCGCCAGCGCGCTCCGCCTCGAGCGCCGCGGCCAGAAGAACCAGCTGGAGCTGGATGGACGGGAACAGCTCCGCGAGCCCGGAGACCTCCTCGCGACGCGACCACTCGGGCGGCTCCTTTTCCAGGGCCGCCACGATGGCGCCGAGGGCGCCGGCGCGGCGCTCGATGAACGTCCGGAGGGCTCCGGGCGGCGCGTCGATCGTATCGTCGGGCGCCGCCAGCACGGTCCGCATCCAGGCCGCCGGCGCGGCCGCGTCGAGAGCGTCGCGGTCGGCATCCGAAGGGTGCGGAGCGCCTTTGTTCGACGGGTCGAAGTCGATGCCGAGCTCGACGGCGCGAGCCACGAGCACGCTCGCGGTTCCGTTGCGCGCAATCGAACGGGAATCGACCGGCCCCTCATCCGAAGCCGTGGCGCCGATCAGAAGCCACAGCGCTACGACGAGAGCCACGCCGGCATGTTACGCCCTCTTCCACCTCGTGCCCGACGGCCCGTCCTCGAGCACGATGCCCTTCGCCGCGAGGTCGTTGCGGATCCGGTCCGCCTCGGCGAAGTCCCGGCGCTTGCGCGCGGCCAGGCGCGCCTCGATCTGGGCCTCGATCTCGGCGGGCAGGACCTCGACCGCGGCGGGCAGGATCCCGAAGACGCCGTCCGCGGCGCGCAGGATCGCTCCGGCGATGGCGGCGCCTTCCGCGTCGAGGGTGTGATCGTCGATGGCGGCGTTCAACTCGCGCAGGTACGGAAAGAGCGTGCCGAGCGCTTCGGACGTGTTGAGGTCGTCGTCCATGGCGGCCATGAAGTCGAGCGCGAACTTCTCCGCGCGCGCGGCCGCCGGAAACGCCCCCGGCTTCTTCGTGCCGGAGGCCGCGACCTCGTCGAGGCGCACGGCCGCCGATCGGACGCGGCCGACGGCGGTCGCCGCGCCGGCGAGCAGCTCGAACGTGAAGTTCAGCTTCGTCCGGTAGGGCACCGAGAGGAGCAGGTAGCGCACCGCCGTCGGATCGTTGCGCCGCGCGAGGACGTCGTCCAGCGTGAAGAAGTTGCCCTTGGACTTGGCCATCTTCTCGCCGTCCACGATCAGGTGCTCGGCGTGGAGCCACGTGTCGACGAACCGCTCGCCCGTCGCGGCCTCGCTCTGCGCGATCTCGTTCTCGTGGTGCGGGAAGATGTTGTCGACGGCGCCCGTGTGCATGTCGAAGTGCGCGCCGAGGTACTTCATGCTCATCGCCGAGCACTCGATGTGCCAGCCCGGCCGGCCCTTGCCCCAGGGCGAATCCCACGTCGGCTCGCCTTCCTTGCCGGCCTTCCAGAGGACGAAGTCCTTGACGTCCTCCTTCTCGTACTCGTCGTCGGCCACGCGGTCGCCGCGGCGCGCCTGCGTGAGGTCGATGCCGGAGAGCTTGCCGTACGCCGGAAACGTCGTGATGCGGAAGTAGACCGAGCCCTCCGACTCGTACGCGTGGCCGCGCTCGAGCAGCTTCGTCGTGATCTCCTGCATCTCCGTGACGTGGTCGGTCGCCCGCGGGTAGCCCTCGACCCGCTGGATCCCGAGGCGGTCGATGTCGCGGAAGAAGAGGTCCGCGTACTTCGACGTGAAGTCGCGCAGCGACAGGTTCGCCTGCGCCGCGCCGCGGATCGTCTTGTCGTCCACGTCGGTGAGGTTCATGATCTGCGTGACTCGCCAGCCCTTCGCGAGCAGGTGCCGCCGCAGGACGTCCTCCCAGAGAAAGGTGCGCAGGTTCCCGATGTGCACCACGTTGTAGACGGTCGGGCCGCACGTGTAGAGGCGGACGTGCCCCTCCTCGCGGGGTTGGAAGTCCTCGATCCTGCGGCCGAGCGTGTTGAAGACTCTGAGCGTCACCAGATCCCCTTTTCCTTCTGACGGCGGACCTTGCGCCAGGTCAGGTCGCGTTTCAAGCCCCGAAGCCGGTCGAGGAAGAGCATCCCGTTCAGGTGGTCGGTCTCGTGGCAGAGCGCCCGGGCGAGCAGGCCCGTCCCCTCGATCTCGCGGACCGTCCCGGAGGCGTCGCCGGCCCGCACCCGGACGCGCGCCGGACGCACGACCTTCTCGGCCAGGTCCGGCACGGAGAGGCAACCCTCCTCCTCCTTCTGCTCGCCCGAGGCCTCGACGACGACCGGGTTGACGAGAACGATCACCGCATTCGGGTCCGCGCCGACCGACAGGTCGATGATCGCGACGCGCTTGTTGACGCCGATCTGGGGCGCCGCCAGGCCCACGCCGGGCGCCGCGTGGCAGCTCTCGAGCATGTCGGCCACGAGGCCCGCCAGCTCCTCGCTCGCGGGGTCGACGTCCGCGTTTTCGGCGAGCAGCCGCGGGTCGCCAAACCGCACGATGTCGCGGATCAAGACCGCGCCCCGGCGGACGGCCGGACCGCCGCGGCGGACGGGGATCTGTCCTCGGCGCTCCAAGGCATGTCTCCATCGCATGACAGCTGGCCCCTGGCTCCCCTGCGGGCTTCGACCATAAGTCCTTGATTTAGAGCATATTCTTCCGCGCCGGGCAAGCCGCGAAGGTGGCACGCGGCTCGCTCTCTGCAAGGGGCGGGAGACAGAGATGAACGCTCAGCCGAATTGGCCTTGTGGCAGCGATGGTTGGCCTGGCGGCCTCGGCCGCTCTCGGTCAGACGGAGCGCCGGAGCGCCTACTCGTACGTGCGCGAGACCTCCGGCGAGGTGACGGTCGTTTCCGGCTTGAATGGCACGGTCGAGGCTCGCCGCAACCTGCCGATCTCCCCCGGCGACGAGGTGCGCACCGACGATCCGGGCCGCGCCGAGATCGCCCTGGCCGACGGCAACGTCCTGCACGTGGGCGGCGGCACCTCCGTCCAGTTCGTTTCCCTCTACGCGCAGCAGGGCTCGGACGACGACGTCTCGGCGATCTCGCTCAAGGAAGGATCCATCCTGCTCTCGGTGGTCGGCAACGACGAGAAAGCCGTGCCCCGCATCGACACGGAGGACGTGACGGTCTACACGAATCCGGGCGCGCGCGTGCGCGTCAACGCGGATCCGCGCCGCGGCTCCGCCGTCGTCGTCCGCGCCGGCTCGGTCGAGGTGCGCGCGCCCTCCGGCTCCTACACCGTGCGCGCGGGCAACTACCTGCTCGCCCACGGCGAGGAAGAGCCCGAGATCGCGCGCGGCAGCTTCTCGCGCGACCGCTTCGACAGCTGGGCGGCCGATCGCCTCCAGGCCACGTACGACGCGCCGCACAACGCCTCGAGCCAGTACGTCGGCGAGGACTACTCGAGCGATGTCGCGTCGCTCGACGGCTACGGCAACTGGGACTACAACTCGACCTACTCGAGCTACGTGTGGCGGCCGCAGGTCGCGGCGGGCTGGACGCCCTACTCGAACGGCTCCTGGTACTACACCCCCGCCGGCCTGACCTGGTGGTCGCTGGACTCGTGGGGCTGGTACCCCTTCCACTACGGCAACTGGTTCTTCGACTCCGGCTGGAACAGCTGGTGCTGGTCGCCCGGCTACGTCTACTCGCCCGCGTGGGTCTACTGGGGCTACACGTCCGGGTACGTCGGCTGGTGCCCCATCGGCAATTACGGCGGCTACAACTCGCCCTGGTGGAACAACTACTACCGCAACTGGAACTATCCCCGGAACAACCTCGCGTTCGCCATTCACGGCAACTACTCGACGCGCCGCGTGGACATGCGGGGATGGAACTTCACCGGCACGAACGGCTTCGGCACGACGCGCGGACGCGTGGACGTGATCCCGGGCACGCGCGTCGTCGACCGGCTCGGCGGACAGATCGCGGTCTCCTCGCGCCCGATCGTTTTGAGCGCGCGCACCGGAGCCGGCGTCCGCGAGTCGATGCGCGACTTCGTGCGTGAGGCTCCGCGCGTCATCGAGCGCACGGCCGGCCGCGACGCCGACAAGCTCGAGCCCGTTCTCGCCCACGACCGCGAGCTGCCCCGCGCAACCGTCGAGGCGCTGCGAGGACGCACCGTCGTGGCCGAGCGCGGCCGCCTGACCGGCCCGGGCGCCCAGGACCTCGCGCCCCGCGGCGCCACGATCGTCGAGCGCGGAAGCGGCGCTGCGCAGATCGAAAGCAGCAGGCGCATCGAGACGGACCCGACGACCGGCCGCACCGTGCTCCGCGACGGCGGCCGCGCTCCGGCCTCCCCCCCGACACTGGGCCGCGGGTCGCACCCCGAGTCGCGCCGGATGGACACGCATACGGAACCCGCGGACAACTGGCGTGGCCGCTCCAGCGTCCAGGAGCCCGCCGGCCGGACCACCGCCGAGACGCCCCGCACGCGCTCCGAGCCCCCGGCGTCCCAGTCCTGGCGCAACAGCCCCCGGTCGACGCAGCCCCAGGCCGGATCGCCACAGACCGGACAGCGGTTCGAATCCGACCAGAAGCCGGCCGCCAACGACTGGCGCACGCGCGGACAGGTCCCGCCGGCCCGCCGCGTCATCGAGGGCGCGGTGCCCGGACGGCGCAGCCCCGAGCCGGGCAACGGCGGGTCCTCGCGCTCGCACGAGTACACCCCGCGAGAAGTCCCCTCGGCGCCGCGCGCAAGCGCGCCGCACTCCGTCGAGCGCGCGCCCGATCGCGGGCCCGCCCCGATGCAGTCGGCGCCGGCTCCGCGTTCCCAGCCCCAGGCGCCGCCGCAGGCTGCGCCACCGCCCTCGCACTCGGCGCCGCCGTCGTACTCCGCGCCGGCGCCGCGTTCCGCGCCCGCGCCGCCGTCCAGCGGCGGCCACCGGCCGCCGGGACGGTCCTGAACCCATCGATCTCTCTGAGGTTTCCTCCTCTTTTCACCGCGCCTTCGGGCGCGGTTTTTTTTCGCCCGTCTCGCCCGGCCCTTCCGCGCGGGCGCCGGGGCGTCCGGGCTAGAATCGCGTTCAGGTGCGCCGCGTCTTGTCATTGCTGGCCAGTGCCGTCTTCGTCTTCTACTGCACGGCAGTAGGGGTCTACCTCTTTCTGCGCCCGTGGACCGGCAGTCCGCCGGTGCCCGGATTGCTCGGCTCGGGGTTCTTCCGCGGGTTCGTCTCGGGTCTGGGCCTGGTCCACCTGGCGGCCGGCGTCGCAGACCTCCGATTCCTCACGCAGGGGATCGACGCTCCGCGGCAGGGCGCGTTGAAGAGCGAATGAAAGCCCTGTACGTGACGGACCGGGAAGCGATCGGCGACGCGCGTTTCGCGGAGGTGCTCGACTCGCTCGCCGGCGCTCCCGTTTCGGTTTCGCTGCGCGAGAAGTCCGGAACCGATCGCGAGAAGGTCGCGCTCGCCCGCGCCGCGCGGGGACGGTTGGGCCCCGACGTCCCGGTCTACGTCCATCGCCGCTTCGACCTGGCGCTCGCGGCCGGCGCCGGCGGGGTGCATCTGCCTGCCAGCGGACTGCCCCTCGCGCGTGTCCGGGCGAGCGCGCCGCGCGGGTTTCGTGTCGGGGTCTCGACGCACTCCGCGCGCGAAGCGCAGGACGCGATCGCCGCCGGCGCCGACGTCGTCGTCATCGGCCCGATCTTCGACACGCCCTCCAAGCGCGCATTCGGCGCTCCCCTGGGCCCCGCGGCGCTGGCCGCGCTGCCGCCCGCCGCGTCGCACGGCTGCGAGGTCTACGCGATCGGGGGCATTTCGCCAGAGCGCCTTCCCGAGCTCGATCCGTACCGCGACCGGATTTCCGGAATCGCGGCGATCCGCCTCTTCCAGGAATCCGCGCGGCCGCGGGAAACTGCGGAAAGGATCGCCGCCCGATGAGCGCCCCTTCCTCCCGCCTGGCCGAGGCCGCGCGACGCCTGCTGCCCGCGCTGCTGCTCTTCGGCGTCGTCGCCGGACTGGTCCCGATCCTCACCCGAGCGGGAGTTCCGCTGGTCGACTCCCGCACCGCGAAGGACTACGGCGAGTTCGCCGTCGGCCTGGCGGGAGCGCTGCTGGTCGTCCGCATCCTCGACTTCGTCCTTTTCGACGTCGGGTTCCGCCTGCGGCGTGGAACGCCGGCGCCGGAGCTGCTGCGGCAGCTGGTCAGCCTGCTCGTTTTCGGCCTGCTGCTCGGCATCCTGTTCAAGATCGAGCTTTCGGTCAGCCTTCCCGCCCTGCTGACCACCTCGGCGATCATCACCGCCGTCCTCGGCCTCGCGCTCCAGGAGACGCTCGGCAACCTCTTTTCGGGCATCGCGCTCGCGATGGAGCGCACCGTCCAGGTCGGCGACATGATCCGCGCCGGCGAAACGATCGGTCTCGTCGAGCAGCTCTCGTGGCGCGCGATCAAGGTGCGCACGATGGAAGGCAACGCGCTCCTGATCCCCAACACCGTGGCCAGCCGCGACCGGCTCGAAGTCTTCCGGCGCGGCAGCGTCCCGATGGCGCGAACGATGAAGGTCGGGCTCGAGTACGACCTGCCGCCCGCCCGCGGGCGCGCCGCGCTCGAGGCCGCGGCCGCGGACGTCCATGGCGTCGCGGCGCTTCCCGCGCCGGCCGCTTACCTCGTCCGTTTCCACGACTCCTCCATCGAGTACGAGCTGCGCTACTGGCTCGAGGACTACGCGCATTACCTCGACGTCGACTCGCGGGTGCGCGAGCGGGTCTGGTACCGGCTCGAGCGCGAGGCGATCGCGATCGCATACCCCGTGATCCGCCAGCTGCAGTACCCCATGGGCGGCCCCCTGCCGCGTCGCAATCCTGCCGACCTGATCCTCGACGCCGTCGAGGCGAGCGCGCTCTTTGCGCCCCTCTCGGCGGCAGAACGCGTCACGCTGGCCGGCGGCGCGCGCCTGGTGCGCTTCGCCGAGGACGAGACGGTCGTCCGCGAGGGCGAAGCGGGCTCGTCCATGTTCGTGATCGCCGCCGGCCGGGCGGCCGTCTCGGTCCATGGAGACGTCGGCGCCAGCCGCAAGGTCGCCGTCCTCGATTCGGGGGCGTCCTTCGGCGAGATCAGCCTGCTGACCGGCGAGCCGCGCCTGGCGACGGTGCGGGCGATCACGGAGGCGACGCTCGTCGAGATCGACAAGGAGACCCTCGCGCCCATCCTCGTCGCCAATCCGTCTCTCGTCGAGAAGCTCGACGCGGTCATCCGCGAGCGTCGCCGCAACACCGCTCGCGAGCTGGTCCAGGGCCGCGGCGGGCCGGCGGCCGAGGAGCCCGAGTCGCTGCGCGGCAAGATCGCCCGGTTCTTCGGCTTGAAGGGTCTCTGATGCCGGACGGACTTCTGCTCGGCCTCGACCTGACCGAGGTCGAACGCATCGCCGGCGTGCTCGAGCGCCACGGAGAGCGCTTCCTCTCGCGCATCTTCCGCGACGGCGAGATCCGGCGCGCGCGCCGCCACCCGCGGGCCTTCGCCGAGCACGTGGCCGGCCGGTTCGCCGCGAAGGAGGCCGCGATGAAGGCCCTCGGCCTCGGCTGGCGCGGCCTCGCCTTCCGCGACATCGAGGTCACGCGCGACGTCCACGGCAAGCCCCTGCTCGCCTTTCACGGCAAGGCGCTCGAGCGCTCGCGGGTCCTCGACGTCCGGTCGGCGGAAGTTTCGATCACCCACGGACGCGACATCGCGGCCGCCGTCGTCGCCCTGCTCACGCGGCCTTCTGCGGGGTCTCCGTAGGCTAAACTGCGCCCTCGGATGAGCGACCCGATCGACTACAAGAGCACGCTGAACCTGCCGCGGACCGAGTTCCCGATGAAGGCGGACCTCGCGCGGCGCGAGCCCCTGCAGCTCGACGCCTGGCAGAAGAGCGGCCTCGAGGGCAGGATCCGCGCGCAGGCGGCCGGCCGCCCCCGGTTCGTCATGCACGACGGGCCGCCTTACGCGAACGGCCACATCCACATCGGTCACGCGCTCAACAAGATCCTGAAGGACGTCGTCGTGCGCAGCCGCGCGATGATGGGCTTCGACGCGCCCTACGTGCCGGGCTGGGACTGCCACGGCCTGCCGATCGAGCAGCAGGTGGACAAGAAGCTCGGGTCGAAGAAGCGGGACATGAGCGCGGTCGAGATCCGCCGCGCGTGCCGCGCCTACGCCGAGGAGTTCATCGGGATCCAGCGCGAGGAGTTCCAGCGGCTCGGCGTGGGCGGCGACTGGAACCATCCTTACCTGACGATGGCGTTCCCGTACGAGGCCGAGATCGCGCGCGCGTTCGGCGGCTTCTACGGCAAGGGGCTCGTGTACCAGGCGCTCAAGTCGGTGCGCTGGTGCTTCACGGACCGGACCGCGCTCGCGGAGGCCGAGCTCGAGTACGAGGAGCGGACCGACCCCGCGATCCACGTCGCGTTTCCGGCCGAGCAGCCGCTGGCCGGGCTGGCCGCTCCGGCGAGCTTCCTCATCTGGACGACGACGCCCTGGACGATCCCCTCGAACCTCGCGATCGCCGTGCATCCCGACGAGACGTACGCGGTCGTCGAGGCGGACGGGCGCCATTTCGTCGTGGCCGAGAAGCTCGCGGCGTCGGTGGCGAAGGCCGCCGGCTGGTCGAGCTGGAAGACGGCCGCGACGCTGCCGGGCAGGATGCTCGAGGGGCTGAAGTATCGCCATCCCCTCTCCGCCGCCTCGCGCGGAGAGCTGACGCCCGAAGAGGCCGCCGCTTCGTTCCGCATCGTGCTCGGCGACCACGTCACGATGGACGCCGGCACGGGCCTCGTCCACACGGCCCCGGGCCACGGCGAGGACGACTTCCTGACCGGACAGCGCGAGGGCCTGCCGGTCCTCTCGCCCGTGGACGACGCGGGCCGCTACACGACGGTCGAGAAGTACAAGGGCAAGAAGGTCCTCGATGCGAATCCCGAGATCGTCGAGGACCTGAAGGCCGCCGGCGCGCTCGTCGGGCTCGACGCGAAGTTCCGCCACGAGTACCCCCACTGCTGGCGCTGCAAGAACCCGGTCATCTTCCGCGCGACCGTGCAGTGGTTCGTGCGGCTCGACCTGCCGACGACCGACGTGCGCCAGGGCGCCCTCGACGCGATCGCGAAGGTGAAGTGGACGCCCTCCTGGGGCGAGCAGCGCATCGCGGGCATGGTCGAGAACCGGCGCGAGTGGGTCATCTCCCGCCAGCGCCGCTGGGGCTCGCCGATCACCCTGCTGTACGCCATGCGGGACGGCGAGCGCGCGGGCACGTATCCCTGGAGCGACGCGCCGGCCGAGCAGAAGAAGTTCTTCGACCACGTCGCGGGCATCTTCCACGCCGAGGGCGCCGACGCCTGGTACGCGCGGCCCGCGATCGACTTCGTGCCTCCCGGAGCGGACCTGCGCGGCTTTGCGCCCGGCGACTTCCAGGCCGAGACGGACATCATGGACGTCTGGTTCGACTCGGGCGTCTCCCACATGGCCGTGCTGCGCTCGGGCGAGTGGCCCGAGCTCGTCCGTCCCGCCGGGCAGCGGCCCGCCAACCTCTACATCGAGGGCCACGATCAGCACCGCGGCTGGTTCCAGTCGTCGCTGCTGACCTCGGTCGCGCTCTACGGCGACGCGCCCTACGACGGCGTCATCACGCACGGCTTCGTCGTCGACGGACAGGGCCGCAAGATGTCCAAGTCGCTCGGCAACGTCGTCGCGCCGCAGGACCTGATCAAGAAGTACGGCGCCGACATCGTGCGGCTCTGGGTCGCGAGCCTCGACTACCGCGACGACGATCCGATCTCCGAGGAGATCCTCGCCCGCTGCGCCGAGGCCTACCGGAAGGTCCGCAACACGGCGCGGTACCTGATCTCCAACCTCTACGACTTCGACCCGGCGAAGGACGCGGTGTCCGCGTCCGAGCTCGAGCCCCTCGACGCCTGGGCCCTGGCCGAGTCCCGCGCCGTCGTCGGACGCATCCGCCAGGCCTACGAGTCGTACGAATTCCACGTCATCTACCACCAGCTCGTGAACTACTGCGCGACCACGCTCTCGGCTTTCTATCTGCGACATCATCAAGGACCGCCTCTACGCCTCCGCGGCCAAATCCCGGGAGCGCCGCTCGGCGCAGACCGCCCTGTACTGGATCGCCCGGGCGCTCTCGACCGCGGCGGCGCCCGTCCTCGCCTTCACGGCCGAGGAGATCTGGGCGGCCCTTCCGGGAAAGAAGGAAGAATCCGTCCACCTCGCGCGTTTCGAGCCGCTGGACGACCTCGGCGGCGGCACGGTTGACGCCGCCGCCTGGGAGCGCCTGACCAAGCTGCGAGAAGAGGCCGCCGTGATCCTGGAAGAAGCGCGCAGAGAAAAAGTGATCGGCTCATCGCTCGAGGGCGCCATCGCCCTGACCGGCCTGCCCGCGGAGCTCGCGGCGGACCGGGCCGCGACCGGAACCGCCGGGACCGGCCTGGCCGACCTCTTCATCGTGTCCGAGACTGTGGAGGAAGCCTCCGCGGCCGGAGACGGCTGGCGCGAATCGCAGGCCTATCCCGGCTTGAAGCTCGCCTTCCGCAAGGCGCGCGGACGCCGCTGTGACCGCTGCTGGAAGGTCACCCCCGAGGCGGAGGCCATGGGCCTCTGCGACCGGTGCCGCGGCGTCGTCGGCGGAGCGGCCGCGTGAGCAGCTCCCTGCGCGAATCCACGCTCTACCGCGGCGCCTACCTCGCCGTGTCGCTGGCGGTCCTCTTTCTGGACCAGTGGACCAAGGGGATCATCACCCGCACGATGGAGGTCCACCAGTCGCGCACGATCATGGACGACTTCTTCGACCTCACCTACGTGCGCAACACCGGCGCCGCCTTCGGCCTTTTTGCGTCGGTCGATTCCTCGATGAAGGCGATCGTCCTCAACAGCGTCGCGGTCGTCGTGTTCCTGATCGTCTCGGCCTACGCGCTGCGCTCTTCCCACAAGAGCGTGCGGCTGCAGGTCGGCCTCGCGCTGATCCTCGGCGGCGCGGTCGGCAATCTGCTCGACCGCGTGCGCTTCGGCTACGTGGTCGACTTCCTCGACTTCGCCGTCTCGGGCCACCACTGGCCGGCCTTCAACGTCGCCGACTCGGCCATCTGCATCGGCGTCGGGCTCCTCTTTCTCGACATGCTCCGCAACGAAGAAGAGACCGCTCCGCGCCCCGACCCGGCGCCCGGGAGTTAGCCCATCTTTCCGCGCCTGATCCACGTCGGCAGCTTCTATCTCCCGAGCTATGGCGTCATCCTCGCGATCGCCTACCTCACGGCCATCTGGCTGCTGCGCCGCAAGGCCCTGGCCGCCGGCCTGCCGGACCAGAAGGTCCTCGACCTGTCGCTCTACATCCTCGCGTCGGCGATCCTCGGCGCCAAGGCGCTGCTCATCGCCGTCGAATGGAAGCGCTACGTCGCCAACCCGAAGGACCTCGTGGAGATCCTGCGCTCGGGCGGCGTCTTCTACGGCGGCCTGATCGCGGCGACGACGACGGCGATCGTGTACATGCGCCGGCACGACCTGCCCGCGTGGGCCATCGCCGACATGGGCGCTCCTTCGATCGCGCTCGGCGAAGCGATCGGCCGCTGGGGCTGCTTCGCGGCCGGCTGCTGCTACGGCAAGGAGAGCCACGGTCCCTTCGCCGTGACCTTCACCGACCAGTTCGCCCACGACGCCGTGGGCACTCCGCTGGGCGTGCCGCTGCACCCGACGCAGCTCTACCTGTCCGCCAGCGCCTTCCTCGTCTTCCTGGTCCTCCAGTGGGCCTACCGGCGCAAGACCTTCGACGGCGAGGTGTTCTGGCTCTACGTGCTGCTCTACGCGATCACGCGCGGCATCGTGGAGGTCTGGCGCGGCGATCTGGTCCGCGGCTTCGTGATTCCCGGCGTTCTTTCGACGTCGCAGTTCATCGGGATCCTGCTCGCGGCGCTCGCGCTGGGAATGCTCGTCTACCTCGGGCGTCGAAGCCGCGCGGAGGCCTAGGGCTCCGTGCTCCGGCGCTTCCAGGTCGGGGCCCCTTCTTCCGGCACCCGGCTCGATCTCTTTCTCGTCGCCGCCTGCTCGGACCTCTCCCGCTCGCGCATCCAGAAGCTCATTGCCGAGGGCGCCGCGCGGATCGGCGGCGAGCCCGTCAAGCGCTCGCACGTCGTGCGCGCCGGCGAGCAGGTCTCCGTCGAAGTCCCCGAGCCGCGCGAGAGCGTGCTCGAGGCCGAGGACATTCCGCTCTCGATCCTCTACGAGGACGAGCACCTGATCGCCATCGACAAGCCGCCCGGGCTCGTCGTGCATCCGGCTCCCGGACACCCTTCGGGAACTCTCGTCAACGCGCTGCTGCACCATGTGCGGGATCTCGCGGGCATCGGCGGCGAGCTGCGGCCCGGCATCGTGCACCGGCTCGATCGGGACACCTCGGGCGTGCTGCTCGTCGCGAAGACCGACCGCGCGCACCAGATGCTCTCGCGGCAGATGCGCCAGCGGACGCTGAAGAAGGAATACCTCGCCCTGGTCGCCGGCGTGCCGAAGGTGCGCAAGGGCGAGGTGTCCCTTTCGGTCGGGCGCGATCCGCGGGACCGCAAGAAGATGAAGGCGTTCCGCCCGACGTCCGACGACCTGCCGCCGGGCATCCGCACCGCGCGCACGCTCTACGAGATCGAGCGCGAGTGGTTCGCCCTCGGCCTGACGCTGCTGCGGTGTCGCCTCGTCACCGGGCGCACGCACCAGATCCGCGTCCACCTGGCGGCGTCCAACCTGCCGATCGTCGGCGATCCGACCTATGGCCACCCGACGTACCCGCGCGTGAAAGCGGCGCCGCTCAAGAAGCGGCTGACGGAGTTCCCGCGCCAGGCGCTGCACGCGGAGCGGGTCACCTTCCGGCATCCGGCGAGCCAGGAGCTGATCGAGGTCGTGGCGCCGATCCCGGACGACCTGGGCACGCTCCTGGCGGCGATCGACGCCGCGGCGTAATCTCGAGCCCATGAGCGACGATCCCGAGATCCTCTGCGAAGGCCGGCACATGGTCTTCCTGCGCCGCAAGGGCTGGGAATACCTCGAGCACCGCACGGCGCCGGAAGCCGCGATGATCGTCGCGATCACCCCGGACGACGAGATCGTCCTCGCCGAAGAGTTCCGCCTGCCGATGAACGCGCCGGTCCTGTCGCTGCCCGCCGGGCTCATCGGCGACGAGGGGCCGGAGGACGCCGTGGACGCCGCGCGGCGGGAGCTCCAGGAGGAGACGGGATTCGCGGCGCCCGCGCTCGAAGCTGCTCGCGAAGGGCCCCGGCTCCGCGGGGCAGAGCTCCGAGATGATCACGTTCTTCCTGGCGCGCGGGGCGGTGCGCTCCGGCGAGCAGGCGGCGCACGACGTCGGCAAGATCCGCGTCCACGTCGTCCCGATCGCCGGGCTGCCCGGGTGGGCCCGCGCGCGCGAGGCCGAAGGCGCCGTGGTCGACCCGAAGATCTGGGCCGGCCTCTACCTCGCCGGCCGTCGCTGAAGCCCCGCGCTATTTGACGGAGATGTAGATCGTGACGCCGTCCTTCTCGAGGGCGACGCGGTTCTCCTCGATCTTCGTGAGGCTGTAGCCCTCGACGAACGCGCCGACCGCGGCGATACGGTCGTTCAACAGCGCGCGGGGCTCGGTCTCCGACCAGACGATCCCGCCGAGCTCGATCTTTGCTCCGCCGGGAAGCGCGACGGAACCGGCGTACGTCTTGCCGTCGGCGACGGCCTGCGGCGCGCGGGGCGCGGGAGGCGCCGGTTTGACGGCCGTCTCGGCTTCGGAATCCGTCGGCGCCGGCGCGGGCGCAGCGATACGCGGAGGACGCGTGACGGGCGGCTGCGCGACGACGATGGGTGTCGCGAGCGCGACGGCGTCCGGCGTTGCGGTCGGTTGCGGAGCAACGGCGGCGGCGGGGCGCCCCTCACCCCGGCCCGATACCGCCGGGAGAGGCTGGCGGCTGGACGTGAGCTCCCGGAGAACCAGCCATCCACCGACCAGTACGAGCGCAGTGATGGCGGATGCGATGCCAGCCCATCGGACGATGGCCCGCCGTCGCGCGATCCCGGGGTCGGGCAGCGGCGCCGGCGTCCACGGGCGGTTCGTCGGCCGCGCCGCTTCGCCCTCGCTCGCGGCCTGAGCCCGTTTCAACGCGTCGTCGATCAGGCTCAAGCGACTTCCCCTTCCAGCTCCCGGATCGCGCGGCTGACCGCGCGCCCCTTGAGCTCGTAGGTCCCGTTGACGTAACCGTAGAGGAGCGCCTTGTCGCACACGGCGTTGATCAGCCGCGGGATCCCCTGGGCGTACCCGTGCACCCTCCGGATCGCCCACGGTGTGAAGGTCGGGCGCCCGTCGGCGCCGGCGACGCGCAGGCGGTGGTGGATGTAGCGCTCGGTCTCGAAGCGGTTCAAGGACTTCAGGTGATACCGCACGGTGATGCGCTGGCGCAGCTGGCGCAGGCCGCGCTGGTCGAGCTTTTCGCGCAGCTCCGGCTGCCCGATGAGGACGATCTGCAGCAGCTTGCGCTGGTCGGTTTCGAGGTTCGAGAGCAGGCGCACCTGCTCGAGCAGCTCCGGCTCGAGGTCCTGCGCCTCGTCGATCAGGAGCACGACGTCGTTGCCGGCCTCGGCCTGCTCGAGCAGGAACCGGTTCAGGATGTCGAGGTACGCCGTGCGGTCGAGCTTGCGCGGCTCGAGGCCGAGCTCCGTCAGGATCGTCCGCATCATCTGCGTGGCCGTGATCATCGGGTTCAGGATCAGCGCGGTCCTGCAGTTCTGCCCCAGCTCCGCGAGGATCGCGCGGCACACCGTCGTCTTGCCGGCGCCCACCTCGCCCGTGATCTGGATGAAGCCCTTGCGCTCGCGGATGCCGAAGAGCACGTGGTTGAACGCCTCGCGGTGCTTGTCCGAGAAGAAGAGGAAACGCGGGTCCGGAGTGATGTTGAAGGGCGCCTCGCGGAAGCCGTAGAACTCGTTGTACATGCTGTCCGGGGCTAGCTTAGTGCAGGACAGAATAGACCCTCCCCTCCTTCTACGGAGGAGAGGGTCCGGACGTCGCGCCGGCCGGGGTCAGGAAGCCAGCGCCACCGGAGGCCGGCAGTCGCCGCACGGGTGGAACCCGCTGCGATCGCCTCCCGCTCGGAGTGGAACTTCACCCGGTTCGTCTCCACCAGCGTCTCGATCCCGCCGCAGGTCGGGTAGCAGAAGTGCTTGGCCTCCGCGTTGCCGAGGTAGCGGACTCCCGAGGCGGCCAGCCGCTCGAGCAGCCCCGGCTGCGCGCCCTCGACCTCCAGCAGCGTCCGCTTGTTGCGCGGCCCGCCGAGCGAGTAGTTGCCGATGTGCCCGTCGCTGCGCACGACCCGGTGACACGGGATCAGCAGCGGCACCGGGTTCTTCGCCAGCGCCGAACCCGCGGCGCGCACCGCGCCCGGGCGGCCGATCTCCCTGGCGATCCAGCTGTACGGCCGGACCTCGCCGGGAGGGATCTCGAGCGCCTTCATCAGCACGGCCCTCTCGAACTCGGAGAGGCCCCGCAGGTCGAACCGCAGACCGCGCTGGTCGTTGCCCCTGCCCTTGAGATTCCGGACCAGCGCCCGCACGGCCGCCGGCGGCACCGCCTTCTCGCGATGGATCTCGCGCCCGAAGTGCTTCTGGAATCCGCGCTCGAACTCGCCCGCGGACTTCGCCCGCCGGACCATCGAGATTCCCGCCTTGCTGTGGGCGATGTACACCGGGCCGACCGGCGATTCGAGCCGCCAGTACGAGTCGGCCAGGCCGACCCGCCGGAGCACGGCCGGAAGCAGCGTCGCGGGCGCCTTCTCGAGCGGCACTCCCCGCAGGGCCCGGGCCACCGTCAGTGCGTCTTTCATCGTCTTCACTTTCTCACCCCCTCCCGGCGCGACTCCACCAGGGCTTCGCGCAGGGCTACGACTCCTCGGTGCACGTTCGACTTCGCGGTCCCCACGGGCTGCTTGAGCACGCGGGCGACCTCTTCCAGGCGCAGGCCCTCGACGTAGCGCAGGATCAGCGGCGCGCGGTACCGCTCGGGCAGCGCGCCGACGAGCGTCGCGATGTCGGCCCGCCTGCGCGAGAGCTCGTAACGCGCGTCCGGCCGCGAGGCCTCGTCGTCCGCGGCCTCGTACGGCGCGTCGCCGCCGCCCGGCAGCGGATGGTCGAGCGAGACGACCTTGAGCTTCTTGCCGCGGAACCGGTTGCGCGCGACGTTCAGCGTGATCTGGTAGAGCCACGCGCGCAGCGCCATCGACCGGATGCGCTCGGCCGGGTAGGCCCCGAGCGCGCGGTAGGCCCGCACGAAGGCGTCCTGCGCCACCTCTTCCGCATCCTCGCGTCGACCGGTCAGGCGCAGGGCGAAGGAGAAGAGGCGATCCTGGTACGCGATCACGAGCCCCTCGAAGGCTCCGTCGAGGTCCTCCGCCAGGCCCTTCTTGAGCGCCTCGTCCTGTGTCGCCGCCAACGCCTCGCCTTTCGCCTGCTCCGGCTGTCCCAGCACCAGCCGGAAGCCGGACGCCCCTCCCGGTGGCCGCGCAAACTGCCCCGTGCCCGGGGCGCATCCACTGATCATGATCCCCTCCACCTCTGCTGAAACACGGGTGGAGGGCCCGGGGTTGCAGCCGCTACGGCCCCGATCGGACGCGGCTGCCGATGGACGCCGCGATCCGTTCGGCGTGGTGCCGGCTGTTCTCGATGAAGATCCTGCCGACCTCCCGGCCGCCGAGGATCGCGCCGGCCAGATAGAGGTCCGGGACGTTGGACTCCAGGGTTTCCGGGTCGTGGGCCGGAATGCGCGCATCGCCCTCGAGCCGGATCCCGCAGCGCTCGAGGAGGGCGAAATCCGGCTCGTAACCGATGAGCGGAAACACGGCGTCCGCGCGCAGCGTCTCTTCGCCCCCCGGGGTCCGAACCCGCACGGAATCGGGAAGGATCTCGAGAACGCGGGACGCGAAGAGCGCCCGGATGGCCCCCGAGGCGATCCGGTTCTCGAGGTCGGGCTTGATCCAGTACTTGACGCGCTCCGACAGGCCTTCGCCCCGATGGACGAGCGTCACCCGCGCGCCATGGCGGTACAGGTCGAGCGCCGCTTCCGCCGCCGAGTTCTTTCCGCCCACGACGACGACGTCGCGGCCGTGGAAGGGGTACCCGGAGACGTAGCGCGACAGGACGTGCGGCAGCTCCGCGCCCGGGGCATCGAGCCGGCGCGGGTTGCCGAAGAATCCCGTGGCGAGGATCGCGGCCGCGGCGTCGAATCGCACCGGTCCGCCCCGTCCGGTCGCCTCGATGGCGAGCCCGCCTCCGGGGCGCGGCCGGATCCGCGTCGATCGTGGTCTGCGCGACCACCCGGACGCCGAACTTCTCCGCGACGCCGCGGTAGTACGCGAGCGTGTCGAGGCGCGTCGGGTGCGCGTCGGGCGACGCGAAGGGAACGCCGGCGATGTCCAGCAGGTCGCGGGTCGAGAACCAGCGCATCTCTTCCGGGAAGTGGAAGATCGAATCGAGGATCCCGCCGCGGTCGTAGCAGGCCGCGGCGATCCCGCGCCGGCCGAGCTCGACCGCGCAGGCGATCCCCGTCGGCCCGGCGCCGACGATCGCGACTGGGTCCGTCACGCCGGCATTCTACCGAGCGCGAGCGATGCCACGCCCGAGCTCCGTATAATCGAAAGCACCATGGGAGCGCTCGGATTGGCCTCGTCCCTCGCCTCGCTGTTGGCCGTCCAACCGGAGGTGGCTGGCGCCCCGACCTGGCAGCAGGTGCCCTTCCCCTACGAAACCGTCGCCTCGGTCGCGTTCGCGCCGGACGACGAGCAGTCGGTCTACGCGACCGGCTCGAACCCGGCGACTGGAGAAAGCGGCGCATTCCACAGCTCCGACGCCGGAGTGACCTGGAGTCTCCTGGCACCCGCTTTGCCCGGCGACACGGCCTCGTCGATTGCCGTGGATCCCGGCGACGCGAGTCGCCTGTACGCAACGACCTACCGCTACGAGGCCGGCATTCCCACGACGCGGATCTATACGTCGCCAGACGCCGGGACCAGCTGGTGGTTCACGGGTGAATTTGCCGACTCATGCGGCGGGAAGTTCATTGCGGGTCCCTCGAGCAGCGGCGAGATCTATCTCGACACGGCGTGCGCCGGACATTTCTTCGTGAGCGCGGACCACGGCCTGACATGGGACCGGCGCGCCGACGCCTTCGAGGTGACCGCGGGCCGGAACGGGGTGCTCTACGGCGTTCTCGACGGAATCGTCCGGAGCAGCGACGGCGGCCGATCCTGGACTCCGATGGGAGCAAACCCGGCCGCCTGCCCGTTCGTGGCGGCGCTGGCCGCCGACCCGGACGTGCCCGACCGCCTGTATGCGGGCACCGGCCAGGTTCGGATGATTTTCACGGTCTGCGGTGGCGTCTACCGCAGCGACGATGCAGGCGGGATCTGGAGCGGTATTCCGACCGAGCCGGTCTCCAGTCTCGCGGTCGATGCGACGGACCCATCGCGAGTTTTCGCGGCATTCTGGTTCGGATCCGTCGCCCTCAGCCGCGACTCGGGACTTCACTGGAGCATGCTGCCGCCGCTCAATGGAGCGGCCCCCTCGCTCGCACTGTCGCCCTCGGGACAGATACTTTTCGGAGCCCCGTCGGGCGGCCTCTACCGCGTGACGTTCCGAAAACCGCGCGCTCTCGAGCCTCGATAGTCTCGGCTACAGCGCCTGGATCCGCACCGATCCTCCGCTCGTGTGCAGGCGCAGCGTGTTGCCCCCCTTGCCGAGCGTGCCCTGGAGGTTCCCGCGCGAAATCTCGCCGTGGACCGTGATCGGGACGTCGGATTTCACGGAGTTGCCGGAGGCGTCGATCGCGAGATCCGCCGCGGAGTCCACCGAGACCTCGATCCCGCCGCCCGACGTCTCGAGCGAACCGCCGCGGGAATTGCCTTTCGTGAACGAGGCCTCGATCGAGCCGCCCGAGGTGTCGGCGTGGACCCGGCCTCCCGCGTCGACGATGCGGATGCCGCCGCCCGACGTCTCGGCGTCGATGTCGCCGGTCACCTTCTGGAGCTCGATCGAGCCGCCGGAGGACTGGGCGTTGACGGTCCCGTCGAGGTTGGCGCCGTCGATGCCGCCGCCCGAGGTCTCGACCCGCACGCGGCCCTTGATGTCCTTCAGATCGATCGAGCCGCCGGACGTGTTCGCGTCGAGGTCGCCGGTCTGGTCGGTCACACTGATGCTCCCGCCGGAGGTGTCGAGCTTGGCCTGCAGGCGCATGCCGGAGACCTTGATGCTGCCCCCGGACGTGTCGATCGCGAGCCGCGTCTCGGCCGGCACCCGGATCTCGTAGTGCACCGACCCGCCGTTGTTCGAGAACCAGCCCGATGTGACGTGCTTCTTACGGGCGACGATGCCCGCCGAGGCCGCGCCCTCCTCGTAGCGGAAGGTGAGCAGGTCCTCCAGGTCCTTTCGCTTGGACGTGATCACCACGTGGACCCCGGCGTCGGGGCTCCCGGTGACCGTCACCGAGCCCATGTCGGTCTCCAGGCGAAAGTCGCCGCCCGGCGAGAGCTTCAGGTCCTTTTCGATCCGGGTCTCGGCCAGGGCCGGCAGGGCGGCCATGACCAGGCCCGCCGCCACGATGAGCCCTCGGTATGCACGACGGTTCATAGGAATCCCCCTCTTCCCCCAATACGCACGGGAATCGGAGAGGTTCCCAGCCGGGGAGAGATCGCCGAAACGAAGGCTAGGCGAGCGCCTCTTTGAGCGGCGTGTACGGCCGACTCTGCGCCTCGGCGACCGCCCGGTACGTCAGCTTGCCGCCGTAGGTGTTGACGCCCTCGGCCAGGTGGGCATCCTCCGCGACCGCCTTCTTCAGGCCCTTGCCGGCGAGCTGGAGGGCGTAGCGCAGCGTGGAGTTGGTCAGCGCGAAGGTCGAGGTGCGCGCCACCGCTCCCGGCATGTTGGCCACGCAGTAGTGAATCACGCCGTCCACGGTGTAGACGGGATCGGAGTGCGTGGTCGCCTTCGTCGTCTCGAAGCAGCCGCCCTGGTCCACGGCCACGTCCACGGCGACCGAGCCCTTCTTCATCTGCGAAATCAGCTGGCGGGAGACGAGCTTGGGCGCGGCGGCGCCCGGAATCAGGACGGCGCCGATCAGCAGGTCCGCGCGGCGGCAGCCCTCCTCGAGCGTGATGGGGTTCGAGGCGATCGTCTTGACGCGCCCGAGGAAGATGTCGTCGAGCTCGCGCATGCGGTCCGGCGTCACGTCCAGGATGGTGACGTCGGCGCCCATGCCGGCCGCGACCTTCGCGGCGTTGGTGCCGACGACGCCGCCGCCGATGATCACGACCTCGGCCGGCGGCACGCCGGGCACGCCGGAAAGCAGCACGCCGCGGCCGCCGTTGGACTTCTGCAGGTAGTACGCGCCCGACGTGCACGCTCATCCGGCCGGCCACTTCCGACATCGGCGTGAGCAGCGGCAGCGAGCCGTTCGACGCCGTGATCGTCTCGTAGGCCACGCCCGCAGACCTTGCGCTCGAGGAGCATGTCCGTCAGCGCCTTCGCGGGCGCGAGGTGGAGGTACGTGTAGAGGATCTGGCCCTCGCGCAGCCGCTGGTACTCCGGCCCGACCGGCTCCTTGACCTTGACGATCATCCCCGCCTTGCCGAAGACCTCGTCGGCCGTCGCGAGGATCTTCGCGCCCGCCGCCACGTACTGCTCGTCCGGAATGCCCGAGCCCACGCCGGCGTCGTGCTCGACGAACACCTCGTGCCCCGCCGACGTCAGGGCCTTGACCCCCGCCGGCACGAGCCCGACCCGGTTCTCGTTGTCCTTGATCTCTTTCGGCAGCCCGACGATCATCCGTTCCCCTCTTTCGTGCGTAAACCGAATCCCGCGCGCGTTCGAATCAGTGCGTGTCGATCTGCGCCTTCTGCAGCTTGCCCGAGAAGTCGACGTAGATCGACTTCCACTCCGTGAAGACGTCGAGGCCGGCGATGCCCGCCTCGCGGTGGCCGTTGCCCGTGTCCTTGATGCCGCCGAACGGCAGGTGCACTTCGGCGCCGATCGTCGAGGAGTTGACGTAGAAGATGCCGGTCTCGAACGCGTTCATCGCCGTGAAGGCCTTGTTGACGTCCTGCGTGTAGATCGAGCCGGACAGTCCGTAGGCCACGGAGTTGGCGACCTGGATCCCCTCCTCGAGCGAGGAGATCGGCACGACCGTCGTCACGGGGCCGAAGATCTCCTCGGCCGCGACGCGCATCTTCGCGTTCGCGTCGGCGAAGACGGTCGGCGCGTGGAACCATCCCTTGCCCAGCGCTCCCGTCGGACAGCTTCTCGCCGCCCGTCACGAGCCGCGCGCCCTCGGCCTTGCCGATCTCGACGTACTTCGACACCGTCTCGCGCTGCTTCGCCGAGACGCACGGCCCCATGTCGACCTTGTCGTCGAGGCCGTTGCCCACGCGCAGCGCCTTGACCCGCGCGGTCAGCTTCTCGAGGAATTCGTCGTAGACGGCCTTGTGGACGAGCAGCCGCGAGGATGCCGTGCAGCGCTGCCCGGTCGTGCCGAACGCGCCCCACACCGCGCCGTCGACGGCCAGGTCCACGTCCGCGTCGTCCATGACGAGGATCGCGTTCTTGCCGCCCATCTCCAGGTGCAGGCGCTTGAACGTCGGCGCGCAGGCCTTCGAGATGCTGCGGCCGACCTCGGTCGAGCCCGTGTACGAGACGACCTTGACGTCCGGGTGCTGGATCAGCGGATCGCCGACCTCGCCGCCCGAGCCCATGACGACGTTGAAGACGCCGGCCGGAAGGCCCGCCTCCTCGAAGACGCGCGCGAGCGCGACCACCGACGCCGGCGTGTCGGTCGCGGGCTTGATGACGATCGTGTTGCCCGCGATCAGCGCGGCCATCGACTTCCACGCCGGGATCGCCATCGGAAAGTTCCACGGCGTCACCAGGGCGCAGACGCCGACCGGCTGCCGCACGCACATCGCCCACTTGTTCGGCAGCTCCGACGGGGTCGTGAATCCGAACAGGCGCCGTCCCTCGCCGGCGGCGAGGAACGCCATGTCGATCGCTTCCTGGACGTCGCCGCGCGTCTCCGCGAGGACCTTGCCCATCTCGCGGGTCATCAGCCGGGCCAGCTTCTCCTTGTCGCGCTTCAGGATCTCGCCGGCGGCGTAGAGGACCTCGGCGCGCCGCGGCGCCGGCGTGTTCCGCCAGCCCGGGTAGGCCTTCTTCGCCGCCGCGACGGCGGCCTCCACGTCCCGTGGTCGCTCTTCGGGAACAAGCCGACGACGTCGTCGTTGTCGGCGGGATTGCGGTCCTCGAAGGTCGCGCCCGAGGCCGAGGGGACCCACTTGCCGCCGATGAAGTTGTGCTGCGTTTCGACCGCGATCTCCGTCGCCATCACTGCTCCTCCACTTTCTTCTGGACAGGGCCCGGGGGCGCGTCCGGCGCGGACATCGCCACGTTTCCCTGGAGTTGAGCCCCCTCGGCAATGACGACCTTGGGAGCGTTGACGTTTCCCTGCACGGCGGCCGAGGCGGAAAGCTCCGCGCGCTCGTCCGCGTGGATCTGCCCGTGCACCCGCCCGCTGACGAGGACCGACCGGCCGTGGATGTCGCCCTTCACCTCGCCCGTGGACGCGACGGTCACGCGCCGGGCGACCCGGACGTTGCCCTCGAACCGGCCGTGGATCAGGATGTCCTCGTCTCCGGTGATCTCACCCACGAAGCGCGCCCCGGCGCCGATGACGGTCGCGGGCGACGCTGCGGAGCCCTGCCGCTCGGGGGCCGCAGAGGGCTCCGGCGCGCTGTCTGTTTTCCCGAAAATTGCCACCCACCCTCCGAGAGGCCGGCTAGTCTAACAAAACGGGGTCGGGCGACGGCGCGATACGATCCGCCGCAACTCGAACCAGGAGAACAGCATGCAGGCACGACGCCGGAAGGGCATCTTCGCGACCATCGTTCTCGCCCTCGCCGTCGCGCCAGCCGCCCGGGCCCAGGCTCCCGCGCCGTCGCCCACACCCTCGCCCTTCGACCCGCGGCGCCCGCCCGCGCGCGAGCTCGAGACGCGCGTACCCGATGGCTTCACGCTCGCCGCCGTCGGCGACCTGATCACGACGCATCCCCTCGCGCAGACCCTGCCCGCCGATCCGGATTTCGCCGCGCTCGTCAAGATCCTCCGGGACGCCGACGCCGCCTTCGGGAACTTCGAGACGACGGCGATCGACCTCGGTCGCTTCACGGGCCAGTCCTATCCGGGCGACGACGACTGGCCTCTGGCCGCGCCGCCCTCGGTCGTCCGGGACCTGCGCGCGCTCGGCTTCGACCTGGTTTCCCGGGCCAACAACCACGCGATGGACTACGGGATCGAAGGGATGCGCGAGACCAGCCGCTGGCTCGACGAGGCCGGCATCGTCTACGCCGGGATCGGCGAGAACCGCGGCGACGCCCGGGCTGCCCGCTACTTCGACGGACCCACCGCGCGCATCGGCCTGGTTTCGATGGCCTCGACCTATCGCGCCTATGCCGACGCGCTGCCACCGCAGGGCCGCGCGGTCGGCCGCCCCGGCATCGATGCCCTGCGGACGACGAAGACGTACGTCGTGACGCCCGAGACGCTCCGGCAGCTGCGCGCCGTGAAGGAGGCGCTCGAGGCTCCCGGCAAGACCTGCGAGATCCCCCCTTCCGAAGTCGCGCACCGCAAGCAGGCCGAGGCGAAGGCGAACGAAGAAGCTGACGGTCCTCGGCACGAGCTTTCGCGCCGGCGCGCAGACGGCCGTCCGCTACGAGATGAACCCCATCGATCTCGAGGAGATCCTGCGCAGCGTGCGGCTGGGCAAGCAGCACTCCGACCTGCTCGTCGCCACGATCCACTCCCACGACACGGGTCTGGGCTGCGAGGAGCCGGGCGACTTCCTGCCGGTGCTGGCGCGAGCTGCGATCGACGCGGGCGCGGGAATCTTCATCGGCACGGGCGAGCACCGGTTGATGCCCATCGAGATCTACAAGGGCCGGCCGATCTTCTACAGCCTCGCGAACTTCTTCTGGAGCGACATGCAGGAGGCGCTGCCCGCCGACATCCACGAGGAGCATCGCGAGGCCCTCGCCAAAGCCTACGGCGCCAACGCGAAACCGACGGACGCTGACCTGAACGCGGTGATCAACGCCGACGGCTTCGACGACGAGCGCGTCTTCCAGACCATCGTCGCCGTCTGCAGGTGGCGCGGCGGCAAGGTCGCCGAGGTCCGCCTTCACCCCGTGGATCTCGGCTATGGACTGCCGCTGACGAAGAGCGGGACGCCTCGAGTCGCCGCTCCCGCCCTGGCCCGCTCGATCCTCGAGCGGCTGCAGCGCATCTCGAAGCCCTACGGGACGACGATCGAGATCGAGGGCGGAGTCGGCGTCATCCGCATTCCCTAGCTCCAGTCGATCAGGATCTTCCCCGCGTTGAGGTTCGCGCGCATCCGCGAAAACGCCTCCGCGGCGCGATCCGGCGGAAAGCGCGCGTCGATCGATACCCTCAACGCATCCGAGTCGAATCCCGGGAGGACCTCATCGCGGAAGCGCGTGATGATCCGCGCCTTCTCCGCTCGCGGACGGGACCGGAGCGTCGAGCCGATGAGTCGCCCGCGCTTGGCCAGCAGCAGTCCGATGTCGAGCTCGGCGCGCGCTCCGGACATCGTGGACAGGAACACCACGCGGCCCTGCCGCGCGAGAACGCGCAGGTCTCCCGCGAGCGTGTCGGCGCCGACAGGGTCGAGGATCACGGTGACCGCGTCGCGCCCCCATGCCCCCTCGATCACGTCGGCAAACGGTCCCGCCGCCGTGTCGATGGCCAGATCCGCCCCCGCCGCCCGGATCCCTTCGAGCTTGGCGGCGCTGCGGGTCGTCGCCGCAACCGCCGCGCCCAGGAGTTTCGCGGTCTGGATCGCCGCGAGCCCGACGCCGGAAGCCCCTGCGTGGACGAGCACCCTTTCTCCCGGCCCGAGCCCGCCCTCGATCACGAGGTTGAGGTACGCGGTCAGGAAAGCCTCGGGAATCGCGGCGGCGTCGGCGAGCGCCAGCACCCCTGGCGCCGCGAACACCTGGCCCACCGGAACGGCGGCGTACTCCGCGTGGGCTCCCCCGGCGACGAGCGCACAGACACGCTCGCCCGTCTCGACCACGGTCCCGGAGAGCTCGAGACCGAGGATTTCCGGCTCACCCGGAGGCGGCGGATAGTGCCCGGCGATCTGATCGAGGTCGGCGCGGTTGAGACCGGACGCCTCGACGCGCACGAGCACTTCGTCGGCGCGAGGAACCGGCCGCTCCACCTCCGCGACCCTTGCGCGATAGGCCCCGCCTTCCGGCGCAACTTCGAGGCACTTCATCCGGTCTCTCCTTCGGCAAGGACCGGCCGGCGCGTCACGACCGCGTACGCGAGGACCGCCCCGGCCACCGCCGCGACGAGAGGATCCCACCAGAGGCCCAATCCCTTGTCGACGCGCCAGAACAGCTCGGGGAAGATCCCGATCGAGACGAGCGCGAAGACGAACAGCCAGCCGAAGAGGCGGTTGCGCTCCTCCGCGAGGCAGGCCACGGCGGCGACCGCGAAGACCGGAGCGATGATCGCGTAGCTGTTCTTCTCCGTCATGGGGTTGAAGAGCATCAGGTAGATCGTCGAAAGCAGGACGAGGGCGAGCGCCCGCCACGGCTCTCTCCAGCGCGCGCCCGCGACGAGCCACAGGCCGAACGTGGCGAGGCCGGCGAGCGCGCGCAGCAGCAGCGCCGCCCGGGCCTCGAGCGGGATGCCGGCCGTCCTCAGCAGGGCGGTCAGATCCGCGAAGCGATGCTCCGTCGTTCCCGACCACCCCGCGACGTGCTCCCACGCGGCGCGGTACTGGGCCGTCGCGTACGTGGGGCCCGCGAAAAGAAACGGGACCGCCGCGAGGATCGCCAGGCCGATCAGCAGGGGCCGCAGCACCGGGCGGTAGACCCACGGCGCCAGCAGGATCAGCACCAGACCGAGCGGCTTGACGGCGACGAGCACGACGAGGCACACGGCTGCCGACTTCCATCGCGACCGGGCCAGAAAACACCCGGCGAGCAGGCACAGGCCGCCGAACGCGAGATTCGTCTGGCCGTTGCGCACGGCCCCGAGACAGGGCGCGAGCGCGAGCAGGCACGCGAAGAAGAAGGCGTGGCCGGTGTCGGCCGGCAGCATGAGGCGCACGAAAGCCGCGATCGCCCACAGCACGAGCGCCACGGAGATCGCGCGCCACAGGATGTCCCCGACCGGAACGGGCAGAGCGTGGAAGGGTGCGAACAGCAGCGCGAACTGCGGCAGGTAGTGGTAGCCGCGCACATCCGCGTAGAGCTCGCCGCCCGCCCACCAGCGCTCGGCCGCCAGATGGAAGACCGGGGTCACCGAGCGCTTCAAGGGATCGAGCGCCACCATCACGCCGACGCCCACGAGCGGGAGCACCCAAAGGAAGTAGCCGAAGAATCGGAACCGACGGCCCGGCGCGGTCGCTGCGGTCGTCATGGGGAGGCGTGGAGTCTACAACCTAGCGCGACGGCGGTGGGGGCGGAGGCAGACCGGAACGGCCGCCCGCCACCACGGCGGGATATCGGTCGAGATACACCCTCGCGGCCTCGCGCAGGGAGGCCAGCGACGCGCCCTCGGAGGCCGAAAGGTCGCGCGCGCCGCGCGGGTCGCTCGCCGGCTCGAGCAGCCGCTCGTCTTCCGGCCCGACTCCGGCCCGGTCGCTCGAAATGGCGCGGTACACGAACCGATCCGAGGCCAGGCTGACCATCCGCGCCTCGTCGTTCCACATGACGACCGCGCGGGACGGATCGCAGCCGGATGGATCGAGCAGGTCGCAACCCACGCCAGGGCGCGGACCGGCGAGGCCGAGCAGGCCGAGAAGCGTCGGCATCGCGTCGACGAGCGACGCGGGCCCGGCGCGGCGGCCGGGCTCGAGCAGAGACGGCGCGTAGAAGATCAGCGGCACCCGATGCCGGAGCTCCTCGAGGCGATGGGCCGTGAGCTCGCCGTCGAGCGGCGCGATCGGAAGGCCGTGGTCGCTCGTGATGACGAAGATCGTCCCGGCAAACCAGGGCCGTGCGCGCGCGCGCTCGAAAAAGTCACCGATCGCCTCGTCGGTGTAGTGCATCGTGCGCAACATCGGCACGGTGTGCCGGCCGACGAGCCCGGCCATGCCGGGCAGGCGCAGGAATCCCCTTTCTTCCGGCTGCTCGATGGCGATCGTGCTCTGCGCGTCCGCGGGCACCTGGAAGGGGTGGTGGTTGCTGATCGTCAGCACCATCGCTCCGAACGGCGGCTCCAGGCGGTCGATCGCGTCGACCGCGTGGCGCGCGAGCGCACGGTCCGAAAAGCCCCAGCTCGTCCGTGTATCCCGCGGATCGAAATCCCGCCCGTCGATCGTGCGGAACCCGCGGGGCAGAAAGAACCGGTCCTCTCCGAAAAACGTCTGGTCGCTGTCGTGGATCCACAGGAACGAACGCCAGCCCGCCGCCCGCAGGATCTCCGGCAGGCCCGTCAGCGGCGTGTCGGGAGCGTCGCGCAGGAGCAGCTCACGCGGCAGCGCCAGCAGTCCGTACCAGAGCGCGAGCTCCCCTTCCGGCGTGTGGGTCCCGGGGCTGTAGGCGCGATCGACGCGGACGCCTTCACGGGCCAGCCGATCGAGGTTGGGAGTGAGGTTCGGAATCGTTCCTCCATACGCTCCCACCTCTTCGGCGCGCAGGCCCTCCATCACGATGAAGACGATGTTGGGCCGCATTCCCGCCGGCAGCGTGGGAGCCGCGGCGCCGCGGGGAGCCGGCATCTGCGCCAGCGGAAACTCCGCGCTCGGGAAGGAGGGCGGCCCGCCCGCGCGCACGAGGATCCGGACTCCGACATCCGGAGCCGCCGACGTCGAAACCGCGCTGGCCACGCCGCCGCGGCTCCCCTCGCGAACCAGCGCGACGGCGACGGCCGCGGCGTTGCGCGCGGATTCCCGCTGGTGAATCGTCACCGGCAGAGCCGCGAGCGCCGCCGTGGCCAACCCGGCGACGCCAAGCCGGGCCGGCGTGCTCCATGCCCCGCTGGCCCGGCGCGACCACAGGGAGGCGACGAAGAGCAAGGCGCCGAGCAGGACGGCGAGCAGCGCGAAGCGAATTGCCAGAGCTGCGTCGAGGCTGTACAACGCGAAGGAGCCCCGCGAGGCGACCCGCAGGTCCTGGCTCCGCGGCGCGTGGCCGAAATACAGCACCGCCTCTCCCCAGGCGAAGAGCAGCACGAGGAGAATGCCCGCGTACAGGGCGAGCAGGGCCCGCGCCGCGCGTTCCGAGCCGCCGGCCCGGCAGAACAGGAGCGCCGCCGCGCCGGCGAGCCCCAGGACCGCGACGTCCTCGGCCGCTCCGAGCAGAAACCACCGCACGGCGTCTTGCGAGGGCAGCGGAGAACCGGCGTGCAGACGGACACGCAGCACGAGACCCAGCAGGACCAGACCGAGCGTGAGCGCGTCGACGAACGCCCTCGTGCGCAGTGACGCGGCGCCCGCGCCGCTGCTCTGTTCCTCGGTGAGGCTCTGCGCCAACTCGCGGACAGTGTGACCCGGAAACACCCTTCGCGCAACCGCGCGCGCGTAGAATGGCGTCAATGGAGACGGCGCGAGGGATGGAGGGTTCGCGGCCCTCCGCCATCCGGCTCCCCCTGCTCGCCCTCCTCTTTCTCTTTTCCGGCTTCGCGGCGCTCGTCTACCAGGTTGTCTGGCAGCGCAGCCTCTTCGCGATCTACGGCGTCAACATCGAATCGGTCACGATCATCGTGACGGCGTTCCTGCTCGGACTCGGCCTCGGAAGCCTTCTCGGCGGACAGATCTCCCGCAACCCCGACCGGCCGGCGGTCGTGCTCTTCGGACTGCTCGAGCTCTCGATCGGGGCTTTCGGCCTGGTCTCTCTCCGGCTCTTCGGCGCGGTCGGGGCTTTTACCGCCGGTGGCTCGCCCCTGCTGACCTTCACCGTGTCCTTCCTGATGCTGCTGCTTCCGACGGGATTGATGGGCGCCACCCTGCCGATCCTCGTCGCGCACACCGTCCGGCAGATCCAGAACGTCGGGCGTTCGGTCGCCATCCTCTACTTCGTCAACACGCTGGGATCAGCCATCGCCTCGTTCGCCACGGCCGTGTTTCTTCTCGGGAAGCTCGGCCAGCAGGGCAGCGTCGCGGTCGCGGCAGGCTTCAATGCGCTGGCCGGGACGAGCGCCCTGCTGACGCACTGGCTCGGGGGCCGGCGCGAGTGAAACGCTGGCTCATGCTCCTGGTCGCCGGGGTCGCCGGCACGATTGCGCTCTCGTACGAGATCCTGTGGGTCCGCGCCTACTCGTTCGTCACCGGAGGGACGGCTTCGAGCTTCGGGGTCCTCCTCGGGGCTTATCTCTTCGGCCTGGCGATCGGCTCACTGCTGAGCTGGTTCTATTGCAACGAAGGAAGAGCGCTGGCCGGGCGCGAACGCCTCGCGACCCCCGCGGTCCTGCTCGTTGCGGCCAGTGCCCTCGGGTTCCTCTCCGTGCCGGCCCTCGCCGCCCTGGCCGTCCGGGGTCGGATCGCTCGTTGCCTGGCTCGGGCTCGTCGCCGTCTTCGCCGGAGTCATCGGAGCGGTCCTGCCCCTGGTCAGCCACTTCGGCGTCACGGCGGACGGCCAGGCCGGCGCCTGGCTCTCGTACCTCTATGTCGCCAACATTCTCGGGTCGGCGGCGGGCTCTTTGCTGACGGGATTCGTTCTCCTCGACGTTCTCCCGATGCGCCAGGTCGCGACCGTCCTCGCGCTTGCAGGCCTGGCCGTCGCGGCGCTGCTGCTCCTGGCAGCCGGTGGGTCCCGCCGGGCGCTTGCACTTCGCCTCGGCCTGCTCGGGCTTGCCGGCGCGCTGACGCTTCTGGCCGACGAGGACCT
Organism: uncultured Acidobacteriota bacterium; assembly: GCA_963843325.1. Lineage (GTDB taxonomy): Bacteria > Acidobacteriota > Thermoanaerobaculia > UBA5066 > Gp7-AA6 > DAHUXD01. The sequence continues at coordinate 769,015 of CAWJKC010000008.1, forward strand.
CTTCCACCACGCCTTCGAGAAGATGCAGTGGAAGGCAAAGTACGACCCGTCGGAGTCGTTCACCGATCTCGTCGAAAATCGCAGCGGCGTCATCACCGTCCGGAGAGACGGGACCGATTTTCGGCGGCGGCGTCTACGACGGCGCCTACAGCGTGGACCTGGTTCACGACAAGAACCTGATCGTCCGCCCCTACGCGCTGGCCGCCATCCATCCGCACCCCCGGCGCGTGCTTCTGATCGGTCTCTCGTCCGGGTCCTGGGCCCAGGTCCTCGCCCACAACCCGGACGTCGAGCGGCTCACGGTCATCGAGATCAACCCCGGCTACCTCGGCCTGATCCCGAGGCATGCGGCAGTCGCCAGCCTGCTCGCCAACCCGAAGCTCGAGATCGTGATCGACGACGGGCGCCGCTGGCTCGCCGCGCACCCCGAACGGCGGTTCGATGCCGTCTTCTCCAACACGACCTGGCACTGGCGCAGCATGGCGACCAGCCTGCTGTCGGCCGAGTTCCTCCGGCTCGTGGGACGGCACCTGGACGACGGAGGCGTCTTCGTGTGGAACACGACCTTCTCGCTCGAGGCGCAGAAGACGGGTTGCGAGGTCTTTCCCTACGGTTTCCGCTTTCTCAACTCCATGGTGGCGAGCAACCAGCCGATCTCCCTCGACCACGCCCGGTGGCGCGAAGCGCTGATCGCCTACCGGATCGACGGCAAGCCAATCTTCGACCTGACCAATCCGGCGCACGTCGACCGGCTCGAGGAAGTGCTCCGGATCGGGCCGACCCCGGGCACCCCGATGTGCGAAACAAGGATTTCCAGCCCTGCCCCGACCTGCTCCGGTGGACCCGCGAGCTGCGCAGCATCACGGACGACAACATGGCGAGCGAGTGGTACCGACCGTGGTGGGCGACTCCCTGAGCCGGGAGGACCCTCGACTAAACCTCCCGGACCGGTAGCGGCCGGAACTCCGGGCAGGAGCGGACCGGCTGCGGCGGATACCGCTTCAGGATGGGACAGTGGATGAAGACGGAGCGCTTCGTCCGGATGTAACGCGGAGGCGCGGCGCAGACGTGGCAGAGGCTGTCGGGAAACGGCCGGTCGTCCTCGGCGGGCCCCTTCTCGCGATCCTCCCCGTCCACGCCCGGATACTAACCGCCCGGCGCAACGGGCGGCGGCGCGGCGGCCCGATCGGACGCCGCGCCGCTCCCGATGCGGAAGGCTACTGAGTCAGGGCGATCCGCTTCACGAGCCCCGTGAACGTCTCGCTGACGATCAGCTCGTTGCGATGCGGGTCGTACGCGAGCCCGGTCGGGCCGATCAGTCCGCCCGCCACCACCGCCGGCGTCGCGGTCGGCGTGTCGAAGCGCAGCAGCTGGCCCGGCGCGCCGGCGAGCAGGTCGGTCGAGACCTCGAGAGCGTAGATCGCGCCGCCGACCTCGAGCACGTTGGTCGCCCGCGTCAGGCCCTGGATCCAGGGCGTCGCGGCGCCCGTCGCCGGGTCCACGTTCCACACCGAGGACGTCCCGGGCGCAAACGGGAAACCGCCGAGGGTCGTCACGAGCAGCGTCCCGTCGGCCCGGACGGAGACGCTCGTCGGGACCGGATCGCTGACGGGACCGCCGATGTTCGGAAAGAGCGGGTTCGGGACGAGCGCAAAGCGCGTGAGGACCCTCGACCGTCCCGTGGACGCGGCGACCTGGACGATCGTGTTCATCCCGGCGTCCGCGACGTAGACGGTGGTGCGCTGCTCGAGGCGCGCGCCGAGGGGGCTCGTCGGGTCGAGCCCGGCGGCGAAGTTCGCTTCGTCGAGCGTTCCCGTGTAGCCGAGCTCCGTCAGGTCGTCTTGCGTCAGGCTGCCGACGACGGCCGCGCCGAAGGGGTTCGACTGACGGAAGATCAGGATCGGGTCCCGGACGAAATCGCGAAAGTCGGTGAGCACGAGCAGGGAGACGGACTCCCCGCTGTCGTTGTGCAGGGTGATCTCGTTGCCGTCGGTCAGCGACGCGATGTCGTCGCTCGAGAGCTCGAACCCGGCGCGGATCCCGTCGGGGACCGGCGTGAAGCGGGCGCGGAGCAACGAGCTGAAGATCGGCGCGGAGGGACCCTCGGGGTTGGGAACCTGCTGCGGCGGCTGCGTCGACTCGATCCGGGCATCGCCCTCCCCGATCGTGATGTAGAGCGTGCCGTGCGCATCCGCGACGCCGGTCGGGCCGAGGGCGGAGCCTTCCGGCGTCACCCCCGAGGGCAGCCCGGACAGCAGGTTGTACCGGTTGCCCCACAGGGACACCAGGGTGACCTTCCCGTCATTGGCCCCCGTGCCGCCCTCGGCGAGCAGGAAGTTGCCCCCGAGCGTGCGGGTGAGCTTGAAGGGTGTTTTCGTGCCCGCGGTGAGCACCGATTGGGCGCCGAGCCGCGCCGCCGCCAGGGCCAGGGCTGCAAGAATCGCGAGAGTTTTCCTGGAACGCATGAAGTCCTCCTTGTTGGACGCGATCGTGTCCGACCACGGCCGCGATGTCCTTACGCGGACCTCAGAAGATTCTCAGCGCCCCGGCCCGGCACCGAAACATACCTTGCAATGCAACGTATACTCCATTGCATGGTAACAACGCCGCTGCCGCAAGGTTCCGAGAACTGGGAGACCCAGGCCCGCAAGGGCTGGCTGGAGCTGGCCATCCTGGCGACCCTCTGGGAGGGCCAGCTCTACGGGCTCGAGATCATCCGACGCCTCGAGACGCACTCCGAGCTCTTCGTCACCGAGGGGACCATCTATCCCATCCTCGGCCGGTTGAAGCGCGACGGGCTGATCGAGTCGAAGTGGGTCGAGTCCGAGGCCGGGCATCCGCGCAAGTACTACTGGCTCAACGCGGGCGGGCGCCGCCGCGCCGCGGCCATGGCGCGGTACGCGGCGGATTTCCTGTCCCGCATCGATTCGCTGATCGCTCCGATGCTCGCAAAGGAGAGGAAATGAACCATGCCCAGGGGCTCTCGAACCGGATCGACGCCTACCTCGTGCAGCTGCGGGAATGCCTCGGCGAGCTGCCGCCCGAAGAGGTCACCGACATCCTCAGGGAGATCCGGGGGCACATCCTCGAGAGGGCCGAGGCGAACGGCGAGCTGACGGAGGAGCGGCTGGTCGCGATCCTGAAGTCCCTCGGCCGCCCCGAGGACATTGCGCCCCTCTACCAGGCCGACGCCGCCGTGGCGCGCGCGAAGATCAGCCTTTCGCCCCGGGTCGTCATGCGGGGCATCCAGCGATGGTCGCGTGTCAGCGCGTGGGGCCTGGCGCTCTTCGTCGCCGGCGTCGTGGGCTACGGGACGGGATTCGCGCTGATCCTCTGCGGGATCGGCAAGATCATCGCCCCCGCGCAGTTCGGCGGCTGGGTCGGGCATCGCCATACCTTCGACATCGGCGTCGAACAACGATCCCGCGGCCCGGGACGTCCTCGGCGGCTGGCTCGTGCCGATCGGCCTCATCGGCGGCCCCGCGCTGGTCCTCGGCACGACCCGGGTCCTCCGATGGACGCTGCGTTTCGCGCGGCTGCGAGAAGCCCACCGCCGCCTGAGGCTCAGCCCGCCGCTTCCGCCAGTCTGCTGGGGCCGCTCTCGCTCTCGGCCTCCTGCTCCTCGGCCTTGTGCGTCTTCGCGACGAGGACGTAGATCGACGGCACGACGAAGAGCGTGAAGACGGTGCCGATGATCATGCCGGTGACGAGCATGATGCCGATGCTGTTGCGCGCGCCGGCGCCCGGGCCGCGTGGCGAAGACGAGCGGGAAGTGGCCCGATCACGGTCGCGGCCGTGGTCATGAGGATCGGGCGCAGCCGCGTGCCGGCGGCCTCGATGACGGCGTGCGACCTTGTCGCTTGCCCTGCTCCTGGAGCTGGTTGGCGAACTCGACGATCAGGATGCCGTTCTTCGCGATCAGGCCGACCAGCGTGATCAGGCCGACCTGGCTGTAGATGTTGAGCGTGGTGAAGCCGAGGAACGAGAACAGCAGCGCGCCGGCGAGCGCCAGCGGCACCGAGCCGGCCAGGATGATGAACGGGTCGCGGAAGCTCTCGAACTGCGCCGCCAGCACGAGGTAGATGAGGATCGCCGAGAGCAGGAACGTGCCGAGGAACTTGCTGCCCTCCGTGCGCAGCTGGCGCGACTCGCCGGCGTAGTCGATCGATGAAGCCCTGCGGCAGGATCTTCTTGCGCCTCGCTCTCGAGGAAGGTCAGCGCCTTGTCCGAGCGAGACGCCCGGCGGGATGACGCCCTGGATGTGCACGGCGTTCAGCTGCTGGAAGCGCTTCAGCTCGCGCGGCTCGGTCGTGCGTCTTGAGCGTCGCGAAGGTCGAGAGCGGCACGAGCTTGCCGCTCGGCGCCGCGTCACGTAGATCTGCGAGAGCTGATCGGCCGTGAGCCGCTCGGCGCGCTTGACCTGCGGGATGACCTTGTAGCTGCGGCCCTGGATGCTGAAGCGGTTGACGTAGTTGCCGCCGAGCAGCGTCGAGAGGTCGCGGCCGGCCTGCGCCAGGTCCACTCCCTGCGAGCGCACCTTGTCGCGGTCGAAGACGACCTCGGCCTGCGGCTGGTCGAACTTCAGGTCGGAGTCGGCGAACATGAACAGGCCGCTCGCGATACGCCTTGCCGACGAGCTGGTTGGCGAAGTCCGCCAGCTGCTCGCGGCTCCGCCGTCGAGGCGATGACGAAGTCGACCGGGAAGCTGCCGCCGCCCGGCAGCGGCCGGCGGCACGAGCGAGATGACGCGGACGCCCGGGATCTTCGACAGCCGCGCCGGAGACCTCCACCTGGAGCTGCTGCGTGGTCTTCTTGCGCTCGCTCCAGGGCTTCGTGACCATGCCGGAGAAGCCGCCCGTGGGCGACGTGATCTGGAAGACGTCGCGTCCGTCTCCGGGAACGACTGGTAGACGTCGTGGACCTGCGTCGTGAAGAGCTGCGTCTGGTCGAGCGTGGCGTTGGGCGCGGCCTGGACGACGCCGAAGACGACGCTCTGGTCCTCGTTCGGCGCCAGCTCCTTCTGCGAGAACATGTAGAACGGGAACGATCAGCGCCGATGACGATCGCCCACAGCACGTAGCACGACCGGCCGGTAGCTGGAGCGTGCCGGTCGAGCAGCGCGCGTGTAGGCCGCGCGCACCGCGTCGAAGCGGCGGTTGACCAGCCCGGCGAACCCCTTCTCGGCGTCGCCCGCGCGCAGCAGCTTCGAGCCCATCATCGGCGACAGCGTCAGGGCCACGACGCCCGAGACGATGACGGCGCCGGCCAGCGTGAAGGCGAACTCGCGGAAGAGCGCGCCCGTCAGGCCGCCCTGGATGCCGATCGGCGCGTACACGGCGGCGAGCGTGATCGTCATGGCGATGATCGGGCCGACCAGCTCGCGCGCGGCCTTGATCGCCGCGTCGAACGGCTTCTCGCCGTCGCTGCAGGTGGCGCTCGACGTTCTCGACCATGACGATGGCGTCGTCGACGACGAGGCCGACCGAGAGCACGATCGCGAGCAGCGTCAGCAGGTTGATCGTGAAGCCGACGACGAGCATCAGGAACACGGCGCCGACGAGCGAGATCGGGATCGCGACGATCGGGATGAGCACCGACGCGGAACGAGCCGAGGAACAGGAAGATGACGATGACGACGATGAGCAGCGTCTCGGTCAGGGTCTTCAGGACCTCGTTGATGGCGTCCTGGATGTACAGCGTCGAGTCGTACGGGATGCCGGCCGTCATGCCGGCCGGCAGCTGGCGGCTGAAGCTCCGGCAGCTCCGCGCGCACGCGCTTGATGACGTCGAGCGAGTTCGCGGTCGGCAGCACCCAGATGCCCATGAAGGTCGCGGTCTGGCCGTTGAAGCGGACGTCCTGGTCGTAGTTCTCGGCGCCGAGCACGACGTCGGCGATCTCGCCGAGCCGGACGACGTTGCCCTTCTCCTGCTTGACGACGAGCTGCTTGAACTCCTCGGCCGTCTTGAGGTCGGTGTTGGCGACGAGGTTGACCGACACCATCGAGCCCTTGGTCGCGCCGAGCGCGGAGAGGTAGTTGTTGGCGGCCAGCAGCGTCGCACACCTGGGACGGCGAGATGCCGAGCGCCGCCATCCGCTCGGGCTTCAGCCAGATGCGCATGGCGAAGGTGCGCGCGCCCAGGATGTCGGCGCGCTGCACGCCGCGTGACCGCCGAGCAGCTTCGGCTGCACGACGCGCGTCAGGTAGTCGGTGATCTGGTTCTGGTCGAGGTCCTTCGAGGAGAACCCGATGTACATGGACGGCGAACTGCGTGTCGGCCGTCTGCAGGTCGATGACCGGCGCCTCCGCCTCGGGCGGCAGGTCGTTGCGCACCTGCGCCACCTTCGCCTGGATCTGCGTCAGGGCGGCGTTGGTGTCGTAGTTCAGCTTCAGGTGCACCGTGATCGTGCTGACGCCCTGCGCGCTCGACGACTCGATGTAGTCGATGCCGTCGGCGCTCGCGATGACGCGCTCGAGCGGCGTGGTGATGAAGCCGCGCACGAGGTCGGCGTTGGCGCCGACGTAGACCGTCGAAACCTGGATGACGGCGATGTCGCTGCGCGGGTACTGCCGGACGGACAGCGAGCGGATCGACTGCACGCCCGCGATCAGGATCACGAGGTTGACGACGATCGCGAGGACCGGCCGCCGGATGAAGAGGTCGGTGAAGGACTTCACTCTAGCTGTCCTCCGGCTTGGGCGCCGGGTTGTTGCCGGGCTGGGCCTGGTTGTTGACCTGCACGGCGGCGCCGTTGCGCAGCTTGAACACGCCGGAGGTCACGACCTCCTCGCCCGGCTTGACGCCGGAGGTCACCGCCACCTGGTCGCCGCGGGAGGCGCCGAGCTTGACGAACTGCTGGCGCACGCCGCGGTAGGTCTTGCCGCCCTTCGGATCCTTGACCTGCTCGACGACGAAGACCGAGTCGCCGTACGGCGCGTAGGCGACGGCGGAAGCGGGGATCGTCACCGCCGGTCCGCGGTGCCCATGCCGACATTCGTCTTGACGAACATGCCCGGGCGCAGCGTGCCGTCCGCGTTGTCGATCGTGGCCTGCACCTGGACGTTGCGCGTCGACTCGTTGATGACCGAGTCGAACGCCGTGATCTTTCCGTCCGAGGCGACGCCGACGGCCCCCTCGGCCGTGACGTGGATGGGGAATCCGATCTTCAGCTGCGCCACCTCCTGCTGCGGGACGGCGAAGTTGACGTAGATCGGGCCGGATCGACTGCAGCGGCACCATCGGCGCCCCGCCGTCGAGGTACTGGCCGAGATTCACCTGGCGGATCCCGAGAACGCCCGCGAAGGGCGCCCGGATCGTCTTGCGCTGGATGGTGGCGCGGATCTCGCCGATCTTCGCGTCCGCCTGCTTGTACTCGGCGTCGAGCCGGTCGAGGTCGGACTGGGCCTGGATGCCCTGCTCGACCAGGCCCTTCGCGCGCTTGAGATTCAGGTTCGAGAGCTCCTTGGCCGGCTTCGGCCGCCGCGAGCTGCGCCTCTTCCTGTTTCGTGTCCAGCCGCACGAGCACGGCCCCGGCCGGCACCATCTGGCCCGACTCGAACGAGATCGTCTCGACCGATGCCGGGCAGGTCGGCGCTGACCGTGACGCCCTGGACGGCCGTGACCGACCCGATGGCGTTCCAGGTCGCGGGCCAGTTCTCCGATTTCGCGACGACGGTCGTGACCGCCTCCGGCGGCATCTGGAACGCCGCGTGCGCCTTCATGCCGGCCTGGATCTGCCGCGTCTTGACGGCGGCGATCGCGGCGATGAAGACCAGCGCCACGATCACCATCAGGAACATCCGCTTTTTCATCCGAGAAACCCTCCAGTTGCTTTCCCGCGCCGTTCCAACCTCACCCGTAGTTGCCACGTGCGGTCTCGGGGGGGATTCGTGGAACCGGGCGCTCGGGGGCCCTAGACTATCAATCGCCGCCGCCGATCCGGCAAGGCCTCCGGGCGAATAAACCCTTGCCCATTCAAGATGTACGCAAGAATCCGGGCAGAGATTCAGGTGATTTTCGGGCCGAGGGCCTGTTCCAGCTCCAGCACCCGGGTCGTGAGCCGCGCGTCCCCGATTCTTCCGGCTACTGATTGAAATGAAGGTGTCGGCCCGCGCCAGCGCAGGACATCCACGTCGTCGAACAGGGGCGCATCGGTCCGCAGGGTCGCGAGCGTCTTGAAGAGCAGCGCCTCCGGACGCCTTTGCCCGAGCACCTCGGGCGGAAAGTCCTCGAGCGGGCCGTGGCGGGCGATCAGCCGTGCGGCCGTTTTCGGCCCGTAGCCGGCCAGGCCCGGATATCCGTCCGCCGCGTCGCCCACCAGGGCGAGGTAGTCGGGAATGCGCTCCGGCTCGACGCCGAACTTCTCGCGAACTCCTTGGGCGTCGCGGATCTTTCCGCTCTTGCGATCGACCTGCACGACGCGGTCGCCGACCACGCACTGCGACAGATCCTTGTCGGGAGTCCAGATGCAGACCTTCTCGACGCGCGGGTCTGCGGCGGCCAGGTGCGCCGCGGAGGCCAGGGCGTCGTCGGCCTCGAGCTCGACCATCGGCCAGACGGCCACGCCCATGGCGGCGAGCGCCTCTTCGAGGGGGTGAAACTGCGACCACAGCGCGGGATCGATCCCCTCTGACGTCTTGTAGCCCGGCCAGAGCTCGTTGCGAAACGACTCGATCACGTGGTCCGTCGCGACGCCGACGTGCGTGGCGTCGCTCTCGAGCATCTGCGCCACCGTGTTGAGAACGCCTGCAACGGCGCCGAGGGGTGGATCCATGCCGCGCCCGCGCCGGATTCCGTAGAACTGGCGGAAGAGCTCGTAGGTGCCGTCGATCAGGTGAACGATCATCGCGGTCGGTCTCGACAGCCTAAGTAACAGAGGCGATCCGGAAAGGCCACCGGGAAGAAGCGTAGGATTCCACCGTGCGGCCCACGACGAGCAGGCTTTCCGGTGCTCGGCCGGCGCTCGCGTTGCTGCTGTTCATCAACCTCTTCAACTACGTCGACCGCCAGGTCCTGGCGGCCGTCGTCCCGTCGATCGAGCACAGCTTCTTCGGAGCGGGCGCATCGGGCGGCTCGTCGACCCTCCAGGCGATCCAGGACTGGTGCCGCCTTCACCTCGGCTTCAAGCCGGAGCTCGCGCTGATCGGCGTGCTCTCCATGGCGTTCATGGTCCTGTACATGATCGGCGCGCCCATTTTCGGCCGCCTCGCCGAACGCCATTCGCGGTGGGTGCTCGTCGGCGTCGGCGTCGTCCTCTGGAGCCTGGCCAGCGGCGCCTCGGGCCTCGCGGCGACGTTCTTCGGGCTCCTCCTGACGCGCTGCCTCGTCGGCGTCGGAGAGGCGGCGTACGGACCCGTGGCCCCGACGATCCTCTCCGACCTCTATCCGGTCGAGCACCGCGGCCGGATCCTCGCCTGGTTCTACATGGCGATCCCGGTGGGCAGCGCGCTCGGCTACGTGCTCGGCGGCGCCGTGGCGGCTCGTCCATCGGCGACCTCGGCGCCCGCCTGCTCGGGATCCACGCCGAGAGCTGGCGCTGGGCGTTCTTTCTCGTCGTTCCGCCCGGGATCGCCCTCGGGCTCCTGTGCGTTCTTCATGAAGGATCCTCCGCGCGGGCAGTCGGATGGATCCGTCGACACGGCGCCGCCCCGCAGGGGATGGAGCGACTACGGCGTCCTTCTGCACACGCCGTCGTGGGTGTACTGCACGCTGGGAATGACGGCGATGACCTTCTCGATCGGCGGCATCGCGTTCTGGATGCCCTACTACCTCGCGGGCAAACCCGGCGCGCCCGCCTCGGCGACCGTGATCTTCGGGGGCGTGACCTGCGTGGCGGGTCTCGTGGCCACGCTGACCGGGGGAATCGTCGGCGACCGGCTGCGCGCCCGATTTCCCGGCTCCTACTTCCTGGTCTCGGGGATCGCGATGCTCGCGGGCTTTCCCTTCCTGCTCCTGACGCTGCGCGCGCCCTTTCCGACGATCTGGATCTGGCTCTTCATCACCTGCTTCTGCCTCTTCTTCAACACCGGGCCGACGAACACGATCCTGGCCAACGTGAGCCACCCGTCGATCCGCGCCGCGGGCTTCGCGCTCAACATCTTCGTCATCCACGCCTTCGGCGACGTCATCTCGCCCGTCGTCATCGGCATCGTCGGCGACCGGTACGACATGAACCGCGCGTTCATCCTCGTCGGCGGGATGTTCGCCATCGCGGGCATCCTCTGGCTGCTCGGCGTCCGGCACCTGCAGCGCGACACCGCGCTGGCGGGAACGCGGCTCGCCCGTCCGCCCGCATGACGCAACCGGACCGGGGCGGACTCGGCTACCGGTTCGTGCGCGGGCTGACCCGCCTGCTCCTCGACCTCTTCTACGCCCGCGTCGAGGTCGTCGGCGCTCGAGCACGTTCCGGCCACGGGACCGCTGATCGTCGCGGCCAACCACCACAACTCGATCGTGGACGCGATGCTCCTGCTCGTGGCAATCCCGCGGCCCGTGCGCACGCTGGCCAATGCGCCCCTCTTCCGCCATCCGCTGATCGGCCCGTTCCTGCACCTGATCGGGGCACTGCCCGTGCATCGGCGGCAGGAGGCGGGCAACGATCCCACCCGCAACGCAGCGCTCTTCGCCGCGACCACCGCCGCTCTCTCCGCGGGCGGAGCGATCGTCATCTTCCCGGAAGGGCGCACGCAGCCCGAGCCCGTCCTCCAGGAGATCCGCACCGGCACGGCGCGCATGCTTCTCGCCGCCGAGAGCGAGGCCGTCGCGGGCCCGCACGTGACGCTGCTTCCGGTGGGCCTCGTCTTCCAGCAGCCCGGCACGTTCCGGGAGGGCCGCGCGCTCGTCCTGATCGGGCCTGCCCGTCGCGACCGCCGACTGCCTGGAGTCGCAGCCGGAGTCCGCCCCGCCGGCCGCCCGCGTCCTGACCGAGCGCCTGGCCGCCGCTCTGCGCGCGCAGATCATCGAGGCCGACGACCGCCATACGCTGCGGCTGCTCGGCCTCGTCGAGGAGCTGTGGCGCGAGGGCAACGGCTCTGCGCCAGCCACCGACGCCGCCCGCGTTGCGTGGATGCAGCAGGCGATGCAGGTCTACCGTTCGCTGCTCGACCACGCGCCGGGTCCGGTCAGGGATTTCCGCGCGGAGCTCGAGGCCCTCGACGCCGACACGCAGAAGGCCGGCCTGGCGGCCGAGCGGCTCTCGAGGCACTACTCCGCCGGGGTGGTCGCGCGCTTCGCCCTCGGCCAGGGCCTGGCGCTCCTTCTGGGAGCTCCGCTGGCCCTCTGCGGCATGGTCCTCCACGTCCTGCCGTACCAGCTCACGGCCGCGGCGGTGCGGCTCATCCCGCACACGGACGAGGAAGAGGCCACCGACAAGATCGCGGCCGGCCTCGTGCTCTATCCCCTGGCCTGGGCCCTCGAGGCGTGGGCCGCGTATGCGATCGGCGGGAAGCTCGCGCTGATCGCTCTGCTCGTCGCCCTGCTGCCCACCGGCTTCTTCGCGCTCGCCTGGCGGGCGCGGCTCGAGCACGTCGGCCAGGAGGCGGGCGCGTTCCTTCGATTCCTCCGCGACCGCGAGCTGCCGCACCGCCTGCGTGAGCGGCGCCGCGCGCTCGCCGCGAAACTGGCGGAGCTGGCGCGCATCGCCCCCCTGGCCGGGAGGCCCGCGTGAGCCTGCCGCTCTGGGCCGCGCGCGCGCTCATCGTGGCGGCCGCCCTCGGGGCCTGGTTCTGGACGCAGGCGTCTGATCGCGCGGCGCGCCTTCCCGGAGGGACAGATCGGCGACCGGCTGCTCGAGCTCACCGCACCGCTGAACCGGTTTCTCTGGGACCATCCGCGCCAGGCCGACGCCGTGCTGATCGCGACGTCGGCCGTCATCGACCTGCTCGGGCTCTTCCTCGTGGGCCTCGCAATCTTCGGACCGAGCATCCGTCCACTGCTCGGCCTCGTCCTGCTCTTCGCGCTGCGACAGCTCTGCCAGGGCCTCTGCGCGCTTCCGGCGCCGGAGCGCATGATCTGGCGCAAGCCCGGCTTCCCTTCCCTGCTCGTGACGTACGGGACCGCCTCCGATCTCTTCTTCTCGGGACACACGGCCATCGCCGTGTACGGCGCCCTCGAGCTCGCGCACTGGGGCGGCCCGGCCTGGGCGTTCGTGGGTCTGACGATCGCGATCGTCGAAGCGGCGGCCGTGATCGTCCTGCGCGCCCACTACACGATGGACGTCTTCGCCGGAGCGGTCACCGCTCTCTGGATCTGGACGGCGGCCGGCACGCTCGCGCCGACCGCGGACCGCTGGCTGGCCGCGCTGCTCGGCTGAGGTCTCGGCGGGCTACTTCTTCGCCGGCGCCTTCGTCGGATCGTCCTTCGGGTTCACGTACGTCAACTTGAACGGTCCGACCCCGTGGACCTGGACCTCGGTTTCGCCCTTGAACCACGCGTAGTGGTGCATCTTGGCGGGCATGGACGCGAATCCTCCGGCGACGAGCGCAGTCGTCGAAGCCGTGTCCAACTTGTCGCCGGCCCCGACGTTGAAGACGCCGCTGATCACGGTGACGTTCTCGGTCGTCGGATGCCAGTGCGGCGCGATCTTGTAGCCGTCGCCCGCCTTGAGGCGGACCGTGTAGACGCCGGCCTTGCTCGGATCTCCCTGCAGCACGGCCATCTTGGCGCCGGGGGCAAAGATCGGCGGGGCATCGCCCCACTTCATGTCGGCAGGATTGAGAGCGACGTGGGTCGCGTGCGCGGCCTTGTCCTGGGCCAGGGCACTCGAACCGACCGCGCACAGAACGACGACGACGGCGACCAGGGCGAGCAGTTTCCTCATGGGAGTCCTCCTTTTCGACGCAGGGCGGGATTCTAGCCCCGACGCCGCCCTCGATCCGCCGCGCTCACCAAACCCTTATCCGCGCCTCCGGCGCGAGATACAGCTTCTGGCCGGGCTTCACGTCGAAGGCCGCATACCAGGCGTCGGAGTTGCGGACCGCATCCGCGCGAAACTGCCCCGGCGCGTGGCCGTCGGTGATCAGCTCGCTGCGCAGCGCCTCGGGGCGCTCCTTGCTGCGCCAGGCCTGGCCGAATCCGATGAAGAACCGCTGGTCGCCGGAGAACCCGTCGAGCTCCGGCGCCTTCGGGTACGCGCTCCGGTAACCGTCATAGGAGGCGGCGACGCCGGCGACGTCCGCGATGTTCTCGGACAGGGTCAGCTTCCCGTTGACGTGGAGCCCGGGAAGCGGCTCGTAGGCGTCGTACTGGGCCACGAGCCTGGCCGCCACCTCCTTGAAGTGCGCGAGGTCCTCGGGAGTCCACCAGTTGGCCAGGCGGCCGTCCGCATCGAACTGCGCGCCCTGGTCGTCGAAGCTGTGGCTGATCTCGTGTCCGATGACCGTCCCGATCGCTCCGTAGCTGCGCACCGGATCGCCATCGGGAAAGAAGAACGGCGGGTTCAGGATCGCCGCCGGAAAGTTCATCGCGTTCTGCAGCGGCAGGTTCACGGCGTTGACGGTCTGCGGCGTCATCCACCACTCGTGCTTGTCCACCGGCTGATCGAGCTTGCCGAGACTCCAGCGGTAGTCGAAGAGCTCCGAGCGCTGCGCGTTGCCGAGCGCATCGTCCCTCCGGATCTCCAGGCCCGCGTAGCTGCGCCAGCGGTCCGGGTAGCCGACGCCGACGTAGAGCGTCGCGACCTTCGCCTTGGCCTTCTCGCGAGTCGCCGGCGACATCCAGGTCAGCGCGTCGATGCGGCGCCCGAACGCGGCCTTGATGTTCTCGACCATGGCCTGCGCTTGCGCCTTGGACGAGGGCGGGAAGTACTTCTCGACGTAGAGCTGCCCCACGGCGTCGCCCAGATCGCCGCTCGCCGCTCCGACCGCCCGCTTCCACCGGTCGCGCGGCTTCTCCTGACCCGAAAGCGCCGTGCCGTAGAACCGGAACGCCTCCTCGGCGAACGCCTTCGGCAGCAGCGGCGAGGCGCGATTGATCGCATGGAAGGTCAGGTAGTCCTTCCACACGGCGAGCGGTTCCTTTGCCGCCAGCGCCGCGATGCCGGTCGTCGCCGACGGGTGCCAGACCATCAGCATCGGCTGCGCGGAAAGGCCGGCGGCGGCGAAGTACGCGCCCCAGTCGAGACCGGGCGCGCGCTTCGGAAATTCCGGCAGCGGCCAGGGATTGTTCGCCTTGAGCACGTCGACCGAGTCGGCCCGGCTGCCGTGCACGCCGGCGATCTTTCTCTCGAGGTCGTAGATCCGGCCGCCGCGGGCCTCGGCGTCGGACAGCCCGGCGAGCTTGAGCAGCGCGACGACGTGGGCCTTGTACTTTTCCTGGAGCTCGACGGACTTCGCGTCGGTGTCGAGGTAGTTGTCGCGGTCCGGCATGCCCAGCCCGCCCTGCAGCAGGTAGCCGACGTTCTTTTCCGGATGGGCGAAGTCCGGCGAGACCCAGAGCCCGAACGGACGGCTCGTGTGGAAGTTGGTGTTGTTGAGCGAGTCGACGTCCGCGCGAAGCCCCGCGCCGAGCACGCGCGCGAGCGAGGCCGCGTCCGTGATCGCCGCGATGGCGTCGAGGTCCGCTTTCAACGGCTCGAGGCCGCGCTTCTCGATCGCCTCCTCGTTCATCCAGGCGTCGTAGTACGCGCCGACCAGCGCCGCGGGTGAGCCCTCGGGAGCTTTCGTCTTGCCCGCGGCCTGGATCAGGTCCGCGGTCCGCCGGGTGACTTCTTCCTCGATGATCGTGAAGGAGGCGTAGACGGCGCGATCGGGGGGAATGATGGTCGCCTTCATCCAGCCGCCGTTGGCATAACCGTAGAAGTCGTCGCCGGGCCGGATCGCCCGATCCATCCCCGCCACGTCGACCGCCGGTGCCTTCGGGGCCGCCTTGCTGCAGCGGGCAGCCGATCCGACGCCCGCCGCCACCAGGAGCACGAACAGAATCTTCGGGGTTTTGCTCAAGGCCTCTCCCCCATTCCTTCCTGGATTGTGATCGGGCGGCGACCGTTCAGGGCTTCGCTCCGAGCGAGCGCGCCGGCAGGAGGAACAGGGCCCGAACCAACGCAAGAACGCCCTCCACGGCGACTCCGAGGATCCGGAGCGGCAGCAGCAGGAGCCAGACCACCGGGTACAGCACGAGCGCAGCGAGCGCCACCGGCCAGCAAAGCAGAAACAGCAGGACCCAGAGCAGGAACTTCGCCATGCTCTTCATACGCTGTCCACGGGCGCGGGTTTCGAGCTAGTGGCTGCCCCCGGGGGCCGGCGCGTTCGCGGGCGCCGAACAGCGATACGCCACGCCTTTCAGACTGTCGTCGGTCGGCGGCGAAGTCGGCTCCGCGCTCGTAATCAGCAGGTAGTTCGCTTTTTTCGTGCTGGCGACCTGCATGAGCGACTTGAGCGAGTCGTCGTAGGTCTGGCTCGCCGGCACCGAGATGTCTCCCAGATTCTGGCAGCTCGACACGACCGCCTGGTCCCTGGTCACCGCGATGGGCTCGAAGCCGGAGCTCACGCAGCCGCAGAAACCAGCCGCCGCGAGAATCAGGCCCGCCGCTCCGAAACCTCTCTTGACGCTCATGGAATCCTCCTGGTCGTCGGTCTTTCGTACCGACTTCGGGAGGTGCAAGCGCCATGCCCGAACCGCGTCCTAGCGGCGTTTTCGGGCGGCGGGGGCGGGGGCCAGCTGATCCGGCACGTGCACGAGGAACTCCGGCATGTCCGGCAGCCCGTCGATGAACGTCCCCTTCTTCTTGCCCTTTCGAGAGAAGCGCCGGATGCGCTGCCGGAGGCGTTCGGCCACGTAGAGATCGCCGTCGGGCCCGATCGCGAAGCCGGACGGAGCCTTGAGCTTGCCGTCCACGACGGTGCGCGCCTTGAGCTTGCCCTGAGGCGCCTTCGCGGGAATGTCGTAAGCGAGGATGCTGCCGGTGCCGGCGGCGCCGATGTAGAGGGTGTCCTCGTGGAGAATCAGGTGCACGGGCTTCGCAAGCCTGCTCCCCTTGATGCGCGCCACGAGCCGTCCCGTCTTGACCTCGAAGATCTTGACCGCGTCGCCCGCCTCGTCCGCGACGTAGAGATGATCGCGGTGAACGATGATCCCGCGCACCGAGTGCCGGGGCTTGCCATGCACGTCGAGCACGACCTTGAGACCGAGCGGCGCGGGCACGCTCACGACGGCGCGGTCGCCGCACTCGGGCAGCTGGCCGTGACTCGACGCGACGAGCGTGCCGGGCAGGAAGTTTCCCTTCGGGAACGTTTTGAGCAGGTGCGGCGCGACGGCCGCCGGCTTGCGCGTCTTCGGCAGGATGGCGACGACGGTGTTGGTGTCCTGGCAGGACACGTAGAGCCGGCCGTCGTCGCCGAGCTCCACGTCGAAAGGATGGACCATCGCCGACACGTGCTTGGTGGCGACCACCACGTCGACGAAGTGAAACATGTCCCCGCGGCGGCGATAACGGGCGACGTGGCTGTCCTTGCGCCAGGCGTTGGCGATGTAGAGGTCGTCGCCCACGAGCGCGAAACCCCGGGCGATGTGCAGCGGGTGCGCGCCGGGCGCCATGTCGAGCAGCAGCGGATGCGTCTTGCGCGGCGTGCCGTCGTCCTCGAAGACGCCGATGTTGTCGACGCCCTCCTTGCCTTCTCCGCGATAGCTGACCCACCACATGGGTTACTTCGCCTCTTTCTCTTTCGCGGGAAGGCGCCGCGTGTAGTCCGCTTGCATGCTCTTCAGACGGAGCACGCCGTAGAACACCGTGGCGGCCATGGCCAGGACCAGCACACCGACGAATCTCCGCTCCATCTCGTAGTTGCCCTGGCGATTGGCCGTCGAGGCGGCGACGATCAGGACGAAGAGCACCACGTTGATGAGCCAGTTCACCGGCTTCGAGACCACGAAGTGCAGCGTGCCGAACCCCGCCAGTTGGTAGAGCATGAACGGCAGGATCGCCACGGCAGGGAGCAGCTCCGAGGCGCCGAGGCTGACGTCCACGGCGCCCGGCGCCCGGGCGTGCAGCAACGTGCTGTGCGCGAGCTCGTGAAACAGCGCCGGCACCGCGCAGAGAAACGGTACCGCGGCAAGAAGCTCGATCACCAACGCCCCGCTGGCGATGCCGACCCGGGACGCGGGGTCCGCGCCTCCGCCGTCGGAATGGGCGGCGATGAAGAGGCCCCCGACGACCGCCGCGGCGCTCGCGAGCATCAGGAGCTCGACAGTGATGCCGAAGCTCACCGGCTCGCCGGTCTTCAACAGCAACAGCGCGAGGAAGCCGGGCGTGTAGAACATCACCCGGACGAGCCTGGCCCAGACCCGCGCGTCGCGTTCCGGCGGAAGAACCGGCAGAGCGCGCCCGTCGCTTCCGGTGGTGGGTCTCTCCCCCTTGGACATCTTCGTCTCCTCCCGCCGCCGGCGGTTTGGCGGAGCATACCGTAGTGATTGCGCGGCGGGCCAATCGCCGACGCCGACCGAAGGGTATGATTTTACGCGCCGTCACGGGGAGCCCCAATGGACCTCAAGTCGCTTCAGAAACCGCTCAAGGATCGCTATCGCTCCGACCCTGAGGCGTCGCGAATCACACTGCGCGCCCGCGGCGCCGGGACGGGCGCGCCGATCGCGTGCTCGGTTGACATCGGCCGGGCTGCATACACAGCGCAGGCGCACGCCGGCGTCGGGGGTGAGGGAACCGCCGGATGCTCGGGGGATCTGCTGCTCGGCGCCCTCGCCGCGTGCGCGCAGATCACGTGTCAGATGGTCGCCGCCGCGATGGGAATCCCAACCGAAAGGATCGAGGTCGTCGTGGAAGGCGACATGGACCTGCGCGGCACGCTCGGTCTCTCGCGGGAGGTTCCTGTCGGATTCGAGTCCATCCGTGTACGTTTCGACATCGTCGCGCCGGCGGCAACCGCGGATCAACTCGACGCGCTGCGCGCGAAGACCGAACAGTACTGCGTCGTCATGCAGACGCTTCGACGGCCACCGGAGATTGAGCTCCAGTGGGCCGGAGGGCGCGACGATCGGCCGGGGAACTGATGTCCGCCTAGTAGTAAGGCTCCCAGATCCAGGAGACGAGCTCTGTGGCGCGACGCTCCGGCCCGCGGTGGTCCCACGCCGCGTAAGTGATTTCGCGGCAGCTTTTCCGATCGCGCAGAAACATCGCTTCCATTTCCGCGGCGAAGGAATGATCGTAGAACGCGAGGCTTTCTTCCGCGTTGGCGTTCATCGACCGCGCGTCGAAATTGATCGAGCCGATCGTGGCGTAGACGTGGTCCACGACGAGGGTCTTGTTGTGCAGCATCGTCGGCTGGTATTCGAAGATGCGCACCCCCGCCTTCAGCAGCTCGCCGTAGTGCAGCCACGACGCGGACCGCACCAAGGGCATGTCGGTGTGACTTCCGGGGACCATGACCTGGACGTCCACGCCCCGCTGGACTGCGCGCGCGAGCGCCTCGCGCACCTGCTTGTCCGGAAGGAAGTAGGCATTGGCGATGTAGATGTTCTGCTTCGCGGACTGGATCGCGACGTAATACAGCATCTTGGCCAGCGACGACGAGTCGCCGCGCGATGCCTTGATGGCCTGCGCCCGGATCGCGCCGGCAGGGGCGATCTTCGGGTAGAACTGATCTCCCACCAGGATCTCGCCGGTGGTGTACGTCCAGTCTTCGCTGAAGATCGACTGCATCTGCGCGGCCACGGGGCCCTCGGCGCGCACCTGCGTGTCGCGCCATTCGTCCTTGTTTCGCGCATCACCGAGCCAGCGCTTGTCGATCCCCAGGCCGCCCGTGTAGGCCACTTTCCCGTCGACCACGAGGATCTTGCGGTGCGTGCGCTTTCCCACCTTGTAGATCGAGAAGATCTGCATGGGCCGGTACTTGCGGACGTGGACGCCCGCCGCCTTGAGCTGCTGTTCGAGGGGGCCGAGGTTGCTGCCGAAGTCGTCGACGAGGAAACGCACCTCGACGCCCTTCCTGGCTGCCGCGATCATCGCGTCCGCGAACTGCTGCCCGGCCTCGTCGGGCTGGAAGATGTACGTCTCGAGGTTCACCGTCCGCGAAGCCCCGCGGATGTCGCGAATCATGGCGGGAAAGATCGCGTCGCCGTTCTCGAGCAGGACGGCCGTGTTGCCCTGGACGAGTGGGTTTCCCAGAGTTTCGGCCGACCTCGGAAAGGACGAATCCTCGACCGCAAACGGCGGAGTCGAGCTTGTAGACGTCCCGCTTTTCCGAGCCGATGACGTTGTTGATGACGGTGCAGCCCGACATCGCGCCGGCCATCGCGACGACGAGGACCCAGCAGCCGAAATCGCGAGCGACGTCGTCGGCCGCCGTCCCGGTCCCGCGCTTCCGAGGTTTTCTCGTCTGCAGGAGCCACACCACTCCCCTTTCCCCGGTGGCTCCTCCGACCGGGCTACCCTGCAGATCAATTCAAGAGTCGGGCCAGAGTCGAGCGGAATCGGGGCGCGGTCTCCAGGAAGGACCGGCGGGACTCCGACCTCACCCTCGACCGGAACGGGGTGTCGCCGTCGGTGAGACGCCCGGGGAGAGCTCCAGCGGAAACGGAGTCCTCGCGAACTGGACGCCCTCGAACGAGAAGCTCACGGTCGCAAAGGTGCGCACCGCGCGGCCACCCTTGAGGGCGGGCTCGAAGCGCCACTGCATCGCAGCCGCAATGGCGGCGCGATCGATGTCGGCGCGCACGCCCTTTTCCACCTGGGCCGTCAGCGGCACCCCGGATTCGGACACCAGCACCTTGAGGGTCACGCCGCCGCGCACGCGTTCCTTGAGGGCACGCTCGGGATAGACCGGCATGGTCCGCTCGATCGGGCGGGGAGCGACGTCCACGGCTCGCGGGACGACGAACATCGGCGTCGGGATGGGGGACGGGCGCGGCGTCCAGGATACCGTCGACGAAGAGGTCGCCGTGCTGCTGGACGTCGGCGTCGAGGTGGCAGTACTCGACGCCGTGGCGGTGTGCGTGGACGTGGCGGTCGGCGTGGCGGTCGAAGAAGCCGTCGCCGTGGCCGTTGCGGTGGCCGTGGCCGTGGCGGTTGCGGTTGCCGTTGCCGTTCGGGTTGCCGTCGCCGTCGCCGTTGCGGTGGCTGTCGAGGTCGCGGTGGCCGTCGAAGACGGGGGCGCCGTCGGCGTGTGGGTATCCGTTGGAGCAGGGCGCGTTTGTGTCGGCGTCGAAGTGCTCGTGGAGGTTGGCGTCCGGGTGGCCGATGGACGCACCGTGGCTGTGGCCGTGGCGGTCGCCGTGGACGTGGGAACAGGCGTCGTCGTGGCCGTCGGCGGCGCCGTCGCGGTTCTCGTCGGGGAAGGTGTCGCCGTCGCCGTGGGGACGGCCGTCGTGGTGGCCGTCGCCGTGGGCACGGCCGTTCTCGTGGCCGTCGCCGTGGGCACGGCCGTTGTCGTCGCCGTCGCCGTGGGCACGGCCGTTCTCGTCGCCGTCGCCGTGGGCACGGCCGTTGTCGTCGCCGTCGCCGTCGCCGTCGCGGTCATCGTCGGAGACGGAGCCGTCGTGGCCGTCCTGGTCGGCGGCGGCGCAGGGGTTTCGGTCGCCGTCGGCGATGCCGTCGCCGCGCGCGTCGCGGTGGCGGTCGGGGGCGCCGGAGTGGGAATCGCCGGAACCGCCGTCGGGCTCGCGGTCGGACGTGGCGCCGCCGTTGGCGTCGAGGGTATCGGCGACGCCTCGCTCTCGACCGCGGCGTCCCGCTCAGGAGCAGGTGTCCGCGTTTCCGGTAACTGCAGCGCGGGTGTGCTCGTCGTTGCGGGCCGGGTCGCCGTCGGCCGGTGCTCCGACGTGGTCCTCGGAACCAGGCCGAGCTCCTCGGCCAGCGCGGGCGTCGCAAGAATGCGGTCGCGCGAGTAGCGCTTGAGGACGAGGGTCTGAAAGCGTTGCCGCACGTCCGGCTCGAGAGAGGCTGCCTCGTACTCCGGGAACATGGCTTCCACCTCGAGGAAACGGGCGAGCGACGCGTCGCGCGCGGAGACCGCGCCGGCCGCGTCTTCGGCCACCGCGAGGCGCGCGATGATCTCGAGGTGCCGCGCCGGCGTGCCGAGCGACATGAACCGCGCGAGGCGCAGATCCTGGACGGCCAGCGCATACTTGCCCAGGCTGTAGTTGGCCTTCCCGGACTCCAGATAGCGAAGCTCGGGCTTTTCCTCCTGCTGTGCCAGCGCGGCTCCGCTCCAGAGCAAGAGCACCAGCACCGCCACCCGGCGCCCGACTCCGCGAACGGATTCACCTGCCCCACTCTGTTTCGACATTGAGGTCGCTACCCTATTCCATCAGCAATTTGCGGACCAAGGGGGGGCGAAGCCTCGGTCATCCAAAGGGCCGCGGAAAGCGGGTCGACGGCGTGCGCCAGCCCTTTTCGAGCCCGGCCCGGGACGTTTGTCCCGGGCATTTCGCGCGAATCCGGCCGATTCGGGACGGAGTTCCCATTGTGGGGCGACGGTCCCGAAGCCATCGTGGGATCGAAAGGAGAGCTCATATGCTTTCACACGATTACTCGTATCCGGACATCCTGCGGAACTCGCTCAAGGTGGCCTGGACGGAGCGCCAGGTTCTCGAAGGTCGGCCGGTCCGGCTTGCCGCACTCTCGAGCGCGCCGCCGCCAGACCCTCGATGCCCCGATTCACTTCCCGCCGGCGACGAGCTTCTGGAACCGCGGGTTCTCTCGCAGCGGGTCGAAGTTGGGGTCGATCTTCAGCCAGCCCGGCGAGAGCGTAATACGGGGATCTTCAGCAGCGGTTCGAACTGGTCGAGCGCCTTCTCGGGCTCGCCGACGAGGATGTAGATCCGTGCGAGCTGGTGCTGGTTGTAGGGTCCGTTTTGAGTGTTGCGCCGACACCGGATCGAGGGCGACGCCACGCTTTCCTTCCCGAATCGCTTCTTCTTTCCGGCCCAGGTACGCCAGCACGAGGCCGAGCAAAGCGTGACGCTGGCCGTTCTGGGGCGCTGCGCGAAGCTGCTCCTCGAAGGCCTTCCTCGCCTCTTCCGCATGGGAGTGCACGTTCGCGGCCTCGCCCTTCAGGGCGAAGGCCTGGGTGAGGCAGAGTCCCCAGACGCCCCGGTCGTTGTCGAACGCGCTCGGCGTCAGACGCAGAAGCAGCTCACGCTGCTGCTCGTCGAGGAGCCAGACCAGATCGTTGAAGTTCGCCACGTAGGCCACGAGCGTCGTGGGCTCGACCTCTTTGGGCGCGGCCTTGAGGACGGCCCGGGCACCGGCCAGGTCTCCCTCCCCGAGAAACGTCATGGCCTTGGTTCGATCAGACTCGAGGTTGGCGGGCGCGAACGCGAGGCCCCGCTCGAAGACCTCGCGCGCCTCGGGTAGCGCCGCAGGTCCTCAGGGCGCGTCGCCGAGCCGCCCCTGACCGACGACCGACCGGGGATCGAGGCGCTCGGCTTGCCTGAAGATGCTCGATCGCCGCCTCCCAGCGCCCGAGGTCCTACTCCGCGCGAGCGCCGTCGCCGGCAGAGCGTCCGCATTGCCAGGCGCAAGGCGTAGTGCCCTCGTCGTACTGCTCCAGCGCTCGGCCGAGGTCGTTGGTGACGAGCCGCTGGTAGCCGCCGAGCGCGAGGTACCCCTCCGGCGGTTCGGGGCCAGCGCGACCGCCGTCTCGGCCGCCTTCCGGGCATGCTCCGCCAGCTCGGGCGTCGGAACGTGCTGTTGGCGTACAGGTGCGATTTGGCTCGTCGAGACCCTCGCCCACGCCTGCGCGAAACGGGGGTCGAGCGCCACGGCCTGCTCGTAGAAAACGAGCGCCTTGCGCAGGCTGGACCGGATCGGTGATCCCCGTCCGGTTCGAGATCTCCTCGCCCTGCAGAAAGGCGTCGTAGGCCGCGACGTTCTGCGTGGGCTTCTCGGAAAGCCGCTTCTCCTCGCCCGCCCCGAGCGCAGCGCCCAGCGCCTGCGCCACGCGGGTCGCGATGTCCGATTGCACCTGGAAGACGTCCGTGAGCGCCGCGTCGAACGGCTGCTGCCACTTCGACGTGGGCGCTCCGGAGCCCGACACCTCGATGAGCTCGGGGCTGACGTGGACGCGGCTGGTGCCGCCGCTCTTCTCCCAGCGCACGGTGGCGGTCAGGAGGTAGCCGACCTCGAGCTCCTCGGCGATCTGCTTGGGAGTCTTCGTCGTTTTCTTGTAGGGCGTCGAGCTGCCTCGCGCGATCACCTGAAGGCCGGGCAACGCCGTCAGCTTGCCTCGAATCTCGTCTGCGATGCCATCGGCGAAGTAGTCGTCCTCGGGCGCCCCCAGGTTCTCGAACGGCAGCACGGCGACACGCTTCACGCTCCCGGTCTCGCCGCCGCCCGGGTGCAAACGCCGCGCAAGGAAGACGCCCGCGGCGGCGAGAACGACGACGGCCGCAACGGCGATCAGCACCTTCCTAGCTCTGCGGGGAATCATGGCGGGCTCCAGCAGGTACCGTCCCACGGAATTCCTGGCGCCTGCCGGGCTTTGCGACACCGCTTTAACGTCGCCGTCACGATGTCGTCACGCCGCGCCAATAGCCTGCCGTCACAACCAATTCCTACCGGGACACCACGGAGCCGATCCATGACGCATCGCTGGCGACCAGCACTACTTGCAGGCCTCTTCATTGGCAGCGCGGTTCTACCTCTTCACGCGGTCCCGCCGCCCCCGGCCGAACCGGGGATCGAATTCATCGGCCGTGGCATGGTCGCCGGAAATGCGCTGGACCTCTCCGGCCTCAACGGCAAGACCATTTGCCCGGCGACGGACGCTGACCACACGCCGCCGAATCCGGACGCCGGGCTTCCATGCATCGACCAGGCGACACTGGGCGGCTGGGGCTCTGCCATCACCTACACGGGTCACGACAACGTGTTTCTGGCCGTGCCGGATCGCGGCCCCTTCAACGGGCGCGCCAGCGTGCCGTACCTCGACCGGTTCCACTTCCTGCAGATCACCGTGGATCAGTCCCAGCCGAAGACCAACAACGTCAAGGTCACGCTGCTCGACACGCGGTTCATGAAGGACGAGCACAACCGCTCGCTCCTCGGCGATGCCTATTCGTTCGCGCCGGACTACGTGCGCCTCGATCCCGAAGGCGTGCGCGCGACGCCGGACGGCAACTTCATCGTCTCCGACGAATACGGACCGTTCCTCTTCAAGTTCGATCGCAACGGGTACCTGCAGACGCGGTATCCGGTCCCGGACTACTACCAGATCAACAACCCTGCGGGTGACGTGGACACGCTCGCGGACGCCGCGTCGGTGGAGCTCTATCACACCAACGTCACGGGCCGTCAGGCCAATCGCGGCATGGAGGGCGTGTCGCTGACACGCCGACGACAAGTGGCTGGTCGGCATCATGCAGAACGCGCTGCTGCAGGACCACGGCGTGGTAAATGACAGCACGCAGCAAGGTGCAGGCGCAACCGCGTCGGCTTCAACAACCGGATTCTTACGGTCGATCTGCTGACGGGCAAGACGCACGAGTACGTCTACGTCATGGACGCGATCAATCAGGGCCGCGGCGTCAACGAGCATGCTCGCCATCAACGACCACGAGTTCCTGGTGCTCGAACGCGACAACCAGACCAATGTTCCGACGCCGACTGGAGCTCCTCCGGAGGGAGTGCCAGGCAAGTCGACGCCGGCCGAGAAGACAATCGTATCGCATCGACCTGAACGAGTTGAACGGCGGAGCCCTGCCGACCGACGTCGCGAATCAGGACACCTTGCCGGCCACGTTCACGCCGGTGAAGAAAGCACCTGTTCATCGACATGCTGAACCCGGCGTATCAGGTCGATGCGACCCACACGCTCAAGGACGTGGTTCCGGAAAAGATGGAGGGCATGGCCTGGGGGCCGGATCTCCCCGACGGCCGCCACGTCCTCTACGTCGTCAGCGACAACGACCTGTTCGCCGGTGGAGCGATCTACGCGGGAGTGAATGCCGATCTCGGAACCGGTTTCAACGTCAGCTACACGAACGGGCTTCCGACCCAGATTTACGCCTTCGCGGTCAAAGAGTCTGACGCGGGCGTCACCGTCGTGCCGCAGAACCTGCCGGGGCCGCTGTTCCCGCCCGG
Source organism: uncultured Acidobacteriota bacterium (assembly GCA_963843325.1). GTDB lineage: Bacteria > Acidobacteriota > Thermoanaerobaculia > UBA5066 > Gp7-AA6 > DAHUXD01. The sequence goes on from CAWJKC010000008.1 coordinate 794,042, forward strand.
GCAGCTGAAGAAGATTCTCGGCAAGTAGGACTCGCTTCCTCCGTGATGACGTCCGGGCGGAATCCCTGGCCGCCCGGGCGTCGCTTTTTCTAAGCCCAACCGGACGACTGGCGTTTGAATTGCACCTCGCGATGGGCATGCCTCGAGCCATCTGGACCGGAGCGCTGTCGTTTGGCCTCGTCAACATCCCCGTCGAAGTGCACACGGCCGTGCGAGACAGCCGGCCGCGATTCCGGATGCTGCACGCGAAGGACAAGTCGCCCATCAGCTTCGAGCGGATCTGCCAGAAAGACGGCAAGCCCGTGGCATGGAACGACCTTGTGAAAGGCTACGAGTACCAGAAGGGCCGCTTCGTCGTCCTCACCAAGGAGGACATCGCGGCCGCGGCGCTCGAAAAGACCCGGCGCATCGACATCCTGGACTTCGTCGGTGGCGAGTCGATCGACGATCGCTACTTCGACAAACCGTACTACCTGACGCCGGGCCGTGGCGGCGACGCATCCTATGCGCTGTTGCGGGAGGCCATCCGCGCGTCACAGCGCATTGGCATCGCCAAGTTCGTGCTTCGCGACGTCCAGCATCTGGCCGCGCTCGAAGCGATCGGCGAGGCGCTCGTGCTGTCGACGCTCCGGTTCGCTGACGAGCTCGTGGACGCGAGCACGCTCGGCTTTCCGTCCGCGAAGGCGGTGCGCAAGAAGGAACTCGATCTCGCGAAGACGCTCGTGAACAGCCTTGCGGCCGAGTGGACGCCGGAGAAGTACACGGATGACTATCGCGAGAACCTGATGCGCATCATCAAGGCGCGGATGAAGGGGAAGACCGCGCACCTCGTGTCGGAAGAGCCCGAACGCGACTCGAACGTCGTGGACCTGATGGAGCGCCTTCGTCGGAGCCTGGCCTCGTCCAAGGGCGCGCCGAAAGCGCCCCGCGCGGCTCGCGCATCGGCACGCCCGCGCAAGCGCGCGACGAAGCGTCACGCCGCGGCGTAGCCTCAGTGCGGCTTCTCGCCGCCAAGCGCATCGCGCGCCGCCGTGGCTTCCACAGGGACGGTCTGCACGACCGGAGCTGCGGCCTCGTCTTCGCGCACCGACCTCGCCGCCTCGGGCGACGCCGGCCTCGAGACGACCGTCGCGGTCTCGTCGTCGAGCGGCAGACGCTGGCGCACCGCCGCGAGCTGCTGCTCGTCGGTCAGGATCGAGCCGCAATGGCGTGAGCGCCACCCACCCCTGCTCGACCGCCCAGCGATCCGTGCCCTCTTCAGCGCCGTCGATCGGCGTCACGGTGAACCAGAACAGATCGCGCCCGGACGGATCGGTGGTCGGCACGACACGACCGTCGTAGCGACGGACGGAGACACGAGACCAGACGAGCCCGCGCGGCTGCCGGGGCAGGTTCACGTTGACGAGCGGCAGGCTGGCATCCGGAAGCAGCGTGAGCAGCGTGCGTCGAATCCACGGCTTGAAGGGCTCGAAATCGGGTTCCGCGCCTGCCGGCGCACTCAAGGCGATGCCGCGAACGCCGATGAGCGCTGCCTGCTTGGCCGCGGCCACGGTGCCCGAGTGCCAGATCGAATTGCCGAGATTGAAGCCGATGTTCAGGCCGGACAAAACGACATCCACGTGTTCCCAGTGATACACGCCGATAGCGACGCAGTCTGCCGGCGTCCCGTTGACTCGGAATGCCGTGAACGGACCGATGGTGGTGGGCCGGTACGACAGCGGTCGCGATGCCGTGATCGCCGAGCTCGTCGCCGAGCGCTCTACGTCGGGCGCGACGATGCGGACCTCGCCGAATTCGGCGGCCACCTCGGCCAGCGCACGAATGCCTGGGCTATATACGCCGTCGTCGTTGGAAACGAGGATTCGCACGGTGGACCCAGGTGCAAAGGCACGGCCAGCTTCTTGAATCCTCGGCTGTGGGGTGGGGCTTATAGCCCAGACAGCAGAGCTCGTGGGGCAGGACTTCAGTCCTGCATGTGATGTGAATGGACTCATCAATGGATGTGGTGCTCTTTTACAGTGAGGCGGCGGGCGATGGAGTGGGCCTTGCGCAGCTTCGACGCGCCGTGACCGGCGCTGGCCATAAGCTCGTCCACGTCGTCGAGCGGCATCATGGTGCCGACTCGTTGCTCGACGTTCCGGCCGATCTCGTCGTCGCGGCAGGCGGCGACGGCACGGTCGGGGCGGCTGCGCGCGCGCTCGCGGGGCGCGGAGTGCCGCTTGGCGTCATGCCGCTCGGGACCGCCAACAACGTGGCCCGCAGTCTCGGCATCGATGGAGGACCCGACGAAGTGGCGGCGACGTGGCGCACCGCGCGACGGCGTCCTCTGGATCTCGGCCGCGTGCGCCTTCCGGACCGAGAAGAGAGATTCGTCGAGGCGGTCGGCGGCGGGCTGATCGCCGCCGGCATCGCCGCGCACGAGTCACGGCCGGGCGCTGACGCCGCGCCGGTGCACCGGAAGATTCCGGACGCGTTGCGGGCATACCGCGACGTGCTCGAGGGCCTCCAACCTTGCCGCTGCCGGTGACGGTCGACGGAGACGCGCGTGTCGAGCACTTGCTCCTCGTCGAGGTCCTGAACATCCGATCCATCGGGCCGCGGCTGGAGCTGGCGTCGGACGTGGACTCGTCCGACGGCCGCTTCTCGGTCGTGACTGCGACGCCGGCCGACCGGGACACGCTTCGCGAGTGCCTGCGCACGCGCGAGGTCGAAGACAGCGGTCCGGCGGGCCTGACAGCCCGGCCGGCGCGCGAGGTGACGATTCGCGGCTGGAACCGCCTGCACGTGGACGATCACATCGTCGACATCGACCCCGACACCCCGGTGGCCCTCTCGCTCGAGGCCGGCGCCTGGACGTCCTGACTCCGGCATAATCGGCACGTCCATTCCGACGTCCGTCCACCGCTGGTCAGGAGGGGTAATGGCGCGTGTCTCTCGCGCACGGCTCGTCTCGATCGCTCTGACGGCTCTGCTGTCGATTCCGGCGTCCGTGTCGGCCGAGACGCCGGCCCGGGCCGTCGCGGCGACCGTGAAGAAGCCCATGCTGCTTGTCGCGCGGCTCGTCACGCAGGAGAAGCTGCGGCCGAACATCGACGAGATGCTTCAGAACGCGCCGTCCGCGAAGGCCCTCGGCGCGAAATGGAACGCGTCGAACCCGGCCTGGGAGAAGGCGCGATCGGTGATCACGGGACGGATCGATCGGATCGCCGACCTGTACGGCGGCTCAGACGACTACACCGCGATGCTGCAATCCGAAATCGACCGGACGGCGCCAGGCGAGCAGTCCGCGGCGATGGCGAAGATGTTGAGCAGCCCGGCCGGGCCCTCGATCCTGCGATCGCAAGGCATGATTCAGTTCGTCTCGACCGTGATGGCCGACGATCCAAGCGGCCCGAAGATTGGCGATCCCGCGTGGCGCGATCAGATGCGCGCGCTGAGCACGCTCTTCAAGGACCGCGCAGGCGCGGCATTTCCGCCGGACGATCCGGCACGCGCCTCGGAGGTGCAGCAGTACTTCGGGAGCCCTGACGCCGCCGCCTTCCGCAATCTCTGGAATGGCGTCGTCGGAAAGATTGGCGTGAAGCTCGACGGCGCGATCAACCTCGTCATGTTCGACGATCGCGAGGCGATTCAGCGCGAATTGGATGCGGCGATTGCGACGGCAAAGTGACCTGCAGATGCTGGCGGATTTCGAGGATCGAAAGACACCTGGATTTCGGGATTTCGAGGATTTTACGAATTTGATTGTCGGACGTTCTGAATCCAGGGAATCCCCAGAATCCCGAAATCCAGGTGTCTTTTCGTCGTGAAGTTCTACCAATCCAATAGTCCCGGTGACAGAATGCCCCCATGGGAAGCTCCAAGAAATCTGACGGGCCGGATCTGACGCAGGGCATCTCGCTCTCGACGCTCGCCGACGGCGGGATGCTCGTCGGCCGCGTGGGCGACGACGAGGTGCTGCTGGCGCGATCGGGCAGCGACGTCTTCGCGGTCGGCGCGCACTGCACGCACTATCACGGGCCGCTTGCCGACGGCCTGATCGTGGGAGACACGGTCCGGTGTCCCTGGCATCACGCGTGTTTCAGCCTGCGGACTGGGAGCGCCCGAGCGCGCGCCGGCGCTCGATCCGATCGCCTGCTGGAAGGTCGAGCGCGACGGCGATCGCATCGTCGTGCGCGAGAAGATCGACGGCCGCGCGCGCCGAAAGTGGCGCGCCGGTGCGCCTTCGTCGGTCGTGATTGTCGGCGGAGGCGCCGCGGGTCTGGCGGCCGCCGAGATGCTGCGGCGCGAAGGCTACGACGGGCCGATCACGATGATCAGCGCCGACGACCGCGTCACCGGTCGATCGGCCCAACCTCTCGAAGGACTATCTGGCCGGCACGGCGCAGGAGGACTGGATTCCGCTGCGGCCGCCGGAGTTTTACGCCGAGCAGCGGATCGAGCTGCTGCTCGAGTCACGCGTCACCGGCAATCGACAGCGGCGCGAAGACAGGTCATGCTCGATCGGGGCGGCGAGCGTCGCGTTCGGCGCGTTGCTGATCGCGACCGGCGCCGATCCCGTGCGCCTGCCCATACCGGCGCGGCCGACGGACAGGTCTGACTATCTGCGCTCGTTCGCCGACAGCAAGCGCGATCGTCGAGCGCGCGCAGTCCGCAAAGCGTGTCGTCGTGGTGGGCGCGAGCTTCATCGGACTCGAGGTGGCGGCGTCGCTGCGCACGCGCGAGCATCGACGTCGACGTCGTCGGCGCCGGAGAACGTCCCGCTCGAGCGCGTGATGGGCGCCGAAGTCGGACGCTTCATCCAGTCGCTGCACGAGAGCAACGGCGTGGTGTTCCATCTCGGGCAGACCGTCGCGCGGTCGACGGACGCCGCGTGACGCTGAGCGGCGGCGAGACGCGTCGACGCCGATTTCGTCGTGGTCGGCGTCGGCGTGCGTCCGGCGACGACGCTGGCGGAGCAGGCGGGCCTCGCGCATCGATCGAGGGCATCGCGGTGAACGAGTACCTCGAGACGAGCGTCGCCCGGCATCTTCGCGGCCGGCGACGTCGCGCGCTGGCCCGATCCGCACACGCGGCGAGCGCATTCGCGTCGAGCACTGGGTGGTCGCCGAGCGGCAGGGCCAGGTCGCCGCGCGGAACATGCTCGGCCGGCGGCGAGACGTTCGACGCCGTGCCGTTCTTCTGGAGCCAGCACTACGACGTCACGATCAACTACGTCGGTCATGCCGAGCGGTGGGATTCGGTGACGGTCGACGGGTCGCTCGAGGCCCACGACGCGACCGTCACGTTCCTGAAGGGAGGCAAGGCGCTCGCGACGGCGACGGTCTATCGGGATCTGGAGAGCCTGAAGGCCGAAGCCGCCTTTGAGCGCGTTTGAAAACGGAAACTCCAGTTGACAGCCATGTGCCGTTTCAGAACACGAGAGGGGGGTTGGGGACAGTCCCCGATTTGGGGGTTGTGAAGGAGCGGATCGCGTCGATCGATGCGTTCCGCGGGTTGGTGATGTTCCTGATGCTCGCGGAGATGATGCGGCTGTGGACGCTGCACGACGCCTTTCCGCAGAGCACGTTCTGGGCGATCGTCGCCTACAACACCAGCCGCACGTCCAGTGGCAGGGCTGCTCGCTCCACGACCTGATCCAGCCGGCGTTCTCGTTCCTCGTCGGCGCGGCGCTGCCGTTCTCGATCGCGAGCCGCACGTGCGCGCGGCGAGCCGTTCCGGCCGCATGCTCGGGCACGCGGTCTGGCGCAGCGTCGCGCTGATGGCGCTCGGCATCTTCCTGCGGTCGCTCGACGCGCAGCAGACGTACTGGACCTTCGAGGACACGCTCACGCAGATCGGCCTCGGCTACACGTTCCTGTTCCTGCTGGCGTTCGCCTCGCGTTCGCGTCCAGGCGGCTGGCGTTCGCGGCCATCCTCGTCGGCTTCTGGGCGGCGTTCGTCGCTCTATCCGCTGCCGGCCGCGAGCTTCGACTACCCGAGCGTCGGCGTCCCGGCGGACTGGCCGCACCTCTACACGGGCTTCCTCGCCCACTTCAACAAGAACTCGAACCTCGTCGTGGGCGTTCGACGTCTGGTTCCTGAACCTCTTCCCGCGCGAGTCGCCGTTCCGATTCAACGAGCGGCGGCTGGTCGACGCTCAGCTTCATCCCGACGCTCGCGACGATGATCCTCGGCCTGTGGGCGGGCCAGTGGCTGAAGGCATCGCGGAGCCCGACGGCGAGAAACTGCAGGGGCTCGTGCGTCGCCGGCGTCGCGCTGACCTTCGCCGGGCTGCGTGCCTGCAGTGGCTCGGCATCTGCCCGATCGTCAAGCGGATCTGGACCTCGTCGTACACCCTCTACAGCGGCGGGCTCGTGCTTCCTGATGCTGGCCGCCTTCTACGCGGTGATCGAGTGGAGAGGCTGGACGCGCTGGACGTTTCCGCTGCTCGTCATCGGCGCGAACTCGATCGCCGTGTACGTGATGAGCTGGACGATCGAGACGTTCGTCGAGCGGCGCGCTCGCGCGCCACCTGGGCCGAGGCACCTTCGCGATCCTCGGCCCGGCCTTCGAGCCCGTGCTCCCGGGCGCGCGCGTGCTCGCCGGTCTTCTGGCTGATCCTCTTCTGGATGTACCGGCGGAAGATCTTCCTGCGGATCTGATCAGTCGCACGGCGGACGCCCCGCCCTACTTCACGCCGACGCCGAACTGGTTGCCGACCCGCGTGACCTTCTGGCCGTCGAACACGACCTCGATCAGTTTCTCGCTGCCGACGGCGCGTCCGGTCTCGTCAGTCAGGACGGCCACTCGCTTCTTCGTCTTGCACGTCGAAGACCTCGCCCGTCGATGGATATGCGCGCCGCCCGTCGAGGCTGAACGAGATCCAGCCCGGTTGATCGCGGACCGCGATCGACGACTTCTGCGCCGGCGGATCGACCGTCGCGTCGAACACATGCACGGCCTGATTGTGGCCGTCGCACACCCACAACTCGCGCTCATCCGGCGTCAGCCCGATCCCATGGCTCGGACAACCGTGCCTCTTTACGAGCCCGGGCGAGACGCCCTGCACGACGACGCGATGCAGCTTTTCGCCGGTCGTGAGGTTGCCCACCTCGAACCCCAACAGCTCGTTGACGTTGACGTAGCAGCGTGTCTGCGCCGCGTTGACGGTGAACGGACGGATGGAGTTCGAGAACGGGCCGATCGTCTTCACGACCTGGTTCGACGCCGGATCGGCAATCGACAGCACGGGCGAATGGATCCCCGAGAGGTATACGCGCCGGCCGTCGGCCGCATAGATCGTGTTGTGCGCGCCGGAATTCGTGACGATCTTCGCCGTCGTCTCGCCCGTCGCCGCGTCGAGCACGTTCCAGTGCGGCCCCTCGAACGACGGCACGAACAGCTGCCGTGCCATCGGGCGAAATCGCAAGGCGATCGCAGCCGCCCTCCGGCTGCTTGTCCCACAGCAGGCGATCCGAGAGCAGATCGAAGCACGCGACGTGGCGCAGCGTCGTGACGTAGAGGCGGCCGGTCCGTGCGCTTGCGGCGATGCCTTTGACGTTCTCGGGCTCCTGGCCCGGCGCGACGTCCCAGGTTGGAATTCGACGGACGAACCGATACCCCGCGTCGACGTCGAACACCAGCACGCCAACGCCGCCGTAGTCGACGTAGTTGCGAATCCCGGGCTCTGCCACGTAGAGAAGCCGGCGTCCTGCCGCGGCCGCGCCAACGGCACCCGCCGTGAGCGCCATTGTTGTGGTCGCCAGAAACTCCCGTCGTCCGATGCTCGACATGTGATTCCGGTTCCCTCAGATATCGATGGCGATCACTTCATGGACGCCGACCGACGGCACGGTGATCGACAGCACGTTGCCGGCCTGTTCGACCGGGACGGCGGCGCCTGCGGTGAGCAGACGAACGGCGCGCGGCTCGAGGCCGCCCGGCATCCGGACGCGCACGCGGAGCGGGCCAATCGGCAGCACCTCGCGCAACGGTCCCTTGAACATCATCGGGTTCGTCAAGTTCACGAGGTGTACCGCGATTGAGCTTCTCTGCCGCCAGATCGCGACGTCCACGACGCCCGGACCATCGACTTCGACTGGCGCGGGCTCGTTGGCCGTCCATCGCACGAGATTTGCGAGCAGCCGTCCGTGGTCGGGCGCCAGCACGTCCCAGAACGTCCGCGAGATGTCCCAGGGCACATAGGCGACGCGGCTGCCGCCAACTTCACGTAGATACAACTCGCGTGTCGTCGTGTGCGGCACGCGCGGATAGACGTCCTCCATCGGCAAGTCGGGATACGACGGGATCAGCGTGACGGGCGACGGAAACTCGCGGGTTGGTGAGACGTCGATCCGGTACACGCCGTTGATGATTCGCGGGGTGCCCTCGAGGCCGTCGAGCACCTCGTGCCGGCGTCCGGTTCCCGGCGAGGCATCAAGACTCAGATACGAGTTCCTGAGCGGACCGTCGATGCGTCCGGTGAACGAGACGCCGAACAGCTCGGCGAGCCCGAAATCCTTGCGCCTGGCGCCCGTCTCGTCGAAGAGCGAGGTCGCGAAGGTCGCCAGCACGTTGCCGCCAGCGGCGACGAACGCCTGAATCGCCGCGCACTGCGCCGACGACAGCGCCGCCGCATTCGCGAGGATCAACAACCGGAACGGCGCGAGCCGCTCGGGCGTCATCCGCGCTTCGTGCACCATCTCGAACGGGACCCGCGCTTCGACGAGCGCGTGATACATCCCGAGCACGTGGTCCTCGGGACGATCGCCGTCGGCGACACCATGGTGATACGCGGCTGTCTGCTCCGAGTAGAGCGAGCGCCACCCGGGCCAACGGCGCCTCGTTGCGCAGGTAGCGCTCGTGCTCGAAGTGCCACTGGTAGATTCGCTGGACGACGGGCAGCCAGCGCCGATCGTAGAGGACGCCCGAGAACTTCGTCACCCAGGGCCGCATGCCGTTGGCCGTGCCTTCCGCGACCCAGAGCTGCACTTCAGGCTCGCTCTGCACGGAGTCCTTCCAGCGGTACGGCTCTTCGACCCCGACGCTGAAGATCCCGCCGACCGGTTTCGGCCCCATGACGGAACGGTATTCCTTCGCCCGCCGGCCGTTCGCCCACGGCGGCATCACGCCATGTCGTGCCTGGTAGTCCGCGAACTGGATGTCTGCGAGATCGCCGGCGGTCTTGAAATCCGGAGGCCCATTCGGCACGAACCGCGCCTCTGGATTCGCGGCGCGCACCGTGGCGTCCCAGTGCTGCCACAGCTCCGTGAGGCGCGCCTTCCGCCATTCGAGGAACTCACGGCGTCCCGGGGCGCCTGCGCTCGCTCGATACCGGAAGCTCCAGCCCGCTCGCCCGCCGGAAATTCTCCCGGCAGTGCACGCAGTAGCAGTCGCCGCCCTGCGGCGCCCAGCGGTTCGCGAAGATGCCGTCTACGCGGTACCGGGTGACGATCTCGCGATGCACCGCGTCCATGAAGTCGAAGTTGTATGGACCGAGCGCGCAGGTAATCCACAGCGACGGGTTGGCCCAGTGCCGCCTCGGCGCGCCGTCGGGAGCCGTGGAGATCCAGTCCGGATGCGCGGCATGGACGTCGTCTCGACACGCATGGGGATCGGTGCGCGCGAGGACCCGCATCCCGAGCGCGCGGCAGCCGCGCACGAGCTCGCCGAACGGATCGCTGTCGCCGAGCCACTGGCTCCGGTGGTGCAGCGGCACCTCGGTGGGGTAGTAGGCGACGATGCCGCCGGCGCTGAGCGTGGCGGCGTCGGCGTGAAGCTGACCGAAGTAGTCGAGCCAGAATGCCGGATCGAATCGCCCGGATCGTTCTCGACCAGCGTGAGCTGCACCCAGCGCATCGGCTCGTCGAACCAGCCGCCAGGCGGCGGTTCGCCGATCACGCGAGGCGACGCGTCCGCCGGCGTCCAGGGCGTCGTCATCGAGACCACGGCTCCCGCGCCGGCTGCCACCTGGAGGAAGTCGCGGCGGGAGAGCGGAGCGGTCATGCGCGGATTGTATTACCGCCGTCCCGCCGGCTGATGCAGCGCAAGCAGCGCCAGATCGATCGGGCGGCGCGCCTCCTCTTCTCCGGCCTCGTCCAGGGTGGACTGCATCGCGTCCACGAGCGCGAGCCGCGCGGGCTCGGGCATCGGCTGCCGCCCTCTCGCGGCGAACCAGATGGCTTCGTTCAGCTCGCGCGGGTTTGCCATGTCGGGGGCGCCGAGCGCCAGCTTCGCCGTGCGGTCCATCCAGCGCCGCTCCTCGGCGCTGCGCGGCGCCGACAGCACGAGGTTGTCGTCGGCGACGGTGGGCAACTGCGCGTCGAAGGGCGTCAGGTCGGCTTCATCCCTGAACACGCTCATCGGCGCCGCTGACGCGTCGAGCACGTTCATCGGCGGGATGCCGAGCAGCAGCTCGAGTGTCCGAATGAGCGAGACGGTGTTGTGGATCTCGTGCACGAGCTGTCCCGGCTTGTTGTACGCGCTGATGACCAGCACCGGCGAGCGATGCGCGTCCACGTGATCAGGCCCGTCCTGCGCATCGTCTTCCACGACGAGCACGGCGGTGTTCTTCCAGTACGGGCTGTGCGAGATCGCCTGCACCAGCCGGCCGAGCGCGTAGTCGTTGTCGGCGACGAGGAACTGCGGCGTCGCGAAATCGCGCGACATGCCGGCGGTGTGATCGTTCGGCAGGTGCATCACCGACAGCGCCGGCATGCGGTCCGGCTTGCCGGCGGCGAGGTCGGCAACGAAGCCGTTGAACTCGTCGAGCCAGACGCTGAGGCGCGACGTGCCGCGGAATCGCGCGTCGGCGTGTTGCGGTGCGATCACCGCGTCGAGGCCGGGCGTGCTTCGCGCCGCCTGATAGCTGGCCGTCGTGATGGCGTCTGGCGTCGCGAGATCGAAGGCGCGGAAGTCGGCGCTGAAATGGCCCTCGAGCGCGAGCTTGCTGGGCAGGGCGATGGCGGTCGCCGAGATGTCGGGATAGCGCTTGCCCGCTCGCGCATTCACCGCCTTCACGTCATCGGCGGACAGCGTGGCGATGAACTCGCCGTAGTTGCGATAGCTGAGCCCTGCACGCGCAGCGGCGTCCCACAGATACAGCGAGTCAGGTTCGGCGGCATCGCGCCAGCCGTTCTTGTAAGGCACGAACCGGGTCAGAAACGCGGCGAGGTCCGCGGCCGTCGCCGGCAGGCGCAAGCCGTTGGGGAGCTTCTTCGCGTCCAGATCGGGGAGCCGGTTGAAGCCTTCGAAGTCGTAGGTCCGGCCGCGGCCCGAGTAGCTCCAGCGGAATGTCTTGTCGACGTAGTCGGTCGAAAACGCCGCCGTCGCCCAGTTGTGCCCGTCCGGACTGGCTTCCGAGTTGACGAAGAAGCGATCGAACAGGCCGAATCGCAGCGCCAGGGCGCGATGGTTCGGCGTGATGTCCTGGCGCGTGCCCCCTGGCCGCGTCGCCACCGCGCTGCTGCCGAAGATCGCGAGCGACGGATCGCCGTCCGCAGGCGTGCCGTCGCCGGCCGCGGGCACATCGCCGAACAACTGGTCGTATGTCCGGTTCTCCTTGATGATGTACACGACGTGCGTGATCGGTGACGGCCCGCTGAACAGGCGATCGACCTGCGGCCCTGTCAGTCCATTCGCGGCCAGGACGCGCGTCGTGAGCGACGCGAGCGCGCTTCGGTTCGGAACGGCCACGCGGCGGATGCTGCTGCGCATCAGCGACGCGCTGTAGGCGCCGCGAAGCGAGTGCGTCGGCGGGAACGCGATCGTCGGCGCGTTCGGCCGGGCCGGCGCCTCGCCCTTTCCGTTGCCGACGTAGAGCACCCCGCCAACGACCGCCAGCGCCGACGGGTAGCGCGCCGTAGGCACGTAGCCGGCCACGCGGCTCCGTCCGTCGGCCTTCTCCGCGGCGTCCCCATCGCCGTCCTTCCAGTCGTCGCGATTCGGGCCCAGTGCATCGGCGCCGAGCTGGACGACGGCAACGGAGGACGTCTGCGCGTCGGCCACGAAGAGCGCGCGCTCGTTGTCGCTCAGCGCAAGCGCCTGCGGGCTGCCGCCGGGCCGTTCGCCGCCACCCAGGCCAACCGCAATCCGCTCGACCTCGCGGTCGGACGCGGTGTCGATGACGGACACGGTGTCGCTGTTTGCGCTGGCCACGAGCAGGCGCCGACCATCACTGGTGGTCAGCATCGCGTTGGGATGCGAGCCGACTGGAATATGCGCGACGGCCTTCCCGCGCGCCGGATCGACGACGGCCACGGTGCTGTCGTTCCAGCACGAAACGAAGACCTTGTCGGCCTTGCCCGGCCTCGCGATCGCGCGCACGTCGTACGGATAGATGAACTGCCGTGGCTTCGAAGGGTCCGCGAGCGGAATCCCGCGGACGCCGCCGGTGGCGAGGTCGACGATGCCCACGGAGTCGCCGAGATTGTTGGCGACGTAGAGCTGTCGTCCGTTCGCGCTGATCGCCAGCCCCGTCGGGTAGATCGGCGCCCGTCCGTCGTTGTATCCAGGCTGTGCCGGCGGGCCGAGCGGCGTCAGATCGATGAACGGCGCTTTGAACGGCCCGCTATCGGGCTCGTGTGCGGGAGTGATGGGTGTCGCGGCGCCCGGCGTGAATGTCAGCGTCCAGATCCGATTGCCGAAACCGCCCGACGCGTAGAGCGGCCACGATCCGTCACTCGATGCCTTCGTGCCGAAGACCAGCCCGACGTTCACGCTCTCGGGCGTAGGAAAGTACCACCGACTGCACGACGATCGGCGCAGGCTGCGCCATCAGATCGATGACCTGCAGCAGCTGCTGCCCGGCATTGCCGTGACCGGTGAACTGCACGCCGTACCCGCTGTTGACGACGATCAGGTACCGGCCGCCGCTGTCCGGACCGGTAGCGTCTGGCGACCGGACGAACGCGACGGGCAACGATCCTTCCGCGGGCTGCCCCTTCGAATCGAGGACCAGATCGCCGGCGGGATCGAGCGGATGCTGCAGTGGCGGCGCCGGCGTCTGGGAGACACTGGCCGGCGCGCCAGCGAGCAGCAGAAGTAACGAGAAAATGACGGCTCGTGACGAGAGCATGCGAGCCGAAGTGTATACTCTCGCCATTCCAGCAGGAGGGGCTCGATGCGCAGGATCGCCGCCGTTGTGTTGTTGCTCTGCTTCATGGCCTGCGGCCGCGCCTACGCCGCGCCAGGTCTTCCGTATTACCTCGCGCTCGGCGATTCTCTCGGGCGCGGCACTCAACCGCTGCCGAATGGCACGCTGGTCGACACCAACCAGGGATACGTCAACGGCGTCTACTCGTTCTATCGCCTGACCCATCCGCTGCTGCAGGTTGCCAAGGCTCGGGTGTTCCGGCGAATCGACGACGACGATGATCGCCGGCGGGACGTGCTCGTATCCGCTCGGCAACCAGCTCGCGCAGGCCGTCGACTTCCTGCACACGCATCGCGTGCTCCTCGTCACGATCACGATCGGCGGCGACGACGTGCTTGGCTGCATCATGCGCGACGGCAGCATCATCAACGGCTGTCCGGAACAAGGCCTGGCCGCCATCGGCCACAACCTGCCTTACATACTCTCGGAGCTGCGCGCGGCCGCGGGACCGAACGTGCCGATCGTCGCGACGAACTACTTCGACCCGTTCCTCGCGGCCCCGCTCCTGCTGCCGGGCGCCCAGGGGCAGGCGCTCGCCCAGATCTCGCTCGCCTATACCGTCGCGCTGAACGCCCTCATCGAGAACCTGTGCAGCAATGCGGGCGACAGGGTGGCCGACGTGGCACGGGCGTTCAGGATCACCGACTTCGCGAACGTGCCGGGATTCAACGTCCCGCTGAACGCCTTCCTCGAGGTCACCTGGACCTGGATTGGCGCGCCGCCGCCGCGCGGGCCTGACGTCCATCCGAACGCGGCGGGCTACGCCGTCATTGCCACGGCCTTCGTAAGGGCTATCGGGCGGATTTAGCCGCGCGCTCGACGACCACCGCGCGCCGCCAGCCGCGCACGGAGTTCACGAGCCACAGGCCGGTCGCGCGCGCGAGGTCGTCCACCGATACCGTCTCCTCGACGACGCGGCCGGCGTCCAGAAGGTCCTCCCGCTCGACGCCCGCGAGCAGGCCCGCCTCGACCGGCGGCGTCACCAGGACGCCGTCGAGCTCGACGACGATGTTGGCGATCGTCGACTCGGTGAGCTCGCCGCGCTCGTTCCAGAGCAGCACGTCGTCCACGTCAGGCTCCAGGCGCGACTCGTAGACGGCTCGCCGCGTCGTCTTGTGGAAGAGGAAGCGATCGGATGAGTCGATCGGCGTCTGCGCGAGCCGGACGCGCGCGGGCTCGACGGCGGCCACGAGCGGTGTGCTCTCGACCCTGGTGGCGCCGGCCTCCGAAACCAGCAGCCGCACGCGCTGAGGCGCCGTCGCACCTGCGACCGCACGATCGAGCGCGGCGCGCGCGGCGGCAGCCTGATACCCGATGTCGAAGTAGGTTGCGGACTGCCCGAGGCGTTTCAGATGCCCGTCGAGCCGCGCGTATCCGCCATCCGGCGCCCAGGCCAGGGTCTCGAGCAACTCGAACTCCGGCGCCATCGCGGTGAGGACGCCGCCCTTCAACAGGCACTCGTCGTATTCCGCCTCGCCATTCGAGTCCCAGACCACTCCGCTGCCGACGCCGAATGTCAGCGACTGCCGGGCCGTGTCGACGAGCGCCGTCCGGATCGCCACGTTGAACGTCGCGTCGCCGCTCGGGGCGACGTAGCCGATGGTGCCGGTGTAGATCCCGCGCGGCCGATCCTCCAGCGCGGCGATGATCTCCATCGTCCGCGCCTTCGGCGCTCCTGTGATCGACGCCGAGGGGAACATCGCCGCCATGATCTCGCCCAGGCTGGCGGAGCTGTCGCATGCGACCTCGGAAGTCATCTGCCACACGGTCGGGTATTTCTCGGCCTCGAAGAGGCGCTGCACGTCGACCGATCCGACTCGCGCGATCCGGCCGAGGTCGTTGCGCACCATGTCGACGATCATCACGTTCTCGGCGCGTTCCTTGCGGGATCGGCGCAGCGCTTCCACGGCCGCGGCGTCCTCGGCCGTGGTACGACCGCGCCGTGCCGTGCCCTTCATCGGGCGCGACACCAGCCGGTGCCCGCGGCGGGACAGGAAGAGCTCGGGGGAGGCCGAGCAGATCGCGATGTCACCGACGCGCAGCCACGCTGAGTACCGGCCGCGCTGCGACCGCACGAGCGCGCCGAACAGCGCGCGCGCTTCACCGTGGAACGGCGCCTCGAGCGCGAAGGTGCAGTTGACCTGATACGTGTCGCCGTCGGCGATGTGCCGCTTGATCCGATTGAACCGCTCGACGTACGACGCGCGATCCCACGTCGGCCCCGGGCGGCCGACGCCGGGCGATTCGCTGGTCGCCGGCAGATCGCTGGTCGAGACGATGCCCGACGGAAACAGCGCGAACGCCGCCAGGGGCAGGCGGCTGTCCGCCGGACCGACGCGCAGCCCGTACGCGGCGCCGGCCTCGTATGTCAGATAGCCGACGGCATGGCAGCCGCGTGCCCTGGTCTGCTGCTCGACCTCGTGCAGCAGCAACGGCACGTCGCCGGGCGAGCTCGCCACCAGCACCGCCTGCGGGCGCGTCAGCCGAAGCCAGCGGCGTCCGTCGTCCACGAGGACCAGGGCGTCGATTTCAGGCGATCCGGACGTCATCGAGTAGATGTCATCACCATCGAGCGTTTCCTGACTACACTAACCCGGGCCGTGATGGCCCGGGAGGTACATGGCGTCGGACTGGCATCTCGTGCTCGACCCGGACGGCACGGTCGTCGCCTCGCTCGGCGGGGCGCCGGCAGAGTGGATCGATTCGCGCCTGATCGATCGCCGTGACGTGCCGGCGGAACTGCGGAATGCCGCGCTACTCATCACGAATCACCTCGTCACCGCAGGCCTCAGCGCCGCGAGCCGGCCACTGACGCTCGAGGGCGGACAGGTGGTCCACCTGGTGGCGCTCGACGCGATTCCGTTGCGACGGCGGCCGACCGATCTCCGGGTGCTCCTTCCGCAGACCCTCGAAGTCGTGAAGGACCAGGCGCGTGCCGTCGATGTGTCGGTGCGGATTCTCTTCGATCCCTCGGTTCCCCAGATAGTGTCGGTGGACGCCGAGAAGCTGGCCTGGGTCGTGGTGGCGCTGGCCGGCAACGCGCTTCGGTACGTCCGCTCGGGATCGCGCCTGATGCCGGGCGGCACAATCACCGTGCACGCCGCATACGATCACGCGACGAACGAGGTGGTCATCGAAGTGAAGGACGACGGCCCAGGGATTCCGCCGGAGACGCTGGCTCGCCTGTTCCGCCGCACGCCGAGCGAGCAGCATCGCGGCGGGCTCGGCCTCGCCCTCGTGCAGGACATCCTCGTCGCGCATGGAGGCGGTGTGGAAGTACGCACTTCGACGGACGTCTTCGAGCACGGCACGACGATCCGCTTGAGCCTGCCGACCGCCGTCCCGCGCGAGTGACCTGCGGATCGCTGATCTAGAGGCCCAGCACGCCCGTCAGAAACCGGACGGTGTCCGGCTGACGGAGGTACGCGCAGTGATGGACGCCCTTGTCCGCCGGATACACGAGGCGACGGCCTCCGGGAATCGACAGGCGGCCGAGTTCCGTCATGGACGCGGTGTCGACGACGAGATCGTTCGGCCCATCGAAGATCGCGTCGGCACCCCAGTCGACGATGCGGCCCGGGATCTGGCGGAAGTACTGCCAGAACTTCCACCAGGCGTCAGGCGACGGCGGCGCGTAATCCGACGACACGGAGTGCAACGCGAGGGGCCTGGCCCACTGATCGGCGAAGAGCCGCAGCAGCTCGTAGTTGTTCGCGACGCGCGATTGGCTGGCCAGGCCTGGCACGACGGCGATGCCCGCGTCCACGAGCGGGGTGCCGGCGCCGAATCGACAGCATCCCGCCGAGAATCTTCATGAGACCGCCGGCCGCCGCCAGAAGCGGCACCGCGGTCGCCGCGCTGCCGCTCATCGTGCCGACGGCGCGCGCGAGATTCCCGAGGAGGTCGAGGGCGGCCTTGAGTCGCGCGGGCGCGGCCAGGCTCGTGCCCTCGAGCGGCGAGCCGGCGAAGACCACACGCTTCACGGGCGGGCGCGCGTGGAAGAGCCACCACGCCGTCACGAGTCCGCCGCGGCTGTGGCAGATGACGTCGATCGGCCCGGCGGCGCCGTCGAGCGCGCGCGAGAGATCCAGCGCGTTCAGCCAGGGGCTCATCGACAGCGTCGGGTGATCGAACGTCAGGACGGCGTCGTACTTCTGCTCGGCCGTGGCGAGGAACGCCTGGCCGTCCGGCGTCGCCGCCAGCTCCTCGAAGAACATCTCGCCCTTGCTGAAGGTGCCGTGGACGAGCAGCAGCAGCCGTCCGGCCGGCGCCTTCGCGATCGCGACGCCTGCGCCGTTGGTCCAGCGTCGCAGCCCGCGCGTCGGCGTCAGCGTGTCGTCCAGCTTCGAGAGCGCCTCGATGACCTGGTTCGGCGGCACCTCGAGAAACTGGAAACTGTGGACGACGTCTTCGTCGGCTGCCGCGGCGAGTGCCCGTCTGCCGCCGCGCCGCGCGCTCGTCGGGGGCGGGTCGTACACCCATTTCAGGACGTCGTCTTCCTGCACGAGCGAGACAGTCGCGCGCTGGCTCCCCGCGCGCGGATCGCGGAACGCGCGCTTGCGCGCGCTGCTCGGAATCGGGTGGTCGGGCTCGGGATCGCTCAGGCCGAACGCGGCGACGGCCGCGTCGAGATTCGTCCGCAGGCGGTCGTTCGCTTGGAGCGTGCCGGCGCTGCGCCGTCATGCGTCGCCTCCGATGGGCAGCGGCGTCACGTTCTCGTCGCGCGCGCGCGCGATGTCGAGCATCGAGTGGAACCGGCTGCGCGACTTCAGGTTGTCCTTGCCGCCGTCGACCGCGTCCCAGAAACCGCTGCGCTCGGTCAGCCAGACGCTTTCGAGCGGCACGAGGCGTCCGAGCCGCACCTGCTTGGCGATCTCGTCGTAGGCCGTCTTGCGGAACCACCACGGCGCCGGCTGCGCACCTGGCACTTTCGTTTTCTGCGAGTCCTCGGTGGGCGTGTCACCTGGCTCCTCGTCCTTGAGCTCGATGAACGCCTCCTGGTACGCGTCGTTACGCCAGTAGCCGGGGAACGCGTGATCGTTCAGCAGGAACATCACCGGGTAAATGTCCACGAGCTCCAGGCACGAGGCGAGCAGCAGCGCCAGATCGATGCACGTGCCCGACCGCCAGCGCTCGATCGTGGTCGGCGTGCGAAGGCGCTGCGAGTCGAGCGCGTTGGAATACGTCGGCGGCGGGTTGATGTAGCCGAGGTCGAGCTCGTGGACGATGGTCGACCAGATCGCCTGCACCTGGCGATCGACTTCGGCCGTCGGATCCGCCGCGCGAGGCTCGACGGCCTGGTAGCCTTCGAACCCTGCCGACGGATCGTCTCTGAGGACGCGCACGTAGCGCTGCGCCTTTTCCACCAGCCGCTCGACCGCCGGATCGCGCGGCAGCACGAACGACGGCAGCCACTGGCCGTCGCGGTCGTTGTCGCGCCACTGGTCCACCGGCAGGAGCCGGACCTTGTGGCTCTCGTGATAGAGCGCCTGGCCCCACGCGACGCGAATCGTCATCGTGGAGTTGATCGCTTCGCCGACCGACCGCAGCAGCGCCGACGTCAGCGGCACGTGGATGTCTTTCTTGAGATCGACGTTCGTGCCGTCGAGCGTCAGCAGCCGTGAGTAGCAGGCCGTCTCCGTTCCCGCGCTCAGCTCGACGCTGACGTCGACGCCGCCGACGGCATCGAGGCGGTCGACCTTGTTCCGCTTCGCGCTGCCGTTGAAGATCGCGAAGCGCTCGAACAGCGGCTGCTGGTTGTGGAGCAGCGAGTAGTTCAGCTCCTCGAGCGGCTGGATGTCCACCCTGACGACCTGCCGCGCTTCGGCCGGCGTCACGTCGCCGGGCAGCAGCAGCCCGGGCTTCGGGGTTGCCGCCGCGGTGGCGGCCTTCTCGAGCAGCGGCTGGCCGCTCCACAGCACGAGTCCCGACCCCTGCAGCGGCGTGCCCTGCTGGCGCACGGTCGACCAGGCCGCGTCAAACGCCGAGGCGACGTGCCATTTCCCGTGCCGAAGCTCGCGATAGAACGTCGCGAAGAACAGCTCGCTCAGATCGTCGTCGAAGATGTCCTGAAAGCCGACGGCTGCGCCGGCGCCTTCCGCGACGAGCAGCGGCGCGACGCGCGCGGCGGAGTTCTGAAGGTTGATCGCCACGAGTTTCGGACGATGGCTGCGAGTGCACAGGGCGCGCGCCAGGGCCAGAGCGCTCACTGGCGCGGGACGTCCCGACTCGCTGGCCAGCAGGTAGCCGTCCGGAATCGCGGCGTCCGGCTCGCCTTCGTTCGGATCGTGATCCTCGCCCAGCAGCAGAAGCCCCTGGTGTGTGTCGAATCCCGCGAGATGGACGACGTCAGGCTTGAACGACGCGGCGGCTTTCTGCAGCTGCACCAGCGTCGGCGTCAGCAGCGCTTTCCAGGCCTTCGGCTTGAGGCTCGTCTCGACGAGGGCCCGCTCGGTCTCGAAGGTGTAGTCCTGACGCAGCTCGCCTGGCGCGCTCTCGACGTACAGACACGCGCAGTCCGGAGGGTGGAGGTGTCGCGCGCGCCGTCGTCGTCAGCCGGCGCATCACGGTGAGGCTTCGTCCACGACGCGCCTCGCTCGTGGCGGCGGCAAGCGACGTACTCCCACGGGAAGATGCGCGCTTCCCAGCCGACCTCTTCGCGCTCGTACGGCACCACGACTTCGACCATGCCGTCGCCGGCAATGGCGTCGAGATCCGCGGCCCGCAATCCGAGATCGACGAGCAGCTTGCGGGCGCGATCGCCCTGGCTCTTCGCGCTCGACGGCAATCCGCGCCACCGCTGACGGTTCCGGACGATGTAGGTCCACTGCATCGCGGCGTGCTGCAGTTCGCGCGACCACGTCTGGGCGCGTTCTCCCTGAAGCTCGAACCGGTGGGATCCGGACGGTGAGCGCAGCCAGGGCAACGTCGACGCCGCGGGCCCTGCATCCGCCGCGCGGCGCTTCCGCGTGGCGGACGGGCGTGCCGTCTTCTTCGCCGCGACGTGGGTCTTCTTTCGCTTGGGCATACGGACGGCCTTGCTGATGTCGAAAACGCCCGACCGCTGTCGATCGAACGCCGGGCCTGCACCGAAGGCGGCGTCCGGCGATCCGTGGCGTCGATTGTCCATGGCCGACGAGAACATTTCAATGCGGGCGCGACAGCACAGGTCGCCACTGCAGAGCTGTGCGCGTCATGCCAGTTCTGTCAGGCGAACGCCGTACGCAGCGGGACGAATGCGCGGAAATGCACGGGGGATTCTGATTCGCCACGGGAGATCGGTCGTGGCACGACGCTTGCGGCGCGCTGGTCGGGAGCTTCGCATGACGACCCCGATGTCGCCGGAGTCTGTCCAGACGCCAGCCGCCCCCGCACCTGAGGGGCAGCCGGATCAGCGTCCGTCGAGCGTGGCGAGCCTCGTGCTCGTCAGCGTCGCGCTGCTCGCGGGCGCCGCTGGCACGTTCATGTTCCTCGGCGCGCATCCGTCGGCCGGCACGGTGAGTGCAACCGGCGCGAATGGTGCAGCAGCCACGTCACCGGCGCCGGGGGCGACGGCCGCTGTCACGGCGGTCACCCACCAGTGGTCGCGCGAGGACGAGTACCGCTGGATCGCGAATCACAAGCGAAGCGTCGCGTACGAGCTCGAAGCGGACCAGCAGGTCAGGGTCTGGACGACGCACGTGAGGCCCTCGCTCGTGGTGCGCTGCCTGAACCGCAAGACGGAGGTCTTCGTCTACACCGAGACCCCGTCGAAAATCGAATCGACCGACGGGCTCCACAGCGTCCGCTTGACGTTCGACGACGCAGCCGGGTCTGAGGAGCGGTGGCCTGACTCCGCCGAACACGACGCGCTGTTTGCGCCCGACGGCACGGCGCTGGCACGACGGATCTCGTCCGCCCATCACCTGCGCTTCGGCTTCTCGCCGCACAACGCCGACCCGGTGCAAGTGGACTTCGAGCTGGGCGACGCCGCAACGGTCATGTCGCACGTTGCGAAGACGTGCGGGTGGAAGTAACAGCGGAAATAGGGAATAGGGAATAGGGAATAGGGAGAAAGACAGAGTCCTTCGAACAAGGGCTCCGCATTTTCCCTATTCCCTATTTCCTATTCCCTATTTCCCGCCGGCTATCATCCGGCCTCATGGCCGAGTCGACCATCAGCGCGCGCGGGCTGAACCGCGCGACGCTGGCCCGTCAGATGCTCCTCGCGCGCGAGCGCGTGAAGCCGGTGCCCGCCATCGAGCGTCTCGCCGGCATGCAGGCGCAGTGGCCGCGCCCGCCCTTTGTGGGCCTCTGGACCAGACTCGAAGGGTTCACCCGCGACGACCTGCTGAAGGCCATCGAGCGCCGCGACGTCGTCCGCGGCACGTTCATGCGCGGCACGATTCACCTGGTCTCGGCGAAGGACTACCTCGCGTTCCGCCAGACCTTGCAGCCCGCGCTGAGCGAAGGGCTCTCGGTGATCCGCGATCGCATGAAGGACGTCGACGTGCCGCCGATCGTCAAGCAGGGCCGGGCGTTCTTCATGCGGGGGCCCGCGACGTTCTCGGCGCTGCGCGATCACCTCAAGAGCGGAGCGAAGAACCTCGACGAGCGGGCGCTCGCCTACATCATCCGGATGCACCTGCCGTTGCTGCAGACGCCCGACGGACGGCTCGCCGTGGGCCTGGGCGGCCTCATCGAGCTTCGCCGTCGCCGAGTCGTGGATCGGGAAACCGGTCGATGCCGTCGAGCGGCCCGACGTCCTGGCGAAGCGCTACCTTGCGGCGTTCGGCCCCGCGACGGCCAACGACTTCAAGACATGGTCGGGGCTGCCGGCAGCGAAAGAGATTTTCGAGGCGTTGCGGCCGACGCTGACGGTGTTGCGCGACGATCGCAAGCGTGAGCTCTTCGATCTGCCGAAGGCGCCGCGCCCCGGCGACGACGCCGACGTGCCCGTGCGGTTCCTGCCGGAGTTCGACAACCTGCTGCTGTCGTACACCGACAAGGCGCGATTCGTGCCCGAGCCCTACCGCTCGCGGCTGACGTCGCGGAACCTGCTGTTGCCTGCCACGTTCATGACCGACGGCCTCGTCGCCGGCACGTGGACGGCGAGACCAAACGCCAGGCGTTGACGCTGACGCTGGTGCCCTTTGCGACGATCGCGAAGCCGGCGCGCGCGGCGCTCGAGGAAGAAGGTGAGCGACTGGCGCGATTCCTCGAGCCAGCCGCCCGCTCGTACGCCGTCGCCTGGAGTAAAGCGACGGCGCGCTGACCATCACGACGCCAGGCGCGCCTCGGTCTGCCTGACGATGTCGGCGGCGAGCGACGACACGACGGTCCAGTCCGTCAGCTCGTGATCGCGGCTCGTGTCGATGGGGCCGCCTTCCTTCTGCGCAATTCGCCGCATCATCCAGCGCGTCAGCCAGCCATATTTCGAATACGCCAGCCGCCCGGCGACAGGAACGATGCGATCGGGGGTCCAGCCGGCCGGCGACGCAGAAGTCCCGTGCGATTCGTCGCGCCGTCTCCACCTCCGCCGGATTCTTCGACGCGGCACTCAGGCTGACCGAGAAGAAGGCCGAGGGACGCGCGTTCAACCGCTGGATGTGCGATCGCACGAACCGGGCAGCAGCCTCGCTGGTGCTTGCCGAGGTGCAGGGAGGCGCCGACGAGCACGGCTTTGACCGGCGTCCAGTCGAAGACGGCCGCCCGGGGCGACGTGACGTCGATGGCCGCGCTCGAGAACCCGCTCTCGCGAAACAGCACCGCGAGTTGCTCGGCGATCCGTGCCGTCTGGCCTTCACTCGACGCGTAGAAGATCGGAATCTGGATCATGTGATGCTCCGTCGGTCATGACGGCAAGAGCGCTGCCAGGCGCTCCCTTTTGATTTCGCGCCGACCGTCGAGATTGCGCGCCGGCCCCCGGTCACGCCTGCGGACCTTCCCGCAGCGGAGGGGAATTCTCCGCACGCGGGCGGCGTCCCCTCGCGACGCATCGCGGTAGCCACGCGGCTTTTCGGCGAACGACCCCGCGGCACGGCCGATGCATCGTCCAGCGTCAGGAGGTTCGTCATGCCTGCCTTCCATCGAATTCTCTGTGCGACTGATTTCAGCGCGACGTCGCTCGAAGCTCTCGACGTCGCCTTGTCCCTGGCCCGCGACACAGGCGCCGAGGTCCATGTCGTGAACGTGGTGCCCGATCCGCTCACCCAGCCGTGGATGGTCGAGGGCGCGGGAATGGACTTCGGCGAGCTGCGCCAGGTGTGGACCTCGGACGCAGAGCGCGTGCTGAAGCATCTGCTCGCCGATCGCCGGCTCGACGGCCGCGTGACCTCGGCGGTGCTGATGGGCACGCCCGCCAACGAGATCCTGCAGGACGTCAACGACCACGCCTGCGACCTCATCGTCGTCGGCTCTCACGGTCACGGCGTGATCCGACGATTCCTTCTCGGAAGCGTGGCCGACCGCGTCTTCAAGAGTGCGGCGTGCGCTGCGCTTGTCGTCCCGCACCGGACCTTCCGCCCCGCGCTGGCCGATCTGGACGAGACGCAGGAGCGGCGGATGGCGATGATCTCGGTCTGAGGGGAGAGGAGAGGGAGTCATGGCAACCATGAAGGCCGTCGCCTTTCGAGGCGTCGGGACGCTGGCCATCGAAGAGCGTCCCAAACCGGTCCCCCGGAGCCGGCCAGGCGGTCATCCGGATCACGACGACGACGATCTGCGGCACGGACGTGCACATCGTGAAGCGGCGAGTATCCGGTCCGGCCCGGCCTGATGCTCGGACACGAGCCGGTCGGCGTGATCGACGCGCTCGGCGAACGGGCTCGAGCCCGAGTATCACGTCGGGCAGCGAGTCCTCGTCGGGGCGATCACGCCGTGCGGGCAGTGCTTCTACTGCCTGAACGCGAAGCACTCGCAGTGCGGCGGCCCGCTCGGCGGCTGGAAGTTCGGCAACACGATCGACGGCGCGTGGGCGGAGTACCTGCTCGTGCCCGACGCTCGCGCCAACCTGGCGCCGATTCCCGACGCGCTCACCGACGAAGAGGTCGTGCTGCTGGCCCGACATCTTCTCGACCGGCCTCAGCGGCGCCGAGAGCGGCGACATGAAGATCGGCGACGCGGTCGCGGTCTTCGCGCAGGGCCCGATTGGCCTCTGCGCGACGCTCGGCGCGAAGCTGCGGGGCGCGTCGCTCATCATCGGCGTCGACGCCGTGCCGGCGCGCCTCGAGATGGCCAGGCGCTTCGGCGCCGACGTGGTGATCAACTACCAGGAGCAGGATCCGGTCGCCGCGATCAAGCGCCTGACGTCGAACCGCGGCGTCGACGTCGCGATCGAGGCGCTCGGCCGCCAGGAGACCTTCGAGAACGCGCTGCGCGCCATTCGTCCCGGCGGCACGCTGTCGAGCCTCGGCGTGTACTCGGGCAAGCTCGTGGCGCCCGTACGAGCCGTTCTACGCGGGCCTCGGCGACCAGACGCATCGTCACGACGCTGTGTCCCGGCGGCAAGGAGCGGATGCGCCGGCTGATGGAGATGGTCGCACACGGGCGGGTCGACCTCAGCCCGCTCGTGACGCATCACTTCGCGCTCGATGACATCGAGGAAGCCTTCGACCTGTTCAGCCATCAGCGCGATGGCGTGATGAAGGTCGCGCTGCACCCGCACGCTCAGCCGGGACGGTTGCTCGGCGCAGGGGCAGGCGCGCTGGCGCTCGCGCATTAGAGCGCCGGCAATCCGTGGACCGATAGGGAGGTCACATGCCGCGACGAGTATCCGTTCTCTGTCCGATCGATTTCTCGGTCGCGTCGCTCGGGGCTCTTCGCTATGCAGCGGCGATCGCCGAGCGGTTCGACGGCGAGCTGACCGTCGTGACCGTGGAAGATCCGCTGCTGCGTCCATGGATGCGGCCGCCGGCGAATCGTGGCATGGCGGCGAGACGCGCCGCGAGCTGTCGCGGGTCGTCGCGGACGTCCTCGGCCGCCGCTCGGACATGCTGAGCGAACGCCTCGAGGTCGCCTCCGGCCGGCCCGCGGAGGAGATCCTGCGGCTCGCCAACGAGCGCCCCTGCGACCTGATCGTGATGAGCACGCATGGCCTCACCGGTCGCCGACGGCTGTTTTTCGGCGCCACGACGGAGCGCGTGCTCCGCAGCGCGACGGTGCCGGTGCTGGTCACCAGGCCCGACGATCCGGGGCCGGAGAGCGCCGATCAGATCGGCGTGCTGGTGAACAGGATTCTCGTGCCGGTCGATCTCGACGGATCCGCGCCGCACACCGTGCACGTCGCCGCGGGCCTTGCGCCCGTCTTCAAGGCGCCGCTGCTCGTGGTCCACGTCGTCGAGCCCGCGCGGTTGCCGTTCCCGAGACGCAGCGAAGCGCCGAGGCTCGATCGCGAGCGGAGGGCAGAGGCCGATCAAGCGCTCGACTCGCTGGCCGACGAAGTGCCGCCGGGGGTGCTGGCGGAAACGCTCGTGGCGTATGGCGACGCGCCGGAGGAAATTGTCAAAGGTCGCGCACGACCGGCACGCAGGGCTGATCGTGATGCCGATTCGCGGCGAAGGCGAGAGCCGCATCGGCGCGGTCGCGTATCGCGTGTTGTCGCTGGCGGCGGCGCCTGTGCTCGCGCTGCCGGGCTCAGTAGCCGCTCAGCGGAAAGACGAGCTCGGCTTCGGTGCCGCCGCCCTGGCGGTCTGTTAGGACGACGGTCCCGCCCTGCGCGTCCGTGAGGCGTCTGACGATCGCAAGCCCGAGCCCCGTGCCTCCGGCACGCGATGGGACGAACGGCTCGAACAGGCGCTCGCGGACGGGCGGCGGCAGGCCCGGTCCCCGGTCGAGGATGCGAATCGCGCCCCGGCCGTCCAGGCGTCGGTGTGAACGTCCACCGCGCCAGGTCCGCCGGCTTGACAGGCGTTGAGCAGCAGGTTGAGGAGCACGGCGCGCAGCATGTCGGGATCGGCTGACACCGAGATCTCGTCGCCAGACGCCACGATGTCTGGACAGTCGCTGCCGAGCGCTGCGCGCGTGTTCATCACCACCTCCGCCAGCACGGAGGAGATCGGCACGGGACGCAGCATCGGCCGCTGCGGTCGCGCGTAGAGCAGCAGGTGCTCCATCGATCGGCTCAGCTGATCGATCCGGCGGATGATCGACGCGATCACCGGCCGCTCGCCGGCCTCCCTCGAGAGACCGCCTTCGATCACCTGGAGCGAGCCGCGGATGCCGGCCAGCGGGTTGCGCACCTCGTGCGCGACGACCGCCGCCAGCTGTCCGAGCTGGGCGAGCGCAGTCTGCTCGCGAAGCTTGGCTTCAGCGGCCTTGCGTGCCGTGATGTCGTGGCGGATCGCGAGATACTGGCGTGGCTTGCCCTGCTCGTCCACGAACGGCACGATCGTCGTATCGACCCAGTAGTACTCGCCGTCTTTCGTCCGGTTCCGGATCTCCCCTCGCCAGACCTGGCCGTGCGCAATCGTGCGCCAGAGCGTCCGGATGAATGCCGGCGGATGATAGGCGGAGTTGACGAGGCGATGGTCCTGGCCGATCAGCTCCTCGCGGGAATACCCGGAGATCTCACAGAACTTCTGGTTGACGTGGGTGATGAGGCCGCGCTGATCGGTGATGGCGACGATGGCGGCCTGGTCGAGCGCGTAGCGGAGCTCCTCGAGCTGTTCCTGCGAGTACGACCGCCGCTCGTCCGCGGCGGCATCGGGCGGCGCCGGTTCAGTGGGCTTCACGGCGTCGCCTTGGTCAAGTTGAACTTCTCGATCCGGTAGCGAATCTGATCGCGGTTGAGGCCGAGCAGCCGGCGGCGTGCGTCTGGTTGCCGCCGCGCGCTCGAGCGCCTGCACGACCAGCCTGCGCTCGACCTCCTCGAGGTTGACGCCCTGCGGCGGGCAGCTCGAACGCCGTCGGTGCGCGCATCGCGCCGCCGTCAGCGACGGGGAAGTCAGCCGGCTCGAGCCACGTCGCCGTCGGCCAGCAGCATCGCGCGCTCGATGGCGTTGCGCAGCTCGCGGACGTTGCCGGGCCAGCCGTAGCTCGGCAGCACGCTTCAGCGCCGCCGGCGACGCGCCGCGCACCGTCTTCCTGAACTCGCGGTTGAAGACGTCGATGTAGAACGACACGAGCAGCGGGCACGTCGTCGGCTGCGCGCGCAGCGGCGGCAGCGGCGATCGGCAGGACGTTGCAGGCGGTAGAACAGGTCCTCGCGGAACCGGCCCGCCTTGACCTCCTCCTCGAGGTTGCGGTTGGTCGCCGCGATGACGCGCACGTCGACGCGGATGTCGCGCGAGCCGCCGACGCGCTTGAACGTCTTCTCCTCGAGGAACCGCAGCAGCTTGGCCTGCAGCGCCGGCGTCATCTCGCCGATCTCGTCGAGAAACACGGTGCCGCCGTCGGCCGACTCGAGCAGGCCCCGCTTCTGCTGGCGCGCGTCGGTGAACGCGCCGCGCTCGTGGCCGAAGAGCTCGCTCTCGAGCAGCGCTCGGGCAGCGCCGAGCAGGTGATGTTCACGAACGGCCGGCGCGCGCGGTCGCTGTTGTAGTGCAGGACCTTCGCCGCGAGGTCCTTGCCGGTGCCGCTCTCGCCCGTCAGCAGCACCGTCGACGCCGGACTCGTGCGCCACGCGCCGGAGCAGCGCCTTGAGCGCGCGCATCGCGCGGCGAGTCGCCGATGATGCGATCGAGCGCGAAGGGCTGCGCCTGGCTGCGCGCGCAGCGTGCGCACCTCGCGCCGCAGGCGCGTCGTCTCGAGCGCCTGCTCGACCAGCCGCGACACGTCGTCGAGGTCGAACGGCTTGTTGGCGAAGTGGTAGGCGCCGAGCTTCATCGCTTCGACGGCGGTCTCGACGGTCGGCATACGCCGTCAGCAGGATCACGAGCGACGTCGGGGTCGAGCTCCTTGATCTGCGTGAGCACCGTCAGCGCCGTCGCCGTCGGGCAGCTTGTAGTCGAGCAGGACGAGGTCGACGCCGTCGCGGACGCGCGTCGAGCGCGTCGCGTCGCCGTCGTCGGCCTCGACGACGCGATAGCCGTCGGCCTGCGAGGCGCTCGGACGAGCGACCAGCGAATCAGCTGCTCGTCGTCGACGACGAGGATTGTGGCGTTCTGCATGTGACCGGACCAGCCCGGGGAATTTCCCGCCGCGCCAGTGGGCAAGATTCCCCACTGCCACGACCCCGCCTCGCGGGTTGCGGCGATCTCGCCCTATTTTCACGCATCAGGGCCACGATCGACGAGCACTGAGGGGGTCGAGTTCAATATCCAGGCCACACCGCCGACCTGGATTCGAAATCCTGGAATCCCGGAATCCAGGTGTCTTTGAGGCAGCGAGGTCAGCCTGGCCGACTGGACCGAACTCGACGCCGTGCTTCTCTCGCCCGAGGCGACGACGATGGCCGCGAGCGTGAAGACGGTGATCGCCGTGAGCGCCATCGCGTTGGCGTAGGTGAACCGCGTCGGCGAAGACGCCTCGATGTACGCGACGGTGCCGGCGACCGCCACGCCGCACTGATAGGCGAAGCCCGGCAGGAACCCGCGCACCGAGTCGGGCGACAGCTCGTTGATGTGCGCCGGGATGACGCCCCACGCGCCCTGCACCATGAACTGCAGCAGGAACGCGCCGATGACGAGCAACGTCGTCGTCGGCGCGTACGCCCAGAGCGGAATCGCCACGATCGCGAGCAGCAGCGACGTGACCATCGCGCGGCGCCGGCCGACGCGATCGGAGTAATCAGCCCGATGACGAGTGCCGCCGAGGATCGCGCCGACGTTGTAGATGATGGCGATGTACGACACGCTTCTCGCGGCGTGAAGCCGCGCTGCGTTCTGCAGGAACGTCGGATACATGTCCTGCGTGCCGTGCGAGACGAAGTTCATCATCGTCATCATCAGCGCCAGAGTACAGGAACAGCTTCCAGTGCGACGACGATGCCGCGGCCGAGGTTGCGACCAGCTCGTCGTGCTTGCGTCTTCTGCCAGACTTCGGACTCCTTGACGCTGCAGGCGGACGAAGATCGCGAGCAGCGCCGGCAGCGCCGCCGATGAAGAACATCGGCCGCCAGCCCCAGTGCGGGAAGACGAAGAAGTAGCAGCACGGCCGCGAGCAGATAGCCGGTCGCGTAGCCCTCCTGCAGCAGGCCCGACAGCAGGCCGCGCCAGCCGCCGCGGCACCTTCTCCATCGCGAGCGACGCGCCGACGCCCCACTCGCCGCCCATGCCGATGCCGAACAGCGCGCGCAGGATCAGGAACGTCGTGTAGCTCGGCGCGAGGCCGGACAGCACTTCGACGATCGAGAAGAAGACGAGGTCGATCATCAGCGGCAGCCGGCGGCCGTAGCGATCGGCCATCAGGCCGAAGATGAACGCGCCGACCGGACGCATGGCCAGCGTGAGCGTGATCGCCAGCGCCATCTCCGGCACGGTCTTGCCGAACTCCTTGCCGATCGTCGGTCAGGACGAAGACGACGCAGGAAGAAGTCGAAGGCGTCGAGCGTCCAGCCGAGGAAGCTGGCGATGACGCGCGTAGACGTGATCGGAGGAGCTCGTGGCGTCGGGCGTTTCGGTCACGATGCAGCCCGCATCTTACGGTAGATTGTGGTGCGCCGTCCGGGCTCCCGGCCGGCGGGGAGGTCGCGAGTGATTCGTCGCGCGTTCCGCATGTCGATTCACCAGGGTCAGGCCGCCGAGTACGAACGGCGGCACACCTCCGATCTGGCCCGAGCTCGAAGCGACGCTGCTCGAGCATGGCGTCGACACGTACACCATCTTCCTTGACGACGCGTCGGGCGATCTGTTCGCGTACGTCGAATTCGACAGCCAGGCGCGCTGGGACGCCGTGGCGTCGACGGAGGTGTGCCGGCGCTGGTGGCGGCACATGCGCGAGGTCATGCCGGCCAACGCGGACGACTCGCCGGAGTCGCGGCCACTGCGCGAGGTCTTTCACATCGAGCGAGGGGAATGACGATGCCGATTGCGGACCGTTGGAGACAGGCAGGCCTGAAGGCCTGCGCTACAGGCGTGATCGTTGCGTCTGCCCTCGCAGCGCCGCCGGTGCCGACAGGCACGCCGCACCTTCCGGACCTGCACCCACCGCACGCCGTTGCCGTCACCGCCCTCCGAACGGAGTACCAGACCAACCCGCTCGGCCTCGACGTGCAAGGCGCCACGCCTTTTCTGGCAACTCCAGGCGGACCGCGCGCGGCGTGATGCAGTCGGCCTACGAGATCCGCGTGGCCGCCAGCGAACGGGATCTCGCGCGCAAGGGCGGCACGCTCTGGGACTCAGGGCGCGTCGCCTCGGATCAGTCCACCGGCGTCGTCTACGCGGGCCCGGCGCTCCAGTCGGCGCGACGCTACTTCTGGCAGGTCCGCGTCTGGGACGAGACGGGCGCGCGTCGGAGTGGAGCGCGCCCGCCTGGTGGGAGATGGGGCTGCTGGCGCCGTCCGACTGGAAGGCGCAGCTGGATCGAGCCGGCGACGTGCCCGAGGACGTCGGCAAGCCGGCGCCGTCGCCCGATGCTGCGCCGCGAGTTCACGCTCGACGGCGACGTCGTCTCGGCGCGCGCCTACGTCACGAGCCACGGCCTCTACGAGCTGTACCTCAACGGACGCCGCGTCGGCGACCAGCTGTTCACGCCCGGGCTGGACCAGCTACAACAAGCGCCTGCAGTACCAGACCTACGACGTCACGACGCTCCTGAAGACGGGGCCGAACGCCGTTGGCGCCATTCTCGGCAACGGCTGGTATCGCGGCGAGACTCGGCTTCGCGCGGCAAGCGCAACATCTACGGCGACAGGCGTCGCGCTGCTCGCGCAGATCGACGTGACGCTACGCCGGACGGACGGCACCAGGTGATCGCGAGCGACGGCAAGTGGAAGCCGTCGACGGGTCCGATTCTGGCGTCGGAGATCTACCTCGGCGAGACGTACGACGCGCGACTCGAGCAGCCCGGGATGGGCCGGCGCTCGGGTTCGACGACAACGGGGTGGACGCCGGTCACGGTCGTCGAGCACTCGCACGGACGACCTGATCGCGCCCGCCGGCCCGCCGGTCCGGCGCATCGAAGAGATCCAGCCGGTCAAGATCCTGCATCACGCCCGGCGGCGACACCGTCGTCGACCTCGGCCAGAACATGGTCGGCTGGGTGCGGCTGAAGGTGCAGGGCCCCGCCGGCACGACGGTGACGCTTCGGCACGCCGAGGTCCTCGACAAGGACGGCAACTTCTACACCGAGAACCTGCGCGCCGCGAAGGCGACCGACCGCTACACGCTGAAGGGCGGCGGCCCGGAGACGTTCGAGCCGCACTTCACCTTCCAGGGCTTCCGCTACGTCGCGGTCGACGGCTATCCCGGGACGCTCACGCTCGAGAGTCGCTCACGGGCAGTCGTCGTGCACTCCGACATGGCGCCGACCGGCGACGTTCGAGACGTCGAAGCCGCTGGTCAACCAGCTGCAGCACAACATCCGTGTGGGGCCAGAAGGGCAACTTCGTCGACGTGCCGACCGACTGCCCGCAGCGCGACGAGCGGCTCGGCTGGACCGGCGACGCGCAGGTCTTCTCGCGCACGGCCGCGTTCAACATGGACGTCGCCGGGTTCTTCACGAAGTGGCTCGAGGACGTCGACCGCCGACCAGTACCCGACCGGCAGCGTGCCGCACGTCATCCCCGACGTGCTCGGCACGCCGAACAGCAACGCCGCCGGTGGCTCGGCCGGCTGGGCCGACGTCGGCCGTGATCATCCCGTGGACGATGTACCTGATGCTACGGCGACACGCGGCTGCTCGAGCGAGCAGTACGCGAGCATGACGCGCTGGGTCGAGTACGAGCGCACGCGCGCCGGCGACGACTGCATCTGGGACGGCGACTTCCATTTCGGCGACTGGCTCGCGTTCGCGCACGACGCGCTCGCGACTATCCGGGCGCGACGACGAGCAAGGATCTGATCGCGACCGCGTTCTTCGCGCACTCGAC
This sequence comes from uncultured Acidobacteriota bacterium, assembly GCA_963843325.1. Lineage (GTDB taxonomy): Bacteria > Acidobacteriota > Thermoanaerobaculia > UBA5066 > Gp7-AA6 > DAHUXD01. The sequence continues at coordinate 826,123 of CAWJKC010000008.1, forward strand.
GGATCTGCTCGGCGCACGCGGCACGCGTCCTCGGCAAGCCAGACGAGGCGGCGCAGTACGAGGCGCTGCTCGAGCACGATCAAGACGGCGTTCGAACCGCGAGTACGTGACGGCGACGGGGCGCGTCGGCGAAGCCACGCAGACGGCCTACGTGCTCGCGCTCGAGTTCGATCTGCTGCCTGACGACGCTGCGGCGCGACGCCGCCGCGCGCCTCGCGGCGGAGATTCGCGAGCGGGGCCACCTCACGACGGGCTTTCTCGGCACGCCGTATCTCTGCCACGTGCTGACTCGCTTCGGCTACCTGGACGAGGCGTATCATGCTCCTGAACCGGGAACAATACCCGTCGTGGCTGTACCCGGTGACGCAGGGCGCGACGACGATCTGGGAGCGCTGGGACGGACAGAAGCCTGACGGCACGTTCCAGGACAAGGGCATGAACTCGTTCAACCACTACGCCTACGGCGCGGTCGGCGACTGGATGTACCGGGTCATGGCGGGCATCGACATCGACGCAGCGGCGCCGGGCTACAAGCACATCGTCATTCAGCCGCGGCCGGGTGGGGGCTTCACCAGCGTCAAGGCGTCGCACGAATCGCTGTACGGCGAGGTCGCGTCCGCCTGGACGCGCGATGGCTCGACGTTCACGCTGACCACCGACGTCCCGGCAAACACCCACGCGACCATCCGCCTGCCGGGCGCGAAGAGCGACGCGGTGACGCTCGACGGCAGGCCGCTCGTCACCGGCAACGGCGTCACGGACGTCAAGCCGGACGGGCAGGATGTGGTCGTAGAGGTCGGATCGGGGCACTACGCGTTCAGTTACGCGATGCCGACGTCGGCCACGAACTGAGATGACTGGCAGGCCTGAAGGCTGCGCTACACACGACTGGCAGGGCTGAAGCCCTGCGCTACACGCGACTGGCGCGACGCCCACTGCTGTAGCGCAGGCCTTCAGGCCTGCCATAAACTGGACGGTCATGAAGAAAGACGCGACGCCGCTGCAGCACGTGCAGTACCTCTGGAAGGACGCCGAAGCCGACCGCCTGAAGGGCGTGGATCGCCTCGTCTACCGCTCGAACAAGCTCGGCGACGATCTCACGCTCACGAACACGGGCGGCGGCAACACGTCGTCGAAGCTGATGGAGGCGGATCCGCTGACGGGCGAGGAGGTCGAGGTGCTGTGGGTCAAGGGCTCGGGCGGCGATCTGCGCACCGCGAAGCGCGACGGGTTCGCGTCGCTCTATCTCGACAAGGTGCGCGCGATGCGGCCGCTGTACGAGGGCGATCCGCCGACACGGGCCCGAAGACGCCGATCGAGGACGCGATGTACCCGATGTACAGCCACTGCGACGTTCAACCTGAACCCGCGCGCGTGCTCGATCGACACGCCGCTGCACACGTTCGTGCCGTACCAGCACGTCGATCACCTGCACCCGAACGCGGTCATCGCGATCGCCGCGTCGGTGAACCAGGAGCGGCTCTGCAGGGAGATCTACGGCGACGACATGATCTACGTGCCGTGGCAGCGGCCCGGCTTCGAGCTCGGGCTTGATGATCGAGGGCGCTGATCAAGGCAAACCCGAAGGCGAAGGGCATCATGCTCGGCCAGCACGGCATGATCTCGTGGAGCAACGACGACAAGACCTGCTACGAAACCGCGCTCGAGATCATCGACCGCGCGCGGCCTACATCGAGCGGCACGACAAGGGCGCGAAGACCTTCGGCGGCGCGAAGTACGCGCCGCTCGCCGACGCAACGCCGGCGCGAGATCCTCGCCGAGATCCTGCCGTGGCTGCGCGGCCAGGTCTCGACCGAGCGCCGCTTCATCGGCACGGTGCAGGACGACGAGAAGATGCTGCGCTTCGTGAACAGCGTCGACGCGCCGCGCCTCGCCGAGCTCGGCACGTCCTGCCCCGACCATTTCCTCCGCACGAAGATCAAGCCGCTGTTTCGTCGACTGGAATCCCGCAGACCGGCGACGTCGACGGCGCTGCAAGTCGTCGCTGCCGGCCGCGGTCGATCAGTATCGCAAGGACTACGCGGCCTACTACGAGCGGTGCAAGCGCGCCAACTCGCCGGCGATGCGCGACCCGAACCCGACGGTCGTGCTCATCCCCGGGCTCGGCATGATCGCCTGGGGCAAGGACAAGAGCGAGTCGCGCGTCACCGCGGAGTTCTACAACTGCGCCATCGAGGTCATGCGCGGCGCCGAGGCGATCGACAAGTACATCGCGCTGGACCCGCAGGAGGCCTTCGACATCGAGTACTGGCTGCTCGAGGAGGCGAAGCTCAAGCGCATGCCGGCCGAGAAGGAGCTCGACCGCCAGGTCGTCGTCGTCGATCGGCGCCGGCGCGGGCATCGGCAAGGAAACGGCGCACCGCCTCGTGAAGGAAGGCGCCCATCGTCGTCTGCGTCGACCTGGACGAGGCCGCCGCGAAGGCCACGGCGCAGGAGATCATCGCCAAGTACGGCGTGGGCATCGGCGTCGCCGGCACGCGGCATCAGCAATTGCGGCCCGGCGATCGGGCTCGGCTGCGACATCACGGACCGCGAGAGCGTTCGCGCGCATGCTCGACGACGTGCTGCTCGCCTACGGCGGCTTCGACGCCGTGATCGTGACCGCCGGCATCTTCGTGCCGCCCGACACGACCGGCCACATCGACGACGCGAAGTGGGCGCTGACGTTCGGCATCAACGTCACCGGCGCGTACCTCGTCGCCGACGAGGCGTCCAAGATCTGGAAGGAGCAGGGCCTGCCGGCCAACCTCGTCCTCACGACGAGCGCCAACGCGGTCGTCGCCAAGAAGGGCAGCCTCGCCTACGACACGAGCAAGGCGGCGGCGAATCACCTCGTGCGCGAGCTGGCCGATCGAGCTGGCGCCGCTCGTGCGCGTCAACGGCGTGGCGCCGGCGACGGTCGTGAAGGGCAGCACGATGTTCCCGCGCGACCGCGTGATCGCGTCGCTCGCGAAATACGAGATTCCGTATGACGAGTCCGACAGCGACGGACGCTTGCGCGACAAGCTCGCGGCGTTCTACGCCAAGCGGACGCTGACGCAGCGCCGATCGAGCCCGAGGATCAGGCCGAGGCGATTCTGTTGCTCGTCACGGAGCGGCTGACCAAGACGACCGGCCAGGTCATCCCCGTCGACGGCGGCTTGCAGGACGGGTTCTTGCGATAGGTTGACGGTTGCGGATTGCGGGTTGCGGGTTGACGACGAGGATCGAAACGAATGAGCGCTCCGTTCGAGATCACCGACGACCTGATCGCGGCCGACAACCGCCGGCACGAAGCGGCGGTGGCCGAGGACTACGAGCACCTCGGGAAGGTGCTGCGGCGCCGCGGTCTCGACATCGACGCGCTGACCGCACGAGCGGCAGCCTTTCGCGTCGCCGTGCCGTCGTGGGGTGTCGGCACGGGCGGCACGCGGTTCGCGCGATTCCCCGGTGCCGGCGAGCCGCGCGACATCTTCGAGAAGCTCGACGACTGCGCGACGATCCTCCGGCTGGTGCGATCGACACCGGCCGTGTCGCTCCACATCCCCTGGGACAAGCCCGACGACCCGGGCGTTGCAGGAGTACGCGCGGCAGCGCGGGCTCCACTTCGACGCGATGAACTCGAACACGTTCCAGGATCAGGCCGATCAGCGCCGTCGTACAAGTTCGGCAGCCTCACACATCCGGACGCGGCGGTCCGCCGGCAGGCCATCGAGCACAACATCGAGTGCATCGAGATCGGCGCGGCGCTCGGCTCGACGGCCCTGTCGGTGTGGATCGGCGACGGCGGCAACTTTCCGGGCCAGGTGAACACCCGCCTCGCGCTCGAGCGCTACATCGACAGCATGCGCGAGATCTACGCGGCCCTGCCGACGGGCTGGCGGCTGTTCCTCGAGCACAAGCTCTACGAGCCGGCGTTCTATTCGACGGTGATCAACGACTGGGGCACGAGCTACTACTGCCGCGACCGAACTCGGTCCACAGGCGGTCTGCCTCGTCGACCTCGGCCACCACGCCCCGAACGTCAACATCGAGATGATCGTCGCGCGTCTGATCCAGGCGGGCAGCCTCGGCGGCTTCCACTTCAACGACAGCAAGTACGGCGACGACGACCTCGATGCCGGTTCGATCAAGCCGTTCCAGCTGTTCCTGGTGTTCAACGAGCTGGTGGACGCGGAGCTTGACCGCGTGCCCGGGTTCGACCCGGCGTACATGCTCGACCAGTCGCACAACGTGACCGATCCGATCGAGTCGCTGATGGTGAGCGCCGTCGAGGTGATGCGCGCCTTCGTCCAGGCGCACCTCGTCGATCGCCCCGCCCTGGCGTCGGCGCAGGAGCGGTGCGACGCCATCGCGGCCCTCGCGATCCTCAAGCAGGCCTTCACGACCGACGTGTCGCCGATCCTCGCCATGGCACGTCAGCGCGCCGGCGGCGCGATCGATCCGGTGGCCGCCTATCGCGCCAGCGGCTACCGGAGCCGGAAGGCTGACGAACGGCCCGCCTCCGGTCGCGTGACTGCCGGCATCGTGTGAGCCTGGCGCCGCGTTATCTCGCCATCGACCTCGGCGCCGGCAGCGGCCGCGTCTTCCTGGCGGACGCTGTCGCCGGACGCCCTCCACCTCGAACCGATCGCCCGCTTTCACTATCCCGCCGCCCGTCGTGACGGGCATCTGCGGTGGGCGTTCGCCGGCATTCTCCACGAGATCCAGGCGGCCTCGGCAGGGCGGCCGGCACGCGCGCGCGGCAGGCGCCGCCGGTCGTAAGCCTGGGCGTGGACAGCTGGGGGGTGGACTACGGCCTGATCGACGCCGCGGGCGGCTGGTCGAGGAGCCGATCTGCTATCGCGACGATCGCACGGACGGCATGATGGCGTCCGTGTTCGCGCGGATCCCGCGCGACGAGATCTTCTCTCGCACGGGCATCCAGTTCCTGCCGTTCAACACGATCTTTCAGCTCTACGCGCATGTGGCCCAGGGCCTGCCCGGGACGGCCCACCGGCTGCTGATGATGCCGGATCTCGTCACGCACGCCCTCACGGGTCGCGAGGCACCGAGTTCACGAACGCGACGACGACGCAGATGGTCCACGTCGAGACGGCGACCTGGGACAACGCGCTCGTCGACCGGCTCGGGCTGCCTCGTCGCTCTGCGCCGGGATCGTCGACGCAGGCTCGCGCGTCGGCACCCTACTCGAGAGCGCCGGCGACGTCACGGCCTGGAGGACGTCGCGGTGACGGCCGTCGCGCAGCACGACACCGGCAGCGCCGTGGCCGGCACGCCGCTCGAGCCGGGCTCGGCGTACATCTCGTCCGGCACCTGGTCGCTGGTCGGCGTCGAGCTCCAGCGCCCGTTGGTCACGCCGAATGTCGCGCGCGAGAACGTCACCAACGAAGGCGGCGCGTATGGCACGACGCGGTTTCTCAAGAACGTCATGGGACTCTGGATCCTGGAATCGTGCCGTGAGGAGTGGGAGCGCGGGGGCCTGGACGTGCGGTACGACCACCTGCTCGATGAGGTCGCGCTGCTGGAAGAAACGCCGGCCGTCATCTACCCCGACGATCCGCACCTTCTGCACCCGCAGAGCATGCTGAGCGCGCTTGCGGACCAAGCTGCGCGAGACCGGCCAGCGCGTTCCCGACACGCCGAGTGCGCTCGCACGAAGCGTGCTCGACTCGCTCGCCTGCGCTACGCCTCCGTGCTCGCGACCTCGCGCGCCTCACGAACAGCGCCATCCGGGGCGTCCGGATCGTCGGTGGCGGCAGCAGGAACGGATTCTGAATCAGGCGACGGCGACGACGACCGGTGTGCCCGTGGCGGCCGGGCCGGTTGAGGCGACCGTGGCCGGCAATGTCCTCGTGCAGGCCGTGGCGTCAGGGGAAGTGCCGTCACTGGCAGTGGCGCGCCGGCAGGCCGCCGCGGGGCTTACCAGGCGCGTGTTCATGCCGCGACCCGGCGGCAGCTGGACACGCGCAGCCGCGCGTTACGCGGCGATCGAAGCGCGTTTTGCCCTGTAACGCTCTGCACGGAAGCTGCGGGCACCGCCCACCGCACGTCAGCAGGGTCCGGTATGATGGCCCGCGACGGTTAGGCCGTTCAGGTTCAGGAGATCCAGACGCATGGGAAGAGTGCTGGTCGTGCGGCCCGATGCCAGGCTGGAAGCCGAACTGGCAGGCGGCCTGGTCCGCCAGGCGCACGACATCGAATTCTGCGACGGCGAGCTGGACGTGCTGGAGAAGCTGTCCGCGCGGCCCGCAGATCTGATCATCACGGCAGCGGCGACCTCGATCGGCGACGATCTGGCGCTGCTCGAGCGCGTGCGTCCGCTGGCGCCGCGCGCCCGGGTGATCTCCCTGGCCAGCACGATCTCGCATGTCGAGCTCGTGGCGGCGATGGCCTCCCACATCTTCGCCGTGTTTGCCAGCCCGCTCGACTACGGCGAGATCGTCGCGATGTCGCAGGCGGCGCTGACCGAGCCTGACTGGCACGACGGCATCGAGGTGGTCTCGGCGCTTCCGCAATGGATGACGCTGAAGGTCGCCTGCCAGCTGCTCACCGCCGAGCGGGTCATCCGCTTCGTGACCGAACACGAGTCGACCATGCCGGTGCACGAGCGCGACCTGCTGATGGCCGCGTTTCGCGAGATCGTCGTGAACGCCATGGAGCACGGCGGCGGCTTCAATCCGGCGAAGCACATCGAGGTGACCGTGGCGCGCACGCAGCGCGCCGTTGTGTTCCACTTCCGCGACCCGGGCGCCGGATTCCGATCGCAGCGGGCTCTCGCACGCGGCAGCCAACCCGACGCCCGAAGCCGTGATGTCCACCGCCATCAAGCGCGCCGAGCTCGGCATGCGTCCCGGCGGGTTCGGGATGCTGATCGTCCGGCAGATCGTGGACGAGGTGGTCTACAACGAGCGCGGCAACGAAGTCCTCCTGATCAAGCACCTGTCGTAGCGGGCCTCCATGCGTTTTCTGTTTCGGCTGCTCGTCCTGATCCTGGGCGTGAGCGGCGTGCTGGCCGCTCAGGCGCCTGCGCCTCCCGCGCCATCGGCACCTCTCGTCGACCCGGATGCGCTCTTCCGAAACCCGGACGCCGCTCCCGATGCGCGGCTCGCGGACCTTGTCTCTCGGCTGACGCTCGACGAGAAGATCGTCGGCCTCGGCACCAACCTCGCCGTGCCGCGCCTGGGCATCACGCGGCGCGCGTCACGTCGAAGGTCTCCACGGCCTCGCGTACGGCGGCCCGAGCAACTGGGGCAGCCGCAATCCGATGCCGACGACGATTTTTCCGCAGGCCGTCGGCCTGGGCGAGACGTGGGACGTCGACGCCGTGCACCAGCGTGGCGGCGATCGAAGGCTACGAGTCGCGCTTCATCTTCCAGAGCGCGCAGTGGAATCGCGGCGGACTGATCATCCGCGCGCCGAACGCCGACCTCGCGCGCGACCCGCGCTGGGGCCGCACCGAGGAGAGCTACGGCGAGGACCCGTTCCTGACGGGCACGCTCGCGGCGGCATTCATCAAGGGCCTGCAGGGCGACGACCCGACGTACTGGCAGGCGGCTTCGCTGATGAAGCACCTCCTCGCCAACAGCAACGAGAACGGCCGCACGTCCTCGTCGTCCGACTTCGACGAGCGCCTGCTTTCGCGAGTACTACAGCGTCCCGTTCCGCATGGGCGTCGTCGAAGGCGACGCGAACGCCTTCATGGCGGCCTACAACAAGGTCAACGGCATCCCCTGCACTGTGCAGCCCTTCCTGCGCGCGATGACCATGAAGGCCAGTGGGGACTGGACGGGATCATCTGCACCGACGGCGGCGCGCTCGGGCTGCTGATCACGGCGCACCACCAGTATCCGACGCCGAGGACAGGCGCGGCCGCGTCGATCAAGGCGGGCATCACGCAGTTCCTCGACCGCTACCCCGACGCCGTCCGCGAGCGCGCTGGACAAGGGGCTGATCACCGGTCGGACATCGACGCGGCGCTCGTCGCGCAACTTCCGCGTCTCGCTGCGGCTCGGCCTGCTCGATCCGCCGGACCGCGATGCCGTATGCCGCCATCGGCGAGACTGGCGGACGACCCGTGGCTGGACCAGGCCGGCACAAGACGCGGTGCGGCAGGTCACGCGCGAGTCGATCGTGCTGCTGAAGAACGCGAAGCACACTGCTGCCGCTCGATCGCCGCACAAGCTGAAGTCCATTGCCGTCATCGGACCGCGCGCGACGAGCGTACTCCTGATTGGTACAGCGGCACGCCGCCCTACACGGTGTCGCCGGTCGACGGCATCCGCGAAGCAGCGCGGCGACAGGGTGAAGGTCTCGTTTGCGGCACGACAACGCCGCGCGGTGCTGCGGCGGCGCTCGCCGGCCGACGTCGCCATCGTCGTCGTCGGCAATCATCCGACCTGCGATGCCGGATGGGAGCAGTGTCCCGTTGCCGAGCGACGGCAAGGAAGCGGTCGATCGCAAGTCGATCGACCTCGAGCAGGAAGCGCTCGTTCAGCGAGGTCTACGCCGCGAACCCGCGCACGATCGTCGTGCTGAAGGCCAGCTTCCCGTACGCGATCAACTGGACCGAGGCGCACGTGCCGGCCATCCTGACGATGACGCACAACAGTCAGGAGGAGGGCAACGCGCTGGCCGACGTGCTCTTCGGCGACTACAACCCGGCCGGCCGCCTGGTGCACACCTGGCCGACGTCGCTCGAGCAGCTGCCGCCGATGATGGACTACGACATCCGGCACGGCCGGACCTACATGTATTTCAAGGGGAGCCGCTCTACCCGTTCGGCTACGGCCTGAGCTACACGACGTTTCGCTACGGCACGCTTTCGGTGCCGAGCGCGCCCGTGGGTCCGACCGCGGATGTGGCCGTCGGCGTCGAGGTGACCAATGCCGGGACGCGTGACGGCGACGAAGTCGTGCAGTTGTATGCGTCGTATCCCGGCTCGAAGGTGTCGCGCCCGGCGAAGCAACTCGTCGCGTTCACGCGGACGGCGGTGAAGGCGGGCGAATCGAAGACGGTCAGCTTCGCCGTGCCGGCCTCGCGGTTCGCGTACGGGACGTCGACCGGCATGCGTTCGTCGTCGAACCCGGCGAAATCAGGCTGATCGCGGGCGGCTCGTCCGCCGATGCTGCGACGCAGGCGACGATTCACATCTCCGCGGTGCCATGACCCGTCTGGTGCGCGTGTTGGTCTGGCTGCTGGCAGTCGTCGGCGCGGCTGCGTGCGCTACGGGCGTCTGGTTCCTCGCCAACGGCGTCAGCGCGCGTCCCGCGCCCTCCTCGATGGAAGCCTTCGTCGCGCACCGTCTGCGCGCCTTGGCCATCCCATCGGCGGCCACCGCGCGGACGAACCCGGTGCCCGACGAGTCCTGAGGCCGTCGCCGAAGCGCTGGCGCACTTCGCCGACCACTGCGCGAGCTGTCACGCCAACGACGGAAGCGGGAAGACGACGATGGGGCAGGGCTTGTCTCCGCGCGCGCCGATCTCAGACTGCCGGCGACGCAGCAGCTCAGCGACGGGACGCTGTTCTACATCATCGAAAACGGTGTCAAACTGACGGGGATGCCGGCGTGGGCCACGGGCACTGAAGCGGGCGAGGCCGCGAGCTGGCGCCTCGTGCGGTTCATCCGGCACCTGCCGTCGCTCAGCGAGGCGGAACTGCAGCGGATGGAATCGCTGAACCCGAAGAGCGCCGACGAATGGCGCGAGGCCGAGGAAGAACAGAAGTTCCTGGAGGGACGATGAGCGCGCGCATGTGGCGGCAGGGCTTCGGTCCGGTGTTCTGTCTGGCGGCACTTCTGGCGTGCGCGTCCGTCGCGCTCGCGCACGAGGGCCACCTGCACAAGGTGATGGGGACAGTCGTCGCGGCCGACGCCGCGAAGCTCGACGTCAAGGACACCGACGGCAAGACGCTCTGGCACGTGGTGGACGCCGCGACCAAGGTCGCACGCGGCACGACCGTCATCAATTCCGCCGATCTCAAGGCCGGCGAGCGCGTCGTCGCGGCCTACATGCCAATGAAGGGGCCGGACGGCGCCGAGATGCTGATCGCGAAGCACGTCAAGGCGGCGGCGCCTGCGCGGGGCCCGGCGAAGTAGCCAGGTCCCGGCGGTCTCGGCCGCATGGGATTTTCGGCAGTGGACTACGGCGTGCTGGCGCTCTATCTGATCGGAATCACCGCCTTCGGCGCGCGCTTGTCCGGACGGCCTCGGTCAGCGACTACTTCGTCGGCAGCCGGACGACCGCCTGGTGGGTGGTGTCGCTCTCGATCGTGGCGACCGAGACCAGCACGCTGACATTGATTGGCGTGCCGGCCATCGCCTTTGCGACGTTCGTGCGGCCCGAACAGGGCGGCAGCCTGACGTATCTGCAGGTGGTCCTCGGCTACGTCGTGGCTCGCGTCATCATCGCGTGGCTGTTCCTCCCGGCATATTTCAGTGGCCGCATGTTCACAGCCTACGAGCTGCTGAACCGCCGGTTCGGGCCACGCGCCAGCACGTGACCGCCTCGCTCTTCCTGGTGATGCGGCCGCTCGCGGAAGGCGTTCGCGTGTTCGCCGCCTCGCTGGTGTTGACGGCAGTAGTGGCCGGTTCGCTGCCGGCGATTCCGCATCTATGGGCCTGGTCGGTCGTGGTCGTCGGCTTGTTGACGCTGTTCTACACGTTTGAAGGCGGCATTTCCGCAGTCATCTGGACCGACTTGATTCAGCTGATCATCTACGTCTCCGGATCCCTGCTGGCCGCCTGGCAGCTGGTGCACCTGGTGCCGGGCGGGTGGCCGACGATCGTGGACACCGCCGCCGCGGCGGGGAAGCTGCAGATCGTGTCGTTCTCGTGGGACCTGCGCGTGCCGTTCACGTTCTGGGCCGGACTCGTCGGCGGCACCTTCCTGACGATGGCGTCGCACGGGACCGATCAACTCCTGGTGCAGCGACTGCTGGCGTGCCGCAACGTGCGCGATCACAGAAGGCGCTCGTGTTGAGCGGCATCGTGGTCCTCTGCCAGTTCGTGCTGTTCCTCGGCATCGGCCTGATGCTGTACGCGTACTACCGGTTCCATCCGATGCCCGTCCTTGCGTCCACTGACCAGATCTTTCCCGCCTTCATCGTCAGCAGCCTGCCGCATGGCGTCGCAGGCCTGGTGATCGCGGCGATCTTCGCCGCGGCGATGTCGAATCTGAGCGGGTCGCTCAACTCGCTGGCCTCCACCTCGGTGCTCGATTTCTACGCGCCGCTGACCGGCCGGTCCATCGAGGACGGAAGTCTGCTGTCGCTTTCGAGGTGGCTCACGGCCGCCTGGGGGCTGGTGCTGATCGCGATCGCGCTGGTGGCGCGCGGGTGGGGGTCGGTGTTCACCGCCGGCCTGACGATCTCGTCGATCGTCTACGGGCCGATGCTCGGCGCGTTTCTGCTCGCCCTGCTGACCAGGCGGGCCAACCAGACCGGCGTCATTGCCGGCATCGCCGTGTCGCTGGTGACGATGCTGATGGTGTGGTGGAAAACGCCGCTGGCCTGGACCTGGTATGTGGTCACGGGCGATCGTCGCGTGCGCGGTCGGCTACCTGGTGAGCCTGGCCGTCCCAGACGCACGCGACACGCGAGGCGGTGTCGAGCTTCACCGTCACGGTATGAGCGTCGTCCCGACAAACGAGGACGCGAACTGCGTCAGCGACCGTGGCGCCGGACCGCTCAGCACCGTGCCTGCCGTGTTGTAGCGCGATCCGTGACAGGGGCAGACGTAGGTCTGGCTCTGTAGCCCGAGACCGTACACGCCTCGTGCGTGCAGGTGGCGGTCAGCGCCTGGAATGTGTCGGCGCCGGTCCTGGCGACGAGGAACTGCGCCCCGAGGCCTGCACCAGCACGGCATTCCCGACAGTGGCCAGCGGCGACGCGGCGTCGACAGTCAGCATGAACACTCCGCCGGAAATGCCGGAGCTGACCACCGGCAGCGCCGGCGCCCCGCCCGACGGGCCGGTGGGGCTGCTGCCCCCGCACCCCGGCAGGATCACGCCGAGCGCCGCGAGTGACGCCGCGTGACAGGCCTGACGACAGAAATCGCGTCGTGACGTGTCGCTGTCGTTGATCAGTTCGATCGCCTTTGCCATGCAACCCTACTCGCCGTCAGAGCGCGACTGCCGCGCCGGCCCACTCGGCCTGGTTCCGATCGGATCGATACAGGTGGTCGAGATCCACCCAGCGAGTCCTTCCGGTGTTCGCCGGATGGCAAAGCGATCCATGTTCCGGGTCGCGCGACCCGAAATGAAGGTGCCGTCCGGCTGGTAGCGCGAGCCGTGACGCGGGCACTGAAACCGCGAGTCCTCCGGGCGCCACCGCAGCACGGTGTTTTCATGCGGGCATGCGAGGTTGAAGGCATAGCCCTGTCCATGAAGGCGGACGACGATGACCTGCGCGTCGCGGTCGATGGTGGCGCCGTCGGCCGCGGGGATCGGATATGTGCGCTGATTGTTCTGTCCGGGCGTGCCAGCGGCGAAAGTGACGGGAAGGGCTGCGGCCTCATCGGCCCTGAGGCCGAGCCCGAGCGCCCCCGGCCAGCGCGCCGAGTGACACCCTGCCGAGGAACGTGCGCCGCGAGG
>CAWJKC010000009.1:0-8548 GCA_963843325.1 uncultured Acidobacteriota bacterium
CTCAAAGCGAGGCGGCCGGGAAGGCGCCGGCGTGACGGCCTACAAGATCGATCACCTCGGCATCGCGGTCGACTCGATCGACGACGCGCTCGCCGTCTACCGCGCCCTCGGCCTCGTCGAAGAGAAACGCGAGGAAGTGCCGGGCCAGAAGGTCGTCGCGGCGTTCCTGCCGGTCGGCGAGAGCCGCATCGAGCTGCTCGAGGCGACCTCGCCGGGACTCGCCCGTCGCGAAGTTCCTGGCCAAACGCGGCGAGGGACTCCACCACGTCTGCTTCGCCGTGCCCGACCTCGACGCCGCGCTCGCGGACCTCGTCGTCGAAGGGCTTCCGGCTCATCCACTCGGCCGGCGTCCCGGGCGCCGGCGGCAAGCGCGTGGCCTTCCTCCATCCGGAGGCCGGCCGCGGCGTCCTGATCGAGCTTTCCGAGAAGGGGAAGGCATGAAAGTCGGCGAGTTCGTGATCGTCCACCTCGTTGGCCCGAAGGAGAAGTTCTGGGGGATCCTCAAGGATCGCGACGCCTCCGGCGTCACGGTTCGTGGCCTGTCGCTCGAGGGCTTCGACGACTGGCTGCGCGAGGTCGCGCGGCGCGACAGCGTGACCGTCCTGCCCTCGACCGTGTTCTTTCCCCTCCACCGCGTCGAGCGGATCTTCCTCGACGAAACCGCCGGCGATTTCGTGTCCCTCGCCGACCGCTTCAAGCGCGCGGTGGGGGAGGACGCGAGGTACTACCTCACGCCGATGCCGGACACGCTCGACGCGGGGTAGCTGCGCTCCGAGGCGGAGCGTGGAGACGAGGTCAGGCTGCTGCACTTGCTTTCCTTTCTCCTCACGCACGCGGCTGCACTGGCACTGATCGCGGTCGCCGCCTTCGGTGCGGGGAGCCTCGTCCTTCCGCCGCTCCGATTCAGTTCGCCCCTCGAACAGGTCGTGACCGGCACCACGCTCGGGTCTGGGCGTGATCGGAACGCTGCTCTTCCTGCTGGGCCTTGCGGGTGGGCTGTCCTGGTGGCCCGTCGTTCTGACCCTCGGCGGCGCGGCAACCTGGGGGCTTCGCTGCGCTGGCCCGTTGGTCGCCCCGGCGTTCCGAGAGGGTTGGGAGCGGCGCAGGACCCTGAAGGCGTTGACGACCGCCGGGCTGGCCCTCCTCATCCTGGCGCCGGTCCTCTACGGAGCCCTGTATCCGCCGACGACCTACGACGCGCTCAACTATCACCTGCCGTCCGCCAGGTCGCACCTGCTGGCGCACCGGGTCCGGCCGGTCCCGAACCTGCGGTTTCCGGTCCTGCCGGCGCTCGGCGAGATGCTCTTTGCCGGAGCCATGCTCATCGGCGACGACGTGACGGCGCAGCTGGTCGAATTCCTGTTCCTCGTTCTCGTGCTGGCGGCGCTCGTTTCGTGGGCGCGGCGGCTCGGAAGGCCGCTCACCGGAATGTGGAGCGTCGGGCTCCTGGCGGGAACTCCGCTGTTCATGACGCTCGGCTCGATGGCCTACGTCGACGCCGGCCTCACGGCGTTCGCGACCCTCGGGTTCTATGCGCTGTACGGGTATGCGGTGACCGGCGAACGAGGGTGGGTGATTCTGGCCGGCGCCTTTGGAGGGTGCGCGGCGGGAACGAAGCACTCCGGGCTCGTCCTCGTCGTCCTTTTCGCGGCGTGGGCATTCGTCGCGGCTCGGCGGCGTGGGTTGCGCATCCGGGAGTTGTGGCCGTTCGCCGGGGCGGCGGCGGTCTTCGGCGCGCCGTGGTACCTGTGGATCGCCTCCTGCACCGGCAACCCGATCTGGCCGTTTCTCGGAGCCCGGGTGGGCCACGGTTTCTGGATCGATGCGGACTACGCCTGGCTCGACTGGTCTCTCAGGAGTTACGGTTGGGGCCGGACCCTCCCGTCGCTCCTCCTGTTGCCGTGGAATCTTGCCTTCGGTCAGCCGATCGGAGAGATTGGTCTTCAGCCGGCGCCGTTCCTGCTGTTCCCGGTCGCCGTCTGGTGGGCCCTTCGCGAGAGAACGGGGCGGCTTCTTCTTGCTGCGATCGCTGGCTACGTTCTTTTCTGGTTTTACACGTCCCAGCAGCTTCGGTTTCTCGTGCCGGTGCTTCCAGCGCTCGCTTTCTGGACTCGCGGGCCCTCGACGAGGCGACGGCGGCGGCGCGACGGCGCCTTCCGTCCTGGGCGCAGGGGACGATCGCCGCGCTGGTGTTCATCGCCTTTTCCTTCCCCCTTCTCGGCACGTACCGGGCCGTGCTTCAGAATGGTCCGCTGCCGACGACCGCGGCTGCGCGAGAGGCGTTTCTGCGCGGGCGCCTTCCCTCGTACCCGATCTACAGCGACCTGAATCGCCGCTACGGGCGCGGCTACACGATCTACGCGCTGCACGACGAAGGCATGAAGTACTACTGCGACGGGATCGCGGTCGGCGACTGGTTTGGCGATGGTCGCTACGGGGACATTCCGATGGATGATGCTTCGCGGCTTTATCAGGCGCTCCGCAAGCTGAACGCGGGCTTTCTCCTCGTCAGGTCGGAGCCGCGCGTCGCGGCGCTCGCTTCGGCTTCCGGCCACCTGTTCGAGCGCATGGACGCGGCTGGGGACATCCAGCTCTTTCGTCTGCTGGGTGACGTGAAGGATCCGGGGAGGCAGCGATGAAAAGCTCCCGACGCCTGGTCGCGGATCAGGCGCGCTGGTGGTCCGCCTGCCAGTTCCGGATGCGGCGCTTGATCTCCTTGCGCTCGGTGATGTTCTTCTCGAGGACCTCGCGCACGAGGGCGGAGAGCTCGTCGTCGCTCGCAAACCGCAATCCCACGAGCTGCTCGACGGAGAGACCGGGGATCCGGGCGTGCAGGTCCGGCGATAGCAGCCTCTCCAGGCGCAGGCGCATCTCGAGGCGGATGACGCGGTCCTGGACCGTCAGCGTGAAGGTCCGGCCGTAGATCGCCATTCCAAAAAGCGCGAAGGCCACGAGCACGGCGAGCAGCGTCGGCCAGGCCGGCGCCTTGAAGACCTGCCAGAGCGACCAGATCAGGTTGACGAGGAGGATCGGGAGCACCACGAAGTGGAACGGCGGAACCCACCGTGCATGGTGTTCGAACGACTGCGTTGCCTCGCTCACAGCGCGACGTTCTTGACGTAGTAGTCCGCCGCGGACACCTGGCCATTGACGAGCAGGCGCGCCTGCTCGGGCGACATCTCGAGCGTGCCGCCGGATTCGCCGGCCGAGGTCGTCAGGATGATCTGGATGGTCACCGGCACGCCGCGGCTCGAGGGATCGGAAAGGGCGCGCGCGGCCGCGTTCATGGCATTGAAGACGGCTTCCTCGGTGTTCGCCGTGACGAGCAGGCGCATCTTGCCGCGGAAGTTGGTCAGCTTGTACTGCGTGATGCCCGCGCCGTCGAAGACCTTGGCGAAGGCGGACTGGAGGTTTGCGTCGACCGCCTGGAACGAGGGCCCCTCGCCGTCGGCGGCAGGCTTCTCGGCCTGGCCCGACGGAAGGGCCATGCGCGGCTTCTTCTCGCGGATGTAATCCTGAAGGCGCGGCACCGCGGCGGAGGCCGCGTTGGGAATCGCCGTCGGCTTGCGGCTCTCCGGCGTGTCGAGCGCGACGACGTTGCCGAAGTTCTCCTTGTTGTACGTCTCGGAGCCCTCGACGTCGATCTGGTCGAGCTTGATCGCCGTCACCGTGCCGTTCTCGAGCGTGATGATGGCCTTGTCGCCCTTCACGGTGTACTTCACCCGGGCAAAGATCAGCGAGCCGTCCTTGAGTTTGACGACGTAGGCGAGCGCCGACGAGGCGGCGAGGACGAACGCGAGCACCGCTAGAAACAGGCTCTTTCTCACGACCGCGAAGCCTCCTCCGTCCGCAAACGGACGGCGTTTGACACGAACTGCCGAGCCACTAATGATAGCACCCGCATGCTCATCGTGATGGACGCGGCCGCGACCGCGGAAGAGGTCCGCCGCGTCGTCGGAGTGATCGAGACGCTCGGGCTGCAGGCCCACCCCATCCCGGGAGCCCAGCGCACCGCGATTGGCATCACCGGCAACAAGGGCACGGTCGACCGCGGGGCATTCGAAAACCTGCCCGGCGTCAGCGAGGTCATCCCTGTCTCGGCGCCCTACAAGCTCGTCTCTCGGGAAGCCAAGCGCGAGAACACCGTCGTCTCGATCGGCGGGGTGCTCGTCGGCGGGCAACGCCTCGCCATCGTGGCCGGGCCGTGCGCGATCGAGTCCGAGGCGCAGGCGCTCGAGATCGCCCGGCGCGTCAAGGAAGGCGGCGCCACGCTGTACCGCGGCGGCGCATACAAGCCGCGGACCTCGCCGTACTCCTTCCAGGGCCTCGGGGCCGAGGGGCTCAGGATCCTCTCGCGCGTGCGCGCCGAGACGGGGCTGCCGACGATCACCGAGGTGCTCGACACCGAGACCGTGGACCTCGTGGCCGAGCACGCCGACTGCCTGCAGGTGGGCGCGCGCAACATGCAGAACTTCTCGCTCCTGAAGCGACTCGGCCGCCTGCGCAAGCCCGTGCTCCTGAAGCGCGGCCTCTCGGCGACTCTCGAGGAGCTGTTGCTCTCGGCCGAATACCTGCTCGCCGAGGGCAACTACGAGGTCATCCTCTGCGAGCGCGGCGTGCGCACGTTCGCCGACCACACGCGCAACACGCTCGACCTCTCGTCGGTCCCGTACGTGCAGCGGATCTCGCACCTGCCGATCCTCGTGGACCCGTCGCACGGAACGGGCAAGCGCGCGAAGGTCCTGCCGCTCTCGCGGGCGGCGGTCGCCGTCGGCGCGGACGGCCTGCTCATCGAGGTGCATCACCAGCCGGAGCTCGCCCTCTCCGACGGGCCGCAGGCGATCCTGCCGGAGATGTTCGCAGAGCTCGTGGACGCGGTGCGGCTTCTGGCGCCCGTCGTCGGACGGACGGTGTGAAGGGGATTCTCGTTCTCGAGGACGGCACCGTCTTCCAGGCCGACGCCATCGGCCGGCCCGGGACTTCCTTCGGTGAGATCGTCTTCAACACCGCGATGAGCGGGTACCAGGAAGTGCTGACCGATCCGTCCTACTCCGGGCAGATCGTCGTCATGACCGCGGCGCACGTCGGCAACTACGGCATCCGCGCCGACGAGGCCGAGTCCGACCGGGTCCACGTCGCGGGCTTCATCGCCCGGGATTTTCCCGCGCGGTGGAGCGGCACGGGCGGGGAGATGAGCCTTGCGGACTACCTCTCCGCCAATGGCGTCACGGGCCTGCATGGTCTCGACACCCGCTCCCTCGTGCGCCACATCCGGAGCAAGGGAGCCATGCGGGCGGGCGTGTCGACGGAGATCGCGGACCCCGGCGAGCTGCACCGCCAGGTGCTCGCGTCGCCGGAGATGGTCGGGGCCGACCTTGCGCTCAGGGTTTCGCTCGAGAAAGCTCGGCTCGAGCCCGGAGGCCGGGGCCGCAAGAAGTTCCGCGTCGCCGCCGTCGACTACGGCATGAAGCGAAACATCGTGCGCTTGCTCCAGGCCGGCTCCTGCCGCGTCACGGTCTTCCCGGCGACGGCGTCGGACGAGGAGATCCTCGAGAGCAAGCCGGACGGCATCTTCCTCTCCAACGGCCCGGGCGATCCGGCTGCGCTGCCAGGCCCCGTCCGCACGATCCAGAAGCTCGCGGCGACGGGCAAGCCGATCTTCGGCATCTGCCTCGGCCACCAGCTGCTCGGCCTCGCCTTCGGCGCGAACACGTTCAAGCTGAAGTTCGGGCATCGCGGAGCCAATCACCCGGTCCAGGACCTGCGGGGCGGACACGTCGTCATCACTTCGCAGAACCATGGCTTCGCGGTCGACGGCTCCGCGATGCCGGCCGAGCTCGAGGCGACGCACAAGAACCTGAACGACGGGACGCTCGAAGGCTTCCGCCATCGCACACTTCCGATCCTGGCCGCGCAGTTCCATCCCGAGGCGGCGCCAGGGCCGCACGACGCCAACGTCCTGTTCAACGGATTCCTCGAGGCGATGGCCCGGTCGAAGCCGTGAAGTCGCTTCCCCTGCAGGTCGCGGTGCGCTACCTGCGGTCGCGTCCCTCGCGGCTGATCTCCTCGGTGTCGCTGCTCTCGATCGCCGGCATCGCGCTCGGCGTGGCGGCGCTCGTCGTGGCGATGGGTCTGCTCTCCGGATACCGGACGGAGATCCGCGAAAAGCTGATCGGCGCCAACGCCCAGGTCGTCGTTTTTCCGATGACGGCGGGCGGCGAGGCGGATCCTGCCGTCCTTGCGGCCCGCCTCGCGAAGGTGCCGCACGTGCGCGCGACGGCGCCCGTGATCTACCAGAGCGGCGTCGCGGCCTCAGCGGCCACGCCCGACGGGACCGACGCCGTCCTGAAGGGGATCGACCCACCGTCCGAGCGCACGGTGTCCGAGCTCGATGCGTACATCCCGAACGCCGAGCGCGTGATCACCCGCGCCGGACCCGGCCTCCCGCCGTCGGTGGCGATCGGGCACGAGCTCGCGCGCAAGCTCGACGTGCGCGAGGGCGACGTCATCCTGCTGTCCGTGGCCGACGGCTCGGGCGAGGCCGCGCGCCTGTCGCCGCGGTCCGGGCCGTTTCCGGGTCGGCCGCATCTTCCGCACGAACTTCGCGGAGTACGACTCGGAGTGGATCTTCATGGACCGCGAGGAGCTGCGGCGGCTCGCGCGGCTGCCGGGCCAGGCCAACGTCGTCGAGGTGAGCCTGGACGACATCCGCGCCACGGAGAAGGCCGCGGCCGCGATCGGCGCCGCGGCGGGCAACGGCTACTCGGTGTCGGACTGGCGCTCGATGAACGGCGGCCTCTTCTCGGCCCTCGCGATCCAGCAGACGACGCTCTTCCTCGTCATCGGCCTGATCGTCGCGGTGTCGACGTTCAACATCGTCGCCACGCTCGTCATGACCGTGCAGGAGAAGAAGCGCGACATCGGCGTGCTCACGGCGCTCGGCGCCGAGGCGGGGTTCTTCTCGCGCGTCTTTCTCTCGCTGGGCGCGTTCCTCGGCGGCACCGGGGTCGTCGTCGGCGTCCTGTTCGGGATCCTGATCTGCTGGGTGACGACCCGCTTCCGGCTGCTGTCGTTTCCGCCGGGTGTCGCGGAGATCTACTTCGTGTCGTACATCCCGTTTCTCGTGCGCCTGAGAGACATCGCGACCATCGTGGGCTTCGCCGCGATCGTGATCCTGCTGGCCTCGTGGTGGCCAGCGCGCCGGGCCTCGCGCATCGACATCGCCGACGCGCTGCGGTACGAGTAGCGGTTACTTCGCCGCGCGCCCCGCGACGAACGCCTGCTGCTTCGCTTGGATCGCCTCGGCGCGGACCGCCGCGAACTCGGGCCTCTTCCGGACCGACTCGAAGAGCGGGTCGTGGTCCATGGCTGGTGGACAGGTAGCTGTTTTCGACGGCGTTCCGCAGCATCGGAGGGCCGCCGCGTCGGAGCTGGCCTTGCGAGACCAGGCTGGCCGCGAGTAGTAAGTTTTTCGGGATCGGGGTCCACGTCGGTGTTGTGGCTTCGAGCTCGGCGGCCAGGCTGGTCCTGGTCTGCCTTTCGCGCGGAGTTGCGCATGAGCCTTGCCTCCGGGTGGCGGCTCGTGCGCGAGAGAGATCGGCCGCGCTCCCGTCTTGCCCTCGCGGTCGAGGAGGTAGGCCTCACGGCCTCTCGTCCACTCCGACCCGGGTCGTTGGAGGTAGTCGCGCGCCCGCTCGTAGTGCCCGAGCAGCAGGAGGCGAAGCCGCAGGAACGGCATGCGCGGTTGTGAGGGTCCGCCGCGAGGGCCAGGTCGCATTCCCGTGCGGACTCGTCGAACAGGCCCGCATAGCGCAGGACGTAGGCCAGGGCGAAGCGGGCGTGGGGATCCTCCGGCCGCCGGGCGACGAGGTCCCGGGCCCGGCGATCGGCGTCCGCGAGCTTGCCGTCCTCGGTCTCGTGGACGATGGGGTTCTGCGCGGCTTCGACGAGGTTCGGATCGAGCGGGAACGCCTTCTGGACGGTCGTGCGGGCGCGGGCGTACCGATCCGGAAGGCCTGCGGTCGTCCCGGTGAGCCGATGATGTTGGCCGATGACCGCCTGGTAGTAGTACCGCAGCGCCAGGGCCGACCAGGCCGGCGCGAAGTCGGGGTCCAGGCCCACGCAGCGCTCGAGCATCGCGATGCCGTCGGTTCGGGTCCGGATCGCTCGTCAGAGGCTTGCTCCGCAGGTAGAGGTCGTAGGCCTCCGGGTTCTTCGGGCGGGTCGCAGCCTGCGCGCGTCGGCGTCGCCCCGAGGAGGGGAAAGAGCCCCTGACGCAGGCGCGTCGATATCTGCTCGCGCAGGCCGATCAGGTTGCCGGCGGCCGCGGTCGACGTGTCGCGCCAGAGGAGACGGTTGCTCTCGGTGTCGATGACCTCCAGCGTCACGCGGAACTGGTCGCCTTCCTTCTGGAAGTGCCCCGTCAGGACGTCGGCGACCCGCAGCTCGCGACCCGCCGTCTGCGGGTCCACGTCGCCTTTCGCGTACTTCTGGGTGGCGGCAAACGGGCGGATCGCCAGCGTGGGGATGTACGAAAGCGTCGACGCGA
>CAWJKC010000010.1:0-15112 GCA_963843325.1 uncultured Acidobacteriota bacterium
GATCCTCCGTGCGCGGGTTGTCGGAGGTGGCAATGGCGATGTCGGCCAGGCGGGAGGCCAGGTCGCCCATCGGCGCCCGCTTGCCGCGATCCCGGTCTCCGCCCGCCCCGAACACGACGATCAGCTTCCCCGGCGTCAGGGGCCGCACGGTTTCGAGTGCCCGCTCGAGCGCGTCCGGCGTGTGGGCGTAATCGACGAGGATCGTGTACGCCTGGCCCGCCTCGACGCGCTCGAGGCGTCCGGGGATGTTGTCGACCTTCGCGATCGCGGCGACGCCGCAGCCGGGATTTGGAGGCAGAGGCCCGCCGCCGCGGCCCCCGCGAGGTTCGAGAGCTGGAACCTCCCGAGCAGCGGCGAGGCGATCGGGAGCCGACCTCCCGGGTACGCTCGAACGCGACGCCGGACAGATCGCAGCGGCCGTTCTCTGCGCGGAACTCGGCGTCGGCGCCCGACGGCGAGAAGCTCGCGGAGGGCGGCGCGACTTCCGCGAGAAGCCGGGCTCCGAAGGGGTCGTCCACGTTGATCACCGCGCAGGCCCCGGGCTTGCGCAGCGCGAAGAGGCGCTTCTTGGACTGGTAGTAAGACTCCATGTCGCCGTGGGAATCGAGATGGTCGCGCGTCAGGTTCGTGAAGACGGCGACGTCGAAGCGGCAGCCCTCCACGCGGTCGAGCGCGAGGGAGTGGGAGGAGACCTCCATGGCCGCGGCGCGCGTTCCGTTCTCGACCATCTCGGCCAGCAGCTGCTGAATCAGCGGCGCTTCCGGCGTGCGGTCCGCCTCGATGCTGCGGCGGCCCGTGCGATAGCCCACCGTCCCGAGGAAACCCGCGGCGCCGTAGCGGCGGGCCAGGATCGCCTCGAGCAGCGTCGTCGTCGAGGTCTTGCCATTGGTGCCCGTCACGGCCGCGAGCACGAGCTTTTCCGCCGGGTCCCCGTGCAGGCGCGCCGCCAGGAGCGCGAGCGCCCGGCGCGGCGCGGCGACCGTGATCCAGGGTGCGGCGACGCCCGGCGGGGCCGGCCGGTCGCCGACCATCGCGGCGGCGCCGCGGGCGATGGCTTCCTCGACGTGCGCCAGGCCGTCGAACCGCGCGCCGCGGATCGCGACGAACAGGTCGCCCGTCCCGACGCGGCGCGAATCGGCCGCGACGCCGAGGACCTCGAATATCTGCGCCGCGGGTGGCAGCTCGGCGCCCTCGAGGGCGGCGGCGAGGTCCATCAGCTTCACGGAGCCGACGGAGGCGGTGCCGTCCTCCGCGCGACGCCCGGCCGCCCGGCCAGGCGCCGCCGCGTTATCGGCGAGGAAAAGGGTGTGGACCGAGCCCGGACGGAACCGGCGAGCCCGGAGGCGGATCCTGGGCGACGACGAACCCGGAGCCCTGCACGCGCGCGAGGACCCCGATGCGGGCGAACACGGCCAGCGTCGCGGGCGGACATCCCGAGGGCGCTGGCGTTCGGCCGGCCGCTTCCGCCGCGCGTCACCCTCGCTCGTGGCGCGGCGCGCCACCATCACCACGCCGCTCGCGTACCGCGGCTCGCGCGGGGCCGGCGCCTCGGCGAGGACCGTCGCCGGAACCCGCTGGTCCTGCGGCGCGACGCGGAGGATACCGAGCGCCTGGTTCATGACGCGGGAAAAGAGCGGCGCAGCCACCTGAGCGGAGTAATAGCGCGTTCCCTGCGGCTCTTCGACGACGACGACGCCGACCAGCCGTGGGTTTGCGGCCGGTGCGAACCCCACGAAGTTGGGAACGTGCCGGCCCGCCTGGTACCCGCCGGGACCCGCTTTCTGCGCCGTCCCGGTCTTGCCGGCCACGACGAAGCCCGGGATCGCGGCATCGGTGCCCGTCCCGTGCTCGACGACCCCCACGAGAATGTCCCGCATCGACTCCGCCGTCTTCGCCGATATGACGCGCACGGCGCCGGCAGCGGGAGCGCCCGCTCGGCGCCGCCCGGCTCGACGATCTTCGTGACGACGTGGGGCTCGACGAGCAGGCCGCCATTGGCGACGATCGCCGCGATCCGCGCCAGCTGCGGCCGTCAGGGAGACTTCCTGTCCCATCGAGATCTCGGCGTTCGAGAGGACGGACCAGCGCGGCAACGGCCGGAAGATGCCCGTGTTCTCTCCCGGAAGGTCGATCCCGACGGCTTGCCGACTCCGAATCGCGCGCGCCCTCGAAGAACCGCTCGGTCCGAGCCGCAGGCCCACGTTGATGATGCCGACGTTCGACGAATGCTCGAGGACGCCGGCCAGGGTCAGCGCACCGTAGTGGTGGCCTGGTCTTCGATGGTCGTGTTCGCCACGCGGATCGTCCCGTCGCCGGTGTCGATCATCTCGTCGAGCCCGATGACGCCGTCTTCGAGCGCGACCGCGCCGGTGACGATCTTGAAGGTGGAGCCGGGCTCGTACGCGTCGGCGATGACGCGGTTGCGCCGGACCTCGGCGGGGTAGCGCCCGTAGTGATTCGGGTCGAACGACGGCGCGCACGCCATCGCGACGATCTCTCCGTTCGAAGGGTCGATCAGGACGATGCTTCCCGACTTCGCGCGGTGCTCCGCCATCGCCGCGGCAGCTCCCGCTCCGCCGCGAACTGCACGCCCGAGTCGAGCGAGAGCATCAGGGTCGCGCCCTCCTGGCCGGCCGACCGTTGGCGGTTCCGCTTCGCCGTAGTCGGCTGCGCGGGCGTCCCTCAGGGCGACGATGTGGCCCGGTTTTCCGCGCACGGACTGGTCGTATGGGTGCTCGAGCCCGGCGAGGCCGTTGTCGTCGGTGCCGACGTAGCCGAGAACCGCGGCCGCGAGGGGGCCCTTCGGATAGAACCGCCTGGTCTCGAGGACGAAGCGGATCCCGGGCAGTTTCAACACGCGGATCTTTTCCGCGAGGGCGGCGTCGATCTTGCGGCGAGCCAGACGAAGCCTTTTTCGGATCGGAGCTTTTCGAGCAGTGCCCTCGCGGGGATTTCGAGCAGCGGCGCGAGCGTTTGCGCCACCACGCGCGGCTTCTGCACGTCGTCCGGAATCGCGTAGACCGACGACGCCTCGACCGAGACGGCCAGCTCGCGGCCCTCGCGGTCGAGGATCGAGCCCCGCGAGCCCGCGATCTCGATCCGCCGCTCCTGCTGGCGCTGCGCCCTGGCGCGGTAGCGCGAGCCCTGGGCGATCTGCATCTGGACGAGGCGCGCGACGACGACCCCGGCCCAGGCCGCAGGAAGAGCGCGAAGAGGCGCGTGCGGCCGCGGCGGACTCCGTTCACTTCGCCGGGCCCCCCGGCACCTCGACGTACTCGACCTGTCCGGGGTGCGGCGGCCGCAGGCCCTTCTTCTGGGCGAGCGCGCTCACGCGCTCGGGCGACGAGGCGCGGCCGAACTCGGCACGCAACCGGCGGTTCTCCTCGGTCAGCTCCGCCATCGTCTTCTGGCGCGCCTCGCGCAGGTACCCGACCCGGACGGTCTCGATGTGCAGCGCCGCGTACCCGAGCAGCGCGCACGCGATCGGAAGACCCGCGAGCAGGAACGTCGCGAGCTCGCGGCCGCGGCGGCGGTCGCGCTCGCGCGTCAGGTGCAGGTTCTGGACCCGCTTGGACTGGGCGTATGGTGCTCATGGGCGCGTCATCGTCAGATCGCCACGGATTCCAGCGCCGCGAGATCGCCGCCCTCGTCGATCTTCTCGGCCACGCGCAGGCGGGCGCTTCGCGAGCGGGGGTTGCGATGCAGCTCGGCTTCGCCGGGCCGCAGGGGACGGCGCGTCAGGACCTCGAGCGCCTTGCGGGCGCCGCAGACGCAGGCCGGCAGCTTCGGCGGGCAGAGGCACACGCCGGAGTCGCGGCGGAAGACTTCCTTGACCATGCGGTCTTCGAGCGAGTGGTACGAGATGACGGCGAGCCGGCCTCCCGCGTTCAGGCGCCGGACGGCCGCCGAGAGAAAACGCGCGAGCGCCACCAGCTCCTGGTTGACCTCGATGCGCAGCGCCTGGAAGACCCGGGTGGCCGGATCGATCTTTTCCCGGCCGCCCTTGTGTTCCGCGACGACCCTCGCGAGTTGTCGGGTGGTAACGATGGGGCCGCGAGCCCGTTCCGCCACGATCCCCCGCGCGATTTTTGCCGCCATTCGCTCCTCCCCAAATTCACGGAAAATCCGTGTCAGTTCCTCGACCGAAGCGGTTGCCACGACGTCGGCCGCGCTGCGGCCGGCTTTTCCCATGCGCATGTCGAGCGGCCCGTCGCGGCGGAACGAGAAGCCCCGCTCCGCCTCGTTGAGCTGCATCGAAGAGACACCGAGGTCCGCGAGGATGCCGTCGGGCGGCGGAAAGCCCTCGAGCACGCGTCGAGATCCCCGAAATCGGCGAGCACGAACTCGACGCGGCCCGAAAAGGCCGCCAGGGTTCCGCGCGCCCGCTCGAGGGCGTCGGGATCGCGGTCGACGCCGAGCAGCCGGAGGGCCGGGCCGCGCTCGAGCAGGGCCTGCGCGTGGCCGCCGGCGCCGAGCGTCGCGTCCACGAAGAATCCGCCGCGCTCGGGAGCGAGCAGCGCGACGACCTCGTCGAGGAGAACCGGACGTGCGCGCGCGTTTCAATCGGCCTGGCCTCTTGGTTTCCGGCTCACAAGAGCAACTTCGACAGTTCGTCGTAGTCCTCGGGCCCGAACTCCTCGGTCGAGAGACGCTTGGCGAGCGCGGCGCGGTCGGAGACGACGAGGTGATCGATGTTGCCCGTCACCACGACGTCGGCCGGGAGCTTCGCGGCGTCGCGCAGGATCTGCGGCACGAGGATGCGGCCCTGCGCGTCGATCGCGCCGTCCTGGCCGTAGTAGTTGACGCGCTCGAGGAACTTGTTCTTCGCGCGATGGATCGCCGGCAGCTCGGCGAGCTTTTCCTCGAGCGCGCGCCAGATCGGCAGCGGATAGAGGAGGAAGTTGCGCCCGTGGATCGAAGTGACGAACAGGTCGCGACCGAACGCCTCTTCGATCTGTTGACGGAAGAGATTCGGCACCTTCAGCCGGCCCTTCTCGTCGAGACGGGCCGGCGCGCTTCCGCGAAAGCGATCCATCCGTTTTGTGTCGTCCCGTGCGCTGTCCGGGACCACTTTCTCCCACTTTTAGCCAGATTTGGCCACTGGGCGGATGTTAGGAGCGCCGTGGTTTATTAGTCAAGGAAAGAAGTTTGCCTAAAAAAATTAGGAGCGCTAAACGGGCGTAAGGCTTTTGCCCATGCGCATGTGCAGTCCCGCTGCTACGGCCAGACGGCCTGCCCGCCTTCGTGCCAGTCGCGGGTCATGTCGAGCCACAGCGCGAGACCCTTGAAGTCGCCGAAGCGCGCGTAGCGGCGCGCGATCGCTCCGTCGACGGTCTTCGCGGGCCCCGGATAGAAGCGCCGGTATTGCTTCCGCACCCACGAATCGAGCGCCAGGTACTCGTGCCGGCCGAGAATGCGCAGGAGGCCCTCGGCGGCGTACGGCCCGAAGCCGTGCTCGGCCAGGATCGCCTCGCGCACCTCGGCGGCGGGCGTCTCGCGGCGCTCCCAGGCGAGAGGTCGAGCCTGCCGGAGGCGACGCGGCGCGCGAATCGCGAGAGCGCGACGGCGCGATAGCCGCAGCGCACCTTGCTCCGAAGGGCGGCCGGCGGTCATGCGCGCCAGCTTCCGGGGCCGGAAACGCGCCCCGCTCCCCCGCGAGCGCGATCGAGCCGCTCGACCATCCCGCGCGTCGCCGCCCACGAGCAGTTCGTCGTGAGCAGCATCTTCACGGCGTCCTCGAAGAGCGTGGGCGCGCGGAGCATCCGCCCGCCGCCGCGCGCCAGCGCCCGCGCGCAGGCCGGCCTGCCGCCGCGAGCGCGGCGCCGAATTCCGACGAGCTCGACGTCGAGCGAGAAGATCCGCCGCGCCATCGCGCGCGCCGAGCGCGCATCGCCGCCCGGGCCCGTGATCTCGAGGCCGCCGTTGCGCGCGCGAAACGTCCAGGCCGCGCGCTCCCGCCGCGACGCGTCGTCAGCGTTCCGCGCCCGGAGTCGTAGGAAAACGGCGGCAGGTCGTACCAGCCGTGCGAACGGACGACCGCGTCGAAGGAGAAGCCGGGAGGCAGGCCGAGTCGCGAGGCGCACGCGGCGCGGCGGACTAGCTGGCCTTTTTCTCGTCGAGCTTGGCCAGTTCCGGCACGTAGATCTTGACGAACGCGTCGCGGCGCAGCTTGTCCATGTATTCGGTGAAGCGCTTCTCGTAGAGCTCGTCGGAGATCCGCTTGCGCAGGTCGTCCTTGACCTCGGAGAACGGCTTGAAGCCGGCCGCCTTGCGGTCGGTGACGTGGAAGAGGTGGATCGGAGTCCGGCAGCAGCGCCGGCGGCGGGTATTCCTCGGCGGCGTCGACGAAGACCGCAGCGTCCAGGGCCTCGACGAGCTCGCCCTTGTTGACGACGCCGAGGTCGCCGCCCCTCGCGCTGGTGATGCCCTCCGACGATTCCTTCGCGAGGTCGGCGAAGGTCGCCCCGCCCTTGATCTTGACGCGGATTTCCTCGACGAGGGCGACGGCCTGCTGGCGGGCCTCCGCGTCGGAGGGCGAGAACTTGCAGGACGATCTCGGCGACGTGCGCCGATTCCGGGACCACGTAGAACTGCTCCTTGCTGCCGCTCGTACTCGGGCGCAGCGCGTCGTCGGACTGGTCCAGCTTCGCCGTCACGTCGCGGCCGATCACCTTCTGCAGGGTGATCGTCTCGCGCATCTGGCGCTTCAGCTCGTCGCGGGTCATGCCCGACTGCGCGAGCGAGGCGTCGAACTCGGCGTCCGTCGCCAGGTTGTACTGCTGCTTGACCCGGGCGACCGCGATCTCGACCTCTTCGTCCGTGGCCGAGACGGACATTTCCTTGGCCCGCTCGTCGAGCAGCTTTTCGCGGATCAGGTCTTCGAGCACGGCCTTCTGCATCTCGGCCAGCGTCGGTCGGGTGGCCCGGGGCCTTCGCGGCGAGCGCGAGCCGGCGGTCGAACTCCGACTGTGTGATGAGCCGGTCGTTGACGCGGACGACGATCTGCTCGACGAGCTCCGCGGCCACGAGGACGGCCGCCACGGCGAGGCCGAGCACGAGGATGGAGAGGAACGCCTTTCGCATGATGGACATTATTAACACCTTTCGGAGCTTCGAATTCCAGGCTCAGGCGGCCGCGCGGGCCAGCGCCGGCAGCAGCGCGAGCAGGCCGGCGAGCAGGGCGTCCCCGTCCGGGGACGGGACGGTCAGGACGCGGGCGGGCGACAGGCTGGCGCCGGGCGTTCGGCGGACCAGGTCGAGCAGGCGGTCGGCGTCCACGCCGGCGTCCTCCGAGAAGCGCAGGTGGACGCGGCCGGCCTGCCGGGTGATGGACGTGACGCCGAGCCGCTCGGCGCGCGCGCGCAGCCGCGCGTACTCGACGAGCCGCTTCACGGCCGCGCGGAGGCTCCCCGAACCGGTCGGCGATCTCGCGCGCGCGTCTCCTCGAGCGCGGCGTCGTCGCCCGCGCGCGCGACCTTCTTGTAGATCATCATCCGCCAGTTCTCGTCGTCGACGTAGTCGTGCGGGATCGCCAGATCCAGACCGAGCGAGAGCGTGACCGACCGCTCCGGGCATCGGCTCCTCGCCGCGGATCTCCCGGATCGCCTCTTCGAGCAGGGACAGGTACGTCTCGAATCCCACCGCGGCGATGTGGCCCGACTGCTCGCCGCCGAGCATGTTGCCCGAGCCGCGGATCTCGAGGTCCCGCGCCGCGATCCGGAACCCGGCCCCGAGGTCGCAGAACTCGCGGATCGAGGCGAGCCGCTGCCGCGCGACGTCCGAGAGCGCCGCCGTCTCCTCCACCAGCAGGTACGCGTACGCCGGCTTGTCGCTGCGGCCCACGCGCCCGCGCAGCTGGTAGAGCTGGGCGAGGCCGAAGGTGTCGGCGCGGTCGATCAGGATCGTGTTGGCCGACGGGATGTCGAGGCCGTTCTCGACGATGGCGGTCGCGAGCAGCACGTCCGCCTCGCGGGAGAAGAAGCGCTGCATCGCCTTCTCGAGCTCCGCCTCGGGCATCTGCCCGTGCGCGACGGTGACGCGGACCGAGGGCAGCAGCTCCTCGAGCATCTGCTTGATCCGGCCGATCGACTCGATGCGGTTGTGCACGAAGAAGACCTGCCCGCCGCGCGCGATCTCGGCCTCGATCGCTTCGCGGATGATCTCGGGGCGGGAGGGGACGACCTGCGTCTCGATGGCGAGCCGGTCCCGCGGCGGCGTCTCGATGATCGAGAGGTCGCGCAGGCCCGAGAGCGACAGGTGCAGCGAGCGCGGGATCGGGGTCGCCGACATCGACAGCACGTCGATCGAGGCCTTCCACTCCTTCAGGCGCTCCTTCTGCGCGACGCCGAACCGCTGCTCCTCGTCCACGATCAGCAGGCCCAGGTCGCGGAACGCGAGGTCCTTGCCGAGCATGCGGTGCGTCGCGATGAGGATGTCGACGGTCCCGTCCGCGACGCGCGCGATGACGTCCTTCTGCTCCGTGCGCGTGCGGAAGCGCGAGAGCAGCTCGATCGTGACCGGAAACGCGGCGAACCGCCGCTGGAAGGTGCGAAAGTGCTGGTCGGCGAGGATCGTCGTCGGCGCCAGCACGGCCACCTGCTTGCCGTCGAGGACCGCCTTGAAGGCGGCGCGCATCGCGACCTCCGTCTTGCCGTAGCCGACGTCGCCGCACAGCAGGCGGTCCATGGGCTTCTCCGACTGCATGTCCCGCTTGACGTCCGAGATCGCCTGCGCCTGGTCGGGCGTTTCGACGTACTCGAAGGCGTCCTCGAACTCCTTCTGCCAGGGCGCGTCCTTGGAGAACGCGAAGCCTTCGGCGAGGCTGCGCCGCGCATAGAGCTTCAGGAGCTGGTCGGTCATGTCGCGCATGGCCTTGCGCACGGAGGCCTTGCGCTTGGCCCAGCCGGCGCCGCCCAGCCGGTCGAGCGCGGGCTCGACGCCCTCGACGCCCGAGTACTTCTGCACGAGATCCAGGCGCTCGACCGGCAGCAGCAGCGTGCGCGCTTCGGCGTACTCGATCTCCATGAACTCGCGCTCCTGTCCCTCGACCGGAACGCGCTTCAACCCCTTGAAGCGGCCGATGCCGTAGTCCGCGTGCACCACGGCGTCGCCGAGCTTCAGGTCCCGGAGGTCGGAGAGAAACGCTTCGCTCGGCTTGCGCCGCGCGGCGGCCGAGCGCCGCTCTTCGCCGAAGATCTCTTCCTCGGTGTAGAGCGCCAGGCGCGGCTCCCGCAGCCGGAACCCGGCCGAGAGCTCCGCGGCGACCGAGACGACGACGCCCGCGTGGCGCTCCGACGAGACGTGGAATCCGTACTCGAAGGCCAGACGCTTCAGCTTCTCGACGCCGCCGGTCGGCCGCGCCGCGACGAACACTTCCTCGCCGGACTCGAGCGCCTTCGCCAGGTCCGCCGCCGCCTCGGCCGCGCGCCCCGCGTGCCCGGCGATCGCCTCGGCGGGAAGGCGGATCCCGCCTCCGCCCGCGGCCTCGAGGCCGAGCCGGTCGAAGCGCAGCGAAACGGCGGAGAGCCGCTCGCGGATCCGTTGCGCCGGATGCATGAGCTCCTCGGGCGCAAACGCGTCGCGGTCCGGATCCCGGTCGGCCGACAGGCGCTCGTCGAAGCCGGCGACCTCTTCCTCGACCGAGGCCGGCTCGAAGATCACGGTCAGCGCTCCGGCGGCGTGGTCGAGCCAGCCCGAGGGCATCGGCGAGACCGCCGGCGCGAACACGCTGCGCTCGGCCTCCGACGGAGGACGCCCGATCCGTTCGGTCATCGCGCGCCGCGCCTCTTCCGATTCCTCGGCCGCCGCAAAGGGCGGCAGCCAGACTTCCTGGAGCTTCTCCTTCGAGCGCTGCGTGTCCGGGTCGAAGAGCCGCAGCGACGCGACCGTGTCGCCCTCGAGCTCGACGCGCACCGCCAGGTCCCGGTCCGGCGGGAAGACGTCGAAGAGGCCGCCGCGCACGGCCAGGTCGCCGGTCTCGATCACCAGGTCGGAGCGGTGATACCCGAGGCGCGTCAGGCGTCCGATGACGCCGGGCAGGGAGATTTCGGATCCCGTCGCGAGGTGCAGGAACAGCTCCTCGAACCGCCCGGGGTCCGGCAGCCGCACGAACAGCGAGCGCGCCGGCAGCACGGCCGCCCAGTCGCGGGCGCCGCCGCGCAGCGCGGTCAGCAGCGTGAACTCGTCGCGCCGCGCCTTCAAGGACGCCGTGATGCGCTGGTACGGAGTGAGCGTCGGCGCGGGGGCGTGGAAGACGCGCTCCATGCCGCTCGCGGCGAGATCGCCGACCAGGCGCTCGGCCTCCTTCTCGTTCGCGACGACGATCGCCAGCGGCCGCTCGAGGTCCCGCGCGAGCGTCGCGAGCAGGATCGCGGGCAGGGCGCCGACGCCCCCCGACACGACCAGGCGGTCTTCTCCCCCGCGGACCCTGGCGAGCAGGTCCGCGTAGGAGGGAAGGCCGCGGGCGAGTTCCGTGAGCACTGGGTGATGCCGGGGCGGGGAGTCTATCGGACGCCGGACTCCGCGTGGAGTTGTCCGAGCAGCCAGTCCATGCAAGCCAGGTGCTGGAGGTCGTGGCTGGCCAGGTAGTGAACGAGGGATCGCAGGGTCAAGGGCCCGTACTCCGTGAACGTGCCACGGCGCTCGAGCTGCTCCGCCGTGACGCCCGCGAGCCGGCGCAGCGTGGACTTCCGCGCGGCGCGGAACGCTGCGAGGGCTTCCCGGGGATCGGCGTCGTCGTAGCGCGAGCGGGCGGCGAGCTCGTAGCTCTCGACGGACGCGAGCGCCGGGCCATCTTCCGCGAGCATGCGCTCGATCCGGACGTGGTAGCCCAGCCGCTCGATGTCGCGGACGTGGCACACCTGTCCGAGCGGCGAGAAGCGCTCACCCGGAATCCCCTCCCACGACGCCGGCGTCCAGGTGCGCCGCGACTCGGGAATCAGCCCGAACGCCGCTTCCAGCCGGTCGGGCATCGCCGCGAGACCGGCGAGGGTCGCGCTCGGGAGCGTCACTACCGCGCCTTGGCCAGCGGCGACTTCTCCCGCAGGCGGGCGACGGCCTTGACCGCCATCTCGACCGCGTAGTCGATCTCCTCGGCCGTGTTCCAGCGGCCGAGCCCGAAGCGGATCGACGCGTGCGCGAGTTCGGGCGAGACGCCGATCGAGGTCAGCACGTGCGAGGGCGCGAGCGACGCCGACGTGCAGGCCGATCCCGACGAGACGGCCACGTCCTTCATGCTGACGAGCAGCGCCTCCCCTTCGACCCCCGCAAAGGAGACATTGAGGTTGCCGGGCAGCCGACGCTCGACCGCGTCCGGCGCGAGGGCGCCGTCCGCGTCGATTTCCGGCAGCGGCGCGCCGTTCAGGACCACGTCGTCGATCTTCGCGCGCAGGCCGTCCCAGAGCCGCTTGCGCAGCAGGCGCAGCCGCCGGCCTTCCTCGGCCATCTCGGCGACGGCGAGCTCGGCGGCCCGGCCGAGCCCCACGATCCCCGGCACGTTGAGCGTTCCCGAGCGCATGCCGCGCTCGTGTCCGCCGCCGAAGACGATCGGCTCGAGCCGCACGTGGGGATTGCGCGACCGCGCGTAGAGCGCGCCGACGCCTTTCGGACCGTAGATCTTGTGTGCGGAGACCGACGCGAGGTCCACGTTCATCGCCTGGACGTCGAACGGGATCTTGCCGAAGCCCTGCACCGCGTCCGTGTGGAAGAGGACGTTCTTCTCGCGGCAGATCGCGCCGATCGCGGCGACGGCCTGCACGGTGCCGACCTCGTTGTTCGCCAGCATGAGCGAGACGAGGACGGTGTCGTCGCGCAGGGCCGCGCGGACCTGCTCGGGGCGGATCTCGCCGGTGCCTTTCTCGGGCTGGAGGTACGTCACCGCGAACCCCTCGCGCTCGAGCTGCCGGCACGGGTCCAGCACCGCGCTGTGCTCGGTCGGCGCCGTGATCACGTGTCCGCCCTTTTCGCGGTGGAGGCGCGCCGCGCCGAGGATCGCGAGGTTGTCGGATTCCGTCGCGCCGCTCGTGAAGACGATCTCCTTCGCCGCGGCGTTCATCGCCCGCGCCACCTGCTCGCGCGCCGCGTCGACCGCGGCCTCGGCTTCCCAGCCGAACACGTGCCCGCGCGAGGCGGGGTTGCCGAAGGTCTTCGTGAAGTACGGCGCCATCACGTCGAAGACGCGCGGATCCACCGGCGTCGTGGCGTTGTAGTCCATGTAGATGGGTAGCTGCATAAGGCCCAATTATGTCCCGGGAGAGCGCCGCGTCAGAAGGGCAGCAGGAACGTCTTCACCAGGAAGACCGCCATCTGTTGACGGAGCACGGGATCCGTCGGACAGAAGTTCCCGCCGCCGCAGCCCCCCGTGACGCCCCGGCCGGCGAGATCGTCGATCCACGTCGCAAAGACGCTCTCGCACGGAACGTCCGGGAAGACGGGAGTCGAGCAGGCGGGCGGTGCGTAGGCCGAGCCGAGCAGCGCCTTCAGGAGAAACACCGCCATCTGCTGCCGGGTCACGATCGCCGTTGGACAGTAGTTGCCGTTGCCGCAGCCGCCCGTGATCTGGAGTGCCGCGAGGGCCTCGATCCACGGGTCGAACGGATTGCCGGCGCACG
This sequence comes from uncultured Acidobacteriota bacterium, assembly GCA_963843325.1. Taxonomy (GTDB): domain Bacteria; phylum Acidobacteriota; class Thermoanaerobaculia; order UBA5066; family Gp7-AA6; genus DAHUXD01. The sequence goes on from CAWJKC010000010.1 coordinate 12,609, forward strand.
GGACGTCCCCGAACACGGTCCCGGTGCAGGGGGGCGGGTTGTAGCACAGGCCGTACTTGCCCCTCAGCAGGAACACCGCCATCTGCTGGCGCGTGACGGAACTCGCGGGACAATAGTTGGGGCCGCCGCAGCCGACGGTCAGACCGTTGGCGACCAGGCCGCCGATGTACGGGCTGAAGATGCCGTTGATGTCGACGTCGGAGAACTGGGCCACGTACCCGCGCGGAAGGGTCCCCGTCAACCCCGAGGGATCGTGCAGCGTCAAGTCGACGATCGAGCCGGGGATCAGGGCCGGGCTGGTGATCTGGACGGCCGCGTTGTTCACATACGTGTAGGCCGTTCCCGGCGTCCCCGAAAAGTCGACGCTGCCGCCGGGCTCGAAGAGCATGCCGTCGAGCACGATCGTCTGCCCTGCCGCGGCCGTGCCCACGAGCGGTGTCGCGCTCAGCACGAGGCGCTGCGAGAGCTCCGACGTATTCCCCTGCGGGTCCGTCGCCGTCGAGGAGACCCGCGCACCCGACTCGACGATCACCCCCGTCAGCATCACGTCGATCGCAGCGATGCCCGAGGCGTCGGTCGTCACCTGGGCTGCGCCGATCCACTCCACCGCCTGGAGGTAGTCGTGCGGAAAGCGGGCGCAGGCCGGGTTGGAATAGAAGTCGAGATCGAAGGTCGTCGAAGGACGGGAGTTCAGCGTGCCGAGGATGTGCAGGTCGCCGCCCACCTGGGTGGCCGAGGCGATGATCGGAAAGTTCTGTCCGTTGTTGATCGTGTAACCGTCGGCGTCGCCGGGATCGTCCGCGAGCGGGTGGTCGAGACCCCCGAGCGAGATGCCGAGCGTGCCGTTGTCGTGGATGGAGTTCCCGCGCATCGTGTTGCGCGTCCCGGCGAAGACGACCAGGCCCGTGCCGCCGTTGAAGGCGATCAGGTTTCCTCCCGGGCCTCCCGGCGTCGACGAACCGATGACGTTGGCAGACGCGGGCGTCGGCGACGACTGAACCCGCAGACCGACGCCCGTGTTGGGGAGGGGAACAAGATGCGAGTCGTCGACACCGATGGCGTTGCCCTGCACGGTCATGCCTTCCCCGTTGAGGTCGAGGCCGATCGGATTGCCGGAAACGAGGTTCCCCGCGCCCGCGGCCGGGCCCCCGACCACGAAGGACGGCCCGCCGCCGAGGATTCCGACGATCCCGTTGCCGAGGGGCGAGGTCCCATTGATGTCGGTACCGATCAGGTTTCCCTGAATGGTGACGTCGGGGTGGCTGTCGATCCGAATGCCGTACTGGGTGTTTCCCGAAATCAGGTTCCCCACGCCCGGGCTGCCGATCGAGAGCGGCGCGTTGAAGACGCCCGAGAAGGCGTAAATGCCGGTTCCGTTCGGCAGCGCGACGGTGCCCGTCACGTCGGTGCCGATGCGGTTGTTCTCAATCGTGCCGCCCCCGGCGTTCATGTTGATGCCGTAACCCTGGTTTCCCGAGATGACGTTTCTGTCGGCGGCCGTCGGTCCGCCGATCGTCAGGATCGCGCTCGCCACCTGGATCCCGCTGCCGTTGGGCACGGCCGTGGTTCCCGTGGCATCCGTACCGATGTAGCAGGCCTGAACCGTGATCGCAATGGCAATGTCGGTCCCCACCCCTATGGCACAACCCCCGATGGCGAACCCTTTGACGGTCCCTCCGCCGTTGCCCTCGAAGCTGAACGCGCTGAAGGCCTCGCCACCGCAGTTGACGAAAATCAACGGCGAACTCGCATAGCCCGGCTGCGTCGTCGCGTCGATCGTCAATCCGCCGGTGGCGACCTCGATGGTTGGAAGAGCGCTCGCGAGCGCGATCGTATGGACGCCGGACCCCGGGATGTCGAACGTGATCGTGTGCGGCCCGGCGCCCCCGGCGTTCGCGTCGAGGATCGCCTGGCGCAGGGAACCCGCGCCGGAGTCATTGGTGTTCGTGACGGAGAAAGACGCGGCGGCCAGGAGGGGTGCGACGAGACCCGCGAGGGCAAAAGCGAGACAGAAGCGGGCGTGGCGCTGGAATCGCATGGCGGCCTCCCCGGAACCGGAAATTCTATTCCCGCGACCGGAGCCCAGGTCAAGCCACACGGCACGGTCCCGGACTAGAATGGGAGACTCGATGTCGAGCCTCCCGTTGCCCCACCGTTCGTTCGGCTTCGCCTCGGCGGCGCCGAAGGTTCGCCTCGTCCACGCCTTCGACCGGCCCTTCGAGAACGTCGTCGCCACGGCCCGGACCTGCTATTCCGCCAAGGGCATCATCACGGAAGACCAGGCCTCGGCGCGGCCCGACCGGCGCGATGCGATCGCGAAGTCCATCTACGAGGCGGGCCACCACACGACCTTCCAGCACGCCCATTTCCAGTTCTCGCTCGAAAACGTCTCGCGCCAGTTCCTGTGGAGCTTTCTGCACTCCCATCCCTTCTATAACTCGGAACAGGTGTCCCAACGTTACGTGGAAGTGAGCCGGGGCAACTACGCGGTGCCGGCCATGGGG
>CAWJKC010000011.1:0-48985 GCA_963843325.1 uncultured Acidobacteriota bacterium
TCGACGGCGCGGTCGAAGGGACAGCGCCGCTCGGCGGGCTCCTCGAGGCGGACGGGCACCTGTGGGGCACGACGAGCCTCGGCGGGACGGCCGGCCTCGGAACGGTCTTCCGCCTCGATCTGCCCGCGACCGTGGTGACGGTGCACGAGTTTCAGGGAACCGACGCCACTACGGCCGCGGCGCTGATCCGGGCACTCGACGGGCTGTTGTACGGAACCACGCGCGCGGGCGGTGCCCTCAATGCGGGAACGGTCTTCCGCATGGATGAGCTCGGAACGCTCACGACGCTGAAAAGCTTTGACGCCAGCTCCGGCGACACGCCCGTGGCGCCGCTGTTCGAGGCGAGCGACGGAAAATTCTACGGAACGACGAGCAGCGGCGGGCCCGGCGGCGGCAAGGATGACTTCCCCGCCGGAACCGTCTTTCGCATCGACACGGCGGGGACCTTCGAGCGTCTCTACGCGTTCAACGCGGGCTTGTTCGGCACTCCCGGCAGCAGCCCGTTCGGAGGACTCGCGGATGGCGGCGACGGGTTCCTCTATGGGACGACCGCGGGGAGAGTCTACGGCACCGTCTACCGGATCAGCCTCGCAGGAGCCCTCTCCTATCCCTTCTTTTTCGCGGGCGTCGGCGACGGCGAAGGGCTCAGCTCTCCGATCGGCCCGCCGACGGAAGCGAACGGGGCCATCTACGGAGTGGCCGAGTCCGGGTACGGCATCCTCTTTCGCCTCGACGGCTCCGTCGCGACGATCCTCCATCAGTTCACGGGACCCGATGGCGCTGACCCGAATGCAGAACTCATCCTCGGTTCCGACGGAGACCTGTACGGAACCACGCAATCCGGCGGAGCAAATACCAGGGGAACCGCCTTCCGAATCGACGCAGCCGGAACTCTCGAAACGCTTCACTCCTTCGCGGGCGCCGACGGGAGCGGTCCGGCGGCCGGCCTGATCGAGAGTCCGGACGGCGAGTTCTACGGCACGACCGCCGGCGGCGGCACTATGGACTTCGGAACCGTCTTCCACATGAGCAACGCGGGCGACGTCACGACGCTCCACTCCTTCACCTTCGCCCTCGACGACGGGGCCTACCCGGTCGCCCCGCTCATCCACGCATCGGACGGGAGTTTCTTCGGAACGACGAACTTCGGGGGCGGCACGGGGGCGTTCGGAACGGTCTTCGAGTTGGACACCCTCGGCGCCGTGACCACCTTTCACGCTCTCGTCGAGGGGTCCTACCTCCGGGGTCCCGTCCTCCAGGCGAACGACGGCGGCTTCTACGGTATGGCGGAGAACAGCACGGACACGCCGGGCATGATCTACCGGCTCGATGCCTCCGGGACGTTCACGAATCTCCACTCGTTCAACGCCGATTCGTCGGAGGGAGCGGCGCCCGGGAGCGGCCTGATCCAGGCATCGGATGGTTTGCTCTACGGCACCGCGCCCATCGGGGGAATCGGGGACCACGGCACCGTGTTCCGCACCGACTTGCTCGGAAACTTCGAGGTCGTCCACGTCTTCGACGGAAGCGACGGTACGTCACCGGACGGCGGTCTTCTCGAAGCATCCGACGGAGCGCTCTACGGCGCGGCCAAGGCGGGAGGCTTCGGGGGCGGCGGCGTCGTCTATCGGCTGGCGACCGCGGCGGCGCCGGCTTCGGTGACGGGAATCGATCCGTCGTCCGGCCGTGCCGCCGGCGGTACGCCCGTCGCCATCACGGGCGAGCACCTCTACGGCGTTTCGGTCGTCACGATCGGCGGCGCGGCCGCGACGGCTCCCGCCGTCCGCGACCAGGCACAGATCTTCACCGTCTCCCCTTCGCTCGAGGCGGGAACCCTCAACGACGTCACCGTCGGAGCGCCCGGCGCCGCCGCGGGTCCGACGCTCGCGGCCGCCTGGTTCGCCGACTTCAACGACGTCCCGCAGGACGACATCTTCCACGCGTACATCGAGACGATCTTTCGCGCCGGGATCACGGCCGGATGCGGCGGCGGCAACTACTGCCGCAACGACCCGGTCCGCCGCGACCAGATGGCCGTCTTCCTGCTCAAGGCCGAGCACGGAGGCGACTATGTCCCTCCTGCCTGCTCCCCTGTCTTCACGGATGTTCCCTGCCCGGGCCAGTTTGCCGACTGGATCGGACAGCTCGTGACCGAAGGCGTCACCGCCGGCTGCGGCGGCGACAACTACTGCCCGGCAAACCCGTCACGCGCGCCCAGATGGCCGTCTTCCTTCTGAAGACGAAGGAGGGCTCGAGCTACGTCCCGCCGCCGGCAGCCGGGATCTTCGGCGACGTTCCGCAGGACGATTCGTTTGCGCCGTGGATCGAGGAGATCGCCAGTCGGGGGATCACCGCCGGCTGCCAGGCCGCTCCACCGCTCTATTGCCCCGCCAGCCCCAGCACGCGCGGCCAGATGGCAGTGTTTCTCGTGAAGACTTTCTTTCCGTAAGGGCAGGGCCCTGGTCAAGCCCTGGTGGGCCGGCCGTGCGCTCGAGGAAGGCGTCTCTGGCTCGACGGATTCCGAGCGTCGGGAATCCGACACCTTGGTTTGCGGTCATGTTGTGTCCAGTTTTTGACGAAGGGAGCAGCTCGAACTGCTCGATTACCAGGGAAAAAATCCGAGCTTGTCGAATCTTCGGCGTTCCGTTGCAGCTCCACGCGTTAATATCGCCGCCGGTTTCCCGTTCCGCGAAAAGGCAAGTCAGGCGGCGGAGATCGGCTCCGGCGCCTTTTTCATGGTCCATCCATGGGTGATCCGCGCGGCGTCGGTGAACGGCTAAGCGGCTTTTCGAGGATTTCTCGCGCGCCGGAGCCCTGGACTCTCCTCGCTCTCTCCCTCGCGCTGCTCGTGGCGCAGGCTCCGGGCGCGCGCTCTGCGTCGCCCGCGGCGAAAGCCGCTCTACACGATCGTCGAGCTGCGGGCGTTGACGCCGGGCAGCCTCACGTTCGCCCGCGCGATGAATGCGTCAGGCGAGGTCGTCGGCCGATCCGGCGCGATCAACGGGACCGACACGCGCGCGGTTCTCTGGACCGGCGGGCTGCCCGAGAGCCTTGGCACCCTGCCCGGGGGCGACTACAGCGCGGCGTTCGGGATCAATCGACGCGGCGATGTCGTGGGCTCGTCGAACGACGGCATTGCGCTCCGGGCGTTCCGGTGGACGCGCGCCGGCGGAATGCGCGACCTCGGCGCGCTCCCTGGGGACTCGGGCAGTGAGGCGTTTGCGATCAACACCGCCGGCGAAGTGGCGGGATGCTCGAGCGGTCCCGGCGGCATCCGCGCCGTCGTCTGGGACGCGGACGGCCGGATCGAGGATCTCGGCACGCCGCCCGGCCGGAGGTTCGCGAAGGCAGTCGCGATCAACGATGGCGGTCAGGTCGCCGGCTACTCGTTCGATGGGCGGGGGCGGCGGGCGTTTCTCTGGACCCGCGAGGAGGGGATGCGGGACCTCGGTACGCTGCCGGGTCACACCGAGAGCGAAGTGGCGGCCGTGAACGAGGCAGGACAGGCCGTCGGAACGTCGCGTGGTCCGTCGGGGATGCGCGCGTTTCTCTGGACGAAGCAGGCGGGAATGCAGGAGCTCGGCGTGCTTGCGGGGGGAGGCAGCAGCCGCGCGCTCGCCATTGATCCGTCGGGACGGGTCGTGGGCGCGGCCACCAGCGCCGCCGGGCTCTCCGCTTTCCTCTGGAATTCCGACTCCGGAATGGCGGATTTGAACGGCTCCGTGCCGCCGATGAACGAGGGCCTCGTCCTTTCGGAGGTCCAGGGGGCCGGCGAGCTCGGACAGCTCCTCGTCCTGACCGGCGGCGGGAACCATGGACCCGACACCGGCGACCACAACCACGACGAAGAGCACTTCTACCGCGCCTTCCTCCTCACACCCTGACGCCCATCCAAAGCCCAGTGGACCCGCGCGCCGTTCCGAGACCTCGCTCGCACACCCGGCGCCGCCGCTGCTCCCGGCAGCTTGCCGTTCTCCTCGCCGGCTTCACGGCCCTCGTGGTCCGGGCGCCCCGCCTTCTCGCGCAGTCCTCCGTCGTCGGGCAGTGGTCGGCGGTCTCGACGTGGCCGTACCGGCCGATCCACGCGGTCCTGCTTCCCTCGAACAAGGTTCTATTCTGGGACTCGTACAATCACGCGGATTTCCCGCAGCTCTACTCCGTCAGCGCCGGAACGGTCTCCCCGGCCGCGCAGGCGGGGTACAACATCTTCTGCACCGGTTTTTCCCTGCTCGCCGACGGCCGGCTGTTCGTCGCCGGCGGACACATCGCGAACGACGTCGGACTGGCGACCGCCTCGATCTACGACGGAACGGCGAACACCTGGACGCTGCAGCCGAACATGAACGCGGGACGCTGGTACCCGGCGGCCATGACGCTCGCCAACGGCGACATCCTCGTCGTCTCCGGATCGGAGGACACGACCGTGGGCGGAATCCGCTTCCCGAGGTGTTCCAGGCGGGCAGCCACACCTGGCGCGCCCTGACAGGCGCGCAGCTTCAGCAGCCCTACTACCCGTACATGTTCCTCGCCCCGAACGGCAAGGTCTTCAATGCGGGGCCGAGTGCGACGACGCGCTACCTGGACACGTCGGGGACCGGTGCGTGGAGTGTCGTGGGCAACAACACTTTCGGAACGCGCAACTGGGGTTCGGCCGCGATGTATGCGCCGGGCAGGGTCCTGATCGCCGGCGGCATCAACGGGGCGTTCTATGGGAGCGGATCCGCCGTTGCTCCGACGAAGACCGCGGAGATCATCGACCTCACGGCCAGCTCGCCTGTCTGGAAGGCGACGGGGTCGATGAATTTCGCGCGCAAGCACCACAACCTGACGATCCTGCCCGACGGGCGGGTGCTCGCGACCGGCGGCAGCAGCGGGAGCGAGGATACGAACGCGAACTCGAGCGCCCCGGCCCTGGCGGCCGAGATCTGGGACCCGGCGACCGGAGTGTGGACCAAGATGGCGAGCAATACCGTCTATAGGGGATACCACGCCACCGCTCTTCTGCTGCCGGACGGGCGTGTGCTCTCGGGCGGCGGAGACTGGGGCGGTGCGAGCGTCGAGTTCTTCTCGCCGCCGTATCTCTTTCAGGGGGCGCGGCCGTCGATCTCGTCGGCGCCGTCCACGGTCTCCTATGGCCAGAATTTCTTCGTCGGGACGCTGGACGGCGCAGCAATCACGAAGGTGACCTGGCTGCGGCTCGCCTCGGTCACGCACACCAACAACATGAACCAGCGGTTCAACAGTCTCAGCTTCAGCCAGGCAAGCGGCGGGTTGAACGTCACCGCGCCTTCGAGCGCGAACCTCGCGCCGCCGGGTCACTACATGCTGTTCGTCCTGAACGCGTCCGGCGTGCCATCGGTCGCCCGCATCGTGCGGCTCACGGCATCGTCCTCGCCGACGCCGACCGCCACGGCGCCCCCTCCGACCGCGACCCGGACGCGGACGCCAACGCCTCCGGCTCCGACAGCCACCCGAACCCGAACTCCCACACCGACTGCGACTCGGACGCGCACGCCGACGTCTCCGCCCCCAACGGCCACCCGGACGCAAACCCCCGTGCCGACCGCAACCCGCACGCGGACGGCAACCGCAACGCTCACGCGCACGTCGACGCGGACCCCGACGCCTGCGCCCCCGACGGCCACCCGGACGCAAACCCCCGTGCCGACCGCAACCCGCACGCGGACGGCAACCGCAACGCTCACGCGCACGTCGACGCGGACCCCGACGCCTGCGCCCCCGACGGCCACCCGGACGCAAACCCCCGTGCCGACCGCAACCCGCACGCGGACGGCAACCGCAACGCTCACGCGCACGTCGACGCGGACCCCGACGCTTCCGCCCCCGACGGCAACCCGGACGTCCACACCGACGCGGACCGTCACGTCGACGGCGACGCGGACCCTCACGCCGCTGCCCCCGACGGCCACACCGACGCGCACCGCGACGATGACCGCGACGCGGACATCCACACCTCCGCCCCCGACGACGACTCCGACGCGGACCCTGACGTCCACACCGACGCGCACCGCGACGTCCACAGCCACGCGGACTTTCACCGCCTCGCCAACGGTGCCCCCGCCGACGCAGACCGCCACCGCGACGGTCACGCCCACGCGTACGTTCACGTCGTCGCCGAGCGCAACGGCCACGGCGACGTCGACACGCACCTCGACTCAGACGCCGACCATCACGCCGCCACCGAGCGGAACGTCCACGCCGACTTCGACTCGCACGTCGACACAGACGCCGACAGTCACGGCCTCGCCGAGCGGAACAGCCACGGCGACCTTGACGCGCACGCCAACTCAAACGCCCACGCTGACAGTCACACCGTCGCCCAGCGCAACGGCCACCGCGACTTCGACCCGCACGTCGACTCAGACGCCGACGGTCACGCCCTCGCCGAGCGGAACACCTACGCCGACTTCGACGCGCACGCCGACTCTGACGCCCACGCTGACGGTCACACCGTCGCCCAGCGCAACGGCCACGTCCACGGCCACGCCGACGCCCAGCCAGACTTCAACGGTCACACCGACGTCGACGCTCACGCCGACTCAAACGCCCACGCTGACAGTTACACCGTCGCCGAGCGCAACGGCCACGTCCACGTCGACGCCCAGCCAGACTCCGACGGTCACACCGTCTCCGAGCGCAACGTCGACGGGACGTCGCGACGTCCACGCCGACGTTGACGCCGACTCAGACGTCCACGGCCACCGCCACCCCGACGGGAACCTCCACGGAGACGCCCACGTCCACGCCGACCACGACTCCCTCGGCAACGCCGACCGCGACCGAGACGGCCCCGCCCACCTTCACGGCAACGGCGACCTCGACGCCCACGGAGACGCCGACTCCCACGCTCACGCCGACGGAGTCGCCGACGCCAATCCCGACGCCTCCGCCGAGCGAAACGCCGACGGAAACCGCCACCCCGACGTTCACCGAAACCGCGACTCCCACGGTCACGCCGACGGTGACCGAGACGCCGACTCCGTAAGCAGCGGCCTCGAGCTGCGAAACGGCGGGCGCAAGCTCCGGGTCAGTCTCTCAGTAGCCGGCGACCTGCGGCACGAATCCCTCCCGGATCGCGCCGACGACCGAGCGCGGCGTCAGGACCTTCACTTCCTCGTCGGGCGCGACGCGGACTCCCGGACCGTAGCCGCCGAAGCTCCAGGGCCGCAGCTTCCCGCGCCAGATCAGGTAGGGCCGGCTGGCGCGCTCCACCATGGTCCCGTCGGGCAGCGAGGACAGGACCGCGCGGTACGTCTTCTTGTTTCCCCTGCGATCCAGGCGCTCCGCGTGCAGAACGCGATCGATCGCGTCAGCCCGTAGAAACCGGTGCGGCGCATTCCGCCCGCGCCTCGCGACGTCCCAGGCGGCGCGGAACTCTTCGTAGCGCGATCTCCGGCACTCCGCGCAAGGCCGGTGCCCGGCGGCAAGGGAGGTCGCCTCGTCCAGGAAGAACAGCTCGGAGTACCGGTTGGGAGCGAAGACCTCGCGCCGCCGGCCCTTCCACTCGAGGACGCACGTGATCCAGCGCTGCAGCCGCCATTGCGCGACGACGCGCTTCGATGCGTCGTGGATCACACCGCGGTTGCCCATCCAGCCCCCGCGCTCCGCCGTGGCGCACAGCGCGCCATACGGGTCGACGCGATTCTGGAGGGCCATGCCGTCAGGGCGCGGCGGGCTGCTGGAGGCAGCGTCCGGTCGCTTTCCAGTCCGACGGGATCGACTTCTGCTGCGTCGAGTCGTGAACGACCAGCACGAGCGATCGCCGGAGGGCGGTGCCGACGATCATCAGCTCCATCGGCACGTTGGGCGTCACCGTCATGCTCCCGCCCGCGGAGGCACGCCGGATGCCGGCGGGTGTCTCGAGGCACTGTTCTCCAGCCAGCATGTACCAGGCCTCGGGCCCGGGGTGCGTGTGGACGCGCGACCGGTCGAGCGGGCGCATTACGGCCTCCATGAAAACCGCGTCGTACGTCTTTGCCTTCGGCAGCTCGAGGGGCCCGATCACGGCGACTTTCTCACCGCCCTCGAGCTTCATTTCCTGCGGGCCGAAGTCGGACAGCCACACCTGGCCCTGGACCTCGCCGACCACTCCCGACCGTGTCTTCGCGGCCTCGGCCGCCCGCCGGCTCGGAAACTTGCGCAGGTGCCAGTAGATCGTGGACTCTGCGAACGTCAGGTTGCGCGCCGTCTCGATCACGAAGCATCCGAACTCCGGCCGGTCCTGCCCGGGCGGAATGTCGACGCACTGCGTCACGAGGTGGTCGTGCGTCGGCTGAGCGGCGGAGATTGCGGCCGGGCCCGCGAGCAGGAGCGCGAGCGCGTACCTCCACGCGGGCCGCACGTCAGGCCTCTCGCTTCCACACGATGTCCCAGGCCTCGCGGCGCTGGGCGAGCCCGGTGATCTTCCCCGCGGCGTCGCGCAGGAGGACGTAGCGGTAGCGCGGCCGGTTCGGCACGAAGAGCACGTCGGGCGCCTCGACCAGCAGCTTCTCAGGCTGGCGCCCGGTCTGCTGCCCTTCGAGCGCGCCGTCCTTGAGGCGGATCTCGTACGCGATGGCCGGCGTGAGCTCGTAGCGCCCGCAGTAGCTCTCGAGCGCCGCGGACGGCAGCGTGATCGCCGGCGGATCGGTGCGCAGCGCCAGCACCTGGCTCGAGATCAGCTTCCACCCCGCGGCCGTCTTCTTCCATGCGTCGGTCGCGCGGTACTGACAATGCAGCGCGTGCCCGTGGTAGGTCTCGTGCTCGTCCTCGACGTACGTGGTCGCCGCCACGTCGCCGTGGTCCTGCACGACGAACTCGGTCACCGTGATCGAGCCCGATATCCCGTCCGGAAGCGGCTTCACCTGTTCGACCATCTCCTTCTTCGTCGCGACCGTGCCGCTCTCGTCCGTGAAGAGCACCTTCGAGTCCAGGTACTTCTCCCACACCGCGGCGTTGCCCGACCCCACTGCGTCGGCGAGCTCCTGCGTCTGCCGCTTCAGCACGTCCCGCAGGTCTTCCGGGCGCGCCGACGCGGGAAGGACGAGAGCGAGGCCGAGAAGGATGAGCCGGAAACCGATGGGCTTGCGCATGGTTGAACCTCGTGGAAGGAATCCTACTGCGTCGTCGAGACCGCAGACTCCTTCGGCGACGCGCCCGTCACGTCGACGAACACGTCCGCGACGAACGGGAGCGCCTGCCGGATCTTCCGGTCGAGCTCGTCCATCGCGCGGCCGAGCTCCTCGATCCCCAGTCTTGGCGACGGGCGCGCCTTCGCCAGGACGACCACCTCCTCGGGCCCCGAGTACAGCGCCTGGAGCACGAGAACCTCCTCGATCGCCGGATCCTCCTCGACGATCGCGCGCAGCCTTTCGAGCTGCGGCGCGGCGATCGACCGGCCGACCAGGAAATCCGCGAACGGGCGGGCCAGGAAGAACGCGGTGATCGCGAGCAGCACACCGATGGCGAGCGAGGCGACGGAGTCCGGGACGCCGGAGCCCGTGATCCGGCTCGCGAGCAGGCCGCTCGCGGCGAAGACGAGGCCGATCAGCGCCGCGCTGTCCTCGACGAGCACGGCGCGCACCACCGGGTCGCTCGCCCGGACGAGGTAGCGCCCCACCGTCAGGCCGTAGTCCTTCGCCTGGCGCCGCGCCTGCCGCATGGCCTGCAGCCAGGACGTCCCGTCCGCCGCGAACGCGACCGCAAGAACGATCCACGGCGCGATGCCGGCCTCGACCGGGTGGCGCTGCGCGAGGTCCCGGATCGCGATCGCGATGGACACGCACCCGCCGACCAGGAAGGACGCGATCGCGGCCATGAAGGCCCAGAGGAATCGCTCGCGGGCGTGCCCGAAGGGGTGGGCATCGTCCGGCGGCTGCCGGGCCCGGTACAGGCCGATCGCGAGAAAGACCTCGTTGACGCAGTCGGCCGCCGAGTGCGCGGCCTCGGCGAGCATCGCGCCCGAGCCGGTTGCCAGGCCGGCGAGCAGCTTCGCGACGCCGATGACGACGTTGGCGAGCAGCGCGATGACGATGGTGCGGGGGCTCTCGCCTTCCTCCGTCCTCCGGAGGGCGATCGCGGAGCGGCGGAGGGCGAAGGTACGACGGCGTTTCACTCTTCCCTGCTCGTCTGCCTTCACGACCCGGGATTATCTCCGCAGATCTCGACGTCCGTCCGAAACCTTCGGCCGGCGCCGCCGTCCTAAGACCTTAGGGGGAAGACCATGAAACGCTTCACGGCTCCGGCTCGCGCCGGCCTTGGAATCGCCGTTCTGTTCCTGTTCGCCTGGGCATCGCCGCCGGCCGCCCGGGCCCAGACGAAGAATCCCGGCCCGACGACGGGCCGCTGGCTCCTCGACTTCGAGCGCGACGGCTCCCTGCAGATGACCCTCAAGAAAAGGTCCGATTCCGGACGGGACAATTGGACCTCCTCCGAAGACTTTCAGGTCGCCGAATTCCAGGGGCTCAAGCGCCCGCCCTCGTCGGCCGAGGTTCCCGTCCAGTTTCAGCTCGTCCGGGACGCCGGGACGGTCGCGTTCGAGGGCCAGGTGAACGACGCCGGCGGCTCCGGCAAATTCCGCTTCGAGCCCAACCCGGAGTACCTCGCCGCGCTCGCCAAGATGGGCTACGCCTCGCCCGACCCGAGCGAGGCGTTCGCTCTGGCGATTCACGACGTCAGCCGCCCGTTCCTCCGGGAGCTCGAGACCCTCGGCTACAACCGCGTCGCGATGGACGACCTCATCTCGATGCGCATTCACGGCGCCTCGCCCCAGTTCATCCGCGACCTGAAGGCCCTCGGGTACGACCACCTCGCGGTCGACGACCTCGTCTCGATGCGCATCCACGGCGCCACGCCCGAGTACATCCGTTCGATGAAGGCGGCGGGCTACGATCGCCTCTCCGCCGAGGACCTCGTCACGTTCCGGGTCCACGGCGTCACGCCCGAGTTCGTCAAGGAGATGAAGGTCCTCGGCGACGGCCACATCGACGCCGACGACCTCGTCTCTCTCAGGATTCACGGCGCCACCCCGGACTTCGTGCGCCAGATGGGCAGCCTCGGCTACCGCCACCTCACGGCCGACGACGTCGTGAGCATGCGGATCCACGGCGTGAGCCCGGACTTCGTGCGCGACCTCCAGGCCCTCGGGTTCAAGGATGTCTCCCCCGACGACCTCGTCAGCATGCGGATCCACGGTGTGTCCGTCGAGGACGCCCGGCGCGCGAAGGCACGCTACAAGAACGTGTCGGTCGACGAGCTGGTGGACATGAAGATCCACGGGCGGGGCTGAACCGGAGTCAGCGCTTGCTTGCCTGAGCGGTCGGAGTCTCGTGCTGCTTCCGCGGTGGACCGCATGACCCGCGGGTATCATGCTTGCATCGGCAGACTCTTGAAATGACTGCAGCAGACTCACCCCCGGCCGGTCCCGATCTCGGCGCGGGCGTCGCGATTTCGCAGATCCCGGACGGAGGCATGCTCCTCGGCCACGTCGCGGGCGAACCCGCACTCCTTGCGCGCCGCGGAGAGCAGATCTTCGCGATCGGGGCGACGTGCACGCACTACGGGGGTCCGCTCGCGGAAGGGCTCCTCGTCGGCGACACGGTGCGATGCCCCTGGCACCATGCCTGCTTCCGGTTGACGGATGGCGAGAACCTGCGGCCGCCCGCGCTCAATCCGGTCGCGTCCTGGAAGATCCTTCGCGATGGAGACCGGGTGCGTGTCGGCGAGAAGAATCCGCCGCCGGCCGCGAAGGCTCCTCCCGCCGACGCTCCCGACTCGATCGTCATCATCGGCGCCGGCCCCGCCGGCCTCGTCGCCGCGCAGACGCTCCGGCGCGAGGGCTACTCCGGACCGGTCCGGCTCTTCGGCGCCGAGAAGACGTCTCCCGTCGATCGCCCGAATCTGTCGAAGGACTACCTCGCGGGAAAGGCGCCCGAAGACTGGATCCCGCTGCGGCCGCCGGAATTCTACGAAGAGCAGAAGCTGGAGCTCCGTACAGGCGTTGCCGCCACGGCCGTCGACCCGACGGCGCGCCGGGTCAGCCTCGATGACGGGAGCTCGATCTCGTTCGGGGCGCTGCTCCTCGCCACCGGCGCGGAACCGCTCCGACTCGACATCCCCGGAGGGTCGCTGCCGCACGTCCACTACCTGCGGACGCTCGCCGACAGCCGCGCGATCGTCGCCGGCGCCGCCGGTGCTCGGCGCGTGGTCGTCGTGGGCGCGGGCTTCATCGGATTGGAAGTCGCCGCCTCGCTGCGCCAGCGCGGCCTCGACGTCCACGTCGTCACCCCGGACGCGCGACCCCTGGAACGGGTCCTCGGCGCCGAAGCCGGCGACTTCGTCCGCGGGCTCCACGAGTCGCACGGCGTCGTCTTCCACTTCGGCCAGAAGACCACGGCGATCCTCGATCGCGGAGTCGAGCTCGCGAGCGGCGAGTCGCTGCCCGCGGATCTCGTCGTCGTCGGCATCGGCGTGCGCCCCTCCACTTCGCTCGCGGAGAAGGCGGGCCTGCGGGTCGACCGGGGGATCGTGGTGGACGACCATCTCGAGACCAGCGTCCGGGGCATCTTCGCCGCCGGAGACGCGGCCCGGTATCCCGACTTCCGCACCGGCCAGCTCGTCCGCATCGAGCACTTCGTCGCGGCGCAGCGCCAGGCTCAGACGGCGGCGCGCAACATGCTCGGACGCCGCGAGGCCTTCCGAGCCGTTCCGTTCTTCTGGAGCCAGCACTACGACGTGGCCCTGAACTACGTCGGCCACGCCGAGCGCTGGGATTCGATCGACCGGGACGGAAGCTTCGCGTCGGGCAGCTGCCGCCTGACCTACAAGAGCGCCGGACAGAGCTCTGGCCGTTCTCACCCTCTCGCGAGACCGCGAGAGCCTCGAATGGGAAGCGGCGATGGAAGACGCGGCCAGCCCGGGTTTCTGATTACCCTGGCCCGCTGCGGGTCCTGGCCCGCGGCAGGTATCGAGCGAGGAAGGTTCTCGACCCCTTCCCGCGCGCCGGCGATGACGCGCGCATTTGGCGGGATCGTCCCCGTGAGCACGGCGCGGTCGAGCGGCTCGCCCACGACGAGGTAGGCGAACTGCGCAGCGGCCTGGCGCGCATCCGCGACGCGAAGCAATCCGGACTTTCCGAGGCGCGCGAACCCCGAAGCCAGCGCTTCGAGCACCTGGCCGGGAGCCCTGTCGAAATATCGCGCCGCCAGAGCCGGGAACTCCCGCGCTTCGCCGACCAGGAGCCGGCGCAGCGCAATCACCTCGGGGCGCACGATGGCGAGCGCCAGCCGGCGACCGAGGTCGTCGAGCGTGGCCTGCAGGTTCGCGGCGGTGGTTCCGGCCGTGAGCTCGTCGCTCAGGCCGTGGGCAAACTCCTCCGCGAAGACGATCGTCTCCTCCACGATCTGTCGGAAGAGCGCCTCCTTGTCGGCAAAGTTGTTGTAGACCGTCCGCTTCGCGATCCCCGCGAGCGACGCGATCTCGTCCATGGTCGTGCCGGCGTAGCCCTCGCGCAGGAACAGCGTCCGCGCCGCGTCGACGATGGCCGCCCGCGACCGCACGACACGGGGATCGACCGCCCGCTTTCCGGATGTTGCACTCATCAGTATAATAGTATACTCATCAGTGCAGAAACGTCGCAAGGAGGCCGTCATGAGCTCCAACCGTTCGAAGGCCCTGCTCCGCTGCGGGATGCTGGCGGGCCCGTTCTATCTCGCGGTCGCCCTCATCCAGGTCCGGTTTCGGGAAGGCTTCGACATCGCGCGGCACCCGCTCAGCGTGCTCGCGCGTCGGACCGGGCGGCTGGATCCAGACCGCGAACTTCGTGATCACCGGCCTGATGGTGCATCGCCGCGGCCGTTGGATTCGGGCGCGCGCTGGCGTGGAAGCCGCGCGTCGCTGACCTGGTTCCTCGCCGGCTTCGGCCTGTGCATGATCGTGGCCGCCATCTTCCCTTCGGATCCGATGGACGGCTTTCCACCCGGCACGCCCGAGGGGCCTCCGACGTCGATCAGCACCACCGGGCTCGTCCACTTCGCCTCGGGGGCGCTCGGGTTCGCCTGCCTCGCGATCAGCTGCTTCATCGCCGCGCGGACGATGTGGCGCCGGCGCGCGCCGTCATTCGCGCTGGCTGTCGCTTCTGAGCGGCCTCGCCGTCGTGCTCGGATTCTTCGGCGGCATGGCGTTCCCGTGGGGGATCTGGGGAATCTGGTTCGCCGTGGTCGAGGGCTGGGCATGGCTCGCCATCATGTCGGCCCGGCTGAGCTCGGCGACGCAGGGCTGAGCCCGCCCCGCTTCCCGATTCGGTTGCCGCTCCACCTGGAGCGGCGTACACTTTGAACAACTTTCCCCGATCGGTCCCGGAGCCACGCTTTCGCCCTCAGCCCGGCATTTCCGCGCCGCCGGCATTCTGCCGTCGGATTTGAGGAGGAAACATCATGGAACCGAACGTCACCCCAAGACCCCGGGCAGGGCACTCCTTTCGATTCTCGTGTTCGGCTTCCTGCTTCCGTCCCTTGGCTCGGCCCAGAGCGCCTCGGACAAGCGGACCGTCGCGCCGGGCGCGGCTCTCGACAAGCAGGTCGCGCAGACCCATGCCTCGATCCGACAGATGGCCGCGACCACGGCCTGCACCAACGGGGCCGCGACGCTCGGTGTTCCGGTCAGCGGCAACCTGACGACGAGCGATTGCACCTCTACGGACTCGAACGGAACGCTCTACGCCGACTTTTACGCCTTCACGGCGACGGCGGGACACACGCTCACGGTCACGGCCCACTCGACCATCTCGTACCTGGCGGCGATTCAGGACTTCTCTTCGGGAACGGTCCTCGCGTCGACCAACAGCTGCGGGCTCCAGCAGGACGATTGCACGTTTACGTACGTCGTCCCCACGTCCGGGTCCTACCTTCTCGGCTTCGGGTCTTACACCGTCGGCGCCTACACCATGACGGTATCGGACTCCACCCTGCCTCCTCCCTCCTGCGGCAACACGACGACCCTTTGCCTCAACGGCTCCCAGTTCACGGTGACCGTGCAGTGGACCACCACCACCGGGACCAGCGGATCGGGAACCGCGATTCCGATGTCGGGCGACACGGGTTACTTCTGGTTCTTCAATTCCGCCAACGTCGAGCTCGTCGTCAAGGTTCTCGACGGCCGGGCAATCAACGGACACTACTGGGTCTTCTACGGCGCACTGTCGGACGTCTCCTACACGATCGTCGTGAGGAACACCTCAACGGGAGATTCCAACACGTACACAAATCCCCAGGGGAACCTTGCATCGGTCGCGGACACGTCCGCCTTCTAGAGAGACGTCCGGAGAGTCGACCGACGATCGAGGCGGTGCCGGCTGAGCAGACCGGCGCCGCCTCGAGCTTCCCGGGCCACGACGGTACCGCCATCGGATCGGGGTACGATCCCGTCAACGACCCATCATGACCAACGAGACCCAGTTCCCGACGCTCGGATTCCCGGAGGCTTCGCCCGACCTCCCGCCGCCGTCCCAGATCGGCGAATTCAGGATCCTTTCCGTTCTCGGAAAAGGCGGCATGGGCGTCGTCTACGAGGCCGAGCAGCGCGATCCGGAGCGGCGCGTCGCGCTCAAGGTGCTGCGCGGCGGCCGCCTCGCCGACGAGATGCAGCTGCGTCTCTTTCGCCGCGAGGCCCAGACGCTCGCGCGCCTGATCCATCCCAACATCGCCGCCCTCTACGAGGCCGGCCGCACGGACGACGGGCTCTCCTTCTTCACGATGGAGCTCGTCCGCGGCGAGCCGCTCGACAAGTACGTCATCGAGCGGATGGGCGGCGAGCGCCCCTCCCTCGCCCAGCTGCGCGAGCGGCTGCGCCTCTTTGCGACGATCTGCCGCGCCGTCGCCCACGCGCACCAGCGCGGCGTGATCCATCGCGACATCAAGCCGTCGAACATCCTCGTCGTCAACGCCGAGGCGCCGACCGGCTCGTCGCCGTCGATGTCTCTGAGCGGCCCCCCGGTCCCGACCGTCAAGATTCTCGACTTCGGGCTCGCGCGCATCACCGACACCGACGTCGAGGCGACGCAGCTCTCCCAGCTCGGCGACATCCGCGGCACGCTCGCGTACATGAGCCCCGAACAGGCGCGCGGCGACACCCGCGAGGTGGACCTGCGCAGCGACGTCTACTCGCTCGGCGTCACGCTCTACGAGACGATCACCGGCCGTTTTCCCTACGACATCAAGACGAGCTCGCTGATGGGCGTTCTCAAGATCATCATCGACGAGCCGCCGAAGCCGCTGCAGCAGACGTTCCAGGGCGGATACAGGCTGGACCCGGACCTCTGGACGATCACCGAGAAGGCGCTCGAGAAGGACCCGGACCGCCGCTACGCGAGCGCCGACGCGCTCGCCGAAGACATCGACCGGTACCTCGCAAACCGGCCGATCCTGGCGCACCCGCCGAGCACCGCGTACCAGGTCCGCAAGCTCGTTTCGCGCCACCGGTTCGGATTCGCGACGGCGGCCGCCTTCCTCGCCCTTCTCGTCGCCGGCGCGGTCGTCCTCGCCGTCCAGGCGGACAAGATCCGCCGCGAGCGCGACCGGGCGACGCAGGAGGCGGCGCGCGCCACGGCGATCAACCAGTTCCTGCAGAAGACGCTCGGCGCCGCGGACCCGTGGCAGCGCGGCGGCTCCCGCGGCGTCACGCTCGTCGACGCGCTCAAGCAGTCCGAGAAGCAGGTCCACGGGTCTTTCCAGGGGCAGCCCCTCGTCGAGGCCGACGTGCTCGCGACGATCGCCCGCACCTACTACGGGCTCGGCGAGTACGCGGACGCCGAGCGGCTCCTGCGGTCGTCGCTGGCGACCCGCGTGGCCGCGGAGGGACGAGAGACGGACGCCGTCGCCGACACGCTCGGCACGCTCGGCTACACCCTGCAGGTCGAGAGGAAGGCCGACGAATCCGAGAAGCTGCTCCGCGAGGCGCTCGCGATCCGGGAGAAGCTGCACGGCCGGGAGAGCGCCGAGTACGCCGCCGCGCTCAACGAGCTCGCGCGCACGCTCGTCAACAAGAGCGCCTACACCGAGGCCGAGAAGCTCGCCCGGGAGGGACTCGCGATCCGGGAACGGATCCTCGGCCCGAACACCAGCGCGGCCGCCGAGAGCCGGCGAACGCTCTGCAGTCTCTACACCGAACAGGAAGACTGGAAGCGCGCGCTCGAGGAGTGCAGCCGGCAGGTCGCGATCCGGCGCGCGCTGCACGAAGACGGCCCGGAGCTCGGCGGCGCGCTGAACGACGTCGCGGTCGCCCAGACGCAGCTCGAAGACTACGACGCGGCCGAGAAGACGTTCGGCGAGGCGATGGCCATCCACAAGCGCGCCCTCGGCGAGGACCATCCCGAGTACGCGAGCGGCCTCGAGAACCTCGGCAACATCTGGTATCGGAAGGGCGAGTACGCGAAGACGGCGGAGCAGCTCGAGAAGGTGCTCGCCATCCGGCGGCGCGCGCTCGGCGACGACGCCGAGCCCGTCGGGCGGACGATGGCGAACCTCGGCTCGGTGTACATGTCGTCGGGCAACGATGCCGCGGCCCTGCCGAAGTTCGCGGAGGCGCGAGAGCGGCTGACGAAATTCCTGGGCCCCGATCATCCGGACGTGGCATCGGTCTGGATCGGCGAGGCGGGGGCGCTGATGCACCTCGGGCGGCTGGACGAGGCGGAGGCCGCGGCGAGGCGGGCGATGGCGATCCGCATGGCGAAGTTCCCGGAGACGAGCATTCCGGTCTCGCTCTCGCGCCTGCGCCTCGGGCAGATCCTGACGAAGAAAAAGCGCTACGCGGAGGCGGACGGCCTGCTGCGCCAGGCGGCGGACAACCTGACCGCGGCGGGCGCCGGAGCGACCGCGTACCGGACCAACGCGATCAAGGCTCGCGTCGAGCTGTACACGGCGTGGGGCAAGCCGGCCGACGCGCAGGCGCAACAGGCGCTGCTCGCCGACGGCGCGGCGAAGTAGCCTCGAGAGAGAGTCGCGCGCGGGTGTACGATTTCAGCCCGCGCGTTTCAACTCTTGACCAGCGCGAGGACCAGATGACGACAGACGCGCTTCAGGCGCCTTGCACTTGCCCGTTGTCGCCCTCCTGCTGAGAGGAGGCGCGTCGATCGCCCAGACTCCCGTTCAGATCACCGAGTTTCCGGTTGGCGGAGGAGCGGTACCCATCACCGTGGGGTCGGACGGAAACTTCTGGATGGCGTTCAAGGGGGGGGACTCCATGGTGTCGAATGACTCCGACTGGAGTCGTGACGGCGTTTCGTACTGGCGGAGGTTTCCCCGAGAACATCTTCGGTCACTGCGTCGACGGTCCGCGATGGCGGCGTCTGGTGCTCGAACGGAGGCGGCCCGATCGTCCGCGACCGACGTCGCCACGGGCGCGACCTCGATCTTCAACGGGTTTCCCCCGGACTCGGGCGCGGGCGACATCACGCTGGGGCCCGATGGAGCGATCTGGTTCACGGACTTCAACAACCGTATTGGCCGCATGACCACGGCCGGGGTCGTGACGTGAGTATCTCGATCCCGGTTGCCGTCGATCGGCCCCCGGACGATCGACGGTCGGGCCGGACGGCGCGCTCGGGCCTTGACGAGCGACGTCGGTCAGGTCGGGCGGCTGGACACCGGTGGCACGGGTTCGTGTTCTACAACCTGTTCGATACCCGATCGGTCTACGCGCAGCTCGGCGCAATCACCTCGGGGTGGCCGTCGACGGCAACTCCGTGAGCTCAGCGTCATGACCGATGGCGTGGCTCCGTGCAAGATCGTTCGACTGCGACGCTCGAACGGTCAGTGTCGGACCGAGTCCTCCCGCCGACGTGGCGCCGGGTGCAGCAACATCCTCGACAGCACCGTCGGAACCCGCGATCGGACCACTCGGGGTTTACGCGAGAACGTCGACGAGCCGGACGGGTCGCATCGCGGTGACCGGCGCGTTGACCGATTGTACGACCTCTCGCCCGGCGCGGGGCTCCTGGGCATCACCGTCGGGCGAGACGGCGGACGATCTGGTTCGCCGGAAGGCGGCGACGCACTCAAGATCGGCAGGCGTGATGCCGCGGGCCTCTCCCGCCAGCTCGAACCCGTCCCCGCGCTCAACCGCGATGCTCGCGATCCTCGGCGCTGCGCTGCGACGGCCGCGGGCTGGTACCTGCTGAGAACGTAGTTCCACGCCTGACCCCAAACCTCCGCGTCGCCGAGCCGTATGAAGGACGCAGGAGATGACCACGACCCCGTCCGTCCGCCGCGCCATCCTGTGGGCCTGGCTCGCCTGCGGGATCCTCGACATCACCTCGGCGGTCGTCATCACGATCCTTGGCGGCAGCAAGCCCACGCGCATGCTCCAGGGCATCGCCGCCTCCGTGCTCGGACCGCAGAGCTTCGAGATGGGCGCGGCGACCGCGATCCTCGGCCTCGCCATGCACTTTCTCGTGGCCCTGTCCGCCACGCTCGTCTTCTACCTGGCGAGCCGGCGGTGGCCCGCGATGCTGGAGCATCCCGTCCTGAGCGGGATCCTCTTCGGGGTCTTCTGGCTTCTCGTGATGTACCGCGGCGTCATCCCCGCGCTCGCCGCGCTGCGCCCACTCTGGCTCGCCAACCCGCCGAAGCGCCCGCTTCCGGATCTCTGGCCCGTGCCGTTGCTCGTCCACATGAGCTGCGTCGGCCTGCCCATCGCGCTCGCGATGAGCCGGTTCGCGCCGCGCCCGGCGAGGGCGCCGAGCCGCTGAGTCGACTCCTGCCTATCGAGGTAACAGCTCCATCGTGGTCTTCCGCCTTCGCGCGGCCTGGAGCCCGCGCACCCATTTCCGATTGGCGGGACTCGAATACTTCGCGGCGTAAGCGTCGTCGATCGCGTCGTACAGGCGCTCGCCGCGAGCGGGCCTCGCGCGGACGCGGATCTCGCGTTTCACGTCCCTGATCAGAACCGCGCCGTTCGGGTCCTCGAGAAACGTCCGCCGCCAGCCCGCGGGCTTGTCGTTCCACGGGCGCACGAAAACCCGTCCCCTCGCGACGACGACCCAGATGCCGAGGAAGCGGTGGTCGGCGCCGGCGCGGATCCGGAGCACCGGCGAGGCAGCGAAGAGGGAAAGAAGCCGTTCGGAGAAGCGCCCCGTCATGGAGCCTGCTAGCTCCCCAGTCCTTCCAGCGGCAAACCCCGCACCCTCTTCCCCGTCGCTTCGAACATCGCCCCGGCCACGGCCGGCGCGAGGGCCACGATGGGGCATTCGCCTGCGCCCGCGGACGGAAGGTCCTTGCGGTCGAGCAGGACGAGCTCGATCGGCGGAACGTCGGGGAAGCGCGGCAGGCGGTACTGGGCGAAGTGCGGGTTCAGGAGCCTGCCGTCGGCGAAGCGGATCGCTTCGAAGAGCGCGCCGCCGATGCCCTGGACGATCGCGCCCTCGACCTGATTGCGCAGCCCGCCGGGATTGACGACGGCGCCGCACTCGAAGGCGGCCGCGACGCGGCGGATGTGGACGACGCCCGACGGCTTGTCGACCTCGACTTCGGCACAGAGGGCGATGTAGCCGGCCTTCTCGATGCCGCCGGCGATCCCGAATCCGCGGCCGGGCGCGGACTGGCGCTTGGACCAGCCGAACTTGTCGGCGGCGGCCTCGAAGACGGCCCTGAGGCGCGCGTCGGAGAGGTTCTTCAGGCGGAACGCGAGCGGATCCATCCCGACTTCGTGCGCGAGCTCGTCCATGTGGCTCTCGCGCGCGAAGTGGTTCGCCGTCGAGGCAAGCGCGCGATACGAGCCCTGGCGCAGCGGCGACTTGACGGGGTGGTACTGGATCTTCTGGTTGGGAACCTCGTAGGGCGTCGCGATGCCGGCGGGGCCGGAGTTGTAGTTGTGGAACTCCCACGCGACGAGCGTGCCGTCCCTGCGCGCACCGCCTCGGACCTCGATGACGCCGGCCGGGCGCAGGTACGCCCAGGTGAACTCCTCTTCGCGCGTCCAGACGACCTTGACCGGCTTGCCGGCGGCCTTGGACAGGCGCGCGGCCTCGATCGCCGCGTCGCCGGTGTGCTTGCCGCCGTAGGCGGAGCCGGTGTCGGGGATGAGGACGCGCACGTTCTCGCCCGGGATCCGGAACGCGGTGGCGAGCTCCTCGCGCACGGCGAACGGGCGCTGCGAGCCGGTCCAGACGGTGAGCTTGTCGCCGTTCCACTCGGCGACCGCGGCGCGCGGCTCGAGCGGCGCGTGCGCGATGTACTGGACCGTGTAGGTCTGCGAGAGCTTGACGTCGGCGGAGGCGAGACCCTGGTCGACGGAGCCGGTGATCCTGGGCTCGGCACGGTCCGAGCCGGCGTCGGCGTTCTTCTTGAGGTAGTCGAAGAGGGTCGCGTTCGAGGGTTGGCCGGGGGTTTCCTTCCACTTCGCTCCCGACGCGAGCGCGGCGACCGCCTGCTCGGCCGTGTAGAGGTCCGGAGCGACGACGCCGGTGAAGTCGCCGTCGCGCACGACTTTGACGCCGGGCATGGCCTCGGCCTTGGCGGCGTCGAGCGAGAGGAGCGTCGCCTCGAAGGCGATCGGGCGGAGGATCTTGCCGTGGAGCATTCCGGGGCGGGTCATGTCGGACGGGTACTTGTGCGCGCCGGTGACGAAGTCGCGGCCGTCGATCTTGGGAACCGGCGTGCCGGCGATCTTCCATTTCGCCGCGGGAGAAACGGCGACGGCCGCAATGTCGGCGGGCAGGGTCATGACGAGCTTCTCGCCGCGCGTGAGCTCGCCGTAGGAGAGCGCCTGCTTCGCTGCCCCGTCGACGATCCGGCCGTTTTCCGCGGTCAGCCCGTCGCGCGAGACCTTCCAGCGCTCGGGCGGCGAGGTCGACGAGCGCCTCGCGCGCGGTGGCCGCGACGGCGCGAAGCTGCGGTCCCATGGTCGGCGTCGTGCGGCTGCCGAAGGTCCCCGCGTCCCAGGGGCAGAGGTCCGTGTCGCCCATGACCATGCGGATCGCATCGACGGAGACGCGGAGCTCCTCGGCGACCTGCTGCGAAAGCGAGGTCCGGATGTTCTGACCCATCTCGACCTTGCCCGTGAAGACGGTGACGCGGCCGTCCTTGTCGATGTGCAGCCAGGCGGCGAGGTCCTTCGGGAGCTCATGGGATTCGCGCGCGCGGCCGGACTCCTGGGCGCGCAGGACAGCGGCGCCGGGCGCGGCGAGGCCGACGGCAATGCCGCCGCCGAAGAGGCGGAGGAACCGGCGGCGGTCGAGAGAGAACCAGTGGAGGGAAGGGACCTCGTGCTGCGCGAGCTCGGCGTTCCTGATCGATGTCCCCCCGCGCTGTCTCACTTCGCGAGCCCCTTTCCGGGCCGCGGACTGGACGGCCGCGAGGATCCGCGGATACGTGCCGCAGCGGCAGACGTTGCGCGCGAGCGTTCCGACGATGTCCTCCGCGCTCGGATTGGCGTTCGTCTTCAGCAGGGCGACCGACGCGACGATCATTCCGGACGTGCAGTAGCCGCACTGAAACGCCTCTTCCTCGAGAAACGCCGCCTGGACCGGATGGAGCCGGCCGTTCTCGGCGAGCCCCTCGATCGTGACGATCTTCTTGCCCGCCGCTTCGGAGACCGGCGTCTGGCAGGACGGCGTCGCCTGCCCGTCGAGCAGCACCATGCAGGCGCCGCACTGACCTTCCCCGCAACCGTACTTGGTTCCGGTCAGCTCGAGACGATTGCGCAGGACCGAGAGGAGCGGTTCGTCGGGCGGGGCGTCGACGGATCGCGGTCTGCCGTTGACGGAGAGAACGACAGCGGACATCCGCAGAGATTCTGATGCCCGGCTCCCGTGGTCGTGTCAGGATGGTGGCCTATTTCCCAAGGAGAGCCGACATGCGCAAACGCTGAACCTTTCCGCTGCCCTCCTCGCCGCCCTGGCCTGCTCCTTCGTGGTCCAGGCGCAAGAGCCACAGGAAACCCGAAAGATCACCGTCGTGGCGAAGAAGTACGAGTTCCAGCCCTCGCAGATCGAGCTGAAGGTCGGTGAGCCCGTGGAAATCACGTTCACGAGCGAAGACACGAAGCACGGGTTCAAGTGCCCGGAGCTGAATCTCGAGGAGATCGAATACGAAAAGGACAAGCCGGCCACGGTCACGTTCACACCGGAGAAGGCGGGAACGTATCCGTTCAAGTGCTCACATTTCTGCGGGTTCGGGCACGGGAAGATGAAGGGGGCGTTCGTCGTCGTGGCGCCGTGAGGGTGCGAGCGGCGACGAGGAAGCTACCTCTCCTCTCCCCGTCACCAGGGGAGAGGAGAGGAGTGATTTTCGAGGATTCGGTCGCGCGCTACTGCTTGTCGTAGACCGCCGTGTTGTTCATCGAGGGCTCGGCTCCCGTCGTGGTGACCGTGCGGGACTTGCCGTCGAGGGCAATGGTGATCTTGCCGGTGGCAACGACCTTTCCGGCCTGCTTGATGGTCATGCTCAGCGAGTGCTTGCCGGAGGCAATGTACGACCGCGAGTCGCCTTCCGAAGAGCCGGTCACCGGATAGTCCTTGCCGTCGAACTTACCGGTCCACTCGGTGTGAACGGGCTTGCCATCCTTGCCCGTGCCGTCCGTGGTGACTTTCACCATGTCGCCCGCGGATGCATAGACGACGGTCTGGTTCTTGGTCGCGCCGGGACTGAACTGGGACTTCGCCTCGTTGAGTTTCCAGGTGCCCATGTTCGGGCTCAGGTCCACGTCGGCTGCCAGGGACAGAGCAACGCCGGACAGAAAAACCACCAGGGCCGCAAGCAGGGTACGGGTCTTCATAGAGATCCCTCCAAATCTTCGAAGCTAATTCTTCGAAACAGCAGCGAAGTCTATACCGGCTGCGGCCCGAGTGGCTCAGCAGGTGGCGGTCCCCGGCGGTGATACTTTCCCCACAATGACCCAGGCTGAGCCATCGAGGGAGGTTCCATGAGCGGGCGAAAGCATCCTCGGGCAGCTCTGATCGCGGGAAGCCTGCTGCTGGCCGCCGCTCTGGCGGCGCAGAGCCCCGCCGCCGCTCCCCCGGCGGCGCCGGCTGGAAAAGCCGGAACGGAAGCCCCTTCCGCGATGCGGTGGACGGATCCCGACGGCAAGCCGCTGCCGTTTGCTTCCGACGCGGAGCTGCTCGAGTTCCTGCGCACCGCGAACGTCAAGTCGCAGACGCACCTCTCCGGCGGCGTCACCTTTCCGCGCAAGCTCCTGCTCGAAAAGAACGGCGTGCGCGCCGACGCCGTCTTCCGCGACGTGAACGAAGAAAAGGACCGGCCGACCTTCGGAGGCGGCAGGAACCAGCTCTACTTCCGCGATTCCTTCATCTTCGAGCCGGCCGCCTACGAGCTGAGTCTCCTGCTCGGCCTCGACAACGTGCCGCCCGCCACGCTGCGCCGGCTCGAGAATACGAAAGGCAGCGTTCAGATCTTCGTCGAGCACGCGATGACGGAGCTCAAGCAGGTCAAGGAGAACATTAAACCCCCGGACGACCAGGAGTGGAAGAAGCAGGTTCAGATGATGAACGTCTTCGACGCGCTCATCTACAACACCGACCGCAACCGCGGAAACATCCTCATCACGCCCGACTGGAAACTCTGGATGATCGACCACACCCGGGCCTTCCGCCGGAATCCGACCCTGGAGGATCCCGACTCGATCACCCAGTGCGAGCGGCACATGTTCGCGAAACTCAAGGAGCTGGACGAAGCGCAGGTCCGTCAGCGCTTGAAGGAGTACCTCACCACGTTCGAGCTCGACGCGCTCTTCACGCGGCGCAAACTCCTGATCGAGCGGCTGAACAAGGTCATTGCCGAACGCGGCGAGGAGAAGGTCCTCTACAGTTTCGTCTTCGTGCCCGCGCCCTCGCCGGCGCCGGCGGCGGTGGCGCCCAACCCCCAGTAGGCGCCCGCCGCCAATCCGACGGCTAGCCGCGCGAGAGGGTCGCGGCGTCTTCCGCGAGCTGCTTCTTCGCCGCGCGCGCGGCTTCGCGAAGAACCTCGTCCTCCGCGTCGAGGCACGCCTCCACCCGGTCGGCCAGCCCAACGAGACCGAGAGCGCCGATGGCCGTGACGCCGCAGGCCTTCAGCCAGACGTCCTCGCTTTCGACCAGTGCCGCGGCAAGATCGCCGGCCGTGGGCGCCGCCACGTGGGTGCGCTTCAGGATCGGAGCCAGACGCGCGTCCAGCGATACGGTCGGATCGAGCAGCGATACGAGCGACCTGCGGAGCTCCCCGTCGAGCGCGAGCTCGAGGAATTCGAGCGCGTGGTCGCGCGCGGTCGCATCGCCCGAGCGCAGCCCGTAGTGGGCACTCCGAAAGTCCGTCCCCGGATAGATCAGGCTCAGGAGCCGGAAGATCCGCTCGATCTCCCGATCGCGCTCCGCGTCGAGCCGCCGGACGACCTCCGTCGGATTCCCCTCGCGGGGTGACCCGGTTCCGCGCCCGGTCACCGAGAGGATCTGGTTGGTGCGGCAGTGGAGCATCATCTCGAAGCCGAGCGCCGCGCGGAGCCGGGCCGGATCGAGCACCGTCTGCGGGCGATCGCGACGCAGGTCGTTCAGCGCGCAAATCGTGCGAAACCGCAGCTCCGGGTCGGTCTCGAGCAGGTTCCCGACGAGCGCGGCAGCCGCGTCCTGGCCGCCGATGCGCGCCAGAAGGGCCGGAACCTCGAGGCGCAGCGCCGCCGGAACGTCCCCGTCCATCAGCTGGTCCCGCAGGGCGCCGAGGACACGGTCGCCCATCGCGACGAGGGCTTCGGCCGCCTCCTCGCGCACGCGCGGCTCGTTCAGGAGCTCGACCAGCTTCGGCGCCGCGTGGCGCCTGTGACGCTTTCCCGCGGAGCGAGCGGCGGCGCGCACGACTTCGGGCTCCTCGTCGGCGAGCAGCGCGTCGAGCTGGTCGTCGAAGTCGTCGACGAGGGTGCCGAGCAGGGACGCCGCCTCGAGCCGCACGTGCTTTCCCGCCTCGCCGCGCTCGGCGATCATCCGATCGAGCAACAGGCGTGCTTCGGGAAGCTGGTCCTTGTCGCCCGACTGCGCCAGGAAGGCGACGATCCCCGACATCACCGAGACGTCCTGAAAGCCGTCGAGCTCCTGGATCCGGCGCAGCGGATCGAGCGGGGCGTGGTGCGCGAGAAACAGGAGAGCCGCCGAGCGGACGCCGGCATCCGGATCCCGAAGCATCTCCTCGACACGCGGCAGGACCCACAGGTCCCCCGCCGCGTCGAGCAGCCCGAGCGCGCGCTGGCGCACGGCAGGCACCTCGTGGTTCAGGAGGTCGCGCAAGGCGGGGTGCGTCGTACCGTGCGCGGCGCCCAGAAGGTCGAGGGCGTAGAGGACCTGCTTCGGGTCGGCGGAGTCGAGCTGGGTTGCCAGGATGTCGGCGGTGGAGCGGTCGAGCACCGGAGCGAGCTGTCGCTCGGCGTCGAGGCGCCGCTGCCGGATGCTCTGCAGGAGGGTGTCGGCATAGCGCCGTCGCGCGGAGATCGCCGCCGCGATCCAGCCTCCGGCGAAGACCAGGTTGACGAGCGACACCCTGCGCGCCGACCAGTGGAGCTGATCCGTGAAGATCGCAAGCGCGAAGCCGGCCAGGCCGTCGCCCAGCCGCCAGATGACGGTGTCGATGGTCGACTTGGCTTGCAGCTTGAGCTCGGGAGGAATGGGCAGGTACAGGAGCTCCACCGAAGACTTGTCGAGCGAATAGCGCACGACCGAGTCGCCGCCCTTGAGCAGGATCGCCGCGGCCAGGGTGCCGGCGGCGAACACGGCGAGCTCGCTGCCGAAAACCACGAGCGGCACGACCAGCAACGCGGGCCCGAGGCCGAAGCGGCGCAGGAAACGCGAGGTCAGGATGAGCTGGAGCACCAGGCAGGCGAGGCCCGCCCAGAAGTTGAACCGTCCGAAAAAAGCGGTCAGGGCGTTCTTGTCGGTATAGGCGGCCTTGGCGATCGCCTTGAACTGCCAGCCGGCGAAGCACGTCGCGAGCGAAGCGAGCGTGATCAGCAACGCAATCGAGACGAGGTACGGCGAGGAAAAGACGACCGAGAGGCTCTGGCGCAGGCTCGTCGGGGCTGGCTGCGCGTGCGGCGCCGCGCCCGCGACCGGAGACGTCTTCCTTTCGCGCCAGAGGACGACCACCAGCGCGGCGCAGCCCACGAGCCCGATCGCCATCGCGAGGAGCAAACTCTCGGTGCCCAGGCCCGGCGTGGTCGCGAGCTGGTCGGCGAGGATGCCGGAAAAAATCCAGCCGCTGATCCCGCCCGCGCCGACGAGACCGAAGATGCGCTTGGCCTCGCGAGTCGTCAGCAGGTAGTTCGCGAGCGTCCACACCTGAGTCGGCGCCAGCACCCCGAGAATTCCCACCCAGATGTAGAAGACCGGATACTGCCACGTCCAATGCGGGTGGAACTTCGCCAGGTACCAGAAGCCGCACTGCAGCACCGCGAAGATCAGCAGGCATCCCACCAGCAGGTCGCGCAGTGCCACGCGCCGGCCGATCGTCACGTAGATGGCGATCACCACCCCCACCAGGACGGCGATCGCCATGTCGGCGTAGGGCAGCTTCGATGCCTTGAACACGCTCAGAAAGAGCGCGTCGCGCGCCGTCTTGCCGAGCTGGTAGCAGGTGATGATCAGGAAGAGGTAGGTGAAGAGCAGCCCGCCACGCCGCCCGTCGCCCCGCTGGAGGCTGAAGATCGCCGAGACGGGATTCATCATGGACGGTGCGAGTTCCCGCTCATCGCAGCCCCGCGACCTTCTTCGCGGGCGCTTCCTGGAGAATCCGGGGCGGCTCGCCGGGATAGATCGCGCGCGCGACGCCGTCCGAGAGCTCGAGCGCCGAGGCCCGGCCGCCCGGGAAAAAGCGCGCGTCGAGCATTCCCGTATCGATCAGGAAGACGGCCCCGTCGAAGCGCATCCGAATCCGTCCGTCCGGCTGAACCGAGTGCGCGACGACGAAGCGCTCGGCATGGACGGCCGCGAGAAGCCGCGGCATCTGCGCCCTGACCTCCTCGTCGGTCCACGCGTTGTAGCCTCGAAACCACAGCGGACCCTCCGGGCTGTTCATCGTCCACTTGTCCCATTCCAGAAAACGCTGGTAGATCTTGCGCCGCTCGCCGCTCTCGGCGGTTCCCGACGCGTCGAGGGCCGCGAGCTCCTCGCGCAGAGCCCGGAACGTCTCCTCCAGGTCGAAGAACGGGAGGATGAGCCCCTGTTCGACGAAGAGCTTCCGGTCCGCGTCGTAGGCCGCGAGGTCCTCGTGCACGCGCCGGTCCAGGTTCTCGAGCGGCTCTGCCAGGGAGGGCGAGACTCCGCCGTGCAGGAACGCGCTGCCACTCTCCAGCACACACGCGGAGTGACGGCGCAACCAGCGGCCGTACGCGCCGTCCGGGCCGAACGCCTCCCTCTGCTCGAGGTACCCCGGCGGATGCGCGGCGAGCCAATCCCGCCGCGCCTCCGGGCCGATCGGCGGATCCGGCTGCCCGAGCCGACGCGCGCGGCTCTTGCGCAGCGCGACGACCGCCTCCCAGGCGTCCGTGCGCCGCTTCTCCGACCCGGCGTCGGCGAACTCGGTGTAGTTCTCGGGCGCCACGTAGCGCAGGTCGCCCGTCATGTTCATGACCTCGTGATTGCCCAGAAGGGCCACCACCCGGCCGCCGCGACTTGCCGCCCGCCCTTCGAGGGCCATCACGAAATCGAGGGTCGCCCGCATCGAGGGGCCGCGGTCGATCAGATCGCCGAGCTGGACCAGGACCGCGTCGCCGCCGGTCCACGCGCCGCCAGCGTCGACGAGGCCGGCCTGGGCCAGGATCGCCTGGAACGCGGGCAGGTTTCCATGCACGTCGCCGATCGCCACGACTCGCGGCGCCGCTCCCGCCGCCGCCGCGGCGAGAGCGAACCACAGGCCGACGATCACCGACGCCGACTTCCGGGGGCAAAGGAATCCCGTCCGGACTCCGCTCATTGCCGGGTATTCTATCGAGCGGCGCTCTTTCGGTTCGCGGCGCGCGACGTCTCCCGAAGTGACCAGGGGACGAGGCGCGCGCCGTGGGAACGAGCGTGAGCGTGGGATCAGGTTCGCGTTCGAGCCGGCACCCCGGCGAGCCGCTAGCCGGTGCGCCCCGGGGGCGCAGATCCCGAGCACCGCGCGGGCGACGAATCCCCTCAATCTGTTTTGCAAACGACCTGTGCGAGGAACTCTAATACAACGCCAAAACGAGCGGCGTGACGCCGGATTCCGTGGTTCGCGTCGGCCCCATCCTGTTAGGATTCCGCCAAATGTCCGACGCTGACAGGTCCCCGCGGTGGCGGATCTATGTCCTGTGCGCGCTGCTGGCGATCGCAGCAGGTGCTCTTGCTCTGCAACAACACAACAGGCCGCCTGATCCGCCGAATGTCCCGAGCGCGAGCAAACGTCCCGCGCCGATTCAAAGCACCGTCGAGGAGATCGGTTGGATGCGGCTGGATCCCGGCCCGGCGCCTGGCGAAATCGGCAAGGTGTCCCAGGCGGACCTGCCTTCCTTCTACCGCAGCCGCTATCGCATCAAACCGGACCGGCGGTTCCTGTACGCGATCGAAGAGATCGACCGCATCGCGTCGGGTCGCACGTCGGTGGCGACGCTCAGCGTGCGGTTCGACCGGGATCACTGGACCTTGCAGCTCGAGCACGAGGCGGTCGGAACGCTGCCCGAGATCCCGGCGTACGCGGACTGGGATCGACTGCTCGCGGCGTGGACGACGCGTTGCCTTGCCCGCCACCCGGCGAGTCCGAGCGCGGATTCGATTCCCGAACTGGCGGGCCTTGCGAACGACCTGTCCCACGGCTCGGCGGAGCAGGTGCTGACGGCGCTCGGGCAACTCAATCGCCTTGCCTCGAAACGGGTACTGCATCCGGCGCTCGTCAGCGCCGCGGCCGGAGGATCGGTCTGGCTCGTCGTCCAGACCTACGACGCGCTCCAGCTCTCCGACCCGCTCGTCGGCCACACCGTCGCGCTGGTGGCACTCTCGAAAGCGCTGCAACCGGGCGCGGCCCGGAGCGACGAAGCCCTTCTGCTGCGGACGATGGGCTACGAGGCCGCGGCCGCCGAATTGGCGAAGACACTTCCCCCCGATGATCCCGTGGGCCCGTACGCACGGTTCGATTCGAAGGGGCTCGCCGCTCTCGCCGCCGACGAGAACGCCGCGCGGGCCCAGTACCTGGAGCTGCTGGACCTTGCGAGAGGTCGAGGACCGGTCCGATGGTGGGCGGCCTTCCGGAAGTCGCGGTGGAGCCGCGAGGTCAATCTCGCCTCCCTGCGGGCGATCGCCGATCTCGCGGACTTCGATTCGATCCGGGAAACGGCCGCGGCCCTCACGGTGACGGCGTTCCTCCAGGCCACGGCGCCCAGCGCTGAACGCGGCAAGTCCGAGGGGCTGTGGGGTCCCGACGCGTGGCCCGACGAACCCCTGTCGTCATACCTCGCCACCGAGCAGGCTCGCCTGACATCCCCGCCGGAGGCCCAGACCCGCGCCTTCGAGGAGGCCGCCGCGCACAACGCCTCCAAGGAGAATGGTCCTCTCTTCGACGGGCAGTCGCTGCGCTCTTTCCAGCGCGCCACCTTCTACTCCGGAATCCACGAGTCGGCCGTCTTCGCCTTCGACTTTCGGGGCTCGACCCCTGAGGGAGAAGCGCTCGCACAGCAGATCAAGGACCCCGCGCCCGGGACGGCGGCCGAGTTGAAAGCGTGGATCCTCGCCCGGGTGGCCGTGCGCAACGGCGGCCCCCACGGTCCGATGATCGAGCAGCTCGCGGACTGGCGCCACATCGGCGTCGTTCCCCTCGAGCGCGTGATCTCGTTTCTCTCCTGGACGGGCGAGTCCGGAACCGACCCGTTGCAACGACAGATGCTGCGCAACGTCACCGGCGTGCTCGACTCCCGCCCGGACAACCTCAGGACCTCGGTCTCTTTCGCCCGCAATCCGCTCATTGACGTTCCGCGCGCGGAGAAACTGCAGCAGAGCCTCGGCGACGCGGCGCCGTACACGACGGACGCCGCGGTGCGGCACGCCGGCCAGGTCGGGGACGTCCGCGCGCTCGAAGCGTTCGCGGCCGACCCGAATCAGTCGACGTCCTCTCGCCTGCTCGCCCTGATCCTTCTGCGCGGAAAGGACGGCGCGGACCCCGCGTTCTCTCGCACCCAGTACGACGCGCTCATGAAAGCGGAGCCGGAGGACACCGGCGTCCTCGGGACGCTGGTCGAAGAGCTCCGGAAATCCAAGCAGCCGGCGGCCGCCCGTGATGCCGTGACGGCCTGGCTCGCGCACCGGCCCCGCGACGATCGCGACCTTCGATGGGCGCATGCCGTCGTCTTGAAGGCCGAGACGTTCGCCGACGAGAAGAAATGGAAAGAGGCTTCGGCGACGATCCGGCCCGCCGTGCCCGCGTACACGTACGAGGCGCTCACCGAAGCCGCCTGGTTCCTGGAAGAACAGGGGGACTGGGACGGGGCCATGAAGCTCGCCACCGCCGCCCTGGAGCGTTACCCGGACGGCGACGTTCCCTTCGCCATCATCGCGCGCCTGCACTGGAGACAGAAGAACTTCGCCGAGGCGGCCAGGGTGCTGACCGAGGCTCGCGTCATCAACCCTTCGCAGTGGGAGGGCGACATCGCGGGGTCGTTCGGGCGCGTCTTCGCCGAAGCCGATCCGCATCTCGGACAGAGCGCCTTCGCCGCCCTGCAGGACCGGAAGACCAATCCTCGCTACCTCGCCGCACTGGCCAGGAACGTAGGGGGCCGCGGCAACCACAAGCTGGCCTTCGCCATGCTGTCGAACGTCTCGGGCGCCAACGAGGCCGACAAGGCCGGCTTCCAGATCTGGGCGTACGACGAGCTCGCGAAGACCGACGGCGAAGCGGCCGCGGCGGACTGGCTGCGCAAGACGTCGCGCAACGCGCACCAGCTCGCTCTCATCGCCTTTCAGTTCCAGCGCTACGACATCCTCTGGGTGCCGCTCGGAGATCCGGCGAGGCCGACGAAAGAGGACGAGTTGCAGGTCATGCGGGCCGCCTCGCTCGTCCACAACCGTGAGGCCGACTCCCCGCGACGCGAAGAGCTCGTGCGATATTTCGAGGCTCGCCCTCCGAACGTCTGGAGGGCCATGGGCCTCTTCCTGCTCGGAAAGCTGACCCCGGAACAGCTCGATCAGCAAGCGGACGCAAGCCTGACGGTGGCGAGCCGGGGCTGGCTGCTGGGCCTGCGGGCCGCCGAACAGGGCCGTTATCAGGAAGCGTCCGACTGGTTCGAGATCGCCGTCGAAAGCGACCAGAATCACGAGCCGCCGAACGCCTGGGCCTTCGAGATCATGAGCCGCTGGATGAGCAAGGGGCAGCCGCTCGCCGAGCTCGAGCGGGATCGGGCGCTCTAGCTCCGACCGCGTCGGAAGGGAACGAGCTGGCGGATGCGGCTGTCCCGCAGGTACAGCCCGCCCCAGGCGAAAATGGCGATGGCCACCGGAATGGCTGCGCGCGCGGTGTCGCCGACCCGCAAGTGCGCGGCCACCGCGCCGCCGAGGTAGCCCGTCAGGACGATCGCGCCGAGGACGGCCGTCTGTGGAATCAGGTAGAGCGCCACCAGGACGCATTCCGCAACGACGATGTAGCCGATGGCGGATTCCGGGAAGCCATAGCCCGTGACGATCTCGGCCACGGCGGCGGTGTGGTGGGTGGACCTGACGTATGCGCTGCTCAGCAGGATCATGACGGGCAAAAAGGAGAGGACCCAGCCGGCCCAACGCGTCCAGCGGGAAGTGGGATCGGTGCGGGTGGTTGAAGTCGACATCGGCGGCCTCCCGAAATCTCAGCCCTCGTCGTTCGCAGAGCCCGAGAACACGACTCTTCCGGAGTCCTTGTTGATCAGGATTATCGTCGAAGACCTGAGTGCGAGCACGGGCTCCTGGACGTACGCGATCCAACACTTCTCGAGGGGGACGCTGAGCCCATAGGGCATGAGTCCTGCAGCCTCGTCGCCGGAAGAGACCCCCTGGATCCCGAAGCCCTGACGGATTTCATCGCCTCGCAGGCAGGCTTTCGCGATCCGAAGGGCCTCCGCGCGCGAGATCGTCATCGGGACAGGATGAGATCACATCCCGTCGTCCCGGCGCTGGCCGACCGGCAATTGCCGGTACGACCGGGATGCCGTCAGGACCGACCTCGCATCGATTCGCCGTGCGGTAGAGTTCAAGCTCAATCGAGGAGACACTTTGCTCGGAACGACGATCTCTCACTATCGAATCCTGCGCGAGCTCGGCGCCGGCGGCATGGGCGTGGTCTACGAGGCGGAGGACACGCGCCTGCGGCGCAACGTCGCGCTGAAATTTCTCTCGGTGGCCCTCGCCCAGGACGCGCCGATGCTGGAGCGATTCGAGCGGGAGGCCCGAGCGGCCTCGGCCCTGAACCATCCCGGCATCTGCACCGTGCACGCCATCGAGCAGGACGCCGGGCGCACCTTCATCGTGATGGAGCTCGTCGACGGCGAATCCCTCGCGGCCCGTCTGGCCGGGCGGCCGATGGAGATCGGGCCGCTTCTCGATCTCGGCGTCCAGATGGCGGACGCCCTCGAGGCGGCGCACGCGAAGGGAGTCGTCCACCGCGACCTGAAGCCGATGAACATGATGGTGACCCCGCGCGGCCAGGTGAAGATCCTCGATTTCGGCCTGGCGAAGTTCGACCACAACGAGCTCAGCGCGCTGACGGCTACGCCCACGGCGCCACCGCGCGGCGCGGACCTGACCGCCGCGGGGACGGTCTTCGGCACCGTCCAGTTCATGTCGCCGGAACAGGCGCGCGGACTCGCGACCGATGCGCGCACCGACCTCTTCTCGCTCGGAGCGATCCTCTACCAGATGGCCACGGGCGACCGGGCCTTCGAGGGCGACACGCAGGCCGTCGTCTTCGACGCGATCCTGAACCGCGAGCCGCGGCCCCTCGAGGACTCGAACCCGGCGATGCCCGCCTCGCTCGGCCCGATCCTGGAGAAGGCGCTGGAGAAGGACCGGGCCCTGCGCTACCAGACGGCGACGGAACTGAAGACCGATCTGCTGCGGCTGCGCCGCAAGCTCGAGGGACACCGGTCCGGCCCGGCTTCGGCCGCCGACTCGAAGGCGCCGGCGCCCCGCGCGCAGCGGTCGATCGCCGTCCTCTACTTCGAGAACCTCTCGGGCGTGAAGGAAGACGAGTACCTGCGCGACGGCATCACCGAGGACATCCTGACGGACCTCTCGAAGATCAAGGGTCTGAACGTCTTTCCGCGCACGACCGTCCTCGCGTTCCGCGATCAGAAGACCACGGCCGCGGACATCAGCCGGCAGCTTCGTGCGGACTTCGCCCTCGAGGGCAGCTTGCGGCGCGCCGGGAACCGGCTGAGGATCAACGCGCAGCTCGTCGACGCGGCGACCGGCTTCCCCGTCTGGTCGGAGCGCTACGACCGGGAGATGTCCGACATCTTCGCCGTGCAGGACGAGATCGCGCACAAGATCGCCGAGGCGCTGCGGATCAAGCTGACTCCTCAGGAACAGGCGGAGCTCGCCGCCAAGCCGACGGAGAACCTCCAGGCGTACGACCTCTATCTGCGCGGGCGCAGCTACGCCCGCCGGCGCACGACGCGCGACATGGATTTCGCCCTCCAGATGTTCGAGAACGCCGTCACGCTGGACCCGAACTTCGCCCTCGCCTGGGCGGCGATCGCCAACGGCTGCGCCCATGCCCAGTACTGGTCCGGGCCCGGCGGGACGTACATGGAACGCGCCCAGTCGGCATCGCTGCGCGCGGTGGCGCTCGCGCCGGACATTCCCGAGGTGCTCGTCTCCCAGGGCTGGATCCTTTATGCCAGCAGCCGGTACGACGATGCCGTCCGCCTGACGCGGGCCGCCATCTCCCGGAAGCGCGACTGCGAAGGGGCGTATTACCTTCTGTTGCGAGCGCTGTTCGCCTCGGGCAAGTACGAGGAACTCGCGTCCCTCGCCGAGCAGGCCATCGAGGCGGCGGGCACCGACTACAACGTTTACATCCCCCTCATGAATGCCCTCGGTGCGCTCGGTCGGGAGGAGGAGCGCCACTCAGTCCGGCAGCGGCTCATCCAGACCTTCGAAAACCACCTTCGCGAAGTGCCGGAAGACGCGAGGGCTCGGATCCTCTGCGGGGGCATGTACGCGCAGGAGGGGCGCATCGACGACGCTGTCCGCGAGACGAACCTGGCGATGACGCTCCGGCCGAACGAGGCCACGGTCCTCTACAACGCCGCCTGTACCTTCGCCCAGATCGACCGGCGCGCCGACGCGCTCGAGGCGCTGCGCAAAGCCTGGGAAGCCGGCTACCACGACGCCGAGTGGACGCGCCGAGATCCCGACCTGGCGAGCCTGCACGGCGACCCGGACTTCGAGAAGCTGTACCCCGCGCCGAAGGACGATGCGTAGCGGCGGCCGGACGCCGACCGGCCGCTAACGCACCGCTCCCCTCGCAGCTTCAGTGCGCGGCATCCGGCTGCGCCGCCCGGCCCGCCGGGGCCTTCGCCGCTGCCGCCTTTTTCGCCGGAGGCCGGTAGTCGCCGGCCGGCGTTCGGAACGCGATGTTCAGACGATTCCAGCCGTTGATCGCCACGATGCCGAGGGTCAGGTCGGCAAGCTCCGAATCGGAGAAGAACCGGCTCGCCTCCGCGAACACCTCCTCGGGCACGTGGTCATCCCCCAGGCGCGTCACCGCCTCCGTCCACGCCAGGGCGGCACGCTCGCGGTCGCTGTAATAGGGAGACTCGGCCCACGCGTCGAGCCCGTACAGGCGCTGCTCGTTCTCGCCCTCCGCGCGCAGGTCTTTCCAGTGCATGTCGATGCAGAACGCGCAGCCGTTGATCTGCGACGCGCGCAGATAGACCAGGTTGAGGAGCTTGCGATCCGCGTGCTCGTTGAGGTGCTTCTCCAGGCCCAGCATCGCCTGCAGCACCCCGGGCGAGACTTTGTCGTAGTTGATTCTTGCGTCCATGGCATACCTCCTCGAGACAAGGGTTTCCATTCGCGCGGACCGGCGCAGAGAGGTCTCGGAAGTGCCCGCCGCCGGCAGTCGCCGGAGCCGGCCGCACATTGGGTAGATGTTGCAACTGCGGCTCGAAATTCCCGGTCCGGCCGGTCAGAAGAATCGTGCCGGCGATCGCGGAGTTGCCCGGCATCCTGCTTGCATCAAGAAACTTACTGAGCGACTTCGCGATGATCAGGAAAACCCGGGCGCTCGAATTCCGTAATCCGGAACGTACGCCATTGAACGCAGCAAGGAGCACGCAAACATGACGCCGAAAAACACGATCTGTCTCTGGTACGACAAAGACGCCGAGGAGGCCGCGAACTTCTACGCGGCCACCTTCCCGAACAGCGAGGTCAAGGCCGTTCACAAGGCGCCTAGCGACTACCCGAGCGGCAAGAAGGGGGACGTCATCACGGTGGACTTCACCGTCATGGGCATTCCCTGCATGGGCCTCAACGGCGGCCCGATGTTCAAGCACAGCGAGGCGTTCTCCTTCCAGGTCGCGACCGAAAATCAGGAAGAGACCGACCGCTACTGGAACGCCATCGTCAAGAACGGCGGCCAGGAGAGCGAGTGCGGCTGGTGCAAGGACCGCTGGGGGCTCTCGTGGCAGATCACGCCGCGCGTCCTGACCGAGGCGCTCGCGGCCGGCGGTGCCGAGGCGAAGCGAGCGTTCGACGCGATGATGACGATGCAGAAGATCGACGTCGCCGCCATCGAGAAGGCGCGCAAGGGCTGACGACAACCAGGACTCACCCCATCCTGTTCCAAGACTGAGCCCTCTCTCGATGTAGAGTGCGCTCCAGTTTGACGCTCGTTGCTGGCAGCCGCCTGGGCCCTTACGAGATCCTCGCGCCCCTCGGTTCGGGCGGGATGGGCGAGGTCTACCGCGCGCGGGATTCGAAGCTCGACCGGGAGGTCGCGGTCAAGGTCCTCCCGGCCTCCGTGGCGAACGATTCCGATTCTCTGGCCCGCTTCGAGCGCGAGGCCAAGGCGGTCGCGGCGTTGTCGCATCCCAACATCCTCGCGATCCACGACTTCGGCACACAGGATGGGACCACGTACGCCGTCATGGAGCTGCTGGAGGGCGAGACCCTGCGCGGGAAGCTCGACGGCGCGCCGGTGACACAGCGCCAGGCCGTGGACTGGGCGCTCCAGATCGCGAAGGGGCTCTCGGCCGCGCACGGGAAGGGCGTCGTGCATCGCGACCTCAAGCCCGACAACGTGTTCGTGTCCAGGGACGGCCACGTGAAGATCCTGGACTTCGGCCTGGCGAAGCGCGTGGACGCGGCCCCCGAGCAGACGAGCGCGCCGACCGGCACGGGCCACACCGAGCCGGGCACCGTGATGGGGACGATGGGCTACATGTCCCCGGAACAGCTGCGGGGCCTGCCGGTCGATCACCGCTCGGACATCTTCTCGTTCGGAGCGATCCTCTACGAGCTGCTCTCCGGGAAAAAAGCATTCAAACGCGACACCGCGAGCGACACGATCGCGGCGATCCTCAAGGAAGATCCACTCGAGCTGACGCAATCAGGCCGCAACGTCTCGCCGGCGCTCGACCACATCGTGCGGCACTGCCTGGAGAAGGACCGGGAGAACCGGTTCCAGACGGCCAAGGACGTTGCCTTCGCGCTCTCGGAGGCCTCGAGCCCGGCGACGACGGTGACGAGCGGCGTGCAGGCGGTCGTCGTGCCTCCAACGAAGAGCCGCCGCAACGCCCTGATCGCCGCGGCGGTCGTCGCCGTGCTCGCGGCGGCGGGACTTCTCCTCTGGAAGCGCCCGCGGCCGGACGCGGCGGCCGGCGGGGTCAAGCGCGTGGCCGTGCTCCCGTTCGAGAACCTCGGCTCCGCCGAGGACGATTACTTCGCGGACGGCATCGCCGACGAGGTCCGGGGCAAGCTGACGTCGCTGCCGGGAATCGAGGTGATCGCTCG
This sequence comes from uncultured Acidobacteriota bacterium, assembly GCA_963843325.1. Classification (GTDB taxonomy): domain Bacteria; phylum Acidobacteriota; class Thermoanaerobaculia; order UBA5066; family Gp7-AA6; genus DAHUXD01. The sequence continues at coordinate 37,955 of CAWJKC010000011.1, forward strand.
CGGCAGCTCGACCCCCTACAAGAAGACGACCAAGACGCCGCAGGAGATCGCCCGGGAGCTGGACGCGCGGTACCTGCTGACCGCGACCGTCCGTTGGCAGAAGGGTGGCGGAGCCAACCGGGTCCAGGTCCGCCCGGAGCTCGTGGAGATCAAGGCATCGGGGGCTCCCGCTTCGCGTTGGCAGCAGTCGTTCGATGCGCCGCTGACCGACGTCTTCCAGGTGCAGTCCGACATCGCCTCGAAGGTGGCGGACGCGCTGGGGCTTGCGCTCGCGGAGGGTCAGAAGCGGCAGCTCTCCGACAGGCCCACGGAGAACCTGGCCGCCTACGACGCCTACCTCAAGGGGGAGGAGGTTTCCGCCGCCGCGACGCGTAGCGACCCGCCGAGCCTTCGGAAGGCGCTCCCGTTCTACGAGCAGGCGGTGGCCCTCGACCCGGCGTTCGTGATCGCCTGGGCTCGGGTATCCGCCGTGTTGTCGCTGCTGTACAGCAACTCCGTTCCCTCGCCGGAAGTGGCGGAGCGAGCGCGTCAGGCTGCCGAGAAGTGCATTGCGCTCGCGCCGGGGCAGCCGGATGGCTATCGGGCGCTCGCCACGTACCATCGACTCGTCGTCGGCGATCCCGCCGGCGCGCTCACGGAGTACGAGAAGGCCCTGAGGCTCTCCCCGGGCCGGCCGGATCTCATTCGTGGGCTCGCAATCGACGAGGTGAGCCTCGGCAAGTGGAACGAAGCGCTCGAGCATTTGCGCCAGGCCTTTCGACTCGACCCCCGCACTTCGAGCTCCGTGTTGGGCGACCTCCTCCTGCGCCTGCACCGGAACCTCGAGGCCAGGGAGGAGTTCGAACGTGTCCTCGGCCTTGTTCCAGCGAACCTGTTGGTGATCGAGAGCCTGGCGATGACCTATCTCGTAGAAGGCGACCTTCCGGGCGCGCGCGCCGCCCTCGCTCGCACCGGCAAGGCCGTCGAGCCGGAAGCCCTCGTCGCAGTCCTCGCCAACTACTACGATCTCCTATGGGTGCTCGATCCCGCTCAGACCGAGATCGTTCGACGCCTCACGCCCGCCGCGTTCGACGACAATCCCGCCGCGTGGGCCATCGCGCAGGCCCAGGCGAGGCATTTCGCCGGGGACGCCCCGGGCACGCGAGAGTACGCGGACCGGGCGCGAGAGGCCTACGAAGTGCAGCTCCGGGCCACTCCGGACGATCCGCAGCTCCACTCGCAGCACGGCCTCGCGCTGGCATATCTCGGGAGAAAGGACGAGGCGCTCCGCGAGGGCCAGCGAGGGGTCGAGCTCGGGGGCCCTGCCCGGGACGCGCAGGCCGGCACGTATTATCTCCATCAGCTCGTCCGCATCGAAATCGAGGTCGGGGAATACGAGAAGGCGATCGACCACCTCGAGCAGCTGCTGAAGATTCCCTATTTCGTCACACCCGCCTGGCTGAGGATCGACCCCAACTTCGACCCGTTGCGCAAGAACCCGCGCTTCCAGAAACTCGTCGCGGGCAAGTGAGCGACGGCGGAGACCGACCCGTAAGAACAGCCTTCCTCCCTCGTTGATAGCATCCCTTTCGTGGCAGACAAGCCAAAGACGTCCTACGAGCTCGCGATGGAACGGCTGCGAGCCGCCGACCCGGACACCGGCAAGGAAAAGCCGTTGACCGCCGCGCAGAAGGAGAAGATCGCCGAGGCCAGGCGGGTCGCCGCCGCGCGGCTGGCGGAGCTCGAGATTCATTTCAACGACTCGCTCAAGCCTGCTCCGGGATCCGGCCGAGCAGGAGAAGGCCGAAGCGGAGCACCGGATCGACCGGCAGCGGGTCAACGCGGACCTCGAGCGCGCGATCGCGGAGATCCGGCGCGGACGCGAGGAACGTTCCTGACCCCGGATTTCGGCTCCGATCCCACTCCGATGGCTCGCGTCTTCATCACCGGCTCCGCTGACGGCCTCGGCCTCGGCGCCGCCCGCGCTCTCCTGGACGAGGGCCACGAGGTCGTGCTGCACGCGCGCAGCCGGGAGCGCGCGGCCGTCCTTTCCGATCTCGCACCGCGCGCGAAGGGCGTGGTCATCGGAGACCTCAGCAGCGCGGCCGAGACGCGCGCGCTCGCCGATCAGGTCAACGCCCTCGGCCGCATGGACGCCGTCATCCACAACGCCGGCGTCTATCTCGAGCCCGCGCGTGGATCGACGCCCGAGGGTCACGCGCGGACACTGGCCATCAACGTCCTCGCTCCCTACATGCTCACGGCGTGGATCGACCGTCCCGACCGCCTGATCTACCTGAGCAGCGGAATGCACCACGAAGGCGGCGGATCGCTCGACGACATCGACTGGACCAGACGGAAGTGGAACGCCAGCAAGGCCTACTCCGAGACCAAGCTCTACCTCGTCGCGCTCGCGTTCGCCGTCGCGCGCCGCTGGCCGGACGTGTTGAGCAACGCCGTCGATCCGGGATGGGTCCCGACGAAGATGGGCGGACCCGGCGCGACGGACGACCTCGAGAAGGGGCACCTGACCCAGACCTGGCTCGCCGTCAGCGAGGATCCCGCGGCGAAGGTCAGCGGCGGGTACTGGCACCACCGGAAGCGGAAGACCCCGGCTGCGGAGGCCCTGGACCCGGGCTTCCAGGACGAGGCTCATCGAGAAGCTCGAAGAGCTCACCGGGGTTTCAATCCCTTAACATCTCCGCGCTTGCGCCGATGAGTCGCGCTTTCGTCACTGCAAGTTGAAGGTCTTCGTGATGAACACCGCCATCTGTCCCCTCGTGTTGGGCGCGTTCGGACAGTAGTTGCCCCCGCCGCATCCCGCCGTCACGCCCTCGTGGTAAAGCTGCTCGATCCAGTCGACGGCGAAGGCGGGCGTCGGCGAGCATTCCACGTCCGCGAAGACGCCCGTGCAGGGAGGCGGCACGAACGAGCTCCCATGCTCCGTCTTCAACAGAAGCACCGCCATCTGCGCGCGCGTGACGGCCGCATCGGGACAGTAGTAATCGGGCGCGCACCCGGAGGCAATGCCCTCGACATAGAGCTGGTCGATCCAGTCCGCGGCGAAGGAGCCCGGCGGGACGTCGATGAACGGCTGGCCGAAGCCGGGGCTTGGGGGAACGTAGCCGGGGCCGTGCTCCGCCTTGAGAAGAAACACCGCCATCTGCGCGCGGGTGACCGGTGCAGCCGGGCAGAAGTTGCCGCCGCCACAGCCCGATGAGATTCCGTTTCGAGCCAGCGCATCGATCGCGTCGCGGAACGGTCCCGTCCCGGCGTCGGCGAAGTCGACCTGCACCGCGGACAAGGCCACCGGTGAGGCGCACCCGGTCGGGACGAACTCCACGACCGACAACATCATCGTCGTCCCCGGAGGGCCGGCATCGAAAACGATCTGACTCGTCCCCTGGCCTCCGGTGATGGTCCCCCCCGCGAGCGTCCACTGGTAGGTGTTGCCCTCGTGGAAGCTGACGCTTCCGACGATTCCCGTCTGGCCGACGCGCACCGAGGACGGTCCGATGATCGTCGGCAGAGAAGGCGAGGACTGGACCTGGAGGTCGACGGCGGCCGAGGCCGAGCATCCGTCCGCGCTCACCTGCACGCCGAGGGAATGGGAGCCTGTTCCCGCTCCCGCGATCGCCACGGCCGCCGCGCGCGAGATCGGCGCGCCGTCGAGAGTCCACTGGTAGAGGTCGTAGCCGCCGCTCCCCGTTCGGAAGTTCGCCGCCGTCCCGTCGCAGATCGTGGCTGGCCCGCTGATGACGACGCCGATGTCCTGCGAGAACGTCCGGCTCCGCGTCGAGCCGAGCGCTCCCGAGAAGTCCAGCACGTAGCGCATTCCCGGCCGATCCACCGAGAGATCGGTGAAGGCCGCCACGCCGCCGGCGGCCGCCACGGAGGTCTGACCCGACAGCACGGCGCCGGGCGCTCCGGTTCCGGGGACGAGCGCCGCCGTGATCGCGTCGGTGCTGCAGGTCATGAGGTTGTCGCCGCCGTCGACGACCCTCACGACCGGCTGCACGTCGAAGGCGACCCCGGAAACGTCGCAGGTCGACGGCTGCTCTGCCACGACGTAGCGGCTCGGAACGCAGATCGTGTTGCGCAGGACGCCGACGCCGAAGCCCGACGGGGCGGTCCCCACCGAGAGAGATGTCGGGCTTGCCGTCGCCATCGAGATCCGCGATCGCGGCGAACGGCGCGATCGTCGGCGTCACCCATCCCGACGTCGAGAACGTCCGATCGGATTGGAACGCGAGGACGGTGACGCTGGAATAGGCCTCGAGGACGGCTTCCGCCCGCCCGTCGCCGTTCAAGTCGGACGCCAGGACCTCCATGGTCTCGAAGTTTCCGGCGACATCCGTCGGAGCACCCAGGGTGCCGTCACCGTTTCCCCAGAAGATCGACAGGACCGGGCTGTAGCCGAGGCCGTGCGCGACCGCCACGTCGATCTTGCCGTCACCGTCGAAGTCCGCGATCTGGACCGTGGGAGCCACGTTGATCGTGACCTCGTACGTACTTCCGACGACGAACCCGCCGTTCCCGTCGCCCAGGAGGACCGTGACGTTCGGGCCGGCGGTGAGGACGAGGTCGAGCTTGTCGTCGCCGTTCAGGTCTCCGACGGCGATCGAGCTCGCCGACGGCGAACCGGGGATCGGGAGGCCCGGGGCGAACGTGCCGTCGCCGTTTCCGAGGGAGATCTGAACGCCGGAGCCCCAGGCGAGGTCGATCTTCCCGTCTCCGTTGAAGTCCCCCGCCGCAACGAAAGCCGTCGAATCCCCGAAGGGTGCGAGCGCCTGGAACGTGCCGTCGCCGTTCGAGAGGACGACCTGGATCCCGGCGTCGGTCGCCACCGCGAGATCGTCGAGCCCCGGCGCATGGAAGGACCCGCTCGCGATCCAGCGCGGAACCGCGGCGAGAGGAACGAGGATCGGCGCGCCGAAGCCGCCGGAGCCGTCGCCCGGCAGGATCCCGAGCGCCGGAGTGACGAAATCGTTCTCGGTCATGGCAACCGCCGCGTCCACGGCTCCCGGCGACGTCAACGCACCGGTCGCGATCGCCGACCACGTCGAGGTTGGTTTCCGCCGGCCGGGTACACGGCCGGCACGACGAAATGTCCCGATGCGTCCGCGAGCAGGACCTCCACGGCGAAGTTCTGCCGGAGCACGGCAATGTCGAGCCAGCCGTTCCCGTCGAAGTCCCGGAGGAGAAGCGGCCCGGGCTGAGCCCCCTGCGCGATGACCGTCGGCGAACCGAACGTGCCGTCACCGGCGCCCGGAAAGACGTACTGGAGCCCCGTCTGAGAACCGTCGACGACCAGATCCTGAATGCCGTCGCGGTTCAGGTCACCGACGGCGATTCCGCCGAGACCCAGGGGCGCCGAGTAGGAGGCGCCCGTCATGAATGTCCCGTCCCCGTTGCTCATCATGATCGTCACGCCGTCGAAGGTTCCAAGGGCGAGGTCGTCGAGCCCGTCGCCATTGAAGTCGCCGACGGCGACCGGCGTTCCGTACGTCGCATTCTCGATCGGCGAAGAGAAGCCGCCGTGACCGTCTCCGAGCCAGACGAAGATCGTCGAGGCCCCGCGGCTCACGATGTCGGGATTCCCGTCTCCGTTGAAATCTCCCGTCGAAATGGAGAAGGCGTACTGAAGAGGGAGCTGAATCGGCGGCTGGAACGTTCCGTCGCCACTGCCGAAGTAAACCTGGAGGCCGGAGACAACAAAGTCCGAGAGGGCGAGGTCCGGAACGCCGTCGCCGTTGAAGTCGGCCGACGCGAGCTGGCTCGACCCGCCCAGGTTGGGGGTGTATTCGATCGGCGGCTGGAAGGTCCCGTCGCCGTTGCCGAGGAAGATCGAAACGTTGGCCCCGGCCGTCGCGACGTCGAGCTTCCCGTCGCCGTTGAAGTCCGCTGCGACGATCGAATCCGAGCCGGCGGAATCGATGTGCACCATCGGGGCGAATCGGCCCGATCCCGTGCCGCGCAGGAATCCGAAGCCATCGCTGACGGCGGCGACGACGTCAAGGATCCCGTCGCCGTCGAAGTCACCGCTCGCGAAGTTCTTCGCGTAGTCAGTCTGAAAGGAAGCCATCGAGGGTAGAAACGACGGGTTGAAACAACCCGTGCATTGAGCAAGGACGCGGGAACCTGTCAACACGAAGAACATCAGGCCGGCGATCAGTCGCATCTTCCCCTCCGGTGTCCACTCGGTGATCAGACGACCGGATTATACCGATACCCCTCAGCTCATCGTTCCGACGTTTGGTAGCCTTGTCCCGATTTCGGGAGGAACAATGCGAGCCAGACTCATCGCGGCAGGAATCGCTCTCGTCCTGACGGCCAGCCTCTCCGCGGCCGCGGACAACAAGGGCCCCAAGCCGGATGTCGGAGACGGCCGCGTCGCGTGGTTCGACATCACGACGACGGATCTGGCCCAGTCGAGAGCGTTCTACGAACAGCTCTTCGGCTGGCAGTTCACGTCCCTGAAGGGGACCGACCGGGCATTGGAGATCGTCTCCGGCGACCGGTCGATCGGAACGCTTCGCGTGGCCGACGGCAAGATCAGCCCGTTCGACGGCGTCGTCTACATCCAGGTGAGCGACCTTCCGGGAAAATGCGCGAAGGCGAAGGAGCTCGGCGGCATGATCCCGCCCGGATTCCCGTTCGACCTCCCTGGCGACAAGGGCGCGATCGCCGTCGTCGCCGACCCGTCCGGACATCCGATCGGAATGTACTCGCGGACACCGCTGCCGCCGGCGGCGAAGTAAACCGGCTAGTCGACCAGGACGAAGGTCACCTTGAGGGTCACGCGATACTCCGTGATCTTGCCCTTGTCGACGATGGCCTTCTGCGACTTGACCCATGCCGACCGGACGTTCTTCAGCTTCTTGTTCGCCCGCTGAATGCCAGCGGCGACGGCATCGTCGAAGCTCTTCGAAGACGAAGCGATGATCTCGGAGACCTTTGCGACGGACATGACTTTCCTCCTGGCGGACTCTGCCGCGATTTAGGTTTTAAAGGAGGAACGCCCCCCGCCCCGCCCCAGCCCGCGGGAAGAGGGCGTCCCTCGCCTCGCTCCTGAGCCGTCAGACCTGGGCTTCCGGCCTCCGGGTTTCAGGACTGCCGGCCTTGCGCTTCTCGGCTCTTTGTTCCTGCCTCGTCCCGATGAACTCCAGCAGGTCCGCGTTGACCTGATCCTTCAACGTCGTGCACATCCCGTGCGGCGCGCCCTCGTAGATCTTCAGGATCGCGCCCGGGACCATCTTCGCCGTGCGCCTCGCCGTCACGTCGACCGGCACGACCTGGTCGTCGCTGCCATGCAGGATCAGCGTCGGGCACGTCGAACTTCTTGAGATCCTCGGTGAAGTCCGTCTCGGAAAACGCCTTGATGCACAGGTACGAAGCCGGGAAGCCTGCCATCGTGCTCTGGAGCCAGAAGGAGTCGCGGACGCCGTCCGAGGCCTTCGCGCCGGGCCGGTTGTAGCCGTAGAACGACTCGCAGAAGACCTTCCAGAAGTTCGCCCGGTCGGCGGCGATCGCGCCTCGGAGGCCGTCGAAGATCTCGATCGCCATTCCGCCGGGATTTGCGGCCGTCTTGAGGAGCCCCGGCGGGACGGCGCTGATGAGCACGGCCTTGGCGACGCGCTTGGTGCCGTGACGGCCGATGTACCGGGCGACTTCGCCGCCGCCGGTCGAGTGGCCGATGTGGATCGCGTCCTTCAGATCGAGCGCTTCCGTCAGCGCCGCCAGATCGTCGGCGTAAGTGTCCATGTCGTTGCCTTCCCAGGACTGGCTCGAGCGGCCATGGCCGCGTCGGTCGTGGGCGATGCAGCGGTACCCGTTGGAAGCCAGGAAGAACATCTGGTCTTCCCAGGCATCGGCCGTGAGCGGCCAGCCGTGGCTGAAGACGATGGGCTGACCCGCGCCCCAGTCCTTGTAATAGATCTGCGCGCCGTCTTTAGCTGTGATGAAGCTCATGGTTACCTCTCTTTCGTCTTCGAGGCTATTCGCGGGCTCGGAAGGAAGAAGTTCCAAATGACCTGAACCGTCCCATTTGCCCGATTTTTGCGTTAGCATCCGGCCGAGTCCTTCGGGCCTGACAGTCGGCCCGGAACCAGTCGCGGGAGGCAACTGTGGCCACCGCTCGCGCCCATCCAGGAGGTCCGGTATCAGGCAGCGCCGTCGGCGCCCCCGGGGCAGCCGAGAGTCCTCTCTCTGCCCCGATTCAGCTCCTGCGGCACGGAAGGCGGACCCGGTTCCTGGATGCAGCTCCCAGGCTGTCGAGCACCCCGGTGCGATGGCGGCAGATTGCGGTCGAGGAGTATGCGGTTCCCGCCCACATCATCGAGCGTCACGAGCACCCGGATGCCTTCGTGCACATCGTTCTCACCGGGTCCGTCAAGTACGAGGTGAGCACGCGAGGCCGGACGAAACGGTTCGACGCGATCCCGGGAACGACCTTCATTCTGCCGCGCGGGACGGTCGACGAGATCCGATGGGAGGGGCCGACGCGCCGCCTGGCCGTCGCGATCGATCCTGACCTGCTGGCAGGGACCTCGGAAGAGACGATAGGCCGCGAGGACATCGAGCTCGTCGAACATTGGGCGCTGGTCGATCCCCACCTCGCCGCTATTCTTTCGGCCATGCGAGCGGATCTTGCCGATGGCTCTCCCGCCGGCCGGCTGTACGGCGAATCGCTCGCAAATGCCCTGGCCGTGTACCTCGTGGGTCGTTACGGCACGCGACGCGCGGCCTCAACGAGCCCCAAGGGAGGAATGCCAGGGCGGCGCCTGCGGAGGGTCCTCGATTACATCGGCGAGAACCTGACGAGAGACCTGGGCGTGAGGGAACTCGCCGCTGTCGCCGGGATGAGCCCTCACTACTTCTCGGAGCTCTTCCGAAAAAGCGTGGGCCGCCCTCCCCATCAATATGTTCTGTGGCGAAGAATCGAACGCGCCAAGGAATCCCTTCGGAACCCGAAGCGCTCCGTCCTGGATGCCGGCTTGTCGGCGGGCTTCGAGAACCCCAGCCATTTCGCCCGCGCGTTTCGCCGCGTCGTGGGCGCGACCCCGAGACAGTTCCGGGCAGGCTGACCTAAGCTGGGGGTGGAGGGCCGGATGGACAAGCCTCGCATCTTCCTCGGTTCGTCGGGCAAGCAGGCGAAGCTGCTCCAGGCGCTCACGCGCGGCCTCGAAGAAGTCGCGCGGGTCGATCCGTGGACGACCTCCTTCAATCTCGGCACGACGACTCTCGAGCGCCTCGTCGAGCTCACGCACGAAGTCGACTTCGCCGCGTTCGTGTTCGCCCAGGACGATTGGACGGCCGCCAGCGCATCGGAGCCGCACTCGCCCGATTCAGGCCAGGCTTCGCCGCGGGACAACGTCGTCTTCGAGGCCGGTCTCTTCGGCGGCGTCCTCGGGATGCGCCGAACCTTCATCCTCCACGCCAACGGATCGAAGCTGCCGACGGACTTTCTCGGCCTGACGTGCATCCGCTACGGTGAGGGCCCGCTCGCGGCGGAGATGCGCGCCGTCAACCAGAAGCTCCGGGAAGCGATCGAGAAGGAAGGAAGCCTTGCCCGGATCGAGGGCCTTTGGTGGCAGTTCTCCCTCACCGAGCGCAGCAAAGACGAGCCGTCGGCCGTCAGCCTGCTGCGGGTCGCGCGGGACCGCGACGGCGCCCTCGAAATCACCGGCCGCTCGTGGCAGGAAGACGGCAAGCTCTCCGCCAGGTACTGGAGCGAAGCATCGAAGGAGAGGAAGGCCCCCTCCGGGATCTTCTACTTCTTCCGGGGAGAACGGCCCCTGGACCCGGATGCCCCGGAGATCGAGGGGACCGGGGAGATCCTGTTGGAGAACTCCGATCGCGCGCGCGGATACTGGAGGACTCGCTCCGACGGGCTGACGAAAGTGAATACGCGGACCGTCGGAATCTACCTGCGCGCCGAGCCCGAGGATCTGGCAGTGCTCGATGGGCGCGACAATCGGCAACGCGTCAAGTTGATCGCGGACCGATTGAAGCACTGGAGGTCGCTCAAGACGGCGTGAGGGTCAGTCCTGATTTTGCCGCCCGCTCGAAGGCGGCTAGCGACAACTCCAGGATAGGGCCATGCCCCGTCCACCGTCGTTTCTGGCCCGAATCTTGCGATTACCCAGGCTGGAGGTGAATTTATGCGCAAAGTTCGAGGCATCTTTTTGGCGGCTTTCGCCATCCTGCTGATGGCCTCCGCGGCCTACGCCAGTGATCGGCCGCACGAGGGCACAGTCGTCAGCGTTCAAGTCGTCGAAAAGTCTGCGGGCGCCGCGGGCGAAACCGTTACGAACGTCGAGAATTCGATGGTCGTACGCGGCGAAAAGGGAGACGAGTGGACGCTCTACTGGGACGCCACGACCAAGTTCAAGCACGACATCGCTCCCACCGAGCTGAAGCAGGGCGACCACGTCCACTTCGACTTCGTCGAGAAGAACGGCAAGATGTGGGTGACGGAGCTCAGCCGAACGAAGAAGGCTGACAAAGACTGAGCTCGCCGGGGCGAGAGGTCGGTCCTGATTTTGCCGGGCGAGACGGTCATTCGGCAAAAATCAGGACTGACCCTCTCGCCTCGTCCCGCTCTCTTACTTCGGAGTGTCCTGCGCGGCCACGATCTGCCACTTCCCGTTCCGGCGGATCCACGTGTCGGTCCAGAGGGCCGCGCCCTTCGAGCCGTCGGCCATCTCCCAGGTGTCCGTTCCGCGAGCCACGGCGGCCTCGCCGTAGACGCGCACCGTGACGTCGCCAACGATCATCGACTTGTACTTGCCCTTGGAGTCGACGATGTCCTGCAGCGCGCGGGGCTTCTCGTAGCGAGCGCCCTTCGACGTGATCCCGACGAAGTCGTCCGCGATGAAGTCTTTCGCCGGGCCCGGCTCGCCCGTCACGAAGCATGTGGCCCAGGCTCGTTCCATCTCGAGTGATGTGCTCGGATGGATCGGCGGCGGGAGGCTCGCCTCCAGCCACGATCGCGGCCATGCAGGTGAGCAGGAGAGCGAAGATCCGTTTCATTCCGATGACTCCTTTCCA
>CAWJKC010000012.1:0-14123 GCA_963843325.1 uncultured Acidobacteriota bacterium
GTTGAAGGAGACCGCCTTCGACTACGCGTTCCTGTTCCGCGAGGTTGGGATCAGCAAGTAGGTGCGGGAGCGCCCCTCACCCCAACCCGAACGCCGCGCTCGGGAGTTCCTACGCCGGGGGTTGCCACGCTGGCCGGCGTCCCGCCGGGAGAGGGGGCCCAAGATCCCTCTCCACCCGTCGGGGGGAGAGGGTCAGGGTGAGGGGGGCGTTCCTGCCTCTCTTCGCCCTCGCCGCCAGCCTCCCCGCCGCCGAGCTGCCCGTCTCCGAGTTCCGCGCCCGCCGCGCCGACGCGATGGCGCGAATGCCGGACGGCATCCTCCTCGTCCCGTCCCGCGCCTTCGTCTTCCACTCGGACCAGGACTACCTCGCCGAGCTTCCAGCAGAGCCCCAACTTCTTCTACTTCACCGGCCTTCCGAGCGCGGCCGGCGCGGTGCTCGCGATCGACGGCGCGGCGAAGGAGACGTGGCTCTTCGTTCCGACGAAGCTGCGCGGCATCGCCGGGGATCCTGAAGATCGTCCTCGTCGAGCCGGGCGAAGCCTCGGCGAAGCAGCTCGCGATCGACCACGTCGTCGATCGCAAGGAGCTGCCGGCGTTTCTCGCCCGGCGCGAGGAAGCAAGGCCCGGACTCCTGCTCTACGCGCCCGGCGCGAAGGACGGCCACGCGTTCCCGCTCGACATCGCGCTCGACGACCCCGCGGCGGCGTGGAACCACGCCCTCGGCGAGATCTGGACGCCCGCAAACATCCGCGACGCGAGCCCGATCCTCTCGGCGATGCGCCTCGTCAAGAGCCCGGCCGAGATCGAGGTCCTGCGCCGCGTCGGCAAGTCGAGCGCCGCGGCCCTCGACGCCGGCCTGAAATCCCTCGCGCCGGGAATCCCGCAGCGCCAGGCGGAGGCCGCCGTCGTGTCGGGCTGCATCGCCGCCGGCGCGGAGGGACCGTCGTTCTGGCCGTGGGTGATGACGGGCGAGAACAGCGCCTTCCCCGCTCCCTTCGAATCCCTCGCCGACTACCGGCACCTGAACCGCGTCATGAAGGCGGGCGAGGTGGCGCGTGTCGACGTGGGCTGCGACATGGACCACTACAAGGGCGACGTCGGGCGCACGGCCCCGGTTTCCGGCCGCTTCGACGCCGGCCAGCGCGAGACCTGGGAGCTGCTCGTCGCCGCATACCGCGCCGGGCTGGCGACCTTTCGCGACGGCGTGACGCGCGACGCCGTGTTTGCCGCCTGCCTCGCCGAGGTCCGCCGCCGCCAGCCGTCGCTCACGACGCCGCTCGGCAGGAAGGCCGCCGAGGTCCTTCTCGGCAAGGACGGCCTCGCGTGGTGGGAGATCCACGGGGTCGGCCTCGACTCGGCCGAGGGCATGCCCGAGACGCTCAAGGCCGGGATGACGGTCGATTTCGAGCCCATCTTCTCGGTCGAGGGCCAGGGCTTTTATCTCGAGGACATGATCCTGATCACCCCGACCGGCTACGAGATCCTGACGCCGGGGCTTCCCTACACCGCCGACGAGATCGAGCGCGCGTCCGGCGCCCGAAGATAGACGCCCGCGGCTAGCCGCCGGCCTTCCGGGCGCCCGGACCGCGGAGCGCGCGGCCGGCCTTGGCGCCCGTGGGCTCCCCGTTCCGGAGCACGTGGATGCCGTTGACGAAGACGTCGCGCACGCCCACGGAGTACTGCTGCGGACGCTCGTACGTCGCCCGGTCCCCGATCGTGGCGGGATCGAACACGACGACGTCCGCGAACATCCCGGGCTGGAGAAGGCCGCGCCGGTCGAGCCCCAGGTTCGACGCCGGAAGCCCGGAGAGCTTGCGGACGGCCTCGGCGAGCGAGAGGAGCTTTTCTTCCCGCACGTACTTGCCCAGCACGCGGGAGAAGTTCCCGTACGCGCGCGGGTGCGGCGACGACTTCAGGAAGACGCCCTCGGGGGCCTGGGAGTCCGCGTCCGAGCCGAACGACACCCAGGGCAGGGTGATCTCCTTCTTCACGTTCTCCTCGGACATCAGGAAGAAGAGAGCGCCCACCGTCGCGTTCGACTCGACGACGAGATCGATCGCGACGTCCACCGGGTCCTTGCCGCGCGCTTTCGCGATCTCGGCGAGCGTCTTGCCCTGCAGCGGTTTCATGGCCTCGGGTCCGACGGCGGCGACGAGGACCCTCGACGGCGAACCCGTCAGGAGGCAGATGTTCTCCCAGCCATCGCCCGGCTGGCGCATCTGTCCCGCGATTTTTGCCCGCGTCTCCGGGTCCTTGAGGCGGCCGATCATCGCGTCGTTGCCGCCGTCGTGCGCCCAGGGCGGCACGCACGCGTCGAGACTCGTTCCGCCCGCCGTGTACAGGTACATGTTGGCCGAGACCTTCAACCCCTGGCGGCGCGCCTCTTCGACCCGGGCGATGACCTTGTCCATCTTCGGCCAGTTGGCCTCGCCCGCGGCCTTCAGGTGGTAGATCTCGGCCGGCAGACCGGCCTCGCGGCTGATGCGGATGAGCTCGTCCACCGCCTCCAGCAGTCCGTCCGCTTCGCTGCGCATGTGCGAGATGTACTTGCCCTGGTACTTCGCCGCGACCTTGCAGAGCTCGATCAGCTCCTCGGTCGTCGCGTAGTTGCCGGGGGCATAGATCAGGGCGGACCCGATGCCCAGGGCCCCGGCCTCCATCTCCTGGCGGACGAGCTCGCGCATCGTGTCGAGCTCCTTCGGGGTCGGCGCGCGCTTGTCGAAGCCCACGGTGTATGCCCGGAGCGTCGTCGCCCCGATGTACGAGGCCACGTTCTGGGAGATGCCCCGCTTCTCGAGGTAGGCCAGGTACTCGGCGAGCGTCGTCCAGGGCATCTCGTAGTGAAAGTCGGTCTGCTGGGACTCGAGAAACTTCCGGAGGCCCTCGTTCAGGGGCCCCATCGAAAAGCCTTCGCCGAAGATCTGCGTCGTGATGCCCTGGCGCAGCTCGCTCTGCGAGCGCCCGTCGACGATCAGGGATTCCGTCGACCACGAGAGCATGTTCACGAAGCCGGGGGCGACGGCCATGCCCTTCGCGTCCACGACCCGCGCGCCCTGGGCCTTCGAAAGGTCGCCGACCGCGTCGATCCGGTCGCCCCGGATGCCGACGTCGGCGCGGCGCCCGGGGCTCCCGGTGCCGTCGTAGACGGTCCCTCCCCGGATCACGACGTCGAAGGGCGCCTCGTCCGCGAACGCCGGCAGGACGAGCGCGAAACCGACGCACACGGCCGCAGCGAAGATGCGCTTCATCAGTAGCTCGGCCCGACGTGCAGGAGCTGGCCGGCGAGAATCAGCCACGCCATCCCGATGCAGGCCAGGGCGATCAAGGTCTCGCCGAGCTTGCTCCAGATCCCGCGGACGCGGCTGCCCCACGCGCGGACGGCGTTGACGAGCGCCACCAGGGTTCCGATGAGCGCCAGCACCGCGAGGCCCTGGAACAGGTGCAGCCAGGGATCGCTCTTCGGGGTCAGCAGGTTCAGGTCCTCGAGGCCCATGACGATGAGGATCCCGTACCCGGCGATCATCGTCACCTGAGCCAGGCACGCCAGGCGAGTCCAGAGGCGAAGCCGCCGCTCCCCGGGCGCCAGATCGAGCCGCCGGCCGTAGTGCCGGCGAACGAGGCCGCCCACGGGCCAGAGGATCACCGCGAGCAGCACGATGCAGAGGCTCACGATCGCCACCGGGAGGACCAGCTTGGCGTCGAGGTACGCCGGAGGCCGGAAGAAGTCGAAGAACGGATACTCCGTCACCAGCTCCTCCCGCCCGAGCGGATCCTTCTGAAAGACGACCTTCTCCTGGCCGTGCACGACGCGGAAGACGCCGTTGCCGATCGGCTCGAACGATTTCGGCTTCCCGTCGTAGCCGGTCAGCGCCGAGATCTCGACCGCGCCCTCGTCGGTCGGCGACGGATACACCTTGGCCTGCTCGAGCAGGTAGAGCAGCCGGAGGAACTTGCTGTCCGAGCGGCGGCTCACCAGGTAGTTGCCCGCGACTTTCCGTGCCTGTTC
Organism: uncultured Acidobacteriota bacterium; assembly: GCA_963843325.1. Lineage (GTDB taxonomy): Bacteria > Acidobacteriota > Thermoanaerobaculia > UBA5066 > Gp7-AA6 > DAHUXD01. Next base: position 4,007 of record CAWJKC010000012.1, read on the forward strand.
TTTCGCGTCGGCGACGCGCGGAGCGGCGGGCGGAGTCCACGGGAAGTAGCGGTCGAGGAATTGCTCCCACAGGAGCGTGCGTCCGCTCCCTTTGCCGTTGCCGCCGCTGTTGTAGGAAACGAAGAATCCGACGTTCGCGTCGGGAATCAGGTGCAGATCGCTGTGGAACCAGTTGGTGTCGCCGCCGTGTCCGATGATCCGGTGCCCGTTGCGCGACTCCTCGTAGAAGCCGAGCGCCATCCCGTCGGTCTGGTCCGACTTGCCGCGCTGGCGCGCGTGCATGAGCTTCGCCGTCTCCGGCGACAGGATCCGCGCGCCTTCGTAGCTCCCGTCCTGCAGGTGCGCGAGCATGAAGCGCGCCATCGCGTCGCCGGACGCCGACAGCGCGCCGGCCGGCGCCGGGACGACGATCTCGAACGGCTTCGCCTTCTCCGAGGCGATCTTGTAACCCTTCGACATGGCGGGCTCGAGGGCCGCCGGCAGCGGCTGCTGGAAGCTCGCCTGCGTCATGCCGAGGGGTCCGAGGATGAACTCTTCGACGTAGTTCGCGAAGGGCTTGCCGGAGACGCGCTCGACGATGTAGCCGGCCACGGCGGTCGCGTAGTTGGAATAGGCGGGCGTCGAACCCGGCGGGAAGATGCGCTGCGGCTGGTGCGTCTTGAGGTGATCGCCCAGCGGCACGAGCATCTTCGGGTCGCCGACGATCAGGTCCTTGGCGTAGTCCTCGTAGCCCGGGGTATGCGTCATGATGTCGCGCAGCGTGATCGGCTTGCCGAACGCCTCGGGCACCTTGAAGTCGATGTAGGTGTTGACGTCCTTGTCGAGGTCGAGCTTGCCCTGCTCGACCAGCTGCATGACCGCGGTCCAGGTGAAGAGCTTCGAGATCGAGCCGGGCCGGAAGAGCGTCGTCTTCCAGTCGACGGGGACGCGCTTCTCGACGTCGGCGAAACCGTAGCCCTTGCCGAAGAGGATCTTGCCGTCCTTGACGACGACGACGACGGCCCCCCCGACGTCGGCGGGCCCGAGCTGGGCGGGCACGAGGCCGTCGAGGAATGCCTCGACGTCCCCGGCCGTCATCGCCGGGGTGGACGAGCTCGCGGCGGCCTGCGGCGGCGCGCTGGACGCCGGCGCGGGAGCGGGCGGCGCGGCACCCGCGAACGCGGGTGCCAGCAGGGCGAGGACGGCCGCGAGCGGCGCTCCGCCGGCGCGCGCGAAAATCCCTTCAGAACGCTTTCTCATCGATTCCCACCTCCCGCTCGCCCGCGGGCGAGCGCGTTGCGTGAAGTCTACAGATCCAGCCTCAGGCCGAACTGGATCTGGCGCGGTCCGAACGCCCCGGCTGCGGTCCGCGTCGGCTGCCCGAAGTTCGGCGCCGTGAGGTAGCCGTTGTAGCCCGTGGGGTTGACGTGGTTGAACAGGTTGAAGGCCTCGACGATCAGCTGCAGATTCGTCGGACCGATCGGGATCTGCTCGGCCACGCGCAGATTGACGGTCCAGAGGTCCTCGCCGCGCTTCGAGTTGCGTTCGACACCGGGCGGCCGGTCGTTGGGGCTGAAGGGGTTCAGGCCCGTCAAGACGTTGTAGGGCGGAGCCGACATGAAGTTGACCGTCCCGCCCAGCATGAGGCCGAAGGGGCCCCTCCAGTCTGCGCCGACATTCAGCGTATTGCGGATGTCGTTCGAGCTCGGGCCGTAGTCCTTGTCGGGGGAGTAGGCGTCGCTGATGAAGTACTGGTGGCCATCCGTGTTGTCCTTCGACGAGGCCAGCGTGTACGCGAGCTGGACCCCGAGGTTCTGCCCGAAGCGCTTCTGGATGCCGACCTGCGCCGCGTAGTACTTGGACTTGCCCTCCGTCGTGGGGTCGTAGGCGACGCCGACGTTCGGATCGGGCAAGGTGGGCACGCCGTCGACGAGGATGGGCTGGTTGGCGTTGCGAAGGTAGAGGAGGTGGTAGCCGCGGGCGTAGACCAGGTCGAGGCTGGCGGCGAGGTCGGGCGCCAGCTCCTGCTGAACGCCGAGGCTCCCGACGTTCTTGTAGGGGGTCGAGTTGTCGGTGTTGAGCACCGAGATGTTCGGCGGCAGTGTGATCGAACCAACGCCGCTGCCCGGATCCGGGTAGCCGGGCGCGATCGTCGCCTGGATCGTGAACCGGCCCGGCTCGAACGCGGAGGCGATGAGCGGCGCGTTCAGCATGACCTGGTCGTAGTACATGCCGAAGCCGCCTCGAATCGAGGTCCTTCCCTGGCACGTGGGGTCCCAGGCGAAGTGGACGCGGGGAGCGAAGTTCTGCCAGTCGTTCTTGGTGTAGACCTGGTCCTCGTAATCCCAGCGCAGTCCCACGTTCAGCGTCAGATTGCGCAGGACCTGCCACTGGTCCTGGACGAACAAGGCGACGATGTTGTTCGAGAGGTCGATGAAGGGGTTGCCCTCGCCGTGGATGTAGACGACGGGATGCGTCAGCGGGTCGTCCGGGTTGTAGGGATCGTTGCTGATGAACTGAAAAAAGCCGTCGAAGTACTGCGGCACGTACGCGTTGACGTCGATGTGGTTGTAGTCCACGCCGGCCTTGATCGAGTGTTCGCCGTTGCTGCCGAGCGTGAGGCTCACCGAATCCAGGAACTCGTACCGTTTCTCCGAGGTGGTCTGAGGCTGGTTGGAGAGCTTGCCCGAGATCAGTGAAGGCCTCGCAATCATCGCGCAGCCCGGGCAATTCGGGAGTAAGTCGTTGGACTGGTCGGAATACTGGAAGCGAGCCTCGTTCAACGCCACAGGCGAGATGACCCAGGAGTGCTGGAGCCCATAGTCGTAGTTCTGGGTGTCGAACGTGGAGCCGGCCTGCGAAGTCACGATGGCCCCGCCCCCGGCGTCCAGGCCGACGTCGGAGTTCGTGGTCTTCGGGTTGTCCACGCGGAAGCGGAACGTCAGCGTCTGGCTGTTGGCGGGGTGAAAGTCGAGCTTGAGCACGCCGCGCGGCTCGCGCAGGTCCTGCGGGACGGACGTTTCGGTCGGGAGACCGAGCGCCGCGAGCGTGGCCGGATCCACGGCGACGACGGCCGTCGCGTCGCGCCAGGTCTGCTCGAAGGAGCCGAAGTAGAACAGCCTGTCCTTCAGGATCGGCCCGCCGAGAAAGGCGCTGGCGATCCACTGGTTGAAGCTCGTCTGCTCCTTCTCGTGGGTCACGGGATTCGTCTGGGCAAAGGCATCGCTTGCCGCCAGGGCATTGGGACGGTAGTAGCCGGAAAGCCGGGCGTGCAGGTCGTTGCCCCCCGAGCGGGTCAGGACGTTGATGATCGCCCCCGAGGCCTGACCGTACTGGGCGTCGTACTGGCTCGAGAGGACCTCGAACTCACCGATCGCGTCGGGCGAGTAGTCGCCGCGTGTTCCGCCGCGGATGTCCTGATCGTTGCTCATGCCGTCGATCAGGTAGGTATTGCTGGCCCCGTTGCTTCCCGCGGCCGAGATCGTCGTTCCCTCGCCGGTCGCGTTGGTCGTGATTCCCGGCGTCAGGAAGATCAGGTCCTGGAAGTTGCGCTCCGACAGCGGCAACTCGTCGATCTGCCGGGTCGTGATGTTGGCGCCGATCGCGCTCTTGCTCGTCTCGATGATGGGCGTCGCGGCCTGGACCGTCACGGTCTCGGCGACCTTCGCGACCTTCAACTGGAAGGTGAGATCCGCCTGCTGCCCGATCTGGAGCCGGATGCCCGCGCGCACTTCGGTGGCGAAGCCGCTGGCGGCCACGGTCACCTCGTAGTTGCCCACCGACAGCTCGACCATCCGGAAGAGGCCCGCGGCGTCGGTCGTGACCGAGCGCGTCTGCCCGGTCCCCAGGTTCTTCGCCACCACGGCAACGCCCGAAAGCGGACTGCCCGATTCGTCCGAGACTCTGCCGTAGACCGTACCGCCCACCGTCTGCGCCATTGCCCCTGACGCCAGGAGAAGCGCGGCGGCGGCCGCGACGAACCAAGTCCTCGCCGAGGATCGAATCATGAGATCTCCTCCCTCGCCCAACGGCCTCGTCGCCGCCCGGGCGCCACCAATTTGCCGGAGGATGCATCATTCGTTGCCTACTGTCAATACACAGTCTGCTGTGTCGAAACGCGCCTTCCGAGCTCCCTGGCGCGGCCGCGACGCGGGATTTACCGCATCATGTATTGCAATGTCTTGCGGTCGACGGCCGGCACCGACGCTCAGCGTTCGAAGACGTAGAGGGCGGTCTCCCGGCGCGCCACCAGACCGACGGCCTCGTAGCCGCGGTCGAAGAGCGCCGCGGCGGTGCGGCGCACTGTCGCCCGTGCGCGGCGGGCCGCGGCCGGGTCGGCCGCATAGAGCGCGGGGCCTCCCGCCGGGATCTCCATCGCGACCCGCCGCGCGGTCGGCAGGCGGCGCGGGCTCGCCCGCGGGAGATCCTCGGCGTCGCGGGGTTCGGGTGCGATTCCCCGCGCGGCCCGCTCGACCTCGGGCCGATCGAGGTCCCAGTGCACCTCGAACCGATCGGTCGGCAGCCCGCCATAGAGGCCTCCCAGCTCGCCGTACACGTTCGGCAGGAACGTGCGCGCGCGCGCCCGCAGCCGCACGAGGTTCAAGCGCGCATTGCGCACGAGGAGGGGGTCGTAGGTCCACGTGACCCGTCGGATCCCCCGCGCGAGGCACCAGGCTCGCTGAAAGAACTTGAGCCGGACGGAGACGCCGCGGCCCCGGAACTTCGGCCGCACCGCCAGCAGGTGGGAGTGATGGCAGGGCTTTCCGAGATTGGTCCGGGCCAGTCCGTGGACGAAGCCCACGAGCTTTCCTCCGAGGAAAGCGCCCGCGGTCATTCCTCCCACGTGACCGACCACCTGCAGGTCGAAAGTCGAAGGCAATTGCCGGTCTTCGAAGCCCCAGACCTGCTGCGCGACGGCCTGCGCCGCGGTGAACTCCGACAGGCCGGAGAGCTCGCGAACGACCAGGCGATTCACGCGCCTGCCGCCAGCGCCGCGAGCAGCGCCGCGCGCCGGGGCAGGTCCGCGAGCGACACGAACTCTCCCCGCGCGTGGGCGTTGCCGCCCGTCGGGCCGAGCCCGTCGAGCGTCGGGATCCCGGCCGCGGCCGTGAAGTTGCCGTCCGAGGCGCCTCCCACCCGCGCCGCTCCGAGCTCGAAGCCGAGCTCCGCGGCGACCGCCCGCGCCCGCTCGTAGAGCGCCATCGAATCCGCCGTCGACTCGAGTGGCGGGCGATCGACGCCGCCCTCGACTTCGACGACCACCCGCGGATCGGCGGGCCGGTAGCCGTGAACCGCCCGTTCGACGCGCTGCGCCTCCTCGGCCGACCACGCGCGGACGTCGACGGACAACTCTCCGTATTCCGGAATCACGTTGGTCTTGTCGCCGCTCCTCGCCACCGTCGCGGCCACGGTGGTCTGCCGGGAACGGTCGGCCAGCGATTCCAGGAACAGCACGCAGCGCGCGAGCTCCGCCAGCGCCGATACGCCGCGATCGGGGTCGAGACCGGCGTGCGCGGCGCGGCCGCGAAAGCGGAGCCGGAGGAGCCCGTGGCCCTTGCGCGCGATCTTGGCGGCGCCGTCCAGGGACGGCTCGAGGACGAGGACGCTGCGATGGCGGCCCGCCAGCTCGAGCGTCAGCGCCCGGGAAGCGCCGCTGCCGATCTCCTCGTCCGGCACGAGGAGCAGCGTCGCATCTCCTGCCCGCTCCTTCGCCAGCTCCACCATGACGTCCATGGCGACGGCGATGCCCGCCTTCATGTCGAAGACGCCCGGCCCCGAAGCCCGGTCGCCTTCGACCCGGTACGGGAACTCGTCGAGCGTATTGCGGGCCCAGACCGTGTCGAGGTGCCCGAGGATCAGAACGCCGCCCGCGCCGCTTCCCGCACCGGCGACCAGCGCGTCGCCGCGCCCCGGGCACGGGCGGGTCTCGGCCGCGACACCGCGTTCGCGCAGGCGATCGCGGATCCAGAGGGCCAGGGAGGAAACACACGCGGCATCCTCGGAGGGGCTCTCCAGGCCGACGAGGGACGCGAGGTCCGCCGCGAGCCGCTCTCCGCGCCCTTCGAAGCGCGACAGCCAGTCCCGCGGCTTCATCTCACCGCTTCCGCTTTCCCTTCTCCGGGGCGGCGGCCTCGTCGGCGGGCGCCTGGGCGTACCAGCGCGACCCGGAGAGATACTCCTTCTCGGTCTGCCGCAGGAGCGCGAGGGACCGCTTCGGCTTCAACTGCGCGCACGCCACGAGCACCGCGTTCAGGACCGCCATCGGCGCGGCGTAGGAGCCGGTGAAGGTCGACGCGGAAATCGGGGCCAGAAGATACGCGTCGCAGCAGCGGGCGATCGGCGTCGTGTCGCTGTCGGTGATGCCGAAGGTCGCGACGCCGCGGGCCTTCGCCTCGTTCGCCGCGTCGATCGTCACCCGGAGACACCGCCCGAAGCTGATCGCGACGACCAGGTCGCGCTTGTCGAGCGTTCGCACCTTGTGCTGCAGGTTTCCGGCGCTGCCCACCGGCGCCTCCGCCTGGAAGCCCAGCGCCTCGAGCCCGTAGGAAAAGAACCAGGCGAGCGAGGCCGCGAGGTCCACGCCGACGATCAGGACGGAGCGCGCACGGTGGATGTGCCGCGCGAGGTCCACGGCCCGCAACGGATCCAGGCCCGAGCGGACCGCGTCGAGGTTGTGCAGGTCCCGTTCGAGGCTGTGCCGCACGTGGTCGGCCACGCTGCGCTTCTCCCGGGCCGTCGCCTCCACGATGCGGTACGGCGTCACCCTCTGGATGAAGTGATCCCGCAGGTCCTTGAGGAAGTCGGCGTACTGGCGATAGCCGAGCGCCTGGATCGTCCGCACGATCGTGGCGGGATCCACGCGGTACCGGCGCGCGAGCGCGCGCGACGACAGAAAGAAGGTCTCGTCGGGATTCTCGAGCGCCGCCTGGATGATGCGGCGGCGGCGCGGGTTCAGGCGCGACTGCGCCTCGGCCAGTCGCTGTTCGATCGAGGTGCGTGTCGACATGCGGATCCCTCCACCGGGACCCCGGCAGGCGCGCGCCCGCCGGAGGGCGCCGGTAGAATCTCACGAGACCGAAACGGTCTCCCCCCGCAGCGTGAATCGCTCGACGGTCTCGGTCTTCGCGGCCACGTAGTCCCGATCGATCTCGAACCCCAGGCCGACCGCACGCGGCACCTCCACCGTCCCGTCCGCGCTCACCTCCACCTCCGGCGCGATGATGTCGCGGGCGAAGTAGCGGCGGCTGGCCGAGATGTCGCCCGGCAGCGTGAAGCCGGGCAGGCTCGCCAGCGCGATGTTGTGCGCGCGCCCGATCCCCGACTCCAGCATGCCGCCGCACCACACCGGCACGCCGCGCGAACGGCACAGCTCGTGGATCGCGAGGGCCTGCGAGTAGCCGCCGACCCGGCCCACCTTCAGGTTGACGATGTCGCAACATCCGCGATCCAGGGCCTGCCGCGCCGCGCGAGCCGAGCCGATGCTCTCGTCGAGGCAGATGGGAGTCGTCAATTCCCGGCGCAGCTCGGCGTGATCCAGGAGGTCGTCGTGCTCGAGCGGCTGCTCGATCATCAGGAGCGCGAAGGCGTCGAGCTGTTTCAGGTGCGCCCGATCCGCCAGGGTGTAGGCCGCGTTGGCATCCACGGACAGCAGGATGCCGGGATGGTGACGCCGCACCTCGGCGACGACGGCCACGTCCCATCCCGGCTTGATCTTCAGCTTGATCCTCCGATAACCCAGGCGAACGAACTTCTCGATCCGCTCGAGCAGCTCGGAGACCTCGGCCTGGATCCCCAGGCTCACGCCGGCCGGAATCCGGGCCTGAGCTCCTCCGAGAACGCTCGCGATCGACTCGCCCCGCACTCTCGCGATCAAATCGACATAGGCCAGTTCGAGGCCGGCGCGGGCCATCGGGTGACCCCGGAAGGGCGCGAGCCGCTCCGCGAACTCGGACAGGCCCGAGAGCGGCGCCCGCAGGACCGCGGGCGCGAAGTAGTCGCGCACGACGTGCATGGCCGTCCCGACCGTTTCGTAGCTGTACAAGGGTTCTTCGCCGGCGACGATCTCTCCCCACCCCTCGAGACCCTCCGCCTCCAGCTTCACGAGAACGATCAGCCGCGACCGCACCCGGCCAAAGCTCGTCTCGAACGGCTCGACCAGATCCAGGCGCAGAAGCCGGAGCTCGATCGCCTCGATCCGGAGGGGCGCGCTCGTCAGGAGCGCCGCGTCCGGCGGGCTCACCCCGGCCGTCCGATCGGAGCGCGGCGCCGTCGGCCGCGCGCCCTCCCGCATTCGACGTCGAACAACATTTGTTGCCGCAAAGTACCAGAGCGCCGCGCAAAGCGTCAAGAAGGCACTGCCATGGGCCAATCCCACCGGGCCCGAAAGCCTCGCTGCATCATGTGTTGCAATGGTGGAGCAGGCACGCCGGTATAGGCTTTGCGCCAACGTGGCGCTCGCGGCCGGTTCCCGTCTTGGACCTTACGAGATCCTCGGCCAGATCGGGGCCGGGGGGATGGGCGAGGTGTATCGCGCGAAGGACCCTCGCCTCGGACGCGAGGTCGCGATCAAGGTCCTGCCCGCCTCCTTTTCGCAGGACGCGGATCGCCTGCGCCGCTTCGAGCAGGAAGCGAAGGCCGCGGGCGTGCTCAACCACCCCAACATCACCGCGGTCTACGACATCGGTTCGCACGACGACGCGCCCTACGTCGTGCAGGAGCTGCTCGAGGGCGAAACGCTACGCTCGGAGCTCGCCGGGGGGCGGCTGTCGCCGCGCAAGGCGATCGACCGCGCCCTGCAGATCGCCCATGGCCTCGCCGCGGCGCACGAAAAGGGGATCGTCCACCGCGACCTGAAGCCCGAGAATCTCTTCGTCACGCGGGACGGCCGCGTCAAGATCCTCGACTTCGGCCTGGCCAAGCTGACGCACCAGGAAGAGGGCTCCCAGGTCACCAACCTCCCCACGGCCACCGCGGGCACCGAGCCCGGCGTCGTGCTCGGCACACTCGGCTACATGTCGCCCGAGCAGGTGCGCGGCCGGAGCGCCGACGCGCGCAGCGACATCTTTTCCTTCGGCGCGATCCTCTACGAGATGCTCTCCGGCAAGAGAGCTTTCCACGGCGACTCCGCGGCGGACACGATGTCGGCGATCCTCAAGGAGGATCCGCCAGACCTCTCCGTCACGAACCAGAACATCTCGCCGGGCCTCGAGCGCATCGTGCGCCACTGCCTCGAGAAGAACCCGGAGCAGCGCTTCCACTCGGCGCACGACCTCGCCTTCGACCTCGAGGCTCTGTCGGGAACGTCGGCCACGAGCGCCGGGGCGATGGCCGCGCAGACGGGACGGCCGGCCCCGCGCGTCGGGAGGCTCCGGCTCGCTGCCCTCGCCCTCGCCGCGCTCGCCGCGGGCGTCACCGCAGGCCACTTCGTCTGGCGCCCCGCGAAGCCCTCGGCGCCGACCTACCGGCGGCTGACGTTTCGGCGGGGCAATCTCGGGACGGCCCGCTTTGCACCGGACGGCCGCAGCGTGGTCTACGGCGCGTCTTTCGAGGGACAACCGCTCGAGATCTACACGACCCGCCCCGAGGGGCCGGAATCCACGCCCACCGGCGTCAAGAACGCCAACCTGATGTCGGTCTCGGCGTCGGGCGATCTCGCGGTCTCGGTGCGCGAACGCTTCCTGGCGGGGCCGGGGGGCATCGGCACGCTCGCGACCGTGCCCCTGGGCGGCGGCGCGCCGCGCTCCATCGCCGAGTTCGTGGAGCGGGCGGAGTGGATGCCCGACGGCAAGCAGCTGGCGCTCGTCCGCTTCCTCGAGGGCAAGAACCGGCTCGAGCTGCCGCTCGGCAAGGTTCTCTACAATTCCGACCACTCCTTTCGGAGCCTGCGCGTCTCACCGAAAGGCGATTGGTTTGCCATCACCGAACGGGCGCCCGTGGGCCGTTCCATCGTGGTCATCGACCTCGCCGGCAAGGCCAGGACGCTGATTCCAGGCGGAATCCAGGGACAGGGACTGGCGTGGTCCCCTTCCGGAGACGAGGTCTGGTTCGACGACCGCGGAGAACACGGACAGTTCTTTCTCAAGGCCGTCGATCTCTCCGGGCGGGTGCGCACGCTCGTGAGCACCCCTGTCGGGTTGAT
>CAWJKC010000013.1:0-16719 GCA_963843325.1 uncultured Acidobacteriota bacterium
AGGCCGAGCGTGACGCGGGGATCCGCGGCCAGCCGCTCGAGCAGCTGCGTCACCCCGGGCTTGGGCACGACGGTGTCGGGCTTCAACTGGCGCTCGAGCTCCTCGAGGTAGAGGTCGAGCGCGCGCGGCAGGTCCCTCTCGAACCGCTCGCGGCCGACGTCCTCCATGACGAGCTCCCGGACGATCTGGGGGTCGGTCTTGCCGGAAAAATCGAACTTGCCCCGGTCCTCGGTGGACCGGCGTGTAGTTCCAGCCGAAGGAGGTCTTGAGGGACAGCAGGATCGCGTCGCGCGCCACCCGGCCCGCCGAGAGGAGCGTCCCGTCGATGTCCCAGAGAACGAGGCGGTGTCCGTTGGAGCTTTCTTCCATGTCACTGCCGATCATATTCAAAGCGGGCGCCGTGCCACGCCAGGATGTCGAGCATCGCGTGCTTCCAGTAGTCCCAGTCGTGCCCGCCGGGCTCGAGGACGACCGTCGTCGGCACGCCGCGCTCCAGTTCGACAGCATGCCGTATTGCGCGGCGACGCCGTCGAGCCCGTAGACGTCCTGCGTCCCCGCCCGCAGCTCCACCGCAAAGGGCGGCGTCTCGAAGCACAGGCCCCACAGCACGTGCCAGGCGTCGTTCGCATCGAGGACGTTGTCCTGCCGCGAATCGCCGAAAACGCGCTTCAACGTGTAGCGCGCCACGAAGCTGTAGCGCGCGAGCTCGTCCCAGCCGAACGGAATCAGCGCCCCAGACAGCGACGAGACGGACCCGTAGAGCTCCGGGTGCCGCAGGGCCGTCTTCACCGCGCCGTACCCGCCCATCGAGATGCCCGTGATCCCGCGCGACCCCTGGCCCGGCAGCACGCGGTACCGCTCGGCGATCGCCCGCGGCAGGTCGCCCGTGAGGAAGCGCTCGAAGAGACGCTTTCCGTCGTGGGAGTCCGAGAACCAGGTGCCGGGTCCGTCCGGCGCCACGATCAGGAATTCGGGCAGGCGGCCGTCCGCCATGAGCGCGAGGGCCTGCTCCGCCACGCCGCGGTGCGCGAGGGTGCGGCCGTCACCGTACCCGTCGTGCAGGAAGTAGAGGACCGGGTAGCGGCGGCCCGGAGAGGAGGCGTAGGAGGGCGGCGTGACGACGAGGACGTCGGCGGGCCCCGGCAGCGAAGGCGTCGCGACCTTCTCGAAATGGACGCGGGGGTCCGCGGCCGGCGCGCCCCGGACGGCCCTGGCCGCGAGCAGCAGCACGACGACCCCGATCGCCCTGCGCCTCATGGCGACGATCATATTTCCGGGCTCCCTCGAAGGCGGCCTTCACCGGCCCGCCGTCGACTAAACTGTTCCGACGTGCCCGAGTTCAGCCGCATGCCCCGGGACCTTCAGCTGGCGCTGTCGGGCGAAGGGTTTCGCCGCCGGCGCCGCCTCGTCCTGCCGCTCGTGACGACCGACCCGCAGGGCTTTCCGCGGGTCGCGCTCCTGACGCTCGCAGAAGTGCGCGCCAATTCGCCGACCGCCGTCACCGTCGCCGTCCTCGGGGGCAGCCGCACGGCGTTCAACCTCGTGCGGCGCGGCGTCGCCACGATCCTCTACCTCCACCGGCAGATGACGGCCTCGATCCAGGCGCGCGCCGGCCGCGGGCACGTGTCGATCACCGACTCCGCGCGCCGGATCTTCCCGCTCGCGATCGAGCGGGTGCGCCTCGACCGCCCGGCGCAGTCCGAGGGCGAAGTCGCGCTCCTGACGGGGCCGACGTTTGCCGGGCGAGACGCCCGGCACCTCTTCTCCGAGGAGCTCTTCGCGGAGCTCGGAAAGGCCCACGCCGAATGAGATTCCAGAATCGCACCGTGATCGTCACCGGCGCCGGACGCGGCATCGGCCGTTCCATCGCGCTGCGCTTTGCCGAGGAGGGCGCCCGCGTCGCGCTCGTGGCGCGCACGGCCTCCGAGATCGAGGAAACCGCGCGGCAAATCGGCGCGGCGGGCGGCCGCAGCCTCGCCCTGCCCTGCGACATCACCCAGCCGGGAGTGGCCGAAGACTGCGTCGCGCGCACCGAGCGCGGGCTCGGGCCCGTCGACATCCTCGTCAACAACGCGGGCATCTTCGTGTGGCGGCCGTTCCTGAAGCTCGCCCCCGAGGACTGGGACCGGGTGATCGCGACGAACCTGACGGGCGCCGCGTCCTTCTGCCGCGCCGTCCTGCCGGGAATGGTGGAGCGCCGGCGCGGCCGCATCGTCAACGTCGCCTCCATCCACGGCGTGCGCGGCGACGCCAACGTCGTCGCCCAGAGCGCCGCGAAGTTCGGCCTGATCGGTCTGACGCAGGCGCTCGCGCGCGAGTTCCGCTCCCACAACATCGCCGTCAACGCCGTCAGTCCGGGCACGGTCGAGAACAAGAAGGACGAGGGCGCCGCCGAGCACGCCGAGCCGCTGGCCGAGAAGCTCTGGCCCCGCGACGTCGCGAAGGCCGTGCTCTTTCTGGCCTCCGACGACGCCGCGGGCATCACCGGGTCCACCCTGGAGATCTTCGGCGGGACCCACCTGGTGATCCAGCCGTAGCCAGGAAAAGGTCTACTGCAATCCGAATGTCTTCGTGAGGAGCCGACCAGCGACCCGACCACCGAAGGCCGACTCCCGGCCGTAGGGAACGCCGGACGCAGTCCGGCGGTTACGCAGACCCGCGGCAGTAGGACGTTCGAGGCAACGCCGGCGCGAGCCGGCGTTGAGCTCGGCGTTTACTCGAATCGAGCCAGCGGGGCGGGCACGATCTACTGCAGCCCGAAGGTCTTCGTGAGGAACACCGCCATCTGTCCGCGGGTGACCGCGCTTTCCGGGCAATAGAGGGCCGGGCTCACCGAGCACCCGCCCGTGACCTGCTCCGCAGCGAGCTGCTCGATCCAGTCGGCAAACACGCCCGGACAGGCGACGTCCTCGAACAGGCCGGCGCAGTCCGGGGGCGAATAGCTCGGGCCGTGTTCGGTCTTGAGGAGGAACACCGCCATCTGCTGGCGTGTGACCCCGGCGTCCGGACAGTAGTTGCCACCGCCGCACCCGCCGGTGATCCCCTCCGCAGCCAGCTGCTCGATCCAGTTCACGAACATTCCAGGGCAGGCCACATCGGGAAAGACTCCCCCGCAGTCGGGCGGCGCGTAGGCCGAGCCGTGTTCCGTCTTCAGGAGAAATACGGCCATCTGCGCCCGCGAGACCGGATTGTTGCGGCAATACACGTCGCCTCCTCCGCAGCCGGCCGTGATCCCCTTTCGGAAGATTTTCTCGACGGCGCCGTGGAATCCATCCGAGCCGTCGACGTCCAGGAAGTCGGCGAACCATCCCTGGGGCAGCGTGCCCGTCGCCCCATCGGGATTCGTCACGACGACATCGGTCAGCGTTCCCGGCGCCCGTAGAGGCACGGTCGCCGTAATCAGTGTTTCGCTCTCGACGACCACGTCGGACGCGGGAACGCCGAAGGTGACCGTCGCTCCGGCCTGAAAGCCCGATCCGAAGATGTAGATCGACATCCCACCCGCGCTCGACCCGGAGGCCGGAGCGATCGCATCGACCGTCGCGACTGGCGGGGGCACCGTCGTGATCCTTCCGATCTTGCCCGCGTCGTACTCGGTGAACCACAGGGCACCGTCGGGCCCGGACGTTATGAGGAAGGCACCCGAGCCCGAAGTCGGGATCGGATAGGACGTCCCAGCTCCGTCTGTCGTGAGGCGCCAGACCTTGTTCGCGCCGCCCTCGAGGAACCAGAGATTGCCATCGGAGCCCGTCGCAATCCCAGCAGGGAAGTTGAGCCCGCTCAAGAACTCCGTGACCACTCCGTCGGTCGTGATCCTGCCGATCTTTCCGGCCTGCTCCGTGAACCAGAGGTTGCCGTCGGGGCCGGTCGTGATCTCGTAGGGCCAGCTGTCGGGCGCGGGCAGGTTGAATTCTGTGATCTCACCGGCAGGGGTCATGCGACCAATCCTGTTGCCGAGAGCCTCGGTAAACCAGAGATTTCCGTCTGGACCGGCGGTGATCCCCTGTGGAACCGAACTCACCCCAACCGGAAACGCCGTGATGACTCCGTCCGTCGTGACCTTGCCGATGTAGCTCGTCTCCGTATCCGTGAACCACAGGTTCCCGTCGGGACCTGCGGTGATGAAATGGGGGGCGCTGAGGAGACTCGGCGTCGGAAATTCGGTGGCCACGCCCAGAGGCGTGATCCGGCCGATCTTGCCGGTACCGACATCGCCGGAGACGGAAGCTTCCGTAAACCAGAGGTTCCCGTCCGGCCCCGCCGTGATCGACCAGAGCCACGCACGAGGGGTGGGAACCTGAAATTGGTCGAGGACTCCGCCGACGCTGAGCCTCCCGATCCTGCCCGAGTAGAGTTCGGTGAACCAGAGGTTGCCATCTGGACCCGCCACAATGTCGACAGGCGAGGCTCCCGGGGCCGGGATCGGGAATTCGGTGATCGCCTGGCCAAACGTGCATCCAGCGCGCAGGCCGAGAGCAGCGACCGCAACCACGATACGAACGCGACTGGCAACCATTGGGAAGCGCATGGCCCCCTCCATTCGGAAAGGAAAGGGTGGAAACCACCCCGAAGCGATCCTGTCCCGATCGCCGCCGCCATGTCCTCGTCAAAACCTCAGAAGATCCTCAGGGCGGGCCCCATGGGCCCAGAACCCTCCCCCCGGTCCCGTCGTAATACTCTCGAACGCCCCAGTCGGGGCGCGTTTCCATTTCTGACGGAGGAGGATCGATGCTTCGACGCAAAGGCTCACTCGCCTTCCTGGCGCTGCTGGCCGCGCCGCTCGCTTTTGCCCAGGCGCCCGCCCCGCCCCCCACCGCCGACGAGATCGTCGCGAAGTACCTCAAGACCATCGGTGGGATGGAGAAGATCGAGGCCGTCAAGACGCTCACGCGCACCGGCAAGTTCACCGGCGGCGGCGGCTTCGAGGCGAAAGTGCTCGAGCAGAACGCGCGCCCGGACCTGGTCCGCCAGGAGTTCACCTTCCAGGGCATGACCGGCGTGACTGCGTACGACGGCAAGACGGGCTGGAAGATCGAGCCGTGGCAGGGCAAGAAGGATCCCGAGCCACTCGGCGAAGACGAGCTCAAGGGCATCCTCGAGGACTCGGTCTTCGACGGCCAGCTCATCCACTACAAGGAGAAAGGCAGCACGCTCGAGTTCGTCGGCAGCGAGCCCGTCGAGGGCACCGACGCCTGGAAGCTCAAGCTGACTCTGAAGAACGGCGACGTCCAGTTCTACTACATGGATATGGATTACTTCGTCCCCATCAAGATCGAGTTCAAGCGCATCATCCGCGGGTCCGAGCAGGAGTCCGAAGCCACGCTCGGCGACTACAAGGAGGTCGCCGGCTGGTACCTGCCCCACTCGGTCGAACAGGGCCGCAAGGGCAGCCAGAACCGGTCGAAGACCGTCTACTCGAAGATCGAGGCGAACCTGCCGATGGCGGAAACGCTCTTCCACCAGCCCGCGGCACCGGCGGTGGCGAAGTGAGGGGCGCGATGAGCGGACGCATGCTGGTCGGAATCTCCGCGGGGATCCTCGGCGCCGCGCTCGCGGCCCTCGCGGCGGAGCCCGTGGCGCCGGTCAAGGTCGACTCGGAGACGATCTCGGGCCTCGGCGCGCGCAACATCGGCTCGGCCACGATGAGCGGCCGCGTCGCGGCCATCGACGCCGTGCGCGAGGGCTCGCGCCTGACGGTCTTCATCGGCGCGGCCTCGGGCGGCGTGTGGAAGTCCGTCAACGGCGGAACGACGTTCAAACCGGTGTTCGACAAACAGCCCGTGCAGTCGATCGGCGCCGTGACGATCGATCCGAAGAACCCGAAGACCGTCTGGGTCGGCACGGGCGAGTCCTGGACGCGCAACAGCGTCTCGATCGGCGACGGCGTGTACAAGTCCGTCGACGGCGGCGAGAGCTGGACGAACACGGGGCTCGGCAACACCGAGCGCATCGTGAAGATCCTCGTCGATCCCACCAAGACCGACACCGTCTACGCCTGCGCGCCGGGCAAGCTCTGGTCCGACAGCGAGGACCGCGGCGTCTACCGCACGACCGACGGCGGCAAGACGTGGACGAAGGTCCTGAAGGGCGGCAACCTCTCGACGGGCTGCTCGATGATCTCCATGGACCGGCAGAATCCGAGCACGCTCTTCGCCGGCATGTGGGACTTCCGCCGCAAGGGATGGACGTTCCGCTCCGGCGGCGACAGCGCCGACGTCCCGAGCGCGAGCGGCCTGCTCAAGTCGACCGACGGCGGCACGACCTGGACGGACCTCGACGAGAAGAGCGCGAAGGGCCTCCCCTCCAAGCCGTGGGGCCGCGTCGCGGTCTCCGTGGCGCCCGGCAAAGCCAACGTCGTGTACGCCTTCATCGAGGCCGCGATCCCGAAGAACGGCCTCTACCGCTCCGACGACGGCGGCGCGACCTGGCAGGCCATGGACCGCAGCCAGTTCATGGTCTGGCGCCCGTTCTACTTCGCCAGCCTCATCGTGGATCCCAAGGACGAGAACAAGCTCTACAAGCCGGACCTCACGCTCATCGCCTCGACCGACGGCGGTAAGAGCTTCTCGACAGTCGGCGGCGGAGCGCACGGCGACTTCCACGACGTCTGGATCGATCCCGACAACACCGACCACCTCATCGCCGGCGACGACGGGGGCGTCTGGTATTCCTACGACGGCGCGAACACGTGGTGGAAGGCGGAGAACCTCCCGATCTCGCAGTTCTACCACGTGAGCGTCGACATGGACATGCCGTACAACGTGTACGGCGGCCTGCAGGACAACAGTTCCTGGGTCGGCGCCTCCGCATACCCCGGCGGCATCGCCAACGCGCAGTGGGAGAACATGTACGGCGGCGACGGATTCTGGATGTTCGCCGACACCTCCGATCCGACCTACATCTACGCGGAGGCGCAGGGCGGCAACATCGGCCGCGTCAATCGCAAGACGCACGAGTCGCGCGACATCCAGCCGCTGCCCGGCTACAAGGAAGGCAAGCTGCGTTACAACTGGAATACGCCGATCCATCTCTCGCCGACGCAGAAGGGCACCGTGTACATCGGCGCGCAGTTTCTCTTCCGCACGCGCGACCACGGCCAGACGTGGCAGCGCATCTCGCCGGACCTGACGACGAAAGACCCCGAAAAGCAGAAGCAGGAGCAGTCCGGCGGCGTCACGATCGACAACTCCTCGGCCGAGATGCACGAGACGATCTACGCGATCGCCGAGTCGCCGAAGGACCCGAACCTCATCTGGGCCGGCACCGACGACGGCAACCTCCAGATCTCCCGCGACGCGGGCAAGACCTGGAAGAACGTGGTCGGCAACGTGCCGGGCCTTCCGAAGAACGCGTGGGTCTCCTCCATCGAGGCCGGCCACTTCGATGCCGGCACCGCCTTCGCCACGTTCGACCTGCACACCTTCGGGGACATGAAGGCGTACGTTTACCGCACGACGGATTTCGGCAAGTCGTGGACGGCCCTGGCGCCCGCGGACGGCGCGATGAAGGGGTACGCCCACGTCGTCAAGGAAGACCTCGTCAACCGCAATCTCCTCTTCGTCGGCACGGAGATCGGACTCTGGATCTCGCTCGACGGCGGAAAGCAGTGGGCGCAGTACAAGGGCGCCGAGATGCCGAACGTCGCCGTGCGCGACATGGCGATCCACCCGCGCGACGCCGCGCTCGTCATCGCCACCCACGGGCGCGGAATCTGGATCGTCGACGACATCACGCCCCTGCGCTCGCTGACACCGGCGATGCTCTCGAAGGAAGCCGCGTTCGTGCCGGCCAAGGCCGTCGTCCAGAGGATCCCGGCCCAGGGCGGATGGGTCAACGGCGACGCCGCGTTCGAAGGGCCCAATCCCTCCGGCGAGGCGCAGATCGTGTATTACCAGAAGAAGCGCCACATCTTCGGGGACCTCACGATCGAGGTCATCGGCCCCGACGGCAAGGTCCTGGACAACATCCCCTCGAGCAAACGGCGCGGCCTCTCGCGCGCCGCCTGGTCCATGCGGTTGAAGGCCCCCCGCGTTCCGACGGCCGCCAACGCGGCCGGGGGCACCTTCGGCCCGCGCGTGCTGCCGGGGACGTACACGGTCAAGATGACCAAGGACAAGAACGTGTACGAGACGAAGATCAACGTCGTTCCGGACCCGCGCTCGAAGCACACGCCCGAAGACCGCAAGGCCCAGTTCGACCTCGCCATGAAGCTCTACCGGTCGCTCGGCGACATGACCTTCGCCGTGGATCGCATCAACGGCGTCCGCGCCGCGCTCGAGGACCGCGCCGGCAAGCTGCCCGCGGGCGACGCCCTCGCCGCTCAACTGCGCGCCGCCTCCACGCAGGCCGACGCCCTGCGCAAGAAGATCGTCGCGACGACCGAGGGCGGCGCCATCACCGGCGAGGAGCGCCTGCGCGAGTACCTCACGTCGCTCTACGACAGCGTCGTCTTCTACGAGGGCCGCCCCTCGCAGACGCAGGTCGAGCGCGCGTCGGCCCTTTCCCGCGAGCTCGCCGACGTCGTCGGGGACTTCGACGCCTGGGGCGCGAAGGAGCTGCCGGGCCTGAACACCGCGCTCGCGGGCAAGAGCCTGCCGCCGATCGAGTTGCTCACCCGCGCGGAATGGGAGAAGCAGGGCGATCAGGGCGGCGGAGGCGGCGGCGCCGGGGCGTTCGCCGAAAGGGACCGTCCCTTCGAGAGGGACTGACCGGCCGGGCACCTTCCGGCGAGGACCTGGCCATGGTCCTCGCCCCAGGCGTCGCGGATGAGCTCGACGCGGCGCTCGTCGGGGGACGGAGCCAGGCGCGCGCTCACGATGCGAAAGCAGTGCTCCCGCTGCGGCGCCGCCGCGAGTCCGGGCTGTTTCGCGTCGGGATCCAGGGCGTAGTCCCGGATCGCATCAGCGACGAGCGAGGAGTGCGGCGAGGGCACGTCGAGCTCGACGTTTCCGTAGCGGCTCCACCGCAGCCGCGCACGGCCGACGAGAGTGGACTCCCCCCAGTAAGCCACGAAGGTCGAACGCGCCTCGCCCCAGCGCAGGACGGCGTCGCGCGCGCCGAGGACGGCGCCGACGGCCAGCAGCCCGACGGCCGCGATCGCGCCGACGCGGCGGCGGGAAGGTGACAGAAGTCCGAGCAGCCACAGGACGCCGGCCGCGACCGCCACCGCCGTCAGGGTGGTCAGGTAGACGAATCGGAATCCGTTGGGGTGGCCGGGCGATCCCCATCGCAGGCACGCCAGCAGGGCTGCCGCGCCCTGCGTGAAGAGGAGCGCACTCAGGTCCTGTCGCGGGCGCGCGAATGCGCCGAGAACGGTCACGGCGAAGGGAATCCCCAGAATCCATCCCAGCCGGGACACGGGCAGATCCTGCCGCACGTCGGGATCGGGGACGAACCAGGGAGACTGCAGGGAGTCGGCGACGATCGCGAAAGGCACCAGCCAGGTCTTCTTGCGCGTGATGTCCTTCAGCAGGTTCTGGTCGGAGGCGCGGACGAAGTAGCTGCGCTCACGGCCCTGCTTCAGGAAAAAGATGGGGGATGCGGTCGCCAGAAAGCCGAGGCCGACGAAGAGCCCCATGGCCACCCGGCGCCGCAGCGCGACGGGCTGCGGCGTCGGCCAGAGGACGAATCCGCCGAGTCCCACGACGGCGATCCACGCGCCGAGATACACGTGCGCTCCGAGGCCGGCGATCAAGCCTCCCGCCGCCGCCGCCGCGAGACTCGACCGCCGGCGCGCGCGGATGAGCGCGAGTGTCGCGAGATCCACGATCGGCGCGAGGGCCAGCCCGTTCCAGCCAAAGCGCGCGATGATGATCTGCCAGCGCATTCCCGCGAGCGCGAGTCCGGCCAGTGCGGCGCCTCCCCGCGGCAGGAGCGCCCGGGCAAGAAGCATCGCCGTCACGATCGAAAGCGAACCCTCGAGCGCCCCGGCGAACCGCATCGAGAAGACCGTGGTTCCCATCGCGTGCAGAAGGGCGCGGAACCCCTCGAGATACAGGACGCCGACGGCCGCGTGCGCCGGCCACAGAACGCGGATCGAGTCCGCAAAGTCCCCCGGCCGCCCCTGCAGCGCGAGGCTCGGCGCGATCGGCAGGACCTCGTCGTACCAGACCGCAGACGGGACGCGCGCGAGCCAGGCGTACCGGACCGCTGCCCCGAAGACGAGCGCGAGCGCGGCCAGCGCCGCAAGCTGGCCGCGACCGAGGGCGATCGGCGCGAGCGGCCCCGCGGCCGGATCCGTCCGACTCCATGCGAGGAACGCCCGGGCTGCGAGGATGCCGGCAGCGGCCGCGCCGATCACGACTCCGAGCGTCAAAAGGAGCCGCGGAATCGCCCACGCAGGGTCGGCGTCCAGCAACACGTCGACCCGAACGAGCCGAACGAGGTCCACGAAGGCGACGAAGCCGACGAGGCAGCCGAACGCGGCGGCCGCACTGCCGGATCGGGTGTCGCTCAAGAAGCCGCCGTATCGCGCCGGGCGACGGCCAAGAGCGAGCCGCCGAACGGGATGGGAAGGCGGCCGAACACCGTCTCTTCGGCGCGGGAGATCCCGTAGAGCGATCGATTGAGCCAGGCCGGCGGAACGCGCGGCGTCGCCGGCGTGGCGCCGAAGATCGCTTCCTTCGCGCGCACGGCCAGCTTGGCCGGCATCATCCATCGAAAGAAATAGCGGCTCTCGAGCAGGCGCCCCGACGCCCGCGTCACCGCGGCCGCGAGGCTGGCGCGGCGGAACCGGGTGAAGTGGTGGTTGAGGTCGTCGTGGCTCGTCCACAGAATCCGGAATGCGGGAACCGTGAGAAGCAGGACCCCGGCGGGCTCGAGCAGCTCGAAGGCGCGCCGCAGCGCGGCCAACGGATCGGGGAAGTGCTCAAGGACGTCGAGCATCAGGATGAGGTCGTAGGCCCTTGGCGGACGGAACGTCTCGTCGAATGGACCGATGTGAATCCGATCGGCCCGGGGACCCTCGCGCCGGACTCCGGCCGGATCCATCTCGATTCCCTCGACCGCCCCGAAGGGCTGCAGCCGGTCGAAGAACAGTCCGTCCCCGCACCCCACGTCCAGGATCGACCGCCAACCCCCTTCGGGCTTCAGGCGATCCAGCGTCTCGACGATGAGCTCCTCGCGGGCCCGCCACCACCAGTGGCGTTCATACAGATCGCGGTAATTGAGCGAGTAGTCCCGTTCCATGCCGGATCCCCGGGCTCAGCCGCGCGGGGCCGGCGGCTTGCCGGCGACGTCCCGGACGACGTAGTGGGGCCGGCCCTTCGTCTCTTCGTAGATTCGCCCGATGTACTCGCCGATCACGCCGAGAAAGAGGAGCTGGATGCCGGCGAGCATCGTCACCGCGACCAGAAGGGCCGTGAAACCGGGGGGCGATTGATGGAGGACGATCTTCGCGTACAGCGCGTAAACGACGTACAGCAGCGTGGCGCCGATCGTGGCGGCCCCGAGCAGAGAGGCCGCGCGCAGGGGCGCCATCGAAAACGCGAAGAGGCCGTCGAGGGCGAGGCGCAGGAGCTTCCAGAATCCGTAGCGGGAATCGCCCGCGAATCGCTCGGACCGCTCGATGCGCAGCCCCGTCTGACGGAAGCCGACCCAGCTTCGCAACCCCCGCAGATACCGGTGGCGCTCGGGCAGATGCTTCACCTCATCCGCGACCTGTCGCGTGACGACCGAGAAATCGCCCGCGTCGAGCGGGAGCCGCACGTCGGACAGAACGGCGATGAGACGGTAGAAGACGTAGTAGCAGAGCCGCAGCGGCCAGGCCTCCTTGCGGCCGACGCGCGTCGCAAAGACCACGTCGTACCCCTCCGCCTGTTTCGCGAGCAGCTGCGGTATGGCCTCCGGGGGGTCCTGCAAATCGGCGTCCATGACGACGATCAGGTCCCCGCCGGCCGCGTCGAGCGCGGCGGAGAGCGCATTCTGATGCCCGAAATTGCGCGACAGGGACACGGCGACGATGCGATCGTCGGCCGCCGCCGCTTGCCGCAGAAGCGCGAAGCTGCCGTCCGTGCTCCCGTCATCCACGAACACCATCTCGTGCGGCCCGCCCGGAAGACCGAGCAGAACCGCGCCGAGGCGGCGCAAAAGTTCCGGGAGGATCTGCTCCTCGTTCAGCAGTGGAATCGCGACCGAAACGCGGGGAGTCGGCACCGGCAAGCGCGCGTCGGGGACCGCGCCGGAAGCACGACTCTCGGCTCCGTCCTGCAAGATGAAGAACATGATAACCGGAGACGAGACGGCGCGAAGACGCGGGCGAGCCGCCGGCGCGGCTCGTCGGCACGCCGGCTGGTTACCGCGCGGGCGCGGCGAATCGGAGGATCGTCCCCTTCGGCCCCACGGCCCAGCCCGTGCGGGCGTCGGCGAAGCCGATCGCGTTGACCGGGACGTCGCCGGCCCGCGCCCACGTGCGGCCGGCGTCGTGGCTGATCGCCTCGCCGGCGAGGCCCGCGGCGACGAGGTCGTTCGTGGTTCCCGGAATCGCGACGACGGCGGACATGAAGCCGGTCGCCGAGATGGGCGCCGGAATCCAGGTCTTGCCGCCGTCCTCGGTGCGCGCGCCGTTCAAGCCGGCGAACTGCGGCTGCTTGTAGTCGCCGCCCGCAACGAAGCCGCGCTTCGTCGTCCAGGAACGCGACCGAGAAGAGCCCCGACGAGGCGTTGCCGGCCGGGATCGGGTTGGTCGACGAGTTCCAGGCGTGGCCGCGATCGTTCGTGCGGAAGACGCGCGAGACCCGCGCACCGCCGGTGACGAACCACGCGTCTTGCGAGCCCTTGACGACGATCAGGCAGGTGCCGCTCGCCGCGAAGGCGCCCTCGCCCGGAACATCGGCGGCAGGACGAGGCCCTCGGGCTTCTCCCACGTCTGGCCGCCGTCGTGCGTGGTGCGCACGACGAAGACGGTGGTCTGACCGGGTCGCCGAGGACGACGCCGTTCTGCGCGTCCCAGAACGCGATCGCGTCGTAGAAGCCGTCCTTGTCGGGGTTGGTGTGGACGAGCTTCCAGGTCGTTCCGGCGTCGGTCGACCGGTAGATCCGGGAGGCGTCGCCCGGTCCCGCGCTCATCAGGACGACCGTCTGCGCGTCGAGCGCCTCGACGTCGCGGAAGTCGAGCGCCTCGCCGCCGGGCACCTTCAGCTTCTCCCAGTGCTCGCCGTCGCTTCGTGCGCAGGACGGTGCCGCCCGAGCCGCTCGCCCAGGCGTGCTTCGCATCGAGGACGGACAGGCCGCGCAGCTCGGAGTCGAGCCGCTCGGCTGGGGGACCCAGAGCGATGCGCCAGCGAGCAAGTGCAGCAAGCATGAACCCCCTCACCCTGACCCTCTCCACGGGTGGAGAGGGAATCCGAACGGCAGCGTGCAAGATCTCGGGAATCACTTCTCCCAGAACATGCGGATCGACACGACGATCAGGAACCCGGCGAACATCCGCCGCAGCGTGAGGTCCGAGACCGGCTGCACGAGCCGCGCGCCGAGAGTAGGCGCCGAGGAACAGGCCCACCGCGATGAGCACCGAGTAGCCGACGTTCAGGTTGCCGTTCTTCCAGTAGACGTACGCCGACAGCGCGCCGACCGGCAGCAGCAGCGCCCCGAGCGACGTGCCGACGGCGGCGTGCTGGGAGAGGCCGTAGAAGAAGACGAGCGCCGGCACGATGATCAGGCCGCCGCCGATGCCGAACATCCCGGCCGAGATCCCGGCGAGCAGGCCGACCGCGAGCAGACCCACGATGCTGCATCGTCAGGCCGGCCGGACTCCGGAGAACGCGAGGCCCGTCTCGTGGCGCGTCGGCGCCGCTGCGGATGAGCAGCGCCTCGTCCGGAGCGTTCGTCGTGATGGACGCGACCCCCGCGAGGATCAGCTTGCGGATCTCGTCGGCGTCGTCGACCGTCCACGGGTGGACCGAGAGGTTCGCGGCGGCGGCCTGCGCGAGCAGCGCCGGCGAGACGAGGTCCCGCTTCGGGCCGATGGCGTCGACGGGCGGAAAGAGCGGCGTCGGCTGCGCCGGCGAGGGCAGCGCGACCGGATGATCGAACAGGAAGCTCGTCGCGATCGCGGGCGCGGCCTCGCGCATGCGCTTCAGGAACTCGGCGTCGAACGAGGCCACGAGGCAGCGGTCGCCGACGCCGAAGACGCTCGCGAGCTTCGCGACGCGGCGCGCCATCGTGCCGGCTGCATGCCCGCGCCGCTCTTGACCTCGACGACGTACCGGAGGTTCCTCCCGTACCGGTGGAACACGGTCTCGAGCCGCGGGATCCGGTATTCGCCGAACTCCGACGGGATCGAGAGCCGCTCCAGCTCCCGCCAGGTGAAGCTGCGGACCGGAATGCGCTGCGTGCCGAGGACGACGTCCTCGTCGTGGAAGAGCACGGCCTCGCCGTCGCGCGTCTGGCGCAGGTCGAACTCGACGGCGTCCACGTGGAAGCTCTCGGCGAAGTCCAGGCTCTCGATCGTGTTCTCGCGCGCGCGCCGCGGCGCGCCCCGGTGGCCGACGATCCAGGTGCCGTGCGGCTCTTTCCACTCGCTCATGCGGGCCGCATTATGTACGAGGGACGGCCGCGGCGACCTCCTCGAGGATCGCCGACAGGGCCGCATCCGGGTCGCGCGCCCCGGTGACGGGCCGGCCGATCACGAGGACGTCCGCCCCGGCCGCGATCGCGGAGGCGGGCGTGGCAATGCGCTTCTGGTCCTGCACGTCGGCCCCCGCCGGCCGGATGCCCGGGACGACGGTGAAGAACTCGGGGCCGCACGCTTCCCGGATCGCCTCGAGGTCCACGGCCGGGCACACCACGCCGTCGAGCCCGCAACCCTTCGCGAGCAGCGCGAGCTGCCGGGCGACGTGGGCGGGCTCCCCCACCATCGGCAGCTCCGCGAGCGCGGGCACGTCGATCGAGGTCAGCAGCGTCACGGCGATCAGGCGCTTGAGCCCGGCACGCTCGGCCGCCTGGCGCGCGGCCTCGAGCATCGCGCGGCCGCCGGAGGCGTGCACGTTGACCATCGACGCGCCCGAATACGCGGCCGACGCCACCGCGCCGGCGACCGTGGCCGGGATGTCGTGAAACTTGAGATCGAGAAAAATCTTCGCGCCCCCCGCCACGGCGGCGACGTCCGCGACGAGCGACGGCCCCTCGGCCACGAAGGCTTCGAGGCCGATCTTCATCCAGCCGACGCGCCCCGCGAACCGCTTTGCGGCCGTGAGCACCTCGTCGCGCGTTCCGAAATCGAGCGCGATGCAGACCCGTTCGGCGCCCGGCGTGCTCATCCCTCTGCTCCCGCTTCCCCGCCGACCTTCCCCGCGCGGTGCGCGCGTCCGACCAGATCGGCGACCGTCTTTCGTCTTCTTCGCTTCGCAGTATGCGCCGAGCTCCCGCACGAGCCGCCCCGAGACGCCGGGGTCCGTGAAGCTCGCCGTGCCGACCTGCACCGCGGTCGCGCCGGCGAGCAGGAACTCGACCGCGTCGTCGGCGCGTCGCGATGCCGCCGATGCCGATGATCGGGATCTTCACGGCGCGCGCGAGCTCCCAGACCATGCGGAGGGCGATCGGCTTGAGCGCCGGGCCGGAGAGGCCGCCGGTGCGGTTGGCGAGCGGGCGCCTTCGGTGCGCGGCGTCGATCGACGAGGCCGCGGATGGTGTTGATCGCCGTGAGCGCGTCGGCGCCGGCTTCTGGCAGGCGGCCCGACGCCCTTGAGGTCGCCGGCCTCGGGCGACATCTTCACCCAGAGCGGGAGCTGGTGACCGCGCGCACCGCCGCGCGTGACGCGCGCGGCGCGGCGGCGTCGCAGCCGAACTCGAGGCCGCCCTTGTCGACGTTCGGGCACGAGACGTTGAGCTCGACGCGCGGCGACGCCCTCCTCGCCGTCGAGGCGCTCGGGCGAGCGTGACGAAGTGTCCTCGACGGTGGTCGCGAAGACGTTGGCGACGACGGTGACGCCGCGCTGCGCGCAGCGTCGGGAGCTTGTCGCGGCAGAACGCCTCGACGCCGACGTTGGCGAGGCCGATCGCGTTGAGCATGCCGGCGGCCGTCTCGCAGATGCGGTCGGGCGGGTTGCCGGCGCGCGGCTCGAGGCTCAGGCCCTTGGTGCAGATGCCGCCGAGCTCGGCGACGTCGAAGAAGTCGTCGTACTCGAGGCCGTAGCCGAAGGTGCCCGACGCAGTGAGCACCGGGTTCGCGAGCGGAGCGGCCCGAGTTCTACGGCGAGAGGGCTCACCACCGGATCTTCTCCGGGCTCAAAATCGGCCCCTCGCTGCAGGAGACGATGAACGCCTTCTCGGTCCCCGGGATGACGCACCCGAGGCAGGCCCCGAAGCCGCAGCCCATCTCGGCCTCGGTCGAGAACTCCGAGGAGATCCCGGCGGGTCCGACCACCTTCGCAAGGGCCGCGAACATCGGCATCGGGCCGCAGGCATAGACGCGCGCGTATGCCGCGCCGGCCGCGAGCCGCCGCGCGAGCGCCTGCGTGACGAAACCCTCTCGCCGAGCGATCCGTCGTCGCTCGCGAGGATCGTCTCGCCCGTCACGGCGCCGCCGAAGCGCTGCGCGAGGGCGAGCTCGCGCGCGTTGCGGCCGCCGAAGTAGAGGTCGGTCGCGGCGCCCGCGCTCGCGAGGGCCTTCAAGAGGGCCGGAAAGGGCGCCGCTCCGATCCCCCCGCGACGATCGCCACGCGCGATCCGCGCGCGTCGTCCGGGACCGTGAACGCGTTGCCGAGGGGCCCGAGCAGTCGC
>CAWJKC010000014.1:0-13436 GCA_963843325.1 uncultured Acidobacteriota bacterium
CGTCGTGGACGCACAGGAAAAGGCGAGCGCAAGGGCTTGACGGAGGAGTCGGCGCGCTCGCGCGGCAGCTGGCTGCGCGATCTGATCCTCGGCGGCCAGGACGGCCTCGTCAACGTCCTCGGCATCGTGCTCGGTGTATCGGCGGCGAGCGAAGAAGTACGCATCCTGCTCGCGGCGGGACTCGCGGCGACCTTCGCCGAGGGCGTGTCCATGGGCGCCGTGGCATGGACGTCGTCGATGGCGCAGGCCGACCACTACGAGAGCGAGCGCGAGCGGTGGCGCGCGGATCTTGCAGGCTCGCCGACGAAGGGCCGCGAGGCGCTGCGGCGCATCTATGCCGCCAAGGGGTTCTCCGGGGACCTGCTCGACCGGATCGTCGAGACCATCTGCACCGACCCGAAGACGGCGCTGTCGACGATCATGAACGAAGAGCTCGGTCTCGAGCCGGTCGACACGGCGGCGGTGCGGCGCAGCGCGCTGAACGTCGGCGTCGCAACGATCGTCGGCTCGCTGCTCCCGCTCGTCCCGTTCTTCTTCCTTTCGAGAGTCCCGGCGCTCTGGGCGGCGATCGCGATTTCTGCTGCGGCGCTCTTCTTCGTCGGCGCGTACGAGGCGAAGACCTCCGTCGGCGACTGGCGCGTGAAGGGTCTCCAGATGACCCTCATCGGGCTTGGCGCTGCGGCCGTCGGCTATCTCGCCGGTCGGATTTTCGGCGCTTCCGGGTAGGGGGAAACCCCCGGAAACACTGGGGTTCGTCTTATGCTATAAGAGCATATAGAGGAGCCTGTTCATCATGAGAACAACGCCCCGGGTCCTGACCCTGGCGATCCTGCTGGGTGTGTCCGCGACCGCTCGAGCCATCGAGCTCGATCCGAGATTTGGCTCCCGAGGCGTGGCGTACACCTACGACATGGGCGACGGTACAGGCGGTGCAATCGGAGTCGTCGTTCAGGACGATGGCAAAGTCATCGCCCTCGCGGCCGACAGCTCCGGCCCTGTGGTTCTCGTTCGATTCACGGATCGAGGCGCTCCGGACACGACCTTCGGAGATGGCGGAAGGTCCGTTCACTTCGGTTCTCCCGATGTCTACTTCGCCGGCGCGCTGGCGTTGCAGCCGGACGGAAAGATCGTCGTGGCCGGGGGCGTCTCCGGAACGCATGGGATGTTCGTGAGCCGCTTTCTTCCGAACGGAGAGCCGGACCCATCCTTCGGAACCGGGGGCCTCGTCGTCACGGACTTTCCCGGGCTTTACGCCGGCGCCTCGGCGCTCGCCCTCGCCGCCGACGGGAAGATCGTGGTGGCCGGCAGCGCCGGGCTGACGGGGAGCTTAGACTTCGCCGCCGCTCGCTACGATTCCGACGGGACGCTCGACGCGACCTTCGGGACCGGGGGCAGGGTGATCGTGGACGCCGGCGGAGGGACCTACGTCGAGGGGGCGCGCGCGGTCGTCATCGAGGACGACGGCCGGATCGTGCTCGGGGGCGCGTCGGACTCTCTATCGGGAGGCGGTTTCGTTCTGCTCGGGCTCCTGTCGGATGGTTCGGTCGATGCCTCCTTCGGGAACTCGGGCAAATTCCAGCTCGCTCTGGGCAAGTGGGCCGAGTGCAACGGCGTCGTGCTCCAGCGCGACGGGAAGATTCTCGCCGTCGGAACGGTCGACGATTCTTGAGAGCCCGATGGTCGCCCTTCGGCTCCTTCGGAACGGAGCCCTGGACCCGTCGTTCGGTGAGGCCGGCGTCGCCAGACTCCGCGCGCCGGGCGGCGCGGACAGCCGCCGCGATCGACGCCTCTGGCCGTCTGCTGCTCGCCGGATCACCGTTCATTCTGGCTCGGCTGACACGGGACGGCCGACCCGATCTCACCCTCGGCCCGGAAGGCTGGCTCACCGGCCTCTCCGACGGCGGCGCGCAAAATCACGTACGAGCCACTTCCGTGGCTGTCGGGGCCGACGGGAGGATCCTTCTCGGCCGGGTCAGCCGATGCGGTCACCACCGAGAACCTGGTGGTCCTGCGCTACCTCGAGGCTTCCATTCCCGTGCCGACGCTCTCGGAAGGATTCGCGCTGCTCCTGGTCGGGCTCCTCGGCGCCGCGGGCTGGGCGGCCGCGCGGGTTACGTAGGGAGATCTACCGCAGGTATCCCCAGTTGTGCAGCTTGTCCGAGTCCTCGGCCCAGCGCTCGCCGATGTCGTCGCGGTAGTACATGTTGGGGATGAGGATGTTCCGCACGCGGGCGTAGGCCTGCTCGCGGGCCTGCTTCATCGTCTGGCCGAGGCCGACGACCGTGAGCACGACGCCCGAGGATCCGGCGACGAGCCACTGTCCCTCGACGATCTTGGTGTCCTCGATGTGGACTTCCTCCGGGGTGCCCTTCTTGAAGACGATGACGGCGTTCTTCGTGAACGCCTCGAACGTCGCGTCGTCGTCGAAGGGGAAGGGAGGCATGACGATGCGCACGCCGACCTGGAAACCGCTCTTGACCTTGAGCTTCGGGTCGCGGCCGTGGGCGAGGTCGTCGAGGAAGAGGCCGATCGGCGTGATCATGCCTTCCTGCTGGATGAAGATCGTCGGATAGCCGAAGCGCGACGTGAACTCGAGCGGATAGATCCCGTTGTTGTTGCACGATGCAGTTGACGTCGATGTAGCCGACGTAGCCCTCTTCCGCCAGGCGCGGCTCCATCTTGAGCAGCGTCTGCTCGAAGATCTTGTTCGGTTCGGACCAGAACATCGTCGTGCCCATCTCGCCGGTCGGGGGGCCGCTGTTTCCGGGGAAGAGCTTCTTGTGCTCGAAATTGGTGTTGATCGGGTAGATGAAGCTCTTGCCGTTGAAGAATCCGCCCACGGCGACCTCGACGCCGACGACGCGCTTCTGGAGCTGGAAGACCTTGATCTCGTCGGAGAAGGCCTTCTTGTAGGCCTCGAGCATCCGGATGACGTCGCGGCCGTCCTCCTCGTCGCCGACGAAGAGGCGCCGTTTCACGTTGCCCGCCGCGCCCGACGGCTTGATGACGTAGCGCGACGGGTTCTCGGTCACGTAGGCGATGGCGTCGTCGAAGTTGTCGAAGTCCCGGTACGGGATGATCGTGACGCCGGCCTTCTTCAACTCCTCCTGGCCGAACGAGCGGTCGTCCTCCAGCCGGTCGGTGTAGGGCGTGCCGCCCACGACGGCCTTTCCCTTCGCCCGCATCGCCACGGCCTTCTCGCCCTGCCCGAGCGTGTCGTCGAAGACGATCACGTCCGCCCAGTCCACGTCCTTCTCCCAGTCGTCGGTCTTCGGGACGAAACCGTCGGCGATGTCCTTTTCCTCGGGGTCGCCGATGAAGTAGCGGACCTCGTGGCCTTCCTTCAGGACCTGCCACGCGATGTCGCCGACGAGGCCGGTCAGCGACACGAAGAGGAACTTGCGCTTCTTCTCCATCGAGGTGGCGGGATTCTACACGCGGGCGGAGAAGATCGGATCAGAACGCGTTGTGAAAAACCGATCGCGAAGCGGGGGTCACCCGGCGGGCGACCAGCGCGCGCGGCGGGGTTCGAGCCGTGCGGAGCGCCGCGAGGCGGGCGCGCGTCGCCTCGGCCTCCTGGGCCTCCGCGCCCGGGACGTCCTTGAGGACGCGCTGCGCGTCGAGCAGCAGACCCTCGGCCTCCTCGTAGCGTCCGAGCGCCGTGAGCGCGGCCCCCAGCACGCTCTTGGGGACGGCGATGCGCCAGTCGTCCGGGCGGAAGCTCCGCTGCCGGATGCGCAGCGCATCGCGCAGCAACGGCTCGGCGAGCGCAGGTTCGTGTCTCGCGAGGTGGGCCTGGGCGAGGTAAATGTCTCCGAACGCGATCACGGGGTGGTCCTTTCCGGACGTGGCCTCGACGATCCGAATTCCCTGCGTGGCATTGGACGCGGCCTCGTCGTACTGTCCCTCTTCCAGCAGCGTTCGCGAGAAGTGGACGAGATCGATCGCAAAGTCGGGATGGTTTTCCCCCAGGGCCTTGCGGTCGATGGCGATGCACTGGCGGAAGAGAGCTTCGGAGCCCGCGAAGTCGTTCCGGTCCGCGGCAAGCTGGGCGAGGTCGAACAACATGCTGGCGACGTCCGGGATGCGCTTCGCCGCGGACCTTGCGAAAGATGGAAAGGGCCTGCCGAAACAGCGACTCGGCGCCGCGCAAGGTCGCCGCGGCGGCGCAGCACGTAGGCCAGGTCGCTGAGGCTCACGGCCGTCTCGTGGTCCTGTACGCCGAGGACTCTCCTCCGGATCTCCAGCGCTTCCCGGAAGAGCGGCTCGGCTTTCTGATCGTCACCGCGATCGCCGTAGACGCGCCCCAGCTCTACGGCCGTCACGGCGACATCGGGATGATTCGGGCCGAGGACCTTTCGCCGGATGGCGAGGGCCTGCTCCAGAACGGGCGCCGCGTGGGCGAGATCGCCCTTTCTCCTCAGGACGACGCCGAGCTCGTTCAGGCTGTGCGCGACCGGCTCGCTCTCGGGCCCAAACGCCCGGCGCCCCGCCTCGACGCTTTTTTCCAGCAGCGTTTGCGCCTTCTCGTGAAGACCCATCCGCTGATAGATCCTGCCGATGACGGTGAGCATCTCGGCTTGCACCTCGGGCTGGTCCGAAAGCTCCTTGTCGACGCGCGCGGCGCCGGCGTCGAGGAGCTCTCGGACGGTTTGTTCTTTTTCGCGTACCTGGAATGGATCCGCTCCGGTCAGCAGGTCGGTCAGCAGCTCGCTGACCCGGGTGGCCTTCTGAGCCTGCATCCTGGCGCGGTCCCGTTCCCTGGCGAGCCGCGTCGTGTAGAAACCGACGACGCCGGCGAGCAGGAGAAGGGCCGCGGTGCCGGCCGCGACACCGGCCGCGTGGCGGCGCACGAACTTCGCGCTCCGATAGGCCAGCGTGTCGCGGCGAGCGCCGATGGGCTTCTGCTCGAGATAGCGGGTGAGGTCGTCGGCCAGTGCGGCGACCGACGCATAGCGTTCCTCCGGCCGTTTCTTGAGCGCCCGGGCGACGATGACGTCGAGGTCGCCACGCAGCGTGCGGCGCAGACCTTCGGGCGTCACGGCCCTTACCGAGGCGCATTGCCGCTGCGTCTCCAGCGAACGTGTTTTCGTCTCCGAGACGGAGTCCGAGACGCGCGGAGCGTCGGTCTCCACGATCGCCCTGACCAGCTCGGCGGGCGAACGCAAGGCTGCGTCCGCCGGATGGCGGCCGGTCAGCAGCAGGTAGAGCAGGGTCCCCAGGGCATGGACGTCCGTGGCCGTGGTGATCGGCCCGCCGGTGACCTGTTCGGGCGCCGCGTACTCGGGCGTGAGGGCGCTCCCGCTCTCGCGGGTCAGGGCGGTGGCCTCGCCGCCGTCGGCTTCTCCTTCGAGCAGCTTGGCGATCCCGAAGTCGAGCAGCTTCACGCGTCCGTCGGTGTCGACCAGCACGTTGGACGGCTTGATGTCCCGATGCACGATGAGGTTGGCGTGCGCATGGGCGACCGCGTCGAGGACGTCGAGAAAGAGACGGAGCCGCGCGTCGACGCCGATGCCATGCCGGTCGCAGTAGACGGTCGATCGGCTCGCCCTCCACGTGCTCGAGCACGAGATAGGGCTGTCCGGCCAGTGAGACGCCGGCGTCGATCAGGCGGGCGATGTGCGGGTGCGACAGCCGCGCCAGGATCGTGCCCTCGCGGCGGAAGCGCTCCTCGCCGGCGCGGCCGACGAGGCTCAGGTTCAGCAGCTTGACGGCGGCGCGGCCCTCGAAGCGGCCGTCGCTGCGCCGGGCCAGCCACACCGCCCCCATCCCGCCCTGTCCGATCTGCGCCTCGAGCGTGTAGGCCCCGAGCGCCTGGCCGGCCAGCGACGACGACGGCAGGTCCGGACCGAGCTGGAGAAATGCTTCGCGGTCGAGTTCGGAACGATGGGAGAGCAGCGCCTCCAGCTCGGCCGCCAGGACCGCTTGCTCGCTGCGCAGTTGCTCGAGCCAGACGGCGCGCTCGGCCTCGGTCATTTCGAGCGCCCGGTCGAGAAGGGGCTCGACGACCTGCCAGCGATCCCTGCTCAGTCCCGACACGCTTCCTCCCGGAGCGGCTCCGTTCAGAGTGGAGGGTTCGAGCGCAGCGCCTGGTACAGATAGAGACGCGCCTTCTCCCAGTGGCGCTGCACCGTTCTCTCCGTGACACCGCGCATGGAGGCGATCTCCTCGAATGAGAACCCGCCGAAGAATTTCAGGTCGACGAGCTCGGCGAGCAGCGGGTCGGCTCTGGCCAGGTCCTCGAGGCCCGCGTCGATCCGCGCCAGCTCCTGCTCGTCCGGGGGCTCGTCGGCCGGGTCCTGCACGAGCGACGTGAACTGAAAGCTTCCGCCGCGCTTGCTCGCCTGGCGCCGCCGAACGTGATCGATGACCAGACGGCGCATCACCTTGGCCGCGTACGCCATGAACCGGGCGCGGTCCGGAAACCGGGCCCCTTCCTGCCGGGAGAGCCGCATGTACGCCTCGTGGAGGAGCGTCGTCGTTCCGAGAGTGAGGTGGCCTCCCACGAGCTGACGAGCGGCCAGTCGGTGGAGCTCCGCATAGAGGGCTGCGAAGAGGGCGTCGGCGGCGGAAGCGTCGCCGTCCTCGGCGGAAGTGATCAAGGGCCCGATGGTTGTCGCCACGAATATCTCGAGCGAGTAGGCCTGTCAGATTAGCACGCGAGACGAAGGGAGGGTGTCGTCTTTGAAGCGGCATTGCCGTTTCTCAGGTAGAGGGGAACCGACGATGCCGGGTCTCCTCGAGGGGAGTGATGCGCTCATGACAAAGAAAGAAAACGCGAGAAGCAACGCATCGGTTTTCGGCGGCCTGTGTCTCATTCTGCTCGCGATGTTCGTGGCCGGTGCGGGCCGCGCACCGGCGACGCCACCCGGGACCGCGGGGTCTGGTCGAATCGCGCCGGTCGCGATCGAGATCACGCCGGGCGTTGCCCACGCGGACACCGACGTCCTCGACCTGCAGCTCGACTGACATCTCCGCCGACGAACGGCGTCCGGGGCTTCTCCGTGCGCTCTCGCCGAGGCGAGAGGCGGTGTCGTGTTTGGCTCCTCGTTTCCGTTGTTGAGGGTGGGGGAGGTTTCGAGGCTCTCGGCGGGCGCCGGGCGCCCTGACCTTCGATCCGATCCGGTTCCGAAGGGGCGTCCGGCCCGTGCGTCCCGTCTCGTGGCGCAGAGGTCCTTCCGCCAGCTGGCGAGATCCGGGTGGCCTTTACGTTTTCTCCGATGAAGGCGACCTTCGAAGTGGCGCCGCTGGGGGTGCTGTCCATGACTGCCAAAGCGCTGGTCCTGGCGGGAGGGTTCCTTGCCTCGTGCGGCGAGGAAATGCGGTCAGCGAGCCGTCCAATGATCCCGGCGGCATCGCGACGCCGGTCCTTCCGCACGACACGGAGGCATCGAATTCTCCGCCGCCCGATCCGAAGGGCGGGGCCGACTCGGCGAGCGTTGACCCATCGCGAGACCCGGGTCCTGAGCGTTGAAGCGAATCGAATCTCCGACCAGCCGCGAGATCTCGCGCGGATCCGGCCGGTCAGGCTCCGGCCGCGGACAGGGAGGCGGCGAGTCTCGCGCGCGCGCGCGGTCTGGGGATGGTCCGGGCCGAGCGTCTTCTCCAGTTGTTCGCGCGCCGTTTCGAAGGACGTCCCTGCCGCGATCCGGTCTCCGGAGGCGAGCTCGACTTCGCCCAGCGCCAGCCGAGCGTGGCCGATCAGATAGGACGGCGTGCCCTTCGGCACGAAGGACTCCGCGAGCGCCACGGCCTGACGTGCCGCGGCTCCGGCCTCGGCCGAGTGACCCAGCGCCCGTTCGGCCCGGCAAAGAGCGATCAACGCGAAGACATTGAGATGGAACTTGGCCGTGATGGCGTCGAATCGCGAGATGGAGTCGCGGAATCGGTCGCGCGCCTGCTGCCGCATCCCCCCGGGCCATGGCGACGAGGCCTCGTGAATACTCGTAGTTCGCCTCGCGACGCGGGCCGAATGGCGGCGTGTTCCGAAAAGCGCGATCCGCTTCCGCGAGCTCGGCCAGGGCCCGCGTGGCGGCTCACCGCGCTCCGTGTACAGGTCGGCCACCTCCAGCCGGGCGTCCAGCTCCGCCTGGCGGTCCGATCGGGCATGCGCGGTGCGGATCGTTTCGGCGTAGATGGCCTCGGCCTCGTCGTACCGGGCGAGCTGAAAGAGCACCGCCGCATAGTTCAGGAGCGCCGTGGGCGTGACGCCGTCGTCGCCCTCGACCGCGCGGTGCAAATCCACGGACCGCCGGCAGATCGGTTCCGCCTGGATGATGTCGGTGTCGAAGTGGACGAGCGCCCAGTTGCCGAGGACGTCGGCGGCGGCCATCGTCTGGCCGCGGCCGGCCTTCTCGAGATCGGCCATGAGCTCGACGTAGGCCTGGTCCGCCCGGGCATAGTCGCGGGCGAGGTAGTAGCCGTACGCGAGGGCGGCCTGCGCGTCGATGCGCTGGGGCTTGCTCGGAATCGATGCCGCGTCGAGAACGGCGAGCGATGCCCGGGCGTTTCGAATCGTCGGCTCCGGATCTTCCGTGAAAAACCCGAACTCGGCGAAGCGACAGAGACATGCGGCGCGCTGCAGCGCGTACTGCGGCTCGTCGGGCAAGCCGCTCAACGCTTCCTGCATGAGGGCGTCCGCGGCCTTCGGATCGCCCATGGCCACCTTCACAAGGGCCATGGGGCACAGGGCGCGCGCCCGCACGCCGGGATCGCGCGCGAGGCGCGCCGCACGTTCGAGCGCGCTCGAGGCCTTGTCGTAGTTGTCCGCGTTCATGTACCGCTCGCCGATCGTGGCGAGCATTTCGGAGTGGAGGGCGTCGTTGTCGGCAAATTGCTTGTCGACGAGCGCCTCCCCCTTCTCGAGCAGGTCGCTTTCGGAGATTCGCCGTCCCGCCGGAGCCGCCACCGTGAGGAGAAACCCGAGGAACTCGTTGGCGGCCGTGGCGCGTGCCAGCTGGGCCTGCGCGGCGTCCCGCTGCCGCCGCGCTTCGCGCTCCTTGGCGGCGATCACCACCGTGCCTGCGGCAACCGCGGCGAGCGCGATCGCGGCGGCGGCCACGGCACCCCGATTCCTTCGCGCGAATTTTGCCGAGCGATAGCGCCAGGTGTCGGGACGGGCGCTGATCGGTTCGTGCCGCAGATAACGGCGCAGGTCGTCGGCGAGGGCGGTGACCGAGGCATAGCGTTCGCCGGGGCTCTTCTTGAGCGCCTTGGCGACGATGGTGTCGAGGTCCCCTTCGAGCTGGCGTCGCAACGCATCGGGTGTCGTCGCGCGCGCGGCGGCGGCGTGCTGCCGAGCCTCGGCCGTCCGGGTCCTGGTCTCGGCGACCGAGTCGGACGCGCGCTGGGGATCGACTTCCATGATCGCCCTGGCGAGGTCGCCGGGGGAGTGGAGGGCGGCGGCGGCCGGATGGCTCCCGGTCAACAGGAGGTAGAGCAGGGTTCCCAGGGCGTACACGTCGGTGGCCGTCGTGACGATGCCGCCGGACATCTGCTCGGGCGCGGCGAACTCGGGCGTCAGCGCGCGGCCGCCTTCCCGCGTCAGCGCCGTTGCCGCTCCGCCCTCTCCCTCGCCCTCGAGCAGCTTGGCGATGCCGAAGTCCAGGAGCTTGGCCTGGCCGTCCTTGCCGACCATCACGTTGGAAGGCTTGAGGTCGCGGTGGACGATCAGGTTGGAGTGGGCATGGGCGACGGCTTCGAGCACCTCGAGAAAGAGGCGCAGCCGCGCCTCGATCCCGAGCGCGCGGGCGTCGCAGTGGCGGTCGATCGGCTCGCCCTCGACGTACTCCAGTACGAGATACGGCTGACCCGACGACGACACGCCCGCGTCGAGCAGACGCGCGATGTGCGGATCCGCGAGACGGGCCAGGATGCTGCCCTCGCGCCGAAAGCGCTCCTCGCCCGCGCGGCCGACCAGGCTCGCGTTCAGGAGCTTCAGCGCAACGGTGCCCTCGAAGCGCCCGTCGCTCCTGCGCGCGAGCCAGACGTTTCCCATTCCGCCCTGTCCGATGAGGGAAACCAGGGTGTAGGCGCCGAAGGACCGGCCCGCGAGGGCGGCCGCGGCCGGAGGCGGGAAAGCGGATCCGCCGAGAAAGGCCTCGCGGTTGGCCATCGGGAGTTCCTCGAGGAGCGTTTCGAGGTCGTCCGCCAGGGAGGCATCACTCGTCCGCAGGTCCGCGAGCCAGATGCGCCGATCGTCGTCCGGCAACTCCAGCGCGCGGTCGAGGTAGAGGGCTCACGTGGCGCCAGCGTTCCGGCGTCAGCTTCGCCATGCGCCTAGGTCGCCGCCTCGCGGATCCTGAGGTACGGGTGCATGCGCGCTAGCGGGCCGCGGCCAGGGACTCGGCGAATTGCCGGGCGCGGGCGGTCCTGGGATGCTCGGGGCCGAGTGTGCGCTGCAGCTCCTCGAGGGCTCCGTCGAAGGACGCGCGGGCCGCGAGCTTTTCGCCGGCGGCCAGCTGAACTTCGCCGAGCGCCAGGCGGGCCTGGCCGACGAGGTAGGAAGGCGTTCCTTTCTCGATGAACGACTCGGACAGCGTGATCGCGCGGCCGGCCGCGGCAGTGGCGGCGGCCGCATTGGCCAGGGCGAGTTCGGCGCGCGCCAGGCCGATGAGGGCAAAGACGTTGAGGCTGATCTTGAACTTCACCTTGTCGAAGTCTCCGACCGCGACCGTGAAATGGTCGCGCGCCCCGGCGTTGTCGCCGCGCGCGAACGCGAGGCGGCCCTCGTAATGGGCCAGCTGGGCCTGGCGTAGCAGGTCGAAGTGCGCACCTTGGACGGAGCTCTTCATCTGCTGGAGCTCCGCGGCGGCGCGTTCGAGACGGCCGGTCTCGATGTAGAGATCCGAGAGCTCCATCATGGCATCCGCCTCGATGGTCGCTCCCTTCCTCTCGTGCGCCGCGAGGATCGCCTCCGCGTAGAGCGGTTCGGCTTCGGAATAGCGTCCGAGCAGGAAGAGAACGCCGGCAAGGTTGAAGCTGGCCGTCGGCTGACTCGAATCCGAGCCCTCGATGGAGCGATGAAGCTCGAGGGCCCGCCGGTAGAGCGGCTCTGCCTTCGCGATGTCGCCCTGATAGTGGACGAGCGCCCAGTTGTTGAGCACGTCGGCAGCGGCCGCGGTGCGATCCCGGCCCGCGTCTTCCAGCGCCTTCATCACCTCTGCAAACGCCGCGTCCGCCTTCTTGTTCTGGCCGGCCAGGTAGTAGCCGTACGCCAGCGCACCCTGCGCCTCGAGCCGCGCGGAACGCCCCGCGGCGCCCGTTCGATCGAGCACGGCGATCGCGGCTTTCGCCTCGCGAATCGACGTCTGACCGTCGTTGGTGATGTAGCCGAAATCGCTGTAACGCGTCAGGCATCCGCCGCGCTGCAGGTCGTATTGCGGATCCGCGGGCAGGTCCGCGAGGGTCTTCTCCATGAGCGCTTTCCCCTCGGGCAGATGGCCGAGGACCTCCTCCAGAAAGGCGAGGGAGCACAGGGCGCGCGCCTGCAGCGCCGGATCCCGGGACTGGCCGGCGATCTTCGCGGCGCGCTCCAGGACGGGCCTGGCCTTCTCCCAGTTCTCCGCGTCCATGTACCGGTCTCCAATCGTCGTGAGCATCTCCGCGCGGAGCGGATCGTCCTTCGAAAACTGCTTGTCGACGGCGCGTTCCGCCTGTTCGAGCAGATCGCCCACGGCGAACTGGCGGCCCGAGGGGGCGGCGACGCTCAGAAGAAAACCCAGGAAGTCGTTGACCGCGGTCGCGCGGGCGAGCTGCGCCCGGCGTCGTCGCGCTGCCGGCGCGCCTCGCGCGCCTGCCAGACGATCGCGACGGTCCCCGCGATGGCCGCCGCAAGGCGAGGAGCCGCCGCCGCGACGCCGGCCCGGTGGCGTCGGACGAACTTGGCCGACCGATAGGCCGATGGTGTCGGGCGCGGGCGCTGATCGGCTCGTGCGCGAGATAGCGGCGCAGGTCGTCGGCGAGGGCGGTGACGGACGCATAGCGTTCGGCCGGGTTCTTCTTCAGCGCCTTCGCGACGATCGTGTCGAGGTCGCCGTCGCAGCTGCCGGCGCAGCCCGTCGGGCGTGGCGGCGCGCGCCGCGTTCTGCGGCCGGTCTCGGCCGTCAGGTCGAGTCGCGGACGCCTCCGAGAGCCGTGCGGGTCGGTCTCGACGATGGCCTTGACGAGCTCGGCGGCGGGAGCGTCGCGCGCGACCGGCGGGATGCTGCCCGCTGAGCAGCATGTAGAGCAGCATTCCGAGGGCGTAGACGTCGGTGGCGGTCGTCACGGCGCCGCCGGTCAGCTTGCTCGGGGGCGGCGAACTCCGGCGTCAGCGCGCGGCCCGCCTCCCGCGTCAGCGCCGTCGCCTCGCCGCGCGTCGCCGTCTCTCCTCGAGCAGCTTCGCGATGCCGAAGTCGAGGAGCTTGACGTGGCCGTCCGTGCGACCAGGACGTTGGCCGGCTTGATGTCGCGATGGACGATCAGGTTGGCGTGGGCGTGCGCGACGGCGTCGAGCACGTCGAGGAAAAGGCGCAGCCGCGCCTCGACGCCGAGGCGCCTGCGTCGCAGTAGCGATCGATCGGCTCGCCGTCGACGTACTCGAGGACGAGGTAGGGCTGGCCCGACGGCGACACACCGGCATCGAGCAGGCGCGCGATGTGCGGATGGGTGAGCCGGGCGAGGATGGTGCCTTCCCGCCGGAATCGCTCCTCGCCGGCGCGGCCCGACGAGGCTCGCGTTCAGGAACTTGACGGCGACGCGGCCCTCGAACCGGCCGTCGCTGCGGCGGGCGAGCCAGACGGTGCCCATGCCGCCCTGGCCGATCGGCGAGACGAGCGTGTACGCGCCGACGCTCTGGCCGGCGAGCGGATGGCGCGCGTCGGCGCAGGCGGGCGCTCCCTCGAGGAAGCCGTCGCGGTGGCCGGGCCGCGCTCGGCCAGCAAGGCCTGCGAGGTCGTCGGCGAGCTTCGCGTCGCGCGTGCGAGCCTGCGCAGCCACGCGCTGCGCTCGGCCGTCAGGGAGCTGCAGTGCCTGGTCGAGGTAGGGGCTGACGAGCGCCAGCGGTCCGGGCTCAGAGCT
The DNA here is from genome assembly GCA_963843325.1 of uncultured Acidobacteriota bacterium. Classification (GTDB taxonomy): domain Bacteria; phylum Acidobacteriota; class Thermoanaerobaculia; order UBA5066; family Gp7-AA6; genus DAHUXD01. The sequence continues at coordinate 13,060 of CAWJKC010000014.1, forward strand.
CGGCCATCGGCTACAGTTCGTTGCCTCGCGCAAGCCGCGGCGCAGGTAGATGCGGGCCTTGTCCCAGCGCCGCTGCACGGTGCGCTCGGAGACGCCGCGCATCGCCGCGATCTCCGCGAACGAGAAGCCGCAGAAGAACTTCAGGTCCACGACGTCGGCCAGCGGGGGATCGACGGCGGCGAGCTCTTCGAGCGCCGCGCCCACCCGGAGGATCTCGTCGTCGTCGTCGGGGATCGCGGCATGGACCTCGTCGTCGAGCGTCGTGATGTGGAACCCGCCGCCCCGCTTCTGCGCCGCGCTGCGCGAGTGATCGATGATCAGCCCGCGCATCACCCGGGCGGCGTATCCCATGAAACGGTTCCGAATCCGGAAAGACC
>CAWJKC010000015.1:0-19104 GCA_963843325.1 uncultured Acidobacteriota bacterium
GACTCATTGAACATCGCCGCCGGCGACGGATCCACGTCGAGCTGCGTGCGGAACGCGGCGTGCGCCACGGCCATGACGAGGCCCGCGGCCATGCCGTGCCCCGAGGCGTCGCCGAAGAGGACGGCCAGCCGCCCGTCGGGCAGCGGCACGAAGTCGTAGATGTCGCCGCCGACCATGTTCGCGATCTCGTTGTGCGCGCCGATCTCGTACGTGCTCGTCTTCGGAAGGTCCTTCGGGATGAGGCTCGCCTGGAGCGCGCGGGCGAGCTCGAGCTCGTCGCGGAAGTTGATCTTGTCGACGAGCTCCATGCCGAGCAGCAGTGTCAGCAGCGCCGCGGCGGCGCCGAGGAATCCGCTGCCGAAGTCCACCTTGTACGACGTCTCGCGGCGGACGCCGTTCTCTTCCTTCTCGTCGTGGTGCTCGAAGGTGGGCGAGAAAATCGAGAGGAAGAAGCAGGCGAGCACGACGAGAAACACGACGCGGCGCGGCGGCGCGAGCCGCTTGGACAGGCCGAAGAGCACGCTGTTGGCGGTCTTGAACCAGCGCTTCAGGCGCTTGGGCTCGCGCGCCAGCGCGTCGGCGTCCTCGGCGGTCAGCTTCTCCTTGGCGTGCTTCCACTCCGAGGAATAGAGGCCGGAGATGTCCGCCCGGCCGACGTCGCGGAACGTCGAGCGCAGCAGCTCGCCCCAGTCGTGGCCGGAGGGCATGGCCTAGCGGAGCCCGTCCACGACGTAGAGCGTCGAGAGCTTGCGATAGAGCGTGAAGGCGCACGTCCCGCCGTCGGCCGAGAGCCGCACGATCGGGGTGTCCCGCGCGCCGGCCGGGTCCGAGGGCACGATGCGCTTCCACGGGACGCGCGCGCCGGAAGCGAGGTCGAGGCGGAAGATCTGAAAGGGCATGACCCTCCATTCCCGGATGTAGATGCTTCGACCATCCTCGGTCCAGCGCATGGGGCGCTCGCGTGCGGGATCGACGGCCCCGACGCGCCGCGGCTGACCCCCATCGAGAGAGAAGATCCAGGTCGACCCGTCGTCGGAGCTGACGGCCAGGAAGGATCGGCCGTCGGGAGAGACATTTCGAGTCATACCCGGCGTGAAGAAGCCTTCCGGCGTGACCGCGCGCGGCGCGCCTGGTCGGAATGCCCCGCACGTAGATCCGCGGCCGGTGCCCGGGCTCGACCCCGGCATAGAGGATCTGCTTACCGTCGGGAAACCAGGCAGCGACGATCATCGGCCGCTCCGGCCGAGGCGGCGAGCGGAATAGCCTGGCCGGCACCGGTCGGGAAAACGACGTCGGGCTTGCCGCTGCCCGGGTGCGAGGATCGCCCACTTCCCGTCGTAGGAGAGTCCTCTGGCGCTGCCCGGACTCAGGCGGACGATCGGAGAGCCGTCGGTGGACCGCAGGCCGACGACGTACGGGTCACCGGCTTCTTCCTCGATGAGCAGCGTCTTCCCGTCTTCGGAGAGATCGATGGCGAGAGTCCAGGTGAGCCAGGAGAGGTCGCGCTCCTCCGCGTTGCCCGGGCCGACGACCTGCACCGAGCTGCGCTCGAGATCGTGGGTCACGAGCACGCGTCCGGATTTCGAGATGTCGCGAAGGGTGAGGCTGCCCGGCACGGCGGCGATTCGACGCACCTTTCCGGAGAGGTTCGCCGCGAAGAGCTCGCGCGAGAGCGCTGCGCGACGCCGTGAACCAGATCTCCTTGCCGTCGGGCGACCAGGCCAGTCCCTGCTCGGAGGTGAAGGGCCCGGCGATCGTCGTCGCATGGCCCGAGAGGTCCACGACCACCACCGTGCCTCCGTCGTCGACGCGCGTGGGATGGTCGAAGATCGCGACGCGATCGCCACCGGGAGAAATTCGCGCGTAGCTGAGGTGGCCGACCGTCTTGTAGAGAACCTTCTCCGGCGGGAACTCCAGCTGGGCTCCTTCGGCGACGTCGCGGACGATCGCCGTCGTCGCGCCGTCGGGGGCCAAGTCGGCTTCCTGCACGTTTTCGCGGATTTCGTGCGGCGCGCCTCCCGTCATGGGCGCCTGGGCGAACGTCCCGGCGCACGTGCCGTTGTGCGACTCCACGCAGGACAGCGCCAGGTTCATCTCGCCGGACTTCGAGATCGCCAGGATCTCGGCGGGGGGCAGCTGGAGCGCAATCGAATCGCCGGCTTCCGGGCGCTTCAGGAAGAGCTGGGCGGGCAGGCCGTCCCACTTCGCGCTGTAGACGACGCTCTGCCCGTCCGGGGCGAAGCGCGCCGACCCGATCGAGCCGCGGCGATACGTGAGCTGGTGAAAGGCGGGCGGGGCGGAGCGATTCGTCTTCATGGCCCGTCCCGCGACGAGGCCCAGGGCCGCGGTCAGCGCGGCGATGGCCAGCGCCGCCGCGACGGTCAGCTTGCGCGGCGCGCGTCCGGCAAGTCCGCGCGGCGCGGCGACGACGGACGGGGAAAGCCCCGAGAGCGCCTCGAGGTCGTAGGCGATGTCGCGCGCGGACTGGAACCGCTCCTCGGCGCTCTTCTCCAGGCAGTGCGAGACGAGCCGGTCGAGCGGCGCCGGGACGTTGCGGCCGGTCTCGACGAGCGGGAGCCGGCTCTTCCTTCAGGATCGCGCTCATGACGTCGGCCGACGAGTTGCCGTGGAAGGCCCGGTGCCCCGACAGCAGCTCGTAGAGCACCGCGCCGAACGCGAAGATGTCGGAGCGGGCGTCGGCGTTCTGCCCGCGGATCTGCTCGGGGGACATGTAGCCGACGGTGCCGAACACGGATCCGGGCTCCGTGCCGCGCGTCTCCGTCGGCGCCGCGGTCAGCGGGGAGGACGTCTCGGGCCGCGAGAGCTTGGCCAGGCCGAAGTCGAGGATCTTGACGCGGCCGTCGTTCGTCACGAAGACGTTCTCGGGCTTGAGATCGCGGTGGACGATGCCCTTCTCGTGCGCGGCGCCGAGGCCGCGGGCGATCTGGAGCGCGTAGTCGACGGCCTTGCGCGTCGGGATCGCGCCGCTGGCGAGCTTCTCGCGCAGGGTCGCTCCCTCGAGCAGCTCCGCGACGACGTACGGCGCGCCGTCGTGCGTGCCGATGTCGTAGATCGCCATGACGTTCGGATGGTTGAGGCGCGCCGGCCGCGCGCGCCTCCTGCTCGAAGCGGCGCAGGCGGTCGGGGTCCGCGGAGTAGGAGGCGGGCAGCACCTTGATCGCGACCTCGCGATCCGAGCCGCGCGTCACGCGCGCGGTAGACCTCGCCCATGCCCCCCGCCCCGATGGGCGCGACGACGTCGTAAGGGCCGAGACGGGTTCCGGGATCGATGCTCACGGTTCCGGGCGAGGGTATACCAAGGGAATGCTTGCCTTCGGAGGGACGGCGTCGCGATCAGTCGCCCGGGCGGGGCAAGCCCCGCCCCTACGACACCGTGCTGAATGTTCAGTCCTGGTGCCGTAGGGGCGGCCCTTGGGCCGCCCGCGGCAACGAATTCGCCGACGACTCTAGAACCCGAGCAGCGCCAGCTCGTCGAGCAGCGTGGCGACCTGCGGGTGCGAGGCGAGCTCCTTGTACAGCCAGCCGTGGCTCTCGCGCAGCTCCGTCAGCTGCTTGCGCAGGGCCGCGCCGTCCTTCTCGCTCGCGGCCGTGCGCAGCCGCTCGACGGCCGCGCGCGAGCGAGTCGTCGAGGCGGTCGCCGACCGTCGCGTGGAGCGCGTCGAAAGACTCGTCGACGCGCGCGGCGTGGTCGTCGGGAGGCGTCTTGTCGGCCATCGGTCGAGAGCGTATCAAAGCGCGCGATCGAGGTCGGCGAGCGAGTCGAGCACGGCGTCGGGACGGACGTGCGTCCCCTCGAGGTCGCCCGCCCGGAACTTTCCGGTGCGCACGAGGATGCCCTTCATGCCGGCGGCCTGGCCGCCGTGGACGTCGGACTCGAGGTCGTCGCCGATGACGGCCGCTTCGGAGGGCGCGATCCCGAGCGAGTCGAGCGCATTCGCGAAGAAGGCGGGCGCGGGCTTGCCCACGAGCGTGGCCTTCTTGCCGGAACCGTACTCGAGCGCCGCGGCGAAGGCGCCGATGTCGAGCATGAGACCGCCGCTGTGCTTCCAGTAGCGGTTCCTCGCGAGCGTGACGAGCTCGGCGCCGTCGAGCAGCAGCCGGAAGGCGGGATTCAGCCGCGCGAACGTCATGCCCTCGCCGAGGTCGCCGAGAAGGACCGCGTCGGCGCCCGTGTCGACCGCCTCGATTCCGCCGAGGTCCTCGAGCAGCGTCTCGCGGGCGAGCAGGTGGCAGCGGCGAAAGCCCTTCTCGAGGAGGTACCGGCGCGCGGCGCGCGGCGCGGTGAAGAGGTCGTCGGGATCGACGACGAGTCCCATCGCGGCGATGTCCCGGACGATGACCGAGCGCGGACGGCTGGTGGTGTTGGTGACGAAGCGGTGCGGGATCCCGCGCTTCTCGGCCGCGGCGAGCGCCTCGACGGCGCCGGGAATCAAGCGGCCGTGCTGGTAGACCGTGCCCTCGAGGTCGACGAGCAGCGCGCGGATGCCGGAGAGCGGGCCCGTCACGCGGAGGGAGCGCTCATCTGCTCGTACAGCGTGAGCAGCGCCTGCGTGCCCTCTTCGCCGCGGCCCTGGGCCTCGAGCGCCGAGAGCAGCTGGTGCACGAGCGCGACACCGGGCAGCGGAACGCCCTTTTCGCGCGCGGTCTTCAGCACGATGCCGAGATCCTTCTGCTGGTGCTTGATCGCGAAGGCCGGCTTGAAGTCGCGGTCCATCATCTTCTTGCCGAGCACGTCGAGCATCCACGAGCTCGCGGCGCCGCCCATGAGCGCCTCGTGGAGGGCGGGCATCGGGAGCCCCGACTTCTGCGCGAACGCGACCCCCTCGGAGACGGCCATGAGCGTTCCGGCGACGACGATCTGGTTGACCGCCTTGCCGAGCTGGCCCGCGCCCGAGGGCCCGAGGTGCGTGATCCGCTTTCCCATCGCCTCGAAGACCGGCTTCGCCGTCTCGAGCGCGGCCGCGTCGCCGCCGACGAAGAAGGTCAGCGTTCCGTCGGTCGCGCCCTTCTGTCCGCCCGAGACGGGCGCGTCGAGAAAGGTGATGCCCGCCTCCGCCAGGCGCCCGGCGATCGAGCGCGCGGCCTCGGCCGCGATCGTCGAGCTGTCGATCACGATCGTGCCCTTCGCGGCGCCGTGGATGGTGCCGTTGGCGCCGAGGTGGACGTCTTCGACCTCGGGCGAGTCGGGAAGGCAGGAGACGACGATCTCGGACTCCGCGGCGACCTCCGCCGCCGAGCCGCAGGCCTTTGCGCCGAGCTCGGCGGAGAGCGTCTTGACCTTGGCCGGAGTGCGGCTCGTGAGCGCCAGCGGGAATCCCGCCCGCGCGAGGTTGCGCGCCATTCCCGTGCCCATCGTGCCGAGGCCGATGAATCCCACCTTGAGCGCCATGGAGGCTCCCTTCCGAATGCGTGACGAGTCGATTCTAGACGCGAAGGCGGTGGAGCTTCGGTGCCGTAGGGGCGGGGCTTGCCCCGCCCGGGCGACCGGCACGCAAGAGCAATGTTTCGCGATCAGTTCGCCCGGGCGGCCCAAGGGCCGCCCCTACGGCACGAGAGATGAGTCGAGTCAATGCGCGCGACGCAACCTACGTAAAGTCGATCCCCTCGACGTGCTTGGCCAGCGCCTCGCTCTGCAGCTCCCGCAGCTTCTTCAGCCCCTTGCGCGCGAGCGCGAGGATCTCCGTCAGCTGCTCCTCCGAGAACGGCCGCCGTTCCGCCGTTCCCTGGATCTCGACGAAGTTCCCGGACGCGGTCGCGACGACGTTGCAGTCGACGTCCGCCTCGGAGTCTTCCTCGTACGCGAGATCCAGCACCGCCTGCCCGGCGCAGATGCCGACGGAGACCGCGGCGACCGTCTCGCGCAGCGGCCAGCGGGGGATCTTTCCGTCGCGCGTGAGCTTCGCGAGCGCCATCGCCAGCGCCACGCACGCGCCCGTGATCCCGGCGCAGCGCGTGCCGCCGTCGGCCTGGAGTACGTCGCAGTCGAGCGTGATCGTGCGCTCGCCGAGGCCGCGCAGCTCGGTGACGCTGCGCAGCGACCGGCCGATCAGGCGCTGGATCTCGAGCGTGCGGCCGCCCTGCTTGCCCTGCGCCGCCTCGCGCGCCGAGCGCGTGTGCGTGGCGCGGGGGAGCATCCCGTACTCGGCCGTGACCCAGCCGCTGCCGGTGCCCTTGAGAAACGCCGGAACGCGCTCTTCGACGGAGGCCGCGCAGAGCACCTTCGTGTGTCCGAGCGAGATGAGCGCCGAGCCCTCCGCGTGGCGAGCGACTCCGGTCTCGATCGAAACCTCGCGCAGCTCGGCGGGCTTGCGTCCGTCCGGGCGCGGCGTCGAGCGGGTCATGGCCGGACCGCCCGCGTCGGCTGGGCGCGCGGCGCGGCGGTCGGTTTCGCCGGCGGCGCCGTCGGCGCGGTCGTCGGTGTGACGGTCGCCGTCGCCGCCACCGTCGGCTCGGCGGTCGTTTCCGTTCCCGGCGGTTCGATGACGCTGCGGATGTAGAGCAGCGGTCGTGTGAGATCCACGTGGCCTCCCAGGGTTTCGGCGGGCTCGCCGTTGACCAGGATTCTCACACGGGTCGTCTCCGCCACGTTCTGCAGCGTCGTGTCGACGAGCGAGGCCACGATCGTCAGCTCCTCGTCCGAGCCGAACGCGAGCCCGGCGTCGACGGCCAGATCGAGCACCGCCTGCCCCTCGGGGAGCAGAAACGCGTTGCGCAGCTGCATCTTCTCGGGCACCGCGGCGATCAGGCCCTCGCGGGTGGGGCCCTTCTGCAGCTCGGCGAAGAGCGTCTTCACGAAGGCGGGGCCCCCTGCCGGCTTGGGAATGTCGCGCTCCTCCGGATGCAGGAGCAGGCCGTTCTGGTCCGGGAAAGTAGAGCGTGATGCGGATCGTCTCGACGACGGGCGCGGGCGTCGCGCCCGGAGGCGCCGTGACCGGGACCGCCGGAGCGGCCGTCACGCGCAGGAACGGCCGCGGCCCGCGCCGCGCGAAGCGGGGCAGACCGCTGCGGTTGACGAAGAGCAGGGCCGCGACGGCGGCCGCCAGGACGGCGAGGAGGATCGCGGCCGCGCGCCGGCTCATGGGGGCGGCGCCGCGGGCGTCGGACGGACGGAAACGGGATGGCGCTTGGCGAAGAACCGGACGACCGCGCGCGACACGGCGTCGACGACCGCCTGCTGGAACTCCGGGTCCTTCAGCTTCTTCTCTTCCTCGGCGTTCGAGATGAACGCGAACTCGACGAGGACGGCGGGCATCGTCGCGCCGACGAGGACGCGGAAGGGCGCCTGCTTGATGCCGCGGTTGGCGGTGTCGGAGACGCCGTTGAGCTCGACCTGGATCGACTCGGCGAGCTCGCTCGACTCCTTCAGGTGCGCGCTCTGGGCGAGGTCCCAGAGGATGAAGTCGAGGTCGTGGTTGCCGGTCGCGTCCGCCGGTCCCGCGCCGGGCGCCGCGCCCGCCTGGTTTTCTTCCTTCGCGACCTCCTGGGCGATCTTGTCCGAGGCCTCGAGCGACAGGTAGTACGTCTCCGAGCCCTTCGCCGAGGCGGCGCGCGAGGAATTGGCGTGGACCGACAGGAACAGGTCCGCCTTTTCGTGGTTGGCGATCGAGGCGCGGTCGTCGAGGGGGATCAGGACGTCGGTGTCGCGCGTCAGCACCGTGCGGCACAGGAGGACCTTCGGCAGCGTGGCGGCGAGCCGCTTCGCGATCTGGAGCGTCGCTTCCTTTTCCTGGAGGCCGCCCGGCCCGATCGCGCCGGTCTCGGCGCCGCCGTGGCCGGGGTCGACGACGATCGTCAGGAGCGGAATGGCCGGCGGCGCGGGCGCGGCCGGCTCGGAAGGAGGCGCGGCCGCGGCGGTCTTGCGGCCGACCTCGATGACGATGCGGTCCGGGCCGGTGAGCGGGTACGCCCGCGCGGTCAGGTTGGGCTCCCGGAACTCGACCGTCGCGGTGTCGCCCGAGAAGTGCACGGCGGCCACGAGCGGATCGTCGAACTTCTTGTCGGGCCAGGGCGGGTCGACCTTCGTGTCGGCGAACCGGACGGCGAAGCCTCGCTCGGACAGCACGGTCCCCGTCTTCGCGGCCGCCGAGAGCCGCAGGACGACCTGGGTCGTCGGCGCGACGTGGACGACGGCGACCTCGATCGAGAGCGGGGGAGGCCCGGCGGCCGTCAGCGTCCAGACGCGCTTGGCGGCGTCGTACGTGCCGGCGGCGCCGGCCAGCGGGAAGAGGACCTTCTCGAAGAAATCCGCCGGGGCGTAGAGCGCGCCGCCGACGACCCGCGCCGGCAGCGAGATCGGGATGATGCGGCGGTCCACGGGGACCTGCGCCGTGCCGGGGCCGAGCAGGATCTGGTGTCCCTGGCCGGTCAGCGTGAGGACGCCCGTCGACGCGTCCGAGGCCACGGTATAGCCGAGCGCCCGCGCGGCGTCGGAGACGACGAATTCTTTGCCACCGATCGTGCCGATCGGATGCGATTCGCCCTTCCAGAGAAGCATGGCGTGCTCCTCGGGGCGGGCCGGGAGGGCGGAAGCGAAAAGAAGGACGAGAGCCGCGACGGCGGCAACGCGGCGGCGGTTTCTCGACCGGAAGTGGAGGTGTGTTTGGATGCGCGCGCTCTCGGTCGAAAAGGGTAGCACGACCGCGTCACCCTCCTCGATTTTCGGACGATGCTGCCGACGGGCGACCGATCTATCCGGGCTCCGGAAGCGTCCGCACGGCTACTCCTTCGGCCGGTTCTGGACGAACTGCCAGCCGAAGCGGCCCTTGACGCAGAGGTGGCCGTTGGTGACCTCGTGGTCGAGCGGCGAGGTGACGCGGACGATCTCGTTGTCCTGCACGCGCAGCTGGAGCGTGCAGCCGACGCCGCAGTAGGGGCAGATCGTGTCGGTGACGGTCTGGCGCGACTCGTCCCAGGTTCCGTCGGCGCGCTTGTCGTGCTCGCTCTTGAACATCAGCGCGCCCGTCGGGCAGACGCCGATGCAGTTGCCGCAGTAGACGCAGGCGGACTCGGGCAGCGGTGTCGCGAACTCCGTCGAGATGCGGGCGTCGAACCCGCGGCCGGCGACGGCGATCGCGAACGTGTTCTGCGCCTCGGTGCCGCAGGCCTGGACGCACTTGTAGCAGAGGATGCACTTCGCGTAGTCGCGGACGTAGAGCTCGTTGTCGACCTTGACGGGCTGGGCGACGGTCGCGGCGCGGCCGGGCGCGGAGGCGTGGTGGTGGCCGGGCATGGCCGCGTCGCGCCGTCCCGCCTCGGCCGGCGGCGCGGGAGGGCCGAAGCGCGCGGGGTCCGCCTCGTAGCGATCCATCCAGCCCTGGACCTCGCTCGACGCGCACGACAGGTCGGCCGAGGAGCCGAGGAACTCGAGGACGAGCTTGCGCGAGAGGCGCACGCGCTCGCTGTCGGTCTTCACGTTCATCTTCGGCTCGACCGGCCGCGAGCAGGCGGGCACGAGCACGCGCGAGCCCTCGACCTCGACGACGCAGACGCGGCAGACGTTGACGGGCGTCAGGTTCTCGAGAAAGCAGAGCGTCGGCGTGTCGATCTTCTCCGCGCGGCACGCCTCCAGGATCGTCGTGCCCTGCGGGACGGTCACCGGCTTGCCGTCGATCGTGAGCTCGACGGGGTTCTCGGGCCGGATGCGGCGGCGCGGCTCGGTCATGCGGAGAACACTCCGAGCTTGCGGATGGCGGACTGGATCGCGCCCGAGGCCGTCTGGCCGAGGCCGCAGATCGAGGCGTCCTTCATGGCGCGGGCGATCTCGTCGAGGAGCACGTCTTCCTCGGCGGCGCTCTTGAACGGCCGCTTCGCGTCGAGGCGCAGGACGAGCTCCTCCTGCCGCTCGGTGCCGACGCGGCACGGAACGCACTGGCCGCAGGACTCGTCGCGGAAGAAGGCGGCGATGCGCCGGACGGTGTCGGCGAGGTCCGCGCGGTCGTCGAAGACCATGATGACGCCCGAGCCGAGCGAGGCGTTGATGGCGCGCGTGCCCTCGAAGGTCAGCGGCACGTCGAGCTCGGAGGGGGAGACGAAGGATCCCGCGGCGCCGCCGAGCAGCACGGCGCGGATCGCGCGGCCGCCCGGCACGCCGCCGGCGAGGTCGATCAGCTGGCGCAGCGTCGCGCCGAAGGGCACCTCGTAGACGCCGGGGCGCGCGACGTGGCCGGAGAGACAGAAGAGCTTGGGGCCGGTGGACTGCGCCGTGCCGATCGCGGCGAAGGCCGCGCCGCCCTCGAGGACGATCTGCAGGACGTTGACGAGCGACTCGACGTTGTTGATGACCGTGGGCTTGCCGAAGAGGCCCTTCTCGACCGGGAAGGGCGGCTTGTTGCGCGGCTCGCCGCGCAGGCCCTCGATCGAGTTGAAGAGGGCGGTTTCCTCGCCGCAGATGTAGGCGCCGGCGCCGCGGCGCACCTCGACGTCGAAGGCGAGGCCCTTGCCGAGGATGTCCGTTCCGAGCAGGCCCGCTGCGCGCGCGGCGGCGATGGCGGTTTCGAGGCGCTCGGTCGCGAGCGGGTACTCGCCCCTTATATAGATGTAGCCCTTCTCGCAGCCGGTGGCGAAGGCCACGACGGTCATCGCCTCGACGAGGGCGAAGGGGTCCTCTTCCATGAGGACGCGGTCCTTGAAGGTCCCGGGCTCGGATTCGTCCGCGTTGCAGACGAGGTAGTGCGGGCGCGCGGGCTGCTTCGCGACGGCCTCCCACTTGCGCCCCGCCGGAAACGCCGCGCCGCCGCGGCCCTGGAGCTTCGAGGCGAGGGTCTCGCGGATGACGCCGTCGGGGCCGAGGGCGAGGGCCGCGGGAAGGGCCGAGTAGCCGCCGTTGGCGCGGTAGTCGTCGAGGCTCGTGGGATCGACGTGGCCGACGCGGCGCAGGAGGCGGAGGGTCGAGCGTCGCGCGTCCTGCGTCTGCGGGGCGGAGGGGGAGCCGAGCCCCCTCACCCTGTCCCTCTCCCGCCGGGAGAGGGGACCCTCGAGTTCGCCCTCCCTGGCGACTCCCGCCCTGGCGACTCCCGCCTTGGCTACTCCCTCTCCACCCGGAGGGGGGAGAGGGTTGGGGTGAGGGGGGGGAATCGTGACCGGCGCGACGACGTAGTCCTTCGCGCCCTCACCCGCGCATTGGACGAGCGCCGCCGGTGCGCGTTCGCAGAGTCCGAGGCACGGCGACGGCCTGCACGCTGTCCGCGGGAAGTCGTCTTCTTCAGCTCGTCGAGCAGCGCCGGCCCACCCGCCAGCCGGCACGCGATGTCGTCGCACACGTGCACGATCGTCTTCGGCTGCGGCTCGACGGACAGCATCGCGTAGAACGTCGCGACGCCGTAGGCGTCCGCCGGCGCGACGGAGAGGCGCTGGCAGATGTAGTTGAGCGCGCCCGGAGAGATCCAGCCGACGCGCGACTGGGCGGCCCACAACGCCGGCAGGAGGAGGTCGCGCCGCGAGCGCGCTGCGTGGCCGCCGATGGCGAGGTGGCCTTCCGTCTCAGGCCGGCGCTGTCGCCGCCGTCCCAGCCGCTCGTCGGAGGGCCCGTCACCACGTCGACGGCCGTGCGCTCCTCGGCGGTGGCGTGGGCGTCGGGGATGAGGTGGAGATCCACGCGGGTACTTTAACTCGCGCTTGTGGTGTCGAGCTGCCCGGGCGGGGGCGAGCCCCGCCCCTACGGCACCGAGGACGAAGACGAGGACGAAGACGAAGAAATCGGGGCGCCTGCGCCGACCCGCTCGATTCGAATCGCCGACGCCTTGAATTCGGCGGTGCCGGACTTGGGGTCGATCGCGTCGATCGTGAGGATGTTCGTCGCGACGTCGTCCTGGAAGTGGAGCGTCATGAACGCGAGGCCCGGGCGCAGCGTCTCGTCGTAGCGCGCGGGCACCTCGATCGCGCCGCGGCGGGACACGGCGCGGACGACTTCGCCGTCGCCGACGCCGAGGCGCGCGCCGTCCTCCGGCGCGATGTCGAGCGTTTCGCCCCGCCGCAGGGGCGACGTGTAGCCTGCCGTCTGGACGCCGGTGTTGTAGGAGTCGAGTCGTCGCCCGGTCGTCAAGCGGATCGGGAAATCCGCGTCCAGCTTGTCGACGGGCGGATCGTGCTCGACGACGTTGAACGGTGCGCGCGGACCTTCGACCGGGTCCTGCCAGAGACGGCCGTGCAGGAAACGGGCTTCCGGGGTGGTTTTCGTCCGGACACGGCCATGCCAGGCCGTTCAACTTCTCGAGGCGCGCGTAGCTCATCCCGCCGTGCCACGGCGAAAGCGCGCGCAGCTCGTTCCAGACGTCTTCGGCCTTCGGATGTCCCCAGTCGGTTCCGAGGCTGCGCGCGAGATCCGCCAGGATCGCGAGGTCCGCCCGCGCCTGGCCGGGCGGGTCGAGCGCCTTGCGCACGCGCTGGACGCGCCGCTCGCTCGAGGTCACGGTGCCGTCGTCCTCGCACCACGAGGCTCCCGCGGGCAGCACCACGTCGGCGATCTCGGCCGTCTTCGTCAGGAACATGTCCTGCACGACGACGTGCTCGAGGCTCTCGAGCAGCTCGATCGCGCGCTTCTGGTCCGCCTCGGACTGCACCGGGTTCTCGCCGAGGACGAAGAGCGCCTTGAACGTGCCGTGCTCCATCGCCTCGAACATCTGCGAGAGGTGCATGCCCTTCGTCGTCGGGATCGAGGCGCCCCAGGCGCGCTCGAACTTCGCGCGCGACACCGGGTCGTCGACGTCCTGGCCGCCGGGAAGCTTGTTGGGCAGCGCGCCCATGTCCCCGCCGCCCTGCACGTTGTTCTGTCCGCGCAGCGGAACGACACCCGAGCCCCAGCGCCCGATGTGGCCCGTCAGCAGCGACAGGTTGATCAGCGCGAAGACGTTGTCGACCGCGTTGTGGTGCTCGGTGATGCCGAGCGTCCAGCAGAGCTGCGCCTTGCCGGCCTTCGCGTACGCGTGCGCGACGTCGCGGATCGCCGACGCCGGCACGCCCGTCTCGCGCTCGGCGTACTCGAGCGTGTACTTCTCGACGCACTGCCGGTACGCGTCGAAGCCGGTCGTCGCCTTCTCGATGAAGGCGCGGTTCTCGAGCCCCGCGTGGAGGATCTCGCGCGCCATCGCGTTGGCGAGCGCGATGTCCGAGCCGACGTCGAGCCCGAGCCACGTGTCCGCCCACTGGGCCGAGACGGTGCGGCGCGGGTCGACGACGACCAGGCGCGCGCCGTTGTGCACGCCCTTCAGGACGTGGTGGAAGTAGATCGGGTGCGCCTCGCGCGCATTGGATCCCCACAGGAGGACGATGTCCGCCTCCTCGACCTCACGGTACGAGCTCGTGCCGCCACCCGCTCCGAACACCGTCGTCAGACCGACGACGCTGGGGGCGTGTCAGGTGCGGTTACAGCTGTCGATGTTGTTCGAGCCGAGGACCGCCCGGGCGAACTTCTGAGCGAGGTAGTTCACCTCGTTCGTCGCCTTCGAGCAGGAGAAGAGGCCGATCGCCTCCCCGCCGTGCTCGGCGCGCACCTTGCGGAATCCCTCCGCGGCCCGGGTGAGCGCCTCGTCCCAGGTGGCCGCGCGGAGCTTCCCGTTCTCGCGCACCATCGGCTCGGTCAATCTGACGTACGACTTCATCGGTACTCCCGGCGGAGGCGCCGCGCCCCTGCCGGGGCCAGATTCAACCCTGCGGAATCCGGCCTGTCCACACGGCGGGCCAGCGATCCAGGGCGGCGCACGGCTCGCAGCGCAGGAAGAGCTTCGGGAACTCGACCATGTTGCGCGTCTTCACGCCGCAGGAGCGGCAGGCGAAGGCGTCCAGACGCCAGGCCCGGGAGGTCAGGCGCAGCGGATGCGGGGGCTCCGCCTCCGCGACGACGGCCTCGGCCCCGTGGGTGTGGCAGGAACAGCCGTCGCCCGGCTCGTGCCCGGCCTCCGGATCCTCGCGGCACCACCGCTGCCGGCACCATCCTCTCGGCTCGAGAAGCGTTCCCATGAGCCAAGGATCCGTGCCGGCACGGACACATGATGTCCGCCCGGAGGCCGGGCCTCAGCTCGCCGCCGAGGAGGGGGGCCGGTAGGCCCTCCGCGGCGTCCGGCGCTGCGCCGCCAGCAGCCGGTCGGGGTTGCCGATGTCTTCCCAGGTGACCCCGCTGACGCCGAGGACCGACAGGGATTCCGGCTGCGGGGCCAGGATGTCGCGCGAGAAGTCCGACGCCGGGATCCCCTCGTAGAGCCGCTCCATCGCGGCGGCCTCGGACGGTGTGCCGAGCTGGGGCCAGGCCTGGAGGAACGTGTCCACCAGGGCTGGCTGCGCCATGGCGAAGAGAAAGAGGAGCGCTTCGGCCTGGCCGGCGACGACGGAGGTGTTCCAGTAGCTCGTTCCGCTCTGCTGCAGGTCGAGCGCGCGGGCGGGATCCGGTTTTTCGACGAAGCGCGCCACGCCGTGCAGGTCGCTCCAGACCTCCTCGATCGGCGCGGAGGGCTCGATCCAGCCGTACTCGCGCTCGGGCCGCGTCGGCGCGACGCCGAGCAGGACGATCGCCGTCGAGTGCGCCCGCACGATGCCGATGGCCGCCGCCGCGTGCGCCATGAAGACGGGCTCGTCGGAGACCCAGTGGTCCGACGGCAGGATGACGACCGGGGCGCTCGGCGTGCGGCGGGCGATGCGCAGTAGCCCGTAGAGGACAGCGGCCCCCGTGCCGCGGTTGGAGGGTTGGATCACGAGCGAGGACGCGGGGAGGCCGTAGACGAGGCCGCGGTAGTACGGCTCGTGTCTCCGCGTGAGGACAAGCATCGTCCGCGAGGGCGGCACGACGAGCGACGCGCGCCGCTGCGCCTGGACGAGGAGGGGCTCGCGGCCCACGAGCGCGCAGAACTGCTTCGGACGGTCGTCGCCGAAGAGGCCGCGGGTGACGGGCAGGGCGCGCAGGCCGTCGCCACCGGCGAGGATGAGCGCGTGCGCGGGCGCGCCGCGCTGATGGGTGGCGGTGGGGGGTCTCGACTCGGGTCGCGTCGCGAGGGTGGTTTGCTCCATGATCTTTGCTCCTGTCTGGGGATACGGGCGCGCGGGCGCACGCGTTACGACGTTGAGCGTCTTGATATGTTGATCGCATGCTGAGAAAACTGGGAATAACGGATCGGCGCGTGCACCCGGTGGGGCTCGGCTGCATGGAGCTGTCGTGGGCGTACCACGATCGCAGCGTCGACGACGCGGCGGGGATCGCGCTGATCCGGCGGGCCGTGGACCTCGGCGTGGACCACTTCGACACCTCCAACGCCTACGGTCCCTACACGAACGAGTCGCTCGTCGGCCGGGCGCTCGCCGGGCGGCGCGAGCGCGTCGTCATCGCGACCAAGGCCGGCCTCGTGCTCGAGAGTCTCGCGGGCTACAAGTACGGGCGCAACGGACGGCCCGAGCACATCCGCGAAGAGTGCGACGCCTCGCTCGGCCGGCTCGGCGTCGACACGATCGACCTCTATTACCTGCACCGCATCGACCCGCAGGTTCCGGTCGAGGAGACCTGGGGCGCGATGGCGGAGCTCGTGCGCGCGGGCAAGGTCCGCTGGCTCGGCGTCTCGGAGGCGAAGGTCCCGGAGCTCGACCGGATCGCGCGGATCCACCCGGTGACGGCCGTGCAGTCGGAGCTCTCGCTCTGGACGCGCGACTACCTCGGGGACGTGGCGCCCTGGTGCGCCGCCCACGGCGCGTCGTTCGTCGCGTTCTCGCCGCTCGGCCGCGGTTTCCTGACGGGCGCGATCAAGGCGGACGCGACGTTCGGCGCCGAGGACTTCCGCTCGACGCTGCCGCGCTTCAAGCCGGAGGCGGTGGCCGCCAACCAGCACATCGTCGACGCCGTGCGCGACGTCGCCGAGCGTCGCGGCGTGACGCCGGCCCAGATCGCGCTGGCCTGGGTGCTCTCGCGGGGCGAGCACGTGCTCGCGATTCCGGGCACGCAGCGCCAGAACTATCTCGAGCAGAACCACGCCGCGGAAGAGATCGTCCTCACCGCGGAGGATCTCGCCGAGCTCGATGCCATTCCGGCTCCGGTCGGAGGAAGGTACTGATCATGGCTGCGAAACCGTGTCGCCCTCGTGACGGGCGGAACGCGCGGCATCGGCGCCGCGATCGTGAGACGGCTCGCCGCCGACGGCTTCGCGGTCTTCCTGTCCGGGCCGCACGGAGGAGTCGACGCGATCGGCGCTCGCGCGCTTCGCGAAGGAGGGCCTCTCGGTGGGCGGTTTCGCGGCGGACGCGCGCATCGAGGAGGATCAGAAGCGCCTCGTCCAGTCCGTGGCGCGCGACGGCGGGCGGCTCGACGTGCTCGTCAACAACGCCGGGCTCGGGCACTTCGAGCGCGTCGACAAGCTGTCGGCCGACCAGTTCCGCGAGACACTCGAGACGAACCTGTTCGGCGTCTTCTACGCCGTGCGCCATGCCGCGCCGCTCATGATCGAGAACGGCGGCGGCTTCATCGTCAACATCGCCTCGCTCGCCTCGGTCAACCCGTTTGCCGGAGGCGCGGCCTACAACGCCTCGAAGTTCGGCCTGCTCGGGTTTTCCGAGGCGGCCATGCTCGATCTGCGCCACGACGGGATCCGCATGGCCACGGTCCTGCCGGGCTCCGTCGACACGGAGTTCGGCCACTCGCGCCGGGATGCCTCGTGGATGCTCGCGCCCGAGGACGTGGCCGAGGCCGTCGCCGACCTCGTGCGGTTTCCCGGACCGGGCGATCCCCTCGCGCATCGACCTGCGCCCGTCGAAGCCGCCGAAAAAGTAAGCTTCGGCCCGTGAAGATCAGCGACGTCCGGCTCGAACGCTCGGGAACCGGAGCCCGCGCGGTGGCGCGCGTCGCCTGGGAGGATTCACCGCGACCGCCCGTCGAGCTCTTCTTCGAGACGGACGCCGACGGCGCGGTCGACATGCGGGCCGAGACCGAGGCGTTCGTCACGGCCTGCGTCCTGCCCGCGATGCGGGATGGCGAACGGCGGCTCCAGATCGAGGGCCCGCTCTGTCCCCGCCTCGCGGACGGCGCGGCCGCGGCCATCGCGACGCTGGCCGGCTGGTGGGGAGCGCCCCGCCGCGCTGTGGCACTCGAGCCCTCGGGCGGCTTTCGATCCCTGGAGCCGCGGCGGCCGGGGCGCGCGGCGATGTTTCTTTCCGCCGGCATCGACTCCCGCCACCTTCTCCGCACGAATCGGCGGCACTTCGGCGAGGGACACCCGTCGCGCATCGTGGACGGCATCTCGGTCTTCGGCCACCTCTGCCCGACGACCGAGGTCACTCTTGCCTGGAACGACCGACTCCTGACGGCCCTGACGGATGCGGCCAGGGACCTCGCGGTGCCGTTCGTCCGGGTCCGGACGAACATCTGGGAGCTCGCGCCCGACGTCGAGTTCCTTGCCTCGGAGAGCCTGTCGTCGGCGGTCGCCTCGGCGACGCACCTCTTTCGGGGACGCTGGAGCTCGGTTTCGTTCGCGTCGAGCCGCGAGATCACGCGGCTCCCTCCCCGCGGCACCCACGCCCTGCTCGACCCCCTGTGGAGCTCGGGCGCCGTCGAGGTGCGCTACTTCAATACTCCTCTGACGCGCCTGGAACGGCTTCGCGTCGTCGCCGCCGAGCCGCCCGGCGTGCGGGATCTTCTCGTCTGCCTGGCGTTTCCCGGGGCCGCCGCACGTGAACTGCGGCGAGTGCGAGAAGTGCGTGCGGTCGATGATCGAGCTGCTCGTGATCGGCCGGCTCGGCGAGGCGCGCCACTTTCCGCGCCACGTCGTCGAGCCGGCCATGATCGCGCCGCTCCATCTGAACGAATACGTCATCGAAGACTACTGGAAGGAGCTCGTGCCCCCACTCGCCGCCATCGGCCGATCCGATCTCGTCGAGGCGATCCGGGCGAAGATGGAGCAAGCCGGCCGCCAGCGACTCTGGGCGTCCGACGCCGGCTGGAAGGGGCGCCTGCGCCGCTTCGATCGGCGCTTTCTCGGCGGCCGCCTGATGGCCGCGCGGCGACAGCTCTCCTAGCTCTCGAGCGTCGCCGTCAGCGTGATCTTCGCCTTGAGCAGCTTCGACAGCGGACAGTTCGCCTTGGCGGTGTCGGCGGCCGCCTGGAACGCCTCCTTCGAGGCGCCCGGGATCTTCGCGACGAGCTCGAGCTGCGACTCCGTGATCGCGAAGCCGTCGGCGCCCTTTTCGAGCGTGACGACGGCGTTGGTCCGCAGGCTCTCGGCCACGAGGTTCGCCTTGCCGAGCTCGGCCGAGAGCGCCATCGTGAAGCAGCCCGCGTGCGCCGCGGCGACGAGCTCCTCCGGGTTGGTGCCCTTCTCGCCCTCGAAGCGCGTGGTGAACGAGTAGCGCGCCTCGTTCAGGACGCCGCTCTCGGTCGTCAGCGTGCCCTTGCCGGTCTTCAGGTCTCCGCGCCATACGGCGGTGGCATGTCTCTTCATGGTGTTTCCCCTTTCACAGCGTCCTTCTTTATCACTTGCCTGTGAGAAGCTCTGGAACAAGCGATGACGCGGACACAGCGTTTCACCCTCGCGGCCACCGGCCTCGGGCTGTTCATGATCTTCCTCGACGCGCTGATCGTGAACGTGGCGCTGCCGGCCATCCAGTCGGACTTCCACGTGGGCGAGTCGGGGCTGCAGTGGGTGGTGACGGCGTACAGCCTCGGGATGGCCGTCGCGATCATGTCGGCGGGGACGCTGGCGGACCTCTACGGGCGGCGCCGGCTGTACTTCGCGGGGATCGCGCTCTTCACGGCGGCCTCCGCGGCGTGCGGCATGGCGTCGTCGCTCGACATGCTGAACTTCGCGCGCGCGGTGCAGGGCGTGGCGGCCGCGACGGTCAACGTGACCTCGCTCGCGCTCGTCAGCGCCGCCTTTCCGGAGCCGAAGCTCAAGGCGTGGGCGATCGGGATCTGGACCGCGATCGCGTCGACCGCGATCTCGATCGGGCCGACCCTCGGCGGCGTGATGGTGCAGCGGACCGGCTGGCGGACGATCTTCATGGTCAACGTTCCGGTCGGGCTGGTCGTGCTCCTGCTGACGTGGCGGTTCGTGGCGGAGTCGAAGGACGCGCGGCCGCGCACGTTCGACGTGCCGGGGCAGCTGCTGTTCATCGCGGCCGTCG
>CAWJKC010000016.1:0-905875 GCA_963843325.1 uncultured Acidobacteriota bacterium
CCAACTGGTAGCGCACCATGGCGCGGTTTCTGTGAGAAACGAGAGCGACCTGGAGCGAGCTGCCGAAAATCTCCTGCGGAACGCCGATGCCCGCCGGCGGTTGGTGGCCAGCGCGGAGGAGGTCCTGGCGCAACATCGTGGCGCGACGCGGCGGACTGCGGAACTCGTCGCGAATCTCACTGCGGGCTAGACCCCACGACGATTGGTGGCATTTTACCTTGCGCCACCCATCGCCCGTTCCGATATTGGCGGCCTTCCTGACCCTATCGTCCAGTGGCCTAGGACACCGCCCTTTCACGGCGGTAACACGGGTTCGAATCCCGTTAGGGTCGCGTTTGCGCTGCAAACGCGAGATCGCGAGCGATCATTCGAACCGAAGGTTCGGCTGCCAAGCGCGTTAGCGCTGTACATCCATCGCCGAAGGCGCCCAGTTGCAGAGCCTTTCGTTTCGGAAGGATAATCCCGTTAGGGTCGTGCTTGCCGACGGCAAGCGCGAGATAGCGGTAGCGATCATTCGAACCGGAGGTTCGGCTGCCAAACGCTTAGCTCGTAAGACGCACGCCCGGAAAATTGCACCCAACGAGCGGACCGATCAAATCGCCCGACTCATTAAATGATCGCGCTGTGAATATGGCTCAGGGACCAGAGACACCTTGGTTAGATTCGGCACAGTCGGAATCTCGATCCATCCGGCCTCATCGAGGAACCACGAACGCCGATCGACTTTGATGAACAAGTCATGTACCGGCGAAAACAGATGCAATGGAAGCGCGAACTCGCCGGCAAATGGATTGCCCAGGTAACGGCCGATCCCAACGCTGCGATTCGTCGTGCAATCTAACATTTCAAAATCGGCCGAGTAGCTGGGAAGACGCATCTGCCAGGCTCGTTTTCGCCCAAGCAAATCGCGACCCAAAATGAAAAACTTGCGGCTCTGCCTACGAAGCGGTTGGAGTGCAAAGCGAAGATCGACACTGAGGTTGTCGAGTGTTCGAGAAACGGAATGAATGGCTCCATCGCGCCAGACAACGCTCTCGCGTTCCACGCGAAGAAAGCGTTCCGGGCGCGTGGCGTATCCAAGAAAACGTCGCCCTGACAGTTTGATTTGCGTTCGATGGCAGCGAATTGCGTCGCGTTTTGTGGCAATTTCCGCTTCCGATGGTGATAATTGCGCGGCGCGGTCGAAAAACGCGGGGCTGCGGCCGTGCACCAAATAATTCCACTGTGAGACTTCTTGCGTCACAAAATCGGCGAAGATGAGCCGCATCATCACGGCAACGGCGTTGTGGTCCGGGTGAATGTCGAATATTGAAGGCGCAAGGATGTCTGTGGGTGACCAATCGTCGATCACTTGAGCAATTCGCGTGAGAGCGCTGTCGCAATCCCGCAACAGAAGATCGGTCACGCCCTGGTCTGGCAGGGCAAGGAATTGAATGTCCGCAGGGCCGATATCGAGGACACGCAGCGCAGCCAGCGCTTCTGCGCGTCGCAATTTTCCCCAGCGTTTTCGATCCGCTGCGCTCAAGCGCCATCTTTTTTCGAGTGCTCGTTGTGGCCAGGGATTGTTATCCCCATCTGTGACGTAGACGACGCGAATGTCCGCTCCATCGCGAACCGCTTGCTGGAGAATGACGCTGCAAGCCAACGCTTCATCGTCCGGATGTGGCGCGATCAGCATTAACCTCGAGCGACTATCGAACGTCGGAGCGGTTAAAGTTAGAAAAGACACTTCGTTAGACAGAAGAGAAACGAAGACGGAGTTGGCAATTTTAATTCAGCCTGTCAAACGAGGTCCTACATTCGGAGGTGATCGGCTTCTTTTTTTAGCGGTCCCAGAATCGGCCTGAAATTGCGATCGACGGCCTGCGCCCAGAAGACCACGAGGTCGTGTCCAGTGGAAGTTTGCACAAAGGTGTGAGTGCCCGGTGAAAAAAAGTGCCCCTCTCCTTGGGTACCGCTCGCCGTCGGGTACACCTGTTACAGTAGCTGCGTCGCGGGAGATGATTTTTAGACGAGGCCGGTATAACGGTTTCAAAAGCAAAGTGTTTCCCGTCGGTGGACGAGTGCAACGGGACACCTGCCACCCGCAATTTGTCTCCAACCGGCAAATAATTCTGTCGAGGAAACGCAACGTGGCTGATGGCATGGCGCCTGGCAGAACGGCGACACAAGTGCGCGTATCGATGCAACGCTGGATCGCATTGTCTTTCATCAATCCACGCCGAATGCGTTCCTCGGTGAACGTCTCAATAATGGGATAAAAGCAACGCTGCCGGAAAACCATTTCTCCTCTGCGATCAAAAACGAAGTCACCCGGCTCAGTAAGTTTGAGCGTGGCCCGCAAAAGATCGCTTTCCACCTTCGCTTTGTCTTCCCAGGAAGTAACCAGCAAGGCGCCCAATAATTCGCATGCACCGAACATGGCGGGCACGGGGACGACGCGCCAGATCTTCGCGATATTTCGATTCCGGGCCCAGCGGTCCGAAATCGTCAGAACTGCACCTGTGCCAATGACGAAGGCGAGGGGATAGAAGGGAAGGTAGTCCTGCCGCGACAGAAAGGGCCAAAAGGAAACGAGCGCGGTAAAGAAGAAGCCGGCGGTGACGAAAACAAAACTCCGGCGGGCCGCCACCACGGTCTCGGGCGTCGCGGCAACCATCCGACGCGCTCTGAGAGCGACGAGTGGGAATCCGACAACGAAGATAATGACCCACCATGCGGGATGGTTGCTCAAACCGGGCACGACGTTGTGCTCGAAAACCCAATAGCGGAATTGCGGCCAAATGCCATAGAGCGCAAACGCGGCCATGATCGTAGCAGGAACGATCAACGCACTGGCGAAGAACGCCGCCGACGCGCCGAGAATCTGTTTCCAACCGATACCCAGTCGCCCGCGGCCAACGAAAATCAGAGTCATCGAACCCCCGATCAGAGTAGACATGAGGAGGAGCAATGTCTTCAAGGAGACGCCAAAGCAAAGGCCCATGAGGAAACCCGCGATCAGCGCGCGCCGCATTGTCAATGCGCCACCGAGTAGCACCGACATGCACAACAGCCAAAGGGGAGCCCAAAGATTGTCCGTTCGGAACTCAACCGAACAAAAAGCGTAGTCGAAGGAAAGCCCCACTAAAATGGCGGCCCAGACGCCGACGCGCCGCGAAAAAAGCAGCGATCCAATCCGATACGTGCTCCAGAAGGCAACTATATAGAGCGGTTGCAAGGCAATCCGCATCCAGTAGAGGATCGTTCCACAGTCGCCGATCAGGTTATAGATCGGTGCGAATAGGATGTGAAACAGCGGCATGTGGTTATCAGCCAGATCGCGATACTGAACAAAACCGCGAGCCCAGCCCCAAACGACGTGCAGATGTTGCGACTCATCGATGGCAAACTTGTAGTGCGTGACGGTAACGACCCTCAGAAAGATCAACGCAATGAAAAGTGAAGCCGCAGACGTGAATTCGTGCGGGTAGGATAAACCGAAATAATCGGCTATACGCAGTGTCAACGCTCGCCCTCGACTGGACGAAGCAGGCGTTCTGGCGGTCGCCGCGGGTCGCCAAGGCATAATTCTCAGCAGCCGAGCGCTAGTCCCGGCACCGATCTTCCCCGATGTCGACGCGAAGATCCCTGCGCCTTTGCCAATAAGTTTCAGCAACAGCGAGCTCGAGAATATTTCGGTATCAGCCAATTGAGTCACGGAGAGGAGTTCGGACAGATTCGGACACCGAGCTTCGTCAATCTGCGTGACTACTGCAAATCACCACTTGCTCTTTGGTGGCAGTCTTGCCGCAGGATAATCCCGTTAGGGGCCCGCACGACCCGGCGAACGAATGCAGGATAATACCGGAACCCACACATTTTGCCGCTTTGGCCTAAGGCCCTTTCGCTTTGCCACTTATCGGCTGCGGCCGCGTTTCTTACCTTAGGCCGACGCGAGGCTGGGCAAGGAAGAGGCTGTCTCGACTGGTGTAGAGACCGGAAACGAAGGCGAAGTTACGATCTGAACAATCTCCGCGAAGACGTCATTCCACGGTGATGGCCTGCATGCAGAGGTTGTTCCGGCAGGGGGATTGGCGATTGTTGTAGGCATTTACACAGCGGGCTGCATGCGATTCCGGCCCACAAGACGCGCGCGTTTTTCGAGCGGGCCGCGAAGAGTTTCGGAGTTTCCGGGCCAAACAATGTGACGATGTGAATCGGCGTCATCGAAGCGAAGTGCGCCGGGCCGCTGTCATTTGTCACCAGGATTGAAGCGCGATGATAGAGGACGAGCATCTGGCGCAGGGTCGTTTTGCCGGCTAACGAGATGCACGCGTTTCGATTGAATCTGCTGCGCGAGCGAATTGATCGCCGCCGCCTCGGAAGGCGCGCCTGTGAAGATCGACAAAGACGTCCGGAAAGTTCCGCAGGATTCGTTTGGCCAGTTCGACAAAACGTTCCGGAGGCCAGCGACGAAGTGGGAGGAGATCGCTCGCGTTCGGGTTTAGCAGAATCAACGGCGCCGATTGCCGATCGCCGGATTTTCGCGATGAAGGAGATTCTCGATTTCGGCGAGCTCGTTAGGCAAAGGGTTGAACCGGGCCGTTGGCTGATTCCGCGGCGGAACATAATCGAACGTCGGCAGAACTGGCCGGATCACGAGTCAGCGCTTCCACCATCATCTCGAATATCTGGCTGGTGTGAAGATGCGGATTGTAAAGCAGGCGATGAGTCATGAGGTCGCCGCGATAAGGCCCGTCGCCAAAGAAAGCGTGAAAGCCGACTCGCGACTTCGCGCCCGTGAGAAAGGAAACGATCGCCGAAAAACGTGTCAGGAACTCCAGGTCGACGACTGCGTCAATGCCGAGGCGTCGAAGTTTAAGAATGGCGCGCAATGTGCCGCACTGCCAGGCCTAACGGATTTCGTATGGAAATGGTGATGATATTCTCGCGCGGGATAACTTCCATCGCGTCGACGATGAAGCGGTTGTCTTCGAAAACGACGATGTAAAGATTGTCCCGGCCGACCATGGCGCCTGCGCGGCGAATGGCAGGGTAGGCCAGGACAGTCGAGCCCTGTTCGGCGAACTTGAGGAGGGCGATGCGGGAGGGCCGTGAAGGTCGGGTCCGACGGTTCTTCCGAAGACTTTCCTAACGAGAGTAAGAACGAAGCACAGCGGGCCGCCAATCCAACGGTCGGTATGCTGAAACGTCGAAATCCCTGCCGGCAATTTCATCCCGACTAAAGCTACCCGCGTCCGGGCAATTAAGCGAGTACGGGTTGCTAACTAATCGGGCTGGCGCCTTCGGCGCTAGTCGCGTCGCATAGCCCGGTAAATGATGCCTTCTTTCACGTCGGCAACGGCTTGATAAGCCTTCAACCATCGGGCGAGGACGGGAAAATGTAGGATTGGATACTGCGCGTTTTTTGGGTCCTCGTGGACGTCGATGATGTAGACGGGCGGATGCGCTTTGAAAGCCTGATCGAGTTTGTCCCAGGTCCCGGGAACGATCCGATCGGTCGTATCGATGTTATAAATTCCTCCGAAGATATAACCGGTTAGGGGAAAAGTGACCACGTAAGGGCAAGCCGGGCGCCGTTGAGCATCCAGATACATATCAGCGTTCTGTCCCCAAACGAAGATTCGGTCATCTGGTTTTGAATGCGTCCTGACATATTCGCCCGCTTCCGTCGGCTTCCGGCTAGGCACCTCGCCGATCCAGTAGGCGATCGAAAATGCGACAAAAGTAATAACGAGCGCGGCCGTTACGACCGAGGGCTTGAGCCAAAGCGGGCGGCTGTTCGACGTTGAAAAAACATCGAGCGAAGACAGGCGCCGCCAAAATCGCGAGAGGCGGAATGAGCTGTATATAATAATGAGGGTAGAAACGAGCGCCGGCAGCGGCGCCGATAGCGGAGACAATCACGAATCCCGCGAGGGCCGTTCGTTCCGCGGAATGTGTCGCCCACAGGCCCGCGCGATTTCGGTATGAGATTACCGATCCGAGCACGAGTGGAAGACACACGCCAAGGAAAGCGAGGGTGTGCAGGAAGCCCTTCTTCCAGAAGACGTGCGCCACGGTGTGGGTCGTTATCGTCCAGTAGATCGTGTCACGCAGAATTCCCTGCTTCCACAGGATCAAGCTGGTCAAAGCAAGCGTCCCAAAAAATCCAGCTGTGAAGACGGCGGCCTGTAAGACACCGGTCAAAAAGGTAAGGCCGCGGCTTTTTTGATAAGACGGAAGCAGGAAGTAGAGGCCAAGCGGAACGGCGGCAATGGCGGCAGGTTGCTTCAACAGGAAGGAGGCGCACAGAAGCATTCCGGAAACGAGAAGTTCCGGTCGGACGCGCGAGCGACTTTTGGAAAATGCAATCGCCCATCCCAGGACGATGGGCAGGTTCATCACGACTTCGCCGTTAAAAGCCAGGTCGATGAATTTGAGCCACGGTTGATAAAGGCTGTAGAGAAGTGCAGCAAAAAGACCAGTGAGAGGATCGAAGAGACCGCGTCCGATCACATAAAGGCCCGCCATGGTTGCAATGACCCAAAGCAGAGCGGCCGCGTGAAGGAACGGCCAGTTGTACTCTCCCCCATTTTGATAATGGCGGCGTAAGTCCAGAAGAGAAGGGGAGGCTTTCGTTCGACGGCGTCGACATATGGCCGGCCGCCCTCCGCAACTTGATTGCCGACTACCGAATAGACAGCTTCATCATCGATCGCCCGCGGATGCACCAATGAAGGGATGCGGAGGAAAACCGTCAGCAGAAGAATGCTGATGGCGAACGTGCGCAAAGAAGGGCCTCTGCCGTTAGTCATGAAGTGATTAGTAGATTTACGGCAGACGCCCGCGACTATTTCGTTTCCGTTGGAAGGCGATTCAGTTCCCGCTCATAAAGCGGGTTGTGCGGAAAGCGCTCGTGCAGGCCCGCGAGAATCTGACGGGCGCCCGTCGGATTGTTGTCACGCAGGGCCGCGACTGCCAGAAGGAGTTTTGCGAAGGGCTCAAAGTAATGGCCATGCTCGGAGGTTAAACGCAGTTGCTCGAGTCCTTTTTCGCGATCGATTCGGGATCCGGTCCATCGCAGGATCACGCGCAGCGCCGCCGGTTTAAGACTTAACAGATAATTTTCCACCCCAAGGCCGAGGTAGGCGTCATACGCATCCGGTTTGATCGCCAGCAGTTTATCGTTGAAGGGTCGTCCTTCTTTTGTGTAACCGAGCGCCGCCAGATTTTTCTTTTCAACCAAAGCGGCGTAGTCGGCGCGCAGACCGCATACAAGGGACTTCACAAAAAGCGCGTCGGTGTCGCTGTCGGATTTTTGCAGGAGCGAATCTGCCAGTTCGTCCGCCTTGGTGAGGGCCTGCATGAGGCGGACCTTGGTTTCCGGGTCCGGCGTCAACGTCTTGCGGTTTTGAAACCGAGCGTCGTCCACGAATAGCTCGGACTCGAGGGCACCGAGCCGTGCGAGTTCTGAGAACAGGTAACCCGCCGCTTCCGAGGCGGGCCCGAGGGGATCTGTCGGGTGCGCTTCGCGCCAGGTCGCGAAAGTGCGATGTGCGGTCATCGAATTTCAGGTCGTACATGTCCAGCCAGCCTGCGTAGATGTCGGTCTCATTGGCCGGCTGGGCGGTGCCGATGCGAGGGCGACAAAGCTCCCAGCGCGAGGACCAGGATCAGGGCGGGAAGGTTTCCTCGACGCATCGGTTCAGAATCGTTCCAGTTGTAACAATGCGCTGCGCCTGCAGTTGCGTAGATATATTGGCCGAAGGCGGCGTTACCCCAAAGGGCCGGGGCGATACAATCTGCAGGAGGCCATCGCATGGGTGCAAAAAAGTTCGGTCGGGAGCCGGATTTATGGTAATTAGTTAGCAGTAAACAGATGCACGACGCTTTTTATCAGTCCGACCTGGATCATCCGCATGTCGGCAGGGCCCGCGAGATTATCAAGGCGCACCCGGAAGTCCGGCAGCTGATGGTGCGCAATCCGCGCACGGCCGTCATCGCGGTGTCGGTTGTGGTGTTACAAACGTCCATTGCCATGGGGATGGGCCAGCTCGGGATGCAGTTATTGGTGGCTGAGCGCGCTGATCGCGTACGGAGTGGGAGCGTTCGCGAACCACTGCAATTACGTCATCATTCATGATGCGACGCATAATCTGATTCTTCGGAGTAAAAACTGGAACAAAATGATCGGCATTATCGCTGATCTTCCCAACCTTTGCGCCGGCGCGATGGGTTTTCGCGTTTACCATCTCAAGCATCATTCGCATCAGGGCAACTACGAATGGGATGCCGATCTTGCGAACCACTGGGAGGCGCGGCTGGTCGGCAACAAATGGTATCGCAAAGCGATCTGGTTGATGTTGTTTCCGTTTTTCCAGCTGACTCGGCCGCCACGGTTGAAGGCGATCACGCTCTGGGACCGCTGGTTTGTCGTGAATCTTCTCTGCGCGGCTGCCTACGACGTGGCGGTGGTTTATTTTTGTGGCTGGGCCGGATTTCTTTATCTCGTGTTTTCGTTTTTCTTTTCGATCGGGCTCCACCCGGTGGGCGCGCGCTGGATTCAGGAGCATTACACAAACGATCCGAACCAGGAGACCTACAGTTATTACGGCCCGATCAATTTTCTCGCGCTCAACATGGGCTATCACAATGAGCACCATGATCTGCCTTCGATTCCGTGGAATAATCTGCCGAAATTGAAAGCGATGGCGCCGGAGTTTTACGATCATCTGAAGTTCCACTCCTCCTGGACCCGACTTGCTTTTTCAATTCATTTTCGATCAAGCGCTACACGTTGTTCTCGCGGATCGAGCGGGCGAAAGGAAACAAGACGAGCCGCTCCGCCGCGGTTAGGCCAGCGATGGATCGATCGCGACCGTTGTGATGCCCGCCGAAGTGCCAACAGTTTAGCCGTATGGACAGGCCTTACGTTTCGAACAAGAACGAGAGCGTTCGCATGTTCAAGAGCGACTTCATGGAGTTCTTCTCGCACGTCCATCCGATCACGCCGGTCGTGCTTTACGTCCCGCTGATCATCTACATGCTTTACGCGGCTTTGTGGCAGTAATGGCATGTCGATTCTGACGACGGCCGGGCTTTTTGTCGTTGGCGTGCTGATCTGGACGCTGCTCGAATATGTGATTCATCGCCATGTCTTCCATTACGAACCGAAGACGCGGTGGGGGAAGAAGCTGCATTTCATCGTGCACGGCGTGCACCACGATTATCCGAACGACGCGACGCGATTGGTTATGCCGCCGAGCGTCAGCATTCCGCTGGCGGTCTATTCTGGGTCCTGTTCGCTCTGATTTTCGGGCGCTTCGCCCCCGGCCTCTCCGCCGGATTCGCCTTTGGCTATGTTTGTTACGACTCGATCCATTACGCGACGCATCATTTTGCGATGAAGAACCGGGATCGGGCTTTGGCTGAAGCAATACCACCTTTGGCATCATTATAAGGACGATCACGCGGGCTACGGAGTCAGTTCCCCCCTGTGGGACTATGTTTTCCGGACCTTTCGCCGGTAGGGCGAAATCCTGCGAAATTCCGGTAAAATTGCGGACTTTTGGGCACACTAAA
Source organism: uncultured Acidobacteriota bacterium (assembly GCA_963843325.1). Classification (GTDB taxonomy): domain Bacteria; phylum Acidobacteriota; class Thermoanaerobaculia; order UBA5066; family Gp7-AA6; genus DAHUXD01. Next base: position 9,568 of record CAWJKC010000016.1, read on the forward strand.
GCCTTGTCGGAACCGGCGAAGTGGCTAAAGTAGTTGCCCCGACATGGGATTCTCCCGCGGGGGCAGCGAAGCCACTGCGACAGAGCCTACCCATAAGGTAATTGCCGAATTTTCTATTATATATGAGCAGCCATGTGCTGGTGAGCGAACAACATCTTATTGCCGGGGGCGGCATCACGGGCGCGTGGCTATGAACGACGATCCCTTCAAACTTAGTCTCAGTAATTTTCTCGCAAGCGGCGAAAGCAACGCCGACCCGCTTCAAGCCCCCGCCACCTTCACAAATTGGGTCCGCGCCAGCGGCAAAGCGGGCGAGCTCTATGAGCCGCGAGATGCTCAGCACGGCCGACGCCCGCACCACCATCAATTACGACGGCAAAGCCGCACTCGGTCATCAATCTTTGCTCCTATAATTATCTCGGGCTGGCGAATCATCCGGAGGTGATCGAGGCCGCGCACGAGGCGCTTCGCACTCACGGCATGGGCGCGTGCGGTGCGCCGATCCTCTCCGGCATGACCGATCTGCACCGGGAACTGGAGCGCCGGATCGCGAAATTTCTCGGCCGCGAAGATGCCATGCTTTTCAACAGCGGCTTCGGCGGCGCGCTCGGCACGATTTCCGGACTGCTCCGCAAATCCGACGTGGCCATTCTCGATAATCGCTCGCACCTGAGTTTGCGCGATGGCGCGACTCTTGTCGCGCTGCCGGAGCGAGAAATTCGAGCATAACGATCCGGAGTCGCTCGATACCGCGCTTGCGCCGGCAGGCCGGCCGCCGGCAGTTCGTCATCGTCGAAGGCATTTACTCGATGGACGGCGATTTCGGCAGTTTGAAAGAGCTGATCGACGTCGCGGAATCGCACGGCGCCAGCATCTTTCGTCGACGAAGCCCATTCGATGCTGGCGTGTGGTGAGCACGGGCGCGGCGCGGCCGAGAAGTTCGGTGTGGAAGATCGGATCCCGTTAATTTACGGAACTTTTTCGAAAGCGTTCGCGGCGCTGGGCGGGTTTGTCGCCGGGTCGAAGGAAACGCTGCAGTATCTGCGTTTCTACGCGCATCCCTATGTCTACTCCTGTGCGCTGCCCGCCGGTCGTGGTGGCGGCGATATCTGAAGGCGCTCGAGATCGGCATTCGCGAACCGGAATTGCGCACGCAGCTGTGGGAAAACGCCGATTATTTTCACACTCAACTCCGCGGCCTCGGCATCGACACCGGGCGATCGACCACCTACATCATGCCGATTGTGATCGGCGATCGCGACCGGATGTATCAACTCGGCCATGAGTTGCGGCGAGCGCGGACTCTGGGTGGCGCCGGTCGATTATCCGGCGGTGCCGCTCAATCGGGTTTGCTTCCGCGCTTGTGTGACGGCGAAGCACACGCGAGCCGATCTCGACGAGGCGCTTAATATTCTCGAAGACACGCTCGTGCCCGCCGCTGCCTCAGGTGGCGAGCGCCTAGGTTTTGTCTTCGCGACGGTAATGCCCGAACCGATCGACCCGGCCATCTCGCCGCTGGAGGCAACTTTCAAGGCGCGCGACGTCGAAGGGCTGCTCGATCTCTATTTCTATCGCCCGGTGGCTTACCGAATGGCGCTGCTTTTCGCGGCGCTGAAGGGAACGCCGAACATGGTGTCAATTCTCGGCGGAATTCTCGGCGTCATCGCGGGTCATCTCTATTTTTATCAGGTTCTTTGGCTGAACATGCTTGGCATGTTTCTCCACGTGGCGGCGAACACGCTGGACAACGCCGACGGTCAGCTGGCGCGTCTGCTCAACCAGAAGAGCCGGGCGGGCCGGGTCATCGATAGCCTGGCCGATCACTTTGTTTTTCTGAGCATTTATGTTCATCTCGCCTTGCGTTGCCTCGTCGCCGGCGCTTCGCCCGCCGTCTGTTTGCTGGCCCTGGCCGCGGGTTTGAGCCACGCCTTGCAAGGGGCGGCGGCGGATTATAATCGCAATGGCTACCTTTATTTTGTGAAAGGGCGCGCCCGCGCGGACTGGGATTCTTCGGAAACACTCCTCGCGGAATTTCGACAGCTGAGCTGGCGGGTGGATCCGTGGAACAAGTTCCTGCTCGCCTTGTATATTAATTTTACGCGCCAGCAGGAATTCCTCTCCCCGGTCTTCAAACGTCTGCGCGATGTGACGGCCAGGGTTTTTGGGGACGATGTCCCGGGGACGTTGCGTCAACATTATCGCGAAAACGTGCAACCGACGCTTCGTTGGTGGGGATTGTTGATGACCAATACGCGGATGCTCTTCCTTTTTCTTTTCCTCTTTCTCAACCGCCCGGCCTGGTATTTCTGGCTCGAGGTCACCGTTTTCAATCTTCTGCTCGTGTTTTTGCTTTCGCGGCAGGAAAAAATGTCGCTCTCCCTGGTCAAAGACGTGGAGCTGGCCGTTCCTGCGTCCTAAGAGTTTTTCCAATCCTGTGTCGCAAATCGAAATCTCGGAAGTTACGTCGCCGCGGGAACGGGATGCGTTCATCAAGTTTCCCTGGCGTATTTATAAGAACGACCCGGCGTGGGTTCCGCCGCTCATTATCGAGCGCAAAGAGTTTCTCGATCGCAAGAAGCATCCGTTTTATCTGCATGGCGACGCGCAGTTGTTCCTGGCGCGGAGAGATGGCGAAGTGGTCGGCCGCATCATGGCGAGCGACGATCCGAACTACAATGCGCTCCACGAAGCCAACGTCGGTTGCTTCGGCTTGTTCGAATGCATAGACGACCGTGAGGTGGCGGCGGCGCTTTTTGCCGCGGCCGATGATTGGCTCCGAAAAAAAGGGCGCACCGAGGTCATGGGACCGATCGATTATTCGACGAATTACGTCTGCGCCCTTTTGATCGACGGATTTCAATATCCGCCGACGCTGCTCACTTCGCATAATCCTCCGTATTACGCGGGGTTGATCGAAAGCTGCGGTTTCACGAAAGCCAAGGACTGGTATGCCTGGTGGTTTTCGGAATTTCCGGAACCGGCCGAACGGCTGAGAAAGATTGCGCTGGCGCGCTCTCGCAAACAGGGAGTCACGATTCGCCCGATCAATCTCAAGAAAGTGGCGGAGGAGAGTCAGCGCATTCGCACGATCTACAACCAGGCGTGGGAGAAGAACTGGGGCTTCGTTCCGTTCACCGAGCCGGAAATCGAGCACATGGCAAAGGAGATGAAACCTCTGATCAATCCGCGCGCGATGTTGCTGGCCGAGGCCGGCGGCGAGCCGGTCGGCTTCGTCATCGGGGTTCCTGATATCAACGTGGCTTTCCGTCACATCAATGGACGATTGACCTGGTTCGGCTTGCCCATCGGTCTGCTCAAGCTCCTTTATTATAGACTGAAGATCAGAACGGGCCGCCTGGTCGCGCTCGGAGTCGTGGAAAAATATAGACGCGCCGGAGTGGCGGAGACGCTCGTCCTGCAATTGATGGACGAAGCTTTCAAGCTCGGATTCACCGGCGAGCTCAGTATGACCCTCGAAGACAATGTCATGGTCAATCGTTTTATCGAGGCGATGGGGGCCCGCCGATATAAGACCTTCCGAATTTATCAGCGCGGAATTAACGGATCCAGACCGGCCGTCTCATGACCGAGCTCGAGGAACCGAGCGAATTTGTCATCCTGGCTGACGAATCGGCCGGCTGGCATATCGCCGGATTGCGCCAACTGGATCGCCTGCTTCTGGCGGTTAACGAATTCGCGTCGACGCAAAACAGGCCGCGAGTGCGCATCTTTTGGAAAGACGGAGTCAGTTTGGGGTTTGCTCGAACAACTGACGCCCGATTTGTCGACATCGAACCGTGGAATGCCAGCGATCCGATCCCGATAAACCCGTGCGTGTTGAGCACGCATGTCTGTCTCTTTCGAAACGGGCTGAGCGAGTTTTGCGGTCAATATGGGCGCATTAACTGGGGACTGATGTCACCGTGGCCGTCGTGGGTCGAGTTGTTCGAGCAACACAAAGCGCTTTGCCAGCAGGCTGCGATGGATCGTTCGGCACTTTGGCGATTTGTCGCGACGCCCGATGCGATCGATGCGGCTGAGATCAGCCTGTTAAAGAGCGCTAACAAACCGCAGGACGGATTTGTTTCGAGGTGCGATTAACCGACCGATATCGCGACTGGTGGCGCGGCAACTCCTCCGCTTTCCGATCCGGCCCGATCAATTTACTTTCGCGCTTCTGGTCCTCCCGCTTGTGGCAGCCGCCTTCCTCTCGCGCGGCGACTACAGCAGCGTCGTCGTTGGTGCGGCGATTTTTCAGCTCTTTAGCATTCTCGATGGATGTGACGGTGAAATCGCCCGCGCCAAATACCTGGACTCACCGAGAGGAGCAACGATTGATAACCTTTGCGATAACATCGGAAACATTCTCTTTCTGACTGGTCTCAGCATCGGCCTGTACCGGCACCACGACGATGCCTCGGGTCAGCGCTATCTCCTCGAGGGAATCGTTTGCGCCATCGTGATCACCCTCCACGAATTACTTTTGTCGCGCTGGCAGGACCAACGCCTGGGCCCGCGCTTTCACGTTCCCTCGGCTTACCAGCGTCACCGCGGAATGCTGGAGCATTCGGGCATCGGATTGATCGGAGCAGAACGCGTCGGCTGGGTCGTTAAGCTGACCAAGCGCGACCTGGCCATCGTGGTTTTCCTGGTTCTCGCAATTGCGGGCCTGCCGCAGTGGATCGTTCACTTATGGCTCGCGGTGAGCCTGGGCAGTCTTCTTCTCACGGGCATCGCCATGGCCCGTGCGGCCAAGCTCCCTGTTTCCTAACGAATCGGCGAGATGCCGCTCGGCCTCGGCAAACATTTCGGGCGTGTCGACGTCCTGCCACCAAAGGTTTCCAATGTCGATAACGCGCGCCTTGTCCTCCTCCGCTGCCAGTCTGACGCCGTCGGCGAGACTGCAGTCGCCATTGATTTTTGCGCGCTCGAGGTAATCAAAAAATCGCGGTGAACATCGGAACAAACCGGTGTCGACGGCGTCGAAGTCGGTCAGGGCTTTGCCGATCGCGCGGATTTTGGCGCCGTCGGTTTTCACCTTCATGGCGTCGTCCAAATCGAAAATCGCATCGATCTTCCGGTCGATAGCGAGGTTCAGGCAATCCGCTTCGGGACCTTCGATCAGCTTCCGGATGAGGGCGTCATCGAAAAGATGATCGCTCATCATGAGAAGGAATTCGCCGGTGACAAAAGGAGCGGCCGCGAGAACGGAAATCCCGTTTTGCTTCTTCCATTCCTGATTGAGGACAAAATTTAACTTCACCCCGGGCGGAGCAAATTCGGAGACTGCCTCAGTGATCGCTTCGCTTTCATATCCGGTGATTGCATGAACGTTCGTTAGGCCATTTCGGGCCAGGGCTTCCAGGGTGTAGGTGACGAGCGGCTTACCCAGTAATGGAAAGAGGGGTTTGGGAAGAAGACCGGTTGTGGCGCGAAGTCGCGAGCCCATCCCCGCCATGAGAACGACGGCGGTCGAAACCGGTTGATCTCTCGAGCGTCATGGGAGCTTGTAATACTGGCGCAATCCCCAGAGGCGAAGTCGCTGGGGCAGGAAACGGAAAATGACCGGCGCAACCTGTGCCTGGAACCAGCCACCCACAGTCACCCGTGGCGCCGTTGCTCCGGATTCGACAATCGCGGCAATCCTGCGCGCGACCATCTCGGGGCCCGGCGCCGCCTTCATATTGTGATCCACAATTTTCCACGCCGTCGCCGCTTTCTCGCGATAGATCGGTCCGTGATCCTGGAGAGTGATGGCATCGTTGAAATCGGTGGAGATGTCGGCCGGTTGCAAATCGATAATCTGAATATTCGATCCACTGACTTCCAGTTGAGTCGACATGGTGAACGCAGCCATGGCCGCCTTGGCGGCATTATAGGCGGCCATGAAGGGAACCGGCAGCCGGGACGCAAGCGATGTGACATTGATGATCGTTCCGCCCCCGTTGTCGCGCAGATGCGCGATCGCCAGTTGCATCAAATGAATATGCGAAAAGAGCACGACCTGAAATTGAGTTGCGAATCTCCTCGCCGGAAAGCAATTCCGCCGGGCCGAAATGTCCGCTGCCGGCGTTATTGATGACAACGTTGATGCGACCGGCTTCAGAACATGCCTGCGCAAACGCGCGCTCCACCGAAGCGTTGTCGCGCAAATCCAGCGCAATCGGATGAAAACGTTCGGCCTTTGGAAGCCGCTCAATATTTCGCGATGTTCCCCAGACTTCATGGCCTTTGCCAGTGAGTGCGAGCGCGGTGGCGCGTCCGATGCCCGCGCTGGCTCCGGTGAGAAATATGCGTTGCATTAAACTGGTCGCGCCGAGCGCGTATAGAACAGCCAACCGATTCCGCAGACGATCAGAAAAATTGTTCCCGAGATCAATTGACTAGTTATTCCGGCGAAAAAAGAACGGCAAACGAGAGCGGGAATCAGTGCGATTGAGACAGCGATGATTGGAGGAGCCAGCATCTTCCAGTCGTTATGCCAATGGAACACGAAACGGAGCACAAGCGAGCGGAGGATGCCCTGGATAACGTATGGCACCAGGATGCGCGATCGCCGCTCCGGTTACGCCGTAGCGGGGAATGAGCCATAAATTAACCAGGACCGCGATGGAACAGGCGATGATCGAGTTGACCAGGTTGAGTCGAGGGCGTTGAACGAGGATTACGGTTTCGCCAAGACTAACGAATGCGTTGGTAGCGCAACCCGCGGCAACGATGGCGAGCCAGGTTCCGCCTTGCTCGAATGCCTTGCCGTAAATGAGAAGAATGACCGAGCCCGAAAGCGCCATGACCGTGACCGCGGGAAGAAGAATCCAAAGCATCCATTGCGCAATGCGTCTCCGCGGGCGTCCCGCCGAATCCCGCTCGCCGAAGCAGGTGCGCCGCCGCGTCCCGGGTCCAGTTCACGCTCATGGGGGCTTGGACGAGGGAAAGATCGGCGGGTTTACCTCCCGCGACCCGAAATGCGGGAGCGGTCGGCTGCGTTATCATCGCGCCGGCCCCATGAAACACCGTCTTCTCCTCTTCGCGGCCGCCCTGCTCGCACTCGCGAGGGCGGCGTCGTCCCAGACGACCACCACCCAGCCCGACGGTGTCCTCTTTCCGACGCAGGACTCGGGCCGCATCAACGGCGTTCGGCTCCAGGTCCAGCCGGACGGCTCCGTCTGGTTCCTCGAGGCGACCTCCGACAGCATCGCCTACCTCAAGGACGGGGTCATCAAGCGCTGGCAGATCCGGACGAACGAGCAGATCGGCGCCAACCCGGTGGACTTCCAGATCGAGGGCAACCTGGTCTGGTTCATCGAGAGCGGCCAGAGCCAGATCGACGGCGGCACCTGCGCCTACGCCCGCCTGGACACCACGACCGGCCAGCTCACGGAGTGGGTGATTCCCGGCACGATCCCCGCCGCGTTCTACCGGGGCCCGGACGGGATCGTCTGGTTCCCCCAGAGCGGCGCCGTCATGCAGTCGTTCAATCCGGACACGCTGGAGGTCGTCAACTGGCGGTCGCCGGCCACCTACGCCTACGCGGACCTGACCGTCGCGCCGGACGGGTCCTTCTGGCTGGCGGACTTCGGGAACAACCGGATCGTGCACTGGTTTCCAGGCGCGCCGACGGAGACGTCGTGGAACTTTTTCCCGCTGGCGGGCGGCCGCCTGAACCCCGCCCAGGTGGAGCTCGACGAGAACGGCTGGCTGTGGATCGTCCAGCGCTCGGCCAACCGCGTCGACCACTTCGATCCGTTCACCAACACCCTCTTCTCCTACACGGGGATCACCAACCCGATCCACATGGACCGGTTTCAGAACCGGGTTTACGTCACGTCGGTCCTGACGACGTCCTCCATCTCGGTGATCGACCCGACCATCGCGCCGCCGGCCGGAGCCCTCGAGATCGACCCCGTGACGTACGACGTCGGGAGCTCGGGGGTCGTGCGGCCCGTCACCATCCGCAACACCGTCATCGTGCCGACCGAGTTCACGTCCGTGCCCGTGACGATCACGCCCTCGCAGTTCGCGGTCACCAATCCCAACCCGACGTCGGGCATCCTCACGACGACGTTCCCCTCCGTCAATACCTACGGCATCACCGTGGCCGGCGGCCGCGTGTGGGCCGGGACCGACGGGAATCTCGCCTCGCTGAACATGCAGGCCATCGGCAGCGCGACCGATCTCGGCGTGCCCGTCGCGTCGAGCCTGGCCGGCCCGGCGAACTCGAAGATCGGGATCAACCTCACGCTGGCCGATCTCGGCACCGCGGCGATCACCGGCCAGTCGCTCTACCTCTACTCCCCCGCCGTCTTTGCGCCGCGGACGACCTTCACGCTCAATCCGGGCGCGACGTCGCTCTCGGCCGACAACTTCGGCAACATCGCGATCCCGTTCGTCAACGGGCCCGTCCGGATGGGCAGCACCAACGGCACCCCGACCGATCTCTACGCCGACGTGCGCACGGCGCGGACCACGCCGGCGGGCGGCTCGTTCGGCTACCTGCTGCCGGCGACTTCGATCCTGACGGGCCTGAAGACGGGCTCGACGACGACGATCTTCACGGGGGCCTCGGAGTCCGATGTCTCGATCCTGAGCATCTCTTCGCTCGCCGACGCGAAGGGCACGGTCTCGCTGTTCGCGGCCGACGGGACCCTGCGCGGCTCGGGGGATTTCGACGTCTTCAAGAACGCCTCGCTGCTCTTCAACCCGGCGTCCTCCGCCCTGGGCCTGCCCCCCCAGCCGGGCGACGTGGTCCAGCTCGCGGTGACTCTCGGCTCGCTGGAAGCCGCGGTCCTCGTCTTCGACACCGGCACGACCGACGTCGCGCCTTCCCTGCCGGGCACGGCGAGCACGCAGAGCGTGATCCCGTACGCCGCGGCGATCCCGGAAGGCGGGCAGAGCATCGTCTCGGATCTCTTCCTCTCGAACCCCTCGGCCGACGCGACCGCCTCGGTGACGGTGTCCTTCGCCGCGCTCGGCGCAACGGGCGCGGCGCCCACGGCGACGCTGACGCTGCTGCCCCAGGAGAGCCAGTCGATCGCCAACGTCCTGCCGACGCTCTTCAGCGTCGACGCCGGCGGGGGCGCTCTCGTCGTCACTTCGGACGTCCCGGTCGTCGCCGCGGAGCGGATCGCGACGGCGACGGCCGCGGGCACCTACGGCACGTTCGCCAACGCCATCGGCGCCGACCAGGCGATCGCGGGCGGACACGCGGGCATCGCGGTCGGGCTTCCGCAGACTTCCACGCGGGTCGGGTACCTCCTGCTCTACAACTCGGGCGCCGCGGGCAGCGTGACCGTCACCGGGTTTCGCGCGGACGGGACCGAGGCCGGGCACCTGAGCATCCCGCTCGGCAGCCAGTCGTCGGGCTTTCTGGGAGGGGTCTTCGCCGCGCTCGGGGTTTCGAACCAGGCCGCGGGAAGGATCCGCGTCGACGTTCCGGACGGCATGACCGTGTTCGGATGGACCGCCGCGCTCGACGTCCCCACCGGCGACATCGACATCCTGCCCCTGCGCTAGGCGGGCCCCCCGCCCCGGCGTCCGTTACTATCCACGGGTGCCCTCCCCGAAAATGATCGTGCGCGGATCGGGCATGTTCGTGCCCGACGGCGTGGTCACCAACGAGCGGCTTTCGCTCGTCATGGACACGAACGACGAGTGGATCCGCCAGCGCACGGGGATCGAGGAACGGCACTTCGCCCGCAAGGGCCAGTCGTCCTCCGTGCTCGGCGCCGAGGCCGCCCGCCGCGCGCTGGCCGACGCCGGTCTCGCTCCCGGCGACGTGGACATGATCGTGTTCGCCACGATGACGCCCGACCACTACTTCCCGGGCAACGGCGGCCTGCTCGCCCACGCGCTCGGCCTCGATCGGACGCCGGCCCTCGACATCCGGATGCAGTGCGCCGGGTTCCTGTCCGGTCTCCAGGTCTGCGACGCGTTCATCCGATCCGGCGCCGCGCGCCGCATCCTGCTCGTCGGAGCGGAGTGTCACGCCGCGTTCTTTCCGTGGGACGAGGCCGACTGGGCCGTGCTCTTCGGGGAGTCCGCCGGTCCGGTTTCGGACGCGGCGCGCGCGTGGGGCACGGCGCACCGCGACCGGGCCGTCATCTTCGGCGACGGCGCCGGCGCGTTCGTCCTCGAGGCGCACGATGCCGACGACGGGCGCGGCTTCCTGGGCTTCCGCATGCACACCGACGGCGCGCACTGGGACAAGCTGCACGTGCCGGGCGGCGGCTCGGCGAGCTTCCCCTACTTCTCGCCGGAAATGTTCGCCGACAACCGGACCGTGCCGATCGTCGAGGGACGGCAGGTCTACCGGCTGGCCACGACGGCGATGCCGGAGATCGTCCGCCAGACGCTCGAAGCCCATGGCGAGACCCTCGCGGGCCTGGCGCTGCTGCTGATGCACCAGGCCAACCTCCGCATCAACGAGGCCGTGCAGAAAAGCCTGGGGCTGTCCGACGCGCAGGTGTTCCACAACATCCAGCGCTACGGAAACACCACCGCGGCGACGCTGCCGCTCGTCTTCCACGAGGCCAGCGCGGCCGGCCGGATCCGGCCGGGCGATCTCGTCGGCTTCACGGCGCTCGGCGCGGGCCTGCACTGGGGCGCGGCGCTGATGAGAGCGTGAGCATGAACGACACGAGAACGCCCGCTCCGTCTCCGCTGCCGCCGCCCGGTCCCCCCCGGATCGGGGCGCTTCCCGGCTGGCTGCTCGTGGCCCTGGCGGCGACCGGCATCCTGCTCGTTCTCCTCGCGGCGATGGCCATGCGGCGCGAAGAGCGCGAGGAGCGCGCGCACTGGGACTCGCACCTCTCGCGCCTGGCGGACGACCGCCTCGCCGTGGCCGAACGCGCGCTGCACGAGTGGCGGCACGAGGCGCACCTGGTCGGCCAGCTCGAAAGCGTGCGCGCTCTCGTCTCGCCGCGCGGGGCTTCGGCCGAGCAATCCATCCTCGCGCACCGGGAGCTCGTCGAGACGGCCGGACTGGAGCCCGGGGTGGTGGTCGGCGTGACGGACCGCGCGGGCCTGGTGCTCTCGACGTCCGACGACTCCGGCGCCGCCAGCCCGGAGCTCGCCGCCCCGGCGCGCATGACGATCGAGGAAAGACATCCGGTCATCGTGCGTTCGGGCCCGGAGGGGTCCGACGCGCTGACGCTCGCGATCGCGGAGCCCCTGCTCGAGGAATCGGGGATCCCGGCGGGCACCGTCGTCATGGTCGTGGACGCCCGCCAGGCCCTCGGCGACCTTTTCGCGCGGGCCGGCGCGACCGCGCACGAGCGCCTCTTCGTGGTCGTCCCGGAAGCGGGCCGGATTCTCTGGTGGCGCCCGAGTGGTGGGGCGAAGCCGGCGCGGCGTTCCGGCTGCCCGCGTCGGACCGCACGACGTTCGCGTCGGCGGCGTTGTCCGGAGCGCGCGGCGCGGGGGAGTTCTCCGACGGCCGGGGCCACGCGGTGCTCTCCGCCAGCCGCCGCATCCCCGAGATCGGCTGGGCCATCGTCGTCGAGGTCGATCGCGGCGAGGCGCTGTCCGAGCTCGGGCGGCGCAAGCTCTGGATCGCGGGCGGGGCGGCGGGCCTGCTCGCCGCCATCCTCGCGCTCGGTTTCGCCTGGAGCCGCGCCGCGCGGGCCCGCTACTACCGCCAGATCTCCGAGCGCGACGCCCGCTACCGGGTGCTGCTCGAGCAGACGCAGGAGGCGGTCGCCGTGGCCGTGGGCGGGCTCGTCGTCTATGCGAACCCGGCCTGCGTCGAGATGTTCGGGTACCAGAAGCCGCTCATCGGCGTCCCCGTCACGATCTTCTTCGCGCCCGGCTCGCGCGAGCAGGTCGAGGAGATCGTGGAGCACCGCAGCGCCGGCCGCCCCACGCCGGAGCTCTACGAGGCCAGGGGGCTGCGCGGCGACGGCTCGACGTTCGCCGTCGAGCTGCGGGTCACGCCCGTCGAGTTCGAGGGCAAGGAGGCTTCCCAGGCGATCCTGCGCGACATCACGGGCCGCAAGCGGATGGAAGCCGAGATCCGCGAATCCGAGGAGCGCTACCGCCTGCTCTTCGAGCGCAACCTGGCCGGCGTCTACCGCTCGACGCCGGAGGGCCGGCTGCTCGAGTGCAACAGCGCCTACGCCAAGATGCTGGGATTCGGCTCGCCGGCCGAGGCGATGGGTCAGCCCGGCACCGCGTACCACACCGACCGCAAGGCGCGCGAGGAGTTCCTCGAACGGCTGCGCCGCGAAGGCAGCCTCGTCAACGACCAGAACCAGGTGCGCCGCAAGGACGGAAGCATCATCTGGATCGCCGAGAACGTTTCGCTGATCGCCGACCAGGACGGCGAGGAGATCCTGCTCGGCACCGTCTTCGACATGACCGAGCGCCGGCGGCTCGAGGAGCAGCTGCCGCCAGTCGCAGAAGATGGAGGCCGTCGGCCGGCTCGCCGGCGGCGTCGCGCACGACTTCAACAACCTGCTGACCGTCGATCCTCGGCTACAGCGAGCTGCTCCTGCGCGAGCTGCCCGACGGCGACCCGCGGCGCGCGAGACGCCGAGGAGATCCGCCAGGCCGGCGGAGCGCGCCGCCGCGCTGACGCGCCAGCTGCTCGCCTTCAGCCGCCGCCAGGTCCTCGAGCCGCGCGTCCTCGACCTGAACGCCGTCGTCGCCGGCATGGAGCGGATGCTCCGCCGGCTGATCGGCGAGGACATCGAGCTCGACGACCGCGCTCGACGCGGAGCCTCGGGCGCGTCCAGGCCGACCCGGGCCAGATCGAGCAGGTGATCATGAACCTCGTCGTCAACGCGCGCGACGCGATGCCGACGGGCGGCCGGCTCACGATCGAGACGGCCAACGTCGAGCTCGACGAGACGTACGCGCGCGGCCGCACGCGACCGTCGACGCCGGGCCGCTACGTCATGCTCGCCGTCACGCGACACCGGCACCGGCATGGACGCCGAGACCGCAGGCGCCGCATCTTCGAGCCGTTCTTCACGACCAAGGAGCGCGGCAAGGGCACGGGCCTCGGCCTCTCGACCGTGTACGGCATCGTGAAGCAGAGCGGCGGCTACGATCTGGGTCTACAGCGAGCCCGGGCACGGCACGACGTTCAAGATCTACCTGCCCGCGCGTGCGACGGAACCGCTCGAGGCCCCCGTCGCGGCGGCGCCGACCGACGGCGCCCGCGCCGGGGACCGAGACGGTCCTGCTCGTCGAGGACGAGCCCGAGGTGCGGCGCCTCGTCGCGACGCTGCTCGCGGCCGGGGCTACACGGTGCTCGCGGCAGCGAGCCCCGCCGACGCGCTCGCCCTCGCCCGCCGCCACGAGGCGCCGATCGACCTGCTCCTGACCGACGTCGTCATGCCCGGCATGAGCGGCCGCGAGCTCGCCGGCATCCTGGCCGCCGACGCGCCCGCGGATGCAGGTCCTCTACATGTCGGGCTACACCGACGACGCCATCGGCCAGCACGGCATCCTCGCGCCGGGAACGGCCTTCCTGTCCAAAGCCGTTCACGCCCGACGCGCTGGCGCGCAAGGTGCGCGAGGTGCTCGACGGCCCGGCCGTTATGTGAAAAGTTCGTGAGATTCCGGGCCGCGGAAGGCCAACGCTCCTAGGCTCGGCGTCGTCGAAGGGAGAGACTCATGCGCAGACCCGCCCTGGCTTGCCTCCTGCTCGCCGCCCTGCTCGCACCGCTTCACCTGGCCGCACAGGACGCTTCCCCGCCCGCTCCGGCGCCGACACCCGCGGCCGCCCCCGCGGAACCGTCGCCCCTGGCGGCCCTCAAGGAGCCCGTCGCCTTCCGGCCCATCGAAGCCAACGTAATCATCAACCTGCCCTCGGTCGAGGTCCCGAGCGCCGGCACGCTCACGATGCTGGTCACGCATCGGTTCGTCGACCCCCTCCAGCAAGGCAACATCAACAACTTCTTCACGCTCGACACCGGCAACACCTGGGGCTTCGGCCTCTGGTACGCGCCCGTCAAGAACCTGAATGCCGGCTTCTACCGGACCTCGGACCTCAATACCTACGAAGCGTCCGCGGAGTATCGAGCTGCCCACGTTCTGCGGATTCACGTCGTCGCTGCGCGTCGGCGAGGACTGGCGTACGCAGGACGGCGCCGCGACCCCCAAGTCGAGTTTCTTCGCGCAGGCGATCCTGGCGTACTCCTTCGGTCAGTACGTTCGACTCACCGCCGTGCCCACCTATCTCCAGCGGACCAACGGCCGCAGCGCCCCTCAAGACTTCCCCGTTCCGGGCGACCAGTCGTGCGTATTCAAGGAAGGTTTTACGCCGCCGTATCGGTGCTCGGGACTGTACGAAAACGTCGTCAACATCCCGGTCGGCGCCTCGATTGCGATCACGCACTCGATCACCGTTCACGGCGAGGTGATCCCGGCCCTCTCGAAGGTCCACTCGAAGGGTGTCGGGTGGAGCGTCAGCGTGGAGAAGTCCCTGCTGCGGCACCGCTTCGCTTTTTACGCGGGCAACGTGCGGCAGACCACCGTGGATGGCTACGTCCAGGCAGCTCCGGCCTATCCTGCCTTCCAGCGCGCGAAAGACGTCTATCATCGGCTTCAACCTGTTCCGGGCGTGGAACTTCAAATGAGGGAATCGGTCAGAATGCGCCTCGCATGTCCGACCTTCTCCCGGTTCTGTCGGTGCCTCGCCTCGCCGCGACCGAGCGGCTCGTCGCGCACGCGGCCTTCCATCTGACGGACGCGCGCACGGGCGAAGCGCCCCGGCTCGCGACGGCAGTCCGCGTCGGCCTGCGCGGCGCGGACCTGTGCGTCCGCTTCGACGGCCGCGACGACGGCGTCGTCGCGACTCTGACCGAGCGCGACGCGCCCCTGTGGCAGGAGGACGTGTTCGAAGTGTTCCTCTCGCCCGTGGATCCGCCGCGCCTCTACTACGAGTTCGAGGTCAATCCGCTCGGAGCGCTCTTCGACGCGCGCGTGTCGTCGCCCGACCTCGCGCGCGCGACGATGCGCGTCGAGACCGCCTGGGACTGCGCGGGATTTTCCGCGCGGGTGACCCGCGCGTCCGGGCGCTGGTCCGCGAGCCTGCGCATCCCCCTCGCCCCGCTCTGCGACGGGCCGGCGCCGGAGACCTGGCGCGCGAACTTCTACAGGATCGATCGCGGCGCCGTGGACGAGTACTCGGCGTGGGCGCCCACCCTGGCGGAGCCGCCCGATTTTCACGTGCCGCTCCGTTTCGGGACGCTGCGGCTGCCGGTCTAGGCGTCCGGCCGCTTCACGATCCCCTGCCCTGACGAGCCACTCGGCCGCGCGCTCCCTCGCCCGCCGCTCCTTGAACTGGAAGAAGTGCGCTTCCTCTTTCGGATGGCGCAGGAGCGCCGCGCGGTACGCCGACGGAAGATCCTCGGCCGCGAGGGCGGCCTCGAGGTCGCGCCGGCAGGCGGCGTCCTCGCAGTGCGCGGCGAAGTCCTCGAGGTCACCGCGCGAGCGCTCCCCGCCGTCGCGCGGCAGGGCGGCGTAGCGCGGATCCGCGGAAAGCGCCGCGTGGCGGTCGGCGTCCTTGACCAGGACCTGCACGACGTCGCCCGTCTGCCGGTCGTAGAAATGGGTGATCTTCTGGGAGCGGTTTTCGAAGGCCACCACGAGCCCCTCCCAGTCGATCTCGGCCGGCATAATCCCGATATGATACGGGTTCCGGGAGAGTGCATGAAAAAGATCGCCACATTCGACGACTGGATCGACCAGTTCCGCAGCCTGGCAGAAGGACATCGACCTCCAGCTGCCCAAGTACTCCGACTACGACTTCGAGGCCAAGTACGGCGACCTCCGCACCGACGAGATCGAGTACGGCGACTTCCGCGGCCAGAAGAAGTGGGAGCGGGTCACGCAGATCCCCCAGCAGCAGATCCGGGACGCGCTGCTGAACCTGATCGTCTACCAGGGCGACACGGAGTTCGCGTCCGTCGAGCAGCAGCGCAACCTGCTCGAGACCTCCCCCTCGGATTACGACACCGACAGCTGCTGCCGGATCATGGTCGAGGAGATGCGGCACGGCTGGCAGATGTGCCACCTGCTCGTGAACCACTTCGGCGAGACCGGAAAGATCGAGGCCCGCAAGCTCCTCGAGCGGCGCTCCTGGCAGAACAACCGGCTGCTCGGCTCCTTCAACGTCGACGTGGACAACTGGGTCGACTTCTTCACGTACACCGAGTTCGTGGACCGCGACGGCAAGTTCCAGCTGAACATGCTCTCGACGTCGGGCTTCGCGCCGCTCGCGCGCTCGATGGGACCCATGCTCCGCGAGGAGGGCTTCCACCTCGGCACGGGCCACATGGGCCTCCAGCGCATCGTGAAGGCCGGCAAGCTGCCCGCGCCGGTGCTGCAGAAGTACATCAACAAGTGGCTCTCGACCGCCTTCGACCTCTTCGGCAAGGACTCCTCCTCCTCGGCCGAGTGGTTCTACGTCTGGGGCGTGAAGGGCCGCTACGACGAGGCCGAAGCAGTCGGCCGAGCCCGACAAGGCGCACCTGAACGAGCTCTCGCGCGATCTCTACCGCCAGGAGGTGGAGAAGCTGCTCGAGTCGATCAGCCGCCTGCTGCCCGCCGGAGCCGCGCCCTTCGTGGCGCCGGACCTCAAGTTCCACCGCGCGATCGGCGAGCACGCGGGCAAGACGTACTCGGTCACGGGAGAAGAGCTCTCCGCCGAGGCGTACGCGAAGCACGCGGCCGAGGTCCTGCCCAACGAGCAGGAGAAGGCCTTCGTCCGGGACCTGATGAAGGAGCCGGGCTGGATCGCGCCGCGGACCGACATCACCACGTCGTAGGCGCGGGGTCCGCGGCGGTCCGCCGCAAGCTCCTGGCCTGGTTCCGCCGCGAGAAACGGCAGCTGCCCTGGCGCGGCACGCGCGATCCCTACCGCATCTGGGTCTCGGAGGTGATGCTCCAGCAGACGACGGTCGGCGCCGTGCGCCCGCGCTACCCCGCGTTTCTCGCCCGCTTCCCCGACGTCGCCACGCTCGCGCGGGCCCGCCCGGAGACGGTCCTCGCCGCCTGGTCCGGCCTCGGCTACTACGCGCGGGCGCGCAACCTGCACGCCGCGGCGCGCGCCCTCGTCCGCGACCACTCCGGGCGCCTGCCCGCCGATCCGGCGGCCCTGCGCGCGCTGCCCGGGTTCGGTGAGTACATGGCGGCCGCGGTGGCCTCGCTCGCGTTCGGGGCGCGGCTGCCCGCCGTGGACGCCAACGTCGCGCGCGTGCTCTCGCGCCTCTTCGCCATCGGGGGCGTCGTCGGCACGCGGCGCACACACCGGGCCGCGTGCGCCGCGAGGCGGCCGCACTGCTTCCTCCGGCGCGCCCCGGGGACGTCACCGCCGCGCTGATGGACCTCGGCCAGCTGATCTGCACGCCGCGCAATCCGAGCTGCCCCGCCTGTCCGCTCGCGGCCGAGTGCCGGGCGCTCGCGCGCGGCGCCGTGGAGCGCTTTCCGCGCAAGAAGCCGCGGCCCGGGAGCCGAGCGGGTCTTCGTGGCCGCCGCCGCCGCGCGGGACGGCGGGCGCACCCTGCTCGTCCGGTCGACGCAGGCGCTGATGCGCGGCCTCTGGCTCTTTCCCGCCGCGCAGCGCCGACTCGCCCGAAGGCGCGCTGTCGCGCCTGCGCGTCGTGGCGCGCGACCTCGGCCTGCGCGTCGCGGGCCGCGCGCCGATCGGCCGGACACGCCACACCATCGTCCACCGCCACCTGACGATCGCCGTGTACGCCGCGACCCGCGCCGCGCGACGCGCGGCACGGACATCCGCGGCTGTGCGCTGGCTCACACCGGCGCAGCTCGACGCCGCCGCGATCCCGACGCTCACGCGGCGCATCGCCGCCGCCGGCCTTCCGCGCGTGTCCGCCCCGTGACGCCGCCCCCCCTGCACCGATCGCGCTATAATTTTTCGCTCTGAACGCTCCATCGGCCCACGCGCCGTCCTCCGAGGCCCCGTCCGCCCGGATCCTGGTCATCGACGACGATGAGCAGGTCCGCCGGCTGCTGCGCCGCCTGCTGACGCCCGCCGGGTACGGCGTCGAGGAGGCCGGCACCGCGGAAGAGGGGCTGGCGCGCATCCGCGCGGAATCGCCCGACCTGGTGCTGCTCGACCTGCACCTGCCCGACCGCAGCGGCCACGAGGTCCTGGAGTCGATCCGCGCGGACCCCGCCACGCGCCTGCTGCCCGTCGTGATGCTGACGGGAATGGCGACGGCTTCCGAAAAGATGCGCGCGCAGTCCGAGGGCGTGACGGACTTCATCCCGAAGCCGTTCTCGCAGGAGGAGCTGCTGCCCCGCGTGCGCGCCCTGGTGATGCTGAAGCTCTTCGCCGACGAGCACGAGCACGCCGAGCACGTGATCCTGACCCTCGCCAAGACGATCGACGCCCGGGACCCGTACACGGCCGGCCACAGCGGACGGGTGGCCGAGTACGCCGACCGCATCGCCACGCGCATGGGCCTCGACGCCGCCGCCCGCAACGACATGCGGCGCGG
The DNA here is from genome assembly GCA_963843325.1 of uncultured Acidobacteriota bacterium. Taxonomy (GTDB): domain Bacteria; phylum Acidobacteriota; class Thermoanaerobaculia; order UBA5066; family Gp7-AA6; genus DAHUXD01. The sequence goes on from CAWJKC010000016.1 coordinate 28,038, forward strand.
CGCGCTCTTCCACGACCTCGGAAAGATCGTCATCCCGGACGCGGTGCTCCGCAAGCCGGGCGCGCTCAATGCCGAGGAGCGCAAGATCATCGAGGAGCACCCGGTCGTCGGCTACGACCTGCTTTTGCCGATGAAGACGATGCGCAAGACGCTCCCGGTCGTGTACCACCACCACGAGCGCCTCGACGGCTCGGGCTACCCGGAGGGGATCTCGGGCCATGCGATCCCGATGACGGTGCGCATCGTGACGATCGCCGACATCTTCGACGCCCTGACCACCGACCGCGCCTACCGCGGCGCGCTGTCGGTCGCGACGGCCTTCGAGATCCTCGCCGAGGGCGTCCGGAAGGGCTGGTGGGACAAGGACGGCATCGCGCTGCTTCGCGAGGTCATCGACGACGGAGGCCTTTCGGCGTCGGCGGGCCTGCGCGACGGCGCCCGGGCCGTCTGACGCGATGGAGATCTCCTGGAGGGGGCAGTCCACCCGGATCCGCGAGATGGGCGAGGGGCCGGCGGTCGTCCTCGTCCACGGCTATCCCCTCGACGGCGCCATGTGGTCGGGCGTCGCGCGCGCGCTGTCCGGCCGCTTCCGGGTCCTGAAGCCGGACCTGCCCGGCCGCGGCGAGACGCCGGCCGCCGCGTCGCCGACGATCGAGGAGTACGCCGATTTCGTCGGCGCGATCCTCGACGCCCTGCCCTCGCCCTCGGGCCTCGCGGGATTTTCCATGGGCGGCTACGTGGCCCTCGCGCGTCGCGCGCCGCCGGAGCCCGAAGCTCGCGGCGCTCGCGCTCGTCGACACGCGGGCCTCGGCCGACGACGCGGCCGGCAAGGCCAAGCGCGACGAGGCGATCGAGACGGTGCGCTCGGCCGGGGTCCCGGCGATCGCCGAGGCCATGGTGCCGCGCCTGCTCGCCCCCGCCGCCCTCTCCAACGCCGACCTCGTCGAGCGCCTGAAGCGCATCATGCTCCGCCAGAAGCCGGAGACGGTGGCCGCCGACCTCGCCGCCATGCGCGATCGAGCCGGACTCGCGCGACATGCTCGCGGGCATCGCGATCCCGACGCTCGTCGTGGTCGGGGACGCGGACGCCCTCACGCCGCCCGCGGATTCGCACGCCATGGTCGAGGCGATCGCGGGCGCGCGCCTGGTCACCGTGCCGGCGTCCGGGCACCTGACGCCCATGGAGCGCCCCGGCGCCGTCGCGGCCGCCCTCGGCGACTTTTTCGCCGCGTCCCTGCCCGCCGCGGCCGAATAGCAAAAGGGCGGGACTCGCGCCCCGCCCGACTGCTTACTGCTTACTGCGGACGGTCCCCTAGAACCCCACCTTCAGCCCGAAGCGCACCGACGTCGGCAACGTGCGCGCGAGCGCCTGTCCGTACGTCGGGTTGCACTTGCCCTCGTCCTCGCTCCCCGGCTGGGACCCGCAGATGTAGCCGGGGTTGGTGAACTCCGAGAGGTTGTACCGCTGGTCGACCGCGATGACCTTCTGCGTGTTCAGGACGTTGAAGATGTCCACGAGGAACGAGAGGCTGACGGGCCCGAGCTGGAGCGGATAGCCGAGGTGCACGTCCGCGTCGTAGGACGCGGCGACCCGGCCCTCCGAGCCGCGCGTATCCAGGAAGAACTCGGGGCGCGTGTACGCGTCGGAGAACCCGATGCGCGAGATCGGCGTCCCGGTCTGGTAGTAGGTCACGAGGCCCAGCGACAGGTTGAAGGGCGTGACGTAGACGCCGGACAGCTTGGCCACGCTGCGGCGGTCGTTGGAGAGGTAGCCGTTGGCCGTGACGGGCTGGGCGACGCCGTTGACGACCGACCCGCGCGTGAAGAAGTCGTAGTAGTCGTAGAGGGCCGAGATGTTCGGGTCCGCGGTGCCGCGCGGCTGCGTGTACGGCGAGAACGTGCCGTCGTAGTTGCCCTTGAGCGTCGCGTACACGTAGGACGCGAGGATCGTCCAGTTGTCCGAGAACCGCTTCGTCACGTCGAACTGGTACCCGCGGTAGATGCGCTTGGCCTTGGGCGCCAGGAACTGCGTGTTGTAGTCGAGCGAGAAGAGGTACTTCATCCGGTCTTCCGTGGGATTGCCCACGCAGTAGTCGCCGTCGGTCGAGCAGAGGTAGTCCTCGACGACCTGCGGCAGGTCGCGGTAGACGTAGCGGGCGCCGACGGCGACGTTGGAGAAGATCTCGCGCTCGATGCCGAAGATCCCCTCGCGCAGGTACTGGCCGGAGAGGCCGTTGTCGGTCAGGTCGTTGAAGCCGCCGAAGATCTTGCCGCCGCCCTGGCGCACGGCGTTCTGGTCGTCGACGACCTGGGCCGCGTTCACGTCGGGGACGATGGACGTCGGGTCGAAGTTGTAGATCGTCGGCTGCCGCTCCGAGCTGTAGGAGCGGATGACGAGGTCCATCGGGATCTGCTCGTAGAAGTAGCCGAAGGAGCCGAACACCTTCGTCTTGTTGTCCCTGGTCGGATCCCACGTGAAGCCGACGCGCGGCGCCCAGCTGTCGGTCAGGTTGATCTGGCGCGTGCCGTCGCCGCTGAAGACCTGCTGGTTGTCGTAGCGCAGTCCGACGCTGAAGGTCAGGTTCGGCAGCAGCGTCACGGTGTCCTGGAGGTAGAACGAGTAGGTCCGGTGGTACGGCGTGGCCGTCAGCTGCGAGGTCGGGACGTTGTCCGGCAGGCTCGCCGTCGGGATCGTCCAGTAGAAGTGGGAGTAGACCGGCGCCCCGCCCGGGTTGTCGTAGATCGTGACCTGCTGGCCGCCGGACATCCGCTTGACGACCTCGGCCTGGTCCTCCATGTACTCGATGCCGCCCTTGATCTCGTTGTTGCCGAGGTACTTCGTCACGGACGCCGTGCCCAGGTAGCGCTTGAACTTCTTGTCCTGAATCAGCCCGAAGCCGCCCGACTCGAGGTTGGCGTTGGCCGTGTCGATGTACTGGATCTCGTCGCCGCCCGGCAGCCCCGGGTCGACCGAGTTCTGCTCCTGGTGCAGCGCGCCCTGCGCCGCCACGACCCAGCTCGACCCGAAGAGGCCGCTGTAGCGCAGCGAGTAGTCGCTGCCGCCGAACTTCTGGAGGCCGATGAAGGTGGTGTACGGCCCGTTGACCGGGTGCGCGCCGTCGTTCACGGCGCCCGTGTCGTTGCGCGGATCCTGGAAGTAGGAGCCGACGATCGAGTTGGAGGAGTTCAGCATCCAGGTCAGCTTGGCCGAGCCGAGGTTGCGCGCGCTGTCGGTGTCGGCCGGCTGCCCGGCGATCGGGCCGGTGGTCACCGTCTGCTTGGTCGTGTTCTCCACGCGGTCGTACGCGCCGAAGAACCAGAGGGTGTCCTTCAGGGCGAAGCCGCCGAGCGCGAAGCCCCAGTCCAGCCGGTTGTAGCCCGACACGAACGAGTAGAGCTCGGAGTCCTCGGGGTGCTTGTTGTTGGCCTGCAGCGAGTTGTTGTCGTAGTAGACGAACGCCTCGCCGTGGTACTCGTTGCCGCCCGACTTCGTGATGACGTTGATGATGCCGCCCGTCGAGCGGCCGAACTCGGCCTGGTAGCCGCCGGTCTTGACCTCGAGCTCCTGGATGAACTCGTAGTTGAGCTCCTTGCCCTGCGCGCCGTACTCGACGCCGCTCGTCACCACGCCGTCGATGACGAACGAGTTCTCGAGGCCGGTCGAGCCGTTGACGACGATCGAGTTCGCGAACGCCGCCGTGTTGGCGTTCTGGGTCGAGACGCCGGCCGAGATCTGGACGATGGAGGTGTAGTTGCGGCCCGTCGGCAGGGACTTCATCTGGCGGCTGTCGATGTTGTCGCCGATCGTCGTCGAATCCTGGTCCACGAGGGGCGCCGTCCCCGACACGATGACCTCCGCCGTGGCCGAGGGCCGCAGCTTCACGTCGTTCGTCGACGTCTTGCCGAGGGCCACCGTCACCGTGGACTCGAGCTTCGCGAAGCCCTGGAGGCTCGCCGTGACCTTGTAGGTGCCCGGCGGCAGCAGGACGAGGCGGTAGGTCCCGGTGGTATCCGTGATGCTCGTGCGCGTCCCCTGGAACGACGCGCTGGTGGCCTCGACCGCCACGCCGGGCAGGGCGCCGCCCTGCTCGTCCGTGACGCGGCCGACGATGTCGCCGGTGGTCTGTGCGAAGGCGATGGGAGCGGCGAGGGCCAGAAAGAGGAATGGGATCGCGGAAGAGAATCGGCGCATGGAACCCCCCTCCAATAATTTGCAAAGAAGCGTAGCACAGCGACCGCCGGCGAACGTCGCCGCGCAGTTGTGGTAAACACCGTCGGACCCGTCATGCGACTCTTCCGAAAATCCCGCAGCGAGGACGCGTCGCCGAGCCCTCCCGCCCGCCTGCACATCGGCTGCGGCCAGCAATCGATCGCCGGCTGGATCAACATCGACAACCAGGGACTGCCCGGCGTCGACCAGGTGCTCGACGTGCGCAAGGGCCTGCCCTTCGCGGACGTCGCCTCCATCTACGCGGAGCACTTCCTCGAGCACCTCGGCCTCGAGGACGGGCTCGGGTTCCTCGCCGAGTGCCGCCGCGTCCTGCGCCCGGACGGCATCCTGCGCCTCTCGACGCCGAACCTCGACTGGGTCCTTCTGACGCACTACCGCGGTCCGGAGGCGGCCGACGCCGAGGCCCGCGAGGACGCGTTCCGGTTGAACCGCGCCTTCCACGGCTGGGGGCATCAGTTCCTCTACAACCGCGCCATGCTCGCCTCGGCGGTGAAGGCCGCCGGATTCGCGCGCGTGACCTTCTGCCGCTACGGCGAAAGCGACGTGCCCGAGCTGAACGGGCTCGAGCGGCACGAAACGTGGGTGGACACGCCGGAGCTGCCCCACGTCCTGATCGTCGAGGCGTCGGGCGCGGGCACTCCCGAGAAGATTCCCGAGGTTCTGCTCCGGGAGTACCGCGAGGCCATCGGGTCGAAGTAGCGGGCCCCGGGTTTCCGTCCGGAGGCGAACGTGATCGGGTCGGCGGCGGTCCTTCTTCTGCTGGCGTGCGCCGCGGCCGCGGTCGCCCTGGCGGCGCGCTGGCTCGACCGGCCGATTCCGGCGGCCGCCCTGGCGGGGTTTCTCCTCGTCGCGGTGCTCCCGTACCCGCGCGCGTTCGTTTCCCGGATGACGCCGCTGCCCCTGGACCACGCCATCTTCCTCGCGCCCTGGAACCAGGGGGCGGCCGTCATGCCCTACAACCCGTACCTGAACGACATCGCGACGCAGGTCCTGCCCTGGACCGAGGCGGTGCGGCTGGCCTGGAAGGACGGCGCGCTGCCGCTGCGGGACCGCTGGAACGGCTGCGGCACTCCGCTGGCGGCCAACAGCGTCTCCGCCGCCTTCTACCCCCTGACGTTTCTGGCTCTGCTGCTGCCGCTCGCGCGCGCCTTCACGCTGATCGGCGCGATCAAGCTGCTGCTCGCGGCGTCGGGCATGTGGCTCTGGACGCGCGAGCTCGGCGCATCGAAGCGTCCGGCGGGCTTCGCCGCCGTGGCGTTCGCCCTCTCCTTCACCTTCGTCCCGCCCTGGATCTTCTATCCGCAATCGGGCGTCTATTGCCTGTGGCCGTGGATGCTCTTCGCGATCGAGCGCTGCCGCGACGCGCGGCGACGCGGGCGGGCCATCGCGGGACTGGCGGGAGTGTTCACGCTCGTCGTGCTCGCGGGCCATCCCGAGTCCGCCGCGATGGGCGCCTTCTTCGCCGCCCTGTGGCTGGCCGCCCGCCGCATGACCGGGGACCTGCCGGACCTCGCGCCGGTCTCGCGCGCGATCGCCGTCGCGGCCGCGATCGCGCTCGGGCTGACGGCGTTCCTCCTCGTCCCGTCCGTGCTCGCCATCGCGGCCTCCGCGCGGCTGACCGCAGCGGCCCGCCCCTACTGGGAGCCGCACCTCTCGCTCTTTCCCCACGCGCCGCGCTGGCTCGGCATCCTGCCGGCCTTTTTCCCGCACACCCTCGGCAACGCCGTCACGGCGCCGACGGTCCCCGGCGGCACCGGCACGTTCTGCGAGATGGCGATGGGCTACGCCGGCATCCTCGGATGGGCCGCGGCGCTGCTGGTGTTTCGCCCGGGCTCGGCGCGACCCCGCTCGGAGCGCGTGCTCTGGGGGCTCCTGCTCTGTGGATTCGGGGTGGCGGTCTGCGCGTGGCCGCTCGCCGAGATCTTCGCGCACGTTCCCGGGATGCGTTACGTGTTCCCGCTGCGCTTCAACGGATGGGTCGCCCTCGCGCTGCCGGCGATCGGGGCGCTCGAGCTCGAGCGCTCCACGAAGGATGCGCGCGCGGGGCGCCCCGCGCCGGCGGCCGCCGTCCTGATCGCGCTCCTGCTCGCGGCCGGCGGCTTTGCGCTCTACCGGCTGCTGCTCGCCCCGCGCCGCGCGGACGGCAGCCTCGCCTTCCAGCAGGGCCAGCTCGCCGTCGTGCTCGCGGTCCTCGCGCTGTCCGCGGTCTTCGCGGTCGCCGCGCGCAGGCGCCCCGGCGCGTACGTCGCCGGCCTGACCCTGCTCTGCGGGGCGGAACTGCTCTACCAGTGGTCCACGCTGAACCGCCTCTACGCGCGGGAGCTCCTCTTCCCGGAGCCGCCGCTCGTCGGATTCCTCCATGCGCAGCCCGGAACCTTCCGCGTGGCCGGGATCGCGGGCACGCTCTTTCCGAGCACCAACGTCTTCGCGCGGCTCGAGGACATCCGCACGCACGACGCCGTCGAGCGCCGCGACTACCTGACCTTTCTCGACGCCACCTGCGGCTATCCCTACGATTACTTCAAGATGCTCCGCAACCTCGACGCCCCCGCTCTCGACTTTCTCAACGTGCGGTTCGTCCTCGGCGGGCCGCGCGACGCGGCGCCGGGACCGCGGTGGCGGCCCGTCTATGCCGGCGCCGACGGCACCGCCTTCGAGAATTCGAACGTGCTGCCGCGCGCCTTCGCGCCGTCGCGCATCCGCTTCGTCGCGCCGCCGCCGGCGCGTCCGTGGCCGGTGCTCGACGCGGCGGCCGCGTTCGGGAGCGCCTTCCCCGAAATTACCGCGCTCACCGACTGGCGCGCGACCGCTTTCGTGCTGAACGACGGCGGCGCCGCCGAAGCGCCCAACCCCGCGGTCGAGGTGTCGGAGTACGCCGAGTCGACCAACGCCGCCTCGTTTCGGGCACGGGTTCCCGAGGGCGGGCCGGACGGGTGGGTCGTGCTCTCGCTCGTGCAGGACGGCGGCTGGTGGGCCCGCGACGCGGCGGGTTCGCCCATCGCGTCCCGCCTGGCGAACGGGCCCTTCCTCGCGCTCCGGATCCCGCCGGGCGACCGGCGGATCGTCCTGCGTTACTGTCCTCCTGGAATGCCGCTCGGTTGCGCGATCTCGGTCGCAACGCTCCTTTTCCTCGCTGCGGCCGCCGTCCGCGAGCGGCGGCGAGGATGGGCGCCGTGAGCCATCCGGGCTCCCCCTTCTGGGTCCCCTCGGGGGCGCTCCAGGGACACGTCAACCGCTCGGCGTCGGGCCACCCCTCCGTCGACTGGCTCTCGCACGTGCGCACGCGCAACCTGCCCGCGGAGCTGCCGCGCGTGCTCGTCGTGGGCTGCGGCGAGGGGTTCATCGAGCGCTCGCTCGCCCGGATGGCGGGCGTCGGTACGATCACCGCCGTCGACGCCGACCCGGTGACGCTCGAGCGCGCGCGCCGCGGCGCCGCCCGGCGCGGCCTGACCGCGGTCACGCACGCGGTGCTCGACCCGAACGCGGCCCCGCTGCCGGACGGACCGTGGGACGCCGTGATCGTCCACGACACCCTCCACCACGTCGCTCGGCTCGAGGATTTCTACGAGCGCCTCCACGACATCCTGGCGGTCCGCGGGCGCGTCGTCTTCGTCGAGTACGTCGGTCCGAACCGGTTCCAGTACCGGGGCGAGCGCGCGGAGCTCGTCCAGCGCTATTTCCGGCTCCTGCCCCGCCGCCTGCGAACGGACGAACGGACCGGACATCCGGTCTGGCGCCGGGAACCGATCGACGCGGCGGCCCTCGCGCGCGACAGCCCGTTCGAGGCGGCGCGCAGTGAAGACCTGCTGCCCGTTGCACGGAGATGCTTCGTGGCCGAGGCCGAGTACTCGGGGGGAGGCGGATTGCTCCATCCCCTCCTCGCGGACCTGGCGCCGGCGTTCGGCCGATCGCACGCCGAGGACGAGCGCCTGCTCGGGGTCCTCTGCGGCGCCGAGGCGCGCCTGGAATCCGAGGGCCGCATCCCGAACGACTTCGCCGTCTTCGTCGGCCGCCGCCGGAGCACCCGGCCGCAAATGACATAATTCCGCACACCCATGCCCCGGCCGCTCAACGTCATCCTCGACCTCACCTCGCGCTGCAACCTGAAGTGCGTCATGTGCTACTTCGCGGCGACGGACCGCCTTGCGTTCCCGCCGTTCGACCGCCAGCTGTCCGACGACGGCAACATGCCGGTCGAGGTCTTCGAGAAAATCGCCGCCGACCTGTTCCCGAGGTCGTGGCGCGTCGCGCTCGCCTGCGCGGCGGAGCCGATGATCCATCCCCGCTTTCGCGAGATCGTGGAGATCGCCGGCCGCTACGGCGTGCCGGACCTCTGGTTCCCGACCAACCTGCTCGCGCTGACCGAGCCGACGGCGCAGGCCCTCGTCAAGCACGGCGTCGCGACGGTCGCCGCGTCGATCGACGGCGTGACGAAGGAGACCTACGAAAAGATCCGGGTGCCGGCGAAATTCGAGCGCCTGCTCGCCTGCCTCGACACGCTCGCGCGGGTCCGGCGCGAGGCCGGTTCGAAGACGCCGCGGCTGCGGATCATCTTCACGTGGATGAAGTCCAACCGCTCCGAGCTCGCCCTCCTGCCCGAGTTCGCCGCGAACCACGGCGCCTCGGAGATCGACGTGCGGTACGTCTCGCCGACCGAGGGCGTGGACGTCACGCCCGAGCTGCTTTCGGGCGAAGACCCGGCGGCGTTGAACGCCGAGCTCGAGGCGGCCGCGCACGACGCCGTGCGCCGCGGCCTCAAGCTGTCCTCGTTTCCGGAGTTCGAGCCCCCCGGCAGCGTCCCGCGCGGGCTGCTCGTTCGAGCCCGCCGCCGTCTCTGGCGGCTGAAGGCCGGGATGGACCGGCCCGAGTACCTGCGTTACGGCTGGTACCAGGGGCTCTTCGGGTGCGCCTATCCCGACCGCAATTACGTCATCCGCCCCAATGGCGCCGTTTCGCCCTGCATCTACTGGGACCAGGATCCCATCGGCTTCTATCCGGCGGACGGCGTCGCGCGCATCGAGGCCGGCGCGCCGTTGAAGCGCATCCGCGACGGGCTGCGCAACGGCCGCCCCGTCGGCACGTGCGCCACCTGCGGCGAGCGGCGCACGGCGCTCTACCGGCTGGGCGGGACGCCGGCGCCCGAGAGCGTCCCGGCCGAGCGCCTGCCCACCCATCCCGGCCGCTGAAACCCTTTACGGGGGCGGCAGCTCCCAGAGGCTCGCGCGCCTGACGTTTCCGAGAAATTTCCACGCGCCCGGCACGTGGGGCGCGGCCGGCTCGACCTCCTGCGGGAGCATCAAAGCGTAGATCGGCCAGCCCTTCTCGGCGGCCCGCGTGCGGACGAGGCCGAAATCTTCGGGGGTGAGGACAGTCCCACCGCAGTGGGGTCAGCGCGGTGTGGAAACGGATCGACCCGGAAAACTCCATGCTGACGACAAGCGCGTTGCCGCCGGCGGCGCGATCGGCGACCGCGAGCGCGCCGTCGCGGAACTGCGTCTGCCAGCGGCCCACGGCGAGGGGATTCTGGCGGCTGTATTGCCGCCACTCGAAGGCCGCGACCACGAACAGCGCGGCGGCGACGACGAGCGGCCGCCGCGGGAGCGCCACCGCGCGCAGCGCGAGGAGAAAACCGAGGATGAGAGCGGGCAGCGCCGGGATCAGGTACCGCGTGTACCACCAGGCGTCCGAGGGTCCCCAGAAACAGTAGAAGAGAAAGAACGCCGAGAACCAGACGATGAGCATGACGGCATCGCGCCGGCGCGCGTACTTCGCGAAGGGCGCCGCCAGCCATCCGATGACGACGAGCGGCGAGAGTTGCGCGACGGTCCAGTAGCCGTAGTGCCGGAATCGCGGGCCGAAGTTCGCCCAGGCCAGCTCGTTTCCCAGCAGGCCCGAGTACCCCGTCGAGAGCGCGTTCCCGTACACCTCACGGTTCCAGAAACCGAGAAATATCGCAAAGGGAAGGCCGCCGAGCGCGAGAAGCAGCACCGCCCTCGGACGCCACGACAGGGCCAGGGCGAGCGCGGGCGCGAGCAGGGCGTCGGTGGGCCGCACCAGGACCGCCATGCCGAAGGCCGCCCCCGCCCCGAGCGCCCAGCCATCGTGCTCTCGCGAGCGCAGGGCGCACACGATCGCGGCCGTGGTCCATAGGGCCGCGGCGACGTCGCTCATCGGCTGGACCGCCTGAAACAGGAAGACGGCGCAGAGCCCGAGAAACGCCGCGCCCGCGCAGGCGAGCGGCCGGGACAGGCCGAGCTCGCGCCCGAGCACGAACGTCAGGAGCAGGCAGAGGACGGCCAGAACGGGCGTCACGAGAAATGGCCCCTTCTCCGGCCCGGCCAGGAGCATGCCGAGGGCGACGTGGAGCGGAAAGCCGGGCGGATAGAAAGGAACCATGGTCCGCGGCCGGGGTCCCGGCTGGTGGGCCAGGGGCATGAAAGCCCGGGCGAACCGGTCCGGGAGCTCGAGCCGAGCGAGGGCTTCGACGGGCACGACGATCCGCCCGGAGAGGATGTCGCGGGCCGAGTTCGCGTAGCCGGAACAATCCGAGCCTCCGACACCCGCCCCGACGTGGTACACGAGCTCCGCGCCGTACACGCCGAGGGCCACGAGCGCCAGGACACGGAGGGCCCGGCCGGACGGTACCCATTTCATCGTCGTGATCGCCGTTCTATCGCGAACGCGGTACGGCGATCCAGCAGGAATAGTGAGCGAATCGCGGCGGGAAGTTGGACGCCGCCAGCTCCGCGCCGAGCAGCCCCGAGTAGCCGGTGCGAAAGGCCCTTCCAAACGCCGTCCGATTCCACGCCACGAAGATGCCGGACGTTGGTCATGAACATGCCCGCCCGGCGGGCACGGGGCCGCGGTTAGACGCCGGTAGCGACTTCGCAATCCGAGCCCCGGCGCGCGACGCGACGGGCAGAGGACCGGGACGGGTTTCCGCTAGCCGGAGCGCCTCAGAAGTGTGATCGCCGCCGCGCCGAGCGCCAGAGCCAGCAACGCCAGGGTCTCTGGGCTCACCGTCGGAATCGCGGTTCCGGCCGGCGGGGGGATTCTTGTCGGCACGGGCGTCGGGGTCGATCCGACGGGCGTGACAGTCGGCGTCGGGTTCGGCGTCGGGGTCGTTCCGACCGGCGTGACGGTCGGCGTCGGGGTCGGCGTCGGTGTCGTTCCGGCCGGCGTGACCGTCGGCGTCGGGGTCGGCGTCGGTGTCGTTCCGACCGGCGTGACCGTCGGCGTCGGGGTCGGCGTCGGTGTCGTTCCGACCGGCGTGACGGTCGGCGTCGGGGTCGGCGTGGGGGCGCCGCCCGTGGTGATCTGCCCGATCCGTCCGCTGCCCTCCGCGAACCAGAGGTTGCCGTCGGGACCGGCCGTGATGCCGTCGAGGATCGCGCCCGCGCTGATGCCGGCGCAGAACTCGGTGACGACACCGGCCGTGGTAATCCGCCCGATCCGGTTGCCGGCTTGCTCCGTGAACCACAGGTTGCCGTCGGGACCGGCCGTAATGCCGAACAGCGTCGCGCCGGGGCTGATGCCGGTGCTGAACTCCGTGACGACGCCCGCCGTCGTGATCTCGCCCGATCCGGTTGCCGCCTTGTTCGGTGAACCACAGGTTGCCGTCCGGGCCGGCCGTGATGGAGAACGGGGCCGCGCCGGCGGTCAGGCCGCCGAACTCGGTCACGACTCCCGCCGTCGTGATTCGCCCGATCTGGTTGCCGCCGTATTCCGTGAACCAGAGGTTCCCGTCGGGACCGGCAACGATGCCGGTCGGGTTCGCGCCGGCGGTGATGCCGGCCAGAACTCGGTGACGACTCCGACCGGCGTGATCCGCCCGATCCGGTTGCCGAGATCTTCCGTGAACCACAGATTGCCATCGGGGCCCGCGGTGATGAAGAAGGGATCCGAAAACGCGGTGATGCCGGTGCCGAACTCGGTGACGACGCCGGCCGGAGTGATTTTCGCGACACGGTTGATGTCGAAGCTCAGGCTGCGTTCCGTAAACCACAGGTTGCCGTCGGACCGGCCGCAATGCCGTAGGGCAGCGCGCCGCCCGTGATGCCGGTGCTGAACTCGGTGACGACGCCAGCGGTCGTGATCTGGCCGATCTGGTTGCCGCCGTTGAACTCCGTGAACCAGAGGTTGCCGTCGGGGCCGGCCACGATGCTGGTCGGTTGCGCGCCGGCGGTCATGCCGGAGGAAAACTCGGTCACGACCTGCGCGGACGCTGCCGCGGCGAGAATCAGCAGGAGAGCCGTGAGGGGAACGAATCGTCGGAGTCGCGCCGACAGGCTCTCGGCGGTCTCAGGAATGGACCCGGCTCCGAGGCATCTCGAGCGCATGGAGTCCTCACGATCGATGTCTTGACCTGCGGATGGCGTGAGTGCGGAGGCAGGTGCGGTGTTTATATCCCGGTTATCCGAGGCCCCAAAAAAGAAAAGCCCAGGAACGAGTCCTGGGCTCCAAAATAATTCCCCGGCAACGTCCTACTCTCCCACGCGGTCTACCGCGAAGTACCATCGGGGCTGAAGGGCTTAACGGCCGTGTTCGGAATGGGAACGGGTGTGGCCCCTTCGCTAAGGTCACCGGGAAACTCTGTTTCCAAAGTTTTCCGTCGATCGCGAAGGCTCGCTCAGCGAGACTTCGGATCCGGTTTCCTGGGGGTTCGGGGGACCGCAAGGTCCCACGCCCAGGTCAGAGAGTCGGGTAGACGTTTTTCGATTCGCGCCTTAAATATTTTATGGTCAAGCCGCACGGCCGATTAGTAAGGGTCAGCTTCACGCCTTGACGGCGCTTCCACACCCCTCCTATCAACGTGGTCGTCTCCCACGGGCCTTCAGGGGATTGCTCCCGGGAAATCTCATCTCGAGGAAGGCTTCCCGCTTATATGCTTTCAGCGGTTATCCTTTCGAACTTCGCTACCCGGCCATGCCGCTGGCGCGACAACCGGTGCACAAGAGGTTCGCCCGTCCCGGTCCTCTCGTACTAAGGACGGATCCTCACAAATTTCCTGCGCCCACACGAGATAGGGACCGAACTGTCTCACGACGTTCTAAACCCAGCTCACGTACCGCTTTAACCGGCGAACAGCCGGACCCTTGGGACCTGCTTCAGCCCCAGGATGCGATGAGCCGACATCGAGGTGCCAAACCTTGCCGTCGATGTGAACTCTTGGGCAAGATCAGCCTGTTATCCCCGGCGTACCTTTTATCCGTTGAGCGATGGCCCTTCCATGCAGAACCACCGGATCACTAAGCCCTACTTTCGTACCTGCTCGACTTGTCGGTCTCGCAGTCAAGCTCTCTTCTGCCTTTGCACTCTACGGCTGGTTTCCAATCAGCCTGAGAGAACCTTTGGGCGCCTCCGTTACAGTTTAGGAGGCGACCGCCCCAGTCAAACTACCCGCCAGACATGGTCCTGGACCCGGATTACGGGTCTCAGTTAGAACTCCGGTGCCGTCAGGGTGGTATCTCACCGTCCACTCCCTCGAGGCCGAAACCCCAAGTTCAAAGTGTCCCACCTATCCTGCGCAGACAACACCAAAATTCAATGCCTGGGTATAGTAAAGGTGCACAGGGTCTTTCCGTCTACGTGCGGGTAACCGGCATCTTCACCGGTACTACAGATTCGCCGAGCGCGTTGCGGAGACAGTGCCCAAATCGTTACGCCATTCGTGCAGGTCGGAACTTACCCGACAAGGAATTTCGCTACCTTAGGACCGTTATAGTTACGGCCGCCGTTTACTGGGGCTTCGGTTCAAAGCTTTGCCTTGCGGCTAACCTCTCCCCTTAACCTTCCAGCACCGGGCAGGCGTCAGACCCTATACGTCGTTTTACGACTTTGCAGAGTCCTGTGTTTTTAGTAAACAGTCGCTTGGGCCTTTTCACTGCGACCCCGGGACGCTTCAGGGGTAAACCCTTACACGAACCGAGGCACACCTTCTCCCGAAGTTACGGTGTTAATTTGCCGAGTTCCTTCGCAACGCTTCACTCGAGCGCCTTAGGATTTTCTCCTCATCTACCTGTGTCGGTTTGCGGTACGGTCACCCGTTGATCTCCTTAGAGGATTTTCTCGGCAGCGTGGCATCGGCGAGTTTGCGGCCTTACGGCCTCCCCGTCGCTTCTCGGCGTTGAATGGAAGAGCGGATTTGCCTACTCCTCCCGCCTACGAGCTTGGCCCAGGACATCCAACACCCGGTACGCCTAGCCTCCTGCGTCCCCCCTTCGTGATAACGACCAACGAGCGGTTCCGGAATATTAACCGGATTTCCATCGGCTACGCCTTTCGGCCTCGCCTTAGGGACCGACTTACCCTGAGCGGATTAACCTTGCTCAGGAATCCTTAGATTTACGGCGAGCAGATATCTCATCTGCTTTATCGCTACTTGTGCCGGCAGGGTCTCTTCCTAGCGCTCCACCAGTCCTCGCGGTCTGACTTCACTGCACTAAGAATGCTCTCCTACCACGCGCGTCGGCCGAAGCCTCCGCGCATCCGCCGCTTCGGTACATCGCTTGAGCCCCGTTGAATTGTCGGCACGGAGCCGCTTGACCAGTGAGCTGTTACGCTTTCTTTAAAGGATGGCTGCTTCTAAGCCAACCTCCTGGCTGTCTGGGCGTCTCCACATCCTTTTCCACTTAGCGATGATTTGGGGACCTTAGCGGGCGGTCTGGGTTCTTTCCCTCTCGACAATGAAGCTTATCCCCCACTGTCTGACTCCCGGACTGTGATCCACGGCATTCGGAGTTTGGTTGGATTTGGTAATGTGGGAACACCCCTAGTCCATCCAGAGCTCTACCACCGTGGTCAATCATCCGAGGCTAGCCCTAAAGCTATTTCGGAGAGAACGAGCTATAACGGAATTTGATTAGCCTTTCACCCCTAACCACAGCTCATCCGAGTTGTTTTCAACCAACACCAGTTCGGGCCTCCACTGCGTGTTACCGCAGCTTCACCCTGGCCATGGTTAGATCATCCCGCTTCGCGTGTAATCCCAGCGACTGAATCGCCCTATTCAGACTCGCTTTCGCTCCGGCTCAGCACGTTGCTTCGCCTTGCCGCTGAAATTAACTAGCCGGCTCATTATGCAAAAGGCACGCGGTTCCACCGTCTTGCGACATGGTGGTCCCACTGCTTGTAGATGGACGGGTTCAGGTACTATTTCACTCCCCTCACAGGGGTTCTTTTCACCTTTCCCTCACGGTACTGGTTCACTATCGGTCGCAGAGTAATGTTTAGCCTTGGGTGATGGTCCACCCGGATTCCCACAAGGTTTCTCGTGCCCCGTGGTACTCGGGAACGGAATTGGAAGGAACCTCGTCTTTCGCCTACGGGGCTGTCACCCTCTTTGGCGGCACTTTCCAGTGGCCTTCGACTAGACGGGTTCTTGGTAACTTCCTGGCTTGCGCCGTACTCCGCCCCACAACCCCCCGAGAACCGAAGCCCTCGAGGTTTGGGCTGTTCCGCTTTCGCTCGCCGCTACTGACGGAATCGCGTTTGCTTTCTTTTCCTCCGGGTACTGAGATGGTTCACTTCCCCGGGTTTGCTTCTCCCCGCCTATGAATTCAGCGGGGGATCTCTGGACTTGCCTCCAGAGGGGTTGCCCCATTCGGAAATCCCCGGATCAAAGCCTGTTTGCGGCTCCCCGAGGCTTATCGCAGCTTGCCACGTCCTTCATCGCTTCTCTGCGCCAAGGCATCCACCGTCCACCCTTAGTAGCTTGACCATAAAATACCTAAGACGCGAATCGTTTTTGTTACCCGACTCTCTTGTCAAAGATCGCGATCACCGCGGATCAAAAAGCCCCTCTTCGATTAGAGGAGCTGTCTCATCCGCGCTGCACGGACCCCAAAGTCATCAATGGAAATTGGTGGAGCTGACCGGAATCGAACCGGCGACCTACGGCTTGCAAAGCCGCCGCTCTCCCAGCTGAGCTACAGCCCCACGTGAGGGTGGTTCGTTTCTGAAGATGGTGGGCCTAGGTAGATTCGAACTACCGACCTCACGCTTATCAGGCGTGTGCTCTAAACCAACTGAGCTATAGGCCCAGCGGGACTAGCTTGTATTGATGACTTCAAAGAACACGGCCCGGAGGTCCCATGGACCCCAGGACGGGTACCTTCAAAACTGAGTAGAGGCGCGCTGACGTATCGACCATCGAGTGTCTCGAGCTCCGTTCCGGAGAAGAAGGAGCCGAGAGAGGCTCTAGAAAGGAGGTGATCCAGCCACAGGTTCTCCTACAGCTACCTTGTTACGACTTCACCCCAATTACCGACCATACCTTAGGCGGCTTCGTCCCTTGCGGGTTAGAACACCGACTTCTGGTACAGCCGACTTTCGTGATGTGACGGGCGGTGTGTACAAGGCCCGGGAACGTATTCACCGCGGCGTGCTGATCCGCGATTACTAGCGATTCCAGCTTCATGGGGTCGAGTTGCAGACCCCAATCCGAACTGAGACCGGTTTTTTGCGATTTGCTCGAACTTGCGTTTTCGCGACGCTTTGTACCGGCCATTGTAGCACGTGTGTAGCCCTGGACATAAAGGCCATGAGGACTTGACGTCATCCCCACCTTCCTCCGGTTTATCACCGGCAGTCCCACTAGAGTGCCCGGCCGAACCGTTGGCAACTAGCAGCAGGGGTTGCGCTCGTTGCGGGACTTAACCCAACATCTCACGACACGAGCTGACGACAGCCATGCAGCACCTAACCAATTGTCCCTTGCGGGAAAGGGAGATTTCGCCCCCGGTCAACTGATCTTCAAACCCAGGTAAGGTTCTTCGCGTTGCTTCGAATTGAACCACATGCTCCACCGCTTGTGCGGGCCCCCGTCAATTCCTTTGAGTTTCAGCCTTGCGACCGTACTCCCCAGGCGGGGCACTTAATGCGTTAGCTTCGGCACCGCAGGGGTCGATACCCGCGACACCAAGTGCCCATCGTTTACGGCGTGGACTACCGGGGTATCTAATCCCGTTTGCTACCCACGCTTTCGCGCCTCAGCGTCAGTACCGGTCCAGGGGGCCGCCTTCGCCACCGGTGTTCCTCCCAATATCTACGCATTTCACCGCTACACTGGGAATTCCACCCCCCTCTCCCGGACTCGAGCCTTGCAGTTTCTTCCGCACGTCCTCAGTTAAGCCGAGGGATTTCACGGAAGACACGCATGGCCGCCTACGCGCCCTTTACGCCCAATAATTCCGAATAACGCTAGCCCCCTCTGTATTACCGCGGCTGCTGGCACAGAGTTAGCCGGGGCTTCCTTTGCTGGTACAGTCAACGACCGTGGGTATGAGCCACGATCGATTTCTTCCCAGCCGACAGGAGTTTACAACCCAAGGGCCTTCATCCTCCACGCGGCGTTGCTGCGTCAGGCTTTCGCCCATTGCGCAAGATTCCCCACTGCTGCCTCCCGTAGGAGTCCGGACCGTGTCTCAGTTCCGGTGTGACCGATCGCCCTCTCAGGCCGGTTACCGATCGAAGCCTTGGTGAGCCGTTACCTCACCAACTAGCTAATCGGGCGCGGGCCCATCCGGTAGCGCGAGATCTTGCGACCCCGCTTTGATCGTCAGGACTTTCGTCCCGAAGATGTCATGCGGTATTAGCTCGAATTTCTCCGAGGTATTCCCCACTTCCGGGCAGGTTACCCACGTGTTACTCACCCGTCCGCCGCTCGACTGGAAGGAGTTGCCCCCTTCCGCCTCGCTCGACTTGCATGTGTTAAGCACGCCGCCAGCGTTCATTCTGAGCCAGGATCAAACTCTCCACTTAAAAGCGTTCTCACGGTGTTGCCACCGGTCGATAAGAGTTAATCCTGATTTTTTCCCTGGCCTCGGGGAACCGTGAGGCTCCCTCATCCAGGGTTGGAACCAGAAACTCTGCTTTTTACAAAAAAGCAGGAAAAATGACGTCTGGCACGCTCTACTCAGTTTTCAAGGAACCGCGTCCCCGGGCCTTCCAGGCGCCCCGGAACCGCGCCGTACCGCCGGCGCGAGACCGAAAGAACATCCGCCTTGCGACGGACCTTCCAGCTTAGCGAATCTCGTTGGGCTCCGTCAATCGAAACCGGCGCAGAACGACCCCGCCTGAGGCGGACGGCTGTCGCCGGACGGAGACCCTTGGAAAGAACCAACCCTTGCGGGGAACGGGAATATAGGGCCGCCTCAAGCCCCTGTCAAGCGATTTCGGAAAAATCGGGAAAGCCCTGTGAAATCGGGCTGTTTCGCTCGCCAGGCTGCACAGAATCCGGTGCACTTTTCATGGTCGGGAAAGCGTCCCGAGGACCAGCGCGATCGCCTCCGGGTAGGCCTGGTGCTCCTGCTCGAGGATCCGGGCCGAAAGCGACTGCTTCCGTGTCCCCCGGCAGGATGGGAACGCGCCGCTGGAGCACGATCGGGCCGGTATCGGTGCCCTCGTCGACGAAATGGACCGTGCAGCCCGACTCCTTTTCCCCCGCCTCCAGCGCGCGGCGCTGCACGTCGAGGCCCGGAAACTTCGGCAGGAGGGCCGGATGGATGTTGAGGATCCGTCCGCGCCAGCGCCCGACGAACTCGGGCGAGAGCAGGCGCATGTAACCCGCCAGGCAGACGAGGTCCGGCCGCGCGAGGTCGAGCTGCCGCAGCATCTCCGCCTCGTGCGCGCGCCGGTCCGGGTAACTCTTCCGGTCCACGGCGAGGGCCGGCAGGCCGCGCTGCCGCGCGCGTGCGAGACCCGGGGCCTCCGGGACGTCCGAGAGCACGGCGACGATCTCCGCGCTCGGAATGGCGCCGATGACGACCGCATCGGCGATCGCTTCGAAGTTGGAGCCGCGGCCCGACAGGAGGATCGCGAGGCGGGACTTCGGAGCTTTCGAAATCGGGGCGGTCCCGCCGCTCATCACGCGGGCGGCGGCTCGACGACGACGCGGTGGTTGCCGGACTTCACGTTGCCGATCGCGAACCAGCGCTGCCCCGCGTCCTTCCAGATCTGACCGACGCGGGCGAGGTCCGATGGCGCCACGAACACCACCATGCCGATGCCCATGTTGAACACGCGGTGCATCTCCTCGAAGGAGACCGCGCCCTCGCGCTCGATCACTTCGAACACCGGCAGCACCGGCCACGCGCCCGACTTGACGACGACGTCCAGGTTTTCGGGCAGCACGCGCGGGATGTTGTCGTAGAAGCCCCCGCCCGTCAGGTGCGCCATGCCGTGGACGAGGTCGGCCTCGAGCAGCGGCGCCATCGCCTTGCCGTACGAGAGGTGCGCGTCGAGCAGCACGTCGCCGATGGCGCGCCCGCCGAGCTCGTCGAGGGTGTCCTCCGGCCGCTTTCCCATCGTCTCGAAGAACACGCGCCGCGCCAGCGTGTAGCCGTTGGTCTGCAGGCCGATCGACGGCAACCCGAGCGCGACGTCGCCGGCCGCGATGCGCGTGCCGTCCACGATCTTCGCGCGATCCACCACGCCCACGATCGTGCCCGCGACGTCGTACTCGCCGGCCGCGTAGAAGCCCGGCATCTCCGCCGTCTCACCGCCGAGCAGCGCCGTGCCGTTCTCGCGGCACGCGCGCGCGACCCCCGCGATCACGCTCTCGATCAGGCCCGGCTCGACTTTGCCCGTGGCGATGTAGTCGAGGAAGAAGAGCGGCTTCGCGCCCTGCACGAGGATGTCGTTGACGCAGTGGTTGACGAGGTCGGCGCCCACGGTGTCGTGGCGGCCCATCTCGATGGCGACCTTCAGCTTCGTGCCGACGCCGTCGGTCGAGCCCACGAGCACGGGCTCCTTGTACTTCGAGAAGTCCGGCAGGAACAGCCCGCCGAATCCACCGACGTCGCCGAGCACGCCCGGCGTGAAGGTCGAGCGGATGGCGGCCTTGGCGCGCGCGAGCGCGGCGGCCTTCGCGTCGATGTCGACGCCGGCTTCGGCGTAGCGGGAGGGTTTCAAGGCAGGCGGATTATAGGCGACGCCGCCGTAGAACCTCTCCTCCCGGCGACCGCACCGCGACGGCGTAGTGTTCGGCGCACCACGCCGACAGGAGCGTGCCGAATCCCCGCCCGAAGGGCTCGATCCCGTACTCGTCGGTCGGCCTCTCGAAGAGGACGACCGCGTCCGGCGGCGCCTGGTCGAACCGCGCGATGAGGTCCCGCTCGGCCGCGACGTTGAGCCAGCCGGGCAAAAGGTGCAGGAAGGGCGAGACCGAGCGCGCGCCGAAGAGTGCGTCGACGGCCGACGCTTCGGGCAGGACGAGGACGCGCTCTCCCGGCTGGATCGCGGCACCGATCGCGCCGAACAGGCGGGCCTCGGCGGGCTCGAGGTAGATCCGCCCCCGCGGAGTCGCGAGCGGCACGCGCGACGGCGCGCGCAGGGCTTCGAGGCCGTCCCACGCGTACGGCGCCGCGACGACGAGGATCATTCCCGCGAGCAGCCTGCGCGCCCACGGCTCGCGCGGCCCCCCCGCCGGTCAGGATCGGCGGCGCCAGGACGGTCAGCAGAACGACCCACGCCGCCATCTCCACGAAGTGCGCCGGGCCGTCGTACGAGCCGGAGATCATGGTGGAAAACGCCGCGCGCGAGCCCGCCAGCCCCGCGAAGACGCCGAGGGCGCCCACGAGCGGCCGGCGGGCGGTGCCTTTCCGAAAGAGCGCCAGCGCGGCGACGAGGAATGCCGCGAACATCGACAGGCACAGGGCACTCGAGGGGTGCCAGAGCGCCGCGCCCTCGATGCCGAACCAGACGCCGAGCCCGGCGCCGAGCAGTATGAGGGGAAGCCACCGCTTGCCCGGCCGTTCGCGCGCGACGAGCATTGCAACGGCCGTCAATTCCGCAACGAGCAGCAGCAGCCGGAACGCCGCGGAACGCAGGACCAGCGGCCACTGTGGATCGGAAAGCCCCGCGACGAAGCGGAACAGGCCGTTCAGCTCGGCCGGAGGTGCCAGGTTCAGCGGCCAGAGATGGCTATTCCACCTCAGCGACGCGAGCGAATCGCAACCGAGCGCGAAGGCGAAGACGGCCGCTGCGACCGCGCCGAAGCCGGCAGCGACGCGAACCATCCAGGCGACCGGCCGCGCAACGCCGGCCAGCCCCGCGAAGAGCAGGGCGGCCAGGGCGGCCACGCCCACCTCGGGCTTGCAGGCGAAGGCGAGTCCCGCGACCAGGCCTGCCGCGAACGGATGCGCCTGGCCGGATCGCTCGCTCGGAATCAGGAGGAGGGCGCCGAGCCCGAAGGCGAGCGCCTGGACGACACCGGCGTAGTACGGCAGCACGAGATGCCCGGCGCCCGGAGCAAACAGCGCGAAGCCGAGCAGGAGGAACAGCAGGGCGAAGTTGGCGAGGATCGAGAGGCATCGGCGCCCGCACTCCAGCAGAAGCCACGCCGCCACGATCGCGGGGATCCAGTTCGCAAGCAGGTACCAGAGGCTCGAGAACCCGAACGGACGGCCCGTCAGCGCGAGCAGGTAGGGCGTCAACGGTCCGTACACGAAGTAGATGTCCCGGTAGAGGAGCTCACCGTGTCCGAGGCGGTAGGCGAGGGACCAGGAGAAGCCGGCGTCGCCGATCGGACTGAGCCACCGACCGCCGGCCCGGATTCCTGCGGCCGTGGTGATGGCAACGAGGAGGAGTTGAGG
Organism: uncultured Acidobacteriota bacterium; assembly: GCA_963843325.1. Classification (GTDB taxonomy): domain Bacteria; phylum Acidobacteriota; class Thermoanaerobaculia; order UBA5066; family Gp7-AA6; genus DAHUXD01. Next base: position 49,863 of record CAWJKC010000016.1, read on the forward strand.
AAGGCGATCGGGTCTGCCGAGCGCCGCGACGAGCGCGCGCAGGCCAGAGGGAGGGTGCGACGGCGATGCGGCGTTCAAAGAGTCCGACGATGATAACCGTTCCGGGTCCATCGCCCGCGCCCCGACGTTGTAAAATGGCGTCATCGACTCGCGGATGTCCCGTTCGATCGACCTCTCGGTCGTCGTCCCCGTTTTCAACAGCGCGGGCTCGCTCCCCGTTCTCGTCCGGCGCCTGCATGCGGCGCTTCCGGGGCGCTCCTTCGAGGTCGTGCTCGTCAACGACGGGAGTCGGGACGAGTCCTGGGCGGTGATCCAGGGCCTGGTCCCGGCCAACCCGGCTCTGCGCGGCCTGAACCTGATGCGCAACTACGGCCAGCACAACGCGCTGCTCGCGGGCATCCGGGCCGCGCGCGGCGACGTCATCGTCACGATCGACGACGATCTCCAGCATTCGCCCGAAGACATCCCGCGGCTGCTCGCGGAGCTCGATCGCGGCGCCGATGTCGTCTACGGCACCCCCGCAAAGCTGCCCCACACCCTCTTCCGCAACGTGGCCTCCTGGGTCACGAAGATCGCGCTCCAGAAGACGATGGGCGCGTCGACGGCGCGCAAGGTCTCGGCGTTCCGGGCGTTCCGCACGCCGCTGCGCGACGCCTTCGCGAGCTACCAGAGCCCGTACGTCTCGATCGACGTTCTGCTGACGTGGGCGACGACGCGCTTCTCCTCCGTGGACGTCGAGCACCGTCCGCGCGAGATCGGAGCATCCAACTACACGTTCCGCACGCTGCTGGTGCACGGCCTGACGATGATGACGGGGTTCTCCACGCTGCCCCTGCGCTTTGCGACGCTGGTCGGATTCTGCGTCACGCTCTTCGGATTCGGGATCCTTGCCTTCGTCCTCGTGACCTACTTCATCAACAAGGGCAGCGCGCCGGGCTTTCCGTTTCTCGCCTCGATCATCGCCATCTTTTCCGGCGCCCAGCTCTTCGCGCTCGGCATCATCGGCGAATACCTCGCGCGCGTCCACGTGCGGCTCATGGAGCGTCCCGCCTACACGGTCGGAACGACCGTCGGCATCGCAGCGGAACCCGTCCCCGCCCGCCCGGTCCTGTCGGCGCAATGAGGGTCCTGGTCGATCGCGGAGATACGGGATCGCGGGACCTCGATCAGGCCTGGGCCGACGAAGCGACGTTCGCGTACCTTCCGCACAGAAACGGCGCGCAGGAAGGCTGGGCGGCCACGGCGCTCGACGCGATTCCGGAGCCCCTGCGGACAGGGCATTTCGCGCTGCTCTCCTCGGGCTCCACGGGCGAAGCGAAGCTCGTCGTGGGCTCCCGCGCCCGGGCCGCGCAGCTGGTCCGGGTGCTCCACGTGGCCCAGGCGAGCGAGCCCGTGCGCCGCACGGTCGCTCTTCTGCCGCTGACCTACTCCTATGCGTTCGTGAACCAGTGGCTCTGGGCCCGGACCCTCGTGCGCGACTTCGAGCCGACCTCCGGTTTCTCGCGCCCGGCCGACCTGGCCGCCGCGCTCGAACGGCCCGGCGGCGCGATGGTCTGCCTCGTCGCCGCCCACGTGTCCCTGATCGAGCAGCACTTCGCCGACCGCGTTTTTCCGGAGGTGATCCGGGTCCACTTCGCGGGCAGCCGCTTTCCGCAGGAGCGGTTGGCGAGCGTCCGCCGCGCCTTTCCCAACGCCGAGATCTTCAACAACTTCGGCTGTATCGAAGCGATGCCGCGGCTTGCGCTGCGCCGGGCCGAAGACGGCGCCACCGCCGGCGACATCGGCCATCCTCTGCCGGGGGTCGAGCTCCGACGCTTCGAACGAGGGACGGCTCCTGTTCCGGAGCCCGTATGCCGCCGTCGGCTATTGCGATGCCGGCGGGTTCCACGCGATCGAGCCCGACGCGTGGATCTGCACGGGCGACCTCGGGCATCGCGTGGGGAACGACCGATGGGCCCTCGACGGCCGCGCCGGCGAGGTGTTCAAGCGCTACGGCGAGAAGATCTCCCTTCCCCTCCTGCTCGAGTCGCTGCAGTCGGAGTGGGCGGGCGAGGCGGCCTTCTACCGGGAGACCGATCCCCTCGGCGAGCCCGGGCACGTCCTCGTCCTCGCGCCGCCGCCGAAGGACGCCGAACGCCATGCGATCCTCGCGACCCTTCGCCGGCGCCATGCGCGGGCGCAATGGCCGCTGCGCATCGAGAGCGCGGCCGCCCTTCCCCTGCTCCCCAACGGGAAGATCGACGCCGCGGCGCTCCGCGGCCTGCCCGATCGGCACGTCGAGTGGAGCCAGCGACTCGGATGACCAATCGCGACAAGCTCCGGGACCTCCTGATCGATGTCTTCCTGCTCGACGCCGCGGAGTTTCGCTTCGACCTCCGGCGCGCGGAGATCGACACATGGGACTCGCTCGGCACCGTCTCGCTCGCCGTCGGCATTCAGGACGTCTTTGGCCACCACCTGACGCCCGCGGAAGCGACGGGCATGGCGAGCGTCGAGGACATCGTCGCGATGCTCCGGCGCAAGGGAATCGACTTCGGCGATGCGTGAGCCAGCGGTGTGGTCGCTCGAGCGCCTTTTCGCCGACGACGTCGGCCCGGCCGTCGTCTGGGCGACGCCGAGCGTGCGCGCCCAAACGATGACGAAGCTCCCCCATCCACACCGCGATCCCCTCGCGCCCATTCCGCCGGCGACCCGGACGCTCGTTGCGATCGGCGGCGGCGCGCTGATGGATGCCGCCAAGATCCTCCGCGCCGAGACCCGACCGGACCTTCGGCTCGTCGCAGTCCCGAGCATCTGGGGCAGCGGAGCCGAAGCTTCTCCGGTCGCGGTCACCCAGGACGGGACCCGCAAGGTGATCCGCTGCGGCGAGCAATACCTGCCCGACGCCCGGGCGTACTGGCCCGAGCTCGCCGCGTCCGCGCCCGCGCGGCTGATCCGCCACGCTTGCGGCGACACCTGGTCCCACGCCCTGGAAGGCTTTCTTTCACCGCTGGCCGACGACGCGCTCCGCGGCGAAATCGCGAGGCTGATCGAGCGACTTCTGGAGCTTCCGATCGGCACGGACGCCCGCTGGTTCGAGGCGAGCGCCGACGCGTGCCGCCTCCAGGCCCGCGCGAGCGTCGGCCTCGTGCACGGCATCGCGCACACGCTCGAGGGACCCCTCCGCGCAGAACAGCCGGACTTCGGATGGGGTCACGCCGCCCTGTGCTCGACCTTTCTCTGGCCGGTCATGGCCCTGAACCTCCGGCTCTCGGACGGGGCGGCGCAACGGTTCGCAGCTTCCGGACTCGATCTGGAGCGGGTGCTCGCGGCCGCCCGCGCCCTGTTCGATGCGGAGGCGTACGACCGCGCGGCGGGGCTCTTCGCCGCCCGCTGGAACGAAATCCTGCGCGATCCCTGCTCGCGGACCAACGGATCGCTCGTCCGGCCCGGCGCCCTCGATCACTTTCGGCGCAGGGAGTTCCTGTCGTGACGGAGCTGCTCGACCGGCCGCCATACGGCCCCCGCGACGAGCCGCTCCTGCTCGCCGAGCTGAACGCGCTCACCCGGCACCACGCCGCCTACTGCCCCGCGTTTGCCCGCATCTGGCCGGATGCCGCGCAGAGCACGGCTGTCGAGCAACTTCCCTGGCTCCACGTCGGGCTCTTCAAACGCGCCGGCCTGCGGACGGATTTCCCCGGGGCGCGCCGTGGACGCACGCTGCGCTCGTCGGGGACCGACGGGGCGCCGAGCCGGATCGAGCTCGACGAGGACAGCTCGCGGCTCCAGGCGCGCAGCGCGGCCGCGATCCTGCGGGACCATCTCGGGAACGAACCGCGGCCGCTGCTCGTCCTCGACCGCCCCGAGTCCCTGCGCGAGAAGGGCTCGGTCTCCGCGCGCCTGGCCGCCGCGATGAGCCTGCGGCCGCTGGCCTCGGAAATCCGCTTCGTGCTGCGCGACCCGTCCGACCGGGAGGCGATCGATTGGGGGGAAGTGTCCGGCGCTGTCGCGGCGAGCTCCGACCTGCTGGTCTACGGCTTCACTTCCGTCCTCTGGCGCGCCTGGGCCGCCCGGCCGATTCCGGAGGCGCTGCGGGCACGGCTGGCGAAGACGCGTGTCGCCTTCGTCCACAGCGGAGGATGGAAGCGCCTCGAGGCGGAGGGCGTCGACGCGGCGCGCCTCGAGCGGGAATTGCTGTCCGGAGTCGGACGCAGGCTCGCAGGTCGTGGACTGCTACGGGCTCGTCGAGCAGATCGGCATCCTCTACCCCCTGTGCGAGGCGGGCTTCCGCCACGCGCCGGTGTGGGCGGACGTGCTCGTGCGCGACGCCTCGACCCTCGCACCCCTGACCGGCGAGGCCGGCATGCTCCAGCTCGTCAACGTCCTCGCTCGCGGCGCGCCCTGCCACAGCGTTCTCACGGAAGATCTCGGCCGCATCGTCCCCGGAGCCTGCCCGTGCGGCCGCTCGGGAAAGCGGTTCGAGCTCCTCGGCCGAGTCCCGAAGGCCGAGCTGCGCGGCTGCGCGAATGTTTGAAGCCTCGTTCGTGGACGGCGGCCGCAGGACGCGCCTCCTGCTTCCCTTCGTGCTCGACGACGCGCTGGAGGACTGGTCCGTGCTGCGCTCGGCGATGACCAGGGGAAAACCGGACGCGTTCCTGCGCGATGAGTGGGCCTACCTGATCGGGTTTCTCGACCGGGATTTTCTCGCCGGCGTCTTTCGCGGGGCGTTCGGCGATCGCGAGGCCGCCGCGGGCGGGTCCGCCGCACGCGGAGGCGCGCCCCGGGGGACCCGTCGCCCTCTGGCTGCCCAACAACGTCGGCCTGCTGGGAGCGCTCACGCTGATCCTGTTGAGCCTGACGGGCAACGAGCTCCGGATCAAGGCCGGCTCGCGCGCCGACGACCTGACACGGCTCTTTCTCGACTACGCGTCGACGCACCTGCGCCAGGGCGCGCTGCGCGACCATCTGGCCCGAAACGTCACGGTCGAAGTGTTCTCGCGCGACGATCCCCGCAACGCGGCATGGGCCTCCTCGGCCCGAACGCGGATCGCGTTCGGCTCCGACGCCGGCGTCGCGGCCGTCCAGGCCCTCCCCCACCCGGCAGGCAGCCTCGGCTTCTCGTTCGGACACCGCGTCTCGCAGGCCTGGATCGAGCCGGCCGCCTGTGACGACCGGACACTCGAGTCGCTGCTGCGGGTCTTCGCCGTCTACGGACAGGCCGCCTGCACCTCGCCGGGCCGCGTCGTGCTGCTCGATGCCGACCGCGCCGGGGCGTTCGCGCTGCGCGACCGGATGCTCGCGCTCTGGAAGACGATCTTTCCCCGCTCGCCCGAAACCGCGGTCGCCTCGGCGGGCATTCTCGACCACCAGTGGGCCAGGGCGCAGGGTTGGGACAGCCGCCTGGCCGAAGGGCACGGCGCGGCGTTCGCGGTCGGCGACGCGGATCTCGAAACTCCCGCCGGGCAGCGAATCCTGCCTCTGACGGCGATGACGACCGCGCAGGCGCTCGCGCAGCTGCCGGCGCACATCCAGACGGTCGGTTACGCCGTCTCGTCCGAGCGCGCCCGCGAGTTGCCCTCTCGCCTCGCGCCGCGCGGCGTCAAACGCTTCGTTCCCATCGAGGCGATGCACCGATTCGGCCCGGTCTGGGACGGCGAGGACTTCTGGCGGCAGACCTTCGCCGTGCGGGAGACGTCGTGATCCGGGACCACGAGTTCAACGGCTCCTGGTGGGGAGAGCGCGTCGGAATCGTCGAAGACCCGGCGTTCTTCGGTCAGGCCGACGCGGCGCAGCGCGCGGCGCTCGCGCCTTATGCCTGGGCGGAGTTCCGGTGCGCGATCGGCCAGGCGCCGGACCCCTGGCGCCTGGCCGCGAGCGGGTTCGCGCAGGTCGACACGCAGCTGCAATTTCGCATCGCACTGAACCGGCTGACCGGGATCACGGCCTCGGCGGCGAGCCTGCCCGTGCGTTTCGCGAACGCCGCGCCCTTCGTCCTGCGCGCCGAGCAGCTGCCGGTCTTCCCGCACGAGCGGTTCCGCCATCTGCCCGGCGTCACCGCCGAGATGGTCACCCGGCGCTACGCCCTCTGGGCCTCGGCGCTGTGCGAGAGTTCGCCCGAATGGTGCGTCGAGGTCGGCAAACCCGACGCTCCGCAGGGCTGGTTTCTGGCCGAGCCGGAAGCGGGGCACCTCCACCTCGCGCTGGCGATGCTGCACCGCGATGCGGCGATCTCGGGCCTCGACCTCTATGCCGCGGCCCTGGCGGCATTCGGAGAGCGGGGCATGCGGATGGGGGCAGCCCGATTCTCGATCGAGAACCGCTCCGTGCACAACATCTATGCGCGCCTCGGCGCGCTCTTCCTGGAACCCACGGGCTGCTGGCTCTGGACGGCGCGATGACGCGGGCGCCGATCCCCTTCAACCGCCCCTCGTTCGTCGGCCACGAGCGCCGCTACATGGAGGAGGCGCTCGCGCTCGGCCACGTCTCCGGCGACGGCGAGTTCACGCGCCGCTGCAGCGAGCTCCTGCGCGAGCAGCTCGGCGTCGCGGCGGCGCTGCTGACGACCTCCTGCACGCACGCGCTGGAGATGGCGGCGCTCCTGCTCGACATCGAGCCGGGCGACGAGGTCGATCGTGCCGTCGTTCACGTTCGTCTCGACGGCCAACGCGTTCGTCGCTGCGCGGCGCGCGGCCGGTCTTCGCCGACGTCCGGCCCGACACGCTCAACCTCGACGAGCGCCTGCTCGAGGCGGCACATCAGGCCGAAGACGCGGGCGATCGTCGCCGGTGCACTACGCCGGCGTCGGCTGCGAGATGGACGCGATCCTCGGCGATCGCCCGCCCGCACGGCATCGCCGTCGTCGAGGACAACGCGCACGGGCTCTTCGGCGCGCTGCGGCGGCAAGCCGCTCGGCACCTCGGGCGCGCTGGCGACGCTCGCGCTTCCACGAGACCAAGAACTTCACCTGCGGCGAGGGCGGCGCGCTGCTCGTCAACGACGAGCGGCTGATCGCGCGCGCCGAGATCATCCGCGAGAAGGGCACCAACCGGAAGCCGGTTCTTCCGCGGCGAGGTCGACAAGTACACGCTGGGTCGACATCGGCTCGAGCTACCTGCCCTCCGACCTGCTCGCGGCCTACCTCTACGGCCAGCTCGAGCAGAAGGCCGCGGTGCTCGCGGCCCGCCGGCGCATCCACGAGCGCTACCGCGAAGGCCTCGCGGACTGGGCGGAAAAGACCGGCGTCCAGCTGCCCACGATCCCGCCCGACTGCGCGTCGAGCTACCACATGTTCTACCTGGTGATGCCGACGCCCGACGCGCGGGCCCGGCTGATCGCGGACCTGCGCGCGCAGGACATCCTCTCCGTCTTCCACTACCTGCCGCTGCACCTCTCCGAGATGGGCCGGCGCTGGGGCGGCCGGCCGGGCGACTGCCCGGTCGCCGAGTCGGTCAGCGAACGGCTCGTGCGCCTGCCGTTCTACACGTCGCTCACGGAGGCGGATCAGCAGCGCGTCATCGACGCGGTCCTCGAGCTCCGCTAGCTCCTCTTCGGGGTCGCCACGCAGATCAGGTACTCGTGGTACACCGCGAATTCGACGGCCTCGTCGACGCGAAAGTGCGGCTCCAGGATCGCCACGAGCTGCTCCCGCGTGCGCGGGTGCCGGCCGCGGTCGTAGTGCCAGAGCCAGCGGGACACCCGGCGCCCGTCGTTGCGCAGCGGCTCGAGCAGCAGCAGGCGCCCGGAGCTCACGCGCGCGAGCTCCGCGACGACCGCCGACAGCGTCGCGTCGTCCACGTGGTGGAACACGGCAACGCACAGTGCCAGGTCGAACGCGCCGTCTGCCGAAGGGCAGCCGCGCCGCGTCCGCCGCAACCGCGCGCGCCGCGGACGACCGCCGGCGCAGGGCCGCAAGCGGGACGCGGATCCAGATCGACGCACACGGGCGCAATGCCGAGGCGCAGCGCAAAGCCGCCCGCCGCGCTGCCGACGTCCACGACCCGGCCCCGCGGCAGCCGCTCGAGCGCGCCCCGCAGCCGCTCGGCCACCTTTGCCTGCCCGGCCAGGTTCTGGACGAGGTCGTAGACGAACGGGCGAGCAACGAGCGCCGCGGCGAGGCGCTGGAGAAGAGTGCCGCTCATCGCCGAAACCCGATGACGAACCGCGGCGTCGCGCGCCGCGGCGGCGCCGGCGGCCCGGAACGGCTCCAGCCGGTAGTTCTCGTCGATCCACTTGCGGATGCTGCTGGCCGTAGTCCTCGCCGAAGAGGCCGCGGTCGTACTCGCTCACCGGCCGCCGCCAGAGCACGATCGCCGCGGGCCGGGCGCGCGACGAGCTCGGCGAGCACGGCCGGTTCGTTGCGCGGCGGTCAGGTATCCCGGCAGGTACAACATGTGGCGGATCGGATTCGGCCGCGACGACAGGAAGTTCAGGATCTCCCCCTCGGGGAAGACGACCAGGCCGTCGCCGTCGGCCGTGCCCGCGCGGATCGCCGCGCCCAGCTGCTCGAGCTCCCGCGCGGTCTCCGGGCTCGCGGAAAGCATGCCCGCGGTTCCGGCCACGGGCATCGGCTTCGATCGCGGCGTACTGCCAGAGCCGGCCCGCGAAGGCGAGGACGACGAGCGCGGCGACGGCCCACCGCAGTGCCGCGGCGAGGCGGCCGCGCTCGTCGGCGCGGCGCCGCCGGGCGATCGCGACGTGCAGCAGGCCGGCCGCGCCGACGAAGGCGAAGAGCAGCGGCGGACCGACGTAGGCCGAGTCGCCGATGTGAAACAGCCGGCGGTAGCAGAGGACGAGGCCGAGAAAACCGCATGCCGCCAGCGCCGCGGCCGGTGAGCCGCGGCGGCGCCGCAGGCCGACCACGAGCGCCGCGAGGCACAGCAGCGGGGCCGCGCTGTAGAAGACCGCGCTGCCCGCCCCGCCGGCGATCGCGGTGCGCCGCCAGGACCGCGAACACGACGCCGAGCGCGCGCAGCAGCGGGCGCCGTTCTGCGCCGGGGCGGCGCGCGAGCAGCGCGACGAGCAGGAAGATCCCCGTCCACATCGCCGCCGAGTAGAGAAGCTCCGGGATCCCGCGGCGCCAGTCGGGAAGGCCCGAGAACGCGACCAGGAAGTGCCGCGTTTCGGGAGGCAGGCCTGTCAGCAGGACATGACCATCGTCCAGGACCGCGGCCGCGCCCGCGTGGTACACGAAGTGACCGAGCCCCGCGCCGAACGTCGCGCCGCAGGCCAGGGCGACGAGAACCGCATCGCCGAGGCCGTCCCGCCTGCGCCGCGGACGCACGACGCACGCGAGCGCCGCCGCCGCGGCCGCCACGACGCCCCACTCGGTGCGACAGAGGCCCGCGAGCCCCGCGCAGACGCCGGCGGCGAGCGGCCTCCACCGCGGCCGGCCCGCGCCCGAAGCGAGCAGAACGCCGGCCAGCGCGAACCCGGCGGCGTGCCAGATGCGGTATCCCATGCCGAGCAGGACGCCGCCGGCGTTGGGCATGAAGAGCAGAACCGGGATCGCGAGAGCGGCCCATTGCGCCGCGGCGAACCGCGCCGGCCACCCGACGCAGAACCGCGTAGAGCAAGCGCGAGGACCGCGATGCCCGCGACCGCGCCGGCCACGACGAGCGCCGCAAAGCTCGAGCCGAAGACCGCGCAGGAACGCCGCCTGGAAATAGGGCGTGAACGGACCGAACCAGTAGACGACGTCGCGGTAGAGCAGCTGCCCGCGGGCCAGCGCGTCCGGCACGATCCACTCGCGCCCCGAGTCGATGAGCGCATCGGACCACTTGCCGCGGGAGACGACGAAGAGCGACGACCGTGGCCGCCGCGACCGTCAGCGCGGCACCGAGGACGGCGCGCCGGCTCACGTCAGGACCGCCGGATCCGCGTCGCACGTCCTAGAGTCTGGATCGGGCGGACGCGAAGCGCGTTACTTCGCGTCGAGCGCGTGCTCCTTTTCGCGCTCTTCTTCCTCGATCTCGACCGGGTAGATGCCGGTGAAGCAGGCCGTGCAGGTCGCCTGCTGGGGCCGCCCGAACGCGTCGAGCATGCCCTCGACCGAGAGGTACCCGAGCGAGTCGGCGTCGATGAACTTGCGGATCTCCTCGACCGACTGGTTGGCGGCGATGAGCTCCCCGCGCGTGGGCGTGTCGATGCCGTAGTGGCAGGTGTTCATCGTCGGCGGCGAGGAGACGCGCACGTGGACCTCGCGCGCGCCGGCCTCGCGGATCATCTTGACGATCTTGCGCGAGGTGGTGCCGCGCACGATCGAGTCGTCCACGAGCACGATGCGCTTGCCCTCGACGACTTCGCGGACCGGGTTCAACTTCACCTTGACGCCGAAGTGGCGGATCGCCTGCTTGGGCTCGATGAAGGTCCGGCCGACGTAATGATTGCGGACGAGCCCGAGCGCGAACGGGATGCGCGACTCTTCGGCGTAACCGAGGGCCGCGTACATCCCGGAGTCGGGCACCGGCACGACGACGTCGGCCTCGGCCGGATGCTCGCGCGCGAGCTTGCGCGCCGAAGCCCTGCCGCGAGGCGGCCACGCTGCGGCCGAAGACCATCGAGTCGGGCCGCGCGAAGTAGACGTGCTCGAAGACGCAGGGGGTCGATACCGGGAATGCGAAGCGGTGCGAGGCGAAGCCGTCGCGCGTCAGGTGCACGATCTCGCCGGGCTCGACGTCGCGCTCGTAGCGCGCGCCGATCAGGTCGAAGGCACAGGTCTCGGAGGCGACGACGGGCGAGCCCTCGCGGATGCCGAGCGAGAGCGGGCGGATGCCGTGGGCGTCGCGGGCGGCGAAGATCCCCTCGCGCGACAGGATCACGAGCGAGAAGGCCCCGCGGACCTCGAGCAGCGCCTCGGCAATCGCGCCGGCGAGGGTCGGCGCCTGCGAGCGGGCGATCAGGTGGACGATCACCTCGGAGTCGGAGGTCGTCGTGAAGAGCGCGCCCTTGGCCTCGAGCATCGCCCGGATCTCCCGCGCGTTGACGAGGTTGCCGTTGTGCGCGAGGCCGATCGGGCCGCGGCCCGTGGCGAACACGATCGGCTGGGCGTTGGTGAGCACCGAGGAGCCCGCCGTCGAGTACCGGACGTGCCCGATGGCCGTCCGGCCCGGCAGGCGCGACAGGCGCGCCTCGCCGAAGACGTCGGCGACGTAGCCCATCTCCCGCTCGACGTGGATCTCCCCGTCCTGGAGCGATGCGATCCCGGCCGACTCCTGGCCCCGATGCTGGAGGGCATAGAGGCCGAGGTAAGCCAGATTGGCCGCATCCTCCGAATCACAGACGCCAAAGACGCCGCATTCGTCGGAGAAACCGCCCCGATAGGCCATTGGAAGCTCATCTTAACACTCGAGCGGCTCGACTTAATCCCGGACGCGCCGCCGTAATCCGGACGGGCGCATGCCTCGTCCAATCGAGCGAGATGGCCGCGTTGTCCGATCGCTCCCGCGTTGCCCTGCGCGCTCGCGACGAGCGTTGCGCTCGCGGGCGCGCTCGCGCTCGGCGCCACCACCGCTGCCCGCACCGAAGCGCTGACGCCCGCGGGAGCAGGCGCTCCACGCGCTGAACCGCCTCGGCTTCGGTCCTCGTCCCGGCGACGTCGAGCGCATCGAGCGCATGGGAGTTCCGGCGTACGTCGAGCTCCAGCTCCACCCCGAGCGGATCGCCGACGGCCGCGTCGAGGCCCGCGTCGCCGCGCTCCCGACGCTCGGCCTGTCGAGCGCGGAGCTCTATGCCCGCTTCGAGGCGCCGGTGCGCGAGGCCCGCAAGCGGCTGAAGGCCGAGAAGGCCGACGCGGCGCGCCGGACGGAGCCGGCGGCGACGACGAGCGGCGCCGGCTGCGCGAGATGGTCCCGCCCGAGAACCGCCCGCGGCGAATCCTCGAGGACCTGACGGCCGCCCGCGTCGTGCGCGCCGCGGAGTCCGAGCGGCAGCTGAACGAAGTGCTCGTCGACTTCTGGATGAACCACTTCAACGTCTACGCGAACAAGGGCCTCGACCGGATCCTCGTGGCCGCGTTCGAGCGCGACACGGTCCGGCCGCGCGTCTGGGGCCGGTTCGAGGACCTGCTGCTCGCGACGGCGCAGTCGCCCGCGATGCTCTTCTACCTCGACAACGCGCGCTCGGTCGCCGACGAGGAGCATCGCCCGCCCGTGTTCGCCCGCGCCGGCCGGTTCGGCCGCGACGACCGCCGCGGCCGGCAAAGCGCCGAAAGGGCTCAACGAGAACTACGCCCGCGAGCTCATGGAGCTCCATACCCTCGGCGTCGACGGCGGCTACACCCAGACGGACGTCACCGAGCTCGCCCGCGTGCTGACGGGCTGGTCGATCGCCGGGCCCCGCGAAGGCGACCCGGGCCGGTTCGTGTTCCGCGCGCGCCTGCACGATACCGGGCAGAAAGTCGTCCTCGGCCAGCGGTTCGGCTCGGGCGGCATGGACGAGGGCGAACAGGCCATCCGGATGCTGGCGCGGCGGCCCGAGACGGCCCGCCACATCGCCTTCCAGCTCTGCCAGCGCCTCGTGGCCGACGCGCCTCCCCCGGCGCTCGTCGCCCGGGTGGCCGAGCGCTTCCTCTCGACGCGCGGCGACCTGAGAGAGACCGTGCGCGCGATCGTGACGAGCCCGGAGTTCTTCGCGCCCGAGTACTACCGGGCGAAGGTCAAGTCCCCCTTCGAGTACGCGGTTTCGGCGATCCGGGCCGTGGGCGCCACGACGGACGGGCGCGCTGTCTCCAAACAGATCGCGGAGATGGGAGAGCCGCTGTACCTCTGTCAGCCGCCGACGGGGTACGCGGACACCGCCGAGGCCTGGATCAACGCAGGGGCGCTGCTGGCGCGCGTGAACTTCGCCGTGGCTCTGACCGAGGGCAGGGTCGCGGGCACTCTGCCGGATCCGAACGTGCTCGGGGCGCAGGCCAACGCCGCGCTCGACCTGGGCGGGCCCGACTTCCAGAGGCAGTAGGCATGCTCGATCGACGGTTGTTCCTCAAGTCGTCCGGCCTCGCGCTCGTCGCGGGCGGATTCCTCCCGGGCGTCTTCGTCCGGATGGCGGAGGCGGGCACGCCGCCGTCGCGGCGCGTCCTCGTCGCGATCTTCCAGCGCGGCGCGGTCGACGGGTTGAACGTCCTCGTTCCGCACGGCGAGAAGACGTACTACGCGGCGCGGCCGACGATCGCCGTTCCGCGCCCGGGCTCCGGCGGCAAGACGGCCATCGACCTCGACGGGTTCTTCGGACTGCATCCGTCGCTCGAGCCGCTCGTTCCGTTCTTCCGGGACCGCTCGGCCGCCTTCATCCATGCCGCCGGCAGCCCCGACGCGACGCGCTCGCACTTCGACGCCCAGGACTTCATGGAGTCGGGCACGCCGGGCGTGAAGTCGACCGCCGACGGCTTCCTCTCGCGCGCGCTCGCCGGAAGCCGGGCCGCGAAGACTTCTCCCCTGCGCGCGGTCGCCCTGTCCGCGGAGATGCCCCGGATCCTCGCCGGCAGCTCCGGCGCCATCGCGATGACGAGCCTCGCCAACTTCGGCGTGCGCGGCCAGGGCGACGCCGCGGCCGGCGGCCGATCCTTCGAGTCCATGTATGCGGACGCGGCCGCCGGTCCCCTGCAGGCCACGGCGCAGGAGTCGTTCGAGGCCGTGCGGATCGTGCGTTCGGCCGACCCGTCGCGGATCGCGCCGGGCAACGGCGCCGAGTATCCGCGCGGCCCGCTCGGGCAATCGCTCCGGCAGATCGCGCAGCTCATCAAGGCGGACGTCGGCATGGAGATCGCCTTCACGGACGTCGGCGGCTGGGACACGCACGCCGGCGAGGAAGGCCAGCTCGCCGCCCGGCTGCGCGACTTCGGCCTCGCGATCGCCGCCTTCGCGAAGGACCTCGGCACGCGAATGGCCGACGTCACCCTCGTGACCATGTCCGAGTTCGGCCGCACGGTGAAGGAGAACGGAAATCGCGGCACGGACCACGGCCACGCCAACTGCATGCTGCTGCTCGGAGGCGGCGTCCGCGGCGGCAAGGTCTACGGCCGGTGGCCCGGCCTCGACGCCTCGCACCTCTACGAAAACCGCGACCTCGCCGTCACGACCGACTTTCGCGACGTCTTCGCGGAAATCCTGTCCGACCGGATGGGCGTGGCCGACCTCGCACCGGTTTTCCCGGGTTACGACTGCGCCGCGTCCAGACGGCTCGGCGTCATCGGCTGAGACGATCGGCGTGCAGATCGCGGATTTCGCTCCTCCGGACGCGCCCGATGGGTCGGCCTCGCGGCGTGAAACGGCGGACGCTTCGCTGGCAGCGGCTGCTCCTCGAGCCCCGTCCGGAGACGGACCTCGCCGGCACGGAGCCGGAACCCTCGCCGCGCGCCGAGGATCCTCGAAGGCCCCGCCCCCGGTAGGAGCGCTACTTCAGCCCGTCCACGAGGAAGAGCTCGTCGAGCAGCCGCACGTACGTGTAGACGTACGACTGCCCGTCGGCCGAGAGGAAGACGCGCGGGATGCCGAGCGCGCCGACGACTCCGGCGGGGCCGACCTCGCGCCAGGCCGAGCGCTCGCCGGTCGACACGTCGATGCGTTCGATCACCGACGCCGGGCCATCCCCGCGGACCAGGACGTACAGCGCGCGCCCGTCGGGAGAGAAGCGGATCGGGACGTCGCCCGCGAGCGCGCCCCGGACGGGCTCGGGCTCCGGCGCATCCGCGGCGATGCCGTAAACCAGCAGGCGGCGGTCCGGGCCGGTCGCCACGACCGCTCCGCCGTCGGGCTCGACGGCCCAGTCCGGTCCGACGCCCTCCGGCGTGAAGGGGCGCGGCGCTCCGCCCGCGACCGGCTGGACGTAGAGCCGCGCGGCGCGGCCCGGCTCGTTGGCCGCGAGGACGAGGTGCTCGCCGCCGGGTAGCCACGCCGCCCGCAGGACGTTGGCGAAGCTTCCCGTCGCGAGCCGGCGCGCCTGCCCCGCCCCGGTGGGCAGCAGCACGAGCTCGGCCGGCTCGGTCTGGGGCGTCGAGAGGGCCCACTTTCCGTCGGGCGACAGCGCGAGCGCGTGGCCGTCGCCCAGCCGCACGGCGGGCGCGTCGTCGGTCTTGCGCACGTACACGGCATACCCGGCGCCGCCGCCCTCGCCCGTCTCGTCGAAGAGCAGGGTCGTTCCGTCCGGAGTGAGGTCGACCGGGCGCGACCAGTCGTGCCAGGAGAGGTCGCGTTCCTGCGACTCTCCGGGCGAGAGGCCCACGATGCCCTGGCGCGAGTGCTCCTCGGCGAGGAGCACCCGGCCGTCGTGGCTCACGTCGTGCAGCGTCAACGCGCCAGGAACGCGCGTGACCAGCCGCCGGTGCCCGGCGAGCGAGACCGCGTGCAGGGCGCGCGACCCGCCGGCCGACGCCGCGGTGAACCAGACTTCCCCGCCGTCGGGCGACCAGGCGAGCCCGCGCGCCGTGATCCATCCGGACGAGAGCACGCGCTTGTGGCCTTCGCGGTCCACGACGGCGACCGCGCCGGCATCGTCGCCGCGCATCGGATGCTCGATGAAGGCGACGAACTCGCCGCGCGGCGAGACGCGCGCGTGGGAAAGAAATCCGGCGCCTGTTTCGTAGATCGGCTTTCCGATCGGAAACTCGATGCGGTTGCGCCCGTCCACGACGCGCACCACGGCGAGGCTCGCGCCGTCGGGCGAGAAGTCGGCGCCCTGGACCGACTCGAGCACCTCGCGCGGCGCGCCGCCGGACAACGAGGCGCGCGCCAGCGTCCCGGAGGTCGTGAACGGCCCGACCGCGCGGGCGCCGAGCGAGATCGCCATCTCGCCCGCGGGCGACACGGCGAGCACGGTCGCGGGCGGCAGCGCCAGCGCCGCGGACTCCGGCGCCTCGGGGCGCGTCGAAAAGATCCGGATGGGCGCGCCGTTCCACGCGGCACCGTACACGATCGTCCGCGCGTCGGGCGCAAAGCGGGCCGACCAGATCGTCCCGTCGCGAAACGTCAGGCGGTGGAACGACGGCAGCGCCCGGTCCGCCGCGCCCGTGCCCAGCAGGTACGCCGAGGCGACGAGCGCCGCGAACGCGGCCGCGACGCCCGCGGAGAGCCAGGCGCGGGAGTGGCGCGGCCCCGCCGAGACCAGAAGCGGCGCCCCCTCGGCGCCGCTGTCGATCTGCGAGAAGTGGTCCCGCACGCTCTGGAGGTCGCGGGCGAGATCCCGCGTTGCCGCATACCGTTCGTCGGGCAGCTTGGCCATGCAGCGCTCGACGATCCAGAGCAGCGGCACGGGGATCCGCGGACAGAGCGCGGCCAGCGGCTCGGGCTCCTCGCGGATGATCGCGGCGAGCGTCTCGGCCCGTGTCGGCCGCTGGAACGCCCGCCGTCCCGAGAGCATCTCGTACGCGAGCGAGCCGAACGCAAACTGGTCGGACCGGAAGTCCACCGGCTGGCCGCTCGCCTGCTCGGGCGACATGTAGCCCGACGTGCCGACGACCGCGCCGTCGCGCGTCTCCTCGGTCACCGTCAGGCCCTGGCGGTTGGTGCCGTTGCCGTTTTCCCGGTGCTCGACCTTCGCGAGGCCGAAGTCCAGGATCTTGACGAAGCCGTCGCGCGTGACCATCACGTTCTCGGGCTTCAGGTCCCGGTGGACGATGCCGGCCCCGTGGGCCTGGGCGAGCGCGTCCGCGAGCTGGGCCGCGAGGTTCAGGGCCTTGCGCACGGGCAGGGCCCCCGCATAGAGAAGGTCCCGCAGGGTCCGGCCCTCGACGAGCTCCATCACGATGAACGGCGTCGCCGCCGAGCGCCCGATCTCGTGGATCGTGACGATGTTGGGATGATTCAGGGCCGAGGCCGAGCGGGCCTCCATCTCGAAACGGGACAGCCGCACCGGGTCGCGCGACATCTCGCCCGAGAGGGCCTTCAGCGCGACGTCGCGTCCCAGGCGGGTGTCGCGGGCGCGGTAGACCTCCCCCATGCCACCGGCCCCGAGGCGGGACACGATCTCGTACTGCCCGAGCCGAGTGCCTGCGGCGATCTGCATGGAGGTCAGGGTGGAACCGAGGCCATGTCGAAGATACGTTCGCGGCCGCCAGGAGTTCCGCGGGGAATGACGGAACACGCGATGCCAGGGATCGGCCCCGGCTTCTGCGGGACAGGACTAGTGGATCTGGGTCTCGGTGGAGCGGCCGGCGGCGAAACAGCGGAACGTCATGGCCGCCGGGCCGACGCGGATTTCGTCCCCGTCGACGAGCCGTTCGGACGACGCGATCCGGGTTCCGCCCAGCCACGTGCCGTTCTTGCTCCCGAGGTCCTCGAGCGCCGCGCGCCCCGCGTGGATCACGATCCGGGCGTGCTGGCGGGAGACCGTGGCGTCCTCGATCGCGATCGTCGCGCACGGATCGCGCCCGAGGAGGTTCTCGCCCTCGCCGAGCGGAACCTCGTACAGGCCCCACACGAGACGAAAAACGCTGTCTTCGTCCGCCGTTTGGATTGCTCCGTCCGAAAATGCGTAGCCGAACCCGTGCACCGTTCGCAGGAAGCGCGGCTCGCGCGCGTCGTCGCCGATCGCGCGGCGGATCTCCGACACGAGGCCGGCCAGGCTCGCTTCCGTGACGAACGAGCGCGGCCAGAGCGCGTCGAGCAGCTCCGACTTCGACAGCGCGCGCGGCCGCTTCGCGGCGAGAAGCTCGAGCAGCGCGAAGGCGTGCGGCGAAAGGGGCACGACGTCCGTCCCGCGCCGGACCTCGCGGCGGACCGCGTCAAAAGTGCACTCGCCGAACCGGATGTGCATTGCTGGCCCCCAAGAAGTCTCCAGCAAAACCAAAGTCAACCTTCAAGACTCCGAAGCCCGCCGGGCGCGATCGTCAGGGATAGCGGAGGAGGCGCCCCGCGAATTCCCGGTCATGCGCTCTCCGACGCGGGAGGCGCCCCGTGGACGTGCCGCGCGAGAGGTCGATCGCCACCCGGTCCGGACTCCTCGCGCTCGCCGTGCTCGCCGCGGCCGCGGGGTCCCTCGCGAAACCGAACGACGCGCTGCCGGCCGTCGGCGCGCCGTCGCTCACCGTCCCGTTCTTCGTGGATCGCAAGCTCGGCGACGGCATGCGCGGCTCGCTCGAGGAAGCGGCGCGCCGGCTCTCGGACAGCCGCTGCCAGGACGTGCTCGGCGACTTCACCGACGGCCGCGGCCGGACGCTCGAAGCCAACCTGAGGGAGACCGGCCAGACGCTGCCGGCGTATCTCGGCTACGTTCTCTTCTACGACGGCAGCACCACCGAGGCCTGCGAGAGTGAACGCGTGCTCGCGTGGACGAGCCCCGGAAGCCGCGCGGTCCACGTGTGCTGGAGCCAGTTTTCCTACTGGCAGCGCGCCAACCCCGGTTACGCGGCGACCATCGTCATCCACGAGACGCTCCACACGCTCGGCCTCGGCGAGGGCCCGCCCACCTCCGGCGCGATCACCGCGAAGGTGATCGCGCGGTGCGGCGCGTAGGCGCAGGGCCGCGGGCGTCAGCTTTCGAGTTTCAGGAAGGGCGCGACGGCACGCGCGAAGGCGGCGGGCTGCTCGCGCTGCGCGAGGTGGCCGGCGTCGGGCAGAACGACGAGGCGCGATCCCGCGATGCGCTCGGCCAGGCGCGAACCGTCGCTGGACGGCAGCAGGCGGTCCTCGGCGCCCCAGACGACGAGCGAGCGAACGCGGATGCGCTCCTCCAGGCCCCGGAACCGGCTGCGGTGGGTCCGGATCGCGGCCAGCGCCGCGCGGTTCGTGCCCGGGACCGTCAGGGGAATCCAGGCGTCGTCGATCACGTGGTCGGTAACGCGCGCCGGGTCGGCGAACAGCCAGTGCCGCAGCCCGTACGCCACGAACGGCCGACGCGCGGCCGCCAGCGCCGCTTCGCCGAGACCCCGCGTGCGCAGAACGCCCACCGGCCACTTGATGCGCGCCTGCGCAGTCGCCGGAGAGACCAGGACGAGGTGGGTGATGCGCTCCGGATGCTCCGCCGCGATGAGCATCGCGACCGCGCCGCCGAGGGAGTTGCCGACGAGCGCCGCGCGCGTGATCCCGCGCGCGTCGAGGTAGGTCAGCAGCGCCCGCGCGGCTCCGTCGACCGTGTAGTCGTAAGGCCACGGCCGGTCCGACCTGCCGAAGCCGGGCAGATCCACCGCGATCGCCGGCCGGCCGGCGGACGCGGGCGCCAGCACGTCCTGCCACGTCGCCGACGACGCGAGCAACCCGTGCACGAACACGACGGGGTGGCCGCGCCCGGGAGTCTCGCGCGAGCGCCAGCGCACTCCGTCCACCACGGTGTCGCGGTGGCCGGGGGGCGGAGGAGCGATGGCGGGACGCGGCATGCAGTGACGACGATTATGTCCGGTTGGCCGTCGGCGCAGCTCGAAATCCTAGGAGATGCGTATCGCCCCCTGAGGACTTCGCCTCCCGCTGCGGTCCATCGTGCGCCCACACGATGACCGAAGGAGAGTGAGACATGCGCAATCGAACGAGAAATGTCGGGCTGTTCCTGGCGGCCGTTCTTGCGGCGGTGACGGCGGGAGCGGGCGCACAGACGATTCCGGAGGGCCCGCTCGCGCTCGGGAACGGGCGTTTCGAAGTCAGCATGAGCTGGCAATCCACGACCGGCACGGGGGCCGGACACCCCGTCCAGCTGACACCCGACGCGGGCTACTTCTGGTTCTTCGACCCTTCGAACGTCGAGATCCTCGTCAAGGTCATCGACGCCTGCGAAACGTACGGTCACCAGTGGGTGTTCGCGGGAGGCTTGACCGACGTCGGAGTCGCCATGACGGTGACCGACCGGCATACGGGAATCTCGAAGAGCTACATCAACACGACGGGCACGCCGTTCCTGCCGATCCAGGACACGCATACGTTCGTCAGCGCATGCTCGGCCGAGCCGCCGCCTCCCCCTCCCCCCGCTTACGGACCGCTCACCGGGACGTGGACGGGCACGTTCGACTCCGTGAAATCGGGCCCCGGTGACTATGACTGCTCTCCCAACGTTCCCGCGCACGCCAGCTTCAGGCAGGTGGGATCCGCCGTCGAAGGCACCATCTGGGCCGCGACGGCGGAGCCGGGAGGCTGCGGCGCCAACAACGTCATCTTCCACGGAACATTCGATGGATATGCCCTGCAGGGGACTCTCATCGGCGGTGGTCCTCGGTATGGCTTCAGTCCGGGCAGCACGGCGTACGGAGACGTCTCGTCGGGAACGACGCTGAAGCTGATACTGAGAAACAGCGGGCCCGACCCCGAGACCCTGATCCCCGGCGGCACCCTCCTGTTGCGCCTCGCGGGGCCGGAGGAGCGATAGGGAGCAGGCCCGCCGGCCCGGCCATAAGATGCGCCGGTGCCGACCTGGAAGATCACGCTCGAGTACGACGGAACGCGCTACCGGGGGTGGCAGTCCCAGAAGAACACCGACCGCACGGTGCAGGGCACGCTGCTGCGCGCGGCGCACGAGCTGCTCGGCGCCGACGCCACGTTGAGCGGCGCCGGCCGCACCGATGCGGGCGTCCACGCGCTCGCGCAGATCGCGCACCTCAAGGCGCAGAAGGCGCTGCCGGACGCCGACGTCGCGTGGGGCCTGAACGAGCGCCTGCCGGCCGACATCAACGTGACCCTCGTCGAGAAGGCTCCCCCGCGCTTCCACGCCCGGCACAGCGCGACGAGCCGCACGTACCTCTACCGGATCTCGCGCCGCCGCACGGCGTTCGACAAGCCGTTCGTGTGGTGGGTGAAGGACCGCCTGGACTTCGCCGCGATGCGCCGCGCCGCGAAGCTCTTCGAGGGCCGCCACGACTTCCGGTCGTTCTGCGAGAACCCCGAGGGCCAGGAATCGACGCTCGTCGTCGTCGAGAAGTGCGACGTCGCGGAGGTGGGACAGGAAATCCACTTCCGGATCACGGCATCGCACTTTCTCTGGAAGATGGTGCGCCGCCTCGCCGGTACGCTCGTCGAGGTCGGGCGCGGCAATCTCGACGCCGCCGGCGTGGAGAAGCTCCTCCGCGAAAAATCGACGGAGCCCGCGAAGTGGACCGCGCCGCCCTCGGGGCTCTTTCTCGAGAAGGTGAAGTACTGACCGCCGACGCCTGGGACCCCGAGCGCTACGCCCGCTTCGCCGCCGAGCGCGCGAAGCCGTTCTTCGACCTCCTGGATCTCGTCGCGCCGATTCCGGGAGGCCGCGCGGTCGATCTCGGGTGCGGGACGGGCGAGTTGACGGCCGAGCTGCACCGGCGCACGGGGGCCGCGGAGACGGTCGGAGTCGATTCGTCCGACGGGATGCTCGCGAAGACGGCGCCGCACGCGGGCGGCGGACTTCGGTTCGAGCGCGGCGACATCGGCGCGTTTGCGCCGGCAGAGCCCTTCGACCTCGTCTTTTCCAACGCCGCGCTCCACTGGGTGCCCGACCATCCCGCCCTGCTCGCGCGCCTCACGCGCGCCGTCCGGCCGGGCGGCCAGCTCGCGTTCCAGGTCCCGGACAACTGGGACCATCCCTCGCACCGCGCGGCCGCGAAGGCGTCCTCGGAGGAGCCCTTTCGTTCCGCGCTCGGGGGTCGCGCGCACCCCCGCAACGTCCTGCTCCCCGAGCGGTACGCGGAGATCCTCGCCCGGCTCGGCTACTCCGAGCAGACCGTCCGCCTCCAGGTCTACGGGCACCGCCTCGACTCGCGCGAAGGCATCGTGCAGTGGGTCGAAGGGTCGCTTCTCTCCGAATACCGGCGTGAGCTCGCGCCGCCGCTCTACAGCGAGTTCGTCCGGCGGTACCGGGCGATTCTTTTCGACATGGTCCCCGACGAGCGCCCGTACTTCTTTACGTTCCGAAGGATCCTCGCACACGCGAGGCGCTGAGAGCTTCGGAACTCGGGCTACCTGGCCAGGTCGAGCACCGCCGCGTGGACGCCGGCGACGACCTTCGCCATGCGCCGGTAGTCGAGGGTATCGGGCGTGTCGTGCTCGGTGTGGTACCGCGGGTTTCTGTAGAACGCGGTGTCCGAGATCATCACGGCCGGAAGATTCCGCTTCCAGAACGTCGAGTGGTCGGAAAGGTCGACGCCATGCACGAACCGGGGAGCGTTGATCGAGCGCACGGGCAGGTCGGAGGCCTCCATCATCGACCGCTTGATGCTCCGCACGATGCCGGCGCCCCCGGCGCTGCCGACGACGGCGATGAAGTCGCCGCGGGTCGGATACAGGAGCTTCATCACCGCGAACGGGAGCTGCTGGCTGTCGGGCTGGTCGCTGAAGCAGCCGATCATCTCGAGGCAGATCATTCCTCGCACGCGCCGACCGGAGGACTCGAGCGAACGGGCGTGGACCTCGCTGCCCATGCCGGGCGTACCGAAGAACGGCGCCTCTTCGTTCGCATAGGCGACGAGCTCCACACGGCGCGCGAGGCTCGACCCCGAAAGCAGATCGGCGAGCTCGAGCAGCCCCGCGACTCCGCTGGCGTTGTCGTCGGCCCCCGGCATCTCGCCGGCCACGTCGTAGTGCGCGCCGACCACCACGACGTCCGGAGTATCGGGACCGAACGCCGCGACGACGTTCTCGTACGGGGCCCCGGCGCTTTCGAAAGGCTGTCGCGAAACGGCCGCGCCGGACTGGCGAAGCTCTTCGCCGATGAAGACAGCCGCGCGCGCCATGTTCTCCGGATGCCCGCCGTCGCGAGGATGGAACCCCTCGACGAGCTTGCGAAGCCGGCGTTCGAGGCGTACACGATCCGGAGCGGGCCCGGCAGGCGGCGCCGCACTCCCGACGAAGAACACGGGCTGCGTCGTCCAGAGCGACGCCGCGGCCAGCACGACGATCAGAACCGCCAGGGTCCAGAGCACGAGCCGAACCTTACCGCGGCGGCGCCGCACGTTCCCTACAGGACGTCGGCCGATTCGAGGGCGTGGGCGAATGCGGTGCGCCAGAGCTCGGCCAGCTCCGCGACCGGCTCGTCGATGAGCTGACGGCCGCGCGCCTCCATACGGAAGCGGTCGCCGCCGACCCAGCCGGACGCCGAGAACGGGACCCCCTTCTCGCGCGCGAGGGCGCGGACGGCGGTTTCGTCGTCGGGCGCGAAGGAGATCAGCGCCCGGCCGGTCGATTCGCCGAACAGCAGGGCGCTCGTGCGGACAGCCGAGTCGAGCACGATCGACGCGCCCAGACCGCTCTGCATCGCGCACTCCGCCGCGGCGACGGCGAGGCCGCCGTCGGAGATGTCGTGCGCGGACGAGACGAGCCCGCGCTCGGCGAGCGTCGCGAGCAGGTCCACGAGCCGCTTCTCGGCGTCGAGGTTCACCTCGGGGCACGGGCCCTCGTCGCGGCCGCGGATCGTGCGGAGAAACTCCGAGGCGCCGAGCTCGTCGCGGGTCTCGCCGAGCAGCGCGACGAGGTCGCCGGACTTGCGGAACGCCACCCGGACGTGCTTCTCGACGTCCTCCATCAACCCGACCATGCCGACCGTGGGCGTCGGCGGGATGGCGCGGCCGTCGGTCTCGTTGTAGAGCGACACGTTGCCGCGAGACGACCGGCACGCCGAGCGCGCGGCAGGCGTCGCCGATGCCGCGCACCGCCGCCTCGAACTGCCCCATGACCTCGGGCTTCTCGGGGTTGCCGAAGTTCAGGCAGTCGGTGATCGCGAGCGGCTCGCGCGCCCGACGCCGCGACCGAGCGCGCGGCCTCGGCGACGGCGATGGCGCGCGCCCTCGTACGGATCGAGCGAGCAGAAGAAGCGGATTGCAGTCGGTCTTGAGCGCGAGCCCCTTCGTTCGGCTGCCCTTCGACGCGCAGATGACGGCGGCGTCGCCGCCGGGGCGCGCGACCGTGTTCGACGCGACCATGTGGTCGTACTGCGGTCCAGATCCACGACTTCTCGGCGACGTTCGGCGACGCGAGCAGGCGCTTCAGAGCACGTCGCCGAGATCGGCGGGCTCGGGCTCGCTCTGCCAGAGAAACGGCCCGGCGGGCAGCGCGGCGGCCGCGCGCGGCCGGTCGTACATGGGCGCGCGGTCCGACAGCGGCGCCGCCGGAAGGTCCGCGACGATCTTGCCGTCGAACAAGAGGACGACTCGCCCGGTGTCGGTGACGCGGCCGATCACGACCGCGTCGAGATCCCACTTGTGCGAAGATGGCGAGCGACCTCGTCGAGCCGGTCGCGGCGCGACGACGAGCGAGCATGCGCTCCTGCGACTCCGAGAGCATGATCTCGTACGGCGTCATCCCGGTCTCGCGGCGCGGCACCTTCGACGAGGTCGATCTCGACGCCGCTGCCGGCGCGCGCCGGCCATCTCGACCGACGAGGACGTCAGCCCCGCGGCGCCCATGTCCTGGATGCCGACGACCGCGTCCGTCTGCGAAGAGCTCGAGGCACGCCTCGAGGAGGAGCTTCTCGGTGAAGGGATCGCCGACCTGCACGGTCGGGCGCTTCGGCTTCGCCTCGTCGGCGTCGAACTCGTCGGAGGCCATCGTCGCGCCGTGGATGCCGTCGCGGCCGGTCTTGGATGCCGACGTAGAGGACGGGATTGCCGACGCCCTCGGCGCGTGCCGTGGAAGATGCGGTCGGTGCGCGACGATGCCGACGGTCATCACGTTGACGAGGATGTTGCCGTCGTAGCCCTTGTCGAAGGTCGATCTCGCCGCCGACGCGTCGGGACGCCGAATGCGTTGCCGTAGCCGGCGATGCCGGCGACGACGCCGTCGACGAGGTGCGCGTCATCCGCGGCGCATCGAGGCGGCCGAAGCGCAGCGAGTTCGAGGCGAGGCGATCGGCCGCGCGCCCATCGTGAAGACGTCGCGCAGGATGCCGCCGACGCCCGGTCGCCGCGCCCTGGTACGGCTCGATGAAGGACGGGTGGTTGTGCGACTCCATCTTGAAGAACACGGCCAGGCCCGTCGCCGATGTCGACGAC
Source organism: uncultured Acidobacteriota bacterium (assembly GCA_963843325.1). GTDB lineage: Bacteria > Acidobacteriota > Thermoanaerobaculia > UBA5066 > Gp7-AA6 > DAHUXD01. The sequence goes on from CAWJKC010000016.1 coordinate 74,704, forward strand.
GCCGGCGTTCTCGCCGGGGCCCTGGATGACGCGCGGCCCGGTCGTCGGGAACTTGCGCAGGTGGATGCGCGAGGACTTGTACGAGCAGTGCTCGCTCCACATCGCCGAGAAGATGCCGAGCTCGACGAGGTCGGCTCGCGGCCGAGGATCTCGAGGATGTTGCGGAACTCGTCGGCCGAGAGGTTGTGCTCCTTGATGACGTCGGGACGGTGATGGCCGGCCGTCATCGCGCCGCCATCGCCGCGACGGCGCGACTCGAACATCTCTGATGCCCTCGTCGTAGCCGAGCAGCGATTCCGAGCAGCGCTCCGGGTGCGGCATCAGGCCGACGACGTTGCCCTCGCGCGTTGCAGATGCCGGCGATGCGTCGGTCGGCGCCGTTCGGGTTGGCCGCGTCGACGACGCGCCCCTCGGGTCGCAGTAGCGGAAGACGACGCGGCCCTCGTGCTCGAGCTCGGCGAGCGTCTCGGGCGGCGCGGTGTAGTTGCCCTTCCATGTGGCCGATCGGCATCTTGACGACGCGCCCTTCGGGTACAGCGACGTGAACGGCGTCGCGTCGTTCTCGACCTTCATGTGGACGTCGCGGCAGACGTAGCGCAGGCCCCGGTTGATCTGCATCGCGCCCGGCGAGCAGGCCCGCCTCGAGCAGCATCTGGAAGCCGTTGCAGATGGCGAGCACGGCGCCGCCCTTCTTCGCGAACTCCGCCACGCTCTCCATGACCGGCGAGAAGCGCGCCATCGCGCCGGCGCGCAGGTAGTCGCCGTAGGCGAAGCCGCCCGGCAGGATCACCGCGTCGGCGCCCTTCAGGTCCCGGTCGTGGTGCCAGATGTACTCGGCCTCGCAGCCGAGCAGGTCCTTCGCGACGTGGTGGCAGTCCTCGTCGCAGTTCGAGCCCGGGAAAGACGACGATCCCGAACTTCACTGCACGACCTTCACGTCGAACCCCTCGATCGTGGTGTTCGCGAGCAGCTCCTCGGCCATCTTCCGCGCGTCGGCCTCGGCCGCCTTCGCGTCGCTGCCGGCGACCTCGATGAAGAACACCTTGCCGGCGCGCACGTCGCGCACGCCCCCGTGGCCGAGGCGGCCGAGCGCCGCCGCGATCGCCTTGCCCTGCGGGTCGAGGACGCCTTCCCTGGGATAGACCCGGACTTCCACTTTCATGCGTCGAATGCCTCCACGCCTTTGATCTGGTCCGCGATTTCGAAGGGGACGTTCCACCCGGAGCGCTCGACGAGGCGCACGAGCATCGCGCGCACGATCTCCGGGGTGTTGTTCGTCCGCGAGAGGTGCGTCGCCACGATGCGCCGCAGCTTCGGCCCGACCGCCCGGAACATGGCCCCCGCCGACTGCGCGTTCGAGAGGTGCCCGAGACCGCCCGAGATGCGCTTCTTGAGCGGCCAGGTGTAGGGGCCGTCGCGCAGCATGTCCTCGTCGTGGTTCATCTCGACGAGCAGCGTCGTCGCCTCGCGCAGGAAGTCCACGAAGCCCTCCTCCGCGCGGCCGAGGTCCGAGGCGATGACCATCCGCGCGTCGTCGGACTCGAAGGAATAGGCGACGGACTCCGCCGCGTCGTGCGGCGTCGCGAACGCGCGGAAGCCGAGCTCGCCGATCCGGCCGTCGCGGGCCGGCTGGATGCGCACGAACGGCGTGAAGAGATCGCCCTCGAGGCCGATCGCGTCGGCGGTGCCGACGGTCGCGTAGATCGGGCAGTCCCAGCGCCGCGAGAAGACCGGTGCGCCGCTCGAGTGGTCGTTGTGCTCGTGGGTCAGGAAGAGCCCGGCGATCGTCCCGGGGTCGATCCCGCGCGCGATCATGCGCCGCTCGATCTCTTTGGCGGAAAGGCCGGCGTCCACCAGGACCCGCGTCTGCCCGGACTCGACGACGCAGGCGTTGCCGCCGGAGCCGGATGCGAGGACGGTGACACGCACCGATGCAGCTTAACAAAAAGAGGTCAGTCTCGTCCTGTCGACCCGAAGCCCCCGGTGTGGCGCGATGTCTCGGGCAGGGTGTCCACTTTCTGAAGCCGCGCGCGCGCGACGGGCGCGATCACGAGCTGGGCGATGCGCTCGCCGCGCTCGATCGTGACCGGCTCGGCGCTGAGGTTCGCGAGGATGACGCCGATCTCGCCGCGGTAGTCGCTGTCGATCGTGCCGGGCCCGTTCAGCAGCGAAAGCCCCTTCTTCAGCGCGAGCCCGCTGCGCATCCGCACCTGGCCCTCGAAGCCCGCGGGGATGGCCACCGCGATCCCGGTCGGCACGAGGGATCGGGCGCCGGGAAGCAGCGTGAGCGAAGCCGCCACGGCGGCGCGCAGGTCGCATCCGGCGGAGCCCGGCGTCGCGTACGACGGAAGATCGAGGCCCTCGCCGTGCGGGAGGACGAGGACGGGAAGCTCGAGGTCCGCCATCGGGGCGTATCGAATCACACTCGGGGCAGGTACGGCCGCAGCGTCTCCGCCACGAGAATCCGGACCATCCCCCGCGCGCTCACCGCCTCGATGCGCACGAGCGCGTCCGGGTCCGTGCCGGCCACGGGGAACGTGAAGCGCCAGTCCCGCCGGGCCCCGTCGGCGCCCCGCCCCGGGGACACCTCGACGACACGCTCGCCCAGAAGAAGCCGCACGTCGGGCGGACGCTCGTCGCGGTCGCCCACGACCCAGCCCCGCGCGACGACGATGCCGTTCTCGACGGCGCCGTGCAGAAACGCGCCGCGCGGCACGAGCGGCGGGCGCGGGTCCGGCCCCGCCGGAACGGGAGGGCGGCAGAGGACGTAGAGGTCCTGAAAACCGCACAGCCCGTAGGGCAGCGCGACGAGGCGCGCGTCCGGAGCGCCCGCCGCGCGCGCCGTCACGCGGCGCACGAACTCGGGCGACACGTACGACGTCCCGTAGTCCGTCCCCGCCAGCCGCTGCGTCTCGCTCACCGGCCGGAAGGCGATCCCGGAGGGCTCGATCGGCGCGCCCTCGGGAAGCAGCCCCATGCCGTGCGCGCTGAAGATCAGGACGCCGCCCCCGGCGACGAGCGCGTACAGCCGCGCGAGCCAGGCCTCGAACCGCGCGGCCGGCAGATGACTGAAGAACGACGACGCCACGACCACGTCGAAGCGTCTCCTCGAGGACGAGCGACTCCGGCTCGGCGCCCGCCGCGACCCCTCGCACGCCGAACGTCTCCTCCTGGAACCGGACGGCGGCGGGATCGATCTCGGCGACCGTGATCTTCCCGGGCGCCAGCGCCTCGACGAGGAAACGCGTCGAACGGCCGTACCCGCTGGCGAAGTCCAGCAGCGACCGGACGCCGCCGAACCCCTGGAACCGCCACGCGACCACGCCGGCGACGGCCTCGAAGATCTGACGGCCCGTCGCGAAGTAGAGCAGGTTCGCCGCCTCGGCCGTCCGGTGCGGCGCGGCCAGCTCGAAGCGGTGCATCTCGTCCGCCGGATGGATCCGCGTCGAGAACGTCACAGGGCCCCGGCCAGCTCCGCGGCGGACACCGTGTACCGGCCGACGTTGCCGACGACCGAGACCGAGAGCGCGCGGCCGTCGAGGACGCGCCGGGCTTCGGCGTCGACCTCGGCGAGCGTCACCGCCTCGACCTTCGCGATCAACTCCTCGATCTTCTCGGTGCGGCGGAAGTAGAGCTCCTGGCGCGCGGCCGCGGACATCCGCGAGACGGTCGACTCGAGCGCGAGCACGAGATTGCCCGTCAGGTTTTCCTTGGCCCAGTCGAGCTCGCGCGGCCGGACTCCCCCGCGCTTCAACTTCGCAAGCTCCGCGAGCGTCACGTCCACGACGCGCGGCAGGTTTTTCGACGCGCACGCCGCGGAGATCGACTCGTAGCCCCCGGCCATGTAGGAGTTGAGCGACGAGCCGATCGTGTACACGAGACCCCGCCGCTCTCGCACCTGCTGGAAGAGGCGGGAGGACATTCCGCCGCCGAGAACCGTGTCGAAGAGCGCGCCGGCATAGCGCCGCCCGCTCGCCTGCGGGCTGGCCGTCATGCCGAAGCAGAGGTGGGCCTGTTCGAGCCCGGGCTTGCGGTGGATGCGCGCGTGGCGGTGCGCGCGCGGCGCGCGTCCCGCGACGTTCGCGCGGCGGCGCCCGCGCCTGCGGCGCTGCAGGAGCCGCTCGATCGCGCGGAACACCGCGTCCTCGTCCACGTGCCCGGCGACGGCGACGACGAGCTCCCCGGGGACGTACCGCGCCCGGTAGTACGTGTAGATGTCCTCCAGCCGGATCGCGCGGATCGTCTTCTCCGTGCCGAGGATCGGCGCGCCGAGGGGGTGGCCCTTCCAGAAGGCGCGCACGAAGTTCTCGTGGGCCAGGTCTTCCGGGTTGTCGTTGGCCTCGCCGATCTCCTCGAGGATCACGCCCCGTTCGACCTCGACGTCCGCCGCGTTGAACGCCGGCGACAGCACGACGTCGCCGAGCAGATCGAGCGCCTCGTCGAACCGCGTGTCCAGCGTGCGGCAGTAGAACCCGGTGTACTCGCGCGTCGTGAAGGCATCCACGTCGCCGCCGAGCCGATCGATCTCGCGCGCGATCGCGGCGTTCGTGCGCCGGCGCGTCCGCTTGAACAGCAGGTGCTCGAGGAAGTGCGAGAGCCCCTGGCGCGAGGCCGGCTCGGTCGCCGAGCCCGCGCGCACGAAGAAGCCGAGCGAAAACGAGCGCACGTCCGCCATGCGGTCCACCAGGACCGTGACGCCGTTGTCGAGGACGCGCCGGAGGACCACCGGGGCGCCTACCGGTTCCCGCTCGGGGGCGGGGTGTAGTGCGGGCCGCGCAGGATGTTCGGATCGAAGACCGGGGCGTTGTTTTCGTTGTCGGCGTCGCCGGCGATGAAACGCCACTCGTCGGTGTAGCTGCGGCCGCGCCACTCGAAGATCGCCTTGCGGCGGACCTTCGAGCGCACGCCCATGATGGGCCCGACGGTCTTGCCGGTCTGCGGCCCGAAGGACGAGGACCCGAACGACGACGGCGTCGGCGTGACGGGAACGCGCCCTCCCCCGCCGCCCAGGAACCCCGGCGTGGGCGTGAGCTCGTCGCCGAACCCGGGCGTCGTCTGTCCCGGCCGCGGAGTGCGGTTCAACCCCGGCCCGCTGCCGCCCGGCGGCGGCGCGGCCCCCATCGGAACGGCCTCCGGCGTGCCCGCGATGATGACCTGCCAGTCGTCGCAGTTGCACATCGGATCCTTCCAGAGCTGGCGGATCGAGCGCGGCTTCATCTTCGAGAGCTCCTTGAGCTCGTTGGGGAAGCGCCCGTAGCGCTTCTGGAAGGCGAGGACCGCGCGCGCGTACTGCCGGCCGCGGAAGATCAGCTCCTTCTCGCGGTCCCGCTCGATGATCGTCGCGACCGTCGGCCCCACGGCCGCGAGGAGGATCACGATGATCGCCATGGCCACGACGATGCCGACCATCGTGAAGCCGCGCTGCGCGCGGCGCCCGGGTGTCACCACTCGCTATACAGCGTGCCGTCCAGCGCCTTCTCCTTGGAGTTGCTGTGGACGTCGATGATGCCGGGAACCGGCGGCTCGGCGTTGGGGTCGTCGGGCTCGCTCGGCTCCTCCTCCATGGTGACGACCCAGTCCGAGGCCTTGGTCATGGGGTCCAGCGGGAGCTTGCGCATGTAGCCGTCCTTGATGAGGACGGTCGAGGTCGACGGGATACATGCCCTTGTCGCCCTTGTACTGGTCGATCACGCTGCGGAAGGTGAAGAGGTCCGCGCGCAGCGTGGCTTCCCGGGCGCGCTTGGGCGAATCCCGCAGCGCCGGCACGGCGATCGCCGCGAGGATGCCGATGATCGTCATGACGACCAGCAGCTCGAGCAGGGTGAACCCGCGCTGCCCCGCCTCCCGCCTCCTGGCTCCTGCCTCCGCATCACCAGTCCTTGTAATACGTCCCGTCGAGCGCGCGCGCCTCGGACAGGGAGTAGATGTCGTACACGTTCTGGCCGCCCCAGGAGAAGGAGTCGGACTCGTCCTGGTAGGAGCGCAGGCCCCACTCGGCCTTGCTCGTCATCGGGTCGATCGGGATCTTGCGCATGAAGCGGTGCTTCTTGGAGACCTGGCCGACGAGGTTGACGCCCTTGACCAGCGTCTCGAGGTCGGGCGGGAAGCCCTCTCCGCCGACCTCGAGCGGGATGAGCCCGGCGTCGGACATCTGCTTGTACTTGTCGATCGTGTCGCGGACCATCCGGAGCTGGTAGCGCAGCTCCAGCTCCTTCTGGCGGCGCAGCGAGTAGCGCGCCACGGGCACCGCCATCGCGGCGAGGATGGCGATCATCGCCGCGACGATGGCGATCTCCACCATCGTGAATCCGGCGTCGTTCCGCCGGCCGGATCCCGGAGCTCGCAGAGTCATTGGACGTCGACCACCGACGGCGTCGAGAGAACGGCGGCGCCCGAGATGTCCGTCGGCTCGAAGGCGAGGGTCGAATGGCCCGGGGCGACCCCGCGCAGCGTGATCTCCGCCAGGGCGCGCGTGCCGCCGAGCTCCTCGGCGCTCGGGAACTGGATCACGATGTGGTCCTTCTGGACGACGGCGTCGGCGGTGCCGCTCCCGTTGCCGAGGATGGGCCGGACGACGACGGGCGTGACGACCGCCGGATCGAATCGGATCGCGACGGTCGACCCCGTCAGGGCCGCGGCCGAGGTCGCGCGGACGAGGATGCTCTGCTGAGCGCCCACGCCGAGCGCGACGGAGGGCGGATCGAAATCGAAGAGCGCCTGGTCCGACCCCGCGTCGGCGGCCTCGGACTTGGCGGCCACGGTCGACGATCCCGAAGACGAGGACAGGGCGGACGACGACTGCGGCGGGACCTGCGCCTGCGGCGCGCCGGGCGGCGGAGGAGGCGGCGCAGGCTTGAAGATGTCGGTCGGCGCCGAGCCCGGAATGCGCCAGAGGTGGAGCCGTCGGCTGCTGCGGCGCGGGCTGCGGAGGCGTCCGTCCCTGGTTCGGCGCGGGCACCCTCGCGCCGCCCGCCGGCGGCTGCTCGAAGGGACCGTTGTCGCGCGTCGGGTTCTCGACGCGGGGGCCGCCCTGGTACGAGATGTTCGCGTCGGTGCCGACGAAGTACGGCGTCACGTCCTCCTCGGTGACGTCCGGGATCCGGATGATGTGCGGCGTCAGCGTGAGGACGAGGTCGGTCGTGTGGTGGTCGTTCGCGTTGTGCGTGAAGAGCAGCCCGATGATCGGGATGTCGCCGATGAACGGGATCGGTGTTCTTGATGTCTGACTTGTCGACCCGATAGAGCCCCGCGAGGAAGTTGGTCTCGCCGTCCTTCAGACGGATGTTCGACGAGATCGTCCGCGTGCCGAACTGCGGCTGCGTCGTTCCCGGGCGCGTTACCCTCCGAGTTCGAGACCTCGACCATCAGCTTGAGGGTGACTTCCTTGTTGTGGTGCACGCGCGGCTCGACCTCGATCTTGATGCCGATGTCCTGGTACTGGAACGACGTGACGGGCGACGTGACGGCGCCGCCCACGCCGGCGCCCACGCTCTGGAACGAGGTCACGGGCACGGGCACCTTGCTGCCGATCAGCAGCTGCGCCTTCTGGCCCTTCCGAGATCCGGAGCTGCGGCTTGGCGAGCAGCTCCGCGTTCGTGTTGTCCTTGATGAACGTGAACGTGCGCCGACGGAATGTTGAAGCCGATCGAGTTGATCGTGATCTGCTGCAGCTGGCTCCAGGTGAACTGGTTCGATCCGAGCGAGGCCGCTCCGCCCAGGTTGGTCACGCCGCCCGGCGCGGGGACGCTCGCGCTGACCCTCCGCGGGACGAGCTCGAGGCCGAGGTCCTGCAGGTCGCTCGTGTTGATCTGGAGCAGCTCGACGTCGACGACGACCTCGGAGACCTGCTTGTCGTTCTGCTCGACGATGCGCTCGGCCACGGCGACCTTGTCCGCGGTGTCGCGCAGCGTGACCGAGTTCTCGGCCTTGTTGATCGAGATGCGCGTCGTCTGGAGGAGCGCGCGCAGGGCGTTGGCGACCTCCGTGACGTCCGCGTTCGAGAGGAAGAACGTGCGGATGACGAGGTCCTCGTAGGTCTTGCGGTTCTGCGGCGTGTCGGCGGCGATCAGGATCGTCCGCGCGTCGATGATCTTGTAGAAGTGGTTCTCCTGGCGGATGAGCGTCTCGAGCGCCTTCTGGAACTCGATGTTCGAGAGCACGATCGAGACGTTGTCGTCCTTCAACTGCGGGTCGAAGATCACGTTGATGCCGGCCGCGTCGGCGAGCGCGCGGTAGATCTGCTTGATCGGCTTCTGCTGCGGGAAGTTCAGGTTGATCGGCTTGTCGCTCGAGGGCTCCAGGATCACGCTGACGGCCCGCTGGCCCCTGGTCTTCTTCTTGATCCGCTCCATGTTGGTCTCGGCGCTCTTCTCGGAGTCCGCCTTGGCCTTGGCCTCGCGGGCCTTGCGCAGCTCGGTCGCGGCGTAGTCGTTGGTCGGGTCGAGCAGCGACGGCCTGCTCGAGCTCGACGACGGCCATGTCCGGCCGGCCCGACGCCGCGTACATCTTTCCCTTCTCGAAGTGGAACTGCGACGCCCGCAGGCGCGCGCGCGCGAGCGTCGCCTTGTAGCCGGGGTTGTCCGGCTCGAGCTCGAGGGCCCTGGCGTAGTTCATCACCGCCAGGTCGTAGTGGCCGAGGTTCTCTTCGCTTCCTTGGCCTTCTGGTACGAGGTCGTCCCCGCACAGCCCACGGCGGCCACGAGCGCGACCGCGACCCACCTCTTCAGAAATTGCTTCAAAGACGTCCCCCTCCGAATGTTGGCGCTCATGGCGTGATCCCCAGCCTGCGGGTCTCGGTCTCCGGGAATCCCACGAAGCCGACGTCGATCGACTCGTAGCCGACCTTCTTGAGAATGAACTTTCCGAACAGCGTGTCGCCGGCCCGGACGTTGATGACCTGCTCGCCCTGCTGCACGACGGCAATCGGGTGATCCTTGGGTCCGAACGTGCCGAGGAACTTGAAGGCGATGTCGGGCGGCCGCGGCGTCGGCGTGGGCGGCGGCGGCGGCAGGGGCCCGATGAAGCGCACGTCGCCCGCCACGGGCGGCGCGGGCGTCGGCGTGGGCACGGGCCGCTTGGTCGGGTCGGCGAGGCCGAAGAGGTCGCGGCTCGAATCCGGGACGCCGCCCTTCGGCCTGCCGGCTTCGAAATCCTTCGGGTCCAGGGCCGGCACGTCGTCCGGGTTCACGTCCTTCGCGGCCGCCGGGCGGCGCGCGCGCCCGGCGAAGGACGGGGACTCGTCGCCCGCGGGATCGCCGCCCGCCTTGGGACGCGCGGCGGCGGTCGCGATCGGGGGCGCGGCGGCGCCCTTGCCCGGGCCCCAGCGCACGACGGCGAGCAGCAGGACCACCGCGAGCGCCGCGAAGAGGATCGCCTGGCGGCGCGAGCCGAGCTTCTGTCCGACCGCCATCAGCCGGTCCTCCGCGTGGGAGCGGGAGCCTTCGCCCGGGCGCCCGCGGACGCCTTGCCGGGCGCCGGCTTCTCGGGCGCCGGCGCCTCGTCGCGCTCGGCGAAGTAGGTCACGAGCTCGATCTGGACCTGCACCTGTCCGGGCTGGCCCGAGTCGCGGGAGATCGAGATGTCGCGCACGACGAGCCATGCCTTGCTCGTCTCGAAGGCGTGCAGCAGTCGCTTGAAGCGCGGATAGTCGCAGTGCACGCTGAAGCTGACGCGCATCTGCACGATCGGCAGCTTGAGGACCGGCGAGGTCTGGTAGGAAATCTGGGGCGCTCCGACGCCGGATTCCTTCAGGATCTCGTGCAGCTCCGCGACGACCGGCGCGAGGGTCTCGCGCTCGCGGCCGATGCGCTTGTTGTAGAAGGTCTCCATGGCCGCGGAGACGCCGCCCAGGCGCTCGCGCTGGCCCGCGACGCGCGCGGATTCGGCCTCCTGCTTTTCGACCACGCCTTTCAGCTCGTCGCGGCGGGCCTCGAGCGCGGCGCGCCGGGTCTGCGTGCTCGAGCGGTACGCCAGAAAGACCGCGAGGTTGGCGCCGGCAAACAGCACGGCTGCCGCGACGAGCGGCAGCCGGCGGCCCCAGACGCCGAGGTCGATCTTCATTGCCGCGACTCCGCCGCGTACTTGCTCGAGACCTGGAAGAGGAACGGGTCCGTCGCGGCGGCCTCCGGGCTCGACTCGGAGCGCAGCTCGACGGCCGAGAACGCGGGGTCCTTCGCGAGCGCGGCGATCGTCGGAACGACGGCGTCGCGGTTGCGCGCGACCAGCTGCAGCTCGAGCATGACCTGGCCTTCCTTGTCGAAGACGGGCTGCAGGCGCACGACGCCGACGTCGCCCGGCAGCGTCTTCTCGAGACGCGCGAGCAGTTGCGTCCACGAAAAGCGCCGCTCGGCGGCGAGGCGGGACAGCTCCCGGCTCTCGTCGGCGAGCGAGGACAGGCGGTAGGAGGACAGAGTCGCCTTCGCCGCGCGCGACTTCTCGTCGGCGGCGCGCTGGCGCGTCTCGAGCGCGGCGATTTCGCCGTGGACGTCGGCGACGTCGTGGCGGTAGCGCGCGAAGATCCGAAGGTTGGCGACGAGCAGCACGAGGCCGACGAGCACCAGTCCCGCCGCCGCCGCGATGGCCGGCCGGTCGTCCCGAAAGGGACGGCGCGCGAAGTTCCAGGTCGCGCTCATGACTTTCCGTGCACTGCGGCAAATCCGGCCAGCAGCTCGGGCCGGGCGGCGATCCGCTCGTCGAAGCCCTCGTCGGCGCCGAGCAGGCGGCCCGAGACGGACTGCGGGGAGACGGCGAATGCGGACACCTTCTGCAGCTCGCCGCCGGGCGAGTCGTCGTGCACGAACACGGCCCGGATCCCCGGGCCCTTCAGACGCTCCGCGTAGTAGGAGAGCGAGAGGCGCGCCTCGCGGTCCTGGTCCTCGTCGGCGCCCGGCGGCCGGGAACGGAAGAAGATCGGGTCCCCGCCCCGGCCGATGAAGAACGAGACCGCTCCGCCCGAACGGTGCAGCAGCGCGTAGTCCCCGGCGGCCGCGGCCGCGAGCGAGGACGACAGGCCCTCGAAGAGCGCGAGCGAAGCCGGCGCGAGATACCCGACCCGGACGCCATGCTCCTCGAACGCGCGCTCGATCGCCTCGATGACGGCGCGGGCCGTCGCCGCGGCCAGGACGCGCTTCTCGTCCGAGAGCACGGGCATGGGCTCGTAGGCGATCGCGAGCTCCGCGGCGGCGCCCGGCAGCAGCTTCTTCAGCTTCCAGCCCACCATCTCGATCCCGGCGGCGCGGTCCGACGGCAGCGACTCGACCTCGACGGGCAGGATCCGCGCCCAGGAATCGGGGTACACGACGGACGCGCGCGTGAGCCGGCCCTCCGAGAGGGCGCGCGCGGCCTTCACCGCCTCCGCGATCGCCTCGCGCGTCAGCAGCGGCACGCCCGCGGATGGACCGCCGAGCGAGCCCGCCGGATACCGGAAGTGGCGCGCCTCCGCGAAGCCCCGCGGCTCCTCCTGGCGCACACGCGCGTACGTCACGCCCTCGTCGAGAAGGCAGAAGACGTGCGGCGGCACGACGGGCCCGAGGAAGGGGATCTTCACCGGACTCCTCTAGTCGACAAAGGTCACCTTGTTGATTTCCTTCAGCGTCGTCAATCCCTCGAACACCTTCGCGAGCGCCGCGTCGCGCAGGAAGATCATGCCTTCCTCGCGGGCGGCCTTCTTGATCTCGGCCGCCGGGCGGCGCTCGAGGATCAGGCCGCGGATCTGGTCGGAGAGGTCGAGCAGCTCGGCGATCGCCATCCGGCCGTGGAAGCCCGTGCCGTCGCACTCGAGGCAGCCCTTGCCCTCGAAGAACTGGCGCGTGCCCATCGCGGCCGGCTCCAGGCCCGCCTCCCGCAGCGCCTCGGGAGACACCTCGATCGGGCGCCTTGCAGTGCTGGCAGATCTTGCGGACGAGCCGCTGCGCGAGGATGCAGTTCAGGGCCGAGACGAAGTTGTAGAGCTCGACCTTCATGTTCAGGAAGCGTCCGAGCACGTCGACGACGTTGTTCGCGTGGACGGTCGTGAACACGAGGTGGCCGGTCAGCGCCGACTGCACGGCGATCTGCGCCGTCTCCTCGTCGCGGATCTCACCGACCATGATCTTGTCCGGGTCGTGGCGCAGGATCGAGCGCAGTCCGCGCGCGAAGGTCAGGCCCTTCTTCTCGTTGACCGGGATCTGCGTGATGCCGCGCAGCTGGTACTCGACCGGGTCCTCGATCGTGACGATCTTGTCCTCGACCGACTGGATCTCCGAGAGGCACGCGTAGAGCGTCGTCGTCTTGCCCGAGCCCGTGGGCCCGGTGACGAGCACCATGCCGTACGGCTCGCGGATGAACTTGCGCAGCTTCTTCTTGGTCTCGGCGTCGAAGCCCACGACCTCGAGGTTCAGGCTCTTGAACTCGGCGTTGGCCGACTCCTTGTCCAGGATGCGGATGACCGAGTCCTCGCCGTGCACCGTCGGCATGATCGAGACGCGGAAGTCGATCGTGCGCCCGCGCACGCGCAGCTTGAAGCGGCCGTCCTGCGGGACGCGCTTCTCGGCGATGTCGAGCTCGGACATGACCTTGATGCGCGAAATGATCGTGCCGTGGTGGCGCTTGTCGATCGGGTCCATCGCCTGGTACAGCACGCCGTCGATGCGGTACTTGATGATGACGACGTTTTCCTGCGTCTCGATGTGGATGTCGGAGGCGCGGCGCTGGATCGCGTTGAAGACGACCGAGTCGACCAGCTTGATGATCGGCGAGCCGTCCTGCGTGATCCGGTCGATCGAAAGGGTCTCCTCCCCCTCCTCGTCCTCGGAGACGAGCTGCATCCGGAAGTCCTCGGTCGCGTCGTCCAGGACGCGCTGGGAGGACTCGCTCTTCTGGAGCAGGTCGCCGATCGCCGCGCGGCTGCCGACCTTGACCTTGAGGGGCAGGCCCACGAGCAGCTCGAGCTCGTCGAGGCGCACGACGTCGGCGGGGTCGGCGCAGATGATCGTCATCGCCCGGTCGGTCTTCGACTCGGGGACGAAGTGGTAGCGCAGCATCCACTCGACCGGGATCGAGCGGAAGAGGTCGGCGTCGATGCGGAAGGACGCGAGGTCCACGAACGGCAGCCCCAGCCGCTCGGACAGCCCGAGGGCCTGCGCCTCCTCCTCCGCGCGGGAGGAGAACCGGACGACGTCCGCGATGGATTTTCCGTTCGACTTGGTGGTGGCCATGGCTTCAGCGCCTCACGACTTGATCGCCGACATGAGTCGGAACATCGGAAGATAGACCGAGAGGAGGATCGTCACGATGACGCCTCCCATGATCACGAGGATCGCGGGCTCGACGAACGAGATCACGCGCGCGAGCAGCAGGTCGATCTCCTCGTCGTAGAACTCCGACACGGAGGCGAGCATTTCCTCGAGCGCGCCCGAGGACTCGCCGACCTTGATCATCTCGATCGTCAGGTCGGTGAAGATCTTCGTCTCCTCGAGCGTCTTCCAGAGCTCGCGCCCCTCGCGCACCTTCGGCACGACCTCGCGCACCTTGCGCGAGACGGCGCGGTTGCCGATCGCGTCGGCCGAGTTCTCGAGCGCCGGCACGAGGGGCGTGCCGCCGCCGAGCAGCGTCCCGAGGCTGCGCGTGAACTGCGTGATCGCGAAGCGGCGGAAGATGCCGCCCACGACGGGCAACTTCAGGATCGCGGCGTCGAACCACTCGCGCCCGGCGGTCGTCCTCACCCAGCGGGACAGCAGGAAACCGCCGATGCCGAGCGCGCCGACGATGATCAGGATGTTGTTCTTCAGGAACGTCGCCGTGCCCAGCACGATGACGGTCAGCAGCGGCAGGTCGGCGTTGAAGTCGGCGAAGAACTCCGTGAACCGCGGAATGACGTAGGTCATCAGGATCGTGATCAGCCCGATCGAGAGCAGGATCAGGATGACCGGGTAGACGAGCGTCGAAACGACCTTGCGCGACAGCCCGATGACCGTCTTCTGGTACTTCACGTAGCGCCGCAGGACGCTCTCGATCTCGCCCGACTTCTCGCCCGCCTTGAGCGAGGTCCAGAAGAGCCGCGGGAACAGGTCGCCCTCCTCGGCGAAGGCTTCGGAGATGGACATGCCCGAGTTGACGCGCTCGCGGACGTCGCCGAGGACGCGGCGCAGCGTCGGGCTCTTCTGGCGCTCGAGCAGGATCTCGAAGGAGCGCACGACCGGCAGTCCCGCCTTGAGCAGCGCGATCAGCTCCTGGTTGAAGATGAGGAACTCGTTCATCTTCACGTGGCCCTTGCCCGGGGCCTTCTTGCCGCCGAAGCGGAAGCCCTGCTTCTTGACCTCGAAGACGTGGCCGCCGCGCCGCTCGACTTCCATGCGCGCCGCGCCGCCGTCGATGGCCATGACCGACTGCTCGGCCACCGAGCCGTCCGGCCAGCCGGCCTTCACGCGGAACTCGTTCACGGCTTTTTCTCCGCGGCCTTGGCCCCCGGCGCGCCCTTGGGCGCGTCGGCGCGGGGCGCTTCCTCGGCCAGCAGGATCAGGATGAGCGCGCTCTTGGAGGCCTCGTCTTTCGAGGCCCCGAGGACCAGCGTCTGCGAGAGGGTGACCGGGACCGACGTGCGGAAGAGCGGCCGCATGAGTCCCGGCTGCCCCGGCTTGGCGCTCCAGAGCTTGGACAGCGTGAACCCCGAGAGCAGCAGCTCGTTGCTGCCCGCCGTCGAAAGCACCGCGAACGACAGCGTGTAGTCGGTGCCGAGCTGGTAGCGGAGGATGTTGCCCTCCGTGCCGCGCAGGACCGCGGAGTCGATGAGCGCGTAGTCGTTGAACTGGAACAGCGACTTCAGCTTGGCGCCGAGGCCGCCGATCTCCTTGGCGATCGAGCCGGCCGGCACGTCGGCGCGCGCTTTCACCAGCTTCACCGCGAACGTGTAGCTGCGCGGCGCCACGTCGAAGGCCAGGATCAACCGGCCGATCTGGTCGAGCTTCTCGGGCCGGTCCGTCACGGTCATCGCGTTCAGCTTCTGGGTCAGCGTCACCGACGCCGACTCCGAGAGCAGGGGCCGGACGAGCAGGGCCGCCTCCTCGACGCGCTTGTGCTTGAGCACGAAGACGCGCACGGGCGTCTCGTCCGCGGCCCGCAGGAGCGGGACGCAGAGCGCGAGGACGGCGAGGACGATGAAGGTCTTTCTCACACGAATGACAATCCCCGGCCCCGTTCGGAGCCGGCCCGGGCATGGCTGAACCGGGTTAGATATCGAGCCCTCGATCCACGATCCACACGACGCGCGGCTCCGCCCGGCCCGCGCCGGGATTCAGGTCGTACACCGTCGCGCCCGAGGAGGGCGCGGCGGCCTCGGCCGGAAGACCGGCGGGAGCGATTCCGGAAGAAACCGCCGCCTGTTCCGAATCGGCCGGGCTCGGAGCCGGCGCGGGGAGCGCCGCGATTTCCGGCTCACGGCGGGCGTCGGATCCGCCCGGAATGGTCATGACGAGCAGCGCGACGATTGCCGCAGCGGCCGCCGCGGCGACCCCCGCGAACCGGCGGCGCGTCGCCATCGCGATGCGGCGCTCGGTCTCGATGTGGCCGACTCCCGCGCGCACGCCGGCGAGGATGCGGGCCGTCTCGTCCGGCGCGACGTCTTCGGCCATCGGCCGCGCGAAGAGAAAGGACGCGTCCTTCTCCGCGGCGGCCGCGAGGCACCCGTCGCACGCGGTCAGGTGCTCGCGCAGCATCCTGCGCTGCGGCGCGGGCAGCGCGTCGCCGAGGTAGTCGTCGAAGCTCTCGCGCAGGATCGCGCAGACCGGGCTCATGCGCGCGGCCTCCCCCGCAGGAATTCGGGATACAGGCGCGCCATCTCCTTGCGGAGGATGCGCCGGGCGTTGAAGAGATGGTTGCGCACGGTGGACTCGCCGCAGCCGAGGATCTCGGCGATGTCCCTGGTGTCCAGGTCCTCCATCTCGCGCAGGACGAACGCAGCCTTCTGCTTCTCCGAGAGTCTGCCCGAAACGGTCTCGAAGAGGCGGGCGAGCTCCCGGTCCTCGGCCGAACGGGTCGCGCCGGCCGCGGTCGACTCCTCGCGCTCGCGCACGAGATGGAGGGTCGCGCCGTGGGCCTTCTCGCGGCTGCGCGCGCTGCGCAGGAAGTCGATCGAGAGGTTCGTGGCGATCCGGTAGAGCCACGTGTTGAGCGAGTACTTCTCGTCGTAGCGGTGGATTTCCTTCCACACGCGCAGGAAGACCATCTGGGCGACGTCCCGGGCGTCCTCGACGTTGCCGACGACGCGGCGGGCCAGCGAGACCACGGCCGGCGTCTTGCGCGAAACCAGCGTCTCGAAGGAGAGCATGTCGCCGCCCCGCGCCTGGATGGCCAGGTCGCGGTCGGGCAGCTCCGTGAGCGCCTTTTTCTCGAGCCGTTCGCTGTAGACGAGTTCCATGGGCCCTGTGAGGTCTCCTCCTGCGGGTTATACGGACCAGGCCCCCCGGCCGTTGGGGGTATTTGGCCCACCCTAAGCCCTTGAATCTTAAATCTTTGGACGCGCCCGGGCAAGCGAGCGAAGGCATAATTGCACCGCTTTGCTCTTCTACCGGGCCCTGGCCGCCCTCGCACTGGCCGCGTACGCTCCCTTCGCGCTCGTCCGGTCGCTCTTCGGCGGCCACCGACTGGGCGACATCCGGGGGCGGATGGGGCGTTGCGCGTACCCGGACCTGGCGGGCGGGATCTGGATCCACGCGGTGTCCGTCGGAGAGATCGGCGTCGCGCGCAACCTGCTGCGGGCGCTGCGCCGGGCCCGGCCCGGCTGCCGCGTCGGCCTGTCCGTGACGACCGCAGCCGGACGCGCGCTCGCCGAGGCGACGCTCTCGCAGGAAGCCTCGATCTTCGCCTACCCCTTCGACCTCGCCGGCCCGGTCGAGCGCGCGCTCGATGCGACGCGGCCGGGCCTCGTCCTGCTGACCGAGACGGAGATCTGGCCCCTCTTCCTCGAGCGCGCCGCCGAACGCGGCGTGCCGGTCGCGCTCGTCAACGGCCGGATCTCGGAGCGCTCGTTCCGGCGCTACCGGCGTGTGCGGGCGCTGGTGCGCGGCGCCTTCGGGCGGATCGCGCTCTTCGCGATGCAGTCGGCCGAGGACGGGCGCCGCGTCGAAGGAGCTCGGCGCGCCGGGCGCGCGCGTGCTGCGTGCCGGACAACCTGAAGTACGACCTCGCGCACCCGCCGTCCCGTTCGCCGACGCGGACCGCCTCGCGGCGGCCGCCGCCGGCCGCCCGATCGTCGTCGCCGGCTCGACGGGCGAAGGCGAGGAGGCGCTGGTGCTCGATGCCTGGCAGCCGCTCTCGACCCGCAGCCCTTCCTCGTCCTCGCCCCGCGCCGGCCCGAGCGCTTCGACGACGTCGCGCAGCTCTGCAGATCGCGCGGATTGCGGCTCGAGCGTCGCTCGAGCCCCGGCTCCCGCCTCCCGCCTCCTGCCTCCTCACCGGACGTCTACCTCCTCGACTCCATCGGCGAGCTCGCGTCGGTCTACCGCGAGCGCCACGCTCGCCTTCATCGGCGGAAGCCTCGATCGCGCGCGGCGGGCAGAACCCGATCGAGGCGTGGGCCGCCGGGGTCCCCGCGATCGCCGGGCCCCACATGGAGAACTTCCGCGATGTCGCGGCCGCGGGCGAAGGCCGCGGCATCCTGACGCGCGTGGAGGACGCCGCGGGACTCGGGCGCGCGATCGCCGCCGCACTCGCCGCGCCGGACGACACGCGCCGGCGCTCCGCCGACGCCGCGCGCTTCGTCGAGGAAAACCGCGGCGCCGCCGATCGCACCGCCGCCGCGGTGCTGGCGCTGCTCGCCCGGGTCCTCCGCCACCGGG
This sequence comes from uncultured Acidobacteriota bacterium, assembly GCA_963843325.1. Lineage (GTDB taxonomy): Bacteria > Acidobacteriota > Thermoanaerobaculia > UBA5066 > Gp7-AA6 > DAHUXD01. Next base: position 92,514 of record CAWJKC010000016.1, read on the forward strand.
GCGCGCGCGTGATCCTGTCGCCGCTCGCCGCGCTCTACGGCAAGGCCCTCTCGGTGCGCGCCGACTGGTACGCCTCGGGCCGCCTGGAGTCGCACGCGCTGCCCCGGCCGTCGATCTCGGTCGGCAACCTCACGTTCGGAGGCACGGGCAAGACTCCGTTCGTCGAGTTCCTCGCGCGGCGGCTGCGCTTCGAGGGCTGGCGCCCGGCCGTCCTCTCGCGCGGCTACGGGCGCCGGTCGCGCGGCGTCGTCGTCGTGAGCGCCGGGCAGGGCGCCCTCGTCTCGGCGGACGCCGGCGGCGACGAGCCGGTCGCGCTCGCCCGCTCCACCTCCGGCGTTCTCGTCGTCGTCGGCGAGCGGCGCATCGACGCCGCGCGGCGCGCGGCCGACCTCGGGGCGGACCTCTTCCTTCTCGACGACGGGTTCCAGCATCTCGCGGTGCGCCGCGACGTGAACCTGCTCCTGCTCGACGCGCGCGATCCCTTCGGCGGCGGCCGCCTGGCGCCGGCCGGGCGCCTGCGCGAGCCGATCGCGGCCGCGCGGCGCGCCGACGCATTCGTCTTCACGCGCGTGGACCGGGCCGCGCCGCCGCAGGACGCCGTCCGCGCCCTCGCGCGCCTGCGCCCGGAGGCGCCGATCTTCCACGCGCGCATCCGTCCCTCGGACCTGCGCGACGAGAACGGCGCCCCGCTCGACGCGGCCGGGTTCGCCGACCGGCGGCTCATCGCGGTCTGCGGCGTGGCCAACCCGTCGGAATTCGCGGCCACGCTTTCCGAGCTCGGGCTGCGGCCCGAGGAGCGGCTGGACTTCCGCGACCACCAGCGGTACGGCGAGCGGCAGCTCGCGCGCATCCGGAGCGCGGCCGAGCGCGCCGGCGCGAGCCTGGTCGTGACGACCGAGAAGGACGCCGTCAAGCTCGCGGGCAGGACGGCGCTGCCCCTCGTGACCGTTCGCCTGTCCGTCGAGGTCGCCGAGTCGGGCTTCTTCGCGTTTCTCGGAACGCGCCTGCCGGCGGGGCCGCAGCGCGGATGAGCGCGAAGCGCCGCTCGGCGCCGCGGGATCGTCTCGAGCACGTCTGCTTCCGCGTCGGCGCGGCCGCGCTCGCGGTCCTGCCGCGCCGGACGGCCGCGCGCCTCGGCAGCGCCCTGATGCGCCTCTACCTGCGGCTCGCGCCGTCGCGGCGCCGCATCCTCGCCGAGAACCTTCGCCAGGCCTTTCCCGGGCATGGGCGCCGCGGACGTCGAGCGGCTCGCCGGCGACTCGGCGGCGTCGGTCGGCGCGGCGTTCGTCGAGTTCCTGCAGGTCTCGGGGATGTCGGAGGTCGAGATCCGCGACCGGGTCCGCGTCCAGGGCGAAGAGCACCTGCTCGCGGCGCGCGCGCTCGGGCGCGGCGTCTTCCTGCTGTCGGCCCACTTCGGCGGATGGGAGCTCGGCGCGATCCGCGCCGGGCTGATCGGCGAACCCATCAGTCCCGTCGTGCGCCCGCTCGACAACCCGCACCTGGAGCAGGAGCTCGCCCGGCGGCGCACCCGCTTCGGCAACCGCCTGATCGCCAAGCGCGACGCGGCCCGCGACATCCTGCGGGCGATCCACGCGCGCCAGACCGTCGCGATCCTCGTGGACCAGAACGTGCTCGCACGCGAGGCCGTGTTCGTCCCGTTCTTCGGGAGGCTCGCGGCGACGACCCCCGCGCTCGCGCTCTTCCAGCTCAAGACGGACGCTCCGGTGGTGCCGGCGTTCGTGCGCCCCGAAGGCGGCGGCCGCTACGTGCTCGAGCTCGGCGCGCCGATCCTCGCCGACGAGTTCCGCGCGCCCGGCCGGGACCGCGACGAGGCGATCCGGCGCGCGACGGCGCGCTACATGGAGGTGACCGAGCAGGTCGTCCGCACGAAGCCCGAAGCGTGGCTTTGGATCCACAACCGGTGGCGGACGCGTCCCGAGGACGTGAAGCCGTGAAGCGGCTGGTCATCGCGCCGAACTGGATCGGCGACGCGGTCATGTCGCTGCCGTTCCTGCGCGCACTGCGGCGGGCGGGGCCCGACGATCGCGTGAGCGTGCTCGCGCGCAGGGGACCGGCGGCGATCTACCGGGCCGAGGGCAGCGCGGACGAGGTCCTGCTGCGGTCGTCGTTCGTCGCGGACGTGGCGTCCCTGCGGCGCGGGCGGTTCGACGAGGCGTGGCTGCTGCCCAACTCCTTCCGGGCCGCCCTGCTGGCGTTCGGTTCGGGAGCCCGGCGGCGCATCGGCTACGTCGCGGACCGCCGCGGGCCGCTGCTGACCGACCGACTGCCCGAGCCCGCCGGAACCGCGCACCAGCTGCGCGACTACGACGCGCTGCTCGCCGCGCACGGAATCGCGCCCGACGCGGATCCGCCCCGGCTCGCGCTGCCCGGGCCGGCCGCGCGCCGCGCGGAGGCTGCGCTCGCGGCGGCGGGCCTCGAGGGAGCGGGGTTCGTCGCGCTCTGTCCCGGCAGCGCCTTTGCGGCAACCAAGCGCTGGCCCGCGGAGCGTTACGCGGGGCTCGCCGACACGCTCTCCGGGCGGGGGCTTCCGTGCGTCGTCCTGATCGGCCCCGGCGAGGGTGAGCTCGGGGCCCGCGTCGCGGCATCGGCGCGGACCACGCTCCCGGTGCTCGGCGCCGACCTCGATCCGGTCGAGCTCGCCGCGGTGCTCGCCCGCGCGCGCTGCGCCGTCACGAACGACTCGGGCCCCATGCACCTGGCCGGCGCCGTCGGCACGCCGGTCGTCGCGCTCTTCGGGGCCACCGATCCCGGACGGACGGGACCTTCGGGATCGCCGTCGCGCGTGCTGGATCGGTACGTATTCTGTTCGCCGTGCTTCAGGACGGAGTGCCCGTACGGGCATGAGTGCATGAGGGAGATCGGGGTGGGAGCGGCAGCGGCGGCGGTGATGGAGCTGGTGGGCAGTAAGCAGTCGAGGTAAGCAGTAGCAGAGCAGTAAGCAGAGACGCGGATTCAGTACTGCTTACTGCTTACCGCGTTCTGCTTACTCTTTCTACTTCAGCTCGGTGTTCCAGTAGGCCAGATCGAGAAAATTGCGCCACGCCGGATGCAGACGGCTCGATCCGAACTGTCCGACGGGATGCCAGCGCGGCTTGCGCGGCGGCGTCACCAGGCGCAGCGCGGCCTCGTGGGGCGTGCGGTTGCCCTTGCGCACGTTGCAGGAGAGGCACGCGCACACGACGTTCTCCCAGGAGGAGTTGCCCCCGCGCGAGAGCGGAATCACGTGGTCGAGCGACAGCTCCGAGGACGAGAACTTGTGCCCGCAGTACTGGCAGCGGTTGCCGTCGCGCAGGTAGATGTTGTGGCGCGAGAACTTCACGTCCTGCCGCGGCAGGCGGTCGTAGTCCTTGAGCGCCACGACGCGCGGCACCCGGATCGCCATGGACGGGGTCAGCACGACCTCGTCCTGCGGCTGCACGGGGATGTCGCACCAGTTGTCGAACTCGTAGGTCGTGTAGTCCGGAAGGACCGCCTTCACGTGCCCCTTGTAGAAGAGGGAAAAGGCCTTCCGCACGGACGTCAACTGGACGGCCTGGAAGACACGATTCAGCACGAGGACTTGTGAGTCGAGCATCGGTCGTTCTCGGGACGCTCATTATAATCCGCACGAGTGCCGCTGCCCGTCGCCAGACAACGCCTCCTCGCCCTCGTGGATGGCCTCGCCGGCCGCCGCCTGGTGGTCGCGGGGGACTTCGTCCTCGACCGTTTTCTCTACGGCCACCCCAAGCGCGTCAGCCGCGAAGCGCCCGTGCTCATCCTGACGTACGCGCGCGAGGAGAGCCTGCCCGGAGGCGCCGGCAACACGGCCGCCAACGTGCGCGCGCTCGGCGGCATCCCGGTGCCCGTCGGCGCGACGGGCGCGGACGATTCCGGCCGGGCGCTGCGCGACGCCCTCGGCGCGCGCGGCATCGCGGCCGACGGATCTGCTCGAGGTGCCGGGATACCGCACGCCGACGAAGACGCGCATCCTCGGCGGCGCGCCGCACGCGATCAAGCAGCAGATCGTCCGCTACGACGTCGAGGACACCCTCGCGGCAGCGGCCGCGCTCACCGTGGCCTCCCCCGAGCGCCTCGGCGCAGCCGCGCGCGGGGCGCACGGGGCGATCCTGTCCGACTACGGCTACGGCGCGATTTCGCCGGCCGCGCTGCCGATTCTGCGCGCGGCGCTCGCGCCGGGCGCGCGGATCTGCGTCGACTCGCGCCACCGCCTGCCGGACTACACCGGCGTCGACGCCGCCACGCCCAACGAGGAAGAGCTCGAGGAGTGCGCCGGCGAATCGCTCGACGACGCGGACCCGAAGCTCGAGAAGGCGGGCGCGGCCCTGCGCGCGCGGATGCGCTGCGAGTGCCTGCTCGTCACGCGCGGCTCGCGAGGGATGGCGCTCTTTTCCGGCAGCGGCCCCTCCGAGCGGATCCCCGTCCACGGCACCGACCAGGTCGCCGACGTCACGGGCGCCGGCGATACGGTGCTCGCGGCGTTCTCGCTCGCGCTCTCGGCCGGCGCGTCGCCGCTGGAGGCCGCGCTGCTGGCCAACTTCGCCGGCGGCGTCGTCGTGACGAAGATGGGCACGGCCGTGGTGACGCCCGACGAGCTGCGCGACGCCATCCGCGCGGACCGCGCGCTGCTCGCGTGAGCGCCGTCGGGTGACCGCCTCGAAAGTCCTCGACCGCGAGACCCTCTTCGCCACGGCGGACCGGGAACGTTCCGCGGGCAAGCGCATCGTCTTCGCCAACGGGGCCTTCGACCTGCTCCACGTCGGCCACGTGCGCTACCTCGAGGGCGCCCGGCGCGAGGGGGACTGGCTCGCCGTCGGGATCAACTCCGACCGGTCCGTCGCGCGCGCCAAGGGGCCGTCGCGGCCCATCCTCCCCGAGTCCGAGCGCGCCGAGATCGTCGCGGCGCTCGGCTGCGTGGACGCCGTGGCGATCTTCGACGAGGATTCTCCGGCCGAGCTGATCGCGGCGCTGCGGCCCCACGTCCACGCCAAGGGGACCGACTACGCGGCCGAGACGGTGCCCGAGCGCGCGGTCGTCGCCGCGTACGGCGGACGCACGGCGATCGTCGGCGACGCGAAGGACCACGCGACCACGGACCTCGTCGCCCGAATCAAACGGTCGTGAAGCTCCTGCTCGTTCGCCTTTCCGCGCTGGGCGACGTGATCCATGCCCTGCCGCTCGCTGCCAGCGCGGCCGCGGCGGGCGCGACGGTCGGGTGGGTCGTCGAACGCGCGTTCGCGGGACTGCTCGACGGCAACCCGCACTGCGCGCAGATCTTCGTCGCGGACACCAAGGCGTGGCGGCGGCGCGCGCTCTCCCCCGCCACGTTCGCGGAGGTGCGCGCGCTGCGGAGCGAGCTGCGGACGTTCGCGCCGGACCACACGATCGACGTACAGGGACTCTGGAAGTCCGCTCTCGTCGCGCGCATGGCCGCGGCCCCGGTCGCCGGCTTCGCCGCGGGGCAACGCCGGGAGGGATCCTCGGCCCTGCTCTGCGACCTGCGCGTCGCACCCGGGCCCGACGCGCGGCACGTCGTCGACCGAAACCTCGCGCTGCTTTCGGCGGTCGGCATCCCCGCCGCCGCGCGCGCGCCGGATGCGGCGTACCTGCTCGCGCGGCCGAGCCCGGAAGCCGATGCGTTCCTCGCCGCGCAGCCGCGCCCTTTCGCGGTGCTGCATCCGGGCGCGGGCCGCGACGACAAGACCTGGGGCGAGGAGCGCTTCGCGACGCTCGCCAGGGCGCTGCGCGCGCGAAGCGGCCTGCACTCCGTGATCTCGTGGGGCCCCGGAGACGAGCGGCGCGCCGAACGCCTCGCCACGCTGCTTCCGGACGCGTCCCGGCCGCCGCTGCTCGACTTTCCCGGCCTCGCCCGCCTCGCTGCCGCGTCGCGCCTCTTCGTCGGCGGCGACACCGGTCCGCTCCACCTCGCCGACGCGCTCGGCGCACCGACACTGGGGCTCTTCGGCCCGACGGACCCGGAGCGCAACGGACCGTACCGGGATCGGAGGGGCGTCGTCGAGAACATGGGCAGCGTCGCGGACGAGGAGGTCCTCGAGCGAGCGCTGGCCGTGTCCCGGTGACGGATCGCACGTGGCTGCCCTTTGACTCTCGGGCCCTAAACCCCTACCATGCTTCACTTACATGGCCGTAAAACTCGGGGACCTCCTTCTCAAGCAGAAGCTCATCACGCAGGAGCAGCTCGACGCGGCGCTCAAGCTCCAGCGCGAAGAGGGCGGCAAGATCGGCGAAGCCCTGGTCCGCGTCGGCGCGGTTTCCGAAAGCGACATCACCGAGACGCTCTCGCAGCAGTTCGGGGTTCCCTCCATCGACCTCGCGCACTTCGAGATCGACCCGGCGATCATCAAGGTCGTGCCGGGCGAGGTGGCCCGCAAGTACGGCGTCCTTCCGGTCAACAAGACCGGCGCGACGCTGACGATCGCGATGGGCGACCCGACCAACGTGTTCGCGATGGACGACATCAAGTTCATGACCGGCTACAACGTCGAGCCGGTCGTGGCGTCCGAGATCGCGCTGCGCAAGGCGATCGACAAGCACTACGGAACGCCGCGCTCGGTCGTGCTCAAGGAGCGCGCCAAGGCCGGCGGCGGGGCGGCATCCCTGACCGCCACGGAGAGCCTCGACGACGTCATGGCGTCCTCCGCCCTCACGATGGACGACATGGCCAGCGTCGGCCTCGGCGAGCTCAACATGGACGAGATCACCGGGATGGACGCCGGCGCCGACGTCGACGTCGTCCGCGGCGAAGAGGGCCAGGAGATCGACCTCTCCGACCTCGCGAAATCGAGCGAGTCCGCGCCGATCATCAAGGTCTCGAACCTGATCCTCATCGAGGCCCTGAAGGCCGGCGCCTCCGACATTCACGTCGAGCCGTACGAGAAAGAGTTCCGCGTCCGCTTCCGCGTGGACGGCATCCTGCACAACATCATGGCGCTGCCGATGCGGACCCGGGATCCGCTCATCTCGCGCCTGAAGATCATGGCCAAGCTCGACATCTCCGAAAAGCGCCTGCCGCAGGACGGCCGCATCAAGATCCGCCTGCGCGTCGAGGAGCGCTCGCGCGACCTCGACCTGCGCGTTTCGAGCGTCCCGACGCAGTTCGGCGAAAAGGTCGTCATGCGGCTGCTCGACAAGTCGAAGCTCCAGCTGGACATGACCCAGCTCGGATTCGACCAGGAGCCGCTGCGCCGCTTCAAGGACGCGATCGACCGGCCCTACGGCATCGTCCTCGTGACCGGGCCGACGGGCTCGGGCAAGACGAACACGCTCTACTCGGCGGTCGCCGCGTTGAACGACCCGACCGTCAACATCATGACGGCCGAGGACCCGATCGAGTTCAACCTGGCCGGGATCAACCAGGTCCAGATGAAGGAGCAGATCGGACTGACGTTCGCCTCGTCGCTGCGCTCCTTCCTGCGCCAGGACCCCGACATCATCCTCGTCGGCGAGGTCCGCGACTTCGAGACGGCCGAGATCGCGGTCAAGGCCGCGCTGACCGGCCACCTCGTGCTCTCGACGCTGCACACCAACGACGCGCCTTCCACGATCAACCGCCTCATGAACATGGGCATCGAGCCCTTCCTCGTCGCGACCTCGGTCAACTGCATCTGCGCGCAGCGGCTCGTGCGCCGCATCTGCACGCAGTGCAGCGAGGAGGTCGAGACGCCGCCGCAGATGCTCATGCAGGTCGGGTTCGCGCCCGACGAGGCCAAGTCCCTGCGGATCAAGCGGGGCCGCGGCTGCGAGCGCTGCAACAACACCGGGTACAAGGGCCGCGTCGGGCTCTTCGAGGTCCTCTCCTTCTCCGACGAGATCCGCGACATGATCCTCTCCGGCGCCTCCTCGGTCGAGCTCAAGCGCAAGGCCATCGAGGAGGGCATGGTCAGCCTCCGCATGTGCGGCCTCATGAAGATCAAGGACGGCTCGACGACCCTCGAAGAAGTGCTCCGGGAAACTGTCCTTTAGGTCAGCGAAAAGACCAGTCGGCCGTCAGCGGCAAGCCGTAAACAGTCCGGGGCGCGTAAGCGCTTGCGCCGCTTACTGCTTACTGCTTACTGCTTTACCTCCCTCCCGCAAGGGCGTAAACTACTGCGACACAACAATCGGGGGAAGACTCTATGGCGAGTGAGACCACGCTCCACGGCCTGTTGAAGCAAATGGTCGAGATGGGGGGTTCCGACCTTCATCTGACGACCCAGTCTCCGCCGATGGTGCGCCTGGACGGCAAGCTCATTCCGCTTCCCTATCCGCCGCTCACGGTTCCCGAGACCAAGCAGCTGGCGTACTCGGTCCTGACGGACGCCCAGAAGCACCGGTTCGAGGAGAGCTTCGAGCTCGACCTCTCCTTCGGCGTCAAGGGCATGGCCCGCTTCCGCGCCAACAACTTCATGCAGCGCGGCGCCGTGGCCGGCGTCTACCGGCAGATCCCGTACGAGATCCTGGGCTTCAAGGAGCTCGGGCTGCCGCCGGTCGTCGAGCTGCTGTGCGACAAGCCGCGCGGACTGATCCTCGTCTGCGGCCCGACCGGCTCGGGCAAGACGACGACCCAGGCCGCGATGCTCGACAAGATCAACCGCGAGAAGCAGCTCCACATCCTCACGATCGAGGATCCGATCGAGTTCCTGCACCAGCACAAGAAGTGCCTCGTCAACCAGCGCGAGCTGCACGCCGACACGCACTCGTTCTCCAACGCGCTGCGCGCCGTCCTTCGCGAAGACCCCGACGTCGTGCTCATCGGCGAAATGCGCGACCTCGAGACGATCGAGGCCGCGCTGCGCATCGCCGAGACGGGCCACTTGACGATGGCGACCCTGCACACCAACTCGGCCACCACGTCGATCAACCGCATCATCGACGTCTTCCCGGCCCACCAGCAGAGCCAGATCCGGACGCAGCTCTCGTTCGTGCTCGAGGGCATCATGTGCCAGACCCTGATCGAGCGCTCGAGCGGCAAGGGCCGGGTCATGGCCCTCGAGGTCCTCATTCCCAATCCGGCCGTGCGCAACCTGATCCGCGAGGACAAGATCCACCAGATCTACTCGACGATGCAGTCCGGCCAGTCCAAGTTCGGAATGCAGACGTTCAACCAGTCGCTCGCGACCCTGTACCTGAAGAAACTGATCACGCTCGAGGCCGCGCTCTCGCGCTCGTCGATGCCCGACGAGCTGCAGGAGCTCATCAACCGCGGCAGCGGCGTCAACGTGCCGACGGTCGCCGCCACGGCCGGAAAGAGGACTTAAGCGATGCCGAACTACGTCTGGAAGGGAAGAAACCGCACGGGCCTCGTCCAGGAGGGCGTGCTCGTCGCCGACACGAAGGAAGTCGCGCTGGCGAATCTGCGCCGGCAGAACATCGTCGTCACCGGCATCCGCGAGCGGGGCAAGGAAATCTCGCTCACGAAGATGGGCTTCCGCGTCCCCGCGAAGATCCTCGCCATCTTCACGCGGCAGTTCTCGGTCATGATCGACGCGGGCCTGCCGCTCGTCCAGTGCCTCGAGATCCTCGCCAATCAGCAGGAGCACAAGAACTTCGCCAAGATCCTCCTGCAGGTGCGCCAGGACGTCGAGGCCGGCTCGACGCTGGCCGACGCCATGCGCCGCCACCCGAAGGCCTTCGACGACCTCTACGTCAACATGGTCGCCGCCGGCGAGGCGGGCGGTATTCTCGACACGATCCTCCAGCGCCTGTCGACGTACATCGAGAAGGCGGTCAAGCTGCGCTCCCAGGTCCGCGCGGCCCTCATCTACCCGATCGCCGTCATCACGATCGCCTGCATCGTGGTCGCGGTCATCCTGCTGAAGGTCATCCCGACCTTCGCCGCCCTGTTCACCAGCCTCGGGGCCGAGCTGCCCTTCCCGACGCGCGTCGTCATCGCGGCCTCGAACTTCCTGGCGCGCTACTTCATCTTCTTCGTCATCGGGGGCGCGGCGGCCGTCTTCTTCTTCCGCCGCTACTACGCCACGTACCGCGGACGCCGGGTCATCGACGGCCTGATGCTCAAGGCGCCGATCATCGGCCTCATCCTGCGCAAGATCGCCGTGGCGCGCTTCTGCCGGACGCTGGCGACCCTGACGTCCTCGGGCGTGCCCATCCTCGAGAGCCTGGACATCACCGCCCGCACCGCGGGCAACGCGATCGTCGAGGACGCGATCCTCGCGACGCGCAAGAGCGTCGAGAACGGCAAGACCCTCGTCGAGCCCCTGAAGGACTCGGAGGTCTTCCCGAACATGGTCGTCCAGATGATCGGCGTCGGCGAACAGACCGGCGCCCTGGACTCGATGCTCAACAAGATCGCCGAATTCTACGAGGACGAGGTGGACATCGCCGTCGCCGGCCTCGTCAAACTGCTCGAACCGGTCATGATCTTCGTCCTCGGCGTCATCATCGGCGGCATCGTCATCGCGATGTACCTGCCGATGTTCACGCTGATCAACAAGATCGGATAGACGCGGTTCGCCGTGCCAGATCCCCTGTCCCCCTCTCCCCCGCCGGGGGAGAGGGCCGGATGAGGGGACGCGGCTCGCCTCCCGGCGCTGCAGGCTGCTGAAAAAGGGTGTGGGATGACGTTACGAGCGCCGTGGGGTCAGATGCAAGGAAGCGCGACGACGGCGATGCCTTGCATCGTCGCGCCGGCAGCGCGCTCGAGATCGAGCGATGACGCTCGCCAGATGGCCCACGCCGCGAAGGGCGCGCATCATTTTTCAGCAGCCTGCTAGCTCTGGACGACGCCCCCCTCCGACGCTCCCTCTTCTGGCTGACGACGGTCCGGGTCGTCGTCCTCTTTCTCATCCTGCTGTCGGCGATCCTCGTGCAGGCAGGCTCGGGCCCGTCGGTGCCGGTGCCCGGCGCCGCCCCCGAGAACGTCGACATCTCCTACCTCTATGCGCTGTGGGGCGCGGCCCTCGCGCTCTCGCTCTTCCACTGGACCGTCGGCCGCCTGCTGCCGACGCGGGCCGAGGCGTACCTGCAGATCCTCGGCGACCTCGGCCTGGTGTGCGCCCTGGTCTTCTCCACCGGCGGCCCGAGCTCGGTCTTCACGTTCCTCTACCTCGTCGTCATCGGCGGCGCCGCCTTCCTGCTCTTCCGGACCGGCGCGCTCATCATCGCCTCCGTCGCGGCGCTGCTGCACGGGCTCATGGTGGAGCTGACCGCGTACGAGGTCGTGCCCCGGCCCTTCCTCGGCGGCGCCCCGCGCTGGGGCGTCGAACGGATCGGCTACAACCTGGCGATCACCATCGTCGGCTTCTACGGCGTGGCCTTCATGGTGTCCTACCTCTCCGAAAAGCTGCGCGCCGCCCGCGAGGAGCTCGAGCAGCGCCAGAAGGCGCTCTCCCGCATCCAGACGCTGTACGCCAACGTGATCGCGTCGATGTCCTCGGGCCTGCTCACCGCGGACTCGCAAGAGCGCGTGACGTTCCTGAACCAGGCCGGCGGCGACATCCTCGGCATCACGCCCGCGCGCGCCACGGGCAAGCTGCTCTCCGAGATCGGCCTGAACCTGCCGGCGGACTGGAACGAGATCCGGCAGCGCACGCGCGGACGCGAAGGGTTCCGCGCCGAGGTCGACATCGAGCGGGGCGCGTCGCGTCGCGTGCTCGGGTACTCGGTGCGCGCGCTCAAGGACCCGGACGGGGCGGACGGCGCGCTCGTGGTGTTCCAGGACCTGACCGAGGTCAAGAAGCTCGAGCGCCAGGCGCGCTTCAACGAGCAGCTGGCCGCGGTCGGCGAGCTCGCGGCCGGCATCGCCCACGAGATCCGCAACCCGCTCGCCTCGATCTCGGGATCGGTGCAGGTGCTCTCGCACGACCTCGCGGTCGGCGCGGCCGAGCGGCGCCTGATGGAGATCATCGTCTCGGAATCCAACCGGCTCTCCAAGATCCTCGAGGAGTTCCTGCGCTTCGTCCGGCCGCAGGAGCGCCGCGTGGCGCTCTTCGACGTGGCGGGCAACATCCAGGAGGTCCTGGACCTGTTCCGGCTGTCCGACGAGGTGTCCGACGCGCACGCGATCGTGGCCGACGTCTCGCCGGGCTCGTCGCTGCTCTCGGGCGACCGCGACCAGATCCGCCAGATCATCTACAACGTGGCCAAGAACGCCGTTCGGGCGATGCCCGACGGCGGGTCGCTCACGGTCGAAGGCCGCGAGGACGCGGCCTGGTATAGCATCAAGTTTCGCGACACCGGCCGTGGGATGAGCGTCGAAGAGCTGGCCCGCGTCTTCACGCCCTTCTCCACGGCATTCGACGGAGGCACCGGACTGGGAATGGCCATCGTCCGGCGCATCGTCGAAGACCACGGGGGCGCGATCGACGTGGAATCGAGGCCAGGCGAGGGAACCACCGTGACCATACTGCTGCCGCGCGACGCGACCGCCCGTCTGACGTCCGAGCTGAGTCCCACGCGCCCGGAGGCGGTGCAGTGAGCGGCCCGCGCCTGCTGATCGTCGACGACGAAAAGTCGCTGCGCGACATGCTGAGCCTGCTCTTCCACAAGCAGGGCTTCGAGGTCATGTCGGCGGCCAACTACACCGAGGGCGTCGCGGCCGCGATCCGATCGAGCCCGGACGTGATCCTCTGCGACATCAAGATGCCCGACGGCAACGGGCTCGACCTGCTGCGCAAGGTTCGCGAGGAGAACCTCCCCACGCCCGTCATCATGATCACGGCGCACACGTCGACCGAGGACGCGGTCGAGGCCATGAAGCGGGGCGCCGTCGACTACATCTCCAAGCCCTTCGACAACGACGAGCTCGTCCTCATCGTCCGCCGCGCGCTCGGGGAGAAGCTGCTCCAGGACGAGAACCTGTACCTGCGCCAGGAGCTGGCGGGCAAGTACACCTTCGCCAACATCATCGGCAAGGGCAGCCGGATGCAGGAGATCTTCCGCACGATCGAGCGGATCGGCAAGGTCTCCTCGACGGTCCTGCTGACGGGCGAGAGCGGCACGGGCAAGGAGCTGATCGCCCGGGCGATCCACTTCTCCTCGATCCGCAAGGACCGCAAGTTCGTCTCGATCAACTGCGGCGCGATGCCCGAAACCCTGCTCGAGACGGAGCTCTTCGGCCACGAGCGCGGGGCGTTCACCGGCGCGGTGCGCGAGAAGCGCGGCCTCTTCCAGGAAGCCGACAACGGCACGCTCTTCCTCGACGAGATCTCCGAGACGACGCCGACGATGCAGGTCAAGCTGCTGCGGGCGATCCAGGAGAAGCTCATCCGCCGCGTCGGCGGCAACGACGAGGTCTCCGTCGACGTGCGCATCGTCGCCGCGACCAACAAGGACCTGACCGACCTCGTCGCCGAGGGGAAGTTCCGCGAGGACCTCTTCTACCGCATCAACGTCATCCCGATCCCCCTGCCGCCCCTGCGGTCGCGGACCGAGGACGTCGCGCCGCTGACCACGCACTTCATCGCCGCGCTCTGCAAGGAGCAGAAGATCCCCGAGAAGAAGATCTCGATCGAGGCGATGCGCCTGCTCGAGGGCTATCCCTGGCCGGGCAACGTGCGCGAGCTCGAGAACACGCTCGAGCGCACGGTGGCCCTGGAGGCCGGGCCGGTCATCAACGCCTCGAGCCTGCCCGAAGCGATCGTGCTCGGCGTGCGCACGCGGGTCCCCGATTTCGAGAGCCTGCCGGAAGAGGGCATCAACCTCGAGGCGTATCTCGAGACCGTCGGCAAGCGCCTCATGCGCGAAGCGCTCGACCGCTGCGGCGGAGTGCAGACGAAGGCCGCGGAGCTTCTGCACATGTCCTTCCGGTCTTTCCGCTACTACGCGAAGAAGTACAACCTGGTGCACCGCGACGAGATGTACGAGGGCGAGGACGAGGGCCCCGCCGAGGCGAAGGGAACTCCGGCTTGAGCCGTGCGCGTCTCTCCGCGGCCATGGCAAGCATCCTGGCCGCCGTGCTGACGGCGGCCTGCGGCGCCGCTCCCGCCTCGACCCCCGCGCCCGCGGCCACACCCGCCCCCGCGGCGGCGGGACCGCGCGCCGAGATGCCTTCGGGCGCCGTCTACAGGCTCGAGCTGGCGCTCACCCCGGAGGACCAGGCGCTGGGCCTGATGTTCCGCGAGAGTCTGCCCGAGCGTACCGGCATGCTCTTCGTCTTCCCCGAAGACGCGCCCCACCACTTCTGGATGAAGAACACGATGATTCCGCTCGACATGATCTGGATGGACGCGTCGGGCAAGGTCCTGTTCGTCTCGGCCGAACACGCCTCCCTGCAAGGCCGACCCCTGCGGCACTTACGGCCCGGATTCCCCCGCGCGGCAGGTCCTCGAGATCGCGGGCGGGTTGGCGGCGAAAGAAAAGATCACGGTGGGCTCGACGCTGAAGCTCCTGGACCTCCCGCGCTGACGGGTTCCTTCCTCATCCAGAACTCGATGCGCCCCCTGCGGTAGAAGGGCCGAAATCGCTCGGCGAGATAGGCCGCGACCAGCGGCGCCCTCCGGGCATTCGGCACTCCGTCGATCTCGGCGTAGCCGAGCCCGTAACCCGCATTCATGAGCGCCCCGCGCACCCGCGGGTTCGACTCGAGCGCCGCGATCACCTCGCGTTGCGCGCTCTCGGATTCGTAGAAGCCGGGCTCGTAGTAGCGAATCGGGCAGTCCCGATCGAAGAAGTAGTACAGACCCGGCGCGTGCCCGAAGTCGAACCACGTCTCGTCGGGCGCGAACCGCCCGTCGCGCAGGAATTCGGAGGTCGCGATCAGGAGATCGAAATCCCACGCCTGGAACTGGCCGCCGCGCGCGCGGGGCGGGTCGTCGACCGCCCTCAGGCCCGGCTGCATCGAAGGCCCGGCCGCCGTCACGTAGGCCACCCCGGACATCAGCGAGAGGGGGTACCGGTGCCACAGGAGCAGGGCCGGCACCACGGCCACGACGGCCCACCGGAGACTCGGCCACGGGCGCCAGCCGCGCGCCCACCGCTCCAGGAGCAGGAGCCCGATCGGCACGACCACGCCCGCATAGCCCACGTGCTGCCGCTCGATCAACGAAAGCATCGCGACGAAGACCCAGGCGGACAACGTCAGCAATGGCCTCAGCCGCGGTCCCACGCGGGGAGCCTGCGGCAGATAGGCGCCGAGAAGCACGAGGCTGACCGCCGTGAAGCCGTAGAGAAGGGCAGTTTCGTCGCCGAAGAGCGCCAGCCACTGCGCGGCGCCGCCCCTCGGACGGTGGAGCGCCGGCAATCCCTGCGCGTAGACCGGCAGGAGCGAGGGCACGTACAGGAACGTCGTCCGCAGGAACCCGGGCAGGATGCCGAACGCCATCAGGCACAGCGCGATCGCGGTCGAGGACGCCGCCGCGCCAAACGCCATCCAGCCGAGGTAGACGAGCCGCCGCCCTCTTGCCACCCAGAGCGCGACGGCTCCGGCGCACGCGGAATAGAACGTGAATTCGACGGCCACGCACAGGCCCAGGGGCACGGCCGCGCCGAACGCGAGCCATGCGACGCGCCGCTTCGAGCGCGAGGCGTAGAGCGCGAGGGCCAGCAGCCACAGGGCCACCATCGCGCGGGGATTCTGATAACTGGGCATGGCGGCGAACGAAAAGAGCAGACCACCCAGCGCGAAGGCCGGGCTGCCCGTCGCCGCATACCCGATGGCGTAGAAGCCCGGCCAGTACAGGGCGCCGCTGACCTTCTCTCCGCGTTTCAGTCCCCCGACGTCGTCGCCGAAGACGCGCAGCTGCACGAACGCGAGCAGGCCGTCGCTCACCAGGCCGTGGCCGGGCACGATGTCGCGGTAGGGCAGCTCGCCTCGGAAGTACTCCGATGCCGGCAGCAGCGAATGGCCGTCCTCGAAGATGTTCACGATGCGGGGCGAGCGCATCACCGCCGCCGCGGCCATCGCCGTCACGCTGCCGGGCAGCAGCACCGCGAGCGTCAGCGCGCGCATCCACCGCGTCAGCTGCGGGCGGTGATCCGCCGCGGCGCGAGCGAGGACGGGAAGGAGAAAGCCGGCGGCCGTTCCGGCGAGCACGCGGGGCACGGTCGTGGTCCCCATGAACCCCAGCGCGAGGATCGGCGACGCGGCGCCGAGATACGGCGCGCCCGCGGCGGCGCTCCCCCGGCCCAGGACCACGGCCAGCGAAAGCGCCAGGCCGGCCGCGGCGGCGAAGAGGCCCAGCGGCCAGACGCCGTGCGGCACGAGCGCCGGTGCGACCAGGCTCCAGATCGCGATCGCATGCGCGACGACGGCCGGCCCGGCCAGTCCGGGGGCCGCCGGGCGGGCGAGGTCCGCCCGGGTGGAAGGGTTCCCGTTTTCGCGGCCGCCGCCGTTTCGGCCGCGCCACGCGATGCGGGCCACGACACCGCCCACGAGGCTGCACGCGAGCAGGATCGCCAGCCGGAAGACGTCGCGCCTCGGGTCGAAGCCATTCTCGAGCGCGAAGCCCGGCAACTGGCCGGCCGCGGGCGCGACCTGCAGGCCCGCTGCAAGTGCGTATCCCATCAACAACCCGACGCCAGCGCCGATCGCCGGTGCGAGGTTCGACTCTGTCGACTTCGACGTGCTCAACTTCTGGAGTTTACGGCCCGCAAGGGCCGAACGTCGCCGGGCGCGGGATCAGGGCTCGAAGAGAAAGAGCCCGTCGCCCATCGTGCCGACGTAGACGCGCCCGCCCGCCACCTGGGCCGCGGAGGCGAGCGTGAGCGCGGCGCGCGGGCTCGTGAAGGCGCGCCGGTTGCGGCCCTCGTACCAGAGCAGCGTGCCGTCCACGTCCTGGAGGTTGGAGTATCCGCCGGTCGGCTTGTCGGTGGCGGCCTTCATGAAGATCCCGCCTCCGAGCGTGGCCTTCTTGCGGGTGGACCAGCTCTGGCCGTCCCAGTAGGACAGGCTCGCGCCGCTCTTCAATTCCAGCAGCGGATCTCCGTTGCGATCGGCCAGCAGCTGCGCCGACGACGTCGGCCGCAGCCCGCCGGCCACCGCCGTGAAGCGCGCACCGTCGTCGGTCCGGAAGACGCCGTCGGTCGTGACGACGACGGGCTCTTCGAACGGCGCGCCGTACAGCACGATCGGCGATCCCTCCGGCGGCTGCGCGGGGGCCGCCCAGTGGATGCCGAGATCGCGCGAGACGCGCACTCCCGTCGAGCTGGCGACGAGCAGCACGGTGCGGCCGTCGCGCCCGCGGAACGCCACGAGCGAGGCGGACGCGGGCAGCGCATCCTGCGACACCTTGCGGACCTGGCGCCCGCGCGCTTCCCAGACTCCCGTCTCCTCGCCCGCGAAGGCGCGGAAGAAGAACACGCGGGACGGATCGTTCGGGTCCGCGACGAGCTCGGCCACGCGGCTTTCCGGCAGTCCGCGCGAGCCGGACTCGAGGGTCCGGCCGCCGTCGTCGGAATAGAACACGCCCTCGCCCTCGGTGCCGACGTAGAGGCGGCCCGAGCGCCGGTCCACCTCGAGCGCGGTCACGACCAGCGACTCGCGCGTGATGCGGGCCCAGGTCGCGCCGCCGTCGTCGGAACGGTGGAGCCCGCCGACCGTCGCGGCGTACACGACGCCCGGGCGCGTGGGGTCCCGCCGGACGCTGTGCGACCGCCGGTTCGTGAAGCCGGTCGTGAAGCGCGTCCAGCGGTCGCCGCCGTCGCGCGAGCGGTAGACCCAGCCGCACGTCGAGACCCAGACGTCGCGGGAATCCGCGGCGTCGAAGTCCCACGCGTAGACGGTGGCGTCGAGGACCATTCCCTCCGCAATGCGGCTCCACGTCGCGCCCGCGTCCTTCGTCCGAAAGGCCTGGCGCCAGGTCCCGGCGTAGAGCACGCGCCGGTCGGCCGGGTCGAAGGCGAGCGACTCGACCTGCTGGAGACCGTCGACGCCCTCGCCCGTGCGGGCCCAGGTCTTGCCGCCGTCGGCCGAAAGGCGCACGCCGTCGTCGCCGCCGGCCGCGAGGACGCGCGGCATCCCGGGCGCGAGCGCGAGCGCGCGGCTCACGACGGTCTGGCTCGATTTCAGGAGCACCGTCCAGTTCGCGCCGCGGTCGTTGCTCACGACGACGAGGCCGCCGCCGAGCTCGCCCGCGACCGACGCCCAGAGACGCGCGGGCACGGCCGGATCGGCGATGAGGGACGTGACGTAGTAGCCCGGAAAGGCCGGGCCCGCGTGCATCGGCTCCCAGGTCGCCCCGGCATCCCGGGACTCGTAGAAATTGCCGCGCGAGGTGCCGCAGTAGACGACGCCGGGCTCGAAGGGATCGAGGGCGAAGGCGCGCACCTCGGCGCCCCAGAGCGGCAGGCGCCACCATGCGGCGGCGTCCGCAGACTGCGCGGAGAAAAAGAACGCGGCCACGATGACAATCACCGGGCCGAGGGCCCGCAGAAGCCGGGGTGGTTTGTCCATGTTCACCTTCGCATTGTACGGGGTCGCGGGCGCATCCGGCCGTGTCCTTCGTCGGCTACACTGTCCGCATGGCCAAGATTCGCGTCGCCGTCTTCCCCGCGGCCGGCCTCGGCACCCGCTTCCTGCCGGCCACCAAGGCCCAGCCGAAGGAAATGCTGCCGCTCGTGGACCGGCCGCTCATCCAGTACGTCGTCGAGGAAGCCCGCGACGCCGGCATCGAGCGCATCGTCATCGTCACGGGCCGCGGCAAGAACGCCATCGAAGACCACTTCGACACGTCCTTCGAGCTCGAGCAGATGCTCGCCGAGAAGGGCAAGGAAACGCTGCTCGACGAGGTCCAGAAGATCTCCGAGCTCATCCCTCTGTCGTACGTGCGGCAGAAGCAGGCCCTCGGCCTCGGCCACGCGGTCCTGCAGGCGCGCGACCTCGTCGGCGACCAGCCCTTCGCCGTGCTGCTCGGCGACGACATCGTGGACGCCGACGAGCCCTGCATCGGGCAGATGATGAAGCTCTACGAGCGGCGCGGCAATCCGGTGATCGCGCTGCAGGAAGTTCCGCGCGCGGAGACGCGCCAGTACGGGATCGTGGCGGGCGACAAGGTCGAGGACCGGGTCGTGAAGATCACCGACATGGTGGAAAAGCCCTCGCCCGACAAGGCGCCGTCGAACCTCGCGATCATCGGGCGCTACCTGCTGCCGCCCGAGATCTTCCAGATCCTCGACGAGACGCGCTCGGACGTCGGCGGGGAGATCCAGCTGACGAGCGCGTTGAAGACGCTCTTGTCGCGGCGGCCCATCGACGGGTACCTCTTCGAGGGCAAGCGCTACGACGCCGGGGACAAGCTCGGGTTCCTGAAGGCGACGGTCGAGTTCGCGTTGAAGCGCAAGGACCTGGGCGGGGCGTTCCGGGAGTATCTGAAGGGGCTGGACCTGAAGTAGCTCCCGGGTGGCTAGCCGACGACTAGGTCTTCTTTTCCTTTTTCTTCTCGGTCTTCTCCGCTTTCTTCTCGACCTTCTCGGACTTGCCGGCGCTCTCCGACTTTTCGGACTTCTCAGATTTTTCGGTCTTCTCGGCCTTTTCCGACTTCTCCGACGACCCGCCCTCGGACTTGCCGCCCTCCGACTTCCGGCTCCCGCTCTCGCCCTTCGGGTAGTCGGTGATGTAGAAGCCGCTGCCCTTGAACTGGATCGCGGGCGCCGAGAACGCCTTGGTCAGCTTGCCGCCGCAGTGGGGGCACACCTTCAGCCGCGGATCGTTCATCCCCTGGATGACTTCCGTCTTCTTCTTGCAGGATCCGCACACGTATTCGTAAATCGGCATTCAGGGTCTCCGGGCGAATCGTAGCAGCACTCCCGAGGCCGTAGAATCGGGCCGTGATCAAGGTCTCCGAAGCCCTCGAGATCCTCCGCGGCGCCTGCGCCGCGGGTTCGACGGAAATGATCGCGCTGCGCGAGGCCGCCGGCCGGGTGCTGGCGCGCGACGTGCAATCCGACGTCGCCTGGCCGCCTTTCGACACGTCTGCGATGGACGGCTACGCCGTGATCCTGTCCGACTTCGCCGCCGGCAAGGGTCCGGTGGCCGAACGGCCCGGCGTCGTCGGGGCCGGCGACCGCACCGCCCGCGCCGCTGAAGAAGGGCGAGGCGGTGCGCATCATGACCGGAGCGCCCGTGCCCGACGGCACGGAAGCGATCCTGCCCGTGGAAAAGGTCCTCCGGGAGGAAGGCGCCATCACCGCCCTCGCGTCGCCGGAAAAAGGCGACCACCTGCGCCTCCGCGGCGAGAGCATCGAGAAAGGCACGGTGCTGCTCTCGCGCGGCCGCCGGCTCGTGCCCTCGGACATCGCGCTCGCGGCGCTGGCGGGAGCCGATCCCCTGCACGTCTATCGGCGGCCGCGCGTCGCGATCGCCGTGACGGGCAACGAGCTCGTCGCCACGACCGCAAAGCCCGGCCCGGGCCAGCTGCGCGACTCCAACGGTCCGATGCTCGAGGCGCTCTGCCGGGCGCACGGCGCCGAGGCCACCGCGCGCCTGCCGGTGGCCGACGAGGGCGACGCGGTGCGGCGCCTCTTCGCCCGGGAGGCGACCGAGGAGGATGTCCTGATCACGAGCGGCGGCGTCTCGGCGGGCGACCTCGACCTGCTGCCCGAAGAGGCCCGGCGTTCCGGGTTCGAGATCCTCTTCCACGGCGTCGCGATCCGCCCCGGCAAGCCGGTGGCTTTCGGCCGCCGCGGCGACAAGCTCTGGTTCGGCCTGCCGGGCAACCCCGTCTCGACGTCCGTGTGCTTTCACGTGTTCGTCCGCCTCGCTCTCGATGCGCTGTCGGGCGCCGAGCCCGCGGGACCCGTGTTCGTGTCCGCCCTCCTCACGCGCCCGATCACGATCAAGGGCAAGCGCGAGACGTACACAGACGCGAAGCTCTCGGTCGCCGACGGGAAGCTGCGCGCCAAACCGATCCGCAGCCGCGGCAGCCACGACCTCGGCACCTACGCGAGCGCGAACGCGCTCATCCGCGTGCCCCACGGAACGGAAACTCTCGCCGAGGGCGCGGTCGTGGACTGCCTCGTCCTCGGAGACCGGCTCTGAGCCCGCCGCGCCGCAAGGCCGAAACGCACCAGGTCGGACACCACGAGGCGCGCTCGCGCGACGGCGTCGCGATCGCCTACACGCTGTGGCGCCGGCCGGGCAAGGAGCTGCTCGTGCTCGCCCCTGGTTTCTGGCGGGTGCGCCTGGCGCGCGAGACCCTGTTCCTCGCCACCCACTTTGCCCACCGCGGCTACGACGTCGCCGCACTCGACTTCCGCGGCCACGGCCAGAGCGGGGGCGGCTACTCTTTCGGCGCCGCGGAGCACCACGACTTCCAGGCCGTCCTCGACGAGCTCGTCGGCGAGGGAAAGATGTACGAGCGCTTTGCGGTCCTCGGCTTCTCGTTGGGAGGCTCGATCGCCGCGCAGGCTCTGGCCGTGAGGCCGGACCAGCCGTGCCGTGCCCTCGCGATGATCTCCTCGCCCTCCGACCTGCGCGCCCTGCGCCCGAAGCCGTGGAAGCTCGGCGCGCTCAGGCAGCTGCAGTGGAAGCACGCCTTGAAGGTCCCCAGGCTCTCGGGCCGCCGCCTGACCGCCCGTCGCCCCCGCGCGGAAGACGCCATGGCTTCGCTACCGATGCCCAAGCTCATCGTGACGGCCGAGGGCGACTGGCTCGTGGATCCTTCGCACGGCCGCGCCCTGGCGCGCGCGGCGGCGCAGCCCGTCGAGCACGTCCACCTCGACCAGGCAGGCGCCCTCCATGCGGACGGGCTCGTGAATTTCGTCCCGGTGAAGCTGCTGCGGCTGCTGGACCGGTGGTTCCTGGAGAACGCCCCGCCGTAAGGTGAGGTCTTCGAACTCGCATCGCTTCGGGCCGTAGGGGCGGGTACCGCCGTGCTGCGCACGAGTTCCCACGGGTGCGGCCGCCCGCAACAGTCACGATGTGGCGGAGGCGGGCGGGGACAAGCCCCGCCCCTACGACACGAAGCCGCCCCGCCTAGCGGGCTCTACATGGATCCGGCGCCGTCCGGCGTGAACACGGAATCGTCGATCTTCGCCGGCTGGATGTCGAGGTACTCGAGCCGCGTCAGCGTCTGGGTCTTGGAGCCGAAAAGGTCCTGGATCTCCATCTCGGCGACGGCGTTCTTTCCCTGGACCTTCCGGAACTTCGTGAAGCGCACCTCGCGGGCGGCCTTTCCGGAGGGCAGGTAGAAGACGAGCTTGCGCGGCAGCAGCTCGCCCGACGCGTCGAGCCAGAGCGTCACCTTCGGGTAGGCGACCTTCGTGGACACCGCGGTCAGGTCGAGCACGCGGCAGTCGTGCTCCCCCACCTTCTCGGTGCCCGGCCGCGCCGTCGCCGTGAAGTCGTCGGCGAAACGAATCCGGGCGACGTCTCCGAAGGACGCGCCGCCCATGAGGCGCTGGTTGGCCGTGATCGGGACCGGGTGCTCGGCCCCGGGCACGAGGAGCCACATCTTGTCGCCGACCGTCAGGGCCTTGCGGCCGTCGTTCTTGCCGCCGCGGAAGACGATGAGCGCCTTGTCGCGCCCCTTGATGTAGATGTCGAAGTCCGCCGTGCCGGCGACCTTGCCGTCTTCGACCTGGCTCGCCCGCGCCGAGATCTTCGCCTCGCCCAGCGCGTTGCGCGCGTCGTCCACGGCCTTGAGCCACGCCTGCACCTCGGCCGCGGTCTGCGCCGCGGCCACCGTGGCGGCGAGCAGCAGCAGCCCGGCGGTCATCCGCTTAAACATGCGTCAACGCCTCCACGATCGAAACCCGCGAGGCCCGGCGGGCGGGAAAGTACGACGCGATCGCCATCGTCAGCACCATCGCCGCGATGCCGGCGACGTACGCGAGCGGGTACAGCTTCACGTTGATCGGCATGCCGTGGGTCGCCCCCGGCGGCGGCGGCAGGATGATCCCGGAGGCGTTCAGCGCCGCCGCGACGATGAGAGAGAGGATGGTCCCGGCCACGCAGCCGGCGATGCCGATCGCGACCCCTTCCGCGAGAAACATTCTCAGCACCTTCGACGGCCGCGTCCCCAGGGCGCGCAGCGTGCCGATCTCGCGCGTCCGCTCGGTCACTGCCATCGTCATGACGATCGCCGCCGACAGGATCACGATCACGACGAGGACCGCACCCACGAACCCGAAGATCCCGATGTAGAGCAGCTTCACCTGCTCGTAGAACGTGGCGAGCTCGCGCCAGTGCCGGACGACGATCGGGTATCCGCCGTCGACGAGCGTCTTGCCGACGCGCTCGGCCGCCTTCTGCTCGTGCGCGTCCTTCTTCAGGAAGACGACCAGCTTGGAGACCGTCCCGGGGCTCTGGAGCAGCCGCCAGACGAGCCCGATCCCCGCCGTGAGGTACCGGTCGTTGAGCTCCTTGATGTGCACGTCCGCGAGGCCCTCGACGACGCCGTCGAGCGCGTTCAACGAACCGTCCGGCGTCGTGGACATGAGGGTGATCCGGTCCCCCGGCTTGACGTTCAGCGCGGCCGCCAGGCCGGTGCCGAGCACGACGCCGTCGCCGCCGTCGCCCGAGAGGTACTTGCCGGAGGTCACGAGCTCGGGCGCGAGCGTGGCCGCCGCCTCGGGATCCGGGTCCACGCCGACGCCGAGAAACGGGACGGACTTGGAGCCCGTGGTCGCGAGGCCCACGAAGTCGATCCGCGGCAGCACCGACGCGACTTCCGGATCCCCGGCCGCGAGCGCCCGGGCGCGCGCGGCGTCGGTCAGGCCGTACTCGAGCGTCGCCTCCTCCGCCTTGCCGACGGCGTGCCGGTCCACGACCTGCAGGTCGCCGACGCTGCGGATCGTGCCTTCCTTCAGGCCCTCGAAGGACTGGGCGATGAAGCCGCCCGCCAGCGCGAACGCCGCGAAGCCGAACGTCACGACGGCGATCATCAGGAAGCTGCGGCGCTTCTGGCGGACGAGGTTTCTCCAGGCCAGGGCAAAGGCGCTCATGCGGCAGCGTCCGACTCGATGGCGCCGTCGTGCAGGCTCACGATCCGCCGCGCGCGCGCGACGACGCGCGGGTCGTGCGTGGCGAAGAGGAACGCAACGCCCTGCTTCGCGTTGATGTCCCGCATGAGGTCGAGGATCTCCTCGGCCGTGTGGCTGTCGAGGTTGGCGGTCGGCTCGTCGGCGAAGACGACCGACGGGTCGTTGGCGAGCGCGCGCGCGATCGCCACGCGCTGCCGCTGGCCGCCCGAGAGCAGATCCGGGCGCACGCCGAACTTGTCGCCGAGGCCGACCGAGTCGAGCAGCGCGCGCGACTTCGCCCGCCGCGCCGCCGCGTCGAGGCCCGCGAGGGCCATGGGATAGCCCACGTTCTCCTCCGCCGTCAGCACCGGGATGAGGTTGAACGTCTGGAAGACGAATCCGAACCGGTCGCGCCGCAGGTCCGAGCGTTCGTCCTCGGAGAGCGCCTCGCCGTCGCGGCCCTCCACCCGGACCACGCCGGCGTCCGGCCGATCGAGCAGGCCGAGCAGATTCAGGAGCGTCGTCTTGCCGGATCCGCTCGGCCCCTTGAGAGCCACGAATTCGCGCGGGGCGATCGCGAGCGTCACGTCCCGAACGGCGGGCACGACCCCCGCCCCGAGCCGGTAGGACCGGGAGAGGCCCGCCGCTTCCACGAGGGCTCTGGCGCTTTCGCGTTCACGCGCAGGAGTTTAGCCCCTGCAGCGGCTCCGCCGTCGCGAAACTGCCGGGCCGCTGGCGCGCCAATTGCAGCAAAATTCGACGGGTCGCAATCCGGCGTCACCCATTTCTCGAGGAGGTTCGAATGAGAAAGCTCGCCGCACTGTCGGTCGCCGTACTTCTGGTGTTGTCGGCGGTCGCGCTGGCCGAGGGTTCGAACGATCGCACGATCGTCGGAACCGTCAGCCACGTGGACGCGACTGCAAAGTCCATGGTGGTCAAGGACTCCACCGGAACCAACGTGACGGTCTTCTGGAACGACTCCACCAAGCTCGATGCCGGTCTGCCCCAGGAGGGCGCGACCGTATCGGTGACGATCGACTCGAAGGACCAGGGCGCCAACCCCATGGCCAAGTCGATCTCCGTCCAGCAGCCGAAAAAGCCGTACTAGCGGCTTTCCCGGCCGGGAGGAGCCTTCACCGGCTCCTCCCGATTTTCACCCCCGTACTCAGGCCGGCTCCGCCCCCGGCGCACCCGGCTCACCGCACCCGCGCATCCCCTTGCGGAATTCCTCGCGCTCTTCGGGACTCATCGCGGCCCACCGCTGCCTGAGGCCGCGGCGCCAGTCGCCTCCCCGATGACTGCCTCCCCGCATCATTCCGAACCCGCGAAGCCCGCCGAACAGGATCCAGCTGAGCGCCATCAGCCCGACGGCCTGCCAGTACCCGAGGCTGGGCAGGCCGAAGATCGCCGGCATCAGGAGATTCCACAACTGCAGGACTGCCTGTCCAAACCCGGCGAGCACGATCCCGACGAGCAGCAAGAACTTGAAAACGCCGATGCCCCAATGCCTTTTCATTTCCGTCCTCCTCATTCCTTTCCAAAATCCGCGTGGATGGACTCGAGCCGGCGGCGCAGGTGGAGCACCGCGTAGCGCTTGCGCGAGAGCAGCGTGTTCACGCTGATGCCGCTTTCGGCGGCCAGCTCTCGAAAACTTCGACCCTCGATCTCGTGCGCGACGAAGACCGCGCGCTGCTCGGCCGGGAGCTCGCCCAGGGCGAGCTCGAGCTCTTCGAGGAGGACCGTTCGGGCGTAGGCCGCTTCCGGTCCCGCGTCCGGCGAGGGAAGCAGCTCCTCGAGCCGCTCCGAGTCCTCGTCGTCGTCGGCTCGGGCTTCCGGCATGCGCGGCGCCAGGCGCCTCCTGCGAAACAGGTCGACGATGCGGTTGCGCGCCACCCGGAAGAGCCAGGCCCCGGCCTGCTCGATCGGCTTCGCCAGCCGATACGCCTCGACGAGCTCCGAGAAGACGTCCTGCAGCACGTCCTCGACGTCGAGCTCGTCGGCGACCCGGCTCCGGATGAAGTTGCGCAGGCGCCCCCGCTCGCGCTCGATCGTCTCGGCGATCCGGTCGTCCTGCTCGTCCTGGGCCATAGCGAGGTTCATTGTCCTGTAGCTGTAGACGCACGAGGCGGGCGGATATTGTGGCCCCGGCCGGGCCGGGTCGAAAAAATCGCGCAGGACTCGGACGGGCTCCTAGGCGGGGACCGGGTCGCGGCGAAACGCGAGCACCGCGTTCAAGCCTCCGAAGGCGAAGGAGTTCGACAACGCCGCCGAGGCCGTGGCGGCGCGCGCGCGGTCGGGCACGACGTCGAGGTCGCACTCGGGATCCGGACCGGTGAAGTTGGCCGTCGGCGGAAGCATCCCGTGCTCCAGGGCCAGCACGGTGGCGACCGCCTCCAGGGCTCCGGCCGCGCCGAGGGCGTGTCCGTGCATCGACTTGGTCGAGCTGACCGCGAGACGGTCCGCGTGGGCGCCGAAGACCTCCCGGATCGCGCGGGCCTCGGCGGCATCGTTGCCGCGCGTCCCCGTGCCGTGGGCGTTGATGTACCCGATCTCGTCGGCAGCCATCTCCGCGTCGGCGAGGGCAGCGCGCATGGCGCGGGCCGGCCCGGCGACCGTCGGCTGCGTGGCGTGGTGGGCGTCGCAGGACATGCCGAAGCCGGCGATCTCCGCGACGATCCGCGCTCCCCGGGCGCGGGCCGCATCCAGCGGCTCGAGGATCAGCATGGCCCCGCCCTCCCCGAGGATCAGACCGCGGCGATCGTGGAAAAGGGACGGCACGTGTCCGGCGCGACGACGCGCATGGCCTCCCAGGCCTTGAGGTGCCCGGTGGAAAAGGGCGCTTCGCTGCCCCCGGCGATCGCCAGATCGACGGCCCCGCTGCGCACCATCCAGAAGGCCTGGCCGATCGCGTGGTTGGACGACGAGCAGGCGGTGGAAACCGTGAGGCAGGGTCCGGTCAGGCCGAACTCCATCGCGATCTGGCTCGCTCCCGCGTTGGCCATGCACTTCGGAATCGAGAGAGGATGAACACGCCCGTTTTCCCGCTGGTAGAGCTCGACGAACGCCGCGTCCTGCGTGTTCTGTCCGCCGAGGCTCGAGCCGGTGAAGACGGCCGTGCGCTCGCGCAGCTCCGGCGTCAGCTCCACGCCGGAGTCGCGCACGGCCTCCCGCGCGGCGACGACGGCGAATTGCGCGAAGCGGTCCAGCAGGTCCAGACGGCCCGGATCGAAGTGCGCCGCGGGATCGAAGCCCTTCACCTCGGCGCCGTTCT
This sequence comes from uncultured Acidobacteriota bacterium, assembly GCA_963843325.1. Lineage (GTDB taxonomy): Bacteria > Acidobacteriota > Thermoanaerobaculia > UBA5066 > Gp7-AA6 > DAHUXD01. The sequence goes on from CAWJKC010000016.1 coordinate 119,659, forward strand.
GAAATCGAAGGCCGGACACGTCGACCGCCTCGATGCGGGCGATGCCCGAGCGGCCGCCGCAGAGCGCCGCCCACGTCTGCGGCGCGTCGTGGCCGAGCGCCGAGATCGCTCCGACGCCGGTCACGGCGACGCGCCGGGCCGCCGAGGTCATTGGCTCGCGGACGCGGGGGGAGACGCGGGCTGGGCCGGGCCGCTGGCGATCAGCGCCCGCAGACCTTCGACGACGTCGCGGACGCTGCCGGCCGACTTCGCCGCCTCGTCGGGGATCACGAGGTCGAGCCGGTTCTCGAGCTCGAAGAGCAGCGTGATGGCGTCCAGGGAATCCACGTTGAGCTCGGCGAACGTGGTGTCGATCGAGATGCGCTCCGGGGGCACGTGCTTGACCTCGGCCAGCGCAGCGATGACGGTCTCGACGAGTGGATCAGGCATGGTCGTCAGCCTCGCGCGTCGGACCGTATCGGGCGCGGGGCGAGAAAGCAATAAGGATCGGGTTAAAGGCCCCACGGTCCGGTTCTTGCAGCCGCTACGATCGAGGTGCCCGCACCGTGGGAGAGACGTGTCGTTCCACGGGTCGCCGGCGAGGAGGTCATGAAAGCGCTCGGCCGCACGACCGGGGATTCGAAGCCTGGCGCTGGTGCTCTGCGGCGTCGCGGCGCTGCGTGCGCGCGCGCTCGCGGTCAATCTCCCGCCGGCCGATGGCCTCGAGTCCGGCTATCGCCAGATGTATCAGCTCGACTTCGCGGGCGCGCTCGGCGCATTCGGAGAGTGGCAACGGCTGCACCCGGAGGACCCGCTGGGCCCCGCCTCGGAGGCCGCGGGCACCCTCTTCGCGGAGTTGAATCGCCTCGGGATCCTCGAGGCGCAGTTCTTCGTCGAGGACGAGAGCTTCCTCGGCCGCAAGGGCCAGCGTCCGGATCCCGAGGCGCGGGCCCGGTTCGACGCGGCCCTCCGGCGATCGGAGGCGCTCGCGCGAGCCCGGATCGCGGCGGACCCTCGGGACACGGACGCCCTCTTCGCGCTGACGCTCGATTCCGGGCTCCAGGCCGACTACCTCTCGCTCATCGAGAACCGCAACGTCGCGGCCCTTGGGCCGACCCGGCGCGCCACGGAATGGGCGCAGAAGCTCCTCGCCGTGGCTCCGGACTACGGCGACGCCTATCTCGCCACGGGGCTCTCGAAGTACCTGATCGGGAGCAGCTCGGCTCCCGTGCGGTGGATCCTGAGCCTGAGCGGCTTTTCGGCCGACAAGCACCAGGGAATCCGGGAGCTCGAGTGGACGGCCCGGAGCGGGCGCTACCTCGCCCCCTTCGCCCGCCTGCTCCTGGCCGTCGCCTACCTGCGCGAGCACGACGGCCCGCGCGCGCGGCATATGCTCGAGCAGTTGCGCGACGAATTTCCGCAGAATCCGCTGTACGCCCGCGAGATTGCGCGCATCGACGCAAGCCGGAACTGACGCATGTCCGACGCCGTGATCGCCGCCACCGCGACCGCGGTTCCCGATTTCGTGGTCACGCGCGACGTGGTCAAGACCTACTTCGGGCAGGTGTTCCCGCTCGAGGGCTCGCGCCTGGACGCGATGATGGCGGTCGTCGACAATTCCGGCATCCGCCAGCGCTTCTGCGTCCTGCCGGTCGAGGAGCTGATCCAGCCGAGGTCCCTCGACCGGATCAGCGAGCAGTACCAGGAGCACGCGATCCGGCTCGGCCGGACGGTCGCGGCCGAGTGCCTCGAGCGGGCGCGGATGCGCCCGGAGGACATCGACCTCATCCTCACCGTCTCGTGCACGGGCGTGATGATCCCGTCGCTCGACGCGCACCTGGTCAACGCCATGGGCTTTCGGTCGAACGTGCGCCGCCTGCCGATCACGGAGCTCGGGTGCGCCGCGGGGGCCTCGGCGATCGCGCGGGGGCGGGATTTCCTGCTGGCGTTTCCGAAGGGCAGGGTCCTGATCGTCGCCGTCGAGCTCGCGAGCCTCACGTTTCAGCGCGGCAGCCTTTCCCAGGCCAACCTGATCTCGAGCATCCTGTTCGGCGACGGCGCCGCGGCGGCGATCATGACGGGCGCGGACGCGCCGGGGCCGCGCGTGCTCGACGCCGAGAGCTACCTCTTCCCCGACTCGATCGACGCCATGGGCTTCGTCCTGAAGGAGTCGGGACTCCACATCGTGCTCTCGCGCGACGTTCCGGACATGATCCGGGGCCGGATCCGGGAGCTCGTGCATTGCTTTCTCGCGCGCAACCGCGTGGCGGCCGGGGACATCGAGGCATTCGTCCTGCACCCGGGCGGCCGAAAGCTGCTCGCCGCGATCGAGGAAGAGCTCGCCCTGCCCCGCGAGCGCACGCAGCCGTCGTGGGACGTCCTCGCGGAGTACGGGAACCTGTCGAGCGCGTCCGTCCTTTTCGTCCTGCATGAATGGCTCACGCGGAGCCGGCCCGCGCCGGGCACTCTCGGACTGATGGCGGCCTTCGGCCCCGGTTTCACGGCGGAGCAGCTCCTGCTGCAGTGGGCGTGAGGGGCGAGGACGGCGGTCTTCCTTGAGTCTGCTCGTCCCCGACCGGCGCCCCGTCCGCGAGCTGCTCGACGATCCCTCGCTGCCCGATTCGGAAATGCGGCTCTCGCTCGCGGACCTCGACTTCGTGCACCGGCACTGGGGCGCCTCGCGGGCGCTCGCGCGCTACCTGGCGCCGCGGCTCGGAGGGTCGGGCCAACCGGCCTCCATCCTGGACGTGGGCGCGGGCGCCGCCTCCGTCGCGCGACGGCTGCGGGCTCGCCTCGAGGGCGTCGCCGGAGGAGTCCGCGTGACCGCGCTGGACGTCCAGTGGAGACACCTCGCCTCCGGACGATCCTCACCGGGACCCGACCCCGTGTCGCTCGTCGCCGCCGACGTCTTCCGCCTTCCCTTCCCCGATCGCGCCTTCGACTTCGCCGTCTCGACGCTCTTCTTCCACCACTTCTCTCCCGACGAGAACCGCGCGATCCTCGCCGAGCTGCTGCGCGTCGCCCGGATCGGCTTCGCCATGCTCGACCTGCGCCGGCATCGCGTGCCGCTCGCCTTCGCCGCCGTGGCGGGCCGCGCGCTCTTCCGGAGCCGGGTCTCGGTGCTCGACGGCGTCGCCTCCGTGCGGCAGGCCTATACCGCGGCCGAGGCGCAGGCGATCGCGCGGAGTGTCGCGCCGACCGCCCGGGCGCTGCGCGTCCGCCCCTACGGCCTTCTCGTCACCGCCGACGCATGAGCGCGTGCGACGCCCTCGTCGTCGGCGCCGGACCGGCCGGATCCGCGGCGGCGGCAACCCTCGCCATGGCCGGGCATCGGACGCTCGTCCTCGAGAAGGACCGCTTTCCCCGCGCCAAGGTCTGCGGCGAGTTTCTCTCCGGCGCCGCCAAGGCGGACCTGCGTCGCCTCGGCGTCCTCGACGCCGTCGAGGCGGAAGCCGAGGAGATCGACAGCGGCTTCTTACATCTGGCCACGGGCCGGTCGGTTGCCTTCGACCTGCCCACGCCGGCCCTCGGCATTTCCCGCTTCCGCCTCGACGATCTGCTCGCCCGGCGGGCCGCCGAGCTCGGAGCGGAAATCCGACACGGCGCGCGCGTGACGGCGATCGAACCGGACGCGACTCGGAGTTCCTGGTCCGATTCGTCACCGACGGGGTCACGCACGTGGTGGAAGCGCGCGGCCTCATCGGCGCGTGGGGGCGATGGGACGCCCTCGACCGCGGGCTCGAGCGTCGGTTTCTCGAGGATGGGTCTCGATTCTTCGGCTGGAGCCGCGACTACACCAGGCGGCGGAGAGACGCTCGCCGGCCAGGTTCATCTCTTTCTGTTCCCGGGCGGCTACTGCGGTCTCTGCCGGGTCGAGGGAGGCATCACGCATCTGGCGGGAGTCGTCTCGGAGGGCGTGCACCGCCGCCTCGGCGCCGGGTGGGAGGCCGTCGTCGCCCACGCCCGCAGCTCGAGCCCCGCGCTGGACGAGCTCATGGCGCCGCTGCGCGAAAGTCCCGACGCGTACCTCGGCGTCGGGCCGGTCTTCTTCACCGTGAAGCCGCCGGTCGAAAACGGGATGCTCATGGTCGGGGACGCCGCGGGAGTGATCGATCCCTTTTCGGGCGAGGGCCAGGCGGCGGCGCTTCGTTCGGGGGTCCTCGCGGCGGAAATCCTGGGCCGGGGTCTGGCGGGACACGTTCCCGTGGACGACGTCGCCGGCGACTACGCCGCCGCGTGGCACCGCTGCTTCGCGCGACGCTTCGGCTGGGGATCCCTGTTTCGCCGCTTCATGCTGCATCCCGCGGCCGCAGGGGTCGCGGCCCGCGCGGCGGGCCCGCGCCTGGTGCGTTTCGCCATGGAACGGATGCGTCCGTTCCCGACGGAGCGGGGGCTTGACAGCGCGAACCAATAGCACTAGATTCGTTGATGTGACGATTGCGAAGGACTCGGTCACCGGCTTCAAGGCGCTCGGCGATCCGACGCGGCTTCGAATTCTCGAGCTCCTGAAGTCGAAGGGCCAGTCCTGCTGCGAGCTCATCGCCAGGACCGAACGCGGCCTCTGTGCATGCGACATCGAGCAGGCCATCGGCCTCTCGCAGACCGCGACCTCGCACCACATGGACGTTCTGAAACGGGCGGGATTGGTGACGTCCGAGAAGCGAGGACGGTGGATGTTCTACGCCCGGAACGAGGCCGCCATCGCGGGTCTCGCCGAGACGCTCGCCAAGGCCGTGTAAAAAAAATTGCTCAAACCTATGAATGAATCTAGGTAAATAGATATGGAGGACGCCATGCCATCCGCAGTGCACATTTCCCTCAACGTCTCGGATCTCTCGAAGTCGGTCGAGTTCTATCGCGGGTTTTTCGGTGAGCCGCGCAAGCGGAAGGCCGACTACGCAAAGTTCGTCAACGCAGACCCGGAGATCCATCTTGCGCTCCAGCCGGGCCTGAAGACCCCGACGGCGGGCCCCCTTTCCCATCTCGGCATCCGCGTCGACTCCTCGGACGACGTCCGGCGCTGGCGAAGCGACCTCAAGGATCGCGGCGTCGTCTCCGAGGAGGAGAAGCGCGAGGACTGCTGCTACGCCCTGCAGGACAAGTTCTGGCTCACCGACCCGGACGGCAACCGCTGGGAGGTTTATACGGTCATTGCGGACACCGAAGACGCCGCCCGGGAAGCGCAGGCCGCGTGCTGCACGAAGTAGGCGCGGGCGACGACGCGCCGGGGGCCTCCCTGGCGCGTCGCTCGGTCGTCGAGGGCATCGCGACAGCCTTTCTTCTCGCGACCGTGGTCGGTTCCGGGATCATGGCCGAGCGGCTCTCCGGCGGCAACTCGGCGCTCACGCTGCTCGCCAACAGTCTCGCGACCGGAGCCGGACTGGTGGCTCTCATCCTCGCCTTCGGGACGTTCTCCGGCGCTCACATGAACCCTGTCGTGACCGTCTCGGAGGCCATCCTGCGCCGCCGTCCGTGGCGCGAAGTCCCGCCCTACGCGTTGGCTCAGACGGTCGGCGCCTTCGTCGGTGTAGCGATCGCGCAGGCGATGTTCGGGGAGCCGCTGTTCTCCTTTTCCGTCAAGTCCCGGACCGGTCTTCCGCAGGTGTTTTCCGAGGCGGTCGCCACGTTCGGACTTCTGGCCGTCATCTTCTTCGCCGCCCGCCGGGACGTCGCCCCGGTCGCGGTGGCGGTCGGCGCGTACATCGCGGCGGCCTACTGGTTCACGTCCTCCACCTCGTTCGCCAATCCCGCCGTGACGCTTGCCCGGTCCGTGACGAACACGTTCACGGGGATTCGCCCCGCGGACGTTCCGGGATTTCTCGCGGGACAGGCTGTCGGAACCTCGGCCTTCGTGCTCCTGGCCCGGTGGCTGATCGGAAGGGAAAACCATGACCAACGCCCCTGAACCGAAGCGATTCAAGATCCTGTTTCTCTGCACCGGAAACTCCGCCCGCAGCATCCTGGCCGAGTACTTTCTCCGGCGCCTGGACCCGGTCCATTTCGAATCCTTCAGCGCCGGAGCGAACCCGAAGGGCCGCGTCAGTCCGCTACGTCCTCGAGCTCCTGAAGGACGGCTACCACATCGACGCCAGCGGGGCGCGAAGCAAGTCGTGGGACGAATACCGAGACGTCCAATTTGATTTCGTCATCACCGTTTGCGACAACGCTCGCGAATCCTGCCCCGTGTGGCCGGGCCAGCCCATCGTGGCGCATTGGGGATCACGCGACCCCGATGGCGTCGAGGGCTCCGAGGAACAGCGCCAGGCGATCAAGGAGGTGGCCGTGGAGATCTACCGCCGCCTGGGACTCTTCACCGCCCTTCCCATCGCTTCGCTCGATCGACTCCGACTCGAGCAGATGACGAAGGCGATCGGCAAGGAGTAGGACCGGGGCACCGCGGGGCGGGAACCTTGCCGAACACCGGGATCCGCCACGGAGCCTCCGCTCGGCACGCGTTATGCAGCAAATCCCAGGGAGGAGGGTGTATGTACCTTTTGGTCGAGGCAAACACCGAGAGGGGTCGCCGGCGCTTCCTCATCGGCGGGGATACCGGCAAGGAGGCGGAGGCCCTGATGAACGCCTTTATCGAGGAAGACAATCGCCTCATGGATCGATCCGGAGAATGGTTTGAAGCCTCCGAGATTGATGTGGCCAGCGTCGTGCCCAACAGAGCTTCCGTTCCGCCCGGAGCGGCCTGGGGCCGTTTCGCCAACGACGGAGAGCGGTTGATGTAGCCGGGAGCACCGGGCTTTGAGGCCCGAGGCGACACTCTCCAATAGACGTTTCCGATTTTCGGGCGCGGCCCGGTTCTGGTTGGCGTCCGACCCGAATCCCTTCACCGCTTGATCGTTCCTGCTACCACGGTCCCATCCATGAGAACGACAATCGGAACGCTCTCTCTCATCCCGAGGCCACCGCCGCTCTGGCGGGGAACGCAGTCAAGGACGTAGTACCAGCGGTTCCCGACTGGCTCATCGCAACTGACCAGTTGGAGGCGAACGGAGCGAGCAACGAACGTGGCGTGGTCTGGACGATCCGCGCTTGCAGCCGCCGTCGCTAACTGGATCGCCTTCACCAGCTTTAAAGGCGGCTCGCCCTTCTCGGGAAACCACTCCGGGATGCCCAGGGCCGCGCTCTTGGGAATGGAGAACGAGCGCGTGACTCCCTCGCCATTGGTCGTGCGTTCAAGGTCAATCAACTGTTCCTGATGATCGGACGAGGAACGCGGGGGCACGACGGGCGCATCGTGAACTGCTGAAGGCACCGCCGGTGGAGACACCTCGCCTCCTCCCCCTCGAATCATCGCTCGGAGCACCTCCAAGGGCATATCGCCGAGTCCGGAAATCCTCCCACGCCGGTAGGTCATCGACTCCCGCATGTCGCCAGACGCATCGAACAACACGACGTCTCCTTCGCCGTAGTCCGTGTCGCCTTCGACGTAGCGAGAGAGATCCCCGAATTCGTCGCCAACGGAATAGTTCAGTCCCGCGTCGGGCCCCTTGAGGATCTCCGACACGATGGCCTTGAGCCTTCCGCCTTCCTTCTCATGTTTCGTCAGCAGGATGGCGCTGGAACGTTTGATCTTCTCCTCCGGCGGCAGCGAGTGAAATGGCCTGTCATTCGACTTCACTCCGGTTGAGCCTGCTGCATGCGTCGTCCGGCTCGAACTCCCTGAAAAGGACGTAGCCCCTCGGAAGAAGGCTCTGGAGTTGTAGAGCGAGAATGCGTAGAGACCAAACAGGGCGAGAACGGCCACGGCAAGACACCCCACCGCAATCGCGAGGGTCTTGAGGGCCTTTGCGAGTGAGTCCGCCCCTGGATTGTCGTCCATCGAAGGACCTCCTATACACCGCGTGAGCGACGACGGGCGCGGGTCAGGTGGGCCCGTTGCGGAACAGAGCGAACTTCCGGGAGAGCTAGATACTGCGAATAGCGTAACGCAATTCCAACGCCTCCGCAGAGCGGACCGGTTGTGCTGAACGTTTGCTCGCGGGGGGTCAGTTCTGATTTGCTGACTTCGCTTGGGAACCAGGGGCTCGACCCTGTTTGCAGAATCGAAACCAGGACGGCGGATTGGCTCCGGTGACGCGACGGCAGATCGACGTGTTCCTGGGCAAGGCCGTCGGGCTGTTCTCGAACACATCGGCTGAACGTGGAGTCCCACGCTCTCATCGGGGAGACTAGGCGGCATCCGCGTGTTCTGGCGGCGGCAGGTCAGCGCTCACTTCGGCGGTCCGACGTTCGCCGACGTGCGAGCTCGACCTGGCGTCCTCGTCGAAGCACTGGTCCTCTCCGGGACACCGAGGCTCGGCGGCGGTAAACGGCCGATGGCGGAAGCGTGTGGGAGTCGAACCCACCCGAAGCTGCCCGCTTCTCGAACGAAATAGCAGGATGCCCTAGGCCTTGCGGGGTCGCCACGGCTCGTGCTCGTGCGCGAGCCAGACCAGCTCGGGGTCGAGCGCGCGCACCAGCAGCTGGCCTTCGGTGTGCGGCTCGTCGAGCTCGCCGAACCAGACCGCCACGTCGCCGGCAATGACGACCGGACGCCCGCCGGTCTCGACGACGACGATCTGGATGCCGCGTGTGTGGCCCGGCGCCGGGACGAGCCGGAGTCCGGGAAGCAGCTCGAGTTCGCCGTCGACCGGCACGTACCGCACGCCGGGCGGGTCGACCCACTCGCGAATGGTGTAGTCGTCCTGGTTGCGCGCGTCGTCGAGCTCCCGACGCTGGACGTAGATCGGCTTGCCGGCGAAGAGACGATTGCCGCCGCAGTGGTCGAAGTGCAGGTGTGTATTGACGACGATGTCGATGCCGGCGAGGTCGAAGTCCTGCTGGCTGAGTGGACGGATGATCGGATCCATGTCGGCCACCGCCGGGTGCAACTCCGTCATGCCGGTGTCGACGAGCACGCGCCCATCGGGATGGTCGATGACGTGCACGTAGACCGGCATCCGCGCGCCCTCGGCGAGCAGGTCGGCAACGTGGACGGGCGTGATGGTGATCGAGGCGGGGGCGTTCATCGTTTTCGCTTCGTCAACATTCTTATCCGCTTTGACCGCGGTGATCCCCGTGGGCGCAGAATTCATGGTTGGTGCGCTGAATTCCGTTATCGATCCTGCAAGATCGATCCGCCCGATCTTGTTCGAGGTGGGGCCGTCCCCGGCTCCGTGAACCACATGTTGCCGTCGGGACCCGCGGTGATCCCGCCCGAACCGGCAGCTACACTTGGAATCCGGAATTCCGTGACCACGCCGTCGGGGGTGATGCGACCGATCCCGCTCGACAAAAGGTCGAGGGTCGATTCTGTGAACCACATGTTGCCGTCGGGACCCAACGCGATGCCATACGAAGTCCGATCAGTTGAAGGGAGTGGAAACAGCGTAATCTCTCCGGTCACAGAAATCCTGCCGATACTGGGAGCGTACGCTTGGGTGAACCAAAGGAATCCATTCGCGCCAGCGACAATTTCGACGGGATAGCTCGGAGCGGGAACCGGATACTCCGTGATGACACCGCCCGAGTCGATTCGGACGATCTTGCCCCTTGAATCCGCGTACCAGATATTGCCATCCGGGCCTGTGGTGATCCCGGAGGGAGCGGTGTCAGCAGAGTGCAGGATCACGTGGAAACGCCCTGCGGACTCATCACTCCGACCACGCCCTCTTGTCGGCCAAGAAGCCGCCCGTCCTGCAAACTCCCGTGTACCAGATCGTCGATCCGGGCCGGACGCTCAGCCGTACGCGGGATACGACGTCCACGCGGGATTCGGCACGGGTGAACAGGATGTCGGGAATTCGACAATCGAGCCGTCGGAGGTAATTCTGCCAATCCCTTGATAGAACTCGGTGAAGTACAGGTTCCCGTCTGGGCCAACGACGATTGACGAGGGACTGCTGAAGACGGTCGGGGTCTGGAACTCAACAATAGGCTGTGATCGGGCACTAGTTGGACTGGCCGCGAGCCAAGCCAGCACAAGGCCGAGCGCGAGGAAAGGCTTCTCGGGCCGGTTCACCTTCATGAATCGAGTATACGGCTCGGCTGCGTCCAGCGTCGCTCGTCACCGCGTCGGCCACGGAGTTGTCAGCGAAATTGTCAGCGAACCTCCCGTTTCCTACCGTCGACTGACGCCCTCGGCGATCCGGAGAGAAACGATCGCTCTCGATTTCTGAGGGTGCGAATGAAGCGAGGCATTGGCGGAAGCGTGTGGGAGTCGAACCCACCCGTCCCGGCGCGAGGCCGCGACGCCGACGGATTTGAAGTCCGCGAGGGTCACCGGACCCCGTGCGCTTCCGGGCGGGATTATGGACCGGGAACGACCTCGGCCGAACTAGAAGGCGACCAGGACGGCGTTGGCGGCTTCGATCAGCGATACGGCCGCAGGAGCCAGGGTGGGAGGCTCGGTCTGGCGCTCGAGCTCGCCTCCGAAGGTGCGCAGCGAGGCGGCAATGGCTCGCAGCTGCGAGGATGGCATGTCGCCGCGCTCGAGCTCTCCCAGCCACGCCTTCAGGTCGGTGCCTCGCCCGCCGGGGCCGAAAGACAGTTCCGGGAGGATTGCCGCGACCGCCTGCCGCAGCCCGGTCACCGCGTTTTCCTGCTCGGAATTCATCGCAGGTCGGGCTCGCAGGCGCGCATGGAGGGCGAGTTTACCCGTCCCGCGGACCCATGCTATTCTCCGCGCCTTCGTCCGTCGTGGGGCTGTAGCTCAGTTTGGGAGAGCGCCTGAATGGCATTCAGGAGGTCGACGGTTCGATCCCGTTCAGCTCCACCAATTCGTCGCCTTCGCTGCGCGATGGATCTGCGCCTTCGGCGCACCGGCGTCCGGCTCGCCCGGATGCGGGCTCGACCGGACGCCTGATCCATCGCTCCGCTGCGGCTCCCGCGGCGCGAACCTCCTCCCTCCCTTCGGTCGGGAGACTATTCGCGCCGCGAGCTTTTGGTCGGGTGCGGCTCGCGAGGGTGTGACGGTTCGATCCCGTTCAGCTCCCTTCCTTCTTGTATTTCCCGGTCTTCACCTCGATCCCGCCGTTCTTGCCGTCCACGGCCACGAGGTGCAGAACGATGCCCTTGTAGCGGAGCTTGTCTCTTTCGGCCTTGTCGGTGATCGTGGCGTCGTCCTCCGGGTTTCTCAGGGGGATCGTCAGCCCCAGATTCGTGCCCTGCTTGAAGGAGTAGATGCCCATGACGTCGAAATTCAAGACGTTCGAGCTGACGCGGAAGAAGTCGACATCCACAAGGTGGCCGTTGACCTTGAACTCCCCCGCCAGCTCGCCGAAGGCAATGTGGCCGAAGTCTCTCTTCCCGAACAGCAACTTCACGAAGAACTTCTTGCCCACCTCGATGAGAGGCTCAAAGTCGACCAACGTGCCGTTGGAGATCTGATACTTCAGATCTCCGTTCAGCGAGCCGCCGACCAGGTCGCCGCCCGGGGTGATCGCGCCGCTGAGAGAAGCGTCCGCCGACAGATCTCCCGTGATGTTGTCGGGAGTGAACGAGGTGATGCCGAAGTTGTTGAACGCCTTCAGGAACCTCGGAATGTCGCAGGAGGTGATCTTGACCTTCGCCCCGAAAGCGTCGACGCCGCCCCGAGGGGCCAGGTGCGCGTCGAACGCGAACTTTCCTCCGGAGGTCTCGATGCTGCCGTTTCTGACGTTCAGCCCGCCATCCGCCAGCGCGATCTGGGCCCTCGCGTTCGTGGCCTCCAGGTGCTCGTACACCGCCTTGTCGATCCGCATGTTGAGAACCAGCCGGCACTTGTCGATCAACGCGCGAAGCGTTTGCGTCACCGCACCCTTTGGCGCGCTCTTCGCGGGAACCGCCTCCTTCTTGCCGATCGCCGTTCCGAGAAACGTCTTCGCGTCCAGAAAAGGACTGCGCGCGTTCAGGGCGACGACCATCTTCTCCGGCGAGTCGTAGACCAGGCTGAAGAAATTGTCGACTTCGCCGTCGATCACGAGCGTGCTGGCGCCGCTGACGTACTTGACGTTCTTGATCGACAGCGCCTGGTCCGTGAACGCGAGATCGACGTCCGTTTTCAACCGGAGGTTGTTGGGCCGGTAGAGCAGATCCGCCTGGCTGATGCCGACCTCTCCCTTGAAGCGCGGCTGGTGGAGCTTCAGATCGTCGAGGGCAACCTGAAAGTCCAGGCTCGCCCTGGCCTGACCGCCCGAAAACAGAATGAGCTGCTCGTCGATCAGGTCGTTGAGACTGGCCAGGCCGAACTCGGTCCGGAACGTTCCGCTCGCGACCGGCTTCAACAGATTCGCGATGGTCGCGCTGGGAATCTCGATCGGGATGCTTCGGTAGGCTCCCTGGAACCCGGACACGGTCACCACCGAATTGGGATCGCCGTTGGGCTTTCCCTTTTCGGAGTGATTGTTGTATTCCGCGTGGAACGACACGTTCGTGATGGCGCCTCCGGCAATGCGAATCTCGTTGTCCCTGACGTCGGCGTCGACCACGATCGCCGGGTCGCCCTTGTCGGCGAGGTCGCCGTTGATGACGCATCGCGCCTCGAGCGGCTTCGGAAGGTCGAAGCGATCCAGGATCCGCTGAACGTTGGGGGACAGGAGAGGGGACGCGTCGCGCCACAGGATGTTGGTCCGGATGTCGAGCTCGAACAAGGCCGGCTTCTTTCCGATCCCGAACCAGCCCTTGATCGCGAAGGAGCCCTTCCCGATCGCCAGGGCGGGCGTTTCGACCTTGAGCCGGCCGGTCGACTTTGAATAGGCGACCTTCAGGACGCCGGCCAGCGGCTGATCCTTGATGAAGCTGCCGTTGACGGGAAGAAAGATCATGCTCCGGGCCAGGGCCTTCAGCTTCAGATTGGTGCGCAGCCCGTCCGGGTCGTAGTCGATGGCGGCGTGCAGGGAGTCGACCACGAAGTGAAACAGCTTCCCCTCATACAAGTCCTCGGACTTGAAGTCGACGTGACGCAGCGCGACGTCACGGACCAGCATGGCGGGCGGCGCGCGGCCCGGTTCCGGCGCCGGGGCCGGCGGCGCGGGCTTGAAGATGTCGGAATTGGTGAGTCCGTCCTTATCCTTGAAGAGATCGATGGTCGCATCCTCGATCACGATCGACTTCACGTCGATCTCGCGCCGGAAGAGTTTCACGACGTTGAGTCCGACCTCGATCTCCTTCGCCCTCAGCAACGGACGAGCCACTGCGGAGTCGTCCTTCAGCTCGATGTCGGTCAGTGTGAGAGAGAGCGTCGGGAAACCGGTCAGGAGCTGAAAGTCGATGCTGCCGATGCGCATCGTGCCGTTGATGTGCTCCGTGACGTACTGGTTGAGGTCGGCAACGATGCGGGCCTTGTTGTGCTCGAAATAGAATCTCAACCCGGCAAGAGCCAGGACCACGAGCCCGAGCAGCCCGCCGACGAAATAGAGCAACCGGACGATGAGGGGCCTGGAACTCGTTTTCCGGGACGTCGGCTCACTCATCTCAGTTCTCCACTTCTGCGTTTCCAGGGCCGAAGTATCCCTCTGGAGTCTCGTTGAAGCTCCAGGAAGCCCTCGTGGGGCCCCTCAGGAAAGGCGAGCGCGCACGAGCTCGGCGAACTGTCGCAGCTCGGCGGCGTTGACGTCCGAGATCGCCCAGAAGGTCGTGTTGCCGCGGGTCCAGGAGAGAAGGTTGTAACCCTTGCGGGCGTCCGCCGTCACTGCTGAATCCGGCGCCTGCCCGGAAGGCCAGACGAAGACGTTGATCAAGTGCTCGCCCTTGCGATACACGAGGGCCGCCACCGGCCGCTCTCCGACATAGTCGAGCCGTCCGCCGACGAGGGGAAATCCCTCGGCGCTCAGATCGGCGATCGGCGGCGAGAAGTCGAGCTTGCCAGCGAACCAGGGTTTGACCGTGTGGTTCTCCGAGGACGGCACGTCGGTCAGGTGGCCCGGCATCAGCGACCGGATGTGCGCCGAAACAACGTCCTGAGTGATCCGATCCGTTCTCGACGGTCGCGAGAGCATGGGCGAAACCCAAATCGCGAGGGCGGCGACAGCGGCGGCCGCAGCGGCGGCGCCGAGCCAGCCCGGCATCCGCGACCTCGATCGCGAAGCCTTCGGTGGCGCCGCCCGCGCAGCGCTCCGAATCCTCTGTGCAAGATGCGCGGGCGCGCGGAAGTACAGATCCTCGGACTTCAGCGCCGAGCGCAGCGCGAGCTGCGCCTGATACGCACGCGCGCAGTCCCCGCACGTTCGCAGGTGTTCCTCGACCTCGACCTCACGAGAAAGATCCAGCTCGCCATCCAGGTGGGCGGGAAGCAACGCTCGGACCTCGCTGCAGCTCACCGGTCCGCCTTCGGCCGATCGGCGGCCAGCTGCTGCTGGAGCGCGCCGCGCGCGCGCGCCAGCCGCGACATCACGGTGCCCATCTTGATGGCCGCGACGTCCGCGATCTCGCGGTACGACAAGCCCTCGAGCTCTCGAAGGATCAAGACCTCTCTCCACGGCAGAGGCAAGGCCTCGAGGGCTTCGCGGACGCGGGTCCGATCCGCCTGTTCCATCACGAAGTCCTCGGGCGTCGGACTCGGATCGATCGCGCCATGGACCTCTTCCTCGAACGAGTCCACGTCGGCGGGGCGGTGGCGCCGCAGCCAGTCGTAGCCGGCGTTGCGCACGATGGCGAGCAGCCATGCCCGGGCGTTGACTCCGTGAAAACCGTCGAAGAATCGCAGCGCCCGCAGAAAGGCCTCCTGCACGACATCCTCTGCGTCGTGCCCGTTGCGAGTCATCCAGCGCGCCAGGTTGTACGCGGCATCGAGATGAGGCAGCACCACCTGATCGAACGCGCTCGGCGCTGGCGGATCGCTGTCCACTCGAATCTCCGTGAGCCCGGCCGCACTGCAGAGACTGCCGCGGCCATCCGTTTATTCCCGGGGAGGGTACCACCCCGTTTCGGAATAGATCCCCCGCCGGAACAGTCGAAACGGTGAAGGGCGCGATGGGCGCGCCCGGACAACCCGATGGCTACGGCCAGGAGGAACACATGAAGAAGCTGATCGATTGGGTTTTCTCGCCGCCGGACTCGGCACCAGGATCGACGATTCTGGTCCGGCTCATGGCTGGCGGGGTCTTCTTTTGGGAGGGCATCCTCAAGTTCGTCTACACGAACCAGGGCGTCGGACGCTTCACGAAGCTCGGCATTCCGTTTCCGGGGCCGACGGCCAACTTCGTGGCCGTCCTGGAGATCGTCGGGGGTCTGCTTCTGATGGCCGGATTGCTGACACGGGCCATCGCCATCCCGTTCGTCATCGAGATGATCGTGGCGATTCTCTCGACCAAGATCTCCCTCTATCTCGGGACTTCGCCGCTGCCGCTACCTCCGGCACCGCCCAAGGCCGGTCCCTGGGCCGTGCTGCACGAAATCCGCTCCGACTACGCGCAGATCATGAGCGTGCTGTTTCTGATGATCGCCGGCCCCGGTCCCTGGTCCGTGGACGCGGTGCTCGGCCGGGCTCGAGCGCTCGCCCGTCGGTCGACCTCGCGCCGCGCGTCCGGCGAGCCCTCGCGTCCGGAGGCGCTCGGTCACGGCCTAGGAAGAACCTGGCGAGGGCCGGCGCTGCCGGCCCTCGTTTCCCGGGCGCCCGCGGGCGCCGCCCGCGGGCGTTATTTCGCGGCGAATGTCCCGATCGTGCCGAGTACGTCGGACTGGTTGCCTTCGACCGTGTTGTCGCCGCGGGAAACGAGCACGGCGGAGCCGGGGCTCGGGAAGTACTGGAAGAGGCCTACCTGGTTGCCCGTCACCGTCGAGCCGCTGACGCGCACGACGGCCGCGTTCGACGCGACGTCGGCTTCGCTGACGATTCCGGAACCCTGATTGTTGGCGACGACGCAATCGGAGATCGTCAGGTCGATGGGAGCGCCGCCGAAGGATCCCTGGCCTGCGATCCCGTGAATGTTGCCCGAGGCGACGCTTCCGCGAATCGCCGTGGTCGTGCCGTCCTGGACCAGGACCCCGATCGAGTTGCCTTCGAAGACCGAGCGCTCGACCGCGACGTCGATGTGGCCCGACGGCGAGCGCAGGTTGAGCCCCTCGTCGTTGTTGCGCGCCGTCGTCTCGAGGACGAAGAGCCTGCCGCTCCATGCGTAGGCAAAGACGCCGTTGATGAATCCCGCCAGGGTGCATTTCTCCACGTGGACCGCTCCTGCCGAGTTGATCATCACGGCGCTCCCGCCGCGGCTGGCGTTGGCGAGCGTCAGGCCTCTCAGCGTGACGACGTCCGTGGGTCCGGCATTGATCGTCACGGCATCGCCGCTGGCCTGGACCAGCGCGGTGCCTTCGACGGCCTGGATCGTCAGCGCCTTCGTGATGGTCACGGGTCCGTATTCGCCCGCGGTCAGCACCACGACGGTGCCTCCCGGGCTGACGGCCGCCACCGCGCCCGCGAATGTCTTGCATGGAGACAGGAGCGCGCCGCAACCCGCGCCGTCCTTACCGACTGGAGTGACGAAGACTTTTGCCGACAAGGCGCGAACAGGAACAGATCCGGCGAAAACGAGAAAACCGAGGGCGAAGATCCGGCGAGCGGAGAGCATACGGCGCACAGTGACCTCCCTTTTTTGTACCCGAATACTACATCCGGTCCGGGCGGCCTCCAAGCCACGCGTTTGGGGTCGAGCGAGGCTCGCGAGCCCGGAGCATCACTCGCCCAGCGCCTCGAGCAGAGCGGCCGCGTCCATGAGGTCCGGCGTCGTGAATCCTTCCGAGTAGGTACCGTAGACGGTTTCGAGGGCCGCTCGGGCTTCGGCGCGGCGATCCTCCGCCAGGAAGAGACGGGCAAGACTCGTCGCGGCCCGCAGCTCCCAGCCCTTGCTTGCCTGGCGTCTCGCCGTCTCGATGGCGAGGCGAAAGCAGTCCTCGGCGGCGCGGACCTGCTCCGGGGCCTCCGCGCGCAGGAGCTCGCCTTTGAGGCGGTAGAGCTCGGCCTCCTGGCATCGCTCGTCGGTTTCTTCGCCGACGGCCAACCCCTCGTCGAGCGCTCGTCGCGCGTCTTCGAAGCGGCTGGCCTGCGTGAAGGCTTCGCCCAGCGTGCTGAGCTGGAACGGAAGGGTCAACCTGGCCCCGCCGCCGCGGAAGGCTTCGTGACCCGCCTGAAGCAAGGGAAGCGCTTGCGTCGGTTCCCCTTCCAGAAGCATCCCGGCCCCCTTGAAGAACGTGCCGGTCGCCTGCCACAGAGCGAACCCCTGCTCGGTCGCGATGTCGATCTCTTCCTCGGCGGCCGCCCGAACCTCGGATCCGAAACCGAGATGCTGATACAGCCAGCACGTATGGTGCAGGGCGTAGGCCAGGCTGTAGGGGTGAGCGATCTGCCGAGCCAGCTCGCGCATCTCGAGGTTGACGCGCCGTGCCTGGTCCGGAAAACCCAGGTGCCACAGTGCGACGGCCAGGTTGGAGCGATGGGTGACTCCGGCGTCATGGCTCGTGCGGGCCGCCCAGAACCGGGTTCGCTCACGGTCGTCATATTCCGCGACGGCCCTGGCAAAGCACTCCCGGGCGCCGGAGAAGTCCGCGCGATAGAGCATGGTTTCGCCCGACATGAACAGGGCTTCCATGTGGATCCCCGGGTCTTCGAGCCGGCCGGCGAGCTCCATCCCCTCGGCGGCCAGATCCACGCACAAGCGAAGATCGGCGCGAACGGTGTGCCACTCCCAGATTCCCAGCATGAGCGCGAACAGGTGCTCCGGCGGGCCCGTGCGCTCACACAGCTCGCGTGCTCTGCGGAAAACGGGACCGACCTCCGGTGCGGCATAACCGCGCGAAGCAATGTAGGCGGTACCCAGAGGGCCCAGCAGCTCCAGCTCCTCCGCATCGCGCTTTGCGGACTCGGGCAGTGTCGCGAGAAGTCCCAGGCCCCGATTGAGATGACCGATCGCCTCGACTTCCGCGGATCGTTCCCGCGACCGCACGCCGGCCTTGAGCCAGTACTGAATCGCCCTCTCGGCCAGGCCGGCCTCCGTGAAGTGGTGCGCGATCAACTCCGGCGGCGTCTCCACCGTCTGCGCGGTTCCCGCTTCCAGGACCTCGGCGATCCTCCGGTGGAACTCCTGTCTCTTTTCCTTGACCAGCGAGTTGTACAGGGCGTCTTCGAGCAGGGCGTGCTTGAAGACGTAACGGCATCGGGGAGGGCGGCCCTTGGGATACAGGATGTCGGCCTGGACCAGCTTGCCCAGCTCGTCCTGGAGAAACGACTCGTCCACGGTGGCGACGGCGTCCAGCAGCTCGTAGCTGAACTCGCGGCCGAGCGTCGCGGCGATCTGGGCGACTTCCCGGTCCCCTTCCCTGCGATCCAGCCTCGCCATGAGCAGATCCTGAAGCGTCGAGGGGATCTCGCGCGGCAGGGCGGCCGGAAGCGTGGCCCCGCCGCCCTCGGCGGGATCGAGCGTCCCCGACTCCTGCAACATCCGGGTGTACTCCTCGACGAACAGCGGCACTCCCTGCGTTCGACCGAAGACCTGTTCGGCCAACGCCTCGGGGACATCGACCCCCGTCTTCTTTTCCATCAGCTCCGCGACCTGTCGCTGCGTCAGGCCGGTCAGGGCGAGGCTCGTCTGGTGGGCGGTGGTCGGCCACGGCGGCTGGAACTCGGGTCGAAACGTGACGACCGTCAGGATCCTGTCGTGGAGCCCCTCCGCGAAGAGCTGCTGGAGAAAGTCCAGCGTGGACGCGTCCGCCCAGTGAAGATCCTCGACGACGAAAAGGATGGGCCGCCGGCCGGAGTACGCCCGCAGCCACTCGATGAGAGCCCGAAAGGTCTCCTCCCTTTCCCGAACCGGAGCAAGTCCGAGAGGAGGAAAGCGCTCGTCCACGGGAAGGGACAGGAGCTTTGCGAACAAGGGCACGAAGTCGCTCCGGCCCAGGTCGTAGTCCCTCAGGTGCCGCACCAGGCGCTCGAACCGGGCTGCCGGCGCTTCTTCCAGCCCGAGACCCAGGAACCGCTCGAAGAACTCGGTCGCGGGATACAGACCGGTGTTCTGAAGGCGCCCCGAGCAGCGCCATTCGACGATGGGCGGGTCGGCGGCGGCTGACGATGAGAGGGACATCCGTGGATCGCTCGACGAGCCATCGCCCGCCTGCTCTCGAACCAGCTGCTTCATCGCGTACACGAGCCGCGACTTGCCCAGGCCCGGCTCGCCGACGAGCAACACCACGTGGCCGGCGCCCGCTTGCGCCCGCTCCCATCGGTCCTTGAGCAGCGTGAACTCGAGGTCGCGCCCGGTCAGCGGCGTCACCCCGGCTGCTCCCAGAGCTTCGATCGGATTGCGGACCTCGCCGAGCCCTTGAATCCCGAAGACCTCGATTGGCTGTGTCAGTCCGCGGATCCTGCGCTCGCCGACGCCGACGCAGTCGAATCGACTCCGGATCAATCGATGGGTTGCGCCGCTGCAGACGATCTGCCCGGCAGCGGCGACTTCTCCGAGGCGAACGGCCACGTTGCGCGCCTCGCCGGCCAGCGACACCGCGCCCGGCCCACCCCCGACGACGGCCGGACCCGTATGGATGCCGATCCAGGGGCCCAACTCCGATCCGCCGCTGCCGCCAAGCTGGCCGGCCAGCGATTCCATTTCCTGGAGGATCGCCAGCGCCGTGTGCGCCGCGCGCCGGGCGCCGTCCTCGTAAGCGACCGGATATCCGAAGCAGAGCAGGAGCCCATGCTCGTCGCACTGCACCACGGTGCCGTCGAAGCGGCGCGCCGTTCGGTCGCACGCCTCCTTGAAGCCCCGGAGGATCCGCGCCTGGTCCTCGGCATCGAGGCGCTCGAGGTAGGCTTCGGATTCGAAGATCTGGCAGCCGCAGACGAGAACGGTGACCTGGCGGCGCTGCGCTTCGGGGACCCGGCGCGCGGAAGACGGCGTCGGAGTCGGCCCGATCGCCGAGGCAGACGACCCGCCCTCCCGCGCCATCGGCACTGCGGACTGGACTTCGCTCTCGGCCACCGGGAATGACGCCTGATCCAGCGCCTCGACCACCTCCTGGGCGGTCTGGAATCGCTCCTGCGGCATCTTCTCGATACAGCGACGGACGATCCGGTCGAGAGAGGGTGAAATGTTCCGACCCGACGCGGAAAGCTCAACCGGTGATTCGTTCAGGATCGCGGCCATGGTGTCCGCGGGCGTGTCCTTCTTGAAGGCTCGCCGGCCCGAAAGCAGTTCGTAGAGGATCGCGCCGAAAGCGAAGATGTCGGCGCGGTGATCGACCGAATAGCCCCGCACCTGCTCGGGGGACATGTATCCCGCGGTCCCCATGACGGTGCCGGGCTCCGTGAGGTCCGACATCGGCACCGCAGCCGAATCCTCGCCAGTCACACCGGAACGCTTCGCCAGGCCGAAATCGAGGATCTTGATGTGCCCGTCCGCCAGGATGAACACGTTGTCGGGCTTCAGATCTCGATGAACCACGCCCTTCTTGTGAGCCGCGGCCATTCCCCTGGCAATCTGGAGCGCATAACCGAGGGCCTGTCCGTGGGGAATCGGCGCGACCATGAGCCGCGCGCGCAGGGTCTCACCCTCGAGGAGCTCCGTGACCGCGTAGGCGATGCCGCCGTCCGTCCCGAAGTCGAAGATCGAAAGAACGTTGGGATGCGAGAGCGCCGCGACGGCCAACGCTTCGCGTTCGAAGCGGGCCAGAAATTCCCGGTCCTTGGCGATGCGTGGAGGAAGCACCTTGACGGCAACCTCTCGGCGCAGTTTCGCGTCCCAGGCCCGGTAGACCTCGCCCATCCCGCCGACACCGATCTGGGCCACGATCCGGTACGGTCCCACGCGCTTGCCTGCTGTGAGTGCCATCGGTTTGCCGTCGTTTCAACACTATCAAGCTGCCGCCGAAACCGTCCCATGGGCGGGCGTGAACTGCCCGATTGACGCGGGCCCTTCGCCTGGCATCGTCAATACGCGTGTCCCGTCGCCTTATGCAACTCGTGGACGCGCGCGCTCGGCACTTGGCTCGCAGTGCTACTGCAGGCCGAATGCCTTGGTGATGAATACCGCCATCTGGCCGCGCGTGTTGGGGTTGCCCGGGCAGTAGTTGCCGTTTCCGCAGCCGCCGGTGATGCCCTCGTTGGCGAGCTGTTCGATCCAGTCCGCGAACGTAGACGGACAGGCGACGTCGGGAAAGAGGTGGGCGCACGAGGGCGGCGCGTACGCGGAGCCGTGCTCGGCCTTGAGGAGGAAGACGGCCATCTGGTCGCGGCGAACCGGATTCTGCGGACAGAAGTTCCCGCTCCCGCAGCCGCCGGTGATGCCCTCGGCCGCCATCGCTTCGATCCAGGGCGCGAAGCCCGATGCGCAGGGGACGTCGGGGAAGACGCCGGCGCACGGAGGCGGCGTGTAGCAGAGGCCGTGCTTGGCCTTGAGGATGAAGACGGCCATCTGCTGGCGCAGCGTGTTGTCGGTGACGCCGTACAGGCCGGCCCCGACGCCGGCGGTGAGGCCGTTGGAAACGAGGGTGGTGACGAAGTTGTAGAACTGGTTTCCCGGCGCGACGTCCAGGAAGTCGGCGACGAAGCCCTTGACGAGGGTGCCGTTGGTCGTGTCGGTGTTGGTCACGAGGAGGTCGTAGGCGGCGCCCGCGGCCAGCAGCGGAGTCGTCGCGGTCATGGAGGTCGGGGAAACGACGACGACGTCGGCAGCCGGCTGTCCTCCGATCTTCAGCGTCGCCCCCGCGGCGAAGTCGGTACCCGTGATGGCGATGGCGGTGCCCCCAGCGGGCGGCCCCGAGCGGACGTCGACGGAGAAAGGCAGCCGCTGCGAAAACTCGGACGTGTTGCCGTCAGAATCCGTCGCGGTGACCGAGATCCGCGCGCCGCTCTCGGTCGCGGGCAGCGTCGTGACGTTGAAAGAAGCGTTTCCCGATCCGTCGGTCGTCACGGGGCTCGTGCCCAGGTAGGTCTCGCCCTGCAGGAACTCCCTCGGGAAGTTCGAGCAGGCCGAGCTCGAATAGAAGTCGAGGTCGAACGTCGTCGAGGCGGTCGAGTGGAGGCGCCCGCTCACCGTGGTGTTCGTCCCGTGGGTGACCGACGAGATCAACGGGAAGTTCTGCAGATTGTTGGCACCCGTGTCGGCGTCGGCCGCGTCGTTCGGGGTGACGCCGTCGGGGTTGCCGGCTGAGCCGAGATCGATTCCGAGGCCGGTGGCATTGTGGATCGCGTTGCCCCGGATCGAGTTCCCGTTGCCGTTGATGACGAAGACTCCCTTGCCGTTGTTCTTGATGACGTTGCCCTCACCGTCCGCGGCGCCGCCGACAATCACGTTGGAGCCGGCGAGATAGAGGCCGTAGCCGGTGTTCCCGAGCGCCAGCGTGCCGCCGGCGTCCGTTCCGATGAGGTTGCCCTTGATGATGCAGCCGTTTCCGCCGACGAGGGTGATGCCGCCGCCAAGGTTGGCCGCGATCACATTTCCTTCGCCGGGATTGGCACCCCCGATGGTGTTCGCGTATCCGCCGATGGTGATCCCGTCCCCCCCGTTGCCGAGCGGCGCCAGACCGGTGACGTCCGTGCCGATGTAATTCCCCATCACGGAGTTGCCCGTGGTGTTCGGGTCGCCGAGGAAGCCCGACACGCCCACGCCCTGGCCGGTGTTTCCCGAGATGACGTTACGCGCTCCGGGCGTGCCTCCGCCGATCGTCGAGCCGCTGACGTTGGTGTGCAACGAGATGCCGATCCCGTTCGGCAGCGCCGCCGTGCCGCTGGCGTCCGTACCGATGAAGTTTCCCTGGATGTGGTGGCCGCTGCCCCCGTTGTCGAAGCCGTTGCCGACGCCGATGCCCGCGATGTTGCCGGAAATGACGTTGCGCGCGGCTGCGGCCGTGCCGCCGATCGTGACGTTCTTGGCGCCGATGTCGATGAGGACGCCGAACGTGTTCGGGATGGCGATGAGGCCTGCCGGATCCGTGCCGAGGAAGTTGCCCTCGATGACGTGGCCGGTCGTCGTGCTGAACGCGACCCGGATCGCCGACGTGTTGCAGTGGTTGAGCACGAGGCCGCGAATGACGCTGCCGTCGCTCCCGGTGCCGAAGTCGAGGATCGCGGGGTTGGCGCCGCAGGTGTGCGTGCCGTCGATCTCGATCCGGTGCGCCGAGTTGTCCGCGAGCCCCGGTCCGTTCGTGTTGGCGCTCGAGCCCGGCTGCGTGAACCCGTCGATCGTCATGGGCGCCAGGAGACTTGGATACGCTGCCGCGGGCTGGATGGTATGGACGCCCGCCCCCGAGATGTCGAACGCGATCGTCGAGCCGGCGTGCGCGTTGGCATACGTCAGGGCGTCGCGCAGGGTGCACGTCCCCACCCCGGTCGTCGCGCAGGCGTTCGTCGCGTCCCCGGCGTCGTTGACGGTGACGGTGGCCGCGGTGAGGCGAGCGGCAATGAACACGAGGCAGAAGAGCGCCGACAGGAGGATCCGCATTTGTCTTCTCCTTGGTTCTTGAAGGGGGCTTCGAGGAGCCTATCCCAGCGAACCAAGCCCGAAGAGACCAAAGGTGACGCCGGGACACCGTCTCGCCCGCCGGTGATGGCGGAGGCGACGAGGGCCTCGGGCCTGGACCCTTACTGCGTCAGGAAGATCTCGAGGGTCTGGCTCTTTCCGGGTCCGACGACCACCGTGCGCTCCTCGCTCTTCATGCCGGGCCTCGAGACGGTGATCGTGTGTTCTCCCGGCAGGATCTGCATGCCCCTGGCCAGGGTCGAGAGCTCCTCCCCTGTCCCGACGAAACTGTCGTTCAGGTAGACGGCGGCGTCGCCCGGTTGAATCCGCAGGACGAGACGAGCTCTCGTTTTCGGCACCATATTGCCCTGGTTCTCACCCTCGGGCGCGGGCTGGCTGTGGGCTGGCGGCTGCTGCCCGGGTCCGCTGCCACGCCAGGACTGGCTCTGGTCCTGGACCCAATCGCCCTGATCCTCGCCCGCCTGGACGTCTACGTAGGGGTACGTCGCCACAGAGTCGGGCGCATAGTAGCCGCTCCAACCGTAAGCGCCGGGCCAGCCCCAACCCCAGTTGGCCCAGCCGGCGCCCCAGCCCAGCCCCCAGCCCCAACCGGGGTAGTAGGGGTAGTAGTAGCGGCCGCCGTAGTATCCGTGTCCGTAGTAACCGTGGCCGCCGTAGTAACCATGGCCACCGTAATAGCCGTGACCGCCGTAATAACCGTGGCCACCGTTGTAGTGGCTGCCTCCGCCGTAGTGGCCGCCTGCCCGCCGTGTAGTGGCTGCCTCCGCCGTAGTGGCCACCTCCGCCGTGAGAGCTGCCTCCGCCGTAGTGGCCGCCTCCGCCGTAAGAGCCGCCTCCGCCGTGGGAGCCGCCTCCACCGTGAGAGCCGCCGCCGCCGCCGTGGAACCCTCCACCGCCGTGAGAGCCGCCGCCACCGCCGTGGGAGCCGCCGTCCACCCGAATGTTGGCCGAGCGCCGCCGGTGCCGAGGCAAAGCGCCAGCGCGCCCGCCAGAAGCAGCGGTTGAAGGCTCGAAGCAACTCTGAAAAATCCGAGTCATGGAAAAAACCTTACCATTTCTCGGTACGCAAGAAGGGAGCCATGCGTCGAGCCCAAGGGGCGGCTGGAAGTCACATGGATTCGTGAGGTTGGACGGGCGTCCTCGCCGGACGTCAGTGTGCCCTGACCTCGTCGCAGGTCATAACGTCACCCGGATGTCGCGGTCGGCGACCCGCTCGTCGTCGCGACAGGCCACGCCGGAAGAAGATCCCTCGTCCCTACCGGAGCTGCGGGCCCGATTGAAGCACCTTCAGTGATTGGATCGCGCCGGGCTGATCGGCCTTGATCGCCAGCGACCTGCGAAACAGTTCGGCCGCCTCGGGACGCCGGCCGAGGCAGGTCTTGAAGAGACCCATGGCGTTGAGGGTGTCGGGAGACTGCGTCGTGGACTCGAAGCGGGCGACGGCGTCCCAGGCTCCCGGGCAGTCTTTCGACTTGTAGCGGACGAGACCGAGCTCGCGCGCGAGCTCTTCGCTTCCGGGATACGCCTGGGCGCCGCGCTCGAGCAGTTGCCTGGCCAGCGCGGTCTTGCCGCGATCGAGAAACTCGACGTACCAGTACAGGATCGTGCCTTCGGGATGGGCATGGCCCGCCTGGAAGGATCGGAAGAGCCAGTCGATCGCCTTCGGTCCGTCGCCGCGCATCCGATAGAGCAGGGCGAGGTTGAACTGCGGCGTCGCATAGCCGGGCGCCAGCTCGACGGACTTCTGGAGAGCCGTCTCGGCGCCCGCGAGGTCCTTCGTGTTGTCGCGCAGGTAGACGCCGAGGTTGTTCCAGCCCACTTCGGTCAGGCCCGGGCGGTCGCCGCCGATCGGCGCGAGCTTCGCGGGCTCCGCAGCCGGAGAGATAGCCGAGCGATTTCAGCTTCTGCGCATAGTCGCTGGCGCCCTTCTCCGACATGGCCTCCGCCGCGATGCGCCGGACGGGCACCGTCTCGACGAGGTCCTTGCGCGGCGGATCCGCGATGCCGGGAAAGGCCGCGCGCAGGGCCTTGCCGCTCGAGCGCCGGTCCACCGGCAGGTCGAGCAGAGCGGCGATCGTCGGCTCGACGTCGAAGACCGAGGCGGTCCCGCGGTCGGGACTCCTGCGAACGCGCGCGCCCCAGGCGACGAAGACGCCGTCCAGCCGATGCCAGGACCCGGACAGGTCGAGCGACGGCGGCTCGCAGGGCCGGTCCTTGCCCCACCGGAACCCGTGATCGGAATTGACGACGAGCGTCGCGCCGTCTTCTTCGGCGCGGCGCATCCACTGGCCGAGCACCTTGTCGACGAGCGCGTAGTACTCGTCGACGGCCCGGTGATACCGGGCGAAGTCGGCCTCCGGAACGCACTCCGTTTTCGGCGGCACGTACGGACCGAAGATGTGGCCGACGACGTCGGTGCCCTCGAAGTAGACCATCGTCAGGTCCGGCAGGTTCTTGTCGTAGAGGTCGCGGGCAATCCGCTGCTGGACGCGCGTGGCTCCGAGGATTCGAGCCATGGCGTCGATCGGGTTCGAAAGCCCCGCCCCGCGCGACCGCGCGATCTCCTCCGGCGGGCACGTCGAGATACCGAGCCGATCTCGGCGTCGGAGACGACGCCGTCGCGCGCCGCGATCTGCTCCACGCCCGCGGCGAGCCCGGCCGGATACGCCACGCCGGCGCGCGGCATGCCCTCGAAGAGAATCGGGCTCGCGTGGTCCGACACGAAGAAGCCGTTGACCTCCTCCGCCGGGTGCGTCGCCCACCATCCGACCACGCCCACCGACCGGCCGGCCGCCGACGCGACGTTCCAGATCGCGGGCGCGGCGCGCGAGAGGCCGGAGATCGGCATCTTCTGCCCGGTCGACGGATCGACCTCCTGGAAGTCCAGAACGCGATGCTGGTCCGGGCCGGCGCCGGTCGCGATGGTCGTCCACACGATCGGCGAGAGGACCGGCATGAAGCTCTTCAACTTCGCCTGGTATCCCTCCGACGTCAGACGCTTCCAGTTCGGCATCTTCCCTTCCGCGGCGAGGCGGTCGAGCAGCTCCCAGTCGAGGCCGTCGAGGCCGAGCCAGATCACCGGCACGCGTCCGCCCGGCGGACGGCGGCTGCGAGCGACCGCGTCCGAGACTTCGACGGCGACCGGAGGAGCGGACGGCTTCGCCAGGGGCGTCGGATTCCCGGGCGTTGCCGCCCGCTCGGGACCACGCCCGCAGGAGACGGCCAGCGCGACGACGAGGAGCGCCATCAGGACGCTGCGCCGCGGACGTGTCGTTCTCAAGATCGGCAAGGATAGCCGGAGGGCGAGGGCCGCGCGAGGCGGCTCAAAACGGCCGAACGACCCTTCCGGTCCGGGAGCCTTCCGGGACCCCGGGGTTGACAGGCATACCAGCGATGTGTTTGTGTTTGCTTTCACTTGCTTGTGTTGATTCACGAGTGCCAGCAAACGCCCCCCGAAAGGGGTTCTCAGGCCGCGGTTTCGCCGCGAGCCTTCGCCGATCCCTCGCCATCCGCCGATCCGATAATGCGCGAAACCGCGGAGGAGAAGATATGAAGATCGTTCGACTTGCCTGGATTGCCGTGGCGGCGCTCGTCCTTTCGGCCCTCGTTGTACGCGCAGGTCGACACCGGCGCGGTCGTCGGCACGGTGCGGGACCCGAGCGGCGGCGTCCTGCCCGGCGCGACGGTGACGTTCACCCACAAGCAGACCAACATCTCGACGCGAACGACCACGGACAGCCGGGGCAACTACGAGGCCGTCGGCCTCTCGATCGGGACCTACAACATCACGGCGTCCCTGACGGGATTCCGCGACGCCAGCCGTGAAAAAATCGACCTGCGCATCCAGGACCGCCTGCGCATCGACTTCAAGCTCGAGGTCGGCGCCGCCGAAGCCGTGGTCGTCACGAGCGAGCCGGCGATGCTGCAGACGCAGGAGGGCTCGCTCGGCCAGGTCATCGAATCCAAGCAGCTCGAAGAGCTGCCGGTCAGCGGCCGCAGCTTCGTGCCGCTGGCCGCCCTGACGCCCGGCGTCTGGCTGGTCCAGGGCTCGACGAACGGCAACGCGGGCGAAGAGAACACCGTCATCACCAACGGGATGCGCGCCTCGGCGACCAATTTCATGCTCGACGGCGTGGACAACAACAACAACGACAGCCCCGGCCACCCGATCGTCGAGCCCAACCTCGACGCCATCGCCGAGTTCAAGGTGCAGACCTCGAACTACTCGGCGGAGTTCGGCCGCAGCGGCGGCGCCGTCATCAACATGACGATCAAGGCGGGAGGCAACGACACGAAGGGCACCGCGTTCCTGTTCGGGCACAACGGCGCCCTCGATTCCCGCGACTACTTCGCCGACCCGAATGAGCCCAAGCCGCCGTTCTCCTACTACCAGTACGGCGGCACGGCCGGCGGCTCGATCGCCCGCGACCGGGCCTTCTACTTCGCCGACTTCCAGGGCACGAACCAGACGACTTCGAACACGCTGACGCTCTCGGTCCCGACGAACCGGATGCGCAACGGGGATTTCTCCGAAGAGGGCAACCCGACCCTCATCGACCCGCAGACCGGGCAGCCGTTCCAGGGCAACGTCATCCCGCAGGGGCGGATGTCGCCGCTCGCGCGCAACTTCATCGATCTCTACCCGAGCCCCAACCGCGACGGCCTGCGCAACAACTACGTGGTCTCGCCGACCGTGAAGGTGAACACGTACCAGGGCGACCTGCGCTTCGACGACAACGCCACGGACAGCGACTCGATCTTCGGGCGCGGCTCCTACATCGGCCAGACCGGCGTCATTCCCGCTCCCCTGCCGGGGATCGCGGGCGGCGGCGACTACGGCACCGGAGACACGACGCGCACGACCTGGGGCGCCGCGCTCGGGTACTCGAAGACCCTGACCGAACACTCCTTCAACGAGTTTCGGGTCGGGTTCAACCGGCTCTCGACGAGCGTCGGCGTTCCGATCGGCGGCACCTACGTGCCGCCGGCCGACCTGCAGGTCCCCGGCGTGCCGCTGGATCCGCGCGTCAACGGCCTGACCGTGTTCGCCCCCGATTCCTACGCCTTCATCGGCGATCCGGAATACAACCCGACCTACACCACGAGCCAGGAGCT
The DNA here is from genome assembly GCA_963843325.1 of uncultured Acidobacteriota bacterium. Lineage (GTDB taxonomy): Bacteria > Acidobacteriota > Thermoanaerobaculia > UBA5066 > Gp7-AA6 > DAHUXD01. The sequence goes on from CAWJKC010000016.1 coordinate 148,185, forward strand.
GCAGTTCTCGGACTCGCTCACGTTCCTCTTCGGAAACCACAACGTGCGCACCGGCGCGATGGCCCGGCAGTCGAAGTTCGACCTGTTCCAGATTCCGCAGCCCCGCGGCGCTTTCAGGTTTAGCGGCGAGTTCACCGGCGACGCGATGGGTGACGCGCTCCTTGGCCTCGCTTCCCAGACGGACATCCAGAACATCACCGACGTCAAGAACACGACCTGGTACTACGCCGTCTTCGTCCAGGACGACTGGCGGGTGACCAACAACCTGACGGTCAACCTGGGGTTGCGCTGGGAATACACGTCCGCCACGCGGGAGGCGCAGAACCGCCAGAGCAACTTCGACTACGCGACCGGGCAGATCCTCGTGGCCGGGGTGGACGGCAACTCGCCCGGGCTCATCAACGTCGACGAGAACAACTTCGCGCCGCGACTTCGGGTTCGCCTGGACGCCCGACAGCAGCAACACCTGGGTCGTCCGCGGCGGCTGGGGCATGTTCTACAACAACGAGGAGCCGCGCACGGCGTTCCAGCTCGGCTTCAATCCGCCGTTCTTCTACTCGGTCAGCCGGTTCAGCGACTTCGGCGTCACGCCCGGCGGCCATCGTCGACGACGGCTTCCCCTCGGTCACGCCGGCCGACGCCGAGTTCCCCGGGCTGATCTCGGTGGACCAGTCGTTCCACAGCCCCTACTACGAGCAATGGAACCTGGCCGTCCAGAAGACCTTCCCGTGCGAGATGAGCGTCGAGGTGGCCTACGTGGGGACCCGCGGGCTCCACCTGCAGGTCCTGCGCGATCGAACCAGCCCGCGCCCGCCCCGGGCGACGTCCAGGACCGCCGTCCGTATCCGCTCTACGGCAACTTCGCCTCGATCGAGAACGCCGGCTCGTCCCTGTACAACGGGTTCCAGCTCAAGGTCAGCAAGCGGCTCGGCCAGGGGCTCTGGTTTCTCGTTTCGTACAACTACGGCCACGCCAAGAGCGACCAGGGCGAGATCGGCCTCGCTTCGCCGTGGCCCCAGAACAGCCTGAACGTCGACTCCGACTACGGGCGGTCGGACGGCGACCAGGTCCACCGGGTCGTGGGCAGCTTCACCTACAACCTGCCGTTCGGCCAGGGCAAGGCTTACGTGAACACGACCGGGATCATCGACACGCTCTTCGGCGGCTGGCAGATCGGCGGCATCGTCACCTACGGGTCGGGATTTCCGTTCACGCCCCTGATCAGCGGCGGCGATCCCTCCAACACCGGGACGTTCGGCTCTCTTCGGCCCAACCTGGTCGGGGACCCGCACGTGGACAAGCCGCGGCCCGAACCGCTGGTTCAACACGGCCGCGTACGAAGTTCCCGACGCGTACACGTTCGGCAATGCCCCGCGCAACAGCATCACCGGCCCCGACTTCCTGGACATCGACCTCTACCTGTCCAAGCAGTTTCCGCTCGGAAGGGACATGTCGCTCGAGTTCCGCATCGAAACCTTCAACGTCGCCAATCGCGCGAATTTCGCCCAGCCCGATCCCTACATCGACAGCGACTCGGGCGGAACGATCACCGGACTGGCCGGACCGATGCGGACGATCCAGTGGGGCCTGAGGTTGTACTTCTGAGTCGCAGGCGCATCGCGCCGCTCGCCGCGGCCGCGCTGTTCGCCGCCGGCCTCCTCCCCGCGGCCGAGGGCGCGGTGACCGTGCGGGGGCGGGGCATCGAGATCGAGTTCGACGCGCGGCTGCACAGCCGCGTCGTGGCGGTGCGGGACGGGAGCCGGATCGAGGTCGGCCCGTTCTCCGCCTCCGAGACGGTCTTCGCGACCGATGGCGAGCGTCTCGACTTCGCCTTCGCCGAGCACAGCGAAGAGCCGTACTCCGACGAGATCGGGGCGGGGCGGCGGCATCGGCTCGTCGGGCGCGGGAAGGACCTCCAGAAGACCCTGGAGATCGTCTTCTACGACGACTGGCCGGACGTCGCCGTGTTTCGGACCGTCTACGAGAACCTCGGTTCGCAGAGCGTCGCCATCGAAACGTGGACCCAGAACCGCTACGCGATCGCGGCGCCCGCGGACCGGGGCGAGCCCGCGTTCTGGTCCTTCCAGAGCGGCTCGTACGATCCGCGGCCGGACTGGGTGCTTCCCGTCCCGAACGGGTTCCGCCAGGAGAACTTCCTCGGGATGAACTCCACGGATTTCGGCGGAGGCACGCCGGTCGTGGACGTCTGGCGCCGCGACGTCGGGCTCGCCGTGGGGCACCTCGAGCTCACGCCCCGCGGCATCTACCTTCCGGTCTCCCGCCAGACTCGCGATCGCGCCGCGACGCTCGGCGTCCGCGCGATCGCCGGGAAGACGCTCGCGCCCGGAGAGCGGCTGACCACGCTTCGCACCTTCGTCGCCGTCCACCGCGGCGACCACTTCCAGGCGCTCGTCGCGTACCGGCGGCTCATGCTCCGGCAGGGAATCCGCCTGCCGACTTCGCCGCCGAGCGCATTCGAGCCGATCTGGTGCGCCTGGGGCTACGGACGCGAGTTCACGACCGAGCAGGTCTATGGCCACTTTGCCGGTCGTCGAGAGGCTCGGCTTGCGCTGGGTCACGCTGGACGACGGCTGGCAGGTGGCCGTGGGCGATTGGACGCCGGCGCCCGCGAAGTTTCCGGGCGGCGACGCCGACATGAAGAAGTTCGTCGACCGCGTTCACGCCGCGGGCTTCCGGGCGCAGCTCTGGTGGTCTCCGCTTTCGGCCGACCCGGGCTCCCGACTCGAGCGCGAGCACCCGGAGCAGCTCCTGCGCAACCAGGACGGATCCACCCGGGCGATCACCTACTGGGATTCCGTCTATCTCTGCCCGGCCGACCGAGCGGTCCGAGAGGACGCCCGGGCGTTCGTCCGCAAGGCTCTCGGCGAGTGGGGCTTCGATGCTCTCAAGATCGACGGCCAGCATTTGAACGGCGCGCCGCCCTGCTTCAACACCGCTCACGGACACGCATCGCCCGAAGACGCCCCGGAAGGCGTCCCCGGCTTTTTTCGCGCCATCTGGGACGAGGCCATGGCCACGAAGCCCGACGCGGTCGTCCTGATCTGTCCGTGCGGCACCGCCTACTCGTTCTTCACCATGCCCTACCTCAACATGGTCGTCGCTTCGGATCCCGAGAGCTCGTGGCAGGTGCGGCTGAAAGGCAAGACGCTCAAGGCACTGCTCGGCGACGGCGTCGCCTACTTCGGCGACTTCGTCGAGCTCAGCGCCGGCGGCGAGGATTTCGCCTCGACGCTCGGAGTCGGCGGCGTCGTGGGCACCAACTTCGCGTGGCCGGGCGCGCCGGGCAAGAAGGACAAGAAGCTCCTGCTCACACCCGAGCGGGAGAAGGCGTGGGCCTTCTGGGTCAAGCTCTACCAGCAGAAGCGGCTCTCCCAGGGCGAGTACCTCGGCGGCCCTCTACGACATCGGCTTCGACCGGCCCGAGACGCACGCCATCCGCAAGGGGGACGCGCTCTACTACGCCTTCTTCGCCGATGGCTTCCGCGGCAAGGTCGAGCTGCGCGGCCTCGAGAGTCGGCGCTACCGCGTCCGCGACTACGAGACGGGACGGGACTTCGGCTCGATCAGCGGACCGAAGGCGCCGCTCGACGTCTTTCAAGGGCCACCTGCTCCTCGAAGCGCTGCCCGAGTAGACGCCTGCCTGTCGTTTCTCCAGCGCGTCGCTCGCAATTCCCTCTCCCCGCGGGAGGGTGAGGGTGAGGGGGGCGTTGCGAGTGGATGTTCGCGATTGACGGTCGGAGGGCGCCCCTCACCCCGGCCCTCTCCCGCGGGAGGGAGACCTGGGGACCCATGCCGCGAACAACGTGTTGGAGAACTGAAGCTACCCGATCCCCTGCGTCCGGCGCAGGCGCAGCGAGCCGTCCGGCTCGAGCTTCTGGTGACAGGCCCAGCGGACGGGATGGCGCGTTCCCTTGATCTCGAGCTCGGCCCCGAGTCGGAGTCCCGCCCAGGCGGTCCCGGAGGGCAGCGGCAGTCGCGCCTGGCGGATCTTTCCCGGCACCGGCCAGCCCGGGTCGAGGCCGCCGCCGACGAGGACCCGGCCTTCGTCGTCGCGGACCGTCACGCGGAGCACGCCCGGAACGCCGGCGATCCCGTCGTTGGCGAAGCCCACCACCAGTCCGTTCTGCCCGGCCCCTTCGTAGGCCCAGATCCACGCCGGCCGCACGCGATAGCCGATGCGCCGGGCGATCGTGTCGATCATCTCCGGGCGCTCCCGGTAGTACCGCAGCACGTTCTCCGCCTTCTCGGCGTGCCAGTTCCACACGGACCAGTAGTTGGCGCCGAGGTCCATGACGTGCGCGATCGCGTTGTCGGTGAGCGTCACGCCCTCGTCGAGGTGCAGAGAGTCCGGCGACCCGTCGGACATGGGGACCTCGAGGACCGCGGCGACCCAGGGGGGCCGGTTGCTGAGCGCTTCGATCTGCTCGTTTTCGATGAAGACGGTGTCGGTGCGCAGCCAGTTGTGGCTGCGGACCGTGCGGTCCACGAGCTCCGAGTTTCCGACACGGCTGAAGTCGGGCTGGGTGTTCGTCGCGAGCGGCGTTTTCTTCCAGTGCTCGAGCTGGACTTCGAACATCCGCACGAACGTGCGCTCCGCCGCGGCGTCGTCCGGAAAGGGATGATTCGTCAGCGGCCAGGTGTGCCCCTCGCCCCAGAAGCCGTACATGAAGGTGTCGAAGTACTCGACGAGCGGGCTGCCGTCGAGCTCGGCCGAGAGCAGGGCGTTCAGCTCGCGGAACGCCTCCTGGAAATAGGGGTGGTCGTAGCGCGGCTCCTCGTAGAAGGCGGACTCGCGTCCCTTCCGCGTCCACTCGCCCTCGAGCCGGACCATGGGGACCCGCTCGAGAACGAAGTCCGGCAGCGCCGGTGCCCGCATGTCGGGACAGCTCATCATCACCCGGAAGCCGACGCGCTTGCCGTACTGGCGCGCGAGATCGAAGGTCACCTTCCAGTACTCGTCCGGGTCGAGACGGCCGGGCCGCTTCTGCAGCTCGCGCCAGGTCGGACGGAGGTAGAGCTTCTGGCCCATGGGCAGCCGGACCAGGTCCTCGATCGTCCTGCCGACGTCGAGACCGCGGAAGGTCTCGGCGCCGTAATCCCCGGTGATGTAGGTGACGAGTCCCATTCCGTACCCCGGCACGATCTCGCGCGATGGCGTGGTGGCCATGACGACGTCGGAGCCCGGGAGCACCAGCTCCGGCGGGTACTGCGGGAAGGGGCCCTGGTTGAGCCGGTCGAGGACGGGCGGGGCCGTGCCCCAGTCGTAGCCGTCCCAGCGGTGCGCGGGGACGAAGGCCGAAGCCGCGCGGGGCGCGGCCGCGGCGCCGACCCCCGCGGCCCCAACCTTCAGGAACTGCCGCCGGTTCAGGGGACCTGCCCCCGTCGCAGGAGCGCGTCCGCGTTCTCGACGTAGATCCGCCGCAGCGTCGCGGGCGGAAGATTCATGCCGTAGCCGCGCCACCACTCGGCGTCGGCGGGCCAGAACCACTCGTCCTCGGTCTCGAGCTGGCGAACGTGCGCGGCGTACATGCCGAAGACGGGATCGTTGTCGGTTCCGAACAGGATCCGATTCGGGTAGGCGTTGAAGAAGCGGCGGGCCGAGTACGGCTGGCGCGCGAGCTCCCACATGCGCGCCGCGAAGTCGACCTGGACGTTCGGGTGACGATCGAGCAGGCGACCGACCTGCCCCAGGTCGTTGGCGAGATTGAAGGCATGGACGGCGACGAAGCGGGTCCGGGGAAAGCGCGACAGCACGCGCTCGAACTTCTCGATCAGAGCGGCGAGCCCGGGCGTCCCCTTCTGGTAGAGCGACCAGTTGCCCGATCGGCGCAGCTCGTTCTTTCCGTCGGCGGCGTCGTAGAAGGCGGCGGGCTCGCCGATGTGGACGAAGACGGGGATTCCGGCGCGGCCGGCTTCGTCCCAGAGCGGGTCGAAGCGCGGATCGTCGATGAAGTAAGGATGCTCGCCGACGCGCACGAGCCCGCGGCCCTTGTCGGTCAGCTCTCCGAGAGCCACCGCGCCGGCCGCGACGTCCGCGCGGACCGCGCGGCGCAGGCGCTCCCCGTAGTCGGCCGCCTCGACACCGTCCTGCACCATGCCGGCGGCCATCGCGAAGCGGCCCGGATGGGCGCCGGCGTAGCGGGCCGACGAGCTCCCGGAACTTCGCGCCCGTCTGCCCCGTCAGGATGAGCGACTCGCGCACGCCGACGCGATCCATCAGCGCGACCCACGCGGCGATCTGTTCGGGCGTCTCGGCATAGGCGTGGCTGTGGATGTCGACGACCGGGCCGCCGAAGCGCTCGATGCGGGTCTGCGGGACGACCAGCCGGCTTTCGGCCTGGCCCGGCGAGAAGCAGTCGCCGTTCGGCAGATCCTGCGGTCCGGGCTCTTCGTCGCCCGCCGTCAACCGCGGGAGCCGGAGCCGGCGTGGGCTCGGGGCTCGCGATGCCGAGGACCAGCAGGAGTGCCAGGCCCGCGGCGCTCATCCCCGCGCCGCCAGCAACGCCCGCGCTTCGGCCAGATCCGCCTGCCGGGCCGTGCCGCCGAGACCGCGCGTCGAGAGCGCGCCGCACGCGGCACCGAGCCGCAGGCTGTCGGCGAGCCCGGCACCGCCCAACCACGCATGGAGGAATCCGGCGTCGAAGGAGTCGCCCGCGCCGGTCGTGTCGATCACGTCGACGGCGGGGGCGGGAACGCGGACGGGCCGGCCCTCGTCGTCCAGCGCCATCGCTCCCGCGGCGCCGAGCTTGGCGATGACGCGTGTCGGGCCCCGCTGCAGCGACCGCACGGCCTGCTCGGGATCGTCGAGCCGCGTGAGCGCGCGGAGCTCGACTTCATTGGGAAAGAAGATGTCGGTGTGGGTCAGCGTCTCGCGCATGTCCGGCTCCCAGCGCTCGCTCGGGTCGAAGCCGGGGTCGAGCGAGGTCGTCAGGCCCGCCGCGCGCGCTTCCCGAAAGAGCGTGCCGACGCCGGGTCGCAGCCTCTCCTGGAGGTAGTAGGAAGAGACGTGGACGTGGTCGGCCGCCGCGAAGAGCGCCCGCGGAACGTCCTTCTCGCCGAGGGCGGCGATCGACCCGAGATAGGACACGAGCGCGCGATCGACCGGCGAGGTGATCGCCACCGTCACGCCCGTCTTCAGCGCGGGATCGAGGACCACGGAAGAAAGGTCGATGCCCCGCGCGCGCATCGCGTCCAGGCAGAAGTGCCCCGTCGGGTCGTCGCCGACCTTGCCGAAGAAGGTCACCGGCGTGCCGAGCCGGGCGAGCCCCATGGCGCAGATCGCCGACGCGCTGCCGAGGACCATCTGGAAATCGTCGACGAGCACCTCGCGGCCCGGCGTCGGGAACGCGTGGTACCCCTGGCAGATGAGATCGACGTTGATCTCGCCGAGGACCAGGACGCGCTTGCCGCCGCTCACCTCATCCGCCGGCATGGATCGCAAATGTCCCGACGACCCGCTGGATGACCCCCGACGACGGGGCGTCGGGCCGGCCGCCGCCGTGCAGACATCGAAAGAACGCGAGCAGCTGGCCGACGACGGCGTCCAGCAGCACGAGCTCCCCGTCGTCGAAAGGCTGGTCCTCGCCGGTCACCTCGATGCGAACGTCCTCGGGCCCGGGCGTCAGTTCCGCCGGAATGCGCTCGCCGACGACGAGCCGCCACCGGCCGAGCCCCTTGCGCTGCAGCTCCAAAAGGACATCTCGCTCGAACGCGCGGACGACCGGGTCGGAGGAGAGGAAGGCGACGATGAGGCTGTCCTCGCCGACGGCGGCCATCGGCCCGTGCCGGAGACCGAGGAACGAATCGGCGAGCGTGATCACGCGGCCGGCGTTGGATTCCAGCATCTTCAGGGCCGATTCGAGGGCCGCCCCGCGGCGGCCGCCGCTGCCGAGGTAGACGACGGTCTGGTACGCGCGCCGTGCGAGCGCCGCGATGCCGGCGGCGTCCTGCTGGAGCAGCGCGCGGCCGGCGGCCGCGAGTCGGGCCGCGCTCTTTCGCATGGGCTCGCCCGGGCCGGACAGAGACCGCGCGGCGAGAACGAGATTGGTGAAGCTGCTCGTCATGACCAGGCTCTGATCATTCGTCTCGGCGGGCAGCACGACCGAGACGACCCGCGCGGCCGCACCGAAGCGCCGCGCCAGGGCGCCGTCCTGGTTGCACGTGATCAGCAGCTGCACGGCGCGCCCGTTGCCGAGGAGTCGCTCGACGACGGCGGCGCTCTCGGGGCTGTCGCCGGATCGGGCCAGAGAGACGGAGAGAAACCGGCCCGATGGGGGCAGGGCCGTGCGCGGATGAGTGAGGATCAGGCCGGCGGAAAGCGCGCGCGTCGCGACACCGAGCGAATCCTGGAGGTGCGGGGCCGCGCACTCGCCGGCGAAGCAGGAGCTGCCCGAACCGCTCAGAACCATGCTGCCGCTCTGATCGCGAATCCCGGCCGCGGAGAGTGCGCCCTCGATTCGGTCGGCCGCGGCGGCCATGGTTGCCGCGGTCCCGGGCCAGGTCAGCGGCTGCTGACAGATCTCGCGCAGGGTGTGGCCATATCCCCGCTTGCGCTGATCTTCGAACGGCGCCTGCAGGAGAGAAGCAAACGCGGGGCGCGAGGCGAGCGACGCGAGCCACGCCTCGGGAGCGCTCGAATCCGCCGCTGCCGTGCGGCCGGCGAAACCCGCTCCGGCCGCCATCCGCGTCGCCCAGACTGCCCTCCCGGCCCGCCTTCTCGACAAGGCCCGAGGGCGAAGTCTAGAATAAGAGGAAAGCATGCGCAACCGTCCGAAATCAAACGAAAAGGAGCGGTCGAGGCCTTCGCGGCGCCGCGAAACGCGCGCCGCGCGCCCGGACGCCCCTGTTCCTCGAGGAGCGCCGCTCCCGGATCAAGGAGCTCATCGGCACCCGCGACCGGGCGACCGTCCAGGAGCTCGCCGCGCGCTTCGGGGTCTCGGCGGTCACGATCCGGAGCGACCTCGACGCGCTGGCCCGGGACGGCGGCCTCATTCGCTCCCACGGCGGGGCGGTGCGCCGGGAAGAGGCCGTGGACATGCCGCTCGCCCTGAAGCAGGAGTTGCACCGGGCCGAGAAGAACCGCATCGCGCACGCGGCGGCGCAGCTGATCCGGGACGGCGAAACGATCATCCTGGACTCGGGAACGACGACGGCCGCGATCGCCGCGACGATCGAAAGTCTTCACCTGCGCTCGCTGACCGTGATCACCAACGCGCTGAACGTCGCGACCGCCCTGGCACCGCTGCCGCACGTCCGCCTGATCATGATCGGGGGCATGCTGCGCCAGGTCTCGTCCTCGCTCGTCGGGCCGCAGGCCGAGCAGGTGCTCCGCGGGCTCCATGCGGACCGCCTCTTCCTCGGCGTGGACAGCCTGGATCCCGAGATCGGCCTGATGACGCCCGACATCCTCGAGGCCCAGTTGAACGCCCTGATGATCGAAGTGTCGCAGGAGGTCGTGGCGGTCGCGGACGCCTCCAAGTTCGGCCGGCGCAGCGTCTCGGTGATCGCCGGTGTGGACCGGATCCACAAGCTCATCACGGACGCCTCGGCGAGCCCCGAGATCGTCGAGGCCCTGCGCGCCCGGGGCGTCGCGGTGACTCTCGTCTGAGGTGACGACGGTGTGGCGCGGCCGGGAGCGCGCGAGGGAGACGAGCGCAGATGCAACACTGGCTGGAATTCGCGATCGTGACCACGCTCTTCTGGGGCGTCTGGGGAGCGCTGATCGAGATGCCCGAGAAGCGCGGCTTCCCGGCCACGCTCGGCTACGTCGTCTGGTCGCTGACGATGATTCCGTGCGCCCTGGTCGCGCTCTGGCTCGTCGGCTGGAAGCTCGAAACGGAGCCGCGCTCCATCGCGCTGGGCGCGGCCGCGGGACTGCTCGGCGCGGGCGGCCAGCTCGCCCTGTTCGATGCGCTGCGCCGGGGCCCGGCGTACCTCGTCTTTCCGATCGTGTCGCTCTCGCCCGCGATCAGCGTCATCCTGGCCGTCGCGCTGCTCGGAGAGTCGACGACGGCCCGCGCGTGGACCGGGATCGTCGTGGCCCTCATCGCCGTGCCGCTGCTCTCCTACCAGCCTCCGGCCGTCGGGGCCGCGCCCCGGGGCCGCCTGTGGCTCTGGGAGGCGCTCGCCGTGTGCGTGGCGTGGGGAGTCCAGGCCTACGTCCTGCGGTTCGCCAACGAGACGATGCGGAGCGAGAGCATCTTCTTCTACATGACGGCGACGGGCCTCGCGCTGGCGCCGGTGGCGCTCGGGATGACCGACTTCCGGAAGCCGATTCCGTGGGGCCTGCGCGGCCCCTGGCTCGCCGCGGCCATCATGTCGCTGAACTCGATCGGCGCCCTGACCATGGTGTACGCGTTCCGCTACGGCAAGGCGATCGTCGTCAGCCCCCTCATCAACGCGGTCGCGCCCGCCATCACGGTTCTGCTCTCCCTCTTCCTCTACCGCACCGTCCCGCACCGCATCGTCGCCTTCGGCATGGTTCTCGCGGCGATCGCGTTTTTCCTGATGGCATGAGGCTGCGGTGCCAGAGCTGACCATCGGCAAGCGGCGCGGGCTCGCGCAATGTTCGGGCGACCGGGCGACGCTGTCGCTGCTGGCCCTCGATCACCGCAACAACCTGCGCAAGGCGCTCAGGCCGGAGGCCCCGGCCGAGGTCGGCGACGGCGAGCTCACGGCGTTCAAGCGCGAAGCCGTGGCGGCGCTCGCCGGCGAGGCAACGGCGGTGCTGCTCGATCCGGAATTCGGGGCGGCGCAATGCATCGCGAGCGGCAGCCTGCCGGGCGACCGCGGTCTCATCGTCGCCCTGGAGCGGACGGGGTATGGCGCCGACCCGCACGCCCGGGAGAGCCGCGTGCTCGAAGGCTGGGCCGTCTCGAAGATCCGGCGAATGGGCGCGAGCGCCGCCAAGCTGCTCGTCTACTACCACCCGGCGGCGTCCACGGCCGCCAGGATCGAGGAGCTCGTCCGCGCGGTTGCTCAGGAATGTGCCCGCGAAGACCTTCTGCTCGTGCTCGAGCCGCTCTCGTACAACCCCGACCCCGCCTCCGGCCCTTTGTCCGCCGAGGCCCGGCAGCGAGTCATCATCGAAACGGCCCGGCGCCTCGTCGGCCCCGGCGTGGACGTCCTGAAGGCCGAATTTCCGGCCGCCGCAGACGACGAACCGAAGTGGCTCTCGGCGTGCGAGGAGCTCTCCGCAGCCAGCCGGGCGCCGTGGATCCTCCTCTCCGCCGCAGCGGACTTCGAGGTCTTCCTGCGCCAGACCGAGGCCGCCTGTCGCGCGGGGGCGTCGGGCGTCGCCGTGGGCCGCGCCGTCTGGAACGAGGCCGCGCGGCTCGCGGGGCCGGAACGTGCCGCGTTCCTGACCGGACCGGCGCGCCGCAGGATGGCCCTGGTCACCTCCCTCTGCGCCGAACGGGCGCGCCCGTGGACGGCGCTCTACGCGGAGCCGGAGGTCGATCCGCGGTGGTTCTCACGCTATGAGTAGCGGCCTTCTTCGGCACGCCGGATGATCGAACCGAAAAGCCGCGCGGTCCTCTGCCTGACACCCAACCCCGCTCTCGACCGGACGTTGACGGTCCCGGACCTGCGGCTGGGAACCGTGGCGCGGGCGCCATCGGCGCGCGTGGCGGCGGGAGGAAAGGGCGTCAACGTCGCCCGCGCCCTTGCGGCGCTCGGGACCGAAGCGCTCTGCATGGGCCCGATCGGAGGCGCCAGCGGCCGGATCCTCGCCGACCTGGCGGCAGCCGAGAATCTCGACGCGGCGTGGACATGGTGTGAGGTCGAGACGCGCAGCTGCATCATCCTCGTCGATCCGGCGGCGCGGCGGACCACGGTGATCAACGAGGCCGGTCCGCAGCTGCAGCCGGGTGACTGGAATCGGCTCGCTGCGGAGGTCCTCGCGCGGGCCTCCGAAGCTCGCGCGGTCTGCTTGAGCGGCAGCCTGCCTCCCGGCGTCGCCGCCGACGGACTCGCGGAGCTCTGTCGGTCCCTCGTCGAGTCCGGACGGGCGCCATGGGTGGATTCGAGCGGCGCGGCCCTGGCCGCGGCTCTCTCGGTCGCCGGCGTGCGCCTGAAGGTCAACCGCGAGGAGGCGGAGGAACTGCTCGGCCAGCCCCTGCGGGGCGTGACGGCATGCGCCGGGGCAGCGCAGCGGCTGCTCGCACGCGGAGTGTCGGCCGTCGTGCTGACTCTCGGGGACGAAGGCGCGGTCTTCGCGGAGGCTGACGGCTGCTGGCACGCCGCGTCCCCGCCCCTCGAAACCGCGAGCGCGGTGGCCAGCGGAGACTCGTTCCTCGCCGGGCTCGTCGCGGCCCTGGACGCGGGCCGGGACCTGCCCGAGGCGCTGCGCTGGGGCGTCGCCGCCGGCGCCGCCAACGCCCTGGCGGAGGGCGGGGCGCGCTTTACCCGCGCGCAGTTCGACTCGATCCTCGCCGGGGTCCGATGCGTCCCGGCGCGTCCGCTCACGGGAACCTGACGAGCGCGTCCATCGTCTCCCTGCGCGGGTACGATCCCTTGCGATGGCCGACAGAACGATGAAGGGGCGCCTCGTCCTGGTGACCGGGGCGACGAGCGGGATCGGGCTCGAGACGGCCCGCCAGCTCGCCGCGATGGGCGCCCGCGTCGTCCTGGGCGTCCGCGATCCCGTTCGCGGCGCCGACGTGGCGCGGCGGATCCAGCAGGCGGGCGGCGAGGCGGAGATCCTTCCGATCGACCTCGCCTCCTTCGCCTCCGTGCGAGAAGCCGCGGCGCGCTTTGCGGCGACGCACGGCCGGCTCGACGTGCTCGTCAACAACGCGGGCATCGCGCTGCCGACCCGCGAGGTCTCCGTCGACGGCCACGAGCTGACCTGGCAGACGAACTTTCTGTCGCACGTCCTGCTGACGCGGCTGCTGCTTGCGCCACTCTCCCGCGGGTCGAAGCCCCGAGTCGTCAGCGTCAGCTCGGAAGGGCATCGGACGGGACGGATCGACTGGGACAACCTCGAGCTCGAGCGCGGCTATGGAGGCTTCCGGGCCTACGCGAACACCAAGCTGGCGCAGATTCTTTTCACGCGGGAGCTCGCGCGGCGGCAGCCGGACGTCTGCGTGAACGCCGTCCACCCGGGAGCGATCTCCACGAACATCTGGAAGATGCAGTCGCGGCCCGTCCGGCGGAGCCTCACCGTCCTGGTCCGGCTGTTCGGACGATTGCTTCCACCGCCCGCGAAGGGCGCGGCGCCCGTCGCCCGCCTCGCGTCGGATCCGGCGCTCGACGGGGTGACGGGGCGCTATTTCAAGCGATTCCGTGAGACGGCGCCCTCCGCGCGCGCGTCCAGCGACTCGGACGCCGCGCGCCTCTGGACCGTCGCGGCCGAGGCCACCGGGCTGGACGTAGACTTCGCGCGATAGTCAAAGGGAGGCGCCATGAAGACCCTCTTCGACCCGGTGGCCCGCAAGGAGATCACCGACCGGCTCGCCGCGCTGCCCCCGACGGCCGTCCGCCAGTGGGGCAAGATGGACGTCGCGCAAATGCTCGCGCACTGCTCGGCGGCGCTCGAGGTCGGCACCGGAGACCGGCCGCGCAAGCAGGCGCTCATCGGAAAGGTCCTCTCCCCCTTCGTGCGCGGATCGGTCCTCGGCGACAAAGCCCTTCAGCAGGAACTCGCCGACGGATCCCACGTTCGTCATCACGGACCAGCGCAACTTCGACCGCGAACGGGAGCGCCTGCTCGAGCTCATCGCGCGCTTCAGCGCGGGCGGCGAGTCGGCGGCGGGCGGCCAGATGCACTCGTTCTTCGGCAGGATCTCCGGAGAGGAGTGGGGCAAGCTCATGTACAAGCACCTCGACCACCACCTCGGACAGTTCGGCGCCTAGCCCGCGTCGAACATCGCGCTCACGTCGCGAACGCTCACGGCCTCGTCGGCGAACGTGAACGTGCCCTGCTCGCGCATCTCCCGCGCGGCGCGCAGAAAGGCGCCGAGCGCGGCGCGGGACAGCGCGCTGCCGACGCTGATGCGCCGCACGCCCATCGCCGAAAGCTCGGCCCGGCTCAGGCGAACTCCCTGCAGCCCCATCACGACGTTGACGGGCCGGTCCACGGAGCGCACGACCGCGGCGATGTCGTCGCGGCTCGCGAGGCCCGGCGCGTAGAGGACGTCCGCGCCCGCCTCCTGGTAGCCCTGGAGCCGCCGGATCACGTCGGCGATGTCGGCCGCGACCGACCAGGAAGTTCTCCGCGCGCGCCGTGAGCGTGAACGGAAAGGGCGCGGAACGGGCCGCCTCCGCCGCCGCGCGCACGCGGTCGCACGCGAGGCCGTGGTCGTAGAGCGGGCGGTCGGGCCGTCCGGTGGAATCCTCGATCGAGGCGCCGGCCAGGCCGACCGCGGCGGCGAGACGGATCGTCTGCGAAACCGTTTCCGCCTCGTCGCCGAATCCGTTCTCGAGATCGGCGCTGACGGGCAGGTCCGTGGCCGCCACGATCGCGGCCGCGTGCTCGAGCATCCGGTCGCGGCCGATCGTGTTGTCCCGCTGGCCGACGGAGAACGCAAAGCCGGCGCTCGTCGTCGCGAGCGCCTCGAAGCCGAGGCGCGCGAGCAGCCGCGCCGAGCCGACGTCCCACGGATTCGGGATGATGAACGCCTCGCGCCGCTCGTGGAGCGCGCGAAACGCGGCCCCTCTCTCGGCGTCACTCGGGCGGGATTCCAGGGTTGCCATCGACGACCTCCACGAACATTGCGCTCCTCGCGCGCGAAATCAGCCGCTCCGCCGGGACACGATCGCGTCGACGATCCGCTCGGCGTCGCGCGCCACGCCGTGGATCATCGTCGATGAGAAGGCGTGCAGGAAGTGCAGGCCGACGAAGTAGAGACCGGGCTCGCCGGAAACGAGGCCGCTCTCGTGCCGCGGCTCCCCCGTCGGATCCAGCACGGGCAGATCGATCCACGAGAAACCGGGATGAAAGCCCGTGCACCAGACGACGTTGGCCGCATCGAGCACTCGCCCGTCTTCGAGCAGCGGCTTTCCGTCGCGGACGCCCGCGACCCGGGGAACGCGCTCGATGCCGGCGGCCTTCAACTCCGTCGGCCGGGTCCGGATGAGCGGTCCGCCCTTCGAGAGCACGGATTCGCGGGCCTTGCGCCCGATCGGCGTCTTCACCGTCAGGATCCGATGGAAGAGGAAACGGAGCACGAACGGCACGAGGAAGAGCCGGGCGACGGGCCCGTCGATCCGGAAGGGGACGTGCCCGGTGTCCCTTCCCGCGACCCAGGTCCTGTGGTCCTTGCACGTGTCGAGGGCGATCTCCGCTCCGGAGTTGCCCGCGCCCGCGATGAGGACGCCGCCCGGCTCGAGCTGCGACGGGTTCCTGTACTCGCTCGAGTGGATCTGCACGATGCCGGGATCGAGCTGCCGCGCGAACTCCGGCACCCGGGGCCGCTGGTAGGTCGCCATCGCCACGACCACGTGCGCCGCCTCGAACCGGCGGTCGCCCGCGACGACGACGTAGCGGTCGCCCTCGCGGAAGAGCCGGTCCACGCGGACGTTGGACCGGACGGGCAGCGCGAAGCGCTTCGCGTAGGCCTCGAGATAGTCGGCCATCTCGTCCTTGGTCGGGAACGAAAGGGCCGGCGCCGGAAACGGCATGCCGACCAGGCCGTCGTAGCGGGCGGCGGTGAACAGACGCAGCGAGTCCCAGCGGCTCCTCCAGGAATCGCCGACGCGCGCGTTCGCGTCGAGGATCACGAACGGCACGCCGTGCCGCGCCAGGAAGTATCCGACGGACAGGCCCGCCTGTCCCGCGCCGATCACGACGACCTCGACCCGCTCCGGCACGGACGCGGCGGCCTCGCGCGGCCCCGACGCCCGGCTCTCGGCGGCCGCGCTCACTCCCAGCCCCATCGACCGCATGAATGCGGCGCCCTCTTCGACCAGGGGCGCGGCGCTGGACTCGTTTCGGTTTCGGCTCATGGCATCCTCCTTCGTTGGATCCTGCTGGCCTCGATTCAGGGACAACCTTAGCCAGCGGGAGGCGCGCCGGGCTTCGGGAGAACCCCCCAATTTTCGGGGGACGCCCGCGTGGGTAGTTTTACCCACGCCCGCGGCAAAAGCCTACAAAAGCTGGTGCTCGAAGGCGAATGCGGCGGCAGCGGTTCGCGACGCGACGTCGAGCTTCGTCAGGATGTTGCTCACGTGCCGGTCGACGGTCTTCTCGCTGACGAAGAGCTCCGCGGCGATGCCCTTGTTCGTCTTTCCGGAAGCGACGAGGCGCAGGACCTCGAGCTCGCGCGGCGTCAGGCCGTGCGGCCGCGCCGGCGCCGCCTTCCCGGCGAGCGCGGCGACGCGGGCGACGTCGGGAGCGGCCTCCAGCTTCTCGAACACGGCGCGCGCCGCCTCGAGCTCCATGCCCGCGCCCTCCTCGTCCCCGAGACCGCGGCAGGCCCGTCCCACCAGGACGCGCACCCGCGCGGCGAGGTAGGGCGCCCCGACGCGCTGCCAGATCTCGACGGCCTGGCGCAGGGGCCCGATCGCGCGCCGCGCATCGCCGGCCTCGAGCTCCACCGCGCCGCGCGCGTGCGCGGCCATGGCCGCGAGGACGTCCGTCGGAAAGCTCCTGGAGATCTCCTCCAGCTCGTCGCACGCGGCCCGCGCCGGCTCGAGTTGCCCGTCCGCCAGCAGGATCTCCACGCAGGCCGGCAGCAGCCGCGTGCGCTCGAGCCGGCCCCTCGGCCCCGTCGAGGGCGCGGCGGACCTGCGCCGCGGCCGCGTCGATGCGGCCCTGCGCCAGGCGCAGCAGCGCCAGGCCGGGCTGCGGGTCCCAGCCCGACCGGCTCGCGCTCTTGTAAGCATCCTCCGCTTCGGCGAACTCTCCCCGCAGGCGATGGATCTCGCCCTGCTGGTAGAACCCCTCGGCGGTGATCCGCTCGTCTCCTTCCGCGAGGCGCTCCGAGGCGCGGCGCGCTTCGGCGATGGCCTCCGGCCACGCGCCGCTCAACTGCAGGATCTCGGCCCGGTGGACGAGGCAGTGGCTGCTGAACGCCCCGATCTCGTGCTCTTCGCACCACGCGGCGAGCGCTCCCGTCCACTCGCGCACGCGCCCGAACGCGTAGACCTGCCGGCAGCTGTCGATCACCATGCAGTAGACCAGGCCCGTGAGCAGCGGCGACAGCTCGCCGGTCGTCACCGCGATCATCGTCTCGTCCAGCAGGGCGAGCCCCTGCTCGACGCGGCCCTGGCGGAGCAGGGACCGGCCCTCCAGGTTGCGCGCAAACGCCACCAGGTCGCCGTCGCCGAATCGGGCGCCGAGCTGCGCGATGTCCGCGGCGGCGGCAGCGGCCGCCGCGTCGTTGCCCTCGACCATGTGCTGCCGGACGATCGGCAGCTGCAGGTAGCCCCTCTCGACGCAGTCGGCTGCGGCTGTCGTCGATCAGCCGCTGTGCGCGCGCGAACCATCCGCTCGCCCGGGCCGGCTCGCCGCGGTTGAGCACGCGAAAGCCCAGCCAGAAGGCGGAGCGCGCGGCGCGCAGGCCGTTGCCCGCGTCCAGGTGCGCGTGATGGGCGCGCTCGAGCAGCGCGAGCAGGTCCGCGTCCCGGCCGAGAAGACCAGCCGACATGGCGAGCAGATCGAGGTCCTCGGCCTGGAGCGGCCCGCGGCGGTCGGCCGCGGACAGGATCCGGAAGGCTTCTCCGAAGGCGCGCCGCCGGTAGGCCGCGCGGCCGCGCTCGAGCTCTCCCGACGGGGACGACTCGCGGGCTCTGGGAACGGATGGATCGTGTTCGCTCATCCCGGGCTCCGGGACGGCGAGGTTAGCAGATCGCCGGCGGTTCGCCCGCCCTCTGCTCACCGCGCGAGGCGGCGCAGCTCCTCCGACGCCGCGCGGCTGGCGACGACGACCGCGCCGTCGCGCAGCGTGATCGCGAGGCGCCGTTCGTCGAAGGGCCGCAGGTGCTCGATCGCGTCGAGGTTGACGATGTGGGAACGGTGCACCTGCCGGAACCGCTCCGGATCGAGGCGGCCCGCCAGCTCGCCGAGCGCGACGTGCAGGAGGAACACACCCTGCGCGGCGTGGACCTCGGCGTAGTCGCCCTGCGCCTGGATCCGGAGGATGCCCTCGACGGGAATGGGAACGATGCGGTCGCCGTGGCGGGCGAAGAGGCGCGCGAGCGGCCCGGGCGCCATCGCGCTGCGGACGCGGTCCGATGCCGCGACGCCCGCCTGCGCGAATCGCGCGCGGATGCGCTCGGCCGCCGCGGCCAGGCGGTCGCGCCCGAAGGGCTTGACGAGGTAGTCGATCGCCCCGATCTCGAAGGCCGCGACGGCGAAGCGGTCGTACGCGGTCGTGAAGACGATCTCGGCCGCGTGCGACATCTGCCGCGCCACTTCGAGCCCCGAGAGCTCGGGCAGCTGCACGTCGAGAAACAGCAGGTCGGGCTTGTGCGTCTCGGTCAGCGCGAGCGCCGTGCGGCCGTCGGCCGCCTCGGCGACGATCTCGATCCACGGCGTCGCCGCCAGGTACTCGCGCAGGCTCTCGCGCGCGGGCGCCTCGTCCTCGGCGACGAGCGCGCGGATCGTCCTTTCGTTCATGCGGCCTCCGGAGAAGCGTCGTCGGGCAGCTCGAGCCGGACGCGGAAGCCTCCCCCGGCGGGCGACTCGTAAGCCACGCGCGCGCGTCCTCCGTAGAGCGCGGCGAGGCGCTCCTGCAGGAGCCGCAGGCCCGTCCGCGGGCTGGCGGCGATGGACTCGCCCGAGGCCCCCGGGCCGTCGTCCGTCACGGAAAGGTGGAGGCAGCCGCCCTCCCGCCGCGCCGCGATCTCGACGCGGCCGCCGGATGCGCGCGGCGCCACCGCGTGGATGATCGCGTTCTCGACCAGGGGCTGAAGCGCGAACGGAGGCACCGGCACGTCGAGCGCTGGAGCGTCCGCCTCGAGGGACACGCGCAGCCGGTCTCCCAGGCGCACGCGCTCGAGGTCCAGGTAGCTTTCGATGAAGCTCCACTCGCGCGAGAGGGGAATGAAGTCGGCGCCGCTCTGCTGCACCCACTGCCCGAAACGCAGCAGGTCTCCGAGACGCTCGAGCGCGGCCTCGGCGCGCGCCGGATCGCGCCGCACGAGCCCGAGCAGCGCGTGGAGCACGTTCAACACGAAGTGCGGATGGAGTTGCGAGCGCAGCAGCTGCAGGTCGGCGCGGGCGCGCAGCGCGTCGGCCCTGGCCACGCGCTCGCGCGCCTCCCGCAGCGCCCCGGCCGTGTGCCACGCGTAGCCGATCCCGACGAGCGCCACGTGGATCAGCGTGTTGATGACGGTCTGCCACACGACGATGGTCGCCGTCGGCCAGCGCGGCGCGCCCAGCGCGATCCGGCCGTCGGCGGCGATGAGGAGCACCCAGGCCGCGGTCGATGCCATCGCGAGCAGGAGGACCGCCGGGACGAGGCGCGTCGCCATCCGCCAGCGGTCCTCGACGGCCCACGGCCAGCGCCGCGCCAGGCGCAGCGACACCAGCCCGAAGAGCGCGTTGGGCAGGACGGCGGCGAGCGCGCCGCGGACGCCCATGAAGATCGGGATCCCGTTGGCCGCGTACAGCGCGGTGTACACGGTCGCGAGCGCCGCCCACGCCCCCGCGTACGCCGCCAGGGGCGGGCGCGGGGCCGGTGACTCCGCGGGGCGGGGGCTCGTCATGGCTTCCGTGGGCTGATTGTTGCGGCCGCGCCGCCCCGCCGCAAGGGCCGCCGTCAGCTCATCGGACGGCAACGGCCACCGGCAGGGCCTCGATCTGCGGCAGCAGGATGTCGCGCACGTAGTGCCACTCGGGCACCGCGGTGACCGCGCCCTCGGCGTACGCGAGCGCGGCGGCCCGATCGGGTGTCGGAACGTGGGAGTACATGTAGGCGAGGTTCATCAGGTTCTCGGGTCCGCCCCAGGACGGCGACCACGCGGGAACCTCCGGCGCGGCGTCGGCCGCCGGCCAGGACAGCGCGACGCCCCGCCGCAGCGTGGCCGCGGCCCTGGGGATGTCGCCCCCGTAAGGCGGCGGCGCCGCGAACTGCATGCCGCCGATGATCCAGAGGGCGCGCGGGTTGTCCTGGCCGTTCTCCAGGAGCCACTTGTAGGCCGGCACGAGCTCGGTGAGGATCGCTTTCTTCTTCTCCGCGTCGCCGCCGGCGAGGTAGACGAGGTTGCCCCAGCAGCCGACCATCGCGAGCCTGGCCTCGACCCAGTCGGGCCGCCGCGCGAGGGACGCCTTGAAGTGGGCGACCGCCAGATCGAGGTCGGCCACGAGGTCGGCCGGCGTCGGCGTCTCGTTGAAGCCGTTCTGCGCGCGGCGCCAGCGCGCAAAGCCCCGCCAGTAGTCGCGGTACTCGGCCAGGCGCTCGTCGTCGAGCTCGCCGAGCATTTGATCGAGCCGGGCGAGCGCCGCCCGGTCGCCGCGGTAGTCGGCCGAGCGCACCTCGACGACGAGCGCGGACAGCTTCGCTTCCTTCGCGCACGGCAGCGTCGCCGGCGGAACCAGCATCGCGGCGGTAAGGATCAGTGCGAGAGCACCCATGACAGCCACCTCCTGCGACCCTTTTACGGGCCGGGGAGGCGGGCCGCCCTGCCGAATCGACGAACGGCCGGATCGCGCGCTCGGACGGGCGGCCGCGCCGTCGGGCGGCAGGCCGCGCGTCAGCTCAGAGGAACTTCACGAGCGCGTCCATCGTCTCCTGCGGCTTCTCTTCGAGGATCCAGTGCCCGGCGTCCTTCAGGACGATGACCGTCACGTTCGTTCCCACGAGCTTCGTCTGTTCCCCGAGCTCTTTTCCCAGCGATTTCTCGCCGCCGATCGAGAGGACGGGCATCGTCAGCTTCGTCTGCGCGAGCGACGCGAAATCCGTCGCGGTCCGGGGAAAGGCCATGAAGTACGCCCAGCCCGCCATCATGCGCCCCGGCCTCGAGTACGCCGCCGTGTAGGCCTCGCGGTCGGCCAGGGACAGCGAGTGATTCTTGTCCGCGGCGAAGTCGTTCCAGTAGTAGTCGAAGTACGTCCGCTCGCGGCCCTGGACCAGCGCGGCCGGAGTCGGCCCGGTGAACCGGAAATGCCAGAGGTTCGGATTGTCGTAGATCGGCTCCCAGCCCTGCACGCCCGGCAGGAACGCGTCCATCAGGACGAGCTTCTCGACCTCCGTCGGGTACTGCGCCGTGTAGGCATACGCGACCATCAGGCCGATGTCGTGGCCGACCACGCGCGCCTTCGTCACGCCGAGGGCCTTCGCGAGGGCGTGGATCGTCGTCGCCGCCGACTTCATGTCGAGGCCCTGCGCCGGAATCTCGGAGTCGCCGATGCCCGGCAGGTCCGGCGCGATGACCGTGAAGCGGTCGGCGAGCTTCGGAATGAGCGGCCGCCACATGCGCGAGGTCTCCGCGTAGCCGTGCAGGAGGATCACCGTCGGACCGTGTCCGGCGCTCAGGTAGTGCAGCTTCACTCCCCCGACGTCCTTCGTCAGGGAGGCGATGCTCTCCTCGGCCGCGCCGGGCAGCGACGCGAAGAGGAAGGCGAGGCCGAGCAGAAGCGATTTCGGGATTCGGCGCATGAACGATCTCCTCAGCTCTTGATGAACGCGAGCAGGTCGGCGTTGATCTGGTCCTTGCTGCGTCGAGCACATGCCGTGCGGGCAGCCCGGGTACACCTTCAGAATCGACCCCTTGACGATCTTGGACGACTGCATCGCCGCGGCGCCGATCGGAACGATCTGGTCGTCGTCGCCGTGCAGGATGAGCGTCGGCACGTCGAACTTCTTGAGGTCCTCGGTCGTGTCGGTCTCGGAGAACGCCTTGATGCAGAAATACGAGGCGGGAAAGCCGGCCATCATTCCCTGCAGCCAGAACGAATTCCGAATGCCCTCCGAGATCTTCGCGCCCGGCCGGTTGTAGCCGTAGAAGGCCATGCTCAGGTCCTTCCAGAACTGCGAGCGGTCGGCGACGACGCTGGCGCGGAGCTCGTCGAACACGTCGATCGGCAGGCCGCCGGGGTTGGCCGCCGTCTTCAGCATGAGCGGCGGAATGGCGCTGATCAGCACCGCCTTCGCCACGCGCTTCGTGCCGTGGCGGCCGATGTAGCGGGCGACTTCGCCGCCGCCCGTCGAATGCCCGACGTGGATCGCGCCCTTCAGGTCGAGGTGCTCGACCAGCGCGGCGAGGTCGTCGGCGTACGTGTCCATGTCGTTGCCGTTCCACGGCTGGCTCGAGCGCCCGTGGCCGCGCCGGTCGTGGGCGATGCAGCGGTAGCCGCGCGACGCGAGGAAGAACATCTGGTCTTCGAACGCGTCCGCGGAGAGCGGCCAGCCGTGGCTGAACACGACCGGCTGTCCCGTGCCCCAGTCGTTGTAGTAGATCTGCGTGCCGTCGTTCGTCGTGATCGTTCCCATCGTTGACCTCCTCTCGGATGCGCCCATTTCTATCATCGGGGCGCGAAGACGGGCGTGCCGAGAAGTCGTGGACGCGGCCAACTGAAATAGGATCGCGGCAGGGAGGGCACCAACCCCATGACCCAATCCCGCCGCAAATTTCTCGCGCACACGACGGCCGGAATCGTTTCGGCGGCCGCGGCCGGCAAGGCCCTCGCCGAGCTGGCGCCGGATCCGCCGGTCACGCCGGTCGCCGGCACGCCGCCGGCCTTCGGCACCGCGCCCGCCGTCGGGCCCGAGATCACCGTGGCGACCGTCGCCGAAGCGCAGAAGCTCGCGCGCGTCGAGATCACGGCGGCCGACCAGGCTCAGCTGGCCGGCAGCTGGGCGAGAACGATGGCGTCGACCATGGAACGGCGCACGGGGCCGCGCAAGCTCGCGCTCGAGACGACGCTCTCGCCCGCGACCCTCTGGAACCCGACGATCCCGGGCGTCGCGCCCGGTCCCGCGCGCGACCGGTTCGTCCCGAGCAAGGCGGTGCCGGGGCCCCTTCCGAAGAACGACGCGGACATCGCGTTCGCGCCCGTGACGTCGCTCTCGTACTGGATCAAGTCGCGCGCGCTGACGTCCGAGCGCCTGACGCGGATCTACCTCGACCGCGCGGCGAAGTTCGACGGCAAGCTGCGCTGCATCATCACGCTCACGACCGACACCGCGCTCGCGCAGGCGAAGCAGGCCGACGCCGAGATCGCCGCCGGCAAGTACCGCGGGCCGCTCCACGGCATTCCCTTCGGCGTCAAGGACCTGCTCGACACCAAGGGCATCCTCACCACCTACGGCGCCGAGCCCTTCCGCAACCGGGTGCCCGACAAGGATTCCGCCGTCGTCGACCGGCTCCAGCGCGCCGGGGCCGTCCTCATGGCCAAGCTCTCGCTCGGCTCGCTCGCCCTGAACGACGTCTGGTTCGGCGGGCAGACGATGAACCCGTGGATCCTCGAGGAGGGCTCGGGCGGCAGCAGCGCGGGGCCCGGCGCGGCCACCGCGGCGGCGCTCGTCGGCTTCTCGATCGGCAGCGAGACGGGCGGCAGCATCGTGGATCCCGCGATGCGCTGCGGCGTGACGGGCCTGCGCCCGACCTTCGGCAAGGTGGCGCGCACCGGCGCGATGACCCTGTGCTGGTCGCTCGACAAGCTCGGACCCATGACGCGCGGCGTCGAAGACTCCATGCTCGTCCTCGCGGCGATCTCGGGCCCGGACCCGGGCGACCTCTCGAGCGTGCCGAGCCACCTCGACTTCGAGGCGGACAAGTCCGTGAAGGGCCTCCGGGTGGGATTTCTTCCCGCCTGGATGAACGAGAGCCCCGCGACCGAGGTGGACCGCGCCGCGATCGGCACGGCCCGCTCGCTCGGCATGGTGCCCGTCGAGGTGACCCTGCCGGACTGGCCCTACGCGTCGCTCAACACCGTCCTCTTCGCCGAAGGCGCCGCCGCCTTCGAGGAGCTCACGCTCTCGCACGGCCTGGACTCGCTGAAGATGCAGGTCCCCGACGCCTGGCCGAACCTCTTCCGGCAGTCGCGCTTCCTCTCCGCCGTCGACTTCGTGCAGTCCGACCGCCTGCGCCGCCTCGTCGCGCAGGAGATGATCCGCATCTTCGACCAGGTGGACGTGCTCCTGGTGCCCGCGCTGCGCGACGAGATCCTCACGATCACCAACTTCACCGGACATCCCGCGATCGTCGTGCGGGCCGGCTTCGTCGAGATCGCCGAGGCCCGCAGCGACTGGGCGCCCGATCCGGCGCATCCGCTTCCGAAGTTTCCCGTCAAGCGCCGCGCTCCCCACGGGATCAGCCTGATCGGGCGCATGTTCGACGAGGGGACGATCGGCACGGCCGGCATCGCGTTCGAGCGCGCGTTCGGCGTGGCGGGGGCGCGGCCTCCCGGCTTCTGACCCGGCGTCCCGAGTCGTGAACCCGACGCAGGCGTTTCTCGCGGCGCGCGACTTCCTGGTCGCCAACCGCGAGGACTACGAGCGGGCGCTGCGCCGGGTTTCGCTGGCCGCAGCTGCCCGAGTTCAACTGGGCCCTCGACTACTTCGACGTGCTGGCGCGCGACAACGGGCAGGAAGCCCTGTGCGTCGCCCCGGAGACCGGTCCGCCCGAGCGCTCGACGTTCGCGGAGCTGTCGGAGCGGTCCTCCCGCGCCGCGTCGTTTCTGCGCCGCGCGGGGCTGTCCCGGGGCGACCGCGATCCTCGTCATGCTGCCGAACACGACGGCGCTCTGGGAAATCACGCTGGCGGCCATGAAGCTCGGCGCCGTCGTCAGTCCGGCCTCGACGCTGCTGACCGCGGCCGACCTCGGCGACCGCATCGCGCGCGGACGGATGCGCTGCGTGGTCACGGACGACGCCGGGGTCGCGACGCTCGCGCCCGTTGCCGGGGACTGCGTCCGCATCCTCGTCGGCGGCCGCGCGCCCGGCTGGCTGGCCTGGAAGGACGCCGAATCGGAGCCGGCCCGGTTCCAGCCCGACGGCGTCACGCGCGCCGGGGATCCCTTCCTCCTCTATTTCACCTCCGGCACGACCGCCCGGCCGAAGATGGTCCTCCACACCCACGCGAGCTACCCGGTGGGCCACCTCTCGACGATGTACTGGATCGGCATGCGCGAGGGCGACCGGCACTGCAACATCAGCTCGCCCGGATGGGCCAAGCACGCCTGGAGCTCGTTCTTCGCGCCCTGGAACGCGGGGGCCTCCGTCTTCGTGCCGCGCGGCCGCGCGGTTCGACGCCCGCCGCACGCTCGTCGAGCTCGCGGAGCATCGCGTCGCGACGCTCTGCGCGCCGCCGACCGTCTGGCGCATGCTCGTGCTCGAGGACCTCGCGTCGCATCCGGTGCACCTGCGCGAGCTCGTGGGCGCCGGCGAGCCGCTCAATCCCGAGGTGATCGAGAAGGTGAAGCGCGCGTGGGGGATCACGATCCGCGACGGCTACGGCCAGACCGAGACGACCGCCCAGATCGCGAACACGCCCGGCCAGCCGGTGCGCCCGGGATCGATGGGCCGGCCGCTGCCGGGATACGCGATCGCGCTGCTCGACGAGGACGGCCGCGCGGCCAACGAGGGCGAGATCGCGATCGCGCTCGAACCGCGGCCCACGCCGATGATGGCCGGCTACGTCGGACGATCCCGAGCGCAACGCGGCCCTGCTCGGCGGCGACTACTACCGCACGTCCGACACGGCCTACCGCGACGGCGACGGCTACCTCTGGTACGTCGGGCGGTCCGACGACGTCTTCAAGAGCGCCGACTACCGCATCAGCCCGTTCGAGCTCGAGAGCGCGCTGCTCGAGCACGAGGCCGTGGCCGAGGCCGCCTGCATCCCGAGCCCCGATCCCGTGCGGATGTGCGTGCCGAAGGCCTTCGTGGTCCTGAAGCCCGGCTGGGATCCATCGGCCGAGACCGCGCGCGCGATCCTCGCCTTCGCGCGCGGGCGACTCTCGCCCTTCCAGCGCATCCGCCGGCTCGAGTTCGCGGCGCTGCCGAAGACGATCTCCGGCAAGATCCGGCGCGTCGAGCTGCGGGCCCTCGAGAACGAGCGGCGCCGCAGCGAGACGCGGGGACCGGCCGAGTTCTGGGAGGACGAAGTTTCCTGAGGCGCTGTTCTCGGTCGCCGAAGTCGCGCCGCGTCCGTTGTTTGCCGCATTAACCCTTGCTCAAAGCGCCGCGGCATTAAGGGCCGTTAAATTGCCGCGCGCGCGCCCCGCGCTTCAATAGGCTTGCAGCGTGGTCGTTACAAAGAAGGAGAGTCCCATGCCCACGGTCATTTCCCGGTCGTTCCGGATCCAGGTTCTCCTGCTCGCGGTCCTCGCCGTCGCGCTGCTTGCCTCCGCCGCGCCGGGCGCCACCGCCAACGTCAGCATCACGAACGATCGATTCACCGACTCGGCCAGCGGAAACAGCACGACGACGATCAACGCCGGGGACAGCG
The DNA here is from genome assembly GCA_963843325.1 of uncultured Acidobacteriota bacterium. Taxonomy (GTDB): domain Bacteria; phylum Acidobacteriota; class Thermoanaerobaculia; order UBA5066; family Gp7-AA6; genus DAHUXD01. Next base: position 174,543 of record CAWJKC010000016.1, read on the forward strand.
TCATGTGGACCTGGAACGCCGGGAACCACAGCACGACCTCGGGCTCCTGCGCGGCCGGCTGCACCCCGAACGGCACCTGGGATTCCGGCGTGAAGAACTCCGGGAGCACCTTCACGCAGGCCTTCCCGACCGCCGGGACGTTTACGTACTACTGCAGCGTGCACGGCTCGATGATGCAGGGCACGATCGTCGTGCAGGGCGGCGCGGCGCCCCCCACGGCGAACTTCACGTTCCAGCCGGCGGCGCCGACGATCGGCACCAACGTGACCTTCACGGATACGTCCAGCGGCGCGCCGACCTCGTGGGCCTGGAACTTCGGCGACCCGGCCTCCGGAACGTCGAACACCTCGAGCGCGCAGAACCCGACGCATGCGTTCCTGTCGGCCGGTACCTTCACCGTGTCGCTGACCGCCACCAACGCCGGCGGGCAGCAACACCCTCACGAAGTCGATCACCGCCTCCAACGGCGGCAGCGTGCCCTGCGTCGTCAGCGCCGACGCAGCTCTGCCTGAACGGCGGCCGCTTCGCGGTCACGGCCGCCTGGGAAAAATCGGACGGCTCCTCGGGCAACGGCACCGGCGTCGGTCTGACGGGCGACTCCGGCTACTTCTGGTTCTTCGACTCCGCCAACATCGAGGTCGTCATCAAGGTTCTCGACGGATGCGCCGTCAACGGCAACCACTGGGTCTTCGCGGCGGGGCTGACGAACGTCGCCGTCCACCTGAGCGTCGTCGATTCGGAGACCGGCGCCGAGTTCGTCCAGGACAACCCCCAGGGCGTGGCGTTCGCTCCGATCCAGGACACCAAGGCGTTCGTCGCGTCCTGTCCCTAACGGATTTTCAACGGAGGCTTCCATGAAGGCCATGCGGTTCGCGCGATTCCGGCGGTGGGCCCCGACCCTCGGGGCGGCCGCCCTCTGGGTCTGCCTCGGCGCGGCCAGGCTCACGGCCGCCGAGCACATCGTCCACGTCGGCGCAAGCGGGATGCAGTTCGTCGACGACACGAGCGGCACGAACGTTTCGACGATCAACGCCGGCGACACGGTCACCTGGGTCTTCGAAGGGACGATGAACCACAGCGTCACGGCGGGGGTCTGCTCCGGCAGCGGCGGTGGCGGCGGCGGCTACGTCGTGATGCCCGGATACGGCAGCGGGGACTGCGTCCCGAGCAACACCTGGGAATCTCCGGTCCAGGGCGCCGGCTCCTCGTACTCGCACACGTTCACCGCTCAAGGCAACTTCGCGTACTACTGCGGGGTGCACCTGAGCGCCATGACCGGCAGGGTCATCGTGCAGCCGGCCGTCGCGAGCGGTCCCTGCGTCCCCAACGGACAGACGCTGTGCCTGAACGAGGGCCGCTTCAGCGTCACCGCGGACTGGGAGAAGTCCGACGGCTCGTCCGGCCACGGCAACGGCATCCCGCTGACCGGGGATTCCGGGTACTTCTGGTTCTTCGACTCGGCCAACATCGAGGCCGTCGTCAAGGTCCTGAACGGATGCGGCATCAACAATGCCTACTGGGTCTTCGGCGCGGGTCTGACGAACGTGGCCGTGCACGTGATCGTCACCGACACGCTCGACCGGGGCCGTCTACACCCGGGACAACGTCCAGGGCAGCGCCTTCGAACCGGTCCAGGACACGAAGGCTTTTCTGACGTCCTGCCCGTAGCTTCCTGCTTCTTCCGGCACCCGGGCCCTTCCGCCACGAGCGGAAGGGCCTTTTTTCGGGCATAATTCCGGGGCAGACACCTGCAAAAGATGGCATCCGACTCCACCCCGGCTCGCGGTCCGAACACACGCGCCGGCGCTCCGGGCGAAGCACTGCGGATTCTCGTCATCGACGAGAACCCGCGGGACCGGGCTTTGATCGCGGAGTCCCTGCGCAACGGTCTTCCGGAATCCGAGGTCGTGGAAGTCCAGGATCCGTCCGAGCTTTCCGCGGCCCTGGAGCGCACCGACATCGACGTCATCCTCGCGGACCACCGCCCGAGCTGGATCGACGCCTTCCTGGTGCTCGGTCGCGTCCGCGAGCGCCACCCGGACCTGCCGGTCATCCTCTGCACGTCCACCGGCAGCGAAGAGCTCGCCGTCGCGGCCATGAAGGCGGGCTTCAGCGACTACGTCCTCAAGCACCCCCACCACTTCCCGCGGCTCGTCTCGTCGATCCGCTCGGCGCTCGCGGACGCCACGCGCCGGCGCATCGAGCGCGAGGCCGAGACCCGCTACCGCACGCTCTTCGAAGGCGTGCCCGTGGGCCTCTACCGCTCGACGCCGACCGGCCAGGTCCTCGACGCCAACCCGGCGCTGCTGCGCATGCTCGGCTATCCGTCGCGCGAGATCCTGATGGCCGCCAACCTCTGCAGCCTCTACGTCGACCACAAGGCGCACGACCGCATGCGCCGCCAGCTCGACAGGCAGGGCGAGGTCAAGGACCTGGAGGTCAGCTGGAAGCGGTACGGCGGCCAGCTCATCTGGGTCCGCGAGAACATCCGCGCCGTCCGGGATCCGCGCGGGCGCCTGCTCGGCTACGAGGGGCTCGTCGAGGACATCACCGAGAGCCGGCGCGCGCGGGCGGAGCTCGAGGAGTCCAACCAGTTCCGCGAGGAGATCATCTCCGGCGCGAGCGAAGGCATCGTCGTCTACGACAGGGCCAAGCGCCGCATCGTGTGGAATCGCTACATGGAGGAGCTCACGGGCATCTCCGCCGAACGCGCCCTCGGCGGCAGCGCGTTCGACATGTCCCCCGGCGTCCGCGGTCCCGGCCTCCAGCTGCTCGAAGCCGCGCTCGACGGGCAGATCGTGTCCTCCGGCGACCTCTTCCTCGAGATCGAGGAAACCGGGCGCTCCGGCTGGGTCGTCGGCACGTACGGCCCGCACCGCAACGCCGCCGGCGAAATCGTCGGCGTCATCGGCGTCATCCGCAGCGTGACCGAGCGCCGCCGCAACGAACAGGCGCTGCGCGAGAGCGAGCAGCGGTTCCGCCGCATGGCGGACGCCGCGCCGGTGATGATCTGGATGGACGACGCCGACGGCATGTCCACCTACTTCAACAAGCCGTGGCTCGACTTCACCGGAAGAACCCTCGCGGAGGAGCTCGGCCGCGGCTCGCGCGACGGCATCCACCCGGACGACCTGGTGCCCCGGTTCATCGCCGTCTACGACGCGGCCTTCACGGCGCGGCGCGGGTTCCAGACCGAGTATCGACTGCGCCGCGCCGACGGCGAGTACCGGTGGGTCCTCGAGACGGCGACGCCGCGGTTCACCGCGGCCGGGGATTTCGAGGGTTACGCCGGCACGGCCATCGACATCACCGAGCGGCGCCAGGCCGAGCAGGTGCTGCGCAAGGAGCGGCGGTTCCTCCGGCAGGTGATCGACATCAATCCCAATTTCGTCTTCGCCAAGGACCGGGAGGGCCGCTTCACGCTGGTCAACCAGGCGGTGGCCGACGCCTACGGCACGAGCGTCGAAAACCTGATCGGCAAGACGGACGCCGACTTCAACCCCGACGCCGCGGAGGTCGAACACTTCCGGCGCGGCGACCTCATGGTCATGAACAGCCTCCAGGAGCTCTGGATCCCGGAGGAAAAGATCACCGACTCCAACGGCAAGGTGCGGTGGCTGCAGACGGTCAAGCGCCCGGTCGTGGGCGACGACGGCCAGGCGCTCCAGGTGCTCGGGGTCTCGACGGACCTGACCGAGCGCCTGCGCGCCAACGAGGCGCTCAAGGAGAGCGAGGCCCGCTTCCGTCTCATGGCCGACGCCGCCCCCGTTCTGATCTGGGTCAGCGACGCGACGTCGCAATGCACGTACTTCAACATGCCCTGGCTCGGCTTCACGGGGCGCAGCCTGGCGCAGGAGATCGGCTCCGGATGGCTCGAGAGCGTTCATCCCGACGACCTCGCGCTCGTGCGCGGCTTCGACGACTTCGAGCGGAGCCAGCTGCCCTACCAGCACGAGTACCGGCTGCGCCGTCATGACGGCGAATACCGCTGGGTTCTGGACACGGGCGTGCCGCGCTTCACGCCGGAAGGCGCGTTCGAGGGCTACATCGGCTCGGTCATCGACATCACCGACCGCCGGCGCACGGAGGAAGCCCTCAAGGAGAGCGAGGCCCGCTACCGGACGCAGGTCGAGAACGCTCCGGAGGCCATCGTCGTCTTCGACGTCGACGCCGGCCGCTTCGTCGAGGCCAACGACAACGCCGCGCAGCTCTGGGGCTATTCGCGCGCCGACTTTCTCGAGAAGGACCCGCTCGTGCTCTCCGCGCCGATCCAGCCGGACGGCCGGCGCTCGGCCGACGGCATCCGCGAGAACATCGGCCGCGCCCTGGACGGCGAGATGCCGCTCTTCGAGTGGATCCACCGGGACGCCCGCGGGCGGGACATCCCCTGCGAGGTCCGGCTGGCCCGCCTCCCCTCGGCCACGCAGCGCCTGGTGCGCGGCAGCGTGATCGACATCTCCGAGCGCAAGCGGGCCGAGAAGCTGCAGTCGGCGCTCTACCGCATCGCGGCGACGGCGAGCACGACCGAAGACATCGACCAGTTCTACCGGGCGATCCACTCCATCGTCGGCGAGCTCATGTACGCGAAGAACTTCTACGTCGCCCTGCACGACCCGCACACCAACCTGATCTCCTACCCGTACTGCGTGGACGAGGTCGATCCCACGCCCGAGCCGATGCCGCCCGGCCACGGCCTGACGGCGCACGTCCTGCGCACCGGCGAGGCGCTGCTCTCCCTCGACGAGGACTTCTCGGCCATGCTCGCGCGGGGCGAGGTCGAGCTCGTGGGCTCGAACTCGGTGGCATGGCTCGGCGTGCCGTTGAAGCGCGGCGGGAAGACCTTCGGCGTGCTCGTCGTCCAGAGCTACGACCCCCGCTTCACGTTCGGGGGCCAGGAGAAGGAAGTCCTCACCTTCGTCTCGCAGCAGATCGCCGTCGCGCTCGAGCGCAAGCGCGCGCAGGAGGCGATGCGCGAGTCGGAGGAGCGCTACCGGCTCCTCTTCGAGCGCAACCTGGCCGGCGTGTACCGCATGACGCTCGTCGGGCGCATCCTCGAGTGCAACGACGCGCTCGCGCGCATCTTCGGCTACGCCTCGCGGGAAGACCTGGTCGACCGGGACATGGCGGTCCTCTACCCCGACTCCCGGCAGCGCAAGGATTTCTTCGACGCCCTGCTGCGCGCGCGCGGCCTCGCCAACTACGAGATGCGCGGCGAGAGGAAGGACGGGGGGATCGCCTGGACCTTCCAGAACGCCTCGCTGCTGGCCGACGAGCAGGCCGGCGAGGTCATCGTCGAGGGCACGGTCTCCGACATCACCGAGCGCCGCCAGCTCGAGGAGCAGCTGCGCCAGTCCCAGAAGATGGAGGGGATCGGCCAGCTCGCCGGCGGGATCGCCCACGACTTCAACAACCTGCTCACGACCGTCCTCGGCTACAGCGACATGGCGATTTCGCAGCTCTCGGCGCACGACCCGATCCGCGAGGACATCGACGAGATCCGCAAGGCCGGACAGCGGGCCTCCAACCTGACCCGCCAGCTGCTCGCCTTCAGCCGCAAGCAGGTCTTCGAGCCGCGCGTGCTCGACCTGAACGCCCTCATCGCCGAGTCCAGCCGCATGCTCGCGCGCCTGATCGGCGAGCACATCCGCTTCGAAACCGTGCTCGACCCCGAGCTCGGCAGCGTGCGCGCCGACCCCGGCCAGGTGGAGCAGGTCATCGTCAACCTCGTCGTGAACGCCCGGGACGCGATGCCCGAGGGCGGGATGCTCACGGTGCGCACGGGCAACGCCGACGTCACCGCCCCGAGCTCGCGCGACCATGGCGGCGTCGCGCCCGGCCGCTACATCGTCATCTCCGTGCGCGACACGGGCGTCGGCATCGAGCCGGAGACCCAGAAGCGCATCTTCGAGCCCTTCTTCACGACGAAGGAAAAGCCCCACGGCACGGGTCTCGGCCTCGCGACGGTGTACGGCATCGTCAGCCAGAGCGGCGGGCACATCTTCGTCGCGAGCGAGCCCGGCCGCGGCTCGACGTTCGCGATCTACCTGCCGCGCGTCGACGAGCCCGTGTCGGCCGCCGCCACGGTTCCGGCGCCCGCGATCCATCGCGGATCCGAGACGATCCTGCTCGTCGAGGACGAGGCCGCGGTGCGCGGCCTGACCCTGCGCTGCCTGCAGTCGAGCGGTTACACCGTGCTGCAGGCGGCCAGCGCCGAGGAGGCCCTGCCGATCGCCGCGGGCCACGCCGGACGGCTCGACCTGCTGTTGACGGACGTGATCATGCCCGGAGCGTCGGGCCCCGAGCTCGCGCGCCGCCTTCTCGAGAAGAGACCCGGCACGCGCGTGCTCTACGTGTCCGGCTACACCGACGCGTCCATGGCCTCGCAGGGAGCGCTCGACGACGGCGCGTACTTCCTGCAGAAGCCGTTCACGCCGGAATCGCTCGCCCGGAAAGTGCGGGAAGTCCTCGACGCGCGGGAGCCGGCCTCCGTCGACCGCTAGCTAGTTTCGACCGGCCGGCGACTCAGTAGAAGTCCGAGCAGCTCATGTAGTAACCGCACTCGCGGTTCGGGCACAGCAGCTTGCACTTCTGCTCGAGCAGCGGGGCGCCGCAGTTGGGGCAGACGCGGGAAGGTTCGGTGGACGTGCCCGGCGTTCGCGATGGTTCGGCGGTCCGGCTCTCGGGCTCGCTCATGGCCTCGATTGTGCGCCGCGCGGCGGCGGTCGACAAGCGGCTACTTCGCGGGAGCGGGCGTCGGCGTGGGGGCGTCGAGCTTGAGCACCATCCCGGCGGGCGTGCGCAGCGCCTCGATCGGCGTCGTGTCCGGGGTCGGCGGAGCGGGGGCGGGCGTCGCGCTCTCGGCGCCGTGGCCTGGCTTGTGCTCCTTCGAGCCGCAGCCCGCCGCGAGCGCGACGAGCGCGAGGGATCCAACGACGCCGACGATGCGAACGAGCTTCACGCTTCCTCCCCTTCCGAATCGCGGCGAATTCTACCGGCAGGCGGCCGCCCGAAGCCCGACAAATATTGTCGCTCCCTGAAATGAATCGCTGACCGCCGTTGGCGTCGCCCCGCGCGGATGCGGAGGAAAAACCGCGCAATTCCGAAGGATTCCGCGAGAGCTCGGGCTGGTACGGCATTTGATTATGGAAGAAGCCAATGAGAGTGTCGGCATGGGAGTTCCGGCACTGACGGGAGAGGGGGGAATCGGCCGGTTCCCCCCTTGTTTTTTGGGGCCCGGAGGCCCCCGGCGGGCTCAGGTCTGCCGGAATCGTTCGAGGGGCGCGAGGTTCCTCCGATCGCCCGCCAGAAGCATCCAGAGCGAGTCTCCGCGGTCCTCTTCCTCCACCACCCGGAAGGCGGCCCGCGCGGCCGCGATCGCCCGGCCGCTCGTGTAGGGAATCCGCACCTGGAACTGCCCGGATTCGGGCGAAAGCCGCCGCAGGATCTCCGCCTCGAGCTTGTCGATCCCCGCCCCGGTCAGGGCCGAGACCGCGAGGCCTCCGAACCGCCCGCGGATGCTCGAGAGGTCGGCCTTGTTCCAGACGGCGAGGATCCGCTCGGGCGGCACGCCGAGCTCCTCGAAGGTCTCGACCGCGACGCGCTCCTCTTCGTCCGAGCGGTCCGAGGACGCGTCGAGGACGTGGAGCACGAGGTCGGCCTCCTTGATCTCGGACAGCGTCGAGCGGAACGACGCGACGAGCGAGGTGGGCAGCTTGCGGACGAAGCCGACCGTGTCGACGAAGATCACCTCGCCCATCCTGGAATTGACCGCGCGCGCCGCGCGCGCGTCGAGGGTCGCGAACAGGCGATCCGCCGCGTACGCCGAGTCGCGCGTCAGGCGGTTGAAGAGCGTGGTCTTGCCGGCGTTCGTGTACCCGGCGATCGCCACCTGGGAGTGCCGGCGCCGTCCGCGGCGGCGCACGAGGCGCGCGACCTCGATCTTCGCGAGGTCCTTGCGCAGGCGCGCGATCCGGTCGCGGATCTTGCGGCGGTCGAGCTCGAGCTTCTGTTCGCCCGCGCCCCGGCCCCCGATGCCGCCGCCGAGGCCCGACAGGTGCCCGTAGCCGCCGGCCAGGCGCGGCAGCAGGTACTGCAGCTGCGCCAGCTCCACCTGCGTGCGCGCCTCCCGCGACCGCGCGTGCAGGGCGAAGACGTCCAGGATCAGGCCGGGCCGGTCGAGAACGCGCACGCCCTCGCCCCAGGCTTTCTCGAGGTTGCGCACCTGCCCGGGCGAGAGCTCGTCGTCGAAGACGATCAGTTTGACGCGCTCGGCCTTGCCCGCGGCGCCGACTCTCCTCGACCGCTCCCTTCCCGATGTAGGTCCTGGGATCGGGGGAGATGCGCTCCTTGAGAAAGCGGGCGACCACGACGCCCCCGGCCGTGTCCACGAGCCGTTCGAGCTCGTCGAGGTGGTCCTCCCCCACGGCCCGCGGCACGCCCTTGGGCGTGACGCCGACGATGAGCACGCGCTCGCGCGCGGGAGCCTTTCCCACGCGGCGATTGTACCGGCGCGCACGGTAGTATTGGAATTCGGAATGCGCGCCCTCTCCCGCTCGGAGCTCGTTCTCGGCGAACGCCTCGAGTCGCTGTACCGCAGGTACGGACCCGAGACGGCCGAAACGGATCCGATCGTCTTCCCGCTCCGCTACGCCGCGGATGAAGATCGGGAGGTCGCGGGCTGGATCGCCTCGGCGTTCGCGTACGGCCAGGTGCGCACGATCCAGCAGAACGTGGGCCGCCTGCTCGCGACGCTCGGGCCGCGGCCCGCGTCGGCGCTCGATCGCATCGCCGACCACCGGCGGTTCGCCCGCGAGGAGCTCTCCGGCTTCCGCCACCGCTTCCACGGCGCCGCCGACGCGGCCGCGCTGCTCTCCGTGATCGCGCGCGTGCGCGCGGAGTCGGGCTCCGTGCGCGCGTTCTTCGAGAGCGAATTCCGGGCCGAGGAACCGGACGTGGCCGGGCTCGTCTCGCGCGCCGTCGCCCGCATCGAGGCCTTCGACTACCGGCCCGTCCTCGGCGCGCGCCGCATCCCCGCGGGCTCGCCCGTCCGGTTCTTCTTTCCGGACCCGGCCGACGGCTCGGCCTGCAAGCGCTGGAACCTCTTCCTGCGCTGGATGGTCCGCAAGGACGCGCTCGACTTCGGCCTGTGGCCGGGTATCCCGACGGACCGCCTCGTCATCCCGACCGACACCCACGTCCACCGCATCGCCCGGCGCCTCGGGCTGACCCGTCGCCGGACCGCCGACTGGAAAGCGGCCCGGCAGATCACGGCCTCGCTCGCGCGGTTCGACCCGCGCGACCCGGTCCGGTTCGACTACGCGCTCTGCCGCATCGGGATCCTCGACATCTGCCATCCGGCCACGCGCCTCTGCCGGTGCAGCGACTGCCCCGTGCAGGAGCCGTGCTCCGTGGGAAGGAAACGCGTCGCATGAACACCCGCTCCCTGCTCACGATCACCTTCGCCGTGGTCCTCACGGCCGTCGGCATCGTCTGGATCAAGTCGCTCGTGCCCCCCGAGTCGCCGTCGGGCTCGCTGCAGTTCCTGTCGGCCGCGCCGGAGCTGCCCATCTTCGACAAGGCGGGCAAGAAGACGGACCTCGCCAAGCAGAAGGGCAAGATCTTCATCGTGCACTTCTGGGCGACCTGGTGCCCGCCCTGCGTCGAGGAGATCCCGGCGCTCTCCCGCTTCTGGGACAAGTACCGCACGCGCGAAGACGTCGAGCTCTACGCGATTTCCGTCGACAAGGACTGGAAGACCATCGACGACTTCATGGCGAAGAACCCGAGCACCATTCCCCTCTTCCACGACCCCGGCGCCGCGACCGCGAAGCGTTTCGGCACGACGCAGTACCCGGAGACCTACATCGTCAACGACAAAGGCCGCGTGCTCTTCCGGGTGCAGGGGGCGGTGGACTGGTCCAACGCCGACGTGCGCGCCCGGATCGAGCAGCTGATCGCGTCCTGACGAGACCGTTCGCGGCCCTCTTCCTGGCCGCCGCGGCGCTCGCCGCCGAGCAGCCCGCGGCCGCGCCCGCGGGCTACTCCTGGCAGAAGCTCGACCCCATCCAGGCGTCCTTCCTGCTGCCGGCGGGCTGGCACTTCAAGGCGGAGCGCGTCGACAGGATGCTCGCCTACTTCCTGTCGGAGGAGGACATCGACGTGAAGGGCGAGTTCGAAACCGGCCTGACCGTCAACGTCGTTCACGCCGACGACGCGCAGAAGAAGGGGCTCGCCACGCTCGCCCTGCTCGCCCAGACGGCCGGCAACGAGGTGCAGGACGCGTGGGAGACGCAGACCGGCGTGCTGAAAGGGACGGGCGTCCGGATCCGCAAGACCGAGAAAGGCTCGGACCCGCTCGTCATGGCGGTGCTGGCCATCGCCAACACGAAGACGAACGCGCTCTACCTGCTGATCTTCGAGAGCCCGGAAGCGCGCTGGAAGAAAGCGTGGGAGAAGGGCGAGACGATGCTGAAGGTGTTCACGCTCGACGACGAGTACTGAGGGCCGGAGCCCGCCCCTCAGCCCCTGGCGCCTCTGCCCCGCTCGGGCGAGCGACCGGAAGTATCGAGGATTCCCTCTCCCCCGGCGGGAGAGGGTCGAGGGTGAGGGGGCGTTCGGGTCCCGCGGCCGACGCATCAGCCACAGGAACAGCACCACCGCGGCGAGCGAGAGGACCAGGCTCCCGTAGAAAAGGACGACGTCCTGGTCGAGGGGCGTGGCGGCCTCAGTGCGTTCCGGCGGGAGCGGCGTGGGGCGAGGCCTCGCCGAAGGCGCCGGCCGACTGTGCGGGCGCGGCGGGCTTCAGGGGCGCCGGCGCCGCGCCGCCGTTGATCCCGATCGACCAGACGTAGTCGCGCAGGGCCTTCGTGATGGCCTCGGGATTCGACAGGAACTGCTTGGCCTGCTCGTCGCCGCCGAACAGCCGCGCGAACTCCTCGCGGTCCTTGGCGAAGCCCGGCTGATCGAACTGCCCTCCGATCGGGGAGATCCGGTGTCCTTCCTCGTTCTTCGGGAAGTTCGTCGGCATGCGGGTGCCCGGCATCCATTCGTCGGGCCGCAGGATCCAGCTGTTGATCCAGTTGTGCCGCAGGCGCGTCTCGGCCATCTGCAGGTTGGGCGCGAGGCTCGCGCGGTCGACGCCGGGCTTGTTGAAGTCCTCCGCCGAGCGCGGGTGGCACTGGGCGCACTTGAGCAGCTCGAACACCTTCTTGCCCGCCTGCCAGCTCTGCGGCGTCGTCGAATAGTCGGCGATCAGGAACGGATACTCGGCGCGGTCGAGCGAAGCGAAGTAGCGCGTCAGGTCGTTGAGCTCCTGGTCCGTGAAACCGAAGGTCGGCATGTGGACTTCGAGCCACGGCCGGATCTGCCCGGTCTTGGGCGCCTGGAGGAACGAGAAGAGCCAGTCGCTCTGGACCTTCGCGCCCTCGCCCTGGATGATCGGGGGCGCGAGCGACGTGTCGGCGACGACCGACCGGAACGAGCCGCCGACGCCCTCGATGACGTGGCAGCCCTGGCAGTTGTGGTCCTTGACGAGCCGGCGCCCGCGCTCGATCGCGGCCTCGCGCGGGGAGAGCTCCTTGACCATGATCGCGGCGGCGTTCAGCTGCTGGAAGCCGAGCACCGTCGTGACCATCTGGTCGAGCTCGCGGTCGGAGAACCGGAAGTTCGGCATCCGGAGCTTCTCTTCCCAGCCGCGCGCGCGGTCGCGGTCGAAGATGCGCGGCGTGTGGAGCTTCTGCCAGAACCAGTCCTGCCGCGTGTGCGGCAGGTGGATGAACCCGAAGTCGAGGCGGTGGACGGCCTTGGAGCCCTCTTCCGTCAGCTCGGTGCCGATCGGCTTGGCGTCCTCGAACCCCGGGATCGCGTGGCAGGCGTAGCAGCCGTAGTGCGCGATCAGGTTCTTGCCGGCGTAGACCTCCTTGGCGTGGAGGTCCATCTTCGCGAGCTCCGCCTTCGCGTCGAAGAGCGTGTGGTTGGAGAGCTCGAAGTAGAGCGCGATCTGCTCGAGCGTCTTCTCGTCGGTCTTCGGCAGGGCCACGGTGTCGAAGCCGGCCGGCGCCTTCAGCGTCACGAGGTACTCGGCGATGTCGAGCGCGTCCTCGTTCGGTCAGGCGCAGGTTCGGCATCTTGGTGTCGGGGTTCCACTCCTTCGGGTTCAGGATCCAGTGGTAGATCCAGTCCCGCGAGGCCTTGGACCCGACGCCGGAGAGGTTCGGCCCGAACTGGCGATAGGTCCCGACGAGGTCGCGCTGCGCGTTCGGGATCGGCGACGTGGCAGCCGAAGCAGCCGCGCTCGGCCAGCAGCTTCGCGCCGCGTGCGACGTCGCCCTTGCCGGCCACCGGCGGGCACGTCGGCCGGGCGGGACTTGTCGTAGATGTACGACACGATCGCGTTGATCATCGTGTTGTTCTCGATGCGGCCGTCCTCGTCCATCTTCGTCTGCGCCACCGTCGGCGTCTTCGGGCCCGACACGTCGACGAAGTTCTCGAGGTAGAAGAAATTCGGCATCCGCGTGTTCGCGCGGAAGGACGGCGGGTTCATCACCCACCGCGTCGTCCACTCCTTCGAGACCTTGGACGCGACCTTCTCGAGCGAGGGCCCGACCTTCGGCAGGTGCTGCTTGTCGAGGCCGTCGATCCGGTGGCAGCCCCAGCAGCCGAGGCTCTCGACCATCCGCATGCCCGGAGTCGAGCGTCGGCGCGTCGGGGAAGTTGACCTCGCTCGTGTGGCAGCGGTAGCAGCCCGCCTCCGCGTACTTGAGCGGCAGGACCGGGTTCTCGTTGAACTTGTCGAATTCCCAGTCGTACTTCTTCGTCCACGCCCGCTCCTGGGCCTCGGACGTCGGCGAGTGGCCGGCCGACCAGAAGGAGGTCGCGCGGTCGCGCCCGCCGTGGCACGGCGTGCAGCCGAAGGTCGTGGCCGGGTGCATGGACTCGCTGCCCACCATCCTGTGGAAGCTCGGGTGCGTGCGGAAGACGGTCTTGATCTTCGGGTCTTCGAAGCCCTTCCGGTCGGCGGCCACGTGGCACGTCGTGCAGCGGTCGACCTTCGGGATCTTCATGAAGTTGACGTTGATGAACTGGTCGGGCAGCTGCACCTGGTTGATGCGCAGCGACGGGTTGATCATGTCGAGGATCGGCGAGTTGCGCAGCTGGAAGAGCGTGTCCTGCTTCATGCCCGCGTACTTCGTGCGCACGAGGCGGAACGCCGCGGTCTTCTTCTCGATCGTCGTCTCGATCTCCGACTTCTTCGCGTTGATCGCGTCCAGTTCCTTCTGCGTGTCGGTCTGCTGCTTCCTCAGGTCCGCCAGGTGCACCGTGCGCTCGTCGAGCTCCTTGACGATCGCGTCGAGCTCCTTCTTGACCTTCGGCGCCGTCTTCGGCGTGTTCGCGAGCGCATCCTCGTACTGGTAGCGGACCGCGTCGAACGAGGCCTTGGTGAACTTGTACTGCTGGTCGGCCAGGTAGATCTTCGGGTCGAGGTCCTGCAGCCGGGCCTGGAGCTTGCGGGCCGCTTTCCCCTGGGTCGCCACCTCCACGCGGGCCGCCTTGAGCTCCCCGATGAGCTTGGCGTGCTCCTCGTCGAGGGCCTTGGCCCGGGCCGCGAGCGCGGTCTCGCGCGTCAGCTTCGCGTCCAGGCGCATGAACGTGCGCTGGAACGTCTTCCAGTCCCGCGTGTAGTCCGCGATGATCATGACGACGAAGACGACCGTCAGGATCAGGCCGGTCCACCAGAACGCGCGGTTCAACCGCGGGATGTTGTAGTGGTGATCGATCGGCTCGGCGGGCGGCTTGCGGGGCATCGGTTCGGCTCGGCTAGATGTTGAAGGCGAATTCGGGGATGTTGACGATGTACTTGAGGTTGAAGATCCAGCGCAGGTACATCTTGATCGGCAGCGACAGCATCATCAGGCCGAGCGACACGCCGATCATGTAGCGCACCGGGTCCATCTTCTCGTAGAAGCGGCGCAGCAGCGTCTTCGAGAAGACGAGCGGGAGCGCCGCGATGTAGAAGATGACGAGCACGAGCCCGAACATCTCCCGGACGAGCCAGAACTCGGGCAGGCTGCGTTTCAACATCTTGATCCAGATGATCTCGGAGAGGTTGATGTTGTTCAGCGGCACGAGCTTGTTCAGGTCCCAGAACTCGTAGGGACCGAAGAAGTTCCAGTTCGGGCCGCGCAGGAAGGTCCCGAGCACGATGAGGACGCACCAGAGCACGAGGAAGCCGACGAGGAAGATCGTGATCTCCCAGCGGCGCTCGCGGAACGTGAAGTAGCCGTTGCCCTTCGGGTTCGTGTCGATGTACGGGATCGCCATCAGGCCGACGATGATGAGCGACGGCAGCACGACGCCCGCCAGCCACGGGTCGAAGTACACCAGCATTTCCTGCAGGCCCAGGAAGTACCACGGCGCCTTGGCCGGGTTGGGCGAGTCGGTCGGGTTGGCCGGCTCCTCGAGCGGGGCCTTCAGGTAGATCGACCACACGATCATGACCGCCATGACGACGACGAGGCAGATCAGCTCGACGTAGACGAGGTCCGGCCAGGAAAAGACCTTCTGCCCGGAGTCCTCGCCCTCGATGGGAGGCAGCCCCATCGCGATCCGGCGGTCGTTCTCGTAGGCCTGGCTCATCGAGAACCAGAAGAAGAAGCCGACGAGGAAGATCATGCCGATGATCGGCACGTTGTCGGGCGTGGTCGCGACCTTGTTGAAGTTCGGATCCAGGTACGACAGGCCGATCCCGCCGGCGATGATCGCGAAGAGGACCATTCCGCCCTTGCGCGACCACATGGGGGCCCAGTGGATCGCGAGGATCAGGCCGATCAGCGCCCCGGTCACCAGATACTGGGGCGCCGACAGGAAGTCGATCGCGTTCTTGACGAACTGGATCAGGAACATGCGGCTACACCGGCCCGGAGATGCCGCCGTCCTTGCGGACGCGCCAGAAGTGCACGATCATCAGGACGGCCGCGATGAGCGGGATGCCGACGCAGTGCAGCACGTAGAAGCGCAGCAGCGCGCCCGCGCCGACGAAGCGGCCGCCGAGCAGGCCGAAGCGCGCGTCGTTGGTCGAGGTGACGAGCTGGATGTCGCCGATCTTGAGCAGATTCGTCGCCGGGCCCTCGATGCCGAGCAGCGGCGTCGCCGAGGCCATGTTGGAGCCGACCGTGATGGCCCAGATCGCCAGCTGGTCCCACGGCAGCAGGTAGCCGGTGAACGAGAGCAGCAGGGTCAGCACCAGGAGGATGACGCCGATGACCCAGTTGAACTCGCGCGGCGGCTTGTACGAGCCCGTCATGAAGACGCGGAACATGTGGATCCACACCGCGATGACCATCGCGTGCGCGCCCCAGCGGTGCATCTCGCGCATGATCCCGAAGGGGACCTGCTCGCGCAGGTCGATCATGTCGACGAAGGCGTACTCGACGGTGGGCCGGTAGTAGAACATCAGGAGCAGGCCCGTGAACGTCAGGACCAGGAAGAGGAAGAACGTCATGCCGCCCGCGCACCACGTGTAGCGCATCTTGACGCCGGACTTGCGGATCTTGATCGGGTGCAGGTGCAGGACGACGTTGCCGAGCATCGCCAGGACACGCTTGCGGTTCGTGTTCGGGATGCCGACGCGAAAAATGGATTTCCAGAGCTGGCTCGAGACGATCGCCTGCTGTATGTCGCGCCAACGAGAACCCAATCGAACCTCCGCTTGCGTTTCGGGGATGCCGGGAAGGGAGCCTTACGCCATCTTGACGAAAGCCTTGGCGTCGCTCCACTGGCCGCGCTCGTAGAGAAACCGGGTCGCCTTGTCCACGATGATCTGTCCGTCCTCGCCCGAGACCTCGATCTCCGCGCGCTCGAGCGGCCGGGGCGCCGGCCCTTCGAAGTTGATCCCCGAAATGTAGTAGCCCGAGCCGTGGCACGGGCACTTGAACTTGTTCTGGGCCTGCAGCCAGTTGGGTGTGCACCCGAGGTGCACGCAGACGGCCACCAGGGCGTAGATGGAGTTGGTGTCCCGGACGATCCAGACCCCGAATTTCTCCTTCCAGCGCTCGTCCACGCCCAGGGCGTAGCTGGAAGGGTCCCCCGCCTTGAACCGCGTCGGGCGGCTCGAACAGGACGTTCGGGAAGAGGAACCGGACCGTCGCCGTCAGGCCGGCCGCGGTGGCCGCGGCAAAGCCGGTCCAGGCGAGCGCCATCCATTTGATGGTGGAACGCCGGGTGACCCCGTCGAGCTCGACGTCGGGCGGGGACGGGAGGGAATCTGGCGCGGTCGACATTAATTCTTAGGGCAGTCAGCCTACCAAAACGGCATCCAGACGCTCAAGGCGAATCGACGCTTTCGGGCGGAGGGCCTCGACGGCTTTGCGCGCGGCGTCCCGCACCAGCAGGTTGGGGTCCTTCCGGGCGAGCTCTTCCATGACCGGCAGGCTCTGCGTATCGCGCAGGAGAACGAGGGCCTTCAGCGCGTTGACCATCGCCCCCTCCGCCTGCTCGCTCGTGATCTGCGCCTGGGACGCGAGCGCGGCGCGGTCGAGCATGGACCGCAGCACCGGCAGGCCGGACGCGTCGCCCAGCTGCGCGAGGCCGATCGCCGCATTCCACCGGACGTCGGCCACGCGGTCGTCGGCGAGCACCTGGAGACGCGGGATCGCGCGCGGATCGCCGAGCGCGCCGAGCACGTAGGCGGCCAGCTTGCGCACGCCGGAGTCCTCGGAATGGGACGCCGCGAGGACGGTCTCGAATCCCGCCGGATCCCCGATCTTTCCGAGGGCCCAGATCGCGTAGAGCCGGGTGTCCGGATCCTCCGCCGAGGCGGCCTGGATCAGCGCGGGCACGGCCTGCTTCTCGCCGAGGCGTCCGAGCACGAGGACGAGGTAGCGCCGCACGAGCAGATCGTCCGGGCGCCTGGGAGAGAGGCCCTCGAAGACCCGCAGGGTCTCGGCCGTGAGCGACGCGCGCTCCTCCGGCGGCAAGTTGGGCAGCGAGCGCGAAAGCTCGAACGCCGCCTGCCAGCGGCGGTTGGCCGCGCCGCCCCGCACCTCCTGGAGGTAGTCGCGCGGCCCTCGGCGCTCGAAGGTCATGTAGTTGAAGACGAGGAAAATCCCGACCGCGGCGAGCACCACGACGAGGGGCAACAGGAAGAACCGGGCAATCAGGCTGCCCGCGCTCTTGGGCTCCTCGGTGAATTCCTCGTCGCCCTGCGGCGCTGCGTCCTTCGGTGGCTCGGTCACAGGACGGGCAGGTACCGCTTCGCCTGGGTGATGGGGTTGGGCACGAAGATGGCGTCCTTCTCGCAGACCGTTTCGCACAGCCGGCAGGACACGCAGGGGCCCGCGTCCACCTCGGCGATCTTGTGGAACGTCTCGTGGAGCGGGTCGTCGATCAGGTAGATGCAGTCGAACGGGCAGATGTCGATGCAGAACTCGCAGCCCGTGCAGAGGTCCCGGTCCACGATGGCCTTGGGGATGTCCTTGGGCTTGACCTTCTCGACGAGCTCGCCCTTCTGGTCCTGGATGCAGGAGACCGGGCAGTACCGGGCGCAGACCGAGCAGTCGATGCACCGGTCATGGTGAATGACGTATTTCTCGGCCTTGTCGCCGGTAATCGTATGCGTCGGGCACTTGATCTCGCAGACCCCGCACCCGATGCACGTGTCGGTGATGAAATGGGGCATAAATCGCTTTCCGCCAGCCCCTTGCGGGGCGCTCCCACCCGGCAAAATACCACAGGCGGCCCCGAACATTCCGGCCCGGCCTGCGTTAGGAAGGGTGGGAGACTTGTACGCCATGAGCAAAGAAGTGCGCGCCGTCGTGTTCGGCCTGGTCGTGGTCGTCCTGGCAGCGATCGCGCTGTCGTTCTGGCACGGGCCGGCCCGGGAGTTCCACCGGATCCGGAGCTTCCGCGTCGAGGTCAAGAAGAAGGACGGCGACGAGATCCGCCGCATGTCCTTCAACGTCCCCGTGACCCTTCTCGCCCAGCTGACGCGGATCGCCCACATCGACGAGTCGTTCGACCGCGACATCCGCCGGGCCTGGGACCACAGCGACATCACGCCGCGGGAGATCCTGGACGCCGCCGACGAGAGCGAAAAGGACAAGCCGTCGATCCTCCACAAGGACGACGCGACGATCGAGGTGCTGGCCGACGGCGAAACGATCCGGATCGACGTCAAGAACGAGCGGGACTCGGACGAGAACGTCCACATCGCGCTGCCCCGCCACCTGCTCGAGGTCTTCGCCGAGGACCATCCCCTCTCCGCCCGGGACCTGATCCGGCGCCTCGACGAGCTGAGCCCGGGCGACCCCGTCACGATCCGCCACGGGGACGACGAGGTCATCATCACGGCCGAGCCGAAGAAGGGCGTGCAGGTCTCCTGGAAACCCTAGGGGCTTAGCGCTTCGGCGATATCCTCGGGGCGATGGCCAACCGCCTCGCCCGCGAGTCGTCCCCCTACCTCCTCCAGCACAAGGACAACCCGGTCGACTGGTATCCCTGGGGCGAGGAGGCATTCGCGCGCGCGCGGAGCCGAGAACAAGCCGATCTTCCTCTCGATCGGGTATTCGACCTGCCACTGGTGCCACGTGATGGAGCACGAGTCCTTCGAGAAGGAGGACGTGGCCGCGGCGCTCTCGAACGGGACTTCGTCGCGATCAAGGTGGACCGCGAGGAGCGTCCCGACGTCGACGACATCTACATGCAGGCCGTCCAGCTCATGACGGGCCAGGGCGGCTGGCCGCTCTCGCTCTTCCTGACGCCGGACCGCAAGCCCTTCTACGGCGGCACGTATTACCCGCCGACGCCGCGCTGGGGCAAGCCCGGATTCCCGCAGCTGCTCGAGGCCATCGGCACGGCGTGGCGGGAGCGGCGCGAAGAGCTCGAGTCCTCGGCCGACGAGATGGTCGCGCACCTCGACACCGACGCGAAGACGACGGCGGCCGCGGCCGGGCTCCGGCGCCGGAGCTCGTCGCCTCGTCGGTGCGGGTGCTCGAGCGGCAGTTCGACGACGCCGAGGGCGGGTTCGGCAGCGCGCCGAAGTTCCCGCCCGCGATGCGGCTCGAGCTGCTGCTGCGCCACTGGCTGCGCACGGGCGACGCGTCGGCGCGCGCCATGACCGAGAAGACGCTCGCGAAGATGGCGGCCGGCGGCATGTACGACCAGGTCGGCGGCGGCTTCCACCGCTACTCCGTGGACGCGCGCTGGCTCGTCCCCCATTTCGAAAAGATGCTCTACGACAACGCGATGCTCGCCCGGCTCTACGTCCAGGCGTTCCGCGCGTTCGGCAACCCGGACGACGCCCGCGTCGCGCGCGAGACGCTCGACTACCTGCTGCGCGAGATGACGCCGGAGGAAGGCGGATTCTTCGCGGCGCAGGACGCGGACTCGGGAGGAGAAGAGGGCACGTTCTACGTCTGGAACCCGGAATCGCTCGCGGCACGCGGTCGGCGCCGACGCCGCGCCCGTCGTCGCGGCCCGGTTCGGCGTCACCGAGCGCGGAAACTTCGAGGACGGGCAGACGGTCCTCTCGGTCGTCCGCGGCCTCCCGGAGCTCGCGGCGGACTTCGGCCGGCCCGAGGAGGACATCGCGCGCGTGCTCGCGGAGGCGCGCCGGAAGATGTACGACGTCCGCTCCCGCCGCGTCGCACCGGCCACCGACGACAAGCTGCTGACGGACTGGACGGCGCTGGCGATCTCCGCCTTCGCCCTCGCGGCGCGCGTGCTCGAGGAGCCGCGTTACGAGGACGCCGCGCGCCGCGCCGCCGACCGGATCCTCGACCACTGCGTCCGCGACGGCCGGCTCCTCCACCGCGAGAAGGCCGGCCGGGCCGGACATTCCGGGCTTCGCGACGGACTACGCGTACCTGATCGAGGCGCTCCTCGACCTCTACGAGGCGACCTTCGTGCCCCGCTATTTCACGGAGGCCGTCCGCCTCCAGGCGGTCTTCGACGCGAACTTCGCCGATCCGCGCGGCGGCTACTTTCTGTCGGCCGCCGAGCACGACGGCCTGATCCTGCGCCCGAAGGAGAGCTGGGACGCCGCGACGCCCTCCTCGAACTCGGTCGCGGCGATGAACCTGCTGCGGCTGTCCGTCTTCACGGCAGATGCGCGGTACCGGGAACGCGCCGATGCGATCTTCGCGGCCCACGCCGACCTGCTCGCGCGCGCCGCGACCGCGTTTCCGCGCCTTCTCTGCGCGCTCGACTTCCAGACCGATCCGCCGCGCGAGATCGTGCTGGCGGGCGCGCCGGGCGCGGAGGGCTTCGAGAAGCTGCGCCGCGCGGTCTTCGCGAGCCCGCTCTTCAACCGCGTGGTCGCGCACGCCGAATCGGCGGCCGGCATCCCGGAGCTCGCCGCCCTCGCACAGGGGCGCGCGGGATCGGCCGCGGCCGCCGCCTACGTCTGCACCGGCTTCTCCTGCCAGGCTCCCGTGTCGGACCCGGAAGCGCTGCGCGCGGCCCTCGACCGGCGATGACCACCGGCCTCGTTTACGACGAGCGGTTCCTCGCGCACCGCGCACCCTACGATCATCCCGAGCACCCGGGACGCCTCGCGGCGATCTGGCGGCGGCTCGAGCAGGAGGGGCTTGCCGCGCGTTGCCGGCGCGTCGCCGCCCGTGAGGCCTCGAACGAAGAGCTCGAGCGCATCCACACCCCGGCGCACGTCGCCTCCGTCGATGCCACGGCGCGCGAGGACTTCCAGCAGCTCGATCCCGACACCTACACCTGCCGCGACTCGGCGCTCGCGGCGCGGCTCGCCGCCGGAGGGCTCGTCGACCTCGCCTCCGCGGTTGCCGACGGGCGCCTGTCCAACGGCTTCGCGCTCCTGCGGCCGCCCGGGCACCACGCCGAGGCGGACCGCGCGATGGGCTTCTGCCTCTTCAACAACGTCGCCGTCGCCGCGCGGGCCCTGCAGACCGGCGGCATGCAACGCATCCTCATCGTCGACTGGGACCTGCACCACGGCAACGGCACGCAGAACAGCTTCTGGGAGGATCCGAACGTCCTGTATTTCTCGACGCACCAGTTCCCCTTCTATCCGGGCACGGGCGCGATCGACGAGACGGGCGGGGGCGCCGGCCGCGGCGCGACCGTCAACGTGCCGTGGCCCGGCGGAATGGGCGACGCGGAGTACCTGGCGGCTTTCGACCGCGTCCTGCTGCCGGCCGCGCGCGAGTTCGCCCCGGAGATCGTGCTCGTGTCGGCGGGCTTCGACGCGGCCGAGGGCGACCCGCTCGGCGCGATGCGCATCACCCCTGCCGGATACGCGCAGATGACGGCGCGCCTCGCGACGCTGGCGGCAGGGCGCCTGGTCCTGGCGCTCGAGGGCGGCTACGACCTGGAGGCGATCGCGAAGTCGGCCGCGGCCTGCCTGCGCGTGCTGCTCGGCGAGGCGCCGCCGGCGCGCGAGAGCGGCCCGCCCTCTGCCGCGGCCGCGGCGATCCTGGAGGCCGTCAGCGCAGCGCGGCGATCTGCCGGTCGTGGTACCGCGAGAGCGTGAGCTGCGCGGTCAGCGAGCCGACGAACGCGAAGAACATGTCCCACTGCGTGTCCCAGGGATCGCCCTGCGTGCCGAGGAACGCGTCGGCGGCCCCGCCGGTCGCGAGCGCCGTCCACCACTCGATGAACTCGTAGAACGCCGAGATGGCCATGCAGACGCAGGTGACGAGGAAGAAGAGCCAGCCTCCGGATTTCAGCGGCGTCCTGCGCAGCAGGATCTCGCGCGCGAGGATCGCCGGAACGAAACCCTGCGCGAAGTGGCCGATCCGGTCGTAGTGATTGCGCGCGAAGCCGAACGCGTCCTTCATCCAGTAGCCGAGCGGCACCTCCGCGTACGTGTAGTGGCCGCCGATCATCAGGATGCAGGCGTGCAGGAGGATGAGCCGGTAGGCGAGCGGCGTCAGCGGGAAGCGTTTGTACGTGAGGACGAGGATCGGCAGCGCCACGAGCGCGGGCGCGACCTCGAGGAACCAGGTGAAGCGGTCGTGGACGCCGAGGCCCGACAGGACGAGCAGCGCCAGCCCGACGCCGAGCAGAATGGCCGGCTCGCGCCGCCGGCCGGGCGAGGCGCTAATCCGACTCGCCGTACGGCTCGCCCAGCAGGCCCGTCAGATCGTAGGAACCGGGCGCCAGGTGGAGCGTCAGCTTGCCCTCTTCGAAGGCCGTGCGCTCCAGCGAGAAATCGGCCCCGGGGGGCATCCAGTCGTTCAGGTTCACGACCATGATCCGGTCGTCGCGGTACCAGGTGAGCAGGCCGGACGGCGCCTTCTGCACGAGGTAGGTCAGGAGCTGATCGGGGATCGGAATGAACGAGAGCGCCTGGACGCGGTCCAGCACGAAGGCGAGGAATCCGTCCTTCAGGCGCAGCTGCGAGAGCGACGCGCGGGCCGAGAGCGGCACGCCGAAGCGGTGCACGGTCAGCGTCGCCGTCAGCTCGCCGTCCGCGACGCGGACCTCGAGGCGCTGGAGATCCGGGATCCGGTCGACGAGGCGGTGCACGATCGCGTTCAACGTCGGCTCGTCGAACGACGAGCGAGAGCCCGCTCCAGCGGACTCGGAAGCCCGGCTCCTCGGCCGGCAGCGCCAGCGTCGGCGCCGCCGCGTTGTCTTTCATAGGTAGGCTTATTTTACGCCTGACCGCGGTCCGCTGAGGGGGTCTGATTCGACTTCCGGGTGCCGTAGCGGGCGGCGGGCCGCCTACGACACCGAAATCAGACGATGTATCCCACGGCAAAACCGGCCTGGGCGCACATCAGCATGAGGTACATGTGGGTCCAGGCGGGGTGGTTCTCGGTCGAGGCCAGGCTTTCCGGGTCGCGCAGCAGCAGGCTCGCCGTGTAGGCGCCCCAGGCGGCCAGGACGAGGCCGAGCGCGGTCAGGAAGGCCCGGTTTCCGGTCAGCCGCCAGTCCCCCGGCAGCCACGTGAAGATCGGGATCAGCAGCCACGGCACGACGAAGAAGGGCGCCATGATCCTGGCCGCGCGCGCCACCCCGAACCGGATCGGCAGCGTGATGCAGCCGTGCGCGCGGTCGCCTTCCATGTCCGAGAAGTCCTTGGTCGACGTCGCGCCGAGCAGGAACAGCGCGAAGACGCCGCCGATCGCCCACGCCTCGCCGCGTGAGCACCGAGGCGACGAAGGACCAGCCGGCGACCTTCAGCAGCCCGCCCCGTGTCACGGCGATCGTGAAGTTGGCGGCGAACCAGTGGCGCTTCGTGCGGCCGAACGACGGGAAGGAGTACACGAAGGTCGCCAGCGCGCCGACGCAGTAGATGAAGAACGCCGCGTGCAGCGGCAGCGGCGCCGCGAGGCGCTCGGCGAAGGCTCTCGTGGGGAAACGGCACGACGAGCCAGGTCGGGACGATCGACAGCACGTAGAGCACGGCCGCGACCGCCCAGGCCCGCGGGATCCCGATCTCGCCGGTGACGAGCGGGCGCTCGGGCTTGTTCTTGCGGTCGATCTCGAGGTCCGCGATCTGGTTGACGACGTTCGAAGCCGCGTTCATCGCCGACGCGCAGAGCGAGCCGATCGCGACCGTCAGCACGACGGCCCACGTCACGCGCCGGGCGGGATCGGGATTGTGCGCCGAGCCGAAGGCGCAGATGGCGCCGGAGATGATGCCCACCAGCGGCGGCAGCAGCGTGAACGGACGGGCGAGGCGGACGTAGCGCTTCATGCCCGCCCGAAGCGCAGGGCGAGCATCGCCCCGATGAAGGTGTTCAGCGCGTTGGCGAACTCGTGGTCGAGCGAGAACCCGTTGCGCCGCCCGAAATCGTTCACGACGCTCTCGGCGAGCGCGCCGACGAAACCGCCGAGCGCCGCGGCGAGGACGAGCGCGGCCGGGACCAGGCCGAGCCCCCATCCCGCGGCGGCCACGACCGAGGCTCCGACCAGGCTCGCCGCGGTGCCCGGCCAGGAGATCGCGCCCGGCGTTCCGGGAGGCAGCGCGCGAAAGCCGAGCGGCGAGAACGCGCGCCGGCCGTAGAGCGTGCCGACTTCGGTGCCGAGCGTGTCGGCCAGCGCCGCGCCGAAGGCCGCGACGTACGCGATCGTGGGCACGCCGAGCAGCAGCAGCGCCGCCGGCACGAGGCAGTTCGCGGCGACGTGGGCCGCGCCGCGCCTTCCCGCGTCGGCCTGCGCCAGGCCCGCGGCCGCCTTGCGCCGGTAGCCGAGCTTCGTCGCGAGGGTCCCGGCGAGGAAGAACGTCCACAGCAGGCCGTACGCGCCCCATCCGCCCGCGGCGAGGATGAGAAAGCCCGCCACCGCTCCCCCGACGGCCCCGGAGACGCTGACGATGCGCAGCGCCCCCATGACGAGCGCCACCGACCGCGTTGACCGCCAGCGCGATCGCGAGGCCCCGTGACCGAGGTCGCCGCGATCCACGCCGGCGCCCCTCCCGTGCCCATGCTGTACAGGGCCAGCGCCGTCGGAAGCGCGGCGACGATGTTGTCGTCCAGGCCCGAGCGCACGGACTCGAGAAACGCGTAGACGCCGGCGCCGAGCATCAGGACCAGGACGGTCTCCGGCCGCGGAGGCTGCCGGATGACGAAGGAGAACACGGCGACCGAGGTCGATCCCGCCACGGCCCAGTCCGCGAGCAGGCCGACCCATGTCTTGTCCCGGTTCCACGGGAGCGCCGGCCCGCCGACGAGCCGGCCCGCGATGGCCGCGGCCGGGTCGCCGAACGCCATCATGGCCCAGACGGCGGCGACGAGCGGCAGGTCCGTGTCGCCGAAGACCAGGATGAGCAGCAGGACCATCGCCGGATACGCGACGATCCCCGTGTCGCGCCGCGGCACGGCGTTGCGGTAGATCGCGCGGCCGATCTTCGGCATCGCGAACACGTTGAACGCGAGCGCCGCGCCCGCGCACAGGGCGGCCGTCTTCCAGTCGAGGTACCGCAGCGCCAGGGCGAAGAGGCCCATGCCCGCGTGGACCGCCTTGCGCTTCCACTCCGCGGGCGTCATCGGACTCGGCGGCTTCAGCGCGCCCCCGCGCCCGGCGTCGCCGCCGGAGTGGCCGCCGCGGCCGTCTTCGGGGCCTTCGCGTACTTGTCGTACCACGCGACGTACCGCTCGAGCCGGTCGCGCTGGTAGGTGGGCTTGCTGATGCCGTGGTACTGGCCGGGGTAGATCACGAGCTCGCTCGGGATGCCGAGGCTCTTCAGCGCCTGGTACATCTGCTCCGAGTTGATCAGCGGCACGTTGAAGTCCGCGTCGCCGCAGAGAAAGAGCGTCGGCGTCGTGATCCGGTCCGCGTGGAGGAACGGGAACGACACCTTGAGGTACGCGTCGAGGTTCTTCCACGGCGTCCCGAGCTCCTGCTCGTACTCGCGCACGTACTGGTCCGTCCCGTACCCGGCCAGGGCGTTGGACGTCCCCGCGCCGCTCGTGGCCGCCTTGAAGCGCGTCGTCGACGCGATGACGTAGTTGGTCATCATGCCGCCGTAGCTCCAGCCGCCGACGGCCAGGCGCTCCGGATCCACGAGGCCGCGCGCGACGGCGTCGTCGACGGCGCGCGAGCACGTCCTCCACGTCCCGGTGCCCCCAGTCGGCGTAGATCGCCGTCTGGAAACCCTCGCCGCGCCCCGAGCTGCCGCGCGGGTTGGCGGCGATCACGACGTAGCCGTTGGCCGCGATCCACTGCCACTCCTCCTCGAAGCCGTCCTCGAACTGGCCGACCGGACCGCCGTGGATGCGCAGCACGGCCGGGTAACGCGTTCCGGCCTGGTAGTCCGGGGGCTTGACGACGAAGCCGTGGATCTCCGTCCCGTCCTTGCTCTTGAAGCTCGTCTCCTCGACGGCCCCGAGACGGACACCGGCGAGCCAGGCGTCGTTCTGGGTGGAAAGCCTGCGGGGCTCCCCGGCCTCGACCGCGTAGATCTCGTCGGGGACCTGCGGCGTGCTCGCGAGGATCGCGGTGTGGCCGGCGGCCGTCGAGAAGCCCGAGATCAGGCGCCGTCCGCCGACGATGCGCTGGACCGGCCCGCCCGCGACCGGAATCTTCGCCAGGTGCACGGCCTGGTCTTCCTCCAGCATGAAGAGGATCGCCGAGCCGTCGGCCGTGAAGCGCGGAGAGAGCACGTTGCGGTCGAGGGTGGCCGTCAGGACCCTCTCCGGGCCGCCCGCCGCCGGAACGACGGCGAGCTTGTGCAGGCCGTAGTAGATGAGCTTGTCGGGACCGCCCTGCACGTACGCGATGAGCTTGCTGTCCGGGCTCCACGAGAGCCGGCTGTCGCCCCACTCGGGGTCGTTGTCCGAGCCCTCGAAGGTCGTCAGCTTGCGCGCCGCGGCGCCGACGCGCGGCTCGATCGCGAACACGTCCCAGTTGTCGGTGCGATCCGGGTCGGTCCCCTGCTTGGAGACGAAGGCGATCGTCCTGCCGTCGGGCGACCAGGCGGGCACCTGCTCGTCGTAGTTTCCGGTCGTCAACTGCTCGACCTTGCGGCTGTCGCGGTCGAGGAGGTAGAGGTGCTTGCGCCGCGCCCCGAGGTAGCCGTAGCCGTCGAGCTTGAACTGGAAGCGGTCGATGACGATCGGCTTCTTCGTTTTCGCCTTCTTGCCGTCCTCCTTGTCCTTGTCGGCGGGCGCATTCGGGTCGGGATCGCTGACGACGAGCACGAGGCGCTTGCCGTCCGGGGACCAGGCGAAGTCCTCGACGCCGCCCTTCTGCTCCGTGATCTTCTCCGCCTCGCCGCCCGAGCGCGGGAGGAGCCACAGCTGCTCTTCGTCGTTGTCGTCGCCGCGGTCCGAGAGAAACGCGAGGAACCGGCCGTCCGGGCTCCAGCGCGGCTCCGTTTCGGACTCCTTGCCCGTCGTCAGGCGGACGGTTTCCTTTCCGTCCCAGTCTCGTCATCCAGATGTGGGTCTCGTGCTTGTCTTCCTTGAGGTCGGTCGTCCGAACCGTGTACGCCACCCGCGCGCCGTCGGGCGAGACTTCGGGATCCGCAACACCGCGCACCCGCGCGAGGTCGTCGAGACTGAAAGGCGGGCCGCCGGGAGCCGCGTGGAGGCCGGCGGCGAGCAGAAAACCGATTCCGAAGATCATGGTGAATCGCATTTGCTTCTCCTCGCAGAGATTCCGCTCGGCAGAGTCTACGGCGGAAAACCCCGGGTCACGCCTCGGGGCGCGCGCGCCGCAGCAGATACTCGGCGAGCGGCTCGCGGAAGGAACGGATCGGGCGCCCCGTCAGGCGCTCGTACTTTCCGGTGTCGAGCACGGAGTACGGCGGACGCTGCGCCGGGCGCGCGATCGACGCCGACGTGATCGCGTCGACGGGGACGTTCCCGCGCCCGGCCGCCCACAGGATCTCGCGCGCGAACTCGTTCCACGAGACGTCTCCGCGGTTGGCGAAGTGGAAGATTCCGGAGGCGCCCGTGTCGAGCAGCGCCACGATCGCCTCGGAGAGGTCGGTCGTCGCCGTCGGCCGCCCGACCTGGTCGGCGACGACGGACAGCCGCGGCTTGCCCGCCTCGACCTGCTTCAGGATCGCCTCGACGAAGTTCCACCCGCACCGGCCGAAGAGCCAGGAGGCGCGCACGACGAGGCTGCCGGGCAGGTGCAGCGCCGCCTCTTCGCCGAGGCGCTTCGTGCGGCCGTACTCGGAAAGCGGGTGCACCGGGTCGTCCTCCGTGTAGGGCGCGCCCTTGGCGCCGTCGAAGACGAAGTCCGTCGAGATCTGCACGAGCTGGGCGCCGACGTGCCCGCACGCGTCCGCGAGGTTGCCCACGGCCTTCGCGTTGATCTCCAGGGCGCGCGGATCGGTCTCGCAGTCGTCGACTTTCGTGAACGCGGCGCAGTTGACGAGAACGTCCGGCGAAAGCTCGCGCAACGTCCTGGAGACCGCCTTCTCGTCGGCGATGTCGAGATCGGACTTCGGCCGCGCGAGGACCTCGTGGCCGGCCGCGGCCAGGGCGGGCCCCAGGTCGGAGCCGAGCATTCCCGCCGCTCCGGTGACGAGGATGCGCCGGCGCGCGCGCGGCGCCGGCCTGGGGACCGCGAGCATGGCCGCGTGGGTCTCGAACGAGGGGCCGCCCGCGTCCGCCATGCCGCCTTTCCTATCCCGGGCTCTTGGCCGTCGACGACGACGTGGCCAGGCGCTGCTCGTACTGGGTCCGATAGAACTCGCGGTACGCCGCGTCGCGCTCCTTGATCGGGCGCCACCAGGCCTCGTGGTCGCGGTACCAGCGGACGGTCTCGGCGAGGCCTTCCTCGAACGGCGTCGAGGAGGTGAAGCCGAGCCGGGCGAGCTTGGACGCGTCGAGGGAGTAGCGCCGGTCGTGTCCCGGCCGGTCGTCCACGAACCGGATCAGGCTCTCCGGCTTGCCGAGCTCCTTCAGCACGCGGCGCGTGATGGCGATGTTCTCCGCCTCGTTGCCGCCGGCGACGTTGTAGGTCTCCCCCGGCTGCCCGGCGTCGAGCAGGAAATCGACCGCCGCGGCATGGTCGCGCACGAAGAGCCAGTCCCGGACGTTCCGGCCGTCGCCATAGAGCGGCAGCGGCAGGTCGTCCACGGCATTGGTCACGAAGAGCGGAATCAGCTTCTCCGGATACTGGTACGGGCCGTAGTTGTTGGAGGCGCGCGTGATCACCACCGGCAGACCGTAGGACGCCCAGTAGGAGTACGCGAGGCGGTCCCCGCCCGCCTTGGACGCCGCGTACGGATTGCGGGGGTTCAACGGCGAGTCCTCCGTGAAAGACCCGCTCGCGATCGTGCCGTAGACCTCGTCCGTCGAGATCTGGATGAACTTCCGGATGCCCCGGCGGCGGGCCTCTTCGAGCAGCACGAAGACGCCGCGCATGTCCGTCTCGATGAACGAGGCGTCGCCGAGCAGCGACCGGTCCACGTGCGTCTCGGCCGCGAAGTTGACGACGGTGTCGCAGCCTTCCATCGCCACGCCGACGACGTCGGCATCGACGATGTCGCCGCGCACGAAACGGTAGTTCGGCAGGTGCGCGACGTCGGCGAGGTTGGCCGGGTTGGCCGCGTACGTCAGCTTGTCGAGGTTGACGATCGAGACGCCGGTGCCGCGCGCGGCGAGCACGTGGCGGATGAAGTTCGAGCCGATGAACCCGCAGCCGCCCGTGACCAGGATCTTCATACGATGCCGATCTCCGAATTGTCGCCGACCAGGAACCGGTGGACGCGCGGCCGCTCGAGGCCCGGGTGGATGCGCACGTTCTTGCCGATGAGGGAGTCCGCGATCCGCACCGGGATCCGCTCCAGCCGCGAGCCCTCGAGGACGATCGAGTTCTCGATCTCGCAGCGGTCCACGACGCAGTCGGGCCCGATGGCCGTGTAGGGGCCCACGAAGGCGTCCCGGATGACGGCGCCCGCGCCGATGACGGCGGGGCCGCGCACCGTGCGCGTTCTCGAGCTTCGCGCCCTTTTCGATGACGACCTTGCCCTCGACCCGGGAGTCGGCGCCCGCGCTCTCGAGGCCGCGCGCGGTGAAGGTGTCGAGGATGATGCGGTTGGCCTCGAGCATGTCCTCGATCTTGCCGGTGTCCTTCCACCAGCCCGAGACGAGGTGGGGGTGGACGCTCTTGCCGTGGTCCACCAGCCACTGGATCGCGTCGGTGATCTCGAGCTCGTTGCGCGGGCTCGGACGGATCGCCTTGACCGCCTCGAAGATCGAGTCGTCGAACATGTAGACGCCCACGAGGGCGAGGTCGGATTTCGGCTGCTTCGGCTTCTCGGTCAGCCGCACGACCCGCCCGCTCTCGAGCTCGGCGACGCCGAACTGCGACGGGTTCGGGACCTTCGCGAGCAGGATCTGCGAGTTGCAGCCGAGCTTGCGGTAGTCGTCGACCAGCGCCGTGATGCCGTCGGCGATCACGTTGTCGCCGAGGTACATCACGAACGGCTCGCCCTTGAGAAAGCTCTCCGAGATGAGCACGGCGTGCGCGAGGCCGCGGGGCGCATCCTGCTCGATGTAGGTCACGCGCGCGCCGAACCGCGAGCCGTCGCCGAGCGCGGCCTGGATCTCCTCCCGCGTGTCCCCCACGACGACCCCGATGTCCTGGATGCCCGCCGCGACGATCGCCTCGACGCCGTAGAAGAGGACGGGCTTGTTCGCGATCGGGACGAGCTGCTTGGCGCTCGTGTAGGTCAGCGGACGCAGACGCGTCCCCTTGCCGCCGGACAGGATGAGTCCCTTCATTGGGACGGGATCATACCGAAAGCGGGACGGGAATCGGGATCAGGGCAGGCCGAACGCGCGCACGACGAGCGCCGCCGCCTGGGCGCGCGAAACGGTCGCGTCCGGGCAGAAGTTGCCAGCGCCGCAGCCGGCGGTCACACCCTCGGCGGCGAGCTGTTCGATCCAGGCGGCGGCGAACGCGTCGGCCGGGACATCGGCGAACACGGTGCCCGTGGCGGGCGGCGGGACAAAATCGCTGCCGTGTTCTGTCTTGAGCAGAAGCACGGCCATCGCCGCCCGCGTCAAGGGCGCGGCCGGACAATAGTCGCCGCGCCGCATCCGGCCGTCACTCCCGTCGCGGCGAGCGCCTCGATGAAGGCCGCCGCCGGTGCGCCGGCCGGAACGTCACCGAACACCGCCCCGGTCGCCGGAGGCGGCGTGTAGAAGGCCCCGTTCTTGCCGCGGAGCAGGAAGACCGCGATGCCGGCGCGCGAAGTCGGCGCCGCGGGGCAAAACTTTCCCGCGCCACAGCCCGCCGTCACACCGTTCATCGCCGCCGCATCCACGGCGGTCCAGAACGGGTCCGCGTCGGGCACGTCGAGGAAGGAGCGTGCGAACTGGAACGCGCCCGACTGCGTCGACGCGTACAGCGTCCGGCCATCGGCCCCGACCGCGAAGTCGAAGACGCTGAAAACCGGAAGAGAGCCCGGCACCGCCATCCAGGAATCCGCGCCGTTCGTCGTCCGGTACACGATCGTGCCCTCGGCCACGTCCGCGGTGGGGCCCGATCCATCGGCAACGGCGGCGGGCGCCAGCTGTCCCGTGACGTACAGCGTGGCCGCCCGCGACGGATCACCCACGATGTCGAGCGCCCAGAACTGGTCCGGAAGCCCCGCGACCGCCGGAGCGAAGCTCAAGCCGCGGTCCACGCTGCGATAAACGCCCTGGCCGCTGCCCGATCCGTAGAAGGCGGCGTAGACGCGGGTCGGATCGCTCCGGGTGATCGCGATGTCGAAGACGTGCGGGTAGGCGGTGGGAAGACCGCTCGGCGCGTTCCACGTCGCGCCGCCGTCCGGCGAGCGCAACAGGCCGTCGCCCGGCGACGTGGTGCTCCAGAGTCCCGCGTAGAGGATCGCGGGGTCGGCCGGATCGATCGCCGCGGCGCGCGCGTCGCCCGACAGCAGGGGCGTCCAGAGGCCCCCTCCGTCGACCGTTCCAAAGATCCCGTCGGTCGTCGCGGCGAGGAGGTGGTCGGGGGCCGTCTGCCCGATCTCGACGTGACGCAGGAGCGACGTCGAAATCCCTTGGGTCGCCGGATTCCAGCTCATTCCGCCGTCCACGCTCTTGAGGACTCCGTTGGCGGCCGAGGACCCGTATCCCGCGTACAGGGTTCCGTTGCCGGTGGGATCCAACGCCAGCGAGTCGATCGGGTAGTCGATCGTTGCCTGAAGCGCCCAGCCGGCGCCGGAATCGTCGGTGCGGTAGACGCGCGAGCCCGACGCGCAATAGGCCGTTGCGCCCGCGGACGGGTGCCCGGCCACAGCGTTGTTGTAATAGCCGGAGAGTCCCTTCTCGCGACGGGCCCAGGTCGCGCCGCCATCCGCGCTCGCGAGCAGCCCTCCCCGGGGAGCGCCCGGGCCCGCCGCCGCGTACACGAGCGAGGCATCGCGAGGATCGAACGCGACGGCGGTCGAAACGTTGACCGGAACTCCGAGGTCTACGGGCGTCCAACTCTGGGCGTGGTCCGTCGAGACGAAGAGGCCGCCCGGAGTACCGGAGGATCCGCTGGATGCCGCGTAGATCTTCTGCGGGTCCACGGGGTCGAAGGCGAGGTCCAGGATGGTCTGGTCGGCGATGCCGGCGTTGGCGGGCTGCCAGCTCGCGCCTGCGTCCGTGCTCGCGGAAACACCGGCTCCGGAGACCGTCGCGTAGAGCACGGCGGGCTGCTCGCGGCCGAAGTAGAGGCGCTGGATGGCCGGCCCCGGCGGCAGCGGCACCCAGGTTGCGCCGCCGTCAAAACTCTTGAGGATCTTGTCGGGAGCGAGGGCGTACACCGTCGCGGGATCCGCGGGGTCCACCAGGAGATCGCCCAGGTAAGGCGCCGCAAGCGCATTCGAGACGAGGGACCATGTCGCCGCCCCATCGGTGCTGCGGAATGCGCTGCCCGGCGAGCCGCCGACCACCGCGTAGAGTGTGTCCGGCGCGGACGGCGACAGGGCGATCGCATCCACCAGGGCGGGCAGCCCCGAAGACGAAGCGGACCAAGACGCGCCACCGTCGGTCGTTTTCAGCACTCCCGCCACCGAGGCCGAGGATCCGATCGTGTAAAGGACGTTGCCGCGGGAGGGATCCTGCAGGAGACGTCCGACGAAGACGAGACTCTCGCTCTGGCCCCAGGTCACGCCGCGATCCGCTGTGGAAAACAGCAGCCGACCGAAGATCCCGGCCGAGACCTGGATTCGGTCCGACGCGTCCGGACTGACGACAATCTGGTAGACAAATCCCGCCTCGGGTCCGGACGTGGTCCATGAATAGTGCCCGCCTTCGACAGTGCCCGCTGCGCCGCAGGCAAGCAGCAGGGCGGCAGCAACGCGAAAGCGCGCGAGGCGGTATCCGGATGCCATAGGGTGAGCGGAAATTGTACGCCCGATCGGGCCGTTCGGGCGCGCCGCGTAAGTTGCTGCGACGCAGGAAGATAGCCCCCGAAACCGCCGGGCTCACTGCCCGAACAGCGCGTTGATCGAGCCGTTGACGTCGAGCAGGGTGCCGATGTCCTTGAGGTTGACGACCAGGCGGATGTCGCGGCGCGGCATCGGCGGCAGGTCGAGGCCGCGGTACTCGAGAAAGACCGTGTAGCAGGAGCCCTTGTACGTGACGAGGAAGCGGCCCTCCTGCACGAGGTTCTGGTCGGCGCTGTAGTTGATGCTGGCGTCGAAGCGGAAGTACTTGCCGGCGTCGATGCCGCCCGCGAAGCGGATCTGGTCCGTGTTGGCGACGACGATGTCGCCGATCTGGCACGGGCCGGGTGCCGAACCAGCTCACGTTGGCGTAGTCGGTCCCGCGGTTGACGCCGGCCGTCGAGCGTCGTGTTGATCACCTGCTCGGCGATCGGGTCGTACTGGAGGCGTCCGTCGAGCTGAAAGAGGCCTCCCTCGGCGATGCGCAGGATCGCCTCGACGGGCCCCGTACTGCCGCTGCACGAAGGCGCCCGCCGACGGGAGGAAGATCGTCTGGGGCAGCGTGAAGGCGTAGGTCTGCGCGATCTCGAGCGAGGCGATCTCCTCCGCCGAGCCGGTCGTCCCGCCGGTCTTCGCGAGCAGGCGGTTGACGATCGCGTAGCGGATCTGGTTCTGCCCGAGCGTCGTGTCGATCGTGTCGAAGGCCGGGATGCGGGCCGGATCGCTGACGTCGGAGACGTACGTGTAGTCCACGCGCGGCTCGATGATGTGCTTGAGCTTCTCCCACGGCCCGATCTTCACGTCGAAGATCCGCGAGAAAGAAGGGCCCGACGAGCGAGACGCCGGCCAGGGCGTAGGTGCGCAGGAGCGAGTCGCCCGTGAACGTCTGCTGCCCGTCGTCGGTCGAGTCCGAGTAGTACGTCAGCCGGCCGCCGAGCTGCGCCGTCAGCGACAGCCACGGGATCGTCTTCCAGGGGAAGGAGAAGACGGGGTTCAGGTCGAACCGGCCGTAGGTGCCGGAGAGGAGGCGCTCGCCCTTGTTGATGTAGAGGCCCGAGGCGGAGGACTGGAGGAAGAGAAAGAACGGCGAGTCGCCGATCGGCGCCGTGCGGTGGAAGAACTCGAGCGACGGGATCCGCTCCTGGATGATGGTCGCCGAATAGAAGGTCTCGTTGCGCTCGAAGCGCAGGTTCAGGGAGTCGGCGCCGAGGTTCTTCGTGAGGTACCCGAAGGACTGGATCTGCTTGGCGGTGTTCAGCGCGAAGCTCTTCTCGAAGTCCTGGAGGAACTGCTCGTCGGAGTACGCGCGGATCGAGACGACGCCGCGCATGTCCCAGGGCAGGTCGTCGGAGACGTGGTCCAGGCGCAGCTTCCAGCGCCACTCGGGCTTCTGCGTGTAGACGCCGAGCGAGCCGTCGGGCAGCGTGCAGAGGCCGTTGCCGCCGTCGGGCGGCGCCTGGGCGATGGGCACGCAGACGGTCGCGTTCTGATCGCGCACCACGTAGCCCTGGAAGATGCCGGCCGACTCGGGCGTCGGCCGCCAGCGCGAACTCCTGCCCGAGCCCGACCGACCCGTCCCCCGAGACGTCGAGCTGCGTCGTCAGGTCCGTCGACCGGCCCGTGACCCAGTAGTAGTTGAGGCCCGAGGAAGGCGCCGTGCTGATTGCTGTAGCCGAGGCCGGGCACGAGCATGCCGGAGGCGCGGTCCTCCTTGGTCGGCCAGATCAGGTACGGCGTCCACAGCAGCGGCACCGTCCCGGCGCGGAAGGCGACGTCCTTCATGCGGGCGTAGTCGTCGAGCGTGATGGTCGCGTCGGCCATCGTGAAGGACCAGGCCGGCTCGGGCACGTCGCAGGCGGTGAAGAGGCCGTCCTCGATGCGGTAGGTCGCCTCGCCGATCTTCGAGATGGTCTTGCCGACGATGTGGTACGTCGGCGGCAGGTCCGCGGTGCCGTCCTCGAGCACGCCCGTCTTGGTGTCGAGGTGGAACGTGCCGCGCACGCCCGACAGGCGCGTGGGGCCCTGGTCGATCACGACGTGGCCGATCAGGACGGCGGTCTTGGTCGGAAAGTCGTAGCGCGCCTCGTCGGCCGTGATCTTGATGTCCTGGTACTCGATCACGACTTCCTCGCTGCCCTCCCAGTACTGGTCCTTCTCGAAGCGGACCGGCTTCTTCGTGTACAGGCGGACCTCGCCGCCTTTTTCCGGCGCCTTGAACTTGATCTGGAAGTTGGGGTGGGCCTTGAAGCGGGACTCGTAGGGATCCGCTCCGCTGAAAGGGTCCTGCGCGAGCGCCGCGAGGGTGGAACCGAGGAGCAGTAGCGCGGCGCGGAGGACCTTCACGCGCCCATGGTGGCGACGACCGGCGCGACGCGGAAGGCGGCGTCCGTCTTCGCCCGGACCTCGTCGGCGGAAACGCCCGGGGCGAGCTCGATGAGCAGGAGCCCGTCGCTGCCGGGCAGCACGTCGAAGACGCACAGGTCCGTGATGATGCGGTGGACGCAACGCTGGCCCGTCAGCGGCAGCGTGCAGCGCTTCAGGATCTTCTTCTCGCCCGAGCGGGCCGTGTGCTCCATCGTGACGACCAGCCGCCGAGCGCCCGCGACCAGGTCCATCGCCCCGCCCATCCCCTTGACCATCTTTCCCGGGATCATGTAGTTCGCGATCGAGCCCTCCTCGTCCACCTGCATGGCCCCGAGGATCGACAGGTCGATGTGGCCGCCCCGGATCATGGCGAAGGAGTCCGCCGAAGAGAAGTACGAAGCGCCCGGCCGCACCGTCACGGTTTCCTTGCCGGCGTTGATCAGGTCCGCGTCGACCTCGGCGTCGGTGGGATACGGACCGAGGCCCAGGATCCCGTTCTCGGACTGGAGGATGACCTCCATGCCCGGCGGGATGTGGTTGGCGACGAGCGTCGGCATGCCGATCCCGAGGTTGACCATGTAGCCGTCGCGCAGCTCCTTCACCGCCCGCAGCACGATCCCTTCGCGGTCGAGCATGCGGTCCTAGCCCTTCCTCACGGTGCGGCGCTCGATGCGCTTCTGGCGGGGGGCCACGACCACCCGCTGGACGAAGACGCCCGGCGTGTGCACGGACTCCGGGTCGAGCGCGCCGACCTCGACGAGCTCCTCGACCTCGGCGACCGAGATCTTCCCGGCGGTCGCGGCCATCGGATTGAAGTTGCGCGCCGACTTGCGGTACACGAGGTTGCCGAGGCGATCGCCCTTCCAGGCCGCGACCATGGCGAAGTCGCCCACGACGCCGCGTTCGAGCACGTAGTCGCGGCCGTCGAAGTTCTTGATCTCCTTGCCCTGCGCGACGAGCGTCCCGACGCCCGCCGGCGTGTAGAAGCCCGGGATCCCGGCGCCGCCGGCGCGCATGCGCTCGGCGAGCGTCCCCTGCGGCACCAGCTCGACCTCGAGCTCCCCCGACAGGAACTGCCGCTCGAATTCGGCGTTCTCTCCGACGTAGGAGGAGACCATCTTGCGGATCGCCCGCGCCCGCAGCAGCAGCCCGAGCCCCCAGTCGTCGACGCCGCAGTTGTTGGACACGACCGTGAGGTTCTTGACGCCGCGGCGCACGAGGGCCGCGATCAGGTTCTCCGGGATGCCGCAGAGACCGAAGCCGCCGACGACCAGCGTGGCGCCGTCCGGCACGTCGCGGACCGCGTCGTCCGCCGAGGCGACCACCTTGTCGATCATCCGAGCCGATGATAGCGGAGAGGTCCGCGATCAGCCATCGGCTTCGGCGACGGCGAGAAACTCCGAGGTGTCCAGATCGGGAGACGCTCCCGGGAACGCGCGCAGGCGCGCCAGCCGCTCGGCGCCGAGCGGAGACGGCGGCAACGCGACGCCATCGATCGCGCGGACGCGGTAGCCCGAGGCCTCGAAGAGGTCGACGAGGGTCCGGCGCGTGAAGAAGCGGACGTGCGTGCCCGAGAGAATCGAGTACGGAACGTAGTCGAACCGGCCGCGCAGCAGGTCGTCCACGACCGCCCAGTGTCCGAGGTTGGGCACGGACGCGACGAGGACCCCGCCCGCCGCGAGCCACGGGCGCACGCGGACGAGGGCCTCCGTGGGGTCCTCGAGGTGCTCGAGCACGTCGCCGAAGAGCACCGCGTCGAAGCGCCCGCGGAAGTCCTGCGTCGACCTCCTCGAGCCGGCGCGCACACGACTTCGTCGTACACGCGCGCCGCAGCCGCCGCGTCCTCCGGGTCGGGCTCGATGCCGCAGATCCAGGCGACGCCGCGCGCGCGCAGCGCGCCCGCCGTGGCGCCCCGCGAGCACCCGACGTCGAGCACCGCGCGTCGCGCCGACCGGAACGCGCTCGGCGAGGTCTTCGCGCGCCGAGGCGTCCATCGCGCCGTAGCGGTGCAGGTACGCGCCCGGATCGATCGCCGTCCGCGACGGCGGCCGGCCGGCCGGGAATGCGATCGAGCGGCGCGTCCGCGGCCAGTCCGTCGAGGACGGAACGCCGCACGGCATAGACGGGCGACGCCGGCGCGGCGGCGGTCCGCAGCGGGCCCGCCGAGGAGAGGATCGCCGCGGCGGCCTCTGCCATCAGCGTCGGCGTGAAGTACGCGAAGGCGGGCGCCAGCCGCGCCTCCTCGCACCAGGGCTCGTTCGAGACGGGCAGGAGCAGATCGAGCTCCTGCCTCGCGGCCAGCCCCTCGACGAGGCGCAGGGCGGGACCGGGCAGCAGGTACGCCTCGGGGTCCGCGTGGACGAGCACGATCGGCGCTCGTCCGGCCGCGTCGCCCACGGTCGGCGCGCGACCCGGGACCTCGGTGCGGCGGGAGGCCGGGATCTCGCTCAGGCAGCGCGCCATCAGGCGCCAGGCCCACGGCGCCTCCGCGCGGAACCGCGGGACGCCGCCGGCGACGAGGTCGAAGGCTGGCGTCAGACCGTCTCGACGAGCATCGCCGAGGCCTCTCCTCCGCCGATGCAGATGGCGGCGATGCCCCGCTTCTTGCCTTCCTTGCGCAGGGCGTGGATCAGCGTCGTCAGGATGCGCGCTCCCGACGCGCCGATCGGGTGGCCGAGCGCGACGGCGCCGCCGCGGACGTTGACCTTGGCCGGGTCGAGGGCGAGCTCCTTGATCGCGGCCATCGCCACGGCGGCGAAGGCCTCGTTGATCTCGAAGAGATCGATGTCCTGGATCGAGAGGCCGGTCATCGCGAGCAGCTTCTGGATCGCCCCGATGGGCGCCGTCGTGAACCACTCGGGCGCCTGCGCCACGCTCGTGTAGGCGACGATCCGGGCGATCGGGCTTCCAGCCCTTTGCCTTCGCCTTCTCCTCCGAGGTCACGACCAGGGCCGCGGCGCCGTCGTTGATCTTCGAGGAGTTCGCGGCGGTCACGGTGCCGTCCTTCTGGAACGCGGGCTTCAACGTCGGCATCTTCTCGAGCGGCGCGGCGAAGGGCTCCTCGTCGGCGTCGATCTTGAGCGGATCGCCCTTCTTCTGGGCGACTTCGACCGGAGCGATCTCATCGGCGAAGAGCCCCGTCTTCGACGCGTTCTGCGCCCGGCGGTACGACTCGAGGGAGAAGGCGTCCTGCTCCTCGCGCGTGAAGTGGTACTTGCCCACGCACAGCTCGGCGCAGTTGCCCATGTGGGTGTCCTTGTACGGGTCCCACAGACCGTCCTTGATCATCGAGTCCACGAGCGTGCCGTTGCCCATCCGCAGGCCCGTGCGGCCCTTCTCGAGGAGGTACGGCGCATTCGACATGGACTCCATCCCGCCGGCCACGGCGACCTCGTACTCGCCGGCCTGGATGGCGTTGCCGACGTCCATCACGGCGCGCATGCCGGAGCCGCACACCTTGTGGACCGTGACGCAGGGAACCGTGTTCGGAACCCCCGCCCCGAGCGAAGCCTGCCGGGCGGGAGCCTGCCCGATCCCGGCCTGGAGGACGTTGCCGAAGACGACCTGCTCGACGTCGCCCGGCGCGACGCCGGCCCGCGCCAGCGCCGCCTTGATGGCGACCGACCCGAGGGCCGGAGCGGGCAGCGAGGAGAGCTTGCCCAGAAACGAGCCGACCGGCGTGCGGGCGGCCGAAAGGATCACCAGGTTTTTCATAGGGGGCGGATTCTACCGCCGGCGTCAATCCGGCCTTACTTGGCGGATTCGAGCGTCCAGCCCTGGCGCACCGTCGTCGCCGAACAGTACGTCTTGAGGCAGTCCACGCTGTTCAGGCAGCTCAGGATCACCTGGCAGGCCTGCGCGGGCGTCGAGCCGTCGGCGACGGCCGCCGTCTCGGTGCACTTTCCGGAGAACGCCGGGTTGACGAAGACGCACGTCGCCGTCGGGGGCGGCGGTGGCGGCGGCGCGCTCGATCGGGCCGAGGAGCTGCCCCGGTGCGCGACGAGCAGCAGCAGAACGGCGGCGAGAAGGACCCTCGAAAGGGCCGGTGTGGTGATCCTGCTCACGGGCAACTCCTTTCCGATGTGCGGACTGGGCCCAATCATAGCGCCGGACGGGTTACTCTTTGGCTGTGACTCGCATCGTCGCCGTGGACTTCGGGGAGAAACGAATCGGCCTGGCGACCTCGGACGCCTCGGGGCTGCTCGCCACGGCGCGGGTCACCCTCAGGCGCAAGAGCGACGCCGGCGCGATCGACGAGCTCGAGCGGTTCTGCCGGGACGAGGAAGCCGGCCTGGTCGTCTTCGGCATCCCGCGCTCGCCCGCCGGTGTCGAGAGCCCCTTTGCCGCGCGCGTGCGCTCCTTCGCCTCCCGGTTCGAGCGCCGGACGGGCCTGCAGGTGCGATTCCACGAGGAGACGCTGACCTCCG
This sequence comes from uncultured Acidobacteriota bacterium, assembly GCA_963843325.1. Taxonomy (GTDB): domain Bacteria; phylum Acidobacteriota; class Thermoanaerobaculia; order UBA5066; family Gp7-AA6; genus DAHUXD01. The sequence continues at coordinate 214,149 of CAWJKC010000016.1, forward strand.
ACGAGGCCATGCGGCGCCTCCCGAAGACCGCCGAGCGCGAGGAGATCGACCGGACGGCCGCGGCCGTCCTTCTCGAGGACTACCTCCAGAGCGTCGGAGCCGCGCGCCCTTGAGCGCGACCCGCCGCTTCCTTCGTCTCGGGCTGCTCCTGGCGCTGCTGGCCGTCGCTCTCGGGGTCTACATGTACCGGAAGCTGGAATACCCGTCGGCGCAGCCGTCGAGCGGGGAGGTCACGATCTTCTTCCCGTACGGGACCTCGACCAAGGAGATCTTCCGCGAGCTCGCCGAAAACGGCGTCGTGTCGCCGCCCTGGCTGGCCGAGGCCTTCTACCGCGTCGCCCGCAGCGCCACGCCCCTGCAGGCCGGCGAGTACCGATTCCTCAAACCGGAGGCTCTCTCGGCGGTCGTGGCGCGCATGGGCGCGGGCGACGTCGTCAAGCACACCATCGTCGTGCCCGAGGGCCTGACCTCCGACGAGACGTTCGAGCTCTTCTGCGCGAAGGGCATCAGCCGCGCCGAGGCCTTTCACACGGCGTTTCGCAATCCGCAGCTGATCGATTCGATCGCGCACGGCGCGCCGGACCTCGAGGGCTTCCTCTATCCCGACACCTACGTCGTCACGCGCTCGACCTCGGCGCGCCAGATCGTCGAGTCCATGCTGGCGAACTTCCGCAAGCGCTTCACTCCGGCCCTGCGCGACCAGGCCCAGGCCGCCGGGCTGACGGAACGCGAGGCGGTCACGCTCGCCTCGATCGTGCAGAAGGAAACCTCGCTCGACCGCGAGGCCGAGCTCGTGGCCGGCGTCTACTGGAACCGCCTCCGCCACGGGATGCGGCTCCAGGCCGACCCGACCGTGGCCTATGCCCTCAAGCGCGACGGCAAGTGGACGGGCACCGTCTACCGCTCCGACTACGGCTACGAGTCGCCCTTCAACACGTACCTGAGCGCCGGGTTGCCGCCCGGCCCGATCTGCAACCCGGGCCTCGACGCGTTGAAGGCCGCCGCCAACCCGTCGCGCACCGACTACCTGTACTTCGTCGCGGACGGCACCGGCGGGCACACGTTCTCGCGGACCTTCGAAGAGCACCTCGAGGCCATCGCGACGGCGCGCCGCCAGCGCGCCGGCAGCACGAGCAGCACGACGGAGGCCCCCGAGCCCCGCGTGCGCAACGCGACGCGGTAACGCGACGATGGCCCACGCTCAACCGCACCGCCCGTTCGGTGCTTACCTGCTGACCGCCGCCCTCGGCGAGGACGCGCTCGGCCGGACCTATCGCGCGCTGCGCGAAGGCGAAGAACGGTCGTTCGTCCGCCTGCGGATGTTCGACGCGTCCGAGCTCTCCGCCGAGGCGATGCTCGTCGCGATCGAGGAGAACGGCGAGATCCACGAATTCCTGAAGAACGCGGCGATCGCGCGCAACGTCGACATGGACGCCGTGGACGGCATGCCCTACGTCGCCTGGAGCGAGCCGAACGGCCGGACGCTCGACGCGCTGATCGCCAAGTGCCGGGACGCGGGACGCAAGGTTCCCGTCGAGCACGCGCTGCTGATCTGCGAGAAGGTGGCGACGGCGCTCGACCACGCCTACAACACGACGATCGACGGCGACCGCACGCTGCACGGCCTCGTCTGGCCGCCCTTCGTCGCGATCTCCGACGACGGCGAGATCCGCCTCGGCGGATTCGGACTGGCGCCCGGAGTCCTCCCCTCGCTCGGCAAGCCCCGGATCGCCCGCGAGCTCGCGGGCTACCTTGCGCCCGAGGAGCGCGAGCAGGGCGCCCCGTCGCGCAACGCGGACGTGTATTCGGTCGGCGTTCTGCTGCTCGAGCTGTTGACGGGCCAGCCTCCGCCCCGGGATCCGCTCGCCGCCGTCCGCGGAACCGCCGGAGCGCCGCCGCCGCCCGTCTCTCCCGAGATTCTCGCGCTGCTGCGGATGATGCTCGCGCCGGCGCAGGATCGGTACAAGTCGGCGGGCGATCTGCGCCGCGAGCTCGGCAAGCTGCTCTTCTCCGGGCCCTATTCGCCGTCGACGTTCAACCTCGCCTACTTTCTGAACGAGCTCTTTCGCGACGAGATCGAGGCCGAGACGCGCGCGCGCGCCGAGGAGTCGGGGCGCACGACGGAAACGGTCAGCGTGGCCGCGGCAGCCCCGCCGGCCGCCGCGCCGCCGAAGGCTGCCGCACCCGCGCACCGCGTCGAGGCGCCGTCGCTGTCGGTCGCCGCGCCGGCGCGCCGCAGCCCGCTGGCCGCGGTCGGCGTCGTTCTCGCGGCGGCGGCCGTGGCCGGCGGCATCTACGTCGTGTCGCGAAGACCCTCCGCCTCGACGGGCGCCGCCTCCCCGGCTCCGGCCGTTTCGGCGCGCCCGACGCCCACCCTTCTTCCGGAGCTCGCGGCCACGCCGGCGGGACCGACCAACGCGATGTCGGAGTCCGAATTCAAGGACGAGGTGGCGCGGCGCCTCGCCTTCGAGATGCAGAAGCTCGAGGCGAACACCCGCGCGAAAGCGCCGTCACCGGCGGCGGCCCCGGCCGCGCCCGTCGCGGCAGCCGCACCGGCGATCGTGCCCACGGCCGCCCCCGAGCCGACGGCGGCCCCGGCCCTCGCGGTGGTCGAGGCCCCCGAGCCCACCGCGGTGCCCGTCCCCACCGCACGGCCCGCGACGCGCGAAGGCTCACTGGTCGCCCTCGAGGAGGCCGATACGCCGCCCCGGATCTCCCGGATCATCAAGCCGACCTATCCGCCGATCGCGCTCAAGGCCCGCATCGGCGGGATCGTCGTGCTGCGCGTGCTCGTGTCGGAAAAGGGAACGGTCGCCCAGGTCGACGTGGTGCGCGAAGGCCGCGCCGGCCTGACCGAGGCCGCCGTCACGGCCGTACGCCGATGGACCTTCGAGCCCGCCCGCAAGGACGGCGTCGCCGTCCAGACGTGGATCTCGGTGCCGATTCCGTTCGAGCCGTAGCCCCTCACTCCTGCCGGGAGAGGGGTTCCGACACGCCTCTACTTCGGCGGAGCGTACTCGATCGACTTCAGGCTCGGGTCCTTCGTGCGCAGGAAGTCCTCCATCACCTTGTCCTCGACCCAGGTGATCTCGGTTCCGTCGATGAAGTAGGTCGGCGTGGACTTGACGCCCAGGCGCTGGCCCTCGTCGAGGTCCTTGCGCACGTCGGCCAGGCTCTCCTCGCGCAGGTAACAGTTCAGGAAATCCGCGCGCGGGATCCCGGAGCCTTCCGCGAACGTCAGGGCGAGCTCGTCGATGCCCGAGACCGTCATCACGGCCTGCTGCGCATAGACCTGCTTCTTGAACGCCCACATCGCCGGCGCCTTCGCGAGGCGAAAGATGCAGTCGGCGGCCGAAGCGGCCTTCATGGACCAGGTGTGCGAGAACCAGAGCGGGAAGAACTTGTAGTAGCGCTTGTAGGAGAGCTTGGGGTTGGCCTCGAGCAGCTGGTCCATCTGGAGGCCCCGGAAGCGGCAGTAGCCGCATTCCATGTCGGCGTACTCGACCATGACGATCGAGCCGTCCGCCTTGCCCTCGAACCGGCCCTGCGACAGGTCGATCCGCTTCTTGCGCTCCTCGCGCGGATCCATCTGGAAGTCCCACAGCATTCCGTTCAGGAACTTCGACCCGTCCGGCGTCACGTAACCCGGCACGCGCATCGGCCCGAATCCGCTCTCGACGGCGACGACGAGCGCCTTCAATCCCGCGGCGTCGCGGTCGGGCACGAGGATCACCTTCGACTTGGTCCGGTAGAGGGCCGACGTCCGCGCCTCCATCCAGGCGAGATCGAGGGCCGTCTCGACCGGCTTCGGGTTGGGGTTGGCCACGATGTCCCCGTCGAAGAACCACTTCCCGTCGTCCGAGACGTAGACGGTCTTGTCGACGGCCAGCTTCGGATACTTGCCGGTGCGCTTGACCTTCCAGCCCTGGAAGTTCGCCACGCGGTCGGTCGACTTCTCGACGGTGACCTTGGAGGCCGGGTCGTACGACAGGTACTGGTTCAGGTAGCCGGGCAGACGGGCTTCGACGCCCGGGGTGGCGGCGGCGGGCTTGGCAGCCTGCCTGTGCGTCGCCGCGGAGGCGATCGCGAGGCCTCCCAGCATTCCGACGAGGGCGAGTCCGAGTGCGCGCGTTTTCATCTAGTCCCTTTCACGGCGTTATTGGCCCGTAGGCAGGCCCTTTTGTAGCAGATTCAGCGATCGAACGGCGCCCGGCTGATCGGGCTTGATGGAAAGCGACCTCTGGAAGAGGCGGACCGCCTCGTCGGGGCGCCCGAGACAGGTGCGCAGCAGCGCGAGGACGTTCAGGGTATCCGGGCTCCCGGTCGCGGCCTCGAAGCGCGCCAGCCCCGCATCGGCCCCGGCGCAGTCTTTGGCGCGAAAGCGCGCGACCGCGAGCTGCCGGGCGATCGGCTCGCTGTCGGGGTACTGGCGGGCGCCGCGCTCGAGCACCTCGCGCTCGGGACGGGGCTGGCCCTTCTGCGCGTACTCGGAGGCCCAGAGAAGGATCGTGCCCTGGGGATCGGCGTGCCCCGCGGCAAACGAGCGGAAGAGCCACTCCAGGGCCGCGCTCTCGTCGCCGCGTTCCCGGTAGAGCACGGCGAGGTTGAACTGCGGCGAGGCGTAGTCGGGCCGCAGGGCGAGCGACTTGCGGTACGCCTCCTCGGCCCGTGCGGCATTGGGCTTTCCGTTTCGCGAGAGGTAGAGGCCGAGGTTGTTCCAGGCCCCCTCGGTCATGCCGGGCCGGTCGCCTCCCGACGGCGCGAGCTTGCCGGGCTCGCCGCCGGAGAGGTAGCCGAGCGCCATCAGCTTCTTCGCGTACTCGCTCGCCTCCTTCTCGGACATCTGGTCGGCGGCGAGGCGCCGGACGGGAATCCCCGCGCTCAGGTCCTTGCGCGGGGGCGCCGCGAGGTCGCGGAACGCCGCGCGGATGGGGCTGCCTTCCGACTGGCGCTCCACCGGCAGCCCGAGCAGCGCGGCGACCGTCGGCTCGACGTCGAAGACGCTCGCCGCCCCGCGCTCGGAGCTCCTGCCCACGCGCGCGCCCCACGCCGCGAACACGCCCTCGATCCGGTGCCAGAACCCCGCGGTCGCGGGATTGAGCGAGCCGCGCTCGCAGGATCGGTCGGCGCCCCACTTGAAGCCGTGGTCGGAGTTGACGATGAGCGTGGCGCCGTCCTCCTCGGCCCGGCGCATCCACTGGCCGATCAGCCGGTCCACGAGCGCGTAGTACTCGTCCACGGCCCGGCCGTACCGCCGAAAGTCGTCCGCGGAGACGCAGTCCATCTTCGGCGCGACGTAAGAGGCGAAGACGTGGCCGACGACGTCCGTGCCCTCGAGGTACACCATCATCAGGTCCGGGAGGTTGCGGTCGTAGAGCTCGCGCGCGATCCGCGACTGCGTGCGCGTGGCCGCGATCGTCCGCGCGAGCGCGATCACCGGGTTCTCCAGGCCCTGGCCGCTCGCCCGGGCACGCGCGATCTCGTCGAGCGGCATGTCGACGAAGCGCGCGAGCTCGGAATCGGTCACCCGGCCCTCGCGCGCCGCGATCTGCTCCACGCCCGCCGAAAGCGAGGCCGGGTAGGCCAGGCCCGCCTTCGCGATTCCCTCGAAGAGGATCGGGCTCGCGTGGTCGGTGACGAAGAATCCCTTCACCTCTTCGGCCGGGTGCGTGGCCCACCAGCCCACCACGCCGACCGACCGTCCCGAGGCCGAGGCCACGTTCCAGATCGCCGGCACCGCGCGCGAGCGCCCGGAGATCGGCATCTTCTGGCCCGTCGCGGGATCGACTTCCTGGAAGTCGAGGACGCGGTGCGTGTCCGGACCGACGCCGGTCGCCAGCGTCGTCCAGACCACCGGCGAGAGGATCGGAACGAAGGACTTCAGCCGCGCCGTGTACCCCTCGGCGGCGAGGCGCTTCCAGTTGGGCATGCGGCCCTCGGCCGCGAGGCGGTCGAGCAGCTCCCAGTCCAGGCCGTCCAGGCCGAGCCAGATGACGGGCGCCCGGCCGCCCGGCGCGCGGCGCGTGCGCTGCGCGGCATCCGACGTGTCGACCGTCTCCGCGACGGCGGCGGGTGTCGCCGCGGGCGCCGATGCCGACGGCTTCTCGGTCCCCTTGCCGCAGGACGACGCGCCGAGCAGACAGAGACCCGCGACGAGGCCGGCGATCGAGAGCCTTCGGGCGCTCACGAGGTCCTCACTGCGCGCGCCGCCGCGCCGCCCTGCAGCAGCTCGAGCGACTGGACGACCGTCGGCTGGCCCGGCGCGAGCGCCAGGGAACGGCGGAAGAGGGCGATCGCGTCCTCCTTGCGCCCGAGGCACGCCCGGACGAGCGCGAGCGCATTGAGCGTCTGCGGATCCTGCGTGGGCGCCTCGTAGGGCGAGAGCGTCGCGTCGGCCTTCCGGCAATCCTTCTGCTTGAAGTCGAGCAGCGCGAGGGCCCGATGGATCGCTTCGCTGTCGGGATAGAGCTGGACCGCCCGCTCGAGGACCTCGCGCTCCTGCCGCGGCCTCGCCTTCACGTCGTAGGCAAACGCCCAGTCGAGCAGCACGCGCTCCGGATTCTCGTGCCCCGCGGCGATGGCCTGGAAGAGGCCGTCGATCGCCTGCCGGTCTTCGCCGCGGGCGCGCTGGAGCACCGCGAGGTTCAGTTTCGGGGACGCGTAGTCGGGCCGCAGCGCGATCGCTTTCGCGAACGCGGCGCGCGCGCCGGCCTGGTTGGCCTCGCCCCCGAGGGCGAAGAGGTAGAGCCCCAGGTTGTTCCACGCCCCCTCGGTCATCCCCGGCTCCGCGCCGCCCGTGGGCGCGAGCTTGCCCGGCTCGCTGCCCGAGAGATAGCCGAGCGCCATGAGCTTCTTCGCGTACTCGCTCGCCTCCTTCTCCGACATCTGCTCGGCGGCCAGACGGCGGACCGGGACCTCCGCGGCCAGGTCCTTCCTCGCCGGCGCCGCGAGGTCGCGGAACGCCGCGCGGATCGGCGCGCCCCGCGCCTTGCGATCGACGGGAAGGCCGAGCAGCGCGGCGACCGTCGGCTCGACGTCGTAGACGCTCGCCTTCCCGCGCTCGGGGCTCCCCTGGCACGCGCGCGCCCCAGGCGGCGAAGACCCCGTCGAGCCGGTGCCAGAACGCGGCCGTGCCCGGGTTCAGCGACCCGCGCTCGCAGGAGCGGTCGTCGCCCCACTTGAAGCCGTGGTCGGAGTTGACGATGAGCGTCGCGCCGTCCTCCTCGGCCCGGCGCATCCACTGGCCGATCAGCCGGTCGACCAGCGCGTAGTACTCGTCCACCGTTCCCTTGTAGCGGGCGAACTCCGCGTCCGGCACGCAGCCCATGCGCGGCGGCACGTCGGCGGCGAAGAGGTGGCCGATCACGTCGGTGCCCTCGAGGTAGAGCATCGTGAGATCCGGGAGGTTGCGGTCGTAGAGCTCGCGCGCGATCCGCGACTGCACGCGCGTGGCGGCGATCGTCCGCGCGAGCGCGACGAGCGGGTTGGAGAGCTGGCCGCCCGCGCGCTCGGACGCGATCTCGGCGGCCGGCATGGCCACGAAGCGCGTCAGCTCCTCGTCGGACACCGCGCCTTCGCGCGCCGCGATCTGCTCGACGCCGGCGGCGAGCGACGCCGGATACGCCACGCCCGGTTTCACGGTCGCCTCGAACAGGATCGGGCTCGCGCGGTCCGAAACGAAGAATCCCTTCACTTCTTCGGCCGGGTGCGTCGCCCACCAGCCGACCACGCCGACCGACAGCCCCGACGCCGACGCGACGTTCCAGATCGCCGGCACGGCGCGCGAGCGCCCCGAGATCGGCACCTTCTGGCCGGTCGCGGGATCGACTTCCTGGAAGTCGAGGACGCGGTGCACGTCGGGGCCCACGCCGGTGGCGAGCGTCGTCCACACGATGGGCGAGAGAACCGGCAGGAACGACTCGAGCCGCGCCGAGTAGCCCTCGGCCACGAGTCGCTTCCAGTTGGGCATGCGGCCCTCGGCCGCGAGCCGGTCGAGCAGCGCCCAGTCGAGACCGTCGAGCCCGAGCCAGATGACGGGGACGCGGCCTCCGGCCGGACGGCGGCTGCGCGCGGCGACGTCGGCGGCATCCACCCGCTCGGCCCCGGTCGCCGCCTTCGCGGCGCCCGCCGGCGCGGCTCCCGCGGCCTGCTTCTGCGCCCTGCGGCAGGACGAAACCAGGAAAAGAACGAGGACCGCGGCGGCGCCGGCTCGCTGCGAGCGGGCGCGCATCAACGCGCGGAGCCCTTGTCCGCCGGCTTGGCCGCCTCCTCCAGCGCCTTCTGGATGAAGTTTTCCGCCAGCTCGGGCTCGGACGTCAGCCACGCTCCGCGATAGAAGAAGACGGGAGTGCCGTTGAGCCCGAGCCGCAAGCCGAGCTCGATGTCGTCGAGGACGCGCCTGCGCGCGCGCCCGCTCGAGAGCTCGGCGACGTACGCATCGCGTGACGCCCGCCGCCTGCGCCACGTCGTCCGCCACGTCGCGGGCCGACGTCTCGTTCATCTCGCCGGCGCGCGGAAAGATCGCCTCTTCGTACTTCGCGTAGAGCGGCGGCGAGACGGCGGCCAGGGCGGCCGCGCACTCGGCCGCGGCGAACGCCCAGTTGTGGATCTTGACGAGCGGCAGGAAGCGCACCTGCACTTCGCCGCCGTGGGCCCAGGCGAACGTGCGCACCTGCGGCGTCCGGACGCGGCACCGCTCGCACTGGAAGTCGATGAAGGCCGTGACGGAGAAGACCGACTTCTTCGCCGGGGCCGGCGGGCCCGGAGCGGCCAGCAGCTTCGCGCGCGTGACGTCCGGCTCCACGTCGAGCGGGAAGAACTCGCCCACCAGGATCGACGCGCCGTCCTGCGACGCGAAGCCTCCGACCGAGGCGACCGCGTTCGGCGCCTCGAGGATGCGCACGACCAGGGGCACCAGGGAACCGCGCTGGCCCTGCCCCACCGCCAGGTTCACGGGCAGACCGAACATGTCCTGCAGCGCGCCGCGGAAGACGGGCAGGTCGGTCGCGGCCACGAACGGCCGGTCGCGGCGCGTGTCGTCGTGCAGCACCTGGCCGACGAAGATCTCCTTGCCGGCCTTGTCGACGAGGGTGATGCCGGATTCGTTCCGGTTCTTGAGCTCGCAGGCCCGCTCCGCCCGGTAGGCGTCGTAGCCGGGAATGACGACTCCGGGCATGGCCGTGACGGTCACCTTCGTGCCGGGACAGACCGAGTACCACTGCGTGAAGTACCGGGCCACGCGGGCCTTCGTCGCGTCGTCGGCGGGCGCCGAAAGGGCGCAAAACACGCCCAGAATCGAGAGAAAAACGGCTTTCCGCATGCGTGGAACCTTAACACGCGGAGGGGCTTACGGAATTCCGGCGCGCGGCTAGTTGGGTGCGCCTCCCGCGCCGAGCGTGTCGCTGCCCGAGGCGAGCTTCTTCGCGCGCTCGAGCGCCGAGAGCACGTTCGGCTCCCGCTGGAGAACGTTCTTGCCGTAGCCCTCCTTGGTCACGAACTGCGGGGTGAGCTCCTGGTAGGGGACGTTCTTCGGCAGCTCCGCGCGCAGGTAGTGCCAGGTCTCGATCCAGTTCGCCGCCGACCGGCCGACGGTCGAGCTGGCTCCGCCCACTTCGTTGATCTGCGCCGTCTTGGCGTTGCCCGCTCTGCCGTGCTCGGCCATGGACTGTTCCGCCCGCCCGTAACGGGACTGGCCCGAGGTATCGGCGGCACCCGCCTCGTCGCCGGCGGCCAGCGGCTTCTGGCCGTTGTAGGTCGGCGGCCCGAGCAGGACGAACACCATGCCGCGGTCGGTCAGCGAGCCGCGGGTTTCGTCCTGGTTGAACCGCAGGTCGGCGAACGCCACGCGCCGCTCGAACTCGTCGCGGAATTCGTTCTCGGGCGTCTCGGGCTTCGGATCGTGCGCCTTCCAGAACACCGCGATGTATTCCGAGCGCGCGAACGAGTCGGCGAGGCGCTCGAAGTCCTGCCGCTGTGCGGAGGTGAGCAGGTATTTCGCCGGTCCCTTCGCCCAGTCCTCGCCGAGCTCCACCGACGGCTTGGACTCGGGCGGATGGAAGGCCCGGTACGCCGTGGCGATGACGCCGGTCTCCGCCGGGTGCGCGGTCGCGGCGGGCGCCGCGCCTTTGCGCGCCGCCTCGAGCGCCGCGATCACCTTCGGCGGGTACAGCGCGGGATCGAGCTTCACGTTGGGCTGGTAGGCCAGGAACGACTCGAACACCGCTTCCGCCTCGTCGGCCCGACCGAGGGCGGCGAGGCTCGCGCCCTTGTAGAAGAGCAGGCCCGGCAGGATCTTCTGCCGCTCCTGTTCCATTCCAGGCTTCGCGCTCTCGGCGTCGAGCGTCTCGACAGTCGCGAGCGCTTCCTTGTAGTTGCCGAGCTTGAACTGCTCCTTCGCCTTCACGAAGAGCTCGGGAAGCGTGGCGGCGGACGTGGAGAGTGCGAGGAGGAAAACCGTCAGGACGGAGGCGGTGATGCGACGCATGGGAACCTCCGGGAGAAACGAATCATACCGCCGGTAACGGGACGAAGAAAAAGGGGCGGCCGCAGCCGCCCCTTCGAATTCCGAATCGATGGCCCTTCCTAGAAGGAAACCTTCAGCGCGAACCGGAACAGGCGCGGCGCCTGGCGCTGCGTGAACGTGTTGTAGTTCGCGTTGGTCTGCTGCTGATTCGGGTCATACAGGGTGCAGGGAGACTCGAACGTCACACCGCTGCAGTTGGTGTATCCGGCCGGCTGCGAGGTCGAGTACCGGACGTCCTTCAGGGTGACCTGCTGCTTGTTCAGGAGGTTGAACATGTAGATCTGGGGGGTGATCGTCACGGGGCCGAGAGCGAGCGGATACCCGAGCGTCAGGTTCATCTCGTAGAGCTCCGGGAGCGTCTGGGCGGTGCCGCGCTCGACGAGCTGGATCTCGGCGCCGTATCCCGCGTTGAAGTAGCCCTGCTGGTTGAGCGGGGCGCCCGACTGCAGGTAGAAGGTCAATCCCGCGTACAGCTTGAAGGGCGTCGTGTACGTCGCGTCGAGGCGGAAGCGCCAGGGCACGTCGAGGAAGAGCTTGCCCTCGTTGTTGTGCTGGAACTCGAAGTAGTCGAAGTCGGCGTTGATGCCGGGGTCGGTCTGGCCGCGGCCCTCGCGGACCTCGCCGTCGTAGTTGCCCCTCAGGCTCGAGTAGACGAGGGACGCCTGCGCCCACAGGGCGTTGGTGAACTGCTTGCGCGCGACGAGCTCGCCGCCCCAGTACGTGCGCTTGGCCTTGTCGATCGGCGGAACCGAGTCGAAGCAGCCGGCCGGAGAGGCCATCGAGGCCGTTGCAGCCCGGAACCTGGCCGAGCGCGAGCGGGCTGTCCGAGCCCGGGTTGATGATGGCGCAGGTGTTGAAGTTCGTGAGCGGGCTCGTGCCGTCGAGGTCGCAGCGATCTTCGATCGTGTTGCCGAGATTGCGGTACATGCCCTTGACGCCGACCGAGAAGCTCGGGTCGAGGAGCATGTCGAAACCGGCGGACACTTCGTCCTGGTAGATGCCCTTGAGATTGGGCTGCACCGGCTCGGTGAACGCGCCGCCCTGGAAGAACGCGGTCTCGTGACCGATGACGTTCGGGTTCTGGGCCGTGTCGACGGGGTCGAAGTTGTAGGACACGCCGCTGGTCTGGGCGCCGTAGGCGCGGACGTTCAGGTCCGTCGGCAGCGAGTAGTAGAACCGGCCGTAGAACGCGTAGATCTTCATCTGGCCGTTGGCGTTGGGATCCCAGATGACGCCGATGCGCGGCTGCCACTCGTTCGTCGTCGAGAACGCCGTGGCGCCCGTGTAGTCGTTCACGTCCTCTTTGTCCCACCGCAGGCCGGCGTTGATCGTGAAGGACGGCGTCATCTTGAACGAATCCTGGATGTACCAGCCCAGGTCCTTGGAGCTCGGCGCGATGACGTTGTTGATCGGCTGATAGCAAGCCGCGTCGTCTTTGTTGGCGCAGGGCGCGTAGAAGTTGTGCTGGTAGTACTGCTGGCCGTACTCGTTGTAGACGTTGACGAGCTGGCCGCCCGCGATAACCACCCTCGCCGATCCCGGTGTAGAACGTGATCGCGTTCGTCGTGCCCTTCTGGTAGTCGGCGCCCGCCTTCACCTCGTTGTTGCCGAGGTAGAAGGTGAAGTCGCCCTTGTACATCATGCGCTTGGAGTAGTTGTTGACCGTCGGGCCGAAGATCTGGCCGAATCCGCCGGTCGAATCCGTCTGGACCGTAGGCACGTCGCACGGTACCGCCGCGGTGCCTCCGTCACATTCGAAGTCGTTGTAGCGGATGCCCGAGCCCGCGCCCGAGGGTTTGAGCTGGTAGCGGTCCTTGTGCTGGGCGGCCTGCAGTTGCACGAGGCCGACCGAGCCGATGAGCTGGTTCAGGCGGGCGCCCCAGTCCTGGCCGCCGATGTCGCGACGGGACTCCCAGGTGCGGGCGGATTGGCTCGAGATGGTCGCGACGCGGCTCTGCCGCGGGTCGGATCCGGCGGCGCCGTCGATGACCGACGGGTCGTAGAAATAGGAGCCGGTCAACGTCGTGCCCTGCGCGATGTTGAAGGTCAGCTTGCCGGAGTAGAGGTTGTCCCACTGGTTCAGCGGGAACTGCTGGTTGTTGCTGACCGCCGCGGAATCCGCGAAGCGCCCGACCGTCTGCGTCGGGTAGATCACGCGGTCATACGCGACGAAGAACCAGACCCGGTCCTTCCAGGCAAAGCCGCCGAGGTCGAAGCCGCCGTCCAGCTTCTCGTAGTCGGCGATGCGCATGCCGACCAGCGTGTCGGGGCCCGTCCCGTTGCAGGTCGTGCCGTCCGGAGCGGTGCCCGTGAGCGGGCAGAGATCCTGCTTCGCGCGCGTGCCGAACGAGTCGTAGTACGCGAACGCGTCGCCGTGGAACTCGTTGCCGCCCGACTTCGTGATGACGTTGACGACGCCGCCGAGGGCGCGGCCGTACTCGGCCTGGTAGCCGCCGGTCTTGACTTCGACTTCCTGGATGAACTCGCCGTTGAGCGACTTGCCCTGGAAGCCCTTGATGACGTTGGTCGTGTTGACGCCGTCGATGATGTACTGGTTCTCGACCGAGGTCGCGCCGTAGATCGTGAGGGCGTTGGCGCGGCCCTGCGTCTCGCCGCGGTCTTCGTTGACGCCGGGGTTCGACTTGACGACGTCGGTGTAGTTGCGTCCGAGTGGCAGGCCCGACATGACCTTCGCCGTGTAGGTGCTGCCGCCCGTCGTCGAGGACGTGTCGATCAGGGGCGCTTCGCCCGTGACCGTCACTTCGGCGGTCGTGGACAGGTTCATCGAAAGGTTGGCGGTGATCGTCGAGTCGAGCGTGACGGTCGCCTTCTTCTGGACGCGCCCGAAGCCCGACAGCGTGGCCGTCACGGTGTATGCACCGGGCGCCACGCTCAGGAAGCGGTACCGGCCGTCGGCCGAGGTCACCGCCGAGCGGGCGCCCTGCAGACTCGCGCCGGCAAGGTCCACGGTCACGCCCGGAAGGGCGGCTCCGCTCTGGTCCGTGATCGTCCCTTCGATGGTTCCGGTGGTTTGGGCGAGCACGAGGGCGGGAGCGGTCAGGAGCAGGCAGACCAAAAGAATCGAGAAAATCCGGGATCGATTTCTCACCTTGGTACCCTCCTTAAATAAAAATTCCAGAAACCTTGAAACAATTTAAGAGCAAGGTCATTGCCAGAACCCGGTAACGTTGTTACAAGGCTAACTAGCTGCTTCTAAAAGGGCAAGCGAAGTTTGATAACGGTACCGGGAAATTATTGGCGACATTTTCTGAACAGGCGTACAGAAGGTTGGATTTCGAAGGCCAAATCCGACCGGTCGGACAGATTCTGACGGGAGTCGAAAAACGCGGGCCTAGCGGCCCTTCTCGAGGGTCAGAACCATCCGTGCAAAGTTGATCCGCGCCTGGAAGTGGTCCAGCAGCGAGGCGCCCACGATGCCGTCCTCGAAGGACGCATCGTCGTCCTTGACCACCATGTCGGTGAACCGGGCGCCGTATCCGGCGATCCCGAGCGTGACCTGTCCCACCCTTCCCCACTCGACCATCGTCTTGCCGAGGCCGTAGACCTGCTTGGGCGAGACCTTGTTCGAGGGCGGCAGGTTGGCGCGCGAGAGGCCGGCCGAGGTCAGCAGCGTGGGCTCGCTGCCCGTGTCGAGGAGGAACTGGTAGAAGCCGTTGCGGTCGATGGAGCCGCGGACGAAGAGGCGGCCCGCGTGGAAGAAGAGATTCTGGTCGGCGGCGCGCTTGGGGACGCGGAAGTCCTCGCGCGTGAACCGGATCGTTCGCCCGCGGTAGTCGATCTCGGCGGTGAACTCCTTCAGCAGGTGCAGGCCGAGGACCATCGGGACGGGAAACGGCCCCCGGGTCGTCTCGAACATCAGCGCCTCGTCGGGCATCAGCATCACCGGGACGTCGCGCACGGAGAATCCCGCGAAGTCGAGCTTCTCGATGATGCCGAACGTGACGGGAAACTCCTTCTTGTGCAGCCCGCGACCCGAGGCCTGCGAATTCGGAATCTCGCGGATGTGGGTCTGACGGGCGAACGACTCGCTCACGATGGTGTAGACCGCCCCGGAGTCCACGACCGCCGCGGAGTCCATGTCGTTGACCCGGACCGGAATCCGGATCAGGTTGAAGCGGTGCACGTCGAAGTCCGCCGCGTGCGCTTCGCCGAAGGCGGGCCCGGCGTACACATCGACGTCCCGCATCGCCGCCAGGAAATTCACGAACCCCGGCACGAGGCCGTAGCCGTCGCGCACCGCGTCCGCCGCGTAGTCGTGGGCCGATGCGAAGTCGTTCCAGAGGATCGCGCCCTGCGAGAGCGCCCACTCGATCTCCGCCCGCTTCGGCGTCCGCTTCTCGAGGCTGCGCGCCCGCTCGAGCACGTGCCAGGCCGCCTCGAAGTCCCCGCGCGCGAGCAGGACCCGCCCGTAGAGCGACAGTCGCGCGCGGCGTTGTTCTCGAGGTCGGCCGGAGGCAGGCCCTCGAGGTAGTGCTGGACCTCGAGGTAGTGACCGCGCTGGAAACGGTCCTCCGCGTTGAAGCCGCCCGTGGGCGGCGGAACGCGGACGACCTTGGACGGCAGGACGAACACGTTCACGCCCGGCGTCACCGCGCACGCGGCAGCCGCCAGGACGATCACGAGCGCCGCTCGCCGCCCGAGCGGCCGGCGCTCCCGGGCGCCTCGATCGCCCTGGGTGGTTCGCTGTCCCCCGGCAGGAAGTTCCGGCGGCGCTCTCACGATCCCTGCTTGCGGCTCGGCTCGCCCGCGAGGACGGCCAGCGACTGGACCACGGTCGGCTGGTCGGGCCGGAGCGCGAGCGATCTCTGGAAGAGGCGGACCGCATCGTCGCGCCGACCGAGACAGACACGGATGAGCGCCAGCGCGTTCAGGGTCTCGGCGCTCTGCGTCGCGCCCTCGAAGCGGCCGAGGATCCGATCGGCTTCCGGGCAGCGCTTCGCGGTGTAGTCGTCGAGCGCCAGCGCCCGGTTCAAGGCTTCGCTGTCGGGATACGCGCTCGCCCCGCGCTCGAGAACCTCCCGCACCTCGCGTCGCTTGCCCCTGGCCTGGTAAGCCGCCGCCAGATCGAGGATGGCGTCCTCGGCATGGGGCCGGCCGGCCGCGAAGGACCGAAAGGTCCACTCGATGGACTGGCGATCGTCGCCCTTGACGGAGTACAACGCGGCCAGGTTCGCCATCGCCGTGTCGTAGTCCGGACGCAGCTCGAGGGCTTTCCGGTACGCCGCCTCGGCCGCCGCGAGATCGACCTTGCCCGGGTTGCCGCACAGATACAGTCCCAGGTTGTTCCAGGCGCTGTCCGTCAGACCCGGGCGGTCCCCACCCGAGGGAGCGAGGCGGCCGGGCTCGGAACCGGACAGATAGCCGAGGGCCATGAGCTTCTTCGCGTACTCGCTCGCTTCCGTCTCGGACATCCCGCCCGTCTCGAGGCGGCGCACCGGAACGCCGGCGAGATCCCGCCGTTCCGGGGCGGGGAGGCGCTCGAACGCCGCCCGAATCGGCGCTCCGGGCGCCCGTCGATCCACCGGCAGGCCCAGCAGCGCCGCGACCGTCACGGGCACGTCGAACACGCTCGCGCTGCCCCGCGCCTGGCCCGGACGCACGCGGGCTCCCCACGCGGCGAAGACGCCGTCGAGCCGATGCCAGAAGCCCGCCGTCGCGGCATCCAGAGACCCCTGCTCGCACGATCGGTCGCTGCCCCACTTGAAGCCGTGGTCGGAGTTGAGGATGAGGGTCGCTCCGTCTTCCTCCGCGCGGCGCATCCACTGCCCGAGGATGCGGTCCACGAGCGCGTAGTACTCGTCGACCGCGTGACCGTAGCGGGCGAAGTCGGGCTCCGAGACGCACTCCATCTTCGGCGGGACGTACGACGCGAAGAGGTGGCCGATCACGTCGGTGCCCTCGAAGTACAGCATCGTGAGGTCTGGAAAGTTGCGGTCGTAGAGCTCGCGGGCGATGCGCGACTCGACCCGCGTCGCGCCGATCGTGCGGGCGAGGCCGACGAGCGGGTCGTGGAGCCCCTTCGCTTCGGCGCGGCGGGCGGCGATCTCGGTGACCGGCATGGCCACGAAGCGCGAGAGCTCGGCGTCGTCCACGGCGGCCTCACGGACGATGATCTGCTCGACTCCCGCCGACAGGGACGCCGGGTAGACGACCCCCTGCCGCGGCAACCCTTCGAAGAGGATCGGGCTGGCGCGATCGGAGACGAAGAAGCCCTTGACCTCCTCGGCCGGGTGCGTGGCCCACCATCCCACGACACCGACGGTGAGCCCCTCGGAGGACGCCACGTTCCAGATGGCGGGAACCGCGCGCGACCGACCGGAGATGGGGATCCTCTGGCCCGTCGCGGGATCCACTTCCTGGAAGTCCAGCACCCGGTGCACGTCCGGCCCGACGCCCGTCGCGAGCGTCGTCCAGACCACCGGAGACAGGATCGGCATGTACGACTTGAGCCGCGCCGTGTAGCCCTCGGCCGCGAGCCGCTTCCAGTTGGGCATGCGCCCCTGCGCGGCCAGACGGTCGACGAGCTCGAAGTCCAGACCGTCGAGACCGAGCCAGATCACGGGAACGCGGCCACCCGCCGGGCGCCTGCCTCGCGCGGCGACATCCAGGGCATCCGACGGCGCCTCCACGCGCGCCGCCGGCGGAGCCTTCTCGGGCCCCTTCCGCCCGCAGGCGAGCGCCGCGAAGACCAGCAGGGCGGCTGCCACGCATGCCGCGCCGCGCCGGCTGCCAGGCCACGTCATCACGGCAATCGGAGTGTCACGCGGGAGATGCAGAGGACGAGGTCAGAACCGCATCGACGGAGCTTCGTCGCACGCTGCGAACCTTAACACAGTCAAGGGCTTGCGCAGTTTCGGGGCGCCGCCGGACGACCATCGACGGTCGTCCAGGCTTCAGCCTATTTCCTCGCGTTCTCGACCGTTCCGATCGCTCGCTGGTCGCTCTTGGCAGCCTCGAGGGTGGACAGCGACCGCTCGTCGCGCTGCAGGACACTGACGCCGTAGCCGCGCTTGGTGAGGAACTCGAAGTCCACCTGCTGGTAGGAAACCGAGCGCGGAAGCAGCTCACGCCGGTAGTGCCACACCTCGCGCCAGCTCGTCTCCGCTTCGGGCAGGGTGTTCGCCGGTCCCGACATCGAGGCGAGGATCGCCGCCGTCGCCGCGCCGTTGCTCGCGCCCTTGAGGGCCTGATTGGCCTCGAACGTCCCGTACCGCGACATGCCGTTCGGATCCGCCGTGTCCTCTCCCACGGCGAGCGGCTTGCGGCCGACCCACGTCGGCGGCCCGAGAAGCACGAAGAGCATCCCCCGGTCCGTCAGGCTGCCCCGCGTTTCACTCTGGCCGAGGCGCGCGTCCGCGAACGCGATGCGCCGGTCGAACTCGGTGCGGAACTCGTTTTCCGGCGTCTCGGGATGCGGGTCGTGTGCCTTCCAGAATTCGACGACGAAGTCCGAGCGGGATGCCGGGTCGGAAAGGCGGTGATAGTCGGAGCGCTGCGCGGCCGTCAGCAGGTATCGAACCGGTCCGTCGGCCCACGTCTCGTCGGCGCCCTCCGTCTGCTGCGTCGGGTCCGCTTTGAAGGCGCGATACGCCGTCGCGAAGGATCCCGTCTCGGCCGGCGCCTGCGACGGGGCTGCGGCCGAGGCCCCCGCCTTCTGCTCGCGCATCGCCTTGCGCGCGTCGTCGAGCGCGACGATGACCCGCTTCGGGTAGAGCGACGGATCGAGCGACGCGTTCGGCTGGTAGGCCAGATACGTTTCGAGGCTCGCGCGCGCTTCGTCGGTGCGGCCGAGCGCCGCGTAGCTCGCGCCGCGGTAGAACGCGAGGGCGGGCGCGAGCTCGGCCCGATACGCCTCGTTGCCCGGCTTGTCCCCCTCGGCCTGGAGGGTGTCGAGCGTCGCGAGGGCGCTCTCGTAGTTGGCCAATCGGAACTGTTCCTTGGCCTTGTAGAAGAGCGAGGGCAGGGTCGCGGCGAAGGCGGAGACGGCGGATGCGAAGAACACTGCGGCGACGAGCAGAGCGGACGGTGCAGGCAACCGGCGCATGAGGCACCTCCCGTGCGGGACTTCAGACTCTGGAGTTCAGAAAGATCCTTTCTCGATTCCCGATTCCCGAGCTTACGCCCACGGCTCACCAAATAAAAAGGGGGCGGCCGAAGCCGCCCCCAGAGTCACCGAATCGAAACCGGGTACTAGAACGTGACCTTGAGGGAGAAGCGGAACTGCCGCGGACCCGTCTGGGTCAGGGTCTTGCGATAGTTCACGTTGTCCGAGCAGGTGCCCGTGACGGCTGTTGACGGGGCACGTGCCATCGGGAACGAGGCCCGGCTGCCCGTACAACGGGCTGGACGGGTCGTCGACGAACGAGCCGTTGACGTTGAAGTTCTGGTCGATCGACGTGGCCGTCTGCCGGTTGAGGAGCTGGAACGACATAGACCATCGGGGTGATGGTCACCGGCCCGACGTTGATGTTGTAGCCGAGGGACATGTTCATCTCGTAGTCGGTCGGGAGGCGACCCGCATACCCGCGCTGCGCCAGGTAGAGCTCCGTCGTGTAGAACTGGTTGTAGTAGCCGTTGATCGAGGTCGGCGTGCCCGTGCGGACGTAGAACTGGAGGCCGGCGGACAGACCCCACGGGGCGTTGTACACCGCGTCGAGGCGGCCCTGGTTCGGCCGGTCGAGCTCGAGGCGGCCCGCGTTGTTGCTGCAGGAAGGCCGCGTAGTCGTAGTCGGCGTTGATGCCGGGGTCCGTCTGTCCCGAGGACTCGCGGATGGCACCCGAGTAGTTACCCGTCAGCGTCGAGCCGAGGTAGGACAGCTGGGCCCAGATCTCGTTGGTGAACTGCTTGCGCACGACGAGCTCGATGCCCTTGAAGATGCGCTTGGCATCCGGAATGGAGGCTTCCGGGCCGTGTGGCAGGAGTTGTCGGCCACCGGGCTGCGCCGAGTTGTTGCAGCTGCCGAACGCGCCGGTCGCGCCGGGGTTCTCCGGGCCGGTCGCGCCCGGGTTCATGAGGGCGCAGGACGAACCGGTCGGGTTGGTCGTGTAGTCGAGGTCGCAACGATCCTCGACCGTCCGGCCGAGCGAGCGGTACGTGCCCTTGATGCCGACCGAGAGGGTCGGATCGATCGCCTTCTCGATGCCGATCGTGAACTCATCCTGGTAGGCGGCCTTGAGACCCGGATCCGTGGGCTCACCCGCGACCGAGCCGACCTGCGTCAGCTGACGCACGCCCGTCGGGCGCGTCGGGGGCCTGGAGGAGCGAGCTGCCCGAGAAGCCGGGGTCGTAGTTCCAGCGTCACGATGGACGTGTTGCCGGTGAAGACGCGGACGTTCAGGTCCGTCGGGATCGCGTAGTAGAAGCGGCCGGCCGAAGCGTACAGCTTCGACGTGCCGTCTCCCGCGAAGTCCCAGGTGACGCCGAAGCGCGGCGCCCACTCGTTGGTGAGGCTGAACGCCTTCAGCTGAAGACCGTTGTAGAGCGTTTCCGTGTCGTACCGGACGCCGACGTTGACCGTCAGGGCCGGGGTGATTCTCCACTGGTCCTGAATGAAGCCGCTGTAGCGCTTGGTCGGCGTGTCGAACGGAGCATCCACGAGCGGCGTCAGGTCGCTGCCGTTCGCCGTGAAGAACTCGTGCTCGTAGTAGACCGGACCGGAGTAGGGCGAGTTGTACCCCGGGACCGATCCCGCGTTGAACGGCGTCGCCGAGCCCGAGCAGTCGTAGCCGCCGGCGCCGCAGGCGAAGATGCTGGTCCGGGAGGTTCCCGTCCAGTACGTCGAGCCGGCGGTGTTGACCTTCTCGTAGTCGCCGCCGATCTTGAACTCGTGGTTGCCGACGTACCCGGTGTAGTTGCCGGCGTAGCGTCTGCGCGCTCGAAGCGTTGTTGACGACCGGTCCGAAGACCTGTCCGTAGCCGCCGTAGTAGTCTGAACGGCGTCAACGTGCCGGTCGCGCAGCGTCGGGATCGTCCTTGCCCTGGGGCTTGGTCTCGAAACGGTCGGAGTGCTGGCCGTAGGACAGGGTCAGGATGCCGCTGGCGCCGAAGAGCTGGTTCAAACGCGCGCCGTAGTCCGGGCCGCCGACGTCGATCCGCCCCTGGGTCGCGTTCGGGTTGAAGCTCTGCGGGTTGCGCCGAGATCGTGCCCGTCGTGCGACTGACGGTCGGAGAAGTACACGCCCTGCAGCGTCGTGCTCTGCGCGATGTTCAGCGTGAGCTTCAGGGAGTACTTGTTCTCGACGATCGAGTCGGGGAAGGGACAGCCCCCGACGAAGGTGCAGTCCGCATCCGGATAGCCGGGCTGGAGCGGGCCGGTGATGCCGCTGGTCGGGTTGAACACCTGGTCCGTCTTGACGCGGTCGTACGCCGCGAAGAACCACACGCGGTCCTTCCACGCGTATCCGCCGAGATCGACGCCGCCCTCGGAACGGGTGTTCTCGGTGGCGATCGTCGTGGTCTGCGAATTCCCGACGCTGCGAATTGTCCGGCGTGATTTCGTTGACTTCTGGTCCGAGGCGAGACCCAGGCTGTTGTAGTAGCCGAAGATGCCGCCGTGGAACTCGTTGCCGCCGGACTTCGTGATGACGTTGATCACGCCGCCGGTGTTGCGGCCGTACTCGGCCTGGTAGCCCGAGGTCTTGACTTCGACTTCCTGGACGAACTCGTTGTTGATGTCCTTGCCCTGGATGCCCTTGATGACGTTCGTCGTGTTGACGCCGTCGATCAGGAACGAGTTCTCGGCCGAGGTCGAGCCGTAGATCGAGATCGCGAGCGAGCGGCCCTGCGTCTCGCCGTTGTCGGCCTGGGCTCCGGGCTGCGTGAACACGATGTCGGCATAGTTGCGGCTCGGCAGCGGCAGCTTGTCGATGACCTTGCCGGCGAAGTTGGAACCCGCCGTCGTCGAAGTCGAGTCGATCAGCGGCGCCTCGCCGGTGACCGTGACTTCGGCAGTGGTCGAGAGGTTCAGCTGCAGATTCGCCTGGACCGTCGCGTCGAGGCCGACGGTGGCTTTCTTCTGCACCTTACCGAACCCCGCCAGAGTCGCGGTGACCGTGTAGTCGCCGGGAGTCAGGCTCAGGAAACGGTAGTGGCCGTCCGCCGTGGTGACGGCGGTACGGGCGCCCTGGAGATGCACGCCGGCGAGCTCCACGGTCACACCCGGGAGCGCGGCGCCGCTCTGATCGGTGATTGCCCCCTCGATCGTTCCCGTCGTCTGTGCGAGCACAGCGACCGGAGCGACGAGCAGAAGGCATACCGATAGAACGAGACCAATTCGGTACACAGACTTCATCCCTTCCTCCTTGTTAAAACCTTTTCGCAAACTCATGTTCTTCAAAGCAACCGAATACAAAGCAATGTCACTGCCAGAATTTTCCAAGAATTGGAGGCACTCTAACTAACTGAGGGATTGTAAGAAAGGGAAAATTGGATCGCCGGGGCCGCTGCAAAAAGTCCCGGATCCCGAATCGACATCCGGTTTATTGGATAACCGACCGGTCGGTCAGTTCTCGATGATTTGAAGGACGAAGGGCTGGATCCGAGTGCTCAGACGGTCGGAAGGTCTTCGCTTCGGACGACGGCCAGAGGCGCCCCGCCATCGACCGTTCTGCCGGGCTCCACATCCACCCTGAGGACGGTGCCGCCGCGCACGGTTCGGATCTCGTTCTGCATCTTCATGGCTTCGAGGACGAGCAGCAGCGCTCCGGGCTGCAACCCGGTCTCCCGCCGCGACCGCCACCTGGACGACGCGGCCGGGCATCAGCGCCCGGATCTCTTCGTCGCCGGTATCGACGCCGGAGCCAGCCGCATGCGCGATGCGGTCCCGGAGCGGCTCGGCGAGGCCGATGCGGCGCCGACCGGCGGCCGTCGTGACCTCGACCTCGCCCTCGCCGCCCGGGCGCACCCGTCCGCAGACCTGACGGCCGTCCTCGAGAATCAGCGACAGCCGGCCGTCCGGCAGACGCGTGACCTCGGCCACCCGGACCGTACCGCCCCGCGCCAGCGCGTAGCGCGTCCCGTCGATCTCGATCGCGATCTCTTCGGGCGGCTTGCCGTCTTCGCGCAGGATCAGCTTGAGGTGGCGCACCCGTCAGCCCCGCTGCGCTTCGCGCCGGCCCGTGCCGCGCCAGAGCGACGCCGCCGGTCCCGATGCAGCGGGCGTGACGGGCGCCTCGGCGGCCGCGAGCCCCGCCGCCGCCAGCCAGACCTCTTCCGGTCCCGGCGCGGTGGACGGGAAGAGCCCGGCGGCCAGCCTGCGGTCGAGCCACTGCACGTCGAAATCCCCGCGCACGAACTCGGGGTCGTGCGCCAGCGTCCGGAAGAGCGGCAGCGTCGTCTCCACTCCGCCGATCTCGTAGTCCGCGAGGGCGCGGGAGAGCCGTGCGATCGCCTGCGCGCGGTCGGGCGCGTGCACGATCAGCTTGCCGAGCATCGGGTCGTAGTCGATCGGCACGACCGAGCCCGCCTCCACGCCGACGTCGTTGCGCACGCCGGGCCCCTGCGGCAGCCGCAGCGCGGAAATCAGCCCCGGCGACGGCGCGAAGCCGCGCCGCGGGTCCTCGGCGTAGATGCGGCACTCGATCGCGTGGCCGCGCGGGGCGAGGCTCGCGGCATCGAACGGCAGCTTCTCGCCGAGGGCGATGCGGATCATCGTCGGCCGCGAGGTCCACACCCCAGACCTCCTCGGTCACCGGATGCTCGACCTGCAGGCGCGTGTTCATCTCGAGGAAGTAGATGGCGCCGTCGGCCGCGAGCAGGAACTCGACCGTGCCGCAGGAGGTGTAGCCGACCGCGCGCGCCGCCGCGAGAGCGGCCTCGAAGAGACGTTCGCGCACGGGTCTGCTGACCGCCGGCGACGGGCACTCCTCGACGACCTTCTGGTGGCGCCGCTGGATGCTGCACTCGCGCTCGCCCACCGCGACCAGGTTCCCGTGCAGGTCGCCGATCACCTGGACCTCGATGTGCCGCGGCCGTTCGACGAGCTTCTCGGCGTAGAGCGCGCCGTCGCCGAACGAGGCTTCCGCCTCGGACGCGACGCGGGTGAAGGCCGCCGGCAGATCCGCCTCGGCGTCCACCCGCCGCATCCCCTTGCCGCCCCCGCCCGCCGAGGCCTTGAGCAGGATGGGATAACCGGCTTTCCGGGCAAACGCCGCGATCGTCCGCGTGGCCGGCGGCGGCGCCGCCCATTCCGGGCACGACCGGGACGCCCGCCTTCTCCATCAGCTGCCGGCTGCCGGTCTTGGAGCCCATCGCGGCGATCGCTTCGGGGGTCGGTCCGACGAACGTCAGGCCCGCGTCGCGGCAGGCCCGCGCGAACCCGGCGTTCTCCGCCAGAAATCCGTATCCGGGATGCACGAGGGACGCCCCGGTCTTCTTCGCGGCGTCCAGCAGCGCCGGGATCGAGAGGTAGCTCTCGCGCGCCGGCGCCGGCCCGAGCCGCACGGCATGGTCGGCCAGCGCGACGTGCGGCGCCGCCCGGTCGGCGTCGGAGAACACCGCCACGGTCTCGATGCCGAGGTCCCGGCACGCGCGGAAGATGCGCACCGCGATCTCGCCGCGGTTGGCGACGAGCAGGCGCATGCGTTAGATGACGACTCTCGAGGGGCCATTCGCGGCCCAGCCCAACTCCACCCTCTCCCGCCGGGAGAGGGAGTACGGAGGGGCGAAATCTCCCGATTCGGCGAAGAACACTTCGAGAGCGGGCATCTACAGCGGAATGTTCCCGTGCTTCTTCTTCGGCATCGCGGCGCGCTTGCCTTCGAGGAACTGGAAGGCCGCGATCAGGCGGGTGCGCGTCTCGGACGGCTCGATGATGTCGTCCACGTAGCCGCGCTGCGCCGCGATGTAGGGGTTGGCGAAGTTGGCCGTGTACTCGGCCACCTTGCCGGCGCGCGTCTCGGGCGCGGCGTCGGGACCGAGCTCGCGGCGGTACAGGATGTTGACCGCGCCCTCCGGCCCCATCACGGCGATCTCGGCCGTCGGGAAGGCGAAGTTGAAGTCGGTCCCGAGGTCCTTGGAAAGCATCACGCAGTAGGCGCCGCCGTACGCCTTGCGGGTGATGACGGAGACCTTCGGCACCGTCGCCTCCGCGAAGGCATAGAGGAGCTTCGCCCCGTGGCGGATGATGCCGCCGTACTCCTGCTGCGTGCCCGGCAGAAATCCCGGCACGTCCTCGAACACGAGCAGCGGGATGCCGAACGCGTCGCAGAAGCGGACGAAGCGCGCGCCCTTGATGGACGCGTCGATGTCGAGCACGCCGGCCAGGTGCATCGGCTGGTTCGCGACGACGCCGACCGAGCGGCCGTTCAGGCGGATGAACCCGACGAGGATGTTGCGCGCGAAGGCGGCGTGGACCTCGAAGAATTCGCCCGCGTCGGCGACGCGCCGCACGAGGTCGCCCATGTCGTACGGCTTGTTGGGCTCTTCGGGGATGAAGACGTTCAGATCCGATCGCCGACGGCGCATCCGCGCGGCGCGCGCGCGGGCGGGTCGTCGAGGTTGTTGCCGGGAAGGTAGGACAGCAGCTCGCGGATCCCGGCCAGCACCGCCTCGTCGCTGCCCCGGACGAAGTGCGCGACGCCCGAGACGCTCGAGTGCGTGCGCGAGCCGCCGAGGTCTTCCTTGGAGACTTCCTCGTGGGTCACGGTCCGGATGACGTCCGGGCCCGTGACGAAGAGATAGGACGTCTTCTCCGTCATGAACACGAAGTCGGTGATGGCCGGCGAGTAGACCGCGCCGCCCGCGCAGGGGCCGAGGATGGCCGAGATCTGCGGCACGACCCCGGACGCCCGGGTGTTGCGCAGGAAGACCTTGGAGTAGCCCGCCAGCGACACGACGCCCTCCTGGATGCGGGCGCCGCCGGAGTCGTTCAATCCGATGATCGGCGCGCCGTTCTGGACGGCGAGGTCCATCACCTTGCAGATCTTGTCGGCGTTGGACTCCGAGAGCGAGCCGCCGAAGACCGTGAAGTCCTGCGCGAACACGTAGACCGGGCGGCCCGCGATCGTGCCCGCGCCGCAGACCACGCCGTCGCCCGGGATCGACGTCTTCTCCATGCCGAAGTCGCGGCAGCGGTGGACGACGAAGGGATCGAGCTCGAGGAAAGAGCCCGGGTCGAGCAGCAGCGTGATCCGCTCGTGCGCGGTCAGCTTGCCCTCGGCGTGCTGGCGCTCGATGCGGGCGGCGCCTCCGCCCTCCAGCCGGCTCTCGCGCAGGGCCTCGAGGTCGGCGATGCGTTTTTCGAGGGTCATCGGGTCGGGCGGAAGGTCACAGGACGATTCCCCGCTGCTCGGCGAGCTTGCGCTTGATGCGGCGGAAGAGCTCGTGGCCGTCCACGCGGCCGGCGGCGATCTCCTGGCGCGCGGCTTCCATCATCCGGCGGGCCTCGTCGTCGAGCGTGCGCTCCTTCTCGGCCTCGGCCGCGAGCGCGGCGTAGACGGCCGACCGCATCGCGTCGGGCGCCTTTTCGACGAACAGCTTTCGCCCGGCCAGTCCGCGCGCGGTCTTGCCGGCGATGAAATCTTTCCGCGTATCCGCCAGACTCATCGTTTCCTCCGCCCGGATGTTAATACACTGCACCGCACGTGAACTGGGACGACGACTCCATCCTGCGCTGGCTCGAGCCGCTCGGCGGCCGCGAGGGCGACCTCGCCGAGGTGTTCGGCGAGACGCTGACCGAGACCTGCCTCGAGTGGCGCGACGGGGAGGTCCGCGAGGCGCGCGTGCGCCGCGAGCAGGGCACGAGCGCCCGGTGGCGGCGGGGCGCGTCGGAGCAGTTCGCCTCGGTCGCCGGCGCGGACGATGCCGCCGTCCGCGAGGCCGTCCGCGCGCTGCGGGCCTCGGCCGGGCGCGAGCCGCTGCCGATCCGTTCCGCCCGCGGCGCCCCCGCCGCCGAGAGCGAGGTCGGGTTTCCGGCGGCGGAGCGGGCGGCCCGGCGCCTCGCCGCGATCCTCGCGCGCCACGCGCCGCGGCACGCCTTCACCCTGCGTCTGCGGCAGACC
Source organism: uncultured Acidobacteriota bacterium (assembly GCA_963843325.1). GTDB lineage: Bacteria > Acidobacteriota > Thermoanaerobaculia > UBA5066 > Gp7-AA6 > DAHUXD01. The sequence goes on from CAWJKC010000016.1 coordinate 240,691, forward strand.
GAACGCCGCGTGGTGGCGGCCGGCCGGCCGGCGGCCACCGCGACGCGGCGGCTGCTCTCGCTCGAGGGGCGTTTCACAGCGGCCTCGCGGGCCGGAGACGAGCAGAGGATCTTCGCGTTCCACGCGCCGATGTCCGACGAAGCGCTCGACGAGCTCAAGACCGCCCTGGCCGATGCGGCCGCGCCGCGCGACCGGGCGGTGCCGGTGCCGGCGGGCGAAGCCGACGCGATCCTCGCCGGCGGCTGCGCGGCGGTCCTCTTCCACGAGATCCTCGGCCATCCGCTCGAGGCCGACGCGGGCGTCTCGCCGCTGCGCGCCCTGCCCGAAGCCCGCGTGGCCGTCGCCGACCTCGAGGTGATCGACGACGCGCGCCGCCTCGACCTCTTCGGCGGCTACGAGCGCGACGACGAGGGCACGGCGCCGCGCCCGGTCAAGCTCGTGGCCTCGGGCCTCGTCGGATCGCAGCTGACCGACCGGGCGCACGCGGCCGGGGCCGGCTCGACCGGGCACGGCCGTCGCTCCGGACCGGCCGAACCGCCGTTGCCCCGCGGCGCCAACGTGGTCGTCTCCGGCGGCGCGACGGATCCCGAAGAGATGCTGCGCCGGCTCGGCAACGGGATCTGGATCGACGAGTTCCTCGGAGGCTCGATCGAGATCGCGAGCGGGAGCTTTCGACTGCGCTTTCCGCGGGCGCGCCGCGTGCGCCGCGGCCGGTTCGCCGACGAGCTCGGCCCGGGCGTGCTCGCCGGCGAGCTGCTGCCGACGCTCGAGGCGATCGAGCCCGCGCTCGGCCGCGAGGTCCGCGCGTACCGCGGCCTCGGCTGGTGCGCGCGCGCCGGCCAGGTCGTCCCGGTCGGAGGCGCCGCGCCCGACCTCATGATCCGCCGCCTCGGCGTCCGGCCGGAACTGTGACCGGCGACGACCTCGGGGCGCTGCTCGAACGGCGCTCTCCGGCACAGTGGGAGCTCTACCGCAAGACCGCCGAGACGCGCGAGATCGACGCGTCGCCCGCGCTCGAGCGCGCGGCCTGGCGCCGCGAGGAGGGTTGGGCGGCACGCTGGTGGGAAGAGGGCGCGCCGCGCTTTGCGGCGGCGTCGGACGCGGACGGGCTCGCCCTCGCGCTGCCCGAGGCCGCCCGCCTTCCCGTCGCGGCCGGCGAGCCCCCCGCGTGGCCCGCGAAGAAAGCGGCGGTCGCCGGCGCGGCGTCCGTCGAGGCGCCGCCCGCGCTCTTCGAGGAGCTGCTGCGCGCCGTCGCGGCCGCCTCGCGCGGCGAGGCCGTGCTCGCGGGCCTGACGCTGCGCCGCGGCCGCGCCGAGGAGCGGATCGTCAATGCCGCGGGCCTCGACGTCGCGCAGGAGCATCGCGTCTTCGACGGCGTCGCGCGCTGCGTGGCGCGGCGGCCGGGCCGGGCGCGCGAGGTTCGCGTCCCGTTTCGATGGGAAGCGGCGCCCGAGACCGAGACGCTGGCCCGCAGGCTCTCCGATGCGGCGACGCTGCCCCTCTCCGACCGGCCCACGCCGTTTTCGAGCGGCCAGTGGCTGCTCGATCCTGCCGTCGGCGCCGCCCTGCTCGCCGCGATCGCTCCCCTGTTTCTCGACGGCAAGCCGCCGCGCTGGGTCGTGCGCGAAAAGCTCGCGGCACCGGCCGTCTCGATCGCGGACGACGCGTCGCGCGACGCCGCCTTCGATGGAGAGGGGGTCGCGAGCCGGCGCATGCTCCTCGTCGAGCACGGGGCGCTCAATGGAAGGCTGCACGACCTGTCCTCGGCGCGGCGCGCGGGCGCGACCTCGACCGGGCACGGCGTACGCCCGTCGTTCCGAATGCCGCCGCAGCTCGGCCCGCGCCGCCTCTTCTTCGAGACCGCGAGCCCGTCGTCGAGCGCGGCGCTGCTGGCCGGCGTCACGAAGGGGCTCTTCGCGTCGGCCCTGACGGCTCCGCTGCGCGTCGATCTCCAGGCCGACCGCTACGAGGCCGAGTTCACCGGCGTCTCGATCGTGGGCGGCCGCGCGCAGGGTCCGGTCGCCGGCGCGCGCGCGCGGGGCCGCGTCTCGGAGCTGCTGCGCCGCATCGCCGGCCTTTCGACGGACCTGCAGTTCTTCCCGGCGCCGTTCCTGGTGGGCTCGCCGACGGTCTACGTCGAGCGCGCGAGCTTCGACTAGGTCCGGGCTAGGACGGCTCCACTTCCTGCGGCGGCGTCGGCGGCTCCGGCGCCGATTCGGGCGCAGGCGCCTCGGGTATGGCCTCTGGCGGCGGCTCGACCGTTTCCGGCGGAGGCGTCGGGGCCGGGACGGGCTGGCGCGGAGGCGTTTTCGGGCGGGCCGCTCCCGGCGCGGGCCGCGGGACCCCGCGCATGGTTCCCGGCTGCGGCGTTTCCGCTCCCGGCGCGGGCGCGCGCTGGCCGCGGCGAGCCGGCGGCTCCGCGACGCCCGTCGCTCCCGTGCTGCCGGCAGCCCCGATGTTGCGGGGCGCGGGCTCCGATTCTTCGTCGGGCTCGACCTCCTTGGAAGAGATCGCGCGATCGACCGGAAGCTTGCGGAAGCGGTCGTTGTCGAAATAGACGTGCGCGTCGTCCATCGACGCCACCGCCATGTCGCGCTGGTAGTTGACGAGCGAGGCGAGGTAGATCAGCTCGGAATCGATCACGAGCGGATTGCGCTTGGCGTCGCGGATGCCGGGATCGATCCACATCGCGGCGGCGTACTCCTTGACGGCTTCATCCGGCTGGTTGTCGTGCTCGTACGCCCGGCCAAGGCGGAAGCGCGACTGCGGGAAGCCGGGCTTTCTCTTGATCGACCTCTGGTACGCCGAGATGGCCTCCGAGAGCTTGCCCTCGGTCTCCCGCACGAGGCCGAGGTTGTAGGCCGAGATGAAGTTCTTCTTGTCGAGGTGCAACGCCTTCTCGTACTGCTCGGCGGCCTCCTTCGGGAAACGGCGCAGGGCGAGCAGGTTGCCGAAATCGTTGCGCAGGTTCGCGTCGTCCGGATTGGCCTCGACGCGGTGCTCCTGTTCGACGATCTTGTCGTCGAGCGGATTGCCCGGCACGAGGTACTGGCGGTAGAAGGGCGCGGGCGTCGGCTTGGCGCCGGATTCCGAAGGCTTGGCGGAGGTGTCCGACGACTGCGCCGCCGCGGCGGCCGCGGCCAGGCCGAGCACGAGCGTCCACGCGCCGCGCTTCATGCCCCACCCCGCGGTTTCTTCTTGGCGACGAGCCGCACGCGGCCGTCGCGCTCGGCGACGTCGAAGAGGATCTCGCCCTCGCCGAGACGCTCGCGCACCTTGCGCCGCTCGCGCTCGAGCCCTTCCACGAACCCTTCCAGTCGATAACCGCTCACGTCTTCTCCTCGGGCTTTTTTCGCCGCCAGGTACCGGTCGAACAGATCCCGGTCGGGCTCGGGCGACGCAGCGCGCCGCTCTTCTTGTACGGACGCGGCCGGCCGGACGTTGGGCGGGGGCGCGGATTGCCCGCCGGAACCGCCCCCGGCCTCCCGGAAGTGGCCGTAGAGGCCCGGTCGCCGCCCGGCCTCCTTCTCGCCCTGGAGCTTCTCCCAGCGGTCGCAGAGAGCCGAAAAGCGCCCCTGGAGCGCCCCGAACCGGTAGCGCTCGGCCGCGGACATGTCCTCGGTCGCGTTCAGGCGGCGGACCATCTCTTCCACGTGCCGCCGGGTCTGGACCGGCGGCTTGGGCAGCGATCCGTAGAGGAAGCCGTCGTACTCGGCGGAGAGCCGCCGGAGCGCCTCCTCGAGCACGCGCAACTCCCGTTCGAAGTCCGCGGGGCTCATGGCCGGATCCCGGGTGTCGAGGGCGCCGTCACTCCCCTATAGTAAAGGAACCATGCGCCCGGAGACCGAGAGCCCGCCGGCGACGTCCCACCCTCCCTCGATGGACGTCCTGCTCAAGGCCGGTCCCGCGGCCGAGAACCTGGCCCTCTTCGGGCGGGAAGCCGTCAAGCAGGAGCTGCGGCGGGCGATGGCCGGCGGCGAAATCCGCTCGGAGGCGATCTGGGAGAAGGCCGCGGAGAGCCTCGCGCGCCGCTTCGCGCCCACCCTCGTCCGCGCGATCAACGCGACCGGCGTCCTGCTCCACACGAACCTCGGCCGGGCGCCGCTGCCCGCGCCGGCGCGCGCGGCCATCCTCGAGGCCGCCGCGGGATACGCGACCGTCGAGTACGACGCGGCCCGCGGCGCCCGCGGAAAGCGGCAGGACCACGTCCGCGCGCTCGCGCGGGATCTCTTCGCGTGCGGCGACGCGCTCGCCGTCAACAACAACGCGGCGGCCGTCCTGCTCGCCCTGTCGGCGCTCGCGCCGGGACCGCAGCGTGCTCGTCTCGCGCGGAGAGCTCGTCGCGATCGGCGGCTCCTTCAAGATCCCCGAGATCCTCGAGGCCTCCGGGGCGCGCCTGCGCGAGGTCGGGACGACCAACCGCACGACGGCCGACGACTACCGCAAGGCGTTCGGGCCCGAGGTCGCGCTGCTGCTTTCGGTCCATCCCTCCAACTACGAGATCCGCGGCTACACGGCCCGCCCGGCCCCGCGCGAGCTCGCGCTGCTCGCGCGCGAGGCGGGCATACCCTGGCTGCACGACCACGGCACCGGAGCGGTCGTGCCGCTCGACGAGTTCGGCGTCCCCGACGAGCCGACCGTGGCCGAGTGTCTCGACGCGGGCGCGGACCTCGTCGCGTTCTCGGCGGACAAGCTCTTCTCGGGTCCGCAGGCCGGATTCCTCGCCGGCAGCGCCGAGCTGGTCGCGCGAGCGGCCGTGCACCCGGTGGCGCGCGCGGTGCGGCCGGACAAGCTGACGCTCGCGGCCCTGGCCGCGACGCTCGCGGCGTGGAAGACGGGCGCCTGGAGGCAGTTCCCGGTCTACCGCGCCGCCGGAGCGCGCCTCGACGAGCTCGAGCAGAGGGGCGCGCGGATCCGCGAATCGGCGCCCGCGGAGCTGACCGTGAGGGTCCTGCCCTCGCTGGCGGCGTTCGGCGGCGGCACGAGCCCGGAAAAGCTCTTCCCGTCGCGCGCGCTCATGCTGACGCACGCGGCCCTCTCGGCCGAAAACCTCGCCGCCGGGCTGCGCGCGGCAACGCCGCCCGTCGTGGCCCGGGTGGAGGGCAACCGCGTCCTGCTCGACCTGCGCTCGATCCAGCCGGAGGAAGACGCGCTCGTCGCGGCCGCGATCGGCCGGCTGCGCGGACCCGGCAGTGCGATAATCGCGGGATGATCCGTCGCTCCACCCGCGCGTTCTGGCCGCTCGCCCTGCTGATCCTGGTGCTGAGCTGCCGGGCCGGCGGCTGCCGCAAGAAGGCGGCGACTGCCGCCAAGCCGCCGCCGGGCTCGCCTCCCTACAGGGTCACGGTCCTGATGACGCCGCCGCCGCCCCAGCCCACCGTGACGATGTGGAAGGGCGTGACGCGGGCGCCCGCCCTGCCGGAATAGCCGCCGCTCCAGCAGGCTGCTGAAAAATGGATGCGGGCGCCCTTACGGCGGCGTGGGCTCGAACGTCATCCCACACCCTTTTTCAGCAGCCTGCTACGCCTCTTCGAGGCCGTGCTCGCGCAGCTTGGCCTCGAACTTCCTCGGCGTCAGTCCCGCCGCTTCGGCCACCGCGGTGCGGTCGCCGCGGGTCTTCTCGAGAGCGCGCACCAGCCAGATGCGCTCGGCCGCCAGGCCGGCCCGCTCGCGCGCCTGCTCGAGCGTTTCGTCGCGCGCGGACTCGAGGAAGACGGGCTCCGGGCCCAGACGCAGGTTCCGTTCGTCGATCACACCCTCGTCGGCGAGGATGATGGCGCGCTCGAGGCAGTTGCGCAGCTCGCGCACGTTGCCCGGCCAGTCGTAGGCCCGCAGGCGCTCGCGCGCCGCGGCGCCGAGCAGCACCGGCTTCTTGCCGAGCTCCGGCGGCAGGTGTTCGAGGAACCAGTCGATCAGCGGGTCGATGTCCTCGGGGCGCTCGCGCAGGGCCGGGATGCGGATCGGAAACACCCGCACGCGGTAGAAGAGGTCCTCGCGGAAGAGGCCCTGCGCCACGAGCTTCTCGAGCGAGCGGTTCGACGCGGCGAGGATGCGCACGTCGACCTCGATCGGGACCGTGCCGCCCGACGCGGTGGAACGACCGCTCCTGCAGGACGCGCAGCAGCTTGCCCTGCGTCACCGGCGTCAGCTCGCCGACCTCGTCGAGGAAGACCGTGCCGGCGTCGGCCAGCTCGAACTTGCCCATGCGGCGCGCGGACGCGCCCGTGAAGGCGCCCCGCTCGTGCCCGAAGAGCTCGCTCTCGAGCAGCGTCTCGGGGATCGCGGCGCAGTTGATCGCGACGAAGGCGCCGTCGCGCCGGGCGGAGAGCGCGTGGATCGCGCGGGCGAAGAGCTCCTTGCCGGTGCCGCTCTCGCCCTCGAGCAGGACGGTGGCGTCGGTCGCGGCGACGCGCTCGGTCTCGGCGCGCACGGCGCGGATCGCCGCCGACTCGCCGACGATCGGGGGCAGCGTGCGCGACTGCGCCTCGGCAAAGAGCAGGGACTGCCGCGAGCGCGCCCGGCGCTCGATCGCGCGCGCGACACGCAGGCGCAGCAGATCCGGGTCGACGGGCTTGGTGATGAAGTCCTCGGCGCCATGCTTCATGGCCTCGACGGCCGTCTCGATGGAGCCGAATGCGGTCATGACGATCACGGGCAGCGTCGGGTCGAGCGCGATCGCGGCGTCGAGGACGGCCATGCCGTCGGCGCCGGGCAGCCGCAGGTCGGTCAGGACGAGGTCCGCCCGCTCTCCCCCGCGCAGCCGTTCGACGGCCTGGGCGCCGTTGCCGACGCCGGAGACCTGGAGGCCCTCGGCCTTGAGCATCTCCTCGAGCATCGCCCGCAGGGAGTCCTTGTCTTCGACGATCAGGATGCGGGCCATGGAGGAATACTAGAGTAACGGCCCCGCGGACCGCCGCGAATCGCGGGCCAGCGTCGCGGGACGGCCTACCGGTTCGGCGGCTTGGGCTGGTTGTCCGGATTGCTCGGGCCGGGGATGTACCCCGTGTGGCTGTCGGAAGGGGTGTCCGAGGTCGCGCTGGCGACCGGCGCGGCGAAGAGCGTTCCGCGGCCGTAGGGCGTCGGCGCGGGCGCCGGCGGCTTGTTGGCGGCACCCGCGGCCGCTCCGGCGGCGCCCGGGCGCGGCGTCGGGGCGGGCGGCGGGGGCGCGGTCCACGCGGGCTCGAAGCGAATGGTCGCGACGGTCTTCTCGCCCACGTTCAGCGATGCGTTGAATTCGACGGAGGAGCCGGCGTCCACCGTTCCCTTGGAGAGGTTCGCATTGGCGCCGTCGATCGACTGGCCCTTTTCGTCGATGGCCGTGACCGCCATGTGGACGTTCTCGGCCGCGCCCTGGCCGACGTTGCGCACCGTGCCCTTGAGCACGAGGGCGTCGCCGTTCTTCTCGCGGGTGTAGTCGGCGACTTCCACCTTCGGAGCGCCGGGCCCCTGGTCTTTCTTTTCCTTGCCCTTGTCCTTGTCCGCTCCGGGCGTGTCGTACTCCATCGGGTGCGAGACGTCGGCGTCGGTGATGCGCACGCGCGCCTTCGGGCCTTCCTTCGGGGCGCTGACGGCCCCGGCCGGCGTGGACGCCGGCGCGGTTTCCGGAGCGGGCGCGGCCACGGGGCGGTTGGCGGCCGCCGTCGCGTCCCGGTCGATCTCGGAGGCGGGCACCGACAGCAGCGTGCCGTCGGCGCGGGTGATGTACGCGGTGTTGCCGCGGCGCACCACCGGCTGCTTGAGCGGAATCACCGTCCCGCCCTTGAGCACGACGACGTCGCCCGCGAGCGCCGCCGCCGCCGCGCAGGTCAGCACCGCCGCGGCCAGGCCGCTTCGCCAGCGCATCACTGCTGTTCCTTCCAGTTCGTCTGAATCGTTCTCACCGTGCCCTGCTTGAACTGGTCGTCCGCGTTCATGTCGTCGCGGCCCGAGAAGAAGTACCGGTTGTGCGTGCCTTCGATCGTGGTCGACTGGCCGCGCGTGGCGACCCCTTCTCCCAGAGCGGTTCGGAATGCTGCATACGACGTGTCCGGTCCGATTGTACGCGCCCTGGCCCGTCAGGAAGAAGAACCCGTATTCGTAGGAGCTTCCGTTGGTCGCGCAGGGACTGACCGAATCCGGGGTGAACGTCACGACGCTCAGGTCGCCCAGCGTGTCGAAGACCGTCGAGGTCGTCTTCTCGTTGAGCGAGCCGAAGTCGAGCACGAAGCCCGGCGCGCGCTGCGCCGGCGTGGCGCCGTTGGCGCAGGTGTTGGGATCGAACGGAGACGGGCAGGGGCCCAGCGCTCCCGACTTTCCGGGCGTGAGGTCGCGGATGTCGGTCGCCAGCGTTCCACCGGTCGAGTGCGTGTACGTGAGGGCCATCTGGCCGCTGTCGATGACGTAGTAGAGGCCCGCCGCCTGGATGTTGGGCCGCGCGAGCTCGGCGCGGTTGCCGGTGCCCCAGCCGACGCCGAGGGTCGGAGGCGCGACGCCGCCGCCCATGAAGACGATCGTGGGCTCGAAGAAGATGGGCTGCTGGTTCGGGCAGGGGCCCGCGCCCGTGGCCGTGCCGCAGCCGTTGAAGAGCATGAACGGCTGGTATCCGTGCAGCTGAAGATCCGTCGTGTCGAGCACGCCGCGGCCCGAGTTGACGTCCGGCGTCAGGTCGATGCGCCACATGTTGCCGTTGACGTCGCCCGCGAAGGCGGTGTCGAGGTACCCGTCGTCGTCGTAGTCGATCAGGCCCACCGGCGCGGGCATCGGGGCAAAGGGCACCGGCGGCGGGAACGTGCCCGTGGAGTTGTCGCCGGCGACGCCCTCGGAGGTCTTGTAGAGCAGCTTGCCGGTCTCGACGTCCACGATGTACAGGGCGCGGCCCTTCGGCAGCTTGGCGGTCACGCTGTCGCCGGCCGTGAAGCTCGGATCGAAGCCGCCGCCGAAGATCGCGACGTACCGATCCTGGTAGGTCACGGGCGGGGTCGGGTCCGCGATGATCCGGATGCGTCCCAGCACCGGCCGCGACCAGGTCTCGCCCATGGGGGCGTCGGTCGAAGCGCTGGTGCACGTGTCCGAGCAGGGGACGGCGGCCGTGTCGTCGTACTCCCAGAGGATTTCCGGGTACTTGCGGTTGGTCACCGAGCCCGCCACGCAGCTGCCGCCCGTGCCGGTCAGACAGCCCGGGGAGGCATCCTTGTTGCCGGCGATTTCGCCGAGGGTCGGACCCACCGAGGTCACGATGTCGTCCGGCTGCGTGACGTCGAGGGCGTAGTAGCCGTCGCCGCCCTGGCGCAGGCCGCCCACGAGGACGGTGCGCCACACGCGGTCGGAGGGGTTCGGCGTGACGCCGTCGTTGACCGGATCGATGAAGACGTCCGCCGTTCCCATCGAGCCGTCCACGAAGTACTGCGGCAGCGGCGGGAAGCTCAGCAGACTCGGGAACTTGCCGTTCATGACGATGCGGGGCGAGTACGCGAAGATCTCCCGGCCCGTGCCCAGGTCATAGGAGGTCGGGAAGTTCGCCGTGTCGCGTCCCCACACGCCGGAGTCGAACGCGTGCAGGAAGCCGTCGTTGGCGCCCACGAACACCACCTTGCGCCGCTTGGCATGGAGGTTCGCGAAGTCCATGTAGGCAGCTGCCCGGTCCGCCCGGCGTCAGGTTCGAGGCCAGGTACGGATAGAACTGCGGCGTGTCGAGCAACAGGGGCTCGGAGTGGAAGATGTCGCCGAGCTTGTGCGGGTAGCCCGCCGGCGGCGTCCCGTCGTCGTCCGTCCTCGTGTTGGGCGGATCGCCGGGCGCGGCCGGATCGTCCTGGTAGAAGTAGGAGTACTTCTGCGTCTGTCCCGCGTTCGGGCCGATCGGCAGAAGGATCGTCGGCGGCTTGATGGACGGGTCGTTCAGGACCTCGTCGCGGCTGCCGTTCGGGCTCACGCCGCCGCGCAGGAACTGGACGACGAGCGCGCCCGGGCCTGGTTGGTGACGCTGGAGGTCGGGGTCATCCCCATGTCGATCATGAGGTCGTCGAAGCACTGTCCCGGAGTCCCGGCGCCGGCGCACGAGCCGGTGTTGGGCAGGAAGTCCGAACGGGTCAGCGGGACGCCCGCGCTGCCGCGCGCGAAGACCATCCTGCGGCCCGGCCAGACCGAGATCGCCGGGGCGCGGCCGGACGGTGAGGCCGCGATCGCCGCCGCCCCCGGAGCCAGGTTGGCGACCGGATCGGTGTAGCCGAGCACGCGGCCGGCGTTCCACACGGGCTTGCGCTGCGCCGGATCGGTGTTGTCGGGGTCGCTTTCGTCGATGAACTTGCCCGGAACCGCCGGAGTCGGCGTGGGCGTGCCCACCGGCGTCGCCGTGGTCACCGGAGTCGTGGCCCCGGCCGTGACGACCGGCAGGAAGCCGTTGGCATCGAGCTGGAAGCTCTTCAGCGCGCCGCTCCACACCGACCAGCTCGAGAGGTCGCCGTTGGGATTGAGATGGCTCGGAATGACCGCGCCGAGCTGGACGGTGTCGCCCAGGCCGCCGGCGAAGGCCGGGACCGAGGGCGCCGCGAAGAAGTTCGCGTTGCGTTTGAAGTCGAGGATCGATTCGAGGGCGCCCTGCAGCGACGTGCGGTCGGTGGCCGCAAAGAGCTTACCGCCGCTGTTGGTCGCGATGCAGTTCAGGGCCGGGAAGAACGCGGGTCGGAGTTCAGTCCGACGACGTAGACCGGGATGCCCTTGACGCGCACGCTCGGGTCGATCGCGTTGGCGGCCGCGCGGGCGCCGGGGAAGCTCTCGGGCAGCAGCACTTCGCCCAGGTCGCCGGCGGGACCGTTGCCGGTCAGGCCGCCGACGCACGGATCCGACGAGCACTCGTCGTGGCCGTCGGTGACGTACACGATGATGTAGTTGCGGCAGTCGATGGCCGGGTCGGGCGCTCCGTTCGTCGGCGTCGGGAAGACGCTGTTGACGAAGTAGTTGTAGGCGTCGAGCAGCACGCCGGCCATGGGCGTTCCGGGCGCCGTCACGACGACTTCCTTCGCGTCCTCGGCCAGGGTGTAGGCCCGGTCGGCCGTGGCCGCCGAGTCGTAGCTGACGATCGACGAGCTGAAGCGCAGCAGGCGCTTGATCGCCGCCTCGGGCGAGTTGCCGCCCGGGTAGTCCGTGCCCAGCCACTCGCGCCGGAACGGCACGACCGGCCAGTCGTCGGGGCTCGCGGCCGGCGCGATCGGGTAGACGTACGTCGAGCCCAGCAGGCCGTTGGGCGCGGAGGCCGGGAAGCCCTTGAACGAGTTGAAGTGCGCCATGCCGCCGCAATCCATCGAGTACGGATCGCAGCCGCCGGGCGGAATGCCGAGCGGGCACGAGGGCGCGCCGAACGCGTCGTTCGGATACTGCTGCGTCTGACGCGGACGCTCCTTGTCCTGGACCGCGGAGATACATGCCCTGGTTGTGGCGCGACGAGGTGCCGCCGGTGTCGGCCACGCCGTCCGCGTCGTTGTCCGGGACGACCGGGCATCCGGCGCCCAGGCTGCCCGTCGGGCACGAGCCCCAGGGCGGGTTGCCGTTCAGGGCAGTCGTTGGAGGTGTAGACGGGCGGCATGCTGAAGAGGTCGCCGCGCACGTACTTCACCTGGACGCTCTGGACCAGGACCAGCGCCGGGTTCGGGTCGGCCTGCGGGTCGTCGAAGCCGCGCATGAAGACGGGCGTCGACGGCAGCGGGATCAGGTTCGGCGCCGCGGGCTCGCCGGCGTCGATGACGCCGTTGCCGTTGGTGTCGACGAAGGCGCACAGGCGCGTCGCGTCGTAGGGGCACGTGCCGCACACGAGGCCTCCCGGCCCTCCGGTGTAGCTCGACGGGATGCCCGGGCAGGGATTGGCCGGGGGCGGCGGCGGAGGCGGCGGCGCCATCGCGAAGAGGCCGCGCACGGCCGGCGCGAACCAGTTGGCGATCGCCGGCAGCAGGCTTCCGGCCGGGAAGTGGCCTTCGGGCAGCGTCGGGGCCAGGGTCGGCGTCTGCGTGAAGGTCGGCGGCGGCGTTCCCGTGGGCGTGTTCGACGGCGTGAACGTGCGCGTGAAGGTTCGCGTCGCCGTGTTCGTGAAGGTGTTCGTATTCGTCGGCGTGTTCGTCCGCGTGTTCGACGGCGTCCTCGTGACCGACGGCGTGTTCGACGGCGTGTTCGTCCGCGTGTTCGTGTTCGTGGGCGGCGGAGGCGTGTTCGTCGCCGTGTTGGTCGGCGTGTTCGTCCGCGTGAACGTCTGCGACGCGGTGAACGTCGCCGTGTTCGACGGCGTGTTCGTGCGCGTCGCCGTGTTCGACGGCGTGAGCGTCCGCGTGTTCGTCGCCGTGTTCGTCGCCGTGTTCGTCCGCGTGAACGTGTTCGACGGCGTGAACGTCCGCGTGTTCGTCGGCGTGTTCGTGCGCGTCGGCGTGTTCGACGGCGTGAACGTCTGCGTGAACGTCGCCGTGTTCGTGAACGTGTTCGTCCGCGTGAACGTGTTCGACGGCGTGAACGTCCGCGTGTTCGTGAACGTGTTCGTGCGCGTCGGGGTGATGGACGGCGTGAACGTGTTCGTCGGCGTGAACGTCCGCGTGAAGGTGTTCGACGGCGTGAACGTGTTCGTCCGCGTGAACGTCTGGGTGTTCGTCGGCGTGTTGGTGCGCGACGGGGTCTGGGTCGACGTGAACGTCTGAGTCGCCGTGAACGTCCGCGTCGACGTCGCCGTGTTCGTGAACGTGGCGGTGTTGGTGCGGGTGTTCGAGGGCGTGAACGTGTTCGACGGCGTGAACGTGTTCGTGCGCGTCGGCGTGTTCGACGGCGTGAACGTCTGGGTGGCCGTCGCCGTGTTCGTGGCCGTGGGCGTCCTCGTCTGCGTGTTCGACGGCGTGAAGGTCCGGGTCGCCGTCGCGCTCGCGGAGGGCGTGTTCGACGGCGTCAGCGTCTGGGTCGCCGTGCGCGTCGGGCTCGGCGTGCGCGTGTTGGTCGACGTGCGCGTGTTGGTCGGCGTGTTCGTTGCCGTCGGCGTCTGCGAGTTCGTCGGCGTCGGCGCGGTCACGGGGCCGTATTCGTCGATCTGCACGACGACGAACGGGTCCGAATAGTTGCCGGCGACCATCTGCATCCGCAGCTCGAATCCGGTCTTGCCGGGGCTGCGGTAGATGACCAGTCCCTCGTTCAAGCCGTGCGGGCCGAAGGCGCCGCGCCAGATGCCCGGCAGGATCGAGCCGCTCGGGTACGGAAAGCGCGTGTCCGGATTGGACGGGTTGATGGTGTACGGCGGCAGGTCGGGCTGTCCCGGCGTGCCGTAGATGTGGGGCACCTTGTGGCCCATCTGCAGGAACCGGCCCTGCTGGACGTCGGGGTACTCGGCGGCCGGGAAGATCGAGCTGATCGAGCCGCCGAGCGGATAGAGCTGGTCGGCGAAGTAGAACCACTCCAGGCCGCCGTTCTCCAGCGACTGGCCGGCCGTCGTCGCGCCGCCGATCGGGTAGCCGACGGGCGGCTGACCCCGCGACGCGTCGCCGACGCTGTTGTCCGCGGCGCCGAAGGTCTGGTTGGGGTTGCGGTAGTAGGCGAACGCCCAGTTGACGCCGGCCGTGTTGGTCAGGACCTGGCGCAGAACGCTCTTCGCGACACCGATCTTGGAGCCGACCGTGGCGACCGTGCCCTGGGGATAGATGAAGTCGTCCATGAAGGCCGGCAGGCGGTAGACGTCCGAGAAGTCGTTGTTCATGGACGTCGAGGAGTCGAGGATCAGGAGCACGTTCGTGTTCGCGCCGGAGTTGGCCTGGAGCAGCTGCCGGTCGTCGGGCCGCGCGGGAGACGCCATCATGAAGAGCAGCAGGAACGTGGCCGTCGCGCGATGGCGCGCCGCGAAGCCTACGAGTCCCCGGGAATGCAGTCCATGTCTCATGGCAGTTCTCCTCAGAAGGGCAACCGGCCGGGCAAAGGCCCGGCTTCGACGTCGGCGACGAGGGCCTTGGAATACTGGAGGAAGCGGTCGTCCTGGGATCCCGTGGAACGCACCTCGAAGCCCCACATGTACTGCGCCTTCTCGCCGGGCGAGTTGCCCTGGCAGCCGAAGCAGATGCGGCGGTACAGGCGGCCCGGGGTCGAGACGCGCACCTCGATGTCATCGTTGCCGATGAACCCGAGGGTCGTTCCGAAGCGGTGGCTGGGCATCTTGAAGAGCACGTTGCCCGCGTAGACCGGCGCCGCCTTGGTGCCGAACTCGGGGCGGCCCAGGAACGTCACGAGGTTCGTGTGCATCTCGGCCGTGCCCCAGCGCACGCCGGCGTCGGAGGCGTAGAAGCCGCGGTTGATCGACCACTCGTTGGCCGCGATGCGCGTCTCGGTCGAGGTGATCAGCATCAGCGCGATGCCGATGACGGTCAGGATCGCGAGCACGAGGATCGCGACGACGAGCGCGGCGCCCCGCTCTTTGCTTCTGTCTCTCAACATGGTCATCCCTGGAACGCGAAGTTGCGGAGGTTGATCTTCAGCGTCTGGATCCGGCGCCGGAAGGTGCCCGGCGTGATCGGGGCCGCCGTGGAATTCATCGTCTTGTAGCCCGCCGACGCAGGCCCCTTGTAGGTCGGGTCCGAGTCGTGGGCCTTGGCGAGCAGCGAGATCATCACGGCGTGCAGGCGCGGGCAGTGGTTCGCCGACCCGTCGTGCGCCGGGTTCGAACGGGGCCTGGGCCTGGAACTGCGTGTCGTCCGGCGGCGTCATCTCGCCGGCCGTGTTCGAGAACCATTCGTCGCAGTCGTCGACCGTCGAGACGTTCAGGTCCGGGTCCGTCGACGGGATTCGTCGCGCAGCCCGCCTGGCGCGTCACCGAGCCGTCCCCGTTGCGGTCGATGCCGTAGGCGATCTGCATGTCCTCGACGTCGTCGGCCAGGCGCGTCACCTCGAACTTGTCGCCGCGCCGGATCCCCTGGGCGAGGAACGGGTGGATGCCGTCCGGGTCGGTGGTGTTGTCCGTGGTGATGAAGAAGACGACGTCGTCCATGATCCCGGCCCGCTTGATGTTCTTGAACTCCATCGCGTCGCGGCCCGGAGTCATCGAGGGCAGCTCGACGTTGAAGCGCGGGCCGAGCGTGCCGCCGAAGTCCACGGTCCGGAACGTGTTGCCGGCGACCAGGTCCGTGGGCTGCGTGATCACGCCGACGTTGTAGGCCGGCTGCGGGTACCGCTGGAGGCCGATGGGCGGCCCGGTGTCGCCGCAGGAGTGCTCGTCGACGCCCGCGTTCTGGACGATGACGAACATCGGCAGCGTGTTCGTGGCGGTGGCGGTGTAGGCGTCGATCGCGGCGAACTGCGGCCGGGTCGACGGATCGTTGTTCTCGTGGAAGCCGTTGAACGTGTTGCCGATGATCGGCAGCGCGTTCAGCGTCGCCGTGCCCGTGCAGGGCGCGCAGCCCGTCTGCTCGTCGAAACCGACGAGCGGCGAAAAGAGAACGCCGCGGACCTCGATCATGTCGGTGCCCGGGCGAACCGGCCACACGCGGTTGAACGTGTCGGTGACGGTCACGTTCGCGGCGACGTTGTCGTAGGAGGCTCCCGGAGGCGCGATCCCAGCCAGCTCGCGATCGGCGTGGTTCAGGACCGCCTGCGTCACGTAGAGGCCGCCGGCGCCCGCCATGCGGATGGCCCGCGTCATCTGGTAGATGCCGTACCGCACGTTGCCCTGCGCGTCGGCCACGTCCGTCTCGTTCTTGTTGATGCGCGCGCTCGCGTCGAAGACGGCGAGCAGGCCCACCATTCCGATGAGCAGCAGCAGGGTGACGACGATCATTTCCACCAGCGTGAAGCCGGCGGAGGAATGCGAGGCGCGGCGGGTGCGGTCGTTCGTCAGCATGTTCAGTTGACGTTGGTCAGCGGATCGGGGTTTTTCAGGAACCCCGTCACGCGCGCCGTCCGGGCCCCGATGCCCAGGCCCGTTCCGCCGCTCGTCGAGGTGACGGTCACGTCGATCCGCTTGAACTCGTAGGGCACGCCCGCGCCCACGTTGTTGAACGTGTACGCGGCGTTGGCCACCGGGATCACGCTGGTGAAGTGCGAAACCTCGTAGGAGCGGATCAACGGATTCTTGATCGTCGACGGCACGACGCCGGTCGTCGGGTCCGGCAGAAACGCCGGCAGCTCGTTGGGCGGAGTGCCCGTGCCGTGCACGCCGACCGTCAGCTGGGGATCCGTGACCGGCAGGTTCATGAGCTGCTCCAACCGGTCGCGCGCCAGGTTGTGGATGCTGGTGTACTCGTTGGCCGCGTAGTTGGACCGGACGCTCGCGATGAAGAGCGGCGCGATGCCGAGCAGCACGATGCCGAGCAGGGCAACGGCGATCAGCATCTCGACGAGGGTCAGGCCGGCTTCGGGATTGCGGTGTTTCATGGTTAGTACCAGTTGGTCGGGGTCACGACCACGACGCGGCCGCTCGTGTCGGCGTAGATTTTGATCTGGTTCGGAGTCGCTGCGCCGATCGGGCCCTCCAGGACGTACCGGAGACCGGGCGTCGGCTGCAGGGGCGGGTTGACGAGTCGGCCGTCGCCGCCGAAGGTCACCGTGCCCCCGCCCGCAAACGGCGTCTCCTGGAGCCGCGCCGACTTCGCGGGCAGCGTGAGATTGACCGGAACGTGCGTCGGCGTCGGCGCCGGCGGATTCGGCTCGATCGTTTGAAAGGCGACGGGCGGCCCGAGGGAGGTGATCACGATGCTGACGGGCCGGTTGCGGTTGACGGCCTTGACGCGGGCCGCGAGCAGAGTGGTCTGGACCTCGCGGGCCGCGCTCTTCAACTCGTTGCGCTGCGAGATCTTCACGAACCACGGAATCCCGACCAGCGAGACCGCCGCCAGGATGGCCATGACGATCAGCAACTCGACGAGCGAGAAGCCGCAGTTGCGCCGAATGGACTTCAGATGGAGCATCGCGAGCGTACATAGAGCGATTCCCGTGCCCAGGCCCCGGATCCTCGATCAAACCCTTTGAACACAGCAAGATGGCCGATTCGCAGCAGCTTCCCCGGTTCGCCGCGCTGCCCAATTTCGTTACTCCCGGTAACACGACGCGCACGACCCCCGACACCCGCCGAACGGGCCCTCCCGACCCCCGACTGACTTCTCGACTCTCGCCTTCCGACTCCCTAAACTGAATCGATCCACCATGTGGCCGACTAAGCGAAGGGCTCCGGGCGCCGAGGCGCTCCTCGACAGGCTGCGCACGCGCGCCTGGAAGACGGAGGCCGAGCGCGACGAGACCCTGAAGGCGATCGCCGCCGCGCAGGACCTCGACGCCGAGGACCTCGCGTGGCTCGCCGTCGATCCCGACGTGGCGCTGCGCCAGGCGGGCCTTTCCTTCCTCAAGCGCTATCCGTACGAGGCCACGTCCGCGGCGATCTTTCCGTTCCTCGCCTCCAAGACCGAGGCCGTCCGCCGCCAGGCGATGGCGTCGCTCGAGACGCTGGCCGGCGGCAACTTCCTCGAGCGCCTCCAGGGGTTCCTGGCCAATCCCGATCCGGTCGTGGTGCACGCGGCGCTCGACTACCTGCGCAAGAATCCGAACGAGCGGGCCCTCCCGTGGGTCGCGAAGGTGCTGACCGCGGGAGGCGCACCGGCGCTGCGCAAGAAGGCCTTCGCGATCGTCGAAGCGACGGCCTCGCCGCGCACGGCCGGGATGGCGCTCCATGCCCTCGACGACGACGACGAGGAGCTGCGCCACCGGGCCGTGCAGGTCCTCGCGAAGTACCCCGACGAGTCGCACATCGGCCCGCTGCTCAAGCACTGCCGCAACGACTCCCACCGCGTGCAGGACGCGGCGATCGCGGCCCTCGGGCCGCTGCTCGCGAAGGCCCAGGCGCGCAACGACGAGGTCCTGCCGCTGCTTTCCGACTCCAATCCGAAGGTGCGGGAGCTCGCCTCGCGCATCGTCGCGACGCAGGATCCCAATCGCATCGCCGACGCGTTCCTGCGCACCTTCCGCACGACCTACGGGCCGGCCAAGGACCGCGCGGTCGAGGCCCTGCGGGAGCTCGGCCCGGAGTTCATCCGCGCCTTCCTCGAGCGCGACAAGAGCGACGACCCCGTGGAGGCGGCGCTGGCCGTCTCGATCGCCGTCACGATCCGGTCGCCCGAGGCCGTGCCGCACTGCATCCGCTTCCTCTCCTCCGACGACTGGTGGCTGCGCGACCGCGCCGCGCTGACGCTGGCCGAGGTCCGCGACGAGTCCGCCCTGCCCTACCTGCTGAAGATGCTGGAAAACCCGGAGTCGTCTCTCTCGGCCGCCGCGGCCCTCGGGATCTGGGGGACGCCGAAGGCGCTTCCGGGCCTGCTCGAGGCCTACAAGCAGGCGAGCGCCCAGAAGGACCTGCGACTGGAGATCCTCGACGCGTTCTCGCGCATCGAGGACCCGCGCACGCCCCCGCTGCTCCAGAAGATCTCGCAGGTCGATCCCGATCCGCTGGTGCGCGACAAGGCCGCGCGGCTTTCGGCGGCGCGCTCGGGCGCTGCGGTCGTCTCGGCATCCGGGAGCGCCTTCACCGCCTTCGATTTCGCGGCCAACCCCAAGCCGGATCTGCCGGACCTGCTGCGCCACGCCCGCGCCATCGGGGCCTCGGACCTGCACCTGGCGACGGGCACGCGTCCCGCAGATGCGCCTCTACGGAAGGCTCGGGCCCCTGCCCCTGCCGCCCAGCAGCCCGGAGCAGATGGAGGCGTGGCTCACGCCGATCCTCACCGAGGACCGGGCGGGCGTGCTCGCCGAGCGGCGCCAGATCGACTTCTGCCACCGGGACCCGGAGCTCGGCCGCTTCCGCACCAACGTCTTCTTCCAGCGCAAGGGGCTCTCCTCCGTGATGCGCCTGGTGCCCTTCGACATCCCGAACCTGACCGACATCGGACTGCCGGAGAGCCTCTGGGACATCACCACCTACTCGCAGGGCTTGATCCTGGTGACCGGCGCGGCGGGCTGCGGCAAGACGACGACGCTGGCCGCCCTCGTCGACCGCATCAACGAGAACCAGCGCGGCCACATCATCACCGTCGAAGACCCGATCGAGTACGTCCACCCGAACAAGGAATCGCTCGTCAACCAGCGCGAGGTCCCGGCGCACTCCCGCTCCTTCGCCAAGGCCCTGCGTCAGTCGCTGCGCGAGGACCCGGACGTCATCCTGGTCGGCGAGATGCGCGACCTCGAGACGATCTCGCTCGCGATCACGGCCTCCGAGACGGGCCACCTCGTGCTCGCCACGCTCCACACGACGACGGCGTCCTCGACGGTCGACCGCATCATCAACGCCTTTCCGCCCGACCAGCAGGGCCAGATCCGCATGATGGTCGCCGACTCGCTGAAGGCCGTCATCTCGCAGTCCCTGCTGCCCCGGCGCGACGGCAACGGGCGCGTGGCGGCCTTCGAGATCCTGCGCAACACGCCCAACGTGGCGGGCCTGATCCGCGACGCCAAGACGTTCCAGATCCCGACGGCGATCCAGACCGGCAGCGCGTCGGGAATGATCCAGATGGACGGCGCGCTGCTGCAGCTCCTGCAGGACGGCGTGATCGAGCCGCGCGTGGCCTACGACCGCGCGCTGCGCAAGGAAGCGTTCGAGCCGTTCCTCGCCGCCGAGGAAGGGGGCGCCGCGTGAGCACGCCCGCTCCCGACACGAACCGGATCGACCGGTTCCTCGCGATCCTCCCCAAGCGCAGCGGCTCGGACCTGCACCTGTCGGTCGGCTGCCCGCCGATCGTGCGCATCGACGGCGAGCTCGAGCGGATGCGCTACCGCGCGTTGACCGAAGGCGACTTCTTCAACCTGCTCGGGCCGATCACGCCGCCGAAGATCTGGGAATCCTTCAACGCGACGGGCGACGTGGACTTCGCGTACCAGATGGGCCAGATGGCGCGCTTCCGCGTCAACCTGATGCGCCAGGAGCGCGGCTCGGCCGCGGTCCTGCGCCTGATCCCGTCGAAGATCCCCACGGCCGAGGACCTCAACCTTCCGCCGTCGGTCGCCGGGCTCTACGCGGTGCCGCGGGGCCTGATCCTCGTCAGCGGGCCGACCGGCAGCGGCAAGTCCACGACGCTCGCCGCGGTGCTCGACCGCGTCAACAAGCGCCTGTCGCACCACGTGATCACGATCGAGGACCCGATCGAGTTCGTGCACACCAACGACAAGTCCATCTTCACGCAGCGCGAGATCGGTCCCGACGTCGCGAGCTTCTCGGAAGGCGTCAAGGCCGCGATCCGCGAGGACCCCGACTGCCTGCTCGTGGGCGAGATGCGCGACCTGGAGACGATGCGCATGGCGCTGACGGCCGCGGAGACCGGACTGCTGGTGTTCGCGACCGTCCACACCAACTCGGCGGCCAAGGCGGTCGACCGCATCATCGACGCCTTCCCGGCCGAGGAGCAGGAGCAGGTTCGCATCGTCCTCGCCGAGGCGTTGCGCGGCGTCGTCGCCCAGCAGCTGCTGCGCAAGAAGGGCGGGGGCCGCGCGCCCGCCTTCGAGATCCTGCTCGGCTCCTCCGCCCTGTCCAACTCGATCCGCGAGGGCAAGACCAACCTGATCAACAACCAGATCGCGACGGGCAAGAGCAAGGGGATGATCTCGATGGATCAGTCGCTCACCGAGCTCGTCCGGAGCGGCGCGGTCGAGCCGGACGAGGCCCTCGAGCGCGCGCTCGACAAGGAATCGTTCAAGGCGATGATCGCCGGGCTCTCGAAGAAACCTACGCCCCCGGCAGCCTCAGCGTAAACACCGCTCCCCCTCCCGGCCGGTCCGTGACGTCCACCGTCCCGCCGTGCAGCTCCGCGATGCGCCCGACGATGGACAGGCCGAAGCCGGAGCCCGCGGGCTTGGACGAGTAGAACGGCAGGAAGATCTTCTCGCGGGCGGCCGCGTCGACGCCGGCGCCGCGGTCTCCGATCGACAGGGTGATCTCGCCGGCGCCGCGCCCGCCCGTCAGCGCGATCGCCCCGGGCTCGCCGCGGCGGGCCTCGGGCGTGGCCTCGACGGCGTTGCGCAGCAGGTTCACGATCGCCCGGCGCAGCAGGACCGCCGAGCCGGGCACCTCGGGAAACTCGCCCGAGCGCTCGACGGCGACGCCGGGATAGGCGCGCTCGATCTCGCGCGAGGCCGCTTCCGTCACGCCCTCGAGATCGGTGGGCTCGGGCAGGAACCCCTCGGGCCGGGCGAAGAGGAGGAAGTCGCTGGTCACGCGGCTCATCTCCTGCGCCTCCTGGCGGATCGCGCGCACGTACTCGGCCGACCGTTCGGGATCCGACGCGCGCAGGGCGAGGTCCGCGAAGCCGTCGATCGCGGCGGCGGCGTTGCGGAACTCGTGCGCCGCGCCCGCCGAGACCTGCCCGAGGTCGGCCAGGTGGCGCGCGAGCGCGACGCGGCCCTCGAGCTGGCGGATCTCGGTCAGATCCGAGAAGAGCGCGACGGCGCCGAGGAACCGGCCGTCACCGCCCTCGGCCGGCGTGGCCGTGACGCCCAGGATCCGGTCCGCCTCGTGCTCGCGCTGCCAGCGCACCTCGCGGCGCCCGGCGACCGTGCGCTGGGACAGCACCTGCTCGACGAGACCCTGGAAGTCGGGGGCGTCGGCGAGAACCCGGCCGAAGTGCTCGCTGCGCGCTTCGCGCGGCAGCTTCAGGATCTCGCGCCCGGCCTCGTTCAACTCGACGACCTGGCCCTGCGGGTCCACCGACAGGAGGCCCGTCGGCAGGTTGCGGGACAGCGTGCGCGCGGCCGTCTCGAGGTCGTCGGCCCGCTCCTTCTCCCGCCGGGCCAGGCGCTCGAGCTCGCGCTCCTTCTCGTGCAGCGTCGCGATCGTGCCCTCGAAGCGCGCCAGCAGGAACTCGCGCTCGTCGCCCGACTCGCGCAGGGGCGCGGGCGCCTCGCCGGCCGCCGCGAGCAGCTGGTCGTAGGGCTTCAGCAGCGAGCGCAGGTAGAACGCCGCGAGGATCGCCAGCGCGAGGCCGGCCAGCGGAATGAAAACCGTGAGGCGCTGCGCGTACTGCCGCAGCGCGCCCCCGGCGCCGGGATCGAGCGCGATCACGAAGTAGCGCTTCCCGGTCGCGAAGGTCGCGACGAGCAGCTGCGGCTTGGACTCCCACGCGTGCGTCATGCGGCCCACGGGCGGCCGGGGTTTCTGGAGCTCCCGCGGCGCGTCCGGCGGGCCCTGTCCGAGCGCGCGCAGCCGGACACCGTTGCCGTCGTAGAGCGCGAGGTACGCGACGTCGGGCTCGATCGCCGCGCGCTCCATCGTTTCGTCGGGTCCCTCGGCGCGGTTGCTCGAGAGGGCGATCCGGCGCAGCATCTCGTCGGCGCGGCGCTCGGCCTCGTCGGTCCCCCACGCGACGGCGCTGCGCAAGAAGAGCAGCGTCAGGAAGTTCAGGAACAGGATCAGGATCAGGGCCACCCACAGGAAGAGGCGCGACTCGCGCCGGAACGAGCGGGGAACGGCGGCGGCCGGTGCGTTCACGGCCACAGCGCCCGGTATCGCGCGAACACCGGATCGGCGAAGAACCACGACGCGATCGCGCCGAGCGCGAGGAAGACGCCGAAAGGCAGGCGCATCTTGCCGTCGCCGCCGCGCGCGAGCATGAGCCCGACGCCGATGACGCTGCCGGCGATCGAGGCCGCGAAGAGCGTCGCCACGACGCCGAGCGGTCCGAGCAGAGCGCCGATCATGCCGAGCATCTTCACGTCGCCCAGACCCATGCCCTCCTGGCCCGCGATCTTCTCGTACAGAAACGCCAGCAGCCAGAGCCCACCCGCCCCGAGGGCGGCGCCGAGCGCGGCCTGCAGCGGCGTGCGGCGCAGGGAGAAGAACGAGAGCGCGATCCCCACGGCGATTCCCGGCAGGGTGATCGCGTCGGGCAGGATCTGGAAGTCGTAGTCGATGGCGAGCAGGGCGAGGCCGGCCGAGCAGAGAAACAGTCCGGTCGCGAGGTCGCCCCAGCAGGGAGCGGTGCGGTAGACGCAGACCCAGAGGATCGCGTTGCCGAGCTCGAGCATCGGGTACCGCACCGCGATCGGCGCGCGGCAGGAGCGGCAGCGCCCGGCGAGCAGGATCCAGGAGAACACGGGAACGTTGTCGTACGCGGCGATGGGCTTGCCGCAGTGCGGGCAGCGCGACCCGGGGAACGCGATCGACTCGTCGCGCGGGAGCCGGTGCACGATCACGTTCAGAAAGCTGCCGACCACGAGGCCGAGCAGGCCCGCGCCGACGAGCCCGAGCGTGCCGAGCGCCGCCAACGGCGCCGTCACGCGCGCCTCCGCGCCAGCACCGGCTCGCCCGCGTGCCAGAGTCCGAGCGCGACGAGCAGCGCGATCACGGAAACCCCGGCGCCGGCGTAGAACGACATCGGCCGGTAGCGAAACTCGACGCGATGGACTCCCGCCGGCAGGGCCACCGCGCGGAAGTAGCCGTCGGCCTTCAGGATCGGCAGGCGGCGCCCGCCCTCCTCCGCGACCCAGCCCGGATAGTCGAGGTCTGCGAGCACGAGCAGGCCGGGAAAGCTCGCCGTCAGCTCCGCGACGACCCGCTCGGGCGCGTCTTCGACGAGGCGGGCGAGCAGCATGGGATGCTCCTCGGGGCCCGCGGGATCCGGCACGGGACGCCGGTCGAGCAGGACCTCGCGCGTCAGGTCCACTTCGCCGGAAGCCACGCGCGCCCAGGCGCGCCCGGCATCGGGCTCGACGCGATAGCCGCGCACGAACGCGAGCCGCGGCAGGTAGGGCGCGAGCGGCGCGCGATAGAAGTCGCCGATCTTCTTCGACGGCAGCCGGGCCGGCGCGAACGGCGTCCACAGGACGCGCGCGCCCGCGGCGCCCGCCGGCAGCGCATCCTCGGCCGGGCCGATCGCCGCACCGATCGCCGCCGCCGCGGCCGTGGGCAGCGGGGCCGCGGTGCGCACCGTCGGCACGCGGCACGGCAGGTTCGTGTATCCGAGCAGGGCTTCGCGCTGGCGCGCGAGCATCGCGCCGTCGAAGCTTCCGTCGCGCAGCACCCAGCCCCAGAGAGCGCCCATCGGCGGCGTGATCACGCGTCCGGGGACGCGGGAGAGCGGCGCGACGGAGTCCGGGCAGGAAGTCACCTGCGACTCGGGCGCGAAGCGCGGCACGGGCGAGAGCGCCAGGGCCAGCGCGCCCACCAGGCCCCCCGCGGCGGCGGCGCCGAGAAACGCCCCCGCGAGCGGACGCCGGCCGAGTCCGAGCGCCAGGAATCCGAGCGCGGCGGCGCCGACGCAGCAGCACAGGCGCACCGGCGGCGAGAGCGGCGACAGCGCGGCCGCGCCGAGCGCCGCCGCGGCGGCCAACCCGAAGAGCACGCGACCGCGGACGCTGCCGGGCGAGAAGCGCAGGGCGTCGAAGCCGAGGCCGGCCAGCATTGCGATCCCGAACGAGCTCCACGCGAGCCACTTCGCCGGGTACCGGACGCGGTCGAGCGGCGGGAGGCTCCGCAGCCACGCTCCCGGGGGCCCCGCCGCGCGAGCAGGATTCCGAGCGCGGCGAAGACCGCGAGCAGCAGCGCCAGGCGGCGGCGATGGTCCTCGTGAAACGCCGCCGCCGCGGCGACCAGCACGAAGGGCGGCAGAAAGAGCGTCGCGAGATATGCCCCGCCGAAGGAAGCGGGCGTGAAGCCCGACATCGTGCCGGCATCGCGCCAGCCGACGGCGCCCGCGTCGCGCTCTTCGGCGGAGAACGCGTGGCGGCGCTCGGAGTGCATGGCGAGCTCCGCCATCGGCACGATCACCCAGGCCGCCAGCGCGAGCCCGAGTCCGACACCGGCGGCGCAGCGCCGCAGCCGGACGCGCGCGCGGCTGCGGCGAAAAGGGCTCGGGAAACTCCTCGCGCGGACTCCAGGCGAGAGCCCCGGCCAGCACGACCGTGGCAGCGGAGATCTCCGGGCTGCCAGCCATGGCCTGCAAGCCGACCAGGCGCCCCGAATCCGAGCGTCGCAGCGCGGGACCGGAACCCCGAACGCGCCAGCGCCGCGATCGCCGGCAGGTACGCCCAGGCGCCGAAGTGGTTCCAGTACACCGAGAGCGAGGCGGCCATGCCCGAGGCGGCGAAGCTCGCCGCGCCGAAGAGCGCGCCCGCGTCGGACACGTTCTCTTCCTTGAGAAAGCGTCGCGCGCCCCAGGCCGCGATGGCAAAGTGCAGCAGCAGGAAGAGGGCGCCCGCCAGGGCCGCGGAGTGGAGCAGGAACAGGAGGGTCGGCGGATAGAAGACGCCGGACTGCCCGTTGGCGAGCCAGGGCTCCCCCGCTCCGGACAGCGGGTTCCAGAGCGGGATCTCCCCCGCGCGCAGGCGATCGGCCGTGTAGAGCTTGAGCGGATAGAAGAAGTCGCCCTGGTCCCGGAACGAGGGCGCCCGCCGGTTCAGCAGGGCCGGGGCGAGCCAGACGAGGGCGGGGGCAAGCGCCGCGGCCCCGCAAATCGCGGAGAGGAGCCGTCGGCCGAACCGCACGCTCCGATTCTAAACCGTTCGGAGCAACTAATCCTGCGTTCCCTCGGGCCACTGCAGGAAGACGCCGTCGGAGAACACGATGTCCTGGTTGAAGTTGGTCGTCGTGCCGCACACGATCGCGTTGGCCACGCCGTTGCGCCCGAGGCTGCGGACGTTGTAGTTCGCGCCCGCCGCGTCCACGCTGTACCGCATGAAGTGGCCCCACCCGTCCCGGGCCGGCGGCCGCGCGATGTAGGTGGGCGTGAGGTTCGTGAACGAATCGGTGTCGAGAAACGCGTCCCGGCGTCGTGTAGAGGCCCGAGGCGCAGGCGGCCGCGGGGTACGCGGAGTTGTCGACGTGGTACGCCTCGATCGCGACGGCCAGGGCCTTGATGTCGGCCATCGATCGCTTCTGCTTGCCGCGCTGCACGGCGTTCAGCAGGTTCGGAATCGCGATCGCAGCCAGGATCCCGATGATCGCGATGACGATCAGCAGCTCGATGAGCGTGAAGCCGGCATTTCTCTTTTTCATTCTTGTCAGACAGCCCCGGTTCGACCCGGAATGCCGCCCGTTTCGTTCTACCTACGCAAGGCCGGGGCCATCGCCATCCGCTCGTAAGTGCTTGTGCAAAGGGCGGTTGTGGCCGACGCGAGACGCCAGGCTCCGCGAAAAGTGTCAACCCACCCGAACCGACGCTGACGTTCCAGGTCAAAAAAGCAAACGGCCCCGATTTCTCGGGGCCTTCGAAGGTTCCGACTGGAACGCGAGTCTTAGAACTGGGTGCCTTCCGGCCACTGAACGAACGTGCCGTTCGAGTAGACGATGTCTTCGTTGAAGTTCGTCGTGGTGCCGCAGTTGATCGTCGAGGAAGCCTTGTCGCGGCCGAACGACTGGATCGCGTAGTTGTTGCCCGGGCCGTCCGAACCGTAGTGCAGGAACGTGCCCCAGCCGTCGATCTTGGGCGGCTGCGCGATGTACGTCGGCGTCAGGTTGGTGAACGAGTTCGTCGCCAGCGTCACGGTCGTCGTCGTCCAGAGACCGGTCGTGCAGGTCGCCGCCGGGTAGACGTTGTTGTCGACCGCGTACGCCTCGATCGCCGTCGCCAGAGCGCGCATGTCGCTCATCGACCGCTTCTGCTTGCCGCGCTGCACGGCGTTCAACAGGTTCGGAATCGCGATCGCCGCCAGGATGCCGATGATCGCGATGACGATCAGCAGCTCGATCAGGGTAAAACCAGATTCCGCTTTTTCATGTTCATGTCCCTTTCTTGTTGGCCCTTGAGAGTGCAAAGCGGGGGCCACGACCGAGTCAGGACGTAAACAACTGATAATACAGTAGGTTATCGTTATCGGCCGAGACCGGGAGGAGCTGAAAAATGTCACTTGGCACCTTCCCGCCTGACGCGCAGGGGCATTTCCGCGCTGCGACCCGGAAAAGGAAACGGCCCCGATTTCTCGGGGCCGTTGAAGGATTCCGACTGGAACACGAGTCTTAGAACTGGGTGCCTTCCGGCCACTGAATGAACGTGCCGTTCGAGTAGATGATGTCGTCGTTGAAGTTCGTCGTCGTGCCGCAGTTGATCGCCGAGCGAAGCCTTGTCGCGGCCGAAGGACTGGATCGCGTAGTTGTTGCCCGGGCGCGTCCGAACCGTAGCGCAGGAACGTGCCCCAGCCGTCGATCTTGGGCGGCTGCGCGATGTACGTCGGCGCCAGGTTGGTGAACGAGTCCGTCGCCAGCGTCACGGTCGTCGTCGTCTAGAGACCGGTCGCGCAGGTCGCCGCCGGGTAGACGTTGTTGTCGACCGCGTACGCCTCGATCGCCGTCGCCAGAGCGCGCATGTCGCTCATCGACCGCTTCTGCTTGCCGCGCTGCACCGCATTCAACAGGTTCGGAATCGCGATCGCCGCCAGGATGCCGATGATCGCGATGACGATCAGCAGCTCGATCAGGGTGAAACCGGATTCGCGCTTCTTCATGCTTTCGTGTCCCTTTCTTGGGGGTTGGTTCGAAAACTCGGTTTCCAAGTAGCGCAAGGAAAGGGCCAACTCCTGAGCGGCGACAAGGCGTTTAAAATCAATGGCTTATGCTTCGAGCGCGGCCGTCGAGCGGCGATTTGTGTCAGTCCGCGACGGAAACGACTGACACTAGTTGGCGGTCGGCGGATGGAGGGCGAACTCCTCCAGGACGTCCGTGAAGAGGTCGACGCCCGTTCAGGTAGTCGCGCAGAAAGATCCGCTCGTCGTTGCCGTGCCGCCGGGCCGCGTCCGTGATGTTCATCGGAATCGCGGAGAACCCGTACGCCGGGATGCCGCGTTCGCGCAGCAGGATCGAGGTCGTGTAGCCGCCGAACGTCGGAACCGGGCCGAACGGGATCCCCGGAAACCGGGCCTCGGCGACCCGCTTCAGACAGGTCCGTGAACGGCGTCGGGATACGGGCTCGCCACGCTGACTTCGCTCTCGGCGGAAATCACGACCGTCAGCCCCTGCTTCTTCGCGTCTTCGAGGATCGGGCGCAGGAACGGCGCCGGGTCCTGACCCGGCGGAACCGAGATGACGGCGATTCGCCGGGAAAAGCCGGGGTGGTCGGGATGCTGGTACATCGGCGACCAGTTGATTCGCGCCTCGAGGAAGCAGCCGTAGCGGTCCGGCAGGATCGCGAGCTCGGCCGGATTCTTCAGGACGCGGTCGAGGTGCCGCAGCGGGTCGGTCAGGGGCGAGCTCAGGTGGTTGGCCAGCATGCTCGAATCCCTCGACGACGTGCGGGTGCGGCGTGACGGGAGTCGAGGCGAGCCTGGCCCAGCGCGCGGCCAGCTGCTCGAGCGGCGCATTCGAAGGCGCCTCGAATTCCGCCAGCGCGTACCCGGCCTGGAGCGTCTCGAGCCCCCAGAACCGGACGTCGCGAACGATGATCTCGGTCGTGCCGCCCTCGTTCAGGACCTGCTTCACGCCGGCGAACCACTCCGGCCGGTGCTCGAGCAGCCAGCGGGCGCCCCAGCGCTGGCCGACCTCTTCGTCGGCCTCGCCGAGAAAGAGGATGTCCGTCTCCGGCACGATGCCGCGCCGCTTGAGGCTGCGCATCGCGAGGGCCTGCGCGAGGCCGAGCGACTTCATGTCGTACGCGCCGCGGCCGTAGAGAAAGCCGAGCTTGATCTTGCCCTCGAAGGGCGTGGCCTCCTTCCAGAACTGCGGGAAGGCCTCGACGACGTCGATGTGGTTGAGCAGCAGGAGCGCGCCCTCGCGGCGCCGGCCCGGAAGGCGCGCGAGCACGTTGCAGCGCTCGGGGGCCGGGCAGACGATCTCGATCTCGATGCCGTCGCACTCGAAGAAGTGGCGCAGGAACTCGGCGCCCTCGCGCTCGCCCTTCTTCGGGTTCGTGTCGATGCGGACGTAGTCCCGCAGCAGCCGGACGGGCTCCTCGCGCAGCCACTCCTCCGGCGGGACGCTTCAAGTCCGGCAGCTCGAGCTTCGGCGCCGGCGCCTTCGAGCGGCCGCAGGCGGCCGCGAGCAGCGACGAGCGCGAGCCAGAGCGGTCCGCCTTCGCGATTTCATGCGGGCTTCGATGTCCATCGGGAACGGGCAACAAGGTAACCGATCGCGACCATCCCGAACAGTGCCGGCCCCCACACGCGAGACCGCCAGGCCGGGCACGCGCTCCTCCCACGTCAGGCGGTGCCTGCCGGCGGGAACCGGCACGGCGCAGAAGGCCAGCTGCGCGGGGACGGCCTCGACGGGCCTGCCGTCGAGCAGGATCCGGCGGTACGGCCAGTGCGCCCGCAGGACGAAGAGCCAGCCGGGGTCGGCCGCGTCGACATCGAGCACCATGCGCTCGGCCGTCTTCTCGACGACGCGCACCGAGCCGGGCCGCGCGCTGCCCGGCCGAGGCGCCGCCGCTCTCGACGACGACCTCGCCGTCGCCCAGGCGCGGCACCGCCTGGAGCGCCGCCACCGCGCCCGGCGCCTCGCTCCAACGCTCGAGCAGCCGGACGTCGGGATACGCGCGCGCGTGCTCGTCCCAGCTCCTGCAGGCCGTCGCCGCCGAAACGGCTGTAGCCGGCGATCGCGCGCTGGTCGCTGTACCGGATCCCCCAGCGCAGCGCGAGGCTGCCGAAGAACGCCGCCGAGTCCTGGAACCCGGTGGCGAACCCCGAGACCCGCCGCAGGCTTTCGGTGCGGGACAGGTCGCCCACGTCGAAGTCCTCGTTGATCACCGTGCCGCGCCCCCAGAGGACCGGCGTGTTGCTGCGTCCACGCCCGGCGGCTCGAGTCCGAGTACAGCGAGCGTCGAGTCCGCGGCGGCCTCCGAGAGCGGCGAGTTTCCCAGGAAGAACGCCTCGCCCAGCGTCCGATACTCGCCCGCCGGATCCTTCTTCGCCATGAGCCGCGCAAACGCGGTCTGCCCGAAGACCGCATCCTCGCGAAAGGACCGGGCGATCTTGCGGTTGGCCTCGATCGGGACGGCGGTCAGCAACAGCACCGCGGCGGCGAACGCTCCGCGGCCGGGGCGGCCGAGCAGATCGATCGCGATCACGCTCGCCATCCAGAGCAGGCCGGCCTCGGCGAGCGCGAGGGGCAGGCTCGCCTGCGCGCGCGCGCCGACGACGGCGGGACTGCCGCCGATCGCGCGGACCGCGAGCCCGGCGGCTGCCGCGGGCGCCGCCGCGGAAAACAGCGCCGCGAGCGCGAGCAGCGCGCCGACGGCCAGCGTCCAGCGCGGCGGACGGCGCGCGCTGGCCCGGTAGGCGTCCAGGCCGATCGCCGCCAGGATCGCGAGCGCGAGCACCACGGCCACGGCCAGCTTCTCGGGGTTGCGCAGCGGCAGGGGCGAGGGGATGCCGGCGGCCCAGCCGATCGGCACGAGGCCGAACGGCACCGAGAGAGCGAGCGACACCAGCAGCAGGGCGCGGCCGAACCGCGCGCCGCGCTCCCGGAGCTTCCAGGACGCGCCGATCGGCGATCACGGCGAACGCGCCGCAGTAGAGCGTGTCGAAGATCCCCATGGCCCGGCCGCGGAAGAGCGGCCAGCCCCACAGGGTCCCGTGCGTCATCTCCCAGGCGGGCCCGAACGGGTACGGGATCACGAGCTCGAGCAATCGCAGCGGGTGGATCGAGAAGTAAACGGCGTCGGAGAGCTTCATGCCGAGCACGGCGCGGTTGGTCAGCGGAATCCAGAGGGCGGTCGCGACAATTTGCGGCGCGGCGGCCAGCGCGCCGAGGCCGACGGCGACGACGAGCGTGCCGAGCTCGCGAAGGCGCGTGGCGCGGTCGCTCTCGACCGCGATCCAGAGGGCCGCGCTGCCGATCGCGATGGCGCACGTGAAGACGTCGGCTCCCAGAAAGTCGAGCCCGAAGAGCGCGGCAATCGGAAGAAGCCGATGCCACGGCGCCGCGGCCCGCCGGGCCACGGCCCAGAGGATCCACGGCAGCAGCGCCATTCCCGGCTGGATGTGCGGAAAGAACGCCTCCGAGACGACGACGCCCGAGAAAACGTACGTGACCGCGCCGATCCACGCGGCCGCGCGCGAGCGATCGAGGCAGAGCAGCAGGGCCAGGACTCCGACGCCGGCCGCGGCCCAGTGCAGGACCGGCTGGATGCGCACGGCCAGCGGAAACGGCAGCGGCGACAAGAGCGCGCGCACGGGATACAGGGCACCCGCGTTCGGGTTCGGCATCAGCGGCCGCCCGCCCGAGATCTCCGGGCGTCCAGACGGGAAGCCGCCCGCGCGCGTACGCGTCGTGGATGGATTTCTCCATCGGCAGGTTGTAGGC
The DNA here is from genome assembly GCA_963843325.1 of uncultured Acidobacteriota bacterium. Lineage (GTDB taxonomy): Bacteria > Acidobacteriota > Thermoanaerobaculia > UBA5066 > Gp7-AA6 > DAHUXD01. The sequence continues at coordinate 271,865 of CAWJKC010000016.1, forward strand.
GATCAGGTCGCGCCCGCTGAAGTTGCGGCGCACGAACGAGCGGGTTCGCGTAGAGCGCGACCACCAGCGCGACGAAGAGGAAGGCGGGCAGGGCGGGGCGCGCCCGCACGGAGGCCATCATGCCGCTCCCGCGCGCGGCCCGGTGGCGGAAGGGCGCACCGCGGCGAGCGCGAGGACGAGCGCCGCGAAGAGCACCGGCCCCCAGCGCGCCACCTCGAAGCCCGGCACTTCCTCGACCCAGTCGATGCGGTGGCGGCCCGCGGGCACGGGCACCGCGGAGAACGCGAGCTGCGCCGGGACGCCCTCGACCGGGACGCCATCCACGCGGACGGTCCGGTACGGCCAGAATCCGCGCAGCACGAAGAGCCAGGTCGGATCCGGCGCGGACACGTCCAACGCCAGGCGCTCGGGACTGCGCTCGAGGATGCGCAGCTGCGCCGGGCGGGCGGTTCCGCTGGCGCGGCGGCCCGTCTCGAGGACGACTTCGCCGGCATCCAGCCGGGGCAGCGCCCCGAGCGCGGCGACCGCGCCGGGCTCCTCCCGCCAGCGCTCGAGCAGCCGGATGTCCGGGCGCGCGTCCGGATTCTCGTCCCAGTCCTGGAGGTCGTCGCCGCCGAAGCGGTGAAAGCCCGGCAGCGGCTCCTGGTCCCGGAAGCGGAGGCCGAACCGCAGCGACAGGGCCGCGAAGAAGGGCGCGCCGTCGGGCTGGCTCGCCGCAAGAGCGGAGACCGAGCGCAGGCTGTCCAGGCGCGAAAAGTCTCCCCGGTCCACGTCGACGTTGAAGATCGTTCCGCGGCCCCAGAGCGCCTGGGCGTGGTAGCCCCAGCGACTGCCGCGTCAGCGCCGTGCCCCACGGGCTCGCGCGGTTGCCCTCGAGCTGGAGGGCGGAGGCGGGACGGTACGCCGCTTCGTCGATCGTGCGGTAAGCGCCGGACGGGTCGCGCCGCGCGACGGCGCGCGCGAAGAGCGACGGCGGGAAGACGCCGGCTTCGTGCTCAGCCGGGGCGATCCGACGGTTGGCGACGATGGGAACGGCCGTCAGGATGGCGAGCGCGGCGAACGCGCGCGCGCGGCCGGAACCGCCGAGCAGAGCGAGGGCGACGAGCGTGAACGTCCAGAGCAGGCCCGCCTCGGCGAGGGCGCCCGGCAACTGCTCGCCGGCTTCGCCCGCCACGGCCGGAAAGGTCCGCACTGCGGCGACGGCGATCCGGCCCGCCGCCGCCGGCCACAGCGCGGCGGCGCCCGCGGCCGCCGTCAGACCCACCGCAACGCCGAGCACCCATCCCATGCGGCGCCCCGCGCCGCGGAACGCGATCGAAGCCGAGCCCGGCCGCGAGCGCGAGCGCCAGCTCGATGGCGATCGCGAACTTCTCCGGGTAGCGCAGGGGCACCGGCGAGCGCCACAGTCCCCAAGTCGCGGGCACGAGGCTGCCCGACGATCGCGAGCAGGGCGCCGACGCCGAAGAGCACGCGGCAGAACCGCGCCGCGCGGTCGCGCCCGGGCAGGCCGACGAGGCTCACGAACGCGAACCCGCCGCAGAAGAGCGTGGCGTAGAAGAACTGGACGGGGCCGCGGCTCCAGACGAAATGGTCGTCGAGCGTCCAGACCTCGCCGAGCGGAAAGGGCACGACGAGCTCGAGCAGCCTCCAGGGCGAGAGCGTGTAACCGAGGATCTCCTTCAGACGCAGCGGCACCACCGCGCGCTGCGTCTGCGGCGCCAGCAGCGCGGTCGCGACGATCTGCGGCGCGGCGAGCAGCAAGGCGAGCGCGAGCCCGCCGCCGAGCGCCGCGGCGTCGCGCGCGCGGGCGCCCGGCCGGGACGCGAGCAGGATCCAGAGCACCGACGCCAGCAGGGCGATCGCGACCGCGAAGACGTCGCCCCCGAGCATCGTCAGGCCGTAGACCAGTCCGAGCACCGCGGCCTTGCGCCACACAGTGCCCGCCGGCCGGGCCGTCGCCCAGAGCGTCCAGGGCAACAGGGCCGCACCCGCCTGGAGGGGCAGGTAGAACACCTCCGAGACGAGCACGCCCGAGAACGCGTAGGTGACCGCAGCGATCCACGCCGCTGCCCCCGACCGGCCGAGCGCCCTCAGCAGGAAGAAGGCCCCGAGGCCGGCGATCACCCAGTGCGCGACGGGAAAGAGGCGCATCGCGAGCGGGAACGGCACGCGCGAGAGCAGCGGCCGCAGCGGGTACAGGGGGCCGGCGTTGGGATTGGGAAAGAGCGGACGGCCGCCCGACACGTCGGCGTTCCAGGCCGGAAGCCGGCCGCGGGCCAAGGCGTCGTGCGTCGCCTTCTCGATCGGCAGCCCGTACGGCACGAGGTCGCGCCCGACGAAGATTCGCGGGGTCAGCAACGGGTCGGCGTAGACCGCGAGGACCAGCAGCGTGAAGAGGACCGGAGGAAGGGACCGCGCCAGCCAGGACGCGACTCGCGATGACGGCTTCGCATCCACTCCGAGGTTAGGATAGAGCATCGCTTCCGAAGTACAAAGCCGCGCGGGCGCGCGCGTCGGCTTGCTGGCCCTGCTCGTCGCCGTTTCCATCGCCGGCCGGCTGCTGCTGCTCACGGCGCGCCCGCCGTGGCACGACGAGATCTTCACGGCCTGGGCCTCGCGGATGCCGACGACCGGGCTCGTCGAGGCACTGCGGCTCGGACTCGGGTCCACCGCTCTTCTACCTGCTCGAGCGCCCGTTCGCGCGCGCCGCCGACGACCACCGGCCGCGACAACCTGTTGCGCGTCCTGCCGTTCCTCGCGGCGCTTTCCCTCTTCGCGGCCGCGCGGACGCTGCCGCGCGGCGCGCGCGGCTGGTGGATCGCTCTGACCGCGTGCTATGCGCTCGTCAATCTCTATGCCGCCGAGGCGCGCGCTTACTCGCTGCTTGCCGTCCTGTGCCTGTTCCTCTTCGCGCTCGCACTCGACGGCGAGGAAAGGCCGCGGCGCCTCGCGGCGCTCGGGATCGTCGGAGCCCTGGCCCTCTGGACGCACTACCTCGCGCTCATCGCCGTCGCGGCCGTGCTCGTCCTCGCGCTCGCGCGGGGCGCCGCCGGTCGGCCCTCGCTCTGGCGGCGGCCGTGCTCGCGTTCGCGCCGTGGATTCCCGTCCTGCTCGCCCAACCGCCCTCCGCGATGGCGTGGTTGCTCGACCCGCCGGCACGCGCGTTGCCCGGCTTCCTCTCCGCGCTCGGCGGCGTCGGGCGCATCCCGTCGCCGTTCGGTCCGCCGGCCCCGCAGGCGCTCTTCTTCGCGAGCCTCGCCGCCGGGGCGGTGCTGTCCGTCCTGGTGTTCCGCGCGACGCGAGAAGACGCGCCCGGCCGGCTCGCCGCGCTCTTCGTGTTCCTCGTTCTCGCCCTGTCCCTGGCCGCGTCGGTCTGGCGGCCCATCGCGTTCGCCGGCCGCAGCGAGATGGCCGTGCTGGCCGTGTGGATCTGGGCGGTGGCGCGAGCGGCGGCGCGCGATCGCGGCGTGCGGATGGCGGCCGGCGCCGCCGCGGCGCTGGGGCTCGCGGCAACGCTCTTGGTCGTCGCGGGCCCGCATCCGCGTCCGACGACCACGACGGCCGTGGAGAGCCTCGCGCGCCTGACCCGCCCCGGGGACGCCGTGGTCGCCGGGCCCGGCTTCTACCTGCCGGCGCGGCTGGCGGCCGACCGCGGCCGGCTCGCGGCAAGCGTCGCGTCGCTTCCCGAAAGCGATGCCGCGCATCCCGGCTGGTTCGTCGCCTGGCCGCTCGCCGAGCCGGACGTGCGCCTCGCGCAGCGCATCGCGGAGGGGCTGCCGCCGGGCGGGCGTCTCTTCCTGCTGCTGCCTCCGGCCTACAACACGCCCGCGCTCATGACGCCGCTCGCCGAGCGCGGCAGGCTCCGCGAGATCGCGCGTCAGGACGACGGCGTCCTGACGGTGTGGGAGCGCTAGCGCTCGGCGCCGGTCTTGCGCGCGATCGCGAGCAGCGACATGCCGATCGAGGGCGGATTCTTCGCCTCGCGCTCGAGGATCGGAAGCAGAAGTCGGAAGGCGGCGAGCTGGCCCGAGGGAAGCACGCGCCGGCGCAGGATCTTTCCGTTCACGTACCACCCGATGATGCCGGGACGATTGAGGAACCGGACGTCCTCGAGCGCGAAGCCCGCGTCGCGGATTTTCTGCTCGAGCTCCGCCTTCTCGTACCGCCGGAAGTGGTGCAGGTGCACGTCGAGGCTCCCGTAGAGGCGCGCGAGCGCCGGCACGATCAGGACCAGACGGCCGCCGGTCGGCAGCAGGGCGTGCAGATCGGCGAGCGTCGCGACGTCGTCCTCGATGTGCTCGAGGACGTTCAGGCAGACGACCGTGTCCACGGCGAGCGCCTTCAACTCCGCGCGCTCGGCCGCGTCCAGCGGAAAACGGTAGGAGGCGACGCGCACGCTCTCCTCGTTGCGGAACGTCCCGCGCAGGTACTCGAGGGCGACGGGGTCGAGGTCCGAGGCCACGACGAGCTCGCGCTCGCGGCCGGTCAGCTGCTTCGTCATGTTGCCGAACCCGGCCCCGATCTCGAGCACGCGCTTGCCGAGGGCGTGCGCGGAAGCGGTCCGCCAGCCAGACGTTGTACGACTCGAGCCGTCCCATGCGCGCGAGCGTCACGTGCCCGACGTTCTTCGGATCCTCGGTCTCCCGGACCGAATGGCGGACGATCGTCCAGAGCGCCGAGAAGGCGTCCTTCCAGCCGATCTTCTTGCCCTCGTCGTAGGTCCGGCCGTAGTAGGAGATCGGCACCTCGAAGATCCGGTAGCCGCGCCGCGCGACCTTCGCCGTGATCTCGGGCTCGATGCCGAAGCGGCGCGACTCGATCGTCATGGACTGGACGACCTCGCGGCGGAACATCTTGTAGCAGGTCTCCATGTCGGTCAGGTTCAGGTTGGTGAACATGTTGGACGTGAGCGTCAGGAACCGGTTGCCGACGGTGTGCCAGAAGTAGAGGACGCGCCGCGCGCCGCCGCCCAGGAAGCGCGAGCCGTAGACGACGTCGGCGTGGCCCTCCGCGATCGGCGCGAGCAGCTTCGGGTATTCGCCCGGGTCGTACTCGAGGTCGGCGTCCTGGACCACGACGACGTCGCCGAGGGCGTGGCGGAACCCGACCGACACCGCGGCGCCCTTGCCCTGGTTGACCGGCTGGAGGAACACGCGGATCCCGTCGGTGCCGTCGAGCTCGCGCAGGACGTCGCGCGTCCCGTCGGTGGAGCCGTCGTCCACGATGATCAGCTCCTTGTCGATCGGGACGTCGAGGACCCGGCGGACGATCTCGCGGACCGTCTTGGCCTCGTTGAAGACCGGCATGACGACGCTCAACTTCAAGGATTTCCTCCCAGCTCGAACAGGTAGATCGAATACCCGACGCGTCCGACGGGCCGCCCCCGCTGCGCGAGGTCCCGAAGGAGCTCGTCCAGGGCCGCGGCGACGTCGTTGGCCCCATGGTAACGGTAATACTCGGGCCCGAGGGCCAGCAGAAAGGCCGAGACGGCGACCAGCCGCCCGCGCAGGACGGGCTCGGCGGCGAAATCGTTCACGCCCGTGCGGTACAGGACGTCGTCGCCCCCGAAGTAGGCGATCGTCGGATCGGTCACGCCGCGCCGCTTCAGCTCGTCGGCCAGGCGCGCGAGATCGAGCCCCCAGTCCACGTTCGAATCCGAGAGGATCGCGCGCGCTTTCTCCGGCCCGCCCGCAAACGGGTTGAAGTACGAAAGCTCGTGCGGGTGGATGCGGATGAGCTCGCCCGCCGACACGAAGGGAAGCGCGCAGAGGGCCAGCAGGGCCGGCCGCGCGGCCGGGCCGGCGGCGTCGCGCACGCGGCGGAAGAGGCCGGCGCCCGCCATGGCCAGAAGCGGATAGACCGGCAGCATGTGCCGGATCCCGATGTTGTAGGTCGTGCCGATCGACGCGAGGAACAGCACGCCCGCGGGCAGCAGGAAGAGCGCCGCGTCCGCGCGCGCGGGCCTCCCGCCCACGACGAGGCCCGTGAGCAGCAGCGCCGTCAGGAGCAGGAACGCGATCGAGCTCTTGGCCAGAAACGCCACGAAGAAGTAGGACGGAAAGCCCTCGGGCGACGACTTGCCGAACAGGAAGTTCACCCCTCCGCCGATCGCGTTCTGCCGCGCGACGCCCGCAAGCCCTCCGAGGTAGTGCGCCAGCGGCGGCGACACGTCCACGAAGTTCTCGAGCGTGCGCGAGAGACCGGGGGCGCCGCGCAGGGCCACCAGCTCGTGGATGATCTGGCGCTGCTCGCCACGATCCATCCGCGAGGTCACCAGGGCGTAGACGCCGAGGACGACGGCGCCCGCGACCACGAGCGCGCCGGCCCAGCACGCGAGGGCGCGGCCCGCGGCGCGCCCGGGCTGCGCGGCCGTCCGGCTGCCGATGAGCGACTGGAGCAGCAGGATCGGGAGGAGGTAGACGCAGGAAAACTTGGTCGTCAGCGCGAGGCCCAGGACGAGCCCCGCGGCCGCGACGCGCCCGGCGGACGGGCTGCGCCAGGCCCGGTCCCACGCGAGCACGGTGGCCAGGAAGGCGAGCGCCGCCCCGAGGTCCGTGTGCACCACGCCGGCGTGCGCGATGAGGTTCGGGTCCAGCGCCACGAGCGACAGGGCGAAGAGCGCGGGGCCGTCGCCGAAGCGCGCCCGCGCCGCGAAGAACACCAGCAGGAGCAGCGCCGCGAGCACGGCGAGAAAGGGCGCGCGCGCGGCCGCCGCGATCGCGTCGGGCGACACCGGGCTCTCGAAGAGAAATGCGTGGCCGAAGGGCGTGAACTGGTTGCCCATCGGGATCTTCGCGGGCGGCGGCGGCAGCGGCAGGGCCGCGAGGCCGAGCCCCGCCAGCGCCTTCATCAATGGCGGATGCTCGATGTTGACGATCGCCGTCCGCCCGAAGACTTCGAGGTAGCCCGCGAGGATGTGGATCGGCTCGTCGGCCGAGAGCGTGTCGCGCCGCGCGTGGTCGCGCACCGCGAAGAGGGCGAGCGCGGTGATCGCAAACGCCGCCGCGATCGAGGCCCGCCGCCTCAACGCTTCGGGCCTGCCAGGATCGAGTGGCGGACCAGGGCCGAGATCGCCGAGAAGCCGTCCTTCAGGCGGATCTTCTTGCCCTCCGCGCGCGAGCGCCCGAAGTACGAGACCGGGACCTCGAAGACGCGGAAGCCTGCGCGGGCGATCTTCGCCGTGATCTCGGCGTCGATCCCGAAGCCCCGCGACTCGAGGTCGAGCGACGGCACCACCCTGCGGTGGAACGCCTTGTAGCAGGTCGCCATGTCCGAGACGTTCAGGCCCGTGACGACGTTGGAGATCAGCGTGAGGAACCGATTGCCCTGCTGGTGCCAGAAGTTCTGGACGCGGTGCTCCACGCTGCCGGCAAAGCGCGAGCCGAAGACGACGTCCGCGCGACCCGTCTCGATCGGCCGCAGCAGCTGCGGATACTCGGCGGGGTCGTATTCGAGGTCCGCATCCTGGATGACGAGGATCTCGCCCCGGGAGGCGTCCATCGCGGTGCGCACGGCCCGGCCCTTGCCCATGTTCTTCTCGTGGAGGAGCACGCGCACCCCTTCCCGGCCGTCCCAGGCCGCGAGCTTCTCGCGCGTGCCGTCGGTCGAGCCGTCATCCACCACGACGATCTCCTTCTCCGTCGGCTCGTTCGCGACGAGCCGGAGGATCTCGTCGATCGTTCGGATTTCGTTGTAGACGGGGATCAGGACGGAGAGCTTCACGGCTTTGCGAGGATGATACGCGATCCGGGATTCGGGATTCGGGATTCGGGATCACGCATAATGGAACGGATGCGCTGGAAGGCGGCGGTGTTCGCCCTCGGGATGGCCGCCGCGGTTTTCCTCGGGGTCGCGCTCCGGCTCCACACGCGCGCACAGGCGACGGCCGGCGATCGCGTGCACCCTCTGGACTCCGACTCGGCGTACCACATGCGCCGGGCGCGGTTCGCCGTCGAGCGGTTTCCGCGCACGATCCTCTTCGATCCGCTGATGAACTTCCCGGCGGGCGGCGTCGCGATCTGGCCTCCGCTCTTCGATCTCGCGCTGGCCGCGCCCGCGCGGCTGGCGCACGGCGCGAACGCGCCCGCGGGCGCCGTGGAGCGGGGCGCGGCGTGGGTCCCCGTCGCGCTGGCCGCCGGCGCCATCGCGCTGGCGGGCCTGCTCGCACGGAGGCTCTACGGGGCGCTGGCCGGCGCCGCGGCCGCGCTGTTTCTCGCGGTCTGCCCCGGGCACATTCTCTGGACGCAGTACGCGCACACCGACCAGCACGCGGCCGAATCGTTCTGCGGCCTGCTCGCGCTCTGGCTCTTCGTCGAGAGCCGCGAGAAGCCCGACTCTCCCGGCAACGCCTGGCGCGAAGCCGCTGCGGGCGCCGCGCTCGCGCTCGCGGTCCTGTCCTGGCAGGGGGGGATCTACTGGGGCGCGATCTTCGCGCTCGCGCTCGTCTGCGAGACGGCCGTCACGCGCCGCTCGACGCTGCGCGCCGCCGTCTGGACGCTCGGCCTGCCCGCGGCGATCGCCGGCGCCGCCACGGCCGCGTGGCTCGGGTGGCTCTCGCCTCCCCTGACCTACGTGTCCTTCGGGTTCTTCCAGCCGCTCTTTCTCGCGGCACTCTGCGGCGGAACCGCGGCGCTCGGCCTCGCGGTGCGCGCGGCCCGGAAGACCTCGACGCGCCGCGAGATTGCCGGCACGCTCGCCGTCGTGGCCCTCGCGGCCGCCGCCACGCTGCCGTTCGCGCGGGACCTCGTGGCGGGCCTCGTGAACGGGGTGGGCTACGCGGCAGGAACGACGCACGAGATCGCCGGCACCGCCGGTTACGTTTCGTACCCGAAGGACTGGTTGAAGGGCATCTTCGAGGCGCGGCCGCTGCTCGCCGACGGACCCGGCCTTGCGCTCTCGCAGCTCTCGCTCGGTTTCTTTCTCGCCCCATTGGCCGTGCTCGCCTGGATCGCGCACGCCCGCCGCGGCGAGCGCCCGGGCGTCCACGGCGCGCTCGCGATCTGGGGGGGCGTGACGCTCTTCCTCGCGCTCTCGCAGCGCCTGAACGTCTACTACGCGGCGCCGCTCGCGGCGCTCACGCTGCTCGAGACGGTGCGCGTCCTGCAGGGACGGCTCCCCCGCCGCGCGCTCGCCGCAGCGCTCGGGATCGCGCTCGCGCTTCCGATGGCGCCCGGGCTGGCGACCGAGCTGCGGACGGTGTACGCGCCGGGCTCGGACCTCTTCGTCACGTTCGGCCGGATGCGCGCGGAGCTGCCGCACGCGATCGACGCCTACGACCCGGGCCTGCTCGGTCCGCCGCCCTTTCCGCCCGCGCTCGCGCGGGCGTCCGCGGTCCTCGCGCCATGGTCGCTCGGCCACTTCCTCCTCTACGAGGCCGAGCTGCCGGTCGTGGCGAACAACTTCGGGTACGGCTTTCTCGATTCGATCCGGTTCTACCTCGCCGACTCGGAGGACGCGGCCCTGGCCATCGCGCGGCGCCACCGCGTGCGCTGGGTCGTCGCGGCCGACCTCGTTCCGCGCATGAACGACTATGCGTCGTACCTCGGCCAGCCGCCGCTGCTCGGCGCGGACGCGACACCGACACCCGCGTACTTTGCGACGATGCAGTCTCGCCTCTACGACTTCGGCGGCGGCGGCGTGGAGCTGGCGGGCGTCTCGATTCCGCCGCTCACGCACTTCCGGCTGCTCTTCCACTCCCAGAGCGCGATGCGTCGCGGCGACCGCTGGGTTCCGCGCTGGAGCGTCTTCGAGGTGGATGACGGCTCTACGGGCGAGGCGGCCCGTACACGCGCCAGGCTCCCAGCGCCTGCCGCTGTTCGGTCGGCGTCGCCGCCGTAAGGACGACCGCGCGCAACTCCTCTCGACGGGGATCTCGGCCGGAATAAGCGCCGTAGACGGCGGCTCGCCATAGCCGCGCTCCAAAGGGCAGCTCCGGCGGACGGAGCAACAGCACCGCGAGCGGGGCAAGTCCGACGAGCACGACCACTGCTCGCCGCGGGACCGTGGCTCCGACCCCGCGCAGACCGAGCGCCAGCGGCAACGCGACGGCGGCGCCGCAGACGACCAATGCAACCGCCCCGCCGGCGGGCAGGCTCGAAAGCAGGTTCGGAGCAACCCATCCCCGCTCCAGAAACCAGAGCGCGCCCGTGGCCGCCGGCCATGCGACGTCGTCCGGAAAGTACGGGAAGCTCGCACTGATCAAAACGTTGACCGCTACGGAGAACACAACGGCCGCCGCAAACAGCCCTCGTGACAGAGGAGTTCTCAGGGCGTAGCCGACCGCCATCGCCGGGAAGAAAAGCACCGGAAGCAGATAGCGGCTGCCGAATGTCCAACCTCCATGCCAGTTGGGATAGCCGGTCATCAACACGAAATAGACGACAGCGGCCATCATCGCCAGCACGCAGTCGGAGCGGCGCTCTCCCCGTTTCCACCAGATCCCGAAGCCGGGAACGCTCCAGGCAAGCCACGGCGAAAACAGCAGAATCCCGCGCGCCGGATGCACCAGATAGTCTCGCGCGACGCGCGCACTCGGCGGCCCGAAGCCGAAGAGGCCGGTTTGCGCAAGATCCTTGTAGGCCGGATACGCCTCGCGGGACGAGGACAGGATCCAGGGAGCGCCGAAGCAGATCGCATTGTACGCACCGAGCAGACCGAGCGGCACGCGCCGCGCCCAGAACGAAGAGCACGAGCCGCGACAGCCGACGCCCCGAAAGAGCGCGCATCGAAAAAAGCACCAGGAGCGGTCCAACGGTGTACTCGGAGATGCCCGCCCATCCGGACAGCAGCCCCGCCGCGACGGTCAGCGCGCCGGCGCGGCGACCGAACGAGGTCTCGTCTGCCGCGACCAGCGCGTCCCAGGCGAGGAAGATCAGCGCCGCAGCCCACGCGTGGCTGAAGAACGAGCGGGAGTAGAAGAGATACGGCGTGCCCAGCGCGACACCGCAGAGCACCAGCGGCGCCACCGCTGCATCCGTCCAGGCCTCCAGCCGCCGGCCGAAACGCGCGAGCGCGAACAGGCAGAGCAGGGAAACCGTCAACACGCGGACCCCCCGGAAGATGGGATCCGCGTTGGCCGTCGTCGGGGGCCCCAGAAAGGGACGGAGCACCCGGTAAATCGGGATCGCCGCGAAGGCGAGGCCGGGAGCCTTGTTGGAATAGAAGCGCCCGCCTGCCTCCGATTTGTCCTCATGGTCGCCGAGCACGGGGATCACCGCGTCGATCGCGAACGTGTGGCCGTCGGCGGCCGCCACCACGGTCTCGAAGCGCGACAGCTCGTTCGGGTTGGAAAAGGGCGGAAAGACCCCGCTGAAGTACACGCAGAGAACGCCAAAGACGAAGACGATCGATCGCTGCGCCCGGCGGGCGTCGGTCTCGGGCATGGGTCGGTGCCGACATAGTAACGGTAGACTTGACCCGATGTCCCGACGGCTGCGCGACTTTCTGTCCGGCCTCGCGGTCGTCGTCCTCTTCGCCCTGCCCCTGGTTCCGGAGATCGCCGGCGCGCGGCTGCTCGTCTTTCGCGACGCGCAGATCACGCACTGGCCCTGGCGCCGCGTCGCGGCGGCGTCGCTCGCGGCGGGCGAGGTGCCGTTCGTCAACGCGTCGGCTTCGGGCGGACAGCCGCTGCTCGCCAACCCCAACGCGGTGCTGCTCTACCCGAGCTTCCTGCTCGACCGGGTCCTCGCGCCGGGCGCCGCGTTCAACCTCCACTACCTGCTCCACGTCCTCTGGGCATTTTTCGGGGCGCGCGCGCTCGCCCGCCGGCTCGGCTTGTCGGACGGCGCAGCGTTCTTTTCCGGCGTCGCCTTCGCCTTCTCCGGAATGATGCTGTCCTACGGCTCGGCGTTCATGAACTCGATCGCCGCGGCCGCGTGGCTGCCCTGGTGCGCCGCCGCCTTTCTCGATCTCGCGCGGGCGGCGAACGGCCGCGCACGGATGCGGGGGGCGACCGCCGCCGGGCTCGGGCTCGGGTTGCAGCTGCTGGCCGGCGAACCAGCGATCTCGCTGCTCACGCTCGCGTTCAGCGGCGCGCTGGTCCTCGCGGCCGCCCTCGCGGCGCCCCCGGCCGACCGGGTGCGACGTCTCGGGGGCGCCGCCGTGGCGTGCCTTGGCGCCGGCGCGCTCGGCCTGGCCGTGGCCGCCCCGCTGCTGCTGCCGCTCCGCGCGGTTTTCTCGCTGACCTACCGCGGGCAGCACCTCTATTCCGAGAGCGCCTTCGGGGCGGCGGCCTTCTCCACGTCGCGCGCGGCCGAGTGGCTGCTGCCCCGCCTGGGCGGCAGCCCGGAGCTGCTCGGCGGCGGCGCGAACTGGCTGAGCTCGATCGCGCAGGGGAATTTCGTCTACATCTGGTGCGTGACGTTCGGTGTGGTGCCGCTGCTCGTCATCGCCCTGGCCGCGCTGCGCCGGCCGTTCTGGGACCGCCGCACCGGCGCGCTCGCGGCCGGCGCGCTCGTCAGCCTCGCCCTCGCGTTCGGTTTCTCACTGCCGTTCTATCGTCTCGTCTACGCCGTCGAGTTTCTCCGCAAGCTCCGCTACCCGATCAAGTTCTACCTGCTGACCACGCTCTGCGTGGCACTGCTCGCGGGCTTCGCGGCCGAAGCCCTGGGACGGCGCCGCCCCGGAAAGCGCGAAGCGATGGCGATCCTGGTCGCGCTCGTCCTCTTCGCGGCGGCCTGGCAGCTCGCCGCGCCGGACGGATACCTCGACCGCGTGGCCGGTCCCCTGGCCCGGAGCGTCACGCAGAACCCGGCGGCGTTTCTCGACGTCTTTCGCGGCCTGGTGCGGGGCGACGCGCTCATCGGCGCCGGCCTCGCGCTCGTCCTCGCGCTCGTCCTGCGGCGGGGAATTCCGGAGCCCGCCCGGGGACTCGGGTTCCTGGCGCTGGTTTCCGCATTCTCCTGGGGGCTGCCGCTCTTCGTGTCCGCGCCCGCCCGCGATCTCGTTCGCGCACCGGCGCTGTCCCATCGCCTCCAGGGCCCGGGCCGCCTGTACGTGTCCCCCGCGCTTCCGCGCTTCGACATGGGCGTGTCCGGAGCCGAAGGCGCCGACGCGCTGGTGCGCTCGAGCCGCGTCGCCCGCGTCCTCGTCGAGGAGCTGGTGCCGGCGACGGGGGCCTCGTTCGGCCTGCGGTACCTGTTCGAGAACGACCCGGACGGCTCGTACGGTTACTTCAACCGCCTGGCGAGCGAGGCGGCGGACGCCTCCACGCCTGTCGAGCGCGATCGTCTGCTCGTGCTCTACGGCGCCCGGTGGGCGCTCGCAACCGGTCCGGACGAGCACCCGCTCTTTCGCGCGGCGACCGGGTTCGCCGTGGCCGGACAGCGGCTCGTGCTCTTCGAGAACCCGCAGCCGGTTTCGGAGCTGCGCTGGGCGGGACGCGCCTGGACGCGGTCGGCACTCTCGGAGACGATCGCGCTCGTGCGCTCCGAGCGCTTCGATGCACGCAACGACGTCGCCCTCCCCGGCCGGCGCAACGAGGACCCGGCGCAGGCCCCCATCGCCGCGGCCGTGACGGTCGAGAGCATCGGCGCCGACCGCGCGGAGGCCGGCGTCGACGCCGCGGGCGCGGGGTACCTGATCTTTTCGCGCACGTTCTTTCCGTCGTGGAAGGCGCGGCTCGATGGAAAGAGCGCGCCCGTCGTCGTCGCCAACGCGCGGGACCTCGCGGTGGCCGTACCCGCGGGCCGACACCGTGTCGAATTCGAGTACGACCGCTCGCCGTTCCGTCTCGGCGTTGCGCTGCAGGCCGCCGCCTTCGTCATCGCCGCCCTGGCTGCGGGGGCAACCGCCCTTCCCGCGCATCGCCATGGGTGATCCCGGCCCGGCGCCGCTCGCTCGGATCCTGAGGGAACCGCCGCTGTGGCTTCTCGTCGCGGCCACGTTCGCCTTCATGGCATGGCCCCTGGCGGTCGGCCGGACCTACTTCTTCCGCGACCTCCACCTCTGGTCGATCCCCCAACGCGAGCACCTTCGCGAAATCGTGAGGAGCGGGCACGTGCCGCTGTGGGACAGCCTGACCCACGGAGGCCAGCCGTTCGCGGGCGACGTGAACAACCTCGCCCTCTATCCCACCGCGGCGCTCTGCCTGGTCCTGCCTCCCGTCATCGCCGTCAACGTCGAGATCGCTCTGCATTTCGCGCTGGCGGCCGCGGCGATGTACGCGCTGACCCGGCTGCTGGGCATGGCCCCCGCGGCGGGGCTGCTGGCCTCGTTCGCATTCACCTTCTGCGGCATCTCTCTTTCTCTCGCCAATCTCTGGAACCGCGTCATCGCGCTGCCACACATGGTGCTGCTGCTCTTGTTCTGGCATCTATTTCTACGCGAGCGGCGACGCCGGTGGTTCCTGCTCGCGGCCGCGGCCGGCGCCCTCCAGCTCTACGCCGGCTCGGTCGAGACGCTCCTGCTTTCCTTTCCTCTCGCGATCGCATGGGGCCTGGTGTTTCCGTACCCCGCGCCGAAGCCTCACCGCCGCGGGATCGCGGCGCTCGCACTCGCCGCCCTGATTCTCGCCCTGGCGGCCGCACAGGTCGCGCCGATGCTCGAAATCCTGGCCGCGTCCGCGCGCGCCCGGGGATTCTCCTCGACTGCGATCCATCAATGGTCCACGAATCCCCGCCGCCTGCCCGAGCTCGTGATTCCCGGCTTCTTCGGGCGCATGGACACGCTCGACGAGCGCGACTACTGGGGCTCGTCCCAGGAGGACCAGGGCGTTCCTTATCTTCTGTCCCTCTATGCGGGCCTCACTGTCTGCCTCCTGGCAGCTGCGGGCGCCGTCTCGCGCGAAGAGCGCGAACCGTTGCCCCGCCGCGCGCGCCGGCTTCTGGGCGGCGTGGCAGCCGGAGCGGTGCTCCTGTCCTTCGGCGGCCATCTTCCCTGGGCGGCGGCGGCGGCGAAGACGCCCTGGGCCGCTTTCCTCCGATACCCCTCCAAGTTCCTCATGGTCGTTCCACTGTGCCTCGGGCTGCTCGCGGCCAGCCGGGCACAGGCGCTGGACTCCGAATCGGCTTCGGACGCGCGCCCATCCGGGCTGGCCGCGCTGTACGCGGGCGGCCTTGCCGTCTGCGCGGCCCTGCTCGCCGTCCTGAACCTCGACCCCGCAGCCGCCGCCGCTCTCCAGGCATTCTTCTTCCGCCTGGCTCCCGACCCTCGGATCGTGCATGGACTGTCCCGCGGCCTCGTTCATGCCGCGGTGGCGGCCGCCGCGGCGGGAGCACTCCTGCTCTGGCGTGCCCGGAACAAGGGCCCCGGGACCCGCGTCGTTCTCGGCCTGGCTCTCGTCGCTGCTGTCGACCTCGGCTGGGCCGGCGCGAGAGTCAACGCGACGGCACCGCGGCGGATCCTGGAGTCCAGACCGCCGCTGGCAGCGGTCCTCCTTCCGGAAGTCGGCGACGGGCGTCTCTTCCGTGGACCCCGGGCCGCCGCGTCCCGCCTGAGCGCGCCCGATGACGAGCTCTACTGGCTCGCCGCGGCCAGCCGCGCGGCCCTTCTCCACAACACTGCCACGGCGTTCGGAATCCCCGTCATCTACGACGAAGATTTCGACGGTCTCGCGTCGTTGCGGATGGTCGAGCTGACGGACACGCTCTCGGCCCTCCCGTGGGACCGGCGGCTTCCGATCCTCTCCGCCGGCTCGGTACGAGCGGTGTTGAGCGCCGAGCCGCTTGCCGTGGACGGGCTCGTCCCGATCGATATTTCTTCCTCCGGCCAGGGCGCCGTGTTCGCCTACCGCAACGAGAAGGCCGCCGCGCTGGCCGAGCTCGTCACGTACTGGCGGTACGCCGCGTCGCCGGCGCAGGCGCGCGGAATGCTCGCGGCGAAGGGGTTCGACCCTCGCCGACACGCCGTGCTCGAGGGCGAGGGCCCCCCGCCGGGTCCCGGACCCTGCGTCCGCCCGTCCGTCCGCATCGTCGCCCGCGCGGCGACTTCGTCGACCATTCGCACCGAGTCCAACTGCGACGGATTCCTCGTTCTCTCCGAACCACACGGAGCGGGTTGGCAAGCGACGCTCGACGGCGCTCCCGCCGAGCTGCGGCCGGCGAACGCGGCTTTCACCGCCGTCTTCGTTCCCGCAGGCCGCCACGAGGTCCGGCGTGTCTACCGCCCCCGTGCGCTCGCCGTGGGCGCTGCGATCTCGCTCGCGACGCTCCTCGGCGCGGTGGCAGCCGCCGCGATCGGGCGTCGGCGCGCGTCGCCGGCCTGACCCGGCCACCGCGTCCCGTCAGGAGGCCGCTGGAAGGAGGAGGCCCAGGTGTTCCAGCAGCCGCAGGTAGATGTCGGGCCGGCAGCCGTTCAAGGGAATCACGCCCCAGGCGTAATACACCGAGAGGGCGGCGAAGACCGGCAGCATCCAGCGGAAGACGCGGGTGTCGAGCACCTCGTGGAACCCGACGACGAGCGCGAACGGCGCCATCGCCAGGAAATAGCGGCTCCAGTCCTCCGTCGAGACGCAGACCAGCAGCGCGAGCTCGAAGAGGCAGTACCAGAAGAGGACCGGGAACCGCTCCCGCAGCCGGAACGTCCCGACCACGTACACGAGGAAGAGCAGGATGTGGAACTCGACCTGGTGGTACAGGCCCTTTTGAAAGAGGGTCGGCAGGAACCCGAAGGGACGGAACGCGGCGAGCTTCTCACCGTGCGGCGCAAGGTAGGCGAAGAAGTTTCCGAAACGGACCGCGCAAAAGAGAAAGTACGCGAAGAGCCCCGTCGGAATGAGCCCGAGCCACGCCAGCGAGCGCCAGCGCCGCTGCTGCAGCAGCACGACGGCGTACGCCGGTGCGAACATCAGGCCCGAGATCCGCGTGACCGTCGCCAGGCCCGCGGCCAGCGCGGCACGCCCGGTGCGCGAGCTTTCGAACCACCACAGCGAGAGCAACGTCAGCGCCATCGACAGCGCCTCGGTCGCGCCGGTCGAGCGGTAGAGCAGCCAGCGCGGCGGCAGGAACAGGAACACGAGCGAGAGAAAGAGCGGCGAGGGCAGCTTCCAGACGTCGCGGGCGAGACGGTAGAACAGCAGGACCGCCGCGACCGACGCGAGCACCGACACGAGCAGCAGCGCCGGCTCGTATCCGAAGAACGACAGCGCCCGCACGCAGAGCGGATACAGCGGCAGGTGCGTCAGGTAGTAGGTCGGCGTGTACACGTAGGCGAGCAGCGGGTTGTCGGGCCGGACGTCGTACAGCGTGCGCGCGACGGTCAGGTAGTTCGGCCCGTCCCAGAACCGGTAGACCGCGCTCATGTCGCGCAGGAACGGCAGGTACACCGCGAGGGATCCGCCCACGGACGCGAGCGCGAGCCAGATCTCGGGACGTACGCCGGAGCGCGGCTTGCTCGTCACGAGAGAATCGATCCAGTCGCGATCACGCTGGAGACAAGATAACCCGGACCCCCGCAGGGCGCGCCCGGCGTTCTCTCCGCGCCATCAGGCCTGCCCCGTTTCCGGATCACGGCGCGTCGAGAGACGGCGCACCTCCCACAGCAGCCACAGCAGCAGGCTCCACCACACGCCGTGCCACCCCGGCAGGTGGCGCAGGGGCAGGCCGAGGCCGTCCGGCGAGCCGAGAAAGAACGCGGCGACGACGACCGTGTAAACGGCGAATCCCGCGCCGCCGAAGAGGGCGCCGAGCGCGATCGGCCATACGAAGTAGTACTCGCAGATGCCCGGGTGCAAAGAGCAGCATCACCAGGAAGAGCATCAGGCACGCGCGCTCGCGCGGCACCGCACGCAGCAGCGCGAGCGCCACGAGCACCGCGGCGGCGAAGAGCGCCCCCGGCACCCAGCGCGGCACCCCCGGCAGCGCGAGCAGCATCGCCACGCCGTAGTCCTCGGAGAGGCTCCGGTAGCCGAGGACGTTCTGGCGCACGCCCTCCCACGAGCGCCAGTACGGCAGAAACGACGCCGCGAAGACCGCGTACGGAACGGCCGCCGCCAGCGGCTTCAACCCGCGCTCCCGGCGCGACGCGAGGAAGAGCGGCGGAAAGAAGGCCGTGATGTGCTTGACGAGCAGCGACGCCGAGAGCCACGCCACCGTCGCGCCGCGCGTGGCCGGCAGCCGCCGGGCCCACAGGAGGGCGCACAGCAGCAGGAGGATCGCCACGTTGTCGAACTGCAGGTGGAAGCTCGAGACGAAGACGGAGACGGGATTCAGGAAGAAGAGCACGGCCGCCGCCCCGCCCCGGCGTCCGCCTCCGCCGAGGCGGTAGAGCACCGCGGACGTGAGCGCGTCCACGACGAGCAGGAAGGCGCCGAGCACGGCGCCGAGCGAGCAGCCGATCCCGCGCGCGAGCGCGTCGAGCGCGAGGAGCACGTGGGCCCAGACGGGCGAGTAGTTGTACCGCGCGGTCTCGAGATACAGGGCGCCGCCCCGGCGCAGGATCGCGACCGCGCCGGCGAAGGACTCGACGTCGTAGTTTCCGGAGAACGCGCGCAGCAGCAGCAAGCGCGCCGCCAGGGCCGCGAGCACGCCGGCGACGAAGACCATGCGGGTCGCGCGCATCCGCCGCCTAGCGTCCGCCCGGCCGCCAGCTCGGGCCAGCCGGTCGCCACGTGCCCGCCGCGCCCGGGAAGCCGCACGTTCGCGAGCTCACGCACCGGCACGCGGTCGCGGTGCGCGAGGGCCTCGCGCGCCAGCTCCGACAGCAGCGACGAAGCCGACGCCGTCCGCGCGCCAGTCGTCCAGGATCCGCCCGAAGAGCTCCGCCTTCGATCGGCCTTCGACCTCCGTGTGGATCGTGTGGATCTCGGTGCCGCGGACCGCGGCGCGGAAGTACGCCCGCTGGTCCTCGTCGCCCCGGAGGTCCTCCCACGCGAGCGTCTCGTCGAGCGTGGGCAGCGTCGTCGGAAGCTCGAGCGTCGAGAAGGCCCGCTCCCCCGCCCGCGGGAAGAAGGGGCCGCCGCACCGCGTGTCGGAGGTGTAGAGGAGCGACCGCTCCTGCTCGGCGGCGAGCGACAGGGCGTTCGCGGTCCAGCCCGGGGCGGCGCTCGACTGCGCCGGCGCGCCGAAGATGCGGAGGTACTCCTCGTGGGCGCGGCCGTATTCGCCGGCGACCTCGGCGGCGCTCATGCGGTCGAGCCGGTCGTGCCAGCCGACGTGGTCCCAGCCGTGCACGCCCGTTTCGTGGCCCGCCGCGCCGGCAGCGCGGATCGCGTCCTCGCCGCGGCGCCCGATCATGGGCGCCGGGAGCAGCGTGCCGTAGAGCATCGTCCGCCAGCCGTAGAGCGCCGGGGCGCGCGAGCGGATCATCTTCCGGAGAAAGCCCTTGCGCGTGAAGACGCGCCGGACCGCCACGCCCGAGCGGTCGGGGCCGAGCGTGAAGAAAAACGTCGCGCGGATCCCGCGCGCGGCAAACGTCTCGAGCAGGCGCGGGATGCCCTCGCGGGTCCCCTCGAGCGTGTCGCAGTCGACCTTGAGGGCGACGCGACGGACGGTCACGGCTCGGCCCGGCGGCTCTGGAGGTAGAAGTCGAGCGTCCGGCGGATCCCGTCCTCCAGCGAGACCTTCGGCTCCCAGCCGAGCTGCGTGCGCGCGCGGCGGATCGAGGGGACGCGCGTCAGGATGTCCTGGTAACCGTCGCCGTAGTACTCGCCCGAAGAGACGTCGACGATCCGGGCCTTGCGCCCGTGCTCCTCGAAACCGGGGTACGTGCCCACGGCCGCGATCATGCGCGTGGCCAGGTCCCGGATCGAGAGGTCGTTGGCGGGGTTGCCGATGTTGAAGATCCCTCCGTCCGCCGCGCCGCCGCGGTTCTCGAGGATCGCCATCAGCGCGTCGATGCCGTCCGAGATGTACGTGAAGGAGCGCCGCTGCGTCCCCCCGTCGACCAGCTTGATCGGCTCGCCGTAGAGGATGTTGTGGAGAAACTGGGTCAGCACGCGGCTCGAGCCCTCCTTGGGCGAGTCGATGTCGTCGAGGTGCGGGCCGAACCAGTTGAACGGCCGGAAGAGCGTGAACTGCAGCCCCTGCGTGCCGTACGCCCAGATCACCCGGTCGAGCAGCTGCTTGCTGCACGAGTAGATCCAGCGCTGCTTCTGGATCGGGCCGTACACGAGCGGCGAGGCATCCTCGTCGAACTCGGCGTCCGGGCACATGCCGTAGACCTCGGAGGTCGACGGGAAGACCACGCGCTTCCTGTAGCGCACGGCCTGCTTGACGATCCGCAGGTTCTCCTCGAAGTCGAGCTCGAACACCGCGAGCGGCGTCTTCACGTACGCGGCCGGCGTCGCGATCGCGACGAGCGGCAGCACGACGTCGCACTTCTTGACCTGGTACTCGATCCACTCCTTGTTGATCGCGATGTCGCCCTCGAGGTACGTGAAGCGCGGATTCGAGAGGAAGGGCGCGATCTTGTCGGAGCCGATGTCCAGGCCCGAGACGTCCCAGTCGGTGTGCTGCAGGATGCGCTCGGTCAGCGCGTTGCCGATGAAGCCGTTGACCCCGAGGATGAGAACCCGCATCAGCGCCCCCTCCGTTCGATGAAAGCTTTCGCATCCTCTTCCGCCGCGCCGTCGGGCTGCAACCGCAGCAGCTCCAGGTAGCGGTCGTCCCCGCAGGCGACGAAGAGCCGGTCCTCCTCGGCGCGCACCTGTCCCGGGAAGGTGTCGTGGGCGGCGAGGCCGGGAACGCGCGAGCGCCAGACGAACGTCTTTTCGCCGAAGACGTCCGTGAAGGCTCCGGGATACGGGTGCGTCACCGCGCGCACGAGGTCGTGGACCTCCTTCGCGGTCCGCGTCCAGTCGATGCGGCCGTCCTCGGGCGTGCGCCTGCCGAAGCGGGTGGCCGCGGCCTCGTCCTGCGGCGCGGCGAGATTCAGGGCTTCGCCGCTCTTCAGGTCGTCGATCCGCCGCGCGAGGACCGCCGTCGCGGCGGTGGTGACGCGCCGCTGCACCTCGATCGCCGTGTCGTCGGGGCCGATCGGCACCGGCTCCTGGTCCAGGATCGCGCCGCGGTCGGCGCGCGCGGTCATCGCGTGGAGCGTGGCCCCCGTCTCGGTCGCGCCCTTCAACACCGCCCAGTTGACCGGCGCGCGGCCGCGGAACTTCGGCAGGAGCGATCCGTGCATGTTCCAGGCCCCGAGCGGCGGCTCCTCGAGCATCTCTTCGGGAAGAAGGCGCCGGTAGTAGAACGACAGGACGAGGTCCGGTCGGACCGAGCGCACGCGCGCGATCGACTGGGCGTCGAGCGGGTTTTCCATGACGACCGGCTCGATCCCGCGCGACCGCGCCAGCTCCGCGACGCTCGGGAACCAGGCCTTCTCCTCGGGAGCGTCGCGGTGCGTCGCCACCAGGACGACCTGCTCACCACGCGTCGAGCAGGAGCTTCAGGCAGGCGTGCCCGGTGTCGGAATAGGCGAAGACGGCGATGCGGGTCATGCCGAAGGCCGCGGGCCCCGCGCCATCGCCCGCGAGTCGGAGGACGAAGAATCCCCGGCGCCCAGGCCGTAGACGCGCCGGATCCGGAAGCGGGGGCGGCCGCGCACCTGCTGGTAGATGCGGCCGACGTACTCGCCGACGAGGCCGAGTCCGGCCATCGCGACGCCGAGCAGCGTGAAGAGGATCGCGAAGAGCGTGAACACGCCCTCGACCTCGGCACCGACGAACAGGCGCCGCACGCAGCAGGAACAGGCCGAAGCCCACCCCGCCGACGGCGACCAGCGTGCCGAGCAGGCCGAAGACCTGGAGCGGCACGAGGGAGAAGCCCGTCATGAGATCGAAGTTCAGGCGGATCAGCCGGTAGAGCGAGTACGCCGACTCGCCATGCAGCCGCGGCGCGTGCGCGACCGGGATCTCCGTCGGGCGCCGGGCGAAGCTCTGCGCCAGCGCGGGGATGAAGGTCGACGACTCGTCGCAGCGGTTGATCTCCTCGACGACGTCGCGCGAATACGCCCGCAGCATGCAGCCGAAGTCCGTGATCCGCATCCGCGTGATCGTGACCGTGACGCGGTTGACCATGGCCGACGCCGCCCGGCGCAGGAACGCGTCCTGGCGGTTCTGCCGGATGCCGCCCACGACGTCGTAGCCCTCCGCGATCTTCGCGAGCAGCTTCGGAATCTCTTCCGGGGGATTCTGCAGGTCGGCGTCGAGCGTCACGACGACGTCGCCCGACACGTTCTCGAACGCGGCGAGGATCGCCTGGTGCTGTCCGAAGTTGCGCGCGAGCTCGAGCACCCGGACCCGGTCGGGGCGCGCCGCCGCGGCCTCCTTGAGAACCGCGAGCGAGCCGTCCCGGCTGCCGTCGTCCACGAAGACGAGCTCGTAGGGGTTTGCGGCGGCGTCCATGACCGCGGTGAGCCGCCGCAGGAGCTCCGGCAGGTTCTTCTCCTCGTTGTACACGGGCACGACGACGGACGTCTTCATCGCTGGAACTCCGCGAGGACCTCGCGGATCGCGGCAATCGCGTCGTCCTGGTCGCCGTCCGAGAGGCCGGGAAAGAGCGGCAGCGAGACGATCCGCTCCGACACGAAGTGGGCCTCGGGATAGTCGTCGGCCTTCCAGCCGAACCGGCCGGCGTAGTAGGAGAACTCGTGCGCGGCCGTGTAGTGCAGGCCGGTGCCGACGTTTCTCGCCTTCAGCTCGGCCATGAAGCGGTCGCGCGAGATCGTCAGCCGGTCGATGTCCACCAGTGGAGTGTAGAGGTGCCAGGCGTGGCGCGCCGGGTACGGCACCCGCGCGGGCAGGATGAGCCCCGCGAGGCCGCGCAGCGCGGCGTCGTAGCGCGCCGCCAGCCGCGCGCGCTCCGCGATGAATCCGTCGAGGCGCTTCAACTGGTGGAGCCCGAGCGCCGCCTGGATGTCCATCATGTTGTACTTGAAGCCCGGGATCGCGACGTCGTAGCGGGGGCTGCCTTCCTTCGAGAAGCGCTTCCAGGCCTCGCGGTCCATGCCGTGGAACTTCAGGAGCGAGGCCCGCTCGAACACGCCCTCGTCGTCGGTGACGATCATGCCGCCTTCGCCGGTGGTCATGTTCTTGTTCGGGTGGAACGAGAACACCGAGGTCGTCGGGAAGGAGCCGATGCGCCGGCCCCGGTACTCGGTGCCGACGGCGTGGGCCGCGTCCTCGAGGACCGCGATCCCGCGCGACGACGCCAGGGAGATCAGCGGATCGAGGTCGGCCGGCTGCCCGACGTAGTGGACGGGCACGATGGCCTTCGTGCGCGGCGTGAGCAGCGGCTCGATCGCCTCGACCCGGATGTTGAGGGTCGCGGCGTCGACGTCCGCCAGCACCGGCACGGCGCCGCAGTGCACGATCGTGTTGAGCGTCGCGACGAAGGTCAGGGGCGTCGTCACGACCTCGTCGCCCGGGCCGACGCCGAGCGCGAGCAGGGCCGCGTGCAGCCCCGCCGTGGCCGAGGAGACGGGGACCGCGAAGCGGCCGCCGACGTAGTCGAGGAATTCCGCCGCGAACCGCTCGGTCTTCGGCCCGGTCGTGATCCAGCCCGAACGCAGCGTGTCGACGACCTCGCGGATCTCCTCTTCGCCGAGGCTCGGCCGGGCGAAGGGCAGGAACGTGGAACGCATGCAGCGGCCAGAGTCTACCTGCACGCGGGACGCTACGGCCTCCATCGGATCCCGCCGGAAAAGCTCCAGCGCCGGGACGGGCTCCAGATCCCCGTTCCCGCCCGGTCGGCCGTGACCTCGAAGCGCAGCACGTCGCGCCGGTAGTCGTACGGGGCGCCGTCGCGGGCGTGGACCGCGGCATCGAGCGCGTACACGCCCGGCGCGAGGTCGAGCGCCGGGATCTCCACGACGACCCGCGCGTCGCCCGCGAACCGCTCGGCCTGCAGACCCTCGAGCGCGGTGTTCGTGCCGAAGACGACCGTGCCGGCGACGGTCGCGATCTGGATCCCGAAGGCGAAGTCCGAGAGCGCCTCCGGCGCCCGGACGACCATCTCGACGAAAGCGGCCTGGCCCGGACCGCAGGCGGCCCACCGGCCGGCCCTCGCCGTCGAGCAGGCGAACCACCTCGACCGTGGCGACGCCCGAGCCGATCCGACCTCCGGCGCCCGCGTCGCCCGCGCGCCGCTGCCCTTCGTCCGTGGCCACGCGCTCGCGGTACCGCGCCACGACCTCGCCCGCCGGCCCGTCGGCCTCGAGCCGGCCGTGGTCGAGCCAGAGCGCGCGGCGGCAGCGCTCGGCCACCAGCCCGAGGTCGTGGGAGACGAAGACGAGCGTCTTGCCCGCGCGCTCGAACTCCGAGAACTTCTCGAGCGCGCGGTGCGCAAACGCCTCGTCCCCGACCGCGAGCACCTCGTCGACGAGGAGCACGTCGGGATCGCTGTGCGCGGCGATCGCGAAGCCGAGCCGCACCGCCATTCCGGACGAGTAGGTCTTCACGGGCGCATCGAGGAACTCCTCGACGCCGGCAAAGCGCACGACGTCGTCGAACCGGGCCGCGATCTCCTTCCTCGTCAGGCCGAGCAGCAGGCCGGTGATCTCGATGTTCTCCCGGCCCGAGATCTCCGGGTGGAACCCGGCGCCGAGCTCGAGCAGCGCGGCGAGCCGGCCCCGCACGGCGACGGAGCCCCGCGTGGGCTGCACGATGCCGGCGAGCAGCTTCAGCAGCGTCGACTTGCCCGAGCCGTTCGCGCCGATGACGCCGATCGACTCGCCCGGCGCGACCGTGAAGCCGACCCCGTCGAGCGCGACCACCCCTCCCTCCCCTTTGACCGTGCGCCGGCGCGACAGGAGGGCCGATTTCAGCGTGCCGTGGGCCTCGCGCGCGTAGCGCCGGTAGATCTTCGTCGCGCCGGCGACCGCGATCGCCGGGCTCGCGGCGCTCACGCTTCCTCCGCGAGCGTGTCGCGCAGACGCTCGAAGATCGCGCCGCCGGCCGCGAGCGCGACCACGGCCGTGCCCGCCATCCAGAGCCAGTCCGACGCCGGAACGGGCCGGAAGTCGAAGAGCGTGTCGTGCACGCCCGAGAAGAAGCACGCGAAGGGATTGGCCCGCAGCAGCCAGCGCCACCGCTCGGGCACGGCCTCGCCCGGGTAGAGGACCGGCGTCAGGAAAAACGCGAGGGTCAGCAGGTTCGCGACGATGTCGCGGACGTCGCCGAAGTGGACGGACAGCGCCGAGACCGCCAGCGCCGCTCCGAACACCGTCAGCGCCAGCAGGGCGAGGACGATCGGGAACTCGAGCACGGCCGGGCCCAGCGTCACCCGGCCGCGCACGACCGCGAAAACGACGGCCGCCGCGAGCACGGGAAGGGCGAGCACCAGGTGCACGAGGCGCGCCCCGACGGCGGCCGCGGGAAAGACTTCCGGCGCGACCGTCGTCTTGCGCAGCAGCGGCCCGTTCGAGCGGAACGTCTCGACGGCGTCGAGCAGGGCCGCGGAGACGAAGCCCCAGACGAGCACGCCCCCGAAGAGAAAGAGCGCGTACGGCCGCACGTCCGCCCGCGGGGCGAACACGAAGCGGAAGACGGTCGCATAGACGAGCAGGAGCAGCAGCGGGTTCAGGAAGGACCAGAGGAAGCCGAGGGCTCCCCCGCGGTAGCGCGCGGCCAGCTCGCGCCGCACGAGGGCGGCCACGAGGGCGCGTTGCGCCCAGGCGCGGCGGAGGGGCTGCAGAAAAGTCACAGTTTCGGTTTTCGTTTCGGGGACCGACCAACACGCGGGCGCGGGTCCCGTCGGGTATTCTCGCACCGTGCCCCCCGACGCCCTTGCCGCGCCCTCCATCTCCTGCCGGGCGGTCCGCAAAATCTACGCGGCCGCCGAGCCCGTCGCCGCCCTGGACGGGCTCGACCTCGAGGTGCCGGCCGGCGAATTCATCGCGCTCGTCGGCGACTCGGGCAGCGGCAAGTCGACCCTGCTGCACCTGATCGGCGGGATCGACCGCCCGACCTCCGGCGACCTCCGCGTCGGCGGGCGGGACATCGCGGCGCTGCCCGAGAAGGAGCTCGTGCTGTACCGCCGGCGCGAGGTCGGCATGGTCTTCCAGTTCTTCAACCTCCTGCCCCACCTGACCGTCCAGGAGAACGTCGAGCTGCCGCGGCGCCTCGACGGCGGCGCCGACGCGGCCGAACGCGCCGCGAAGCTCCTCGACCGGGTCGGCCTCTCCCGTCGCGCCGCGGCGCATCCCTACGAGCTCTCGGGCGGCGAGATGCAGCGCGTGGCGATCGCGCGGGCCCTCGCCACCGGCGCGCGCCTCCTGCTCGCCGACGAGCCCACGGGCAACCTCGACAGCCGCAACGGCGGAGAAGTCCTGACGCTGCTCGACCAGATCCGGCGGGAGCGCGGCGTGACGCTGCTGCTCGCGACGCACTCGTCCGCGGCCGCGTCGCGCGCGGACCGGGTGGCCGCGGTCAGGGACGGGCGGATCGTCGGGTGAGCGGCTTTGCGCTCGTCTTTCGCGCGCTGATCACCGGCCCGGCCCGCCGGCACCCCGATCCGGGTGCTGCTTCCGGCCATCGGCGTCGCGATCGGGGTCGCGGCGGTCGCCGCGATCCACCACGCCAACCGCAGCGTCACGGCGTCGTTCCAGGACGCCGCCGCCGCGGTCTCGGGGCGCAGCGACTTCGTCGTGACCGGCGCCGCCGGGATCCGGGTCGAGGCGCTCGAGGCCCTCGCGTTCCTCTGGCCGATCGGGACCTTCGCGCCGGCCGTGTCGGGCTCGGCCGTCATCGACGACGGCAGCCGCGAGGTCGCGCAGGTCCTCGGCGTCGACTGGGGCGGCGACGGCGCGGTCCGCGACGTCCGGCTGGTCGACCCGGCGGGCACGGCGGCGCGGGCGGCGCTGCTGGCCGAGACCGGCTCCGTCTTCGTCTCGGTCCCGTTTTCCGAGCGCCACCGGCTGGCCCCGGGATCCGAGATCTCTCTCGTCGCGGGCGGCGTGCGCCACCGGGCGCGGATCGGCGGGATCCTGGAGCTCTCCGGCCTGGCCCGGGCCTCCGGTGGAGACATCCTCGTCACCGACATTTTCACGGCGCAGGACCTGCTCGGAAAGAAGGGCCTCGTCGACCGCGTGGACATCGTGCTCGATCCCGGCGTGTCGCGGGCCGACGCGGAACGCGCGATCGTGCAACGGCTGCCGCGGGGGCTCGCGCTCGAGCCGCCCGGGCGCGCGGCGCAGACGGCGGACCGGATGGTGCGCGCCTTTCGCCTGAACCTGAACGCGCTCGGCTCGCTCACCCTGCTCGTCGGGATCTTCCTGATCGCCAACGCCGTTTCGATCGCGGTGCTGCGCCGCCGACCCGAGATCGCGACCCTGCGCGCCCTCGGGGCCTCGCGTTCCGCGATCTTCTCGGCCTTCCTCGCCGAGGGGCTCGCGATCGGCATCGCGGGAACGCTCCTCGGCGAAGTCCTCGGCCTCTTCGTGTCGCGGGCGGCGCTGCGCGCGGTGGGCGGCACGGTCTCGAGCATCTACCTGCCGACGGCGCGCATCGCCGGAGCCGGCTACGGCGGCGCCGTGTGGCTCGCGGCCGCCGTCGGCCTGTCGGCCGCGGTCCTGGCCACGCTCCTGCCCGCGATCGAGGCCACGCGCGTCGCGCCTTCGCCGGCGATGCGGCCAGGATCCATCGAGGCCGTCGCCCGGCGGCGCCTCTGGCCGCGCGCGTCCGGGGCCGCGGTGGCGCTGGCGGCAGCCGCCGCTCTCTCGCGCGCCGGGCCCGTCGACGGGTTCCCGCTCTTCGGATTTGCGGCCGTCGCGCTCGTCGTCCTCGCCCTCGCGCTCGCGGCGCCGCTGGCCGTCAGCCTCGGCGCGGCGCTGCCCGGCCGCCTGCTCGCGCGCCTCGGGGCCGAGGGGCGCCTGGCCGCGGGGTTCTTCGGCGGCGCGCTCGCGCGCAACGGCATCGCCGTCACCGCGCTCGCGATGGCGCTCGGCATGACGCTCGCGATGATCGTGACCGTGGCGTCGATCCGCGAAACCGTCAAGGTCTGGGTCGAGTCGACGCTGCGCTCGGACCTCTGGATCAAGGCCGACGCCGGGGGCCGCTCCGGCATCGTCGGGGACCTTCCGGCCGAGACCATCGCGTTTCTCGAGGGGATGGACGGCGTCGCCGCGGTCGACCCGTTTCGCGCGCGCGAAACGACCGACGCCTCCGGACATCCGTTCACGCTCGCCTCGGGCGACTTCCGGGTCGTGGCCCGCGTGGGAGGCCTGCCCCTGCTCGACGGCAAGGATCCGCGGCCCGTCGCGCTCGCGGCGCGGGAGCGCGGGGAGGTCCTCGTCTCCGAGCCCTACGCCCGCCGCTTCGGCGTCGGGGACGGCTCGGACGTGACGGTCGCGACGCCGGGGGGCCCGCGGCGCTTCCGCGTGGCGGGCGTCTACCGCGACTACTCGAACGACCGCGGCACCGTCGTGATGGATCGCGCGCTCTACCTCGCGCTCTTCGGCGATCCGCGCATCACGAGCGCCGCCGTGCTCGCGCGGCCGGGCGTCGACGCCAACGATCTGCGCCGGCGCATCCTCGCCGCGGCCGGCGGCCGGTTCGCGCTCTCGATCTCGACCAACCGCGAGCTGCGCAGGGAGGCGCTTCGGATCTTCGACCGCACGTTCGCCGTGACCCGGGCGCTCGAGGCGATCGCGGTCGGCGTGGCCATTCTCGGGATCGCCAACGCCCTGCTGGCTTCCGCCGTCGAGCGGCGGCGCTCCTTCGGACTGCTGCGCGCGATCGGGGCGAGCGGGCCGCAGATCCGGCGGGCGACGCTCTACGAGGCCCTGCTCACCGGACTCGTCGGCACCGCGGCGGCGGCGGCCGCGGGCGCGGGCTTCGCCTGGCTGCTGCTCGGCGTCATCAACCCGCAGTCGTTCGGCTGGAGCGTGGCTCTGCGCGTCCCCGTCCCCGCCCTGACCGGCGCGGCGCTGCTCGTCCTCGGCGCGTCCCTGCTCGCCGGCCTGGTTCCGGGCCGCATCGCCGCCGCGGTGAATCCGGCGGCCGCGCTGCAGGAGGAGTGATGCGGGCCGGCGCCGTCCTCCTGTCCCTCCTGCTCGCGGCGCCCGCGCCGCCGCCGACGTTTCCCCGCGACCACGGCTCGCACCCCGAGACGGCGGTCGAGTGGTGGTACTACACGGGGCACCTGAGCGACGCGGCCGGGAAAGCCTACGGGTTCCAGGTCACCTTCTTCCGGGCGCACGACCTGCACCTGGCGCACTTCGCGTGGACCGACGTCGCGGCCGGCACGTTCGCGTACGACGAGAAGACGCATCTGGGCCTGCCGGGGATCGCGGGCGCTTCGGAAAGCGGGCTCGCGGTGTTCAACGAAGACTGGTCCGTGCGCGAAGAGAAAGGATCCGTGCGCCTCGTCGCCGGAAGCCGCGCCCTCGGCCGGCTCGAGCTCACGCTCACGCCGTCCAGGCCCCCCGTCCTCCACGGGGGCGACGGCATCTCGAAAAAGGGCGCCGGCGAGAAGGAGTATTCGCACTACGTGTCGATCACCCGCCTCTCGGCGACCGGCACGTTGACCGGCAACGGTTCGCGTCTGGCCCTTTCCGGAAGCGCGTGGTTCGACCACGAATGGGGGCCCGGCGTCCTGCCGGCCCGCGCGACCGGCTGGGATTGGTTCGCCCTCCAGCTTGCCGACGGCTCGGACCTGATGCTCTACCGGATCCGCCTCGAGGGCGGGAAGGCGTCGCCCTTCTCGGCCGGGACGTTCGTCCCCGCGGACGGCGGCCCCGCACGCGCCATCGCGTGGACCGACGTCGCGCTCAAGCCCCTGTCGGCCTGGGCCTCTCCCCGTTCCGGGGCCGTCTACCCGGCCTCGTGGTCGCTCGCGATCGCCTCGCTCAAGCTCGAGACGAAGGTCACGCCGCTGGTCGCGGATCAGGAGCTCGTCACGGAGAAGTCGACCGGCGTGACCTACTGGGAAGGCGCCTGCCGCGTCGAGGGAACGCGGGACGGGCGCCCGATCGCCGGCCGCGCCTACGTCGAGATGACGGGCTACGCCGGGCGCGACGTGCCCGGCCTGCTCCACCCCTGATCTAGTTGGCGGGCGCGGACGCCGGCGCGTCCTTGGGAGGCTTGGGCTGCACCTCGAGCGTCACGAGGAACGTCTTCGCCTTTTCCATGTTGCGGTAGACGAACGGAAACCGGATCGCGCTGGTGTCGTGCTCGCCGGCCGGGACCCAGCCGGCACGCGTGCCGCCGGAGCCGGCCGCGACGAGATTGCCCGCCTCGTCGAAGAGGGCCACCGCGATGCCCGTCTGCACCGCGACCGCCCCCTCGTTGTCGATCCGGATGACGCACTCGGCGTCGGAGCGGCGCACCGGGCCGCCGGCGGCCTTGCCGGGCTTGAACACGATCTGGCTGACCTTCACCTGGTCGATGGCGAGGCTGATCGCCTGGATGCCGTCGACCGGTTTGTAGTCGAACTTCTTCGTGGCCTGCTGGGCGGACAGCGGCGCCGCCAGGCACACCGCGGCGGCGAAGAGAGCGGCCTTGCGCATGATCATGTTTCCCCCGCCGGCGAACCCTATCAGGGCCGCCGGACGGGGCGGAAACACGGTCGAATACCCGGTCAGGGGACGGGGGTCGGCTCGGGCGCGGGCGCGTCGCTGGTGGGCTTGGAGCTCTTCGTGCCCTTGGCCCGGGTCTCGAGCGTCACGATGAAGTTCGCGGCGCTGTCCAGGCGGCGGTACACGTACGGAAAGTCGATGTCGTAGTACGTGCGCGAGCCCTTGTTCAGGTATCCCCACTTCGTGCCGTTCGAGCCGGCAGCCACGACGTTGCCCTCTGCGTCGAAGACGACGACGGCGACACCGACTTCCTCATCGACCTCCGAGTTGTTGTCGATCCGCACGCGGACGTTCGCGCTCGATTTGCGCAGCGGCGTGCCCTTGAGCGTGCTGCCCATGTCGAACACGACCTGTCCCACGACCACGCTCTCCGTCGAGACGTCGATGTTCTGGACCCCGCCCACCGGCTGCCACGGGAACTTCTTGGTCGCCACCTGCCCGCTGGCCGGCGAAGCCAGCGCGGCCGCGCAGACCACCATCAGGAGAAAAGCCCGGATTCGCATTCCCACCTCCACTACAAAGAAAACGCGACTTCCGCAAGCCGGGACGCCCCGGGCGGAGTCTTTTGCAGTTTAACTCGTCGCTGCGCGCTTCGCGAGGGATCTGCGCCCTTCGGGCGCACCGCCGTACGGCTCGCCCAAAGGGGCTCGACCGTCCGGCTGATCCCTCGCTACGCGCTCGCTCCCGCGGCGCGAACCTCCTCCCTCCCTTCGGTCGGGAGACTATTCGCACCGCGTGCGCACAGACGCAGCTCCGCCCGTTTGCAGCAGTCGGAGAATGTCGCAGCCCCGGCGCTAGCGCTGGGCGAGTCGGCTGCGATGGAAGCCGTACAGGAAATAGATGACGAGCCCGATCAGCAGCCACACGCCGAAGCGGATCCACGTCGCGAGCGGAAGACCGCTCATGAGGTAGATGCAGACGACGATGCCCGCGATCGGGACGTAGGGCACGAACGGCGTCCGGAAGGCGCGCCGGCGATCCGGGTCCTTGTGGCGGAGGACCATGATCCCGATGCAGACGAGCACGAACGCGAAGAGGGTCCCGATGTTCGTCAGCTCGACGAAAACGTCCAGGTTCGCGAAGGCCGACAGCAGGGCCACCGCGACGCCGATCCAGATCGTCGTGACGTGGGGGGTCTTGTACTTGGGATGGATCTTCGCGAAGGACTTGGGAAGCAGGCCGTCGCGCGCCATCGAGAAGAAGATCCGGGCCTGGCCGTACTGGAAGACCAGCAGCACGGCGGTGGTCGCGATGACGGCGCCGAAGGCCACGATGCCCGCCGCCCAGTTCATCCCCAGCAGCGAGAACGCCTTCGCCAGCGGCTCCGAGGAGCCGCGGATCTGCTCGATCGGCACCATGCCCGTGAGCACGAGCGAGGTCGCGACGTACAGGACGGTGCAGATCGCGAGGGATCCGATCATGCCGATGGGCATGTCCTTCTGCGGGTTCCGGCACTCCTCGGCGGCGGTCGAGACGGCGTCGAATCCGATGTACGCGAAGAAGATCAGCGCCGCGCCGGTCCGGATGCCCGTCAGGCCGTTGGGCGAGAACGGGTGCCAGTTGGCGGGCTTGACGTACATCGCGCCGACGATGATGAAGAAGACCAGGATGATGAGCTTCAGGACGACCATGCCGGTGTTGAACGACGCGGATTCCTTGATCCCGATGACGAGGATCCACGTCAGCAGCAGGGTGATTGCGGCGGCGGGCAGGTTGAAGACGATCGGCACGCCGAAGGCGTGCGGCGCGGCGTCCATGAAGCCGGGGGTCTTGATGGCCGTCGCGAGGTCCGTCGTCAGCCACGGCGGGATCACGAGCCCGAAGCCCTTCAGCAGCTCGACGAAGTAACCCGACCAGGACACCGCGACGGCGACGTTGCCCATCGCGTACTCGATGATGAGGTCCCAGCCGATGATCCAGGCCACGAACTCGCCGAGGGTGGCGTAGGAATAGGTGTAGGCGCTGCCGGCGATCGGCACGAGCGATGCGAACTCCGCGTAGCAGAGCGCGCAGAAGCCGCAGCCGATCGCCGTGATGAGGATCGAGATGACCAGCGCGGGGCCGGCGCCGTCGTGGTGCCCGCCGCCCGCGGCCGCCGAACCGATGACCGCGAAGATCCCGGCGCCGACGATCGCGCCGATGCCGAGCGCGATCAGCTGGATCGGACCCAGCGTCCGCTTCATCTGGTGCTGCGGCTCGTCGGCGTCCGCGAGGATCAGGTCGAGCGACTTGGTCCGGAACAGCTGGTTGCTCATGCGAAAGTGCGGCGGAGAATATCAGAAGCCCGGCGCCGCAAGACCCTTCGTTTCGCCGATCCGGAGGGCGAGCCACATGGAGCGGCGTCCGATCAGACCCGCTCCGGCAGCTCGGCCAGGCTCGCGATCCGCTCGGTCACGTCGCCGTGCTGGTCCTTGCGGTCCAGCAGCAACGCGTGCAGCCCGGCGGCCCGCGCTCCCTCGTAGTCGTCCCGCAGGGAGTCCCCGACGTGGAGCGCGTCGGCCGCGCCGACCGCCATGCGCGCGCAGGTCCGACGGAAGATCTCGGCGTCGGGCTTGCCGGTCTCTTCGAGCGCGGACACCGAGACGGTCTGGAAGTACCGCGAGAGCCCCCGCAGCTCGAGCAGCCGCGGCAGGTACGAGTCCCAGTTGGACACCACCGCGAGCGGCATCCCGCGAGCGGCCAGCGCGTCGAGCGTGGGGATGACGTCGGGGTAGACCGCCCAGACGGCGGGGTCCCGGAAGTGCTGCGCCAGCCGCCCGAAGGCCTCGTCCGACAGGGGCCCGCCGTCGAGCAGACGCCGCACGCGCCCGAGGAAGTCCCGCCAGAACGCGGGCTCGCCGCGCACGCCGCCGTAGCGGTCGCCCGGCTTCTCGCGCTGGATCTCGATCCAGACGGTCGTCAACGCGTCGCGCAGCTCGCCGTGCGTGAACCGGACGCCGTCGTCCGCGAAAATGCGGGCGTAGACCTCCTCCACCGGAGGATCGGGATACAGCAGCGTCGCGCCGGCGTCGAAGAAGACGGCCCGAATCAACCGATCAGCAGACGAGGGCGTTCTCCCGCATCACGCCGTCGAGCGCCCGGTTGAGCGCGTCGCAGCAGCGCCGCGCCGACTCCAGCGCTTTCGCCCGCGCCTCGGGAGTGTCGGCGACGCGCCCGAGCGCTTCCCGCTCGACCTGCCGGTGCCACACGTCGGCTTCCTCGTGCACGGAGAAGAACCGCGTCGCATCCTCGTCGACGATGCCGTAGAAGGCTTCGAGGCCCTCCCGCTTGGTCTTCGAGACCTCGGGGATCTGCGACTCGTACGCGTACAGGGCCGCGAGGCCCTCGGCGACCGAGCCGTCGTGCGTCGCGCGGCGGAATTCCGCGATCGTGGCGGCGACCTCGGGCGTCCGCGGCGCCGCGGCGAGCTCGGACGCATCCGCGCCGAGCGCAGCCGCGAACCGCCGCCACAGCGCAGGGTGGTTCTCCGTCCCGCGCTCTTCCTCGATGAGGTTCTCGAGCAGCTCCTGGCGCAGCGCCGCGTCCTCGCAACCCGAATGCACGCCCGAGACGTACGTCGGGAAGGCCGCCACGTGCGGGTAGTACGAGATCGCGTACTCGCGCAGATTCTCCCGCGTCAACTTGCCCTGCGACCAGAGCTGGTAGAAGGGGTGCTTGAGCAGGTGCTTCTCGGCAACGATGGCGTCGAGGGCGGTCAGGAATTCGTTCTTGGTCATGTCGTTCCTCCCTACGCAGTCAACAGTGAGCGGTACGCAGACAAGCAGTACGCAGTAAAAACATTATCAGGTTCGAAAGCCCTTGCGCACTGCTTACTGCTGACCGCTTACTGCTTACCTTTTCCCCTTAAGGCATCACCTGCCCGCCGTCGGCCACGATCGCCTGGCCGGTGACCGAGCGGGCGTCGTCGGAGGCGAGATAGGCGACGAGGCCGGCGATCTCGTCGGGGTGCAGGACGCGGTTGAGCGGCGCCATGCGCGCGGCCAGCTTCCGGCCCTCGTCCTCGCCGCCCAGGCCGCGGAAGCCCTCGCGCGCCATTTCCGTTTCGACCCAGCCCGGGCAGATCGCGTTGACCGTGATCTTGCGCGGCGCGAGCTCGAGGGCGAGGCTGCGGGTCAGGCCGATCACCCCGTGCTTGGAGGCGCAGTACGCCGCGAAGCCCGGCACGCCGAAGCGGCCGAGGACCGAGGAGAGGTTGACGATGCGCCCGCCGTCGGGCAGATGGGGCGACGCCGCGCGGATCACGCGGAACATGGCCGTCAGATTGGTCGCGAGGATCGCGTCCCAGCGCGCGTCGTCGGGGTCGTCGAGCGGGGTTCGGCCGCCGAGACCCGCGTTGTTGACCAGGATGTCCACGCGCGCCCACCGCGCGACGGCCGCGCCGATCGCCGCGGAAACGGAAACAGGATCGTTCACGTCGCAGGCGACGGCCACGGCCTCCTGGCCCTCGGCGCGCATCTGCCCCGCATGGCGTTCGCACGCGGCGACGTCCCGCGCGGCGAGCACGACCCGCGCGCCCTCGGCGCCGAGCCGCCGCACCGTCGCTTCGCCGATGCCGCGCGAAGCGCCGGTGACGAACGCCACCTTGTTCGCCAGCCGCGGGGAGTTCACGGCTGCAGCGTCCTCGGCCTCAGGAACGGGTCGGGAGCGTCGCCGTCGGCTGCGGACGCCGCGCGCCGGCCACTTCGGGAGGCAGCGGGAAGTGCACGTCTTCTTCGACGGTCAGGACGATGTCGACGTCGACGTCGCGGTGGGCGCGCAGCACGCGAACGATCTCGTCGACCAGGAACTCCGGGGCGGAGGCGCCGGAAGTGATGCCGATCGTCTCCACGCCCTCGAGCCACGCCGGATCGATTTCCGACACGTCGTCCACGAGGTAGGCCCGCGCCCCCGCGAGCGCCGCCTCCTCGACGAGGCGGTTCGAGTTGGAGGAGTTGCGCGAGCCCACGACGAGGATGACCGGGGCCTGGCGCGCGAGCGCCCGCACGGCGACCTGGCGGTTCTGCGTCGCGTAGCAGATGTCGTCCTTGGCCGGCACGTGGATCTTCGGGAAGCGGGCGCGCAGGGCTTCGACGATCGGCCGCGTGTCCTCCATGGACAGGGTCGTCTGCGTGATGAACGCAATCCGCTCGGGATCGCGCACGACGACCTGCTGCGCGTCGGCGACGGAGGAGACGAGCTGGATCTGCGAGGCGGCCTCCCCCATCGTTCCCTCGACCTCTTCGTGGCCGGCGTGGCCGACGAGCAGGATCTCGTAGCCCATCCGCGCGAAGCGGATGGCCTCGAGGTGCACCTTGGTCACGAGCGGGCAGGTCGCGTCGATCACGCGCAGGCCCCGGGCGGTGGCGGCGGCGCGCACCTGCGGCGAGACGCCGTGCGCGGAGAAGACGGCCGTGGCGCCGTCGGGCACTTCGTCGAGCTCCTGGACGAAGCGCACGCCGCGCGCCTCGAAGTCGCGCACGACGTGGCTGTTGTGGACGATCTCCCGGCGGACGTAGACAGGCCCCTCGAAGCAGTCGAGGGCCAGGTCGACGATCTCGATCGCGCGCACGACGCCCGCGCAGAATCCGCGGGGAGCGGCGAGGAGAATCCGCTTGACCGAAAGGGGGGCGCCTTCGGGAATCATGGGCAGCCGGGATTCTATCGCCGGCCGGTTTCCCCCCGCCCGTCGGCCCGCCGTTGGGCGGCCTGCCGCCGCGCCTGCGGGTCGAACAGCGACCGTTCCAGGCCGCAGGCCGGGCAGTAGCGCTCCCCCGGCTCGGGCGGCCGCGCGCACTCGTCGTTGGCGCAGCGCGACTCGGGCGGCGCGGGCCGGGCGCTCATCGCTTCTCCCCTCGAACCGCCGCGGCGGGCAAGAGGTAGTGGAGCAGCTCCCGCTCGCACCGATCGCGGTAAGTCCCGAAGGTCGCTTCGGGATCCTTCTCGGAAAGCCACTGCATCATCAGGCCGTCGAAGATCGCCCGCATCGTCGAGCCGGCCTCCTTCGGGTCGCGCACGACGAACACGCCGCGGCGCATGCCTTCTTCCACGATGCCGCCGTCGATGTCGCGACAGCCCGCGTAGAACCGCTCGTTGACGAGCCGGAAGGCCTCTCGCCGCGACGCGAGGCCGCAGAAATCCACGAACGCTCGGAAAAACGCGCGATTCTTCGACGGCGAAGGGAAGATCAGCGCGACCAGGGCGCGGACCTTCGCGACCGGCTCTTCGACCGCGCCGACGGCCTCGCGCATCCGGGTGTGGATCGAGTCGATCAGCCAGCCGAAGAGCTCGCGGAAGAGCGCGTCCTTCGAGTCGAAATAGTAGAGCGTCACGCCTTTCGAGACGCCCGCGCGGCGGGCGATGTCGTCGAGCGTGACCTCGGAGAACCCCTTCTCGGCGACCTCTCGGAAGGCCGCCTTGAGCAGGGCCAGGCGACGCTCGGGCTCGGAGGCATGGGCAATACGCGGCATGACCGCGACAATAACCGACCGGTCAGTCAGAAGTCAAGGTGCAGCCCGGTCCGCATAGACTGGACGTCCATGCGCGTTCACCTGCTCCACTTTGCCTCCTTCCGGGATGCGATCGGCCGCGACGAGGAAGAGCGGGATTTTCCGGAGGGAACGCGCGTCCAGGACCTGTGGGGGGCGCTCGTCCGCGAGGTGGCCCTGTTCCGGCAATTCCCCGCCATTCCGCCGGCCGCCGTGAACCGCGAGTACGTCGGCAGCGACACGATCCTGCGCGACGGCGACGAAGTGGCGTTCCTTCCTCCCGTGGCGGGAGGCTGACAGCTCCACCGATGTTCCTGACGACCTCCCTCATCGACCTCGCCGCGTTGCTCGCCGAAACCCGCTCGTCGGACGGCGCGCTGTGCCTGTTCGTCGGCGTCGTGCGCGACCACAACGACGGCCGCGCCACGACGGCGATCGAGTACGAGGCGTACGGCCCGATGGCGGAGTCCGAGATGGCGCGGATCGCCGAGGGTCTCGCCCGCGAGTTTCCGGTCGTGAAAATCGGCATGAAGCACCGCGTGGGACGTCTCGGCGTCGGCGATGCTTCCGTCGCGATCGCCGCGGTGTCTCCGCACCGCGCCGACGCCTTCGCCGCCTGCCGCGCCGCGATCGACCGCGTGAAGACGACCGTGCCGATCTGGAAAAAGGAGTTCCATCCGGACGGCTCGAGCGACTGGGTGGATCCGACGAGCCAGAGTAAGCAGTAAGCAGTCGGCAGTAAGCAGGTCTCGTCGTTCGCGGTCGGCGCACTGCTTACTGCTTACTGCTTACTGCCGACTGCTTACTGGTGTCAGAATCCCCCCAATGTCGCTCGCAAAGGTGATCGGCCCCGACATCGAGGAGCTGATCCGGGACAACCCGAAGGAGCTGGCCGCGGCGGTGGCGAACATCCACCCGGCCGACCTGGCGGAGCTGCTGGACGACCTGCCGCGCGAGGACCGGGTCGTGCTCTTCGAGGCGTTGCCGCCCGAACAGGGCGCGGCCGTGCTCTCGGAGCTCAAGGGCGAGACGCTGCGCCTGGTCCTGCACCGGGCTTCTCCTTCGAAGCTCGGCGCCGAGCTCGACCGCTTGCCCGCCGACGAGGTCACGTTCCTGCTCGAGCACCTGACACAGCGCCAGCGCGAGGGCATCGTCGCCAAGATGTCGCCGCGCGACGCCGCCGAGGTCGAGCGGCTGTTGCGCCATCCGGCCCGCACGGCCGGCCGTCTCATGACGGAGAAGTTCGCAACGATCCGCCCCGAGTGGACCGTCGCCGAGACGCTCGACCACCTGAAGCGCATCGACCCGGAGGTCGAGACCGTCCAGAGCCTGTACGCGCTCGACGAAACCGGGCACCTCGTCGGCTACGTGTCCCTGCGGCACCTCTTCCCCGCTCCGCCGGACCGGAAGATCTCCGAAATGATGGAGCGCCGCCTGCTGACGGTGAAAGCCGACACGCCGCAGGAAGAGGTCGCGCGCCTCGTCTCGAAGTACGACGTCCACGCGATCCCCGTCGTCGACGACGAGAACCGCCTGCTCGGGATCGTCACCGTGGACGACGTCATCGACATCATGATCGAGGAGCAGACCGAGGACGTCCTGCACATGGGCGGCGTCTCGGCCACGGAAGAAACCGTCGAGCAGGGCTACTTCGCGACCAAGCCCTTCCGCAACGTGCGCCTGCGGTTCAACTGGCTGCTCCTGATGTTCGTCACCGAGACCTTCACCGGAACCGTGCTGCGCCACTACGAGAGCGAGCTCGCGAAAGTGGTCGCCCTCTCCTTCTTCATCCCGCTGCTGATCGGCACCGGGGGCAACTCCGGCTCGCAGACCGTCACGACGATCGTGCGCGGCCTGGCCGTGGGCGAGATCCGGCTGCGCGACTTCGGCCGGGTCCTCTTCCGCGAGGCCGGCAGCGGCATCGTTCTCGGCCTGATGCTCGGCATCGTCGGGGTGGCGCGGGCGATGCTCTGGGGCTCGACCCTCCCGCTCGCGATGACCGTCGGCGTCTCGATCCTGGTGATCTGCGCCTGGGCCAATACGGTCGGCTCGATGATCCCGCTGCTGGCCACGGTCTTCAAGATCGACCCGACCGTGATGTCCGCGCCGCTGATCGCGACCCTCGTGGACGCGACCGGCCTGATCATCTATTTCACGATCGCCAAGAGCTTCCTGGGCCTCTAGAAAACCCCCGCAATCCTGATAGGATCCCGCGTTCCAAGCCAACCAGGAGGACCGATGAGCACGCCTGCAAAGACCCGCGACTGGACGAGCCCCGATCTCGACCACCCGGTCGTCAACTACCGCGCCGCCGACGGCATCGCCGTGATCGAGATGGACGACCCGCCAGCCAACACCTACACCTACGCCATGAACCGCCAGCTCGACGAGGCGATTCTCAAGGCGCGCTTCGACGACGACGTGCACGTCATCGTCCTGCGCGGGCAAGGGCGACCGTTTCTTCTCGGCCGGGGCGAACATCGGCATGCTCAACGCCGTCTCGCCGGGCTTCAAGTACTTCTTCTGCCTGCACGCCAACGAGATGCTCCTGCGCCTCGAGCACACGCCGAAGCTCGTGATCGCCGCGCTGAACGGCCACACGGTCGGCGGCGGAATGGAAATCGCGATGGCGGCGGACCTGCGCATCGCGCGCAAGGACTCGGGCAAGATCGGCCTGCCGGAAGTCACGCTCGGCGTGCTGCCCGGAACGGGCGGGACGACGCGGCTCTCGAAGATGATCGGCAAGTCGAAGGCCATCGAGCTCATGGTCACGGGCAACACGTTCTCCTTCGAGGAGGCGCTCGACCTCGGCCTCGTCAACCAGGTCATCGACGCCACGCCCGAGCAGTGGTGGGAGCAGGTCATGGACTACGCCCGGCAGTTCACGCCGCCGAACAAGGCGTCCAAGGCCGTCGGCCGCATCAAGCGCTCGGTCCAGTCGGGCTGGGACCTGCCGCTCGAGTCGGCGCTCGCGATCGAGCGCGAGGTGCAGCAGCTGCTCTTCCAGAGCGAGGACGCCAAGGAAGGCATCGCCGCCAACCAGGAGAAGCGCGTTCCCAAGTTCAAGGGGAAGTAACTCCTGAAGACCGACCTCTTCATCAACGGCGCGTTCGTCCCGTCGGCGAGCGGCCGGCGCTTCGCGACCGTCAACCCGGCGACCGGCGAGTCCATCGCCGACGTCGCTGAGGCCGGCCAGGAAGACCTCGACCGCGCCGTCGCGGCCGCGCGCGCCGCCTTCGAGTCCGGGCCGTGGGCGGCCATGAAACCCCGCCAGCGCGGACGGATCCTCATGCGCGCCGCCGACCTGCTCCTTTCCCGCGCCGACGACTTCGGCAAGGTCGAGACGCAGGACAACGGCAAGCCCATCTTCGAGGCGGCGAAGATCGACATGCCCGCCGCGGCCGAGTGCCTCTCGTATTTCGGTGAATACGCCGACAAGCTCTACGGCGACACCTTCCCCGGGCGGACCGACGCCTTCCTGCTGACGCTGCGCGAGCCGATCGGCGTCGTCGGCGCCATCACGCCGTGGAACTTCCCGCTGCTGCAGGCCATGTGGAAGATCGCGCCCGCCCTCGCGCTCGGCAACGCGATCGTGTTGAAGCCCGCCTCCGTCACGCCGCTGACGGCGCTGATGCTCGCGGAGCTGCTGGCCGAGGCGGGCCTGCCGCCCGGCGCGTTCAACGTCATCCCGGGGCCGGGCGCCGTCGTCGGCCAGGCCATGGCGCTGCATCCGGGCATCGACAAGATCTCGTTCACCGGCGAGACCGAGACCGGCAAGTCCATCCTCCGGGCCGCCGCGGGCACCGTCAAGCGCGTCTCGATGGAGCTGGGCGGCAAGTCGCCCAACATCGTCTTCGCCGACGCCGACCTCGACGCCGCCGCGAAGGGTGCGATCAACGCGATCTTCTACGGCAAGGGCGAGCTGTGCTCGGCGGGATCGCGCCTGCTCGTCGAAGAATCGGTCCACGACGCGCTCATGGAGAAGGTCGTCGAGCGCGCGAAGAAGATGGCGCCCGGCGACCCGCTCGACCCGAAGACGCGGCTCGGGTCCCTCGTCTCCGAGAAGCAGCGCGACAGCGTCGCGCGCTACGTCGAGAGCGGCCGGAAGGAAGGCGCGAAGCTGGTCGCCGGCGGCAACCCGGCCTCCATCAACGGCAAGGGCGCGTTCTTCGAGGCGACGGTCTTCGACGGCGTCACGCCGCAGATGACGATCGCCCGCGAGGAGATCTTCGGGCCCGTGCTCGCGACGCTGACGTTCCAGAACGAGGCCGAGGCGGTCGCGATCGGCAACGGCACGATCTACGGGCTGGCCGCGGCGGTCTGGTCGCGCGACGTCAAGAAGGCGCTGCGCACGGCCAAGGCGCTCAAGGCCGGGACGGTCTGGGTGAACACCTACAACTTCTACGACCCGGGCCTGCCCTTCGGCGGCTACAAGGAGTCGGGCTTCGGCCGCGAGCGCGGACACTACGCGCTCGAGGAGTACACGCAGGTCAAGAGCGTCTGGGTGGACCTGACCTAGGTTTCCGGTTTCGCGTTTTCCGTTTCAGGCAGGAGGAACCGTGCTGCATCTGCCGCTCGTTCTCGCGTCGCTGCTCTCGGTGCCGGCCCCGTCCGCATCGCCCGCCGCGGCGCCCTCGGTCAAGGCCGTCTACGAGTCGCTGCGCCAGGTGCGCCACTTCCGCGACACCGCGGTCGCGCCCGACGGCGCGCGCGCGGCCTGGTCGGAGAAGGTCGCCGACGCCAACGGCGAGGAGATCCTCGGCGCGATCTCGGTCGCCGACCTGCCCGCCGGCAAGCCCCGGCGGCTGACCGCAGGCAAGGACGGCAAGGCGCACCGCGAGTGGGGCGCCGCCTTCTCCCCCGACGGCCGGACGATCGCGTTCCTCTCCGACGCCGCCGCGCGCGGGCAGCTCCAGATCTGGCTCGCGCCCGCCGCCGGCGGACCGCCGCGGCAGCTGACGCGCGTCAAGGGTCAGATCGACCACCTGCTC
Organism: uncultured Acidobacteriota bacterium; assembly: GCA_963843325.1. Taxonomy (GTDB): domain Bacteria; phylum Acidobacteriota; class Thermoanaerobaculia; order UBA5066; family Gp7-AA6; genus DAHUXD01. The sequence goes on from CAWJKC010000016.1 coordinate 313,764, forward strand.
TGGTCGGCCGACGGGAAGTCCCTCGCGTTCCTGTTCGTCGAAGGCTCCGCGCAGGAGACGGGGGCGCTCGTCGCCTACAAGCCCGACTCGGGAGTCGTCCAGGAGGAGTTCGAGGAACAGCGCATCGCGGTCGCGGACGCGAAGACGGGCCAGGTGCGGCAGGTCTCCCCCGCCGACATGTACGTCTACGACTACGACTGGTCGCCCGACGGCGCGACGTTCGCCGCCGAGGCGGTCAAGGGGTCCGGCACCAACAACTACTGGGTGGCCGAGCTCTACCGCGTCGACGCGGCGACCGGTCAGGCCCGCTCGATCCTGAAGCCGTCGCTCCAGATCGCCTGCCCGCGTTTTTCGCCCGACGGCAAGTTCGTCGCGTTCATCCACGGCGTCATGAGCGACGAGGGGTCGACCGGCGGAGACGTCTGGTCCGTCGCGATCGACGCGACGTCCTCGCGCAACCTCACGCCCAACATGAAATGGTCCGCCCGGGCGCTCTTCTGGACGCCGACCGCCGAGCTGCTCTTCACCGCCGAAGCGGACGGCGGGCACGGCGTGGCGTCGGTCGATTTCGGCCAGGGCACGATCCGGCCGCTCTGGTCGGCCGCCGCATCGCTCCAGGACTTTTCGATGGCGCGCCAGGCGCCCGTCTCGGCGGCCATCTGCAGCTCCTTCGAGAAGCCGCCCGAGGTGTGCGCCGGGCCCGTCGGCCAGTGGAAGCCGTTGACGACCGCGAACGCGAAGGCGACGGCATGGTGGGGCAACGCCCGCTCGCTCCACTGGCAGAGCGACGGCGCCAACGTCCAGGGCTGGCTGCTCTACCCGCTCGCCTTCGACCCCGCGCGCCGCTATCCGATGGTCGTCCTCGTCCACGGCGGCCCCTCCTCGATGCAGAACCCGCCTGGCCCGACCGCTGGACGGCGACCCTCCCGTCGCAGGGCTATTTCGTCTTCCTGCCGAACCCGCGCGGCAGCTACGGCTTCGGCGAGGCGTTCGTGCAGGGCAACGTCAAGGACTTCGGCGGCGGCGACCTGCGGGACATCCTCTCGGGCGTCGACGAGGTCGTGCGCACCGCGCCCGTGGACGGCAAGCGCGTCGGCATCACCGGCTGGAGCTACGGCGGCTACATGGCGATGTGGGCGGTCACGCAGACCAACCGCTTCGCCGCGGCCGTCGCGGGCGCCGGCATCGCCAGCTGGCAGAGCTACTACGGGCAGAACAAGATCGACACGTGGATGCTGCCCTTCTTCGGCGCCTCCGTCTACGACGACCCGAAGGTCTACGCGAAGTCCTCGCCGATCGAGTTCATCAAGAACGTCGAAGACGCCGACGCTCGTCCTGCACGGCGACCGCGACTCCGAGGTCCCGACGCCGCAGGGCTACGAGTTCTGGCACGCGCTCAAGGCGCTCGGCGTCCCGACGCAGCTGGTCATCTACACGAACGAGGGCCACGGGATCCGCCAGCCCGAGCACCAGCTCGACATCCTCGAGCGGACCGTCGGGTGGTTCGACAAGTACCTGCGCTAGGCGCCGCTGCTCAGCCCTTCTTCAACGCGTCGCTTCCCTTGAACGGCGCGCCGATCAGGGCGGCGAGGAAGCACCAGTTGAACGTCCCGGCCGCGAGCGGCAGGAGGCCGGCGACACCGACGATCGTTCCCGTCGTCGTCCCCTGCCGGAAGCCCCAGAACATCAGCAGAAGACCCAAGACGATCCGGAGACCGCGACCCGCGGGCGAAGCCATGAATCTTGCGAACGCCATGCGCCCTCCAGCGGTCCACTCTACAGCCGCACTGGAGTATCGTCGGCGCCGACAGAGGTGATGCGCATGTTCGATCCGAAGATCCTCGCCGGCCGCTCGATCCTCGTGACCGGCGGAGGCTCCGGCCTCGGCCTCGCGATGGCGAAGACGTTCGCGGCGCACGGCGCGCAGGTCACGATCGCCGGGCGGCGGCGCGAGAAGCTCGAGGCGGCCGCCGTCGAGATCGCGGCGGCGGCGCGCGAGGGCGGCGAGGCCGCGTTCCTCGACGCGGACATCCGCGACCCGGAGGCGGCGCAGAAGCTCGTCGCCTTCGCGGTGTCGCGCTTCGGCAAGCTCGACGGCCTCGTCAACAACGCCGCGGGCAACTTCCTCGCCTTCTCCGAGGAGCTCACCCCGAACGGCTTCGACGCCGTCGTGCGGACGGTCCTCTACGGCTCGGTCAACTGCACGCTCGCCGTCGGCCGGCACCTGCTCGAGCGCAAGGCCCCGGGCGCCATCGTCTCGATCGCGACGACCTACGCCTGGACCGGCACGGCCTTCGCGCTGCCCTCGGCGTGCGCCAAGGCGGGTGTTCTCGCGATGACGCGCTCGCTCGCCGTCGAGTGGGGCCACGCCGGCATCCGCCTGAATGCCATCGCGCCGGGCCCGATCCCGACGGAGGGCGCCTTCTCGCGCCTCATCCCGAACGAGCAGGCCGAGAAGGCCGCGCTGGGACGCATTCCCCTCGCGCGCTTCGGCCGCTCGGAGGAGATCGCCAACCTCGCGACGTTCCTGCTCTCGGACCTCTGCCCCTACCAGACCGGCGACTGCGTCACGATGGACGGCGGCGAGTGGCTCGCCGGCGCCGGCGAGTTCTCGGACTACCGCAAGGTCCCCCGCGCGATGCTGAAGGCCGGCTTCGACGCGATGAAGCCCCGCAAGGGCTAGCACCGTGACGGAAAAGGCCGACTACGGCCTCGACGCGCCGGCCGTCGTCCGCAACCTGCTCGTCTGCGGCGCCGTCGGGCTCCTGCTCTGGGCCAGTCGCGCGTTCGGGCTGTGGCCGGCCGTCCTGGTGATCGGTCCGCTCGCCGGAGTGACCCTGAACTTTCCACTCGCCGACATCGGGCTGTTCGCGGGCGGCAGCTGCCTCGCGATGGGGCTCTGGATGCTCTGGTCGAGCAAGGTCGGCAAGGCGCGGCGCCGCGAGAAGCTCCTGGACCACCTGACGTGGACCGGGCGCGAGAACGTGCTCGACGTCGGTTGCGGGCGCGGCAACATGCTCGTCGGCGCGGCGAAGCGGCTGACGAACGGCGGCAAGGCGACGGGGATCGACATCTGGCAGGCCGAGGACCTTTCCGGGAACCGGCCCGAGGCGACGCTGGAGAACGCGCGGCGCGAAGGCGTGGCCGACCGCGTCGAGGTGAAGACCGCGGACATGCGGCAGCTGCCGTTCCCGGACGGCGCGATCGACGTCGTCGTCTCGTGCGCCGCGATCCACAACATCTATTCCGCGGACGAGCGCGCGAAAGCGATCCGGGAGATCGCGCGCGTGCTCGCGCCCGGCGGTCAGGCCCTCATCGACGACATCCGCCACGTCGGCGAGTACGCGTCGACGCTCGCTTCGAGCGGATGCCGGGACGTCCGACGCGTCGATTCCCGGGTGGCCGCCGCGTTCCTCGCGCTCGTGACGTGGGGATCGTTGCGCCCGGGCACGCTCGTCGCGCGCAAATAGCCCGACGGGCGGAATCCCCCGGACCCTTTCCGACGTAGTCTCGACAGGGAGAGTTCTCATCTCCCCAAGGAGGCAGACATGGTCACCGTAGCCCTGTACGTCAAGCTCGACGCGAAGCCCGGTAAAGAGGCCGAGGTGGAGAGCTTCCTGAAAGGCGGCCTCGCGATCGTCCAGGAAGAGCCGGCCACGACCGCGTGGTTCGCGCTCCGCATCGGGCCCTCGACGTTCGGCATCTTCGATGCCTTCCCCGACGAGGCCGGCCGCGCGGCGCACCTGTCCGGCCGCGTCGCCGCGGCCCTGATGGCCAAGGCGGCCGATCTGCTGGCCAACCCGCCGTCGATCGCGAAGGTCGACGTCCTCGCGGCGAAACTGCCCTAGGAGGCGAACGCCTCCGCGAGGAACTGCTCGAGCTCGCGCTTGTGCACGGCCGCGTTGCCCGTCGCCGGCGACGGCGACGCGGCGCGGCCGACGTAGCGCAGCGACTGGCCGGCCGCGAGGAAGTCCGTCGAGCGCTCCTTGACGAAGGTCCACGCGCCCATGTTCTTCGGCTCCTCCTGCACCCAGACCGCGTCGCGCAGGCGCGGGTAGCCGGAGAGGATCGTCTGCAGCCGCTCCTGCGGGAAGGGATAGAGCTGCTCGAGGCGCACGATCGCGGTGCGCGCATCGGCGCGCTTCTCGCGCTCGCCGCGCAGGTCGTAGTAGACCTTGCCCGAGCAGAACAGCACCCGCTCGACGGCGCCGCGGTCGGCGACCTCGGGGTCGTCGAGGCACACGCGGAAGCCGCCCGTCGTCAGCGTCTCGAGCGGCGACGAGGCCGCCGGCAGGCGCAGCAGGCTCTTCGGCGAGAACAGGATGAAGGGCCGCGCCATCGGCTGGCGCATCTGGCGGCGCAGCAGGTGGAAGTACTGCGCGGGCGTCGTGGCGTTCACGATCTGCATGTTGCCGTCGGCGCAGAGCTGGAGGTAGCGCTCCAGGCGCGCGCTCGAGTGCTCGGGCCCCTGTCCCTCGGAGCCGTGCGGCAGGAGCATGCCCATGCGCGTCGTCTGGCGCCACTTGTCCTCGGCCGAGGCGATGAACTGGTCCACGATGACCTGCGCGCCGTTGGCGAAGTCGCCGAACTGCGCCTCCCACATCACGAGCGCCTCGGGCCACTCGACGCTGTAGCCGTAGTCGAAGCCGAGCACCGCGAATTCCGAGAGCGGGCTGTCGCAGGCCTCGAACGGCGCCTGCTTCGGGTCCAGCGTCGCCAGCGGCCCCCAGATCTCCCCGGTCGCCGTGTCGTGCAGCAGCGCGTGCCGCTGCGAGAACGTGCCGCGGCTCGAGTCCTGGCCGCTGATCCGGATCGGGCGTGCCCTCGAGCAGCAGCGAGCCGAAGGCCAGCGCCTCGGCCGTGCCCCAGTCGAGCGGGAGCGCGCCCTCGGACATCTTCGCCCGGCGCGCGAGCTGCTGGACCATCTTCGGGTTGAGGTGGAAGCCCGGCGGCACGGTCGTGAGGACGCGGCCGATCCGCGCGAGGATCTCGCGGGAGACGCCCGTCTCCATCTCGACGACGACGCCGTCGGCCGGCGACCGCCTGGCGGAGCCGGCGGGCGCGGCCTCTGCGCGGCCGTCTTGGCCGCGAGCGAGCGCCGCCTCGTACTCGGCGAGCTGCCGCGCTTCGAGCTCGCGCACTTCCTCTTCCGTCAGCGCGCCTTCGCGGACGAGCCGCCGCGCGTACAGCGTCCGCACGCCCGGGTGCGCCTCGATCGCGCGGTACATGAGCGGCTGCGTGTAGGTCGGCTCGTCGCCCTCGTTGTGGCCGTGGCGGCGGAAGCCGATCAGGTCGATGACGACGTCCTTGTGGAACTCCTGCCGGTAGTCGAGCGCGATCTCGAGCACGCGGTACGCCGCCTCGGGATCGTCGGCGTTGACGTGGAAGATCGGGACCTGGTTGATCTTCGCGACGTCCGTCGAATAGACCGACGAGCGGCCCTTCGAGGGCGGCGTCGTGAACCCGATCTGGTTGTTGACGACGACGTGGATGGTGCCGCCCGTGCGGTAGCCCGGCAGGTTCGCGAGATTCAGGACCTCGGCGACCATGCCCTGTCCCGCGAACGCCGCGTCGCCGTGGAGCAGCACCGGCAGCGCGCGCTTCCACGCCTCCGGGTCCGTGCCCCGCCATCCGCTCCTGCTTGGCCCGCACGACGCCCTCGACGACCGGATCGACCGCCTCGAGGTGCGACGGGTTGGACTCGACCTGGATCGCCACGTCGCGGCCCGACTCGGAGCGCCGCGTGGTGCGGGCGCCCTGGTGGTACTTCACGTCGCCCTCGTCGGCCGGAAAGTCCGGATGCACGACGCCCTCGAAGCCGCTGAAGATGCGCTCGGCGGAGTTGCCGACGACGTTGGCCAGGATGTTCAGCCGGCCGCGGTGGGACATGCCGATCGACGACCTCGTCGACCCCGCGGCGGGCCGCGCCCTCGACGAGCCGGTCGAGCAGCGGGATCGCCGTGTCGACGCCCTCGACGGAGTAGCGCCGCTGCCCCAGGAACTTCGTGCCGAGGAAGCGCTCGAACTCCTCGGCCGCGATGAGCTTGGCGAGCAGGCTCCGGCGCACGTCCTTCGGGAGCGGGCCGGCGTTGGCCGCGGCGGCGATGCGCTCGCGGATCCAGTACTTTTCGGTGGGGCTCGAGATGTAGCGGTACTCGGTGCCGATCTTGCCGCAGTAGACGCGGCGCATCACGGCGATGATCTCGCGCAGCGGCAGCCGGTCGCCGCCCTTCAACCCGCCCGTCCAGAACTCGCGGTCGAGGTCCCAGATCGTGAGGCCGTACGTCTCGAGATCGAGCTCCGGGTGGTGCGCGATCTCGCGCGTCCGCAGCGGGTCGATGTCGGCGAGCAGGTGGCCGCGCACGCGGTACGCGTTGATCAGCTCGAGGACGCGGGCCTGCTTCGCGACGTCGTCGTGGTGGCCGTCGGAGAACACCGGCGGGTTCTTGTCCACCTCCCAGCGCAGCGGCCGGAACGGGATGCCGAGGTCCGCGAAGACGCCCTCGTAGAAGCCGTGCTCGCCGAGCAGCAGCTCCTCGACGCGCGCGAGGAAGGCGCCCGATTCCGCGCCCTGGATGATGCGGTGGTCGTAGGTGGACGTGAACGTCACGACCTTGGAGACCGCCAGCAGCGACAGCGTCGCGGGCGCCATCGCGCGGAACTGCGCGGGGTACTCGATCGCGCCCGTCGCGATGATCGCGCCCTGGCCGGGCATCAGGCGCGGCACCGACGCCGTCGTCCCGAGCGTGCCCGGGTTCGTCAGCGAGATCGTGGTGCCCTCGAAGTCGGAGACCTTGATCTTGCCGGTGCGCGCGCGCGTGACGACGTCGTCGGCCGCGGCGGCGAACTCCGCGAAGGTCATCCGCTCGGCGCCTTTCACGTTCGGCACGAGCAGCGTCCGCGAGCCGTCCGCCTTCGGCACGTCGACGGCGAGGCCGAACCGGACTTCCGGCGCGGCGCACCCGGGCGGGCTCGCCGCTCGAGCCGTCGAACGCGTCGTTCATCGACGGGGAAGGACTTGAGCGCCTGGATCACGGCCCAGGACACGAGGTGCGTGAAGGAGACCTTGGACTGCTCGAGCGCGGCGCGGTGCTCGTTGATGAGCCGGCGGTTCTCGTCGGCCAGCTTGATCGGGACCTGGCGCTGCGTCGTCGCGGTCGGCACGCCGAGGCTCGCTTCCATGTTCTCGGCGATGCGCAGAGCGCCTCCCCGCAGGGTCGCGCGCTCGCCCTCGACGGCCGGGCCGAGCGGCGTCGCCGGGCTCGCGGGCGCGGCGGCCGGCGCGGGAGCCGCGGGAGCGGGCTCCTGCTCGCCGAAGCGCTGCCGGAAGTAGTTGCGCCACTCGTCGTCCACGGAGGACGGGTTCGCGCGGAAGCGGCTCAGCAGCTCGGCGACGTAGCTGGCGTTGCCGCCAAACTCGGCCGCCGAGCTCGTCGGACAGGTCGATCTCGGGCGTGCGGGTAGACATAAGGAGCGGGATTCTAGTGCAGTCCGCCGCTCGCGGTCAGCCGCCGGGCCCCCCTGATACCATCCCACCGCTCTCCCCGACAGGAGGTGGAATTGCTGCAACGACTGCTGGTTCTCGCCACGCTCGGGCTGGCCGCGACGGTCGCGGCGCCGGCCGAGGACTCCCTCCTTTCGCCCGCCGCCTCGGCCACGGCCGCCGCCCTGCGCGACCGCGTCGCCGCCGGCTCGCGCGCCTCCGACTGGGTCAAGGACCTGAACGATCTGGCCGGGCCGCGCCTGGCGGGCTCGCCCGGCGACCGCGCCGCCGTCGCGGTCGCCCTGGAGATCCTGAAGTCGCAGGGATTCGCGAACGTGCGTGCGGAGAAGGTGATCGTCCCGGTCTGGCACCGCGAGTCCGAGAGCGGCGAGGTGACGGCCCCGGTGGCCCAGAAGCTCTACCTGACCGCGCTCGGCGGCAGCGTCGCCACGCCCGCGGGCGGACTCGAGGCCGAGGTCGTCGGCGTGCGCTCCTTCGACGAGCTCGACGCGAAGAAGGACACCGTCAAGGGCAAGATCGTCTTCTACGACGTGAAGACGGCGAGAACCCGGGACGGTTCGGGCTACGGCGCGAGCGCCGTCTACCGCGGCAGCGGCGCCTCGCGCGCCGCGAAGTACGGCGCCGTGGGCGCCCTGATCCGCTCGGTCGGCACGGACACCGACCGGCTTCCCCACACGGGCGGCATGCAGTACGACAAGGACCAGCCGAAGATCCCGGTCGCCGCGCTCTCGATTCCCGACGCGGACCTCGTCGCGCGCCTGCTCGAGCGCGGCAAGCCGGTCCGCGTCCGCTACACGCTCGACTGCGGCGACCGGCCCGATGCCGAGTCCGCCAACGTCATCGGCGAGGTGCCCGGGCGCGAGCTGCCGGGCGAGATCATGCTGCTCGGCGCCCACCTCGACTCCTGGGACCTCGGACGCGGCGCCATCGACGACGGCGCCGGGTGCGGCATCGTGATCGAGGCGGCGCGCCAGATCGCGGCGCTGAAGGAGCGCCCGCGCCGGACGATCCGCGTCGTCCTCTTCGCCAACGAGGAAAACGGCCTCGCCGGCGGCAAGGCCTACGCCGCGGCGCACGCCGACGAGCTCGCCCGCCACGTCGCGGCGCTCGAGGCGGACCTCGGCGGCGGCCACGCGTACGGCTTCTCGTGGAACGCGGGGCCCGGCGCGCAGGCGACGTTCAAGCAGATCGCGGCGCTGCTCGGCCCGATCGACGGCGCGACGCTGACCGAGGGCGACTACGGCGGCGCCGACATCTCGCGCATGATCGCGGGAGGCGTTCCGCTGCTCGGCCTCCTGAACGACGCCTCGACCTACTTCGACATTCACCACACGGCCAACGACACGTTCGACAAGATCGTGCCGAAGGACCTGGACCAGGCGACGGCCGCCGCGGCCGTCATCGCGTGGTCGCTCGCCGAGGCGCCGACGCCCATCGAGCGCATTCCCGCCGCCCGGCGGAAGCTGCCCTGGTGAAGCGCTCCGCCGCCGTCGCCGCCGGCCTCCTGCTCGCCGCGCGCCTCTCGGGGGGCGAGCTCGACCCGGCGACCGCGGACCGCTTCGCGAAGCTCGCGCTCGCGTGCATCGACCGCGAGTATCCGAACAAGCCCGAGCAGGTCCTCGAGGGGCCGGCCGACGTGAAGGCGCCGCGCGACTTTCACCCGGCCTTCTACGGCTGCTACGACTGGCACTCCTCCGTCCACGGCCACTGGATGCTCGCGCGGCTGCTCCAGACCAATCCGGGGATCCCCTCGGCGGCCGACATCCGCGCGCATCTCGACGCGCACTTCACGGCCGACGCGATCGCCGCCGAGGCGCGCTACCTCGACACGCCCGGCGCGCGCACGTTCGAGCGGCCCTACGGCTGGGCCTGGACGCTGCGCCTGGCCGCCGACCTCGAAGGCTCGAAGGACGCGCAGGAGCGCGGCGTGGCGCGAGCGCGTGAAGCCGCTCGAGAACGCCGTCCTCGCGCGCTTCCAGGACTACCTCCCGAAGTTGACGCGCCCGGTGCGCAGCGGCATCCATCCCAACACCGCGTTCGCGCTCACCCAGGCGATCGACTACGCGCGCGCGACGCGCCGCGCCGACCTCGAGAAGATCTTCCAGTCGCGCGCGAGCTTCTACTTCGGAGCCGACCGCGCCTGCCCGCTGGCGTACGAGCCGTCGGGAGAAGACTTCTTCTCGCCGTGCCTGGCCGAAGCGGACCTGATGCGCCGCGTCCTCGCGCCCAAGGAGTTCGGCAAGTGGCTCAAGCGCTTCCTGCCGCAGCTCTCGGCGCACAAGGCGTTTCCGCTCACGCCGGTTTCGGCCGCCGATCCGACCGATCCGCGGCTGGTCCACCTCGACGGCCTGAACCTCTCGCGCGCATGGATGCTGCGCGGGATCGCGCAGGGTCTGCCCTCGAGCGACGGACGCCGCGCCGTTCTGCTCCGGTCCGCGGCCGCGCACGAAACGGCCGGGCTTGCGCGCGTCGGCTCGGGCGACTATGCCGGCGAGCACTGGCTCGCGTCGTTCGCCGTGTACCTGCTGACCGAGAACTGACCTAGCGGGCCCCCGTCTTCACCTTCTCGCGCACCGCCTGCACCTCCGGGTGCTGGAACCCCAGCAGCTCGGCGATCCGCCGCGCGAGCTGGTTCTCGACCGCGGAGAGCTCGCCGTCCGCGTAGACGACGCCCCAGATCACCTCGACCAGGCGCAGGCGCTGCTCGCGCGAGAACTTTTCGCCCACCAGCTTCGTGAACTGGTAGAGGTCCACGCTCTCGCGCCGTTCCTCCTCGGCCAGGCGCACGACCTCCGCGACGTCGGCGGCGGGGACCCCCAGGTCTTCGCGCACGGCCCGCACGATCCGCTCGCGCTCCTCCGGGGCGAACACGTCGTCCGCGTGCGCGATCTCGAGCAGCAGGGCGCACGCCGCGATGGCCACCGCGTCCGGGCGGTGGGGCTCCTCCGGAGAGGACAGTCGGGACTGGAAAAACTGGCGGATCCCGTGGATTCCCATGGGGGCAGTCTAGAACAGGAGGTTCCGAAACCTTTCGCCGCGCACGTGCGTATTGGTGGTGTGAGGATGATGATGACACGCCGCGATTTCGAGACACTTCTGCTCACGCTGGAATCGACCCCCGCGCTCGTCGCCCGCGCGGCCGCGTCGCTCTCGCCCGCCGAGGCCCGCGTGCGGCCCGCCGGCGGCGGATTCTCGTTCGTCGAAAACGTGTGGCACCTGGCCGACCTCGAGCGCGAGGGCTACGGCACGCGGATCCGCCGCATCCTCGGCGAAGAGAACCCGGCCCTGCTGAACTTCGACGGCAACCGGATCGCGCGCGAGCGGTGCTACCAGGAGAAGGACGTCGAGCGCGGGCTCGCGCTCTTCTCCCGCGCCCGCCAGGCCAACCTCGAGAAGCTGCGCGCCCTGTCGGCCGCGGACTGGAAGCGCTCGGGCTCGCAGGAGGGCGTCGGGTGCGTCACGCTCGCCGACCTGCCGCGGATGATGGCCGAGCACGACCGCTCGCACGAGACCGAGATCTTCGGGCTGCTCGCGCTCCTGCGCGGCAAGCCCCTGGCCGAGCGCCCGCACCCGACCTCCGCGGTCGCGTGATCAGGCCAATCTGTCGCGGCGGCCTGGGGCGCCCGCTCGCACAATGCCGTAGAGGCGGGGGAGCGACCAGCCTCGCGGCGCGCCCGGACCGCCCAGCGAGGCTTCGGTTCTTCCGCCGCTCGATCAGGTAGGCGATGATCCCGGGCAGCAGCGACAGGAAGATCACGACGAGGATCACGACCTCGATGTGCTCCTTGACCCCGGGGATCTGTCCGAGGAAGTAGCCGATCAGGGTCATCGACAGGACCCACAGCGCGCCGCCGAACACGTTGAAGGCGAGGAAGCGCCGGTACGGCATCTCCCCCATCCCCGCGACGATCGGCGCGAACGTGCGCACGATCGGCATGAACCGCGCGAGCACGATCGTCTTGCCGCCGTGCTTCTCGTAGAAGTCGTGCGCGCGGCGCAGGTGATCGGGATTGAAGAGCAGCGACTTCGGGCGGCGGAAGAGCGCGGGCCCCGTCTTGCGGCCGAACCAGTACCCCACCGTGTCGCCGAGGATCGCGGCGGCGATCAGGATCAGGTTGAGGTGCAGGATGTTCAGCTGCCCCGTTCCGGCGAAGACCCCCGCCGTCACGAGCAGCGAGTCCCCGGGCAGGAAGAACCCGACGAGCAGGCCCGTCTCGGCGAAGATGATGATCGTCATCGCGGTCAGCCCGCCGACCCGCACCAGCGTCTCGACGTCGGTCAGCTGGTGGAAGAGCTGTTTGAACCATTCCATGCGGGGCGGATGGTAACAGACGGGTCGAGGGTAGACTTTCGCCATGCCCGAATACACCGACGAGCACGCCCGCGCCGGGATCGACGCGCCGCTGCCGGCGCTCGAGACCTGGCCGAACCAGTACCCGGACTACGAGATCGTCGTCGAGATCCCCGAGTACAACGCGATCTGCCCCAAGACGGACCTGCCGGACTTCGGGCACCTGACGATCCGGTACGTGCCCGACCGCCTGTGCCTCGAGCTCAAGTCCCTCAAGCTCTACATCGTCGCCTACCGCAACGTCGGGATCTTCTACGAGAACGCCGTCAACCGCATCCTCGAGGACTGCGCGGCCGCGTGCCGCCCGAAACGGATGTCGATCACCGGGACCTTCTCCTCGCGCGGCGGGATCTCCTCGACGATCGAGGCGCGCTACCCGCGCACGGAGGGCGACACCGGCGCGGGCTGCGGAACTCTTCGTAGAGCGCGTCGCGGATCATCCGCGTCACGGGCCCGCCCCGGCCGCTGCCGATCGGGCGTCCTTCCACGGAGACGATCGGGTACGTCCACAGCGTCGTCGAGGCGAAGAAGACTTCCTGCGCCGCGTACATCTCCTCGATGGTGAAGGCGCGCTCCTCGACCTCGAGGCCGATGCGGCGCCCCGCCGCGATGGCCGCCGTGCGCGTCACGCCCGGAAGGATGCGCGGACCGTTCGGCGCGGTGCGCAGCACGCCTTTGGCGACCATGAAGAGATTCGCCTTGGTCCCCTCGAGCGCGAAGCCGTCGCGGACGAGGATGGCGTCGATCGCGCCGGCCTCGCGCGCCTTCTGCGCCGCGAGGACGTTGGGCAGCAGCATCACGCTCTTGATGTCGCAGCGCCCCCAGCGTTCGTCGGTCAGGAGGATCGCCTTGCCGCCGTCCGGGGGCGGGGGCGGATCCACCTCGCGCGCGAACGCGAAGACCGTGGGCGTCGTGCCCTCCGGTGGAAAGGCGTGGTAGCGGGGCGCCGCGCCGCGCGACACCTGGGCGTAGACGAAGGCGTCCTTCTCGTCGAGGCCGTTCTCGGCGAGCAGGCGCTTGCCCACGGCCTCGAAGAAATCGGGCGTCGCCTTGATCCGGATCGCGTCCAGGCCCTCGCGCATGCGCACGAGGTGCTCCGCCAGGCGATAGGGGCGACCGCGGTCGTAGCGCACGACCTCGTAGATCGCGTCCCCGAAGAGAAACCCGCGATCGAGCGGCGAGATGCCGGCCTCGTTTTCCGGGAGGAAGCGGCCGTTGAGATAGACGATCGGCATGGCGCGGGATGCTATCAGCGGCGGCGCGCGCCGAAATCCCGGACGGCCTTTGCCAGGTCTTCGCTGCCCGCCAGGCCCCGGTAGGCGTCCTCCGCCGCGGCGAGGCCCGCGGCCAGCGCTTCCCGGCGCCTTGCGCGCAGGAGGTCCCGCGCCGCGGCGAGCGCCCGGGGGCTCGCCTCGAGGATGCGGCCGGCCAGCCGTTCGGTCTCCTCCTCCAGGCGCGCCGCGGGCACCGACCGCGCGGCGAAGCCCGCGTCCGCGGCTTCCCGGCCCGAGAGGATTCGACCCGAGAGAATCCAGTCTGCCGCCCGCGCCTGCCCCACGAGGCCCGGCAGCAGGGCCGCGGCTCCCGGCGGAAAGCACGCGAGCCGGATCTCGGGGAACCCGACGCGCGCGTCGTCGGCGAGCAGCACGAGGTCGCACGCCGTGAGGATCTCCGCTCCGCCGCCCAGACATGCGCCCGAGGCGGCGGCGAGCGTGACGGCGGGCGAGGCGACGAGCGCCTCCAGGGCATCCCGCATGGCCGCGAGCATCGTATCGATCGCGGCCGGCTCGGGCGCGTGCTCGGCGACGTCGACGCCCGCCGAGAAGGCGGCGGCAAGCCCGGTCAGGACGAGCAGGCGCGCGTCGCCGGCGGCGCGGACCTGCCGCGCGAGGGCATGGAGGCTCTCCGCGTCGAGCACGTTGACCGGCGGCCGCGCGATGCGCAGGTCGGCGCGGGCGCCCCCGGCCGCGCGCGCGAGCGCGATCCCGCCGGGAGGGCTCACTTCGCTGCGGGAGTCGGCGTCGGCTTGGCGGCCTTCTCGCGCATGGCGCGAACGGCGGCCTTGACGTTGGCGATGTGCGCGTCGGTGACCGGGATGTTCTTGATCTCGTTTTCCGGCGCCCGGATCTGCGCGTCCATCATGTCGTCGCGCATCGCGTTGTCGACGAACTTCCGGGCGAGCTGGTTGACGGAGTGCAGGTACGCGAGCGAGTCGGCGATGCCCTCCTTCGACCCGATGTCGCCGTGGCCCGGAACGAGCTTCTCGGCCGGCACCTTGGAAAGCGTCAGCAGCGCCTTCTCCCAGCCCGCCGGATCCACGTCGGGCGACTGGAGGAACGGCATCCGGCCGTTCAGCGCGATGTCGCCCGAGAAGAGGACCTTGTCGTTGGCGAGGTAGACGACCAGATCGCCCTTCGTGTGCGCGGCTCCGAGGAAGTAGACCTGCACGTTGTGGAGGCCGTCGACGGAGATCGCGCGCTCGGAGATCGACTCGACCACCGGGCGCAGGCTCGACTTGCCGTACATCGGATCGTTCTGGTCCGAGGTCGCCTGCGTGACGAAGGCCAGGATCTGCCCCGCGACGCCCTCCTGGCAGACGATGCGCGCGCCCGCCGCGGCGAAGGCGCGCGCCCCGCCGCTGTGGTCCGCGTGGGCGTGAGTCAGGATCAGCGTCCGGACGGGCTTGCCGCCCGTCGTCTCGGCGATGGCCTTGAGGATCTCGGTGCCGTTGGCCGCGTCCGCCCCCGCGTCGACGGCCACGACGCCGTCGCCCAGGAGGAACCAGCCCACGTTCGCGCCCTTCTCGGGCTGCACGGCCCACACGCCGTCGACGACCTTCACGGGTTTGAGCTTCGACTGGGCCGAGGCGGGCGCCGCGAGCACGAGGGCGGCGGCGAGCGCGGTCGCGAGGGCGCGGATCTTCATGCAACACACTCCTTCGGGAACTCTATCTCCGGGAATCGAGGTACGGGACACCGGGCAACAGCGCGGTCCGCCGCGAAATTTCCCTCAGGGCTTCGCACCGGCGCGCTCCCGGGCCGCGCGCAGGAACTCCGCGAAGAGACGCCCGGACACGGGGTCCCCGCCCAGGTTCTCGGGGTGCCACTGGACGGCGACCAGCCAGTGCGCGCCGGTCTCCTCGACCGCCTCCGGCAGCCCGTCGGGCGCGAGCGCCGACACCGCGAGCCCGGGCGCGAGGCGGCCGATCGCCTGGTGGTGGCGGCTGTTGACGGCCGCCTCGGGCACGCCGGCGATGGCCGCGAGCCGCGTCCCCGGCGCGATGGACACGTGGTGATCGCGCCGCGTCTTTTCCGCCTTGCTGCGCTCGTGCACGACCGGGGACGGCCGCTCGGTCGGGATGTCCTGCACGAGCGTTCCGCCCAGGGCGACGTTGACGACCTGGAGGCCGCGGCAGATTCCGAGGACCGGGGCGCCCGACCGCCGCGCTTCGTCCAGCAGGCGGAAGTCGATCGCGTCGCGCTCGGCATCCACCTCGACGCGGCCGTCCTCGAGCACCGGCTGCCCGTAGCGGGCCGGGTCCACGTCGACGCCGCCCCCGAGCACGAGCGCGTCGAACGGGCGCGACGCGGGCGAGAGCGGCGTCACGACGTCGATCGCCTCGCGCGGCACGCCCGCCGCGACGAGCGAGCGCAGGTAGTCGTTCGTCTCCGAGAGATCGGCGTCCCGATCGAGCGTCAGCGCGATGCGCATGGCCGGATCTTAACCGCTCAGTCGCGCTCGAAGAGGACGGCCATGCCCATGCCGCCCGAGATGCAGAGCGTGGCGAGGCCCGTCTTCGCGCGGCGGCGCTTCATCTCGTGCAGGAGCGTCGTCACCACGCGCGCGCCCGTCGCGCCGATGGGATGCCCGAGGGCGATGGCGCCGCCGTTCACGTTGACCTTCGCCATGTCGAGGGAAAGGTCCCGCTGGCAGGCGACGACCTGCGCCGCGAAGGCCTCGTTCAACTCGATCAGGTCGATGTCCGCGAGCTTGCGGCCGGTCTTCGCCAGCAGCGCGCGGACGGCCGGAACGGGCCCGATGCCCATGCGCGACGGCTCCACGCCCGACGACGTCCACGCCACGATCCGCGCGAGCGGCTCGACGCCGGACTTCCCGGCGGCCTCCTCGCTCGCCAGCACCACCGCCGCCGCCCCGTCCGTGATCCCGGAGGAGTTGCCCGCGTGCACGGTGCCGTTCTCCTCGAAGACGGGCGGCAGCTTCGCGATCGACGCGAGCGTCGTTTCGGGTCGCGGGTGCTCGTCCGCGGCGACGACCACGTCGCCCTTCCTGCCCTTGACCGTCACCGGAGTGATCTCGTCGGCAAAACGCCCCGCGCCGATCGCCTCGCCGGCGCGGCGCTGCGACTCCACCGCGAAGGCGTCCTGCTCGGCGCGCGGGATCCCGTACTCGCGAACGAGGTTCTCGGCGGTCTCGCCCATCAGCTGTCCGCAGAGCGGGCAGAGGAATCCGTCCCGGTACATCCCGTCGACGACCTCCGCGTTGCCCATGCGCATCCCGAAGCGCGCGCGGGGAAGCAGGTACGGCGTCGCCGACATGCACTCGTGCCCCCCGGCGAGGACGATCTCGTTCTCGCCGGCGGCGATCGTCAGCGCCCCGAGGGTGATGGCCTTCAGCGACGAGGCGCAGGCCTTGTTGACCGTGAACGCGGGCACCGAGTCCGGCACGCCCGGCGCGGTGCGACGCCTGGCGCGCCGTGTTCGGCCCGCCGCCCGCCTGTCGCCCGTGGCCGAAGATCGCCTCGTTCATGGCGGAAGCCGGCAGGCCCGAGCGCTCGATCGCCGCGCGGGCCGCGGCCGCGCCGAGCTCGGCGGCCGTGAGCTCTGCGAAGGCGCCGCCGAACTTGCCGATCGGCGTCCGGGCCGCGGAGAGGACGTAGACGGGTCGCACGGCGGGGAAAGCTATCAGACGACGGGCAGGGACACGGTGAAGGTGGATCCCTGGCCCGGCACGCTCTCGACCGTCACCTTGCCCTTGTGCGCCTCGACGATCCAGCGCACGATCGACAGGCCGAGCCCCGAGCCGCCCGGGTTGGCGCGGCGCGAGCGCTTGGAGCGGAAGAACCGCTCGAACACGTAGGGCAGGTCCGCCTCCGGGATCCCGATGCCCTCGTCCTTCACCGAGAGCAGGGCCTCGCCCGGCGCCGCGCCCACCTCGACGCGGATCTTCCCGCCCGGATGGGAGTACTGCAGCGCGTTTTCGACGAGGTTGTGCAGCACCTGCTGGAGGCGCCCCGAATCGGCGAAGACGTAGACGGGCAGCGCGGGCGCCGCGGCCTCGATCGTCATCTCCCGGTCGGCCGCGGCCTGCGCGAGATCGCGCACGGTCTCCGCGGCGAAACGCCCCAGGTCGAGGTTGGCGAAGGAGAGCGTCACGCGTCCGCTCTCGCCGCGCGTCAGGAAAAGCAGGTTCTGCGAGATCCGCGTCAGGTGCCGGACCTCGAGGATCGCGTTGCCGATCGCCTCGCGGTACTCCTCGGCCGACCGGTCCTCCTCGAGCGCCACCTCGAGCGAGCCCCGGAGCACCGTCAGCGGCGTGCGCAGCTCGTGCGACACGTCGGCGATGAACTGCTGCTGCTCCTTCTCGGAGGCGGCCAGCGCGTCGAGCCGCGCGTTCAGGCTCTCGGCGACCACGCGCGCGTCCGGCGAAAGGTCGTCGGACGGGATCCGGACCAGCGGGCGCACCTCGGTCTCGAGCAGCCGCGCCTTCAGCTTCGCGAGCGACGGATCGGGGACCTCGGGCGGCGGGGGACGGAACCGGCCGAAGAGGCTCACGGCCGGCCCGTCACGCCGCCGGGCCGGCGCCGGCCTCGCGCAGGCGGTACCCGACGCCGCGCACCGTCTGGATCAGCTTCTCCCGGTCGCCCCCGTCGATCTTCTTGCGCAGGGCGTTGATGTACACGTCGATGATGTTGGTCGACAGATCGAAGGAGTCCTCCCAGATGCGGGCCTGGATCTCGGAGCGCGGGACGACCTTGCCGCGCCGCCGCAGGAGCAGCTCGAAGAGCGCGCCCTCGCGCACGGTCAGGCGCACCGTCTCGCCGTCGCGGACGACCTCGCGCGACTCGGTGTCATAGGTGAGGTCCTCGAACGCGAGGGGGCCGGGCTCCACGACCTCCGTGCGGCGCAGCAGCGCCCGCACGCGCGCGAGCAGCTCGCGGAACGAAAAGGGCTTGACCAGGTAGTCGTCGGCGCCGGCGTCGAGACCCTCGATCTTGTTCTCGACGGTGTCGCGGGCGGTGAGCATCATGATCTTCGCCCGGACGCCCCGCGCGCGCAGCTCGCGGCAGAGCTCGATGCCGTCGCGCGAGCCCGGCAGCAGCAGGTCGAGGATCACGAGGTCCGGAGCCGAGGCCATGATCCGCTCGAGGCCCGCGTCGGCATCGGCCGCCACGTCGACCGCGTAGCCCTTCTCGGTCAGGCCCTTCTTCAGGAACTGGGAGATGCGCTGCTCGTCCTCGACGACGACGACCTTCATCGGGAGGCCTCGTCCGGGCCGGGCCCGTCGGCGGGAGGCCGCGGAGACTTCATGAAGGAGAGGATGAACACCGAGCCGGCCCCCGCGGCAAAGCCCGCGGCGAAGGAGGACGTCGGCTGCGGCGCGGCCACGGCCACGACCGCCCCGACGGCCAGCAGGCCAAAGAGCAGGGGCCGGGACACGACGATCGGCGGCACGGCAGGAATCATAGAGCTTCGGCGCGGGTATTATGACCGCCTTATGCATAAGGAGAAGGCGATGAAGAAGGTCAGTGTTCTCGGGTCGGCCGCCATCGCGGGGGCGGCCCTGGTGTGGATGGCCGGCTGCGCGAGCTCGGGCGACAAGGCGCCGCAGGCCATGGCGACGATCATCTCGGCGAGCGGCACGAAGGTCCAGGGCAAGGCCCTGTTCACGCAGCTGCCCGCGGGCGGCGTGAAAACCGAGGTCTGGATCGAGAACGCGACGCCCGGAACCCACGGCCTGCACATCCACGAGAAGGGCGACTGCTCGGCTCCGGATGCCACCTCGGCCGGCGGACACTTCAACGCGGCGGGCAACCCGCATGCGGCCCCCGCGGACCACGCCCGGCACAACGGCGATCTGGGCAACATCGAAGTCGGCGCCGACGGCAAGGGCCACCTCGAGATCACGTCCGACCTGCTGACCGTCTCGCCCGGCCCCGACTCGGTCGTCGGCAAGTCCGTCATCTTCCACGAGAAGGCCGACGACCTGAAGACGCAGCCGACCGGCAACGCGGGCGCGCGCTACGGCTGCGGCGTCATCGTGCTCAAGGGCGACGGCGACGGCAACGCCTCGGCCGTCAAGGTCCGTTGAGCGGGGACAAGCCCACCTTCGATCTCGAGCCCGACGAACTGAGGCGCCTCGGTGCGCTGGCGGCGGACGCCGTCGCCGCGCACCGCGAGAGCCTGCTCGCGCTGCCCGTCTTCGGCAAGGTCGGCGCGAAGGCGGCGCTCTTCGACGAGCCGCGTGCCCGAGGAGGGACGGCCCTTCGAAGAGGTCCTCGCCTTCGCGCGCGAGCACATCCTCCCCTTCCCGATGGGCAACTCGCATCCCCGCTTCTACGGATTCATCAACGCGAGCGCCGACCCGGTCGGCATCTTCGCGGACTTCGTCGCCGCGGCGATGAACCCCAACTGCTGGGGCGGCGACCACGCCGCGATCCACGTCGAGGATCGCGTGATGCGCTGGATCGCGGAGATGCTCGGTTACCCGCCGGAGGCCGAGGGCATCCTCGTCTCGGGCGGCTCCATGGCGAACTTCACGGCGCTCGCCGCCGCGCGCCGCGCGATGACGCCGGGCAACGTCCGCGAGGAAGGCCTCGCCGGGCCCGGATCGTCCGCGCCTGACCGTCTACGCGTCGGACCAGGTCCATTCGTGCGTGGACAAGGCCGTGGACCTGCTCGGCATCGGCACGAACCAGCTCCGGAAGATCCCGACCGACGGCCGTTTCCGGATCCGCATGGACGAGCTCGAAAAGGCGGTCGCCGCCGACCGGACCGCCGGATTCCTGCCCGCGATCGTCGTCGGCAACGCCGGCACGGTCAACACCGGGGCCGTCGATCCGCTGGACGCGATCGCCGATTTCTGCGCCCGCGAGTCGCTGTGGTTCCACGCCGACGGCGCGTACGGGGCGCTCGCGGCGATCGTCCCGGAACTGAAGCCCCTGTTCTCCGGCATGGAGCGCGCGGACTCGATCGCGACCGACCCGCACAAGTGGATGTACGTGCCGTACGAGGCCGGCGCCACGCTCGTGCGCGAGCCCGGGCGGCTGGCCGCGACCTTCCGCAAGTTTCCCGAGTACCTCGCCGCCGACCCGGAGAGCCCGTTTCCCGGGCCGGCCTGGTTCGCCGAGCGCGGCGTCGAGCTCTCGCGCGGGTTCAAGGCCCTGAAGGTCTGGATGGGCTTGAAGACGCACGGGCGCAGGGCCTACGCCGCGCAGATCCACAACGACGTGCGTCTGGCGCACTTTCTGGCCGCCGAGGTGGACCGCCGCCCCGATTTCGAGCGGCTGGCGGAGACGGTCCTCTCGATCGCGAACTTCCGCTACCGCCCGGCGGACCGCGACCTCTCCGACGCCGAGCTCGACCGGATCAACCGCACGATCATCAACCGCCTGGTCGGCGACGGCGCGTTCTTCCTCGCGCCCACGATCCTCAAGGGCCGCTCGGCGATCCGCGTCGCGATCACGAACTTCCGGACGCGCGAGGAGGACCTGCTCGCGCTGCTCGACGAGGTGGCGCGGATCGGGAAGGGTATGCTCTAAAAACTCTCAGGAGCGCGCAATGCCGACGTGGCGTCCCGCCCCGGTTGCCTTCGCGGTGGTCCGGCTGTTCGCCGGTGCGTTCGGACTGAGCACGGCGGCCGCGAGCGCCGCTCCGGATCCCGCGTACGCGGCCCTGCGCGCCGCCCGGCCCGAGGGTCCCGGAGCCGTCGTCCAGGACCTGACGCTCACCCGCGACGCGTTCGAGTTCCATTTCGCAAAAGGGGTCTTCCAGTTCCTCGGACCGGTGGACGGGCGCATCAGCGGAGCGGTCTTCATCGGCGAGGGATCGTGGGAGCTGCACCCGGCCACCGAGGCCGAGCGCCGGCAGCTCGCGCTGGTGACCGCGGACAAGGGCCTCGAGGTCCTGACCGACCGCTTCACGGAGCTCGTCCTGCTCTTCACCGACGACACCGCGCTCGAGATCCGGGGACGGAGCGAGCCCTCCGGGGCCGCCGTCGCCGGAGCCGCCGACGCCTGGAACGCCTTCCGCAAGCGCGAACGAACGGGGTTCAAGACCAACCTGCAGATCCGCGTCCTCGGAGACCTGCTCCGGCCGCCGGACCCGGCCAACGGGCTCTTCCTCGCGTACGCGAAGGGGAAGAAGCTCTCGCCTTCGCTCGCCATCGTGGACCCCCGCGGTCTCCAGTGGCTGGGCGCCGGACTCGACACGGGCCCGGAGCAATCCGCGCTCTACGCCCTCGACGACACGAAAGGCGGGCTCTGGTACCTGTGCCGCCGGATCGACGCGACGGCGAAGACGCCCGGCCGTCTCGCCCGCGCGGATCGGTACGAGATCGATACGACCGTCCTGAAGGATGCCAGCATCCGCGGCACCACCACGATCCACTTCGAGTCCCTGGCCGAGGGAACCCGCGTGCTGCCGATCGCTCTGCTCGACCGCCTGCGCATCCAGGAGGCGGCGTTCGCTCCCGAGGATGCCGAGACGTGGACGGCCGCGGCCTTCGTCCAGGAAGCGAAGGAGGAGGACTCGGACGCGGCCGTGGTCTTTCCCGCCGCGCTCGCCGTCGGACAGGCCGTGCGCCTGCGGTTGCGATACGAAGGCGCCGACGTGCTGACCAGCGCCGGCGACGGCAACTACGTCGTCGGCGCGCGCGAGAGCTGGTATCCGAACCTCGGCGTGTTTCGCGAGCCGGCGGCGTACGAGCTCACGTACCGCATCCCGAGCAAGAACGAGATCGTCTCGGTCGGCGACGCCGTCGAGACGCGCGTCGAGGGCGACACGACCGTCGCCGTCTGGAAGACGTCCACGCCCATCCGGGTGGCCGGCTTCAACTACGGGCGCCGCTTCAAGAAGCTCGAGCAGGCCGACCCCGACAGCGGTCTTCGGATCCAGGTCTTCACCAACCCCGGGACCCCCGACATCATCCGCGAGATCGAGCTTTCGGGTGTCTCGCCCGAGAAGCTCGCCGACTCGGCGATGGCCGACGGCATCAACACCGCGCGCGTCGGCTCGGTCTACTTCGGACCCCTGCCTTACGGGCACGTGGCCATCACGCAGCAGTCCCAGTGGTTCTTCGGCCAGTCCTGGCCCACGCTGATCTTCCTGCCCTATCTCTCGTTTCTCGATTCCTACAACCGATTTCGACTGGGCCTCCACGGGACCGAGGGATTCGTGGATGCGGTCGGTCCGCACGAGTTTTCGCACCAGTGGTGGGGCCATCTCGTCGGCTGGGACACGTACCACGATCAATGGCTCTCGGAGGGATTCGCCGAATTCACGGCCGCGCTCGTCCTGGAGATCACGGTGGGGCCGAAAAAGGCGGCCGACTACTGGGACAAGGCCCGGAAGGACATCCTCGAGAAGCCCGCCCTGGCGTTCGTCGCCAACGACGAGGCGGGACCCATCACGCAGGGCTGGAGGCTCGCGACCTGGCGCAACACGTCCGCGGCGCAGGCGATGATCTACCGCAAGGGGGCGTACGTTCTGCAGATGCTCCGCATGCTGATGCGGGATCCGAAGGCGCGCCCCGCCGACGCCGCTTTTGCCGACATGATGAAGGACTTCGCGAGCAGCTACTACGCCCGGAATCCGTCGACCCGCGACTTCCAGACGGTCGTCGAGCGCCACATGTCGCCGGTCATGGACCTGACGCACGACGGGAAGATGGACTGGTTCTTCCGCCAGTGGGTCGAGGGGACCGAGATCCCGAAG
This sequence comes from uncultured Acidobacteriota bacterium, assembly GCA_963843325.1. Taxonomy (GTDB): domain Bacteria; phylum Acidobacteriota; class Thermoanaerobaculia; order UBA5066; family Gp7-AA6; genus DAHUXD01. The sequence goes on from CAWJKC010000016.1 coordinate 336,571, forward strand.
TACGTCGTCAAGGTGGACGTCCAGAGCGTCGGCGCGGACCAGTACAAGTTCCTGGGCTCGGTCGCGCAGGACGGCGTCTCCGACGGCTTTCGCGGGTTCCTGCCGCTGTACGTCGAGTTCGGCAAGGGTGAGCTCGCCCGGTTCGGCGTCGTCACCTTCACCGGAAAACAGACCGTCCCGATCGACACCACGGTGAAACTGCCGAAGAAGCCCTCACGCGTCGTCGGCAACGCGCTGCACGACGTGCTGGTCCGGGACTGAGGCGGCCTACCTCTTCTTCCACGCCTCCATGTTCCGGTCGATCTGTCCCGCGTGCTTCTCGAGGTGCGCGGCGTAGATCGTCAGCCACTTCTCGGCCGAGAACGGGCCGGATTCGGTGTGCGTCCCCTCCGCCGCCCACTGCTTCTCGGTCAACCGGCGCAGCAGCGGCACGGTGTAGGCGCGCACCGCCTCGGTGGTCTTGAGCGAGAGCTCGGCGGGAACCGCGTGGTAGTCGAGGTTCTTCGCCCAGCGGGCCTCGTCGTAGCCGAGGATGGTCGGGTTCGGGTCGGCGGCGAGATAGCGGATGCGCAGGGCCGCGTTCGCCTCCGAGTCCGCCGTGTGGCAGACGACCTCGTGCGCGGACCACTTGCCCTCGGCCGGGCGCCACTGGCGCGCCTCGGGAGGCACCTTCTCCCAGGCCGCGCGCAGGCGCGCGGGGCCTTCCTCGTAGCGGCGGATCAGGTCTTCGCGTTCGGACGGGGTCAGGGGCATGACGGTCTCCTTCTCAAGTCACCACAAAGTTCCATCGAGCGAGACGACGGTCTCGCTTCCCACGACTTCTGCCGAGTGACGCGTCGCCGGCGGCAGGTAGATCCGGTCGCCGGGACCGAGGTCCCAGGACTGCCCGTCCGCGGTCACGCGCAGGACGCCCGTCACGACGCCGTCGCACTTCGGGCGCGCATGCTCGTGCTCGGGAAAGACCGTGCCGGGGCGGTAGGTGTAGACGAGGACGTCGTACCCCTCGAACTCGAGCAGGCGCATCATCCGCTTTTCGGAGAGCGGCCCGTCTCGCCTTCGGCCAGCGCTCGAAACGAATCTCGCTCAAGGAGCCCGGATTTTATCCGCGGCCAAAAGAAAAAGGGGGGCTTTCGCCCCCCGAGAAGTTACCGAGAATTCGACTCAGTAACGGTCGCGACGGCCCCCGCCGCCACCCTGGGTCTTCGGACGCGCCTCGTTGACCGTGAGCGCGCGGCCGCCGTACTCCTGGCCGGACAGCGCCGAGATGGCGTTGCGCGCCTCGTCGTCGTTGCCGAACTCGACGAAGCCGAAGCCCTTCGAGCGGCCGGTGTCGCGGTCGGTGATGATCGCGACGGAGGTGACTCCGCCATAGGGAGAGAACAGGGTGCGGAGATCGTCCTCGGTTGCATTGTAGGGAAGGTTACCAACGTAGAGTTTCATCGAAACAGAACCCTCGATCCCGGCGTCACATTGTCCGCATTCGCCGCGCCGCTCGGCGAATCCGACTTCCCGTTGGAATTCGTCGGACTTCTGCGAGCGCGATAGCGTGCTTGGAAGGCGAGCGATTACGAGAAGGAGCGCAGTATACCAATCGGGCCAAAGGGGGGCAAGCCGACGTTTAGGAAACCTTAAGGGCGGCCCCGGCGGCCTCCCGGCGCGAGCTCGGAGAGGGCCGCGGCGACCCACTTTTTCGTCATCTCCTTGCGCCAGAGGAAGGAGAAATCGGCGTTGTCCATGGGGCGTGACGGGCCCGCGGCCGCCTCGGACGCCTCCGTGATCGCCGCCGGGTCGAGGGCCCGGCCGACCAGGACCTGCTCCGCGCGCTCGGCCCGGACGGGCGAGGACGACACGGCCCCGAGGACGATGCGCGCCTCGGCCACGACGGCCCCCTCGATGCGGACGGCGGCCCCGACGGCGAGGACCGGAAAGTCGAAGGCGCCGCGGCGGCGCAGCTTCCGGTAGGAGGCCGTCCAGCCGTCCGCGCCCGGGACGCGGATCTCGGTCAGCAGCTCGTCCGGGCGCTTGGTCAGGTAGTGGATGCCGTCGTTGCGATAGAGGTCCTCGAGCGCGACCTCGCGCACGCCGTCGGGGGACGCGAGCGTCACGCGCGCGCGCAGGGCGATGAGGACCGGCACCGAGTCGGCCGACTGGATCGCCAGGCACTTGGGCGACCCCGGCGCCACCCAGCAGATGGCGCCGTCCTTCTTCATGCAGAAGTCGATCGCCTGGCGCCACTCGTAGTTCTGGTCGTAGTAGTTGCAGCGCGTGTCGAGCAGCACGTTGCCGCCGAGCGTGCCCATGTTGCGCAGGGGCGGCGTCGAGATCTCGGCGATCGCGTGCGCGAGGCCGGGATACGCGCGCCGCACGCGGCGGTGGTTCTCGATCGTCCGAGAGCGGCACGGCGGCGCCGATCGCGAGGCCGTCGGCGCCGGCGCGCAGCCGGCGCAGCGCCGCGATGCGCGCGAGCCCGATCACGACCTTCGGCGTCTGCTGGCGCCGCTTCATGTTCGGGTAGAGGTCCGTCCCGCCCGCGACGAAGCACGCGTCCTCGCCTTCGCCCGCGCGGATGCGCAGGGCCTCCTTCACGCTGGTCGGCGCGAAGTAGCGGAACTTCGGCAGCCGCATCATGGCGTCGCGCTCACCGCACTCCCCCGGCCGCCGTCACGGGCGCATCCACCGCCTTGCCGTCGCCGCCCTCGGCGGGAGTCCTGACGTGGATCGGCGCCGGGTACGGCACCTCGGGAAAACGCTCCGGGCCGAAGCGCGCGGGCTTGCCCTGCGCCTTCGCCTTGAGCGCCTTGAGGATCTTCTCGGGCGTGATCGGCACCTCGTCGACGCGCACGCCGACGGCGTCGTAGACGGCGTTGGCGACGGCCGGCGGGATCGGCAGCAGCGGGCCCTGCCCGACTTCCTTGGCGCCGAACGGGCCGTTCGCATCGGGGTCCTCGACGAGGTACGTCACGACCTCCGACATCTCCTTCGTGGTCGGGCTCTTGTACTCGAGCATCGACGGGAACTTGTGGACGACGTTGCGCGTTCGCGTCGGTGCGGTACGCCATCTCCTCCATCATCGCCTCGCCGAGGCCCATGTACACGGAGCCCTCGACCTGGCCCATCACGAGCACCGGGTTGATGCACTTGCCGACGTCGTGCGCGATCCAGATCTTCGGCACCGTGTAGATGCCGGTCTCGGGATCGACCTCGACCTCGACGACCGCGGCCGAGTAGGAGTACGCCGGCGAGGGGCCGACGCCGGCGCCGCGGTAACGCCCCGCCGACGGCGGCGGCGAGTAGGAGCCCACGGTCCCGAGCGTGCCGAACTTCGACTCGGCGGCGACGACGGCCTCCGGAAAGGTCATTCCCGTCTCCGGGTTCTCGACGTCGAACACGCGGCCGCCGGCGAGGCCGACGCGCTCGGGCGGGATCGCGAGCTTCGCGCCGACCGCCTCGACGATCATCTGCTTCGCGCGCTCGGCCGCCTGGATGGCGGCGTTGCCGGTCATGAGCGTGACGCGCGAGGAGTAGGAGCCGAGGTCGACGGGCGTCAGGTCCGTGTCGCCCGTGACGATGCGGATGTCGAAGGGATCGATGCCGAGCACCTCCGCGACGATCGACGCGAGGATCGAGTCGGAGCCCTGGCCGATGTCCGTCGAGCCGCAGAAGACGGTGACTCCCCCGCCGCGGTCGATCTTCAGCTGCACGCCCGACTGCGGCATCGTGTTCCAGTAGATCGGCAGGCCCGCGCCGCAGAGGTACGACGAGCACGCGAGCCCCAGGCCGCGGCCCGGCGGCAGCTTGCCGCGGCGCTTCTTCCAGCCGGACGCGGCGACGACCTTGTCGATGCACGCGCCGAGGCCGATCGAGCCGACGCGCAGGAAGTTGGCCGTGAGCGAGTTCGGCGGCTGCAGGTGGTTGCGGCGCATCTCGGCCGGGTCGAGGCCGAGGTCGCACGGCGATCCGGTCGAGCTCGACCTCGAGCGCGAAGCGCGGCTGCGGCGTGCCGTGCCCGCGCTTGGGGCCGCACGGCGGCTTGTTCGTGAAGACGCGCGCGCCGTCGAACCGGTACGACGGCACCTGGTACGTCACGGTCTGCAGCGCGCCCGTGTAGTACGTCGACGCGACGCCGTAGGAGCCGTACCCGCCGCCGTCGAGGACCGTCTGGAAGTGGAGCGCCGTGATCGCGCCGTCCTTCTTCACGCCGGTCTTCACGCGCATGAGCGTCGGGTGCCGGCCGCGGTGGCAGTAGAAGACCTCCTCGCGCGTCAGGCAGATCTTGACGGGGCGGCCCGTCACGCGCGAGAGGTGCGCCACGACGATCTCGTGGTTGAACGGGTCGGACTTGCCGCCGAAGCCGCCGCCGTTGGGCGTCGCGATCACGCGGATCTTCGCCGGCGGCATGCTCGAGCACCTTCGCGAGCGCGCGGTGCACGTAGTGCGGCGTCTGCGTCGAGGACCAGAGCGTCAGCTTCGCCGTCCGGGCCGAAGTCGGCGACCGCGGCGTGCTGCTCGAGCGGGCAGGTGCGTGTTGCCCTCGTAGAAGAAGAGGTTGTCGTACACGCGGTCGGCGCGGGCGAAGCCCTCCTCGCGTGTCGCCGAACTCCATCGAGACGAGCTTGTGGATGTTGCCGGAGTCGCCGTAGTCGTGGATCGGCGTGTCGGCGGCGGCGAGGCCCTCGTCGATCGTGCCGATCGGCGGCAGGGCCTCGTACTCGACGTCGATGAGGTCGAGCGCGTCGAACGCCGCGTCCTCGTCGACCGCCGCGATGGCCGCGACCGGATCGCCCGACGAAGCGCACGCGGTCCGTGCAGAGCGCGTGCTCGTCCTGCGAGACGGGAAGGATGCCGAACGGGATCGGCAGGTCCTTGCCGGTCGCGACCGCGACGACGCCCGGCGCGGCGAGCGCGCGCGAGACGTCGATCGAGACGATGCGGGCGTGCGCGATCTTCGAGCGCAGCAGCTTGCAGTGCAGCATGCGCGGCAGCATCACGTCGTCGGCGAACTTCGTCTGCCCGGTGACCTTCGCGGCGGCGTCCACCTTCGCGTAGGGGCGGCCGACGACGCGGGTCTTCGAGCGGCCGGCCGTCATTGCGCGCCGCCCTTCGGGTGGACGGGCAGCAGGCCGCTCTCGTCGAAGTCGTATCCGTAGATCGCCTCGCGTTTCGGCGCGGCCTCCTCGCCCCGCATCCAGGCCGCGGCGAGCTCGACGGCCTCGAAGATCTTGATGTAGCCGGTGCAGCGGCAGAGGTTTCCGGCGAGCGCCTCGCGGATCTCGGGAAGCGTCGGCTTCGGGTTCTCCTCGAGCAGCGCCTTCGCCGTGAGCAGGAATCCCGGCGTGCAGTAGCCGCACTGCGCCGCGCCGAGGTCGGCGAAGGCTTTCTGCAGCGGATGGAGGCCGCCCGGCCCTGCCATCCCTTCGACGGTCTCGACGCGACGGCCCTCGCAGTCGAGGCCGAGCACGAGGCACGAGAGAACCGGCTTGCCGTCCACGAGCACGGCGCAGGTCCCGCACTCGCCGAGCTCGCAGCCGTGCTTGGTTCCGGTCAGACCGAGGTCCTCGCGCAGGACTTCGAGCAGGGTCTTGTGCGGCTCGAAGGCCGCCTCGACCGCCTCGCCGTTCACGGTGAGCCGGAGGTGGGCCTTCGAGAGATCGGCGGATCTGGATTTCTTGCTGTGCGCCATCAGACGCGCAACTCTAATCCCTTTGTTTTCTTAAGGAAAGCCTGTCTATTTTGACTGACCAGTCGGACTGATATCGCCGGCCAGCACGGGCCACGCGGGTAAGTTCAGCAGCCCGAGCGGGTTGATGCGCGCGCGGTCCAGCCTCGCGCCCCAGTGGAGGTGGGGACCCGTCGCGCGACCCGTCGCTCCGACCGCGCCGATTTGCTTCCCCGCCGGGACGACGTCGCCCGGCTTCACGTCGATCCGCGAGAGGTGGAAGTACATCGTGAAGAGTCCGGCGCCGTGGTCGAGAATGATCGTGCCGCCCGAAAAGTACAGGTTGTCGGCGAGCGCGACGCGGGCCGGCCCCGGCGCCCGGACGGGAGCCCCCGCGGGCGCTGCCAGATCCGCGCCCTCGTGCGACGAGCGCGGCTTCCCGTTGAAAACGCGCCGCGATCCGAAGTTGTCGCGCGCGGGAGCGTCGACCGGGACCGCGAACGGCCCGTTCCACCGGCGGTTCGGATCGCCGCTCGACCAGACGCGCCCGACCTTCTCCCGGTCCTCGCGGATGCGGTCGAGCTCGCTCGCGGGCGGCTCGACGTACGCGGGATCGACCTTGAGCTTCTGCACCGGAAACTTTCCGGAGCGAACCTCGAGCCTGCGCCGCGCAGCGTGCCGGTCGCCGCAGAGACCTTCGACGGCGAGGTCGAGCTCGCGCGCGCCGACCGCGCTCTCGAAGTCGACGCCGACGAGCCCCAGAAAGAGCCGCCCCTCGCCGTCCCGCTCGAGGGGAAACTCGCGGCCGCCCGAGGACGCGACCGCGCTCGCGAGCGGGACGTCGCTCTTCACGGTCACCGCGACCAGGCCGCCCTGCTTCGGTGAGGCCGAGGACATCTCGACCGCCAGCGCCGGCGCGCGGCAATCGCCGGCGGCGAGGCCGCCGACGATCGCGAGCAGGCCGAGCGCGACCACCCTCTACGGCCCGTACAGAAGCAGGCCGAACGTCTTCGTGAGAAAGACCGCCATCTGGCCGCGCGTGACGGAAGCGTCCGGGCAGTAGATCCCGGTGCCGCAGCCGCCGGTGACGCCCTCGGCGAAGAGCTGCTCGATCCAGTCCGCGGCGAAGGCCGGGGTCGGCGCGCATGCGACGTCCGTGAAGATGCCCGCGCACGCCGGCGGCACGTAGCTCGTGCCGTGCTCGCCCTTCAGCAGAAACACCGCCATCTGCGCCCGCGTGACCGGGTTGTTCGGGCAGTACAGCCCGACGCCGCAGCCGCCGGTGATTCCCTCGTTGAAGAGCTCCTCGATCCAGTCGACGGCGAACGCGGGCGTCGGCGCGCACGCGACGTCCGTGAAGAGGCCCGCGCAGGGTGGCGGCGTGTAGGACGCGCCGTGCTCGGCCTTCAGGATGAAGACGGCCATCTGCGCGCGCGTCACGCCGTTGCCCGGGCAGTAGACCCCCGTGCCGCAGCCGCCGGTGATCCCGACGTGGAAGATCGTCTCGACGTAGCGGTAGAAGGAGTGGCTCTCGGGAGTGTCCGTGAAGCTGTCGCCGATGTGCAGCGTCCAGGTCTTCGTCGCGCCCGTCGAGAGGAGCTCGTCGAACGTCGTATCCCAGTGCGGGGCCGGGCGCGTCGCTGGATTGGTCACGGACATCGCGTAGCAGTTGCCGGCCGCGCACGCCGCCGTCGCCCCGGCGGCGATCGCGCCGTAGTCCGCCGCGCCGCCCGTGATCGCGTAGGACGCGCCGGAAGGGCCGGCCAGGTTCGAGGCCGTCCCGCTGAGTGGCATTGCGGCGGGCGTGTTGTTCACGTAGCTCGGTGAAACCACGACCGTCTCACCGGGCTCCCAGACGCCGTCCAGGTTGGCCGGCGGCGCCGCCGGATCCACGTCGACCGCGAGGGCCGTCCCCGTCAGCCCCGCGCAACACGCATACCCGTCCGAGAGGGTGATCGTGTCGATGCGCCATCCGGTTCCGGACACCCCGTTGTCGGATGCCATGCGCCAACGAAGGACCACGCTGTGTCCCGCCGCCGCGGCGGGCAGGTCGACCACCGTGGTCACGTAGCCGCCCGAGTTGCCCGTCCACGCCTGCCGGCCGCCGATCGGGCTCGACGTGCTCGAGCTGATCGCGCCGACGTACCCGTTGGACACGAAGCTGCCGCCCGCGGCCACGATGTCGGCGAACGGAGCGCCGTCGATCGCGACCTCCAGCACGCCGCCGTCGAAACCATTCTCGAGGCTGTAGCTGTTGCGGAACGTCAGCCGCGCCGACGCGCTGACGATCGTCATCGCGGGCGCGTCGAGCCGCTTGTCGGAGACCACGCTCGGATCGTTGACGAACGCCGAGTTGGGCGGCGTGTCCGACAGGCTCGCGGACGTTACCCAGAGGGGCGGGTTGCCGGCGGCGTTCGAGGCCGTCCAGCCCGTCGGAAGCGCGGGAGCCGTGACGCCGTCGAAGGTCTGCGCGAACGCCGCGACCGGAACGCCCGTCGGGAAATCGGAAGCCGTCGTCCCGAAGTCCGTCGCGCCGTCCTGCAGCGAAATGGTGGCGGTCAATGTCCCGCCGCATTCGAGCGCGGGGTCCGCGGTGAAGACGACGTCGCGGCACACCGTCGCGCCGCCGGCGACGAGGACGCCGAAGCTGACGGGGCCGGGCGGATTCACGACGCCGCCCGTCGCGGCGAGCGTCGCGACGAGGTCGCTCGTGTCGGCGCCGCCCGTGTTGTGGAGGCAGAGGCTCGCCGTCACCGTCTCGCCGGGATCGAGGACGCCGTTGGGCGGCTGACAGCTCTCCGCCGTGAGCGTCGTTCCCGCGGAGGCGAGGATCGGCACCCCCACGAGACACGCATCCAGGGTCGTGGTGTTCCCGTTGGTCACGACCGCGGCGCCGCCGCCGCTCGAATACCCGGGCTTGGCGATGGTGATCGTGTAGGAGCCGGGCGGCAGGTCCATGGCGTAGTGGCCGGCCGCGTCGGTGACGCGCACGTGGCCGAGCCCGTCCGTCACCACCGCCCCGGCCAGCGGCGCGCCGCCGCCGCAAACGGTGACGGTCCCGGAAACGGTCCCGCGCGGGGCGGCCACGCACCCGGGATACGCGAACTTGCTCACGCGCGTCGCCCAGTCGAAGCTGCCGTTGTTCGCGTAGTACTCCTGCGTGTAGAAGAAGGTGCAGTCGTCGGACGGGTCGACCGTCAGGGCGCTGTAGTCTCCCCAGCGGCTGCTCGATCCCTGCTGCACGCCGGTCCCCGCGAAGGCCGTCGCCTCGCCCTGATTCAGGGTGTTGGCCGGATCGCCGGACAGGCGGCCCGCCCACATCAGGGACGGCATGAGCGTCGTGCTCGACGCCGAAAATGCGACGGTGCTGTTGCCCTGGTGGTCCTGCGCGGCCGAGCCCATCCAGAGGTTGCGGCCGCCCGCGCCGTTGCCCGAGCCGGGCGCGTACGTCACCTGGTTCTGGATCGTCACGCCTCCGGTGCCCGGGTCGCGGCGCAGCTCCGTGAAGCGGACCCCGGCCTGGTACGTCGCCGCCGAGGTCGGGTTCACGCCGCTCACGTTGACCGTCCAGTTCGCGACGAAGGACTGCACGCCGCCGGAAAGCGTGCGGTACGCGACGCGAAACATCATGCGGTCGGCGATGGCGTCGACGTAGTCGGACGTCGTCGCGGGCGGCGGCTGCTCGACGGCGGCGCGGCCCGCGGGCGTGCGCGCGTCGAACGACGCCACCACGAGGTCCGGCCGCACCGTCAGCGTCGAGTTGGCCGGAACCGCGAAGTCGGCGTGGAACTCGTAGATGCGGAGCGCGTCGTTCGGGTCGCCGAACTCGTCGGCGCGGAATTCCAGGAAGAGGTTCGGCGTGCCGGGCGGCGGCGGCGTCAGGCCGTCGAGGTCGCTCGGCAGCATGCCGCCGGCGCTCGGGTCGATCGGGGCATAGTCGAAATAGACGTAGCCGGCCGTGGCGTCGCCCGCCAGCATCTTGACGCGGTCGAACGCGATCAGGCCCGCGCCCGCGTACGCGCCGCCCCCGATCGTGAACTGGTTGTCGGACATGTAGTAGCCGTCGGGCCAGACGCCGAAGTGCGGGTAGTCGTTGACCTTGTCCGGCATGAGGAAGTCGTAGAGGTAGAAGGCGCCCGTCGGGTCGGGGGTCTGCGAGATGGCGATGCACTGGTGGAAGGGCGGATTGAAGCCGTTCGGCAGGCCGAACTGGCTGATCAGCCAGCGGTCGGCGAGCGGATCGTAGAGGACCACCGGGTCGCCGAACTGCCCGTTGCAGCCGGAGCCCAGCGGGCCGAAGAACGCGCCGAGCGACACGACCGGCGTCAGGGCCGCGCCGTTCTTGTCGAAGATGCGCAGGACCGTGTTGACCGCCTGGACGTAGTGGTTGGGGCCGACGTCGCCCACGGTGTCCGGCGGCGCGAAGCGGCCGGCGACGACCGCCGCGTCGTCCGCGCTGATCCCGGCGAACGTCGCCGATGGCGAAGGCATGGCCGGCGATGCGGAGAAGGACGCGGCGTCCCGCTGCAGAGCCCCGTCCGGGGTCGAAACGTTCGGGAACGGCCCGTCAGAGCGCGGCAGGCGCTCGTTGTCGCGGATCCACTCGGCCGGCAGCGGCGAGTCGGGGTCCGGCCGCACCGAGGGCAGGTCGCGCACGTCGCGCGAGACGGCGAACCCGACGGACCTGCCGGACTGCGGCGCCGCCGTCGTCGGCGAGCTCGCCAGCGCGGACGCGCGCCACGCGAGAGCGGCGCACACGAATACAGTGAGGCGGGCCGGCCTGGATGTCAGGAGATCCTCCGTTTGGGAAGACCCGAGGGTAACGGGCCGCGCGTCCCCCGTCAACGCACCGTGACGACGGTCACTCCTGGCGCGCAGCCTGCTTGAAGACGCTGCCGCCCTTCATCACGAAGAAGACCTTCTCCGTCAGGTGGATGTCCTTCAACGGGTCGCCCGGCACCGCGACGATGTCGGCGTCCTTGCCCTTCTCGAGCGTGCCGATGCGATCGGACAGACCGAGCAGCTCGGCCGCGTTCGGCCCCGCCGTCTTCAGCGCGGCCGCCGGCGACATGCCGAGCTCCGCCATGAAGCCGAACTCCTTCGCGTTCAAGCCGTGCGGCGAGACCGCGGAGTCCGTGCCGAAGGCGATCTTGACGCCCATCCTGACGGCCCGGCGGAACATCTCGTCGTGCGCGGCGAAGGCGGCCTTCGCCTTGACCGCGACCGGCGGCGGAAAGCGCTCGAGCTTGCCGCCCGTCCACTGCCCCGCCATGCAGGTCGGGACGAGGAAGGTGCCCTTCGACTTCATGAGGTTGAGCGTCTCGTCGGTCAGGAACGAGCCGTGCTCGATCGAGTCGATGCCGGCCTTGACCGCCGTCCGCGCGGCGAGGTCGCCGTGGGCGTGCGCCGCGGTCTTGCGCTTCAACCGGTGCGCCTCGTCGATGATCGCCGTCAGCTCTTCCTCCGTCAGCTGCGGCGCCGAGACGTCGTCGCCGAGCGAGAGCACGCCTCCGGAGGCGCACATCTTGATCACGTCGGCGCCGTACTTGATGTCCAGGCGCACGGCCTGGCGGCCCTCGTTCGCGCCGTGGAGGATCCCCTTCTCGACGCCGGGCTCGGGGCCGAAGGTGTTCGGGGGAAACCCCGTGTTGTCGCAGTGGCCCCCGGTCGCGCCGAGGGCGTAGCGCGCGACGAGCATGCGGGGGCCGGGCGTCAAGCCGTCGTTGATCGCGTTGCGCAGGCCCACGTCGAGGTCGTCGGTCGCGCCGACGTCGCGCACCGTCGTGAATCCGGCCTCCAGGGTCTTGCGCGCGTTCTGCGCGCCGTAGAACACCTGCTCCGTGATCGGCCGCCGCAACCCGTCGAAGAAGTCCTGGACGTAGCTTTCGCCGGACTCGCCGGTCAGGTGCGTGTGGGAGTCGATGAAGCCGGGCAGGATCGTCGCGTCGCCGAGGTCGATGACCTTCGCGCCCGCCGGGACGGCGAGGCCGGCGCCCGCGCCGAGGATCTGTCCGCCCTGGACGAGGACGACCGCGTTCGCGATCGTCGTGTCGGACCGGCCGTCGAACATGCGGGCGGCGCGGATCGCGGTGATGGGCTGCGGCGTCGGGACCGGGCGTGGGCGACGGTGCCTGCGCGCCGAGCACTCCGGCGAAGCAGACCGCGGCGGCGGCCAGGGCGAACCTCTTCATGCTTTCTCCTTGGCCGAGGCGGCCCGTCCGCGCGCGGCGTAGACGAGGGCGCCCACCGCCAGCGCGACGGCGCCCCCGATGAAATTCTTCTTCTCCGCGGCCGACAGGAACAACAGGCAGATGATGAGCGCCGCGATCGGGATGACGGGGCCGCCCGGAAGGCGGATCGTCCGCGCGGTCCGCGGCATCTTGCGGCGCAGCACCGGCACGGCGACGCAGGTGCCGATGTACGTCGCGAGGCGCGCGACCGTCGAGAGCACCGCGAGCTCCTCGGCCACGCCGAGGGCGCCCGGCTTGACGCTGTGGAGCACGGCGTCGATCCCGATCAGCCCGAGCGCGATGCCCGTCTGCGTGAGGATGGCGACGTGCGGCGTGCGGTAGACCGGGTGGATCTTCGCGAAGACGCGCGGCAGCCGGCCGGTCTCGGCGAGCGCGTAGAGGTAGCGCGGCCCGGCGAGCACCGTGTTGTTGTTCGTGCCGAGCACCGAGAGCGCCGCGCCGAGCGTCAGGAGGAAGCCGCCGAGCGGACCCATCAGCATCCGGCCGGCGTCGGCCAGCGGGGTCGGCGACTGTCCGAGGTTCGGGATCGTCCCGATCGCCACGAGCTGGACGAGCGTGTAGATCGCCGTCACCAGCGCGATCTGGACGATGAGACCGAACGGCACGTCGCGCTGCGGGTTCTTGAACTCCCCCGCCGGCGCCGCCGTGTTCTCGAAGCCCGCGTAGGCGTAGAGCACGAGCAGCGCGGCCTTCGTGAAGTTCCCGCTGTCGGGCATCGGCACCGGGAAGACCCGGTTCCAGGAGATCGCGAACACGCCGACGGCCACGAGCAGCACGAGCGGGCAGCGATCTTGCCGATCGAGAGGATCACGGCCGTCCGCGCGCCCGACTTGACGCCGCGGACGTTGATCCAGGTCAGGACGAGCAGCGGCAGGACGATCGTCAGCGCCTGGCCCCAACCGTGGTTGGCGCCGTCCCAGAGGTACCCCACCGCCCGCGCGAAGAAGACGGACAGGCTCGCGATCGAGGCGATGCGCGCGAACCAGGTCATCCACCCGACCTCGAAGCCCACGAAGTCCCCGAAGGCCGCGCGCGTGTAGACGATCGCGCCGCCCGGCGTGTCGAACTGGCTCGCGGCCTCCGCGAAGCAGAGGACGAGCAGCAGCACCGCGACGCCCGCGCCGAGGATCGCCCAGATGCTCGCCGGCCCCAGCAGCATCGCCGCGGCGACCGGCAGGATCAGGTAGACGCCGCTGCCGATGACGTCGTTGACCGACAGCGCCACGATCTCCCAGCGGGAGACGGCGCGCAGAAACCCCGGAGATTCTTGTGACGGCGTGGTCAGGGTGGCGGCATTCTAGAACAGGCGAATGACGGGGTCACCTTCTTCTATATACTCCCCCGCCCTATGCTGCGCGCCGGAATCGTCGGACTGCCCAACGTCGGCAAATCCACCCTCTTCAACGCCCTGACGCGGACGCGCAAGGCCGAGGCGGCGAACTATCCGTTCTGCACCATCGAGCCCAACGTCGGCGTCGTCACCGTGCCCGACGCGCGCCTCGAGCCGCTCGCGAAGCTCTCGAAGTCCGAGCGGATCATCCCCGCCACGATCGAGTTCGTGGACATCGCCGGCCTGGTCAAGGGCGCGTCGAAGGGCGAGGGCCTCGGCAACAAGTTCCTCCAGCACATCCGCGAGGTGGACGCGATCGTCGAGGTCGTGCGCTGCTTCGAGGACAAGGACATCGTCCACGTGGCCGGCGCCCTCGATCCGGTCGCCGACATCGAGACGATCCAGACCGAGCTCGTGCTCTCCGACCTCGAGGCCGTCACGCGCGCCCGCGACAAGGCCGAGAAGCTGGCCCGCGGCGGCGACAAGGAAGCGAAGGAGTCGCTCGCCGTCGCCGACAAGCTGCTCGCGCACCTGAACGAGGGCAAGCGCGCGTTCACCGCGCCCCTCTCGGCGGAAGAGAAGGACGTGGCGCGGCGGTTCTTCCTGCTCACCATGAAGCCGATGCTCTTCGCCTGCAACGTGGCCGAGGCCGAGCTCGCGACCGCCGAGAAGGAATCGCCCCACGTGGCCGCGGTCCGCAAGTACGCCGAGACGCACCTCGGCACCGAGGCGGTCGTCGTCTCCGCGGCGATCGAGTCGGAGCTCGCCGAGCTGCCGGACGCCGAGGCGCGCGAGTACCTGTCCCACCTCGGCGTGTCGGACTCGGGCGTCTCGTCGCTCATCCGCTCGGCCTACCACCTGCTCGGCCTGCGCACGTACCTGACGGCCGGCGAGAAGGAGACGCGGGCGTGGACGATCCATGCCGGCGACACGGCGCCCCAGGCCGCCGGCGTGATCCACTCCGACTTCGAAAAGGGCTTCATCAAGGCGGAGACCGTCTCCTACGACGAGCTCATCGCCAACGGCTCGATGGCCGCGGCCAAGGAGAAGGGGCTCGTGCGCCAGGAGGGCCGCGAGTACGTCGTGCGCGACGGCGACGTGATGCTCTTCAAGTTCAACGTCTAGAATCTCCGCGCCGATGTTTCGCCGCGCCATCGTCCGCCCTCCCGCCCCGAACTTCGCCGACGGCCTGACCACGGTCGACCTCGGCGTCGCCCGACGTCGCGAAGGCGCTCGATGCAGTTCGAGGCCTACTGCGAGGCCCTCGAGGGCTGCGGCCTCGAGCTCGTGCGCCTGCTCGCCGACCCGCGCTACCCCGACTCGACGTTCGTCGAAGACACCGTGATCCTGACCGAGCGCGGCGCCATCCTCACGCGGCCGGGAGCGCCGAGCCGCCAGGGCGAGGTTGCCGCGATCGAGGAGGCCGTCGCCTGGTTCTTCCCCGAGCCCGCCCGCATCACCGCGCCCGGCACGGTCGATGGCGGCGACGTCTGCGAGGCCGGGAACCACTTCTTCATCGGCCTCTCCGCGCGCACGAACGAAGAGGGCGCGCGCCAGCTCGCCGTCCACCTCGAGCGGATGGGATACACCTCCGCGACCGTGGACATCCGCGGCGTCGCCGGGATCCTGCACCTGAAGAGCGGCATCGCCGCGCCCGACGGGCGTCGCCTCGTCGTGATCGACGCGCTCGCCGGTCACCCGGCATTTCGGGGATACGAGCTCGTCCGTGTCGATCCGGCCGAGAACTACGCCGCCAACTGCAGTCGCGTGAACGACGCCGTGCTCATCGCCGCCGGGTTCCCGAAATTCGAAGCCTCCCTCCGCGCACTCGGCCTCGAGAGCGTCGCCCTCGACATGTCAGAATTCGAGAAGATGGACGGCGGCCTGAGCTGCCTCTCGCTGCGCTTCTAGATTAAGGGTCTCTTAAATCCGCTCGGGGCCGGCCATCGCAGCAATCCGACGAGGCCTCCACGTTCGTACCCGGACGAACAAGGAGGTCTTCGATGAAAGGTTCCCGACTCCGCGGCCCGCTTCGACTCCTGCTCGTCGCGCTGCTGCCCGCCCTGGTGCTCTCGACCCCGGCTTCTGCGTCCAGTCACCGTGAGGCGCCCGGCATCTCCAACGATCCGGTCGCCGACAACACGGACGTCTACTTCTTCCGCGACCCGGCCAACCCGTCCCGCCTCGTGCTCATCGCCAACTGGATCCCGCTCGAGGAGCCGGCGGGCGGCCCGAACTTCTCGCACTTCGGCGAGAACATCCGCTACGAGTTCAACGTCGACTCCAACGGCGATGCGCTCGAGGACTACGTCTACCGCGTCGAGTTCACCCGCCACGTGCGCAACGGGGGCACGTTCCTGCAGAACACGGGAGCGGTGGCGTCCTCCAACGACGCCAACGAGAACGTGTACTACACGTACACGGTCAAGAAGTGCGACGGCCCCTCGCCGAACCAGGCGTCCTGCACGTTGCTCGGCGCGGACCTGCTCGAGGCGCCGAACTACCCCGGTCCGAAGTCGTTTCCGGGCGGCTACCCGACGCACGTCACCTACCCGATCGACGACGACACGACGGTCTTCGCCGGTCCCCGCGCCGAGGGCTTCTACGTCGATCTCGGCACGATCTTCGACCTCGTCAACTTCCGGCCCGGAACCCTTCCGGGCGACCACGGCGGCGGCACCAACTCGACCGCCGGCTACAACGTCCACTCGATCGCCCTGTCCGTGCCCATCGAGAAGCTGACCGCCAGCCACACGGCCCCCACGGATCCCGCGGATCCGAACGCCATCGTCAGCATGTGGTCGTCGACCTGGCGCCGCCAGACGTCGACGCTCTCCTCGACCGGCGCGCCTCCGACGGACGCCGGCGCGTGGGTCCAGGTCTCGCGCCTCGGCAATCCGCTCATCAACGAGGTGGTCATCCCGCTCGGCCAGAAGGACAAGTTCAACGCGACCTACCCCGTCGACGACCTCGCCAACTACGGGACCTACGTGCTCAACCCGGAGCTGCCCGGAATTCTCAACGCGCTGTTCGGGATCTCGATCCCGCCGAACCCGCGCAACGATCTGCTCGTCCTCGTCCAGGGCCTTGCCGGCGTCACGCAGCGGCCCAACGAAGTGATCTCCGATCAGCTGCGCCTGAACACGGCCATTCCGGTCACCCCCGTCGGTTCCATCAATCGCCTCGGCGTCATCGCGGGCGACAACGCCGGGTATCCCAACGGCCGGCGCGTCCAGGACGACACGGTGGACATCGCGCTGCGCGTGGTGGCCGGCGTCCTGGTGGACGGCTTCAACATCTCGCCGAACAATGCTCTCGGCGACGGCGTCGACGGACCGGACGTCCCGTATCTCTCCGGCTTTCCGTACCTCGCGGCGCCGCATTCGGGGTTCGACCGGATCCACTCCAACTCGGCCATGCTCCAGAGCGGCCGGTTCTCGTCCACGCTCACGTGGACCACGCCGGACGGCAGCACCGGGTCCGGCACACCCGACCGGCGTCGCCGGCAACACGCAGGGATTCTGGTTCTTCACTCCCGACAACATCGAGCTCACGGTGAAGGTGCTCGACGGCCGCGCCATCAACGGGCACTTCTGGGTCTTCTACGGCTCGCTCACGGACGTGCAGTTCACGCTGACCGTGACCGACAACCAGACGGGCGCGCAGAAGGTCTACACGAGCCCCCAGGGGCAGAACACGAGCGTGGCGGACACGTCGGCGTTCTGAGCCGCGGCATCCGTTTCGGAAAACCCGAAGGGGGGCCAGCCGGCCCCCCTTCTCTATTGTTGGCGACGGCACGCCGGGCGGCGCCAAGGGCCGCCCCTACGACACACGCGGGCCCGAATCCGGGCACCGCGTGTCGTAGGGGCGGGGCTTGCCGCCGCCCGGGCGACTACCAGCCGACCGTGCGCTGCACGAACCAGAACAGCCCGATGGCCGGCGATCAGGATCGAGCCCGGAATCACGATCCGCTGCCGGTACCAGGGCTTGTCGCGAAACGGCAACCCGACCAGCAGGAACGCGGCCGCGATCACCGAGAGCTGCCCCAGCTCGACCCCGGCGTTGAAGCACAGCAGCGCCGGAAGGAACTCCGAGCGCGGCAGGCCCTGCTCGGCGAGCACGCCCGCAAAGCCCATCCCGTGGAGCAGGCCGAACCCGAACACGAGCGCCACGCGCCACGGGCGCAGCTCGGGCGTCAGGACGTTCTCGACCGCGACGTAGACGATCGAGAGCGCGATCAGCGGCTCGACGATCCGGGACGGCAGCGACACGACCCCGTAGATCGTCAGCGCGAGCGTGATCGTGTGCGCCACGGTGAAGGCCGTGACCTGCAGGAGGATCGGCTTCAACCGGACCGAGAGAAGGAAGATGCCGAGCACGAAGAGGATGTGGTCCGTGCCCTTCGGCAGGATGTGGGTGTAGCCGAGCCGGAGGTACGCGCGCGCGACCTCGGACCGCGTCATCGGGACGATCTCCGCCTTGAGCGCGAAGGGCTCGCTTTCGGCGGGTCCCTCGACCCACTGGCGGGCGGCCTGCGCGTCGCCGTCGGTGCGGATGGTCAGCATGTAGGTGCCGAGCTTCACGGCGTTGGACCAGGTGAACGTCTTCGCGCCGCCGGGGATCTCGCCGGACAGGCGCAGCGTCAGCTCGGCGGCGTCGGCGGCCCTGGCGGCGCCGCCTTCGGGCAGGACGACCGCGACGCGCGCGGCGACCGGCCTGCCGTCGAAGGCGATCCGCGCGCCGTTCAGCGAAGCCGCGATGATGCCGCCGAGCCGCCGCTCGAGCTCCGGCGTGAGGTTCTCGATCTTCCCGAGTCGAGGATCGATCACGCCGGAGGCTCCGAATCCCGGCGGCAGGTGCTCGCGGTCCACGATCGCGTCGATCTCGTACGCGCCGCCCTTGTGGAACCGGGCGGTGACGCGGATCGTGCCGAGCTCGTGCGCCCGCGCGGCGCAGGCGCAGAGAATCAGCAGCAGCGCGGCGGCCGCGCGCCGGAGCCGCGGCGCCGTCACGGAGCCGGTGCGGCGGCGCCCGCGCCCGGCAGGGCGAACGTCAGCGAGGCCCAGATGCTGCGCCAGTCGGCGTTCGGGTTGCCCGAAACCGGCACCATGTGCACGGCCTTGACGAGCCACGCGCCGTCCTTCGGCAGCCGGAGCGCGGCGCGGCCGTCGGCTCCCGTCCTCTGGGCGATCTTCGCCTCCGGGTCGTCGTAGGCGAGCGCGACCACGAGCGCGCCGGCGAGAGGCTTGCCCTCGTAGAGGAGGCGGACGGGCAGCGTGTCGCCCGCCTTCATCGCGTACGGGTTTTTCTCCGGAACGATCTCGAGCGTCAGCCCGAGCACGCGGTCGAAGCCGGCGGAGCCTTCGCCCCCGGCCTCGATGAGCGACTTCGCCGAGCGCGAGAAGAGCTCGCGCGAAGGCTTCTGGCTGTCGCCGCTCTTCGCGCGGGCCGCGATCACGGACTCGAGGCCCTCCTCCTTGAGATAAGCCTCGAACTTCGCGGCCTCGAGCGACACCGTGCTCTCCAGGCTTCGGTACGCGATGAGGCCGAGGCCCGGCTGATCGATCCGCACCGCGCCGGCCGGCTCGTCCGCGGCCCGGCCGCCGACCGGAATCTCGCCGGCGTCGGTCACGAGCACGAACCGGGCGATCATCGCGGGGTTGCGCGGCAGCGCGTCGCCGCGGAATCCCTGGCCGACCACCAGCCGCACGCCGAGGGTCGAGCCCACGGCGGGGCGGAACGTCGATGGCTCGATCCAGAAGTCGTGGGCGAGGGCGGGCGCGGCCAGCGCCAGGGCCGCAACGAGGAGCACGCCGCGCCGTGTCACGGGGTGCCCGGCTTGCGGCTGAGATCCATCGACCAGACGCGCTCCATGCGGCCATCCTCTTCGGCGGCGCTGTACACCGCCGTCCACGCATCCTGTCCGAGGCCCTTCCACACCAGCCGCACCGCGTCCACCTTCCCCGTGCGCCCGCTCTTGCCGCGGAACACGAGATCTCCCGCTTCGAACTTGCCCGTCAGGTGGAGTACGGCCGGAAAAGCGCTGTGGATCTCGTCGAGCTCGTAGAGCTTTCGCGCCGGGATCCCACGCCACGGCCGTGAGCGCGGTGACGCGCCCCATCGGATTGCGCGCGTCGTACTCGAGCAGGAGGGAAAAGCCTCCCGGCCCCGGGCGCACCGTCAGCGTGCCCGAGCCTCCCGGACCGGGCACGCCCTCGTACGCGCCCCGCTTGTAGCGGACCGGCTCGCTCCACGCCTCGGTGAGCTGCCAGACTCCCACCAGCGCGGAGAGCTTCTTCATCTCCGGCGCGGGCTCGGCAAAGCGCACCGGCCGCTCGGCGCGCTCCTCGTCTTCCTCGACGGCCGGCTTCGGCGAGGGCGTCGGGCCGGTCCGGGGCGCCGCCCCGAGCGCGAGAAGCAGCGCCGCAGCGACGACGGCCCGGGTCATCCCTTCGCGACGAACGAGTCGAAGAGCTCGACCTCCGCCCGACTCCCGATGGCGAGGGGCATGCGCTCGTGCAGCGAGGTCGGGGCGACGTCGAGGACGCGCTCCGCGCCGGTCGAGGCCATTCCTCCCGCCTGCTCGACGACCAGGGCGAGCGGATGGCATTCGTAGAGGACGCGCAGCTTGCCGGCGCCGGTGCCGCCGGCGTCGGCCGGATACAGGTAGATGCCGCCTTCGAGCAGGAACCGGTGCACGTCGGCCACGAGCGAGGCCGAGTACCGCGTGGCGTACGGGCGGCCCGATCCCTTGTCCGGCGTCTTGAGGTGGTCGACGAACGCGCGGACCGACGGCGCCCACGTGTACGCCCGGCCCTCGTTGACGGCGTAGCCCCGCCCGCGGTCGGGCATCCGCAGGCCGCGGCGCGTCAGGAGGAACTCGCCGATCGAGGCGTCGAGCGTGAAGAGATGCACGCCGTCTCCGCACGTGTAGACGAGCAGGACCGCGGGCCCGAAGAGGAAGTATCCGGCCGCGACCTGCTCGTGGCCCGGGCGCAGCAGGTCCGCGACGGTGCCGTCGCGCCGGCGCCGGATGGAGAAGATCGTGCCGAGCGTTCCGTTGACGTCGATGTTCGAGGAGCCGTCCATCGGGTCGAAGAGGACCGCGTAGCGGCCCTCGGCGAGATTGCCGCCGAAGACCACGGGCTCCTCCATCTCCTCCGACGCGGCCAGCGTCACGAGCCCGCCGTAGTCGAAGGTCTCGAGCAGGATGTCGTTGGCGACGACGTCGAGCTTCTTCTGCTCCTCGCCCTGGACGTTGGACGAGCCGGCCGAGCCGAGCGACTCCGAGAAGCCCGCTCCCGCCAGCGCCGCCGCGATGCGCTTGGCGGCCACGCCGAGGCGCACGAGCAGCAGCGACAGCTCGCCGGTGGAGCCCGGCGACGACCGCTGCTCATCGAGGATGAACCGGTCGAGCGTGATCGGCGCGGGGCGCATCGTGGACGGAGGTCTACTTCTTCTGCCGGGTGATCTTCCAGCGGCCCGTCGTGATCGGCGCGTTGCCGCCCGGGGTCGTCGAGAAGGTCCCCTCGATCGTGTCGCCGGTCTGGCGCCCGACGAACGTCGTCTGCACCTCGCAGTTGCAGGACGGGTCGTTGTAGGGATCCATGGTTCCGCGCAGCACGCCGCCGGCGGCGTTGACGAAGTTGATGTTGAGCACCTGGGGAATCACGTTCGGGTTCTCGACGCCCTTGGGCACCATGAGGACGTCGCCGTGGCCGACCTTGTCGCCGGACTTGAACTCGAACACGATCGAGCCCGTGCGGCCGGTCGCTTCGCTCGAGTACTCGCCGGTCCATTTTCCGGAGAGCGAGCTCAGGTCGGAACCCGCGACCGGAACGGGCGGCGCCGGATTGCTCGACGAGCACGACGTGGCCAGAGCCGCGGCCAGAAGGCCGGCCGCCGCGAACCGAGGATGGGACGACATCGATCTACCTCCTGATGCCGCGCATCTTACGCCGGAACTCAGGGCGTCTTCGCCCATTCGAGCCAGGCCGGCTTGGCGTCGCCCGAGCTCGTCTCCAGGCCCCGGTTGGCGAGGAAGGCGCTGCGCCGCTTCTGCGCGACCGAGGCTCCCGGCACGACCTCCTCGGGCGGGCCGTCGCGCAGGGCGACGTAACGCGCGAAGAGGAGGGTCCGCCCGTCCGCCTTCGAGAGGAAGCGGCGCAGCGCGCGGACGAAGTCCGCCTGCCTGCCGGGGCTCGACCCGTTCTCGGGCGACGACGAATAGCTGACCGTCGGAAACGCGATCGGCCGTCCCGCCGCGCCCTTGACGAGCAGCGGCCAGTCCTTCTCGAGCGCGTCGGGGCCCCGCTGCTCGAAGGGCCTGTCCTTCACGAAGGGACAATAGATGTAGAGCAGAAGCGGGCTCTTCGCGTGGAGCGCCGCGGCCACCTCCGGCGCGGGGCTCTCGGTCGGCGCCATCGTCGTCACGCCCACGAGCAGGCGGGGCGCCTTCTTCGCGAGAAACTCCACGGCGCCGTCGAAGAGCCGGCGGTAGGCGCGCAGCTCGTCGGGCTTGTCCTTGAAATAGACGTCGGCGGCCTCGCCGAGCGACACGCTCTGGAAATCGAGCAGCGCCGGCATGAGGGCGTCGAGCAGCCGCCCGAGGCGCAGCGACAGCTTCGGATCGTCGAACGCCACGCCCGCGAGATCCGCCGGGACGTCGCGCGCGGTCTCGGTCACCAGGGGAAGGTCGAGGTGCAGCGTCGCGCCCGACTGGCGCAGCAGCCGCGCCGTGCGCGTGATCTCCGCGAGGTTGTACTTGCCCGGCGCGGGCTCGACGGCCGACCAGGAAACCGTCAGCGCGAAAAACGACGCCCCTGTCCGCCGCACCATCTCGACGGCCTCCTGGCGGGCCGCGGCCGAGCTCGCCGCCTCGAGGTTCAACGCGACGCCGAGCGCGGGCGCGGGCGGCGCGGGCCGCGCGGGGCCGGCCGGTGCGGCGGCCGCCAGGACGAGCAGGGCCGCCAGCATCGCGCGCACGGCCACATTATGGCCGAGCCGGCAGGCGTGCGCCCTACGCCGGCGAGCCGACCAGCACGATCGGGCCCGAGGGCGCGGGCAGACCGCCGCGCGGCTCGACCGTGACCGCGAAGTTCTGGGCGTCGGGCCTGGGGAAGTCCCTCGACTCGAACAGGGCGCGGCCCGAGGCATCGACGTCGAAGACTCCCGCGTTGACGGGCTTGCCGTCGAGGAAGACCCAGAGCTCGTACTGGCGGTCGGCCGGCAGCGCGGCGAGATTGCTCGCGACGAGGATGCCCCGCCTGGCGCGCGGGCTCCAGAACACGCGGGCCCGCGCATCCGGCTGCGGCCCCTTGCCGCCGAGCAGCATCATCTGGACGTCGTCGCTCTCGAGCACGCGCGCCCGCAGCACGCGCTCGGCGAGCGCGGTCTCCGCCGTCTGGAGACGCCCCGCGAGCGCCGCGGACTGACTGCGCATCTCCTCGCCCTGCCGGCGCTGCTTCGCGTCGTCGAGCCCCACGGCGACGAGCAGCAGGGCCGCCGCCGCCGCGAACGCGCGCCACGCCGAGGGCGACGTCGCGACCGGGCGCGCCGCCGGGACGCGCGCGGGCCCGAGCGAATCGAGGATCGACCGGCGCACGTGCGCCGGCGGCGTGACGGGGCGCACGCCCGAGGCCATGGCGGCCGCCGCCGCCCGCAGATCGCGGAGCAGCTCTTCGCACGTCGGGCAGCCCTCGGCCAGGTGGCGGGCGAGCTCCGCCTGCTCGGCGCCCTCCAGGATGCCCAGCGAGGACGCCGCGACCAGCTCTTCGAACCGCTCGCTATGCGCCATCGCTTGCACTCCCAAGGTACGGGCGCAGCCGCTCCCGAAGTTTCATCAATCCGAGCCGGACGCGCGTCTTGACGGTCCCGAGCGGCGTTCCCGTCCGTTCGGCGATCTCCTGCTGTGTCAGGCCCTCGAAATAGGCCAGCTCGAGCGCCCGCCGCTGGTCCTCCGGCAGCTCCCCGACGGCGCCGCGGCAGATCGCTTCCCACTCGCGGCCGGCCGAGGCGCCCTCGACGTCGTCCTTCGCGGCCGGTCCCTCGCCGATGTCCTCGAGGCTCTTGAGCTCCGGGCGCGAGGGCGACCGGCGCGAGCGCACGCGGTCGATCGCGCGGCTGCGCGTCGCGATGAGCAGCCAGGTCAGGACGTTGCCGCGCGCGGGGTCGAACGTCGCCGCCGCGCGCCAGGCGAAGAGGAAGACTTCCTGCAGAACTTCCTCGCTCTCACCGCTCTCGCCGAGGATGCGGCGCGCCAACCCGAGCAGGCGCGCGGAGTGCCGGTCGTAGAGCTCGGCGAGCGCGTCCGTGTCACGGGCTTCCACCCGGGCCATCAACGCGCGGTCGGGATCGTCTCGCCTCTGACTCATCGGCAGGCGCCGAGTCTACCGCCATCGTTCGCGGCGTCCAGCGTCTGTCGTACCATGCCGTTCAACGGGAGGCGCCCATGCACCGACGCGATCTCTTCCGCTCCGCCGCCTCGACCGGCCTGGCCCTCGGGCTCGCGGCCGCGGATCGCCCTCTCTTCGCCCTGAGCGGCAAGGAGAAGCCGGACGGCGACGACATCGTGCTCATGAACACGGCGCTCGCCCTCGAGCACCAGGCCATCTGGGCCTACGGGCTCGCGGGCAAGAGCGGCCTGCTGTCGGAAAAGGCGAAGGAGGTCGGACTGCTCTTCCAGGGCAGCCACGAGATCCACCGCGACCTGCTCGTGGGCGCGATCCGCGGCAAGGGCGCCGCGCCCGTCGAGCCGAAGAACGAGTACGTGTTCGGCGTCCCGCTGACCAACGAGAAAGACGTGCTCGAGCTCGCCTTCAAGCTCGAAGTGGGCGCGGCGCGGGTCTACCTCTACGTCGTCGACCGGTTCCACGACCGCGCGCTGTCGGGATCCGCGGCGAAGATCCTTTCGGACGAGGTGCTGCACGCCACCGTGCTGCGCAGCGTCCTGGGACGGGACGTCGTCCCGACGTTCAAGCTGATCGAGAACTAGGGTCCCGATCGCTCGGCCCGCGTCAGGACCCCTTCGTGCCCGCGTCCGGAATCGCGACGGGCCCGGCCTTCAGATCTTCGCGGATGAGCAGGTCGAGGAACATCGCCCGCACGCCTTCGCGGCCTCCGGTCTTGAAGGCGCGGCGCACCTCGGTCGGGCGAAGGCGGATGCCCGTCATGGTCTTGAGGTACTGGCAGAACACGTAGGAGCGGGAACGGAAGGAGACGATCAGGAGGAAAAGGAGCAGCACGGCGCCGCCCCAGATCGCCCAATCCGCCTTTGTCAAAAGCTCGAAAGCGCCGGACATTACGCTCCTGTCCTGTTCCGGTCAGGGTAACAGAATCGGCTCCGATTCGGTCAGTGATCCCGCCCACCACGCGTCAGAAACTCCCGCGCGACGTCCGCGGGCCGGCGCCCGTCGCGGTCGACCGCGGCGTTCATCCGGCGCATGGCGTCGGCGGTGATCGCTCCCGACAGCGGCTCCAGCGCGCCGCGCACGCGCGCGTTCTTCCAGGCCGCATCCCGGACGACGAAGGCCGCCTCGTAAGGAGGGAAGTAACGCCGGTCGTCCTCGAGCACGGCGAGCTGCATCGCCGCGATCAGGCCGTCCGTCGAGTTGCCCGCGACGACGTCCACCTTGCCCTGTGCGAGCGCCGGGTAGAGCAAGCCGAGATCCATCTCCGCCGGCCGCCCGGCGAACGTGAGTCCGTAGGCCGCCGCCAGGCCCGGAAAGCCGTCGGCGCGCTCGACGAATTCGTAGCCGAACCCGGGACGCAGTTCCGGATGGCGCGCGAGATCCGAAATCTTGGCGACCTGGAGCTGCCGCGCCTGGTCGGCGCGCATCACGAGCGCGAACGTGTTCTCGAACCCGAGCGGCGGCGCCCACACGAGGCCCCACTGGCGCGCGTACTCGGCCGTGACTTGTTCCCGGACGCGGGCGGGGTCTGCGATCGGCTTCTGCTTCAGGATCGCGGTGAAGGCGGTCCCGGAATACTCCGGGTAGAGATCGAGCTCGCCCGCGACGAGCGCGCGGTGGCAGACGAAGCTGCCGCCCAGATCGAGCTTGCGCTCGACTTTCAGGCCCGCGCGCTCGAGCGCCTGTGCCGCGATCTCGCCGAGGATCACCTGCTCGGTGAAGTTCTTGGAGCCCACGCGGATCGGCCGATCGCCGCCTCCGCGGCACGCGCCGGCCAGCAGCAGCAGCGCGCAGGCCGCGGCGCGCCGGCGATTCACTGCTTCGGCCCCACGCGCTTCTCGACGGCGCCGAGACCGAAGTCGAAACAGAGCGCCATCGCCGCCGCCGGAACCGCGCCGGCCAGGATGAGCCGGTGGTCGACGGTGGCGACGCCGCGATAGATCAGCACGCCGAGCCCGCCCGCCCCGATCGCCGCCGCAATCGTGGCCAGGCCCACGCCGACGACGACGGCGATCCGGATGCCGGCGAGCACGACCGGAAACGCGAGGGGCAGCTCGACCAGGCGCAGCCGTTCGCCGGGCGTCATCCCGAGGCCCGTCGCGGCCTCGGTCACCGCGGGGTCCACACCGAGAATCCCGGCGTGGGTGTTGCGCAGGATGGGCAGGAGCGAATAGACGACGAGCGCCACGATGGCGGTGCGCGCGCCGATGCCTCCGATGAACGGAACGGGGATCAGGAATCCGAAGAGCGCGAGGCTCGGGATCGCCTGCACCGCGTTGGCGAAACCGAGGACGGGGCGGGCAAGACCCGGGCGCCGCGTCAGCGCGACGCCGAGGGGAACGCCGATGGCGACGGCGAGCGCGGTCGCCGCGACGACGAGCAGCAGGTGCTCGCCCGTCAGCGCGAGGATCTCGCCGCGGCGCTCCCAGAAGAACTGCAGCAGCCCGCTCACGACCCGAACTCCGCCACGAATTCCGCGACGAACGCGTCCGCGGGCGAGCGCGTCAGCTCCTCGCGGGATCCCACCTGCCGGACCCGGCCGTCGCGGAGCACGGCCACCCGGTCGGCCAGCAGAAATGCCTCGCGCAGGTCGTGCGTGACGAGCAGCACGGCCGCTTCCCACCGCGCGCGCCACGACTGGAATTCGCGCTGCATGGCGCGGCGGGCGATCGGATCGAGGGCGCCGAAGGGCTCGTCCATCAGGAGCAGCGACTGACCCGCCGCCAGCGCGCGCGCCACGCCCACGCGCTGCCGCTGCCCGCCCGACAGGCTCCTCGGCCGGCGTCCGGCGAACTCCGCGGGCGGCAATCCGACGAGCGTCAGCATCTCTTCGGAGCGCGCCCGGCGGTCGGCCTCGGTCCAGCCGAGCAGGCGCGGCACCGTCTCCACGTTCTCGCGCACCGTCCAGTGGGGAAAGAGGCCGCCTTCCTGGATCACGTAGCCGACGCGGCGCCGCAGCGCCACCGGATCGAGCTCCGACGCGGCGCGGCCGAGGACGCGCACCGTTCCCGCGTCGGCGTCCACGAGGCGGTTGGCGAGCTTCAGGGCCGTCGTCTTGCCGGAGCCGGACGGCCCGACGAGCGCGACCGTCTCGCCTTTGCCGACCGAGAGCGAAAAGCCGTCCAGCACGGGGCGGCCCGGGATGAAGGCCTTGCGGACGTCGGCGTATTCGAGGACGGAGGGAGTCAAGCGATTAGAATCCGGTCATGGCGGCATTCTACGACGCGGTGATCATCGGCGGAGGCCCCGGCGGCTCGACGGTCGCGACGCTGCTCGCGCGCGCGGGGCGCAAGGTCCTCGTCGTCGAGCGCGAGAAGTTCCCGCGCTTTCACGTCGGCGAGTCGATGCTGCCCTTTTCGCTGCCGATCTTCGACCGGCTCGGCGTCCACGACAAGATCCGGGCCGCCGGCTTCATGGAAAAGTACGGCGCGTTCTTCTGGAACGAGGACAACGGCACGACGCGATCGGTGGTCTTCGCCGAGGCGCGGGACCCGGGCCATCCCAAGGCCTACCAGGTCAAGCGCGCGGAGTTCGACGACCTCCTGCTGAAGCACTCCGCATCCTGCGGGGCCGAGGTCCGGGAAGAGACCAGCGTCGAGGACGTGCTGTTCGAGGGCGGCCGCGCGGTCGGCGTGCGCGTGCGCGGCGCCGGAGCCGCGCCCGAGGAGATCCGCGCGAAGGTGGTCGTCGACGCGTCGGGACAGGGCGCGGTGCTCTCGCGCAAGCTCGGCCTGCGCCGCTTCGACCCGAAGCTGAAGCGCGGGGCGCTCTTCGCGCACTACGAGGGGATCGTCTGGCCCGAGGGCAGCCGCAAGGGCGACATCCTGCTGCCGATCGACAACGGCATCTGGTACTGGATCATCCCCTTCTCCGACGGCACCTGCAGCGTCGGCGGCGTGTTCGATCCCGCCGCCGTCCGGTTTGCCGAGGGGGCCTCGGTCGAAGGGCGCTACGAGGAAATGCTCGCGCGGTCGCCGCGGATGCAGGAGCTGCTCGCCGGCGCGCGCCGGGTCTCCGGGATCCACGGCGTGTCCGACTACTCGTCGACCTCCGAAAAGCTCGCCGGCGACGGATGGGTGCTGGTCGGCGACGCCGCGGCCTTCCTCGATCCTGTCTTCTCGACCGGCGTCTTCCTGGCGCTGGCGACGGGCGAGCGCGCCGCGCAGACGATCGACCGGGCCCTCGCGCGACGCGGCCGCGTGGACGGCCGGGACTTCGCGAAATACGGGCGCGAGTCCGAACGGATGTGGGCCCGATTCCGGCGCTTCGTGTACGGCTTCTACGATCCCGTCTTCTTCGAGGCCTTCTGCACGCCCGAGCCTCCCGAGCGCATCCGCGCCGCCGTCGTCACGACGCTGGCCGGCGGCGTCGAGCGCGTCTCGCCCGCGATGTGGTTCTGGACGAAGCTGATGTTCGTGGGCGTCGGCATCGACCGGACGATGCGCCGCCTGACCGGAAAAACCGCGCCCGCCGGCTAGTTTCCGGTCAGCGCCGCCTTCAGATCGTCCTGCACGGGGCTCGGACCGAGCCACACCGAGAACAGCGCGTCGGCGAAATCGCGCCCCTCGATGGTCCCGACGCTGGTGCCGCGAACGGCGACCTCGGTGCCCTTGTCGGGAACCCAGGTCATGTCGATCTCCTCGCCGTCCTTCATGTCGGGAATCATCTTCGCGAGCTGATCGAGACGCGGCTGGAGCTTCGGCAGCGCGGCCTTGGAATTGAGCGCGAACCCGTCGGCGATCGCGCCGCTGACCTTGGCGCCCTCGACGTTGCGCAGCATGTGCAGGCGCATGCTCTTGATCTGGCTGGAGGAAATCAGCGCGGCGGCATCCTTCGAGGGCGTTTCGACGTAGAGGGCGGCGACGTAGACCTTGACGATCATCTTCTTGCGCACGCCGGCGCCGTTCAACTTGAGCGCCTTTCCATCCACCGTCACGGTGTCGGGCACCGCCACGCCTCCGATGTCGGCGGCGAGCGCCGTGGACGCGCACGCGAGGACCAGGACCGCAGCCAGACTCAGTGCCTTTTTCATGTCGAGCTCCTTACCGTCGGAGTGCCATCCTATCCCTGCGTGTACCGCATCCGCGCCAGGTCCACGATCTCGCCGATCAGCTGCGTGTAGGAGCGGCCCGCCTTCTTCGCCGCCATCGAGAACTCCGGCGCCGGAAGACAGCCACGGGTTGGGGTTGGCCTCGATCACGTAGACCTCGCCCTCGCGCGTCAGGCGCATGTCGATGCGGCCGTAGTCGCGCAGCTTCAGGGCCTGGAAGACCGCGAGCGCGGTGTCCGAGAGGCGCTTGGTGGTGTCCTCGTCGAGGTCTTCGGCCGGAGCGGACTTCGTCACGCGGTAGTGCTTCGGTGTCCTTCTCCCACTTGACCTCTTTGCCCGCGATCTTCGGCGTGCCCTCGGGCAGCTTCGAGAGGTCGAGCTCGACCATCGGCAGCACCTCGGGGTTCTCGTTGCCGAGCACGGCGGCGTAGATCTCGCGGCCCTCGATGTACTCCTCGATCAGCGCGGGCGCGTCGAACTCCTCGTGGATGTAGTGGATGCGCTCCATCAGCTCCTTGACGCGAGCCGACGACCGAGCCGGTGTCGATCCCGATCGAGCCGTCCTCGGAGGTCGGCTTGACGATCAGCGGAAACGCGATGTCGTGCGAGTGGTCGAGCTTGCCCTTGTAGGACGTCGCGAAGAACGGCGTGCGGATCCCGTGGAAGGCGAAGATCTTCTTGGCGAGCGCCTTGTCCTGCGCCAGGTACAGCGCGTGCGGGCCCGCCGCCCGTGTACGGCTTGCCGAGCAGGTCGAGGTACGCGGCGATGTTCATGTCCATCGTGTCGTCGCCGGCGTAGGACTCGGTCAGGTTGAAGAAGAGGTCGGCGTCCGCGCGCGCGAGCGCGATGAGCGACTGGTCCCGGCCGTCCACGACCTGGTACGACGGCCTCGTGGCCGAGCTTGACGAGGGCTTCGAAGATTTCCTCGCGGTCGTGCTTCTCCTTCTTCTTCTTGCGCGGCGGCTTGCCCTTTGCCGCGCGGCGCTTCGACGGCTTCTCCGGCGGCGGCGGCGCCGGCTCGGGCTCTTCCTCGTAGACGTCGTAGAGGACCGCGATCTTGAGTTTTTCCCGGCTCATGCGCTCGCCCTCCCGCCCGTCACGGCTGCACGAACTTTCCGCGCGCCAGGTAGTTCATCGCCAGCGCCGTGGCGTACGCCGTCACCTCGGTCAGGTTCTCCTTCTCGCTGCGCACGGCGGCGCGCAGGCCGAGCTCGCCCACGCGCGCTTCGATCGATTCGACGAGCCGCTTCACGAGCGGCCGCTGGACGCCCGTCCAGTAGGTGACCTTGTCGATCAGGGCCTTGCGATTCTCCTTGAGCAGATCGGCCGCGGGCCGCGTGCCCTTCTTCCGGCGCTTGCGAGACGCGGAAGATGTCGCGCAGATCGGTGTCGAGCGGCGAGGTCGACCGGGACTGCCGCTGCTCCTCGCAGCGCCTTCTTGTAGAAGTCCTCGACGGTCGTCTCCATCTCCTCGACCGTGATGTCGGTGTCGCCCTGCGGCACGCACGGGCTCGGTCGCGCGCAGGCGGCGGGCCATCCGGTCGACGTAGCGCAGCTTCGCCATCGCGCCCCAGCCCTTGTAGCGCTCGCGCCACTGCGAGCGCGGCGTCAGCCACACGGCGAACGTCTCGGCGAAGTCCTCGTCGGGATGCTTCTGCGCGTACCAGCCGGCGATGTGCCGGACGAACTGCCGCGAGAACGGGACCGGCCGGTAGTCGTCGCGGTAGGGCCGGCGGAAGGGGCCGAACAGGTCGCGCCATTCCGGCGTCGGTAGAGCGCGTAGGCGTAGTTGAAGGCGTGGCCGGCCTCGTGGCGCAGGTACATCATGATCTCGCGCCGTCCTCGAGATCGTTCATCTCCTTCTCGAGCCGCGCGAGCTTGGGATCGGCGAGGTAGAACGGGATGCCGATGACGGGCTCGCCCGAGGGACAGCCCCACTCGTCGGACAGGTAGCAGAGGGGGCGGAACCGCGAGATGCCCTTCCGGTCGAGCTCGCGGTAGAGCTGCTGCACCAGGCGCTCGAGCGGAGATCCCTCCAGCTTGAGGCCGAGCTCCTTGATGGGTTTGTTCAGGATCTCCTGGACGTCGGGCGGGGCTTTTTCGAACGCGCGCAAAGTATCTCGAAAAAAGGTTAGCACAGGTCACCGGGCGAAATCGGCGGCGGGCGCTACAATCACGCCGGAGGTTTCATGGCCGATCCAACGATCAAGATCATTCCGAACGGTCCCTACCGCGTGACGGGGCCGATCTCGGTCACCGACCCGCAGGGCAACGTCGTCGCCATCGAAGAAGGAAAGGGCGTTTCGCTCTGCCGCTGCGGACACTCCTCGAAGAAGCCGTACTGCGACGGAACGCACGGCCCCGCGGGATTCGATTCGACGGAATCGGCCGTCAAGAGCTGATCGGCCTTGCTCGCCGCATTCGCGCTGGTCCTCGCGCTCGCGGGTGACCCGCTCTCGCCCACGCTCGCCGTCGATCTCGACGGCGACGGAACGCCGGAGACCGTGACGGCCGCGGCGTCGCGCGGCGACGTCCGGCTCGAGGTGCGCGACGCCGGCGGAAAGAAGCTCGGCAACGCGAAGGCGCCGGCGCCGGCGGGCGACGTCGTCCACGTCGCGCTTTCTCCCGGCGTTCTCGGAAGCCCCGGCGCGCTGATCGAGGTCCTCGCCTCGACCGACGCGTCGGAGTGCGTCTCGGTCTGGCGCTGGAAGGACCGCGCGCTGACGCGGATCCCCATCCGCGACGCCGGCGGCAAGGCCCTGCCGGATTGCGGGCGGCCCGGCGAGTGGACCTGGTCCTGGCAGCGCGACGCCGAGGACCGGCCGTCGTCGCTCGTCCGCGAGCGCACCGCGCCGGTCGAGGCCGGCACCCTGCGCGTCCGGGAGGTCTTCGCGTTCGCGGGCTTCAGCCTCGACGCCGACGCGCAGCGATCCGGCTCCGAGATCAACGGAGTGCCCATCCCGTCCTGGTACCCGGCGACCTTCTACGCGCGCCCGGCGCTCGAGGTCCTGTACGAGCGGTTCGATCTCTCCCGCATGCGCGCGCATCCGACGGCCGTGATCGAGGCGGACCCACGGCGCGGGGTCTTCGCGCTGCGACTCACCGGGCCCGACGGAGAGCGGACGATTCCGATCGAGGCGTCCACCTCGCACAGGGGCGAGGCGGTCCTCACGTCCGGGCCCGACGGAAAGACGATGCGCGCGACGGTGAGCCTCGGCGGCGACGGCAGCGTGCCGTACGAGCTCGAGGTCGCGGGCCTCGGGGCGCCGTTCGACCAGATCTACGCGCCGGCGGGCGGCTGGCGGGGTGAATCCCGAAGTCTCTTTCTGTCGGCCGTCGACGAGCTCGCGTCCAAGGACCTCGCCGGCACCTGGCTGGATCCGTCGGGCAAGAACATCGTCATCGCCACCGACGGCGCTCCGCCGTATCGGTTGAGCGTCGACGGCGCGCTCTCGACGCCCGTCCTCTCGGGCGCGGCGCCGCCGCTCGACGTCGTGCTGCTGCCGACGGACCCATCCGGACAGGCCTGGGGAGTCATCCTGCGAGGACCGAACACCCTCGAGCGCGTGCCGCTGACCTGCGCCGGGCCGGACGCGGCCGGATGCCGCGCCAGCGGCCCGGGAATCAAGCTGCGGCGGCTCGGGGCCCGCATGAATGCACGTTGAAGTGCCCGGGAAGGTTGACGGGGGCGGCCGCGGTGTCTAACCTTCTCTAAGGAAAGACAATCTCGATGGAACAAGTGCTGGTAGGTCTTGCCGTCCAGACGGTCGGCGCGGGCCTGCTCTCGGCGATCCTCCTCTACCTCTCGCGGGGTAAGGGAAGCCGCGTCCTGCAGGCGGCCGGCGTCGCCTGGCTGTTTCTCTTCCTGTCGCACCTGTCGCTCGTCGCGATGACCCTGCTCGGGGTTCCCCACAGCCTCGAGGCCTACGAGTACTGGAACATCCTGTTCGTCGTGGCCCTCTGCGTCGCGACGATCCGAATGGACCGGGACATCTCCCTCGCCAAGCCGCTCGCGGTGGCTGCCGTCGCCGCCATCCCGGTTTCGCTGCTGGTCGTCGCGCTGGCGACCGGCCGCGCGGGCGCCACCGCCACGATCGGGGACAGCGCCCACTTCGTCGTCTTCCACCTCGGGGTCCTCGGCGTCGCCTGGCTGCTGGCCGCCGTCTTCATCTACCAGAGCCCGAGAGCCGGGCTCGGCCGGCAGTGCGCCGGGGCCGTCGCACTGCTGACCGCCGGCGCGCAATTCGCGTCGCTCGTCCTGCTGAGCCTCGCGCCGGGCCAGACGAAGCCTCCCGCAGCGGCAGCCGGCATGGCCGCCACGTTCAACGCCCTGCCGCGGGGAATCCACGTGCTGCACTACGTCGGGTTCCTCGACGTGCTGCTCGAGATGCTCTTCGGCATCGGACTGATCATCTGGGCGATGGAAGACACCGAGCGGCGCCTCGCGGCGCTCCACGCCCGCACGGTCGACGACACCCGCCGGTCGCAGCGCAAGGCATGGCTCGACCCGCTGACCGAGACGCACAACCGGTTCTTCCTCGACGAGGTCCGGCCGGAGCTCGAGGAGAGCGAGGCGGGCGGTTCCATCGTGCTGATCGACATCGACGGGTTGAAGCGCATCAACGACGAAGAGGGCCACGAGGAGGGCGACCGCGCGATCTGGACGGTCGCCAGCGGCATCAAGAAGCTCGTCCGCGGCAACGACCACGTCATCCGCTGGGGCGGCGACGAATTCCTCGTGATCCTGCCGGGCATGGACGAAGAGCTCGCGCGGCGGCGCTTCTACATGCTTCCGGCCAAGATCGACGAGGTCAAGCAGTCGCCGCGGCCCGGAGGCAAGCCCTACGTCAAGTTCCTCGCCGCCTCGGTCGGCGTCCACCCCTACTCGCGGCGCGTCTCGCTCGATCTGGCGCTGGCGCAGGCCGATCGCGTCATGTATGAAAGGAAGCGCGCCCACCGCGAATTGCGCGGGCCGGCCAAGGAGAGGACCTG
Organism: uncultured Acidobacteriota bacterium; assembly: GCA_963843325.1. Lineage (GTDB taxonomy): Bacteria > Acidobacteriota > Thermoanaerobaculia > UBA5066 > Gp7-AA6 > DAHUXD01. The sequence continues at coordinate 370,260 of CAWJKC010000016.1, forward strand.
AGATGAACTACTACTGGACCGACTGCCCGAAGTGCGGCTGCCAGGTGACGATCCATTTCATCGAGAGCGCCGCGGGCCTGACGGGCTCGGTGCGCCGGTGGTCTTCGGACCGCACGACCAACGACGGCCGGCAGCTCCAGGTGGCCCGCGCCGACATCGGGCCCGGCGGCAACTTCCAGGCCACCTGCGTCTGCGGCGGGCCGGTTCCCGTCGTCGCGGCCGGCGTCGAGAAGGCGACGACGGAGAGGCCCGCGATCTGAACCGCGTCCCGATCGAAGACGCCTTCGATCTGCACTCCTTCCGGCCCGAGGACGTCGCATCCGCCGTGGACGAATACCTGCGTCAAGCGCGGCGCGCGGGCTTTCGGGAGGTCCGCCTGATCCACGGCAAGGGCATCGGAGTGCGGCGCGCCGAAGTGCGGCGCCTGCTTGTCGGGGCGCGAGGACGTGGCGGATTGCTTCGACGCGCCGCCCGAGCGGGGCGGCTTCGGCGCGACGATCGTGATCCTGCGCGAGAACGGCTAGACGGCTTCGACCTCGACCGACAGCGACATCGACGCGCGGATCACCTTCGACACGATGCAGTACTTCTCGGCGAGGGCGAGCGTCTTCTCCACCTGCGCCTTGCTGTCGGCCAGCAGCGCGGCCGGCACGCGGGCGTGGATGACGGCCTTCTCCATGCGAAACCCGCCGGCCGGGTCCGTGCCGAGCTCGCCTTCGACCCGGATCGCGGGCTCGGCGTACCCGATGGCGAGCTTCTTGAGGAAGATGGCCCAGGTGTTGAGGAAGCACGCGGCCAGCGCCGTCAGGAGCAGCTCTTCCGGGTTGGCCCTGCCCCCCGAGCCGCCGAGGACCGTCGCGCCCGCGAACGCGATCGTGGCGCCCTCGGGCAGCACGGCGTTTCCGGAGCCCGTCCCGTCGCCCGACCACGACGCGTTGATCTCGAAGCGATGATTTTCCGCGGGTTCTGTCATGGCCGGGATGATGCCATAGTCGTGCGCCGTGGGTCGTGAGTTGCGCGGTGCTGCTCGGCCTCGGCGTGTGCGTGGCCAGCGCGTGCGCGACGGCGCCGAAAGAAACGGAAGCGACGCGGCGCGTCGCCGCGAATCCGCCCGCGATCGTCGAGGGGCGCGTGCGGGACGCCGAGGGACATCCCGTGGCGGGCATCGGCGTGCGGGGAATTCCGGCGGCCAAGGACGTTCCGTGGTCCCCCGTCGTCGAGACGGGCTGCGACGGCCGCTTCCGCCTGACGCTGGCCGCTCCGGCGACCTACTCGTTCGTCCTGCTCTGGCGGGGAACGGGCGTCATCACGCCGGACCCGCGCGATCCCTCGCGCACGAGCCTCACCGTCGCGCCGGCCACGACGGCGTCGGGCGTCGAGCTCGTCTTCCTCGCCGCCGAGTGGCGGGACGCCGCGGTCGCCGCGCCGGCGTCGACGCCGTCCTGCCCGGAGAGTCCCGCTTATAATTCCCCGCGATGAAAACCGAGCTTCGCCGCGTGCGCTGCGTCATCAACGGCAAGGAAACCGACGTGTGGGAAGGCTACCGCCTCTGGGACGCGGCGCTCGATGCCGACGCGCGGTTGTGGAAGTGGTGCGGCGGCGAAGGCCTCTGCGCGACCTGCGCCGTGGTTCCGGTCTCCGGCGCCGAAAACCTGTCGCCCTCGACGAGCATGGAACGCTTCTCGCTCGCCCTCTGGTTCGCCAAGCCGCTCGCCCTCGTGCGGCGGCGCTGGAAGGACCGCGGCGTGCGCCTGGCGTGCCAGACCTACGTGAATGGTCCCGTCGAGGTCGTCGGCGTGCTCGGCGCCGGCGGCAAAGAGGCACGCGAAGCAGCGGGCATTCAGTAGGCGGACCGCATTCTGCGTCCCGGTCCATGAAGCGCTTCGCACGCCGCCTCGCCTCGCTGACCGCCGCGGGCGGCGCCGTCTACCTCGGCGGCTCGTACCTGGCCGCGCGCGCCCTCGCGCGGCGCCTCGTGTCCCCCGAGGGCTTCGCGCCCGCGCCCGCGCGCCACGAAGACCTTCTGGTCGCGCTCGAGTCGGCGGCGACGGTCGTCGCGAATCTGCGCCACCGGGGCTCGGCGCGCCTGCCCGTCGAGCTCGCGGCTATCTTCGCGTCGCCGGGCGATCCCGAGCGGCGGCCGACGATCCTCTTCCTCCACGGCAAGGGCGGCGACGCGAGCGAGTGGGAGCCCGACGCGCTGCGGGCGCTCGGCGCTCGGGTACAACGTCCTGCTGCCGGACTTGCGCGGGCACGGCCGCAGCGGCGGCAGCTTCTTCACGTTCGGGTTTCTCGAGAAGGACGACCTCGCGCTCACGATCGCGGCCGCCCGCGACGGCTTCGGCCTCGACGCGGAGCGCATCGGGATCCACTCGTGCTCGGCGGGCTCCTCCGTGGCCCTCGAGTTCGCCGCGGACCGCGCCGGCGTGCGCGCGATCTGGCTCGAGTCGCCCTTCGGACAGCCGCGCGCGATGGCGCGGCACTACCTCTCGCGCACGACGCGCCTGCCCGGACCGATGCTGACGCTGACCAGCCGGCTCGCGGTCGCCCGCGCGATCGCCCGCGTCCGGGAAGAGCTCGGCGCCGGAGACGGGACCGACGGCCTGGCGCACGTCGACCCGGTCCGGGCCATCGCGCGCGTGACCGCGCCCGTCCTGCTCGTGCACGGAGACGGCGACCGCCTCGTCCCCGCGCGCCTCACGCACGCGCTCGCCGCGGCCCTGCCGCCCCGCAGCGCCGTCTGGAACGTCGCGGGCGCCGGCCACTGCCATCATGCCGACGAGCCGGAGGTGGTGGCGAAGCTCGCCTACGCGCGCAAGTGGACGGAGTTTTTCTCGACCTACATGCCCGCGTAGCGGCAGTAAGCAGTCGGCAGTAAGCAGGGCCACCGGCCGCTCCAGTACTGCTTACTGCTTACCGCTTACCGGCTTCTTCCTCGGGTCCACCGTCCGCCCCTTCAACTGCCCGCACGCGGCCGACGCGTCCGGACCTTTGCTGCGCCTCACCGTGACCACCATGTTCGCGTCGACCAGGATCTTCACGAACGCCTCGATGGCCGCCTCGTCGGGCCGCCTCCAGCCCGGCAGGTAGGTCGGGTCCTCGTTCAACGGGATGACGTTGATCTTGACCTCGAGCCCGCGCGAGCAGCCGCGACGAGGTGCCACGCCTGGTCTTCGCGATCGTTGACGCCGGCGATGAGCACGTACTCGACGAGGATCCGGCGGCGCGGCTCGAGCGGCCACGCGCGCATCGCGCGCACGAGGTCGGGAATCGGGTAGGTGCGCGTGATCGGCATCAGCCGCGTGCGCGTCGTCTCGTCGGCGGCGTTGAGCGAGACGGCGAGGTTCGGCCGCTTCGGGAGGGCCGCGAGCGCCGCGAAACCCGGCGTGATGCCGGAGGTCGACACGGTGACCCGCCGCGGCGGCAGGATCTCGAAGAGGATCTCGAGCGCGGGGAGCACGCCGTCGAGATTCAGGAACGGCTCCCCCATTCCCATGAAGACGATCCGCAGGCCCTCGCTCGTGCGCCCGACGGCGTCGAGCACGGCGTAGAGCTGGCCGAGGATCTCGCCGGCCGAGAGGTTTCGCCCGCCGCCGAGCCGGCCCGTGACGCAGAAGGCGCAGTCCACGGCGCAGCCGGTCTGCGACGACAGGCAGACGGTGAACTTCTCGACGGGAGGCGTCGAACGACGCGGAACGGCGGCCGCGGGGCCGGCCGGGACGACGGCGCGGGCGTCGGTGAACTCGTTGACCTGGGCGAACGCGGTCGAACCGGGCATGTACACCGCCTCGATCAGCGCGCCGTCCGCCAGGCGCAGGCCGAACTTGACGCTGCCGTCGGCCGCCCCGTCGCGGCGCGCGATCTCGGGCAGGCGGACCGGCAATTCGGCCGCGAGCCGCTCGCGCAGCGCGCCCGGAAGCTCCGTCATCGCGGCGTAGTCCCGGCTTCCCCGGCGGTGGAACGCGTCGAAGAGCTGCCGGGCGCGGTATCGCGGCAGCCCCGCGGCGGAGACGTAGCTCTCCCAGGCGGAGGGAGTCAGACCGAGGGGATCGGGCTCGCCCATGCGGGCGAGTCTATGCCGCCCGCGCTACTTGGCGGCGCGGCGGACCGGGGCCTTGCGCGTGCGGACCTTGCGGGTGGGGTCGATGCCGAGCGACTTCAGGAAGCGGAGGTCCTTCAGATTGATCCGGAAGGCGGCGCGCTCGCTCGTGCCCGTGGCCTCTTCGGGCTCGGCGGACGCAAGGGCACCGGCGCGGCGCGAGCGCGTGGAGCGCTCCCGCTTGTTCACGCCGACCTTCGCGTCGAGCACCATGTAGAGGTTGTAGCCCTCGTCACGGATCTTCTGTACGGAGTCGTGCACGCGACCCGAGCCCGAGATCGACTCGTTGATCGCCTGCCCCAGCTCCTTGAGCATTTCGCGGAGATGATCGGAGAGTTCCATGACCGCAGCGATTATCGCTTCCCCCTCGCGCGAGAATCAAGGATCTTCACCGCGGGAAAGAGTGCTATCCTTTTCGCTGTCGCTCCGAGTGACAGAAGATCTGCCTCGCGCGTCCCGCCTGTGAATTCTCCGCCCCGATCACACGCACAACTTTTCTCTTGACGTCGTCCGCGGATAAGCTCCACGCGTGTTCTCCCGCTTCGCCCATCTGATCTGCACGAAGTGCGGCACGCGCTACGAGCGCGACCGGCGATTGAACGTGTGCCCCGTCGAGGGCGGCGCGCTGTTCCCCCGCTACCACTCCGCGCACCTCGAGCGCGACGCCGTCGCCGATCGCCCGCGCACGATCTGGCGGTGGCACGAGATGATGCCCGTCGAAGATCCCGAGAACGTCGTTTCGCTCGGCGAGGGCGGCACGCCGCTGCTGCGCGCGAACCGCCTCGAGGCGCAGCTCGGTGTTCCGCGATCTCTGGATCAAGGACGAGTCCGCCAATCCCACCGGTTCCTTCAAGGCGCGCGGGCTCTCGGCCGCCGTGTCCAAGGCGAAGGAGCTCGGCTACGCGAAGATCGCGCTGCCGACCGCCGGCAACGCGGGCGGCGCGGCCGCGGCCTACGCGGCGAAGGCCGGGATGGAGTGCCACGTCTTCATGCCGCGCGACACGCCGCCCGTGTTCCGCGTCGAGTGCGAGCGCTACGGCGCGAAGGTCGTGCTCGTCGACGGCCTCATCGACGACTGCGGCCGGCTCGTCGCCGCGAGCGCGGCCGCCGAGGGCTGGCACGACGTCTCGACCCTGAAGGAGCCCTTCCGCGTCGAGGGCAAGAAGACCATGGGCTACGAGCTCGCCGAGGACTTCGGCTGGAAGCTGCCCGACGCGATCCTCTATCCCACCGGCGGCGGCACGGGGCTGATCGGCATGTGGAAGGCCTTCGACGAGATGGAGGAGATGGGCTGGATCGGCAGCGCGCGCCCGAAGATGTTCGCCGTCCAGGCCGAGGGCTGCGCGCCGATTCCGAAGGCGTTCGCCGAGGGCAAGACCGTGTCGGAGAAATTTCCCAACGCGCACACGTACGCCTCGGGCCTGCGGGTGCCGAAGGCGTTCGCGGACTACCTGATCCTCGCGTACGTCCGCGCCTCCGGCGGCTCCGCCCTGGCGGTGACCGACGACGAGATGCGCGCCGCCTGCGACGAGATCGGCGCGGCCGAGGGCCTCTTCGTCGCCCCGGAGGGCGGCGCGACCTGGGCCGCGGCGAAGAAGCTCGCGGCGGCGGGCATGCTCGCGGCCGACGCGAGGGTCGTTCTCTTCAATACGGGGAGCGGATTCAAGTACCTCTGAGCTTCCGGTAGAATCCCCGGTTCCATGCGCTACCAGTCCCTGCGGCCGCGTCTCGATCCGCTTCTCCCGACCGTGGAGAAGCCGGGCCGCTACATCGGCCTCGAGAGGAACGTCACGCGCAAGGACCTCTCGAAGGCGACGGCGACGCTGGCGCTCGCCTTCCCCGACACCTACGAGATCGGGATGAGCCACACGGGCCTGAAGATCCTGTACGAGCTCGTCAACCGCCGCGAGGAATACGTCTGCGAGCGCGTGTACGCGCCGTGGGTGGACCTCGAGGCGAAGATGCGCGAGGCCTCGATCCCGCTCTTCTCGACCGAGTCGTTCGCCCCGGTCGGCGACTTCGACGTGCTCGGGTTCTCGCTGCAGGCGGAGCTGAACTACTCGAACATCCTGAACATGCTCGACCTCGCGGGGCTGCCGGTGTGGCAGCGCGAGCGGCGCGAGTCGGACCCGATCGTGCTCGGCGGCGGGCCCGTGCACGGCCAACTGCGAGCCGATCGCGGACTTCTTCGACGCGTTCCTCGTCGGCGACGCCGAGGACGCGCTCACGATCTTCCTCGACGCGTACCGCGACGGCCGCGCGCGCGGGCTCTCGCGGCGCGAGCTGCTCGTGCACCTCGCGCAGATCGAGGGCATCTACGTGCCGTCGCTCTACGACGTGACGTACGACGCGAACGGCCGCATCACGGCGATCACGCCGAACGACCCGCGCGCGCCGAAGCAGGCCAAGCGCACCTGGGTGCCGACGCTCAAGCCCGAGTACTACCCCGACAAGCCGATGGTCCCGTCGGTCGAGATCGTGCAGGACCGCCTCGGCCTCGAGGTCATGCGCGGCTGCACGCAGGGCTGCCGCTTCTGCCAGGCCGGCTACTGGTACCGGCCGGTGCGCGAGCTCGATCCGGGCGACGTGGCGGACATGACGAAGAAGTTCATCGCCGAGTCGGGCTGGAGCGAGGTCGGCCTGCTCTCGCTCTCGACCGCCGACTACTCGCAGATCGAGCCGCTCGTGAAGTGCCTGGCGCCGCAGCTCTCCGACCGCCGGGTGTCGATCTCGCTGCCCTCGCTGCGCGCGGAGGCCTTCTCGGTGGGCCTGGCCGACGCCGTGTCGGAAGTCCGCAAGTCCGGCTTCACGTTCGCGCCCGAGACGGGCTCGGACCGGCTGCGCCGCGTCATCAACAAGACGTTCACCAACGACGACATGATCCAGGCGGCCGACGTCGCCTTCGCGCGCGGTTGGGACCTGATCAAGGTCTACACGATGATCGGCCTGCCGACCGAGGAGTCCGCCGACCTCGACGAGCTCGTCAAGCTCGTCACGGGCATCCTCGCGCAGGGAAGGAAGCACGGCCGCAAGAACGTCAACGTCGCCGTCGGCTCCTTCGTGCCGAAGTCCTGGACGCCCTTCCAGTGGGCGCCCTTCGACGGCGTCGACATCCTCGAGCGCAAGCTCTCGTACCTGAAGGAAAAGTTCCGCAACGTGCGCGGCGCGAAGATGAAGTGGCACGAGCCGCGCGAAGCCGAGATCGAGTGCGTGCTCTCGCGCGGCGACCGGCGCGCGGGGCGCATCCTGCACACGGCGTGGAAGTCGGGCGTGCGCTTCGACGGCTGGACCGAGCACTTCCGCTACGACCTCTGGACGAAGGCCTTCGAGACCGAGGGCATTCCGAAGGAGTCGTACCTGCGCGCCTACGACCTCGACGAGATCCTGCCGTGGGACGTCCTCGACGTCTCGATCAAGAAGCGCTGGCTCGCAGATCGAGCTCATCAAGGCAAAGAAAGAGATGCGCACCGAGGACTGCAAGTGGGGCCACTGCTACGCCTGCGGCGTGCCGGGCAACGGCGAGGACACGATGCTCGCCAAGGCGATGCCGGGCGACGCGCTGCCGGTCTTCGACGCGGCGACGGCGCCCGCGAGCGATCCCGCCGCCTACCGCGACGTGGCCAAGGGCGCCGCGTACCGCCAGAAGGCGATGCCGGAGCTCCCGTCGGCGACGAAGCGCGCGACGCAGGGCGACAAGGTCTTCCGTCACCGCATCGCGTTCGCGAAGGAAGGCGACGCGCGCTTTCTCTCGCACCGCAACACCATGGACGTCCTCGAGCGCGCGATCCGCGCCGCGGGCCTGCCGGCGCGCTACTCGGAGGGCTTCAACCCGCACATGAAGCTCTCGATGGGCCCGGCGCTCGCGCTCGGCCTCGAGAGCCGCCACGAAGTCTTCGACGCCGAGGGCATCGCGCCGTTTCCGCCGGACGCCGCCGCGCGGATCGCCGAAAAGCTGCCCGCCGGGATCTCCATCCTCGAGGTGCGCGCGCTCGCCCAGGGCGAACCGTCGCTCGCCAAGGCCGTCAAGGGCGCGCGCTACACCGTGCGCCTCGCGTCGGAGGACCAGGTGAGCCGCGCCGGCGACGCCGTGGCCGACGGCTGGCGCGAGGCCATGCCGGCGCTGCGCGCGCTCTCGCTCGAGGCCGACGCCGCGGGCGCGAGCCTGCGCTTCGAGGTCAACCTCGACCAGGCGGCCGGCGAGACCGCCACCGCGAAGAAGGTGCTCGAGACGCTCCTCGCGATCCCGCCCGAGGCGCAGGCCTCGATGTCCGTCGTGCGCGAAGCCACCGTCCTCGCCTGATGTACCGCGTCACCGTCACGGCCCGCTTCGAGGCCGCGCACAACCTGCTCGACTACGCCGGCGGGCCCGAGCCGCTCCACGGCCACTCCTACCGCGTCGAAGCCGTGCTGGAGGCCGAGAAGCTGCAGCAGTACGACGTGGCGGTCGACTTCCTTCCGGCGCGCGCGGCCCTCGAGGCGCTCGCGAAGGAATTCGACTACGGCTACATCAACGACCACCCGGCCTTCCGCGGCCGCAACACGTCGGCCGAGAACCTCGCGCTCCACTTCGCCGAGCGGCTCCAGGCCTCCGGGCGCCCTCGGCTGGGCGAAAGTCGCCGAGGTGACGGTCTGGGAAGGACCGGACAACCGGGCCACCTACAGGCCGCCGGCCCGCAAGCCGTAGACAGATGGCCACGTTCGTCGTGAAGACGTTCAGCCTCAATAGGGTCTTTCCCGACCCGGCCCGGCTCGCGATAGACTCCCGCCGCATTCCGAGAAGGAGGATTGCGCCATGCGTGCTCGTCTTCTCGGCCTTGCGCTCACGGCTCTCGCCGCCGGCTCCCTGTCCGCCGCGACCTTCACGGTCACCAACACGAACGACTCCGGCGCGGGATCGCTACGCCAGGCGATCACGGACGCCAACGCGGCGGTCGGCCTCGACACCATTGCCTTCAACGTGTCCGGTGCCGGCTGCGACGGCGGGGGCGTCTGCACGATCACCCCGGCGAGCCAGCTGCCGAACGTCAGCAGCCCCGTCCTCATCAACGGGTACACGCAGTCTGGCGCTCAGCCGAATACGAATGCCGAGGGAGCGCTCAACACGGTGCTGAAGATCGTGTTGTCGGGAGCGACCATACAGTCCACCGGCCTCCAGTTCACCACGGGCGCCGACGGATCGACCGTCCGCGGTCTGGTCTTGAACGGCGGCTGGAATTACGCAATCGTGTTCGGATTCGCCGGTACCGGAGGGTCCGTGCGCGGCTGCTTCATCGGCACCGACGCCGCGGGGACGGCGGTGCCGAGCCCGCACAACGTCCGCGGGATCGACTCGGAATACAGCCCCAACTTCACGGCGGGCGGGCCGTCGCCGGCGGACCGGAACCTCGTCTCCGGCAACGCGCAGTCCGACATCACCTGCTACCACGGGGCGAATCAGCTCGTCCAGGGCAATCTCGTCGGAACCGACGTCTCGGGATCCGCCGTTCTCGGCAGCTCCCTTCTGGGGATCAGCGCTCAGTCGGAGACGCCGGGCTCGGTGATCCGGGACAACGTGGTCGGCGGCGTGAACGAAGGAATCGGGGTGGGCGACTCCAACGACACCACGACCGGAATGACCGTCCTGCACAACTGGGTCGGAACGGACGTGTCCGGAACGATCAACCTCGGAAACCAGTACTACGGCATCCTCGTGCTGGGCCGCGACATCCAGCTCGGCGGCGTCGGCGCCGGCGAGGGCAACGTCATCGCCTTCAACGCCGGCGCCGGAGTGCTCGTCCTGTACAGCACGATCAACGTCTTCTCGAACCCGATCCGCGGGAACTCGATCTATGGCAACGGCACGGCCAACGGCGCCAACGGCCTGTCGACGCTCGGTATCGATCTCGGAAACCCGGGCGGATTCGCCCAGGGAGGCTTTACACCCAACGATCTCGACGACGCCGACATCGGCCCGAACCTCAACCAGAACTTCCCCATGATCGCGTCCGCCGTCTCCGCGGCCGGCAGCACGACGATCGACGGCCGCCTGAACAGCGTTCCGAGCACGGCGTTCGACCTCGATTTCTATTCGAACGCGGCGTGCGTGGGCCGCCCCCAGGACTTCCTGGAGGGGCGGACGTACCTCGGCTCCGGCGTCGCCACCACGAACGGCAACGGCGATGCGGCGATCCACGTCGTCCTTCCCGTTTCGCTCGCGGCGGGCGAACGCGTCACGGCGACGGCAACGGATCCCGCGGGCAACACGTCGGAATTCTCGCAGCGCATCGTCGTGTCCTCGAATCCCGGTTCCGGCGCACCGGCCGGGGCGCCGGTCACGCTCTCGGGATTTCACTTCCTCGACGGCGCGACCGTCAAGGTCGGCGGCGTTGCCGCGACCAACGTCGTCGTGACCAACTACAACCAGATCACGGCGACGACCCCGTCGCTCCCGCCCGGGAGCCTGAACGACGTCACCGTGACGAACGCGGAGGGGTCGGCCGGGACACTGCCCAACGGCTGGATCGCGGACTTCCTCGACGTTCCCGGCGCCCAGCAGTTCTACCAGTTCGTGACGACGCTCGTGCGCAATGCCATCACGGTCGGCGTCGGCAGCGGCAACTACGGCGTCGCCCAGGCCACGCTGCGCCAACAGATGGCGGTCTTTCTCCTGAAAGCAAGGCACGGGATCTGCTACACGCCGCCCCCCTGCACCGTCCAGGTCTTCACCGACGTGCCGTGTACCTCCGGCTTCGCCCCATGGATCAACCAGCTCGTCGTCGAGGGCATCACCGGAGGCTGTGGCAACGGCACGACCTACTGCCCGACGAACCCCGTGTTGCGCCAGCAGATGGCCGTGCTCCTGCTGCGCGCGTTCGAGGGATCGGCGTACACGCCGCCGGCCTGCATCACGGCCACGTTCACCGACGTGCCGTGTTCCTCGCCCTTCGCGCCCTGGATCTACGAGCTCGTCGCGCGCAACATCACGGCCGGCTGCGGCGGCACCAGTTACTGTCCGGGGCTTCCCGCCAATCGCGGCCAGATGGCCACGTTCCTCGTCAAGACGTTCGCCCTGCAATAGCTCCGCGGCCGGGCTCGCCATGCCCCGTGACCCGAAATCTGCGCCGGGGACGCGGATAGAATGAAGGGGCGGCTCGACGTGTGCCGCACCCCATATCCAAGGAGGTTCCCCTTGCGCCCTCAGCGGACGTTTTGTGTCACCTCCTTCGTTCGGAGGTCACCGGCGATGCATTCGAGATTTCTCGCTTGCGTGATCCTCGCGTCGCTGGCGGGCGTCCGCCGCCGCTTTCGCGCAGGGTCGGACGTATGAAACCCTCGGCAGCATCCCGCCGCACGAGAGCGGGACCCCGTCCGGGCGCCTGCTGGCTCTGCCCGATGGCCGGCTCGTCGGGAGCACCTCCAACGGCGGGCGGTACTTCGTCGGGGGGTCCCTCTACCAGCTGTCGCCCGATGGAGTCGGCGGATTCACGTTCGAAGAGCTCCATGCGTTCGCCGGTCCGGATGGCCGGATGCCGTTGCGCGGGGTCATCCTGGGCTCCGACGGCCGCTACTATGGAACGACGTACGGCGGAGGCGCCGCCGACGCCGGAACGATCTTCACGCTCGACTCCGCCGGGCACCTGACGCTGCTTCACGAATTCGGGGCGGCCGAGGGAGAAAATCCCTCCGAGCTCGTCGAAGGGCCCGACGGAAAGTTCTACGGGACGACGCCGAGCGGCGCCCTGGGCCTGCTCGGCACGCTCTTCCGCATCGACTCCGCCGGAGCGTTCGAGCTCCTGCACACCTTCGGATCCAACGGGGACGTCGGGTACATCCCGAAGGCGGGCCTCGTCGCCGGGCCCGACGGGCGCCTCTGGGGCACGACGTCGGTGGGCGGAGCATCCAGTGGCGGCACGGTGTATGCCGTAGACGTGGCCACCGGCAGCCCGACCGCCGTTCACGGCTTCTCGGGCGCCGACGGCGGGAACCCATCGGCCCTGACCGTCGCCGGGGGCGACCTCTTCGGAACGACCCGGGGCGGTGGAGCGCATGCGACGGGAACCGTGTTCCGAATCACGACGGCGGGCGCCTTCACGTCGCTGTACTCGTTCACCGGAGGCGCCGACGGAGCAGCGCCCGCCGACGGAGTCACGCTCGCGGGCGACGGGAACCTCTACGGGATGACGCCCTACGATTTTGGCCCTCCTCCTCCCGGCGGCGCCCCCGGGACCTTTCCCATCTTCGCGACGCTGTTTCGGATCACGCCGTCCGGCGACCTCACGACGGTCTACAGTCCTGTCGGAGGTGACTTCCGCGGACCCCTCACCCTGGGTGCCGACGGAAATCTCTACGGGGTGCGCGCCTCCGCTTTCGAGGGCAGCTATGGAGGCGAGCTGTTCCGACTCGAGCTCCCGGGAACGGTGAGCTCGGCGTTCGTCATGGGGACGGATCGCACGCCGTTCTTCGCGTATTCCAACCTCGTCGAGTCGTCGGACGGCGGCCTCTACGGGCTCTTCTCCGGGTTCTTCGAACAGGGCATCGTGCGGGTGGATCCGTCGTCGGGCGATTTCTCGACCTTCTACACGTTTCCGGCGGACGAGTACCCGATCAACGAACTGCGCATGGGCAGCGACGGCAACCTCTATGGCTCGACGGGCGGCGACCACGTGAAAACCTTCGGAGCGCGTATACCGGGTCGACTCCTCCGGGACGCGCACCACGCTGCACACGTTCTCCGGAACGGATGGGGATACACCGCCCGGCAGCGTCGTCGAAGCGCCGGGCCCGGAGTTCTGGGGCGTGACGATGGGGGGCGGAGCGAACGGCGTCGGCACCGTATTCAAGATCGACGCGCAGGGAACGTTCACGTCCATACACGACTTCGACGGCTCCGACGGGTCGTACCCGTATGCCGGCCTGGCGCGGGCGACGGACGGCACCTTCTACGGGACGACCAACCTGGGCGGCGTCGATGACCAGGGAACCGTCTTCAAGATCGACTCGCTCGGCGCTTTCAGCACCTTCCACAGCTTCCGCTTCTCGCAGGGCGAGGGATACAACCCGACGAGCGCCGTGCTGGTGGGCTCCGACGGAAACCTCTACGGCACGACGCCGTTCGGCGGCACGAACGTCTGGGGAACGATCTACAAGCTCGATGGCTCGGGCAATCTCACGACGCTGAAGAATTTCGACAGCTTCTTCATCAACAATGACTTTCCGGGCGCGCCTCTCCTGGAGGTCGGCAGCGGCGATTTCTACGGGACGGCATCGGCGATCGACTTCGGCGAGGTGTTCCACATGGACATCGCCGGTACCGTGACGTCGGTTCACGACTTCGGCGGCTCCGCGGACGGGCGCCGACCGCTCGCGCCGCTCGTCGCGGCGTCGGACGGGGCGCTCTACGGAACGGCGAGCACGGTCTACCGGCTGCTGCCGACCGCTCTCGATCCGTCCATCGCCGCGCTCGAGCCCTCGTCGGGCCGCGCGGCGGGCGGCGCCTCCGTGGCCGTGCAGGGACACCATTTCCGGGAAGGGGCCACGGTCACCTTCGGCGGCCTCGCCGGTTCGGCCACCTACCTCGATCGCGAATCCCGCGTCGTGGCCCTCGCTCCAGCCCTCGAGCCCGGAACTCTCCAGGACGTCACGGTCTCCAACGGAGACGGGACGGCGATCACGGTTTCCGGCGCCTGGTTCTCGGACTTCCTGGACATGCCGGGCGACAACCTCTTCCATGACTTCGTCGTGAGGATCTTTCGCGCCGGGATCACGGCCGGCTGCGGCGGAGGCGACTATTGCCCCGCGAGCGCCGTCCGCCGCGACCAGATGGCCGTCTTCCTGCTGAAGGCCAAGCACGGACCGGGCTTCCTCCCTCCCGACTGCGCCGGCGTCTTCCCGGACGTTCCGTGCGACTCCCCGTTTGCGAAGTGGGTCGAGCAACTCGCCGCCGAAGGTGTCACCGCCGGCTGCGGCGGCGGCAACTATTGCCCCGCCGACCCGGTCCGGCGGGACCAGATGGCGGTGTTCCTGCTGAAGTCCGAGCACGGCAGCGGCTTCGTGCCGCCGCTCTGCGCGGGAGTCTTTTCGGACGTCGCGTGCCCGTCCCTTTTCGCCGACTGGATCGAGCAGCTCAAGGCCGAGAACATCACGGGAGGCTGCGGCGGCCAGAACTACTGCCCCTCGAACAGCAACAACCGGGGCCAGATGGCCGCGTTCCTCGTCAAGACCTTTTCCCTCGAATAGCGCTCCTCCGGAGGGCAGGCGCACGCGTCCGCGCGCGATAGACTTCCCCGACCATTAGGGAGGAGATCGCGCCATGCGTGCTCATGTCCTTGGGGTCGCCGCCCTGTTCCTCGCCGCCGCCTCTCTGTCCGCATCGACCTTCACCGTCACGACCGCGGCCGACAGCGGCGCGGGGTCGCTGCGTCAGGCGATCCTCGACGCCAACGCGAGCCCCGGCGCCGACACGATCGCCTTCAACATTCCCGGCGGCGGAGTGCACACGATCGTGCTCACCACCTGGCTTCCGAAGGCGACCGACGTCCTCAGCGTCGACGGGTACACGCAGCCCGGCTCTTCGCCGAACACGCTGCCGCTCGCGCAGGGAACCAATGCCGTGTTGAAAATCGAGATCAACGGGGCGGCCTCCATCCTGGCGCCCTGCTGGGAGCTCGAGTTCCCGCCCGGCGGGCACATCCAGGGTCTCGTCATGAACCGCTGCCCCTTCGGGGCGCTCTACATCAAGGGAGGCCTGACCGTCACCGGCAACTTCTTCGGGACCACCCCGGCCGGGACGCCGGTCGGCGATGGATCGCCGCAGGGGTGGGGCGTCTTCGCCCTCGGCACGCTCGGCAACGAACCTCCCATCGCGGTGAACGTCGGAGGCCCGAATCCCGCGGACCGAAACCTCATCTCCGGACTGTCGGCCGGCGTCTACATCCAGTACAACGTGGCGTCGATGGTCCAGGGGAATCTCATCGGCACGGATGCGACGCTCTCCTACTCCATCGCCAACGGCAACGGCATCATCGCCAGCTCGCCGTCCGGGGTCCAGGTCGGCGGCCCGGGGGCGAACGAGGGCAACGTGATCGCCGGCAGTCTGGCCGAGGGCTTCGCCGGCATCTTCTCGGTCTTCCAGGGCAACTTCGTCGGGACCAACCCTTCCCAGACCGTGAACCTCGGCAACCTCGGCAGCGGCGTCCAGTTCGTTCCGACCCCTTCCGGGCCGACCATCGGCGTCCTCGGCGGCCTCGGACCGGGCGAGGGGAACGTCATCGCGCACAACGGCGGCGGCGGCATCTTCCGCGACGTGGCCGGGTTCTTCATCCCGAACGCCACCGGGCAGGTCACCGCGCGGGGCAACCTGTTCTACGACAATCGTCCCGTGGCGATCGCGCTCGGTTACGATCCCCCGCACCCGGCGGATCCGGGTGACGGCGACGTGGGGCCCAACGGGCGTCAGAACGCTCCCGTGATCACGTCGATCGACTACGGCCCTCCCACGGTCGCCCACGCCCTGCTGAGCAGCACTCCCTCCACGACCTTCGCCGTCGACTTCTACTCGGACACGAGTTGCGTCTCGTTTCCAGGGCTGACACCGCAGGGCGAGGAGCTCGTCGGGTCGATCCCCGTCACGACCGACGCCTCCGGTCTCGCCACGATCGACTTCACCCTGCCCTCGCCGCTCGCGCCCGGGGGGCTGGTGTCGGCGATCGCCACGGACCCTCTCGGCAACACGTCGGAGTTCGCACAGACCATTCTGCTCACGACGAATCCCCGGTCGGGGCCCGCCGCGGGCGGCGGCGCCGTGACGCTCTATGGACAGCTCCTCGAGACCGGCGCGACGGTCGCGGTCGGCGCCCTCGCACCGTCGAACGTCGCGGTCACGCCGCCCTACTCGATCACGGCAAACATGCCCGCCTTCGAGGCCGGCAGCGTCCACGACGTCACCGTGACCAACCCGGGCGGAGTGTCGGGGACGCTGCGCAACGGCTACATCGCCGACTTCCTCGACGTGCCTCCGGACAACCAGTTTCACGACGACGTCGTCAAGCTCGCGGCGAGCCAGGTGACGGTGGGCGTGGGCGGCGGATTCTACGGCATCGACCTGCCGGTGAAGCGGCAGTCGATGGCGGTGTTCGTCCTCAAGGCCGCGCACGGGATCTGCTACACGCCGCCGCCCTGCACGCCTCCCGGCATTTTTGTCGACGTTCCCTGCCCGTCGGGCTTCGCCGACTGGATCGAAGCGATGGCAGCCGAAGGGATCACGGGCGGCTGCGGCGGGGGCGCCTTCTGCCCGCTCGACACCGTGCGTCGGGACCAGATGGCTCCGTTTCTGATGAAGGCGGTCCACGGCCCGACCTACGTCCCCCCGCGCTGCCACGGTCTCTTCACCGACGTGGTGTGCCCCTCGCTCTTCGCCGACTGGATCGAGGAGCTCGCAACGGAACAGGTGACTTCCGGCTGCGGCAGCGGCGTCTACTGTCCCTCGACCCCGAACAACCGCGGCCAGATGGCCACGTTCCTCGTCAAGGCCCTGCGACTGCCCTGATACGAAAGGACGCCCATGCGCCGCCTCCTGACGATTGCCCTCGTTCTTGCCGCGCGCGCCGCGTGCGCCTCGGCTGCGACGTTCAGCGTGATCAACACCAACGACTCCGGCGCGGGGTCGCTGCGCCAGGCGATCCTCGACGCCAACGGGAGCGCCGGGCCGCACACGATCCAGTTCGCGATCCCGGGAGCGGGCGTCCACACGATCGCACTCCTGACCGGGCTTCCCGCGATCGCCCAGACGATGACGATCGACGGCTACACGCAGCCCGGGGCCCTGCCCAACACGGCCTCCCTGGCCGCGGGAACCAACGCCGTTCTCCAGGTCGAGATCAACGGACAGGCGATGCCCACGACGTTGGACGCCAACTGCGTCTCCATCCAGGCCGGCGGCACCGTCGTGCGCGGGCTCGTCATCAACCGCTGCTACATCTCCGGGATCCAGATCCTGGAAGGGGCGGGCGACGGCGTGAAGATCATTGGCAACTTTCTCGGGACGAGGCCGGACGGCCTGTCCGTGCCGCGCGGGCCCGGTATCATCCGGCAGCTCCGCGGGATCTTCGTCAAGGGCGGCAGCGGCCATCAGATCGGCAGCGCCGCGGCGGCCGACCGCAACCTGATCTCCGGAAACAACTACGAGGAGCAGAACACCGAGGGCTTCGGGGTCGTCACACAGACGAGCCTCGTGGACACCGGCGAGGTGGCGGGAATCTTCGGCAATCTGATCGGCGTGAACGCGACCGCGACGGTGGCGCTTCCAAACGGATTCGGGCTCTCGGTGGCGAGCACCCTGCCGATGCAGATCGGCGGCAGTGCGCCCGGCGAAGGCAACGTCATCAGCGGCAACTCGAACATGGGGATCTACGGCGGCGGCGCCGGGCTCATGACCGTCCAGGGGAACTTCATCGGTACCGATCCGGGAGGGACGCGGCACCTCGGTAACCACGGGGCGGGAATCGTCCCCGCGACGAACCACGACGCGAGCGGCGCGCTCATCGGCGGCGTCGGGCCGGGCGAGGGGAACGTCATCGCTTTCAACGGCGGCCGCACGGGAGGCTTCGGCTCGGGCGTCACGCTGTACACGGGCTCGAACAACCGGGTTTCCGTCCGCGGCAACCGGATGTTCGGCAACGTGCCGCGGGCGTTCGCGCCGGACTTTGCGGGACCCGCGCCCAACGATCCGGGCGACGGCGACAGCGGCGGCAACAACCTCCAGAACACTCCCCTGATCACGTCCATCGACTACGGGCCTCCCACGGTCGTCCATGCGACGCTGAACAGCGCGCCGTCCACCACATTCGACATCGACTTCTACGCGAACCCGGTGTGCGTCGTCCGTCCGCCCGCCTTTCCCCAGGGGCAGGATCACGTCGGTTCCACCGTCGCGGCGACCAACGGCTCCGGCAACGCCACGATCGATTTCGCGCTACCGGCCCCGCTCCTCGTCGGTCAGGGCGTCACCGCCATTGCCACCGACCCCGACGGCAACTCGTCCGAGGTGTCGCTCTCCATCCTCTTGAAGGTCGACCCCAGATCGGGCCCCGCCGCCGGAGCGGGCGCGACGCTTTCCGGGCAGGCCATCCAGGCCGGCGCGACAGTGACGGTCGGCGGCGCGTCGCCCACAGGCGTCGTCGTGAACCCGCCCTACACAATCACCGCGACGATGCCGACGTTCTCGCCGGGGACGATCCACGACGTCGTCGTGACGAACCCGGGAGGTTTGAGCGGGACGCTGAAGAGCGGGTGGGTGGCGGACTTCCTGGACGTCCCCGCCGCGAACATCTTCCACGACGACATCGTCAAGCTCGTCGCCAACCAGGTCACGGTCGGCGTCGGCGGCGGTTTGTACGCACCCGACGACCCTGTCAAGCGGCAGGCGATGGCGGTCTTCGTGATCAAGGCCGAGCACGGCCTCTGCTACACGCCGCCGCCGTGCACGACGCCAGCGGTCTTCGCCGACGTGCCCTGCCCTTCGACGTTCGCGGACTGGATCGAGGCGATGTACCACGAGGGCATCACGGGCGGCTGCGGCGGCGGCAACTTCTGCCCGGGGAATCCGGTGCGGCGAGACCAGATGGCGCCCTTTCTCCTGAAGGCCCTGCATGGTGCGGACTACGTGCCGCCGTCGTGCAGCGGGATCTTCGCGGACGTCGTCTGCCCGTCGCTCTTCGCAGACTGGATCGAGCAACTCAAGGCCGACTTCGTCACTGCGGGCTGTGGCAACGGAACGGTGTACTGCCCGTTGCAGAACAACACGCGCGGCCAGATGGCCACCTTCCTCGTGAAGGCGCTCGGCCTGCCATAGGCCGTCAGCGCAGCCCTGCGCTCGCTATCCGGCGGACCGTCGGGCTGCCCTGATCAGCGCGCCCCGCCGAGCTCGCGGCGGGCTTCCCGCGTGCGGAGGTCCGCCGCGCCCCGGTGCTTCTCGTAGCGCGCGCCCGCTTCGCCCAGATCCTGTCCTGCCCGCGCCGCGTCGCCCTGGGCGCGCGCGAGGCGGCCGCTCGCGAGCAGCATGTCGTCGAGTCGGGGATGCTCGGGATCGGACTTGCGCTGGACCGCGATGGCCGCGTCGAGCAGCCCGCGCGCCTCGCCGAGGCTCGGGGCGTCGTGCTCCGCGATCAGGTCGAGTGCGAGCTGATAGCGAGTGCCCGCGACCGACGGACTGTCCGAACCGACCGACTTCAGCTGGATCGCCAGAGCGCGGCGGTGCAGCGCCGTCGCCTCCTCGAGAAGTCCCCGCGCCCGCAGAACCTCGCCCAGCTGATTGAGCGGCGCGCGCAGCTGGTCGGCCTCGGGACCGAACATGGCCTCCAGCCCGCCGATCGCTTCGCGCAAGCGCGATTCGGCCGCGTCGAGTTGGTTGAGGCGCAGGTAGACGTTGCCGAGGTTCCCGAGAGCGGTCAGCGTGAGCTGGTCCTTCGGGCCGCGCTTTTCGCGCAAGACGACGAGTGCCTCCTCGAACCGTTTCGCTGCCTCGTCGTAGCGCTCCTGCGCGGTCAGGGAAAGGCCCAGCATGCGCAGGCACGTGCCCGCGTCAAAGTGGCCGAGCGGCTGGAAGATTCCCAGCGCTTCGGTAAACGCCGTATCGGCCTCGGGATAGCGGCGCTCGTTGATGTAGAGCAGGCCGAGTCCGATGAGCGTCTGTCCCGTCTCGGGGTGATGATCGCCCAGGCTCTTTCGCTGCGCCGCGAGCGCCTGCTGAAACTGCTTCTCGCCTTCGTCGCGCTTTCCGACGTACGCCAGGGCCTGCGCCAGGCTGTAGCGCGCGGCCGCGGTCTGCGGATTGTCGGGGCCGACCGCGCGCGCGAGCGTGTCCACGGCCGCCTGGTACGCGGCGGCCGCTTCCGCATAGTGGTTCGCGGCCTCCTGCATCTGCCCGAGCAGATGGAGCCCGCGCCCGGTCTCGGGATGGTCCGGGCCAAAACGCCTCCGGCGCGAGGCGACGACATCCTGCATCATCGCGAGCGCGGCCGGGACTTTGCCCTCGTCGAGCAGCGCGGCCGCAATGGTGTCGCGCGCGCGAATCGTCTCCATCGAGTCGGCGCCGTAGGCGGCCGCGAGCGCGGGAAGAACGGCACGCAGCTCGGCTTCCGCGGCCTCGACCTCGCCCTTGGAATAGCGCACCTCTGCCAGCGTCAGGCGACTCTTCGCCGTGACCGGACTGTTCGCGCCGTAGAGCTCCGGCGCCGCTCGGCGAGCGACCGCTCGGCCAGCCTCTGCGACTCGGGATCGAGCCCAGGCTCCGGTGGATCTGGGCGACCACGTCGTAGAGCTCCGCCTGCACCTCCGGTTCGCCGCGCAGTTCCCCTTCGATGCGACGCGTGCCGTCGGCCAGCAGGTCGCGCGCCGAGACGTTCTCGCCGCGGCTGCGGCTCGGGTCGCTGCCCTGGAAGAGCCGCACCAGGAATTCGCTGCACCCGCTCGGCCCGGTGCGCGTTGGCCTGCGCCCGCCGCGCCTGCCACACCGTGCCGGCCAGGCCCGCGAGCAGCGCCAGCAGAGTCAGCGCGGCGGCGGCGACCCCGCCGCGGTGCCGACGCACGAACTTGCCGGCGCGGTAGCAGAACGTGTCCGGCCGCGCCTCGACGCGCGACCCGCGAGGTGCCGGCGCAGGTCGTCGCCGAGCGCGGCGGCGCCGGGATAGCGCCGGTCGGGCTCCCGGCGCAGGGCCTTGAGAACGATCGCGTCCAGGTCGTCCTCGAGCAGCGCCGGCAAGATTCGCGCTCTCGTGCGCCGGCAAGCCCCGCCTGCTCCAGGCCGCGCCCGCGCGCGCGGCTCGGCTTTTCGATCGTCTCGCTCTCGACCTCGGACGCCAGCTGC
This sequence comes from uncultured Acidobacteriota bacterium, assembly GCA_963843325.1. Taxonomy (GTDB): domain Bacteria; phylum Acidobacteriota; class Thermoanaerobaculia; order UBA5066; family Gp7-AA6; genus DAHUXD01. The sequence continues at coordinate 391,199 of CAWJKC010000016.1, forward strand.
GCGGCGGATGCCGCGGTCCGCGCGTGCGGCAGGACGCCGGTCAGGAGCCGGTAGAGCAGGACGCCGAGGGCGTACACGTCCGTGGCGGTCGTGACGGGCTCGCCGAGGATCTGCTCCGGGGCGGCGTAGCTCGGCGTCAGCACGCGCTCGTCGACCTGCGTGAAGTCGGCGCGCCCGACTCGGCCGAGAGCACCTTGGCGATCCCGAAGTCGAGCAGCTTGACCTGGCCATCTTTCGTCACGAGCACGTTGGAAGGCTTGATGTCCCGGTGGACGACGAGGCGCCGGTGCGCGGCATCGACCGCGTCGCAGCACGTCGCGACCAGAAGCAGGCGCTCCTCGAGCGGGAGACGGCGCTCGCGGGAGAACTCCGTGATCGGCTGCCCCTCGACCAGCTCCAGCACGAAGTAGGGGCGTCCGTCCGCCGTCCCGCCGTCGAGCAGCCGCGCGATGTGGGGATGGTCGAGACGCGCGAGGACCTGGCGCTCCTGCACGAAGCGTCTCCGGATGCCCTCGGAGTCGATTCCCTTGCGCAGCAGCTTCAAGGCGACGCGCTGCTCGAACTGGCCGTCGCGGCGCTCGGCGATCCAGACCTCGCCCATGCCCCCGCGGCCGAGCAGGGAGACGAGGACGTACGGGCCGATCGACCTGGCCGGGCGCGCTGTCGGACTCCGGGCCCGGATCCGCCAGGAATGCGCCGAGCCGCGGCGCGTACTCGGCGGCACCGGCTTCGAGAAAGGCGCCCGCCGCGCTGTCGGCGGAGACGAGCTCGCGCACCAGGCGAGCGAGCATGGGGTCCGCCGCCTCAAGCGCCGCCAGGCGCGCGCGCATGTCTTCCGGACCGAGCTCCACGAGCTCCCCGAAGATCCCGGCGGCTTCGTCGAGGCGCGCCTCCGGCCCCTCGGTCACGGCGGGGCGGCCGGCGGAGAAAGGCTTCGGTAGAGAAACGCGCGGGCCGCCCGCCACTGGCGCCGCACCGTCCGGTCCGAGACCTCGAGCGTCTTCGCGATGTCCTCGACCGAGAGTCCGCCGAAGAACCGCCACTCGACGACGCGCGCGAGTTCGGGTGAGGAAGCCTCGAGCCGGCCGAGGGCTTCGTCGAGCGCGAGCAGCTCCTCGGTCTTCTCCGGAAGCGCCGCGTCGACGTCCTCGAGAGCCAGGTCCGCCTTGCCCCCGCCGCGTTTGCTCCGCAACCGGTGCCGGGCGTCGTCGATCAGCACCATCCGCATGGCCCTTGCCGCCGTCGCGTAAAAGTGGAAACGGTCGCGGACCGACCACGCGTTGCCGCGCGAAAGCTTCAGATACGTCTCGTGCACGAGCGCGGTCGTGTTGATCGTGCCGTGGAGACCGGCCGACGCGAGCTCCCGGTGCGCGAGCCTGCGCATCTCTCCGTATACGGCCGAAAAGAGCCGGTCCACGGCCTCGCGATCCCCGGCCCCGGCAGCATGCAGGAGCCTCGTGATCTCGCCCGGGGGCGGCGTTTCCCCTTCCGGCGGAGGGACTTGGGGCGGCATCGGGTTAGGCGGGAGCATAGCCCAACGATTGTTTGTCCGGTCCCGGGGCGATTTGTCGAGCTTGGTAGCGAAGGAGACCCCCATGAAAAGCCGCCGAATCGTCCTCGCCACAGCCTTCTTCGGCCTGACGGCCCTGGCTGCCACCGCCACGACCTATACGGTCACGACGACCGCCGACAGCGGCGCGGGCTCCCTGCGGCAGGCAATTCTCGACGCCAACACCAACGCCGGCGCCGACACGATCGCCTTCGACATTCCCGGCAGTGGCGTCCACACGATCACGCCGCTGACGGCACTGCCGGCGAACACGCAGAGCGTCACGATCGACGGCTACACGCAGCCGGGCGCCTCCGCGAACACGAACCCGTTCGGGCAGCCATGGAACGGCGTCATCCTCATCGAGATCGACGGCGAGAACCTCGGGTCGAACGATGCCGGCCTCTCTTTCAATGGTGGAACGGCCGTCGTTCGCGGGCTCGCGATCAATCGTTGCCTCGGAAACCTCTCGGATGGTGAGATCTACCTGGTTAGCGCCGCGAGCGCGGTGATCGCCGGAAACGTGATCGGCCTGGACCCGACCGGACACTTCGTTCCAGGCAATGGCCCGACGCCGCCGATCGGCATATGGAATCACTTCAGCACCAGCCTTCTCATCGGCGGATCCAATCCCGCGGACCGGAACCTCATCTCGGGTCACCTCGGGGGCAGCGGGGGTATCTACGCGGATGGCAGCGGCACGACCACAATTCGGGGCAACTACATCGGGACGGACGCCAGCGGGTCCCTCGCGCTCCCGAATGGACTTGGCGTCAATTGCATTGACGCGTCGGTCGTCGTCGGAGGCTCCGGCGCCGGAGAAGGCAACCTGATCAGCGGCAACGCGGGAGGCATCGGGCTTCAGGCCTGCACGTCTTCGACGATCCAGGGCAACCGGATCGGCACGGACGCGACGGGCACGGCGCCCCTCGGAAACCCGGGAGGCGGGATCGGGGCAACCGGCTTCTCGGTCGCCACGATCGGCGGCCTGGGGCCCGGCCAGGGCAACACGATCGCTTTCAACGGCAGCTCGAATGGCGGCGTCGGCATATCCGTCGAGACCGGCAGCAAGGTCAGCATCCGCGGGAACCGAATCTACGGCAACGTGCCGCTCGGCATCGACGTCGGCGCGTTCAACGACAACACCCTCGGTCCGACGCCCAACGACGCCACAGAGGCTGACGACATCCAGAACTACCCGATTCTGTCGTCGGTGGACTACGGCACGTCGACGACCGTCCACGCGGCGTTCCACAGCAAGCCGTCGGCGACCTACAACATCGACTTCTACTCCGACCCCGCCTGCCTCGCCCATCCGCCGGCACTCAACCAGGGACAGGACTTTGCGGGAACGACCCAGGTCACGACGGATGCGAGCGGCAATGCGACGATCGACTTCGTCCTGCCGGTCGTTCTCGCGGTCGGCCAGCCCGTCACCGCCATCGCGACCGACGGCACCGGCAAATCCTCCGAGTTTTCCCAGAGCATCCTGCTGAGGATCGGCACTCCGTACGGACCCAATGGAGCCGACAACACGTTTTACGGTCAGCAGTTCGAGAGCGGCTCGACGGCAACGGCGGGCGGCGTCCCGGTGACGATCCCGAACATCCCGAATCCAAACACGATGTTCACGCAGATGCCGACCCTGCCTCCGGGCAGCGTCAACGACATCGTCGTCACGACGCCCGCCGGCCTGACGGGCACGCTCAAGAATGCGTGGGTCGTGGACTTCAACGATGAGGCGCTCGCGGGCGGCTTCGGCGGCTACGTCGCATCGCTCGTCGCCAACAACATCACCGTCGGCGTGGGCGGCGGCAACTACGGCTTCCACGACAACATCAAGCGACAGTCCATGGCGGTCTTCCTTCTCAAGGCCAAGCACGGGATCTGCTACACGCCGCCTCCGTGCACCGGCGTCTTTCCGGACGTCCCCTGCTCCTCGAACTTCGCGCCATGGATCGAGGCGATGGCCGCCGAGCAGATCACCGGCGGCTGCGGCGGCGGCAATTTCTGCCCGCTCAATCCGGTCCGCCGGGACCAGATGGCCGTCTTTCTGCTGAAGGGCGAGCACGGATCGTCGTTACGTTCCACCGGCCTGCACGGGCGTCTTCGCGGACGTCCCCTGCCCCGGACAGTTCGCCGACTGGATCGAGCAGCTCGAGGCCGAGAACATCACGGGCGGCTGCGGCGGCTCGCAACTACTGCCCCTCGAACAACAACACCCGCGGCCAGATGGCGGTCTTCGTCGTGAAGACCTTCAATCTTCAGTAGGCCCGGACGACCTCAGCGCAGCTTCGCACTCGCGGTTCGGACCTCGGCCAGCCGCGGGTGCGGGGGAACGCGCTTCTCGAGCACGGCGAGCGCGGCGTCCAGAAGGCGCCGCGCCTCGGCGCGGTCAGATTCCTGGCCCATGGCAATGAGATCGGCGGCGAGCTGGTAGCGCGTCATCGCCACCGTCGGATTCTGTTCCCCGAGCTGCTTCGCGTACACCGCGAGCGCGCGGCGGTGCAGCGGCGCGGCCTCGGCCGCCTGCCCGCGCTTGCGCAGGGTTTCTCCCAGGCGCGCGCTGGCCTCGACGGCTTCGCCGCTGTCGGGGCCGTTCAACTCCGCGAGCTTCGCCGCGACCTCGCGCTGGATCTTCTCGGCCTCGTCCAGCCGGCCCTGCAGTGCGATCTGTTCCGCCCGGTTGCCCCGCGCCTGCCACGAGAACGGATGCTTCGGCCCGAGCACCTCGTCGAACAGCGCGATCACCTCGTCGAGGCGCTTCTCGGATTCCACGTAGCGGCCGCGGCGCGACGCGACGAGAGCCAGGCCGTTCAGGCACTTGCCGACCTCGAAGTGCTTCGGATTGATTCCGCGGAAAAGCGCCAGGGCTTCGCCGTACGTCGATTCCGACTCGTCGAGCCGGCCCTGGTTCAGGTAGAAGAGCCCGGTCAACTGCAGCGCCTGGCCCACCGTCTGGTGATTGTTTCCGAGCGCCTTGCGGCGGATCGCCAGCGTGCGCTTGTAGAGCTCTTCCGCTTCGGCCGCCTGGCCCCGGCGCATGTCGAGCAGGACGGCGAGGTTGACGTAGCTGTAGCCGAGGTTCACGTGGTCCGGGCCGAGGCGCTTGACGAGGATCGCCTGGGATTCCCGATAGGCCTTCTCCGCCTCGTCGACCCGGTCGACCTCGTCGAGGAGCACGCCCAGGTTGCGCAGGTGCATGGCGGTCTGCGCGTTGTCGGCGCCGAGCACGCGTCGGTAGGTCTCGTAGACGCGGCGCTCGTTGGCGATGGCCGGTTCGGCCTGGCCCTTCCAGAAGAGCACCTGCGCGAAATCGCTCCGGGCCCGCGCCGTGGCGAGGCTGTCCGGCGGCTCGGCCGCCTCGAGCATCCTGAGCGCGGCGCCGATCTGCTTTTCCGCGTCGTCCAGCTTGCCCTGCGACATTTTCACCGCGCCGGAAGTCGAGAGGCTGCGGCCGATCGCCGCGTCGCCGGCCGGAAAGATGCGCTGCCGGATCTCGAGCGAGCGCCGGGCAAGATCCTCGGCCGTGTCGAGCCTTCCGAGCCCCTTGTCGATGCGGGCGACGGCCTCGAGCAGATCGGCCTGGATGTCGGGCTCGGAGGAGAGCTCGGTCTCCAGCCGCTTGCCCGCCTGATCGAGCAGCTCGCTCGCCGTCACCTTGCCGCCGGAGGCCTGCTCCGGGTCGGCGACTTCGAAGAGACCGATCAGGAATTCCTTGACGCCCTCCGCCCGGCGCGCGGCGGCGGCGGCGGTCTTTGCGTGCGCCTCGGCGCGGCGCGCCTGCCACGCCGCGACCGCGAGCCCCGCCACGAGCGAGGCAAAGACGAGGATGCCCGCGCCCACGGCGATGCGGTTGCGGCGGACGAACTTGCCCAGCCGGTACCCGAGCGTGTCGGGCCGTACCTTGACCGGCTGGCCCTCGCGGTGCCGGCGCAGGTCGCCGGCGAAGGCCGTCACCGAGCCGTAGCGGCGCTCGGGCTCGCGGCGCAGCGCGCCCAGGAGAATGTTGTCGATGTCTCCACGGAGCTGGCGCTCGAACCGGCGGCGATCCGCCTCGGACGGATTCGACAGCGGCAGCGAGACCAGCGGCGCCTTCGCGACGCGCTGGCTCGGCCGCTCGATGGCGTCGTCGGCGGCCGCCGCGGCAAGGGCTGCCGCCGACCGGCCTTCGCGCTTCTGCGGCAGCGAGCCGGTCAGCAGCTCGTACGACAGCGCTCCGAGCGCCCAGACGTCCGTCGCCGTCGTCACCGGCTCGCCGAGGATCTGCTCCGGCGCCGCGTAAGCGGGTGTGAGCAGCCGCAGCTCGGTGTGCGTCTCGGCGGCCGCCTCCCCCGTGTCCTCGGGGCCGAGCAGCTTCGCGATCCCGAAGTCGAGCAGCTTGACCTCGCCGTCCTTCGTCACGAGCACGTTGGAGGGCTTGAGGTCCCGGTGGACGACGAGGTTGCGGTGGGCCGCCGCCACGGCGTCGCAGCATTCGGCGAGTAGCCGTAGACGGTCCGCGACCGGGAGGTCGCGCGCGCGACAATACGCGGTGATCGGCTCGCCCTCGACGAGCTCCATGACGAAGTACGGCCGACCGTCCTCGGTCGCCCCGCCGTCGAGCAGACGCGCGATGTGCGGGTGCTCGAGCCGCGCGAGGATCCGGCGCTCCCGCGAAAAGCGACGAAGGATTTCGTCCGAGGCCATGCCGGGCCGCAGGAGCTTGATCGCGACGCGCTGATCGAACAGGCCGTCGGCCCGCTCGGCGAGAAAGACCTCTCCCATGCCGCCTCGCCCGAGGCGCTCGAGCACGCGGTAGGGGCCGATGCGCTCGGGCGGCGGGAGCTCCGCGGCCGGATCCTCGAGCCCCTCGAAGAGCCCTCCGGCAACGGCGACGGCCGGCGTCTCCAGAAATCGGCCCGCGCTGGAATCCGCGGCGAGCAACGCCGCCACGCGCGCCCCGAGCGCGGGGTCGGCCAGCGCGGCGAGCCGCCGCTCGCGCTCGGCGGGCGTGAGCTCGACGAGCTCTTCGAAGAGCGCGCGGACTTCGGTCCAGCGCTCCGCGCCGCTCACGAGCCGGCTTCCTCCGCGGAGAGCTCCTGGAACAGGAAGGCGCGGGCCGCCTGCCAGTGTCTCTTGATGGTCCGTTCCGAGCGGCCCGACATCTCCGCGATCTCCTCGACCGAGAGGCCGGCAAAGAATCGCCACTCGACGATCTGCGCCAGCTCGCCGTCGACCTCTCCGAGCTTCAGGAGCGCCTCGTCGAGCGCCACGATTTCCGCCGCGCGCTCCTCGACAGGGATCTCGACGTTTTCCAGATCGAGGGGCCGCCGCCCCGAGCCGCGTCGCTGACGGGTTCGCGAACGCGCCTGGTCGACGAGGATCATCCGCATCGCCCGGGCCGCGAGCGAAAAGAAGTGCGACCGGTCCTTCGCCGTCCATCCGGCGCCGCGCGAGAGCTTCAGGTAGGTCTCGTGCACGAGCGCGGTGGTCGAAAGCGTCTGCTCGGCGGGCGCGGCCCGCAGCTGGCGGTGGGCGATGGCGCGGAGCTCCCCGTAGAGGACCGAAAACACGCGGTCCAGCGCCTCGCGATCGCCGGCCTCGGCGGCGCGCAGGAGGCCCGTGACCTCTTCGGGCCGCGGCGCCGGCGGGCTGTCAGTCATGAATGGGGCAATTGTATCGAAGCCCTCCGTGGCCCCCGGGCCGGCCCGTTGGCGAGGAAGGGGCAGGAGGAACCCCCCGATGCTCCAGCGACTCGGACTGGCCACTGCCCTGCTCGCCGCCGCCACCTTGGGCGGCGCAACGACTTACACGGTGACCTCGACGGCCGACACCGGGGCCGGCACCCTCCGCCAGGCGATCACGGACGCCAACGCGAACCCCGGCGCCGACACGATCGCCTTCAACATCGTCGGCTCGGGCGTGCACACGATCGCGGTTGCGACGGCCTTGCCGGCGCTCACCTCGCCGGTCATGATCGACGGCTACACGCAGCCCGGCTCCTCCGTGAACACCCAACCCGTCGGCCATGGGCTCGACACCGTTCTCGCGATCGAGGTCACCGCCGCCGCATCGGTGGTCACGTGCTTCCAGGTCAACGCGAGCGATACGACGATCCGGGGGCTCGTGATCAACGGCTGCACCACGAGCGTCGACTTCGTCTCCGGTTCGAACGTGCGCGATCGAGGGCAGCTTCCTCGGTACGGACCCGACCGGCACGCAACGCCTGGTGGACCTCGGGCAGGAGGTGACGGTCGGCGCCGTCGCCAGCGCCTACGTCGGAGGCGCGGCGGCAGCCTCTCGAAACATCATCACCGCCTGCGGCGTCGCCGTGAGCGCGCCCGCGTCCAACTCCGGCGCGACAATTCAGGGAAATCTGATCAATCTGGCAGCCTCCGGAGACGCCCTGCTCATTCCCGCCTGCCCATCCTCGACCTTCCCGATCGTCCTCGCCGGGTCGGGAGCCCAGGTCCGGGGCAACGCGTTGGCCGGAGGCTCCAGCGGGATCTGGGTCAACGGCACGGGCCACACGATCCGCGGCAACTTCATCGGGACCGACGCGACCGGCACCGTCGCCCTGGGGCTGACGACGAGCGCGATGGACGTCGCCGGAACGAACCACGTCATCGGCGGGAGCGCGCCGGGCGACGGCAACGTCATCGCGGCCGCCGACTTCTACCAGGGCCTGTTTCTCGGGGGATCGGGCCACGTCGTCCAGGGCAACTTCATCGGCACCGACGTCACCGGTACGCGCGACCTCGGAAACCACCGGATGGGCATCAACGCGGCGGGAACGCAGATCGAGATCGGCGGCGCCGGTGCCGGCGAAGGCAACCTCATCGCCTTCAACGGTGCGACGTTCGGCGGCGGGGGCATCGCGGTCACCGGCCAGCAGATCCGGATACGCGGCAACCGCATCTACGAGAACAAGACCGTGGGTGGCAACGACGGGTTCGGGATCGACCTCTACGCCGGCTCCGTGGCGGGCCTCACCCCGAACGACACGGGCGACGGCGACACCGGGCCAAACGGGTTGCAGAACTTCCCCATCCTGACCTCCGCGGGACCCGCCGTGCCCCAGGGCTCCGGGACGCGAATCCAGGGCGTCCTCAACAGCACCGCCGCATCGACGTTCGACATCGATTTCTACTCGAATCCCGCGTGCGCACCGCGGCCGCAGGAATTCCTGGAGGGCGAGGAGTACCTCGGCTCGACCGAGGTGACGACCGACGGCTCCGGCAACGCGAGCTTCGACGTGACGCTCGCCGTCACGGTCGAGACCGGCGCGCGGATCACGGCCACGGCCACCGACGCCAGCGGCAACACGTCCGAGTTCTCGCAGCGCCTCGTCGTCTCCTCGAACCCGACCGCGGGGCCGCCGGCGGGCGGCACTCCGTTCACGCTCGCCGGCATGCTCTTCGAGAGCGGCGCCACGGTCAGCGTGGGCGGCGTCCCCGCCACGAACGTCGACGTGGCCGGCCCGACGTCCATCACGGCGACGTCCCCGGCCCTCGCGCCCGGATCCCTGAACGCCGTCACGGTCCTGAACCCGAGCGGCACGTCCGGCACGCTTCCCAACGGCTGGGTCGCCGATTTCAGCGACGTGCCTTCGAGCCAGCAGTTCTACTTTCACATCACCCGGCTCGTCTCGAACGCGATCACCGCCGGGTGCGGCGCGGGAGTCTACTGCCCGCTCAATCCCGTGACGCGGCAGCAGATGGCGGTCTTCCTCCTGAAGGCGAAGAACGGCCTGTGCTACCAGCCGCCGGCGTGCACGGGCGTCTTTCCGGACGTCGACTGCGCGAGCCCCTTTTCGAAGTGGATCGAGGCGCTCGCGGCCGCCGGGATCACGAGCGGCTGCGGCAGCGGCAACTACTGCCCGCTCGCCGCCGTCACGCGCCAGCAGATGTCGGTCTTCCTGCTCAAGTCCAGGCACGGATCCGCCTACGTCCCGCCCCCGTGCACCGGCGACTTCACCGACGTCGCCTGTCCGGGCAACAACTTCGCCAACTGGATCGAGCAGCTCGTCGCGGAGGGAATCTCGAACGGCTGCGGCGGCTCGAGCTTCTGCCCCGCCCAGCCCGTGCGCCGCGACCAGATGGCGGCGTTTCTCTACAACACGTTCGCCCTGCAATAGACCCCGGGCGCGGCGGGATGGCCCTTCCCGCGCGGTTTTGCCGAGAAAAGGAGCAAGAGGAGACACCCCATGCGCCACTTCCGAACGACCGCGCTCGCCACCCTGCTCAGCGCCGTGGCCACGATCGGCGCCGCAACCACTTACACCGTCACGTCCACGGCGGACTCCGGCGCGGGGACCCTGCGCCAGGCGATCCTCGACGCCAACGCCCACGCCGGCCCCGACACGATCGCGTTCAGCATCGTCGGAAGCGGGGTGCACACGATCTCGCTCGCCTCGGCCCTGCCGGACATCACGGGGGCCGTCACGATCGACGGCTACACGCAGTCCGGCGCGTCGGCCAATACGCAGTCGACCGACCAGGGGCTCAACACCGTCCTCCAGATCGAGGTCGAATCCGGCGGTGTCAGTCCGTGCCTGGTCTCGAAGTCGAGCGACGTCACGATCCGGGGCCTCGCGATGTACCACTGCGCGACGGCGGACATCCAGCTGCTCGGGGCGGTCACGAACAACGTGGTCGCGGGCAATTTTCTCGGGACCCGGACCGACGGCGAGACGATCCCGGTCAACGGAAACGTCTCGAGCGGTGTCTACATCACCCAGCAGACCGGAGCGCGGGTCGGCGGGACGGCTCCGGCGGATCGGAACCTGATCTCGGCGCACAACTTCAGCCAGGTGGCCATCGCCGGGGGGACGGGACACCTCGTCCAGGGAAACCTGCTCGCGATGAAACCTTCTGGAATGGAAACTCTGCGCGCGGTCGGGGACCCGAGCAACGGCATCTCCGCCACCGCCGGTACCGCTCTGCTCTTCGGAGGGCCCACGGCCGCGGCGCGCAACGTCATCGGCAACGTCACGCTCGGGGTCAATCTCCAGGGGCCCGCCGAGGTCACGATCCAGGGCAACTTCTTCGGCACCGACGTCACCGGCCAGCGGGCCATCATCTCGGGTCTATTCGTCAACGACGGCTTCAACGCAATCACCCTCCTCTCGAACGGCGGCGCGCAGATTCTCGGAAACACCATCGGCGGTGTCTATCAGGGCATGCAGATCGCGGCGGGCCCCGCCGTGATCCAGGGCAACTTCTTCGGCACCGACGCGACCGGAACGTTCGACCTCGGCACGCAGAGCTGCGCCATCTTCATGACCGCTGGAACGGGTATCGTCATCGGCGGGATCGCTCCGGGCGAGGGCAACGTCATCGCCTACAACGGAAAATCCGGCGGGCCCGGCGCGGGAGTCTTCGTGACGGGTGGCCAGGCGGCGATCCGCGGCAACTCGATTTTCGGGAACCGGACCGTTTCCGGTGGCGGCGGCCTCGGCATCGATCTCGATTCTTTTGGCGGCAGCGGCGGCGTCACTCCCAACGACGTTGGCGACGGCGACGGAGGGGGCAATGGGCGGCAGAATTTTCCGCTCCTGACCTCCGCGGCTCCCGCGGCTCCCGAGGGCTCGGGCACGCACGTGCAGGGAACGCTGAACAGCGCGGTCGCGACGACGTTCGATCTCGACTTCTATTCGATCTGCAACCTGCGCCCGGCCGAGCTTCTCGAGGGCCGGACGTACATCGGCTCGACCCAGGTCACGACCGACGGCTCGGGCAACGCGACCTTCGACGTCGTACTGCCCTTCACGATCGCCACCGGCGAGCTCGTGACCGCCACGGCGACCGGCCCCACCGGCAACACGTCGGAGTTTTCTCAGCAGCTCGTGTTCACGAGCGATCCCCCGCTGGGGCCGGCGGCGGGTGGCACGACGGTGACTCTCAAGGGAATGCTCTTCGAAGACGGGGCGTCCGTGACCGTCGGCGGAGTCCCCGCGACGAGCGTCGACGTCGCGGACCCGCAGACGATCACCGCGAAGACGCCCGCGTTGCCGCCGGGAAGCGTCAACGACGTGGTCGTGTCGAACCCGAGCGGTTCCTCAGGGGCGCTCACGAACGCCTGGGCAGCCGATTTCCTCGACGTGCCGCCCGGAAACCTGTTTCATAGCGCCGTCTGGCTGCTCGTCCACAACGACATCACGGCCGGCGTCGGCGGCGGCAACTACGGGGTCAGCAACAGCACGCTGCGCCAGCAGATGGCCGTGTTCCTGCTGAAGTCGAAGCACGGCGTCTGCTACACGCCGCCGCCGTGCGCGGGGCTCTTCCCGGACGTGCCGTGCTCCTCCGGATTCGCCGTCTGGATCGAGGCGCTGCTGGGCGAGGGGATCACGGGCGGATGCGGCAGCGGCAACTACTGCCCGGGCAATCCCGTGCTGAGACAGCAGATGGCCGTGTTCCTGCTGAAAGCGAAGCACGGTGCGAGCTACGTGCCTCCGGCGTGCACGGGGGTGTTTCCCGATGTCGCCTGCCCCTCTCAGTACGCCAACTGGATCGAGCAGCTCGCAGCGGAGAACATCACCGGGGGTTGCGGAGGCGGCCTCTTCTGCCCCACGAACCCGGTGACACGCGGTCAGATGGCGGCTTTCCTGTCGAGTGCGTTCAGGCTGCAGTAGCGCCCTCCCGCCGGATGGCACCTCCGGCGCGGTTTTGCCGAGAAAAGGAGCAAGAGGAGACACCCCATGCGCCACTTTCGAACGACCGCACTCGCCGCCCTGATCTGCGCCGTGGCCACGGTCGGCGCCGCAAACACTTACACTGTCACGTCCACGGTGGACTCCGGCGCGGGGACCCTGCGCCAGGCGATCCTCGACGCCAACGCCAACCCCGGGGCCGACACGATCGCTTTCAACATCACGGGTTCCGGCGTCCACACCATTGCCCCCACCTCCGACCTGCCCCCCATCAGCGAAGCCGTGACGATCGACGGGTATACGCAGGCGGGGTCTTCCCCGAACACGCACGCCGTGGGCCAGGGGTTGGACACGGTCCTGATGATCGAGATCGACGGCACGGGCGCCACGCTCATCGGCCTCTGGGTCCAGGCGCCGGACGTCACGATCCGGGGCCTGGCGGTCAACCGCTTTCCGGTTTATCAGATCGAAGGCGCGGGTTACCCGTACAACACGGCCAATCTCGTGGTCGAAGGATGCTTCGTCGGGACGACGGCGGATGGCCTGCACGCCTCCGGCGCGGGCTCCGGCTTGGACGCGGAGCACCTGAATTTTCGGATCGGCGGTCTGACTCCCGCCCAGCGCAACCTCATTGCGAAAGAGGTCCACCTGACGGGGCAGGGAGTGGTCCAGGGCAACCTCATCGGAACGGATGCGACGGGTTTGCGCGCTGCCGCGCCAGGGACTCCCCCGGGCAGGGGCGTGTACCTCTACGGCGGCAACGCCATCACGTTCGGCGGCACGGACCCGAACGCCGGCAACGTCGTGGCCGGCGTCGATGAGGGCTTGCGACTCGAGTCCCCGACCTCGACGGTTCAGGGCAACTACTTCGGCGTCGACGCCGGCCTGACCGGCGTGATCCCGGGCGGCTCGACCGGCATCGTCGTCGTCTCGGCCGGCGTCATCGGCGGCGCCGGGCCGGGCGAGGGCAACGTCATCGGCGGCTTTGACAATGGCGTCCAGATCGGCCACCCCGTGACGTTCCAGGGCAACGCCGTCGGCACCGACTTTTCCGGCACGCGGAATCTCGGCAATCGCTTCAACGGCGTGTACGTGACGTCCGGCATCCTGTCGATCGGAGGCATCGCCCCCGGCGAAGCCAACCTGATCGCCTTCAACGGCTGGGCCGGCATCCTGCTGTACTCGTTCTCCTACCGGGTGACCATGCGCGGCAACCGCATCTTCGAGAATGGCCTCGGCGGCACGGCGGGCGGCGGCGTCCAGGGAATCGGGATCGACCTGGGCTTCGCCACCGGCCCCGACGGTCCGACGGCGAACGATCCGGGCGACGCCGATGCGGGAACGGATCGGCCAACGACTTCCAGAACTTCCCGCTGATCACTTCGGCGGCGCCCGAGGGCGGCGGCACGCGTGTCATCGGCACGCTGAACAGCATCGCTTCGGCCGTCTTCGACCTCGACTTCTACGCGAACCCGGCGTGCCGAACGCGTCCCCGCGCGCTGCTCCAGGGCGAGACCTACCTCGGCACCACTCAGGTCACGACGGATGCGGCCGGCAATGCCTCCTTCAACGTTCTGCTTTCGACTCCGATCGAAGCGGGCGCGCCGGTCACGGGCACGGCCACGGATGCGGCCGGCAACACGTCGGAGTTCTGGAATCCGATCCTCTTCCGCGACAGTCCCGGCGTGGGGGGACCCGGAGACAACAACCAGCAGAATCTGTCCGGCCAGCTCTTCGAGGCGGGGGCGACGATCACCGTCGGAGGAACTCCCATCACGGGGGTCGTCGAAACCTCGACGACGCTGCGTAAGTTCGTTGGCCCCTCCCTCACACCCGGAACGGTGTACGACATCGTGCTGACGAACCCGAGCGGGCTTTCCGGCACCCTGCACAATGGCTACGTGTCGCGTTTCCTGGACGTCGGTGCTTTCACTCTCTTCGATCGGCTGATCTCGCAGCTCGTGGCCAACGGCGTCACGGCCGGCTGCGGGGGCGGCAACTACTGCCCGAACTCCAACGTCACGCGCAAACAGATGGCCGTTTTCGTGCTCAAGGCGAAGCACGGCGTCTGCTACGTTCCTCCGCCGTGCGCGGGAGTCTTTCCGGACGTTCCGTGCAGCTCGAACTTCGCCCCGTGGATCGAGGAGTTCGCGGCCGAAGGAATCACCGGTGGTTGCGGCAACGGCAACTATTGCCCCGACGCGAACGTGCGGCGCGACCAGATGGCCGTCTTCCTCCTGAAGGGAAAGTACGGGGCGACCTTCACTCCGCCGCCCTGCGCCGGAGTCTTCGGCGACGTCGCGTGCCCGTCGACCTTCGCGGACTGGATCGAACAGCTCGCGGCCGAAGGCGTCACCGGCGGCTGCGGCAACGGCGACTACTGTCCGATGAACAACAACACGCGCGGACAGATGGCTGCCTTTCTCGTCAAGGCCATGAACCTTCCGTAGGAGACGCAGCGCGGAGCCGGGCGGTGATCCCCATCACCGCCCGGCCTTCTTCGGCGATCACGCTGCTATAATCCCGCTCTCCCCACAATGCTGATCCGGGTTGAAACGGCACTCCTGCGCCGCGGCATCGGCGTCGCCCGCTCTGCGGCCGTCGTCCTCGCGGTGCTTTGGATGGCGGCTCCCCTCCGCGCCCAGGCGGTCAACGAGTATCCGATCGGGAACACGGCGCTGCCGCAGGGCGTGACGCTCGGGCCGGACGGCAACCTCTGGTTCGCGGAGCTGCTGGGCCGGATCGGGCGCATGACGCCGTCCGGCGTCGTGACGGAGTTCCCGATCCCCACCGTCGGATCCTCTCCCCAGGACATCGTCGCCGGTCCCGACGGCGCCCTCTGGTTCACCGAGAACGGAAAGAATCAGATCGGCCGCATCACGACCGCCGGCGACTTCACCGAGTTCCCGATCCCGACCGCCGCGAGCAGCCCCTTCGGCATCGCCGCCGGGCCCGACGGCGCGCTCTGGTTCACCGAGAGCGACACGAACAAGATCGGACGCATCACCACCGCCGGCGTCATCACCGAGTTCCCGATCCCCACCGCCGGATCCGGCCCGCACTTCATCACCACGGGCCCCGACGGCAATCTCTGGTTCACCGAGCAGGGCAAGAACAAGATCGGACGGCTCACTCCCGCCGGCGTCTTCACCGAGTTTCCCATTCCCACCGCGGCGACCTCTCCCGAGGGCATCACCGCGGGCGCCGACGGCAACCTCTGGTTCGTCGAGAACAGCGGCCACAAGGTCGGACGCATCACGACCGACGGCACGATCACCGAGTTCCCCCTGCCCGTCGCGACCCGCGCCTTCCGCATCTGCGCCGGCCCCGACGGCAACCTCTGGTTCACCGAGTTCGACAACAACAGGATCGGCCGCATCACGACCGCCGGCGTCATCACCGAATTCCTCATCCCCGCCTCCGCCTCCGGACCCTACGGCATCACCGCCGGGCCCGACAACGACCTGTGGTTCACCCAGTTTCACACCGACCAGCTCGGCCAGTTCGTCATCGGCGGAACGCCTCCGCCGCAGATCGACCACGAGTATCCGATCGGGTCGTCGGCGCTGCCGCAGGGCGTGACGCTCGGGCGCCGACGGGAACCTGTGGTTCGCGGAGCTGGCGGGCCGGATCGGACGCATGACGCCGTCCGGCGACGTGACGGAGTTCCCGATCCCCACCGTCGGCTCCTCTCCCCAGGACATCGCCGCCGGACCCGACGGCGCCCTCTGGTTCACCGAGAACGGAAAGAATCAGATCGGACGCATCACGACCGCCGGCGACTTCACCGAGTTTCCGATCCCGACCGCCGCGAGCAGCCCCTTCGGCATCACCGCCGGGCCCGACGGCGCCCTCTGGTTCACCGAGAGCAATACCAACAAGGTCGGACGCATCACCACCGCCGGCGTCGTCACCGAGTTCCCCATCCCGACCGCCAACTCCGGCCCGCACTTCATCACCACGGGCCCCGACGGCAACCTCTGGTTCACCGAGCACGGCAAGAACAAGATCGGACGGCTCACCCCCGCGCGGCGTCTTCACCGAGTTTCCCATTCCCACCGCGGCGACCTCTCCCGAGGGCATCACCGCGGGCGCCGACGGCAACCTCTGGTTCGTCGAGAACAGCGGCCACAAGGTCGGACGCATCACGACCGACGGCACGATCACCGAGTTCCCCCTGCCCGTCGCGACTCGCGCCTTCCGCATCTGCGCCGGCCCCGACGGCAACCTCTGGTTCACCGAGTTCGACAACAACAAGATCGGCCGCATCACCACCGCTGGCGTGATTACCGAATTCCTGATCCTCACCGCCCCTTCCGGTCCCTACGGCATCACCGCCGGGCCGGCCAACGACCTCTGGTTCACCGAATTCCAAGAGGATCAGCTCGGCGAGATCGGGGTCGGAGACGTGCTGCTCGAGATCGCGGATCTCTCGCCCGGGTCGGGGCCCGCCTCGGGAGGGACGGCCGCGTCGTTGGTGGGCCCGGGAGTCCCGACCGACGCCACGGTCCTCGTCGGCGGTCGGCCGGCGACGGGAGTCGAGGTGGGCGGGCCCGAGGTGAGTTTCACCGTGCCGGCGCTCCGCCCGGGGACGCTCGACGACGTCGTCGTCACGGCGCCGGCGGACGGCCGTTTCGGCAGGCTCACACGGGCGTGGTTCGCGGACTTCCTGGACGTGGCGCAGTCTCATCCCTTCCACGCGTACGTCGAATCGCTGCTGCGCGACTCGGTGACGGCGGGCTGCGGAAGCGGCAACTACTGTCCGGCGACGTCCGTGACGCGCGCTCAGATGGCCGTCTTCCTGCTCCGGGCAGAGCACGGTCCCGCGTACGCGCCTGCTCCCGCGACGGGCACCATCTTCGGCGACGTTCCGTCGGGCGCCTTCGCGGCCGCCTGGATCGAGGCGCTCGCCGCGGAGGGCATCACGGGCGGCTGCGGCGGCGGCAACTATTGTCCGACGAGCCCCGTGCGCCGCGACCAGATGGCCGTCTTCCTGCTCAAGGCGGAGCACGGCCCGGGCTACGTCCCGCCCGGATGCGCGAGCCTCTTCCCGGACGTCGCCTGCCCGTCTCCGTTCGCGGACTGGATCGAGCGAGCTGGCCGCCGAGGGCATCACGGGCGGCTGCGGCGGCGGGGACTATTGCCCCGCCAGCCCGGTGACGCGCGGGCAGATGGCGGTGTTCATCACGAAGACCTTCAACCTCCCGTGAGCGGAACGGCCCGCTGGCACGATCGAGTAAACGCCGGGCTGCGCCCGGCGTTGCCTACTGCCGCGGGTCTGCCTCTGCTGGACGGCTCATCACGAAGACGTTCAACCTGCCGTAGCGCGGCGGCACGCGCGCCTCCGGCGGGTCCCGCGGCCCTTGCGATAGAGTTCCCCCGTTCCCTCCTCACAACGAATTCAGAAAGGCCGGAACACATGCGCTTCACGCGTCAGGGTCGAAGCCTGTTTGTCGCCTCCGCCCTCCTTTTCGCGCCCCTGGTGCCCGGCGCCGTCGCCGCGACCATCACGGTGACGACGACCGCGGACAGCGGCGCCGGGTCGCTGCGGCAGGCGATCCTGGACTCCAACGCGAGCGCCGGCGTCCTCGACACGATTGCGTTCAACGTCACGGGCGCCGGCTGCGCCGGCGTTCCGGCCGTCTGCACGATCAAGCCGACGACCGCGCTGCCCATCATCATCGATCCGGTGATCATCAACGGCTACACGCAGCCCGGCTCGAGCCCCAACACGCTCGCCACCGGGGACGATGCGGTGCTCCTGGTCGAGCTCGACGGAAGCCTCGTCGGCGCCAACGGGGTCGGTTTCGAGATCCTGGGCAACGCCACCACCATCCAGGGCCTCGTGATCAACCGGTTTACCTTCGTCGGCCTCTACTTCGACGCGACGGGCGGCGGCACGCTCGGCGGTCACACCGTTCGCGGCAACTTCATCGGAACGGACCCGTCGGGAACGATGGCCGCCGGAAACGAGACCTGGGGGATCTTTCTCCGCTCGCCCGACAGCCTCATCGGCGGGCCCAACCCCGCCGATCGCAACGTGATCGCGGCCAACGGGATCAACGGCTCCTTCGGGGCGAACATCCGGATCGAGGGCGACTTCGGAGGCAGCGTGAGCGGCTCCGCGGTGAAGGGCAACTACATCGGAACCAACGCCGGAGGGACGGCATCCCTGGGCGGCCACGACGGCATCGCGTTCTACCCGGGCTCGGGCGTGGCGGTGGGAGGCCCCGGCGCCGGCGAAGGCAACGTGATCTCCGGAAACAGCCATTACGGAATCAGCCTCGACAACTTCTGCGTGGCCGAGCTTGCGAACAACGCGATCCAGGGCAATTCGATCGGCGTCGATGCGTCGGGGACGAGCCCCCTCGGCAACGGCCAGGGCGGCATCTACCTCGGATGCATGGCCCACGACAACCAGATCGGCGGGCCCGGCGGCGGGCCAGGGCAACGTGATCGCCTTCAACGGATCGACCGGCGCCTTCGTCGGGGCCGGCATTTTCGTGGACGCGGCGACGAGCACGGGAAATGCGATCCGGGGCAACCGGATCTTTCCAACCAGGGCCTCGGCATCGCGCTGGGACCGCCTCTCCGATCCCGAACGATCCGACCGACGGCGACGCCGGCCCCAATCGGACTGCACAACTTTCCGATCATCCTGTCCTCGACCACGGGCGCGAGCACGCACATCACCGGAAAGTTCAAGGGCGCGCCCTCGACGGCCTTCCAACTGGACTTCTTCGCGAACGCGGCCTGCTCGAACTTCCCCCGGGAGTTCCTCGAGGGCGAGACCTATCTCGGGTTCTCTCCGGTCACCACGGACGGCTCGGGCAACGCCACGATCGACGTGACCCTGCCGGTCGCCACCGCCGCCGGAGCCAGGATTTCCGCGACGGCGACCGACCCGGCCGGCAACACCTCCGGGTTCTCGCAGCGCATCGTGTTCGCGCTGACGGGCGCGACGTCGGGCCCCGCCGCCGGCGGGACGGTGATCGGCATCGCCGGCACCGAGTTCGCCAATCCCTCGACGATGACGATTGGAGGCGTCTCGACCCCCGTCACGTTCGTCGACGACCACACGCTCCAATCCACGTCGCCGGCGGTGGGTGCGGGGACCGTCAACGATCTCGTCGTGATGACTCCCGACGGCACGACCGGCACCCTCCCCAAGGCCTGGGTGGCGGACTTTCTCGACGTCCCGGCCGCCCAGCAGTTTCATGCGTTCGTCACCACGCTCGTCTCCAACGCGATCACCGCGGAGTCGGCGGCGGCCTCTACGGCGCGGACCAGCCCACGCTGCGCCAGCAGATGGCCGTGTTCCTGATGAAGGCCAGGCATGGCCTCTGCTACACGCCGCCCCCGTGCACCGTCGCGGTCTTCACGGACGTGCCCTGCTCCTCGGGCTTCTCTCCCTGGATCAACGAGCTGGTCGCCGAGAACATCACGGGCGGCTGCGGCGCGGCATCTATCGCCCGACCGACCCCGTCAAGCGCCAGCAGATGGCCGTCCTGCTGCTCAAGACCCTCGAGGGCCCGGGCTACGCGCCACCGGCGTGCACGGTCGCAAGCTTCACCGACGTGCCCTGCACGAGCGCGTTCGCGCCCTGGATCTACGAGCTCGTCGCCCGGAACGATCACCGGCGGCTGCGGCGGCGGGAATCTATGCCCGGGTCGACCCCGCCACCCGCGGCCAGATGGCGGTGTTCATGGTCAAGACTTTCCTGCTGCAGTAGACGGGCGACGGCTCGCACCGCGTCACCCGGTTGATAAGCTCCCGCACCGTGCAGGTGCGGGAGCTTTCCTCCGACGTGGAGATCGCGGCGGCCTATCCCCTGGCCCGCGAGCTGCGGGACCGGATCAACCGGAGACGTTCCTGGCGGAAATCCGGCGCCAGCAGGCCGAGGGCTACCGGCTGTACGGGGGTTCGACGAAGACCAACTCGTCGCCTGGCCGGGGTGCGCCGGTCGCATACCCTGGCGCGCGGCGAGCACCTCTTCATCGACGACCTCGTGACGGCCGAGCCCGCCCGGGGCCGTGGGCACGGGCGGGAGATGCTCCGCTGGCTCGCCCGCAAGGCCGTCGCAGACGGGCCTTTCCCTGATCTGTCTCGACAGCCGCGCGACGCCACGCGGATTTTACGAACGCTCTCGGATTCGAGTTCCGCACGTCGATCCCCGGCTGGATCTCCGCCGAGCGCCTCGCGCGCTGACGGCGCGCGTCTCGACGGCGGTCAGCCTGGCGCGAGCGCCGCGAGCTTCTTCGACACGGCGTCGAGCTCGGCCGTCGTCTGACGGTCGAGCAGGCCGCGCGCGCCGAGCGCCCGGTACGCTTCGCGGCTGCGGACGTACCATTCGCGGCAGCGGGCGCCGCCGCTCGGCTCCGGGCTTGCGCGGCGACGGCCGTTCCGAAGCTCTCGTAGAGGCGGGCGAGGCCCACCTGGGCCCGCACGTTGGCCGGATCCTCGCGCACGATCGCTTCGAAGAGACGCTGGGACCGGCCGAGGTTCTCGAGGGCGGCCGCGGCGAGGCCCGTCGTCGCCTGCCCGTACCCGACGCTGTTGTAGGCCTCGGCCAGCAGCAGACGCGCGTCGGCGTTACGGGGATCCGAGGCCACCAGCGACTCGAGGACCGGGACGGCGCGCGCGTAGCGCACCAGGGCCCCCTTCTCGTCGCCGCTCCACTCGAGGAAGGACCCCATGTCCATGTGCGTGTAGGCGAGCTCGCGCCGCAGCGAGAAGCTCGCCGGGTCCGCCTGCACCAGCGCCTCCTGCAACTCCACCGCCCGGGCATAGCTCGCCGTCGCCCGCTCGAGATCCTTCGTTCCGCCGAGCGCGTGAACGATCATCTGGTGCGTGATCCCGAGCTCGCGCCGGAATCGCCGGGTTCCCCCGTCGGCGGCCAGCAGCTTCTCCAACGTCGCCGCCGAGGCGTCGAGCACCGCCAGCGCGTCGGCCCGATCCCCGCGACGGGCGAGGGCGAGGCCGACGTAGCGATGCGCCCGTGCCACGCGCGCCGCCAGCGCGCGGTCGGCGGGCGACACGGCCTGCAGCGAAGTGAGGATCGCCAGGGCCGCCCGGGCTTCGCCCACCGCGGCCGGGGCGTCGCCTTCGGCCATCAGGACCTCGGAAAGCTGCAGGCGCGTTTCGGCGAGCGCGGCCTGGTCCGACGCGTCCTTCGGGTTCGCCTGCGCGCCAGCGCCTCCCGGATCGTCAGCGCCTTGCCGAGGCTCTCGCGCGGCGCCCTGCGTGTTGCCGAGGTGAGACTGGAACATCCCGCCCTGCACCTTCGCGATGCGCTCGTAGGCGGTCGCGACCTCCCGCTGGAGCGCCGCGTCGCCGGGCTTGAGGCCGCGAGAGCCTTTCCAGGTACTCGAGGGCCCGCCGCACGACGAGCTGCCGGGCCGGCGTGGCGCCCGGCAGGTCCTTGATCGCGTCGTGGAACTCGAAGAGGAAGGAGTCGGCGAGCTCGCGCACTTCGTTGAAGTGGCGCTCGGCCGCCGCGCGCTCCGCGCGGGCGACGCGCGCCTGCGTGATCGCCACGCCCGCCGCCGCGGCGAGCGTCAACGCGCCCAGCGAAGCGGCGACCGTGCCCGCCTTGTGGCGCAGGACGAACTTGCCCGCGCGGTAGGCCAGCGTGTCCTTGCGCGCGAGGACGGGGTGGCCGGCGAGATACCGGCGGAGGTCCTCGGCCAGGGCGTCCACCGAGACGTAGCGGCGCTCGGGCTCCTTGCGCAGGGCCTTCAGGATGATGTTGTCCAGGTCCTTCGCGACTCCGGGCCTGCCGGGTTCCTGGTCGCAGACCGCGCGGGAGATCGCCTCGGCGGAGCTCGAGCCCGACGTGCGATAGGGGCTGCGGCCCGTCGTCAGGCGGTACAGGACGACCCCGAGGGAATAGATGTCGGTCGAGGTCGTCACGACCTCGCCCCGCACCTGCTCCGGGCTCGCGTAGTCGGGCGTGAGCAGGCGAAAAGCCGTCTCGGTCCGTTCGCCCGGACCGCCTCCGTCGGGCTGAAGCAGGCGCGCCAGGCCGAAATCGAGCAGCTTCGGCGAGCCCTCGGGCGTGACGAGAATGTTCGACGGCTTCAGGTCCCGGTGGACGACCAGGTGCCGGTGGGCGTAGGCGACGGCGTCGCACACCTCGAGAAAGAGACGCGATCCGTGCGCGCACGTCCAGGCCTCGCGCGGCGCAGTCCTCGAGGAGGTGACGGCCGTCGACGTACTCCATGGCGAAGTAGGGAACACCGGCCTCGGTCGAGCCGCCGTCGAGCAGCCGCGCGATGTGGGGATGATCGAGGCCCGCCAGGATTTCGCGCTCCATGTGGAAGCGGCGCAGGATGAAATCCGAGTCCATCCCGCGGCGCACCAGCTTGACGGCGGCCGACTGACGGAATCCGCCCTCGGACCGCTCGCCGAGATAGACGGTGCCCATGCCGCCCTGTCCGAGCTCGCGGACGATCCGCCAGGGTCCGATCCGCTCGGGCGCGGCGGCCTCGGCACCCGCGTCCGAGAGCGCGACCTGTTCGGCGGCGGGCACCTCGAGAAACGCGCCGGCCGCGTCGGAGGACGCGAGCAGCGATCGGACGTCGGCGGCGAGCTCCGCGTCACCGCCGCACTCGCGGCTCAACAGCCCCTCGCGGTCCTCGACCGCGGCATCCGCGACGCGATCGAAGATGCCGCGCACCTGCTTCCAACGGTCGGGGGTCACGACAGCTCGAGCTCGCGATAGAGCCACGCCTTCGCGGACCGGAAATCGCGCTTGGCCGAGCTCGGCGAGATCGCCATGACGTCGGCGGCCTCCTCGATCGTCAGGCCTCCGAAGAACCGCAGCTCGACGACCTGGGCCTGTCCCGCGTCGAGGACCTTCAACCGTTCGAGCGCCTCGTCGAGGGCGAGAACGTCCACTTCGCGCGCGGGCTCGGGCGAGGCGATGGCCGGGTCCAGCGTGACCCGTTCGGCCTGCCCGCCCCGCTTCTCGGCGTCGCGTCCCCGGGCGTGGTCGATGAGGATCCGCCGCATGGCCTGGGATGCGATCGCCAGGAAGTGGCCGCGGTTCTTCCAGGTCACCCGCGTCTGGTCGATCAGGCGGAAGTACGCCTCGTGGACGATCGCGGTGGGCTGGAGCGTGTGGCCGGGCCGCTCCTTCCGGAAGTGCCGTTCGGCCAGCTGGCGCAGCTCCGCGTAAACGAGCGGCATCAGCCGCTCGAGGGCGGCTCTGTCGCCAGCGTTCCACGCGAGGAGAAGACGGGTGACCTCTCCCGGCGTGAGCCTCCGAACCGTCGCCTTGCTCCATGGGTTTGGCGTCAAGCCTATGGGAGCCCGCCCGGAAGTCAACGGCCCCAATGGAATCAATCGACTTGAGCAGCGCCTGGAGATTGACCCGATCCGCCGCGAATTTCCGCGGCTCTCCTTATAGGGGGGATCCATGCGCAGGCCGCTCGCTTTCTGCTCCTCGGTGAATCTCGTCGGAGATCCCGGCAGGGGCCCAGACCTACCAGGTGATCTACACCTTCACGGGCACGGGAGGCGACGGGGCCACGCCCAAACGGCACGCTGGTTCGAGTCGGCAGCGACTTCTACGGGACGACGAATTCGGTGGTGACTCGGCGGACAGCAGCTTCGGCACCGTCTTCCGGCTCGACTCATCGAGCACGGTGACGACGATGCACTCGTTCGATCTGCTTCCGACGAGGGAGTCGTCCCGGCCGTCGGCCTGATCGCGGGCGCCGACGGGAACTATTACGGCACCACCACGAACGGCGGCGGCGGGCACGGCGACGGGACCGTCTTCCGGGTCGACGACGCAGGCACGGCGACCTCAATCCACGCTTTCGACCGCGACAGCGGCGGGCTGGTTCGACCGGACGACCGCTCACCGAGGGGACCGACGGGAATCTCTACGTGGTCAACGACGCTCTTCGGCCATTGCGACGACGTGCACCGACAGTTTGCGCCGGATCGTCTTTCGCATGACGCACGCCGGGACCGACGTCGTGACGCTCCACACGTTCGACGCGGACGACGGCGTGCAGCCCGTCGCGCCGCTGATCCAGACGGCGAGCACGACGATTTCTACGGAACGACCAGCCAAGGGGGGCGCCAACCCGGCGCCGCCGGATGCGGCCGGTGTTCCACATGAACGGCATCGGGGACCGTCACACCGTGCACGCGTTCGGCAGACGGACGGGTCGGGTGCCGATCGGCGCGCTGATCGAGGGAACCGACGGCAACATCTACGGCGTCACCGCCAGTGGCGGCACGTCGGGCGCCGGCAGCGATCTATCGCGTCGATACCGTGGGCGGCTTCACGACCCTTCACAACTTCGACGGTTCGGACGGCCACGTCTTCCAGTTGGCCGGCCTCGTCGAGGCGAGCGACGGCTTGTTCTACGGCACGACCGAGTAGCGGCGGACGCTTCGGCTTCGGGCACGCTCTTTCGGATGGATTCCGACGGGAACGTCATGGTCCTTGCACCATTTCGACGGCGCAGCAGCGGCCCGGACGGCGCCCGAACCGGCCGACCGGATCGATCGTCCCCAGGGCGGAGCTCGTCGAAGGCGCCGACGGCAAGCTCTACGGCGTCCGCGTGACCAGGGCGACCGGGCCGGGCATCGTGTACCGTTTCACGTCTCGCGGGAACCGCGCCGCTCGTTCTGCCCGAACGCCTTCGTGCGGCGCGACCAGATGGCGGTGTTCCTCCTGAAGAGCGGAGCACGGCGCGGCGCACGTGCCGCCCGACTGCGCCAGCGTCTTCCCGGACGTCGACTGTCCCTCGCTCTTCGCCGACTGGATCGAGGAGCTCGCCGCCGAAGGCATCACGGCCGGCTGCGGCGGAGGAGACTACTGCCCGCTCGCGCCCGTCACCCGCGCGCAGATGGCGGTCTTCCTCCTCAAGACGGAGCACGGGACCGGCTTCACACCGCCCGCCTGCGTGGGTGTCTTCCCGGACGTGCCCTGCTCCGACAACTTCGCCGCCTGGATCGAAGCTCTCGCGGGCGAAGGCATCACGGCGGGCTGCGGCGGCGGCAACTTCTGCCCCGCCAACCCGGTCACGCGGGCCCAGATGGCGGTGTTCCTGCTGAAGGTCGAGCACGGCACCGCCTACGTGCCCCCGGCCTGCGTCCCCCTCTTCGCCGACGTGCTCTGCCCGTCGCTCTTCGCCGACTGGATCGAGGAGCTCTACACCGAAGGCATCACCGCCGGATGTGCCGGCGGCGCGCCATGACGGAGGACGCCGTGGCGTTACGCATCGCTCGTCGTGAAGACGTTTTCTCTTCAAGAACGGAGGTTTCCGTGAAGCGCACCCTCTTCGCCACCGTGGCCCTGGTTCTCGCCGCCGCCTCGCTGTCCGCGAACACGTTCACCGTCACCAACACCGGCGACAGTGGTGCGGGCTCGCTGCGCCAGGCGATCCTCGACGCCAACGCGAGCCCGGGGCTCGACACGATCCAGTTCAACATCGCGGGCTCCGGCGTCCACACGATCGCGCCGCTCGACACGATGACCATCTCGGACGCGGTCGTATCGACGGGTTCACGCAGGCCGGGTCGAGTCCGAACACGCTGCTCGTCGGCAACGACGCCGTCTACACGATCGAGATCGACGGGAGCGGCATTCCGTTCAGCGAACTACCTGTTCAGGGTCCTGACGTCGGGCGCTACGCTCCGTGGACTCCTGATCAACAAGACGGCCGGGACATCGATCTTCATCGACTTCGGCGACGACGGCAACAAGGTGATCGGCAACTGGATCGGCACGGACGTGACGGGGACGCAATACCTGGGGACCGACTTCAGCGCGGTTCGAGTCTACGGGTCGAGCAACCACATCGGCGGAACGATCCCGCCGACGCAACATCGTCAGGAGCAGTCGGGCGGCGGCGCGACACTCTCCTCACGTGGGTGCGAGTCCAACATGGTGCAGGGCAACCACTCGGGTCAACGCCGCAGGATCGGCCACGGTGCCACCGGCACATGCAGGTATGGCATCGTGATGACCGCGACCGCGCACGACGATCTGATTGGCGGGACGACGACCCGGGCGCGCGCAACGTCGTCTTTGCCACGCGCCGCTGCTGCTCGGGTCGGGCTCGCACAGACGACAACGATCCAGGGCAACTACATCGGGACCGACGCGTCGGGTACCGTCGGCTTTGGAGCCTCGTCGGGATCTTCTCGAACAACGCGCCGCACGACGACCTGATCGGCGGCTCCGCGGCCGGCGCGGGAAACGTCATTTCCGGAAAGATCGTCGGTATCGTCTTCGCGGACGGAGCGACGGCGATACCGTGATGGGCAACTTCATCGGCACGGACATGACGGGTCTCTGCCGCGTTCCGAACACGGCCACGGCATCGAGATCCAGTCGCCGAACGTCGGGAGCGTCATCGGCGGCGTCGGTCCGGGAGAGGGCAACATACATTGCGTTCAACCGGGACGCCGGCATGGTCGCAGACTTCAGCACCGGCTTCCGCCGACTGGACCATCCGCGGCAACTCGATCTTTTCCAACGCCGTCGTGGGTTCGACCTCGAGTCCGCGGGCGTCGACTACAACGACCACCGGCGACGCGGACGACGGCCCCAACCGACCTGCAGAATTTCCCGATCTCTGCGTCGGTGACGGACATGGCGGGACGACCCGGTCCGGGCACGTTCACTCTCGCCCTCGACGACGTTCGACCTCGACTTCTACGCCAACCCGGCGTGCTCCAACTTCCCCGCGAATTCCTGGAGGCGGAGACGTACATCGGATCTTCGCGGTCACGACGGACGGCTCGGGCACGTTCGAGTTCGACGTCACGCTCCCGGTCACGACTCGCGCCGGGCGAGCGCGTCTCGGACCGCGACCGATCCCGCCGGCAATACGTCCGAGTTCTCCCAGCGGATCATCTTCTCGATGGCCCCCGCCTCGGGGCACGCCGCGGGAGGGACCTTCCTCGCCGTCTCGGGGACGGACTTCGCGGCTCCGACCACGATGACCGTCGGCGGCGGCCGACCGCGGTCTACGTTCGGCGACGACCAGTCGCTGACCACGACGTCGCCCGCGCTGGCTCCGGGAACGGTCCACGATATCGTCGTCTGACGGCCGAGGGGCACGACCGGAAGTGCTGTCCAAGGGATGGGTCGCGGACTTCCTCGACGTGCCGGAGGTCAGCAGTTCCACTCCTTCGTCACGACCCTCGTCTCCAACGCCATCACCGTCGGCGTCGGCCAGGGCCTCTACGGCGTCGACCAGCCGACGCTGCGCCAGCAGATGGCCGTTTTCCTCATGAAGGCGCTGCACGGCCTCTGTTACGTCCCGCCTCCCTGCACCACCCGGTCTTCACCGACGTCCCCTGCTCCTCGGGCTTCGCCCCGTGGATCAACGAGCTCGTGGCCGAAGGGATCACGGGCGGCTGCGGCAACGGGACGACCTACTGCCCCGCCGATCCCGTCAAGCGACAGCAGATGGCCGTCCTGCTCCTGAAGACCCTCGGTGGCGTCTCGTACACCCCGCCCGCATGCGACACGCCCACCTTCGACGACGTCCCGTGCGACAACCCGTTCGCCCCGTGGATCTACGACCTCGTCGCACGCGGCATCACCGGCGGCTGCGGCAACGGCAACTACTGCCCGACCGTCGCCGCCACCCGCGGACAAATGGCGGTGTTCGTCACGAAGACCTTCAGCCTGCAATAGACGGTCAGGTTACGACGTGCATTGAGGTTCGGACCCGCGCCTTACGCGAGAACAAGGAGCATTCATCTTGAAACGCATTCTCCTCGGTGGGCTCGTTCTCTGGCTTCGCCGCGGTTCCCTGCCGGCCGCCACTTTCACCGTGACGAACACCAACGACACGGGCGCGGGGTCGCTGCGGCAGGCGATCGTGGACGCCAATGCCGACCGTCGGGCTCGGACACGATCGCGTTCAACATCGCCGGGCGCGGGCGTCCACACAATCGCGCCCGCGACGCGCTGCCCCCGATGACCGATCCGGTACCGATCGACGGCTACACCCAGCCCGGCAGCGCGGCCGAACACCGACCCGATCGGAGCCAACGCGGTCGCTGCTGATCGAGCTCGACGGCGGCGCCGACCCGGAGCCCGGGATCAACCTCAGCGGACCACGGCCGCGGGCCGCAGTGTCGCATGGACTCGCGGTCGGCGGTTTCATGCAGGGCGTCACGTCGGCGGCGGGGCGGAAGTGCTCGTGCGGGGAACTTCATCGGTACGGACGCGACCGGCATGCTCGCGCGATCGGACAACTCGGGGGATCGAGATCGGCGGGAACAACGACCTCGTCGGAGTCACGGCTGCCGCAGACCGAAACCTGATCTCGGGAAATACCGCGGGGATTCAGCGGGGCGCAACTCTCGACGGCGGGCAAGAACTGCGACCGTCCAGGGAAACCTGATCGGCATCGATACCACCGGGCCGAACGCAGACAACGTCGGCGGTCTGGCCGCCTCCGGCGTCGGCAACGTGATCGCGGCGAACGGAGGATCGGGAACGTCGTTTTCGGCACGCCCTCACGGAATGTGGATCCAGGGGGGCTCGTCGTGCACGGCAACCCCGTCGGATCGCTGCCGACGGCGTCTCCGCTCGGTTGCGTCGACGGCGTCACCATCCATACGAGAACGACTCGACGATCGGCGGAATCGGTGCGGGAGCCGGCAATGTCATCGCGTACAGCGGCGGGGCGGGGTCGGCGTGAGGCGGGCGGCGACAACACGGTGCGCGGAAACTCCATCCACGACAACGGGTACCTCGGCATCGACCTCTAACGGGCGGGAGCCTTCCCAAGGCCGAACGACGCCGGCGACGTCGACAAGGGCAGCAACAACCTCCAGAACTTTCCGATCCTCAGACGGTGACGACGGGCGCCTCCACGCACGTCGTCGGCAAGCTCGACTCGACGCCTTCGACGACGTTCGACCTCGACTTCTACGCCAACCCGGCGTGCTCCAGCTTCCCGCGCGAGTTCGTCGAGGGCCGGACGTGGCTCGGCACCGCGCCGGTCACGACCGACGCCACGGGCCACGCCGCGATCGACGTGACGCTGCCGGTGGCGACCGAGACCGGCGCGCGCATCACCGCGACGGCGACCGACCCGAGCGGCAATACCTCCGAGTTCTCCCAGCGCATCGTCTTCACGATGACGAGCTTCGTGTCGGGACCGGCCGCCGGCGGCACGCCCATCAGCCTGATCGGCACGAACTTCGCCGACCCGACCACCATGACCATCGGCGGCGTCCCGGTCCCCGTCACCTTCGGCGACGCCCAGACGCTCCAGGCCACGTCGCCCGCCCTCGACCCCGGAACCGTGAACGACCTCGTCGTGACGACGCCGGACGGCACGACCGGCACCCTCATCAAGGCGTGGGTGTCCGACTTCCTCGACGTCCCGGGCGGCCAGCAGTTCTATTCCTTCGTGACGACCCTGGTCTCGAACGGGATCACCGCCGGCGTCGGCCAGGGCATCTACGGCGTCGACCAGCCGACCCTGCGCCAGCAGATGGCCGTCTTCCTGATGAAGGCCAGGCACGGCCTCTGCTACGTGCCGCCGCCCTGCACCACCCAGGTCTTCACCGACGTCCCCTGCTCCTCGGGCTTCGCCCCGTGGATCAACGAGCTCGTCGCCGAGGGCATCACGGGAGGCTGCGGCACCGGAACCTACTGCCCCGCCGATCCCGTCAAGCGACAGCAGATGGCCGTCCTGCTCCTCAAGACCCTCGAGGGCCTCGGCTACACGCCCCCCGCCTGCGTCACGGCGACCTTCGGCGACGTCCCCTGCGACAGCCCGTTCGCCCCGTGGATCTACGACCTCGTCGCCCGCAACATCACCGGCGGCTGCGGCAATGGAAACTACTGCCCCGCCGACCCCGCGACCCGCGGCCAGATGGCGGTGTTCGTCACGAAGACCTTCGGCCTGCAATGACCTGGCTCGCGGTCATGAGCGGGTTCGGGGCGTGTCTGGCGGTCTGGTGCTGGTCGGCTCGTCGCGAAGACGTTCAGTTCACCAGTACGAGGCGCGGAGGAGGAGTCATCGTGAAACGCAGGCTCCTGCTCGGAATCGCGTTCGGCCTCGCCGCGCTTCTCGCTCGGAGCGGCCACTTTCACCGTGACCAACACGAACGACTCGGGCCCCGGCTCGCTCCGCCAGGCGATGCTCGACGCCAACGCGACCCCGGGCGCCGACACGATCGTTTTCAACATCCCCGGCTC
Organism: uncultured Acidobacteriota bacterium; assembly: GCA_963843325.1. Classification (GTDB taxonomy): domain Bacteria; phylum Acidobacteriota; class Thermoanaerobaculia; order UBA5066; family Gp7-AA6; genus DAHUXD01. The sequence goes on from CAWJKC010000016.1 coordinate 421,580, forward strand.
CGGCGTCCACACGATCACGCCGGCCACGCCGCTGCCGACCTGCTCGAGCCCGTCACGATCGACGGCTACACGCAGCCGGGCTCCGCCCCAACACGAACGCGACGGGCGCCGTGAACTCGCTCCTGGATCGAGATCGACGGCAGCGTCGCCGGCAACCGCTGCGTCACGTCGGCGCCAGCGACGGCCTGTTCCGCGGTCTTGTCATCAACCGCTGCGCCGAGGCCGTTCGAGATCTTCAACTCTGTCGGCGAACGCGACCGGAATCGTGGTCAGCGGCAACTTCTCGGGACCGATCCGACAGGGACTTGTGCTCGCGCGGGACGTCACGGTCCGGCTTCAACGGCGGGACCGCGAACGATACGATCGGAGGCCGGACCCCGCCGATCGCAACCTCATCTCCGGCAACTGCGGGCTCGGGCATCTCGCCAGCGGCAATTTCAACGGCGGCTCGAGGGGTCCGTGCTTCAGGCAACGTCGATCGGCCTGCGAAGGACGCCCGAGACGCCGCTTCCCGAACGGATCGGCATCGACCTCGACGGGAAGGGCCCGCGTCGGCAAGCATCGGCGACGTCGATCCCGGCTGCGAACCTCATCTCGGGCAACGCCGGCAGCGGAATGTGATCGCCGTCACGTCCCGTCTTCCATGGCAGATCCGCGGCAACGCGATCCACGACAACGGAGCCTGGGGATCGACCTGAACGTCCCGGCGGCCAGCCAGCTTCGAACGACGCGGAGGACGCGGACGAGGGCCCAACCACCTGCAGAACTTTCCGATCATTCCGTCGGTCACGCCTCAGCGGGCGCTCGACGCACATCCAGGGAGTCCTGCATTCGACGCCGTCGACGACGTTACGACCTCGACTTCTATGCGAACCCCGCCTGCTCGAACTTTCCGCGGGAGTTTCTCGAGGGCCAGACCTACATCGGCTCGGCGCCGGTCACGACGGACGGATCTGGCACGGCCGTGATCGACGTCACGCTGCCGGTCGCGGTCGACGCCGGCGCACGGATCATCGGCGACGGCGACCGATCCCCGCGGCAACACGTCCGAGTTCTCCCAGCGGATCCTCTTCTCGATCACGCCGACGTCCGGAGCCCCGCCGGCGGCAGCCGCCATCAGCGTCTCTGGCACCGACTTCGCCGACGGCGCCGACGGTGACGGTCGGCGGCGTCCCGCGCGTCGGCACGTCAACGTACCTCCACGGCCTGACCACGACCTCCCCCGCGCTCTACCCGGGCACGGTCAACGACGTCGTCGTGCCAACGCGACGGCAGCGACCGGCACGCTCGTCAAGGGGTGGGTGTCCGACTTCCTCGACGTCCCGGGCGGCCAGCAGTTCTACTCGTTCGTCACGACCCTGGTTTCGAACGGGATCACGGCCGGCGTCGGCCAGGGTCTCTACGGCGTGGACCAGCCCACCCTGCGCCAGCAGATGGCCGTCTTCCTCATGAAGGCGAGGCACGGCCTCTGCTACGTGCCGCCGCCCTGCACCACCCAGATTTTTACCGACGTCCCCTGCACCTCGGGCTTCGCGCCCTGGATCAACGAGCTCGTGGCCGAGGGCATCACGGGAGGCTGCGGCACCGGAACCTACTGCCCCGCCGATCCCGTCAAGCGCCAGCAGATGGCCGTCCTGCTCCTCAAGACCTTCGAGGGCCTCGGCTACACGCCCCCCGCCTGCGTCACCGCGACCTTCGGCGACGTCCCCTGCGACAGTCCGTTTGCGCCCTGGATCTACGACCTCGTCGCGCGCAACGTCACCGGCGGCTGCGGCAGCGGCAACTACTGCCCCGCCAACCCCGCGACGCGCGGGCAGATGGCGGTGTTCGTCGTCAAGACCTTCAGCCTCCAGTAACCGGTCCTCCTTCACTCAGTACGGGGTGGCGCGCGCGCGGCCACCCCGGATTTTTCCTCCCGCCAACGCTCGTGCTCCGAGGCGCTCGCGAACTAAGGAATCACGGGAGGCTGCCCGGGCAGCCCCAACACCCGCGGGCAGATGGCGGTTTTCATTACAAAAACCTTCCATCTGCAGTGAAATCTTTCGGTGACGCCGACCCCGGGTTCGTGATTCGATATCGCCACACTTTTTGAGGCGTGGGCATCCGCAAACAAGGAGGCACCGTGAAGGCGTCATCTCTTGCACTCGCCCTGTCCCTGGCCGCAGCCGCCGCTTCGGCCGCCACGTTCAACGTGACCAACACCAACGACTCCGGAGCGGGATCGCTGCGGCAGGCGATCCTGGACGCCAACGCCGCCGGCGGCGCGGACACCATCGCCTTCAACATCACCGGCTCCGGCGTGCACACGATCGCGCCGGTGACGGCGCTTCCGGCGATCACCTCTCCCGTCACGATCAACGGCTACTCGCAGCCGGGCGCCTCCGCGAACACGCACGACACGACGCAGGGCCTCGATACGGTGCTCAAGATCGAGATCGACGGGGCGGCGACCGGCGTCGGCTCCATCTGTTTCGACGTCGCGGCGGCCGACACGACCATCAAGGGCCTCGACATCCACGGCTGCCAGACCGGCATCCGGCTCCAGAACGCCGCGGCCAACGCGGTGATCGAGGGCAACTTCCTGGGCACCGACCCCACCGGCACGACGCCGTTCGCGGCGAGCTCCGGCGCGCACATCGCGGCGGCCGCACCGGGGAACATTCGGATCGGCGGGACGACGCCCGCGGCCCGCAACCTGATCTCGGGCGGGCACGACAAGATCACGCCGGGAGCCTTCTCCGGCGGTCCGGACGGTCTCGTGATCCAGGGCAACCTCGTCGGGACCGACGTGACGGGCACGCTGGCGCTCTCCAACACCGGCCAGGGGATCCTCATCACGCGCGCCTCGAACGCAACCATCGGGGGAACTTCGGCGGCCGCCCGCAACGTCGTTTCGGGCAACAGCGCCAACGGTCTGGAGATCGACGGAAATCCCTCGACGAACGTCGTCGTCGCCGGCAACTACATTGGCGCGGACGTCACGGGCTCTGCACCTCTCGGCAACAGCGTCTGGGGAATCAGCCTCGACTCCAACCACGTCACGATCGGCGGCTCCGCGCCCGGTGCCGGCAACGTGATCTCCGCCAACGGCGCCATCGGGATCGTCCTCGGATCGTCGTCGGTTTCCATGGTCGCGATCGTCCAGGGCAACCACATCGGCACGGACCCGACGGGTACCATCGCGATGGGAAACGGCGATCGGGCGATCCACGTCGGGGCCTTCGACAACGTGATCGGCGGCATCAACCCCGGTGAGGGCAACGTGATCGCCTACACCACCAACGTCGGTGGTACCGGAGACGGCGTGTACCTGCCCTTCAGTGGGGGCAACGTGATCCGGGGCAATTCCATTTTCGGCAACGCCGGCCTCGGCATCAACGTCATGCCGGCGGGCAGCCCGGACGGCGTGACGCCGAACGACCCGGGTGACGTCGACACGGGCGGCAACGGCATGCAGAACTTCCCGCTCTTCACGTCGGTCACGACCGGGGCGACGACCCACGTCCAGGGCGTGCTCCACTCCAAGGCCTCGACCGTGTACGACCTCGACTTCTACGCGAACGCGTGCTCGACGTTCCCCCGCGAGTTCCTCGAGGGTGTCACCTGGATCGGGACGACGCAGGTCACGAGCGACGGCAACGGGGACGCGACGTTCGACGCGACGCTGCCGGTCGCGACCGGCGCCGGCACGCGGATTACCGCCACCGCCACCGACCCGCTCGGCAACACGTCCGAATTCTCCCAGGGGCTGGCGTTTTCGTCGTCGCCAGCGGCCGGACCGCCGGCCGCCGGCACGACGCTCACGATCAAGGGGACCGATTTCGCCGCGGGCGCCACCGTGACGGTCGGCGGCGCGCCGGCGACCAACGTCAACATCTCTTCGGCCACGACGCTGACCGCGAAGACTCCCGCTCTCGGCGCCGGCCTCGCGAACGACGTCCGCGTCCAGAACGCGGACAACACGTTCGGCACGCTGGTGAAGGCCTTCGTGTCCGACTTCCTCGATGTGCCGCAGGGACAGCAGTTCCACCAGTTCGTCACGACGCTCGTCTCGAACGGCATCACGGCCGGCGTGGGCAGCGGATTCTACGGCGTGAACGACAACACGAGCCGTCAGCAGATGGCGGTGTTCCTGATGAAGGCCGAGCACGGACTCTGCTACACGCCGCCGCCCTGCACCGTCCAGGTCTTCACCGACGTCCCCTGCACCTCGGGCTTCGCCCCGTGGATCAACGAGCTCGTCGCCGAAGGGATCACGGGAGGCTGCGGCACCGGAACCTACTGCCCCGCCGACCCCGTCAAGCGACAGCAGATGGCCGTCCTGCTCCTCAAGACGTTCGAGGGCCTCGGCTACACGCCCCCCGCCTGCGTCACCGCGACCTTCGGCGACGTCCCGTGCAGCAACCCGTTCGCTGCATGGATCTACGATCTCGTCGCGCGCGGCATCACCGGCGGCTGCGGCAACGGCAACTACTGCCCGACCGCCGCGGCGACCCGCGGGCAGATGGCGGTATTCGTCACGAAGACCTTCGGCCTGCAATGACCGTATCCTGCTGACAGAATTCGAGTTACCGCGGACCTTCGGCCGGCGTTCCTGGTGGTGAGGTCTGCCTCCGGTGTTCGGGTCAAACTGCAGTAGTTAGCTCCGGCCTGCCTCGCGCCCCGGGACGGGTCTGATCCCGTCCCGGGGCCCCCTGCGCGTTACGAGCAGGGAGATCCCATGAAAACAATCGGCGTGTTCCTCGCGACGGGTCTGCTTGCGCTGTCTGCCGCCTCGGCCACGACGTACACGGTCACGACCACCGCCGACACCGGGCCGGGTTCGCTGCGGCAGGCGATCACGGACGCCAACGGCAACGTCGGAGCGGACACCATCGAATTCAACATCGTCGGGTCGGGCGTCCAGACGATCGCGCCCGCCTCCCCGCTGCCGCAGATCACGGACGGGGTCACGATCGACGGCTATACACAAGGAGTCGCAAGCGCGAACACCAATGGCCCCGATCAGGGCACCAACGCCGTCATCCTGATCGAGATCGACGGGACGAACGCCGGCACCGGCAGCGAAGCCGCCGTCCTCTTTTTCGCGCCCGGCAGCGGCAACAGCGTCGTGCGCGGTCTCGCGATCAACCGCGGCAAGTGGGCGGGGATCCGCGTCTCGGGCGTGGCTGGAATGACGATCGAAGGCAATTTCATCGGCACCGATCCTACGGGCACAGTCGCCCACGGCAATACGGACTTCGGCATCCAGCTCAACAACGGGGCGTCGAGCATCACGATCGGCGGCACGACGCCGGCGGCGCGCAACCTGATCTCGGGCAACGGAATGCAGGGCATCAACTTCGGCTCGGGCGGCAATGGCGGCACGGGTCACCTGGTCCAGGGCAACCTCATCGGCACGGACGCCTCGGGCGGCAACGCCCTCGCGGGAAACCAGACCGGCATCCAGCGTCTCCTCCAGCATGAACGTCACGATCGGCGGCACCACGGCCGCGGTCCGCAACGTCGTCTCGGGCAATGCCGGCTACGGCATCCGGCTCAACAGCGGGTCGAACCTCGTTGCCAGCGGAAACTTCGTCGGCACCGATGTCACCGGGATGGGGCCGCTCGGCAACCTCAACTATGGAATCCTCGCCGAGGCCAATGGCGCCATGATCGGCGGCTCGGCTCCGGGAGCGGGCAACGTCATCTCCGCCAACGCCATCCACGGGATCGAGATCAGCAGCGCGACCGGCGTCACGGTGCAGGGCAACCTGATCGGAACCGACCTGACCGGCACGTTCGCGCTCGGCAATCAGAACCGCGGCATCTACATCCTGGCCAGCAACGCGATCATTGGCGGCACGGCGCCGGGAGAAGGCAACACCATCGCGCACAGCGGGTCCGGGGGCATCGTCGTACAAGGGTCCGTCTCGGGCGACGCGATCCGGGGCAACTCGATCTACGCCAACGGCACAGTCGGAATCGACCTGAACAACGACAGCGTGACCGCCAATGACGCCCTGGACGCAGACACCGGCCCCAACGGCCTCCAGAACTATCCCCTCATCAAGTCGGCCGTACCGGTTTCGCCCTCGGGCACGGAAATCGTGGGAACCCTCGACAGCGCGCCCTCCACCTCGTACGAGCTCGATTTCTTCGCAAACCCGTCATGCGCCGGCCGCCCCCACGACTTCGAGGAGGGCCTCGTCTACATCGGTACGACGACCCTCCCGACTGACGGCGCGGGCCACGCCGCCTTCGACGTCACGCTGCCGTACACCATCGAGGCGGATCAGCACGTGACCGTCACCGCGACCGACCCCGCCGGCAACACATCCGAGCTCTCGCCCCGCATCGTGTTCTCGATCAGCCCGGTCTCCGCTCCGCCGGCCGCCGGATCGCTCTTCGTGGTGCGCGGCACCAACTTCGCGGCGGGAGCGACGATCACGCTCGGCGGCATTCCCGCGACGGACGTCGACGTGCAGAGCTCGACACAGGTCGAGGCGAGGACGCCGGCCCTGGCGGCGGGCGCGCTCAGCGACGTGACTCTGACCAACGTGGACTTGTCCTCCGGCACGCTCTCCAAGGGCTACGTCACCGATTTCAACGACGTGCCGCAGAACCACACGTTCCACGCCTTCGTCACGACGCTCGTCTCCAACGGCATCACCGCGGGCGTCGGCGGCGGCAACTACGGCGCCGCGTCGAACACGCTGCGCCAGCAGATGGCGGTCTTCCTGCTCAAGGCGAAGTACGGAGTCTGTTACGTCCCGCCGCCCTGCACGCCCGGCTTCTTTGCCGACGTGCCCTGCCCCGGCACCTTCGCGCCGTGGATCGAAGCCCTCGCCAACCTCGGGATCACGGGGGGCTGTGGCAACGGCAACTACTGCCCCACCAATCCCGTGCGCCGCGACCAGATGGCGGTCTTTCTCCTGAAGGCGGAGCACGGATCCACGTACGTGCCGCCGGCCTGCACGCCGCCGGGCGTGTTCACCGACGTGCTCTGCCCGGGGACGTTCACCGACTGGATCGAGCGCCTCGCGGCAGAGGGGATCACGGGAGGGTGCGGGGCGGGGATTTACTGTCCGGGCAATCCGAATACGCGGGGACAAATGGCAGTCTTCATCGTGAAGACCTTCCTTCTGCAATGAGCATTCGAGTAACCGCCGGGCTGGCGCCCGGCGTTGCCTACTGCCGCGGGTCTGCCTTCGGTGGTCGGCTCATCGTGAAGACCTTCCTCCTGCAGTAGGGAAAGCCCCCATCACCCTAACCCTCTCCCCCCTCACGGGTGGAGAGGGGACTTGTTCAGGCTCCCTCTCCCGGCGGGACCCGACCAGCGAAGGGCAGACCCGCGGCAGTAGGGAACGCCGCGCGAAGGGCGGCGTTATCGGGACGGGGTGAGGGGGCCTAGCCGGCCGTTTTCGCTTTCACCTTACGGATGGAGTGGTCCAGCGTGCGCTTGCGGACGCGGATCGCCGCGGGGACGACCTCGACGAGCTCGTCGTCGTTGATCCACTCGATCGCCTGCTCGATGTTGAGGTCCCGGGGAGGGGTGAGCTTGATCGCAAAGTCGGAGCCCGAAGCGCGCATGTTCGTCAGGTGCTTCTTTTCGCACGGCTGGATGACCATGTCGCTGTCCTTGACCTGCTCGCCCACGATCTGTCCCGCGTAGACCTTGTCGCCCGGCTTGACGAAGAAGATGCCGCGGTCCTGCAGCCGGTCGAGGGCGAACCCGGTGACGTCCCCGCCCTCCTTGGCGATCATCGCGCCCTTCGTCCGGTTCGGCAGCGGGCCGCGGTGCGGACCGTACTGGTCGAAGAGGTGGTTCATGAGCGCCGTGCCCTTGGTCAGCGTCAGGAACTCGAGGCGGAAACCGAGCAGCCCGCGCGAAGGGATCGTGAACTCCAGGCGCACGCGATCGCCGTGCTTGCCCATGTGCTTCATTTCGCCCTTGCGCTCGCCCACCGCGGAGATCACCGCTCCCGTGAATTCCTCCGCGCAGTCGATGACGAGCTCCTCGTAGGGCTCGAGGAGCTCCCCGTTCTCGGCCCGGCGGAAGATCACCTGGGGCCGGCCGAGCGAGAACTCGTAGCCCTCGCGGCGCATGGTCTCGGCGAGGATCGCGAGCGAGAGCTCGCCGCGCCCGAGCACCAGGAAAGAATCCGTCTCCCGCATCCGGTCCATCCGCAGGCCGACGTTCTTCTCGAGCTCCTTCTCCAGGCGCTCGAGCAGGTGGCGGCTCGTGACGTACTTGCCCGACTGGCCCGACATCGGCGAGTCGTTGATCCGGAACTCCATCGAGAGCGTCGGCTCGTCCACGCGGATGCCGGAGAGCGGCGTCGGGTCGGCGAGGTCCAGGATCGTCTGGCCGATCTCGATGTCCGGGAAGCCCGAGAGCACGATGATGTCGCCGGCGGAGGCCTCCGCCATCTCGACGCGGACGATCCCCTCGAACATGTAGATCTTGCCGGCCTTGCCCTTCTCGACGATCGAGCCGTCCGGCCGCACGGCCGCGAGCTCGATGGCCTTGGACACGGTGCCCGAGAAGATCCGGCCGACCGCGAGGCGGCCGAGGTAGTCCGAGTAGTCGATGTTCGCGACAATCATCTTGTAAGGAGCGTCGCCGATGATCGGGGCCGGGATGTGCTCGAGGATCGCGTCGAGCAGCGGGGTCAGATCGCCCGACTTGGCGTTCGGGTCGCGCGAAACGTAGCCGAGGCGGCCCGAGCCGTACAGGACCTCGAATTCGAGGTGGTGCTCCTCGGTGGCCAGGGAAAGGAAGAGATCGTGGATTTCGGCTTCGACTTCCATCGTCCGGGCGTCGGCGCGGTCGATCTTGTTGATCAGCACGATCGGCCGCTTGCCGCCCTCGAGCGCCTTCTTCAGGACGAAGCGCGTCTGGGGCAGCGGGCCTTCCGAGGCGTCGACGAGCAGGAGCACGCCTTCGACCATCGAGAGGATCCGCTCGACTTCCGAGCCGAAGTCCCTGTGGCCCGGCGTGTCCACGATGTTGACGATGACGTCCTTGTAGCGGACCGAGGTGTTCTTGGCGAGGATCGTGATGCCCCGCTCCTTCTCGAGCTCGCCCGAGTCCATGACGAGCTCGTCCACGTGCTGGCCGACGCGGAACGTCCCGCACTGCTTGAGCAGCGCGTCGACGAGCGTCGTCTTGCCGTGGTCGACGTGCGCCACGATGGCGATCGCGCGACGGTCGGCGCGGCGGGCGGGTTCGGTGCTCGGGTCGCTGGCTGCCATGAGAACCGCGGAGCCTATACCGAGTCGGGGCCGCTTGTCACCCATATCGGACGATAATGCCGCCGATGGATGCCCGCGCCGTGTTGCAGCGCCACTTCGGACACGGTTCCTTCCGGCCGGGCCAGGAAGAGATCGTGCGCGCGGCGCTGGCCGGCCGGGACCTGCTCGCGGTCATGCCGACGGGGTCGGGAAAGTCGATCGGCTACCAGCTGCCGGCCCTGATGCTCGAGGGACCGACCCTCGTGGTCTCGCCCCTGATCGCCCTCATGAAGGACCAGGTGGACGAGCTGACCCGCAAGGGCATCGCCGCCGCGGCGCTGCACTCCCTGGCCTCCCCGGCCGAGCGCCGGGAGGCCGAGGCCGCGCTGCGCGCGGGACGGCTGCGCCTCCTGTACGTGGCGCCCGAGCGCTTCGCGTCCGAGAGCTTCCGGCGGCTGCTCGCGGACGTGCCGCTGGCCCGCTTTGCGGTCGACGAGGCGCACTGCGTTTCCGAGTGGGGCCACGATTTCCGGCCGGACTACCGCGGGCTGGCGGAGGCGGCGGGCCGCTGCCGGCGCGCCGACGGGACGCCCGGGACGGCCTCCGATCCTCGCGTTCACGGCCACCGCGACGCCGGAAGTCCGGGACGACATCGTCGCGCTGCTCGGGCTCGTGACCCCCGATGTCTCCGTCGCCGGGTTCGACCGGCCGAACCTCTTCCTCGACGTGCGCAAGGTCTCCGGCGAGATCGAAAAGCGCGCGCTGCTGCCCGAGCTCGTCGCCGGGCGGCGGGCGCTCGTCTATGCCGCGACGCGCAAGAGCGCCGCGCGCGCCGCCGAGGCCCTGCGCGAGGCAGGCGTCGCCGCCGAGGCGTACCACGCCGGGCTGGAGGAATCCGAGCGCACGCGCGTGCAGAACCGCTTCGCCGACGGGTCGCTCGGCGTCGTCTGCGCCACCAATGCCTTCGGCATGGGCATCGACCGGCCGGACATCGACGCCGTGGTGCACTTCGAGATCCCCGGCTCGCTCGAGGCCTACTACCAGGAGATCGGCCGCGGCGGCCGCGACGGGCGGCGCGCGGACGCCACGCTGCTGTGGAACTACGTGGACGTGCGCACGCGGGAGTTCCTGATCGACCAGACCGACGAGCGCGATTCCGGCGGCGGACGCGCCGCACCGGGAGCGCCGGCGCGAGCTCGATCGCAGCAAGCTCGGGCGCATGATCGCGTACGCCGACTCGTCCGCCTGTTACCGCGCGACGATCCTCGGCTACTTCGGCGAGCGCGACGCGGCGCGGGCCTGCGGCTTCTGCGGCAACTGCGCGCGGCGGCGCGAGCTGTCGGAGGAGGATCTTCTGCGCCTGCGCAAGATCCTCTCGGGCGTGGCGCGCGGCGGCGAGCGCTGGGGCAAGCGCAAGATCGTGGCCATGCTGACCGGAGAGCTCGAGGGCCTTCCGGAGCCGCTCACGCGCCTCTCGACCACCGGGATCCTCGCGGGCGAGAGCCCGCGCGCCGTCGCCGACTGGATCGACGCGGCGCAGGGCGGCGGCCTGCTCGCCGCGACCGAGGACGTCTACCGCACGCTCTCGCTCACGCGCGCCGGGCGCGAGGTCATGGCCGGGCGCACGCCGCAGGTCGCGCTGACGCTTCCCGAGCCGCCGCGCCCGAAACAGAAGAAGAAGACGAAGACGTCGCAAGGCCCTCGCCGCGGCCGCGGGAACCACCGCGGATCCCGGCGAGCATCGATGCGCTGCGCGAGTGGCGCCGCCAGGAGGCCGCGCGGCGCTCGGTCCCGGCCTACGTCGTCCTCCACGACCGCACGCTCGCCGCGCTCGCGGCCGCGCGGCCCGTCGACGCTCGACGCGCTCTCCGAGATCCCGGGCATCGGTCCGCCAAGCTCGAGGCCTACGGAAAGGACCTGCTCGCCCTGCTCGGCCCGGAGGCGCCTGATGCCTTCGGACGAATCGCACTGTCGTAGGGGCGGCCTTACGGTCGGCAGGCGCGGTGCGCGGGCGGGCGGGGACAAGCCCCGACTACGGCCCGATGGCCGTGCCTCCGCCGGGCGCGTCGTCTACTCGAGCGGGCAGGGACGGATGTGCCCCGTCTGCGGCTGGCCGCAGGACGACTGCCGCTGCTCGAAGACGCTCTCGGCGGGCGCCGAGGCGGTGCCGGAGAAGGTCACGGCGAAGCTGCGGCTCGAGAACCGCTCCTCGGGAAAGCACGTCACGGTCGTCGCCGGCCTGCCCGACAACCGCGAGTTTCTCGACACGCTCTGCCGCGAGCTGAAGAAAGCCTGCGGCACCGGCGGCGCCACCGGCGAGAATGCGATCGAGTTGCAGGGCGACCAGCGCGAGCGGCTCCGGGAGCTGCTCGTGAAGAAAGGATTCCTGGTGAAGGGATGAGCGCGACCCGCATCTTCCTGGTCCGCCACGGCGCGACCCAGCTCTCGGCCGAAGACGCCTTCGCCGGCGGCGGCACGGACGTCCCGCTCTCGGACATCGGGCGCGGCCAGCTCGAGAAGCTCGCCGTCCGCCTCGCGGGCGAGCCGATCGCCGCGGTGTACGCGAGCCCGCTCGGCCGCACGATGGAGACGGCCCGCATTCTCGCGGCGCCCCACCGCCTGCCCGTCACGCCGAAGGACGGGCTGCGCGAGATTTCGCACGGCCACTGGGAGGGCAAGACCCGCGCGATCGTCGAGAAGGAGTATCCGAAGGAGTACGCGCTCTGGGAGAGCGACCCCTATTCCTTCGCGCCGCCCGAGGGCGAGACCGGCCTCGCCGTCACGGCCCGCGCCCTGCCGGCGCTGCTCGCGATCGTCGAGGCGCATCCGGGCGTGCAGGTCCTCGTCGCGTCGCACAAGGCCACCATCCGCCTGCTGATCGGCTCGCTGCTCGGCTTCGACCTGCGCCGGTACCGCGACCACCTCGACCAGAGCCCGGCCTCCCTGAACATCCTCGACTTCAAGGACGTCGCGCACGCCCGGCTCTCGCTCTTCAACGACATCTCCCATTACTCACCGACCCCGTCCGGCACGGCCGCGGTCGCCAGCGGAAGGCTCTCGGGAACCTGGGCGAAGGAGTAGGCCGGCCCTCAGCGCGGCGGCGCGAAGGACTGGTTCGAGTACGGGTTCGACGTCGGGCGCTGCACGACGTTGAAACCGAAGTTGGTCGCCTGGTGGCACCGGTTGCATCCGTCGGTGAGCGCGTCGTAGGCGCGGACGAATCCCTCGCGATCCCCCTTCTCGACGGCGCGACCGACCTCCGCGAGCGGCTCGGTCATGATCTTCCGCACGGCGTCGGGGATGGGCACGGGCGAGTCCTTGTGCTCCGGGTGGTAGCGCACGACGTCGTCGAACCCCTCCTTCAACTCGTCGAGCTCGTAGGCCGCGAGCTTCCAGTTTCCGGCCTCGCCCGCGAACCAGAGCTTGACGTGGCGCATCTGGTTCAGGCTCATCAGCTCGCCCAGACCCGGCGCGTACGCGGGCGCGGGATCACGCCGACACGCCGCCCCGAGGGCCAGACCGAGGGCCAGCAGGAGCGCTCTGCGCATCGCCCCGGGATGATAGCCCCGGCGTCCGGATTTGCCTTTCGTTCCCTTCTGTGACAATCTGCGGCCTCTCGTGGCCGGCCTCCCAGGGCCGCCCGCATCGAACGTAGGCCTCGCCGGCGAATCCTCCGTTCCCAAAGAAAAACCAGCCGGATTTTTTCCTCCAGGAGGATTCTCTTGCCTTTCTCTCAGTTCGGACTTCATCCGGATCTCTTGCGCGGCGTCAAGGAAATGGGCTTCACCCGCCCGACGCCGATCCAGAACGATTCGATCCCGCCCGCCATGGAAGGGCGCGACGTGCTCGCCTGCGCCATGACCGGCAGCGGCAAGACCGCCGCGTTCCTGCTGCCGATCCTGCACCGGCTGATCGGAAAGAAGCGCGGCGCGACCCGCGCGCTGATCCTGACCCCGACCCGCGAGCTGGCGGCCCAGATCCAGGAGCACGCCAAGGAGCTCACGGTCCACACGCCGATGTCGTCGGCCGCCGTCTTCGGCGGCGTCTCGATGGGACCGCAGGAGCACGCCTTCCGCACCGGCGCCGACATCCTCGTCGCCACGCCCGGCCGCCTGCTCGACCACTTCCGCTTCCCGTACGCGAAGCTCGATCACCTCGAGATCCTCGTGCTCGACGAGGCGGACCGCATGCTCGACATGGGCTTCCTTCCGGACATCCGCAAGGTCCTGAAGCACCTGCCCGTCAAGCGGCAGACGCTCTTCTTCTCGGCGACCATGCCGCCGCCGATCGCGCAGCTGACGCGCGAGATGCTGAAGAACCCCTTCACCGTCAACCAGGAGCGCAAGGCCGCGCCCGCCGTCGGGATCACGCAGGCGGTCTACCCCGTCGCGCAGAACCTGAAGGCGCCGCTGCTGCTCGAGCTCCTGAAGCGCGGCGAGATCAAGAACGTCCTCGTCTTCACGCGCACCAAGCACCGCGCCAACCGCCTCGCCGAGACGCTCACGAAGAAGGGCGTGTCCTGCGAGCGCATCCACGGCAACCGCACCCAGGCCCAGCGCACGCAGGCCCTGGCCGGCTTCAAGGAGGGGCGCCACCGCGTCCTCGTCGCGACGGACATCGCCGCCCGCGGCATCGACGTCGAGGCGCTCTCCCACGTCATCAACTTCGACGTTCCCAACGTGCCCGAGGACTACATCCACCGCGTCGGCCGCACGGCGCGCGCCGAGATGACGGGCGACGCCTTCACGTTCGTCTCGCCGGAGGAGACGACCGACCTCGCCGCGATCGAGCGCGAGATCGGCAAGCGCCTGCCCCGCATCACGGTGCCGGGCTTCGACTACACCCACGCTCCCGCCGAGCGCTTCGAGGTTCCCATCGCCGAGCGCATCGCGGCCGATCCGCGCGCGCAAGGCCGACGAACGCAAGCGCGCGAAGGAAAAGGCCGAACGGCGCATCGCGCACGAGAACGCCCAGAGGGCGCGCGGACCGCAGCGCGGCGACGGACGGGGACCCTCGGGGCCCGCACGTCCGTCGCTCCATCCGCGCGGACCGGCCGCGTCGCAGCCGGCGGCGCGGCCCGTCGGGCGAGCGGCGCTGGGGTCGGCGGGGCTCGGGTCGCCCCATTCGGGGTCAGACCCCGCGGTCCCTACTTGCCCGCGGCCCCGTAGACCGGGAGCGTTCCGATCGCCGGCGGCAGCGTCGGGCGCGGCGCCGTCGGCATCGCCGGGACGGTCTGGCCCGGCAGCACCGGCAGGGGCACGTTGCGTCCGCGCGCGTAGACCTCGTGGCGGCCGTTGGTCTTGTACCACTCGGCCAGCGACGCGGTCTGGAACATCTCCTCGATGATCTTGCGCCAGCCCACGCCCGTGTTGTACGCGCAGAAGGAGATCTCCCCCATCTGCGTCGCGTACGGGATGATGCACATCTCGGTGCGGCGGAAGTCGTAGTTGAAGAGGTCCTGGAACCACATGCCGCCGATGAAGAACACGCGCCACGGGTAGCGGTTCTTCTCCGCGAAGCCGAGCTTGCCGCCCGTGTGCCCGTCCATGATCTTGGCGAGGCTCCACGGCGTCAGGCCCGCGGGCACGCCCTCGGGACGCAGGTTGCGCAGGATCGACAGTCCCACCTGCACGGCCGTCCACTTCTTCTGGCGGCCCGAGTCGGTGATCGACTTGATGTCCGCGAGCATCCGGTCCACGTTCAGGATCGAGGGGACGGTCACGGCCTTCTTCGTCTTCTCCTCGACGAGCAGCATCGTCCCGATGCCGCAGTTCGGGTGGCAGCCGCACTTGAACGAGCCCCACTCCGACTCGAGCCCGCCGAGCAGGTCCTTGAGGTCCGAGAACGGCCCCGACGCCGACAGCGGATACCAGTCCCGCATGACCTCGCCGATGCCGGCCTGCGTCTTCACGTCGTGCGCCAGGTGCGAGAGCGTGTAGCGCTGGCGCGCGCGGGTCTCGTCGTCGACGTCCTCGTCGCGGCCCGTGAAGGAGACCGGCTGGAACGCGACCGTGTTGATCTTGTCGATGTTCTCGATGGCGAACTTCAGGATGTCGCCGACCTGGTCGTTGTTGACGCTGTTGACGATCGTCACGACGAGCGTGACGTCGACCGCGTACTTCTTCAGGTTCTCGATCGCGCGCAGCTTGACGTCGTAGAGGTTGCCGACCTTGCGGTGCTGGTTGTTCTCGTTGCCGACGCCGTCGAACTGCAGGTAGGCGAAGCGCAGGCCGGCCTCGGCCGCCTCCTTCGCGAAGGACTCGTCCTGCGCGAAGCGGATGCCGTTGGTCGCGCACTGGACCGAGAAGTACCCGAGCTTGCGGGCGTGGCGGATCGCCGGGAGGAAGTGCGGCGAAAGCGTCGGCTCGCCGCCCGAGAACTGGACCGACAGCTGGCGGCGCGGCTTGATCGAGGCGGCGTCGTCGAGCAGCTTCTGGACCTCTTCCCACTCGAGCTCGTGGACGTAGCCGACCTGGTTGGCGTCCATGAAGCACGGGTCGCACATCATGTTGCAGCGGTTGGTCAGGTCGATCGTCAGCACGGCGCCGCGGCCGAACTTGATGGAGGACGTGCCGTGCTCGTGGAGGCCGTCCTTCGGAATCACGAAGTCCCGGCCCGGGTACATCGACTCGAGCCGCTTGAAGAAGGCCGGGTCCGTGGACATCACGTCCTCGAAGTGCCCGTGCTTCGGGCAGTCCTTCTTCATCAGGATCTGGCCGTTCTCCTCGACGATCTCGGCCGGGATCTCGCCGGGCTTGCCCTCGATCAGGACCTTCCAGTCGGCTTCGCCGGAGAGGATCTGGGAGCGGACCTCGGAGACGCAGCGGGGGCAGAGCGAGTCCGTCTTGCGGGGAAAGCCGAGCGGAGGAAACGTCTTCTCGCGCTGCTTGAGCAGCGGCGCGGGGGCCCACTTCGGCTGGAACGTGCGCTCCGGGAAACGCCGATCCACCGCGCGCGCGAAGCGCCAGAGAGAGTCCGCTGCGCGCTGCACCCCCGCGTACACCACTCTTCTCATTTTGAAAGTTTTTCCTTCTGCTGTTGCTTCTTGCGTGCAGCCCCTCGAAACGGAATCCGTTGCCCAATTCTAGCCGAAATCGCGACCCCCCGAACCCTTGTCGAGGTGGCGTCGAGCCTCCCTCAATGGGGCTGCAGCGCCTCCGCGAAGCGCTCGATCGAGAAGGAAGCAAGGTCCTTGCCCGCCCCGCCCGTCAGCAGGTCGGCGAGCGCCACCGCCGTGACCGGCGCCAGGAGGATCCCGTTGCGGAAGTGGCCGGCGGCAAAGAAGAGCCCCGGCACCCGGCAGGCGCCCAGGATCGGCAGCCCGTCGGGCGTCGCCGGACGCAGGCCCGACCAGGCCGTCACGAACCGCGCGGAGGCGATCTCGGGGCAGAGGCGCACCGCCGCGGCAATCAGGCGCTCCACGCGCCGCCGCCGTGACCTCCTTGCGGAACCCGACGTGCTCGACCGTCGAGCCGAGGAGCAGGGTGCCGTCCGCTCGCGGAACCAGGTAGACGTCGTCGGAGGACAGGATCGTCGGAAGCGGCGGGCCCGCAAGGCGCAGCTCCACGATCTGTCCGCGCACGGGCTCGACCGGAACCGGCAGGGGCAGCGAGGCGTCGAACGCGGCCCAGGCGCCCGCCGCATCCACCACGGCGTTGGCCAGGATCGCTCCGGCCCTCGTCTCGACGCCCCGGCAGACGCCCCCTTCGATGCGAAAGCCGAGGACCTCGACACCGGTCCGCACCCGGACGCCCCGCCGCTCGGCGAGCAGCCACGCCGCGCGGGTCAGCCGGCGCGGGTCGACCGCGCCCTCCGCGGGAAAGGACGCGGCGGCCGACACCTCGGGCGAGAGGCGTTCTGCAATCTCGCGAGGCAGCTCGCCCGGACGCAGCGCGGCGGCGTCGAGCCCGGCCGCCCGCTGCCAGGCGATCTGCTCCGGCGCGGCTTTCGGCCCGGGCGCCCGCGAAGTCGCAGTGCAGCAGCCCCGTCCGGCGATAGCCGACGTCGACGCCGGTCTCTTCCTCGAGGACCCGCACCCAGGCCGGGTAGAGCTCGCGGCTCGCGAGCGCGAGATCGAAGAAGGCGTCGCGGGTCCGCGCCTCCGCCTGCGGCGAAAGCATGCCGGCGGCGGCGCCCGACGCCTCGGTCCCGGGCTCGGCCCGCTCGAGCACGATCACGCCGCGGCCGCGGGCGGCGAGCTCGGCGGCGACCGCGCAGCCGATCACGCCCCCGCCGACGACGAGGACGTCGGCCCGTTCCGGGCTCATCGCGACAGCCGCAGGGGAAGGCGAATCCGGTGGCGGCCGCGGAAGACGTCCTGGGCGAACCGCCCGATGGCCATGGCCGCGCCGTAGCCGAGCGCGCCGCCGACGAGCGCTCCCGCGACCGTGCGCAGGCCGGGACGCCTCGGAAACGCGCGGCGCAGCAGGTGCACGACGCCCTGCCGCAGAAGCTCCGACGCGACGCCCGCGCCGGCTCCCGCACCGATCCCGGCCGCGCGGTCGCGGGGCGACGGGGCGTGTCCGTAGAGCGCGGCCAGCGACAGCACCAGCCGGTTCAGCGCGACGGCCTGGTACGCGAGGTCGGCGCCGAAGGGCATCGCGCCGAAGAAGGCCGCCGGCCCGGTCAGGATCCCGCTGGCCGCCGCGCATTGCAGCGCGGCCTTGCGGATGAGGCGCCCCGCCAGCTCGTCGCGCGAGGCCTTCGGATGGCGCTGCCGCAGCCTCCGGACCTCCTGCGCGACGCGCTCCCGGTCCGCCTCGTCGAGGACCACGCGAGCAAGGGCCGTGTACACGGGGAAATTCTATAACCCCATGCTATGTTTCGCCCGATTCGGAAAGGAGTTTCTCAGTGAAAACACGCACCGCTATCGCACTCATGCTCGCCTGCGCCCTGCCCCTCGCCGCGCAGGCGGCGAAAGGAAAGGGTAAGAAAGTGGCCCCCGACTACGCCAACACGATCGCCACGCTGCAGACCGACCTGGGCGACATCCAGATCAAGTTCTTTTACGACAAGGCCCCCAAGCACGTCGAGAACTTCATCGACCTGTCGAAGTCGGGCTTCTACGACGGGACCTTCTTCCACCGCGTGATCCCCGGCTTCATGATCCAGGGCGGCGACCCGAACACGAAGAAGCCGGAGACCCCGTCGACGCCAGTACGGCACGGGCGGAAACGGCTCGACCCGGATCAAGGCCGAGTTCAACGACACGCCGCACAAGCGCGGCATCGTGTCCATGGCCCGCTCGTCGGACCCCAATTCCGCCTCCTCGCAGTTCTTCATCGTCGTCAAGGACTCCAACTTCCTCGACGGCCAGTACTCGGCCTTCGGCGAGGTGATCTCCGGAATGGACGTCGCCGACAAGATCGCGGCCGCGCCCCGGGGCGCGAACGATCGGCCGAACACGCCCGTCCACATCAAGAAGATCATGCTCTCGCAGGCGAAGAGCACGAGCTAGGGATCACGCCGACGCCTTCCGGCGCGGCCGGCCTCGAAGCGCTGGCGCGTCAGACGCACCTCTCTCCCGTCTCCATCGAGGCGCTGGCCGGCGACGTCGGCCGGCGCCGCTACTTCCGGATCGCGCTCGAGGACAACCGGACCGTCCTCGGCGTCGTCTATCCCGCCGAGGAGGACGAATCCCGGCTGCGCTGGGGCAAGGCCCGCGCGCTGCTCGCGGACCGCGTGCGCGTGCCCGCCCTGCTGGCCGACGACGGCCGGGGAAACCAGATCGTGGAGGACCTCGGATCCGAAGACCTCGCGGCGCGCTGCGCGGCATCGCCCGCGCAACGGCGGGAGTGGCTGGGGCGGGCGGCCGACGCGGCGGCGGACATCGCCGCGCTCGCGGATCCCGGCATCAATCCCGCCGTTCGACGCGGCGCTCTTCCGGCGCGAGCTCGACCTCGCGCGCGAAGCCGTCTTCGACCTCTACCTCGCCCGGCCGCTCACGGCCGCGGAGCGCGCGGCGCACGACGCCTTCGCGGCCGCGCTCGTGCGGGAGATCCTCGGGCACCCCGCGGCGCTCTGCCACCGCGACTTCCACGGCAACAATCTCTTTGCCGCCGGCGATCGCGTGGCCGTCATCGACTTTCAGGATCTGCGGCGCGGACCCGACACGTACGACCTCGCGTCGCTGCTCTGGGAGCGCACGACGCTCGACTGGATGGACGACGCCCAGGCGTCGGCCGTCGTGGCGCGTTTCGCCGCACGGCGGACCGCCGACGCGGACGCCCTCGGCGCGCGGCTGCGGCGCGTGCTCCTCCAGCGCGCCTGGAAAGTCTGCGGCACCTTCGCCCGGGCGGTCGTCCACGGCAAGGGAGAGACCTACCGGCGCTACCTGCCGGGCGAGCTCGCGCTCGTCCGGCGCCTGCTCGGAAATTCACCCGAGGACCGGGCCTTCGGCCAGGTGCTGGAGTCCCGCGCGGGCGCCGGTCTGTTAAGCTGACGTCTGCGGGACGGGGTTCACGAAGAAGGAGTTAACGATGTTCGGCTCACTCGGCCTCCCGGAGCTTCTCGTCATCCTGCTGATCGTGATCATCATCTTCGGGGCCAACAAGCTCCCGCAGCTCGGCAAGGGGATCGGCCAGGGCCTGAAGAACTTCAAGGATTCGGTCAAGGGCGAGGACCCGCCGCAGGACAAGCCCAAAGCGTAGAGGTCCCCCCTCCGGGACCGCTGAAAAAGCGGCCTCCGCACTCAAAAAAAGCACGTGGATTCGCTCGGCGGCGCACGGCTCGGCCCGGATTGGCCGGGGCTCGGATCGGCGCGGCGCGCGCCTACTTCTTCTTGGGTACGGAGATCGAAGGCGAGACGCGGACTCGCTCGCGCGGCAGGCGGATGTTCAGGATGCCGACCTTGTTGCGCAGCGTGTTGCGGTGAATGCCGAGGGAGCTCGCGGCGCGGCCGAGGTTTCCGGAGCTGCGCTTGACTGCGCCGACGATGTACTTCTTCTCGAACTCCTTCGTGGCGAGATCGAGCGAAATTCCATGTGCCAGGAGCTCTTCGATAATTTCCTGGAGCTGCCCATCCAGATTCACGATGCCGCCTCCCCGAAATCAACGAATGCGAAACAGAGATTGGAAGAGGGGCGCATCTTAGCAAACGAAAAAAGGAAGCGGTAGTGCGCGAGAATTTTTTTTCTCCGCCGGCGCCGGACCGCCTCCGCGAAGTTCTCGTGCCAGCTTGCGGCCGGACGATCCACGGCAACCTCGGCCCAAAAAAAAGAAGAGGCGCTCGGCGCCTCTCCTGATTTTTTTCCGGGAAAGCTGGAACGCGCCTACTTCAGCTCCACCTGGTCCCCGAGCTCGATCATCCGGCTCGAATCGATGACCCGGGCCATGGCCCACCGGTCTCCGATGTAGAGGATGGCCAGGTCGCCGAGATACGTGCGCGGAACCTCGACGCCCGGCGCCGGCGGCTTGTACATCCAGTAGGACCCCTGCGGCCGCAGGCCGTAGTCCGAGCCGCTGGCATAGCGGAAGACCGAGAGCTGGTCACCCGGCTGAACGCCCTCGGCCAGCCCGAGGTCGATCATGACGTCGGTGCCCGTCCCGATCGCCACGACGCCGTCCCGGCTCATCACGATCCGCCCGTGGGCCTTGCCGGTCGACGGGTCGCAGATGACCGCGGACGGCAGCCGGCGGCCGAGCGGGATCGGCACGGGCTCGTAGGGCTTCAGGAACGACCCCATGGGGATGTCGGTGCAGGCCAGGGTCACCCGGACGACCGCCGTCCGGCCCTCGATGCAGACGAGGACGGCCCGGCCGCGGTACTGGTAGAACCGGCCCATCGAGGCGCTCGAGATGGGGTGGTAGACGATGTCTCCCGGCGTCACGATCCAGAACTCGTCGCCGGGCTTGAGCCCGCGGTCGTATCCGCGCGTCGAGGTACAGGAGGTTGTGTTCGGTGAAGTCCTCCTGCTCGGCTTCGTTCTCGGCCCCGATGACGGCAGCGATGAACTGCTCGCTTTCCGGCCCGATGTAGCCGAAGCAGGCGACCTCGTCCTCGAAGCCGAGCGCCTGGGGCGCCGCGTCGGTCGTGTGGGGCGCCGCGGCGGAGTCGATGCGGGTGATCCCCGGCGGCTGCTGGGCGAGTCCGCCACCGGCGAGCTCCGGCGCCTGCTGAGCGAGAAGACGTGGCCACCCCTGTCGTAAGGAGAAGGGCCATTGGACCGGCAAAGCGAACGGGGAGACGCATGGCGACTCCTTAAAAAATACGGATATTCGCGGTTTCTAGCCTAAAATCTACTGGTTTTCGGGCTTTGTGTCAACCACCGCGGCCGCCGCCGGAGCCTTTACCGCCGTTTTGCTCCCTATTTTGGACTTCGCCTTGCCCGCGTACTCGCTCTGGGGGAACTCCTCCACGACCCGGGCGTAGTAGCTGCGCGCCTCTTCCTTGCGCCCCAGCCGGTCCAGCGCCGTGGCCTGGTAGTAAAAGAGCTTGTCCTTGTCGGTGTAGTCGGGAAAGCGCTGCTCCACCTCGATGAAACGGGACAGGGCCGCGGCCGTCGATCCCTTGCGCAGGTAGAAGTAGCCGACCCCGAAGTCGTGCTCCGCGAGCAGGTCGGTCAGCCGGCGGATCCGCTCGCGTGCCGCCCCGGCGTAGCCCGAATCGGGGAACTCGCGGATCAGCGCGCGGTACTGCTCGATCGCCTCCTTGGTCGCCGTCTGGTCCCGGTCCGGCTTCTCGTGCTCCTTGTCGGAACAGAGGGCGAACTGGTAGCGCGCGTAGTCGCGGCCCGGCGCGCCGGGATAGCGGTTCAGGTAGTCGCGGTAGCGGTAGCGCGCTTCCGTGTAGCTGGTGCCGGTCTTCTGCTGGAAGTAGGAGTCCGCCACCATGAGGAGGGCTTCCCGGCCGACGGTCTCGTTCGGGTACGTCTCGAAGACGTAGTTCAGGTACTTGCGGCCCTGCTCGTACTTCTTGGCGGCCACCAGCGCCTTGCCCTTGGCGAACAGCTCTTCCTTGGGCTGGGTCAGCAGCTCCTGGGTGATCTTGTCGGGCTTCTTGCCGCCGCTGCTCGAACAGCCCGGCGCCAGCAGCGCCGCGAGCGCAAGGACGCCGCAGATTCCCGCCCTCACGAGCCTCTTCATCGGAAGCGCTCAAACGCGCGCCGCGAGCGACGCGGCCTCCCGCAGCTGCCCGATCGCGGCAGCCGGGTCCGCATGCCCGTACACGGCCGTCCCGGCGACGAGGATCTCGGCGCCCGCGGCCGCCAGGGGCGCCGCATTGCCCGAGTCCACTCCCCCGTCGACCTCGATCGCGAGGCTGCTGCCGGCTTCCCGGGACTCGATGCGCAGGCGCCGCACCTT
The DNA here is from genome assembly GCA_963843325.1 of uncultured Acidobacteriota bacterium. Lineage (GTDB taxonomy): Bacteria > Acidobacteriota > Thermoanaerobaculia > UBA5066 > Gp7-AA6 > DAHUXD01. The sequence continues at coordinate 444,098 of CAWJKC010000016.1, forward strand.
CTCGACCGACGGCGCCAGGAACTTCTGTCCGCCCCAACCCGGGGTTGACCGACATCACGACCGCGTAGTCCAGGTCCTGCCAGGAGGAGGCGAGCATCAGCGACGGCGTGCCGGGATTGAGCGCCGCGCCCGCCCTGGCCCCGCCGCGGCGGATCGTGTCCAGGCAGCGCTGCAGGTGGCGCGTGGATTCGACGTGGACGGAGACCCAGTCGACTCCGGCGTCGAGGTACTCCGGCAGCGTGCGCTCCGGGTTCTCGATCATGAGGTGGACGTCGAGGGGCAGCCGCGTGGCCTTGCGCAGGGCCCGGACCACCGGCGGGCCGATCGTCAGGTTGGGCACGAAATGCCCGTCCATGACGTCCACGTGGACGAGGTCGGCCCCGCCGGCCTCGGCCATCGCCAGCGCGTCCGCCAGGCGCGCGAAGTCGGCCGAGAGGAGGGACGGAGCGATGCGGACTTTCATGACTTGGGCGCGGGGGCGCCGCCCTCGGCCGGCCGCGACACGGTCAGGGAGACCACCTCGCGGTTGGAGAGCGGGTAACCCGCGGGGGGAAACTGCTTGAGGATCGTGTTCGGCCGGACGCCCTCGTAGGCCTCGTAGCGCGCGCTGCCGACGCGGAAGCCGAACTTCTCCAGCCGCTCCTTGACCGCCTGCGCGTCCTTGCCGACGAAGTCCGGCATGACGATGCGCGCGTCGGGAGCGCCGCGGCTCATCAGCGCCCGGACGGCCTCGCCCCGGGCGGCCGGGGTCTCGACCTCGGGGTCCTGCGCGACGATGCCCTGCGGCGCCGACGGATCGCGGTACCAGGAGACCGGGCCGAGCTCGAGCGACTCGCGCGAGAGCTTGAGCGCCGCGGCCCGCGGCGCGAGGCCGGTCAGCTCGGGCACGCGCAGCTGGCGGGCGCCGAGCGACAGGACGATCCGCACGGACTGCATCGGCTTGGCGAGCGAGCCCGCCTCGGGCTGCTGCAGCAGCACGCGGCCGCGGGCGACGCGGTCGTCGTAGCGCGCGCGGCTGCTCTGCTCCTCGATCTGGAGGCCGACGGCGCGGGCGGCGCCCAGCGCCTCCTCCGGAGTCTTGCCCGGTCAGGTCCGGAACGGTCACCGAGCGGCCCACGATCGACTGCCGGAAGCCGAACCACACCGCGCCCACGAAGACGACCGCCAGCAGGGCGCCGTAAAACAGGCGAAACAGAAGCCGCATCACCACCGGAAGTTAACACGGGATGGTACCCTCAAGAGGGCCGAGAACGCGGCCGCCCGCGGGTGCGCCCGCCCGGGCGAAAAGGGGGCCGACGGGGTGTCGTCGAAAAACGAAACGGACTTCGAGAAGCCGGAGTGGTTCGCGGACAAGCGGTTCCGCAAGGCGGACCTCCACTGTCACTCGGTCTACTCGACCTTCAAGTACTTCCGGATCGCCAACACCCGCGATTCCTACAACCGCCCCGAGGAGGTCTACCGCCTCGCCAAGGAGCGGGGGATGGATTTCGTCACGATCACCGACCACGACTCGATCGACGGCTGCCTCGCGCTGCTCGACCGGCACCCGGACCTGGAGGACTTCTTCATCTCGGAGGAAGTCGAGACCTGGTTTCCCGAGACCCGCCAGCGCATCCACGTCAACGTCTTCGACATCGACGAGAAGCAGCACGACGAGATCTCGCGCCGGCGCCGCAACATCTACGACCTGCACGAGTACCTGCGCGAGGAGAACATCATCGCGTCGGCCAACCACATGTTCCAGAACTACCGGATGCGCAACTCCCCGCGCCGCTACTTCGAGGAAATGCTCCGGATGTTCGACATCTTCGAGGTCAAGAACGGCGCGATGACCTCGCACCACAACCGGCTGGTCGAGGACCTGATGGCCGTCGTCCGCGAGAAGCGGGGCGCGGTCTCGCTCGTGGCCGGCTCCGACGCGCACACGCTGGCGCCGCTGGCCCGCGTCTACACCGTGGCCGAGGCCGCGACCGTCCCGGAGTTCCTCGCGAAGATCCGCACGGGCGCCTGCTTCGTCTGGGGCGTCGAGATGGGCTTCCGGATGCTGCTCTCGGACGTCTACCGCATGGTCTTCAAGTACTACGGCAGCGTCCTCGACTGGAAGAACCCGGACTTCTCCGGCGCCGAGAAGGCCCGCCATCTCGCCCTGGCCGCCTTCGGGGCTCCGTTTTCCGCCGCCGGCGTGCCGCTGGCCGTCACGACGCTCAACTACCTGAAGCAGATCTTCGTGACGAAGACGATCGGACAGGAGCTGCTGGACCACTGGGAAGGCAAGAACGAGCCGAGCTAGGCGGATAGAATCCGTCCGTTGCTCCCCGCCGACTCGAAAATCGACCCCGCCGCAGTCGCCCTCCTCGGCTCCGCCCTTCTCGCTGCGCTCGCGCTCTGGCACGTGCCCTGGCGGCAGGGCCTCGCGCGGCCGCACACGCTCTACGACCACAGCAGCGCCGCCGCGATCGCCCCGGCGTACGCGCTGCTGACGGCGGCCGCGCTCGGGATCCCCCAGGGCGCCTCCGTCGTCGTGCGGGCCGAGCCTCCCGATGCGGAACTGGAGATGTGGTACCACCGCTTCGCCGTCGCGCTCCTGCCCGGCCGGCGCGCGATCCCGTCGGCGATCTACGGCACGTTCCTCGCGCCCGAGGTCTGGAAGGACGCGGAATACCTCGTCGTCGTCGGCCCGAAACCGAGCCCCGCGCCGGGCCGCCTGCTCTTCGAAACGCCCGCAGGGCAGCGTCTGGCTGCGCGACCGCTGATGGACGGCGCGACCTGGCTCGCCGCGCTCGTGTTTCTGCCCGCGGTGGGATCTCCGCTGCTCGCGCATCGCAGCTTCGGCCGCTTCCCGTTCTGGAGCCGCGTCGTCCTCTCCGGCGCGGCCGGCGCCGCGCTGGTCTCGTTTTCGATGACCCTGCTCGCGCTGGCGGACCGCGCGTGGGGCGTGGCGCTGGTCGCGGCCCTCGCCGCCGTGCTCGCCTCGGGCCTGCGCGTCCTGCTGCGCGGCGAGCCCGCGACGAGCCCGCCCGAGCCCGCTCGCCCGGACCTGGTGGAGCGGGTTGCCGGCGCGATCGCGTGCATCGCGGTGATCGCGGCGCTTCTGGCGACGCTCGGGGGCGCGGCGACGTCGGTGGACCTCGTCTTCTTCTGGGGGGCCAAGGCGCAGCAGTTCGCGGCGGCCCGCGGCATCGACCTCGAGTTCCTGCGCAATCCGGCACACCAGTACATGCATCCCTACTACCCGCCGCTCGTGTCGAACGTCTTCGCGTTCGCGACGATGGCCGCCGGGCGCTTCGTCTGGACCGCGGCCGCGCTCACGTTCCCCCTGACCCTCGCCGCTCTCGCGGCGGCCCTGCCCGGCGTGCTGCGCGGGATGACGTCGGCGCGCGCCGCCGCGGCGACGTCGGCCCTCGTCGTCGCGACCCTCGCCTGCATCGGCAGCCAGGCGGACATCGCGGGCAACGCGGACATGCCCCTCTACCTGTTCGAGACGCTCGCGCTGGCGCTGCTGCTGCGGCCGGACGCCGCGGGCGCCTCCGGAGACCTGCTCGCGGGGATCCTCTTCGCCGCGGCGGCGACCGCCAAGGTCGAGGGCCTGCCGTTCGCCGTGTCCGCGGCGGCGCTCGCGCTGTGGCTGCGCGGCGGCACGCCGGCCGAGCGCGCGAAGGCGGCCGTGCGCCTGCTCGGCCCGACGGCCGTCGCCCTCGCGGCGTGGTTCGCGTTCGGCCTCTCGCGCAAACTCTTCTCCGAGTACTCGGAGTACGGCCGGTTCTTCGACATCCACCTCGAGCACGCGGCCGGCATCGCTGACCGCGATCGTGGCGTCGATCGCGGCGACGGGACGAGGGACTGGCGTACGTCATCCCGCTGCTCTGCCTGGTCGGCGCCGGGCGGCGCGGGCGCATGGCGGCGCTCCCGCTCGGCACGGCCGCCGCACTGGCCGGCTTTCTCGTCTTCACGTACCTGCACTCCGCGGCGGGCCCGGCGCAGTGGATCGCCTGGTCCGCGCCCCGTGTGTTCGCGCCCCTGCCCGTGCTGTTCGCGCTGGCGGCCGCCTGTCGGCGGGACGCATGACCCCGGCCGACGCCGGTCCGCCGGCCCGTTCGCCGCGTCTCTGGCTGATCGCGGCGTTCGCGCTGTGCTGCTTTCCGATCGTCGCCCGCACCACGCACCCGCTCGACGAGCAACTCTTCGTCCCGGTCACGCCGCTGGACCGCACGGACGGCGCCCGGGCCGAGGAGTGGGCGTTTCTGGAAGCCTGCCGGGCGCACCTGCCCCCGCAGCCCGTGTTCACGATCCTGGCGGAGGACCCGGACACCGACATGGCGCTCTTCATGATGTCGATCGGCGCGTATCCCGACAGCCTTCCGCTCCCGACGACGTACTACGGGATCCCCACGCCCGAAATCGGAGCGCAGGCCCGCTTCGTCCTCGCGTACCGGCGGCCGCCGCCCCCCGACTGGAACCTGCGCCTGGTCGCTCGGGTCCGCCACGGCGCGGTCTACGCGCGCGTGTCCGCTCCATGAGCTGGCCCGCTTTTCTCGCCGCCGTCCTCGCGCTCCCGCTGCTCGGCGCGGGAGCCGCGTTCCATCCGTCCGTGCGCTCCGAGTCTCTTGCCGCGCGCGATCGCGGCGGCACTCGCGCTGGGAGTCGTCGGCCTCACTCTGACGGGCCTCGTGCTGACGTGGGCGTCCGTGCGCTGGAGCCTCGCGGCCCTCGCCGCGCCGCCGCTCGCCGTCTCCTTCCTGCTCGGCTACTTCTGGGCGCGACGCCCGGCGGCGCCCCGGCGGCCGGGCCACGCCTCGCGCGGCATCGCGCTCGCCGGCGACCGCGATCGCCGCGCTCGCGCTCGTCCTGCTCTTCTGGACGCTCGTCACCGGCGGCGCGACTTCCGTCGACTATCTCTTCTTCTGGGGCGTCAAGGCCGCCCGCTTTGCGGCGGTGCGCGGCATCGACACGGAGCTGCTGCGGTGGAAGTACTTCGGCCACGCCGTGCCCGACTACCCGCCGAGCGTTCCGATCCTGCAGGCCTGGGGCGCGCTCGCCGCGGGCCGGCTGCCCTGGCGGTTCGTGCCCGTCTGCTCGCTGCTCTGGATCGCGGCGGCGGCGCCCCTGGCCCGCGCGCTGCTTCGCCGCCGCATCGGCGACGACGCGGCGACGGCCGTCGCGTGCTTCTGGGTCGCGGCGACCTCGATCACGCTCGCGCAGTCGTACTCGGGCGGCAACGCGGAAGCGCAGCTGCTGTTCTTCGAGACGCTCGCCGTCGCCGCCCTGCTCGTCGAGGACGCCGCGGCCGGCGCCAGCCGGTTCCTGCCGGCGCTGATGCTCGCGGGCGCGGTGCTGACGAAGGTGGAGGGCGCGGCCGCGGCGATGGCCATCGTGGCGGGCACGGTCCTGCGCGACGCGCTCGAGCGCCGCGCCGGGATCCTGCGGCGCGCGCTGCCGATCGTCCTCGCGCCGGCCGCCGCGCTGCTCGTCTGGTTCGCCTTTCAGCGGCACATCGGGCTCGCCGTCGGCTACCGCTCCCATGGCCCGCCGCTCGGCGTGAGCGCCCGCTTCCTGCCGACGATTCTCGGCGAGGGCCTGCGCAACCTCGACGCGGGGACCCTGTGGCTCTCGTGGGCGGTTCCGATCGCGTTCCTGCTCGCGGCGCGTCCGGATCCGCGCCGCCTGCTGCCCGCGCTCGCCCTGATCGCGGGCCTGTGCGGGTTTCTCGTTTTCGACTACATGCACGACACGAGTCGACCCGAGCCAGCGGATCGGCTGGACGACGCCGCGCGTCTCGCAGTCCGCGCTCTCGGCGTGCATCCTCGCCGCCGGCCTCGCGTGGTTCGGCGGCGCGCCGCGCGGGCGGGAAATCAGCGCCGCGGCGGCGTCGCCGCCAGCGCGGTAGCGAGCGCGCGGCGCGCGGCGGCCGGATCGTCCGACCGGCTGGTCGCGAGCGCGAGCGCGCGCTCGAGGCCGAACAGCGCGCACAGCGCGACGAGGCCGGCGCGCGCCCGCGTCTCCCGCGACAGGAGCGCGACGAGCACGATCGCGGCGGCGACCAGCGCCACCTCGACCGCGGCGATCGCCGTCGCCGGGCCCTGCAGAACCGCGCGGATTCCGGCGATCGCCACGCCGGCCGCTCCGATCAGGAACGCCGGCCCGCCCTCGCCTTCCCACAGTCTCTGGGCGCCGAGCGCCGCGAGCACGGCGAGCACGAGCGCGTCGAGGGCGCCGAACGCCGCATGCGCCGCGCCGGGCGAGGATCGCCACCGCAGGAGCGCGCACGCCAGCGCCAGGCCGAGAAACGGCCACCGCGCCCGCGCGCGCGAGAAGGCTCCGGCCAGCGCGAATGGCAGGAGCAGCGAAGGCACGGGCGGACCTCCGGATCCGGCCTCGAGGAGGGCGGCCGCCCGGAACACCGGGTCGGACAACGCCCAGGCGGACGCGCCGAGCAGGGCCGGAAGCCGGGCGCAGCCGAAGGCCCGGCAAAGCAGAAACCCGGCGAAGAGCGCAGCGCCGAAGCCGAGGACCGGGGCGAGCGGGAGCATCCGAGTGTTCTACGAAGCGATCGGCGCGTACGTCGCGCCGAAACGCGCGGTCAGGCCGGGCGGCGGCGCGCGGCGGCGAGGGCCAGGGCGATGCAGACCACGCAGCCCGCCGAGAAGGCCGCGAGGCCGAGGGCCCACGAGGCCGGCCGGTACGCGAGGCGCACGTCGTGCCGTCCGGGCTCGAGCCAGAACCCGACGAACGCGTGGTTGACCGTCTCGAGAGGCAGCGCGCGCCCGTTCGATTCCGCGATCCAGCCCGGCCAGTCCGGCAGCGACGTCGCGACGAAGGCCCGCGAAGCGACCGACGCTTCGACGACGAGATCCGGGCCCGACGTCCGCAGACGGAGCGCGGCCTCGCCGTTTTCCTGCTCCGCGGGCCCCGCCCCTCCGAGAAAGGCCGTCCGGGAAAAGTCCTCCACGACCGCCATCGCCGCGAGCCGCCCGGCGGGGTCCGCCACGCGGCGCACCGCGCGCGGGACGAACGCGCGCGGCAGGGCGCCCGGGTTGGCGAAGAGCGCGAGCTCGGGGCCGCGCGCCTGCTCCGACCATCCTGCCGGCACCGGATCGGCGGGAGCGCCGATCGCGTAGCCCACGTTGAGCAGGGACAGGAAGGGGCGCGCCGACGCGAGATCGTCCACGCGATTGAAGGACGCCGCCTGGGCCCGCGACCACAGGGGGAAGGTCTCGGCGAAGCGGTCGAGCACGAGCGACTCGTAACCGCGGACGTCCTCGACGCCATAGAGCGCCGCGGCGTTGGGCCGGAAGACGTCGCTCCGCGCGACGATGCGCCACGGGACGCCTCCGATGGGCAGGGCCGCCAGCGTCGGCAGCCGCGGCGCGAGCGTCGACGCCGGAAGCGTCGGATAGGTGCCGCCCATCTCGAACAGGCGCTGCACGACGAGAAGCACGAGGGCGGCCGAAGCCATGCGGGCACCCGACATCCTCGCCACCGCGATCAGCGCCAGTGCGACGAGGGGCGCGACCTCGAACGCGAGCCCGGCGCCCGTGAACGCCGGGGGAAGCCCTCTCGACGCGAAGACCGGCCGCGCGACCAGGTACAGCGCGCAGAGCGCGAGCGCGCACACCGCGCCCGCCCGGGCGAGCCCGCGCGCGTCGCCCCGCGTCTCGAGGTGATGCGGTCCCGAACGCGGCCAGGCCCGCGATCCCGAGGCCGGCGAGAAAGACCAGGCGGTAGTTCAGGGCGAGCGCGAACCCGGGCAGCCGACCGGTCAGGTCCATGACGCCCGGAAAGCTCGCGCCGTACGCCAGGCCGGCCAGGGCGAAGCCGGCGAACATCCCGCGGCCGCGGGAGGCCGGGCGCGCGGCGAAGGCGAGGGCCGCGAGCGGAAAGAGCATCGCGCCCGCGTATCCGATCGGCATTCCGGACCCGTCTTCGCGCTCGACTTCGACCCGGCTCTTTCCGTAGATTCCATGGGCGAACGGCAGCGCGTCGGGCAGCAGTCGCGCCGCTGCCGCGCCGATCGCGACCGACTGCCTGCCCGCCTCCTCGCCGAGGGCCCGACGGCGCGCGCGGTACTCCGCCGAGTGCGGGATCGCCTCGAGCAGCGGAAAGAGCTGCGGTCCGCACAGCAGCAGCGCGAGCGCGCCGGCGCCGAGGGCCATCCCGGCGGCGCGCGGCCGCTGGCGCCGCGCGACGCCCGCAAGCTCCCAGAGAAAGTAGACGCCGCCCGCCGCAACCGAGTGGAAGAAGGACTCCGGGTGGCCGCCGTAGAACGAGAGGCAGAGCGCCGCGACCGTCGAGGCCCGTCGCGCGCAGGCCGGGCTCGCGCGCCAGCCGGCGCAGCCCGAGGAGCAACAGCGGAAACGTCGCCGTGGACGGTCCGACGCTCCAGCCGTTCCAGAAAACCACGTACGTCGAGAACCCCCAGCCGACCGCGCCGACGAGGGCCGCGCGCGCGCCGAGGCCGAAGTCGCCGAAGAAGAGAAAGCCCGCGAGCAGGCCGAGAAAGAGCGTGAAGGTGCACGAGAAGGTCCACGAGAGCGGCACGGGCAGCCAGATTCCGAGCCACGTCGACGGATGGAAGACGCCCGCCTGCGCCGTGCCGAGCAGCGGGCTGCCGGCGAGCACGAAACGGTTCCAGAGAGGCAGGCGCCCGTGCGCCAGGCTCTCCCGCACCGCGGCGCGCCAGGGCAGGTTCGCGAAGGCGAGGTCCGAGAGGATCGGGTTCTGCGGCAGGGCCGGGCTCATCGTCTTCCACGGGTCCGCCGTGTCGTAGAAATCCGAGGGACCGTAGAGCTGCCCGAGAAGCATCGCCCTGCCCGTGAACACGAGCGGAAGCAGCGCCAGCAGGAGGCCGGCCCGCGGGGAAATCGGCGCGACGTAACGCCGCGCGAGCCAGACCGCGGCCGTCGCAGCGGCCGCGTAGGTCAGCCAGAGGCCGAGGGTTTCGATCCTCGAATTCTAGCCGACGCCCGGCGCCGTCCTCAGAAGGGCCACCACCCCGTCGGCAGATTCTTGGCGAGGTCGTTGTAGAGCACGACCGCCAGCAGCGCGAGGATCATCACGAAGCCGACCTGCAGGATCCGCTCCTTGACCCGCAGCGAGAAGTCGCGGCGCACGATGCTCTCGAGCCCGAGCAGGAACAGGTGACCGCCGTCGAGGACCGGGATCGGCAGCAGGTTGAAGATGCCGAGCTGCAGGGAGATCGCGGCCATCAGCGCGACGAGCGGCACGGCGCCGGTGCGCGCCGCTTCGCCCGAGAACTTCGCGATGTCCAGGGGCCCCGACATGGACTTCATGCTCGCGTGCCCGCGGAAGAGCCGGCCGAGCACCGAGAGCGTCATGCGGAAGTCCGTCTCCACCCGGCGCCAGCCCTCGACCACGGCCTCCTTGATCGGGAAGCGCTCGAGCACCTCGGGCAGATCCGGGCCGACCTTGACGCCGACGCGCCAGGTGTCGCCTTCCTTCTTCGGCGCGACCGACGCCGTGGCGGTCTTGCCGCCGCGCTCGTACGTGATCGGGAACGGGCCCGGCGCGTTTTCCTGGACGGCGGCGATGAACCGGTCCTGCATCTCGGTCGGGCCGCCCCGGATGTCGTGCCCGGCCACCGAGAGGATGACGTCGCCCGGCTTCAATCCGGCGGCCTCGGCCGCGCCGCCGGCGACGACCATGCCGATGCGGCCGCGCAGGTCCTTGCCGACCTCCGGGTACACGCCCGCGTCGCCGATGTCGTACTTGCCCGTCGGTTTCGGCGTGAAGCTGGTGAAGATCCCCTTGCCGCCGCGGTCGACCTCGACCTCGAGCTTCTCGCGCGCGTTCATCGCGAGGATGTACTGCGCGTCCCGCCACCGGGGCGTATGGGTCCCGTTGATCGTCACGAAGCGGTCTCCGGCGTGCAGTCCCGCCTGCGCCGCGGCCGAGCCGGGCTCGACGTAGCCGATGACGGCCGGCGCGAGCTCGTAGCCGGGCACCTCGACGCCGATCACGAAGACCGCGGTGTGGAGCCCCAGGGCCAGCAGGATGTTCATCGTCGGCCCGGCGAGCAGGACCAGCGCGCGCTGCCAGCGCTTGCCGACGGGAGGCGCTTCCTGCGAGGTGCCCTCCGTCACGGTGGATTCGTCGGGCCCGAGCCCGATCACGCGCACGTAGCCGCCGAGCGGAATCGCGGAGACACGGTAGTCGGTCCCCCGCCACTTCTTGCCGAAGAGGCGCTTGCCGAACCCGACCGAGAAGACCTCGACCGGGAAGCGGAACCATTTCGCGACCGCGAAGTGGCCGAACTCGTGGGCCACGACGAGGACCGACAGGACGACGATGAGGGCCAGGGTGTTGCTGAGGATCGTCAAGAAAGCTCCTTCGAGGAAAGACTTATCGGGCGGTGACCGCGGCCGGCCGGCGACGGACGAGGTGGGACGCCGTCTCGCGCGCCGCGCGATCGACGTCCTGCGCCTCCTCCAGGCTTGCGGGGGCGGCCTTGCGGCCCGTGGATTCCATGGTCCCGGAAACGATGTGAACGATGTCGGTGAAGGAAATCTTCCCCTCCAGGAAGGCGGCGACGGCGACCTCGTTGCCGGCGTTCAGCACGGCCGGCATGGCGCCCCCGGCGTCGAGGGCCTGGCGCGCGAGGACGAGGGCCGGGTACCGGCGCGGGTCCACGTCGAAGAAATCGAGGCGCGACAGGGCGACGAGGTCGAGGCGCCCGAAATCGTTCGGGAGCCGCTCGGGATGCGAGAGCGCGTAGACGATCGGGAACTTCATGTCGTTCTTCGCCAGCTGCGCGACGAGCGAGCCGTCCACGAACTCGACGAAGGAGTGGATGAGCGACTGCGGGTGGATCACGGCGTCGATCCGCTCTCCCGGCAGGCCGAAGAGAAAGTGCGCCTCGATCACCTCGAGGCCCTTGTTCATCATCGTCGCCGAGTCGATCGTGATCTTGGGGCCCATCTTCCACGTCGGATGCGCGAGCGCGTCGTCGATCGTGATCGCGTCGAAGGTCTCGAGGCGCCGCTCGCGGAAGGGCCCGCCGGAGGCCGTCAGCACGAGCCGCCGGGCTTCGCCGGGCGCTCCCGCGCGCAGGGCCTGGTGGATCGCGCTGTGCTCGGAGTCGACGGGGATCAGCTCGGCGCCGCTCTTCTTCGCCTCCGCGAGGATGAGCTCGCCCGCGACGACGAGCGGCTCCTTGTTCGCGAGGGCGAGGCGCTTGCCGGCCCGCACGGAGGCATAGCGCCGAGCGCAGGCCGAGCGCGCCCACCAGCCCTCCGACGACGGTGTCCGCGTCCGGATGGCAGGCCGCCTCGTCGAGGCCCTCCATCCCGGAGACGATCCGACAGTCGAGCCCGGCCGGCAGCATCTGCGCCAGGCGGGACACGTCCTCGGCCCGGTCGACCGAAACGAGCCGGGGCCGGAACTGCGCCGCCTGCTCGGCGAGCTTCTCGATCGAGCGGCCGGCGGCCAGCGCCACGACCCGGAACCGGTCCGGCATGGCCGCGACCACGTCGAGCGAAGAGCGGCCGATCGAGCCGGTCGAGCCCAGAATCGAGAGTGTTTTCATGACCAACGGGTCATTATATTGAGGATATCGAGGGAGCGGGCTATCTCCAGGCGAGGAAGGCCGCCACGACCGGGCCCGCGAAGAGCAGCGAGTCGATCCGGTCGAAGAACCCGCCGTGGCCGGGCAAAAATGTCCCGGAATCCTTGACCCCGGCGCCCCGCTTCCAGAGCGATTCCACGAGGTCGCCGAGCTGACCGGCCGTCGAGGCGAGCGCTCCGGCCAGGGCACCCGAAACCGGCCCGAGCTCCGGCAGGAACCACCAGGTGCCCGCCGCAGCGCCGAAGAGCGTCGCGCCGACGAGCCCGGCGATCGAGCCCTCCCAGGATTTCTTCGGCGAGACGACCGGGGCCAGCCGGTGGGCGCCGAAGCGCCGGCCGAAGTAGTACGCGCAGGAATCGCAGACCCACACGAGCAGGAGCAGGAAGAGCACGGCGCGCGGCGAGTAGTCGCGCAGAAAGCAGAGCGTCGCCGCGGGCAGCGCCACGGAGAGCACGCCGAACGCCGTCGTGCCCGCCCCGGCGAGCGCGTCGGCCGGCGGGACCTTCGCCAGCAAGGGCGCGAGCGCGCAGAGACCGAGGCCGACGAGGATGAGGGCGAACCACCCGCCCGGCCGCTCGCGCGCCGTGATCTCGACCAGGCCCGACTTCGTCATGAACCGGATCGGCCCCCAGAGGATCGCCGCGTCGCCGAGCACGAGGCCGCCGTAGAGGATCCCGACGCTCTTGGAGACGGGGTGGCCGGTCTTTTCGGCGATCCGGTAGAACTCCCACAGGGCGCCGAGCGCGATGAAGGCCACGAGGAGGTTGAAGACGATCGGCGGCGCCTTGAAAAGGGCCGCCAGGACGATCGGGATCGCGACCGCCGCCGCCAGCTCGCGCTTCAGCGCCGCCCGCCTTCGGCCTTTGCTTCCGACTTGGCGTCCGACGGCCGGCCCTCGTTGATCACGCCGCCGTAGCGCCGCTCCCGCTTCTGGAAGTCGAGGATCGCCTCGAACAGGTGGCGCTTGCGAAAGTCCGGCCACAGCGTCGGCGTCACCCAGATCTCGCTGTAGGCGATCTGCCACAGCAGGAAGTTCGAGACGCGCATCTCCCCGCTCGTGCGGATGAGCAGGTCCGGGTCCGGAAGGCCCGCCGTGCCCAGGCGCGAGCCCAGGGTCTCCTCGTCGATCTGCTCGGGCGTGAGGCGGCCCGACATGACGTCGTTGGCGAGCGAGCGGCAGGCGTCCACGATCTCCGTCCGGCCGCCGTAGTTGAGCGCGATGTTGAAGGTCATCCCGCGGCAGGACGACGTCGCCGCGAGGCCCTGCCCGAGCGCCTTCTGGACCGAAGGATCGAGCTCGTTCATGCGGCCGACGACGCGGAAGCGGATGTCGTTCTTGAGCAGGTTCGAGAGCTCGCGGGCGAGGTACTCCTTCAAGAGCGACATCAGCGTGACGATCTCGAACCGCGGCCGCTTCCAGTTCTCGACGGAGAACGCGTAGATCGTCAGCGCGTCCAGCTCGAGCCGCGCGCAGGTCTCGACCGCCTCGCGCACCGACGCGATCCCGGCCCGGTGGCCCTCCACCCGCGGCGAGCCCCGCTGCTTGGCCCAGCGCCCGTTGCCGTCCATGATGATCGCCACGTGGCGCGGAAGCCGGGCGAGGTCGATCTCGTCGAGCAGCTGGCGCTCGAACGACCCCGCCTCGGCCAGATTGTCCAGCTCGATCACGTCTCAATAGTAGCGCGCCGGGGCGCCGCCGGCTCGTAGAAGACGCGGCAGAGCGTCAGTCCGTGCGCGGCGGCCTTGTGGGAAAGCAGCCTCCGGTCGCCCGTTTCGAGCAGGCGGGCCATCCGGTCCGCCGGGACACGGCCCCGCGCCATGTCCGAAAGCACGCCGCAGATCGAGCGCACCATGCCGCGCAGGAACCCGTCCCCGCGGAAGAGGGCCTGCGAGCTCCGCGCCCCGCTCGCGGACGGTGATCGAATGCAGGTTGCGCACCGTGGACTCGCCCGCCCGCGGCGTGACCGCGAAGACACGGAAGTCCCGTTCGCCGGCAACGAGGCTCGCCGCCTCGCGCAGACGTTCGGCGTCCGCCCGCGGGGAAATCCGCGCGACGAAGGGCCGGTCGCGCGGCGCGATCACCTCGGCCCGGCTCCAGCGATAGACGTATTCCTTCCAGCCGGCGTCGAAACGCGCGTGGAACCCCGGCGGGGTTTCTTCCACGGCGAGCACGCGCACGTCCTCGGAGAGGCGTCCGTTGATCGCGTCGCGGACCGCGCGGGGATCGCGCCGCCGCGGCAGATCGAAGTGCGCGACCTGTCCGTCGGCGTGCACGCCCGCATCGGTGCGGCTGGCGCCCTCGAGCCGCACGGGAGCGCGGGCCAGGTGCGCCAGCGCCGCCTCGAGCACCGCCTGGACCGTCCGCGGCGCGTTCTTCTGGCGCTGCCATCCGTGGAACTCCGTTCCGACGTAGGCAATCGTGGCGCGGTAGCGGGTGGGCTGGCTCATGCGGCGCGTTCGAAGCGGATAGACTCGGGCCTCGCACGATACCGCATCCGCCATGATCGAAAGCACCCTCTCAGCCCGGGATCCCGTTTGCGGAATGGCCGTCGAGCCGACGACGGCCGCCGCCCGGCGGACCTTCGAGGGGCGGGACGTCTTCTTCTGCGCGCCCGGCTGTGCGACGGCCTTCGACCGCGACCCGGCCCGGTACGCGCACCCCGCCGCCGGCCTGCTTCCCACCCTCGGATCGCTTGCCCTGCCTCCCGCCTCCCGCCTCCCGCCTCCGGACGGCCCCGGCCTTTCTCTTTCCCTCGACGGCATGCACTGCGCCTCGTGCGTCACGACGATCGAGAACGCCCTCGCCGCGGTTCCCGGCGTCGAAGGCGCCTCGGTCAATCTCGCGACGGCGCGCGCGGACGTGCGCGGCGCCAACCTCGACGCCGGCCGGCTCGTGGCCGCCGTGCGGGCGAGCGGCTACGACGCGCGGCCCGCGCTCGACACGAGCCCCGAGGAACAGGAGGCGCGCGGCCGCGCCGAAATGCGCGACGTCCTGCGCCGGACGCTCGTGGCGGCCGCCCTCACGATTCCGGCGGCGGTCATCTCGATGACGGACGTCATGTTCCCGGGCCGCGACTGGGTCCTGCTCGGGCTCACGCTGCCGGTCTACCTGTGGGCCGGAGCGCCGTTTCTTTCGGGCGCCGCCCGAACCCTGCGCCACCGCACGGCCAACATGGATACGCTCGTCGCGATCGGCACGACGGCGGCGCTCGGTCTCTCTCTGGCCGCGACTCTGTTTCCGTCGACCTTTGCGCGCGTCTTTCCCGGGCCGATGGGTCACGTGTACTACGAGGCCGTGGGCGTGATCCTCACGCTCATCCTGTTCGGGCGCTACCTCGAGACCCGGGCGCGGAGCAAAACGTCGGCTGCGGTGCGCCGGCTGCTCGATCTCGCGCCCCGGATGGCGCGGCGGGTGCGCGACGGCGTCGAGCAGCGAGGTGGCTCTCTCGGACGTGGCGGTCGGCGATCTGCTCCGCGTCAAGCCGGGCGACGCGATCCCGGTCGACGGCAGCGTGCGGGCGGGCCACGCGTCGGTGGACGAGTCCATGGTCACGGGCGAGTCGCTTCCCGTCGAAAAGGGCCCGGGGGACACGCTCATCGGCGGTACCCGAAATGTCGACGGTGCGATCGACATGGCGGCGACCGCCGTCGGCAGCCGGACGGCGCTCGCGCAGATCGCGCGGCTCGTCGAACAGGCGCAGGCCTCCAAGCCGCCGATCCAGAAGCTCGCCGACCGCATCTCGGGCGTGTTCGTTCCGATCGTCATGGCGATCGCCGTCGCGACCTGGGTCGCCTGGTACGTCGCTGGGCCCGGAGCCGCGCGCGCTCTTCGCGACGGTCGCGTTCGCTTCGGTCCTGATCATCGCGTGCCCGTGCGCTCTCGGCCTGGCCACGCCCACGGCGATCCTCGTCGGCACCGGCCGGGGCGCGCGCGCCGGCATCCTCTTTCGCAATGCGGGCGCGATCGAGCAGGCGCGCCGCGTCACGCTCGTCCTGCTCGACAAGACGGGCACGATCACGGAGGGCCGGCCCCGCCTGACCGATCGGGTCCACGTTGCGGGCGTGTCCGAGCCGGATCTGCTCGGCGTCGCCGCGGCCCTCGAGCAGGGCTCGGCGCATCCGCTCGCCCGGGCGATCGTGGAGGCGGCGCAGGAAAAGGGCATCGTGCCGCCGGCCGTCGAGGCATGGACGTCGAAAACGGGCCTCGGCGTCTCCGGCACGGTCCGGGGCCGTCGCGCCGCCGTCGGGAGCGCGGCCTTTCTCCAGGCGCAGGGGATCGATCTGTCGGCGGTGGAGGACGACGTCGCGCGCTTTGCCGCAGACGGCAAGACGCCCCTGCTCGTGGCGTCCGACGGCCGGCTGCTCGGCGTCCTCGCGGTGGCGGACCGGGAAAAGGCGACGTCGAAAGACGCGATCCGGCGGCTCCGGGAGCGGGGGCTGAAGGTCGCGATGCTCACGGGCGATCGGCGCGACACCGCCGCGGCCGTGGCGGCGCGCGTGGGCATCCCCGAGTTTTTCGCCGAGGTGCTCGCGGCCGACAAGGCGGAGAAGGTCCGCGAGCTGCAGGCGCGCGGCGAAGTCGTCGCCATGGTCGGCGACGGCGTCAACGATGCCCCGGCGCTGGCGCAGGCGGACCTCGGCATCGCGATCGGCGCGGGGGCCGACGTCGCCATCGAGGCATCGGACGTGACGCTCGTCGGAGGCAGCCTCACCGGCGTGGCCGAGGCGATCGCTCTCTCGCGCGCGACGCTCGGCACGATCCGACAGAACCTGCTCTTCGCGTTCCTCTACAACGCCATCGGCATCCCGATCGCGGCCGGAGCGCTCTACCCCGTCACCGGATGGATGCTCTCGCCGATGATCGCGTCCGCCGCGATGGCGGCCTCCTCGATTTCCGTCGTCACCAACAGCCTGCGCCTGGCGCGGAGAAAGCTCGCGTGACGCCGGACCGTATCGCCGCGATCGTGACCGGCGCGGCGCTGATCGTCTTTCTCTTCGTCTTTTTCTTCGGAAAGCGGCCCGCCGCCGTCGTCGCGGGCTCCGACGTCACGATCGTGGTCGAGGGCGGCTACTCCCCGGAACTGGTCGTCGCCCGCCGCGGCGTGCCCCTGCGGCTGACCTTCGACCGCCGCGAATCGAGCCCCTGCAGCGACGAGATCGTGCTGCCCGACTTCGGCATCCGGCGCGCCCTGCCGGCCCACGCGAAAACGACGGTCGCGATCCTGCCCGAGCGCGAGGGCGAGTTCCCTTTCTCGTGCGGCATGAACATGCTGCATGGCAAGATCCGGGTCGTCGCATGACCGAGCCGACGCTGCGCATCACGGAGATCTTCCGGTCGATCCAGGGGGAATCGACGCGGGCCGGGTTTCCCTGCGCGTTCGTCCGCCTGACCGGCTGCGCGCTGCGCTGCGTCTGGTGCGACAGCGCGTACGCCTTTCACGGCGGCGGCGACATGACGGTTTCCGACGCCGCCGGGCGCGTGCTCGCCCTCGGCACGGATCTCGTCGAGGTCACGGGCGGCGAGCCGCTCGAGCAGGAGGCCGTCTACCCTCTCATGGAGCAGCTGCTCTCGGCCGGAAAGACGGTCCTCCTCGAGACGGGCGGCCACGTGGCGCTGGACCGCGTGGATCCCCGCGTCGTGAAGATCGTGGACGTGAAGGCGCCGGGCAGCGGGATGCAGCACGCGAACCTGCCCGCGAACCTGGATCTTCTCCAGCCGCACGACGAGGTCAAGTTCGTCCTGGCGGACCGCCGGGACTTCGACTGGTCGCTCGCGCTCGTCCGGGCGCGCGGCCTCGACGAGCGCCACGCCGTGACGTTCTCGCCGGCGTGGGAGACCCTGCGCGCCGACGAGCTCGCCGCGTGGGTGCGCGACTCCGGAAGGCCGATCCGGCTCGGACTCCAGCTCCACAAGATCCTGTGGGGCGACGTGCCGGGACGATGAGCGGCTCGGCGATCGTCCTTCTTTCCGGCGGCCTCGACTCGGCGACCTGCCTGCTGCTCGCGCGCGAAGAGGGGCTCGAAGTCCGCGCGCTGTCGTTCGACTACGGCCAGCGGCACGCGATCGAGCTCGAGCGCGCCCGCGCGATCGCCGCCCGCTACGGCGCCCGCGAGCACCGCGTGGTCCGCCTCGACTTTCCCGGCGCCGGCGCGTCGGCGCTGACGGACCCGGCCCTGCCCGTTCCCCGAAACGATCTGGGCCGGAACTGCGATCCCCGTCACCTACGTGCCCGCGCGCAACACGCTGTTTCTCTCCCACGCCCTCGCGTGGGGCGAGGTCGCGGGCGCCGGGGACATCTTCATCGGCGCGAACGCGCTCGACTACTCCGGCTACCCGGATTGCCGGCCGGAGTTCCTCGAGGCCTTCGAGCGGATGGCGAACCTCGGGACGAAGGCGGGAGTCGAGGGACGCGCGTTCCGGATCCGCGCGCCGCTGCTCCGGATGACGAAGGCCCAGATCGTGAAGCGGGCGGCCGAGCTCGGCCTCGACTTCGCGCTCACGACCTCCTGCTACGAGCCCGGGCCCGCCGCCGAGCCCTGCGGCGAGTGCGATGCCTGCCTGCTGCGCGAGAAGGGATTTCGCGAAGCCGGCCTCATCGATCCCGGCCGAAGGCCATAAGTACTTGAGTCCTAAAGGCTAATATTTTTATATCTATGAACTTGACAATATGACACTCAGATACTAATCTTCAGCCTCCAGACCGGGTCGATTCCCCACCGCTTCCACCTCGAATCACGACCCGGCGGGAAGGAACAGCATGCGTTTGGACCAGCTCACCATCAAGGCCCAGGAGGCACTCCAGGAAGCCCAGCGCGACGCGCGCGCCCGCGGCAACGCGGAGCTGACCGGAGACCATCTCCTGCTCGCCCTGCTCAAGCAGGACGACGGCGTCGTCGTCCCCGTTCTCCAGAAGCTCGGCGCCAATCCCGAGGCGCTCACCCGCGAGATCGAGGCCGAGCTCGACCGCCGCCCCAAGGTCTCGGGCGCCTCGGCCGACGCGGTGCTCGCGCGCGAGCTGTCGCGCGTGTTCGACCGCGCCTTCGAGGTCGCCAAGGAGTTCGGCGACGAATACGTTTCGACCGAGCACTTCCTGGTGGCCCTGGCCGAGTCGGGCGGCGACACGGCGCAGCGGCTCGCCAAGGCGGGCGTCAAGAAGGACGTCCTGTTGAAGGCGCTCAAGGAAGTGCGCGGATCCGCGCGCATCACGGATCCGAACCCGGAGGACAAGTACCAGGCCCTGAAGCGCTACACGCGCGACCTGACGGACCTCGCCCGCCGCGGCAAGATCGACCCCGTCATCGGGCGCGACGAGGAGATCCGGCGCGTGGTCCAGGTGCTCTCGCGCCGCACGAAGAACAACCCGGTCCTGATCGGCGAGCCCGGCGTCGGCAAGACCGCGATCGTCGAGGGCCTCGCCCGCCGGATCCACATGGGCGACGTGCCCGAGGGCCTGAAGAACAAGCGCGTCGTTTCGCTCGACCTCGGCTCCATGATCGCCGGCGCCAAGTATCGCGGCGAGTTCGAGGACCGCCTGAAGGCCGTCCTGAAGGAGATCGAGGAGGCCCAGGGCACGATCATCCTCTTCATCGACGAGCTCCACACGCTCGTCGGCGCCGGCGCCTCGGAAGGGTCCATGGACGCCTCGAACATGCTGAAGCCCGCCCTCGCCCGCGGCGAGCTGCGCGCCATCGGCGCGACGACGCTGAACGAATACCAGAAGTACATCGAGAAGGACGCCGCCCTCGAGCGGCGCTTCCAGCCGGTGTACGTCGAAGAGCCGACCGTCGAGGACACGATCGCGATCCTGCGCGGACTGCAGGAGCGCTACGAGATCCACCACGGCGTGCGCATCACGGACGCCGCGCTCGTCGCCGCGGCGCGCCTCTCGCATCGCTACATCACCGACCGCTTCCTGCCCGACAAGGCCATCGACCTCGTGGACGAGGCGGCCGCGCGCATGCGCACCGAGATCGACTCGATGCCCGCCGAGATCGACGCGGTCGAGCGCCGGATCGTCTCGCTCGAGATCGAGAAGCGCGCGCTCCAGAAGGAGAAGACGAAGGAAGCCAAGGAACGCCTCGGCGAGATCGAGAAGCAACTCTCGGAGGCCCGCGAGGAGTCGACGCGCCTGCGCGCCAAGTGGTCCGCCGAGAAGACCGTCATTCAGAAGATCGGCCAGATCAAGGAAGCCCTCGAGAAGGTCAAGCAGGACGCCGTCGAGGCCGAGCGCCAGGGCGAGCTGCAGAAGGTCGCGGAGCTGCGCTACGGGCGGCTGCCCCAGCTCGAGAAGGACCTCGCGGCCGAGAACGCGCGCCTGGCCGACCTGCAGAAGGGCCAGCCGATGCTGCGCGAGGAGGTCACCGAGGAGGACATCGCCGCGGTGGTCTCGAAGTGGACGGGCGTTCCGGTCAGCCGCATGATCGAGAGCGAGTCGCAGAAGCTGCTCGGTATGGAGGGCCGCCTCCACGCGCGCGTCATCGGCCAGGACGAGGCCGTCACGGCCATCGCCGACGCCGTCCGCCGCTCGCGCGCCGGGCTGTCCGATCCGAACCGGCCCCTCGGCTCGTTTCTCTTCGTCGGCCCCACGGGCGTCGGCAAGACCGAGCTCGCGCGGGCGCTGGCCGAGTTCCTGTTCGACGACGAGCATTCGATGGTCCGCCTCGACATGTCCGAGTACATGGAGAAGCACGCGGTCGCGCGCATGATCGGCGCCCCGCCGGGTTACGTCGGGTACGAGGAGGGCGGCCGCCTGACCGAGGCGGTGCGCCGCCGTCCGTACTCCGTCGTGCTCTTCGACGAGATCGAGAAGGCCCACCCCGACGTCTTCAACGTGCTCCTGCAGGTCCTCGACGACGGCCGCCTGACCGACGGCAAGGGCCGCGTCGTGTCCTTCAAGAACACGGTCATCATCATGACGTCGAACCTGGGCTCCGAGTGGATCGCCGAGGAGTCGTCGCGCGACGAGGGAGAGATCAAGGCGAAGATCGAGGAAGCGCTGCGCCGGCATTTCCGGCCGGAGTTCTTCAACCGCATCGACGACGTCATCGTCTTCCACCGCCTGACGCGCGACGAGATCGAGAAGATCGTCGAGATCCAGCTCCAGGGGCTCGCGCGCACCGTGCTCGCCCGGGGCATCTTCCTCTCGTGGACGCCCGCGGCCCGGCGCCTGCTGTCCGGACGGGGCTACGACCCGACGTTCGGCGCCCGGCCGCTGAAGCGGCTCATCCAGAAGCAGGTCTCGGACGTCCTCGCCAACCGGCTGCTCGCCGGCGACGTCGGCGAGGGCGAAGCCGTCGAGCTCGACGCGGCCCCGGACGGCGAGTCCCTGGTCGTTCACAAGAAATCCGCAACGGTCACCGACACGATCGACGTCCGCGCGAAGTAACCCCCCGGTTCCGGTCATCCCGGCCCCGCCTCGCGGCGGGGCCTTTTGTTTTCCGGCGGTTTCCGGATGACACGGGGCGGAATGCCGGGGCAGAATGCGCCGTTGTGCTGCACGTGAAACGCCGGCCGGCCGCCCTCCTCCTGCTCGCCGCGGCCGCCGTGGCTTCCGCGACGCCCCTTTCCACGCGGCGCAACGAGATCGTCCAGGTCGTCGAGAAGGTCTCCCCCGCGGTCGTCAACATCTCCGCCGAGCAGATCCTGCGGCGGCGCCCCTCCGTCTTCGACGATTTCTTCTTCGGCTTCGACAACCGGCCCCGCAAACGCACGAGCCAGTCGCTCGGCTCGGGGTCCATCATCGACGCGCGCGGGATCATCATCACCAACGACCACGTCGTCTCGGGCGCCTCGAAGATCACGGCGATGACCAAGTCCGGCCTCGAGCTCGACTGCGACGTCGTGGGCTCGGACGCGGACAACGACCTGGCCGTCCTGCGCGTGCGCAAGCCCAACGGCGCGCTCCCGTTCCTGAAGCTCGGGTCCTCGTCGGACCTGATGATCGGCGAGACGATCGTCGCGATCGGCAATCCGTTCGGCCTCTCGCACACCGTGACGGCGGGCGTGGTGTCGGCGACCGGACGCAGCGTGAAGGGCGAGAACGACCAGACCTACACCGACTTCATCCAGACCGACGCTTCGATCAACCCCGGCAACTCGGGCGGCCCGCTCGTCAACCTCGACGGCGAGATGGTGGGCGTCGCGACCGCGATCATCGGCGGCGCGCAGGGCATCGGCTTCGCGATCCCGGCCGACCGCGCGCGGCGGATCGTAGACGACCTCCTGAAGTTCGGAGAAGTCCGGGCCGTGTGGATCGGCGTGCGCGGCAAGACCCTCGTGTCCGGCGAGGAGAATCGTCCCCGCGGGCTGCGGGTCAAGAGCGTCTACCCGAACTCTCCCGCTTCCCGGGCGGGCGTCCGCGCGGGCGACCAGATCGTCTCCGTGGACGGCAGCACGATCGACTCGCAGGAGGCGTTCGAGACGGTCCTCTCCACGCGGGGCCCCGGAAAGCCGCTCAAGCTCGTGCTGCGCGACAAGCAGGGCGAGCACACGGTGACCGTCCAGGGCGAAGCGCCGCCCGCCGGAATCGGCACGCAGATCCTGCGCGAGGAGATCGGCATCAGCGTGCGGCCGTCGAACGAAGGCCTGCGCATCACCGTCGTCGACCGCGACAGCCTCGCCGCGCAGGCGGGACTGAAGACCGGGGACGTCCTGCTGTCGGTCAACGGCACGCCGGCCAGCAACGTGGACGACGTGGACCACGTGCTGCAGCGGGACTTCAACAAGGGCAGCCTGTTGATGGAGATCGGGCGGGGGCGGTTTTCGTACAGCCTCACGTTCCCACTCGACTAACGGACAGCGGCGATACGACCCCGGGCGGGGCAAGCCCCGCCCCTACGGCACCGACGCAGAACATCCAGTGTCGGGCCGTAGGGGCGGCCCTTGGGCCGCCCGGGCAGCTACCGCCGCAGCCGCACCTCGGACACCACGATCCCCGCAAGCACCAGCGCTCCTCCCACCCAGCCGCGCGTGGACAGCTTCTCGGCCAGGAACCATCCCGCAAGCAGCGCCGTCACGACCGGCTCGAGCGTGTAGATGATCGCCGCGTGGGTCGCGGACATGTGGCGCTGCGCCCAGGTCTGGAAGGCGTACGTCCCCGCCGTGCCGACGACCGCCAGGAGCACCGCCTGCACGAGGAACGAGGTCCGGCCGAGGATCGGGACGATGCCCGAGGCAAAGGCCGCCGCGCCGCCTTGCGCGAAGGGTGACGGCGCCCGTGCAGAGCACGACGACCAGCAGCTGGATCACCGTGAACCACATGGTGTCGTGGCGACCCGCGCGCTCGGCCATCTCGACGATGTAGAACGCGAAGACGACGCCGCATCCGAACACGAGCAGGTCGCCGCGATTCACGGCGACGCCTCCCGCGGGAAAGCTCATCAGGACGAAGCCCGCGCCCGCCAGCGTGATCCCGAGGCCGTTCTCGAGAGTGGGCAACTTGCGCGTGAGCAGGTAGGCCGCGACGGGAGTCAGCACCGAGGCCATGCCCGTGAGGAAGGCCGCGTTGGAGGCGGTCGTCTCGGCCTGGCCCAGGATCTGGAGCGCCATGCCCAGGGCGAGCAGGCCGCCGAGATAGAGCCCGTCGGCAACGAGCCGCGGAGTCCGGGGACGGCCCGGGAGGAAGAGCGCGCAGAGGACCGCGGCAAAGGCGAAGCGCCAGAAGAGGAACGGCAGGGGCGGGACCGCCGCCAGCAGATTCTTGACGAGGACGAAGTCCGCGCCCCAGACGATCGTCACGCCGATCAGGACGGCGTCGGCGCGCCACCGCATGGACAGAGGTTCTTTTTCGGCGTCGGTCTTCATTTCGCGGTTCAGGTTGGAAACGGAGCGCTGTACTACGTTAGCATCGGGCGCCTTGAACGACCCGACCACTCCCCGCGTCCGCTTCGCGCCCTCGCCGACGGGCTCGCTCCACGTCGGCGGTGCGCGGACGGCCCTCTACAACCTCCTCTTCGCCCGCCACACGGGCGGGACGTTCGTCCTCCGGATCGAGGACACGGACGTCGAGCGCTCCCGCGAGGAGCTGACGGCGCAGATCCTCTCCGCGATGGAGTGGCTGGGCCTCGAGTACGACGAGGGGCCGTACCTCCAGTCTCAGCGCGGCGCGCTCTACCAGGCGGCCATCGAGAAGCTCCTCGCCGAGGGCAAGGCGTACCGCGCCTTCGAGACTCCCGAGGAGCTCGACGCCGAGCGCAAGAAGGCCGAAGCCGCGGGAAAGGCTTACCGGTACTCCGGAGCCGGGCGCGCCATCCCGCTCGATGAGAGCGCGCGGCGGGCCAGCGCGCGGCGAGCGCCACGTCGTGCGCCTGCGGATGCCCGACGACGCCGATCGTCGTCGACGACATGGTCCGCGGGCGCATCGAGTTCCCGCCCGAGGCGCTGGACGACTTCGTCCTGGTCCGCTCGGGCGGCCACCCGCTGTACCACTTCTGCGTCTGCGTCGACGACACCGACATGCGGATCACACACGTCATCCGCGGCGACGACCACCTGGCCAACACGCCCAAGCACGTCGCGCTCTTCGAGGCTCTCGGCGCTCCGGTTCCGAAGTTCGCGCACCTCGGCATGATCCTCGGCACCGACCGCAAGAAGCTCTCCAAGCGCCACGGGGCCGCGGCCGTCGAGGAGTGGCGCGACGAGGGGATCCTGCCCGAAGCCCTCTTCAACTTCCTCGCCCTGCTCGGATGGGCGCCCGGCGGCGACCGCGAGATCCTGACCCGCGAGGAGATGGAGCGCGAGTTCTCGCTGG
The DNA here is from genome assembly GCA_963843325.1 of uncultured Acidobacteriota bacterium. GTDB lineage: Bacteria > Acidobacteriota > Thermoanaerobaculia > UBA5066 > Gp7-AA6 > DAHUXD01. The sequence goes on from CAWJKC010000016.1 coordinate 468,425, forward strand.
AAAAGGTGGGCGCCTCGCCGTCGGTCTTCGACCCGGAGAAGCTGCTCTGGATGAACTCGCAGTACATCGCGAAGATGCCGGCCGCCGAGCTGTTGCGGCGTTCCCTGCCCTATGCCGCGGCGGGGAGCCCCGACGAAGCCGTGGCCTTGCGCGCCATCGAGCTCCACCGTCCCCGCGTGCGCACGCCCATCGAGATGGGCCGCGCGCTCTCGTCGTACGCCCATGACCCTTTCGAGTACGAGGCCGAGGGAATCAAGAAGCACGTCAAGCCCGAGACCGGACGCCTCCTGGAGGCCCTCGCCGCGCGGCTCGAGGCCCTGCCGGAGTGGACGACCGCATCCACCGAGGCGGCGCTGCGCGCGACCGCCGAGGCCGAGGGCGTTTCCGCGGGCAAGCTCATCCACCCGGTACGCCTCGCCCTGACGGGCGTCACGGTCGGGGCGCCGCTCTTCGACGTGGTGGAGCTGCTGGGAAAAGCAACGAGCCTGCGCCGATTGAAGATGTTTCTCACGGCGAGCCCGACCGTGGTCATTCCTCCGCCGGCTTGACCTTGTAGCCGTCGCGCAGCGTGCGCAGATCCTTCAGCGCGCTGCGCAGCACGTGGATCACGCGCGGAACCTCGCGCCCGTAGTAGCGCATCTCGGGGTCGCAGTCGGTCAGGGTGTAGACCGCCTCGTCCTTCTCGAGCCGGTCCTTTTCGAAGCTCAGGCGCTCGATCATCTCGTCGAGCTCGGTGCGCAGGACGAACGCGATGTCGCGCACGCCGAGGTACCGGCTGCACTGGGGGCAGTGCACCTCTTCGCTGCCGGTGTCGGGCACGGAGTCGATGACGAACTGCCGTTCGCATCGGGGGCACTCGAAGACTTCCGGGATCATGATGGTTGAGAGCAGAGTGTACCCCCGCGCGGGAGCCGTCCGGGGCGCCGATTTTTCCGCTCCCGCTGCCCCGGCGAAGCCCGTAGAATGCGAAGAGGTCTGCCCCGCGGCGGGCCGCGCCGGGAGGCTGTGCGGGCCCGGCGGGCAGAGCGGAATCTCATGAAACTCATCGTCGTCGTGGGTACTCGCCCGGAGGCCATCAAGATGGCCCCCGTCATCCGGCGCCTCCGGGAGGAGCCGGGATGCCAGACCATTCTGTGCGCAACGGCGCAGCACCGGCAGATGCTCGACCAGGTGCTCTCGCTCTTCGCGCTGACACCCGACGTGGATCTCGACCTGATGCGGCCCGACCAGACGATGAACGAGCTCTCCGCGCGCGTCTTCGCCGGCATCGACGCCGTGCTCGCCCGCGAGCAGCCCGACTGGCTCCTCGTGCAGGGCGACACGACGACGGCGATGTGCGCCGCGATCGCCGCCTTCCACCGGCGCGTCCGCGTCGGCCACGTGGAGGCCGGGCTGCGCACGGGCGACTTCGACCATCCGTTTCCCGAGGAGATGAACCGCCGCGTCGTGGATCTGGTCTCCGCCGCGAACTTCGTCCCGACGCGGCGGGCCGCCCGGGCGCTCGAGGCCGAGGACGTGCCCGGCGAGAAGATCTTCCTGACGGGCAACACGGTCGTCGACGCGCTGCTCGCGATCGCCGGCCACGACGGCGAGGCGGCGCAGGAGGACCTGGTCCTGATCACCACGCACCGCCGCGAGAGCTTCGGCGAACCGCTCGAGCGCGTCGTGCGCGCCATCGGCCGCCTCGCCGGAGCCTTTCCGCATACCCGCTTCGTGCACGTCCTTCACCCGAATCCCAACGTCGGACCGGTGGTGCGCCGCAACGCCGGCCTTCCCAACGTCGAGCTGGTCGAGCCGCTCGACTACCTCGCGCTCGTCCGGCTGATGCGCCGCGCGCGCCTGATCCTCACGGACTCGGGCGGGATCCAGGAGGAGGCGCCGACCTTCCACAAGCCCGTCCTCGTCCTGCGCGAGAAGACCGAGCGGCCGGAGGGTGTCGAGGCGGGCCTGGCCGAGCTGGTGGGCACCGACGAGGAGAAGATCGTGGCGCGGGCTTCGGCGCTGCTGTCCGGCAACGGCGCCGCCACGGTCCAGGCGCGGGACCGCTTCAATCCCTACGGAGACGGGCTTGCGTCCGAACGGATCGCGGCGATCCTGACGGGCCGGCCCTTCACCCCCTTCGCCCCGCCCGCATGAGACCCGACTGGGAGTCGGGGCTGCGCGGCCGGATCTACGCGATGGGCCGGCGGCTGACCCCGCTCGCATTGCGGCGCGCGCTGCGCCGCCACGTCCGCACCGAGGAGCTGCTCGGCATCCGCAAGCCGCCGGTCGAGCTGGCGCGTTTCGACTTCGATCCGGGCCGCGCCCGTCCCGGCCGCCCCGACGTCCTGGTGCTGCCCGTCGTCGCATGGAGCTACCGGCGGCAGCGGCCCCAGCAGCTGGCGGAGGCCCTCGCCCGCCGCGGGCTCCGGGTCTTCTACGGATCGCTCGAGGGCAGCGGCGAGCCGCGCGAGACGACGGGCGTCGCGCCGGGGGTGATGCTCCTGCCGCTCGAGGGCGTGCGCCGGGAGGACCCCGCCGACCGCCGGCTGCAGGACCCCGCCCTCGCGGCCGCTCTGGAAGGCGTGTCCGCGGCGCGCACGCGGTTCCACCTCGAGGACGTCGTCCTGCTGGTCGAGTCGCCCTTCTGGGCTCCCCTGGCTGCGGCGCTGCGCGCGCGCTTCGGGTGGCGCATCGCCTACGACTGCCTCGACGCGCACGAGGCGTTCTCGACCAATCGCGCCGGCATTTTCGAAGAGGCCGAGCGCGCCGCGGCCTCGGACGCCGATCTCGTCGTCGCGACGTCCGAGACCCTCCGGCGCCGGATGGCGGCCTGGAACCCCGGCGCGCGCCTTCTGCCCAACGCCTGCGACTTCGCGCTGTTCGCCTCCATCCCGGATCCCGCGCCGCAGGCCGGCCGGCTCCGGATCGGTTACACGGGCGCCGTGGACGCCTGGTTCGACATGGACCTCGTCGCCGGCCTCGCGCGCCTGCGGCCGTCGTGGTCATTCGAGATCGTGGGCGGCCTCGAAGACGCGACGCTGGCCGCCCCGCGCCTGCCGAACCTCGTGTTCCACGGCGAACGCCCGCACCGGGAGATGCCCGGCTTCCGCGCCCGGTTCGACGTCGAGATCATCCCCTTCCGCCTTTCGGCCCTGACCCACGCCACCGACCCCGTGAAGCTCTACGAAGCGGCCGCCGCGGGAAGGATGATCGTCGCCACGCCCATGGCGTCGCTCGAGCCCTTCGCGCGCCGGGGCGTCGTCCGCCTCGCCGCGACGGCCGAGGAGTTTGCGCGCGCAATCGAGGAGGCCGCGGCCGGCGGCGCGGCCGGGCGCGCAGCGCCAGCGCGCCTTCGCGCGGGAGAACACCTGGGACATCCGCGCCGGGACGCTCGACGGCTGGTTGACCGAAATGCCCCGGCGTGACACCGTGAGTCCCCAACCGTGAGCGGCGAACCGACGAGCATGAGCAACGTTCCGGCGGCGGCGCGCCACGAGCCCTCCATCTACGACTCGGCCCGGCGCAAGCCGCGCTGGATCGAGGAAGCCGAGAGCCTCTGGCAGTACCGGGGCCTCGTCCACGAGCTCGTCGTCCGCGACATCAAGGTGCGCTACAAGCGGTCGGTCCTCGGGATCCTCTGGACCATGCTCGCGCCGCTGCTCAACATGGTCGCGCTGACCCTCGTCTTCTCGGCGCTGCTTGAAGACCGCCATCCAGAACTACCCCGTGTATTTCATGACGGGGTCGATCTTCTGGACCTTCTTCTCGCAGACCTCGACGACGGCCGCGCAGAACACCCACGGCTCCAACGAGCTCGCCAAGCGGATGTTCATCCCGCGCTCGGTCTTCATCGCTTCGGCCGTGGGCGGAGGCATCGTCAACCTGCTGCTCTCGATCCTGCCCCTGCTCCTGATCCTCTGGGTGACCGGGTTTCCGCTTCACGCGACGTGGGCATTCCTGCCCGTCCCGATCCTGATCGGCTCTCTCTTCACGGCGGGGGCGTCGCTCATACTCTTCACGGTCGCATCGCGGTTCGCCGACATCAAGGAGATGTACCCGGTCATCGTCCAGACGTGGTTCTTCCTGACGCCGATCGTCTACCACCCGTCGATCGTGCCGGGGCGGTACCGCTTCATCCTCTCGCTGAACCCGATGTACTTCCTGATCCGCACCTTCCGCGACCCGATCTACGACGGGCGGATCCCGTCGGCCACCCTGCTCGGCGGCGCGTTCGGGTTCTCCGTGGCCGTCTTCGTGACGGGCTGGGTCTACTTCTGTCACCGCCGCGACGACATGGCGTACTGGAGCTGAGGACGCCGTGACGCCGCCCACCGCCATCTGGCTCGAGAACGTCACGCTGCGATACCGGATCCCGCGGGAGAGGATCGTCTCGCTCAAGGAATACGCCATCCGCCGCATGCAGAAGCGCATCGTCTTCGACGACTTCCAGGCGCTGCACGAGATCAACCTCGTCATCAAGGCCGGCCAGCGCGTCGGCGTCATCGGGCGAAACGGGGCCGGCAAGAGCTCGCTCTTCCGGGTCATCTCGCGCGTCCTGCCCCCGGCCGAAGGGCGCGTCTACGTCGTCGGGCGTCTCGCGCCGATCCTCGAGCTCGGCCTCGGGTTCCACGGCGAGCTGACCGGACGGGAGAACGTGATGCTGCAGGGCGCGCTGCTCGGCTTTTCCCGCGCCGAGACGCGGCGCCGCCTCGACCGGATCGTGGAGTGGGCGGAGCTGCAGGACTTCATCGATGCGCCGATCCGCACCTTCTCGACCGGCATGTCGGCCCGCCTCGCCTTCGCGGTGGCGACCGACGTGGACCCGGACATCCTCCTCGTGGACGAGGCGCTCTCGGTCGGCGACGAGAAGTTCCAGCGAAAATGCCACGACCGCATGGACGGCCTGCGCGCGCGCGGCAAGACGTTCATGCTGGCCTCCCACTCGCTCTCGCAGATCCGCGAGAACTGCGACCGCGTCCTCTGGCTCCACCACGGGCGCATCGTCCGCGACGGCGACGTCGAGTCGGTCGCCGACGCGTACCACGAGTGGTCGCTCGGCGAGACCGACCTGGTGGCGCCGGCGCGCTGAGGGGCGCTGCCGCGCTCGGCCCAAAAAGAAAAGGCGCGGCTGGGCGCCGCGCCTCGAGGCGCCGGAGAACGACCCGGAAGTCTAAGGAACGTAGGGAATCTGAAAACCCTTCACGAGGAAGACGGCCATCTGGGCGTTGGTGATGTTGCCGCTCGGGCAGTAGTTGCCGTTGCCGCAGCCCGCCGTGATGCCTTCGTTGTAGATCCCCTCGATGTAATCGACCGCGAAGCCATCGGGGCACGGCACGTCGGCGAAGACCCCGGGGCGAGCAGGCCGGCGGCGGCTCCGCGCCGTGCCGGCCCTTCCACAGGAATACGGCCATCTGCGCGCGCGTGTACGGGGCGTGCGGGCAGTAGTTGCCGCCCCCGCAGCCGGCGGTGACGCCCATCTCGAAGATGCCCTGGATGTAGAAGCTGTTGAAGTCGTTGAAGGCGACGTCGTGAAACGCGTACTCGTAGACCGGCGGAGCGGTCGCGGCCCCGTTCGCCGCCCGGAAGAGGTAGCCCGCCATGTCGGCCCGCGTGACCAGTCCGTTCGGGCAGAATGAGCCTGCCGTGCAGACCGGCGTTCCGCCGGGCATCACGCCGGCGCCGGCGGCCGCGTAGATGTAGCTCGACGCGAAACTGTCGACCGGGACGTCGTCGAAGAGGACCGTGAAGTTCACCGGCACAGGCTCGACGGCGTAAGGCGTGTCCTGGCCGAAGAGGATCTGCCCGAGGTGCAGTCCCGGCTGCAGGCCCGACGCGTCGAAGTGGAGGGTGACCGGGAGGGCTCCCCCGCCTTCGACGACGCCGGACGCCGGCGTCTCCGTCAGCCACGGAACCTCGTTCACGCACCAGCCCGTCTCGCCCGACGAGATCTCGTAGGCGACCTGATCGAAGAGGTGGTAGATCCACAGATTCCCGTCGCAGTCGGCCTCGAGGCTGACCCCCTGGCCCTGCAGCACCGGCACTCCGCCGCTCGTCGCGAGGAAGCCGCCGACGGTGATGTAGTTGTTCTTCGGGTCGAGGACGAAGACGTCGAACCCGACCGCGTAGAGCGCCGTGGCGAAGAGGTGCCCGGTCGACGGGTTGTAGGCCAGGCCCGAGATCGGGATGTTGGTGAAGGCCGAGTCGAGCAGGTTGCCGGCACTGTCGATGTGGTACACGACGGTGTCTTCCCAGCCGCCCACGTAGTACGTGTCGGTCACGTAGTCGTACGCGACGCCGCGCTCCGAGTAGTGCCAGGGCCCGCAGATCTTCCTGCCGGTGATCGTCTTCGTGACCGGATCGATCTCGAAGAGGCAGTTGTCGCCCCCGACGTTGACCTGCCAGATCGTCCCGGTGCGCTGGTTGTAGGTGCCGTCGGCCTGCCACGCGCCGCCCGAGGAGTGGAGATCCAGGGTGTCGCCCGTGTTCGTGCCGTCGGACAGGAAGACGTAGTCGAGGCCATCGCCCGGCAGCCCGTCGAACGGGTCGTCGGGGTTCGAGATCCAGAGGCGGTTCGCGACGGTGTCGTACGCGAGGCCCCAGCCGGCCGAGAGGCTCGTCGAGAACGAGCCGATGACGTTGCCCGCGGAAGCGAGGCGGGGCACCTCGCGCAACTGCGACGCGCCGGACGGAAGCGGCAGACCCTTCGTATCGCGGGCATTCTGCGAGCCCGCGCGGGATCCGGTGGACGGCCGCGGCGACCTCGCGCACGTTGATCGGGGCGGGCCGCAGCGTGACGGGAGCCTGCGCCGGAGCGGTCAGCTCCAGCAGCTTGAAGGTCCCGGCAGCCGCGCCGGCGTTGCCGATCGAGATCACCTGGTCGTCCGAGCCGCCCCGCGCGACCGTGGAGGAGACGGGTCGCGGGCTCGCGTCGAGCAGGGCCGCCGGCAGCGCGATGTCGAGCCGGACGACGCCGTTGGATACCACCGTCGCCTGACCCGTCTGCGATGAATAGGGCGCGAGTGACGCCTCGAGCGACACCGGCCCGCTGCCCGTGAACAGGGAGTAGTAGCCATCGCCCACCGCGGGATCGCCGGTCGAGGACGTCGTCACGACGGTCGCGTCGCCGAGGTTCGTGACCGTCGCCCCAACCAGCCCGAGGCCGGTGTTCGCGTCGCGAACGTTGCCGACGACGAGGCCGCCTGGCAGCGGGTTGCAGAGCGCCTGGCCGATGCGGACGTCGTCCACCTGCCACCACCACGCCCAGAAACCGGCGTAGTGGAAGCGCGCCTGGACGCCCGCGTGCCCGGCCGCGACCGACAGGTCGGCCGACTCGACGTCCGGCCCCGGGGCGTCCGGGAGGCCGCGCTCCCAGACGTTCGTCCAGGTCGCGCCGCCGTCGATGGAGACGTCCACTTCGGCGGTCGAGTCGTTCGCGTAAAGGTAGTCGTTGTTCCACCGGATCGCGGCCGTCGGCAGGGCCGAGAGGTCGACGGGCGGCGTGACGAGCGACGAGTCGTCGTCGTCGATCTGATTGCTGTTGCAGGAGCTGTTGACGATGGCGAAGGGGCCCGTTCCGCCCGTCCGGTTTCCGTCGAACTGCCCGCAGGGGTCCGCGCCCGAAAGAACTTCCCAGCTCGCGCCGGTCGTCGTTTGAATCGTCCAGCCCGGAGGCAGCGCGCCCGAGTCGAACCCTTCCGAGAGCACCGGCGTGAAGCCGGCCGCCTGGTAGCCCGGCGCCTGGCACTGCGCCGCGTCGACCCTGGGCTGCCAGTTGGCCGTCACCGGCGACGCGTCGACGGTCACGGGCCCGGTCGCCGCGACGTAACCCGTCGACAGCGGCGTGACGAGGAACGAGTACGCGATGCCGCCGGCCAGATCCACGGAGTACGCGCCGGTGACGGGGTCGCTGAACGCGACGACGGGCTCCGTCGATGCGGAGGTGATGTCGAGTCGGGCATAGAGCGGCCATCCCGCGCCGGATCCGTCGGTCACGGTTCCGCTGACGCCGATCGTGGCGCCTCCCGCGCGCTTGAGATGCGCGGAAAGGGGCCACGCATGTCCCGAGCCGTCCCGGACGGTTCCGCTGATCGGCGTGGTGGCCGTTCCGGAAGAACTCCTTCGAGCGGCGGACTTCTTGGATCCCGCAGCTTTCGCAACGGCCGCTTTCGGGGCGCTCGGCGCCGCGGTCGACTTGACGGGGCGCGTGGCGGCCCGGGTCACCGGTTCCTGCGCCGAGTACAGGGCGGAGCTTCCGATCAGTGCCAGGCTGGAGGCGAGCGACACGACGTACGCCGTCAGCCGCTTCGTCGAGATCCGGTGCATGCCTTCCCCTTTCGGTACGGACGAATGTCGAAACATCCTCCGTGTCGATCAGGGTCCCCGGAGCGGGTGCCCGAAGGTCTGGACGAGGCCGAAGGTGCCGGCAATCTATCCAGCCGTTCGGGCCGTCTCAACTGGGAGAATTACTAGCCCGTTGCGCCGGCCGCGGCCCAAAAGAAAACGGGCGCGGCCCGAAAGCCGCGCCCGTGCATTCAAAGCGAGTGAGTTTCGATCAGAGCCCGTAGAGCGAGAGTCCGAAGGTTTTGACGAGGAAGACCGCCATCTGCTGACGGGCGACCGAGCCGCGCCGGGCAGTAGTTGCCCCCGCCGCAGCCCGCCGTCACGCCGCGATTCACCAGCTCGTAGATCCAGGGCGCAAACGCGTTGTCGCACGGCACGTCGTCGAACGTCGCCACCGTGCACGCGGGCGGCACGTACGACGAGCCTTCCTTCATCTTCAACAGGAACACCGCCATCTGCTGCACGGTTCGTCGCGCCCGTCGGACAGTAGTTGCTTCCACCGCAGCCCGCCGTCACGCCCCGCGCAGCGCCAGCTCGTTGATCCATGGCGCAAACGGGCTGTCGCACGGCACGTCGTCGAACTGCCTGCGTCACGCATGCCGGCGGCACGTACCCCGCCCCCTCCAGCGACTTCAGCAGGAACACCGCCATCTGCTGCCGCGTCACCGGGTCCGTCGGGCAGAACGTCGTCCCGTCCCCGCAGCCCGCCGTCACTCCGTAGTGCAGCACCGTCTCCACCGACGGATAGAAACGCGCTGTCCGACGGCACGTCCGTGAAGCTGCCGCCCACGTGCAGCGTCCACGTCTTCACCGTCGAGCTCGGGTCCAGCCGTCTCGCGTCACCGTCGCACGTCCCAGTGCGTCACCGGGCGCGTCGCCGCGTCGATCGTCACCGAGTAGCAGTCCGTGCAGGCCGCCGAGGCGCCCGCCGCGATGTCCCCGTACGCCGCCGCGCCGTCGGTCAGCGTGTACGTCGCTCCGCCGGGCCGCGTGAAGGCCGAGACCGTTGCCGCGTCAGCGCCATCGCGTTGACGCCCGTGTTCGTCCAGGTCGGCGAGACCGACGGCCGTCTCTCCCACTTCCAGGATCCCGTTGCCCGACCCGTCCACCACCAGGCACGCCGGTGCCACCGACACTGCATTCGCGCAGTCGTCGCCGTGCGCGTCCGGAGACCTGACCGTAGAAGTTGGTCAGCGTCACTTCGTCGAAATCGAAGCCCTTGCGCGAGGCCAGCGCATCGGTCCCGTAGTTGACCTGCAGAGACGGACCGGAACGCCGGTGAAGACGCCGCCCGGGTTCAGCGCAGCGCTGGTCCACGTCGCCGCTGAAGAAGACGGCCGGAAATCCCGGCGTCGTGCCGTTCCAACCCGCCTGGCCGGTCGTCCCGCACGTCGCCGTTGGCCGCGCCGTTCGGGCACGTCGTACGACGCGCCCGCTGGAGGGCATCGATCACCGTCCGCTGACCCGTGCGCCACGTTGACCAGGATGGAGCAGTTGGCGCGGTCGAAATTCTGACCGCGCTCGGACGGCTCGATGTCGTAGCGCACCTACATCGACAGCGTCGACGTGTTGCGTCAGAGCGATCAGCGGCGAACGCGACGACGTCGCAGGCGTTGTCGACCGGTCCGACGACGACGACATGTGTGCCGTCGTTCCGCTGGCGCCGCCTCCGCCCGTGACGCGATCGAAGGTGCCGCTCGTCGTCGTCCAGCCGTCGGTGCCGGTCTCGAAGCTGAAGGTCTCCGCGCTCGCCAAGCGACAGGTCGCTCTCCGTGTGGTTCGATGTGGACGAGCTGCGATGCGCGTGTCTCCGGCGAGCTCGTCGGCCGTGACCTGACAGGAAGTCGGATCGACCCGTCGAAGGTCAGTCCCTCGGGGATGAACTGGAAGCTGCCGCTGACGTTCGTGCAGGTCGGCCGTGTTGCGGCGACCAGGACTCCGGGAACGCGGTCACGATCGTGCTCGCCGGATGCGTGACGGCGCGTGACGTTCGTGATGCGCACGTTCGTCAGGTCGACGATGCCGTTGTTGTTGACGTCGAACGAGATCGTGGTCGAGCTCGCAGTTGTCCAGGAACGCGTCGCCGTCGCCTCCCGTGGTCACCGCGATGTCGAGGAGGGTCAGGTTGGGACCGGCCGACCGGGGCCGCCTGACGCAGCCGCTCATCGGGCCGGAGCACGCCATCGTCGATCCGTACGGAACGACGCTGTAGGAGTAGCTGCCGGCCGTTGGCCAGGCCCTGGTCGAGGAACGAGAGCTCGGCGGTGTTGGCGATGATCGGACGTCCGAAGTTGCAGCCGTCGATGCCGTCGCCGCGGTAGACGAGGTAGCCCGTCGCGTTCGGCAACCGCCGTCCAGGTCGACTTGACGGACCGGTCGCGCGGCTCGACCGTGACCGACGGGCGCCTGCGTCGGCGACGTCGGCGCAGCCGCTGTTGACCGGAGCCGGAGTGGCGCAGTGGATCTCGTGCCGCTCGAAGGCAGCCCGGATCGCCGTCATGTGCGGCGTGCCGTCCGTGACAGGTCGCCGTTGTCGTCGTCGACGGCGAGCAGGCTCAGGTAGCCGCCCGTCGCCGAGCAGCCGCCGCCCACCGAGCACGTGTACCAGGAGCTCGACGGGCTGCGCGCCGAGGTAGATCAGGCGAGCCGCGACCTCGTGGGCGCGCTGCGAGTAGTAGTTGAAGGGAGGGGAAAGCAGGTCGCGGGTCATCAGGTCCCAGCCCGTCTCGGCCATGACCATGCCCTCGCAGTGCACTTCGCCTCCGCACGGACCGCCGCCGCCCGGGCAGGCATTCGCGGCCGGTGCCGCCGCACTGCTGGCTGCTGAAGCCGTTCTGGACCCAGCGGATCGTGTGGGGCAGGTCGCAGCGGTGCTTCTCGTAGTCGATGTCCCGCACGCCCGTGCAGCCGCCGTCTCCGGCGTGCCGATGCAGCTCGTCGCCGTAACCCGCAGCAGGTCGAGTCCGTGAAGAAGCCCCGGCCGACGCACGAGACGTGCAGGCGCAACATCGCGTACATGTCGGCGATGGCCTCGCCGGGATTGGCGATCGACGGATCGACGCCGTTGTTGTCGACGCCGTGGCCCCACTCGTGGTCGAAGATCGCCGCGATCTCGCCGGTGTTGCGGCAGCCCTGGCCGATCGCGGACTTGAAGAAGTTCACCTGGGCGCCGTCCCAGAAGGCGTTGCAGACGTCGTTCTCGTTCATCTCGGCAGTGAGCTGCTGGCGCAGCCAGATCGCCGGCCGGCGTCCTGGGACTGTAGGTGGCTCTGGGCCTTCTCGATCTGGCGGTTCAGCTCGTAGTAGCCCGATCGGGCTCGACTTGGTGTCTCCGGCGGAGTGGCCGCCGGGAGTCGCGCAGTCCGTCGCCGCGGGCGTGGGTCCCGAGCCGAGATCGATCCCGCCCGTGCCCGTTTCGTTGATCGCGCCGCAGTCGTCGACGATCTTCAGGAACAGGCCGTTGAGCGCCGTCGAGAGCGACCCGGGAATGCAGCCGACGTTGCCGCCGACGTCCGTGTAGCTGCGTGACGCCGTTGATCGTGTAGTCGACGAAGGACATCGGCCCGTTCGGCTGCTCGATGCCGATCGGGAGGAACTGGTCGTTGCTGATCGGATAACGCCGCCGTGATACGCCGCCGGAGATCCCACCCTCGCGGCCTTGCGCCTGGCCGTACTGGTTCGGTCCTTGAACGCGATGAGCGTGCCGTTGCCGCGTCCACGAGCGCTTCCCAGGAGCCCATGTCGCGAATCCACCTTGCAGCGTGACGACCCAGGCCAGACGGTAGTCGATGCGTCCCGTTCTCCGCCATGGGAATGAACTCGAGGTGCGGTTCGCTGCAGGAACCGCAGGGTCGACGACGAGCCGAGAAGGTCGCGACCGCATCTTCGCGGCCTGAGCCGAGAGCGCGGGCGCGGGGACGTTGACGTCGCCCCACTTCTGCATGCCGAGCAGGATCAGGTTGCCGTGGTTGATCGCGGCGCCGATCGAGTTGTCGCGCACCGGGATTCCGCCGACCACGCGCGGGACGTGGATGAAGATGAGCGCGCCGTTCTCGACGACGCCGATGCGGGGCGAATCGGAAAGCTCGGAGGGGTCGAGGCGGAGGTCGGCCTTGTGCGCGATCAGGTACGTGCGCAGGGCCCTCCAGGCCGCGTCGCCGAGCGCCGCGTCCGAAAGGGGCTTGCCCGCCGTCCACGCAAGGTGGTTGTCTCTTCCCGAGCCCGGGAGCATGGGCTGACGCAGGATCACGGAGGTCGGACGGCCGGTCCGCGAGTCGAAGAAGATCGACTCCTGCGCAACGCCGAACGAAGCCAGGGTCGGACGCAGCCGCTGGACGAGCGGCGCCGGAAGCATCGTCAGATCCTCAGTGACCTCGGGCACGAACAGGTTCGGGTGCTGGAAGGCCTTCTCGCTGACGGTTCGCACGCGCGGCACGACCTGCGCCCTCGCCGCCAGAGAGACGCTCATGCACACCAGAACAGCCGCCCAAACGCCGCGCGCCTTGGAATTCATGACACTCCTTTGTGAGGTCCGGACAAATTTCAAAAACGGGCGCGGCTTGAAGCCGCGCCCGTTGAACGAATCGGATCCGAGAAACCTATGGCAGATACGGCAGGTTGAACGACTTCACGAGGAAGGTCGCCATCTGCCCGTTGGTGATCGGGTCGTGCGGACAGTAGTTTCCGTTGCCGCATCCCGCGGTGATCCCCAGGGTGTACAGCGCTTCGATGTAGTCCGCAAAGAGCGACGGGCAGGGGACGTCAGCGAAGACGCCGGTGCACGCCGGCGGGGCCTCGCTTCCGAACATGCCCTTCCAGACCAGGGCCGACATCTGGGCGCGCGTGACAGGAATGTTCGGGCAGTAGAGCGCGGGGCTGGCGCTGCACCCGGCCGCGATGCCGTCGTCGTAGACGCCCTGGATGTAGAACGAGTTGTACTGGTTGAACGAGACGTCCTGGAAGACGTTCTGGTAGACCGGCGGCGGCGTCGACGCCCCGTGCACGGCGCGGAAGAGATATCCGGCCATGTCGGCGCGCGTCACGATGCCGGCCGGGCAGAAGTAGAGCACTCCGGCCGGGCAGTTCGGCGGTCCGCCGAGCATCACGCCCGCGCCCGCCGCTCCGTAGATGAAGGACTGGAACTGGTTGTCGTCCGGCACGTCGAGGAACGACACGGTCAGCGTCACGGGCATCGCAGGAACCTTGTTCGGCGTGTCCGTCGAGAACGTGAACTGAGCCTGACGCAGGCCCGGCAGCAGGCCGGTCGCGTCGAAGTGCAGGGCGATCGATGCCGTGTTGCCCGCGGCACCGGAACCCACCAGCCCGGGCACCGTGCCGTCCGTCGGATCTTCCGTGACCCAGGGAATCGTGTCCACGAAGTGGCAGGAGCCGTTGGTCTCGCCCGAGTCGACGACGAAGATGGGATTGGCGCCCAGCTGATCCACCAGGACCAGGTGCCCGTCGCAGTCCATCTCCATGCCGCCCGATGCGGCCGGGTTGATCCCCGGGGCTCCGACCAGGAAGCTGCCGAGAACCGCGTAGCCGTTGGCGGGATCGAGGATGTAGACGTCGTCGCTTCCCGCGCCGGCGCCCGTCTGCTGGAACGCGAACAGGTGGCCCGTCCCGGCGTTGTAGGCAAGACCGGTGATGGCCAGGCCAACCGACGCCGAGTCGAGAATCTCGCCATCCGCGTTGAAGTGCTGAACCGAGTTGTCGAAGAACGAGCCCGAGTAGTAGGTGTCCGTCGTCACGTCGTACGCCAGACCGGTCTGCGGCACCGGGAACGCCGGGCAGATCGTGTTGCCCGTCATCGCCTTCGTGGCCGGATCGATCTCGTAGACGCACGTGTTCGAGCCGCCGAAGAAGTCGTTGGTCGCCTGCCAGAGCATGCCGCTCTGGCCGTTGAACGTGCCGTCCACCGGCAGGAAGCCGAGCGACGACATGTCGATCGTGGCGCCCGTCTCGGTCCCATCCGAGGTGAACTCGTGATCCATGTTGTCACCCGGGAATCCGCTGCCCAGGTCGCTCACGTAGAAGTTGCCCGAACCGTTGTCGATGAGCACGCCGAACGGCAGACCGTTCGGGCTCGCGAAGCTGGCCGGGTAGTTGGCAATCACGTCACCGGCCGTCGTGGGAACGCTCGGGACGTCGGGCGCACCCGGAATACGGCCGAACTTGGCGAGGCTGAAAACCTTCCCCGCCCTGACCTGCTTCTGGTAGGTGATCGGCAGCCGCCCCAGGGCATCCCGGATCTGGGAGGCCGTGACGAACGGTCCCGTCGGCCGTGCCGGCGGTACGTACGGAACGTTGAGCTCACGCAGGCTGAACGCCGCGTCCACGCTGCCCGAGTTCGTCAGGACCAGCGTCTGATCCAGCGTCCCGTTGGGCGCCACTCGAATGTTGTAACCCGTCGGGTTGGCCGTCAGCTTGCCCGAGGGCAGCGCAAAGTTGAGAATCGTCACGCCGTTGGGAACCACGAGCCCGCTCTTGTCCCGCGGCCCGTAGAGCTTCAGGGAAGCCTCGAAGCTCTGGTTGCCTGCAGGCGCGAACATCGCGTAGAACCCGTCGCCACCGTTGCCGGCAAACGTCTTGATCGTCGCGCCGCCGGTGTTCGTGACATCGGCGCCATTCAGGCCGGCGCCCGTCGCAAGGCTCGTCACCGTGCCGGTGACCAGTCCGCCCGTGCCGGGCAGACAGTCCAGCTGGCCCAGCTTGACGTTGTCGACCTGCCACCACCAGGCCCAGGCCGCGTTGAAGTTGTGGAAGCGGGCCTGCACGCTGGAATGGCCCGTCGCAAGCGCACTGATGTCGAGGTTGACCACCGCCGGACCGCGCGCCGACGAGGACTGCGCCAGCACGTTGGTCCACGTCGAGCCGCCGTCGTTGCTGACGTCGACGTCCGCGGTGTCGCCGAGATTGCGGTAGTCCTGGTTGAACCGCAGCGTCGCGGACGAGAACGAGGACATGTTGACCGACGGGGTGATCAGCGTGGTGTCCATCACCGTGCTCGGACCCGGGCAATCGCTGTTGGCGACTGCAAACGGTCCGTCCCCGCCCGTCAGGTTGCCCGAATAGTCGCCGCAGGGATCGCTACCCGAGACGACGATCCACTCGGTCGGGAAACCCTCACCGCCGACGCTGTCGTTGAGAACCGTCCAGCCCTCAGGTATCTCGCCCCCGCTGAAGTCTTCCGAAAGACCCTGGAAGCTCTGCGTATAGCCCGGCGCGTTGCAGGTCGCCGGGTCGGCGAGGAGCTGCCAGTTCTTCACGAAGCTCGCCGTGATGCGGGCCGTCGCCGAAAGATCCACCGGACCGCCGCCGGGCAGGTAACCCGGTACCGGCGTAGTGATCGTGAACGTGTAGGTGATGCCCTCGACCAGCGTGATCTCGTAGTAGCCCGTCGCCGGATCCGCCGTCGTGTTGAACGTCGGCGCGCCCGGCGCCGTGATCGTGATGTTCGCCGGCAGCGGCCAGCCCGCGCCCGAGCCGTCCTTGACCGTGCCGTTGACCAGCGTCGACGGCGCCGCCGTCAGCACGAAGTCCTGCACGGTCGTTCCGTCTTCCGTGACCGCGACGCCGTTGGCCGTGGACGGCAGGAACCCGAACTTGCTGGCAGTCATGTCGTAGGCGCCGACCGGCAGCGTGAAGGCGTATGCGCCCGACGCGTTCGTCGTGGTGCTCGACGCGCCCGCCATCACCGTCACTCCCGCGACGGGATTGGTTCCGTCGGTCACGGTGCCCTGGAGGGCCCCCGAGGGACCCGAGGTGCAGCTCGGGAACCGGAAGCTCCCGATGCGCGTCAGCCAGTTGAAGTCGTCGTTGGTGTCGTAATACTGGTTGGTGTACCAGAACGTGCACCCGTCCGTCGGGTCCACGACCATTGCCGAGTAGTTGCCCCAGAACCCCGACTGCTGACTGCCGAGGCCAGCAGTCATGATGATCTCCGAGCCCATCTCGCCGAGCGGATCCGCCTGGAGGCGGCCGGTCAGCCCGATCTCCGGATGGATCGTCGCGTCCGAGATGTTGTAGCCCATCGCGATGTCTCCGCTGACGTCCATCGCGATCGAGGGCACCCAGCGGTTGGTCGCGGTGGGCGCGTAGGTGCCGGACTGGAACAGCGAGAACAGCGGAGCGCCGCCCTGCTGCGCCGAGGCGGCGGTGGGCCGGATCTCGTACCAGCGGACGCCGGCCTGGTCGCCGCCTTCCGAGACGTTGACCGTCTGGCTGACGACCAGCGACTCGTGATCTCCGAGGTTCCGATACTGCATGCCGTTCATCAGGAAGCCGGCGGTGGAATTGAGGGGGGCGCCGCCGAGCGCCGGAATGCAGCCGAAGCCGCCGCTGCCGGGGCAGAGAGCCGGGTTGAAGTCGGGAACGGAAACGTCGAAGGGCCCGTCGAACGTGCTGTTCTCGGGCGTCTCGAAGTCCGCGTGAAAATCGAACATGTGGATGACCGGGCTCGGGCTCCCGTCCCAGTTCGCCTGTCCCGGGCTCGCCTGATGGTTGGGCGTCCCGTCGGCCGGAAGCGCCGCTCCGTCGAGGTCGGACGGAACGAGCGAGAGGAACGAATTCGACGCGAACTGGATCGCGGTCGCCGTTTCCGCACCGGCGATCATCGCGGTCCGATCGAAGGCCATCGAAACGATGCCGGCGAAGTTGAAGCCCGAATCGAGCTGATCGAACCCGATGTAGTAGCCGTCGGGCCAGACGCCCATGCGCGGGTTCGTCAGAAGCACGTCGGAGTCGTAGGAGTAGGTGCTCCAGGTGCTCGTCGGATCCGAGGACGTCGACACGGCGACGCACACGTTGAAAGGCGCGACGAAGTTGAAGTCATACGGGATGAAGGCGAGCACCCAGCGGCCCGCCAGCTCGTCGAACCGAATGACGGTGTCGACCGCGTTGAAGCCGCCACCGCCGCACTGTCCGCCGAGGGATTCGAAGAGGCTCGTCGTCGCGATCGGCGCCATCTGCTGGTTGCCGGCCGTGTCCCAGACCTGCAGGATGGAGTTGACGGTCTGAACGACGTGCCCGGCGCCGACGTCGATGACTGCGTCCGCCGGCGAGACCGCACCGAGGTCCGCGACGGAGTCGTCGGCGGCGCTCGATCCGGCGAAGTTCAACTGCGGCGAGGGCTGGTTCGGACCGTTCTGCCGCTGCACGACGCCGTCGTGGCTGCGCGGCGCGGACGGATGCCGTCCGCGGGCGATTCGGCACGGCGTGCGTCTGCACGCTCGGCGGCCGGCTCGGCGCGTGAATGTCACGCAGTGCCGGTGACTTCCCACTCTTGACCGAATGCAGCACCTTGGGTGTCAGAGTGCCTGCAGCCTTTGCCGAAGCCTTCGCGTTTGCGAACGCGACCCTCCGGAAAGCATGCCACGAGATCAGCACCGAGACGACAGCGACGCAGCGAGCCTTCACCGAGAATCGGTCCATGCCATCCTCCTTCACGTTATGAAGAAACAGAGATCCTCCCGAGATCCGACCGATGTCCGAACCGGGACCCGTCTCCGTTAGAAGTAAAATGAAACTATGCGGCGAACGCTATCGCCAACGTCACCGGGGTTTCAAGAGAAAATTCATGGAATTTCTACTAGCAGCCGGCGCGCGGCCTCGGCGGACGGCGATGGGCCGAGCGCGGCCGCACGCTCGAGGTAAGGACGGGCCTCGGCGGCGCGGCCGGTGCGGACCAGGAGAGCGCCCAGGCGGACGAGCGTCGCGGGGTCGGTCCCGAGGCGCGCCGCATTTTCGAGCCGCTCGATCGCAACGCGGCTGTTTTCTTGCGCTTGCGCGACTTCGCCGGCGACCCTCCAGGCGGCCGACACCTCGGGCATGAGCTGGACGGCGAGCGCGGCGTGGTCTTCGGCCTGTGTGAGCTCTCCAGCGGACAGTTCGATCTCGGCCAGGCGCGTGAGGATTGCGGCGCTCCGGGTGCCGGCGGCCTCCCCCGGCGCAGGGTGCCGAGCTCGGCCGCCGCGCCGGATTCGCGCCCCGCGATGTCCGCCAGGCCGAGCCAGGCCAGCGCGTACCGGGGATTGAGCGCGAGCGTCGCCTCCCACTCGTCCCGGGCCCGCGCGTATCGCCGCGCCTGGGTGTGGAGCCGGGCCAGGTGGGCGTGCAGGAAATCGAGTTGCGGGCTGAGCGCGACGGCCGCCTCCATCGTCTTCAGGGCCGCGTCGGGCTTTCCGGCGGCAACCTGGGCCTCGCCGAGGCGCACCAGGAACGGAACGTTGCCCGGGTTCTTCTCGACGAGCAGGGCGAGCTGCCGCACCGCCTCGCCGGGCATCCCGCCGCGGATGAGGGACTTGGCGCGTTCGAACTCGTCGAGCAGGACGATCCCGTCCTTGGGGTCCATCCCCGTCCCGCGCCGGGGGCTCGAGCCCGAGAGATAGCCGAGGCTTCGAAGCGACTCGGCGAGCTCGGCGGAGGCGACGGAGGGAGCGGACCGGGCCCTGGCCTGGTTTTCCAGAATGACCTTCTGGAGCCGCCGCGCGTCCTCACGGCGCGAGGCAAAAAGATTGTGGGTTTCCCCCGGGTCCTTTTCGAGGTCGTAGAGCTCCGGTCGCGGCGCCGAGATGAACCGGTACCGCTCGTCGGTCGCCGCCGCGAGCGGGCTCCAGCCGTAAGCGGTGGCAGGCAGCAGGGACTCCGAGTAGATCGGCGGCAGCGGCGGAGGCGAGCCCGCGAGGAACCCCGAAAGCGACGGACCGAAGGGTCCTGCCTCAGCCGACAGCCCGAGGAGACCGAGCAAGGTGCCCGGCAGCGCGCGCGTGCCGACCCTCTCGCCGACGGAGCGGCCAGCGGGGACGCCGGGTCCGGAAAGAACGAGGGGAACCTGCAGCGCCGACCGGTAGACGAATATGCCGTGCTCCTTTTCGCCGTGCTCGCCGAGCATCTCTCCGTGGTCTCCGACCGCCACGACGATGCGCCCGCCCGGCGTGGCCGGCAGGTTGGCGAGGAGCCGGCCGATCTCGCGATCCATGTAGGCGATTTCCCCGGCATACCGCTCGTCCCGCGCGGCGCGCTTCCAGTCTCCCGGCGGATCGTACGGCGCGTGCGGGTCGTAGTAGTGGACCCACAGAAAGTACGGGCGGCCGCGCGGCGCGGCGACGGCCCACGCCAGCGCCGCGTCCGTGACGGCCCCCGCGCCGCGCTCCGGGTATCCCTGCTCCCCCGTACGTTCGGCGACCATCGCGTCGTCGTAGACCGCGAAGCCCCGATCCAGCCCGAAGCGGCGATCGAGGACGCGCGAAGAGACGAAGGCCGCGGTCGTGTAGCCGCGGCCGGAAAGGACCGCCGCCAGGGTCGGGAGGTCGGCGGGCAGGGAGGAAATGCCATTGTCCCGCACGCCGTGCTCGGGCGGGTTCAGGCCCGTCATCAGGCTGCAGTGGGCGGGTAGGGTCAGGGGTGCGGGGGCGAGCGCGTTCGAGAAGCGCGTGCCGGCCCGCGCAAGGGCATCGAGGCTCGGTGTCAGGGACTTTCCCGCGACCGTGCGGCCGACGTAGTCGGCGCGGGTCGTGTCGAGCGTGAGAAGGACGAGCGAAGGCGGCGGATCCGCCGCGCGCGCAACGGACGCCAGAAGGACGCCGGCGACGAAGAGAGAGGCGCGGTTGGGCACGAGGCAAGAATAGTCGAGCGCGCCAAAAAGAAACGGGCGCCGCTCGCGCGGCGCCCGTGGAACGAATCCGATCCGAAGAATCTACGGCAGATACGGCAGGTTGAACGACTTCACGAGGAAGGTCGCCATCTGCCCGTTGGTGATCGGGTTGTGCGGACAGAAGTTGTTGTTGCCGCATCCCGCAGTGATCCCCAGGGTGTAGAGCCCTTCGATGTAGTCCGCGAAGAGCGACGGGCAGGGGACGTCGTCGAAGACGCCGGTGCACGCCGGCGGGGCCTCGTTTCCGAACATGCCCTTCCAGATCAGGGCCGACATCTGAGCGCGTGTGACAGGAATGTTCGGGCAGTAGAGCGCGGGGCTGGCACTGCACCCGGCCGCGATGCCGTCGTCGTAGACGCCCTGGATGTAGAACGAGTTGTACTGGTTGAACGTGACGTCCTGGAAGATGTTCTGGTAGACCGGCGGCGGCGTCGACGCCCCGTGCACGCCGCGGAAGATGTATCCGGCCATGTCGGCGCGCGTCACGATGCCGGCCGGGCAGAAGTAGAGCACTCCCGCCGGGCAGTTCGGCGGTCCGCCGAGCATCACGCCCGCGCCCGCCGCTCCGTAGATGAAGGACTGGAACTGGTTGTCGTCCGGCACGTCGAGGAACGACACGGTCAGCGTCACGGGCATCGCAGGAACCTTGTTCGGCGTGTCCGTCGAGAACGTGAACTGAGCCTGACGCAGGCCCGGCAGCAGGCCGGTCGCGTCGAAGTGCAGGGCGATCGATGCCGTGTTGCCCGCGGCACCGGAACCCACCAGCCCGGGCACCGTGCCGTCCGTCGGATCTTCCGTGACCCAGGGAATCGTGTCCACGAAGTGGCAGGAGCCGTTGGTCTCGCCCGAGTCGACGACGAAGATGGGATTGGCGCCCAGCTGATCCACCAGGACCAGGTGCCCGTCGCAGTCCATCTCCATGCCGCCCGATGCGGCCGGGTTGATCCCCGGTGCGCCGACCAGGAAGCTGCCGAGAACCGCGTAGCCGTTGGCGGGATCGAGGATGTAGACGTCGTCGCTTCCCGCGCCGGCGCCCGTCTGCTGGAACGCGAACAGGTGGCCCGTCCCGGCGTTGTAGGCAAGACCGGTGATGGCCAGGCCAACCGACGCCGAGTCGAGAATCTCGCCATCCGCGTTGAAGTGCTGAACCGAGTTGTCGAAGAACGAGCCCGAGTAGTAGGTGTCCGTCGTCACGTCGTACGCCAGACCGGTCTGCGGCACCGGGAACGCCGGGCAGATCGTGTTGCCCGTCATCGCCTTCGTGGCCGGATCGATCTCGTAGACGCACGTGTTCGAGCCGCCGAAGAAGTCGTTGGTCGCCTGCCAGAGCATGCCGCTCTGGCCGTTGAACGTGCCGTCCACCGGCAGGAAGCCGAGCGACGACATGTCGATCGTGGCGCCCGTCTCGGTCCCATCCGA
Source organism: uncultured Acidobacteriota bacterium (assembly GCA_963843325.1). Lineage (GTDB taxonomy): Bacteria > Acidobacteriota > Thermoanaerobaculia > UBA5066 > Gp7-AA6 > DAHUXD01. Next base: position 489,819 of record CAWJKC010000016.1, read on the forward strand.
GGTGAACTCGTGATCCATGTTGTCACCCGGGAATCCGCTGCCCAGGTCGCTCACGTAGAAGTTGCCCGAACCGTTGTCGATGAGCACGCCGAACGGCAGACCGTTCGGGCTCGCGAAGCTGGCCGGGTAGTTGGCAATCACGTCACCGGCCGTCGTGGGAACGCTCGGGACGTCGGGCGCACCCGGAATACGGCCGAACTTGGCGAGGCTGAAGACCTTCCCCGCCCTGACCTGCTTCTGGTAGGTGATCGGCAGCCGCCCCAGGGCATCCCGGATCTGGGAGGCCGTGACGAACGGTCCCGTCGGCAGAGCCGGCGGTACGTACGGAACGTTGAGCTCACGCAGGCTGAACGCCGCGTCCACGCTGCCCGAGTTCGTCAGGACCAGCGTCTGATCCAGCGTCCCGTTGGGAGCCACTCGAATGTTGTAACCCGTCGGGTTGGCCGTCAGCTTGCCCGAGGGCAGCGCAAAGTTGAGAACCGTCACGCCGTTGGGAACCACGAGCCCGCTCTTGTCCCGCGGCCCGTAGAGCTTCAGGGAAGCCTCGAAGCTCTGGTTGCCTGCAGGCGCGAACATCGCGTAGAACCCGTCGCCGTTGCCGGCAAACGTCTTGGTCGTCGCGCCGCCGTCCGTGTTCGTGACATCAGCGCCGTTCAGGCCGGCGCCCGTAGCGAGACTCGTCACGGTGCCGGTGACCAGTCCACCCGTGCCGGGCAGACAGTCCAGCTGGCCCAGCTTGACGTTGTCGACCTGCCACCACCAGGCCCAGGCCGCGTTGAAGTCGTGGAAGCGGGCCTGCACGCTGGAATGGCCCGTCGCAAGCGCACTGATGTCGAGGTTGACCACCGCCGGACCGCGCGCCGACGAGGACTGCGTCAGCACGTTGGTCCACGTCGAGCCGCCGTCGTTGCTGATGTCGACCTCCGCGGTGTCGCCGAGATTGCGGTAGTCCTGGTTGAACCGCAGCGTCGCGGACGAGAACGAGGACATGTTGACCGACGGGGTGATCAGCGTGGTGTCCATCACCGTGCTCGGACCCGGGCAATCGCTGTTGGCGACTGCAAACGGTCCGTCCCCGCCCGTCAGGTTGCCCGAATAGTCGCCGCACGGATCGCTACCCGAGACGACGATCCACTCGGTCGGGAAACCCTCACCGCCGACGCTGTCGTTGAGAACCGTCCAGCCCTCAGGTATCTCGCCCCCGCTGAAGTCTTCCGAAAGACCCTGGAAGCTCTGCGAATAACCCGGCGCGTTGCAGGTCGCCGGGTCGGCGAGGAGCTGCCAGTTCTTCACGAAGCTCGCCGTGATGCGGGCCGTCGCCGAAAGATCCACCGGACCGCCGCCGGGCAGATAACCCGGTACCGGCGTAGTGATCGTGAACGTGTAGGTGATGCCCTCCACCAGCGTGATCTCGTAATAGCCCGTCGCCGGATCCGACGTCGTGTTGAACGTCGGCGCCCCCGGCGCGGTGATCTTGATGTTCGCCGCCAGCGGCCAGCCCGCGCCCGAGCCGTCCTTGACCGTGCCGTTGACCAGCGTCGACGGCGCCGCCGTCAGCGCGAAGTCCTGCACGGTCGTTCCGTCTTCCGTGACCGCGACGCCGTTCGCGGTGACCGGGACGTAACCGTACTTCGAGGCCACGAGGTCGTAGGTACCGACCGGCAGCGTGGCCGAGTAAGCGCCATTCGCGCCCGTCGTGAAGGTCGAGGTTCCCGCCTGGACCTTGGCTCCGGCCAGCGGGTTCGTTCCGTCCGTGACCGTGCCCTGGAGCGTGCCCGTCGGGCCCGCCGTGCAGCTCGGGAACTTGAACGAGCCGATCCGGGTCCCCCAATCGCCCCCCGCGGAGGAGGGCGTGTACATGGTCGTGTACCAGAAGGTGCACTGATCGGTCGGGTCGACGACGATCGTGCTGTAGTCGCCCCAGCGACCGCCGAAGAACGGGAAGGCTCCCGCCACCAGCTGCGACTCGCCCTGCGACAGTTCGTTCAGGGGATCGGAGAAAAGTCGGCCCGCATAGCTGATCGAGGGGAAGATCGTGTCGTCCGTGACGCTGAAGCCGACCGCGATGTCGCCCGAAACGTCCATCGCCGCGCTCGCAAACCAGCGGTGGGACGAGTCCGGCGAGTACGTGCCCTGCTGATTGACGAAGGGCGTATCGCGCGGACTCTGGATCTCGTACCAGCGGACGGCGGCCACGCCGTCTCCGTTGTTGATCGTGTGGTTGAAGACAATCGACTCATGATCGCCGAAGTTGCGATAGTCGAGGCGATACATGGGGAACGGCAGGTCCTCCATGGAACTGCCCTGCGGCCCGACGACGTTCACGTTGAAGTCGAAGTCGTCGACGTCGAGGTTCACGGGACCCGAAAACGTCGAGTTGGCCGGTGTGGCGAAGTCCGGATGGAACTGGTAGAGGTGAACCATCGAGTTCGGCGAGCCGTCGTAGTCCGGACTGCCGATGCCCGCGAGAGTGTTGGGGGCAGTCACGCCTCCGCTCGGCGAGGCCAGGGGCGGGCCCTGGCTGCCTCCCGAGAGGTCCGACGGAAGCAGTCCGTCCTGATTCGGGTCGACGACTCCGGCCGGAACCTCGAGGACCGTCGGGTTCGGGTCGCCCGAAATGAGGGCGTTGCGATCGATCGCCCAGACGACCATTCCCGTGAAGTTCGCCGCATTGGCGAAGTTCCGGAACGTGCCGTAGTAAGCGTCCGGCCAGAGGCCCCACTTTGGATAGTCGTTCAGGTCGGTCGGGCTGTACTCGTAGTCGTACGCGTTGTACGTGCCGAGCGGATCGCCCGAGGTCGACATCGCGAGGCAGACGTTGTTGGTGCTCGCGCCCTGGATGGCCGCCGCGAGCTGAGTCACGAACCAGCGGTCGGCAAGGTAGTCGTAGTGAATGATGATGTCGCCGCCGTTGACGTTGGCGCAATCGCCGCCGAGATCGGCCCAGAAAGCCGTACCGTCGATCGGCCCGCCCGAGAGGTCGTTACCATCCCGGTCGAACACCTGGAACGCGAGGTTGACCCAGCTGATGACGTTGTTCGGGCCAACGGCCATCGTCGTGTCCGCCGGCTCGACACCGTTGGCGTCGCCGACGCCCTCGAAGCTCACGAGCGGCTCCGGCATCGCGAGGCCCGGTCGACGAATTCGCTGCACGCTCGACGGATCCGTGCGCACCGTCGAGGGCCCTGTGTTCTTCACGTGGGGAGGATGGAACAGCATTTCGTGCTGCGGGCTCCCCTTGAGCGGCCGCTTCGCAATGTCGCGCAGAGCGCGCGACGTGCCAGCCTTGACCGGATGAATCACCTTGGGCGCGAAACTCTTCGCCGCCTTCTTCTCGATCTTCTCCGCGCCGAAAACGGCGGAAGAAGACACGAGGAAAAAGCACACCACCACCGAGACGATCGAGGCATAAAGCCGCTTCGCCGAGCTCCGGTACATGCCGTTCCTCCGTTCAGTTAATCGAATCAGTGAGAGTTCGGGAGAAACTATTTCACCCGCCGACTTTGGGAGTCAACAGGAAACTAGTTTGCAAGGCGGCGAAGCCGAAATAAGGACGACCCGCCGGCCCCGCACCCGTCCCTCGCGGTGACGAAGCGACTCGCGGAGAAAAAAAACGGGCGCCGATCCGTTCCGATCGGCGCCCGCGGGGAGACTCCGAAAAGCTGGAGTTCTCCGGTTTCTTGAGGCCTCTACTTCTACGGCAGCGTCAGGTTGAACGTCTTCGTCAGGAAGACAGCCATCTGCGCCCGCGTCACCGACGAGCCGGGACAGTAGTTGCCGCCGCCGCAGCCACCCGTGATCGCTCGAGCCGCAAGGTCTTCAATCCATGGGTCGAACGGCCCGCCCGTGCACGGCACGTCGTTGAAAACCGTACCGGTGCAAGCCGGCGGCGCGTAACCAGACGCCTGGCTCTCTTTCAAGAGGAAGACCGCCATCTGGGCGCGCGTGACCGTCGCCGCCGGACAATAATTGCCGCCGCCGCACCCGCCGGTGATCCCGCGAGTCGCAAGGTCTTCAATCCACGGGTCGAACGCCCCGCCCGTGCACGGCACGTCGTTGAAAACGGTGCCCGTGCAGGCCGGCGGGACGTAGGCGGAGCCCTGGCCCGCCTTCAGGAGGAAAACGGCCATCTGCGCCCGGGTGGTCGACGCGTCCGGGCAGTAGAGCCGCGGCCCGCAGCCGGCGGTCACGCCGGCGTCGAAGACGGCCTGGATGTACTGGTGCGCGAAGTTGGTGACGGGAACGTCGAGGAACGTCGGGTTGATATCGACGGTCAGGGGCGACGAGGTGCCGCCGCCCGGAGCCGGCGTGAACACCGTGACCGACGCCGTGCCGGCCGCCGCGATGTCCCCTGCAGAGATCGTCGCTCGGAGCTGGGAAGCCGAGAGCAACGTGGTCGGCCGGTCCGCGCCGTTCCAGCGCACGACCGACCCGTAGACGTATCCCGAACCGTTGACGAACAGGTTGAAGCCCGGATCGCCGGCGATGACCGACGACGGCACGAGGTTCCCGGCGACCGGGGAGGGAGACGGGGACGGGTCGATCCGGTAGACCTTGTCCCCGCCGAGATCCGCGAAGTACACCTCGCCGGCCTCGTCCTCGCCGAAGCCCGAGACGTTGAAGGCGTTCGCCTTGAGCAGGGCGGTGGTCCAGCTCCCGTTGCCCGCCTGCGTCCCCGAATAGATGTCCCCGAGGCAGTTGTCGGAGTACAGGTACGTGCCGTCGAGCGCGGGGATGACGGTCCCCCGGTAGCGCATCCCGCCGATGATCGCGCACCAGCCGGTGGTGTGCGGCTGCTCGAGGATCGGCAGCGTGAGCGTCCCGTCGTTGCAGTTGGAGCCCGGGTTGTAGCAGTGGAACCCTTCCATCTTGTGCCAGCCGTAGTTCTCTCCGCCCGCGCTGGCGGCCGCCTGGAAGTCGATCTCTTCGTAGAGCTCCTGGCCGACGTCGCCGATGAGGAGGTCGCCCGTCAGGCGGTCGAAGGAGTAGCGCCACGGGTTGCGCATTCCGTAGGCCCAGACCTCGTGGCAATCGTTGGGGTCGCCGGCAAAGGGGTTGGACGGCGGAATCGCGTAGGGCCCGGGTCCACCTGCCCGCAGGGGATTGCGCCGGAGCCGTTGACGTCGATGCGGAGCATCTTTCCGAGCAGGACGCTCAGGTTCTGCGCGTTGTTCGGCACATCGCCGCCGCCTCCCCCGTCGCCGGTGCCGGCATAGAGGTAGCCGTCCGGGCCGAAGTAGAGCTGCCCGCCGTTGTGGTTCGCGTTGGTCGGGTGCGGCACGACCAGCAGGATCTGCGCCGAAGCCGGATCGGCGACGTCGGCATTTCCCGACACGCTGTACCGCGCGATCGTGATGTCGCCGGGAGCTGGCGATCTTGTCGATGTAGTAGACGTAGAAATATCCGTTGGACGCGTAGTCCGGATGGAAGGCCACGGAGAGCAGCCCCTGCTCGCCGCAGCACTGCACGATCGTGTGGATGTCGAGGAAGGGCGTCGCCAGCAGCGCGCCGTTCTTGTAGATGCGGATGGTGCCCGCCTGTTCCACCACGAAGAGGCGCGAGGAGCCGTCGTGGGCGTTGGCGATCTGCATCGGCCCGGAGACCGACCCCGGCAATGCCGTGAGCACGATGGACGGCGCCCCGCCCAGCGGCGCGGCCGTGCCCGTCCATTCGGGTCCCGACGGGGACCCCCCGGTGAAGAGCGTGCCGTCGGAAGGACCGCCGGAGGCGCCCGACGAATCGCCGACGACGAGTCCCGCGCCTTCGTCCAGGTGGTAGAGCGCGGCCGTGTCGGCGTCGGTCGTGAAGGGGCCCTTCGGGCGCGTGAAGACGCTCGTGTAGCGCAGCGCGCTCGAGATGCGGACCTCCTCCAGGAATCCGTCGTAGGCGGCGCCCGCGTCGTACTTCTCGGCGCCGAGGACCAGGAACGGATCGTTCGGATCCGCCGCGGTCGCGTCGTCCGGGTACGAGACGTCGCCGTCGGGGCCGTCGGCCTGCGCCTCGAGGACCCCGTCCACGAAGATCCACATCCAGCCGTCCGAGCGCCGCCGCTCGACGGCCACGTGGTGCCACCGGTCGTCGAGCACGCCGCGCGCGCTGCAGATCGTGAGATCGCCCGTGCCCTCGCCGCTGACGCCGAAGACGACGACTCCCCCGGCGATCGAAACGCCGAACCTGCGGTCGGCGCCGGCGCGGTCGCGGTCCACGAGGACGTTGCCGTCGACCCACGCGGCGTTCGCGCCGCAGGAAACGGCGGGCGCGGTGTTGTCGGCCGCGGCGGCCCTCATCCAGAACTCGATCGTGAAGTCGCCCGCACCGACGTCGGCCGGCGGGCCGGGGTTCGCATCGGCCGGATTGTCGACCGGGATCTTGATGCGGTCGACGTCGGACGTGCCGTTGCCGTGGAAGCGCAGCGACGTCGCCGCGAACGGGCGGCCGGCGCGACCGCGAGAAGGGAAACGAGTGCGACGGCCCGCAGGACGGCGCGCGACATCGAGTGGGTGTCACGAATTTGCATGATTTGGATTCTAGGTCACGCCCGCGCGCCGGAACGCCCGCGTCATGGATTAATCTGCACGCATCGTGACTGCAATCACACGCCCGACGCCGAACGAAATCCCCCGCACGGCGCGAGGCCCCTGTTCGAGTGGACAGGAGCGCGCCGCGCCGATGACGAACGTCCTGCTCTTCGGCAACGTCAGCCAGCCGCCGTATTGCAACAACCTCTTTCCCCCGGTGCGCGCGTTCCAGAAAGCGTTCCGCACGACGCTCGTCGAGCCGTTTCGCCTGACGGACTTCGCGCCCACCGGCGGCGCAAAGCCCGCGCTCGTGCCCGACGAAGCCGTCATCGCGCACACGGACCCGCCGCCCGACATCGTCGTCTGCCTCGGCGGCGCCCTGCATTTCTCGGAACGCGCGCGGCGGATCTTTCCGCGCGAGACGCCGCTCGTCGCGTACGCGCTCTCGGACCCCTACGGCCTGGCGGCCTCGATCGCGATCGCGCCGGAGTTCGACCTCTTCTACACGCAGGATCCGCGCACCATTTCGGACTACGCGCTGCGGCGGATCGCCGCGAAGCGGTGCGACCCGGCCACCGATCCCGAGCTCTACTTTCCCGAGCGCGTGGCGCCCGAGTGCGACGTCGTCTACTACGGCAAGTGGACGGCCTACCGCGACGGCCTGGTCGCCGCGCTCGCCGCGCGCTTCTCGGTGCGCGTGCACGCCTACGACGGCGAGTCGCGCTGGAGCGTGCCGGTCCTGCCGCCGCTCGACACGCCCGAGACGCTGCGCGCCGGAATGAACCGCGCCCGCCTCACGCTCGAGCCCGCCCTGCTCGACGACGCCCAGGGCCGCTACCGCGGCGCGTACCGGATCACGCCGCGCGCCTTCTTCGCGGCCTCGTGCGGCGTGCCCTCGCTCATCGAATCCTTCGACGGCCTGTCGGAGTTCTTCGAGCCCGGCCTCGAGATCGCCGCGTTCACGTCGCCCGAGGACGCCGTCCTCCAGGCCGAGCGCCTCCTCTCCGACGAGACGGCCCGCGCCGCCATGGGCCGCCGCGCCCGCCAGCGCGCGCTGCGCCAGCACACGTGGGACCGGCGCGTGGAGGATTTTCAGCTCGACGTGCGGGAGTGGAAGACGCGCCCGGGACCGCGCCCGCCGCGCTAGCTTCTGCGGCGAGCGCGCCGATCAGCGGTTCGCGCCCGCAGCCGGACGCGCCACCACGCCTTCGACTCCTTCGACCAGGAGCAGGCTCGATGGGTCGCTGGAGCGACGCTGCGAGGGCAGCGCTTTCCGCGACCCTCTCGCATCCGCTCGCGGCGCGAATAGTCTCCCGACCGAAGGGAGGGAGGAGGTTCACGCCGCGGGAGCGAGAGCGAGCGTCAGCGAGCGGAAGCGACGATACTTGGCTGGGAGGCAGGGACTCGAACCCCGATTGACTGGTCCAGAGCCAGTAGTCCTACCATTGAACGACCTCCCAGTCGCCCGCGGGACGCGCATTATCTAAGGACAAGCCCCCCGGGTCAAATGCCCTCGCCGGATCGCTTCGCCCCCTCCCGCTCCCCCGCCGGGGGGAGAGCGCTTTTCGGCGGCCCTCTCGTATCGGCTCGCGGCGCGAATAGTCTCCCGACCGAAGGGAGGGAGGAGGTTCGCGACGCGGGAGCGAGAGCGAGCGAGGACGAGCGAGCGGGAGCGACGGCAGCGGAAGCGACCATCCGATAGGATGCCCCGCATGGTCGACGACATGGAAAAGCTGGCCTCGAAGTCCTGCGTTCCCTGCCGGGGCGGGGTCGCGCCACTGTCGCCGGAGGCCGCGCACGGCCTGCTCGCGGCGGTCCCAGCCTGGCGGCTCGAAGAGAACGCGACGCGCCTGGTGCACCGGTTCGAGTTCCGGGACTTCGTCGAAGCCATCAAGTTCGTCAACCGGGTGGCCGACGTCGCCGAAAAGGAAGGCCATCACCCCGACATCGCCGTGCACTGGAACAAGGTGGACCTCACGCTGTGGACGCACAAGATCGGCGGCCTGCACGAGAACGACTTCATCGTCGCCGCAAAGATCAACCGACTGCTCGAAGAAGACCGCGACGCCACGACCGCCGGATGACGCCACGACCGCCGGATAGCGTTCGCGGCGGGACTGTACTGAAATCACGGAGGGCGACTTGTCGAATCAAAGAATCCTGACTTCCACGCTCATCGCCGCGCTCTCGCTCTGCGGCGTCGCGGCCGCAGCGGCTGCCGGGCGCGCCGAGAACGCGAAGCCCGGCCAGAAGAGCGCTGCGGCCCCCATCACCGTCGCGCTGGATCAACGCATCCGCGGAAAGGCCAGCCCCGACGACGTGTCGGTGGACCTCGTGTGGGAACACGACGAGGGCCCACGTCTTCGGAAACGGCGTGGTCATATGGGATCAGGCGATCCAATGCCGCCTGTCGAAGGCGGACGTCATGGTCGTGCTGAAGGCGATCAACGCCGCACGGTTCGGGTCGATGGAGACGCGCATCGGCCACGAGGAAGAGGGGGGCGAGGCCGGACGCCTGGAGCAGTCGGCGACGATTGGCCTGCTCAACGTTTCTGTCGGTCCGCTTTCGAAGCTGGTTTTGCAGATGCGCGACGGCGAACAGTCGAAGCGCTTGGAAAAGCTCGCCCGCACGATCCTCGGACTCAGCGCGCCCTGCGGAACAACCGGCAACCGGTCGACAAATCTGGCCGAGGGCCTGGCCGACATCGCGGCCGGCAAGCTCGCGCCGGAATCGTTGCACATCGTCGTCCAGCGCAAGATCGATCATCCCGGCGACCCGGCCGAAACCGAGGGCTGGCGCCTGGAGATGATGGGGCCGCAGGCGGTGAGCCGGGCTCTTCCGCGCAGCGGACCCGAGGGAACCGCGCGCTGGTTGAGGCTGTCCCCGCCGCAGATGCAGGAGATGGTTTCTCTCTTGCGCAGCAACGATCCAGCGGCCCTGCCGCAGAGCCTCTTTGCGCCCCAGTACACCGACCTCCGGATCCGAGTCCTGGGGTCCAACCGCTACGTCAATGCGCGGCCGTTCGCGGGCATGACCCCGACGACCCACGGCGCCAAACAGGAGCAGTTCGACCGAATCTACGCCGCGCTGCGGAAGCTCGGCGAGCACGTCCGCACCGACGGTCGGCCGGCCGTCGAGATCTTGCCGACCGCGGACGCGGGAGAAGAAGAGACGGAGCGAGAGCGGGAGAAGAAAGAGGAGCAAGAGCGCAAGGGCGAAAAGCCGCCCGGCTCCTGAAGAAAAGGGCGCCGCTCTCGCGGCGCCCGGGATCGAATCGCCGAAGACTCCGCTACGGCAGGTACGGGATCGCGAACGCCTTCACGAGGAACACCGCCATCTGCGCGTTCGTGATGCTCGCGTTCGGGCAGTAGTTTCCGCTGCCGCATCCGGCCGTGACGCCCTCGGCGGCGATGCCCTCGATGTAGTCCACCGCGAACCCGCCCGGGCACGGCACGTCGGCGAACGTTCCCGGAGGCGTGCACGCGGGCGGCGCCTCGGCGCCGTGCTGCCCCTTCCACACGAAGACCGCCATCTGGGCGCGCGTGACCGGAACGTCCGGGCAATAGTTGCCGCCGCCGCAGCCCGCCGTGATGCCGTCGTCGACGAGGCCCTGGATGTAGTCCGCGTTGAAGCTGCCGAGCAGCACGTCGTTGAACTCCGCGAGGTACACGGGAGGCGGCGCGAGCGCGCCGTGGACCGCGCGCTCGATGTAGCCCGCCATGGTCCGGCGCGTCACGACCTCCGCCGGGCAGAAGGCGTACAGGGGCGCCTGCGGCGCGCAGCCCGGCATGACCCCGGCGCCCGCGGCGCCGTAGATGAAGTTCCAGGCGAAGCTGTCCTGCGGCACGTCGTTGAAGAGGACCGTGAAGTCGACCGGCACCGGCGCGATCGGGTCGGGCGTGTCCGTCGTGAAGACGAGCGAGCGCATCCGCAGACCCGGAAGCAGCCCGGTCGAGTCGAAGCTCACGGTTACGGGCAGGGTGTTGCCGACGCCCGCGGGAGACGCTCCGCCGCCCGCGCCCGGAATCGTGCCCGTCGCGGGATCCTCCGAGAGCCACGGGATGTCGTTGACGCACCAGCCGCTCTCCCCCGACTCGTACTCGTAGACCACGTTGTTGAACACGTCGTAGGTCCAGAGGCGGCCGCTGCAATCCGCCTCCAGGCTGACGCCGCGGTTGCCGAGCGCGGGAACGCCGGCGCTCGAGACGTAGGAACCGCTCACGATCGCGTAGCCCCGGCTCGGGTCCAGGACGTAGACGTCGAACGGTGGCGAGAAGCTCTCGACGAACAGGTGCCGCGTGGTCGGGTTGTAGGCGAGCCCCGAGATCTGCATCGTGACGTGGCCCGAATCGAGCAGATTCCCGGCGTTGTCGATGTGCAGGATCGTCCCGAGCTGGTCGCCCACGTAGTAGGTGTCGGTCGCGTAGTCGTACGCCAGGCCGACCTGCGCCGGGAAATCACCCCACGGACCGCAGATCTGCTTGCCCGTGACGGCCCTGGCGACCGGATCGATCTCGAAGAGGCACTGGTAGCCGGACCCGACGCGGTAGGCCACGTTGACCTGCCAGATCATTCCGGTTCGCGCGTTGTAGGTGCCGTCGCCCTGCCAGACGCCCGGCTGGAGCGCGATCGTCTCTCCGGTCTGCGTGCCGTCGGCCAGGTACTCGTAGTCCACGCCGTCGCCCGTCGAGGCCCGCCGAGGGCGCGTCCGAGTTGGAGGCCCACAGGCGGTTCGAATCCGTGTCGTACGCCAGTCCGTAGCCGCCGGTGAAGCCGGTCGGGAACGAGGTCACGATGTTGCCGATCCCGGCGGCCTGCGGCACGCCGATGAGCGACTGCAGCAGACCGGGCCTCGTGGCGCGCGCGTCGAGCGGACCCAGGGTGAACGCCTGGCGCATCGCCCGGCGTTGCTCCGGACTGAGAACGAACGCCGGTTTCGCCGTCGGCTCCGCCGGCGGCGCCACGTCCACCTCGTGGATCACGAAGGTCCCGTCGCCCGTTCCGGTGTTCACGATGTCGAGCGTCAGCGACTGCGTGCCTCCGCCGGGGCTGACCACCGCCGAAAGCGGCCGCGGGCCCGCGGTGAGCAGCGCCGCCGGGAGCAGGAAGTCCACGCGGACGACCGCGTTGGCCGTGACCGCCGCGTTTTTCGTCAGAGAGTTGTGCAGGTCGGCCGAGGCCTCGAAGTCCTGCGGTCCGCTGCCCGCGACGAAGAGGGAGTAGAAGCCGTCTCCCTGGCCCGGCGCGGCCGCCGTCGTCGCCGAAGCGCCGCCGACCAGCGCCGTGACCGTGGCGCCGTTCAAGCCGAGACCCGTGTTCGCGTCGCCCACGTTGCCGACCACGAGGCCGCCGGCGACGACCGCGCACGCAAACGGCCGCACGGCCACGTCGTCGACCTGCCACCAGTAGCCATGGAACGCGTCGTAGTGAAAGCGCGCCTGCACGCCGGCGTGCCCGGCCGCGAAGGACATGTCCGCCGTCTGCGTCCCCGGTCCCGCGAGGATGTCGGTGGTGCGCCAGACGCTCGTCCAGGTCGCCCCGCCGTCGATCGTGACTTCCACCTCGCCGAGCGAATCGGTCAGCACGTCGTCGATGAAGTCGTTGGCCCACTGGATGCCGGCGTTCGCGCTCGACGAGAGGTCGATCGGCGCGGTCACGAGGTACGTGTCCTCCGGCTCGAAGAAGTTGCTGTCGCAGTTGCTGTTGATCAGCGCGTAGGGACCGGACCCGCCCGTGCGGTTTCCGTCGAAGAACTCGCAGGGATCCGCGCCGGAGAAGATCTGCCAGCTCGCGCCGGAGACCGTGTCCACGCTCCAGCCCGAGGGAAGGACGCCGGCGTCGAAGCTCTCGGAAAACACGGGATCCCCGACGCTTCCCGGACCGTAGCCCGGGCGCGCTGCAGAGGGCGCCGACGATGAGGGTCCAGTTGGCGACGACCGGCGAGCCGGCGGTCGTCACGGGCCCGCCGCCGGAGACGTAGCCCGGGCCGACGGGCGGTCACGGCGAACGTGTAGGCGATGCCGTCCGGAAGGTCGGCGGCGTACGCACCGGTGACCGGGTCCGTGTACGCCACGACCGGCTCGGTCGAGGCCGACGTGATGTCGATGCGCGCGTAGAGCGGCCAGCCGTGGCCCGAGCCGTCGGTGACGGAGCCGCTGACCGCAACGGTCGGAGCGCCGGTCGCCCGCCGGGGCGCGACGGGCGCGGCCGAGAGCGCCGCGCTCGCGCCCGCGAGGGCGCAGAGGATCCAGGCCGCGAGATTCTTCAGCTTCAGGGGATTCATAGCGGTTCCTTCCTGTTTCTTCATGCGAGCCCTCACGGCAGGTACGGAATCTGGAACGCCTTCACGAGGAACACGGCCATCTGCGCGTTCGTGATGCTCGTGTTCGGGCAGTAGTCGCCGTTGCCGCAGCCCGCGGTGACTCCCTCGGCGGCGATTCCTTCGATGTAGTCCACCGCGAAACCGCCCGGGCACGGCACGTCGCCGAAGGTCCCCGGAGGCGTGCACGGCGGCGGCGCCTCGCTCCCGTGCTGTCCCTTCCACACGAACACCGCCATCTGCGCGCGCGTCACCGGAACGTCCGGACAGTAGTTGCCGCCGCCGCAGCCCGCCGTGATCTGGTCGTTCACGAGGCCCTGGATGTAGTTGGCGTTGAAGCTGCCGAGCAGCACGTCGTTGAACTCGCCGAGGTACACCGGCGGCGCCACCAGCGCGCCATGGACCGCGCGCTCGATGAAGCCCGCCATCGTCCGGCGCGTGACCACGTCCGCCGGGCAGAAGCTGAACGTCGGGGTCTGCGGCGCGCAGCCGGGCATGACGCCCGAGCCGGCGGCGCCGTAGATGTAGTTCCACGCGAAGCTGCCCTCCGGCACGTCGCTGAAGAGAACCGTGAAGTCGACCGGCACCGGGGGCACGGGGTCCGGAGTGTCGGTCGAGAAGAGGAGCGATCCGAGGCGCAGTGCCCGGAAGCAGGCCCGCCGAGTCGAACGTGACCGCGACCGGCAGCGTGCCGCCGCCGCCCGCGACCGTTCCCGCAGCCGGATTCTCGGAGAGCCAGGGGATGTCGTCCACGCACCAGCCGGTCTCGCCGGATTCGAACTCGTAGACCGATCTGCGTGTCGGGCTCGACAGATCCAGAGGCGGCCGTCGCAGTCGGCCTCGAGGCTGGCCTCGCTGTTCTGCAGCACCGGAACTCCGCCGCTCGTCACTGACGAAGCCGCTCATCGATGGCGTAGCGCGTTCTTCGGGTCCACGCACCCAGACGTTGAAGGGCGCAGGGCAAGTCGCTCGCGACGAACAGGTGCCGCGTGCCCGGGTTGTACGCGAGCCCCGCGATCGAGAGGCCGACGTACGCGGAGTCGAGCAGGTTGCCGGAGCCGTCGACGTGGTAGACGGTGGCGTCGTTCGTGCCGCCGACGTAGTAGGTGTCGGTCGCATAGTCGTAGGCCACGGCGCGCTGCGAAGCACTACCACGGGCCGCAGATCTTCCGGCCCGTGACGGCCTTCGCGACGGGGTCCATCTCGAAGAGGCACATGTCGCCGCCGACGTTGACCTGCCCAGAGCATGCCGGTCCGCGCGTTGTAGGCCCCGTCGGCCTGCCAGATGCCGCCGGTCTGAGTGAATGTCGATCGTGTCGCCGGTCTGCGTCCCGTCGGGCGAGGTACTGCGTACTCGAATCCGTCGCCCGGATGGCCGAAGTCCGCGGCATCGGGGTTGGAGATCCAGAGCCGCTGCGGCGCCCGTGTCGTACGCCAGGCCCCAGCCGGCCGCGAGACCCGGTCGGGAACGAGGCGACGACGTTGCCGGCCTGCGTGGACGCCGGAGCGTGCGACGGCGCGCCGCGGAGGGCCGCCAGGCCTCTCGTGTCGGCGTCGTTCATCCGGCGGAACGGGATCCGCTTCAGGGCCGCCTTGCGATCCGCGGCGTTGGCGACGATCGCGGGCTCGCGCCGGCGCCGGTGGCGGCGGCGGCACGTTGAGCTCCTTGATCACGAAGCTCCCGCTCGCCGTGCCCGTGTTGGTCACGGTCAGCGCCAGGCTCTGCGATCCGCCCGGGCTGCATCGAGAGCGACAGGGGCCGCGGAGCCGGCCGCGAGCAAGCCGGCATCGAGCGCGAAGTCCAGGCGCGTCGCGGCGTTCGGGACGACGGTCTTGTTCTTCGTCGAGGATTCGTGCGCGGGGAAGGTCGCCTCGAAGGACTGCGCGGCGCTCTCCGAGAAGAGAATGTAGAGACCGTCGCCCTGCGCCGGATCCTCCGGGGTCGCGAACGTCGTGACCGGGTCGCCGCTCGCCGTGTTTCCGACGGTGGCGCCGTTCAGGCCGAGGCCGGTGTTGGCGTCGGTGACGTTGCCGACGACCAGACCGCCGGGCAGCGGCGTGCACGCGAACGCGCCGACCTCGACGTCGTCCACCTGCCACCACCACGCCCAGAAGCCGTGGTAGTGGAAGCGCGCCTGGACGTTCGCGATGCCCCGCTCCCATCGACATGTCCGCCAGCGGATCGCCCGGGCCCGGCAGATCGGGCCGCGGCGCCGTCCAGACGTTCGCCCAGCTCGCGCCGCCGTCGATGCTCACGTCGACGCCCGCCACGGTGCCGGAGTCGAAGTCGACGAAGTCGTTGGCCCACTGGATCGCCGCGGTCGACTTCCCGGAGAGGTCCATCGGCCGGCGTCACGAGCGACGAGTCGTCCGTGGTGCCGACGCTGAAGCAGCCGCTGTTCAGGATGGCGTACGGGCCGGAGCCGCCCGTGCGGTTGCCGTCGAACTGGCCGCAGGGGTCGGCGCCGCGACGCCACCTGCCAGCTCACGCCGGAGACGGTGTTCACCGACCAGCCCGGCGGGACGGTTCCCGCGTCGAACCCTTCGGAGAGGACGGGCGGTCCCGAGAAAGCGCCCGGGCCGTATCCCGGCGCGGTGCAGGGCGCGACGGCGGACAGGCTCCAGCTGGCGACGAGGCCATTCGGAGCGTTCGCGAGATGCGCCGGCCGCCAGGCTCAGCGGACCGCCCCCCGCGGCGTAACCGGACGCGACGGCGCTGACCTGCATTACGTAGTCGACGCCGCCCATCAGGGGGACCGTGTAGTAACCCGTTGACCGGATCGGTGAACAGGGTCGCGCCCGGATAGCCGCCGGAACCCGAGACGACGATCTTCGCGTAGAGGGGCCAGCCCTGGCCCGAACCGTCCTTGACGACGCCGTTCACGACGACGGTCGGCGCCACCTGCAGAACGAAGTCCTGCACGGTGTCGCCGCCCTGTCACGATCGCGACGCCGCTCGCCGTCGCCGGGAGGTGGCCGAACTTGGAGGCGGTCACGTTGTAGCGTGCCGATCGGCAGTGACGAGGAACTGGTAGTGGCCGTTGATCGTCGCGTCGACGGTCGTCGCGGTGCCCCCGCCGGGCTCGCCGCCACGGTCGCGCCCGCGATCGGGCCCGAGGCGTCGGTGACGGTGCCCTCGAGCTTGCCGCCGAGACCGGCGTCCATGCAGCTGGGAAACTGGAAGGAGCCGATGCGCGTCTTGAAGTCGAAGCCGCCGGTCGAGGCGTAGTACTCCTGCGTGTACCAGAACGTGCAGTCGTCGACCGGATCGATGGACATCGTGCTGTAGTCGCCCCATCGGCTGGAGCTGTCGATCTGGCTGCCGGCGCCGGCGTACCAGACGTCCTCGCCGCCCATCAGGCCGAGCGGGTCGCCGGCGAGCCGCCCGGTGATCGCGATCGCCGGGTGCATGCTCGAGCTCGACTTGGAGTAGCCGAGCGCGATGTCGCCGTTGCGGTCCATCGCGATCGAGCCCATCCAGCGAAAGCTCGAGTCCGGGGCGTACGTCCCCTGCTGGTAGATCACGGGCGCGTCGCCCGGGCTGCGGATCTCGTACCACCGCACGGCGGCGGCGCCGGCGTCGGTGCCGACCGTGTGGTTGACGACGAGCGACTCGTGGTCGCCGAAGTTTCGGTAGGCCAGGCGATACATCAGCTTTTCCTGGAGGGTCTCGAGCTTTTCCGGTCGTGTCGAGCTGCGGGACGCACTGGCCCCGCGGCGCGTCGCAAACGGGATAGATGAACTCCGCCGCGGGGATCTCGACGGGGCCCGTGAACGTGCTGTTCTCGGGCGTCGTCCAGTCCGCGTGGAACTGCCACTGCAGCAGTCGCGCGGGGCCGAGCTCGAAGGTCATGAAGTAGTTGGGGGCGCCGGCCGGCGGCGGCGTCGGCCCGTCCAGGTCGGACGGCAGCACGCCGCCTTCCTGGCCCGTGTCGAACGCGATCATCGCGCGGCGGGCCGCCGGCGAGCATCGCGGCGCGGTCGAAGGCGTACGCGCCTCCCAGGAACGCGTCGTCGGGGCCGAACATGTTGAACGACATGTAGTAGGCGTCGGGCCAGATCCCGAGCTTCCCGTAGTCGGTGAAGAAGGTGTCGCTCGTCTTGAACTCGTACTGGTAGTAGTCGCCGGTCGGATCGCTCGAGGTCGAAACGGCGAAGCACTGGTAGAACGGACCGTCCGGGAAGTTGGGAAGCGCGAACTGCGAAAACACCCAGCGGTCGGCCTGCCGGTCGTAGCGGACCAGCGGGTCGCCGTCGTTCTGGATCTCGCAGGGCCCGCCCAGGCCGGCCCAGAACGCGTTGCCCTTGAACGGGCCGAGGACGATGTTGCCGGTCTTGTCGTAGATCACGGCGACGTTGTTGATGTACTGGACGTAGTGGTTCGGTCCGACGTCGCCCTCGGTGTCCGGCGGAACGATCAGGTTCCCGGTCACGGCGGCGTTGTCCTGGTCCGAGGCCCCCTCGAACTGGATCTGCGGCGAGGGCTGCGAGAGGCCGAACTGCTTCTGGACCGCGGCGTCCGACGTCGGGCGCGACGCGCCCGAGCCCTTCTTCGGCATCACCTCGTTGTGGATCTCGCGATTGGGCCGCGGCGCGACCGGCCCGGCGGTCCGGAAGTCGCGCAGCGACGCCGACTTTCCGTGGCGCGTCGCGAAGGCCACCGTCGGCGGTTGACCGCCGCCGACCTCGCCCGCGCGCATCGTGGCGCCCGCCATCAGGAAACACATCGCCGCCGAGGCGACCAGCGACACACGCGCAGCCACGTTCCGGTACATCGAGATCCTCCGTTTGGGGATGAAGGAGAGGTTGGTCGAGAACGCCGCGACCATCCTATCGTCAGCCCCGAGTGTCAACCGGCCGCGTGAGGCTGAGATAGCATCCGGGCCGGCGCAAAGACTAGCGTGTACCGCAAGATTCGTCTGCTCGTAGTTTTACTAGCCGCCTCGGCGGCGGCGCTCGCGGCCGCGCCGGCAACGGACGAACCCGACCGGGACGCGGACGAACGGCCGGACGGACCGGATCGACTCACGCCCGCCCTGGCGCAGCGCATCCGGGGAAAGGCGCCGCTCGGCGACGTGCAGGTCGACGTCTTCTGGTCGCGCGGCGGCCGGGCGACGACCGCGCGCCTCTTCGGAAATGGAATCGGCGTCTGGAACCGCGAGAAGCAGTTCCGGCTCTCGCGCGCGCAGGTCGCTCGACGTCCTGAAGGTGATCGAGCGGGCCCGCTTCGGCGCGATGCCCGACCAGTTCGGCGAGGACGAAGAAGGCGGCGAACACGAGAAGAACGAGGGCCCGCGCCTGAAGGGGCAGCTCGTCGTCCGCGCGGGCGCCGTGCGCAAGAGCACGCTGCAGCTCGTCGACGGCGAGCAGTCGCCGGCCCTCGCCCGGCTGATCGAGCGGATCCTCGAGCTCTGCGAGGGGCCCGCGCGCAAGGGTGTCGGCGCGGCGAGCATGGGCGAGGCGCTCCGGCTGCTCGCGGCGGGCACGTTTGCGCCCGAGCTGCTCGAGGTGACCGCGCAGCGGCGCCCGGATCCGAAAGGGCCGGACGGCACGGGCGCGGAATGGACCCTGAGGCTCGCCGGGCTCCGGGTCAGCGAGCCACCGGATCGCGTCGCTCCTCCTGTCGGAGAAGGCGTTTCACGAATTCGCGACGCTCCTTTCGGACGCTTCGCCCGAAAGCCTTCCGCAGAGCCTCTATGCCGCGAGCTACACCGACGTGACCGTCGCGATCCTGAAGTATTCGCGAACGATCGCCGGACGCCGGTTCCTCGGCATGACTCCGGAGACCCACGGGGAAAAGCAGAAGGCGTTCGACCGCATCACGGCGGCGCTCGAGGCGCTGCACGCGCGCCTCGAAAAGGAAGGCGCCTCGCCCTAGGTGGGTTCCGGCTTGCCCGGGAAGATCGTGAAGACGACCCCCATCACCGCGACGCCGGCGAACATCCAGCGCGCCGTCTCCCAGGCGTCCTGGTAGCTCGGGAAGCTCTGCGAGGCGAGGAGGAAGCCGCCGAGGCCGATCGCGAGGAAAACGAGGCCGACGCGGCGCACGTCAGTAGCGCGGCAGCGACTTGTCGATCCGCTCCGCCCACTTGTTGATCCCGCCGACGAGGTTCTTCGCTTTCGCGTAACCCTTGGCCTGCAGAAAGTGGACGGCGTTGCCGCTGCGCCCGCCGGTGCGGCAGTAGACGACGATCTCGTCGTCGGGCGAGAGCTTGTCGAGGCTCTCCGGCAGGGTCCCGAGCGGGATCTTGACGGAGTCGGGCAGGTCCGAGATCGCCCACTCGCGCTCCTCGCGCACGTCCACGAGCACGAACGCGTCGCCGCGATCGCGCATCGCCTTGAGCTCTTCGACCGTCACCTCGGGCTCGTCTGCGAACATGGCCGAAGACGATACCAGAGGCGCCGTGCCGCAGAAGGCCTCGTAGTCGATGAGCTTCGTGACCGTCGGGTTGGGGCCGCAGACGACGCACGCCGGGTTCTTGCGGATCTTGAGATCCCGGAACCGCATCGACAGCGCGTCCACCAGCACGAGCCGGCCGATGAGCGGCTCCCCCACGCCGAGCAGGAGCTTCAGGGTCTCGGTCGCCTGCATGACGCCGAGCAGTCCCGGCAGGATCCCGAGCACTCCCCCTTCGGCGCAGGACGGCACGAGGCCGGGCGGCGGCGGCTCGGCGTAGAGGCAGCGGTAGCACGGCCCCTTCTGCGCCCAGAAGACCGAGACCTGCCCCTCGAAGCGGAAGACCGACGCGTACGCGTTCGGCTTTCCCGTCAGGACGCACGCGTCGTTGACGAGGTAGCGCGTCGGAAAGTTGTCCGTCCCGTCCGCCACGACGTCGAAGTCGCGGACGATCGCCAGCGCGTTGGCGGAGGTGAGGCGTTCCTCGAACGGCAGGATGCGCACGTTCGGATTCACGCCGCGCAGGCGCTCGGCCGCGGCCACGAGCTTGGGCCGGCCGACGTCCGCGGTGCCGAAGAGGATCTGCCGGTGGAGGTTCGACTCGTCCACGACGTCGAAGTCGACGAGGCCGATCGTGCCCACGCCCGCCGCCGCGAGGTAGAGCGCCAGCGGCGATCCGAGCCCCCCGGCGCCGACCGCCAGGACCCGCGCCGCCTTGAGCTTCTTCTGGCCCTCGAGGCCCACCTCGGGCAGGATCAGGTGGCGGGCGTAGCGCCGGATCTCTTCGTCGGACAGGCCGGGCAGAGCAGTCGAAAGCACCGCCCCCATTCTACGTTCGCGGCTTTGATAAATTCCCCCCTCCGGAGGTCACATTGCTCCCTGAATTCACCAACGAGCCCTTCACGGACTTCTCCGTCGACGCGAACCGCAACGCCTTCCGCGCCGCCCTTGCGAAGGTCGAAAAGCGGCTGCCGATGCGCGGGCGCAACGTCATCGGCGGCAAGACGGTCCCGGCCTCGAAGCACTTCGAGTCGCTCAACCCGAGCGACTTCCAGCACGTCATCGGCCGCTTCCCGGAGGGCACGATCGCCGACGCGGGGCGCGCCGTCGACGTCGCCACGAAGGCGTTCGCATCCTGGAGCCGCGTGCCGGCGACCGAGCGCGCGGCGCTCGTCCTGCGCATCGGCGCGATCCTGCGCCGCCGCAAGCACGAGTTCTCCGCGATGATGGTGCTCGAGGAGTCCAAGTCCTGGCCGGAGGCCGACGGCGACACGGCCGAGGCGATCGACTTCTGCGAGTTCTACGCGCGCGAGATGGAGCGCCTCGCGGCGCCGCAGCCGCTGACCCCGTACCCCGGCGAGCGCAACGAGCTCGAGCACATTCCGCTGGGCGTGTGCGTGGTCATCCCGCCCTGGAACTTCCCGCTCGCGATCCTCTGCGGCATGACGACGGCCGCGCTCGTGGCCGGCAACACGGTCGTGCTCAAGCCCTCCTCCGACGCCGCCGGCATCGCGTCGATGTTCCTCGACGCCTGCGAAGAGGCGGGCGTGCCCGACGGCGTCCTGAACTTCCTGACGGGCGGCGGCTCGACCGTGGGCAACGCGCTCGTCGAGAACCCGAAGACGCGGCTGATCGCGTTCACGGGCTCGCGCGACGTCGGCGTCCAGATCAGCGAGAAGGCCGGCCGCGTGGTGCCGGGCCAGATCTGGATCAAGCGGGCCATCCTCGAGATGGGCGGCAAGGACTTCATCCTCGTCGACGAGACGGCCGACGTCGAGGACGCCGCCAACGGCATCGTCGCGGCGGCCTTCGGGTTCCAGGGACAGAAGTGCTCGGCGTGCTCGCGCCTCATCGTCCACCAGAAGGTGCACGACGACCTGCTCGCGCGTGTCGTCGCGAAGACCGAGGCGCTGTCGGTCGGCGACGTGCGCGACCCGAAGCACAACGTCGGCGCCGTCATCAACGCGAGCGCCCACAGGAAGATCCTCGAGTACGTCGGAATCGGCAAGAAGGAAGGCCGCGTCGTCGCCGGCGGAAAGGCCGGACCGAAGCAGGGTTACTTCGTGATGCCGACGGTCGTGGACGGCATCAAGCCGTCGGCGCGCCTGGCGTGCGAGGAGATCTTCGGCCCGGTGCTCGCGGTCCTCAAGGTCAGGAGCTTCGACGAGGGGATTGCCGTCGCCAACAAGAGCGAGTACGGCCTGACGGGCGCCCTCTACACGCGCGAGCGCGAGCGGCTCCTGCGCGGCAAGCGCGAGCTCTTCGTCGGCAACCTCTACCTGAACCGCAAGTGCACGGGCGCCCTGGTCGGCGTGCACCCCTTCGGCGGGTTCAACATGTCCGGCACGGACTCCAAGGCCGGCGGCCGCGATTACCTCAATCTCTTCACGCAGCAGAAGGCGATCTCGGAGAAACTGTAGGCGACGCGCAGCGGCGCCCGATACAAGGAGGACTGCCATGTTCGGATTCTTCGGCCATCCCCTGATGTGGCTCGTCGTCACGGTCCTCGACGTCATCGCGATCGTGTCGATCGTCAAGAGCTCGGCCGACAGCGGAACGAAACTGCTCTGGTGCGTCCTCGTGATCCTGCTGCCGGTCATCGGCATGATCCTGTACTTCGTGATGGGCCCCGGCCGCCGGAGCGTCGTCTGAGGCCCCGGGCATGACCGACGCGTCGTTTCCGCGGCCCGCGCGCCGCTTCGAGACCGTCGGGTTCTCGGAGATCGTCCGCGTCCGCAACCGCGTGATGGAGCTGCTCGCCGCCGGGCAGAAGGTCTGGCGGTTCGAGG
Source organism: uncultured Acidobacteriota bacterium (assembly GCA_963843325.1). Classification (GTDB taxonomy): domain Bacteria; phylum Acidobacteriota; class Thermoanaerobaculia; order UBA5066; family Gp7-AA6; genus DAHUXD01. Next base: position 511,843 of record CAWJKC010000016.1, read on the forward strand.
GCGGCGAGCCGTGGATGAACACGCCCGAGCCCGTGAAAGCGGCGATGGGCGCGGCCCTCGAGCGCAACCAGACGCGCTACGCGCCGTCCTCCGGGATCCCGGAGCTGCGCCAGGCGATCCTCGAGAAGGCCCGGAAAAGAACGGCATCCCGTGCGACGACGAGAGCGCGATCGTCGTCAACGGCGGCATGCAGGGCCTCTTCGCCGCGTTCGCCACGCTGCTCGACCCGGGCGACGAGGTCCTCATGTTCTCGCCGTACTGGACGCCGATCATGGACCTGATCGCGTACCACCAGGCGCAAGGCCGGTCCTCGTCCCGACCGACGCCGCCCGCGCGGGAGGGCCTCGCGAAGACCCTCGCGCGGCTCACGACCTCGCGCACGAAGGTCCTCTACTGGAATTCCCCCAACAATCCGACCGGCGACGTCTTCTCGCGCCGCGAGGTCGAGGAGGTCGCCGAGTTCGCGCGGCGCAGCAACCTCGCCGTGATCTCCGACGAGGCCTACGAGGACCTCGTCTACGAGGGCGAGCCCAACGTCGCGATCGCGTCGCTGCCGGGAATGTACGAGCGGACCATCACGGCGTTCACGCTCTCCAAGAGCTATTCGATGACCGGCTGGCGCCTCGGCTACGTCATCGCCCCGGCGCGCTACCAGTCGGCGGTCAAGACGGTCGTCCTCTACAGCACCAACGGCGTGTCGACGCCGACGCAGTGGGCCGCGGTCGAGGCGCTCTCGCGCGGCACCGAGTTCGTGGCCGAGTGGAAGGCCGGGTACCGCTCCCGGCGCGACCGCCTCGTCGCCGGCCTGAAGGCCGCCGGCTTCGGAATCGAGACGCCGCGCGCCGCCCTCTACCTCTTCGCGAAGCTGCCCGTCCTGGCTCGGCACGGACTCGCGGGAGGCCGCGCGCACGCTGCTCGACGAGGCCAAGATCGCCACCGTTCCCGGCGTCGTCTTCGGCCTCGAGGGCGAAGGCCACCTGCGGTTTTCGTTCTCCGTCTCCGACGAGATGATCGCGGGCGGCGTCGAGGCGCTCGCCGCGTTCGCCAGCCAGGGCGCCGCGCGCCGCTGATCACGGAGTCGCGGCGCCGAACTCCTTCCAGTTGCAGCGCGCCGACTTGCTCGTCTGCTCCCACTCGGCATCGCGGATCACGCCCTGAATGGCGGCATCGATGAGCCAGAGATTCATGCGGACCCGACTCGGCATAGTCCGTCACGGTCTTGCGCTCGCCATTTCGAACTACACTCGTGATCAGGTTCCCGCCGTGGGTAATGCTTCGCGAGTAGCGGGGCTCGAGACCCGCAACACCCCTGCCTCTCCAGCAGTAACGCAAGGCGGCTGAACGCGTCGCCGAAACGATCGGTCCAACCCCGCTGCGACTCGCAGGAGATGCCCAAACGTCGCGAACCCTGCCACTTCATACGAGGGCCCGATTTGCATCTCTCGGACGAAAGGCTCGCGCTTCCGTCCGACATCAACTTCGCCTCGAAGTCCATGCAGAACGCGGACGACCGATACTGGAGGCTGATCTCCCAGAGCCCCGTGATCTCGGCGTAGCCCTGAAAGATCAGAGACCCCTTCTCCCAACGTTCGAGAATCCCCGGCGGTACGGTCCCGGAGATGCTGTTGCCGGAGAGATGCAGAAATTCGAGGCTCGTCAGTGCGTCGAGCTCGGCGGGCAGCGACCCTACAAGATTGTTCTCCCAAAGGTACAGCATGTTGACCGAGTAGGACAGTTGCGTCGAGTCGCCCGCGAAACCGCACGACACGCCGTGCCACTCACATTCCGTGCCGCGCGCGCCGAGCCATCCGTCGTGGTTGCACCAATGGGTTCCGTCCGTCGACAAGTACAGTTTCTCCAATGCGATCCGCTCGGACTCGGGAATTGGGCCGAGATCGTCGGAGAAGGCGGACAGGGAAACCGGGAGGATGAGCGCCGCGAGGATCAGACTCCTCACCGCCGATACGCCTCGGGCCGCCTGTCGCGCAGGACCGGGAAGCGCTCGCGGGCGTCGCGGACGGCGGCGGGCTCGACGTCGCAGACGAGGACCGCTTCCTTGGCCGAGCCCTCGGCGAGGACCTCGCCCCACGGGGAGATCACGGCGGAATCGCCGGTGTAGTGGAGCTTGCCTCCGTCGCCGACGCGGTTGACGCCGGCGACGTAGCAGAGGTTCTCGATCGCGCGGGCGCGCAGCAGCGTGCGCCAGTGCTCGCGGCGCGCCTCGGGCCAGTTGGCGACGAGGGCGAAGAGGTCCGTGTCTTCGGCGGCGAGGCGGAAGGGCTCCGGAAAGCGCAGGTCGTAGCAGACGAGGGGCGTGACGCGGACGCCGTCGACGGTCACGGTGACGATCCGGTCGCCGCCCGTGTACACCTTGTCCTCGCCGCCGAACGTGAACGGGTGGATCTTGGCGTAGCGCGCGACCGAGCCGTCGGGGCCGGCGAGGATCGCCATGTTGCGCGGCCGCGGCTGCCCCGCTTCCGGAATGCTCGCGAGCATCGACAGCGAGAGCTCGCGCGCCGTCTCGCGCAGGAACGTCTCGGACGGCCCGCCCTCGGGCTGCGCGATCCGGTCCGACGTCCATCGAGAATCCGGTGCAGAACATCTCGGGCAGCAGCGCCAGGCGCGCGCCCTTGCGGGCCGCCTCCTCGAGCAGGCGGCGGGCGCGCCGGTGGTTTTCCGGGACGTCTTCCCAGGCCAGGTCCATCTGCACGAGCGCTACGCGCACAGTTTCTCCAGTCTCGCGACGGCCGCTTCCAGGGTCTCGCGCTTCTTGCAGAACGCGAAGCGCACGTAGGACTTTCCGTTCTCGACGTTGTCGTAGAACACCGACGGCGGGATCGCGGCCACGCCGATCTTCTCGGTCACGTGGCGCGCGAAGACGACGTCGTCGTCGAACCCGAACGGACGGAAGTCCGCGCAGGCGAAGTACGTGCCCTGCGGGGGCGTCACCCGGAATCCGATCCGCGAAAGCTCCCGCACCAGGTAGTCCCGCTTCTCGCGGTAGTCGGCGGCGAGCGCCGCGTAGTAGTCGAGGCCGGCCGTCAGCGCGGCGACCGCGCCGTACTGGAGCGGCGTGGCCGAGGCGAAGGTGATGAACTGGTGCGCCGAGCGCACGGCGGAGACGAGCTCGGGCGGCGCCATCGCCCAGCCGATCCTCCAGCCCGTGAACGAAAACGTCTTGGAGAGCGACGAGATCGTGATCGTGCGCTCCCGCATGCCGGGCAGCGTCGCCATCGAGACGTGGCGGCCCTCGTAGACCAGGTGCTCGTAGACCTCGTCGGTGATGCAGTAGACGCCGCGCTCCCGGCAGAGCCGCGCGATCATCTCGAGCTCGTCCGGCCGAGAACACCTTGCCCGTCGGGTTGTGCGGCGTGTTGACGAGGATGGCCCGGGTGCGCGGACCGAACGCGGCCGCGAGCGCGGCGGGGTCGAAGCTCCAGTCGGGCGTCCGCAGCGTCACGACGCGCGGCACGGCGCCGGCCATCCTCACGCTCGCCTTGTAGGAGTCGTAGTACGGCTCGAAGAGCACGACCTCGTCGCCCGCGTCGCAGAGGCCCCGGATCGCCGCGAAGATCGCCTCGGTCGCGCCGGTCGTCACGACGATCTCCGTGTCCGGCGCGTAGTCGAGCCCCCGGTCCCGCCGGCACTTGGCCGCGAGCGCGCGGTGCATCTCGGGAATGCCGGACACGCGCTCGTACTGGCCCTGCCCGCCGCGGATGGCCGCGATCGCCGCCTCCTTCACGAACTCGGGGCCGTCGAAATCCGGAAAGCCCTGCGCGAGGTTGATGGCGCCGTGCTCGTTGGCCAGGCGCGTCATCTCCGAGAAGATCGTCGTCCCGAAGCCGGCGAGCGTCGAGGAGAGGGCGGGCCGCATGGGCGGATGATATCGGTCGGCGCGGCTGATATTCTCCCCGGCGCCATGGCACCCAACAAACACCACTACCGCGTCGCCATCATCGGGTCCGGGCCGGCCGGCTGGACCGCGGCCCTCTACGCCTCCCGGGCCGACCTGTCCCCGGTCGTCTTCGAGGGGCCGCAGCCCGGCGGGCAGCTCACGATCACGACCGAGGTCGAGAACTACCCGGGCTTCATCGAGGGCATCCAGGGCCCCGAGCTCATGGACGTCTTCCGCGCCCAGGCCAAGCGGTTCGGGACGGAGATCGTGCTCGACACCGTCACCGGCGTCGAGTTCGGCAAGCGCCCCTTCCACCTCACGCTCGACGCGGGCGGCTCGATCACGGCCGACGCCGTCATCGTCTCGTCCGGGGCCTCGGCGAAGCTGCTCGGCCTCGAGGCCGAGACGAAGATGATGGGCAAGGGCGTCTCCGCCTGCGCCACCTGCGACGGCTTCTTCTTCAAGAAAAAGGACGTCATCGTCGTGGGCGGGGGCGACACCGCGATGGAAGAGGCCAACTTCCTGACGAAGTTCGCCACCAGCGTCACGATCGTGCACCGGCGCGAGGATTTCCGCGCCTCCCGGATCATGCTCGACCGCGCGCGCAACAACTCGAAGATCGCCTGGAAGCTGAATGCCGCGGTCGTGGACATCCAGGGCGGCGACACCGGCGTCACCGGCGTCACGCTGCGAGGACACGCGGACCGGCGAGAAGTCGGCCTTCGCCACCCAGGGGGTCTTCGTCGCGATCGGGCACTCGCCGAACACCGCGATCTTCAAGGGCCAGCTCGAGTTGAACGACGTCGGCTACGTGAAGGTGAAGAGCCCCTCGACGTACACCTCGGTCGAGGGCGTGTTCGCCGCGGGCGACGTCGCGGACCCGACCTACCGCCAGGCCGTGTCCGCGGCCGGCGAAGGGTGCAAGGCCGCCATCGACGCGGAGCGGTGGCTGGCGGCCCAGGGCATACATGGATGACCGGGGGGACGACCCCCGCAACACGCCCTTTCTCGCGATCCTCGCCTACGTCCTCGGGTTCATGGGCGCGCTGGCCCTGCTGGCCTGGGTGCTCGCGCGCCTGATGCGGCACTGAGAACCCGGCCTGCCCTGCGCCCGTACCACTCGGTGCGGCCATGTTGAAGTACTGGAAGGACCTCCGCCACCTCCCGCGCCCGGTCTGGGTCGTCGCCGGCTCGCAGCTCGTCAACCGCGCGGGCTCCATGGTCCTTTCGTTCCTCGTCCTGTACCTGACCCGCGAGCGCGACTTTTCGCCCGAGCACGCCGGCTTCATCCTCTTTCTCTACGGCGCCGGCTCGATCGTCAGCGCGCCCATCGCCGGCCGGCTCGCCGACCGCTGGGGGGCGGTCCCGCTGATGCGGGCGTCGCTCTTTCTCTCGGCGCGCGATGCTGCTCCTGTATCCCTTCGCCCGCACGCCCTCGTCCATCGTCCCGGTCACGATCGCCCTGGCGATGCTGACCGAGGCCTTCCGGCCCGCGGCGATGTCCTTCTTCGGCGAGACGGTCGAGCCGGCGCGGCGCAAGTCGGCGTTCGCGGTCTACCGGCTCGCGATCAACCTCGGCATGGCGATCGGGCCGGCGATCGGCGGCATCCTCGCGACGATCTCGTTTCGCTACCTCTTCTTCGCGGACGCGGCAACGTCCATCGCGGCCGGGCTCGTGCTCGCGCTCGTGACGATCCCGCCGCGCCCGAAGAAGGTCCACGCGCAGTCGACGACCACGCGCCTGCGGCTCTCGACCGCCGCCCACGCCGACCCGCGCTTCCTGTTCTTTCTCGTGGCCGTCGTGCCGGTGGTCGTCATCTTCTTTCAGCACATCTCCTCGATGCCGCTCTACATCGTCAACAACCTCGGCCTGTCGCCCCGCACGTTCGGTCTGCTGTTCTCGCTGAACTGCCTGATCATCGTGGTCCTCGAGATCCCCTTGAACGCCGCGACCGCGCACTGGTCCCACCGGCGCACGCTCGCCCTCGGGGCGCTCCTGTCGGGCGCCGGCTTCGGCGCGATGGCGTTCGCGCGCGACGTCTGGTCGCTCGCGGCGACGGTCGTCCTGTGGACGTTCGGCGAGATGCTCTTCTTCCCGGCGTCGGCCGCGTACGCCACCGACATCGCGCCCGACGCGCGGCGCGGCGAGTACAGCGGCCTCTACACGATGGCGTTCTCGCTCGCGTTCGCGATCGGCCCGTGGGCGGGCACCGTCGTCCTCGAGCGCGCCGGAGCGCGGCTGCTCTGGGGGATGACGTTCGTGCTGGGCGCGATCGCCGCGGCGATGTTCCTGCGCATGCCGGAGCCGTCGCGCCATTCCGAGGCCGAGCAGACGCTGCCCGACGCGGCGGGTGCGGCGCTGGAGTGACGCGCAGCGCCCCGCGTCACTTCCCGGTCTCGGGGCTCCAGTTGACGAGGACGTTCAGGGGGCTTTCGTCGCCCACGATCTCGGGCACGATCGCGAGGATCTTCTGCGCATCGGCGGAAACGTCGAAATCGCCCCATCCCCGCTCCCCGACGGTGAAGAGCGTCTTCGGCGCCCCGACCTGGAGCACGGGCGACGTGCGGACCGGCACGGTGACGAATCGCACCTTCGCCCGAAAGGTAGTAGAGCGCGCCGTCGCGGCCCCAGCGCAGCAGCTTCGCCCCGCCTTCCGAGACGCGGACTTTTTCACCGGGGCCCGGGAAGGGCATGACGTAGACCTCGGGCCGTCCCGCCTCGTTGCTGATGAAGGCGATGAAACGGCCGTCCGGCGAAAAGCGGACGTTGTGCTTGTCGAACGACGACTGCAGCAGCGGAACGGGCTTGGCCGATCCATCCAGGGCGAGGCTCCAGATGTCGAAATTGCCGGTCTCGGTCCGCTCGATGAAGACGAGCGAGCGGCCGTCCGGCGACACGTCCTGCGGACATCTGGAATGCACGACTCCCCTCGGTCAGCGGCGTTTCCTCTCCGGTCGCCATGTCCCGGCGGCGCAGCAGCGGCGGCGTGCCGCGAACCGCCGAGAAGATCATCGACTTCCCGTCGGCGAGCAGCTTCGGGTACACCTCGGTGTCGAGGCCGTTGGTCACGGGCGACTCGATCCCCCGCTCGAGGTCGTAGGACCAGACGTGGTACGTCTCCAGGCCCGGCCGCGCCCTGTCGAAGAGCAGGCGCTTGCCGTCGGCCGTCAGATGAAGGTCGAGGTAGGTCCCCGACGCTCCCAGCCTGGCGACCTCCCGGCCGCCGCGGTCGAACCAGGCGAGGCGGCTCGCGTCCGGCTGCGAGACGTAGGCGATCGTTCCGGCGCGCGCCGCGAAGCCGGCGGCTCCCGTCGAATAGAAATACCGAACGCGCTCGGCGACCGACACGGGGTCGCCGGAAATGCGCCCGCTCTTCCAGTCGAATCGCTGCGCGACGAGCGTCCCCTCGCGCGAGTACACGAGGAATCCCGGCTCGAGATACTGAAAGAAGGACGCGATGCGCCCGATGGAGCGCGGGGGCTTGCCGGGCTCCGCCAGCATCAGGTTCCCCTGGCCGTCGAGCTCGCGTGAGAGGTAGAGGAACCGCTCGCCGTCGGGAAGAAACCAGGGCCACGCCAGTCGCGACGCGAGCGTGCTCGGCGTCGGCCTTGATGACGATGACGGGCTGCCCGCCGGAAGCCGGAACGCGATAGAGCGCGGCGCCCTGGATGCTGGCGAACAGAATGTCCGACCGGCCCCAGGTTCCCGCCTTGCCGCCGCCCGCCGGAATGTCGCAGATCGGGACGGGAGCGCCGCCTGCCACCTCCACGCGCTTCAACTTGTCCCTCGTGAAGAAACGCGATCGATCGGCCGTCGGGCGACCAGAGGATGGAGTTCGCCCCTTCGGTGCCGGCAATGGGCCTGGCCGCGAAAGCAGAGAGGGGCCGCAGCCAGACGCGGTTCACCACGTCCTTCGCGCCCCACGCCACGTAGGCGATCTGCGTCCCGTCGGGCGAGATGGCCATGAAAGTCGCCTCGACAAAGTAGTTGAACGCACCGCCTTCCGGCGGCGGAACCGTGAAGCGGACCGGACCCGACTGCGAGGGTCCGGACGCTCCCCGCATCTGCCAGACGACGATCGCGAGCGCCGCTGCCGCGGCGAGCGCCGCGCCCGCCCGCAACCAGGTGGCCACCGGCGACGGCCTGGCCGGAAGCGCGATGCTCGGGCGCGAGGTCGGATCCGCTCGACGGAATCCCCCGCAGCTGGAGCTCGACGTCGTGCGCCGATTGCCAGCGGTCCGCGGGGTCCTTGGCGATGCACGTCCGGACCACGAGATCGAGGCCGGGCGGGCTGACCGGCCGGACTTCCGAGATCGGAGGCGGCTCGAAGGTCAGGATCGCCGAGATCAGCGTCGCCTGGTCGTTGCCGGGAAACGCCCGGCGCCCGGTCGACATTTCGTAGAGCACCGCGCCGAGCGCAAACACGTCCGTCCGCGCGTCGGTCTCCTCTCCCCGCAGCTGCTCGGGCGCCATGTAGGGAACCGTGCCGACGATCGAACCCTCGGCCGTGAGGTCCTTGGCGACCGTCACCGTCGGCGCCCGCGTGAGCTCGCCGGCCTTGATCGGCGTTTCGAACGCCCGGGCGAGCCCGAAATCGAGCAGCTTGACGCCCGTCTTCGTAATCATGACGTTGCCGGGCTTGAGGTCCCGGTGCACGATCCCCTTGCGATGCGCCGCCTGGAGCGCCGACGCGATCTCGGCGCCGAAGCGCATCGCCTGGTCGATCGGCAGCGCTCCCCTCGCCAGCCGGTGGCCGAGCGTCTCGCCTTCGAGCAACTCCATGACGAGGTACTCGGTGTCGCCTTCGCGGCCCACGTCGTAGAGCGCGCAGACGTGGGGGTGGGAGAGCTGCGACACGGTCCGCGCCTCCCGCTCGAACCTCTGCCGCGCCTCCGGCGTCGGCGAGACGTGGGACGGCAGCACCTTGACCGCGACCTCGCGCGAAAGCCGCGAGTCGTTGGCGCGGTAGACCTCACCCATCCCGCCCGCGCCGAGCGGCGACAGGATCTCGTACGGGCCCAGCTTGGTTCCGGCGGAAAGACTCAACTACCGACAGCTTCTCATTTCCGCCAATTGAGTGCATTCGCTAACGCAGCGAGCGGAAGCGCCGGATGCCCCCCTCACCCCGGCCCTCTCCCCCCTCACGGGTGGAGAGGGAGGGCTCTTCAGCGAGGTGCGGTGCTTTTCAGCGACCCTCTCGCATCCGCTCGCGGCGCAAATAGTCTCCCGACCGAAGGGAGGGAGGAGGTTTGCGCCGCGGGAGCGAGAGCGAGCGAGGAACGAGCGAGCGGTAGCGACGGCAGCGACGGCGCTACCTGCAGCCTCTGACGCGGTTGGCGGTTTCGTGCGCATGTGGATCTCGGTGCCGCCCTTTTCGAAGCGCACCTCGTCCATCAGCTGGTTGATCAGGTAGATCCCGCGGCCGCCGGTCGAGAAGAGGTTGATGCCCAGCGTCGGGCTCGGGATCGAGGCCGGGTCGAAGCCCGGCCCGGGATCGCGCACGACGATCAGCATGCCGCGCTCGTGGTCGCAGGCGACGCAACACTGGATCTGCTTGGAGGGGTCGTGGCCGCTGCCGTGCTCGATCGCATTGGCGAGGGCCTCGCGCAGCGCGAGCTCGATCTCGAACTCGCGGCCGGCCGCGCAACCCATCTCGGTCACGATGGCCATGACCTTCGCGACGACCGGAGAGATCGCGTTGACGTCGCCCGGCAGCGTCAGGTCCACCTTGACCAGCAGGTCCTTGCTCTCGAAGTCGCAGCGGGTCTCGGGCTCTAGGGCCATTGGGGCAATCTTATTCCGGATGGATGCCCGCAAGCAGCTGCGGGAAGCCGGGGGCCGTCCGAAGGTCGGCAAAAACCGGGCTCAAACGCGGCCAGGCCCAGCACAGGGTGTTGCGCTCGGCGATGGCGCGGCCAAGCAGCCCGAGCGCCGCTTCCGATTCCCCGAGCCCGGCACGCGCGAACGCCAGGTGGAGCGGCGGAACGTATTGCCTCGCCGCCATCCCCTCGATCTCGACGAGCACGGCGCGGGCCGCTTCCGAGCGCCCCGACGTCGCCAGGCTGCTCGCGAGCAGGCAGAGCGACCAGGGCATTTCCCGGCCCGTCAGGACGGAAAGCTTCTCGAGCGCGGAAATCCCTTCTTCGTGCCGGCCCGCAGCCTGGCAGGCCATGCCGAGAGCCCAGAGGGCGTAGACCGCGGAAGAATCCACCTCCAGCGCCTTGTGAAATCCGTCGATGGCCAGGTCGTAGCGCTGCGCCCAGAAATGCGGCCACGCCGCGTTGACGTGGACGTTGGCCGAGAGCGGCTCGAGCTCGACGGCCCGGCGCCCCGCCTCGAGCGCCTCTTCGGTGCGCGGGATGAGGGACAGCTGACACGCCAGCCACGAATACGCCTCGGCCGCCTTCGGCGCCAGCTCGATCGCGCGGCGGAAGTGCTGCTCTTCGCGCTCCATGTCCCACCCGTAGTAGTGATCGAAGATCCCGAGAGCGATGTGCACGTCCGAGGAGTCGGGCTCGAGCTCCTGCGCCTTGCGCACGGCCGCGCGCGCCTTCGCGCTGGCCTCCAGCGTCGGGACGCCCCCGTAGAATCCCCAGGTGCCGTAGGCGTCCGCCAGGCCCGTGTAGGCCAGCGCGAACCGCGGATCCGCCGCGATCGCCGCCTCGAACTCCGCGACCGCTTTCTTCGAAGCGCGCTGGTTGAAGAAGTAGCGGCCCTTGAGGTACCGGTTGTACGCCTCGATGTCCCGCGTTCCGGGCGCGACCAGCGACTCCTCCTGGGCCGGGAGCAGGCGCACCTTGAGCGCCGCGGCGATCGCGAGCGCGATCTCGTCCTGCACCGCGAAGACGTCCTGCATCTCGCGGTCGAACCTCTCGGACCAGAGGTGGTAGCCGTTGGAGACGTCGATCAGCTGCGCCGTGATGCGCAGCCGCTGCCCGGCCTGCCGCACGCTGCCCTCGAGCACCGTGCCCACGCCGAGGTCGCGGCCGATCTGCCGGATGTCCGTGTCCCTGCCCTTGAAGGCGAAGGCCGACGTGCGCGAGGCCACCTGCAGCGCCTCGATGCCGGCGAGCGCGTTGATGATCTCCTCGGTCATCCCGTCGCTGAAGTACTCGGCGTCGGCGCCCGTGCTCATGTTGCGAAACGGCAGCACGGCGATCGATGCCATGAGAGCGTGCCCCGCGCCGGAGGTCGTCGCGGAAGCGCCGGCGGTCTTGGGGGACGAGGGCTCGCGCTGGAGGGCGAAGGCGAGGTCGCGCGCCGACTGGAATCGGTCCTCGGGACTCTTTTCGAGGCTGTGCAGGACGATCTCGGCGAGCTCCGGCGGAACGCCGCGCCCCGCGGACAGCGGCGGATCGGTCTGGAGGACGGCCATCATCGTCTCGATCGCGTTGTCGCCCTGGAAGGCCCGCACTCCCGTCAACATCTCGTACAGGATCACCCCGAGCGCGAAGAGGTCCGATCGCTGGTCCACAGGCTTGCCGCGGATCTGCTCGGGCGACATGTACCCCGGTGTTCCGACGACGGTGCCGGAGGCCGTGAGCGATGCTCCCTGCGATCCCGAGACGCTCGACGCCCGCTCGTCCGCCGGGCGCGCCAGGCCGAAATCGAGGATCTTCACGATGCCGTCCCGCGTCAGGAAGACGTTGTCGGGCTTCAGGTCGCGGTGCACGATGCCGCGGTCGTGCGCGGCGGCGAGGCCGCGCGCCATCTGTTGTGCGTATTCGAGGGCCTTGCGCGGAGGGATCGCGGCCGCGGACAGCCGCTCGCGCAGCGTCTCGCCCTCGAGCAGCTCCATCACGGCGTAGGACACGCCGCCGTCCTTGCCGAAATCGTGCAGCGAGAGCACGTTCGGGTGCGAGAGCGCCGCGACGGCCTGCGCCTCGCGTTCGAAACGCAGGAGCGCTTCGGGACTGCCGGCCGAGAGCGCGGGCAGCACCTTGACCGCGACCTCGCGCCCGAGCCGCGCGTCGCGCGCCCGGTAGACCTCGCCCATGCCGCCGGCGCCGAGCGGCGACAGGATCTCGTATGGACCGAGGCGGGTGCCCGACGAAAGTGCCATCAACCTGGCCGGGATTCTATCCGCTTGCCCGAAAACCCGGCGGAAACTCGAGTCGTAGAATCGCGGGAACGTGACCGAGGACCTGAGCGACTCGACGACGGGGCCCGGCCGGCTGCATGCGGAGATCGCGTCGGTCGCCATCGGGAGCGGCGATCGGACTCGTCGGCACGGGCTTCCGCCAGGCCGCGGCCTTCGGCTATCGCCAGTTCTCGTCGTGGCTCGACGCTGCCGCGGCGGCGGGCGCGTCCGCATGGCTCCTCGGCGCGGCCGTCGGGCGGCATTCTCGTCGCCGCCTCCGTCTTCGTGACACGGCGCTTCGCGCCCGAGGCCGCCGGCAGCGGCATCCAGGAGATCGAGGGGACGCTCGCGGGAACGCGGCCGCCGCTGCGGTGGCGGCAGACGCTGCCCGTCAAGTTCATCGGCGGACTGCTCTCGCTGCTCGGCGGGAATGCTGCTCGGACGCGAAGGACCGACGATCCACATGGGCGGCTCGATCGGAGCGGCGCTCGCCGAGCGCGGCCGCGGGCCGAAAGAGCGCATGCAGCTCTTCGTCGGCGCGGGAGCGGCCGCGGGACTCGCGACGGCCTTCGGAGCGCCCATCGCCGGCGTCCTCTTCGCGCTCGAGGAGCTGCGGCGCGAGTTTCCGCGGACGCGCACGGCGGTGCGCTGCGTGGCGATCGCCTCGGTCACGGCCGTCGCCGTCGGCATGCTGCTCGCGGGCACGCGGCCGGATCCTGCCGGTCGCCCCGACTGCGGCCCCGCGCCCGCTCGAGACGGCGCTCGTCATACCGTTCGCGATCCTGGTCGGCGCTTTCGGCGTTCTCTTCAACAAGGGAGTCTTCGCGTCGGCCACCGCCTACCGCGCCGCTCGTCCGCCGCACGGGCTGGATCGCGCCCGCCTTCGTCGTCGGCGCCGGGATCGGCGCGCTGGTCGCCGCGTTTCACGCGGCCACGGGCGGCGGCGAAGACCTCACGGTGCAGCTTCTCGGAGCGCCTCCCGGCGCTGCGCTTGCTGGCGATCCTCCTCGTCGTCCGCTTCGTGCTCTTCCAGGTCAGCTACGCGAGCGGCGTTCCCGGCGGCATCTTCGCCCCGCAGCTCGCCTTCGGCGCGATCCTCGGGCTGCTCGTGCACGGGCGCCGCCGATCGACTTCTGGCCGGCGCTCGCGCTCGGGCACACGAACTGGGCGCTGGCCGGAATGGCGGCGCTGATCGCCGCGACCGTCCGCACGCCCCTGACGGGGCGTCGCGCTCGTGGTCGAGATGACCGGGCAACTACCAGGTCGTGATCATGGCGCTCGTCGCGGCGATCGTGGCGGATCTCACGGCGAAGGCGCTCGGCGGCCGGCCGATCTACGAGGAGATCCTGGAGCGGGAGCTCTCCGCGGCGAACCGAAGCGCCGGCCTAGCGGGCCGCTTCGTCCGCCCGCTTCTGGAACACCGCCTTCGCGGCGGCGAGGCGCTGGAGCACCTCCGCCTTTTCCTTTGCGTCGTTCCAGCCGCCGTGCGCCGCGGCGGCCGCCTCGACGCGCGCGATCCAGGCGACGAAGTACTTCGCGTCGTCGGCGCTGCGAATCGGTGCGCCGCCCACGAGGACGTAGATCGGGCTCGTCGTCGCGAAGGGATAGATGTCGAGGACCGGCTCGACGGCATTCGACGACCAGGCCCGCAGCGTGTACCAGCCGCTCTTCGCCACGGGCAGGGAGATCGTCGCGTCCGCGCGCGTCCCGCCCGCCTCGAGCGGAACGGTCGCGACGACCACGCCGTTCGACACGATCTCGAGCTTCTCGACCGGAGCGATCGAGCGCAGGCTCACCTTCGCCGCCAGCGCGCGGCCGCCCGCGGGCAGCGCGATCTCGTCGCCGATCTCGTTGCCGTCGAGCGTGAAGGCGAGCAGCGGCCCGTTCGTCGCGAACGTCCGGCCCGCCTTGATCGCGGCGAGCCAGCGCGCGATAGTCCAGCTTCGCGCCCGAGCGCGCGAACACGCGGTTCATGCCGACCGGGCCGCGCAGCGAGGCGTAGTTCGCCATCGCGTCGGTGCCGGATCCGGTCGGCAGGCGCAGGCCCGTGTTCAACAGCCGGTACCAGACTCCGGCCGTCGTCTGGTGATCGCTGAAGCCGACGACCTCGACGTAGTCCGCCTTGCCGAGCGCGACGTCCACCGGCAGCGCATACGTGAGCGGGTCGGCGCCGGCCGGATCGGGCGCGGGCGGATCCAGCGGATGGACGTAGCCCGAGATCCCTCCCTGCGCGTGCGCGAGATCGATGATCGTGGAGTTGTCCGGAAAGAGGCTCCACGCGGCGGTGTTGGCGTAGCCGGCGTAGATCGGAAGGATGAGGTGCTCCTTCAAGCCGAGGTGTCCCGTGTGGCCCCACCAGCTCGTGTGGTACTCCTCGTCGTGCTTGACCAGCGTCGTCGCGGTCGAGACGGGATCCAGAGTCCGGCGAGAACCGCCCCATGTCCGGGATCCGCTGCTCCTTGTTGACGATCAGGTCCTCGACGACGTGCAGGTCCTCGGCCTCCGCCTGCGCCCGCAGGCGCGCGGGATCGTTGACGTACGCGCCGCCGTAGTTCATGTGCACGTGCATGTCGCCGCTCCACCAGCCGCGCGCGGGCAGGTCCATGAGGCGCTCGAGGCGCAGGCTCGCCGCCGCCGTCGCGCCGGCCGCCACCTCCACCGTCTTCGTCACCGGCGCGTACTCGAGCCCGTGCGTCGCGAGCACCGTGTAACGGCCCGGCGGCAACGTGAGCGTGGCCGCGCCCTTCGCGTGGAAGTAGGTCATCTCGAACGGCCGCACTTTGCGGTCGAAGCCGTCGTCGGCGTGGCGCCATGCATCGTCCGGAGCCCAGCCGCGTCCATCCGCCCCCGTCACCGAAAGGCGCACGGGCGACGGCGCGCCCGCGGCGTCGGTCACGGTCACGTTGAGCGTGCCCTGCGGATGCAGGTACCGGCGCGTCTTTGGAACGATCGCGTCCACCGCGCCGCCCGGAATGCGACACGACGCGCAGCGACACGTTGCCGCCCTCGTTCGTGACGAACGCGATGCGGCGCCCGTCGGGCGACCAGCGCGGCCGCGTGTGGTCGCACTCGCAGTAGGTCAGCTCGAAGGGATCTCCTCCCTCGGCCGTCGTCAGCCAGAGCTGGTTGCGCTGGCGGCCGAGGTACGAGCTGTAGACGACGCGGTGCCCGTCGCGCGCCCAGTCGGGGTGCGCCTTCCAGTTCGTTTCTTCCTTGCGCACGAGGCGCATCGTGGCGCCCGGCTCGGGATTCATGCGCCAGAGGTTTCCGGAGCCCCACACGTCGCCGCGGTTGGAGACCAGGATCAGCTCCTTGCCGTCGGGCGACCAGGTCGGCGAGAGGTACTGGTCGAACTTCGAGTAGTAGTAGCGCGGCAGGCCGCTGTCCTTCTCCTCGGTGATCGCGGACGGACGCGCCGGACGCCGTGCCGTCCGCGACGTCCACGACGAACACGTGCCAGTGTCCCTTGAAGGCGGTCGACACGTAGGCGATCGCGCGTGCCGTCCGGCGACCACCGCGCGTCGAGGTTCACGGCGCCGTTGGCGACGAGCGCATGCGTCTCGCCGCCCTGGAGGTCGAGCACCCAGAGCTCGAGCGCGTCGTTGCGGTAGGACGTATACAGGATGTAGCGCCCGTCCGGCGACCAGTCCGGCTCCGAGTCGTAGCCCGGACCGTCCGTCAGCTGCACCGCCTCGCCGGAACCGACCTTCTGCCGCCAGAGCGTGCCCTGCATCGCGTAGACGAGCTCCGTGCCGTCCGGCGACCACGCCGCGGCGCTCGGGCCGCTCGTCACCTGGGGCAGGTACATCTCGCGGTAAGTAGTAAGGATGCGGCTCGTCGATCTGCTTCAGGACCGGCAGACGCTCTGCGGCAGCCAGAGCCGCTCCACGGAAACAGGAGAGCCGCAACGCGGGACAGTACGCCGCGTCGGTCCAAAACATGCGGCGAATCATCCCACAGCGGACGGATGACCCCGGCACGAACGGCGGATATGATCTCGTCCAATGTTCCTGCTCGTCCTGCGGTCGGTCGCGGTGTATTTCGCGACGGCCGGAATCTGCCTCTGGGCTGTCCACCGGTTCGTCACTCCGCTCACGCGGGCAGCCGCGCTGGCCATCGCATGCGCGCCGTTTCTGCTCACGGGACGGGCGACGTTCACCGGCGCGATCTATGCGCCGCTCGACATCGTGTACCAGGCCCATCCCTTCCTGCCGCTCCAGGAATCGATGGGCGTTGTCCCCGCGCGGGAAGCAATTCTGTCGGACGTCGTGTACCAGGAAATTCCGTGGCGAAAAGCGGTGCGCGCGGCCGTCAAGCGAGGCGAGCTTCCGCTCTGGAACCCGGACGTGCTCGCCGGGGAGCCTCTGCTCGCCGTCCAGCAGCCGGCGTTTTTCCACCCCGGCACGTGGATCGGCTTCCTTCTTCCGCTGGCGCAGGCATGGACTTTCGAGATGTCCCTGCGGATCTTCCTGGCGTTGCTCTGCGGGTACGCCTTCCTCCGCGATCTCGGATGCCGGACGATCCCGAGCCTGCTCGGAGCCGCCGGGTGGGGCTTTTCGAACTACCTCGTGTTCTTCCTGGGTTATCCGCTTTCTCCGGCGGCGGCGCCCTTTCCGCTGCTCCTGCTCGGGCTGCGCCGGCTCGCGCGCGGTCCCGGCCGCGGGCCCGTCGGCATCATCGTGGCGACTCTGCTTCTCATCGTGACTTCCGGCCACCCCGAATCGGTCCTCCACACGGTCGCCGCGGCGGGCCTCTACTTCCTGTACGAGCTGTACCGCGCGGGCAGAGGCAACCGCGGGCGCGCCCTCGTCCAGTCCCTTGGTGCCGGAGCCCTGACGCTCGGCCTCTCGGCCATCCTCCTCCTGCCGCTCGCGGAGGCGCTGCCCCATACGATCGAGCACTCCTTTCGATCCAGCTATTACGCGCACCAGCCCCGGTCGCATCCCTGGGACGAGGTCCTGGCGAGCGCGGAGCTCGAGATCTCGCCGACGGCCGTGAAGGCCGACGTCCTTCCTCGAAAAGGCGAAGCGCCTTTTGGTCCGTATGGATACTGCGGATCGCTTCTTCTACCCCTCGCTCTGACGGGCCTGCTTGGACGGCGCGAGTCGCGCTGGTTCTTCGCGAGTCTCGGGATGGGCGCCCTCCTCGTCGCCGTGGCCACGCCGCTGGCCACCGTCCTCGCGCGCCTGCCGCTCTTCGACATCGCCATCAACGATCGGGTGATCTTCGCCACCGCCTTTTCGACGTGCGTCCTGGCGGCATTCGGAACGGAACGACTCATGGACGGAGAGGGCCGAACCAGCTTTCTCGTCGGCTCCGCAATGACGGTCGCGCTGCTGGTCTGGATTTTCGCCCGGAACACCGCCGTCGAGAACCCCGCCGCGATTTCCCGCGCCGATTTTCGCGATCGCATCCTGATCGAGATCGTCCCCGTCGCCGTCGCGGCGTTCGCCGCCCTGATCCTGGCGCGCAACCCGCGGACGCGACTCGGACTCGGGGATCGGGCTGCTCGCAATTTTACTGATCGAGCGGACGGAGGAGGCCGGCAGCGCTCTACGCGCCTCACCCGTCCCGCGCCTTCTACCCGCCGCTCTCCGTTCTCGCGGGAATTCCGCGCGGCGAGCCATACCGCATCGCATCTCTCGGCTATACCTTCATTCCCAACGTCGCGGCGTTGTACGACCTCGAAGACGTTCGCGGCTACGAGGCCATGACGTTCGGCCTTCTCTGGCAGACGTATCCGATGTGGTGCACGCATCAAGCCGTCTGGTACAACCGGGTGGACGATCCGACGACGCCGTTTCTGGCGTTTCTGAACGCGCGCTGGATCCTGTTACCGCCCGGCGACGCGGTTCCCGACGGCTGGACGGTGCGCGCGGAGGGCGAAGGAATGCGGCTGCTCGAAAATCCGCGCGCTCTGCCGAGGGCGTTCGTCCCGCGCCTCGTCCTCGCGGAGCCGGACCAGGATCGCCGTCTCGCGGCGCTGCGATCGGTGACCGACTTTGCGGAGCGCGGCGTCGTCTCGGAGGCGGGAAGCGCCGAATGGATCCCCAACGGCGATGCCGAGGTGTCGATCACGGGATACTCGACCGATCGCATCGCGCTCGACGTTCGGGCGCGCGAAGCCGCCCTCGTCGGCACGTCCATCACGGCCTGGCCCGGATGGATCGCCGAGCTCGACGGCCGGCCGATCCCGTCGGTGCCTTACAACCACGCGTTCCTGGCTTTTCGGGTCCCGGCGGGCCACCACCGTCTCGCGCTGCGCTATTTTCCTCGGTCGTTTCGGGTGGGCGCGATGATCAGCCTGGTCTGTGTCGTTCTGGCAGGCGTGCTGGTTGCGCCACGACGGAAAACCCGCGGTCGCCGCGCAGTGACGCGCGGCTAGCTGCCGGAGCGAGCTCGAAACGCGAAGTACGCGAACACGAGCACGAGCAGCAGGAGGATGAACCGGCCGACGCCCATCAGCCGGCTGCTGGCGACGGGCCGCGTTCCCTTCGCCTTGATGCCCGTGATGGCGGCCACGGCGGTCACGAGCACCGCGAGGCCGAGCCAGACGATCCAGTTCACGGGCGGATCATGCCACACGGGGGCGCGCCGGGAGCGGCATGGGCCTTGCAATTACGGTTGCAGGACAAAGGAGGACCCATGCGATTCATCGGCGCCCGCCTTCACGGGTATCTGGACATCGCCTTCATCGCGCTCTTTCTCATCGGCCCGCTGGTCTTCGGGCTCGGCGGCACGCCCCTGGTCATCAGCATCCTGCTCGCCGCCCTCTTCCTCCTCCTGACGCTGGTGACGGGATACCCCTTCGGCGTCACGAGGCGAATCACGCTGTTTGCCCACGGCCTGATCGAGCTCGCCGTGGCGGTCTTCGTCGCGCTGCTTCCCAAGCTGGACGGCTACTCCGCCGGCTCGCCGGCGCGGCGGTTCTACTGGGGCATGGCCGTCGTGCTCGCGATCGTGTGGCTGCTGACCGACTACCGCGGGGAAGAGCACGCGCACGTCCGCGAAACGATCCGGCCGGCGAACGTGGCCTGATTCGGCACCGGCATGCTCGATGAGCTGAAGAAGCACTGGCGCGTTTTTCGAGACGCCAAGCCGGGAAAGCGGTTCGAGAAGCTGCACGAGGCGCGCAGCGACTCTCCCCCGCCGATCGTGTTCTACGCTGCCGGCGCGGTCCTCCTCGCCGGCGGCGTCGTGCTTCTCTTCATCCCCGGACCGGGTCTTCTCCTGATCGCCTTCGGCGCAGCGCTCATCGCCCGCCAGTCGCCGTGGCTCGCAAAGCGCCTGGACCGGCTCGAGCTGCTTCTTCGGCGTTTCGCGCGAAAAGCCAGGACCGGCTGGCGACGGTCCTCGGTTGCCGTGCGCGGGGCGCTCGTCACGGCCGCCGCCATCGTTGCCGCGGGCGCGGGGTACGCCAGTTACCTGTTGCTCTTCGCGGACTGAGGGTTCCAGAGCTCACCCTTCTCCCGCCGGATAGGATGGTCGCGCGATGCGCGACTACGTGGCGGCGATCGACCAGGGCACCACGGGAACGCGCTGCATCCTGTTCGACCTCGAGGGGCGCGCGGCCGGCTCGGCCTACCGGGAGCACCGGCAGATCTTTCCGCAGCCGGGCTGGGTCGAGCACGACCCGCTCGAGATCCGGGAGCGCGTGGACGAGGTGATCTTCGAGGCGCTGCGCGCGGCGGCGCCCGGGACGCGTGCTCGCGATCGGCATCACCAACCAGCGCGAGACGGTCGTGGCCTGGGACGCGCGGGACGGGCGCCCCGCGTCCAACGCCATCGTCTGGCAGGACACGCGCACCGCCCCGGAGTGCCGCGCGGCGATCGAGCGGGGATGGGAGGCGGACGTGCGCGCGCGCTCGGGCCTGCCGATCTCGACCTACTTTTCCGCGACCAAGATCCGGTGGCTCCTCGACCACGTCGGCGGGCGTCGCCGAGCTCGCGCGCTCGGGCGACCTGATGCTCGGGACGATCGACACCTGGGTGATCTGGAACCTGACCGGCGGCCCGCGCGGCGGCGCGCACGTGACGGATCCGACCAACGCCTCGCGCACGCTGCTGTGCAACCTCGCCAGCCTCGAGTGGGACCCGGTGCTCTTCGAGCGCTTCGGCGTTCCCTGGGGCACGATGCCGCAGATCCGGCCGTCCATCGCGAGGGAGCCGTACGGCTTCACCGCGGCGGACGGCCCGTTCGGCGCGCGGATCCCCGTGTGCGGCAACCTCGGCGATCAGCAGGCGGCGCTCGTGGGACAGGCCTGCTTCGCGGCCGGCGAAGCGAAGAACACCTACGGGACGGGGTCGTTCCTGCTCGAGCACGTCGGCGGCAAGCCCGTCGCGAGCTCCTTCGGACTGCTTTCGACGGCGGCCTGCGCCGGTCCCGGACGAACCGGCCTACGCCCTCGAGGGCTCCGTGGCCGTGTCGGGCGCGGCCGTGCAGTGGCTCCGCGACAGCCTCGGCCTGATCGCGAGCGCCGCCGAGACGGAGTCGATCGCCGCGAGCGTGCCGGACGCGGGCGGCGTCTACTTCGTTCCCGCCTTCTCGGGTCTCTTCGCGCCGCACTGGGACATGCAGGCGCGCGGCGCGATCGTCGGCCTGACGCGATTCGCAACGCGCGCGCACCTGGTGCGGGCGACGCTCGAAGCGATCTGCTTCCAGAGCCGCGAGGTCGCCGAGGCCATGGCGGCCGACAGCGGGAAGCCGCTGTCGGTTCTGAAGGTCGACGGCGGCGCGAGCGTCAACGACTTCCTGATGCAGCTCCAGGCCGACATCCTCGGCATCCCGGTCGTGCGCCCCGTCGTGAGCGAGACGACCGCCCTCGGCGCCGCCTACGCGGCGGGCCTGGCGGTGGGCGCGTTCGAGTCCACGGATGCGCTGCGCCGGCTCTGGAAAGCCGACCGCACGTTCGAGCCGCAATGGAGCGCGGACCGGCGCGAGTCGGCCTTCCACGGCTGGAAGCGGGCGGTCGAGCGCACGCGGGGATGGATCGAGGAGGGCGGCGGCCGGGGTGACCCGGGCGTATTCCAAGTAGGGCGGGGGCGCCTCCTCGACTTCGCTCACGTTTCCATCGTCGCCGACGCGTAAAGAGGCGGGCACTTTTCGGAGGAACAGTTCCGGACCGTGCCGAACTGGTGCTACCAGCCGCCCAATGCGCAGCGCGTCAGAAGCGCGTGGAGAAGCAGCGAATGGAGAGCCGAAGGCGATGAGACGTTCAGAGCCCGAACGCCTTGGCTAGAAAGACTGCCATCTGGGCTCGCGTGGCCGACCTCGAAGGGCAGTAGTCGTTTGTGCCGCACCCGCCTGTCACCTTCTCGTTGAAGAGCTGCTCGATCCAGTCGACCGCGAACGCAGGAGTGGGCGCGCACGTCACGTCGCCGAAGATGCCCGTACAGGCCGGCGGAACGTAGGTCGATCCGTGCTCCGCCTTCAGGAGAAAAACGGCCAGCTGCGCGCGGTTAACGGGAGCCCCTGGGCAATAGAGGTGAGGAGCGACCGAGCAGCCGCCCGTGATCCCCGAGTTGTAAAGCTGCTCGATCCAGTCCACCGCGAAGCCGCCCGGACAGGGCACGTCCTCAAAAACGCCCGTGCAGGGCGGGGGAAGGTAGCCTCCTCCGAGTTCGGCCTTGAGGAGCAGAATCGCCATCTGCGCCCGCGTGACCGAAGCCGCCGGGCAGAAGTTGCCCTCCCCGCAACCGGAGCTCACGCGCGCGCGCCCGACCGCGCACACGTACGCATAGAACGGGTCGGAAGGAGGCTCGTCCGCGAAGTCGACCAGGAGGCTCTGTCGCGCGCTGCCGGCGCAACCGGACGCGTTCGTCTCGACGACGCTCAGGTTCATCAGGGTGCCGGAGCTCCCCGAGGTGAAGCTGATGGCGTTGGTGCCCTGGCCCGCGTCGATGGTGCCGCCGCCGAGCGTCCACGCATAGCCGTCGTCGGCTTTGCCGGGCACCGAGGCCACGAAGCCGGACGTCAGGGCCGGCAGGCATCGGGTGACGTCGACGGAAGGAGCAGGGGCGGGCGAGCACGCCGCGAGGCGATACACGACGCCGTATCCGCCGCCGGCGCCTCCACCCAGGGCGGTCCCATACAACGCGCCGTCGACGCCCTGGGTCAGCGCGGCATAAGGGCTTGCGCCGTCTGGGCCTGAAAAGTTGCGGAGCACCGTCACGTTACCCGAGGAGTCCATGCGGAAGATCGTGCCGTCGAAGGAAGTTCCACCGTACGACGTCGTGCCGTAGAAGTTCCCGTCCGCGGACTGGACGAGACCTGCCCGGGGGTTCGCCCCGTCGCTCAACGAGAAGTTGTAGAGGGTCGTCAGGTGCCCCGAGAGGTTCATCTTGAAGATCGTCCCGAACCCGGCGCTGCCCCCGCCGTCGGTCGTTCCATAGAGGTTTCCGTCGGTCGCCTGGATCAGGCCTGGGGAAGGGCCTCCGCCGTCACTCCCGTCGAAGAGGTGGATCGTCGTGAGGCCCCCCGACGGATCGACTCGGTACACCGAGCCGTTGCCGTCTCCGCCCCCCATCGTCGTGCCGTACATGGCTCCGTCGCTGGCAAGAATGGGCGCGCTGAACGGACTCGCGCCCTCGTCCGGGTACCCGGCGAAACTGTGGAGAACCGTCTCCGCGCCCGCCGGATCGATCTTGAACACGGCGCCCTGCCCGTTCGTCCCGCCGCTCACGGTCGTGCCATAGAGGCTGCCATCGGCCGTCCGAAGCAGGCTCCCGAAGGGATTGAGGGCGTCGCCGGGATGCCCGTAGAAGCTGTAGAGCACCGAGAACGCACCCTTCGGATCCGTCTTGTACACGATCCCGCCGTTGTTGGCGCCGCCTCCATCCGTCGTGCCATAGAGGTTGCCGTCGGTTCCAAGGATCAGCCCGCCGGTTGGGTAGGAACCATCCAAAGGCGTTTCATAGGGCCAGAACGTGTGGAGCGTTGTCAGCTTGCCCGAGGGATCGAGCTTGAAAATCGTTCCGTCGTTTTGTGAGCCGCCGCCATACGTCGTGCCATAGAGCGAGCCGTCCGCGGCCTGCGTCACGCCCGAGTAACTCAGCGTCCCCTCGCTGAAGCCGAAGAGGTGAAGCACCGTGAAGGTTCCTGCGGAGTCGATCTTGAAAAGCGAACCGTAGTTGAAGCCGAAGCTGATCGTCGTGCCGTAGAAATCTCCGTTGGCCGAACGAACGAGGCCTGCGGAAGGGGTCGCACCTTCGTAGCTTTGAAACGTGTGGAGCCACGTGAGGTTGCCCTGCAGATCCATCTTGAAAGCGGTGCCGAACCCGTAGTGCGAGAATGAGGTGGTTCCATAGAGAGTTCCATCGGGGCTCTGGACGAGCCCGCCTAGAGGTCTCCAGCCGCTGAGAACGCTCAGGCTGCGGAGAGTCGTCAGGTTGCCCGAGGAGTCGATCTTGAAGATCGTGCCGCCGTCGTCCGTTCCGCCGCCGGAGGTCGTTCCGTAAAAGTCGCCGTCGAGACCCTGGATGAGGCCCGCGGCAGGATGTGCCCCGTCGCTCCCGACGAAACTGTGGAGCGTCGTCAGGTTGCCGGACGAATCGATCTTGAAAACGGTGCCGTAGGCGCTGGCGCCGCCAAGGCTCGTGGTGCCGTAGAGGTCGCCGTCCGCGGCCTGGATTAGCCCGCCCTGCGGGTTTGCCCCGTCGCTGCCTGCGAAGAGGTGAAGTGGCGTCACGTTGCCCGAGAAATCCATCCGGAAGACGGTACCCAGGTCGCCCGTGCCACCGTAGAGCGTCGTTCCGTAGAGGTCGCCGTCGGCGGCCTCGATGAGCGCAGCCGTCGGGCCATAGCCGTCGTCACCGGCGAAGCTGTGGAGCGTCGTCAGCGTTCCCGACGGGTCGAGCTTGAACGTCGTTCCGAAGTTGTTGGCGCCGCCGCTTCCGGTCGTGCCGTAAAAGTTGCCATCGGATGCCTGGAGCAGACCGCCGGCCGGATCGGCGCCGTCGGTGGGGCCCGAGAAACTGTGGACGGTCACCAGGTTCCCCTTGGAATCTGTTCGATAGACCGCGCCGGCATTGTTGGCGCCGCCACCAGTCGTCGTCCCGTAGAAGTAGCCGTCGCTCCCTTGGATCGGAGAACTTGTCGGACTCGCTCCGTCGAGAATGAAAGTGTGGAGCACTTCGAAGGTTTGGGCGATGGTGGTGGCCGGGGGAGAAAGAACGGCACACAGAAACGCGGTGAACACCCAACGGCGAGAACTCAACACACCCGGGACAAGGGCGGCGCGCTTCTTGATCATTCCGAGAGCATATGCTGTTACAGCATGACAATCCAGAGGGCGCCTGAGGCCGGCCGGGCCGGGGCCGTTACTTTGGCGCCGTGAGGCAGTTAGACGGCAAGGAGCGTGGCAAGGCTTTCTTGATCGCCGACGGTCGTGGAGTTGGTGGGCCGTCTGGGACTCGAACCCAGGACCACCGGCTTAAAAGGCCGATGCTCTAACCAACTGAGCTAACGGCCCACAGTTGGGACCAAAGAATATACGTCAGCGACTCGGGCACGAATCTTGAAGTAGTCAGGGGAGACGCCCAGTACAGGGCCATGGAGGTCACCGTCGCCATGAAGAAGTCTTATTGGATTGCGGCCGCGCTCGTCTGCGGGGCCGGTCTCGTCAAAGCGCAAACTTCGCAGGCGCCGAAGCCGACGCCCGCGGCCGGACAGAGCGGACTGAGCCCGAGCATGGCCAACGGCTCCGGCATGCAGCTCTCGACCGGGACCGTCGTCGAGTACAAGCCCGGCCAGCGCATCGGGGTCAGGGTCTCCGACAAAGACATCGTCACCCTGGACCTCGATAAGAACGTCCGCGTGGACGGGCTCGTGGCGGAGGGTCAGCTGGCGGCCGTCATGTGGATGGCGGACAGCGGCGGCGCGCGGCGGGTCACCTCGATCACCGCGGCCCCCGGTCCGGGAGACTCCGGAACAGCCGAGCTCGCGTCGAGCTACCAGAAGATGTCGGAGCCGACTCCGGGCGCCAAGAGTCCCGTGACTCCGGGCACGACGCCCGCAAGCGGACCCAACATCCTCACTCCCGGCTCGACGACGCCGCGATCGACGCCCCGCGCGCCCACGCCGACCCCCAAGCCCTAGGGGCCGGCGCGCGCCGTCTCGGTCAGTCGGCGTAGAAGGTGGTTTTCCCCGTCTCGACGTCGTACATCGCGCCCACGAGGCCGAGCTGGCCGGACTTGAGCATCTCTTCGAGCACCGGGCTCTTGGTGTGGATCTGCTTCATCGAGTTGCGCACGTTCGCCTCGGCGACCTTTTCGACGTAGGCATGGTCCTTCGAAGTGCCGCGCGGCGGACCGACGGCCACGATGGCGGGCTCGATCTGCGCGAGCAGCGCGGTGAGGTTGCCGAGCTTCACGTCGTCGACCGCGCCCTTCACGGCGCCGCAGCTCGTGTGCCCCATGACGACGATCAGCTTCACGCCCACGACCTTGGCGGCGTACTCGAGGCTGCCGAGGAAGTCTCCTTCGATGACGTTGCCCGCGACGCGCAGGCTGAACAGGTCGCCGATGCCCTGATCGAGGATGATCTCGACAGGCGCGCGCGAGTCCATG
Organism: uncultured Acidobacteriota bacterium; assembly: GCA_963843325.1. Lineage (GTDB taxonomy): Bacteria > Acidobacteriota > Thermoanaerobaculia > UBA5066 > Gp7-AA6 > DAHUXD01. The sequence goes on from CAWJKC010000016.1 coordinate 537,385, forward strand.
CAGCTGACGACGGCGGCAAAGGGATACTGGCCGGCCGCGGTCGCGGCGACCTCGGCTTTCAGATTTCGCGGCTTTTGCTTGCCTGCGAGGAAGCGCGCGTTGCCCTCCTTCAGGGCGTCGAGCGACTTCGCGGGCGTCATCGTCGCCTGCGTTTCCTTCGTGTGCGCCTGCGCCGTCGCCACGGCGGCGAGGCCGACCGAGAGTGCCACCGCGAGTCCGAGTGTGCGTCGCGTCATGTTCTCCTCCTTCTCATCCACCCATGATCCGCTTCGTCAACGCCGGCACGCGGCCCGTCAGCCGCGCGTAAGTCGCCAGCTGGCCGCGATGGTACTCCTCGTGCGCGATGCCGTGCTGCATCCAGGCCAGGCGCGTGCCCATCTCGCCGTCGAAACGGCGGATGAGCTGCAGCATGTGGAGCTCGCCCGCGTGGCGGATCTTCGCCTCGCCCTCGCGGTGGGTGCGCCGCAGCGCCTCGAGCAGCTGCTTCTTCGTGCGGTGCGCCGCGACGCCGCGGCCGTATTCCTGCAGAAAGCCCTCGAAGGACTTGCGCTGGAAGTCCCCGTTCGCCCGGGAGAGCTCGCCGGACATCATCAGGTTCGATTCGATGATGTGCCGCACGAGCTCGGCCGCCGTGCGCGCCTCGTCCGCCGGCCGGAACCCGAGCTCCTTGTCGGGAAAGGCGCGGAGCTCGTCGATGACGCCGGCGCGCGTGTACGCCCAAGCCTCGAGGGCCTCGTCGAGCAGCGATCGAAGGACGGCCATCTTTGTTCTCCCCGGATTCTATGTGAGGTATCGTACCTTCCGAAGGAAACAACACCCATGCTGAAGACCCTGCGCCGCGCGGCGCTCCTGCTGTCGCTCGGCGTCGCCCTCGGGTGCGCGCACAAGAACCCTCCTCCGGACTTCGCCTACGATCACGCGGTCAGCTTCGCAGGTCTGAAGACCTACGCCTGGTTCGACGACCCGACCTGGGTGATGCCGCAGGGAAACTCGATCGTCGACGGTCAGTTCATCGACCGCAACGTCCGGGAGTCGGTCGACGACGCCCTCGCGAAGAAGGGCTACGCGAAGGTCGACAAGGACGCGAGCTTCTACGTCGCGTACCACACCAACGCGGCCGGAGTCCTCTCGCAGGACAAATGGGGGGTCTACTCCTGGTGGAACGCGTACTACGTGTCGTACGGCACCAACTGGGCCAAGCAGGGCAACCTCGTCCTCGACATCCGCGATTCCAAGAGCAAGCTGGTCTGGCGCGGAAGCCGCACGGCGGTTGTCGGGACCAATCCCGACGCCCTGAAGCGAGACATCGACAACGCAGTGGAACTGCTGCTCAAGTCGTTCCCGCCCACGCCCGGCACGGAGGCAAAATGACCCGGATTCGCGTGGCCGCGTTCGCGGCGGCCCTGGCCGTTCTTGCAGCCGGCTGCGGCGGCACGCACCCCAAGCCCGTCTACGCCTACGACCACACGGTCAGCTTCGTCGGCATGGGAACCTACGCCTGGTACGCCGACCCGAAGTTCGTGATGCCGCACGGCGACTCGGTCATCGACAGCGCCTTCCTCGACTCGCACATCCGCTCCGCGATCGAGGACGCCCTGCACAAGAAGGGCTACCTGAAGGTCGACGCCTCGCACGCGACCCTGCTCGTGGCCTACTACACGAGCGACACCGGGGTCGGCGAGCACGACGAGTACGGCAACTACGAGTGGGCCACCGGCTACGTCGTCGCGACGAACTGGGAGAAGGAACGCACCGTCCGGATCGACATCCGCAACAATGCCCGCAAGCTCATCTGGCGCGGATCGATCGACCGGCTCGAGGGATCCAACCCCGACAAGGTCGCGCACGAGCTCGACCGCGAGGTCGACACCCTCCTCCAGCACTTCCCCCCGACTTCGTAGCCGGACCGCGAAAGACGGCGCCCGTCAGCGCCGCTTCTCGAGCGTCATCCTCATGCCGTGCCGCGGGCGCAGCGTGATCGAGGGAGACGGCACGACGGCTTGACCGGGCGCGAGGCGCAACCTCCACCGGCGCGCCAGCGTCGCGAGCAGCAGGATCCCCTCCATCCACGCGAAGCCCTCGCCGATGCAGACGCGCGGCCCGCCGCCGAAAGGAAAGTACGAGAACTTCGGGCGGGCTTCGCGGGCCGCGGGGCGCCAGCGCTCGGGGTCGAAGCGGTCCGGGTCCGGGAAGTGGCGCGGATCGCGGTGCGTCACCCACTGGCTCGCGACGACGATCGAATCCTTCGGCACGGTAAAGCCGCCGACCTCGTAGTTCTCGAGCGCGCGCCGGCCGACGATCCACGCCGGCGGAAAGAGACGCATGGACTCCGCGAGCACCATCTCGGTGTACGGCAGCCGCGCGAGATCATCGGCTCCCGGCGCGCGGTCGGAGAGCGCCGCGTCCACCTCGGCGTGGAGCCGCGCCTCGGCCTCGGGGTTCTGCGACAGCAGGTACCAGGTCCACGTCAGCGCGTTGGCGGTCGTCTCGTGCCCCGCGAGGAAGAGGGTGATCGCCTCGTCCCGCACCTCCCCGTCGGTCATGCCTCCCCCGTCGCCTTCCGTGTCCGCCGCCAGCAGCAGCAGGCTCAGCAGGTCCGTGCGGTCTCCGGGCGCGCGGCGCCGTTCTCCGATCATGCGGTCGATCGTCGCGTCGATCCGGGCCTTCGCCGTCTTGAAGCGCCGGTTGGACGGCGTCGGCAGGCGGTCGAAGACCTCCATGAACGGCAGCGTCAGCGTGCTCGCGAAGAGGGCCAGCGCCGTCGTGAGCGCGCCGCCGATCTCCTCGGCTTCCGATTCGACGTCGGAGTCGAAGAGCGTGCGCCCCACGATCGCGAGGGTCAGGCGCGTCATCTCCTGCGCGACGTCCCGCGTCTCGCCGTCTTTCCAGCGGGCCGAGGTCCGCGCGGCGTGCTCCGCCATCACGTCCCCGTAGCCCCGGATCCGCTGGTGGTGGAAGGCCGGCTGCATCATGCGGCGCTGGCGCAGGTGCTTCGGGTTCTCGCTCGTCAGCAGCCCGTCGCCGAGCAGACGCCGGGCGCGCTGGAGCCCGCGGCCCTTGTGGAAGGAAGCCGCGTGCGTGACGAGGAGGTCCCGGATCCACTCGGGCCGGTTGAGCAGGTGGATCTCGACCGGGCCCATCCGGAAGCGCGCGACGTCGCCGTACTCGCGGGCGAGCTGCGTCAGGAACGCGAGCGGGTCCCGCCGCATCGCGAGGATGTGGCTGCCGGGAAAGCGGCGACGCGGGCCGGGCGCGCGGGTCATGAGGTCCTGGACGGCAAGCGGGAAAGGTTACACCGCCGCCGGGAACGGGGAGAGAATCGCGGCAGAAGGGGGTTCTCATGCCCATCTCGCTCGACCGACGTTCCCTGGCGAAACTCCTCGGCGCCGCGGCGGGGGCATCCTTTCTTCCTTCGCAGCTGCACGCCGTCGTCGTTCCTGCCGCAAAGGCGGCAGCGGACGGTCCGATCCGTCTGAACGCGAACGAGAATCCGGACGGCCCGTGCGCGGCAAGCCTCGCGGCGCTCTCCGGTTGCGCCGGCGTCGCCGCGCGATACCCGTTCGCCAAGCAGGAAGAGACGCAGGCCGTGATCGCGCGGCACCACGGCGTGAAGCCCGAACAGATCGTCCTCGGCGCCGGATCGAGCGACGTCCTGCGCATGGCGGACTCGGCGTTCCTCGGGCCAGGCAAGACCATCGTCGCCGCCGAGCCGACGTTCGAGGCGGTCCTCCAGTACGCCCGCGTCACGAAAGCCGAGCCGGTCAAGGTCGCACAGACGTCCGACTTCCGGCACGATCTGCCCGCCATGGCCGCCGCGTGCGGCGCCAACACGGGACTCGTCTACGTCTGCAACCCGAACAATCCGACCGGGACGATCGTCGGGGCGAGCGAGCTCGAAGCGTTCCTCGACAAGGTCCCGCCCTCGACGGTCGTGCTCGTGGACGAGGCGTATCACCACTTCGTGGACAGCCCCACGTACAGGAGCGCGCTCGAGCTGGCGCGCCAGCGCGACAACGTCGTGGTTGCCCGCACGTTCTCGAAGATCTACGGAATGGCCGGCATGCGCCTCGGCTATGCCGTGGGTTCCGCCGCGAACATCGCGGCCATGGAGCGCTGCGCGTCGTGGGACAACACGAGCCAGGCGGCCCTGGCGATGGGGCTCGCGGCGCTGGCCGATCCCGGCGTCGTGCCGAACGAGAAGAAGCGCTTGAACGACACGCGCCGCTGGCTCTGCGCCGAGCTGACGAAGGACGGCCGGCGGTACATTCCGTCGCAGGCGAACTTCGTGATGATCGACGTCGGCGGCGATGTCGTGCCGATCGGCGAGGCGTTCAAGGCGAAGGGAATTCTCGTCGGCCGCAAGTTCCCGTCGATGCCGAACTGGCTGCGCGTCTCGATCGGCACGCCCGCGCAGACGGAGGCGTTCGTGGTGGCGTTGCGGGAGATCGTCCCGGCGCGCGCGGCGGCGTAGCCGATCTCCCGCTCCGGTCGGTGCCGTAGGGGCGGGGCTTGCGCCCGCCCGGGCGCTGGCGCGACACTCGTGACTCCGATCGCCCCGGGCGGCCGCAAGGGCCGCCCCTACGGCACGAAGATGCCGGGCAGATCTACCTTGGCGACGAGCCGTAGACCATCGCGCGCGTCGACTCGACGCCGGACTTCTTCAGGACCTCCGCGGCCTCCGCCGGAGAAAGCCGTCGACCGATCGGCCCGGGCATGTTGGCGAGATTCCACGCCGCGATCCCCATGACGGCCGTGTCCACGGCGAGCCAGTGCGGGTCGACCCTCTCGAACGTGTCGATGACCGTGTGGTGGCGGTCGTCGTACGTCCCCTCCTCGACCCACAGGGTCAGCGCGGGAACGCCGACCACCATGAAGGGCGCGTGGTCGCGGTCGAAGCTCGCGGCGACCGTCGTGGCCGTCGCGTCGAAGGACGTCAGCGGCGCGAGCGCCTGCTTCACGGCCGGCTCGAGGTCCGCGCGCCCGTGGAGCTCGATGCCGCGCGGCTTGCCGGCGCCGGAGTCCATGACGAGCACGGCACTCAGGCGGTCGAGCTCCTTCTCGTGCATCGAGACGTAGGCGCGCGATCCGAGCGTGGCCTCCTCCTCGCCCGAGAAGAACGCGAACCGGATGGTGCGCCGCGGAGTGAGGTTGAGCGATTTCAGGATCCGGGCCGCTTCGAGCACGGCGGCCACGCCCGAGCCGTCGTCGTCGGCGCCCTGCGCCGGGTCCCACGAGTCGAAGTGCGCGCCGACGAGAACGACCTCGTCTTTCGCGGGGCCGCCCGGAAGGTCCGCCACCACGTTGCGCTCGTTGTAGGGCGTCGTGTCGAACGTGTTCTTCACGTCGAGCGCGAGCTGCACGGGCCCCTTCGCGAGGAGACGCCGGAGCAGGAGCGCGTCCTCCTTCGCCACCGAGATGGCCGGCAGCGGACCCTTCGGATAGAAGCCGAAAGCGGAGGTGTAGACCATCCGGCCCGGCTTGTCGGACGGCAGCAGCATCGCCGCGGCGCCCGCCTCCGCGAGCTTGCGCGCGAGGACCGAGCGCATGATGAAGGCCGGGTCGTCGCCGACCGCGTGCACGTCCACGAGCACGGCCGCGCCGCGGACACGGTCGGCCGGCGGCGTCCAGTCGAGCGACGGCGGCGCGCCGAGGTCGACGAGCGGGACGCGGACCTCGCCGGACGTCCCCGGCACCCACGCCATCGAGCCGATCGTGATCGGCCGGTCGATCGGCGAGAGGATCCGCCCCGACGCCGGCCCGCGCGTCCAGCGCGACGCCATCGGGTACTCCTCGAAGTGCGCGTTCTCGTAGCCGGCCTTCTTCAACGCCGCGAGGATCAACTCCGAGGCCGCGCGATTCTGCGGGCTGCCCGTCACGCGCCCGCCGACCGTGTCCGTGAGCGTCTCGAGAAACGCCGACGCGCCGCCCTGCGTCATCGCCGCGCCGGCGATGCGCGCGGCGACGTCGCTCCTGGGCGAAGACAGGCCCGGTGGCCGCGAGGTAGCAACCCAGGATGAGCGAAGCACCGCACGGTTCGCATTCTGTATCTCCAATTCGTTCCATACTACTTCAGCTCGGCGGGCCAGTCGAGCACGAGCCGGACGCTCTTCGACGCCGTCTCCGGCAGCGGAAAGCGGGCGAGGAATCGCTGGCCGCCCGGCGCGATCGCGTAGCCGTCTAACTTCAGCTTCCCGGCGAACAGTTCGCGCGGCGCGCCGGCCTCGAAGGAGGGTGTCGTCTTGATCGGGACCGACATCAGATGGTCGTCGCTCGAGAGATAGAAGAGTTCTCCTCCGTCGCTGCGCCAGGCGGGAGCGCCTCCGCCCTCCGTCGATATCTGGAACCTCCCGCCGGGCCCGGGAAACGCCTGGACGTAGACCTCGGGTCGTCCCGACTCGTAGGAGACGTAGGCGATCCACTTGCCGTCCGGAGACACGCCGGGGCTGTCTTCGTCCGCCTTCGTGTCGATCAACGGTCGGGGCTTTCGGTCGCCCGCGAGCGACAGCAGCCAGACACCGTAGTTCGTCGCCGTCCTGAAGAGCGTGAGAATCAGGGCGCTGCCGTCGGGGGTCCAGTCCGAGATGACCAGATCGCCGAGCTCGCCGAGGGCACTGGCCGGCACGAGCTGCTCCTCCGCACCGGCCCCCGAAGCTGCCTTGACAAATATGCCGCCGATGTTGCCCGACTCGTCCTCCCGCAAGTAGGCCACCCGCTCCGAATCCGGCGACCAGACGGGACTCCAGGCCGCGCCGGGCCCGAATGTCAGGCGCGTCCGCGTTCCCCTGGAGAGATCCAGGATCCAGATGCTCCCGCTCTCCGCGCGAGCGTCGCCGATGCCGACGGCCAACCGTTTGCCGTCAGGCGAAAGCGACGGGTGGTACCACCCGGCCGTCTCCCCGACGCGCTCCAGCCTCTTTCCGCTGCGATCGAACCATTCGAGCGTCGAGGGCCTTGGGGGAGGCGTCGGAACGTAGACGAGCGTGCCATCCTCGGAAGCGGAGAACATGGCGCGGGTGACGCCAAAGCCCGAGCCGACTCCGTCCGCGACGGCTGTCGGTTGTCCGCTCAGGCGGCCCTGGCCCCGTTCGAACGGCTGCGCGAAGAGCTTGTTTCGCCGCACGAAGAGCAGGTGGCCCATCGCGTATGCGGCGTTGGACGCATCCTCCAGCACGAGCCGATTCTCCTTGCCGTCGACGGAGGCATAGAACACCGCTTTCGCGGGGCCCGTGTTCGGGGTCGCGAGGTAGAGGAGATGCCGTCCATCGGGAAGGAAGCGCGGCCAGCGGTGGCTGTGGTCTCCCCGCGCGGCATCGGGCTTGGTGAGCGGCTCGGGGGTCCCACCCGAGGCGGAGACGCGGGAAAGGCCGGTGTCGCGGCCCGCCGCAAAGACGATGATGCCGTCCTTGTTCCAGGTTCCTCCCCGACCTTCGTCGGTCAAGTCGCAGACAGTCGCGGCCGACCCTCCGGAAAGCGCTATGCGTTTGAGCTTCTTGCCCAGGAAAAAGCCGAGGGCACGGCCATCCGGCGACCAGAAGGCGTAGCTCGCGCCCTCGGTCCCCGGAAGGGGCCGGGCATCGTCCGAATCGAGCGCCTGGATCCAGATCGGGCTCGCATCCATCGCGCCGCGGTTGCTGAAGGCGATGCTGCGTCCGTCCGGCGAGAGCTCGGGCACGGCCACGCCCTCGAACGCGGCCTTTTCCGGAAGGAGGATCGATGCGTGCACGGATCCGGCGCCGGAGGTCATCCGCCCGCGAAGGAACCAGGCAAGCGCAAGCGCGCCCGCCGCGCCGAGAAGCGCGGCCGAGACCCGGCCGAGCCGTTCGCGCTTTCGTCGACTCGCGACGACCGGCGCCGCCACGCCCGCCTGCGAGCCGGACTCCGCGATCCACTTGAGCTCGCTCGCGAGGTCCGCGGCGTTCTGCCAGCGATCCTCGGGGTCCTTGGCGAGGCACTTCTTCACGACGCGGTCGAGCGCCGGCGGCGACATCGGCTGGACCGACGAGATCGCCGGCGGATCCGCCGACATGATGGCCGTGATCAGCGACGCCTGGCTCGCCGCCGAGAAGGCCTTCCTCCCCGTGGCCATCTCGTAGAGCACGGCGCCGAAGGCGAAGACGTCCGTGCGCCCGTCCGCCTCCTTGCCCTCGAGCTGCTCGGGCGCCATGTACTGGAACGTGCCGAGGATCGTGCCCTCCTGCGTCAGATGCCTGCTGGGTCGGCAGCGCGGTGAAGCTCGACGGCTTCGCCGAGGGCGCCATCGCCTTGGCCAGACCGAAGTCGAGCAGCTTCACGCCCGACTTCGTGATCATCACGTTGCCGGGCTTGAGGTCCCGGTGCACGATCCCCTGCCGGTGCGCCTTGTCGAGCGCGTCCGCGATCTCGACGCCGTACCGCAGCGTCTGCTCGAGCGGCAGCGCGCCCCTGGCCAGGCGATCGCTCAAGCGGCTCGCCCTCGAGCAACTCCATGACCAGGTACTCGGTCTCGCCCTCCGCCCGACGTCGTAGAGCGCGCAGATGTGCGGATGCGAGAGCTGCGAGATCGTCTTCGCCTCCCGCTCGAAGCGCTGGCGCACTTCGGGAGAGGCGGCCATGTGCGTCGGCAGCACCTTGACCGCCACCGTCCGCTCGAGCCGCGTGTCTCGCGCCTTGTAGACCTCGCCCATCCCGCCCGCGCCGAGCGGCGTCAGGATCTCGTAAGGGCCGAGCTTCGTTCCGGGCGTCAGAGGCATCTACTTCTTCAGCTCCGCAGGCCAGTTCAGGACGAGTCGCACACCTTCGGAGTCCGTCCGGGAGGCCCCAACGCAAGTCAGCAGGCGCTGCCCGTCCGAAGCCTGGTCACCGCAGAGCATCTCGGCAAGGTTCAGATCCGAAAAAACCGGGCGAGGAGAGGCCGCATCCCACGCCGGCCGGGTTTGAACCTCGGACGCCATCAACTTCGCGCCGGGGCCAAGAAAGATGAGGTCCTTGCCGTTGCGCGGCCAGGCCGGATGCGCCCCGCCCTCGGTCGAGATCTGGACCTTGCCCCCGGGGCCGGGATACGGCTGCGCGTAGATCTCATTGCGGCCGGATTCGTCGGATTGATAAGCCATCCATGTTCCGTCCGGGGAGAACACGGGCAAGCTTTCGTCGGCCTTCGTCTCGACGAACGGGCGCGCCTTGCGCTCTCCCGAGAGCGGAAGGACCCACACGTCGAAGTTGCTTCCCGCCTTTGGCCTCCACACGCCGAACGCAAGAGTGCTTCCATCCGGAGACCAGTCTGTCAACGACACGCCCGCGCCGATATCGGAAGCGTCGAGGAGAAGCTCCTCGGCAGTCGCGCCCGAAGCGTCGCGGGCGTAGATCTCCTCGCCCTTCTTTCCGCGCCGGACGTAGGCCACGCGGCTCGAATCCGGCGACCAGACCGGCGACCAGGTCCAGCCGGACGCGTAGGTCAATCTCGACCGGCTTCCTTTGACGAGGTCGATGACCCAGAGGTCCGAGTGGTTCGCACTCGGGTCGGCAATGCCGGCGACGACGCGCTTCGAGTCGGGAGAAAGCGCCACGACGCTGTATGCCTGCGCCCCGCCGACGATCTCGGACCGCTTTCCGGCTCGATCGAACCAGGACAGCGTCGAGCGTCGGAACGGGGGAACAGGGGCGAAAACGAGCGTCCCGTTCGCGGAGACGGAGAAGAGCGCCCGGTGCGTCCCCCAGAACGCTGTCTGGACTCCCTCGACGACGAGCGCGGGAGTGCCTTCGAGCCGGCCGCGCTCAGGATCGAACTGCTGAGCAAACAACACTCCGTTGCGCACGAACAGAAGTCTCCCTGCCGAAAAGGCCCCGTTGGAGGCGTTTTCGACGAGGAGTCGATTCTCCTTGCCGTCCAACGACGCAAAGAAGAGCGCGCCTGTATCCCCCGTATTCGGCGTCGCGAAATAGACGAGATGCCGGCCATCCGGAAGGAAGTATGGCCACCGGTGGCTCGTGTCTCCTCGCTTCGAATCCGGAGCGGTCAGTGATTCGGGGCTGCCACCCGCGGCAGGAACCCGTGAGAGGCCGGCGTTGCGGCCGCCCGAAAAGACGATCGTCCCGTCGCGTCCCCAGGTGCCGCCCCGGGCTCCTTCCACGTCAGCGCAGATCGTGGTGGCCGTGCCGCCGCCGACGTCGATGCGCATCATCTTCTTCTCAGCGAAGTAGCCGATCGATCGCCCGTCGGGCGACCAGAACGCGAACTCCGCGCCCTCGGTCCCCGGAATCGGGCGCGCTTGCGCGGAAGAGAGGGGCCGCAGCCAGACCTGGCTCTTCGGGTCCGGGTCGGGGCTGAAGAGAATGGCCTGCCCGTCCGGAGAGAGCTCCGGAATCGCCTCCCCCTGCAGATCGAGCTTCTCCGGCAGCGGGATCACGGCGTGAATGGCCCCGGCCTCCACCGCGCTCGACCGGCGCATGGTCGATGCGCCCAGGGCCGTCAGCGCCGCGGCCAGCAGGAGCGCCGTCGCCCAGGCGAGGCCCTCGCGCTTGCGCGAACGCGGCCCGACCGCTGTGGTGGCGCCTGCCTGCGAGCCCGGCTCGCCGATCCATTTGAGCTCGCTCGCCAGGTCCGCGGCATTCTGCCAGCGGTCCTCGGGGTCCTTGGCGAGGCACCTCTTCGCCACGCGATCCAGCGCGGCCGGCGACGTGGACTGGACGGACGAGATCGCCGGCGGATCCGCCGACATGATCGCCGTGATGAGCGACGCCTGCGTCGCACCGGCAAATGCCTTCTTTCCGGTCGACATTTCGTACAGCACAGCACCGAACGCAAAGATGTCCGTGCGCCCGTCCGCCTCCCGGCCCTCGAGCTGTTCGGGCGCCATGTACTGGAACGTCCCGAGGATCGTCCCTTCCTGCGTCAGGCCCTGCTGCGTCGGCAGCGCAGTGAGGCTTGCCTGCGGCGCTGGCGGCGCCATCGCCTTCGCGAGTCCGAAGTCGAGCAGCTTCACCCCCGACTTCGTGATCATCACGTTGCCCGGCTTCAGGTCCCGGTGCACGATCCCCTGCCGGTGCGCCTTGTCCAGGGCGCCCGCGATCTGCGTCCCGTACCGCAGCGTTTGCTCGAGCGGCAACGGCCCCTTCGCGAGGCGATCCGAGAGCGTCTCGCCCTCGAGCAGCTCCATCACCAGGTACTCGGTCTCGCCCTCGCGTCCCACGTCGTAGAGGGCGCATATATGAGGATGCGAGAGCTGCGAGATCGTCTTCGCCTCCCGCTCGAAGCGCTGCCGCACTTCGGGAGACGCGGCCATGTGCGTCGGCAGGACCTTGACCGCCACCGTCCGGTCGAGACGCGTGTCCCGCGCCTTGTAGACCTCTCCCATCCCTCCTGCGCCGAGAGGCGATAGGATCTCGTAGGGACCGAGGCGCGCGCCAGTTGTCAGGGGCAAGTCGTGCGCAGAATACAACGCCCGCAGGCCTCAACCGGGCCCGGTGCTATCCTCGGGAGTTGAGCAAAATGCTAAGCCCCATACAAGCGTCCCCGAAAAGCGCAGCGTCGGTGAGCACCCGGCCCAGGAGGGTCGTGCTCGTCCACATCCGCGATCCGCAGTTCTACGCGATCCCCGGAAACGTCCGCGGCAAGAACGGCCGGCTTCAGGTCATGGGGTTCCCGCCGATCGGCATCATGTCGCTTTCCTCCGTCCTGAAGCGCGCGGGACACGAGGTCCTCCTGTTCGACCAGGCCAACCCCGAGACGCCGAACGACGTCATCGTGGCGGAAGTGCTCCGGTGGAAGCCGGATCTCGTCGGGCATGAGCTTTCTCTCGACGACGAGCTATCCGTACGCCAAGATCCTCGCGCGCGAGCTGCGCGCGGCCGCGCCGGACGTCAAGCTCGCCTTCGGCGGCGTCTTCGCGACGCTCAACGCCGAGCACGTCAAGCGCCAGGTGCCCGAAGTGGACTTCGTCTGCCGCGGCGACGGCGAGCAGCTCATCCTCGACCTCGTCGAGAAGCTCGACGATCCGGCCGGCGTGATGGGCGTGACGTGGCAGGACGCGACGGGCGCCGTGCGCGAGAATCCGCCGCGGATGCTCGACCGCAACCTCGACCAGTGGCCGTTCCCGGACCGCGAGAGCCTGCCGCTCGACTTCGTCGAGTCCATGCCGCTCGACGTGCCGGTCGTCCTGTCGCTGGAGCGCTTCACGACGATGCAGACCTCGCGCGGCTGCCCGTGGCCCTGCATCTTCTGCGACATCCCGATCTTCAACGAAGGCAAGTGGCGCTCGCGCAGCCCCGAGCACGTCCTCGCCGAGTTCGAGCAGCTGAAGAAGGACGGCTACGGCGCCGTCTACTTCGTGGACGACCACTTCCTCCTGCAGCCGAAGCGGATCGAGGCGATCTGCCAGGGCATCAACGACCGCGGCCTCGAGATCCAGTGGGGCTGCGAGGGGCGCGTCGATTCGGTGTGCATGGAGCTCTTTCCGGCCATGGCGAAGGCGCATTGCCGCACGCTCATGTTCGGCATCGAGAGCGGCAGCCAGAAGATCCTCGACCGCCTGAAGAAGGAACAGACGCTCGAACAGACCGAGTTCGCGGTCCGCGCCGCGAAGAAGGCGGGCATCGAGATCGTGCACGGCTTCTTCGTCGTCGGCAATCCCGACGAGACCGAAGAGGACATGCTGCGACACGTTCCGGCTTCGCCGAGAAGCTGCCGCTCGACACGTTCGCCTTCAACCGGCTCTGCGTCTACCGCGGCACTCCGCTCTGGAAGGAATACGTCGAGCGCGGCCTCGTCAGCGACACCGACGACTGGTACAAGTACTTCAAGTGCTCGTCGATCGACCCGACGGTGCTCCCGGGCGAGAAGATCCACGAGATCCGCGCGAAGGCCTTGAAGCACCTCATCTATTACAAGTTCACGCGTTTCCCGCGCCAGGCGTTCCGCCTGACCTGGCGCCTCGCGCGCAACATGCCCTGGCACGACGTCTTCATGTTCTTCTTCAAGCCGCTGTTCGGCAAGAAGAGCGGGCAGACGCCGGCGGAGGTCCTGTCGCGGGCGGTCGAGCGCGAACAGATCATGAGCGCCGCGGCGGACCTGACCCAGGTCCCGGACGCGCGCGCCTAGCTACTTCGTCAGGGCCGAGGTCCAGTTGGACACGAGCGCGATGCGCGGCTCGGCGACATCCGGGGCTGCATTGGCGAGCAGCCGCTTTCCGTCGGGCGTGATCGCATAGGCGCTCGCCAGGCGCGGGCCGACGAACACGGGGAGCGGAAACAGGGGCCGCGGCGCGTGGATCTCGAATCGAGGTCCGCTTCCGTCCACGTCCACGGCCATCAGCTCGTTCCGGGCGCCGATGAAATAGAGCGTCTTGCCGTCCGCGCTCCAGAACGGCAGGCGGCCGCCCGAGGCGGACACCTGGTAGGGCGCGCCTCCGGCGGGAAACGCCGTGACGAACAGCTCCCAGGTCCCCGTCTGCATCGAGACGTACGCCACCCATCGGCCATCGGGGGAGAACAGCCCGGTCGTGTCGAGGAAGGGCGTCTGGACGAGGGGAAACGGCTTGTCGGGATGCGCCAGCTCCACCGCCCAGATGTCGGTCGCGCCGATGTTGCCCCGGTCGTACAGGAGGTAGCGGCCATCGCGCGACCAGTCGGTCGTTTCGATCCGTACCGGCGAACGAAAGACGACCTTCTTCTCGCCCGCTCCAAACGTCGGAAGAGAGGCCGCGACGTACTCCGAGGGGCCCTCGATCGTGTTTCCGCTGACGAAGAGCAGCTCCGATCCGTCCGGCGACCAGACCGGCGACGGCAGGACCTGCGCGTTGGTCGTCAGTCGCGTCCGCACGCCGCGCTCGAGCTCGTAGATCCAGATGTCGTTGTTCGGATCGCCCTGGATCACGGTTGCGCGCCGGCCATCCGGAGAGAGGCGCAAGGCATAGGACTCGTTGCGCTCGCCGATCGTCCCGGTCGCATGGCCCGACATGTCGAACCAGGTCAGCTGCCCGCCCGCTCCCTCGCGGGTGAGCTGGTACGCGAGGAGCCCGGTCCGCGAGACCGTGAAGACCCCCCGCCACACGCCGGAGTCGAAGTTCGCGTCGCTCGCGACGCTGACGCCCGGGAGCGTGACGGTGGCGCGGTCCTCGTCGAAGGGCATGGCCGTGAGGTTGTTGTCCCGGACCGTCAGCAGCCATCCCGGCACCGTCTCGACGCTCCCGTAGGACGCCATCAGGCGCCGGTCTTGTCCGCCGTCGAGCGATCCGACGTAGATCGCCGAGTCGGTCGACCTGGGATTGGCGTGGTTCGCCGCGAGATAGAGGAAATGCCTGCCGTCCGGCAGGAACCAGGGCCAGCGGTGCGTCGTGTGGTGCGCCGGATCGAGTTTCGTGGCGGCCACCGGCGCGCCGCCGCTGGACGGAATGCGCGAGAGCCCGCCCCGAAAGTCGGCCGAGAACACGATGTCGCCGCCCCGGCCCCACGTGCCTCCACGCGGCGTGGGCGCGTCGCAGAGGACCTGCGCCGGGCCGCCCGCGGCCTCGATCGTCTTCAGCTTGCCGCCCGAGAAGAAGCCGATGGATCGGCTGTCGGGGGACCAGAACGGAAACAGCCCGCGCTCCGTCGCCGGCAGGGCGGCGGTCACGCCGCTCGACAGCGACTGGACCCACAGCTTCCCGGACGCGCCGAACACGATCCGCTCGCCGTCGGGCGAGATCGCGGGCGGGGCGGATTCGTCCCCCGTCAGCTCGAACGCGGTTTTCTCCGGGGGCAGGACGAAGGAGTGCACGGCCACGGGCCTCGCCGAACGGGCGCGCCAGAGTCCGAAGCCCGCCGCCAGCGCGGCGGCGGCGCACACGAGCGCGACCGACCAGGCGACACGCGAGCCGCTCCGGCGAGGGGCGGCCACGGCCGGCTGCGCGGGCGAACCGGACTGTGACCCTTCGCCGATCCAGCGCAACTCGCGCTTCAAGTCGCTCGCCGACTGCCAGCGATCCTCCGGATCCTTGGCGAGACAAGTCCGGACGATGCGATCGAGCGCCGCGGGGGCGGTGGGCTGGAGCGCCGAGATCGGCGCCGGCTCGCTCGACATGATCGCCGTGATCAGCGACGCCTGGTTGGCGCCCGCGAACGCCTTCCTGCCCGTCGCCATCTCGTAGAGCACCGCGCCGAACGCAAAGATGTCCGTGCGACCGTCGGCGTCCTTGCCTTCGAGCTGCTCGGGCGCCATGTACTGGAACGTTCCGAGGATCGTGCCTTCTTGCGTCAGCCCCTGCTGCGTCGGCAACGCCGTCAGGCTCGACTGCTGTGTGGCGGGCGTCATTGCCTTCGCGAGCCCGAAGTCGAGCAGCTTCACTCCCGAGCGAGTCAGCATCACGTTGGCCGGCTTCAGGTCCCTGTGCACGATGCCCTGCCGGTGCGCCTTGTCGAGCGCGTCGGCGATCTCGACGCCGCAGCGCAGCGTCTGCTCGAGCGGCAACGGCCCCTTCGCCAGGCGGTCCAGGAGCGTCTCGCCCTCGAGGTACTCCATCACCAGGTACTCGTTCTCGCCCTCGCTGCCGACGTCGTAGAGCGCGCAGATGTGAGGATGCGAGAGCTGCGAGATCGTCTTCGCTTCCCGCTCGAAGCGCTGGCGAACATCGGGCGAGGACGACAGGTGCTGCGGCAGCACCTTGATCGCCACGGTCCGCTCGAGGCGCGTGTCGCGGGCCTTGTAGACCTCTCCCATTCCGCCCGCGCCGATCGGCGAGAGGATCTCGTACGGGCCGAGCCGGGTACCTGCCGCGAGCGCCAAGTTGTACGCAGCGTACAACATAGCCGCGCATTGCCGGCTTGGGCGTGAGCCCCGATGCGCGCGCATCTGGTAAATTGAAATGTCTATGAGCCAGAGGAAACGCCACGCGACCGTGGGAGTGAAGGTGGGCCCCGTCCAGGTGGGCGGCGGCGCCCCGGTCGTCGTCCAGTCCATGTCCAACACCGACACGGTGGACATCAAGTCGACCGCGACCCAGTGCATCGAGCTCGCGAAGGCGGGCTCCGACATGGTGCGGATCACCGTCAACATCCCGGAGGCGGCCGCGGCCGTGCCGGAGATCAAGAAGCGGATGCTCGACGCCGGGGTGCAGGCGCCGCTCATCGGCGACTTCCACTACAACGGCCACGTCCTGCTGACGAAGTATCCCGACTGCGCCCGCGCGCTCGACAAGTACCGCATCAACCCCGGCAACGTCGGCAAGGGCGCGCGGCGCGACGAGCAGTTCGCGACGATCTGCCACATCGCGCGCGACAACGCCAAGCCCGTGCGCATCGGCGTCAACGGCGGCTCCCTCAACCAGGAGCTCGTCATGGAGAAGATGCAGGAGAACACGGACCGGAACCTCGGGCGCACGAGCGAGGAGATCATCAACGAGTGCATGGTCCTCTCGGCCCTGCAGTCGACCGAGCTCGCCATCCAGTCGGGCCTGCGCAAGGACCAGATCATCATCTCGTGCAAGGTCTCGCGGCCGCTCGACCTGATCGCCGTCTACCGCGAGCTCGCGACGCGCACGGACCAGCCGCTGCATCTCGGGCTGACCGAGGCGGGGATGGGCATGAAGGGCCTCGTGTGGTCGGCGTCCGCGATGGGCGTGCTCCTGAACGAGGGCATCGGCGACACGATCCGCATCTCGCTGACCCCGCGCCCGAACGGCGACCGCCGCGAAGAGGTCTACGCCGCGTGCGAGCTGCTGCAGTCGCTCGGCATCCGCTCCTTCGCGCCGAGCGTGACCGCGTGCCCCGGCTGCGGCCGCACGACCTCGTCGACGTTCCAGGAGCTCGCCGAGCGCATCCAGGGCTACATCCGCGACCAGATGCCGGTCTGGAAGGAGCAGTACGACGGCGTCGAGAACATGACGCTCGCCGTCATGGGCTGCATCGTCAACGGGCCCGGCGAGTCCAAGGCCGCCTCGATCGGCATCTCGCTGCCGGGCACCGGCGAAGAGCCGCACTGCCCCGTCTACATCGACGGACAGCACTTCACGACGCTGAAGGGCAACTACGACGAGCTCGTCGACGGCGTTTCGCGCCCTCGTCGACGACTACGTATCGACGAAGTACGCGAAGCGCACGTCCGCGCACCCCGTCACGGCCTGATCCAGACCGGCCGGCGGGTGGACCCGCACGACGCCCGTCATCGAAGCTTCTTCTTTTCCCCGGCCCCAAGATGGAGGATGTAGATGTCCCCCGTTCGGCGCCCTCGCGTGTAGAAGAGCTTCGATCCGTCGGGCGAGATCCTGGGATTCTCGATGTAGAGGTCGTTCCCCGAGAAGTCGGTCACCTTCGCCGGCGGAGCGGTGGCCCAGCCCTGCGCCGGACCGGGAACGCGAAACAAGTCCTTGTGGGCGGGCTGGAAATAGACCCAGCGCCCCGAGGGCGAGAAGAACGGATGGTAGGTCTCGTAGGATCCCGTCACGACCTGCCGAGGGCTTCCTCCCGCAACCGGCACGGCGGCGAGGCCCAAACGGCCGCCTTCGGTGCTCTGGTAGGCGAGCCATTGTCCCGATGGGTCCACGGAAAGCAGCGTCGGGATTTTCGCTCCCACGATGGGCGCGCCGACGCCGGTGGCAAGATCGAACCGCAGGACCGAGTCGCCGCGCTGAATGAGCGCCTTGCCATCGGGCAGCCAGGCCATCTCGCCGGAGAACTCGGTCACGCGGCGCGGGTTCGTGCCGTCGGCGTTCATGATCCAGAGGGCCTGCGATTCCTGGGCTGCTCCCGTGCCCGTTCGCGAGAACGCGATTTCGCGGCCGTCGGGCGACCACTCGGGATTGTTCTCCGAGTAGTTGGGATCGCGCGTGAGCTCGACCGCCGGCGCCGGCGCGTCGAGACGCCAGAGATGCGACCAGGCTCCGCGCTCCGCCGCGTAGACGACCGCTTTTCCGTCGGGCGAGGGCGCGAAGAACCCGAGGTGGTTGTTTCCGGCGGTCAATTCCCGGACGGGTCCCGTGACGCGCCCGGTTTCCGCATCGAACGGAAGCTCCTGGAGGTTCAGGCTCTCGTCCACCGCGGAGAAGGCGATCGCCGTTCCGTCCCGGGAAGCCGTGGCGCCGACATCGGCGCCGCGCCCGAACGTGAGCGGCCACGCCGGCCCCGCGAACTCTCCGCGTGCGAGCGAGAACGGGGCTTCCCAGAGCGTGCGGCTCTTGCCCGGCGTCCCGCTCGTATACAACACGCTCGCCGATCCGGGCCCCCATGCCGGGGCCTCCCCCCGGGCAAGGAACTTCGGCTTTCCACCCGTCGCGGCGACGACCTCGACTTGCTTGCCGTTCTGGAAGAGCAGCCACCGGCCATCCTCTGAAAGGCTCGGGAAGAAATAGCGGAGCACGAGAGGCTCGTCGATCGGAAGATCGCGGCTTTGACCTCCCGCGGCGGGAATGCGCGCGATCCGTGAGCTGCGAAACGTTCCGTGCACGTAGAGAAGCTCCGTGCCGTCCGGCGTCCAGGACGGGAAGTCCCCGCTTTCGACGATCCGGCGCGCCGGTCCTCCGAGCGCGGGCATCACCCAGATGTCGCCCCCGACGAGCGGCAGGCCGGGCGCGGCGTGCATGATGTCCGAGCCGCCCGAGCGATTCGAAACGAACGCAATCTCGCGGCCGTCGGGAGAAAAGGCCGGCTGGATGTCGGCGGCGGGATTGCGCGTCAGGTTCAGCGCCGGTCCGCCCGAAATCTGCTGAAGGTAGACCTCGAAGTTTCCGTCGCGATCGGACACGTAGGCGATCGTCTGACCGTCGGGAGAGAACGTCGGCTCTCCTTCGTAACCGGGATCCGTCGTGAGCGGCGTCAGCGTCGCCTCGCCCCGGCCCACGGCGGGGGCGATCGCGCGGCCCTGATGGAGCAGATACCCGGCGATCGCCGCGCCGGCCACCAGGGCGGCAATGCCGAGGCCGTCTCGGCCAGAACTGGAAGGACGCGCCGGTCGTTGGCGCGGCCGCGGCCACCGCGGCGGAGCCCGTCGGGGCCGATGCCGTCTCGAGGGCGAAGGCGAGGTCCCGCGCGGACTGGAATCGCCTCTCGGGCTTCTTTTCCAGGCAGTGGCGAAGAACAGGCATGAGCGCCGATGCTTCCGGCGCGACCGAGGCGGCAGGCTCGCGGGGCTCTTCCTTGAGGATCGCCGTCATCGTCTCCGCAGCCGTCTCTCGCTGAAACGCCCGGGTGCCCGCCAGCATCTCGTAGAGCACGGCGCCGAAGGAAAAGATGTCCGACCGCTGGTCCACCGGAACGCCCCGGACCTGCTCCGGGGACATGTACCCGACGGTCCCCATGACCGTTCCGGGCTCCGTGAAGCCGGACACGGTCGGAGACTGCGTTTCTTCGACGGGATTCGCGAGCCCCGAGCCGGGCTTGGCAAGCCCGAAGTCGAGGATCTTCACCCGCTCGTCCCGTGTGATGAAGATGTTGTCGGGCTTCAGGTCCCGATGGACGATGCCCTTCTCGTGCGCCGCCGCGAGGCCGAGCGCGATTTGCACGCCGTACTCCCGCGCCCGACGCGGGGACAGCGGGCCCGACAGGAGCGCCTCGCGCAGCGTCTCGCCCTCGAGGAGCTCCGAGACCGCGTAGGCCACCGGCCCTTCGTGCCCGAAATCATGAATCGCGAGGATGTTGGGATGCGACAGCGCCGCGACCGCCTTCGCCTCGCGCCCGAACCGCGCGAGCGCGTCCGGATCCTCCGCGAGGCGCTCCGGCAGCACCTTGACCGCCACGGTCCGCTCCAGCCGCGAATCCCGCGCCCGATACACCTCCCCCATCCCGCCCGCGCCGAGAGGCGACAGGATCTCGTACGGCCCGAGCTTCGTTCCCGCGTTGAGCGTCACGCTAGCGACAGGTTACAACGCGTCTCTCGTCACGGCTTCGACGTCCGGTCGATGAACTCCGCGATGTCCGCCTTGAACGCCTTCAGCGACGGCTCGTAGACGTACATCATGTGCCCCGCCGGGTAGTACTTCATCTCGATGTGGTCGCGCAGATTCGCCGGGATGTGGACGGCGTTCATCTGGGTTTCCGTCGCGAAGATCGGGGTCGCGAGGTCGTAGGTGCCGTTCTGCACCAGGACGCGCAGGTTCGGGTTCAGGATCATCGCGTGCGCGAGATCGGGAACCGCGTCGATCATCGGCTGCGGGAACTCGGCGCCCGGGACCTTGTGCTTGAAGTCCCACGCGCGGCCGACGTCGTAGTTGGTCGTCATGTACGTCTTGCCCTGGCCGAACTTGAGCTCCTCGTTGTAGTACGCGAGGAAGGCCGCGATGTACGCGGCGCTGATGGCCGAGGCCTGCGGATCGTAGTCCGCCTCCTTGGCGAGGATGTCGAGCGTGGGGCCGACGAAGCGCGCGTCGAGCCGCCCGACCGTCGCGCCCTTCTGGCGCAGGAGCTCCTGGGAGTAGAGGCCCTCGCCGAGCCGGAGGTTCGCCTTGTCGATGTAGTCCTCGGAGAGGCCCGTGTACTCGTGGAGCTTCTTCACGACCGCCGCGCGGCGGGCCGCCGGGAGCGCGTCGCCCGCGAGCAGCGCGCTCGCGTATTCGCCGGCCGCGTACTGGCGCACCTCGTTCAGGAACGCGTCGAGGTTCTGCGGGGGCGTCGGGAGCATCTTGTGGTACGCGGACACGGCGGCGTACGACGGCAGGATCAGGGGATACGGCCGGTCGTTGCCGGAGTAGTCGAACAGCGCGCCGAGATCCATGGCAACCGACACGAGGATGACGCCGTTGAACGCCATCCCCTTGCCCTCGAGGCGGTCGATGATGCCGGGCGCGCGCGTGGTCCCGTAGCTCTCGCCGAGCATGTACTTCGGCGAGTTCCACCGGCCGTTGTCGCTGACGTACTGCCGGATGAAGTGCGCGATCGAATCGATGTCCGGGTCCGAGCCCCAGAAGTCCTTGTCCTTCGCGTCGCCGACGGCCTTGGAGAGGCCCGTGCCGACCGGATCGATCATGACGAGATCGGTCTTGTCGAGGATGCTGTACGCGTTGTCCACGACCTGGTAGGGCGGCGGCGGCGTGGGGCCGGCGTCGGCGGTCACGACGCGGCGGGGACCGAGCGCGCCCATGTGGAGCCACATCGAGGAGGAGCCGGGGCCGCCGTTGAAGGCGAACGTGATCGGCCGGCGGGCGTTCGCGTCCTTCTTCACGTAGGCGACGTAGCCCATGCTCGCCCACGGCTCGTCCTTGTCGTTGCGGACGATGAGTGTGCCGGCCGTGGCGGTGTACGCGACCGGGACGCCGCCGATCACGATCGAGTGCTGCGTCACCGACTGCTCGGGCTTCGGTGGTGGCTCCTTCTTCGCCGCGTCCGCCGCAGGTTTGTCCGCCGGCTTGTCCGCGGGCTTGTCCTGCGCCGACGCGCCGAGCGTCCAGGCCATTCCGATCACCAGGAGCGCCGACAGTCTCTTTTTCAAGAGTCCCTCTCCTTCGTCACTCGATCCTCACTTCTTTTCGAGCCCGGCCGTCCAGCTCGTCACGACGGCGACGCGCGACGTCGCGGTGACCTGCGGCAGGAGCGCCGCGAGAATGCGTTCGCCGTCGGGCGTGATCGCGACGGCGGCGACCGGCGCAAATTTGAAGAGCGTCTTCGGAGACCCGAACTGGAGACCGGAGGGCCCCTCTTTCATCTCGACCGAGACGAGCTCGTTCTCCAGGGTCGCGTAGAGGACCTCCTTACCGCCCTTGAGGATGGCGCCTCCCTGGGAGCCGCCGGTGGAGACCTGGAACTTGGCGCCCGGACCGGGGAACGGGACGACATACGTCTCGCTGCGACCCGATTCGTTCGACGTGTAGCTGAACCACTTGCCATCCGGCGAGAATGCGCCCCCGGTCTCGTCGAATTCGGAAGCGAGAAAGGGGAACGGCTTGCGGTCGCCGAACAACGGCACCATCCAGATGTCTTCCCCGGTGGTCACGCCCGCGCGCTTGCGCAGCTGCACGGCGAGGTAGCGGCCATCCGGAGACCAGTCGTTCGGGACCCCCGGCCGTTCTCCGTGAAACACCGTCTCGTCCTGTCCGGAGCCGCCCACGGACTTGGCGTGGATCTCGTTGACGCCGCTCTTGCTCAAGCTCGCGAAGGCGGCGCGGCTGCCGTCGTGCGACAGGACGGCCGACTCCGAAACTTCGCCGAACGTGAGCCGCGTCCGGGCGCCGCGCTCGTCGATCAGCCAGATGGCGCCAGCTCCCGTCGAGGGGTCGTTGATCGCGGCCGCTATGTGTTTTCCATCGTCCGAGAGCGAGAGGCTGGAGTACTCCGCGAGCTCGCCGAACGGCTCGCCGACCGCCTTTCCGGCCCGGTCCATCCACGTGAGACGCATCGCCACCGAACCCGTCGCGCCGAGCGCGTACACGAGGATGCCGTTCTCCGAGGCCGCGAACACGCCGCGAAAGAACGAGGGGTCGTACTGCAGGCCGTCGGCCACGGGAACCGCCTCTCCGACGAGCTTTCGGGAACCGGCGTCGAACCGCTGCGCGAGCAGGATGCGCTCGCGCACGTAGAGCAGGTATCCCGAGGCGTAGACGACGTTCGACCGCGCCTGCAGGAGCAGCGTCTTCTCATTCGAGTCGAGCGCTCCGACGTAGATCGCGTTCGACTCGCTCTTCGTTCCGGCCGAGTGCGCGCCCGCCATGTAGAGAAAGTGACGCCCGTCCGGGAGGAACGTCGCCCAGCGGTGCGTCGTCTCGCCGCGGGACGTGTCGAGCGTCGTTGCCGGCTTCGGCGCGCCGCCCGCCGCGGGCACCCGGAAGAGAGTTGTCGTCGAGTCCGGCGAAAAGAGTATGACGCCCTCGCGGTTCCAGGAGCCGCTGCGGCCGTTGGCCGCGTCGCAGACCGGCAGCGGCGGCGCCCCGGAAACGTCGACCTTCTGGAGCTTGCCGTCGGCGAAGAACGCGAGGAAGCGGCTGTCGGGCGACCAGAACGGGAAGGTCGCGCCCTGGGTCCCGGCGATCGGCTTGGCGCCGAGCTCGCCGAGCGACCGGAGCCACAAGATCGGCTTGCCCGTCGGCGTCCTTGCCCGCGAACGTCGCGAAACGGCCGTCGGGCGAGATCGTCAGGGATCCGCAGCTTGGCCTGCGTGAAGTCGAAGTCCGACTTTTCGGCCGGCAGAACGAAGGCGCTGACTCTTTGAGCGGTCGACCGGCGCGCGGCGCAGGTAGCCGACGGTCGCGAGCCCCGCCGCCAGGATCGCCGCGGCCGCGATCGCCCACGCGAGCTTCTCGCGGTTCTTGCGGCGCGCGACGACGGGCGCGGCGACGCCCGCCTGCGACCCGCCCTCGACGACCCACTGGAGCTGCAGCTTCGCGTCGTGCGCGGTCTGGAACCGGTCCTCCGGGTCCTTGGAAAGGCAGGTCTTGACGACGCGATTCAACGCCGGCGGAATCATCGGCGAGATCTCGGAGATCGCGGGCGGGTCGTCGCGCAGGATCGCGCCGATGAGCGACGCCTGGCTCGAGCCCGAGAAGGCCTTCTTGCCCGTCGCCATCTCGTAGAGCACGGCGCCGAAGGAGAAGATGTCGCTGCGCGAATCGGCGTCCTTGCCCTCGAGCTGCTCGGGCGCCATGTACTGGAACGTGCCGAGCACGGTGCCGCGTTCGGTCAGCGGCTGGCTCGCCTGCATCTCGGTCGCCAGGCGCGACACGCCCGACGAAACGTCGCGCCCGGGCGCCTGGAACTTCGCGAGGCCGAAATCGAGCAGCTTCACGCCCGACTTCGTGATCATCACGTTGCCGGGCTTCAGGTCCCGGTGCACGATCCCCTGCCGGTGCGCCTTGTCGAGCGCGTCGGCGATCTCGATGCCGTACTTCAGCAGCTGCTCGGCGGGAAGCGCTCCCCTGCCGAGCCGGTCCGCCAGGGTCTCGCCCTCGAGGTACTCCATGACGAGGTACTCGGTCTCGCCCTCGCGGTTGACGTCGTACAGCGCGCAGATGTGGGGGTGCGAGATCTGCGAGATCGTCTTCGCCTCGCGCTCGAAGCGCT
The DNA here is from genome assembly GCA_963843325.1 of uncultured Acidobacteriota bacterium. Lineage (GTDB taxonomy): Bacteria > Acidobacteriota > Thermoanaerobaculia > UBA5066 > Gp7-AA6 > DAHUXD01. The sequence goes on from CAWJKC010000016.1 coordinate 561,310, forward strand.
GGCGCAGCTCCGGGTTCGACGAGAGGTGCGGCGGCAGAACCTTGACGGCGACCGTCCGCTCGAGCCGCGCGTCGCGCGCTTTGTAGACCTCGCCCATCCCGCCCGCCCCGATCGGGGCGAGGATCTCGTACGGTCCCAGCTTGGTCCCTGCGGCAAGACTCATGTCAGAGGCCCTCTCCGATCAGTTCGCGGCGCGAATAGTCTCCCGACCGAAGGGAGGGAGGAGGTTCGCGCCGCGGGAGCGTGAGCGAACGAAGTGAGCGGAAGCGACGGTTCATCGTGGGCCTCCTCCAGCCGCCGCGCCCGGGCGCAGTTCGCCGAACCAGTTCAACGTCACGGTCATGCGATCGTCCGGCGCCTGGCCGGCAAATTCGTAGACGAGGAAATGCTTCCCGTCGGGCGCGACGTCGAACGCGGACGGCACGCCGCCGCCCGACGACTCCGTCCGCTTGAAGACGAGCGCCGGCGCGCCGACGCGGACGTCGGGATCGGCCGTGACGGTCACCTCGTAGATCTCCGGCCCCTTCGCGAAATACAGGCGACCGTCGGCGGACCAGCGCGGCGAGGTGCCGCCGCTCGTCACCTGCCAGGCACCTTCGGATGGCGGGAAACGGCGCAGAATGATCTCAGGCTCGCCCTGGCCCTTCTCGACCGCGTAGGCCACGAATCGACCGTCCGGAGACGGCGCTCCCACGATGCCGTAGAAGGACTCCGGCACGAAGGGCGCGGGCTTCTCCTTTTCGTTGGTCAGGGACCGGTACCAGAGCTCCAGCCCCTGCTGGCCGAAGGTCACGTAGAACAGGTGGCCGTCGCGAGACATCACTCCCCCGCCACCCGGACCGAGCTCTTCCACGCGCCCGGACCCGTCGGCGAGGACGCGCTTCAGGACGCTGCCCGAGCGCCGGAGGGTGTCGTAGGTGGAGTAAAGGACGGCGCGCCCGTCGGGCATCCACGAGGGGTCGATGGCGTTGCCATCCGTCGTCAGGCGGCTGCGCGTGCCGCCTTCGACGTCGAAGACCCAGAGGTCCGCCTTTCCGTCGGAGACCTCCGAGGCGGCGACACGCTTGCCGTCCGGCGAAATCGAGGCGCTCCGGTCCCGCAATGCGGGCTCGCCGAGCCGCGAGACGACCTTACCGTCCCGATCGACCCAGACGAGGTTGACCGGGCGCTCGCGGCGCGCCGGAAGCACCACCAGCGTCCCGTCGGAGGCGACGGTCGGCGCCCGCATTCCCGGCGCAACCAGGAACGGCTCGCCGGTCGCCTTCAGGTCCGACAGCGAGAAGGGCAGCGCCCAGACCCCGGCGTTGGTGGGGGCGCGCTCGAAGAGGAGGTGGCCGGTCGGCGAATACACGACGTCGTCGACGGCCTGGCCGGCGGCCTCGAGCACGTAGTGCGCCTTGCCCCCCGACCAGACCGCAATGGTGTTGTTGCCCGTGCCCTCGCCGGAGCGGTGGACGACGTACAGCACGCCCTTGCCCCCGGGCAGCGGGCTCGCGGCATGGAAGTGAAGCTCCTTCTTCGGGTCCGGCTTCAGCATCTCGACCGGATCGCCGCCCTGCGCGGAAACTTTGAAGAGCGCCGTGTTGCCGTTGCTGAAGATGATCGTGCCGTCGGGCAGCCAGGCGCCTCCAGCGTCGTCGTCCCAGAGCCCGGACGGCAACTCGCAGATCGCCGACGGCGAGCCCGCTTCGGCCGGCACCTTCCAGAGCTTGCCCTTCGCGCCATAGGCGATCGTGCGGCTGTCCGGCGACCAGAAGGGCCGGATGACGCCGTCGGCCCCGGCGATCTCGCGCGGCTCGAGGCGGTCGAGATCGCGCACCAGCAGGTGGCCGCGCGACGCGATGGCGAGCTGGCGTCCGTCCGGCGATATTGCCGCGGTGGCGACCCTCGGCGCGGCGATCTCGAAGCGGACCGGCCGAGCGGCGACGCGCGGCGGCGACAGGAAGAACCGGCCGGAAAGCGCCCCGAGAAGCAGGGCCGCGACGACCCCGGCGGCCCATGGCCAGACTGGACGCGGCGCCGTCGCGGCGATCTCGGCCGGCGCGGCCACGCCGCTGCTGCTCGTCGCGAGGTCCTCGAGAGCGATCCGGGCATCGCCGATGTCGCGCAGCCGGTGCTTCGGGTCGCGGTCGAGGCAGCGACGCAACACGCCGCGCACGGCGGGCGGCGTGCTCTCCGGCAGTCGCGACCAGTCGATGTCGGCGCGCAGCACCGCGGCCAGCGTGTCCGAGACGGTCTCTCCCTCGAACGCCTTCTGTCCGGCGAGCATCTCGTACAGCAGGGCGCCGAAGGCCCAGATGTCGGCCCGCTTGTCCACCGCCTTGCCGCGCGCCTGCTCGGGAGACATGTACGCCGCCGTGCCGAGCACGACACCCGCCTGGGTCGCGGCCGCCGTCAGCGTCGGCGAGTGCGTCTGATCCGGCGACGAGGCATCTCCGGACAGCGCCTTCGCCAGTCCGAAGTCCAGCACCTTGACCTTCCCCTCCGGCGTCACCTTGACGTTGGCCGGCTTCAGGTCCCGGTGCACGATCCCCTTCTCGTGCGCCGCCTCGAGTGCGTCCGCGATCTGGCGCGCGACCGCCAGGGCCTCGTCCACCGGCATGGGCCCCTGCGCGATCCGTTCCGCCAGCGTCTCGCCCTCGACGAGCTCGAGCACCAGCGCCTCGACGTTGCCCGCCTTCTCCAGCCCGTAGATCGCCGCGATGTGCGGATGGTTCAGCGACGCCAGGACCTGGGCCTCGCGTTGGAACCGCGCCAGCCGGTCGGCATCCTCCGCCACCGCCTCCGGCAGCACCTTGATCGCCACCTCGCGCTGGAGCTTCCCATCGCGCGCCCGATACACCTCGCCCATACCCCCGACGCCAAGGGGCGACAGAATCTCGTACGGGCCGAGTCGTGTTCCGGCCGCAAGACTCACTTCTTCAGCTCCGCGGCCCAGTTCGTCACGACGGTCAACTGCCCGAGCGCGTCTTCGTCGGGCGTCACCCCCACGAGCGCGCGCTTGCCGTCCCTTGCGAAGGCCATCGGACCCTGGGGCAAGGCATGATCGCCGAAGAGCACGCGGGGGGCGCCGAGCCGAAAGGAAGTCCCGACCTCTTCGAACGTCACCGCGTACCACTTGTCTTCGGGAGGCTCGCGATATGCGATTTCGCTCTCTCCGAGCCAGAAGCCGACATTCCCGCCGCCCGTCGAAATCTGGCGTTTCTCTCCGGGGCCCGGATACGGCACGACGTAGACCTCACGCCGGCCCGATTCGTCGCTCGTGAAGGAAATCCATCGCCCGTTCGGAGAGAAGCGGGCGCCCTGCTCTTCCGCCGGGGTCGCCAGGAACGGCTTCGGCGGGCTGCTTCCGTCAGCCGGGACGATCCAGATGTCGAGCGAGCCCGTCTTGGGATTCTGGACTCGATAGACGATGGTCCTGCCGTCGCCGGACCAGCTGCTGGCGATCAGGTTGGGCGTCTGCGTCACGATGGTCTTCGGCTCCGAGGATCCGTCGGCCGCCCGCACGATCAGAACGCCTTCCGTGGTTCCGTAGGCAATCAGTTTCCCGTCGGGCGACCACACCGGTCCAAACGTGGACTCCGTGCCCGACGCGGGGGTCAGCGGATTGGCGACGCCGCGGACGAGATCGTAGATCCACACGGAGGACGGCCCGCCCGCCCCGGACTGGATGGTCGCCGCCGCCCGCGTCCCGTCCGGGGAGATGGCGAGAGGGACCAGCGGCGTCAGGATCGCCGGCTCCCCGATCTTGCCGAGATTCTTCCCGTCGAGGTCGAACCAGGTCAGCGTCTTCCTCTGCTGCTGGACGCTCGATTGATACACGAACAGGCCAGTCCGGGACATGCCAAACGACGCCGTGTACCGGAACGGGCTGAACTGGACCTTCTCCGCGATCGGGACCGCTTCGCCGCTCGACTTCAGCGCGCGCGCATCGAACGGCTGCGCCATGAGATTGCCTTCGCGATAGAAGAGGAGGTACCCGGGCTGCGCGTAGCGGCCCTCGCTGTTCTCGTGCGCGATCGTGGTCACCTTCCGCGTCTCGAGATCGAGGACGGCGATCGTGTTCTCAGGGTCGATCGTTTTCGATCCGCCCGCGAAGAAGAGCAGATGCCGGCCGTCCGGCAGGAAGTACGGGAGCCGGTGGGTGGATCCGGACTTCTGCGGCAACTCCGTGACGGCGACCGACGCACCGCCGGCGGCCGCGACGCGAAAGAGCGGACTGAAGGGCCCCGGCGAGAACACGATGACGTCGCCGGCGCCCCAGCTCGCGCCCCGGCCGTCGGCCGCGTCGCAGATCGTCAGGACCGAACCGCCTGTCGCGGGGACCTTCTTCAGCTTGTGGTCGGCGAAGAAACCGATGAAGCGACCGTCCGGCGAGAAGAACGGGCACGTTGCGCCTTCGGTGCCCGCCATCGGCGTCATCTCCAGCCCGTCCATCGAGCGTATCCAGATGCGCGCCTTGCCATCCGCGCCGGACGCCGAGAGTGCCACCCTCGATCCATCCGGCGAGACGGCGATCGGGATTGTTCGCCGGGTCCGAGACCGTCTTCGCCGGCAGCACGATCGCGGTCCGCATGACGGTCTGCGGCGCCGGCTTGCGCAGGAGCATTCCCCCTGCGAACCCGAGAGCCGCGAGCGCGAGCGGCCGCGGCCCACGGCAGCCACGAGCGCCGGTGCCGGCCCGAAGCGGCGACGGGCGCGGCGATCCCCGACTGCGAGCCGCCCTCGGCGATCCACTTGAGCTCGCTGCCGAGGTCCGCCGCGTTCTGCCAGCGGTCTTCCGGATCTTTCGCGAGGCAGCGCCGCACCACGCGCTCCAGCGCCGGCGGTGTCATCGGCGCCACGGCCGAGATCGGCGCCGGCTCGTCTTTCATGATGGAAGAGATCAGAGACGCCTGGGTCGCTCCCGAAAACGCTTTCTTGCCCGTCGCCATCTCGTACAGCACGCACCCGAACGAGAAGATGTCCGTCCGGCCGTCCGCCTCGCGGCCCTCGAGCTGCTCGGGCGCCATGTACTGGAACGTCCCGAGGATCGTCCCTTCCTGCGTCAGGTTGTTCGGCATGCTCCCGAGCGCGGTCGGCAACGATGTCACCGCCGACTGCACCGGCGGCGCCATCGCCTTCGCCAACCCGAAGTCGAGCAGCTTCACGCCGGACTTGGTGATCATGACGTTGCCCGGCTTCAGGTCCCGGTGCACGATTCCCTGACGGTGCGCCTTGTCCAGCGCGTCCGTGATCTGCGTGCCGAAGCGCAGCGTCTGCTCGAGCGGCAGCGCGCCCTTGGCGAGACGGTCGCTCAGGGTCTCGCCCTCGAGCAACTCCATCACCAGATACTCGACGCCGTCCGCATTGCCGACGTCGTACAGCGCGCAGATGTTCGAGTGCGACAGCTGCGAGATCGTCTTGGCTTCCCGCTCGAACCGCTGCCGGATCTCCGGCGACGCCGACAGGTGCTGCGGCAGCACCTTCACGGCGACCGTCCGCTCGAGCCGCGTGTCCTTCGCCTTGTAGACCTCGCCCATACCGCCCGCACCAATCGGCGCGACGATCTCGTAGGGGCCCAGCCTCGTCCCGGCAGCCAGACTCATCTCAGCGGCACTCTTCCATCAGTTCGCGACGCGAATAGTCTCCCGACCGGAGGGAGGGAGGAGGTTCGCGTCGCGGGAGCGTGAGCGAGCGACAGCGAGCGGAAGCGACGGTCATACCGCCCGCACCGATCGGCGCGACGATCTCATAGGGACCGAGACGAGTTCCGGTTGTCAGGGGCACGAGTGCGCGAATTTTACAACCGGCCGTCCCCGGCCGTCGTCCCGCTCAAAAAGGGGGCCCGGCTCTCCCGGAGCCGGGCCCGTGAGGGGAGGGAAAGACCGTCAGTCGCCGTCGGCGGGGAGCCAGGACGGGCCCGAGCCCGCGGGGAGGATCTCCCAGGTGAAGTTGTCGCCGTGCTGCTGCGTGTAGAAGATCCTCCAGCCGCCGTGGAACGGGTGCGGTTCCCGGTCGCCGAGGATTCCGTGAATTCCGGGATCGCCGTCCGAGATGTGCATGCCCGTGATCTCGTTGTCGCCCTCGTTCTGGAAACCGTTGCCCGGCGCGCCCGCCGAGATCGCGGAGTCGATCGTGGCCGACGTGTCGCGGCCGAGCGCGAGGAGCCGGAAGGGCTGGTTGTTCGGGTTCGAGTAGTCGGTCCGCACGTCGAAGAGCCACGCGGAGTCGAAGGCGTTGTGCGCGGTGTGCAGACCGTCGCCGCGGTCCTCGACGAACACGACGTGGTCCTTGTCCCAGAACGCGACGTTGTCCAGGGCCGTGTGGTCGATGTCGCCGCGGAAGAGGAGCGTGAGGACGCCGCTGCCGGCGGACGGATTCGACTGAGTCAGCTTGAAGACGGCGCCGAAGCCGCCGAACTGAGAGCCGGCCTGCGTCGCGGCGTCCGTGTCGCCCGTCGCGTCGAAGAAGAACTCCTTGAACTGCTTGCCCGGACGGAACTGCCCGTTCTCGGGCCGCTTGAACGGCGTCGCGAGATTCGCCTTGGCGAGCGCATTGGCGTCGAAGGGCGTCGTTCCGTTGGCCGTGTCGTGGACCAGGACCCAGTTCGTCTTGAACTGGTTGCCGTAGGTGTGGAGGTCCTTCTGGTTCTGCGACAGGATGTCTCCGTCGACGTCGTTGGCGTGGAAGATGATCGGGTCGCAGGGCGTGACGTTCAGCCGGCAGACCTGGAGCGCCTGGAGCTTGCCGCCCCTGGTCAGGTCGTGCTTGTCGTTCGGCAGGAAGCGGAAGATGAAGCTGTTCGGCTGGCGGGCGTTCTTGTTGACCGTGCCCTTGGCGCCGCTGACGTCTTCGGCGATCCAGAGGTTGCCGTCCGAGTCGTTCTGGATGCCCTCGTAGCCGCCGCGGCCGAGGATGCCCGAGATCTCCTCGACGAGCGGCGGGAAATCGAGCGTGGACTGCCAGACGCCGCCGTTGGCGCCGTTCTCTTCCGTGAACAGGAGGCGCTGCGCCCACGGATCCCACGTCGAACCGTCGATGGGCGGCAGCGCATTGCCGTTCGAGTCCTCCGTCGCCCAGAGCGTGATCCGGTGCGCGTCGTCGGCGTCGAGGTTGATGCGCGTGATGTAGCCGACGCCGAGCTCGTGGCCCTGGAAGATGAAGTGCCGGCCGTAGTCGTAGTTCGGGTCCGGGCCGTTCTGGTCGTGGAGCACGAGGTACGTGTTCTTGTCGGGCTCGCTCTTGGATGCCTCGACGTTGTGGCCCGTCGTCTGCACGTCGCCCGGCGCCGGCACCATCGGGCCGTCGCCGTGGTAGCCGTAGAACGGGATCCCGGCCGTCCCGTTCTCGAGCGCCTGCGCGCCCTGCGCGACCGGGCCCTCGACGAGCCCCGTCGCCAGCTGGTTCGGCGCGGAGTTGCCGGTGACCTTCGCGACGGCGTCCGGATCCGACGACGACGCCTTTTTCGCCGTCTCGCCCGACGCCGTCCCGACGACCGCCGCGAGCATCAGCGCCGAGACCGCGCCCACAGCCGTTTCCCACCTCGAAATCGTCATTGGATGACCCTCCGTTGCAAACATTCCCCGCTCCATTGCGGGGAGCCGCCAAAGTAGGCGCGCGTTGTAACGGGAGAATGAAGCTCGGGTAAGAAAGTCGCGGCGGGGTATCTGCGAAGACCGGCCGGGCTATTTCCCGAGCGTCGCCGGCCAGTTCAGGACGATCGTCGTCGGCACATCGACTCGCGGCCGAGCGGCGCCGCGACGAGGAATCGCTGGCCGTCCGGACGACGGTGCGTACTTGTTGCGCGGGTTGCCCGGGCGCGGACGGAAGGGCAAAGGCGGCTGGGGCACGCCGACCTGGAAGTCGGCACCGGCGCGTATCTCGACCGCCATGAGCTTCTGGTCCGGCGAGCGGTAGTAGAGCTCCTTGCCGTCGCCGCGCCAGCTCGGATCGCTGCCGCCGCCGCTGGAGACCTGCCACTTCCCTCCGGGCTCCGGGAAGGTCTGGACGTAGATCTCCTCGCGGCCGGACTCGTTCGACACGAACGCGACGAAGCGCCCGTCGGGCGACACCATCGGCTCTGTCTCGATGAACGGACTGACGGCGATCGGGAATCGGCTTCTGGTCGCCGAACGTCGGCAGCGCCCAGAGATCCCACACCGTCTTCGCGTTGCGGCTGGCGTAGGCGATGTACTTTCCGTCCGCCGACCAGCTCGACGCCGACTTGGGCTCGTCGGACTGGAGCAGGAGCTTCTCCTCGCCCGGATCCCTTCGTCGACTTCTGGTAGAGATCGATCGCCCCGCCGCGGTCCGAACTGAAGACGATCGTCGCGCCGTCGGGCGACCAGACGGCCCGTAGTTGTTGCCAGCGCCGAGCGTGAATCGCGAGTTGACGCCGCGCGCGAGATCGCGGATCCAGATGTCGCCCTTGCCGGTGCGCGCATCGGTGAGGTTGAACGCGAGCCGGTCGCCCGAGGGCGAAAGCGCGGGATTCGCGTAGTCCCCGGGTCGCCCGAGCGTGTCGAGCTCCTTCCCGCTTCGCTCCCGCCAGAGAAGGCGCCCGCCCGATCTCGCCCGGTCCGATAGGCGAGCACGCCGTGCTCGAGACCGAGAAGCGCGCGAGCCCCACGTTGTCCGTGCCGATCTTTTCGGCCAGAGGGACCGGCTCGCCCGTGTCTTGAGCGCCGTTCGCGTCGAAGGGCTGCGCGACGAGCGTCCGGTCGCGCACGAAGAGGAGATAGCCGGGCGGCGCGTACTGGACGAGCGTCTGCGCCGGCGCGAGCTTCGTCTTCTCGTTCGAGTCGATCGACGCAATCCAGTACGCGCTGTCTTCGGGCTTCTCGCCGGTGAGCAGGTAGATGTAGTGCTTGCCGTCGGGCAGGAACTGCGGCCAGCCGACGCGACGTCTCCTTGCGCGCCGGATCCTGCTACGACCGCCACGGTCCGGCGTTCCGCCGACCGCGGGCACCCGGTAGATGGGATCCGTGCCCGTGCCGTCGAAGAGGATCACGCCCTCGGGACTCCAGGTACCGTCGGAGCCGCCGGGCGCATCGCAGACCTTCGTCGGCGGACCGCCGGTGACGTCCACTTTCTTCATCACCCCGTCGGCCATGAATCCGATGTACCGGCTGTCCGGCGACCAGAACGGGCGAACGCCCCCGTCGGTGCCCTGCAGCGGCTGCGCCGTCAGCGAGTCCGAAGGGCCGCACCCAGATGCGCGCCTTGCCTTCCATGTCGGTGGCGTCGAAGGCGAGCAGGCGCCCGTCGGGCGAGATGCGCGGCACGTCCATCGTCGCGATCTCGGGAGGCGGGACGATGTCGAACCGCACGACGCGCCGCGGCCTTCGGCGCGCGGCGCGCGAAGCCGCCAGGCGAGCGTCGCGGCCGCGATCAGGGCGGCAGCGAGCAGGCCCCACGCGAGCTTCTCGCGGTTCTTTCGGCGCGCGACGAGCGGCGCGGGCACGCCCGCCATCGACCCGCCCTCGGCGATCCACTGCAGCTGCAGCATCACGTCGTGCGCCGTCGACCAGCGGTGCTCGGGCTCCTTGGCGAGGCAGCCCTTGACGATGCGGTCGAGGGAGGCCGGGATCATCGGCTGGATCGACGAGATGGGTGGCGGGTCCGAGCTCATGATCGAGCCGATGAGGCTCGCCTGGCTCTTGCCGGTGAACGCCTTCTGCCCCGTCAGCATCTCGTAGAGCACGCAGCCGAAGGCGAAGATGTCCGAGCGCGCGTCGGCGTCGCCGCCCTCGAGCTGCTCGGGCGCCATGTACTGGAACGTGCCGAGGATCGTGCCGCGCGTCGTGAGCGGCTGGCTCTGCTGGAGCGCGGTCGGCATGCTCGTGGCCTGCGATACCTGGCTCTTGTCCGGCTCGACGAGCTTCGCGAGGCCGAAGTCGAGCAGCTTCACGCCCGACTTCGTCAGCATGACGTTGCCGGGCTTCAGATCCCGGTGGATGATCCCGCTGCGGTGCGCGGCGTCGAGCGCGCCCGCGATCTCGATCGCGATGCGCAGCGCCTGGTCCATCGAGAGCGCGCCCTTGCCGAGCCGGTCCGCCAGCGTCTCGCCCTCGAGGAACTCCATGACGAGGTAGTCGACGTCGTTCTCTCTGCCGACGTCGAAGAGCGCGCAGATGTGCGGATGCGACAGCGCCGAGATCGTCTTCGCCTCGCGATCGAGGCGCTGGCGCAGCTCTGCCGACGAGGACAGTGTCGCCGGCAGCACCTTGACCGCGACGTCGCGCCCGAGCCGCGTGTCCTTCGCCTTGTAGACCTCGCCCATTCCGCCCGCGCCGATGGGCGCGAGGATTTCGTAGGGACCCAATTTCGTTCCGACGTTCAGCGTCATTTACTTTCCTAAGTCAGCAAACCAGTTGAGAACCACCGTCGTCGGCGTGATGGCGTCGCGTGCAGGAGTCGCCACCAGCAGGAAGCGCTGGCCGTCCTTCGACGGGAGAAAGTGATTGCGCGCGAGGGTCGGGTCGAGGTGAACGGGAAAGAGCGCCTTCGGGACTCCGGCCTCGAACGCCGCGCCCGTCGTCACGTCGACCGCCATGATCTTCTGATCGAGCGACCGAAAGAAAAGCTCCTTGCCGTCGCCGCGCCAGTGCGGCTGGTTTCCGCCATTGGAAGAAACCTGCCACTTTCCCCCGGGGCCCGGAAAGGACTGCACGTAGATCTCCTGGCGCCCGGATTCGTTCGACTGGTAGGCGAGGTAGCGGCCGTCCGGCGAAAAGACGGCGTTGAGCTCGTTGAAAGGAGTCTTCAGCCAGGTGTAAGGCTTCTTGTCGCCGAAGGTGGGCAGAATCAAAAGGTCGAAGCCCGTGCCCTTGCCCTGCGACGTGACGACGATGAAGCGCCCGTCCGCCGACCAATCGGTCACGAACGTGACTCCGTCGGCCTTCAGCAGCGACGTCTCGGCTCCCTGGCCGTCGGCGGTTCTCTCGACCAGGTCGTTGTCGACGGCGTAGACGATCCGGCTGCCGTCGGGCGAGAAGGTCGGCACGCTGGCGTTCCCTGGGAAGAGGCGTTCCCCTGGGAAAAACTGAAGCGGGAGCTCACGTTCCGGTTCAGATCCCGGATCCAGATGTCGCTTCCCCGTTCGGACATCCGCGACGTCGAAAGCCAGACGGCGCCCATCCGGAGAAAGACTCGGGTTGCCGTAACGCGATGGATCCCCCGCCGTTTCGATCTCCTTGCCCGAGCGGTCCACCCAGACGAGCCGGTCCGTCATCTCGCCGGTGCGGTACGCGAGCGTGCCTTCGCGCGAGACGGAGAAGCGCGCCAGTCCCACGTTGTCGGTGCCGACCTGCTCGGCCAGGGGAATCGGCTCGCCCGTCGTCTTCAAGGTCTTCGCGTCGAACGGCTGCGCGACGAGCGTCCGATCGCGCAGAAAGAGGAGATATCCGGGCTCGACGTACGTGATCTGCGACTGCGCCGGGGCAAACGGCTGGGTCTCCTTCGCAGTCGAGCGAGCCGATGCGGTACATGCTCTCGGTGACCTTCGACGCGATTGCCAGGAAGAGGAAGTGCTTTCCGTCCGGCAGGAACGCAGGCCAACCCACCTGGGCCGACTTGACGTCGGCAGGCTTGATCAGGTCGACGGCGGCTCCGCCCGAGGCGGGAACGCGCCGGATCGGGTCGGTTCCCGTGCCGTCGAAGAGGATGACGCCCTCGGGACTCCACGTGCCGTCGGCCCCGGTCGGCGCGTCGCAGATCTTCTGCGGCGGGCCGCCGGCGACGTCGACCTTCATGAGCTTCCCCTCGGCGAAGAAGGCGATGTACTTGCCGTCGGGAGACCAGAAGCCGCGCTTGGTCCCCTCGGTTCCGGCGAGCGCGTGGGCCTGGAGCGCGTTCAGGGGCCGGACCCAGATGCGATTGCGCCCGGTCGAATCGGTGGCGTCGAAGGCGAGGATGCGGCCGTCCGGCGAGATCTTCGGCGTGTCGAGCGTCGAGACCTCCGTCGGCGCGGGGACTTCGAAGCGGACGGTCCGCGGCGGCTTCGGAGTCCGCTTCCAGTATCCGAACCCGAGCGCAACGGCCGCGAGCGCCGCGAGCGCCGCCACGGCCCAGGCGAGCTTCTCCCGATTCTTGCGTCGCGCGACGACGGGCGCCGGCAGTCCCGCCTGCGAGCCGCCCTCGGCGATCCACTCGAGCTGGAGCTTGGCGTCGTGCGCGGTCTGGAAGCGGTCCTCGGGATCCTTGGCGAGGCAGGTCTTGACGACGCGGTTCAGCGCCGGCGGAATCATCGGCGCGACCTCGACGATCGACGGCGGGTCGTCGCGCAGGATCGAGCCGATGAGCGACGCCTGGCTCTTGCCCGTGAAGGCCTTCCGGCCCGTCGCCATCTCGTAGAGCACGGAGCCGAAGGCGAAGATGTCGGAGCGGCCGTCGGCCTCGGCCCCTTCGAGCTGCTCGGGCGACATGTACTGGAACGTGCCGAGGATCGTGCCGCGCTCGGTCAGCGGCGCGCTCGCCTGGGCTTCCGTGGCCATGACCGACGCGCCCGAGATGGGCCGCGCGCCGGCGGCGGTGAGCGGCTTGGCCAGGCCGAAGTCGAGCAGCTTCACGCCCGTCTTCGTGATCATGATGTTGCCGGGCTTCAGGTCCCGGTGCACGATCCCCTGCCGGTGCGCCTTGTCGAGCGCGTCGGCGATCTCGATGCCGTAGCGCAGGATCTGCTCGGTCGGCAGCGGGCCCTTGCCGAGGCGGTCGGCGAGCGTGGACCGCAGCGGTCGCCCAGGCGAGCTTCTCGCTGGTCTTGCGCCGGGCGACGACGGGCGCCGGCAATCCCGCCTGCGAGCCGCCCTCCTGGATCCACACGAGCTGCAGCTTGACGTCGTGCGCCGTCTGGAACCGATCCTCGGGGTCCTTCGCCAGGCATGCACGCACGACGTAGTTGAGCGCCGGCGGCACCATCGGCGCCGCTTCCGAGATCGGCCGCGGGTCATCGCGCAGGATCGAGCCGATGAGCGACGCCTGGCTCGTGCCCGTGAACGCCTTCTTGCCCGTCGCCATCTCGTAGAGCACCGCACCGAGGGCGAAGATGTCGGAGCGCGAGTCCGCCTCTGCCCTCGAGCTGCTCCGGCGCCATGTACTGGAACGTGCCGAGGATGGTGCCGCGCGCGGTCAGCGGCTGGCTGTCCTGCACTTCCGTCGGCAGGCTCGACGCGCCGGAGATCGGCCGCGCGCCGGCGGTCACGAGCGACTTGGCCAGGCCGAAGTCGAGCAGCTTCACGCCCGACTTCGTCGAGCATGATGTTGCCGGGCTTCAGGTCCCGGTGGACGATGCCCTGCCGATGCGCCTTGTCGAGCGCGTCGGCGATCTCGATGCCGTAGCGCAGGATCTGCTCGGTCGGCAGCGCGCCTTTGCCGAGGCGGTCGGCGAGCGTCTCGCCCTCGAGGTACTCCATGACGAGGTAGTCGGTGTCGCCCTCGCGCCCGACGTCGTGGAGCGCGCAGATGTGCGGATGCGAGAACTGCGAGATCGTCTTCGCCTCGCGCTCGAAGCGATGGCGCGTCTCCTCGCTGGTCGAGAGGTGGGCGGCGAGAACCTTGACGGCGACGGTCGCGCTCGAGCCGCGTGTCGCGCGCCTTGTAGACCTCTCCCATCCCGCCGGCACCGATGGGCGAGACGATCTCGTAGGGCCCTAGACGTGTACCGGGGGAAAGACTCACTTGTAGGGCGGAGATTACAACGAGTGGCCGGGAACCGCCGAATCCGCCGCCGCCACCGGCGGGACGCGCTTGCGGGCGCTCCAGCCCCGCAGGACGACGAAGAACGCCGGCACGAAGAGCACCGCGAGGCAGGTCGAGGCCAGCATGCCGGTCGACACCGCGAGTCCGAGGGACCGGCGGGCGCTGGCGCCGGCGCCTTTTGCGAGCAACAGCGGCAAAACGCCCAGGATGAACGTGAAGCGAGGTCATGACGATCGGCCGGAAACGCACCGCCGAGGCGTGGACCGTGGCCTCGACGAGGTCCTTGCCGGCGGCCACGCCCTCGAGCGCCATCTCGACGATGAGGATGGCGTTCTTGGCCGACAGCGCGATCAGCAGCACGAGGCCGATCTGGACGTACAGGTTGTTCGCGACACCCAGCGCGAGCAGGGCGCTGACCGTGCCGAACAGCGCCAGCGGCACCGCGAGGATCACGGCGGCCGGCGTGACCCAGCTCTCGTACTGGCCCGCGAGGACGAAGAAGACGAGCAGCATGGCGAGCGCGAAGATGAAGTACGTCGAGTTGCCGACGAGCTTTTCCTGGTACGACATCGCGGTCCACTCGTAGGTCATGCCGGGCGGCAGCGTTCTTCGCCGCGATGTCCTCCATGACGCGCATCGCCTGGCCGGAGCTGAACTTCTCGTTGGCCGAGCCGTTGATCGTGGCCGAGGGGTACAGGTTGTACTGCGTGATGACCGACGGGCCCTGCGACCGCTCGACGCGCGCGACCGTGCCGAGCGGGACCATCGCGCCGCCGCTCGTGCGCATGTAGTAGCCGTCCACGCTCTGTCGTCTGCCGGCGGAAGGGCGCGTCGGCCTGCGCGTACACCATGTACTGGTGGCCGAAGCGCGTGAACTGGTTGACGAAGCTCGAGCCGAGGTACGTCTGGACCGTGCTGTAGACGTCGCCCGACGTCGACGCCGAAGGTCTCGGCCTGGGTCTTCTCCACCTTGATCGTCATCTGCGGGACCGAGGCCCGCAGCGGCGTCAGCGCGATCCGGATCGCGGGATCGGCCAGGGCGCGGGCGACGATGTCCTCCGCGGCCTTCTGCAGGCGCACGAAGTCGTAGCTGCCGTCGGTCAGCTCGACCTGCATCTGGAAGCCGCCCGACAATCCCAGCCCCTGGATGGGCGGCGGGACGAGCACCATGGTGCGCGCGTCCTGGTACCGCGACAGCCGCGCGGAGAGCGCCGTCGTAGATGGACTTCAGGTCCTCGCCCTTGCCGCGCTGGCTCCAGTCCTTGAACATCAGGTACACGATGCCGGCGTTCGAGAGGGACGCGTTGTTGTCGAGCGGCGAGAGGCCGCCGATCGTGATCGTGCGGTCGACGGCGGGGTTCTCCGCTGCAGATCCGCGCGAGCTCGTCGAGCACGACGTTCGGTGCGCTCGAGCGAGGCGCCGTCGGGAAGCTGCACGGTGACCATCGCGTAGCCCTGGTCCTCGGTGGGGATGAAGCCGGTGGGCACGCGCGTCAGGCCCCAGGCCGCCAGCGCCGATCAGCACCAGCGCGATCGCCGCCATCCGGCGGCTGCGCTCCACCATGTACCGGATCAGCCGCACGTACCACCGCTCCACCGGCTCGTACACCGAGTTGAACCACCGGAAAAAGAAGTTCTTCTTCGCGTTCGGATCCTTCGCCCTCAGCCACAGCGCGCACTGCGTCGGCTTCAGCGTCAGCGCGTTCACCGCGCTGATCAGCGCCGTCGCCGCGATCACCAGCGCGAACTGGCGGTACATCTGTCCCGTGATCCCCGGCATGAACGCCGGCGGCAGGAACACCGACATCAGCACCAGCGTGATCCCGATGATCGGGCCCATCAGCTCCTTCATCGCGTCGATCGCGCCCTGCTTGGGCGTCTGGCCGTGCTCGACGTGCTGCGCCACGCCCTCCACCACCACGATCGCGTCGTCCACCACGATCCCGATGGCCAGCACCACCGCGAACAGCGTCAGCAGGTTGATCGAAAAGCCCATCGCCGCCATCGCCGCGAACGCCCCGATGATCGTCACCGGCACCGTCGTCGCCGGCACCAGCGTCGCCCGCCAGTCCTGCAGGAACACCACGATCACGATCAACACCAGGACCCCCGCCTCGAACAGCGTCCGGTACACCTCGCTGCACCGACTCCTTCACGAACGTCGTCGTGTCGAACGGAATCGCGTACTCGAGGCCCTCGCGGGAAGTCCTTCGCGAACGCTGCGCCATCGCGGTCCGCACGCGGGCCGCCGTGTCGAGGGCGTTGGCATCGGGCAGCTGGTAGATCGCGATGCCGCCGGCGACCCGGTCGTTCATCTTGAAGGACTGGCTGTACGTCTGCGCGCCGAGCTCGACGCGCGCCGACGTCGCTGATGCGCGTGATCTGGCCGCTTCGGGCCGGTCTTGACGATGATCTCCTCGAACTCCTCCGACCGGGTCAGGTTGCCCTCGACGTCGATCGTGAGCTGGAAGGCCTCGCCCGGGCGCGTCGGCGGCATGCTCGACCTGCCCCGCGGCCACGTAGGCGTTCTGCGCGCGGATCGCGTCGATGACGTCGCTCGGCATCAGCGAGCGCTGCAGCATCTGCTGCGGGTCGAGCCAGATCCGCATGCTGTACTGGCCGATGCCGAAGACCGTCACGTCGCCGACGCCCGGCACGCGCGCGAGCTTGTCGTGGAGCTGGAGCGTCGCGAAGTTGCGAGAGAAAGAGCGCGTCGTACCGGCCGCCCGCGCGCCGTGAGCGTGACGATCTGCAGGATCGCCGTGGACTTCTTCTTCGTCACGACGCCCTGCTGCTGCACCGACTGGGGCAGCTGCGCGAGGGCGGCGGAGACGCGGTTCTGGACCAGCACCTGGGCGAGGTCGAGGTCCGTGCCGACCTGGAACGTCACGATCAGCGTGTAGCGGCCGTCGGAGGTGCAGGTCGACTGCATGTAGAGCATGCTTCTCGACGCCGTTGACCTGCTGCTCGATCGGCAGCGCGACCGTGTCGATCAGCGTGCGCGAGTTCGCGCCCGGGTAGTTGGCCGTGACCTGGATGGTCGGCGGCGTGATGGGCGGATACTGCGCGACCGGAAGCTGGAAGAGCGCCACGCCGCCGAGCAGCATCGTCACGAACGCGATGACGTTCGCGAGGACCGGCCGCTCGATGAAGAACTTGGCGAGCACGGGGGGCTGCTCCGAGGCCTTCCCCTCTCCCGGCGCGAAGGGTCGGGGTGAGGGCGCTCCGACGGCGCTTGCGCAAGCCGTCGGACCGCCGGAGCCCGGTTCGCGGACAGGGGTCCGGGCCTTCCGCTCGATCCACCGCTGCAGGATGACGAAGAGCGACGGCACGAACAGGACCGCGAGGCAGGTCGACGCGAGCATGCCGCGTCGCGACCGCGATGCCGAGCGACCGGCGCGCCGCGGCGCCGGCGCCGCTCGCGAGGACCAGCGGCAGCACGCCCAGGATGAACGTGAACGACGTCATCAGGATCGGCCGGAAGCGCACCTGCGACGCGTGGACCGTGGCCTCGAGGATGTCCTTGCCGGCGGCGCGCCCCTCGCGCGCCATCTCGACGATGAGGATCGCGTTCTTGGCCGACAGCGCGATCAGCAGCACGAGGCCGATCTGCACGTAGATGTTGTTCGAGAGCCCCACGGCGAGCAGCGCGGCGACCGTTCCGAGCAGCGCCATCGGCACCGCGAGGATCACGGCGGCCGGCGTGATCCAGCTCTCGTACTGTCCGGCGAGCACGAAGTAGACGAGCAGGATCGCGAGGGCGAAGATGAAGTAGACGGAGCTGCCGACGAGCTTCTCCTGGTAGGACATCGCCGTCCACTCGAAGCTCATGCCGCGCGGGCAGCGTGCTTCTTCGCGAGGGCCTCCATCGCGTCGAGCGCCTGGCCCGAGCTGAATCCGCGCGCCGGCGTGCCGTTGATCGTGGCCGCGGGAAGCAGGTTGTAGAGCGACACGACCGAGGTCCCGAGCGCCGGCCGGATCTCGGCCACCGCGCCGACGGGCACCATGCTGCCGCTCTGGCTGCGGACGTAGAGGTTCTTGACGTCGTCGCTCGTGACGCGGTGCAGCGGGTCCGCCTGCAGGTACACCATGTAGTTGTGGCCGAAGCGCGTGAACAGGTTCACGAAGCTCGAGCCGAGGTAGATCTGCACCGTGTTGTAGACGTCGCCGACGTTCGACGTTGAGCGTCGCGGTCTGGGTCTTGTCCACCTTGACGCGTCACCTGCGGCACCGACGCGCGGAACGCGGTGAACGCGCCCTGGATGTCGGGCATGGCGGTTGGCGCCGCGCACGATCTCGTCGGTGACGCGCTGGAGCCGCTCGAAGTCGTAGTTGCCGTCGGTCAGCTCGACCTGCATCTGGAAGCCGTTCGACGCGCCGAGGCCCTGGATGGGCGGCGGGACGAGCACGCGCGTGCGCGCCTCCTGCACGCGTGGCGAGCTGCCGGCGTGAGGTTGTCGGTGATCGCCTTCGAGGTTCTGGCCCTTGCCGCGCGCGCTCCAGTCCTCGAGCATCAGGTACACGATGCCCGCGTTGGCGAGCGACACGTCGCCGTCGAGCGGCGAGGGGCCGCCGGTGCCGATCGCGATCGCGTGCTTCGCGCCGGGGATCGCGAGGCCGATGCCGGCCGACGTCGTCCATCACCTTCTGGATGCGCTCGAGCGAGGCGCCGTCGGGCATCTGCACGGCCACCATGCAGGTAGCCCTGGTCCTCGGTGGGGATGAAGCCGGTCGGGATGCGCGTCAGGCCCCAGGCCGCCAGCGCCGATCAGCACCAGCGCGATCGCGCCATCCGCGGCTGCGCTCCACCATGTACCGGATCAGCCGCACGTACCACCGCTCCAGCGGCTCGTACACCGAGTTGAACCACCGGAACAAGAAGTTCTTCTTCGCGTTCGGATCGCTTCGCCCTCAGCCACAGCGCGCACTGCGTCGGCTTCAGCGTCAACGGCGTTGACCGCGCTGATCAGCGCCGTCGCCGCGATCACCAGCGCGAACTGCCGGTACATCTGGCCCGTGATCCCCGGCATGAACGCCGGCGGCAGGAACACCGACATCAGCACCAGCGTGATCCCGATGATCGGGCCGATCAGCTCGCGCATCGCGTCGATCGCGCGCCGCCTTGGGCGTCTGGCCGCGCTCGACGTGCTGCGTCACGCCCTCCACCACCACGATCGCGTCGTCGACCACGATCCCGATGGCCAGCACCACCGCGAACAGCGTCAGCAGGTTGATCGCTAAATCCCATCACCGCCATCGCCGCGAACGCGCCCGATGATCGTCACCGGCATCGTCGTCGCCGGCACCAGCGTCGCCCGCCAGTTCTGCAGGAACACCACGATCACGATCAGCACCAGCACGCCCGCCTCGAACAGCGTGTGGTACACCTCGTGCACCGACTCCTTCACGAACGTCGTCGTGTCGAACGGAATCGCGTAGGTCAGGCCCTGCCGGAAAGCCGCGGCGCGAGCGTCATCGAGCAGGCTCTTGCACGCCCGTGCGCGGTGTCGAGCGCGTTGGCGCCCGGCAGCTGGTAGATCGCGATGCCGCCGGCCGGGCTGCCGTCCATGCGGAACACCTGGCTGTAGCTGCGGGCGCCGAGCTCGACGCGGCCGACGTCGCGGATCCGCGTGACCTGGCCGCTCGCGTCGCTTGGTCTTGAGGATGATCTGCTTCGAACTCCTTCGCGTCGGAAAGCGACGCCGGGACGTTGGCCGTGATCTGGAAGTCCTGACCCGAGGGCGTCGGCGGCATGCCGACCTGGCCGGCGGCGACGTAGGCGTTCTGCGCCTGCAGCGCGCTGACGATGTCGCTCGGCATGAGCGAGCGCTGCAGCATCTGCTGCGGATCGAGCCAGACGCGCATGCTGTACTCGCCGACGCCGAAGACGACCACGTCGCCCACGCCGGGCAGGCGCGCGAGCTTGTCGGAGAGCTGGAGCGTCGCGAAGTTGCTGAGAGAAAGAGCGCGTCGTACCGGTTGCCCTTCGACGACAGCGTGATGATCTGGAGGGGCGAGGTCTCCTTCTTCTTGGTGATGACGCCCTGCTGCTGCACGGGCGACGGCAGCTGCGCCATCGCGGCGGCGACGCGGTTCTGCACGAGCACCTGCGCGAAGTCGAGGTCGGTGCCGACCTGGAACGTCACCGTCAGCGTGTAGCGGCCGTCGGACGTGCAGTTCGACTGCATGTAGAGCATCTTCTCGACGCCGTTGACCTGCTGCTCGATCGGCAGCGCGACGGTTTCGACCAGCGTCTTGGCGCTCGCGCCCGGATAGGTCGTCGTCACCTGCACGGTGGGCGGCGTGATCGGCGGGTACTGCGAGACCGGAAGCACGCCGAGGGCCACGGCGCCCAGCAGCATCATCACGAACGCGATGACGTTCGCGAGGACCGGCCGCTCGATGAAGAACTTGGCGAGCACGGTGGGCGGAGGTCCCGGCGCCTACGGTTTCACGGTTGGCGCGGGCGCCGGCGCGGCGGGCGCGGTCTGCGGGGACACCTTCTCGCCGGGGCGCGCGTTCAGGAGTCCGTTGACGATGACGCGGTCGGCCGCCGCGACGCCGCTGCGGATGGCGAGGCCCGACGGCGGTCATCGGGCCCTTGACGATCGCGCGGCGCTGGACGACGTCGTCCGCCCCGACGACGTACACGAAGTCGCCCTGCTGGTCGTTGCCGATCGCGCTGCCCGGGATGACGAACATGCTCTTCGGCCCGCTCACCGGAACCAGCGGGATGCGCACGCGCGCGAAGAGCCCCGGGAAGAGCGTCCGGTCGTCGTTCGCGAAGACGGCGCGCAGGGCGATCGTCCCGGTGGAGGTCGACAGCGAGTTGTCGGCGAAGTCGAGGACGCCGACGTGCGGGTAGCCCGGCTCGTTCTGCAGGCCGACTTCGACCGGCGCCTTGCCGACGTTCTGCCCCAGCTCGACGTGGTACTGGCGCATCAGGTCGCGCATGCGCAGGGCGTCGCGCTCGTTCAGGTTGAAGTTCACGTAGATCGGCTTGCAGCTGTTCGAGCGTGGCCAGGGTCGTCGCGCCGGTCGAGCCGACGAGGTTGCCGGGATCCACCTGCCGCGCGCCGATGCGCCCGGCGAACGGCGCCGTGACCTTCGTGTACCCGAGGTTGATCTTCGCCAGCTCCAGCTGCGCCTTCGCCTGGTCGCGCTGGCTCACCCAGTTCTCGACGGTCGTCTCGGCCGTCGCGTTCTCCTTCATCATCGACTGCTGCCGGTCGAGCTCGGCCTGCGCCCGCACGAGGGCCGCCTCGTTCAACTGCGACCTGCGCCTCGTAGGGCGCCTGCTCGATCGTGAACAGCAGCTGGCCGGCCTCGACGGTCGCGCCGTCGGCAAAGTGCACCGACTCGAGGTAGCCGGGGACGCGCGCGACCAGGTTGACGGACTTGGACGCGCCAACCGTGCCCGTCATCTCGAGGTACTCGGTGACCGGCTCCTGGGCCGGCGTGCGCACCGTCACCGCCGGGTAGACGGGCTTCGTCTCCTCGCGCCGGTGGCAGCCTGCGAGCGGGATCGCGAGCGCGAGCGCCGCCGCCGACCACCGCTGCGATCTCCTGCCGGACATCCTCATGGCTCCTCCACCGGCGACTCTTTCGGCAGGTGCTTGTCCACCTCGAGCCAGTCGCCCCAGTTCGTGCGCCGATCCATCTCGTCCTTGACCGCGTCGGACACGACGTCGCGGTCGCCGCGCAGCTCCCACCCGCCGCCGAGCGCGCGGTACACCGCGATCAGCCCGAGGGCCACGTTGCCTCGGGTCGACGCGACCGCGTCCTCGATCGACAGCTGCGATTGCTCCGACGTGATCACGGTCGTGTAGGTCGTCTCCCCCGCCTTGTACTGCAGCAGCGAGAGCTGCGTGGACCGCACCGCCGCCGTCGCCGCCGTGTCGAGGCTGGTCAGCGCCTCCTGCGACGTGTAAAACGCGGAGAGCCCGTCCTCGACTTCCTGCTGCGCCTTCAGCACCGTGTTCTGGTAGTTGAGGACCGCCTCCTGGAACTGCGCGTCCTGCACGCGGACCTGGTTGACGAGCCGGCCGTAGTTGAAGATCGGAAAGAAGAAGGAGGCGCCGGCCTGCGCCACGCGGCTCTGCCAGGTGAACATGTCCGCGAGCGTCAGCGCGCCGGCGTTGGTGGACGCGAAGCCGAACGCGCCGGCCAGGGAAAACGACGGGTACATGCTCGCGACCGCGACGCCGATCAGCGCCGACTGCGACGCCGCCGTGAGACCGGCCGTGCGCACGTCCGGGCGGCGGCGCAGCAGATCCTTCGGAATGCCCACGGCGGCCTCGGCCGGGGCGACGGGAATCGGACCGGGCGCCACGAGGAGCGCGTCGACCGCCTCGGGCGTCATGCCGAGCAGCAGCGCGAGCCCGTTCTTCGCCTGGCGCAGCGTGTTCTGCAGCGCCGGAATCTGCGCCTGGGTCTGGCCGAGCAGGGCGGCCGCCTGGCGCACGTCGAGCTCGCTCGTCTCGCCGTACTTGAACTGGATCGAGGCGACGCGGAGGCTCTCCTTCTGCGTGTCGACGTTCCTCGCCGCCACGCGCAGGCGCTCTTCCGCGGTGCGGATGTTCACGTAGCTCGAGGCCACGTCGGCAATGACCGTGACGAGCGCGTCGTCGTAGGAGGCCACCGTGCCGAGATAGGCCGCCCGGTCCGACTCGATCCCGCGGCGGATCTTGCCCCAGACGTCGATCTCCCAGCTCGCGCCGAAGAGCAGGTTGTCCGTGGCGTGGTTGATCGTGACCGGGTTGTTCACCTGGTCCCAGCTCACGGCTCCCGACAGCCCCTGCTGCTGGGGAAAGAGGTTGCCGATGGACTTGTTCAACGCCGCGCGGGCCGCGAGCACGCGCACGCCGGCGATCTGCAGCGTGAGGTTCTTCTGGAACGCCGCTTCGACGAGGCCGTCGAGGACCGGGTCCTGGAAGAGCTTCCACCAGTAGGCGTCCGCGGCGTTCAGGGTCGTCGACGACGCGGCCGGGCTCGGCATCCACTGCGGCGCGACGTCGCTCTTCGGCGTCGAGTAGTTCGGACCGACCATGCAGGAGGTCGCCAGCACGAGCGGTGAAACGAGCGCCAGTCGTCTCCAGGTCATCATTGCGTTCGCATGAAGGGTTGGGCGCCGGAATCCTATCGCGGGGTCGCTCCCGTGATCTAATCCTCGAGCCGGGACATTTGCGCCCCGGAGAACTCCATCCGGAGGTCACTTTGAAACACTCCGTCCCCGGCTTCGTCCGCGGCGTTCTCGCCGCCGCCATCCTGCTGTGCCTCGTGCCCGGACTCGCACTCGGTCAAAGGCCGCCGCCAAGCCGACGCCCCCGCCCGAGCCCACTCCCGCACCGCCGCCGGCGCTCGAGCCCGAGGCGCTCGCGCAGCTCAAGGCGATGAGCGACGTCCTGAAGGGGGCCGGCAGCTTTTCGTTCAAAGCGGCGACCGACCGCGAGCAGCCCTCCGCCAACGGGCAGATGCTCGACTTCTTCAACGTCTCGAAACTCTCGGTGACGCGCCCCGACAAGGTCCGCGTCGACACCACGGGGCGATCTGCACGACGCCTCGCTCTGGTACGACGGCAAGACGGTCACGATTTTCGCCGCGAAGAGCACGTTCTACGGGCAGGCGCCGGCCCCGCCGACGATCGACGAGACGTTGGTCATGCTGATGGACCGCTTCCAGATGCCGTTTCCGGTGGCCGGATTCCTCCTCAAGGATCCGTACGCCAAGATGATGGAAGGCGTGAAGACGGCATTCGACGCGGGCGATTCCGAGGTCGACGGCGTCGCGTGCCGCCACCTCGCCTTTTCCGAGGAAGAGGCCGACTGGCAGGTCTGGATCGAGAAGGGCGGCAAGCCGCTGCCCCGCCGGATCGCGGTGACGTACAAGAAGGCCCCGGGCGCGCCGCGCGTCGTGACGACGCTCTCGGAATGGAATCTTTCCCCGGCGATCCCGGCCGGCGACTTCGTGTTCACGCCGCCCGCCGGCGCGACGAAGGTCGACTGGAAGACGGCCCAGAAGTAGAACGCAAAGGAGAACCCATGAAGAAGAAAACCGTCACCGCGCTGCTCGCCTTCGCCCTGCTCGCGTCCTCTCCGGCCCGCGCATGGGTCGCCGCCGGCGGCTATCGCGGCGGCGTGGCCGTGGGTTACCACCCGCCCTGCTGTTATCACGGCGGGTACGGGTATTCCGGCGCCGCGGTCGCCGGCGCAGCGGTCGCCGGCGCCATGGTCGGAGCCGCGGTCGCCTCCTCGGCGCAGCCCGCTCCGGTCTATTACGCCTCGCCCGCGCCCGTGTACTACGCCGCGCCGGTCACGTACACGCCGGCCGTCGGCACCGTCGTCGCGTCGCTGCCCGGCGCGTGCTCGAGCATCTCGATCAACGGCGTCTCGTACATGAACTGCTCCGGCGTCTTCTACCTGCCGTTCTACTCGAGCGGCGCGCTCATGTACCAGGTCGCCAACCCGCAGTAGTCCGACTCGCCGGTATTCCGGAACGCCGCGGCCATTGCGACCGCGGCGTTTTCGTTTCACCGCTCCGGAGCGGCCTCGCGTTCGTAGCGCGCCCAGACCGGCTCGAGCTCGGCCAGGAACGTCTTGAACTCGGCCGAGCCGCGCACGCGGTCCAGCAGCGGATCCTTGCGAAACAGGGTCAGGTTGGGCATCCCCGCCGCGACCGTCCGGCGCAGGTAGTCCACCGCAGCCGGAGCGTTGCCCTGCGCGGCCCGGATGCACGCGACGGCGTAGAGCGTGTGGTGGTGATCGCGCAGGAGCTTGCCCGCCTCGACGGCCCGGGCGAGCGCGGCCTCATCGGGCGCGCGCTCCCCGGACGCCGCCGCCACGAGCTCGCGGACGGCCACCGCGTTGTGATGTCCCGGCGATTGGGCCAGCACGGCATCCGCCGCAGCGCGCGCCTCGTCGAAGCGCCCGAGAGAGAGGAGGCTCATGGTCAGACGAGCCGCCGAGTTGGGCTTGCCGTGACGCTTCGCGAGCGCCAGCGCCTCTTCCGCCTCGCCGAGCAGGACGAGGCCTTCGACGTCGAACGTGCGGGCGAGGTCGCTCGAGGGATCCTGCTCGAGGTCGCGCGCGATCTCCCGCCGGAACGCATCCGCCAGGCCCGATGTGCGCGTAGAGGATCGAGAGGTGCTCCGCGGCTCACGCTGGGATCGAGGCGCCGGGCGGTACGCAGCTCGCGCATCGCGGTCTCCAGGTCGAAGCCCTGGTAGTGGCTCCAGGCCAGCTGGTAGCGCGCCACGTGCGCGTCCGCCAGCTGCGGATCCAGCCGCTCGGCCTCGGCCATCGCGCGCTTGGCCTTCTCGAGGTAGCCCGCCCCCGGTTCGAAGAAAAAGTCGCGCCAGAGGTAAGACTCGGCCAGCCGCGCGTGCGCGAGCGCATAGCCCGGATCGAGCGCGACGGCGCGCTCGAACGCCGCGATCGCCCGGACGTTGTGCTCCCCTCCGGTTCCGGGCCCCACCTGGTCGCCCTCGGCCAGACCGCGCGCGAACGCGTCGTAGGCCTCGGCGTTCTCGGTGAACCTCTTTTTCAGGCGGTCGCGCTGACTCGGGTCGAGGTGCAGCCGCAGGCGGGCGACCACCGCGTCCGACACGGCGTCCTCGACCGCGAAGACTTCCGAGGCGGGCACGTCGAAGGACTCCGTCCACACGATCCGGCCGTCGCCGGCGCGCAGGAGATTGACGCCCGACCCGCAGCTTGTCCCCGGACCGCTGGAGGGATCCCTCGAGCACGGCGTCGGCCCGCAGCTCCCGGGCTGCCGCCAGCGCGTCACGTTCGACTTCGCGTACTTCTGGACGGCGGAGAGGGGGCGGACCGTGAGCGCGCGGGTGCGGCTGAAGCCCGCGGATGATCGTGTCGGCGATGCCGAGCCCGAGCGCCTCGTCCTCGGCGCTCGCGGAAATGGGCTGGAGCGGCAGCACGGCGAGCGTGTGCACGCCGCCCGGGGCGTTCCAGCGGCCGAGCACGGCGAAGGCGCCCACGGCCACCAGACCCGCGAGGACGAGGCCGACCGCGAGATAGCGTCCGGTTTTCACCTTGCGGGCCGGTGGCGCAGGCGCCGCGGCCTCCGCGCCGGACCGCCGGTCGCGCAGCCCGGCGAGGTCGCGCGCGAGATCGCGCGTCGAGTGGTACCGGTCCTCCGGCTCCTTCGCGAGGCAGCGCCGCACGATCCACTCGAGCGGCTCGGGGGCGTCCGGAGTCACGGCCGCAAGCGGCGGCGGCTCGTCCTTGAGGATCGCCGACAGCGTCTCGACGGCGGTCGGGCGCGCAAACGCGCGACGACCGGACGCCATCTCGTACAGCATCGCGCCGAGGGCGAACTGGTCGGAGCGATAGTCGACGGGCCGGCCCGTCGCCTGCTCCGGGGACATGTATCCGATGGTTCCGACGACGATCCCCGCCTCGGTTTGATGCGCCGCGGTCGGAGCCTGGCTCTGGTCGTCGGCCGCCTCGGGCACGGGCTTGGCGAGCCCGAAGTCGAGGATCTTCACGAGGCCGTCCGCCGTCACCATGACGTTCTCGGGCTTCAGGTCACGGTGCACGATGCCCGCGGCGTGCGCCCGGCCGAGCCCCTCCGCGACCTGCGCGCCGATCGCCATCGTCCGCGGCAGGGTCAGGGCGCCGGCCGCGAGCAGCTGCCGCAGGCTCTGCCCCTCGACGAGCTCCATCGCGATCCACGAGACGCGTCCCGTCTGCCCGACGTCGTGGATCGTCACGATGTTCGGATGATTCAGCGCGGAGGCGGAGCGCGCCTCCTGCTCGAAGCGCCGCAGGCGCTCGCGGATCCGCCGCCACGGTCTCGGGCAGGACCTTGATCGCCACGTCGCGACCGAGGCGTCCGTCGCGGGCCCGGTACACCTCGCCCATACCTCCCGCGCCGATCAGCGCGAGCACCTCGTATGGGCCGAGCCGGCTTCCGCTGGCGAGCGTCATGCGTCCGCCGAGATCTTACGCCCCGGCCGCGCCGCGTCGGCTAACATCCCGCCATGCTGTACGCCGCCGGATGGGTCGTCTCCGCTCTCCTGCTCGCCGCCGCCGCTCCCCCTCCGGAGTCGGCGGCGACGCTCACGAAACAGATCGAAGAGAAGATGAAGGCCTTCCACGGCGAGATCGGGCTCTTCGCCAAGGACCTCGACACCGGCGCGATGGTCTCGGTGAACGCGGATCAGCGGTTCCCGACGGCGAGCCTGATCAAGGTCGCGGTGATGGCCGAGGTGTTCCGTCAGATCGACGCGGGCAAGCTGCAGCACGGCACGACGGTCACGCTGAAGGAGTCGGACAAGGCGGGCGACGAGACCATCCCGCTCAACATGCTGCATCCGGGCGTCGTGCTGACGGTCGACGACCTGCTGCGCTTCATGATCGCGTACAGCGACAACACCGCGACGAACCTGCTCGTCGGCCTCGTCGGCACGGCCAACGTGGACGCCCTGCTCGATTCCTACGCCCTCACGCGCACGCGCCTGTACCGGCCGACGTTCCGCGACGGGCATGCCGACGTCCTGTCCGAACGAGGAGAAGGAGTACGGCCTCGGCTCGACGACGCCGCACGAGATGGCGAAGTTCCTGCAGCTCATCGCGCAGGGCAAGGTCGTCAGCCCCGCCGCCGGCGACGCGATGATCGCGCTGCTCGCGACGCAGCAGGACCGCGCGATGATCCCGCGCTCGCTGCCCTTCGCGACCGAGGAGATCGTCGTCGCCAACAAGACCGGCTGGGACGAGGAGAAGAACCCGGACGCGAAGGGCTTCAAGGGCGACGTCCGCAACGACGCGGCCTACGTGAAGACGCCGAAGATGCGCTACGTCATCGCCATCTGCGCGCGGCGGATCCAGGACAAGAGCTCCGGCGTCGACAACGAGACGCTGCGGCTGGGCGCGGAGCTCTCGCGGATGGTCTACGACGTCTTCGCCCTGTCGCACGCCCCGAAGAACTGACCGCTCCCGGGTGTAGGATTCGCCGCAAAAGGGAGAGCTCCGATGAAAAAGTCCGCTCGCGCCCCCATCCTCGTTTCCGTCGCCCTCTGCGTCTCCGCCCTCGCCGCCGGTCAGAAGACCGCCGCGCAGGCGACGCCCGACGCGACGATGAGACCGAAGAAGCCCGTGTACGTCCAGGATTTCGTGGGCTCCTACGAGCCGGCCCAGTCCTCGCAGGGACGCAGCGGACCGCTCAGCCGCATCCGCGGCGCGCGGGCGGGCCAGAAGGCGTCGCAGTCCGCCGGTCAGCTCTCCGCCGACGTCGTCAAGGAGTTCACGGCCCAGGGATTCACCGCCAAGCGCCTCGAGCCCGGCGCGACGCTGCCGACCGACGGCTGGCTCGTGCGCGGCACCTTTTACGCGACGGACTCCGGCGGCAACATCATTCCGACGGAGCTGCTCGGCGGCGAGCAGAAGCCGAACACGCAGCTGACCGTGAGCGTCGCGAACCTGTCGAAGGACCCGAACGCGCCGTTCATCGTCTTCGGCAAGGCGGAGGCCCTGAAGGGCCAGGGCGCGCCGGTCGGCTGGAATCCGTACGTCGTCGCCGCCAAGTTCGTCATCAACCAGGTCGAGTCGGCGACCGACCTCGAGAAGCTCGCCGGGGAGATCGTGCAGACGATCATGACCAACAAAGAGATCGTCGAGCAGAAGGCGCTCGCCTCCAACCAGTAGTTCCGGCGGAACGCGGCGAAGTGGGGCGGCCTCGCGCCGCCCTTTCCGTTTCTCTAGGACGCCAGGAACACGGACATGAACCGGTAGAAGCTCCACACGTCGACCTTGGACGACATCTCGAAGGGCGCGTGCATCGACAGCAGCGGCACGCCCATGTCGATGACCTCCATCTCCTCGGCCGACAGGAAGCCGCCGATCGTGCCGCCGGAGTAGCCTTCCACCTTCGGGGTCTGGGTCTGCCAGGCGATGCCGTTCTTTTCGAGCAGAGCGCGGATCTTCGCGGTGTACTCGGAGTTCGCGTCGAAGCCGGCGCCGTACTTCTTGATGACGGCGCCGAAACCGAGGCGGGCCGCGCCCGAGGGCTCGCTCGTCTGGGGAAAGATCGGATTGATGCCGTCGTTCGTGTCGGCAGAAATGACCTGCGCGCTGCGCAGCGCCTGGCGCAGATCGAGATCCGTGTACGCGTTGCCGCGTTCGGCGGCGATCAGGCGGGCGTACGTCGAGTTCAGGAACTGCGACCGCGCGCCCGAGTTGTTGACCGAGCCGACCTCCTCGAAGTTCGACAGGTAGGCCATGGCCGTGTGCCGGGGCGTCCCCTTGACGTCCATCACGGCGCGCGCCGCGCAATACGAGGACAGCCGGTCGTCCTGGCCGTAAGCGCCGACCAGGCCGCGGTCGATCCCGACGTCGGCCGGGCTCGCCGCGGGGACGAGCTGCAGTTCCGCCGAGACGAAGTCTTCCTCGCGGATCCCGTACGTCGAGGTCAACGCGGCGAGCACCTGCGGTCGTGACCGACGCGTCCTTGCCCGGGATCGATGCCGGCGACGGGATCGAGCTCTTCACCGGCGAAAATGTCCTCGGCCTTGCGCGACAGCAGCTCCTTGCTGTCGGAGTGCGGCGCGTTGTCGGGAATCGCGAAAACGGGATCGCCCTCCTTGAGCCCGATCGCCACGTCGACGCGCTTGCCGTCTACCGTGTCGATCGCGCCCGATCAAGCGCGAGCGGCCGGTTGGCCCACTGATACTTCTTGATGCCGCCGTAATAGATCGTCTTGAAGAGCGTGAAGCCGTTGGCGGCGTAAATCGGCCGCGCCTTCAGGTCGATGTGCGGGCTGTCGTGGTGGGTGCCGATCAGGCGCGAGCCCGAGACGATGGGCTCCGAGCCCGACGACGACGAGAATCACCGCTCGGTCGTGCCCGTTGACGATGAGGCGGGCGCCCCCCTTGACCTGCGTCGGGTCCGTGAAGTCCGAAAAACCCGCTGCCTTCGCCAGGCGCAGCACCTCGGTCGTCGACGTCAGCGCGCTGCGAGAGACGTTGAGGTAGCTCTTGTAGCCGTCGGCGAAGCGGAAGACCTCGTCCTTCTGGCCGGGCTTCAAGAGCTCCCACGCCGACTTCCTCGAATCCCAGACGCTTCCGGCCGGCTTCGCGTCCTGCCCGCGGGCCACCGATGCGAGCAATACCGCGCCGATGACCGCCATCCACGACCCGCGTCCCGAGTGCCGCATCAAACCTCCTGCCGACTACTGTGTGCTGACTTCCAGCTTCGCCGCGTTCCACGCCGCCATGCCGCCGACGACGTTCGTGACCTTTCGAAAACCGAGCCGCTCCAGCACGCTCGTGGCGATTGCCGAGCGGTAGCCGCCCGCGCACATCGCGACGACGGGCCGCTCGCGATCGAGCGCCTCGGCGCGCGCCTCGAGCTCGTGGAGCGGCAGCGACACCGCCTGCGCGATGTGCCCGCTCTGCCACTCGCCCGGCCGCCGCACGTCCACGACCGCGAGGTCGCTGCCCTCGCCGATCCGCGCCGCCAGCTCGTCCACGCCGATCTGCTCGGTTCGCGCAAGGGTCCGGCCCGAGGCGTCCCAGGCGCGAATCCCGCCCGCCAGATACCCCACGACGTTCTCGAGCCCGACGCGCGCCAGGCGCGTCTGGACTTCCGCGATCGCTGCCTCGTCGTCGAGCACGAGCACGATCGACGCATCGGGAGGGACGAGGCTGCCGGCCCACGATGCGAACTGGCCACCGAGGCCGATCTGCAGCGAGCCTGGGACGTGGCCGTTGCCGTGCTCGGCCGCCGCGCGCGCGTCGAGCAGCAGGGCGCCGTCCGCGACGCGCTGCTCGACCTCCTCGGGTGAAAGCGCCGCCGGCGTCGGCAGCGCGGCAAGGCTGCCCGGCCCTTCGCGATTCAGCCGCGCGTCCCGCGAGAAATACTCCGGCGCCTCGGGCAGATCGGCGGTCACGAGCGCGATGAACTCCGGCCGCGACATCGGGCGCAGCGCGTAGTTGAACCGGCGCTGCTGGCCGATCGTCGAGCTCTTCTCGCTCGAGATGTTCCGCCCGCAGAGCGATCCGGCGCCATGCGCGGGATAGACCGCGACCGAGTCCGGCAGCTTCAGAAGCTTCTCGTGGAGCGAGTCGTAGAGCTGCCCCGCCAGCGTGTCGGGGCTGATCTTCGCGCCGAGCAGATCCGGCCGGCCGACGTCGCCGATGAACAGCGTGTCGCCGGTGAGCACCGCCTGCGGCTCCGGCGACTGCGCGAGGTCCGTCACGACGACCGAGACCGACTCGGGGGTGTGGCCCGGCGTTTCGAGAAAGCGCAGAAGGACCTGGCCCATGCGGATCTCGTCGCCGTCCTTCACGGCGACGTGGGGGAATGCGGCCGCCGCCTTCGCGCCGAAATAGATCTTCGCGCCCGTGCGCTCGGCGAGCTCGCGGTGGCCGGAGACGAAGTCCGCGTGCAGGTGCGTCTCGATCACGTGGCGGATCGTCAGGCCCTGCTCGCGGGCCTCTTCGAAGTACTCGTCCACGTCGCGGCGCGGGTCCACGACGGCGGCTTCGCCCTCGGACCCGATCATGTAGGAAGCCTGCGCGAGGCAGCCCAGATAGAACTGTTTGAAGTACATGTCTTTACCCTAGAGCAGCGCATTGTAATTGCGCGCGATCAGGAAAAGGGCAACCGCCACCACGAACCACGCGAAAATCCGCCGGAGGTGACGGGGGTGGAAACGGTGCGACAGGGCCGTTCCCGCGAGCGCGCCCGCCACGGCCAGCACGGCGACCATGAGCGTCAGGCGCCAGTCGGAGTCGCCCTCCGAGAGATGCCCGAGGATGCCCGAGGCGCAGTTGACGGCGATGACGAAGAGCGACGTTCCGATGGCGTCCTTCATGGCCAGGCCGCCGAAGAGCACGAGCGCCGGGACGATCAGGAACCCTCCCCCGACGCCGAGGAAACCCGTCAGGAACCCGACGCCCAGCCCGGCGAGGATTTCGCGGGGCAGGCTCGGCACGTGCGTCCTCGCGCCCTCCGTCGGTGGCTTGCGCGTCAGCATCACCGTCGCGACCACCAGCATGAGGCACCCGAAGAGCAGCAGCAGCACCGGCGCCGCGACGAGCCGCGTCAGCTTCGAGCCGAGGTAGGCGCTCGCGATCCCGCTCACCGCGAAGACCGAACCCGTGCGCCAGGCCACGGCGCCCCGGCGGTGATGCAGCAGCGCGCTGACGAGCGCGGTCGACCCCACGACGGCCAGCGACATGCCGATCGCGCGGTGCGCCGGCACGCCGAGCACGTACACGAGCACCGGCACCGTGATGATCGATCCGCCGCCGCCGATCAGGCCGAGCGACAGACCGATTCCCGCGGAGAGGATCAAGCCGAGCGCGAGTTGCATTCAGGGGCGCCGGTCTTCCTCGATCTCGACGGCGAACCCCGGCGTCAGCCCGAGGCGCAGATGCACGACGCGGCAGGGCCACTTCTCCCGCGCGATGCGCTCGCCCACCCGCTTCCAGATCCAGGCGGCGAGGTTCTCCGCGGTCGGCGGCGTCGTCGCGAACTCCGGGACGTCGTGGTTGAGATTGCGGTGATCGAGCGGCCGATCCACTTCCTCCTTCAGGACCCGGTCGAGATCCGTGAGGTTCACGACCATGCCGGTCGCGGGATCGGGCTCGCCGACGACCGAGACCTCGAGGTCGTAGTTGTGGCCGTAGCCGTGCGGGCCCTCGTCGCCGTACGTGGCGCGGTTCTTTTCCGCCGACCAGTCCGGGCGCCAGAGGCTTCGCCCTGCGTTGAAGTGGATCGTGCGCGACAGGCGGATCATGGCAGGGGGAAGATCTTACCGGGATTGAGGATGCCGTCGGGATCGAAGAGGTCCTTGACGGCCCGCATCGCGGCGAGCACCTCGGGCCCGTGGCGCAGCGGCATGTACGCCCGCTGCGTCAGGCCCACGCCGTGCTCCCCCGTGATCGTCCCGCCGAGGGCGACGACCGCGCGGAAGATCTCCTCGACGGCGGCTTCCTTGCCGGCGAGCCAGCGCTCGCGTCCTTCCGGCGGCTGCACGACGTTGACGTGGATGTTCCCGTCGGCCGCGTGGCCGTAGCAGATCGCCGTGAGCCCGCGGCGCGCGGCGATCCCCCGGACGGCCGCGAGCAGCTCCGGCATGCGGCTGCGCGGCACCGCGCAGTCTTCCTCGGCATAGGGCCCGAGCCTCTTGACCGCTTCGCCGACCGCGCGCCGCAGCCTCCAGAAATCGCGCTGCTCGCGCTCGGTCAGCGCCACGCGGACCTCCGCGGCGCCCGCGTCGAGCAGCCGCTGACCCGCGCGCTCGGTGTCGCGCGCGACGGTGTCTTCCTCGAAGCCGTCCACCTCGACGAAGAGGTGCGCGTCGGCGTCGGCCGGAAGCGCGATGCCGAGCGACGACGGCCGAGACCTCGGCGGCGCGGCGCTCGAGAAACTCGCAGGCCGAGGGCTCCGGCCCGCCCGCGTAGAGACCCGCGACCGCGGCGAGGGCTTCGGCCTCCCGCGCAAACGACGCCCAGAGAAGCCGGCGTTGCGGCGGCAGAGGCAGCAGGCGCAGCGTCGCCTGGGTGACGACGCCGAGCGTGCCCTCGCTGCCGACGAAGAGCGAGAGCAGGTCGTAGCCGGCGACGTCCTTCCGATTCTTGCCGCCGAGCGGGAGGACCGCCCCGCCCGGAATCACGACGCGCAGTCCCGAGACGTACCGGCCGGTCGTGCCGTAGCGGGCGGCGCGCGGGCCGCCGGCGTTCTCCGCGATGTTGCCGCCGATCGTGCAGGAACCGCGCGAGGACGGGTCCGGCGGATAGAAGAGGCCTGCCGCCTCGGCCGCATTCTGCAGCGTCTCCGTCACGACGCCCGGCTCGACGACCGCGAAGAGATTGTACCGGTCGAGCTCGAGGATCCGGTTCATGGCGCCGAGGTCGAGCGCGACGCCGCCCTCGGCCGGCAGCGCTCCGCCCGAAAGGCCGGTCCGGGCGCCCTGGGGCGTCACCGCGAACCGCAGCTCGCGCGCGGCCGCGAGCAGCGCCGACCACCTCGGACTCCGACCGGGGCCGCACCACGATCTCGGGCCGGGCGCGCAGGTCCTCGGTCTCGTCGCGGGAATGCGCGACCAGCGACTCCTCGTCGGAATGCAGGATTTCCGCGGGGAGGCGGCGGGAGAGCTCTTCGGCCAGCCGGCGGGTCGCCACGGCGAAAACGTAGCATGACGCCGGGCGCGCCCTTCCGGCCGCGCCCGCCTGCTGCATTAGAATCCCCGGGCACTTGAGACCAACCGAGGGCCGAGCATGAACCTCTACTCGACACCCGCCGGGATCGTCGACCGCTCTGAAGCTGTCGGGCACGGTCCGCCACGACGGCGGCGCGGTCGTCACGGACCCCGCGCGGTTCCGCGCCGAGATGATCGACTCGCTCGTCTGGACGGCCGTCTTTGCGCCGAAGGACACCCGCGACGTGGCGCGGCGCGTCATCCGCGAAGCGGCCGAGTCGCTCGGCATCCTCCCGGCCTCGATCCTGCCGCTCTACGAGGCGCGCGGGCGCGGCGAGTTCTCGGGCTTCACCGTCCCCGCCATCAACGTCCGGATGATGTCCTACGACACCGCGCGCGCCGCCTGTCGCGCGGCCGCCGCGATCCGCGCCGGCGCGGTCATCTTCGAGATCGCGCGCAGCGAGATGGGCTACACCGAGCAGCGCCCCGCCGAGTACGCCGCCGTCATCCTCGCGGCCGCGATCAAGGAAGGGTGGGAGGGCCCGCTCTTCCTCCAGGGCGACCACTACCAGACGAACCCGAAGAAGATGAAGGAGAACGGCGAGAAGGAGATCGGCGCCATCGAGGCGCTGATCGAGGAGTCGATCCCGGCCGGCTTCCTGCAGATCGACATCGACACCTCGACGCTCGTGGACCTCTCGAAGGCGACCCTCGAGGAGCAGCAGCGCGTCAACGCCGACCTCTGCGCGCGCTTCACGAAGTTCATCCGCGCGCACGAGCCGCAAGGCGATGCCGATCTCGGTCGGCGGCGAGATCGGCGAGGTCGGCAAGGAGAACTCGACGCCCGAGGAGTTCCGCGCCTACATGAACCTCTACAAGAAGGCGCTCGGCGCCGGCATGACGGGGTCGCGAAGGTCTCCGTGCAGACGGGCTCGTCGCACGGCGGCGTCGTCGGCGCCGGACGGGTCGGTCGAGCGGGTCGCGATCGACTTCGACGTCATCCAGCGGATCTCGAAGGTCGCGCGCGAGGAGTACGGCCTGGCCGGCGCGGTGCAGCACGGCGCGTCGACGCTGCCGCCCGAGTACTTCGGGCACTTCCCCGACCACGACTGCGCCGAGATCCACCTCGCGACCGATTTCATGAACACCGTCTACGACCATCCCGCGTTCCCGTATCCCCTGAAGCGCGAGATCGAGCGCTGGCTCGACGAGAACGCCGCCGAGGAGCGCAAGCGCGGCGAGACGCAGGAGCAGTTCCTCTACAAGACGCGCAAGAAGGCGATCGGCCCCTACAAGGAGCAGGTCTGGAACCTGCCCGAGGGGACGCGCGTCGGCGATCCGCGGCACGCTCGAGAAGAAGTTCGCGTTCCTCTTCGGCAAGCTGCGGCGTCCACGACACGCGCGACATCGTGCGCAAGTACGTCAAGCCGGTGTCGGTGCACGCCGAGGCGCTCGCGGCGGGCCCGCGCGGCGGCTTCGTGCGCGACGACCAGGCGGGAGACTGACGGAGAATGGCCGGCGAAGAGCGCGATCCGCTGCCGCAACGATGACCGCGGTCGTCAAGACGAAGCCGGCCCCCGGCCCCTCCGCCACGGAGATCCGCCAGGTTCCCGTCCCCAAGCCCGGACAGGCCGAGGTGCTGATCCGCGTGCTCGCGACCGCCGTCTGCGGCTCGGACAAGCACATCTACCAGTGGGACGCCGTCGATGGCGGGCATGTTCAAGCCGCCGCGCATCTACGGCCACGAGTTCTGCGGCGAGATCGTCGCGTTCGGCCCGGGCGGCAAGCGGCCGCACCTCGAGGAGGGACAGTACGTCTCGGCCGAGATGCACGTCACCGACGGCGCCTGCCGGCCCTGCCTCACCGGACGGCGGCACATCTGCGAGAACACGAGGATTCTCGGGCGTCCACGGCGACGGCTGCTTCGCGCAGTACGTCGTGGTGCCGGCCTTCAACGTCGTGCCGCTCGACCGCGCGATGATCCCGCCGAAGGTCGGCGCGTTCCTCGACGCGCTCGGCAACGCGGTCCACACGACGCAGGTGACCGACCTCTCCGGCAAGTCGGTCGCGGTGCTCGGCTACGGGCCCGATCGGCGCGATGTGCGCCGAGATCGCGCGCATCTCGGGCGCCGCGCGAATCGCCATCACCGAGGTCAACGGCCTCGCCGCGGCGCACGCCCGCAAGTGGGCGAAGACGCGCGGCCTGAAACAGGTCACCGTCATCGAGATCCCCCGGACCAAGGACCCCGTCGGCAGCCTCGTGGAGGCGACCGGCGGCGGCGCCGACGTCGTCCTCGAGCTCTCCGGCGCCGAGTCCTCGATCAACCTCGGCCTCGCCGCCGCCCGCCGCGGCGCCGTCCTCTCGCTGCTCGGCATCCCCCGCGAGAAGGCCGTCACGATCCGCGACTACACGAACGACTTCGTCTTCAAGGGCCTCACGCATCCACGCCATCATCGGCCGGCGCATCTTCGACACGTGGATCAAGATGATCGATCTCTTCCGCGCCGGCCTCGACGTCGAGGACCTCGTCACGAACGAGTTCGTGGGTCTCGAGAAGTTCCACGAGGCGATGGAGCTGCTCGACGACCGGCGGGCGATGAAGGTGGTCTTCTACCCGAACGGCCGGCCCTGACGCCCCGGGCCGGCCGCCCGGCTGGCTGTTTCAGCCCTTCGCCCCCGACGCCGCCTTCGCCTTCGCCCGCACCCACGCGAGGTTCACGTTGGGAAGCACGTTGAAGTCCGCCGCGCGCTTGCAGTAGTCGGCTGCCTTCGCGGCGTCGCCCTTGCCCTGGTACGCCACGCAGAGGCGATAGAGGTCCTGCGGGTTCTGCTGATTCGCCTGCGCGAGCTCCGCGATCGCCTTGTCGTAGTCCTTCTGCGCGAGGGCGAGGATGCCGTCGAGCTCGTGCGCGTTCTTGGCCAGCTGCGGGTTCTTCGAGGCCGCGGCGCCGGCGCGGAACTCGTCGGCTTCCTTCTGCGCCGTCGCGAAGTCCTTCTTCGCGGCGGCCACGCGCGCGAGGTTGTAGTGAAGCACGAGCCGGGCGTTGTTCTTGATGTCGTCGGAGAGGTTCGACGCGGCGACGAGCTTGACCGCCGCCTCGTACTCCGCCTTCGCCTGGTCGGGCTTGCCCATTTCGAGCAGGATCGTGCCCATCAGGTTCTTGTCGAAGGCCATCGCGCCGACGTCGTTGGTCTTCTCGCCGAGGACGTACTGCGTTCGGGCGTCCTCGAGCGCCTTGCCGAGCTGGCCGCCGTCGATGTGGACCACGTTCGCGGCAAACAGGCCCGTACGGCGCTCCCCGTCGGTCCGCGCCTTCTTACCGATCTCTCCGAGCTCCGCCAGCGCCTGGTCGGGCTTGCCCTGGTAGAGCAGGGCCATCGCGATCCCCTGATGGGCGTTCAGGAAGTTCGGGTCGATGGCGAGCGCCTTGCGGTACTGCACGATCGCGTCGTCGAAGCGGCCCATCTTCAACAGCAGCTCGGCGTACGAGTCGTAGGGATTGGGGTCCCTGGGGATGAGCTCGATGTACCGCTGGAACGCCTTTTCGGCATCCGCGTACGCGACGTTCTGCCGATACGCATAGCCGAGGAGATTGAAGGCCGAGGCGAATTCGGCATTGAGCTCCGTCGCTTTCCTGTAGCGCTCGATGGCCTGCGGGTACTCGGTCTGTCCGAAGTAGTAGCCGCCCAGGGCGAACTGCGCGCGCTCGTCGTTCGGGTAGGCCGCGACGAGCTGATCGAGTAGCTCCTTCTGTCCCTTGATGTTTCCGTTCGCGCCGGCCTGGGTGGAAAGAATCAACAGCTTCTCTCCGTTGGAAACCTTGTCGGCGAGCGCGGCCGCCTTGTTCAGGTGCTCGAAGAACTCGCCGCCCGTGGGCGAGGAGCCCGAGAGCGCGAGTTCCGCCATCGCGAAGTTCGGGTCGAGCTCGATCGCCTTCTGGAAGTGCGGGATCGACTCCGTGATTTGGAGGTTGTCGACGAGGTTGCGCCCTGCCAGGTACTCCGCTCTGGCCGCCTCCGAGGAGGTGGTGATCGGAATCTTCTGGTCGGCCGCCGGCTTCGGCGTCGCT
Source organism: uncultured Acidobacteriota bacterium (assembly GCA_963843325.1). Taxonomy (GTDB): domain Bacteria; phylum Acidobacteriota; class Thermoanaerobaculia; order UBA5066; family Gp7-AA6; genus DAHUXD01. The sequence continues at coordinate 599,221 of CAWJKC010000016.1, forward strand.
GCCTGCGCCGCCGCGGGCGCCGCGCCTTCTTTCTGCGCGCAGCCTCCCGAGGACAGGCTGACCACTCCGAGCAACAGGGTCAGAACGAGGGATCCGTTCGTACGCATTTTTCTTCTCCTTCGCGAAGTCGAACGGAGTTGGGTACGAAGCTCGCGGCGTGATGTTGCGCTTCGACGTCCACCGCACGATCCAAGAAGTTGCCCGGATTCACATTCTTGGCCGCTCCTCCCACGCCGGTGTGACGTCGTGGCCCAATGCCGCCAAAAGGACCCACCCGGATCGAATCTTGCAGGCATCTGGTCTCGAAGGAGGTTGCAGTGGCCAATTTGAAAATTCTCGTGACGGGAGCGTCGGGTGTCGTGGGACGGCGCCTCGTCCCGGCGCTCGCCGGCGCCGGACACCAGGTCCGGGGCGTCGCGCGCACCGACGCGCAGCGGGAGACGCTCGCGCGGGCCGGAGCCGCCGCCGTCTCCGCGGATCTGTTCGACCCGCGCTCCCTGCGCCGGGCCACGGTGGGCTGCGACGCGGTGATCAATCTCGCGACGCACATGCCGTCCTCGTCGACCCAGATGCTGCGGCGGTCCGCGTGGAAGGAGAACGACCGCATCCGCGCCGTGGGATCCGCGAACCTCGTCGACGCGGCGCTGGCGGAAGGCGTGGGACGGTTCGTCCAGGAGTCGTTCGCGCCCGTCTATCCCGATCGCGGCGACGACTGGATCGACGAGCAGACTCCGCTGCGCACGGCGCCCTACAATCGGACGATCCTGGACGCCGAGAACTCGGCGGCGCGCTTCACCGCGGGCGGCCGGACGGGAGTCGTGCTGCGCTTCGCCGCCTTCTACGGGCCCGATTCGCGGTTCCTGCTCGAGGCGATCGGCCACGTCCGGCACGGAAGGGCGTTCCTGCCCGGCTCACCCGGCGCCTACGTCTCCTCGATCTCGCACGACGACGCCGCATCCGCGGCGGCCGCCGCGCTCTACATTCCGGCGGGCGTCTACAACGTGGCGGACGACGAGCCCCTGACCCGGCGCGATTATTTCGACTCGCTCGCGCAGGCCCTCGGCGTTCCCGCCCCGCGTCCGTTCCCCGTCTGGATGAAGCTGTTGCTCGGGATCGCTCAGCGAGCTGCTGTCGCGCTCGCAGAGGATCTCCAATCTGAAGCTGAGGTCCGTCTCCGCGTGGGAGCCGAAGTACCGGAGCGTGCGGGAAGGCTGGCCGTCCGTCGTCGCGGCGCTCGGCCGCGTGGCCGCGGCGTAAGCGGCGTCGATCGGAAAAAGCGCGCCCCCCGCTCTTCGGTGTGGGAGCGGGGAGCGCCCGGTTTGTCGCTTACTGCTTGTCGTAGACCGCCGTGTTGTTCATGGAGGTCATCTTCGCGTCGGTCGCCATCGTCGTGACCGTGCGCGACTTGCCGTCCGCCGAGATGACGATCGTGCCGTGCCCGACGACCGCGCCGCCCTTCTTCAGGGTCATGTTCATGTTGTTGTCGTCGACCTTCGTGTAGGAACGCGAGTCGTACGCCTGCTCGCCGGTGACCGGGTAGTCCTTGCCGTCGAACTTGCCCGTCCACACGTTGTGCACGGCCTTGCCGTCCTTGTCGGTGCCGTCGACCGTGACCTTCACCATGTCGCCCGCGGGGGCATAGACCACGGTGTGGTTCTTGGTCGCGCCCGCGCTGAACTTCGACTTGGCCTCGTTCAGCTTCCAGGTTCCCATGTTCGGATCGGCCGCGAGACACAGAGCGACACCCGCGAAAAACGCCGCAACGGACGCCAGAATGGCGCGAGACTTCATGGCTCCCTCCTCTTTGAATCTTTGAATCGAAGCGAATTCTTCGAATCCGCGGCGGATTGTATGCCTGCCGCCCGCCCGCGACTGCGATAGATTTCCGGAAAACCGGACTTTCGCAAACGGAGAACCCATGCCCACCAGCAAGCCCCCGAAACCCGATCCGAACCAGGAGCTGACCCAGCGGCGCATCGCCGAGTTCGCGGTCGAGGAGTCGCGGCTCTCCAACGTGGCGTACCGGTTCCGGCTCGTCCCGCGCGACCGGGTCTGGAAGAACTGGGACCGGACGGAGTTCGAGCCGAACCACTTCCAGGTCGTGGGGCTGGCGGGCGTCTGCCTGCTCCGGGACGAGGTCGAAAAGGCCGAGCGGATCGCCTCGCGGGCGCTCGAGGAAGTGGACGGGATCCTCTTCACGGTCGAGGACCCGGCCGACTCGATCGTGGTGCGCGGGTTGACGGGAACGATGGAGTTCGTCCGGACGCCGACGATCTGCGCGGAGATCATGGCCGGCAGCGTCGGCGCTTTCGAACGGGCGCTCGCGGTCCTCTCCGCCGCGTTCCCGGGCGACCGCGTGGCGGGAAAGATCCTCTCGGAGGGGAAATGACGCTCGGCGAGCACCTCGCCGGCCAGATGGCCGCGCTGCGCGAGGCCGGCACCTACAAGGAAGAGCTCGTCCTCGAGACGCCGCAGGGACCGCGCGTCAAGGTCAACGGCCGCGAGGTCGTGATGCTGACCTCGAACAACTACCTCGGGTTCGCCAACCACCCGCGCATCCGCGAGGCGCAGAAGAAGGCCGTGGACCGCTGGGGCGCGGGCCTCGGGTCGGTGCGCTTCATCTGCGGGACCCAGCAGCTCCACAAGGACCTCGAGGCGGAGATCGCCTCCTTCTTCGGCTGCGACGACGCGATCCTCTACATGACCTGCTGGGCGGCCAACGAGGGCCTCTTCGCCACGGTCCTCGACGAGCCGGACGGGCTCTACTCCGACGAGCTGAACCACGCGTCGATCATCGACGGCGTGCGGCTCTGCAAGGCCAAGCGGTTCCGCGCGCCGCACGGAGACCTCGCGGCGCTCGACCGGATGCTCGGCGAGGACAAGGCCTCGCGCTTCCGGCTCTACATCACCGACGGCGTGTTCTCGATGGAGGGCGAAGAGGCGGACCTGCCCGAGTGCGTGCGCGTCTGCGAGAAGCACGACACGGTGCTCGCGGTGGACGACTCCCACGCGACGGGAATCCTCGGCAAGACCGGACGCGGCACCGCGGAGGAGCAGGGCGTCTTCGGGAAGATCCCGGTCACGACCGGCACGCTCGGCAAGGCGATGGGCTCGGCCGCGGGCGGATTCGTGACGGGGCCCAAGGCGATCGTCGAGACGCTCCGGCAGCGCAGCCGCACGTACATCTTCTCCAATTCGCTGCCGCCCGCGGTCGCCGCGGGAGCGCTCGAGGCGTTCCGGCTCCTGAAGGAAGACCCGGCCCCCGTCGCGAAGCTGCGGGACAACGCCGCGTACTACCGCAAGGCGATCTCGGACGCCGGCTTCACGATCCCGCACGGGACGCACCCGATCGTGCCGGTCATCGTCGGCGAGACGGCGAAGGCGCTCGCGATGGGCAAGGCGCTGCTCGAAGAGGGCGTCTACGTCTCCGGGTTCGGATTCCCCGTCGTGCCGCAGGGCCAGGCGCGCCTGCGCTGCCAGGTCTCGGCCGCGCACGAGCGCGCGGACCTCGACAAGGCGGTCGACGCGTTCGTGAAGGTGGGCAAGAAGTTCGGCGTCGTCTGACGCCCCCCTCACCCTCGCCCTCTCCCCCCGCCCGGGGGAGAGGGAATAGAGGGTTCCCTCTCCCGGCGGGACGAGGCGACCGGGTGAGGGGCTCCTAGGCTTCGAGCTTCTTGCGCGCGTTCGAGACCAGCAGCCAGCACAGGAACGCGAACACCACCGCGCAGAGCACGTCGCCGCCGACCCCGTTCTTGAAGGCCGGGAAGAACTTCGCGCCGAGATCGAGCTTGTCGATGAGCGTCGGGTTCTCCATGTGGAGCAGCGAGTCGCCGACGAACGCCACGAGGGCGATGAGGACGCCGCCGAGCGAGCCGCCGGCGACGAGGCCGGTCGCGTAGAGCATGCCGGAGGACAGCTCGCTCTCCTCGCCCGTGCGCTTGCGTCATCTTGTCGACGAGGGCCTTCATCATGCCGCCGATCCAGATCGGGAACGTCGTCGAGAGCGGCAGGTAGGCGCCGACCGCCCAGGACAGGGCGTGCGCGCCGGCCATCTGCGCCATGAACGCGAGGAACGACGCCGACGAGGACGGGCGCCCACGGCAGGTTCTGCGCGAGCAGGCCCTTGATGATCGTCGCCATGAGGGTGCGCCTGCGGCGCCGGCAGCTTCGGTCCGCCGATGCCGTGCAGCTCGCCCATCGCGTAGGTCTTGTCGAGCAGGAAGAGCGTGCCGCCGATGACGAGCGTCGAGATCGAGCACGCCGATGATGAAGCCGATCTGCTGGCGGCGCGGCGTCGCGCCGACGAGGTAGCCGGTCTTCAGGTCCTGCGAGGTGGCGCCGGCGTTGGCCGCGGCGATGCAGACGATCGCGCCGACGCACGAGCGCCACGCCTGGTACACGTCGCCCGTCCAGTCCGAGCGCGACGAAGATGACGCAGGTCGCCATGATCGTCGCGATCGTCATGCCCGAGATCGGGTTCGACGAGCGTGCCGATGATGCCGACGATGCGCGACGAGACGGTGACGAAGAAGAAGCCGAAGACGACGACGAGCAGGCCCATGAACAGCGAGCCCGGGAAGGTGCCGTGCGGAAAGCTCGGCAGCAGCGTGATGATGAGCGCGAGGACGAGCGAGCCGAAGACGACGAGGCCCATGCGGCAGGTCGCGCTCGGTGCGCATCGCGCGCGGCTCCGCCGTTGCCGCCGCGCCGAACGACTCACCGAGTCGCGGAACGCCGAGACGATCGTCGGCAGCGATCTTGATGAGCGTCATCACGCCGGCGCAGCCGACCGCGCCGGCGCCGATGTACCGGATGTAGGCGCGGTAGATCTACTCGGCGTGGGAGTGGCCCGCCATCCAGGCGTCGCTGAAGCCGAGGTTCGTGCAGGTCTGGACGATGCGCCGCCTCGGGCACGAAGATCGAGATGAGCGGGATCAGCACGAGCCAGGAGAGCACGCCGCCCGAGAACATCTCGCCGGCGATCCGCGGGCCGATGATGTAGCCGAGGCCGAGGTACTCGGGCGTGATGTCGCAGGAGAGCGTGGCGTCGGGGATCTTGCCGTCCTTGCCGGTCCGGAACCAGGTCGCCGTCTCTTCCAGAGCCCGAGGATCGCCGTACAGGAACTTGTAGAGCATCGCGGTGCAGACGCCGGTGAAGACCATCTTGGCGAGGTCGCCGCCCTTCTCGCCGACGATGAGGACGTCGGCGCAGGCGGTGCCCTCGGGGTAGGGCAGGTTGCCGTGCTCCTTGACGATGAGCGCGCGGCGCAGCGGCATCATGAAGAGGACGCCGAGGATGCCGCCGACCGCCGCGAGCGACGAAGATCGTGCACGTAGCTGGAAGTACGTGCTCGCCGTCGGCGAGGAAGAGCAGCGCCGGCAGGTGAAGACGACGCCGGCGGCGATCGATTCGCCGGCCGAGCCGATCGTCTGCACGATGTTGTTCTCGAGGATCGTGGAGTTGCCGAGCTTCTTGAAGACGGCGATCGAGAGGACCGCGATCGGGATCGAGGCCGAGACGGTCAGGCCCGCCGCGCAGCGCGAGGTAGACGGTGGCGGCGCCGAAGATGATGCCGAAGAACGATGCCGAGGAGGACCGCCTTGAGCGTGAACTCGGGGATGTCCTGATTCGGAGAGATGTACGGGCGGAACTCCGAGCCGGACGAGCCTTCGTGCGCCATGCGACCTCCGCTGTTGTGTCGGTATTTTGCTGGCCGGGGATTATATGCGCGGCCCGCACGGCCGCGGTCCGGATGCTATGATTTTTTCCAGCCACCATGCTGCGACGAAATGCCGCGCTGATCGTGCTTTTCCTGGCGTCGGCCGCGCGCGCCGGCGCCGGCACCGTGGCGGGCAAGGTGACCCTCGCGGCCGCGGGCAAGGACCGCGCCGACGCCTCCAACTCGGTGGTCTGGATCGAGGGCGCCCACGCGTCGGCCGGCGCCGCGAAGGGCGCGATGAAGAGCTCCTCGAAGCGCTTCGAGCCCCGCGTCATCGCCGTCTCGAAGAACGCGACCGTGGAGTTTCCCAACGCGGACCCGATCTACCACAACGTCTTCTCGGTCTCGGGCGCCAACCGCTTCGACCTCGGCCTGTACCGCAGCGGCTCCTCCAAGTCGAAGACCTTCGACCAGCCGGGGCTCGTGCGCATCTACTGCAACATCCACCCGCAGATGATCGGCTTCGTCATGGTCGTGGACTCGGACTTCGTCGCCGTCACGGGGCCGGACGGCGCCTTCCGCTTCGACAACGTCCCGTCCGGACCGTACGTCGTCAAGGCCTGGAACGAGGAGGGCAGCGAAGTTTCCGTGCCCGTCACGGTCAAGGCCGGCGCCGACGACCCGCTCGCGATCCGCATCGACGTCTCGGGCTTCAAGGCCGAGCCGCACAAGAACAAGTACGGCAAGGACTACGCCCCGAACGACGGTGCGTCGACCGATGAGCGCTACTGAAGCGCCGTCGGTCGCGGGCGTCACCTCGAACGCGCTCCCGCTCCGCGGCCTGAAGCTGCCGCCGCCGGAGCCGCCCCGGCTCTCGCTCACGATCAAGATCTTCGTGATGGCGGCGCTGCTGATCCTCATCGCCGTCGGAGGCGCCGTCGCGGTCTCGGCCTACCGGTCGCGCGCGGTGGCGGACGCGAAGATCGCCGAGGACCTCAAGAAGACCGGCCCGGCGTGGGAATCCTTCATCCAGAACCGGTATGCCGAGCTGCAGCGCTCGCTCGCCGTCGTCGTCAACAACGCCGGGACGATCTCGCTGATGTCGACGCTCGTGCCCGAGACCGGCAAGCCCGACCCCGCCACCGTGTTCGACACGCTCAAGCGCGAGCAGGCGTCGAGCGCGCGCGCGGACTTCCTGATCGCCACGGACACCGCGGGCACGGCGCTCGCGCGGACCGACCGGCCGCTGCCCTACTCGGCCGACCTGGCCGGCGTGCCGACGATCGCGGGGGCGCTGCAGGGCGAACAGACCGAGGGCATCTGGCTTTCGGGCGGCAAGCTCTACAACGTCGTCGCGGCGCCCGTGCTCGAGGGCGGCACGCGCCTGGTCGGCGTGATCGCGGCCGGCTTCCAGATCAACGACGAGGTCGCGCGCAACCTCGAGCAGCTGCTGAACACGCAGGTCGTCTTCCTCGCCGACGCGGCCAAACCCGTCCGAGCCGGCCAAGGCGGCCCTGGCGGCGTCCACGATGGGACCGCTCGGCAACGCCGCGCTGGCGGCGATCGCGCGGCACGAGGACCTGGTCCAGGCGGTGCTGCGCCAGGGCAAGACGATCGGGCCCGCTGCCGCTCGAGGTCGGCGGCGAGACCTTCGTGGCGTACGTCCTGCCGATCCGGTCGTCCTCCGATCAGCTCGTGGGCGCGGCCGTCGCCCTGCGCAGCCGCGAACGGGAGCTCGCGCCCTTCCGCCAGATCCAGAACACCCAGGTCCTCGTCGGCTTCGCCGCGCTGCTCGTCGCGTTCGTCCTCTCCTTCGTCTTCGCGCGCCGCATCACCGGGCCCGTCGACCGGCTCGTCGCGGCCACGGAGCAGGTCCGCGTGGGCAATCTCGACGCGCCGGACCTGCCGGTCGAGTCCAAGGACGAGATCGGCATCCTCGCCCGTTCCTTCCGCGCGATGCTCGAGGAGCTCCGGGAAAAGGCCGCGCTCGAGCAGTACGTCGCCTCGCTGAACCTGAAGATGGGGACCGAGGCCGAGACCGTCGCGATGCGCGCGACGACGGCCGCGCAGCTGGCGGGCGGCGAGCCGCGGATCGGCGAGGTCTTCGCCGCGCGCTACGAGATCCAGTCCGTGCTCGGGCGCGGCGGCATGGGCGTCGTGTACCGCGCGCACGACCGCGACCTCGACGACGCCGTCGCGATCAAGACGCTGCGCGGCGAGGCGCTCTCGGCCGATCCGACGCTGCTCGACCGGTTCAAGCAGGAGATCCGCCTCGCGCGCCGCATCACGCACCCGAACATCCTGCGCACGCACGACCTCGGCGAAACCGGCGGGCTGCGCTACCTCTCGATGGAGTTCGTCCGGGGGCTGACGCTCAAGCAGCTCGTCGAGGCGGGCGACATCCTGCCGATGCCCGTCGGCCTGCGCATCGCCAAGCAGATCTGCGCGGGCCTGGCCGCGGCGCACGAGGTCGGCGTGATCCACCGCGACATCAAGCCGCAGAACATCATCATCGAGGCGACCGGCGGGCTCAAGATCATGGACTTCGGCATCGCGCGCCTGAAGGAAGAGCGCGGGATGACGGCCGAGGGCACGGTCGTCGGCACGCCCGACTACATGTCGCCCGAGCAGGCGCGGGGCGTCGCCCTCGACTTCCGCTCCGACATCTACTCGACCGGCGTCGTCCTCTACGAGGTCTTCACCGGCACGCTGCCCTTCGACGGCGACACGCCGCTGGCGGTGGTGCTCAAGCACATCCAGGAGAATCCGCCGTCGCCGCAGGCGCGCAACCCGAAGATCGATCCGAAGGTTTCGCAGATCATCCTCAAGTGCATGCAGAAGGAACCCCGCGACCGGTTCCAGAGCGTCAACGAGCTGTACGAAGCGCTGACGCGCGTCACCGGGTAGATCGGAAGACGGCAGACGTGAGACGGAAGACGAAACGCGCAGGTCGAGACTGTCTCTCGTGTACCGTCTGGCGTCTACCGGCCTTCGCCCTGCTCCTCCTCATCGCCGGATCGGCGGTCGCCCGGGCGCAGGAGGAGCCGCAATACTTCGAGGAGCCGAAGGAGAAGCCGCACTTCACCTTCCAGTGGGATTTTCTGGCCCGGTACGACAACATCAGCCACCTTCAGTACTTCGAGAACATCAGCCGCGGGCGCTTCGAGGTGCGGCCGCAGGTGGGGTTCACGACGTCGCCGCAGTTCCAGATCGGCGTGCGCGGCGTCTTCAACTACGGGACCGAGAAGAACATCGACAACGCGCTGTACCAGGACAACTACGTCTCGCGGGGCGCCTACGTCGACCGCTACTTCGTGCTCTGGACGCCGGACGCGTGGACGCTCCAGGCGGGCGCCTTCGCGCTGCCGGTCGCCGCGAGCGAGATGCTCTGGGACAAGTACGACATCCAGACGCCCGGCGCCGCGGCGTCGTGGGTGGGCCGCCTCGGGCCGACGTCCACCCTCACGTTCACGGCCGCCGGCATCTACAGCGCGCAGCGCTACCGCGACGAGTCGATCCTGGGCGTCGGGCAGGTGCTCTGGAAGTCGGGAGAAGAGAGCCGCTTCGCGGTGCAGGCCTCCGGCTCCTTCTGGAACATGGACATGCGCAACGTGGACCCGCAGTACTACCGGGAAAACCGCGTCGTCGTGCAGGACGACGGCCGGCTCGCCTACCAGTCGAAGTACCAGCTCGTCGACCTGCTCGTGAAGCTCCAGTTTCCGGTCGCCCGCCTGCCCGTCACGCTCTCGCTCGACTACATCCACAACTTCGGCGCGCCGGGCAGGATCGCCAACGCGTACGAGGCGGGCGTCACGGTCGGCACCGTCGGCACGCCGAACACCTGGCGGGCGTTCTTCGTCTACCAGTACATCGGGCGCGACGCCCTCGTCGGCGCCTACAACACCGACGACTGGTGGTGGCACACGTGGGCCGAGGGCTACCGCTTCGGGGCTTCGTACACGATCTACCCGATGGTTTACGTCCAGCCTGCCGTCGTTTTCCAGCGCCGGCTCGACTATTACTACTGGATCAACCGGGTGACGGTCGATCTCGTGAAGATGTTCTGACGGGAAACCCGACCGGCGTAATAGAATCGATCCGTCCATGAGCAAAAGCGTGATCGCCTGCGTCGAGGACCTGTTCTTCCGCTCGAAGATCGAGGCCACCGCCCGGCACTTGAACGTTCCGGTCGTCTTCGTCGCCGCCGGCGAGCTCGCCAAGGCGTGCGCGGACACGAACGCCGCCGCGGTCCTGCTCGAGCTCTCCTCCAACGGCGACGCCCTCGCCTCCGTGCGGGCGCTGCGCAACGGACGCGTCGCGGCGCAGATGCCGGTGATCGGCTTTCTCTCGCACGTCGACAAGGCGCTGGCCCGGGAGGCCGAGGCCGCCGGCGTTTCGCAGGTCATGCCGCGCAGCCAGTTCTCCGAGACGCTGCCCGACCTCCTCATGGACCTCGTCGCGCCCGGCACCAAGCGCGAAGTGCAGGAAGAGCCCGAGCTGCCCGACGAGTAAGGGCCCCGTCCCCGGCGCACAATAGGCCCATGCGCTCTCCCGCCCGCGCCCTGTCCGAACGCTTCGTGCGCCTGCTCACCCGCCGGCGGCGGCGCTACCAGCGCTTCGTCTACAACGAGCCCGCCCGGCTCAAGGCGACGATCCGGCCGGGCGACGTGCTGCTCGTCGACGGCGACCAGCGCGTGTCCCAGGCGATCAAGTACCTCACGATGTCGTCCTGGTCGCACAGCGCGATCTACGTGGGCGATGCCCTGCTCGCGCGGGACGCGGCGACGCGCGCCGACGTGCAGAAGCGGTTCGGCCGCGAGGCCCGGCACCTGGTCGTCGAGGCGCTCGTCGACAAGGGTGTCGTCGTCTCGCCGCTCATGAAGTACATCGACCTGAACATCCGCATCTGCCGGCCCGTCGGCCTGACGTCCGCCGACCTCGCGATCGTGCTCGACCACGTCATCGCGCGGATCGGCCTCCAGTACGACCGGCGCAACTTCTGGGACCTCACGCGGTACATGCTGCCCTTCCAGATGATCCCGCCGGGCCTGCGCGAGGACGCGCTGCACTTCGGCAGCGGGCGCGACACGGAGACGATCTGCTCGTCGCTGCTCGCCGAGGCCTTCGGCCGCGTCCGGTTCCCGATCCTCCCCGTGCCGGTGCGCCGCAAGCCCGGCAGCGCCCGCGAGCGCCTGCGCCAGCAGATCCTGGGGCGCCCCACGCGCCGCGCCTGGAGCGGCCTGCTGCGGGCGCGCCATCCGACGCTCTGCGTCCCGCGCGACTTCGACCTGTCGCCCTATTTCGAGATCGTCAAGTTCAACGCGCGCGAAAGCGCGGCGTTCGACTACCGGACGCTGCAGTGGGAATAGGCGCGGGCAAAACGATTTAGATTTAGAATTCTCCCCCCATGAAGCCCGATCGACAGGGCCGCGGCGGCATGACCCCTCTCGTCATGGATCTCGTGCGCCCCTACCGCGGCTGGCTCACGATCATCCTGATCGCCATGCTCGTCGAGACCGTGATGAGCCTGGCCGGCCCCTGGCCGCTCAAGATCGTGCTCGACAGCGTGGTCGGCCACCATCCCCTCCCGCACTGGCTCGTCGGCCTGCTCGGCCCCGGGATCGCCGACCACAAGACGGGGCTGGCCGCGGCGGCGGCCGCAGGGCTGGTGCTCATCGCGGTCATCGGCTCGGCCGCGACCTACATCGACAACTACTACACCGAGAGCGTCGGCCAGTACGTGGCGAACGACCTGCGGATGCGGATGTACCACCACCTCGACCGCCTGTCGCTCGGGTATTACGACAAGCAGCAGACCGGCAACCTGCTCTCCACGATCACGACGGACATCACGACGATCCAGAACTTCGCCTCCGGAGCGACCCTGGGAATCCTGGTGGATCTGCTGACGATCGTCGGGATGCTCGGCCTGATGTTCTGGCTCAACCTCGACTTCGCCCTGGTCGCGGTCGCCGTGACTCCCTTCCTGCTGCTCTTCGTCATGCGCTTCAAGAAGGCGGTCAAGAAGGCGACGCACGAGGTCCGCCGCCGGCAGAGCGACATCGTCGCCGTGGTGCAGGAGGGGCTCGAGTCGATGCGGGTCGTCAAGGCCTACGGGCGGGAGCAGCTCGAGGAGGAGCACCTCAAGCAGGCCAGCCTCGCGTCCGTCGACGCGGCGCTGAAGGCCCGGCGCATCAAGTCGGTGCTGTCGCCGGTCGTCACCGTGGTCGTCTCGTTCTGCACGGCGTTCGTCCTCTTCCGGGGCGCGTCGCTCATCCTCTCGGGCGCCATGACGATCGGCGCGCTCACCGTCTTTCTGTCGTACCTCAACAAGTTCTTCAAGCCCGTGCAGGACCTCGCCAAGATGACCAACAGCATCGCGCAGGCGGCCGTGGGGGTCGAGCGGGTCCAGTCCATCCTCGCCGCGGACGAGATGATCCTGGAGCGCCCCGACGCGCGCGAGCCGCAGGGCGTCAAGGGCGAGATCACGTTCGACAAGGTGGCCTTCGCCTACAAGCCCGACTCGCCGGTCCTGAAGGAGATCTCCTTCACGATCAAGCCGGGGCAGCTCGTCGGATTCGTCGGAGCGACCGGGGGCGGCAAGTCGACCGTCGCGAGCCTCATCCCGCGCTTCTACGACGCGACGGCGGGCCGGGTCCTCGTCGACGGCGTCGACGTCCGCGACTACCGGCTCAAGTCCCTGCGCAATCAGATCGGCTGCGTCCTGCAGGACACGGTCCTCTTCGCGGGGACGATCGCGGAGAACATCGGGTACGGGCGGCCCGGCGCGACGCGCGCGGACATCGTCGCCGCGGCAAAGCTCGCCAACGCCGACGAGTTCATCGCGAAGATGCCCAAGGGATACGACAGCGAGGTGGGCGAACGCGGGATGACGCTTTCGGGCGGCCAGCGTCAGCGGATCGGCATCGCCCGCGCGATCATCCGGAACTCGCCGATCCTGATTCTCGACGAGCCCACGGCGGCCCTGGACACCGAGTCGGAAAAGGTCGTCATGGAAGCCCTCGAGCGGCTGATGGAGGGCCGTACCGCCATCGCGATCGCGCACCGGCTGAGCACGATCCGCGACGCCGACAAGATCGTCGTCTTCAAGGACGGCTTCGTCGCGGAGCAGGGAACCCACGACGAGCTCTTACGGAACGATGGTCTCTACGCCGAGCTGTACCGGATCCAGTTCCCGTCGGCCCCGGGGCCGGCGAAGCCCGCGGGCGTCCCTACGAGCTGATCGAGCGGCCGCCCGAGAGGATCCCGTTGACCGCCTCGACGCGCTTCTCGAGCACGCGCCGCAGCTTCGGGACCTCCGCATCGGCCGCCGCGAAGCGGACGCTGTCGCCCTGGAACTCGAACCGGAGCACCGCGTCGCGGTCCTCGGCCACGAGGCCGAGCATGCCGGCGCGGTAGGCGCGCATCCACTCGGGCGAGGGCTCGCCGTCGAGGCGGATGCGGAAGTACGTTTTCCCGTCGGCGGAGGGCTGCTCGCGAAACGGCTGATCCGGCGAGAGCCACACGCGGTGCGTGGCCGGGGCCTCGCCCGGGCGGCGGCGCATGGGGCGGCGGTGCTGGGGACGTCTCATTCGGAGCGGGATTCTGTCATGTTCTGACCGGTCACTGCCAGCCAAATCCCGGGGTCGGGAGACGGAAGGCGGGAGGCGGGAGACGAAAGACGACCGGCTGGACTCACGTCTGCCGTCTACCGTTTCCCGTCTACCGGCCCGAACGTCCCGGCGCTGACCACGGTGAATGCCTCCGGCTTGACCCGGCGCGCAAATGCGGCGTCGGCCTGCTCGCGCGTCACGGCCGCGACCAGGCCCGGAAACGCGTCGAGGTAGGAGACGCCGAAGCCGTAGTAGATCGCCGCGTCGAGCGCCGACGCGATCCCGGAGTTGGAGCCGAGATCGACCTTGAAGCGCCCGATGCGGGAGCTCTTCTCCTCGGCCAGCTCCTTGTCGGTCATCCCGCCCGCGACGAAGGACCGCACCTCGTCCAGAGTGGAAGCGAGCGCGGCGTCCCGGCTCTCGGGCTTGACCGTGACGTTGACGGTGAACGGGCCCGCGACGTGCGTGGCCGAGAACCCGGAGTGGATCCCGTAGGTGAGGCCCTCCGTGTCGCGCACGCGCACGCCGAGGCGCGAGGTCAGCGACGACTGGCCGAGCGCGGAGTTGGCCAGCGAGCAGGGCAGAAAATCGGGGTCCGTGCGTGTCAGGTCGGTCGGCAGCGCCAGGACGACGTCGGCGCTCGCCTTGTCGGGCACCTCGACGGTCTCGGCTCCCGGCACGGCCGCCGGCACCGCCGTCTCGCCGAGCTCCACCTGCGGCCCGGCGGGCCAGGCCGAAAGCGCCTTTTCCAGCCGGTCGAGGACGCGGGGGGCGTCCACGTCGCCGACGAGCACGAGCGCGAGCGACGCCGCGCCGTAGCGCGCCCGGTAGAACGTCTCGAGGTCCGCGCGTTCGAGCGCCTCCACCTTCGCGATCCGTTCCTCACCGGTGTGGCGATACAGAGGGTGGACTGCCGGATAGATGCGGCGCATCGCCGCCTCGTAGGCCCGGGCGGACGTCTGCTCCTGCTGCTGGCGGATCGCGCCGACCAGCCGCTTCTTCTCCTTGTCGAGCTCCTCGACCGGAAAAGCCGGCGTGCAGAGCACCTCGACCAGCGCGTCGAGCAGCAGGTCGGCGTCGCGCGACAGCGCGCTGCCGCCGATGTCCACGCCGACCGGGTCCGAGGCGTCCGAAGAGAACGAGAGGCTCGCGGCGCGGGCCTCGAGGTCTTCGGCGAGCTGGAGCTTCGTGCGGCGCGCCGTCCCCTTCATCAGCTCGCCCGCCACGATCGAGGCGATCAGGCGGCGGTCCGGCGGCGCGTAGAGGCGGCCCGCCCGGAGCGACCCCGAGAGGGCGAGCGTCGGGTTGAAATGGTTCTCGAGCACGAAGAGGCGGACGCCGTTGGCCAGCGTGCGCGTGTGCACGGCTTCCGCGAACGGGCGGCGCGTGGCGGCGGTCACGCCGGCTCCTCCTCGTCGTCGGCGGGAGCGCCGGCGGCGCCGGCGGGCTTCGGAAGGTACAGGCCGACCGTCAGCGCGTCGTCGTGGAGGTACTCGAGGACCACGCGCTGCACGTCCGCGGGCGTGACGGCGTGGATCGCCTTCGGGTAGTCCGCGTACCACTCCCAGTCCGCGACGGCGATCGCCTCCGAGAGGGAGGCCGCGATCTGGTCGGTCGAGTCGCGGTCGAAGACGACCTCGGCCTCGATCTGCGTGCGCGCCTTCTCGCACTCGGCCTCCGTGACCGACCCCGAGGCCACGCGCGCGATCTCCTGCCGCACGACGGCCTCGACCTCGGACGGCTCGACGCCCGGGCGCACCGGGGCGAAGACGGAGAAGAGCGCGGGATCGCGCAGCTGCCAGGGCACGACCGTCACCGAGAGCGCGAGGCTCTTCTCGACGAGCGCCTGGTGCAGGCGCGCGGTGATGCCGCCGCCGAGGATGTTGCCGAGCACGGCGAGCGCGGGCGTGTCGGCGTGGCGGGCCTCGACCGTGCGCCACGAGAGGCCGCACCAGGCGACCTGGCCCGCGCGGCGGACCGTGAAGCGGCGCTCGCCTTCCTGCGGCCGGCTCGACCGTGTAGACCTGCGGGATCGGGTGCGGCGACGCCGGGATCGCCCCGAAGTGCCGCTCGATCGCGGCGAGCGCGTCCGCCTCCTCGAAGTCGCCGATGAGCATCGCGGTGGCGTTGTTCGGGTGGTAGAAGGTGTCGTAGAACTCCTTCAGCCGCGAGGTCGCCACGCCCTCGATGTCGCTGCGCCAGCCGATCGTCGGGTGGTGGTACGGGTGCTCGCGAAACGCCGTGGCGAACGTCTGCTTGTAGAGGACCTGGAAGGGCGAGTTCTCGCCGCGCTCGAACTCGTTGCGCACGACCGTCATCTCCGGGACGCGGTCCTCGTCGCGCAGGAGCGCCTGGCGCATGCGCGAGGACTCGATCCGCAGCGCGGTGTCGAGCGCGTCGGAGGGGATCGTCTCGTAGTAGTTCGTGCGGTCGAACCAGGTCGTCGCGTTGAAGCGCGCCCCGATCGCCTCGAGGACCGCGGCCACGGCGGTGCCCTTCGCGCGGTCGAAGTCGGGCGTGCCCTTGAACATGAGGTGCTCGAGCAGGTGCGTCGAGCCCGTGTAGCCCACGGCCTCGTTCCGGCTGCCGACGTGGTACACGACCGCGAACGTCGCCACGGGCGCGACACGGTTCGGGAGGAGCAGGACGCGGAGGCCGTTCGAGAGCAGCCGGAACTCGCGGAACCCGGATTTCTCCCCGAGCAGCTCGAAGGCGCCGGCCGACACCCCTACCTTCCGCCCGCGACGTCTTCGGCGCCGTCGACGCCGATCACGTTCCCGCTGACCCACGCCCCGCCCTCGCCGCAGAGCGCAACGAGCGCGTGCGCGACGTCCGCGGGAACCGTCAGGCGGCCCGCCGGGTGCATGGCGGAGACGCGCTCGATCATCGCCTGGTTGCCGGGGATCTTGCGCAGGGCCGGCGTGTCCGTCACCCCGGCGCGCAGCGCGTTGACGGCGACGCGGTGCGGCGCCAGCTCCACGGAGAGCTGGCGGACGTACGACTCGAGCGCCGACTTCGCGGCCGACACGGCGCCGTAGGCGGGCCACACGATGTGGTCTCCGGCCGAGGTCATCGCGAAGATGCGCGCGCCCGGCGAGAGCAGCTTCGCGAAGAACAGGTCCTGGGTCCAGTAGACGAGCGAGTTGGCCATGACGTCGAGCGTCATTTCGATCTGCGGCTTGGCGATCGCGTTCTCGCGCGGCTCGGCGAAGAACGGCTTCAGGGTCCCGAAGGCGAGCGAGTGGAGCAGGACCGAGACGCGCGACTCCGCGGGGTCGCCGCCGCAGGTCTTCTGGATCGCGGCCACGACCTCGGCGCGCTTCTCGTCGTCGGCGGCGTTCACGTTGAAGAACTCGGCTTTGCGTCCGGCGGCGCGGATCTCCCCGACGATCCGGTCGGCGTTGGGCTGCGTGCTCTTGCGGTCGAGGTGGACGCCGAAGATGTTCCAGCCCGCCCTGCGCGAGCGCGAGCGAGCACGCCTCTCCGAAACCGGAGGAGGCGCCCAGGACGAGGGCCCAGCGGGACTGCGGTTGCGCGGTCAAAGCGGCGGGAATCTTAGCACCGCCGAGGGTAGACTCCGAAAGCGTCCATGCAGAGAGCGGCAGACAGAACGGGGGGCGAGCGGGTCCTCTACGCAGCCCTCCTGCTGCTCGCGGCCGTCATCCTGATCGAGCCCGCGGGCTCGGGCCTGGCCGAGCCCGACGAAACGCGCTACGCCGAGATCCCCCGCGAGATGCTCGCGGCGCGGGACTTCGTCGTGCCGCGTCTGAACGGCCTGCCGTACTTCGAGAAGCCACCCCTGCTGTACTGGGCCAACGCGGCCTCCTTCCGGGTCTTCGGACAGACGCCGTGGGCGGCCCGTCTTCCGACCCGGCTCGCGGGGCTCGGCACGACGCTCCTGCTCGTGCTGGCCGCGGGCCGCCGGCGGCGCGAGGGCCTCGCGGCCGGCATCCTGCTGCTCGCGAGCCCGATCGGTTTCCTCATGGCCCGCACGAACCTGACGGACGGACTGCTCACCTTCTTCTTCACGGCCACGCTGCTCGCGGGCCGCGCGGCCATCCGGCGCCGGGAGGCGGGCGGCGCCTGGCTCGGGCTCGCCGCGGCGACCGGCGCGGCGGCCGCGGGCGCCTTCCTGACGAAGGGGCTCATCGCGCTCGCGCTGCCGGGCGCGATCCTCCTGCTGTGGTGCCTGGCGACGGGCCGCCTGCGCGGGTTGCTCGCCCTCGTCGCTTCCCCCGCGACGCCCGTCTTCCTCCTGCTCGCCGCCCCGTGGTTCTTCCTCGTCGAGCAGCGCCATCCCGGCTTCCTGCAGTTCTTCTTCATCCACGAGCACTTCCAGCGCTTCGCCACGGGCGCCGCGAAGCGGCCGGGGCCCATCTACTACTTCGTGCCGGTGTTCGCGCTCGGATTCCTGCCCGGCCTCGCGTTTTTCTTCGCGGGCCTCAGGGACTGGCGCCGGTTCCGGCGCGAAGACGATGGCGCGTTCTTCTTCCTGCTGTGGTTTCTGGCGGTGTTCGCGTTCTTCTCGATCTCGAAGAGCAAGCTGCCGCCGTACCTCTTCCCCGCCATCCCGGCCGCCGCCGCCCTGGCCGCGCGCGGGATCGACGGCGGCCGGCGGCTCTGGATCGTCCAGGCCGTGCTCGCAACCGCGCTCGCGGCCGCGCTGATCTTCCATCCCGTGACGCGCGCCGAGATGATGCGCCTCGACCTGGCCGCGATCGTCGCGCCCGCGCTCGCGCTGCTCCTGGTCCTGTCATGGGCGGCCAGTTCTGCTCGCCGGCAACTCTTCCGCGCTCGCGCTCGGCGCCCTGGCCGCAGGCTGGGCCATCTTCTTCGGCGCGATCATCCTGGGCTGGCCGAAACTGCCGCAGGCGCGCTTCAACGCGGAGCTCGCGGCCGCGGTGCGCAAGGCCGCTCCGCCCGGAGCGGCCCTCGTCGCCTACAAGACGTACCTGAACGGCGTGTCGTGGGAGCTGAAGACGCCGATCCCCGTCGCCGACTACCGGGGCGAGCTCGAGCCCGACTTCGAGACGCGGCCCGAAACGCGCGACGCGCTCTTCTGGCCGAAGGAGCGCTTCTGGCAGACCTGGAAGAGCGACCGCCCCGTGATCGCGCTCGTGCGCATGAAGGACCTGGTGGAGTTGATGACCGCGGCGCCACCGGCGAGGGTCGTGCGGTGGGCGGGCAAGCACGCGATCGTGGCGAACTTTCCCCGGAGCGACGGCAGTCGCAGGCCGCCCCCTCACCCCGAGAGGTAGGGCACTTTCAGCGGCATCTCCCATCCGCTCGCGCGCGAATAGTCTCCCGACCGAAGGGAGGGAGGAGGTTCGCGCGCGGGAGCGAGAGCGAGCGGGAACGGCGAGCGGGAAGGCGACGGCTAAGGGATGTACCCCTTGATCTGTCCGCGTCGTCACTCCCGGCTTGCTCACGCTCACCTGCACCGCGCGGTACTCCCCATCCGGCTTCTGCGAGTCCGTGCGGAACGCGACGATGTACTGGGAGCGCAGCTCTTCCTCGATGCGCTTGGTGACGTCGCCGATCTTCGCGGCGCTCGAGAGGTGGAACACCTCGCCGCCGGACTCGCGGGCGATCTCGTTGATCTCCTTGCGGATGCCGAAGTCGAGGACCGAGAGGCCGACCGCGATGAAGTAGATCGGCGCCCCGCTCGAGCGGCAGTAGCGCAGCAGCGTGGCGTAGTCGACGTGCGAGTGGTTGTCGGCGCCGTCGGTGATCACGATGAGCGCCTTGCGCCCCTGCAGCGTGCGGAACTGGTAGAGCCCGAGCACGACCGAGTCGTACAGCGCCGTCGCGCCGCGCGCCGAGGTCTCGCGCGAGGCCCGCTGGAGCGCCACCGTGTCGCCCGTCAGCTCCTGGATCATGTGGGGCTGCTCGCGGAACTCGATGATGAAGCCCCGGTCCTTCTCGCGGATCATGCCGCGGAAGAGCTCGGCGGACGCGTCGTGCACGAAGGGCATCGACTTCTCCATCGAGCCCGACCCGTCCACCACGAGGCCGATCGTCAGCGGGCAGCTTCTCGGCGATCTCGAAGCCGGTCAGCGTCTGCGCGCGCCCGTCCTCCTGGACCGCGAAGTCCGTCTCGGTCAGGCCCTTCACGAAACGGTTGTCCTTGTCGAGCGCCGAGACGTGGAGCTGCACGACGTCCACGCGAACGCTCTCGATCGTCGTGTTCGGCCCCTTGAGGAACCGGATGTCGTTGGCTTCCTTGCCGTCCTCGGCGATCGCGGTGGCGCGCAGGAACTCGCCCTTCGAGTACTCGTTGAGCGGCATCGTCACTTCGTAAGGCCCGGCCGCGGTCCAGGTCTTGATCTTCTTCGAGTCGAGGAAGAGCTCCACCTGCTTGGCCACGCCGCCGCCGATCGACTGAACGGCCACCTTGACCTTCACGTTGCCCGCGGCCGGATCCGTCTGCGGCAGGATCTTGACCGAAAGGCGCGCCGAGCCCTGATTGATGGACCAGGCGTCCTCGTCGATCATCTTTCCGTTGGAGTCGTAGCCGACGGCGCGCACCGTCTGCTTGCGCGGCACCTCGCCGAGGTCGATCTCGACCGAGTACGGGGCCTTCGTGCGGCGCACGATCAGCTTGTCCTCGAGGTAGAACTCGACCTTGGTGATCGGCGGCTGAACGTCGGCCTCGAGGCGCAACAGGCCGATCGGCGCCTCGCGGTCCGGCGGAAGGATCTTCAGCTTCTCGCCGCCCGTCCCCGCCGCGGCGCGCTCGGCCTCGTCCGCGATGACGATGGCCTCGGCGGCCGGCAGCGTCGACGCTTCGGTCGGCGCCATGTCCGGCGAGAACTGCGTCCCGACCTCGGGAACGAGCAGATCGATGACCGCCTCGCCGACGTCGCGCCCGCCCGGGGCGACGAGATTGAGCCGGAGCTTGTAGGTCCCCGGCTCGACGGACCGCAGGAACGCGAACTGGAAGGTCGTCCGCACGCCGACCTCGCCCGAGACCGGGTACTTGAAAGCCTGGACCACGTCGTCGCCCTTCAGGAAGGCGCCCGCGAGCTCGCCCGAGACGCTGGTGAGCCCGCGCTTGGCGGCGGCCATCGAAAGCTCCGGCGCGCGCAGCCGCACGCGGATGACCGTCTTCAGGCCCGCCATGCCGAGGTACTCGGCGGTCACGTAGAGCGGGAACTTGCCGGCGGGGGTCTCGAGGTCGGTCTGGCGCGTCTGGCCGAGTCCGGTCGACGACAGCGCGACCATCAGGGCGAGCGCGAGCCGGGCGACGAAAGGTCTGGATCTCATGCTGAGGAAACGAACGGCGAAACGGTGGGCGGGAATTCCCGTTACCTAGGACGCCAGGGCCTCCTCGCCGGAGCCCATGGCCTCGAGGCCCCCGAAAAACTCGACGACCGCGGCCCGGAAGTCGGCCGGGGTCGCGAGCTCCGAGATGCGGACCCGCAATGCCCGGCCGTGGGGCAGGCCGTTGGTGTACCAGCCGGTCATCGTGCGCAGCTTGTGGAGCGCTTCCTTCGGCTCGAAGGCGGTCTGCTCGATCGCCGCGAAGTGGGCGAGCATGAGGTCGCGCCGGTCGTCGAGCGACGCCTCGCGCACGGGCCGGCCGGCCAGCCGGTCGGCAATCTGGCGGAAGATCCAGGGATTCTTCATCGTGGCGCGCCCGATCATCACGGCGTCGCAACCGGTCTCGGCGAAAAGCGCCAGCGCGTCGTCGGGCGCGCTCACGTCGCCGTTGCCGACGACCGGGATCGCGAGGTGACTCTTCAGCTCGGCGATGCGCCGGCGGTCCGCCTGCCCGGTGTACATCTGCCGCGCCGTGCGCGCGTGCATCGCGACCGCCGCCACGCCCTCGTCCTCGCACATGCGCCCGAGGTCGAGAAAGTTCATGCGGCGGTCGTCGAGGCCCAGGCGGAACTTCACCGTCAGCGGCATCGTCAGCCGCTTCTTGACCGAGCGCACGATTTCGCGCGCGAGCGGCAGGTCGCCCATCAGCGCCGCGCCGGCGCAGCCCTTCAGGACCTTGTTCGCCGGGCAGCCCATGTTGATGTCGCAGACGTCGGGGCCGAGCTCCTCGACGATGTCGGCCGCCGCCGCCATGCGCTCGGGATCCGACCCGTAGATCTGGATCGAGAGCGGCCGCTCCTCGTCCGAAAAAAGCATCTTGCGCCGCTGACGCGCGTTGCCCCGCGTGATCGCCTCCGAAGAGATGAACTCCATCGTCACGAGGCCCACGCCCCCGATGCGCCGCAGCATGAGGCGGTAGACGTGGTCCGTGATGCCCGCCATCGGGGCGAGCACGAGGGGGGGATCGATGGACAGCGGGCCGAGCTGGAGCATGGGACCCATAATCTTAACGTCTCCCCGGGGCTCGCTTTGAGGGATGCGCCGGCCCCCCGGGGCTTGGTAGGATTAGACCCGGTTCGTTTTCGGGAGGTTTCAACATGTCCTCGACGGCCGCCGCGGCCCGGAGCGACGAGTCGCTCTGGATCAACAACAAGCGTTTCGACCTGATTTTCCTGACGTTGTCGGGCGCGCTCGTCTTCTTTCCCTATCTGTCCTACGGGCTCCTGCAGCGGATCGGGGTGTCGGAAGCCACCTCGAGCCTGATCGTCGGCCTGTCGGTGACGCTGCTCGTGGGCGGCCCCCACATGTACACGACCTACCTGCGCACCGCCCTCGAGCCCCGGTTCCGCGCGCGGTACGGGCTGATCGCCTACCTGCCGCTCGTCGTCATCCCGACCCTCGTCATCCTCGGCGCGATGTACGCCTTCATCCTGCTCCTGACCGGTTTCTTTCTCTGGGCCTCGCTCCACGTCACGCACCAGGCCCAGTACATCTCGGAGACCTATCGCATGCGGACGGGAAAGCCGGTCCGCGCGCTCGACCGCTGGCTCGACGGCGCCGTGATCCTCGGCTCGCTCTACATGATGGCCATGTACAAGTTCGTCGAGGACCGCTTCGCCCTCGGCGACAGCGTCCTCTTCTTCCCCGAGTTCCTGAAGCACCGCTGGGTCGCCGTCGGTTTCACGATCGGCTACGCCGCGTTCTTCCTCTTCTACGTCGTCAAGACGCTCGGCGAGATCCGCCGCGGCGAGACGACGTGGCCACGCCTGCTCTTCATGACGATGACGGTCTGCATGGCCTTCATCGTGCCGATCTTCGACAACCTCGACATGTCGTTCCAGGGCTTCAACACGTGGCACTCGCTCCAGTACATGGCCCTGACGTGGTTCATCCTCGGACGCGAGGCCGACAACGGCCGGCTCGGCAGCGGACTCGCGCGCGCGCTCGCCGGCAAGGAAAAGACGAAAAAGTTCTACTTCGCGATGGTCGGCGCCACCCTCTCGGCCGGCGTGATCTACCTCATCCTGTGGAAGGGTCTGCATTTCCCGCAGGACAAGAGCTACTACGTGGTGGTCCTGTCGTTCCTGCTCGTGCACTACTTCTACGACCACATCCTCTTCCGCGACTTCGAGCCCCTCGAGCCCGTGCGCGGCCGGGAGCGGATCGCGGCGTAGGTGCGCACCGGCGCCTGCCGGTCAGTCCTCGTAGGTCTGGCGGTACAGCAGCACCAGCTTCCTCGGTGACAGCAGCTGGATCGTGTGGACGCCGTGGGAGTCCGGCGGGGGCTTGAAGACCAGGGCGTAGTGGCCGCTGACGGCGCGGGCCACCGTCTTCATCGCCCAGCGCGGAAAGTCGTGCGTCGGAAAGTAGTAGCCGCCCGTCTCGAACGCGAGGTGCGACAGCCCCTCCTGCAGCTGGTGCTGCCCGCCGCTGATGTCGAGCGCGAAGACGGGAGCCTGCGCCGACTGCAGCGCCTTGCGCGCCTCCTCGAAGTCCGGCGAGTAGTTCGTCCTGCCGAGCTGTCCGTCCGCGCTGAGCGCGTTCCAGCTTCCGATGCCCCACCCGAAGAACAGGATCGCCTTGGACCCGGGCAGCGGGCGCAGCGCGCGGCCGATCGCGAGGAAGGCCTTGTCGATCGACGTGGCGTCCTGCCCCGCCGCCGCGACGGCCGCGAGCGTCGGTGGGTCCGCGTTGGCCGGCGCATCCCTGGCGACCAGCGCGTTCAGGATCGCGGAACGCAGCAGCTTGTGGTCGCTCGTGAAGTCCTGCCGCAGCCACAGGCGCGAGCCGAACGCGAGCACCGCAACCCGGTCGCCGGGTTCGAGCGTGTCCACGAACTCGAGCGCCTGCCGCGACATCCGCATGTGGCCCTCGGCCTTCTGGGCCTGGATCTCCCACTGGAACATGAGGACCATGAGCCTTCCGGGCGCCGACGGCGCCGGACCGCCCTCGGTCTGGAGCGTCCCGCTCCACTCGAGACTTTCGATCTCGACGGCCGCGCCGTCCACGAGCACCCGGAAGTCGGAGGCCTTGAGGTCCCGGACGGGCTCGCCGGACGGATCGGACGCGTGCACCGTGAGCTCGACGAGGTTGACGGTCACGTGTTCCTGGACCGGCGGCTCCTGCGCCAGGACCGCCGCCGTCAGAATCCACCCGAGCACGAACGATCGCATGCGGAACGGGGCTACTTCGAAAGCTCCGCGTAGGTCTTGACCTCGGTGTATCCCTTCGGCTTCTCGAAGAGGTCGGGGTCGGCGCCGACGCGCACGTCCAGCAGCTCGGTCGTCGTGAAGGGCTGGTACTCGTCGCCGCCCTGGTCCTTTTTCTCGTGCGCGATCTTGACGACCAGGTCCCCGAGGTCGCGCGCGACCCAGATCGTCACGAGGTCGCCCGAGGGCAGCGTCATCCGCCAGCGGTCGCACGGGTGCAGCCCGTGGGCCGCGTCGCCGATCTGCGTGATCTTGCCCTCGAACCGGTCGGCGTACGCGCGCGGGTCGAATTTCGGCTCGAGCGGGTAGCCCGGAACGATTTCGTCGGTCGGCTTCCAGGCGGTCTCGAGGTACTTCTTCGTGGATGGCCGGAACTGCCAGACCTTCTTCAGGTCCGGCCGCATGATCTTGACGAGCGTCGACCCGTCGACCGGGGCCTCGACGCGCCGCGACTCGCCGCGCACCGCGACGTCGAACCGTTCGTCCTTCGAGAAGGAGAGGATGGCCCGGTAGCCGTCGTTGACGACGGTCTTCAACCCGCCGCCGCACGCGACCGCGAGCAGCACAGCCGCCGCCAGGCCACCGCGCCGGGCGACCAGCACCGTCACCGGGCGCTCGGAATCAGGATGAGCTTGTCCTGCGGCGTCCCGAGCGGCTCGCTGCCGGTCGCGGTGACGACGTAGTCCTCCTCGAGGCCGAAGCCCACGACGCCGCCCATCGTCCACGGCAGCTCGACCTCGAGCGCCGGCTCGATCGCGAACGTCTGATCGCGCTCGATCACGTAGGCGCCGAGCTTGCCGTAGCGGTCCGGCCAGGCGGGCGCGAGCAGCGGGCCGATGTCGTGCGTGTAGACGCCGATCGGATGTCCGGTGGCGTGCTTGAACTCCTCGTACCCCTCACCGGTGATGACCTTGCGCGCGGCCGTGTCGACGTCCGTGCCCGTCGCGCCCGGCTTCAACGCCGCCGCAGCCGCGCGGTTGGCGGCGCGCACCGTGTCGAAGGCCTTCTGGACTTCCTCCGGCGCCTCGGTCTCGCCCGGTCGCAGCACGTAGGCCAGGCGCTGGATGTCGCTCTTGTAGCCGTCCTCGTCCGCGCCGGCGTCGATCCGGATGACGGCGCCCGGCTGGATCGTCGCGAGCGACGCCGCCGAGTGGCCGCGCGCGAGGCCGGCCATGACGTTGGGGTCCTGGTCGTCCTCCCAGGACGCGGTCAGGCCCATCTCCTTGCGGCGCTTGCGGATGAAGTCGGCGATGTCCTTCTCCGTCGTCTTGCCGGCCACGACGACGGCCGGCGTCAGCGCTTCGGCCAGGATCGCCTCGGTCTTCTTCACGACGTCGCGCAGCCTGGCGATCTCGGCCGGCGTCTTGCGGCTGCGGTAGGAGACGAGAAAGGCTTCGGCCGAGACCAGGCGCTTCGCATAGTCGGGCCCAATCGAGTCGCGCAGCCACTGCAGGTTGCCCGCCGTCATCCCGTCGGCCAGCGGCTCGTCCTTCGACATGTTCACCGCGATCACTTTCGGGTTGAGCGTTTCGATCTCGGTCTTCAGGGCGGCGGCCGCGCCCTCCTTGCCGTACGGCACGACCCGCCCGTAGAGCCCCGACTTTTCGAACGTGTCGGTGTCGTAGCTCGCGACGATCGCCACGCGCTCGAGGCGGTCGCCCTTGTCCACGAAGAAGCAGACGGCGCGGCCCACCGCGTGATCGGCAGCCACGTCGTAGGCGATCGGGTCCACGGTTCCCTCGCGCGTGACGACGAGCCACGAGTCCACGCCCGAGCGGCGCATCGCGGCCACCATGTAGCGGTCCATCCGTCTCCTTGCGGGACTGGACCTTGAGCGGCCCCTGCGACGCCACCGGCGTCGGCGTCGTCTGATGTCTGACCGTCGGCCGCGGCGCATTGACCGGCCGGTCCTGGGGAGTGACCTGCGCATGGAGAAGCAGAGAGGCAACGAGAGCGTGCAACATAGGCGGGTAACTTTAGCAGGAGGAGCGCCCCCCTCACCCCAACCCTCTCCCCCCTCACGGGCGGAGAGGGAGCGCTTTTAAGCGAACCTCCCGCATCAGCTCGCGACGCGAATAGTCTCCCGACCGAAGGGAGGGAGGAGGTTCGCGTCGCGGGAGCGAGCGCGGAGCGGAGGGGCCAGGCGGACGGTCGAGCCCCTTCGGGCGAGCCGTCCGCCGGTGCGCCCGAAGGGCGCAGGCCCCGTAGCGCAGCGATCGCGACGGATACAATCGCCCGGCATATGAGCTGGTGGGAGTCGTGGTTCGGCGAGGAGTACCTCGACCTCTATCCGCACCGCGACGTCGCGTCGGCCCGGCGCGAGGCGGCCTTCGCCCTCGCCCACCTGCCGAGCCAGCCCAACCCGCTGCTGGATCTCTGCTGCGGCTCGGGCCGCCACTCGATCCCGCTCGCCGAGGCCGGATCGCCGTCGGTCGGGCTCGACTACTCGGCGCCGCTGCTCGATCTGGCGCGCCAGCGCGACCGCCACCTCGCGCTCGTCCGCGGCGACATGCGCGCGCTTCCGTTCCGGGACGGCGCGTTCCGCACGGTCGTCAACTTCTTCACGAGCTTCGGCTACTTCCTGACCGAGGCCGAGAACACGGCCGTCGTCGCCGAGATCGAGCGCGTGCTGCGGGGTGGCGGCGCGTTTCTCTGCGACACCTTCTGCCGCGACCACGTGCTCGCGCGCCTCGTCGCGGAAGAGCGCCGCTGCTGCGGCGAGAAGGAGTACCGGATCCGGCGCACCTGGAACCCCGCCACGGCGCGCCTGGAGAAGGAGATCGAAGTCCGGCGCGCCGGTTCGGCCGAGATCTTTCGCGAGAGCGTGCGGGCGTACGACGCCGACGAGCTCGTCGCGCTGCTCGAGGGCGCGGGCCTGTGCGTCGAGAAGGTGTGGGGCGACTTCGACGAGACGCCCGCCGGGCCCGATTCGCCGCGCCTGATCGTCCTCGCGCGCAAGACGGAGAAACCCTCGTGATTCCCTACGCGAAGTATCCGGGGCTCTCGCCGCTCTTCCTCGAGTTCCTGAAGGGCGCGCCCGATCTGTATCCCGACCGGCCCACGCTCGACGCCGCCGTCGCGCGCGGAAAGCAGCTGCTCGCCGCGGGACAGGGCGCGCGCGTCCCGGCCACGGCCTTCCGATGTCGCGGCGCCGAGGCGAAGAAGATGGCCGAGGATCTGGCGGCGGGCCGCGCCGTCGCCGTCTCGGCGGGACACCAGGTGGGCCTCTTCACGGGGCCCCTTTTCACGCTCATGAAGGCGTTCGATGCGATCCACCTCGCGCGCGAGCTCTCGCGGCGCGGCGTGCCGGCGGTCCCGGTCTTCTGGGCGCTGACCGACGACCACGACCTGCAGGAGATCGCGCAGACCGCGCGGCCGACGCCCGAGGGACCGCAGCGCCTCGTCCTCGAGGGAGCCGACCGCCAGAACCGGCAGCCCGTCGGCCGGCTGCCGATCCCGGAGGGCATCGCGGCGATCGTCGACGCCTTCCGCCCCGACGCGCCCGGCGACGACGGAAAGCGCGTGCTGGAGGCCTTCGCGCGGCGCAGCGCGCCGGGCACGCTCTACGGCGAAGCCTTCATCGAGACGCTGCTCGACCTCGTGGATCCGGATCCGCTGCTCGTGCTCGAGCCGCTCGACGCCGGCCGCGCGCCCGCCCACGGTCGCGCTCTTTCTCGAAGCGGCCGGCAAGGCCGACGCCCTGCGGGCGGTCCTTCGCTCGACCGAGGAAGAGCTGCGCGCCGCGGGACGCCCGGTTCCGGCGCCGGTCCCCGAGGGGTTTTCGTTCTTCGCGATCGACGCGCAGGGGCGCCGCCGCATCGACGACGTCCCGGCCGCGGTCGCCCGGGTCGAGGCCGGGCAGGCCTGGCCCTCGGCCGACGTCATAACCCGGCCGGTCCTGAAGTCGTATCTCTTCCCCATGGCGGCCAGCGTGCTCGGGGCGGCGGAGATCGCGTACCACGCGCAGAGCCTTCCGCTCTTCCCGGTCCTCGGCGTGACGCCTCCGGTGCTCTTTCCGCGGACGCATTTCGTTCTGCGCGGCCCCGCCGAGCGGCGTCTCGCCGAGCAGCTCGGTCTCGCGGAAGAAGACCTGCTCGACCACGCCGGCCGCCGCGCCGCCGCCCGTCGTACCCGAAGCCGACGCCGCCGCGGCGCTGGCGCGCTCGACCGACGCCGCGCTCGCGGCGTTCGAGGCTCCCCTCACCGGGCTCGACCCGTCGCTCACCGGCGCCCTCGAGACGGCGCGCAAGAAGATCGCCTACCAGTTCGAGCAGCTCGCCGAGCGCGCCCGCAAGGCCGTCGAGCGCAAGAGCGGCGTGGCCTCGAACCGCGGCACCCGTCTGGCGCAGGCCCTGATGCCCGACGGCATTCCGGCCGAGCGCGTCTACCCGCCCCTGGCCTGGATCCTCAACTGGGGGCCCGGCATCCCGGATGCGCTTGCGGCGCGCCGCCGGCCACTCGACCGAAGGCGCGGCCGTCATCGACCTCGCCGTCGATTCCGAAGGAGGCGCCCATGGCCGTTGACGTCCTCGCGATCGCCGCGCACCCGGACGACGTCGAGCTGACGTGCGGCGGCACGCTCGCGCGCCTGAAGGCCGCGGGCTACCGCTTCGGCATCGTGGACCTCACGCGCGGCGAGATGGGCACGCGCGGTTCCGCCGAGATCCGCGGCAAGGAGGCCGCGCGGGCGGCCGAGATCCTCGGCGCCGAGTTCCGCGAAGCGCTCGACCTCGGCGACGGAGGGCTGCGCCGCGGGCGCGAGGAGGAGCTCGCCGTCATCGACGTCATCCGCCGGGAGAAGCCGCGGATCATCCTGACCCCGTACCCCGACGACCGGCACCCGGACCACCGCCGCGCCGGCCAGCTCGTGACGGACGCCGCCTTCTACTCCGGGCTGCGCAAGCTCGAGACCGCGCACCCGGCGCACCGGCCGCACCAGACCGTCTACTTCCCGACGTTCGATCCGCAGACGCCCACCTACGTCGTGGACGTGACGCCCTACATCGAGATCCGCCGCGCCGCGATGCGCGCGTTCGAGAGCCAGTTCCACAATCCCAACTCGACCGAGCCGCAGACCATCCTGTCGCAGAAGGATTTCCTCGACATGATCGAGTCCCGCTCGCGCCAGCACGGCGCCCTCATCGGCGTCGAGTTCGGCGAGGGGTTCCTCTCGCGCCGTCCGCCCCGCGTCGACGACCTGGTCCAGGCGTTCGCCGGCTTCGAGCCCGGGTACTGATGAAGATCGGCATCACCTGCTATCCGACGTTCGGCGGCAGCGGCGTCGTCGCGACGGAGCTCGGGATCGCGCTCGCGGAACAGGGCGACGAGGTGCACTTCATCTCCTACGCGCTGCCCTCGCGCCTGGACCTGCCGCGCGAGCGCGTCCATTTCCACGAGGTCGTGGCTCCGTCGTACCCGCTCTTCGTCTCGCCGCCCTACACGCTGGCGCTCGCGACGAAGATGGCGGAGGTCGCGGCGCACGCGCACCTGGACCTGCTGCACGTCCACTATGCGCTGCCGCACGCGATCTCGGCGATCCTCGCGCGGGAGATGTCGAACGGCACGGGGCGGCCGCCGCAAGCTCAAGGTCGTCACGACGCTGCACGGCACCGACATCACGATCGTCGGCCAGGACCGCTCCTACCTGCCCATCACGAAGTGGGGCATCGAGAAGAGCGACGCGGTCACGGCCGTCTCGAGCTACCTGCGCGACGTCACGGTGCGGGAGTTCGGCGTGCAGCGAAAGATCGAGGTCGTCCCGAACTTCGTCGACGCGCAGCAGTACCGGCCGGACGGGGCCTCCCCGTTCGCGCAGGCGCTCGCCCGCGACGGCGAGGCGCTCATCGTGCACGTCTCGAATTTCCGTCCGGTCAAGCGGGTCGGAGACGTCCTGGCCGTGTTCGACCGGATCCGGCGCCAGGTTCCCGCGCGGCTGCTGCTCATCGGGGACGGACCCGACCGCTCGCTCGCGGAACGGCTCGCGCGCGAGGGCGGCTTCGAGGACCGCACGACGTTCCTCGGCAACGTCGCGGCCGTCGAGACCATCCTGCCCGCGACGCGCCTGATGCTGCTGCCTTCGGACGCCGAGTCGTTCGGCCTCGCGGCGCTCGAGGCCATGGCCTGCGGCGTGCCCGTCGTCGGCACCGCGGCCGGCGGACTGCCCGAGGTCGTCGAAGAAGGAAAGACCGGCTTCCTGCGCAAGGTCGGCGACGTGGACGGCATGGCGGAAGCGGCGCTCGGACTGCTCCGCGACGACGCGCGCTGGAAGCGCTTCTCGGCGGCATGCCGGCTGCGCGCCGAGCGCGAGTTCCCGACGGAGGCGCTCGTCGCCCGCTACCGCGCGATCTACGAGGCGACGCTCTCGGAGTGACCCCGGACGACGACGACGCGCGGCGCGTGCCGGCCCGCCCGGGCCGCGGCGAGGTGCGCGAGAAGGCCTCGCGCTTCTTCGGGTTCGTCGAGCGCATCGCGTCGCGCGCAGGAGGCGGACCAGGTCCTGGAGCGGCTGCGGCGCGAGCACCACGACGCGACGCACGTGGCGTTCGCCTGGAAGCTCGGCGCGGGCGACCGCGCGGCGGCGCGCGCCTCCGACGCCGGCGAGCCGTCGGGCACCGCCGGCAAGCCCATCCTCGGCGCCCTCGAAAGCGCGGAGCTGACCGACGCCGTCGCCGCCGTCGTGCGCTACTACGGCGGCACCAACCTCGGCACCGGCGGCCTCGTGCGCGCGTATCGCCTCGCCGCCGAGCGCGCGATCGCGGCGGCGGGGTTCGAGGTCGTCTACGACACCGTCACGCTCGAGGTGCGCTGCCCCTACGAGAAGTCGGGCGTCGTGCGACGCCTGCTCGATCCCCCGCACGTGCGCCTGGCCTCGGAGCGGTTCGACCCGGAGCCGGTGCTCACGCTCGAAGTCCGCCGATCGCGCGTTGCGGCGCTGACGGCCCGCCTCGAGGAGGCGCGCCTAGGCTTCGCCGCGCTCTGAGATCGTCCGGAGCCCCGCGGCGCGCTCTTCCTTCGTGCAGAACGCCGCGTGCCAGGCGTTTCCCGCGAGCGTGCGCAGGTCCTCGTCCGTCAGGCCGAGCTGCTCGCGCGCGAAGCGGTACTCGCCGCGGGTCGTCGTGCCGAAGAGCACGGGGTCGTCGGCCGAGAGCGTCACGCGGACCCCGGCGTCGATGAGGCGCTTCAGGGGATGGGCTCCGGCGGAGCCGACCGCGCCCGTGCGCAGGTTGCTCGTCGGCGCGACGCAGAGGATCGTGTCTTCCTCGGCCAGCCGCGCGAGCAGCAGCGGGTCGGCGGCCGCGGCAATCCCGTGGTCGAGCCGGTCGGGGCGCAGCGCGTCGAGCACGTCGCGCACCGATTCCGCGCCCACCCACTCCCCGGCATGGACCGACGTGTGCAGACCGAGCGCGCGGGCGCGCAGGTAGATCCCTCCGAACGCCGCCGCCGGCAGCGCGGCCTCGTCTCCCCCCATGCCGAAACCCACGATCGAGGGCAGCGGGTTGCGCTCGTAGAGGTCGAGCACGCGGTCGGCGGACTTCGGGGCCCCAGTGACGCACGGCGTCGAGCAGGATGCGGCACAGGATTCCGCGCGCTTCGAGGGCTTCGCGGAATCCGACGTCCACGGCCTCGAGGCAGGCGCCGGCGTCGAGCCCGATGCGCGTGAAGATCTCGGGCGAGACGTAGACCTCGGCGTAGTCCACGCCGTCGTCGGCCAGGGCGCCGGCCACCGCGAGCGCGGCGCCGACGTAGTCCTCCGGGCCGCGGAAGAGCCGGCAGACTTCCGCGTAGAGCGCGAGGAACCCGGCCGCGTCGCGGACGGACGCGCGGGACGCCTCGAACGCCGCCGCGGACGCGAAGCGATGGCCGGCCCTGCCGGCCAGCCGCACGATCTCATCCGAGGGCAGGCATCCCTCGAAATGGAGGTGGCAGTCGGCGACAGAACGGGAGACCGGAGGCATTTTCAATTCACAATTGCCGGCGCGCAATCCACAATTCCCCACAACATGCGCCGCGCCCGGATCCTCGCGCTCTTTCTGGACGTGCTCGTGTGCGCGGCGCCGGCGGATGTGGCGGGCCTGATCGTAACAGCGTTCCTCTGGCGCCTGGTCCCGGCCGCCCGGACCTGGATCCCGGCGGTCTGGATCGCCGCGGGAGCGGCCGCCACCGCCGCCTTCCTGCTCCGCGACGCGCGGGGAGGGCGGGCGCGGCGCTGGCTGGCCCTCGAGGTCCGGGCCGCGGACGGCTCGGAGCCCGGCGCCTGGCGGTCGATTCGCCGTAACCTTTCCCTGCTCATCCCACTCTGGAACGTATGGGACGCGTGGCCCCTGCTCCGGGACGGGGATGCGCCCCGCCGTTCGGACCGGCGCGGCGGTTTGCGTATGGTGCGGATAACATGAGAGTTGCGGCGAGGAGCCAAGGAGGCGCCAATCCGACCTGAACCTTTTGGCCTGCTTTCCGTTGTTAAGATTCGGATGCACATGCGTAAAGTCCGAAAGTCGCTCGCCGCCCTGCTCCTGCTCACCCTGGCCGCGCCCCTGTCGGCCGGCGGCCCGGAGCAGGAGGTCTTCGAGAAGGCCTATTCGATGGAGGGGGTTACGAAGATCTCCGTCGAAAACGTCAACGGCGAGATCGAGGCCAGCGCCTGGGACAAGCCCTACTTCAAGCTGCGCGCGGTCAAGAAGGCCGAGGGCAGCCGCGCGCAGGAGACGCTGCGCCTGACGGAGATCCGCGTCACCAAGGTCGGCGAGGAGATCCGCGTCGAGACCGTCAACCCCAAGCGCCGCCGGCTCTTCGGATTCCTCGACTTCGGGGGCTCGGGCGCGCACGTGAACTACACGCTCCAGATTCCGGCCAAGGCGGACGTCCGGTTCGAGACGTGCAACGGCAAGATCACCGCCGCGGGATTCGCGGGCTCCTTTTCGGGAGACGCGGTCAACGGCTCGATCGAGCTGACGGGACTCCAGGGCCCGAGCAGCGCGAACACCGTCAACGGCTCGGTCCGCCTCGCCTACAACGGCCCGCTCAAGAAGACGCGCGTCGAGACGGTCAACGGTTCCATCGACGTCGCGTTCGCCAAGACTTCCTCGGTCCGGTACGACCTCGCGACCGTCAACGGCCACATCGAGGGCGACTTCGACATGCCGGTGGAAGGCAAGCTCGGCCCCAAGGAGGCCCGCGGCAGCTACAACGGCGGCACCGAGCCGCTGCACTGCGAAACGGTGAACGGGACCATCCGGCTCAAGACGAACTAGCGGGCCCGCCCGCCCCTCGCGACGACTGATATCGTCCCGCGCATGTCCGCCGAGGGTCCCTCCCCGACGCGCGCCGGCCTGCTGGTCCTCTCCTACGTTCCCGTCCTCGGCCTGGTTGCCCTGCCCCTGTCGCGCGACCGCGAGGTGCGCTGGAACGCCCGCAACGGCCAGCTGCTGTTCGGGATGGCGTTCGCGGCGGGCCTCGTGCTGACGGTCGTCGGCATCCTCCTGCCCTCGACGACCTGCCTCTACGCCGTGGCGATGGTGATCCTCTCGATGACGTACGTCGGGATCGCGATCCTCGCGATCGTCCTGGCGATCCAGGGCAAGCGGTTGATGATCCCCGGAGTCTCCCACCATGCCAGCCGGCTCTCCGCCAAAGACTGACCGGCGCGCCTCGCTCGCCGGCCCGATCCTGGCCGCGCTGATCGGCCTGGCGGTCGGCGACTGTCTGAAGCCGCCGTCGAAGCAGGTGGGGGCCCGGCTGGCCGTCGGAGCGATCGACGCCTACCGCGCGACGGTTTCACCGGCGCTCGCGCGCTCGGGAATCGTGCACTGCCGCTTCGAGCCGACGTGCTCGGCCTACGGGCGCGAGGCCATCGCGCGCTACGGCGCGCCGCGCGGATTCGCGCTCGCCGCGGGAAGGGTGCTGCGCTGTCATCCGTGGGCGCGGGGCGGGAGGGATCCGGTGCCCTAGGTCAGAACTGAAAAATGGTGCCGTCGGCCGGACTCGAACCGGCATGGGTTACCCCATACGCCCCTCAAACGTACGTGTCTACCAATTCCACCACGACGGCACGGGGGCCGATACCGATGCTACTGAGGCTTCGCCGGACTGCCCGAGGAAGGCGGCGCGGCGTTCGGAGCAGGCTGTGCGGCTGCCGGAGCGGCGCCGTCGGGCGCGGGCGCCGCCGGAGCCGGCGCCGCCGGCTTCTGCTGCGCGGCCGCGGCCGGAAGCGCCTTGTCGATCACGGACGCCTTCGGGCGCGCCTCCATGATCGAAAGCAGCATCGAGATCAGCACGAAGCCGACGAAGGCGAAGGTCGTGAGCTTGTGAAGAAACGTCGTCGCTCCCCGGGCGCCGAAGGCGGTCTGGCTCGACCCGCCGCCGAACGCGCCGGCGATGTCCGCTCCCTTGCCCTGCTGGAGGAGAACCACCAGGATCAGGAAGAAGCAGATGATGACGTAGACGGTGACCAGGGCGACATACAACACGGGGGCCTCCACGAAAAGGGGCGGAAGTGTACGCGCCCGGCTTAGGGGGCGTCAAGCGCGGGCGATGGCCTCGAAAGAGGCCGCCGACAGGCTCGCCCCGCCGATCAGGAACCCGTTCACCCCGGGCGCCGCCGCGAGCTCCGCGGCGTTCTCGGGCCGGACC
This sequence comes from uncultured Acidobacteriota bacterium, assembly GCA_963843325.1. GTDB lineage: Bacteria > Acidobacteriota > Thermoanaerobaculia > UBA5066 > Gp7-AA6 > DAHUXD01. The sequence goes on from CAWJKC010000016.1 coordinate 633,652, forward strand.
GAGCCCCCGTACAGGATCCGCAGCTGCTTTCGGCCCGACAGCAACTGTCCCACCCGCGCACAGGCCGCGGCGCAGTCCTGCGGCGTCGCGGCGCGGCCGGTCCCGATGGCCCAGATGGGCTCGTAGGCGAGGACCAGCGGCGCGTCGGCGGGGTCGTTCGAGAGCGTCGCGATCTGCGCCGCGAGCGTGGCCTCGGTCCGGCCCGCGTCCCGCTGCTCGGCCGATTCGCCGATGCAGTAGATGGGCGTGAGATCCGCCTCGCGGCAGCGCGCGATCTTCTTTTCGAGCGTCGCCCCGTCTTCTCCGAAGAGGCGCCGCCGCTCCGAGTGTCCGACGATCGCATACCGGCAGCCGGCGTCCGCGGCCATCGCCGCCGAGACCTCGCCGGTGAACGCGCCGTCGGCCTCGGCCGCGACGTTCTGGCACGCGAGCGACCAGCGCTCCTTCTCGTCGCGCGCGGCGTCGAGCGCGGTCCACGGCGGAGCGAGGACGAGCTCGCGCCCCGCGATGCCGCTTCCGATGCGCGCGCCGAGATCCGCCGCGAACGCCCGCGCCTCCGCGCGGGTCTTGTGCATCTTCCAGTTGGCGACGATGAGCTTCATGGCAGACGCAAGGCGGGAGGTCAGGCGTCAGCCCCCCAGCGCCTCGACTCCCGGCAGCTTTCCTTCCGCCAGGAATTCCAGCGAGGCGCCCCCGCCCGTCGACACGTGCGTGAACTTCCCGGTGACGCCCGCCGCGTGCGCGGCCTGGACGCTCTCGCCGCCGCCGACGACCGTGACGGCCGGGGACGCGGCGACGATGCGGGCCACGGCCATCGTTCCCTTGTCGAACGGGGGCTTCTCGAAAACGCCCATCGGGCCGTTCCAGAAGATCGTCTTCGCCGGACCCAGCAGGCGCTCGAACTGCTCGAGCGTGCGCGGCCCGACGTCGAGAGCCATGAGCCCGTCCGGGATCTTGTTGATGCCGACGGTCTTCGCGTTGGCGCCGTCGTCCGGGGACTTCGCCACGACGAAATCCGAGGGCAGCGCGATCGTCTTGCCCGCTTCCTTGCAGTAGTCGAGGATCTCGCGCGCGAGGGCGACCTTGTCCTCTTCGAGCAGCGATTTCCCGATCGAGAGCCCGAGCGCCCTGACGAAGTGGTTCGCCATTCCGCCGCCGACGAGCAGGACGTCCGCCCGGCGCGAGAGAACGCGCAGCGTGTCGATCTTGCCCGAGATCTTCGCGCCGCCGAGGATGGCCGCGAACGGCCGCGCCGGATCGAGCAGGCGCGAAAGCTCCCGCACTTCCTTTTCGAGCAGCAGGCCCGCGCCTTTCTCCTTCAGGCGCTGCGGCACGCCGACGACCGAAGCGTGCGCGCGGTGCGCCGCGCCGAAGGCGTCGTCCACGTAGACGTCGGCCAGCGCCGCCAGCTGCGCGGCGAACTCGGGATCGTTGCCCTCTTCCCCGGCGTGGAAACGCAGGTTCTCGAGCAGCAGGACCTCGCCCGGGGCGAGCGCGTCCGCGGCCTTCGCGGCCTCGGGGCCGACGCACTCCTCGACGAAGCGCACGGGCTTGCCGAGAAGCTCCGCCAGCCGCACCGCGACCGGCGCGAGCGAGAGCTCGGCCTTCTTCTTGCCCTTTGGCTTGCCGAGGTGGGACGCGCAGAGGACCCGCGCCCCCTTCTCCAGCGCCAGGCGCAGCGTCGGCAGAGTCTCGGCGATGCGCGTGTCGTCGGCCACGCGGCCGCCGTCGAGCGGCACGTTGAAATCGACCCGCAGGAAGAGTTTTCGCCCCTGGAGCGAGAGGTCTCTTATGGATTTCATCGGCCCGGTAGAATAGCGCAGTGATACGGCGGCTTTCCGCGCTGCTCCTGCTTTTCGCCTCGGCCGCGCTGTCGGCCGCCGACCTTCCCCAGGCCTCGATCGGCGCGGGCGGGGCCGTCGCGGCCGAGGAGGGCATCGCCGCCGGCGTCGGCATCGAGATCCTCGCCCGGGGCGGCAACGCGGCGGATGCGGCCGTGGCCGTCGCGTTCGCCCTCGCCGTCACGTGGCCGGAAGCCGGCAACATCGGCGGCGGCGGCTTCTGGATCTCCCGCGACGCGAAGGGCCGCGTCCTGACCGTCGATTTCCGCGAGACCGCTCCCCGCGCCGCGCGGCGGGACCTCTTCCTCGCGGCCCCGGGCAAGCCGGCGCCTTCCTCGACCGAGGGCCCGCTCGCCTCGGGCGTTCCGGGCTCGGTCGCGGGCCTGGCCCTCGCGCACCGCCGCGCGGGAAAGCTGCCGTGGAAAGTCGTCGTCGAGCCGGCCGTGAAGCTCGCGCGCGACGGGTTCCCGATGACCGAGAACATCGCCGAGTCGATCGCGGCCGACCGCGAACGGCTCGCGAAGGATCCGGCCACCGCGCGCATCTTCCTTCCCAACGGCGCGGTGCCCGTCGTCGGCGCAGTCTTCCGTCAGCCGGACCTGGCGAAGACGCTCGCGGCGATCCGCGACCGCGGCGAAGACGGCTTCTATCGCGGCGAGGTGGCGCGCACCATCGAGGAAGGCCAGAAGGCGGCGGGGGGCCTGATCACGCGCGGCGACCTCGGCCGCTACGAGGCGAAGATCCGCCCCGCCCTGCGCTTCACCTTCCTCGGCGCCGAGGTCTTCACCACGCCCGCGCCCTCCTCGGGCCCGGTCCTGGCGGAGCTGGCGCTCGCCGTCGGTCTCGTCCCCGACCGCCTGCGCGTTCAGAGCGGGTCCGCGATGCACTGGCTCGCCGAAATCGAGAAGCGCGCCTACCGGGACCGCAACGAGTTCCTGGGCGACCCGGCCTTTCCGGGCGTCGACGAAAAGCTCTTCGTCGATCGCGCCCGCGTCCAACGGCTCGTCGCCTCCGTCAACCCGGACCGCGCCACGGCTTCGGCCGAGCTCGTCCGGGTCTTCCCCGAGAAGCCGACGACGACGCACTTCTCGGTGGCCGACGGCTCCGGCATGGTCGTCTCGATGACGACGACGTTGAACGACTCCTTCGGCAACGCCCGCGTGGCGCCGCGCCTCGGCTTCCTGATGAACAACGAGATGGACGACTTCGCGGCCCGGCCCGGCGAGACGAACATGTACGGCCTCGTCCAGGGCGAGACCAACGCCGTCGCCTCCGGCAAGCGGATGCTGTCGTCGATGTGCCCGACGATCGCGGTGATCCCGGGCCGCGGCGCCTTCGCCTGGGGCTCGCCCGGCGGCTCGACGATCATCACGACGAACTTCCAGGTCCTGCTCGGCCTCGTCCTGCGCGCCGAGCCGCTCGCGGCGGCCGTCGCCGCGCCGCGCTTCCACCAGCAGAACCTGCCCGACGTCGTCGAGCTCGAGCCGAACGGGTTCGACCCCGCGTGGATCATGGCGCTCGAGGCCATGGGCCACGCGACGAAGATGTCGGCGCGCGACCCGGTGTCCGGAAAGATCGGCCGCGTGCACGCCGTCGCGGCGCTGCCCGGCGGCAAGTCCGAGGCCGTCGCGGATCCGCGGCGGCACGGCGCCGGACTCGTCCCGAAGCCCGCCCCGTGAGCGCCGCGGAACTCTTCCGCCCCCTCTACCGGGAGGGACGCCTCCTGCGGCTGCTCGACCAGCGGCTGCTGCCCGGCGACGAAGTCTGGCTCGAGCTCGAGCGCGCGCCCGAGATCGCGCGTCGCGATCCGCGACATGGCCGTGCGCGGCGCGCCGGCGATCGGCGTCGCCGCGGCCTACGGCGCCGCCTTCGCGATGCGCAGCGGCGCCTCGACGCCTCCGGCCGAGCGCTTCGACACCGCGCGCCGCCTGCTCGCCGCGACGCGGCCGACCGCCGTCAATCTCTTCGCCGCGCTCGAGCGGATGGCGCGCCGCTTCGCCGCGCTCGAGGGGCAGGCGCCGGATGCGATCGAGCCCGCGCTCGTGGAGGAGGCGGACGCGATCGCCGCCGAGGACATCGCGGCGTGCCGCCGCATCGGGAAGTTCGGCGCGGCAGCTGCTGTCGGGAGAGCGCCACGTCCTGACCCACTGCAACGCGGGCGCGCTCGCGACGGCGGGCTACGGCACGGCGCTCGGCGTCATCCGCGGCGCGGTCGAGGCCGGCAAGCCGATCCGGGTCATCGCCTCCGAGACCCGTCCGTTCCTCCAGGGCGCGCGGCTGACCGCGTGGGAGCTCTCGCGCGACGCGATCCCGGTCGAGCTCATCACGGACAACATGGCGGGCCACTTCCTCTCGCGCGGAGGCATCGAGGCCGTCGTCGTCGGCGCCGACCGCATCGCCGCCAACGGCGACACCGCCAACAAGATCGGCACCTACTCGCTCGCGGTCCTCGCGAAGGAGAACGGCGTGCCCTTCTACGTGGCCGCGCCCATGACGACCGTCGACTTCGCCTGCCCCGACGGCGCCGCGATCCCGATCGAGGAGCGCTCGCCGGCCGAGGTCCTCGCGTTCGCCGGCCGCTCGATCGCTCCCGAGGGCGTCTCGGCCCGCCACGTCGCCTTCGACGTCACGCCGGCGCGGTACATCACCGCCATCGTGACGGACCGCGGCGTGTGCCGGGCGCCGTTTTCCGAGAGCCTGGCGCGCGCGGCGGCGGGCGACCCGCCGGCATGATCGTCCTCGGGATCGAAACCTCCTGCGACGAAACCTCCGTCGCCGTGCTCGACGGCGACGGGCGCGTGCGCGCCAACGTCGTGTCGTCGCAGATGCAGGCCCACGCGCAGTACGGCGGCGTCGTTCCGGAGGTCGCCGCGCGCGCGCACCTCGAAAACCTGCCCGTGGTGCTCGAGGACGCCCTCGGCAAGGCCGGCGTCGCCCTCGAGGACGTGGGCCTCGTCGCGGCCACGGCGGGGCCGGGGTTGATCGGCGCGCTGCTCGTCGGGCTCTCGGCCGGCAAGGCGCTCGCCTTCGCGCGCGGCATTCCGCTCGTCGGCGTGAACCATCTCGAGGGACACCTCTTCTCGGCCTTCCTGCGCGGAGGCGGCGAGGCGCCGCTGCCGGTGGCGTATCCCTTCCACGGCCTCGTCGTTTCGGGCGGCCACGCCGAGCTCGTCCGCGTCGAGGACGGGGGGATCGTTCCCATCGCCCGCACGCGCGACGACGCGCCCGGCGAAGCGTTCGACAAGATCGCCCGCCGCGCCGGGCTCGGTTACCCCGGGGGACCGATCGTCGACCGCATCGCCGCCCGCGGACGGGCGGACCGCCATCCCTTCGCCATCGGGCGCGTCCACGACGGCTCGCGCGACTTCTCGTTTTCGGGCCTGAAGACCGCGATGCTGCGCGAGCTCGAGAAGCGCGGGATCGACGGCTCGCCGCTCGACCCGGAGACCCTCGCGCCCGAGCTCGTCGACCTGCTGGCGTCCTTCCAGCACGCGATCGTGGCCGCCCTGCTCGACCGCGTCGAGTCGGTCCACCGCGACGAGGGGATGGCGGCGATCGCGCTGTCGGGGGGCGTGGCCGCCAACTCGGAGCTGCGCGCCGCGCTCTCGGCCTGGGGGTCGCGGCAGCGCGTCCCGGTCCTGCTGCCCGAGCGGGCCTTCACGACCGACAACGCCGCCATGATCGCCTGGGCGGGCCTCCTGCGCTTCCGGCGGGAGGGGCCGCGGGACCCCGCCCTGGCCCCGGCGCGGTCGCGGTGGCCCCTGGGGACCTGAGGCCCGAAACCTGTATTATTCGCCGTTCTCCGATGACCGACCCGCGCTTCATCCGCAACTTCTCGATCGTGGCCCACATCGACCACGGCAAGACCACGCTGTCGGACCGCATCCTCCAGCGCTGCAACGCCGTGACCGCGCGCGAGATGCACGAGCAGATGCTCGACGACATGGACCTCGAGAAGGAGCGCGGCATCACGATCAAGGCGCGGGCCGTCACGCTCAACTACACGGCGCGGGACGGCCAGCAGTACGTCCTGAACCTGATCGACACCCCCGGCCACGTCGACTTCTCCTACGAGGTCTCGCGCTCGCTCGCCGCCTGCGAGGGCGCGGTCCTCGTCGTCGACGCGACGCAGGGCGTCGAGGCGCAGACGCTCGCCAACGCCTACCTCGCCACGCACCACAACCTCGTCATCGTGCCGGTCATCAACAAGATCGACCTGCCCTCGGCCGAGCCCGAGAAGGCGCGCGAGCAGATCGAGCAGGTCGTCGGGATCCCGGCCGACGACGCCGTCCTGACCTCGGCCAAGATGGGCATCGGGATCGAGGACCTGATCGAGCGCATCGTCCGCGACATCCCGCCCCCGAAGGGGGACCCGGACGCCCCGCTCAAGGCGCTGCTCTTCGACTCCTGGTACGACCCCTACCGCGGCGTGACGTCGCTCGTGCGCATCATCGACGGCAAGCTCGAGCCGCGCATGAAGATCCGCGCGATGGGCACGGGCCTGGAGACCGACGTCGAGGCGCTCGGCGTCTTCCGTCCGCAGTCCGAAGAAGTCCCGTCGCTTTCGGTCGGCGAGGTCGGCTCGCTCTGGGGCAACATCAAGGACCTGCACTCGACGCGCATCGGCGACACGATCACCGAGGTCCGCCGCCCCACGGCCGAGCCGCTCGAGGGCTTCGCCGAGGCCAAGCCGATGGTCTTCGCCGGCCTCTTTCCGACCGACGCCGACGAGTACGCCAACCTGCGCGACGCGATGGAGAAGCTGCGCCTGAACGACGCCTCGTTCACGTTCGAGCCCGAGAACTCGACCGCGCTCGGGTTCGGGTTCCGCTGCGGCTTCCTGGGCCTCCTCCACATGGAGATCATCCAGGAGCGCCTCGAGCGCGAGTTCGACCTCGACCTCATCACGACGGCGCCCGGCGTGAACTATCGGGTCACGACGATGAAGGGCGAGGTCCTCGAGATCGTGAATCCGAACCACCTCCCCGCGCCCAACTACGTCGCGCGGATCGAGGAGCCCTACATCACCGCGACGATCATCACGCGCGACGACTTCCTCGGCGGCCTGCTGAAGCTCTGCGAGGATCGGCACGGGACGCAGAAGTCGCTCGAGTACCTGGCGGCCAACCGCGTGGTCCTGACCTACGACTTTCCCTTGAACGAAGTCGTCATGGACTTCTACGACAAGCTGAAGTCGATCTCGAAGGGCTACGCCTCGTTCGACTACGAGTTCTCGGGCTACCGCGAGGGCGACCTCATCAAGCTCGACCTGCTCGTCAACGGGGACCCCGTCGACGCCCTCTCGCTGATCGTCCACCGCGACGTCGCGGCGATCAAGGGCCGGTTCCTGACCGCAAAGATGAAAGAAATCATCCCCCGGCAGATGTTCGAGGTGGTGATCCAGGCCGCGATCGGGGCGAAGATCATCGCCCGCGAGCAGGTCTCGGCGATCCGCAAGAACGTGCTCGCCAAGTGCTACGGCGGCGACATCACGCGCAAGAGAAAGCTGCTGGAAAAACAGAAGGAGGGCAAGAAGCGCATGAAGCGGGTGGGCCGCGTGGACATCCCGCAGGAAGCGTTTCTCGCCGTGTTGAAAGTCGAATGAACGACCTGAACGCCGCCGCCGAGGCCCCCCGCACCCAGTCGACCGCGCGCGAATGGTACGAGTCCCTGCTGGTCGCGGGGATCTTCGTGCTCTTCGTGCGGACCTTCATCGTGCAGACCTACCAGGTCCCGACCGGCTCGATGGAGCGGACGATCCTGGTGGGCGATCACCTGCTCGTCAACAAGTTCGCCTTCGCGCCGCGCCTCCCGGCGCTCGCGCGCCTGCTGCCCTATCGGGACGTGAAGGTGGGCGACATCGTCGTCTTCAAGAAGCCCGGCGACGACATGAACCCCGGCAACGTCCTCGTCAAGCGGGCCGTCGCGCAGGGCGGCGACACGGTCGCCGTCCGCAACAAGCAGCTCTACGTCAACGACAAGCCCGAGGAGCGCACCTCGATCCAGCACATCGACCCCGAGACCTACTCCGGACAACCCCGCGATCCCGGACATGGCCCGGCGCCGCGACCAGTTCGGACCGTTCCCGGTTCCGCAGAACGCGTTCTTCGGGATGGGCGACAACCGCGACAACTCGCTCGACAGCCGGTACTGGGGCGCGATCCCCCGCCAGAACATCTTCGGCCGCCCCGTCGTCCTCTACTGGTCCTACGAGGCCGAGCCGAACTCGCACATCTGGCGGGGCCCCGTCGCGAAGATCCGCCAGCTCGCGGACGTCGCCGTCCACTTCTTCTCGCGGACACGATGGGACCGGATGTTCACGGTCGTGAAGTAACGACCGCGACGGCGCCCGTCCCGCCGCGGCCGGGACTGCGCGAGCGGGCCGATCCGGTGCTCGCGGCGATCGTCTTCGCGCTCTTCGCGCGGACCTTCCTCTTCCAGGCATTCGAGGTCCCGAGCTCCTCGATGGAAAAGAACGTGCTGACGGGCGATCGGCTGCTCGTGAACAAGTTCGTGCTCGCGCCCTCGACACGATCCCCGCGCTCGCCGCGGCTGATGCCGTCGCGCGGCGTGCGGCGCGGGGACATCGTGGTCTTTCGCTTTCCCGAAGACCCGCGCCGCGACTTCCTCAAGCGCGTCATCGGCCTTCCCGGCGAGACCGTCGCGATCCGGAACAAGCGCGTCTACGTCGACGGACGGCTGCTCGACGAGCCCTATGCCTTCCACGCGGACGACCGCGTCTGGCCCGACGATCCCTCCATTCCCGAGGACGGGCGGCGGCGGGATCAGCTCGCCGCGCGGACGGTCGCGCCCGGCACCTACTTCGTCATGGGCGACAACCGCGACGACTCGAACGACAGCCGCTACTGGGGCGCCGTCCCCGCGGGTCACATCGAGGGCCGCGCGCTCTTCGTCTACTGGTCGCTCGTGCCGCGCGGCTCCGACGCGGCCGCGGGCCCGGCCGCCATCCTTCGCCTTCCGCTCGATCTCTTCCGCCGCGCGCGCTGGGACCGACTGTTCCGTCCGGTGCGCTGAGCGCGAATGGATGCGGGCGTCGTGGCCGGACGCGCGAATCGGGTTAGAATCGTCGAAAAACGACTCGGGAGGAAGAACGCATGAACCGGTCACGGTCTGTCCGCGGAGCCGCCAACGTCGGGTGCATCGTCTGGCTCGTCATCCTCGGCGTGGTCGGCTACGTCCTCTACAAGGTCGTGCCCGTGAAGATCGCGACGTCCGAGTTCTACGACGTGATGCAGGAACAGGCGTCCTTCGGCTCCATCAAGGACGTGAAGTTCATCGAGTTCGAGATCCTGCGCAAGGCCCAGGAGCTGCAGATCCCGGTCACCAAGGACAACCTGAAGGTCACGCGCTCGCGGGAAGCCCTCACGGTCGAGGCGCACTACGAGATCACGATCGACTTCTTCAACGGGGCCTACAAGTACGTCTGGAAGTTCGATCCCGTGGTGGTCCGACCGACGTTCGCGGTGTAAGGATCGAGCGGGTCGCCGGATGCCCCCGGATCCGGCGACCCTGTCCATTTCGGCCGTCTCGAAACGGACCGGGATCCCCGTCTCGACGCTGCGCTTCTACGAGCGCGAGCTTTCGAGCCTGTTCCACATCCGCAAGACCGCCGGCGGCCACCGCCGCTACGGCGAGTCCGACGTGGATCGGTTCGTCACGGTCCGCCGGCTCACGGAAACCGAGGGGCTCGGCCTCGCCGAGGTCCGCCGCGCCGTCCTCTCCCGCGGGGAAAACGAAGCGCTGCGCGAACAGGTCGAACGCCTCCTGGAAGCCGAGGCGGCGGCGGCGGGCGCGATGGAGGCCCTCCTGCGGCGGATCGCCGAGCTCGAGCGGCGCGTGGGCGCGCTCGAGGCCGGCCCGCCGAAGAAGCGCCGCTGGCTCCTGCGGGAACCGTGAGGCGGGGGCGGAATTTTCCGCCGCTGCGATACGATTTCCGTCGTTCTAAGGAGACATTTCCGATGAAAACCAAGCGTACCCTGCTCAGCCTCGCCTTTCTCGCCGCCGCTCTGCCGGCGCTGGCCGAGGGGCCCGCGATCGGCGCCACGGCGCCGGTCTTCGACCTGAAGACGATCGACGGCAAGGACTTCTCGCTCGCGGGCGCCGAGAAGGCCGACAAGCTGGTCGTGCTCATGTTCATCGCCACGGAGTGCCCGTACTCGAACGCCTACAACGACCGCATGCGCGACATGGCGGCCGCCTACGCGGCCAAGGGCGTGCAGTTCGTGGGGATCAACAGCAACAGCACGGAGAGCGTCGCGGATGCGGTCGCCCACGCGAAGAAGCACGGGCACACGTTCACGATCGTGAAGGACCCGGGCAACAAGGTCGCCGACCTCTACGACGCGCGGCGGACCCCCGAAGTGTTCGTCGTCGACAAGGACGGCAAGCTCGTGTACCACGGCCGCATCGACGAGAACTACGAGGACCCCGCCAAGGTCACCTCGCCGGATCTCAAGAACGCGCTCGACGCGCTGCTCGCGGGCCAGCCCGTCGCCAAGGCCGAGACCAAGGCGTTCGGCTGCACGATCAAAAGGGCATGACCCGGATTCGAGAGAATCACCCGAGGGCGGCTGCGGCCGCCCTCTTGCTTTTCACGCTCGCTGTTTCGGGCCGCGCCGCGGACGCGACGCTGCTGAAGGGCGAGCTGGACGGCAAGGAGCTTTCCGCGGCCATCGCGAAGCAGAAGGGCCACGTCGTCCTCGTGAACTTCTGGGCCACCTGGTGCGTCCCGTGCCGCGAGGAGTTTCCCGACTTCGTCCGGCTCGAGAAGGCGTACCGCGATCGCGGCTTGCGCGTCATCGGCGTCTCCACCGACCTCGCGAAAGACCTCCCCAAGGTCGAGAAGTTCCTGGCGGCCGCGCCCCCGGACTTTCCCAACTACCGCAAGAAGAGCGGCGGCGACGACCAGGACTTCATCGAATCGGTCGACGCGAAGTGGGGCGGCGAGCTTCCCTTCACGGTCCTCTACGGAAAGGACGGCAGGAAGACGCGGGTGCTGTCGGGAAAGCAGTCGTACGCGGACCTCGAAAAAGCCATCGCGCCGCTGCTTCGAAGTAGATCAGGCGGCTTTCCCGCGGGGCGCCTTGCGCCGCCGCCCGTCCAGCCCCCAGACCTTGCCCGCGTCCGCCGCCAGAAGCGACAGCAGAAGCAGGCAGGCAAACTTCGAGGTCAGGCCCGCCGTGATCCAGTCGTCCCAGGACGCGCCGGCGGCCGGCCTGGCCGCGCCGAGCACGATGGACAGCATCAGGAGCGCGCCGCCCCCTGCGGCGACCCGCGTCAGCAGGCCCGCCAGGAGTCCGAGGCCGACGGCGAGCTCCCCCAGGGCGACCACCCACGCGAAGACCGCGGCATGCGGCACGACCACCGTCTCCAGGAAATGCCGCCAGAACGGGAAGGACCGGGCCGCGATCTGCGGGACTTCCTTCGCAAATTCACCACTGACGAAGTCGCCGGTGACCTTCGACAGGCCCTCCGCGACGAACAGGACCCCGGTCAGAATCCGGACGACGGCGGCTAAACGCATGCGCGCGATTCTAGCCCGCGTAAACCGGAACAAGTCCCGGCGCGTCCGAGAGATTGGCGCCGGACCGGACAGACCGTCACCCACGAGGGACGGCCGGGCCGGCGGTCGGGCCGAAAAGCCCGAACGGCGCCCGCGCCGGCCCGTGGATCGGTTTTTGCTAGAGTCCGCATCGTCGCAACGTCACAGCGGGGCGCGAGCCCCTAAGGAGAACCGGGACATGAAGCTTTCGCGCCTCGCCCTCGCCGCCATCCTTGCCGTCAGCCTCGCGCCGGCCGCCGCCAGCGCCCAGTCCGCCGCGCCCCGCAACAAGGTCGCGCGGGCTGCAAAGCGCGGTGACGCCGCGACCAAGGCCGCCGCTGCCACCGCGGGCACGACGTTCTCGGTCGAGGTGCCCTACGTGCGCAGCTACGCCCCTCCCGGAGCCGGGCAGAGCGCCGACCTGGTGCTGAACCAGGCGCACAGCTTCACGGTTTCGCTGGTCGCCACCGACCAGCACCACAACAACGTCACGGGCGCTGGCGTCGCCCTGCCGCAGACCGACACGTTCGGCTACTTCTCGCTGCCCACCCTGACGAGCAATCCCAGCAACCCGGAAGTCTTCGTCAAGATCCTCGACGCCATCGCCGTCAACGGCAACTACTGGGTCTTCTACGGTCATCTCACCGACCTGATCTATGACCTGACCGTGACGGACAACGTCACCCACAGCTCGAAGACCTACCACAAGGACGCCGGCAACCAGCCCGGCGGCTTCGACACGGGGAGCTTCCCCGGCGCCGCCTCCACGACGGCCGCGCGCAAGTCCGCACCGGGGGCGCTGCCCGACGCCTACGTCCGGACCTCCGTCGACATCTCCAACAACACGACGGCCGACGGCGTCAACGCGGTGATGCAGTACTGCTACGCCGTCAACGACGCCTTCCAGGGCTGCACCAACCAGATCACGGTCTCGCTCGGTCACCTCGACAACTTCCACTCCGACGACATCGTCGGGTATCTCGCCGGCCAGGGCGCCCTCGCGGCGGGGGCCCAGGACAACTCGCTCGGGACGCTGCTCGTGACGTTCACCAACCTTCCGTCGAGCGACGGCTGGGAGGGCTCGGTCACGGCGAGCACGTACAACCGGGTGTCGGAGGTCGATCCCCTGCGCGGCACCGTCGGATGCGGGCAGCTCGCGTCGCTCTTCTTCGACTCCGCGACGACGTCGCTCGTCGGCACGGCGCACGACACCGTGCCGTCGCCGAGCCTCCAGGCCGGTTCGCTCGGCGCCATCCTCGGCATCCACAACACGGACGCGCTCGGAACGCTGCAGCCCGTGACGGTCGACGTCAACCTCTACGACGCCGGCACCGGGTCGCCCGTCGGCAACCAGGTCACGCTGTCGGACGTCCAGCCCGGCGAGCTGCGTCTGATCAACGACCTCTTCGCGCAGGCGGGGGTGCCGACCAACGTCACCTCGGTCCTCGTGTTCGCCGATACGCGCAACACGTCGCCGAACGCGCCGACGATCGAGGGGTTCGTCCTGACGCAGGACACCGACACCGGCGATACCCGCTTCAACGACCTCCACTGCTCCGCAGGATGTTTCTAACCGTCGCCTTCGCTGCGCTCCGGCTCCCGCCGCGTGACGCTCTCGCTCGGTTCTCGCGGAGACTCGTCGCGCGGCGAGCTGATGCCCCAGTGAGGCTCGGAGAAGCGTCGCGCGGGCGGGAGCGCGGAGCGAAGCGAAGCCGACGGTCTAGATTCTGCTGGGTCTGACGCCGCCGGCGGCGATGTCGCGGCGCATGTGCTTGCCTTCGAACTGGATCCGGTCGGCCGCCTCGTAGGCGCGCATCGCCGCTTCGGTCATCGAGGACGCCGTCGCCGTGACGACGAGGACGCGGCCCCCGGCGGTGACCAGGCGGTCGCCGTCGCGCGCGGTGCCGGCGTGAAAGACCTCGACGCCCGTCATCCGCGCCGCGTCGGCCAGGCCCGTGATCGGCCGGCCGCGCTCGTGGTTGCCCGGGTAACCGCCGGCGCACAGCACCACGCCGACGCAGGCTTCGTTCTTGACCTCGAGCGGCAGGAAGCGCGAGAGGCCTCCTTTGGCCGTGGCCATCAGGACGTCCGCCATGTCGGACGTGACGCGCGGCAGGATGACCTCCGTCTCCGGGTCGCCGAAGCGCGCGTTGTACTCGAGGACCTTCGGGCCCGACTCGGTGAGCATCAGCCCGGCGTAGAGCACGCCGCGGAAGGAGCGTCCCTCGGCCTGGAGGCCGCGCAGCGTCGGCCAGAGGATGTCCTTCAGGACCTGCGAGGCGGTCTCGGCGTTCAGGACGCCCGCCGGCGAGTGCGCGCCCATGCCGCCGGTGTTCGGGCCGCGGTCGCCGTCGTAGACCTTCTTGTAGTCGCGCGCCGTCGGCAGCGGAACGGCCACCTCGCCGTCGAAGAGGGCGAGGAACGAGGACTCCTGTCCGCGCAGGAACTCCTCGACGATGATCCGGTCGCCCGCGGCGCCGAAGACGCGCTCCTGGAAGAACAGGCGCAGCGCCCGCTCGGCGTCCTCGTCGCTCTCGATGATGAGCACGCCCTTGCCGCCGGCCAGGCCGTCCGCCTTGAGCACGACCGGGAAGCCGTACTTCTTGATGGCCTTGCGCGCCTCCTCGGCGGTCTGGCACACGCTGGCCTCGGCGGTCGGGATGTTGTGGCGCCGGAAGAATTCCTTGGAGAACACCTTCGACGACTCGATCTGCGCCGCCAGGCGCGTCGGCCCGAAGATCGGCAGGCCGCGCTTGACGAACTCGTCGGCGATTCCGAGCGAGAGCGGCAGTTCCGGCCCGACGACCGTCAGGTCCACGTGGAGGGTCTCGGCCAGATCCGCGATCTCGACGATGTCGCCCGGAGACACAGGCAGGCAGTCGGCGACCTCGGCGATGCCGGGGTTGCCCGGCGCGCAGAAGATCTCCTCGACGAGGGGGCTTCGGTGCAGCGACGAGCACAGGGCATGCTCGCGCCCTCCCCCGCCCACGACGAGAATCTTCATGCACGCGCATTCTATCGGGATCGACGCGGACTTTCAGCTGCGCGCGCGGTCAGGCCGGCGGCTTCGGACGGCGGCGCGACGTCTTGCGCCGCACCTTCTGCTCCGACTCCTCCGACGCGCCTTTCGGCGTGATCGGGAAGACCTCGAGGCGGTCGTGACGGCCGGGAAGCGAGATGAGCGTCTCGAGCGATCCGTGGGGCGCGAGCTCGAGACCGAATCGGCCCCGCGCCCGGGTGTGCCGGCCGCCGCCGACCGCGCGGGCTTCGAAGGCGAGCGCCCTGCCCGACCAGGTCCTGCTGCCGAGGTTGTCCGCCCGCACGCGGCAGACCGTGACCTGGTCGCTCGAGCTGTACGGGTCCCGGAAGATCGTGAGGCGCACCTCGACCCAGGGCGAATCGGGCGGATCGGCCGTCAGCAGGAGAAGGGAGAAAGCGAGAATCGGGATCATTTCCGGCTCCTTTCGTGAAAAGGAGCCGACGGGAACGCCCGACCCGGGAGGACCCTCGAATTCTAGACCTTTCGGTTCCCGGGCGTTGACACTTTCGGCCGCCGGGGTTACCGTCCCCTGCAGATCTTTGAGCCGTCCGGACCGCCGACGCGTTCCGGCCGCATCGAGAGTGGGTGAGGGACCGGCCCGAGGAACCCACGGCAACCAAGATCCGCGCATCGCGGCGCGGCTTCGAGAGGTGCCAAATCCGGAATTCTCCCGAGGGAGAAGAAGATGAGGGGCGCCGCGAAATGGCCCGCACAGGGCCGGCGCCTCTCGCATCGAGAGGCTTTTTTGTAGGGCGCCAAATGAAAAAAGACTTCCGCAAGACGATCGCCGAAGAGGTCCTGCTCGCCGACGGGGCGATCGGGACGCTGCTGACCTCGCGCGGCGCCTCCCCCGACCAGGCGCGGTCGCCGCTGAACCTGTCCGACCCCGACTCCGTCCGCGAGGTCCACGACGACTATGTCGCCGCGGGCGCCCGGATCATCACGACCAACACGTGGGATGCCAACCGCGTCAAGCTCACCGTCCACGAGTGGGCCGACTCGCTCGAGAAGATCAACCGCGAGGGCGCGCGCCTGGCCCGGGAAGCCGCCGCCGGCGAGAACGCCTTCGTCGCGGGCTCGATCGGGCCTCTCGGCGCGCTCGTCAAGCCGTACGGATCGCTCCACCTGACGCAGGTGCGCGAGATCTTCGAGGAGCAGGCGCGCGTCCTGCTGGAATCCGGCGTCGACCTCATCCTGCTGGAGACGTTCGGAAGCCTGCTCGAGGCGGCCGAGGCGGTGCGCGCCGTGCGCGGCCTCTCGTCGGCCATCCCGATCGTCGCGCAGATGACGTTCCTGACCGACGGCCGCACGGCCTTCGGCGAGAGCGCGGCGCACGCGCTGGCGACCCTCGCGCTGGCCGGGGCCGACGGCGTCGGCATGAACTGCACGCTCGGACCGCAGGAGACGCACGACATCTTCTCGAAGCTGCCGGCCTCGATCGCGCTGCCGCTGTCCGTCATGCCCAACGCCGGCTACCCGAGCGTCGTGCACGGGCGCAACGTCTACCTGTCCTCGCCCGACTACCTGCGCGAGTACGCGGCGGCGTTCGTCGAATCCGGCGCGGCCATCGTCGGCGGCTGCTGCGGCACGACGCCCGAGCACATCCGCGCGATGGCGCGCGAGGTCGCCGGCGCGCGGCGGGCCGGCGCCGGGCGCCCGGTCTCGATCGTGGTCGAGAACGACGTCGAGCACGTGGCCGAGGCCGCCGTCGAGACTTCGCGGCTCAAGCGCAAGCTCGCCGACGAGAAGGAATTCGTGATCACGGGCGAAGTGGAGCCGCCCAAGGGCGCGGACTCCTCGGCCGCGATCGAAGGCGCGCGCCTCATGAAGGCCGGCGGCGTCGACGCCGTGAACGTGACGGACAACCCGATGGCGCGCCTGCGCATGTCGTCCATCGCGGTCGCGGCCCTGATCCAGCGCGAGACGGGCCTGGACGCCGTCGTCCAGATCACGACGCGCGACCGCAACGTGCTCGGCCTGCAGTCCGACCTGCTCGGCGCGGCCGGCCTCGGCGTCAAGGCGATCCTCTGCCTCGGCGGCGACCCGCTCAAGATCGGCGACTATCCGCAGGCCAAGCAGGTGTCGGAAGTCGACGTGCTCGGCCTGCTGCGCATCGCCAAGGGCCTGAACGCCGGGGCGGACCTCGCCGGCAACGCCATCGGCGCGCCGACGCGCTTTGCCGTCGCCTGCGCCGCCAACCCGGCGGCCGCGGACCAGGAAGTCGAGTTCTCGAAGGTGCGCGCGAAGATCGAGGCCGGGGCGACGTTCGCCCAGACCCAGCCGGTCTACGACCTCGACGCGCTCGAGAAGTTCCTGTCGCGCCCGGAAGCCCGGGCGATCCCGGTCCTCGTCGGCCTGATTCCCCTGCTCTCGCTCAAGCAGACGCTCTTCTTCGCCAACGAGGTCCCCGGCATCGTCGTCCCCGCCGCGATCCAGGAGCGGATGCGGCGCGCGGCCGACAAGGGCAAGGAGCACGAGCGGGCCGAGGGCATCGCGATCGCCCGCGAGCTCGCGGCGGGCATCGCCCGCCTGGCCCGGGGGATCCACATCATGCCCATGGGCCGCTACGCGACCGTGGCCGAGGTGCTCGAGGCGATCCCCCGCGCCCCGGCAGCCGCCGCGCGCGCCTAGGCTCGCCGGCCTCGGAATCTCGGGGTCACTTTTCCGGTTTTCTCTGCCGGGCCGGACTCTCATAGAATCCGGATGAGCGGGCGGAAGACCGGGACGAAATCCCGCCCCGGAGGAGAAGACGATGAGAATCACGATGCGGATGGCCGCGGCGCTCGGTGTCTTTCTGTCGGCCGGATTTCTCCATGCGGGCGCGCAGTGCCGCCTGGTGGGAACGGTGACCGACACGGCGGGCGCCCCGATCGAGGGAGCGGCGATCGTCATCACGACCCCCAAGCTCGGGACGTTCAGGCTCACCCTGAAGACCGACGGCAAGGGCAAGTACAGCACGATCATGAACGACTGCACGATGCCGTACCACGTCTCGATCGAGAAGGAAGGCTTCGTCACGTACGGCGAGGACAAGAAGATCCCGATCAACGACATGGGCACGGTCGACGCGAAGCTGGCCAGCGCCTCCGCGGCCACGGCCACGGCCGCTCCGGGCGCCGCGCACGCCGCCGCCCCGGCGGCGTCGGGCAGCGAGCAGGCCGTCGCCGCCTTCAACGCGGGCGTCGAGGCGGCCAACGCGGGCGACAAGGCGGGAGCGGAAGCCAAGTTCCTCGAAGCGGTGAAGAAGAATCCGGACCTGCCCAACGGCTGGGCGGCCCTGAGCAGCCTGGCGTACGAGAAGAAAGACTGGGCCAAGGTCGTGGAGTACGGCGAGAAGGCGGTGGACCTCGATCCGACGCTGACCAACCTCTACCCGATGCTCGCCCAGGCCGCGAAGAACACGGGCGACCAGAAGGCTGCCGCCGACTGGTCGGCCAAGTATGCCGAGGCGAATCCCGAGTCGCCCGAGATCCTCTACAACAAGGGAATCGGGGCTTACAACAAGGGCAAGATGAAGGAAGCGGAAGAGGCGCTGACCAAGGCCGTGGCCGCGAAGCCCGACTTCGCGAACGCGCAGTTCTACCTGGGAATGTCGGCGTTCAACCTGAACCACAAGGCGCCCGCGAAGGAGCACCTCGAGAAGTACCTCGAGCTCGAGCCCAACGGCAAGGAAGCCGCGACCGCCAAGGAGATCCTCGCGGCGCTCAAGTAGTCGGGGCGCGGGTAACCGCCGGCCGAGCCGGCGTTGCCTGCGGCACGCTCCGCCCGCGGAGCGACAGCAGCCCGGGCACTCGAAGCCGAAGCTCTAGCGCTCGAAGCGGCGAATCAGCCGGAACGCCCAGTGCAGCAGGGCGTCCCACGGCGATGTCGGCTTGTTCAGCGCCACCGCACGGATCGCGACCGCAGGCCGATTCTCGACGAACTCGAGGTCGTAGGGGATCTGCATGATGTCCTTCCATGGAGCAATCGCCGAGCCACGACCGGACATCAGCGGGCAGCCTGTATTTTCAACGATTTAGCATTCCCCGGAGCGCCGGCGATGACAAGCGAGTTGGTGTCGGCCGCCACTTCAGGGACACTTTCTGACACTGATTCATTGCGCCCGGGAGGTGCCGGCCCGAGAATCTCGACCGTGGGTCGCGCAGGCGCATTCAAAGACCGCCCTCTCTGGCGACGGCTCCAGACGATCCACCACGAGATCAAGGAAGGCCGGCATCCCAACACGAGCTCGCTCGCGGCCGAGCTCTCCGTCTCGACGAAGACCGTTCAACGCGACATCGACTACCTGCGCGACGAGCTCGAAGCGCCGATCGAGTTT
Source organism: uncultured Acidobacteriota bacterium (assembly GCA_963843325.1). GTDB lineage: Bacteria > Acidobacteriota > Thermoanaerobaculia > UBA5066 > Gp7-AA6 > DAHUXD01. Next base: position 652,413 of record CAWJKC010000016.1, read on the forward strand.
CGCCGGGAGGAGAACGGCTACGTCTACGGACGCGAAGACTACGTGCTCCCGTTTCTGCCGGTCGACGGCCAGGACCTCTTCTCGATCGGCGTCGCCGCGCAGGTGCTCGCGTTGCTCGGCGGCACGCCGATCGCGCGCAGCCTGCGCTCCTGCTACGAGCGCCTCGCGCGGCTGATGCCTCCGGCCGTCCGGCTGCGCCCGGAGGTGGTGCGCGAAAAGCTCGCGATGCGCAACGCCGCATTCCGGCCGGTGCGCGAGGAAACCTGGCAGGCCGTCTCCGAGTCGCTGCAGAAGGGCATCGCTCTCTCGATCCGCTACCACCGCCCGGGCGAAGGCCCGGGCGATCCGCGCGTCATCCGCCCGTACGCGTTCATCCTCGCCGGGCGCGACTGGATGGTCCTGGCCGAAGACCAGGCGCAGGGCCTCGTGAAGAATTTCTATCTCGCGCGCATCGAGGCGCCGAAGCTGACCGGGCAGCGCTACGCGATTCCGAAGGACTTCGACGCCGAAGAGTTCTTTCGGAACACCTTTGGATTGTTCGTGGGAAAAGGCCGGGCCTTCCGGTTCCGCGTGCGCTTTGCGCCCGAGGTTTCCGACGAGATCCGCGAGATGGTCTGGCACCCCCGGCAGAAGATCGAGACCGGAAGCGGCGGCGAGGCGATTCTCGAGCTGCCTGCCGAGTCCCTGCGCGAGGCCCGGCGGTTCATCCTCGCCTACGGTCAGCACGCGACGGCCCTCTCTCCGCCGGAGCTGGTCGAGGACCTGCGCACCGAACTCGCGGCCATGGCGCAGCTCTACGGCGCCGACGGGGCGGCGGGAAAAGCGATCGCGGACGCCGGAATCCGGAAGAAGCGGCAAGGGCCCGCGCGTTCTCGCTGACGCCATGACGCGAACAGCCCTGCTGCGCCCGATCGCCCTGGTCTTCGCCGCGCTCGCGGCGTCCTGCGGGCCGGCGACCGTGCGGCCCGCCTCCTATTCGGACCCCGCAACTCCGTGCCCGGGCGGGCAGACCCGGTGGAATCTCGAGATCCTCGACCAGCGGGCCGAACGTGACGCCACGGAGAAAATGACCGCCGCCATTCGCAACGGAATCCAGAGCTCCTTCACGGGATGCCAGTGGTCGGCGTCGCCGCAGGCCGGCGTGGGCACGATCTCGATCGAGGTGCACCGCTTCGCATCGGTGCGCGACGTCGAATCCTGGGAAGCCGCCGTCGAGTGGTCGGTCCGCGCCACCAGCGCCGCAGGCCGCACGCTGACCGAGTTCGAGGCCAACGAGGAAGTCTCGCGCCTGAACTACCGCGGCTCCGACAACGAGAAAGAGTCGCTGACCCAGGCCTTCCAGGCCTCGCTCGAACGCACGATCAAGGGGCTGCGCGCGCTGCCATCGCTCTCCGGATCGCGTGCGTTGCCCGCGATCGAAGCCGTTCCGTCCTCGCCAGGTGACGGCCCCTCCTTTCCCGACAGCGGGCCAGGACGGCGCGTAACCCGATGAATCCCGGGCGCTTGGACGCAATCCGCTCCCACTTCCGGCCGCGTCCCGCGGCTGGAACGAGAATCGCAGCCTCGGGTCTGCCGGAGGTTCTATGAAAAGGCCCTTGATCGCCGCCCTGCTTCTTTCGGTTGCCCTCGCCCCCGTCGCGACGGCGCAGCAGAAGTCCGACTCGTCGCACATCTACGAGATTTCGGCGATGCTCTCGGGAACCTTCGAGGGCGCGACGCCCGGCAACCACCTGCGCCTGAACCTCTCGTCGGTCACGCTCGAGCCGGGGCATCCCTACGACCTCTTCCTCTCGGTGACGGGCACGTTCGAGAAGAACAACATCAACCAGCGCGGCGTGATCCGCCTCGAGACCCAGGGCAAGGACATCTATTTCACGTACATCCCCCACTTCAATCCGACGGTCACCGCGCTGTCCCAGGACGCGGGCCGCTTCACGGAGCGCGAGCTCTCCTCGGCCTGCAGCTTCGTGATGAACCCCAAGGGCGACGGATTCGCGGGCAACACGCTCGGATCCGCCACGTGCGCGCTCGCGATGCAGGGCGCGGTCGGAAAGTGGAGCCTCGAGACCGAGCCGGGAATGGTGAGGGTGAGGAACGTGGATTCGGGGGAGACGCTTCGCTGGAAGAAAACGGAGAAGTGAGGGAGTAAGCAGTCCGCAGTAAGCAGTAAGCAGCTGGCGCCGGAAGCTTGCTCGGCGTACTGCTTACTGCTTACTGCTTACTGACCCTCCGGCAGATACTTCCGCGCGATCGTCTTGACCGGCTCGGAGAAGTCCCCCTTCAGGATCCACCGCAGAAATCCCGGCTCCTCGCGGCTCAAGTCCTTCAGCGCGCGGCCCCGGTTCTTGCCGAAGTTGATCGTCGGCTCGCCGTTGACGAGCCGGATGCGGCCTTCCGGGTCGATGTCCTGGTCCATGCCCGCGCAGAAGAGCTCGTGCAGCTCGTTGACCGAGCGCGGCAGCTCGCCGTAGCGCTCGAGCTGCCCCTCGAGGACCCGGAGCGTCATCTCGGCGTCGGCGAGAGCGCCGTGCGCGCCGGCGTGCTCCGACTGGCAGTAGAAGCGGGCGGCGGCGGCGAGGTGGCGGGGCTCGCGCGAGAAGAAGATCCGCTGCGCGTCGACCAGGCGCTTGTCCGAAATCTCGAAGGCCACGCCCGCGCGCAGGAACTCGGCCCGCAGCACGGGCAGGTCGAAGCCCGCGATGTTGTACCCGGCCAGGTCGCTGCCCGCGAGGAACGCGGCGAGCTCGGCCGCGAGCTCGCGGAAGCGCTTCTCGCCCGCGACGTCGGCGTCGGTAATGCCGTGGATCGCCGTCGAGGAAGGGGGGATCGGGATGCCCGGGTTGATCCGGCGCAGGTACTGCTCGCGCCGGCCGTCGGGGTGCACCTTCAGGCACGCGATCTCGATGACGCGGTCCGCGCGCGGATTGGTCCCGGTCGTCTCCGTGTCGAAAACGATCAGGGGTCGCTCGAGCCGGAGCTGCTTGTCCAACATCGCGCCCGATCCTACTAGTAGTTCTCGGCGAACAGCCAGAAGAACAGCTCGCCGGCGCGATCGAAGACGCCGCGCTTGTTCCACTCGGCCAGCGTCAACACGTCGCACCGCGCGAGGTCCGCGAGGACCATCTTCTCGACCTCGGCCGCGAACGCCTTGTCGTAGACGGCGACGTTGACCTCGGCGTTCTTCTTCATCGAGCGGTTCACGAAGTTGATCGAGCCGACGGTGGACCAGACCTGGTCGACCACCATCACCTTGTTGTGCATCATCGTCGGCCGGTATTCGTAGATCGCGACTCCCGCCTGGAGCAGCTCGCCGTAGTGGTAGTGCGCCGCCATGCGGACGTTGGGCGAGTCCGTGTGCGCGCCGGGCACGATCACCTTCACGTCCACGCCGCGCCGCGCGGCCTGCACGAGGCCCTCGCGGATCTGACGGTCCGGCACGAAGTAGGCGTTCTCGATCCAGATGCTGCGGCGCGCCGCCTGGATCGCCATGTAGAGGACGAGCTTCGACATCGAGATCGCGTCGGCGCGGGCGGCCGCGATCGCCTGCGCGAGCATGGGGCCGGCGGGTGCGATCGCGGGGAACTGCCGGTCGCCGTTCAGGACCTCGCCCGTCGTGTGGACCCAGTCCTGCGCGAACACGTGCTGCAGCTGCGTGACGACCGGTCCCTCGATGCGGATCATCGTGTCCCGCCACTCGGAGGGGTCGCGCGCGTCGCCCTTCCACCGGTCGTCGATTCCCACGCCGCCGCAGAAGCCGATCCTGCCGTCGATGGTCAGGATGCGCCGGTGCGTCCGGTTGCCGACGCGGTCGATCGAGTAGATGCGCAACGGTTTGTAGATGCGGACGTTCGCGCCCGCGGCGACGAGCGCGGGCTCGAGCGGCCCGAGGTCCGATCCCCAGCCGTCGACGAGGATCCGGACGTCGACACCCGCGCGCGCCCGTTCGGCCAGCGCCTCCGCGAAGCGGGTCGCGATCACCCCGTGGTCGAAGATGTAGATCTCGAGGTTGATCGACTCCCGCGCCTGGGCGATCGACGCGAGCATCTCCGGAAAGATGGCCTCGCCGTTCTCGAGCAGGCGCGCCTGGTTGCCCGCCACCATCTCCGTGCCGAGCCCGTCGAGCGAACGCAGGAACTGGGGACTGTCGACGCCGTAGGCCGGGTCGTACTGGTAGACGGTGCGCTTCTCCGAGAAGATGTAGGAACAGCCGGCAAGGGGCGCCAGCCCGCAGAGCGCGACCGCCAGAAACGAGCCACGCGCGCAGGGGCCCGGGTCGGGCGACGCAATTAGTCGCCGTTTCCGACCGAGAAACTCTGACAATTCTCGTCACTCCGCCGTCACCCATAGCACGCAAACTACTGAAAATGAATGAATTGTTATTTCGGCTCGAACTGGCCGCGCACTTGCAATCTCAGTCTGGCGAGCAAAGGAACTTCTCAACCTCCTCCTTTCGCCCCCCGGGCGGCCCCACCCCGTCCCGGGGCCTTTTTTTATCTGGACGATTCCGTCGACCTGGCGGCGTGTCCCGGACCGGGGCGCCGTGCCGACGACTCTAAGCCAGGATGGTAGCTTCGCGCCGTGCGCGTGCTGGCCGGAGACATCGGCGGGACCAAGACGGCGATCGCGACGATCGAAATCGCCGCCGGGCGCTGCCGGATTCTCCGCGAGCAGCGATACCCGAGCGCCGAGTACGGCACGCTCGAGACCATCCTGGCGGAGTTCCTGTCCTCCGAGAAGAGCCTCCCGGCGGCCGCGGGCTTCGGCGTCGCCGGCCCCGTTCGCAATGGCAAGTCGCGAATCACGAATCTCCCGTGGCGCCTCGACGCGGCGAAGCTGTCGCGCCGGCTCGGAATCCGGCGCCTGGCGCTCGTGAACGACTTTGGCGCCAATGCGCGCGGCCTGCGTTACCTCGGAGCCCGACAGGTCGCGACGCTCTGGCGCGGGCGCCCGGAGAAGGGCGGCCCGGTCGCCGTCCTCGGGGCCGGCACGGGTCTCGGTCAGGCCGGCGTGCTGCCGGACGGAGACCACGACGTCGTCGTCGCGTCCGAGGCCGGCCACGTCGAGTTCGGGCCCCGCACGGCGCAGGAGGGGCGTCTCGTGGACTTTCTCCGCGCGCGCTTCGGCCGGGCCACGCGCGAGCGCGTCCTCTCGGGCAGCGGACTCGAGCTCGTCTACGAGTTCCTCGCGGCCGACGGCGCCGCCCGTCCGAACCGCGCGGTGACGGCCGAGCTCGCCGCCGCCGAAGACGGGGCGGCCGTCATCAGCCGCCACGGGCTCGCGCGACGGGATCCGCTCTGCCGCGCCGCGCTCGATCTGTGGGTCTCGATCTACGGCTCGGAGGCGGGCAACGCCGCCCTGCAGTACCGGGCGACCGGGGGCCTCTACGTCGCCGGGGGAATCGCCGCGAAGATCCTGCCCGCGTTGAAGCGCCCCGGTTTCCTGCGCGCGCTCCACGACAAGGCGCCGATGCGGGAGCTGGTCACCGGGATCCCGGTGCGCGTCGTGCTCGATGCGAACCTGGGACTGTACGGCGCGGCGGCCGCCGCGCTGGCTACATGACGATGATCGAGACGACCTTGTTTTCCTCGATCATGAGCACGCGCCCGATCCGGCCGTAGGTCCAGCGCAGCCGCTGGGGACCCTTGTCGCCAGGCTTGCGCTTCTCCTCTTCGATCTTGTCGGGATTCCCCAGCAAATCGCGCACTTCCATCGTGCTCATGCCCTCGTGCAGCGTGCCGACCACCGCGTCCGACTGCTCGGTGATCGCCGCGGTCGCGTCGCCGGTCACGCGATTGCGCTCCGAGCTCTTGACCGCCGCGCGCGAGCCCATGAGCGGGCCGACCATCGAGTCGACGAGACCGGAAACCGTGGGCTGGTCCTTGTAGATCCAGTACGCGACCCCGACGATCGCCGCCAGGATCAGGAGTCGGCGAATGCGGCGTCCGGTCATGGAGAAGATTGTACGGCGTCCCCGGGCTCCGGGCGCACCTTCATGGCCGCCGCGAGGCGGACGCGTCGGCGAGCGCGCGGTTGGCGCGGGCGACGAGCTCCTCGAGCTTGGCGCGGCAGCGAGCGCGGTGCTCCGCCGGCACTTCCCAGACCACGTCGAACGGCGAGAAGACCGCCTCCTCGAGCGAGGGCTCGTCCTCGACCGCGCCGCGCGTCCACTCTTCGCGCAGCATGGCGCGGCGCGCGTAGCGGAGCGCCTCGAGGCTCACGTCGTCGGTCGCCGTCAGGCGAAAGCGCAGGGGCACGGTCGCCTCTTCGAGCAGCGCTGCGCTCGACCCCGCCGAGTAGGCGTTGGACGCGGGCGGCTGCTCGACCTCGGAGAATCCAATGCGTCTGGCCATGGACCCTTCTCAGTGCGAAGCGCGTGCCGCGCGAGTCGACGCGCCGCAAGCGGCAGCAGTCAGAGAGACTTGCGGGAGGGGAACCGACGGAGGCGGGCTGTGCCGGATCCGGGAAACTGTTACCGGCGGTAACGCAAGCCGCTAGCGCCGCGTCGCCCGCATTTCCGCGACGGCACGGTTGGCGCGCTCGACGAGCTCGGCGACCTTCTGGCGGCACCACGCCGCCTGCGAGGCGAGCGCGAACCACCGGATCTCCTGGCCCGCGAGAGACGGATCCTCCATGGAGGGCTCATCCCACTCGAGGCCGCGGGTGCGTTCCTCGCGGATCATCGAGCGGCGCGCGTAGCGCAACGCCTCCATCTCATCCTCGGCGGCGAGCGCGATCTGGAACCGGAGCATCACGCGCCGCGAGGGGTCGACACGCAGAGCCACCGCGTCGCGCAACTCCGCCCCGACCGAGGCGGGCTCGGTGCTCGTTTCGCGGAAGCGGATCGGCTCCGTCATCGGGTTGGAGGCCTCGATTCTACCGCACCGGATGCCTCGCGCCGCACCCGATAGAGCACCGCCGCCCCGTCGCGCCCGACGCGCTCGAGCCGATCGTCGAGGCCGACGGGCAGCCCCGCCGGGCGCCGGTCCGTACGCTGTAGTACATAAGTCACGCCGAGCGCGTCGAGGCCCGCCCGCCACGCCGCCGGATCGCGGCCCCACGCGGCCACTGGCAGGTATTCGACGCTCCAGGCGACCTCCGCCGGACAGTGAAACCGGTCGTTCTCGCCGATGAAGAGCACGCGATCCCGGGCCGTGACGTCCGGCCAGAGCCGGTAGCCCGGAAGGCGGGCCGCGAGGCTCTGCTCGCGCGACATCCGTCCCGCGGCCACCCTCCACTCCACGCCGCTCGAGCCGAGCTGTACCGGGAAGGCGGCCGCCGCGCCGAGCAGCGCGACTCCGGCCGCCGCGCCCCACGCGCCCGCAAGGCGCCCCGTCAGCCGTCGGAGCCCCTCGGCGCAGAAGACGGCGTAGAGGGGATAGACCGGGAAGAGATAGCGGATCGACGGCAGGTAGAGCAGCGACCACGGCACGAGCCACGGCACGGCGGCGACGCAGAAGAGCGCGACGCGGCGCGCGTCCCATCCCGCAAGCCCGACGAGCAGGACGAGCACCAGGATGCCGTTGTAGCCGTCGCCGTTGCCCTCGAACCGGCTCGAGTGAAACACGAGGTCGTACGGCAGCGTCGCCAGCGCGCGCAGGCGTGCGCCCGGCGCGCGCCGCGGCGCCGCGACGCCCGAAGCCGGCGACGTCTGGAAGTAGTGCCCGCTCGTCACGCGCTCGACGAGCTCGGCCGGCGAGGCCGCGTAGGGCGCTGCGACGGAACCCGCGTGCCGCGCGCTCCAGGCCAGCCAGGGAGCGAGCGCCACGACCGCGCAGGCGAGCGCGCCGGCCGCCTGTCCGAGCGACGGGCGCGGCCGCGCTCGTACGAACAGGATGAGCAGCGCGGGCAGCGCGCCGAGCGCGAACACCTTGGTCGCCACCGCGCCGCCGAAAAGGAAACCCGCCAGGCGCAGCCGGCCGCCTCCGGCGCGGACCGCGGCGAGCTCGGCCGCCGCAGCCGTCACGAGAAGCGCCGCCGGCCAGTCGACGTAGGTCGCGCGCAGCTGCAGCATCGCCGGCGGAAACGCCGCGAGCGCCAGGACGGCGAGCGCGGCCGAGCCCTCGAACCGCAGCCGCCGGCACAGCGCGAGCGCCGCCCCGAAGACCGCGACGCCGACGCCGAACTGCAGCAGCCGGACGACGCGTTCGCCCCCGTAGAAAAAGCCGAGCGCGAGATACGCGTCGTGATTGCGCCAGAGCAGCGAGTGCGGCATGAGGTCCGGGCGTACCGCCACGCGCCCGAGTTGCGCAATCTCGCGCGCCTCCGGCAGGTGGTACGCCAGCCCGTCCCACGACACGTCGGGCGAGAGCGCTCCCACCCACGCGGCGAATAGCGCGAGCGCCGCGAAGGCCAGCCACGCGGCCTCGATCCACGCCGGGCCGTCCCCCCACGGCAGCCGGCAACCCGCACGCGCGAGGCCCGCGAGGACGCCCAGGCGCCGCGCGCGCGCGAGCGCGATCGCTACGAGCACCGCGGCCAGCGACCTGGCAGACAGGATGCCGGCTTCGCCGAGCAGCAGGACGACGAGGCCGAGCGCGACGCAGCCCGCGGCGAAAGCCGACGCGAGGCCGCCCGCCGCGGGCTCGACTCCGGTGAGAAGGCGGGACACGAGGTCCCCGACGACGAACGTCGCCGTCAGCAGGACGGCGGCGACACCGAAGGCCGCCGCGTTGCCCGACGCGACCGTCATCGCCGCGGCCAGCAGGAGCCCGATCCCCGCGGCGAGCCGCGGACGCAGGCGCAGGCCGACGGCAAGCACCGCGAGCGCACAGAGTGCCCCGGCCGCCGCCAGGGCCAGAGTCGAGGTCGCATGCAGCGCCGTCAGCTTGTCGCGGTAGGCGCGCAGCAGCGGCAGCGCGCGCCACAGCAGGAGGAGGACGGCGGCGACGACGAGGATGGAACCCGGGCGCGACCCGGCGCGCGTGGGCCCGGACTGCTGTAAACCCGCCTCCATGCCGCTCGTCGAATTCCCTGCAGGCAAGATACATGAAGAAAACACCCACGTTCGTCCTCGCCGCCAACATCGACCGGCAGAAGCGCTACGGCCAGACGCGGTAAACCCGCGCCCTCCTGCATCCTGCCCCGCCCCGCGGCGGGGCCTTTTTTTTGGCGCGGGCCGAAGTGATTCAATGGGCCTGTGACGCGGGCCGAAATCTCCCTCCTGATGATCGCGGGCGGCGCGCTGCTGCTGGGCGTCACGCTCTGGGACGCGTTCGAGACGATGGTCCTCTCGCGCCGCGTCTCCCGGGGCACGCGACTGACGACGCTCTTCTACCGCCTGAGCTGGCCGTCGTGGCGCGCGATCGCGCGGCGCCTGCCGCGCGGCAACCGGCGCGAGAACTTCCTGATGGTTTACGGCCCGCTCTGGCTCCTGCTCGTCATCGCGCTGTGGGCGGTCAGCATGGTCCTCGCGTTCGGGCTCATGCAGTGGGGCGCAGGCTCCCGCATGGCGTCGCCCGACGGCAGCAACAACTTCCTGACCACCCTCTACATGAGCGGCACGACGCTCTTCACCCTCGGCCTCGGCGACGTGGTGCCGCACTCCGCGATGGGCCGCCTCTTCACCGTGCTCGAATCCGGCATCGGCCTCGGCTTCCTCGCGCTCGTCATCGGATACCTGCCCGTGCTGTCGCAGGCCTTCTCGCGGCGCGAAGCCGCGATCGCGCTGCTCGACGCGCGCGCCGGTTCTCCGCCGACGGCCCTCGAGATCCTGCGGCGTCACACCGGCGAAAACGGAGACGACGCCCTGGTCGAGCTGCTGCGCGACTGGGAGAAGTGGGCGGCCGAGCTGCTCGAGAGCCACGTCTCCTTCCCGGTGCTCGCGTTCTACCGCTCGCAGCACGACAACCAGTCGTGGGTCGCCGCAATGACGTCCGTGCTCGATGCGAGCGCGCTGCTGCTCGCCGTCGTGGACACGCAGTGCCGGCGCCAGGCGCGCCTGACGTTCGCGATGGCGCGCCACGCCGTGGCCGACATGGTGCTCGTGCTCGACCGCAAGCCGGCCGCTCCCGATCCGGATCGGATGACGCCCGCCGATCTCCTTCGGCTGCGCGAGGCGCTGGCGGAGGCGAAGATCCCCCTGGCCCCGGCGCCCGAAGCGGCATCGCGTCTGGCAGAGCTGCGGCAGATGTACGAGCCCAAGGTCTTCGCGCTCTCGACCCTCCTCGAAATGCCGCTGCCTCCGTGGATTCCCCTCGCATCCCGGCGCGAAGACCGGGTCGCGCACTTCTAGAGGGCGCCGTGACGACCGAAGACCGGAGCCTCGAGCTCTCCCCGGACGCCCTGCGCGAGCTGATCGACGCCGCCACCGAGCGCATCGTGGCGCACATCGCCTCGCTGCCCGCGCAGCCCTCGCACGACACGGAGGGCGGCGCCGCGCTCGCGCGCTCGCTCGCCGAGCCGATCCCGGAAACGGGCCGGCCGGCCGCGGAGCTGCTCGACCTTCTGTTCGAGCGCGTCGTGCCGAAGAGCTTCAACACGGCCGGGCCGGGATACCTCGCATACATCCCGGGCGGCGGGCTGCCCCACGCGGCCGTCGCGGACCTGATCGCCGACGCCGTCAATCGCTACGTCGGCGTGTTCGCCGCCGCGCCGGGCCTGGCGCAGATCGAGTCGAACGTCGTCCGCTGGTTCGCGGACCTCGCCGGCCTGCCGTCCGGGGCCGGCGGCATCCTGACGAGCGGCGGCTCGCTCGCGACCTTCTCCGCCCTGGTCGCCGCGCGGCGCGACCGGCTGCCGGAGAACTTCTTCTCGGGAACGCTCTACGCCTCCGACCAGACGCACCACGCGCTGCAGAAGGCGGCGGTCCTCGCCGGCTTCCCCGCCGGGAACGTCCGCGAGATCCCGACCGACGCGGCGTACCGCATGCGCGTGCCGGACGCTCGAGCGAAGCGATCGCGGTGGATCGCGCCGACGGCCGGACGCCCTTCTTCGTCGGCGGCAACGCCGGAACGACGAACACGGGCGCGGTCGACGATCTCGCGGCGCTCGCGGAGCTCGCCGCGCGCGAACGGCTCTGGTTCCACGTCGACGGCGCGTACGGCGGGTTCTTCCTGCTGACGGGGGAAGGCCGCCGCCGGATGGCCGGCATCGAGCGCGCCGACTCGATCGTGCTCGATCCGCACAAGGGCCTCTTTCTCCCGTACGGCACGGGCGCGCTGCTCGTTCGCGACGTCGAGACGCTCCGGCGCGCGCACGCCCTCTCCGCCGAGTACCTGCCGTCGATGCAGGAAGACCCCGACCTCGTGGACTTCAACATGCTCTCGCCCGAGCTCTCGCGCGACTTCCGCGGGCTGCGCGTCTGGCTGCCCCTGAAGATGCACGGAATCGGCCCGTTCCGGACGAACCTCGAGGAGAAGCTCGCGCTCGCGCAGCACGCGGCGCGGGAGCTCGCGCGGATGCCGGGCGTCGAGATCCTCGCGGAGCCGCAGCTGTCCATCCTGGCGTTCCGCCTCGCGCGGCCCGGGCTCGATCCCGCCGCGCTCGACGCGCTCAACCGCGATCTGCTCGACCGCATCAACGGCCGAAAGCGCGTCTACCTGACCGGCACGCTCCTGCGCGGGCGCTTCGCCATCCGCATCTGCGTCCTCTCCTTCCGCACCCACCTCGACCGCATGGACCAGGGCCTCGAAGACATCCGCGCCGCCATCGCAGATCTGGGGGAAACGCCATGACGCCTGCGCCCATCAAGCCGCCCGTTCCGTTCTCGGCCCTCGCGGCGATCGACCTCCGGGTCGGCACGATCGAAAGCGTCGAGGAGGTCCCGAAGTCCGACAAGCTGCTGCGCCTGACGGTGAACTTCGGCGACCACACGCGGACGATCCTTTCGGGGATGAAGCAGGAGCGCGCGCGCCCCGAAGAGCTCGTCGGCGTCCAGACGCTCTTCGTGGTCAACCTCGAGCCGCGCAGGATGATGGGCGAGGTCTCCGAAGGCATGCTCTTCGACCTCGGCTACGCCGACGGCATCGCGCCTGCGCTCGCCATTCCGGAAAGGCCCGTGCCCGACGGCACGCGGGCCGGCTGAAGGAAGCGCGCGCCTAGACGAGCACCCGCGCGGCGCGAGCACCCTTCGTGGGCGCGTACGCCGCCCAGGCGCGGGCCAGGCGCTCGACGCCTTCCTTCATCGGGTCGGCGTCGAGCACGTAGGGGATCCGGAGGCGGTCGGCGCAGCCGCCGCCGGGCGACGCGAGCGTTCCCGGAACCACGGCCACGCCATGCCGGAGCGCGACCTGCGCGAACGCGTTCGCGTCTCCCTGGGGCAGCTTCACCCAGAGCGAGAGCCCGCCGGCGGGCACGTCCCACGTCCAGCTCGGCAGGTGGCGGGCGAGCAGCTTCGTCAGGCGGTCGAGCCGCTCGCGCATTTCGCGGCGGCGCGACTGCCGCACGCGCTCGGCCTCGCCGATCAGCCGCACGGCGCCGAGCTGGCCGACGAGCGAACCGCCGAGGTCCGCCATGATCTTCAGCCGCGTGATGCGCGCGAGCAGCTCCTCCGGCGCCCGGATCCAGCCGATGCGCAGGCCGCCCCAGAAGAGCTTCGACAGCGAGCCGATGGTCAGCACCGGCGCGGCGGCATCGAACGCCGCGATCGGCGCGGGAGGCTTGCCGCCGAGCGACAGGTCCGCCAGAGTGTTGTCTTCGAGGATCGGGATGCGCATTTCCTTCGAGAGCCGCGCGAGCGCGCGGCGGCAGGTCTCCGGCATCACGGCGCCGGTCGGATTCTGAAACGTCGGCATGAGGTAGATCAGCCGCGGCGCGGCGCGCTTGACGAGCTCGCGCAGGCGGTTGAGCCATGCGGCGTCGCCGCCCACCGGCACGGCCGCGAGCCGGGCGCCCAGGCCGGCGAAGATGTCGATCGACCCGAGGTACGTCGGATCCTCCACGACGACCGTGTCGCCGCGTTCGAGAAAGAGGGCGCCCGCCAGTCCGATCGCCTGCTGCGCGCCGTGCGTCACCATCACCTGGTCCTCCGTGGTGGCGACACCCCAACCCGTCAGGTGGCGCGCGATGGCCGCGCGCAGGGCGGGCAATCCCATCGGCAGATAACCGGGCCCGCGGGAGAGCTCGCGGACCTCCTTCTCGTCGACGCGGGCGATCTCGCGCGCGAGCAGGTCCGGTGCCGGCAGGTGCGCGCCGAGAAACTCGATGGTGTCGCCCGGGCCGTCGACCAGGCTGCGGTAGACGGGGTGGCGCCGGAAGGACCCCGACGGATCCTCGCGCAGGCGCAGCCCCGGTCCGCGGGAGAGCGATCCGCGCACGCGGGTGCCGCTGCCCCGGCGGCTCTCGACCCGCTCCTGCCCGCGCAGCTCCTCGTAGGCCGAGACGACCGTCGTCCGGGAGACCGCGAGCGCCTCCGCGAGGACGCGCTCGGCCGGCAGGCGGGTTCCCGGCTCGATCTCGCCGCGCTCGATCGCGGCCGCGACGGCCCGGGAAAGGCGCCGGTACACGGGCCCCTCGCCCTTGGACCACTTCCCCAGGATGCCGACCAGGGCCGCTGGCGTCACGGCGCGTCAGTCCAATTGGGCCGCAGGTGGCTATTGATTCGCCGAACCGGAGAGTCCATCGTAAGGGCCAATTGAAGCACAGCTGCAATGTGGACTCTAAAAGTGGACTGGTCAGCCCAACCCCCGAAGGAGGCCCAAAATGGCTCTTCCCCGCCACGCGTTCTTCCGCGGCCGCGTCGTCCCGTACGCCGAGGCGCGGATCGGCGTCCTCACGCACGGACTGAACTACGGCACCGGAGTCTTCGGCGGCATCCGCGGCTACTGGAACGCGGACGAGGCCGAGCTCTTCGTCTTCCGCCCGCACGACCACTTCCGGCGATTCCTCGAGTCGGCGCGGCTGCTCGACATGACCCTGCCCTTCACGGCCGAAACGCTGACCGAGGCGCTCGTCGGCCTGATCCGCACCGAGCTGTTTCGCGAGGACTGCTACGCGCGGCCGCTCGCGTTCTACGCCGACGAGGCGATCGGCGTGCGGCTTCACAACCTCCACCCGGAAGTGTCCATCGTCGCGATGCCCTACGGCCGCTACCTCGAGAACGAGGAAGGCATCCACGCCACGATCTCGTCCTGGCGCCGCGTCGACGACAACATGATCCCGCCCCGCGGCAAGATCACCGGCTCCTACGTCAACTCGGCCTTCGCGAAGACCGACGCGCAGCGGGCCGGCTTCGACGAGGCCATCGTCCTGAATGCGGACGGGCACATCTCCGAGGGCTCGGCCGAAAACTTCTTCCTCGTCAGGAACGGCGCCGCCGTCACGCCGCCCGTGACCGACAACATCCTCGAGGGCGTCACGCGCCGCACGATCCTGGAGCTGCTGCGCGAGAAGCTCGGCGTCCCCGTCATCGAGCGCTCGATCGACCGCACCGAGCTCACCCTCGCCGACGAGGCCTTCTTCTGCGGCACCGGCGTCCAGATCGCCGCGATCACCCGCGTCGACCACCGCCCCATCGGCGCCGGCCGCATGGGCCCCGTGGTGTCGGCCCTGCGCGCCCTCTACTTCGACGTCGTCCGCGGCAAGCACCCCGACTACCGCCACTGGTGCCACCCGGTCTACTCAGATGCCGCGCCCGCCCCTGTCGCCGAAAGCGGACGCCTCAAGGCCCGGATCTGAGCGACCCGCTGAAGATTCGCGAGCACCGCACCGAGTCGCTCGCGGCGCGGATAGTCTCCCGACCGAAGGGAGGGAGGAGGTCCGCGCCGCGGGAGCCGTAGCGCAGCGACGGGAGCCAGGCGAACGGTCGAGCCCCTTGGGCGAGCCGTTCGCCGGTGCGCCGAAGGCGCAGGCTCCAGAGCGGAGCGGAGGCGACGATTTAGGGTTGCGTGCGGCTTGAAGAATCCGTTAACCTCCGAGATGGTGGCAGTCCATCGATCCACGGTAGGTTTGTTCTGGTGCCATCCGCTGGTTCTGCCGCAGTTCGAGCAGCTGATTTCCGATGGCGGGTATCGGCTACTGGCACGGCGGCTCGAGGCCAACCGGATACCGGACTTCGAGAACCTCTCGGTTCCCAAGGCGTCGGTCCACGTCGTCGAGGCCCACCCGCAGCTGCCCGTGACCGAGTCCGTCGTCACCGGCATCCACGCCCGCCAGCCGGCCGCGCGCATCCTCGTCCTCGGTGAGCGGTTCAGCGATCCGACCGCGTTCGCCCTGCTGCGACTCGGGGCCAAGGGGCTGCTGACCTACGAGGAGGCCGTGCGGACTCTGCCGCAGGCCATCCAGACCGTCGCCGGCGCGGGCCTGTGGATCGGCCGCGCGCTGCTCTCGCGGTTCGTCGACTCCGCCCTGTGCACCGTTCCCCTGCGCGTCTACGCCACCGGCTACGAGGGCCTGACTCGCCGCGAGCGGCAGGTCCTCGACGCGGTCCTCGACAATCTCTCGAACAAGGAGATCGCCCGGCGTCTCCAGATGTCCGAGCGCACGGCCAAGTTCCACGTCTCGAACCTGCTCGTCAAGCACGGCGTGCGCCGCCGCGCGGACCTGCTCTTCCGCGCCCTGCAGAACTCCGGCCCCCGGCGGCCCGAGGGCTCGGGCGGCTCCGTCTCGGCCTCCGCGGCCTGACCGACCGCCCCTCCGCGTCCCCTTTCCCGTAAACCCCGCGCCCGGTTCGACGTACTGACCTCCAGTTCTCAATAGGAGGTCACATGAAGAGGAGTCCCATCCTCGTTTTCGCAGGCTTCGTCCTCGCCACCGGTTCCGCCCTGGCCCAGGCGACCCTGACCCTGCCCGATGCCAGCCCCGCCGCGACCGTCAGCCAGACGGTCGGCATGACGACGATCACGATCGACTACCACCGGCCCGCCGTGAACAAGCGCAAGGTCTGGGGCGAGCTCGTCCCCTACGGCGACGTCTGGCGCGCCGGCGCGAACATGAACACGACGCTCACGTCCTCGTCCGCCTTCACGGTCGGCGGCAAGACCCTCCCGGCAGGCACGTACGGCCTCCACATGATCCCCACCGAGAAGGACTGGACCGTCATCTTCAGCAACATGCACACGGCCTGGGGCAGCTTCAGCTACGACCAGGCGGAAGACGCCGTGCGTTTCACCGTGTCGCCGAAGCCCGCCGACTTCGAAGAGCGCCTCGAGTACCGCTTCGAGGACCCGACCGACAACGGGGCCACCGTCGTGCTGCAGTGGGACAAGCTCGCCGTCTCGTTCCCGATCGCGGTCGACTCGAAGGCCGTCGTGTTCGCGAGCATCGAGGGCCAGCTGCGCGGCCTGCCGCGCTTCGGCTGGCAGGGCTGGAACCAGGCGGCCAACTGGAGCCTCCGCAACGACTACAAGCTCGACCAGGGTCTGGCCTGGGTGGACCACTCGATCGGGATGCAGTCGAACTTCCAGAATCTTCGGACCAAGGCCGCGATCCTGGAGAAGAAGGGCGGCGACGCGAAGGAAGTCGAGGCGCTGCGCGCACAGGCCATGAAGGTGGCGACCGAGAACGACGTCAATCTTCTCGGCTACCAGCTCATGGGCGAGAAGAAGACCGCCGAGGCCCTCGTGTTGTTCCGCAAGAACGTCAAGGACTATCCGAACTCGTGGAACACCTACGACAGCCTCGGCGAGGCGCTCGCCACGACGGGCGACAAGAAGGGCGCCATCGAGAACTACAGCAAGGCCCTCGCCATGACGAACGACCCGGTCCAGAAGAAACGGATCGACGACATCCTGGCAAAGCTCAAGGCCTAGCCGTCGGGAAAGCGAAACCTCGGGGCGGCCCGCGCGTAGACCGGTGCATGATGCACCGCTCGAAGTCTGCGCTCGCGGCCGCCCTCTCCTTTTTCGTCGTGCTCGCCGGCTCTGCCGGAGGGCAGGCCCCTTCCCCGCCCGACACCCCGCAGGGCCGGCGGATCGCGGCGCTGATCGCGGCCTTCGAGACCGGAACGCCGGACGCCATCCGGACCTTCGTCACGGACAACTTCGCAACGTCCGCACAGAAGGAAGTTCCCCTCGAGCAGCGCGTCCAGCGCCTCGGCGCAATGGCAAGGGAGGTCGGGCCAATCGCCTTCCAGCAGATGCTGCCGTCGCAGGCTCCGGAGATCAAGTTCCTCGCGCGCGCGAAGAACACCCGGCAATGGTTCGAAATCGGCATGATGCTCGAGCGGTCGCCCGACTTCGGGATTCTGGGATGGAAGATCGATGATTCACAGGGACCGGGCGCCCCCGCCGAGTCGCGCAAGGGCTCGGACGCCGAGGTCGCGGCCGCAGCGGAGGCGCTCCTGTCCGCCGACCACGGCGAAGGGTCCTTCTCCGGCGTCGTGCTGATCGCGAAGAACGGGAAGCCGTTCTTCCACAAGGCGTACGGAATGGCCAACCGCGACTTCGGGGTGCCGAACCACCCGGACACGAAGTTCAACCTCGGCTCGATCAACAAGGTCTTCACGCAGGTGGCGATCGCGCAGCTCGCCGAGCAGGGCAAGCTCTCGCTCTCCGACACGATCCGCAAACACCTGCCCGACTACCCGTCGCCCGTCGCCGACAAGATCACGATCCAGCAGCTCGCTGACGATGACGTCGGGCCTCGGCGACTTCTTCGGCGAGCGCTACGACGCGACGCCGAAGTCGACGGCTTCGGACGCTCGTCCGACTTTCTCCCGTTCTTCGTGAACGAGCCGCTCCTCTTCGAGCCGGGCACGTCCCGAAGCTACTCGAACGCGGGCTACATCGTGCTCGGCCTGATCATCGAGAAGGCCTCCGGCAGCAGAGCTACTACGACTACGTGCGCCAGCACATCTTCCTTCCCGCGGGCATGAAGGACACCGGACGCGTACATGCAGGACGCGGTCGTCCCGAACCGCGCCGTCGGCTACACGCGCGAGAGCGAAGACGGGAAACCGCAACCCGGGCCCAAGCGGATCAACGTCTACACGCTGCCCGCCCGCTCGAGCTCGGCCGGCGGCGGCTACTCGACGGCGCCGGACCTGCTCGCCTTCGACGCCGCAATGCGCGCCGACAAGCTCCTGTCTCCGGCGTGGACGGGCTGGTACTTCTCCGACAAGTCGAAGGCCCCGGCCGCGGGCGCCCCGCCGCGCAAGCACTCCGGCGGCTCCGGCTTCGCGGGCGGCTCACCGGGCGTCAACGCCGTCATCGAGACCGACCTCGACACCGGATACTCCATCGTCGTCCTCTCGAACGACGACCCGCCCTCCGCCGAGACTGTGGCGAAGAAGATTCGCCAGTGGCTGGGCTCTGAGCTCGGAGGCGTAGCGGCACGGCTTGCTCGGCATCCGGGCCGATGCGGTCGCGGGCAAGCCTCGTCCATACGACACGCGATCGCGGCGAGTCGCCCGGGCGGCCGCAAGGGCCGCCCCTACGGCCGCCCGACGTGATGACGCGGCCGCAGGCGCGTTCACACCCGCCGCTTCAGGAGCATCAGCGTCCAGAGGTACACGCCGTACGCGGCCAGCCCGAAGGCGATCGTGCCCATCAGCGCGGGCCCGAAGGTCGCGTGCGAGAAAGTCCGCACGGCGCCGCCCATCGATTGCACGCGGGACGGATCGCCCTCGATCGCCGCGCGGCAGATGAAGTAGCCGAGCGCGCACAGCACGATCCCGCGGGCGATGAGCCCGAAGCGCGCGATCCCGGCGAGGATCCTCACGAGCCGGCGCGGCAGCAGGTCCTTGCGCAGCGGAAGGTTGCCCCGGATCCCCTGCCACGCCTCCCAGATCCCCCCTCCCGCCACCACGAGACCGACGAGCGCGAGGACCGCGGCTCCCCAGGACTCGGCGAGCAGCCACGTGACGCCCGTCTTCCGAAGGGAGCCGCCCCCGGTTTCGACGTGGAACAGCAACCGCGCCGCGGCCCAGGCGAGCGTGAGGTACCCGATCCCGTTGATGGCGAGGCCGAGACGGAAGAGGCCCTTGCGCTTTTTCCCGGCGGCCTCGTAGAGGTGCACGACGGCGATCGCCGCCAGGCCCGCGACGACCGCCCCGAGCAGGAGGTCCCCGTAGGGCTGCGCCATGAGGAACCGGAGCGCGCCCGGGATCCCGGCCTCTTTCTTCCGGGTCCCGAGAAACGCCACCCGCGCGGACACGATCCCCAGGGCGAAGTAGATCGCCCCGGTCGCCCCGAACCCCGCGCGCATGGAAAGGTTGCGCAGCACGGTCGGCATGATCCACGTTCGGCGCCCCGCCGGGCAACCCCGATCTTCGCCGGGGTTGCGATAAGCTTCCGCGGCCCTTTTCCGGGGCAAGAAAGGAATCGAAGACCATGACGAAGACGACGACCCGGCTTCTTTCGACGGCCTTCGCCGCTGCGCTCTTCGCGGCCCCGGCGTTCGCCCAGGACCCGAAGCCCACACCGGCGCCCGAGGCGGCCCAGAAAAGCGAGAGCAAGATGACCAAGACCCCGAGCGGCCTGCAGTACGAGGACACCAAGGTCGGCACCGGCGCATCGCCCCAGAAGGGCCAGACGTGCGTCATGAACTACACCGGCTGGCTCTGGGAAAACGGCGCCAAGGGCAAGAAGTTCGACAGCTCGCTCGACCGCGGCACGCCGTTCTCGTTCCCGATCGGCCAGGGACGGGTGATCAAGGGCTGGGACGAGGGCGTCGCGACCATGAAGGTCGGCGGCCAGCGCACCCTCCTGATCCCGCCCGATCTCGGCTACGGCTCGCGCGGCGCCGGCGGCGTCATTCCGCCCAACGCGACGCTGATCTTCGAAGTCGAGTTGCTCGACGTCAAGTAGCCCTCCCCTTTTTCAGCTCGGACAATTCGGCGGAGTCGCACTCGTGCGGCTCCGCCTTTTTTTGTCACGTGAACGAACGGACAGGCCGCTTCGCAGAAGACCCACACCGCTGTGCCGCCGAGGGTTAGGTCCTGCACCGACCGCCTGGGCATGGAAGCTGCTACAATTTCAACAAAAGAAAGAGGATATGGTCCAACTGCCGACGTCGGGAGGCCGCCGCGGGCCGTCTTTGACCCTCACGGGCCGGGGCCGGAGGCGCGCTTGAGCACACCGGCGCCTTTCCTCTCCCGGCACCTCGGCGACTACCTCCTCGTCGCCCAGCTTTCCGAGGACCCGCTCGGCACGGTGTTCCGCGCCCTGTACGCGGCCGACGAGCGCCGCTTCGTGCGCCTGCGCGTCCTGCAGTCCGAGGAGCTCGACGCGGCGAGCGTGCAGCTCACGGTCAGGGAGAACCGCCTGCGCGACCTGGCGCTTGTGCACGACGCGATCGTGCTGCGCCCGGAAATGGACGTCGTGGACGGCATCCCGTTCATGACCTGGGACGAAACGGCCGGGTGGACGCTCGACACGATGCTCGCCCGCGTGCGCGCCTTCGGGATCCGCATTCCGGCCGAGTACGCATTGCTGATCGCGGAACGTCTGGCCGCGGCCCTCGAGCACGCGCGGTCCGGTCGCGGCGCCGGACCGTCCGTCGAGCACGGCATTCTCTGGCCCGGTTTCGTCTCCATCTCGCACGACGCGGCCGTGCGCGTGGGCGGCTTCGGCATCTCCGGCGCGATCCTGCCCTCGCTCGGCGGGACGCGCATGACGGCCGAGATCGCCCCCTACGTCGCGCCGGAAGTGCGCCGCGGCGGGCCCCTGACGCCACAGGCCGACGTCTATTCGCTCGGCGCGATCCTCATGGAGCTCATGACCGGACGCCGGCCCTCGCTCGACACCCCCTCGGCCGAGCTGCGCGCCGGCGATCCCCGCTCCGACGAGCTCGGAATGTTCCTGCGCCGCTGCCTCGCCGAGCCGGACGAGCGCTTCGCCTCCGCGACCGAAACGCACCGCGCCCTCCAGCAGATGGTGACGGGCAACCCGTTCTCGCTCTTCACGGCGAACCTCGCGCTCTTTCTCTACAAGCTCCTCAATCCGGAGAGCCAGAGCGTGGCGCCCTCCTCGGACTGGGAGTCGACGAGCCCGGTCGTCCTCGAGACGAAGACCCGGCGCGGCGATTCCACGGCCACCCGCGCGCAGCGGCACCGAACCGCGCCGGCGCCGCGGGGACCTCGACCAGGTCGAGGAAGCTGCGATCGCGCGCGCTCCGCTGCCGGCCGCGATGGCGCCCGTTGGAGCCGCCAGTCCGGAGGCTCGCGCCCGCGCCCGCGGCGGTGCAGGAGCACGTGGCGGTGCTGATGGACGCGGTCGCGCCCGCGCCATTCCCGGAGGAATCCGCCGGACCGGTCGAGGCCCCCGCGCACGTTCCGATTCCCCTTCCCGTGTCCTGGAGGCGGCCGGCCATGGCCCTGGTGGCCGCGGCCGGAGTGACCGCCGGCGTCCTCTTTCTCGCAGACCAGCTCGGCTCCCGCTCGCATGCCACCAACCCGGCCCCCGCGGCCGTCACCGCCGGCACGGAGGCCGTGGCTCCCCCGTCCCTCGAGCCGCCGCCACTCTCGGCGCCGCCGATCGCGGAGGCGACCGGCCGCGTCGAGCCGGTATCGAACCATCCCTCGTCGGCGCCACGCCCTGCCCGGAAGACTCATCCGGAGTTGAAGCAGCCCGCCGAGGACCTGCGCTACAAGGCGGCGCTCGCTCGGATCGAAGCCGACCGCGTGAACGCGCGCGAGAAGGCGTCGGACATCTTCGGACAGGGCGAACAGAGCGAGAAGGACGGCGCGCGATTCCTGCGGGAGCGCGACTACGACGCGGCGCAGATGGCCTTCAGCCGCGCGGCCCAGCTCTTCGCCAAGGCGCAGGAAGTCAGCTTCCAGGAGCGCGTCCGCGGCACCAGCCTCTCCGGCAACCCCTGATTTCCAACCAAGTTAGGATTGCCTCCGCCCCGGCCGGGAACGGCCGCGGGCAGATCGCTGTTCAAGGATGGTGGGAATGCACAGGATCGAGCCCGCGCGCCTGAAACCGGGCGCCACGCAGGACACGCTGCCCGGCCCCCGTCCCTCCGACGCCGCCTCGGATCGACCCGCGCCGGCGATCCGCGGCAAGGCGCTCATCTTCTGGGACCCGAAGATCCCCGGCAAAAAGCTCGACGCGATCGACACCGACCAGATCACGCCGGCCGCCGACTGCGTCTCCGAGAGCCTCGAGACGCTCGACGAGCGGTGGAAGGCGGGCTCCTTCCGCCACCTCATGCCCGACTTCCGCGCGCGCGTGCACCGCGGCGAGAATTTCCTGATCGCGGGCGAGCGGTTCGCCATCGGGTCCTCGCGCGAGATGAGCCCGGCTGGATTGAAGGGCGTGGCGGAGGAAAAGGGCCTCGAGCTCGTCGTCGTCTGCAGCCACGGCATGGGCGACATCTTCCGGCGCAACGCCTTCAACCTCGGGCTGCACGTCGTGCAGTGCCCGGAGGCCGTCGAGGACGCTCGGGACGGCGACGAATTCTCCTTCGATCCCGCGACGCGCGGCCTGACCAACCAGACGCAGGGCAAGCACTACACGCCGGTTCCCCTGTCGCCCAAGGAGGAGGAGATCCGCTCGAGCGGCGGCATCTTCGCCGTCGGCCGGCGCGAGTTCCGCAGCTCGGTCCGGGCGCTTCCCGAGGTGCGGTGGCCGGAGCCGGAGCTCGCCGCGGCGCATGACGACGACCGAGCAGATCGTCTGGGCGCACCGCGTGGACAAGGATGCCGTCGTGCAGCCGGGCGCGACCCTGCGCGTGTACGCCGACCTGCTGCCCGCGTCCGACGGGACCGCGCCGTTTTCGATCCACACGTTCAACCAGATCACCGGCGGCAACTCCATCCATCCCCGCCAGGCCGCGGTCGCCAACGACCACTTCGTGTTCACGGGCCGCGAGGACGACGACCGGCAGACCGCCATCGGCCGCGAGTTCGCCCGCCTCCACGGGATGAAGAAGCCCTACTACGCGGATCCGGGCGACGGCATCTTCCACTTCTACTTTCCCGAGCAGGGCCTCGTGATGCCGGGCCAGTTCATCCCGGGCGCGGACTCGCACAGCCGCGCCTACGGCGCCTACGGGGCCGTGGGCTTCGGCGTGGGCTCGACGACGCTCGGCTTCGGCTGGTCGACGGGCTACATCTACTTCACGCTCGCGAAACAGCGCCGGGTGATCCTGTCGCGGAAAGCTCCAGCCCTGGGTCTCGGGCAAGGACATCGTGCTCGAGCTGCTGCGCCGGTGGGGCGCGAAACAGTCGCAGGGCATGTCCGTCGAGTTCGTCGACGCCGACAGGCAGCTGCCGATCGCCTTCCGCAACACGATCGCCAACATGATGGCGGAGGCCGAGGCCCTGAACGGCATCTTCGCCGCCGACGACATCACGGAGGACTGGTACCGCGCCAAGGGCATCACCGACCTGCCGTATCCGCGGATCGCCCCCGGCGCCGACGCCGTCTTCGCGATCGACGAGACGCTCGCGCTCGCGGAGATCGCCCCGATGATCGCCAAGCCCTTCGCGCCCGGCAACGCGTTCCTGGCCGAGGAGGTCGCGCGCGAGCGGCTGACGTTCGACAAGGCGATGATCGGCTCGTGCACCAACGGCGGGTACGACGACCTGCTCTCGGCCGCGCTCGTCCTGCACGCGGCGCGCGAGCTCGGCTTCCGGAAGGTCGCGCGCACGTTCACGATCTTCCCGGGCTCGGGCGGCGTCGGACGGCAGATCGAAAAGCCGGATCCGCGCTTGAACGGCGAGTCGATCGCCGAGATCTTCCGCGGCGTCGGCGGCGAGATCCGCCAGTCCTGGTGCGGTCCCTGCTTCGGCCAGGGTCCCGACGCGCTCACGCCCGGGCAGCGGGCCATCACGTCGTTCAATCGGAACTGGCAGAACCGCATGGGCTACGGCGGCGAGGGATTTCTCGCGAGCCCCGCCGTCGTCGCCGCCTCCGCGCTCGCCGGCTACATGGCTCCTCCCGGGAGAGCTCGGCCTGGCCTGGCGGCCCGAGCGCTTCGGAGTCTAGGTCTAGTCCGCCGCGAGGATCGGGCTGTACGGCCCGATCACCTTGCGCCGCCACCAGGCGCCGGAGCGGCGGCGCTCGGCGGCGTCCGTGAACCGGTAGTCGTACGCCGTCGCGCGCACGTAGCGCGGCGGACGATCCGGGAAGGGGTTCGCGGCCAGCAGCCCCACGACCTCGGGTGAGCCCTCGAGCAGTCGCCCCAGGAACTGGACGAGCCACGGGTTCTCCTCGATCGTCCCGAGCGCGGCGAACCACATCTGCCAGTCGAGCCGCGGCTGGTGCGGCGCGACGAAGCGCGGGCGCGCCCCGACATCTCCGGGCTTCCAGCGGAACGCGTACGGCCGCCAGTCGGCGCCGTCGTTGCTGCCCTCGATCAGGATCTCGGGCCGCTCGGTCGTCATCACCATGAAGAGGCCGTACCGGTTGAAGCTGCGAAAGGGCGCCAGGCGCCGCGCGGCCGCGGCCACCGGGCGCGGCAGCGCGACCGCGCGGTCGAGCGTTCCGGCGAACTCGACCGACGACGCGAACAGCACGACGCACGCGAGCGGAACGAGAACGGCCTTCGGCCACGTGCGCAGCGGGCCGGCGGAGTCCTCGGCCGCGCGCCGCCAGCGCGCACGAAGGGATTGGTCGTCGACGAGCAGGAGGGCGAGCGCGAGCGCGAGCAGGTTGAAGAACCCGTAGTTGCCCGTCGCGGCGATGAGCAGCTGCAGCAGCACCGTCGCGCGGAAGGCGAAGAGGCGCAGGCGCCGCGGAGCGAAGTAGAGAAACGGAACGACGAGCTCGACGAAGAAGAGAAAGAGCGCCGAGAACGTCTGGAACCACGCCGGGGACTGGTGGAAGTACCAGGCGGTCCAGGGCGGCAGCGGCTGCGTCTCGTAGTGGAAGCGCAGGGCGGAGAGGTTGCGCCAGGTCGGGTCGCCGCTCGCGAGCTTGACCCAGCCCGACGAGAACATCAGCCGGAAGAGGAGCCAGCGCAGGAGCAAGAGCACGACCGGCGCCGCCGCCAGGCCGCGGCCGAATCGCCAGCGCCGCGGCGGCGCGAGAAAGATCGCGAGCAATCCGACCTCGAGCAGCAGGTAGTCCCACTGGAACTGCAGGAACACCTGTCCGGCGATCGCGAGCGAGAGATAGAGAGCCCAGCAGAGCGCCGCTGCCATCGCCGGCGCGAGCCCCAGGACCAGCAGGAGCGAGGCGAGGACGCCGCCTCCGCAGAGCAGGTGCAGGAACGCGTTGCTCGACGAGATCCAGCAGAGCGTCGGCAGGAGCCAGTACCGCTCCGCGCCGGTCTGTCCGCGCACCCAGTCGAGGAACTGGCCGACCGGCAGAATGCCGCGGGCGCCGATGAGCCCGTCCACCTGGACCCACAGCGACACGAACGCGACGAGGTAGCAGAGGCCGAGCGCGCGGAGAAAGAGCGCGCTCGCGGCGAAATACGTGGGCCTCTCGACCGAGCGCCCCCAGAGCAGGCGCGTCAGAACGCTCGCCGCCGGCCGATGGCTCGCGACCAGCCGGTACGCCAGCTCGAGAAGGCGGCCGAGGACCGGAACCCGCGCGAGCGCAGACAGCATGCCGTCGCCCGGCGCGGGATCCAGCGTCGCCAGGACGGCCGCCGCGCCCTCGAGCACACGGCCGTCGGGCAGCACGAGCTGGAACGCGCGCGCAAATGCCTCGGGCGGGATCTCGGGAAAGCGCGCCGCGACCTCCTGCGACGGCGCGTAGTCGACGCGAGGCCCCGTCCGCGCCCGCCACCGCTCGATCCACTGGCGGCAGAACCCGCAGTCGCCGTCGAAGACGGCCAGCGGCCGTTCGGGAGGATGGGCGACGCGCACGGCTGCCACGCGTCAAGGCTATAGTGCAGCGAACACCAAGGAGCGAAATCATGCCGCTTGCTCTGCGTCGGGCCCTCCCCGTCCTTCTGCTGGCCGTGTTCGCGTGCGACACCGCCGCGCCGCCGCCGCAGCAAGCGCCGCCCCCGGTCGTGCGGGCCCAGGCGCCGCCGCCGGACGAGCCCGCCCCCGGACCCGATCCGGACATCCAGCAGACCGTCGCGCGCATCTCGCTGATCGCCGGCAACGACGTCTCCTTCTCGCGCGGCGACGACCCGGAGAACTGGCAGCCGGCGGACCTGAACGTGCCGATGACGCTCGGCGACCGCGTCTGGACCGGAGACGGCGGCCGCATCGAGCTGCAGGTCCATGGCGGCAGCGTGGTGCGCCTGGCCGGACGCACGGACCTGCAGGCGCTCAATCTCACGGGCTCGATGAAGCAGTTCTCCCTGACCCTCGGCACGGCCTCTTTCCAGGTTCGCCGGCTCGCCGACGACGAGGTCTTCGAGGTGGACACTCCCAACACGGCCGTCACCTTCGAGCGCCCCGGCGACTACCGGGTCGACGTGGACGACGACGGCAACACGCGCGTCCAGGTGCGCCGCGGCCGCGCCATGGCCGCTGCCGGCGGCGGGCAGGTGGCCCTGTCGGCGGGCGACGAGATGGACGTCGATGGGACCGAGCGCCCGCGGTACGACATCGTGGCGGTGCCGCGCCCGGACGGCTGGGACCAGTGGGTCGCGCAGCGTGACCAGCAGCTGGCGCAGGCGCGCTCGTACACGTACGTCACGGCCGACATCGCGGGCGTCGAGGACCTCGACCAGTACGGGCGGTGGCAGCAGATCCCGGAATACGGCTGGACCTGGTCGCCGATCTCCGTCGAGGCCGGATGGGCGCCGTACCGGGCCGGGCCGCTGGATCTGGCAGGACCCCTGGGGCTGGACCTGGGTCGCGGCCGAGCCGTGGGGCTGGGCGCCGTACCACTACGGACGCTGGGTCTTTGCCGGGGCGCGCTGGTGCTGGGTGCCAGTGGGACCGCCCGTGCAGACCGTCGCGTATTCGCCCGCGCTCGTGGCATTCGTCGGCGGCTCGGGCGGATACGTCGGCTGGTTCCCGCTCGCGCCGCGCGATCCGTTCTATCCCTGGTGGCGCCGCGGCCCGACCGTCGCCGTGACCAACGTGACCTACGTGAATCGGACCTACGTGACGGTCGTCAACCAGACCGTCTTCGTCTCGGGCCGGAACGTTTCGCGCGACCTCGTGCACGACCGCGCGGTGATCCGGACGGTGGACGCGACTCCCGTGCTGCGCGGGCCGGTCCCTGTCGTCCCGACGCGCGACTCGATCCGGATGACCGGCCGCACCGTGGCCGCGGCGGCCCGGCCGCCCGCTGCGACCTATGCGCGGGGCGTCGTCGTGCGCGTGCCCCCGCCGGCGGCGCAGCCGCGCTTCGACGCAAAGGTTCCCGTCATCCGCGAAAACCGCGGCGCGCCCGTCACGACCGGGGAGGCCGCGAGGATGTCGACGCAGGACCGCTCACAGCCCGCCGCGCGCGTGCGTCCGGTTGCCCCTGCGTCCGGGGACGTGACGCTGGCTCCGCGCAACGATGCCGTGAAGGGACCCCGTCCCGAGCCAGTCGCTCCGGCGCGCGGTCGGCCCGCGGCCGCCGAGCCCGTGGCCGCACCGTCGCCGCGGGCGATCGCCACGCCGCCCCGAGCGGCTGCTCCCACCGGAAGGCCAACGCCGCCGCCGCGCGTCTCTCCGGTCCCGACCGAGCGCCCCGCCGCAGCGAGCCGGCCGCCCGCGCACCCGGTGGCGCCGCATCCGACCGCGCGCCGGGAGCCGCAACCCGAGGTGACGCCGGAACGCGCGGGCACCGAACGCGTCCAGGCCCCGCCACCCATGCACGAGAAGCCTCAGCCGGCCGAGCGCATCGCGCCGGAGCAGAAACCGGCGGAGCGGCGCGTCCGACTCCAAAACCCACTCCGACGAAAAAGCCCAGCGGGTAGGGCGAGGCAGCCCAACTATCCTATTTACAATCAATGACTTATGTCTAGATCGAAACTTGACAGATCCGTATAGATTCAATATGCTGACCTTCCAATGCCGACCGCAAACCCTTCCGTCACACCGGAAAACGCCTCGATCCTCGAGCTCACCGAGCGCGAGTACAAGGCCGGCTTCGTCACCGACATCGAGTCGGAGACGATCCCGCGCGGGCCTGTCCGAAGACATCGTCCGGCTGATCTCGGCCAAGAAGAACGAGCCCGAGTGGCTGCTCGAGTGGCGCCTCAAGGCCTACCGCCACTGGCTGACGATGAAGGAGCCGACCTGGCCGAACGTCCACTACCCGCCGATCGACTACCAGGTCGATCGTCTACTACTCCGCGCCGAAGCCGAAGAAGGACGCGCCCGAAGAGCCTCGACGAGGTCGACCCGAAGCTGCTCGAGACCTACGAGAAGCTCGGCATCCCGCTGCGCGAGCGCGCGATGCTCGCCGGCGTCGCGGTCGACGCGGTCTTCGACTCGCGTCTCGGTCGCGACGACCTTCAAGGAGCAAGCTCGCCGAAGGTCGGCATCATCTTCTGCTCGTTCTCCGAGGCGGTGCACAACCACCCCGACCTCGTGCAGCAAGTACCTCGGCTCGGTCGTCCCCTACACCGACAACTTCTTCGCGACGCTCAACTCCGCGGTCTTCTCCGACGGCTCGTTCTGCTACATCCCGAAGGGCGTGCGCTGCCCGATGGAGCTCTCGACCTACTTCCGCATCAACGCGGCCAACACCGGCCAGTTCGAGCGCACGCTGATCGTCGCCGAGGAGGGCGCGTACGTCTCGCTACCTCGAGGGCTGCACCGCGCCGATGCGCGACGAGAACCAGCTGCACGCCGCGGTCGTCGAGCTGGTCGCGCTCGACGACGCCGAGATCAAGTACTCGACCGTGCAGAACTGGTACCCCGGCGACAAGGACGGCAAGGGCGGCATCTACAACTTCGTCACCAAGCGCGGCGCCTGCCGCGGCGCGCGCTCCAAGATCTCCTGGACGCAGGTCGAGACCGGCTCGGCGATCACCTGGAAGTACCCGAGCTGCATCCTGCAGGGCGACGACTCGGTCGGCGAGTTCTACTCGGTGGCGCGTGACCAACAACTACCAGCAGGCCGACACCGGCACGAAGATGATCCACATCGGCAAGAACACCGAAGCCACGATCGTCTCCAAGGGCATCTCCGCCGGCCACGGCCAGAACACCTACCGCGGCCTGGTGAAGATCCTCGGCAAGGCGCGACGGCGCGCGCAACTACTCGCAGTGCGACTCGCTGCTGATCGGCGACCAGTGCGGCGCGCACACGTTCCCGTACATCGAGGTGCAACAACTCGACTGCGCAGATCGAGCACGAGGCCTCGACGTCGAAGATCGGCGAGGACCAGATCTTCTACTGCCAGCAGCGCGGCATCTCCGCCGGAGGACGCGGTCAACATGATCGTCAACGGCTTCTGCAAGGAGGTCTTCAAGGAGCTGCCGATGGAGTTCGCCGTCGAGGCGCAGAAGCTGCTGGGCGTCATCCTGGAAGGATCGGTGGGATGAAACGACGATGACAGCCGATTCTCGAAATCCAGAATCTGCACGCCACCGTCGCCGGCAACGAGATCCTGCGCGGCGTCGACCTGACGGTCAACCCGGGCGAGGTCCACGCGATCATGGGCCCGAACGGCTCGGGCAAGAGCACGCTCGCCCACGTGCTCGCCGGGCGCCCCGGCTACACGGTCACCGAGGGCCGGGTGCTCTACAAGGGCAAGGACCTGCTCGCGATGGCCCCCGAGGAGCGCGCCCGCGAGGGCGTCTTCCTCGCGTTCCAGTACCCGGTCGAGATCCCCGGCGTCTCGCAACGTCTACTTCCTGAAGGCCGCCGTCAACGCCGTGCGCAAGCACCGCGGGCTGCCCGAGCTCGACGCCATCGAGTTCCTCACGCTCGTCAAGCGAGAAGGCGAAGCTCGTCGAGATCGACGAGGACCTCCTCAACCGCGCCGGTCAACGAGGGCTTCTCCGGCGGCGAGAAGAAGCGCAACGAGATCTTCCAGATGGCGGTGCTCGAGCCCGCGCTCGCGATCCTCGACGAGACCGACTCGGGCCTCGACATCGACGCGCTGCGCATCGTCGCCGACGGCGTCAACGCGCTGCGCTCGGCCGAGCGCTCGATGATCGTCATCACGCACTACCAGCGCCTGCTCGAACTACATCGTGCCCGACTTCGTCCACGTCCTCGTCGACGGCCGCATCGTCCGCTCCGGCGGCAAGGAGCTGGCCCTCGAGCTCGAGGAGAAGGGCTACGCCTGGCTCGAGAAGGAGCCGCCGGCGGTCGCGCCGCGGGAGCGCCGGTGACTGCGAAGCCGTCGCCGTCGACACGAGCTTCGCGCCGTCGAGCCGCTCGCCGCGCCTCGCGCGACGCGGCGACCGCGGCGTGGCTCGCGGAGCTGCGCCGCGCCGGCGTTCGCGCGCTTCGCGGCGCTCGGCTTCCCGACGCCGCAAGAACGAGGACTGGCGCTACCAACCGCGCCGATCGCAGGCCGATCACCGGCGACGCAACTGGCGTCCGCGCGCTGCGCGCGAGCCTTCGAGCCTCGCGCGACGGTCGTCCTCGCCGGCCGGTCGTCGCGGCGCTCGCGGCCGCCTCGTCGGAGGCGCTCGGCGCGGCCGACGCCGAGCCCGTCGTCCTCGGCCGGCATCGCGCCGCTTCGAGTCGAGCGCCGTTCGCCGCGCTGAACACGGCGTTCCTCGACGACGGCGCCTCGTGGTCGAGATCGCGCAGGGCGCCGTCGTGGCCGAGCCCATCCGCGCTCACGTTCCGCTCGGGCGACGCGTCCGGACGACCAGGTCCAGTACCCGCGCGTCCTCATCCTCGCGGGCGAGCGCTCGCCAGGCATCGGTGGTCGAGGCGTACGCCGGCGCCGGCGCGCTACTTCACCAATGCCGTGACCGAGATCGTCGCTCGGCGAGGGCGCGCTGCTCGAGCACTACAAGCTCCAGCAGCGAGAGCCGCGGCCGCGTTCCACGTCGCACACGCTGGCGGCGCGCCAGTCGCGCGCGACAGCCGCTTCACGTCGCACAACGTCGCGCTCGGCGGCGCGCTCGCGCGCAACGACATCTACGTCCGTGCTCGACGGCGAGGGCGCCGAGTGCACGCTTGAACGGCCTCTTCGTCGGCGACGGGGCGAGCAGCACCTCGACAACCACACGCGTCATCGACCACGCCAAGCCGCACTGCGTCGAGCCGCGAGCTCTACAAGGGCATCCTCGACGGCGCCGCGCGCGGCGTGTTCAACGGCAAGGTCATCGTCCGCCAGGACGCCCAGAAGACCGACGCCGAACCAGACGAACAAGAACCTGCTGCTCTCGCGACGAGGCCCTCGTCAACTCCAAGCCGCAGCTCGAGATCTTCGCCGACGACGTCAAGTGCACGCACGGCTCGACGATCGGCCAGCTCGACGCCGCGGCCGCTCTTCTACCTGCGCTCGCGCGGCATCGGCGAGGCGGCGGCCCGCGCGCTGCTGACCTACGCCTTCGCCGGCGACGTCGCCGAGCGGATCCGGATTCCGGCCCGTGCGCGCGGACGTCGAGCGGCGAGCTCGGGCGACCGGCTCTCCGGACGCCGCCGCGGAGGCCGCGCGATGAGCGACCGCCGCTGCGCGAGGCGCGCCGCCGCCTACGACGTCGCCGCGCATCCGGCGCGGACTTCCCGATCCTCGCGCACGAAGGTCCACGGCAAGCCGCTCGTCTATCTCGACAACGCCGCCTCGACGCAGAAGCCGCTCGCCGTCATCGACGCCGAGCGCGACGTCTACGAGAAGTGCTACGCCAACGTCCATCGCGGCGTCCACTGGCTCTCGGTCGCACGCGACCGACGCCTACGAGGCCGCGCGCGAGAAGGCCCGCGCGCTTCCTCAACGCGCGCGAGTCCGCACGAGATCATCTTCATCCGCGGCACGACCGAGGCGATCAACCTCGTCGCGCAGACCTCGGGCCGCGCGCACGTCGGCGCGGGCGACGAGATCCTCGTCACCGGCCTCGAGCACCACTCGAACATCGTGCCGTGGCAGATGCTCTGCGAGGAGAAGGGCGCGCGGCTGTCGCGTCGCCCCCATCGACGACACGGGCGACATCGACCTCGACGAGCTCGAGCGCCTGCTCACGCCGCGCACGAAGCTCGTCTCGGTCGCGCCACGTCTCGAACGCGCTCGGCACGATCACTCCGGTCGCGCGCATCGCCGCGCTCGCCCACGCCCGCGGGCATCCCGGTCCTCGTCGACGGCGCGCAGGCGGTGCCGCACATGCCGGTCGACGTGCAGGACGCTCGACTGCGACTTCTACGCCTTCTCGGGCCACAAGATCTACGGGCCGACCGGCATCGGCGTCCTCTACGGCAAGACGCGCGCTGCTCGAGGCGATGCCGCCCTGGCAGGGCGGCGGCGACATGATCCGCGTCGGTCACCTTCGAGAAGACGACCTACAACGCGCTGCCCTACAAGTTCGAGGCCGGCACGCCGAACATCGCCGGCGCCATCGGCCTCGGCGCGGCGCTCGACTACGTCTCCGGGCTCGGCCTCGACCGCATCGCCGCGCACGAGCACGACCTGCTCGCGTACGCGACGGAGCAGGTCTGCCGCGATCCCGGGCCTGCGCATCATCGGCACGGCGCGCGAGAAGGCCGGCGTGCTGTCCTTCGTCGCTCGACGGCGTCGCACCCGCACGACATCGGCACGATGCTCGACCGCGAGGGCATCGCGATCCGCACCGGCCACCACTGCGCGCAGCCGGTCATGGACCGCTTCGGCCTGCCGGCCACGGCGCGCGCCTCCTTCGGCCTCTACAACACGCGCGACGAGGTCGATGCCCTCGTCGCCGCGATCCACAAAGTCATCGGGATGTTCCGCTGAACCCATGTCTTCCGACCTGCGCGACCTCTACCAGGAAGTCATCCTCGACCACAGCAAGAAGCCGCGGAACTTCCACGCCCTGCCCGCCGCCAACCGCAAGGCCGAGGGCTACAACCCGCTCTGCGGCGACCGCGAGACCGTGTACCTCGACGCTCGACGGCGACGTCGCTCGAAGGACGTCAGCTTCCAGGGCGCCGGCTGCGCGATCTCGACGGCCTCGGCCTCGATGATGACCGAGAGCGTCAAGGGCAAGACCCGCGCGGAAGCCGACGCGCTCTTCGCGCGCTTCCACGAGCTGATCACCGGCAAGCCCGGCGGCGGCAACGGCGGCCCCGAGCTCGGCAAGCTCGAGGTGTTCTCGGGCGTCCGCGAGTACCCGGTGCGCGTCAAGTGCGCCACGCTGCCCTGGCACACCCTCAAGGCCGCCCTCGACGGCGCGGGCGCCCCCGTCTCGACGGAGTCGGAAGGCCCGGCCGCGGAATCCGGAGGAGCCTGACCATGCAGATGCGCAAAGAAGCGACCGTCGCGCGCGACGTCGAAGCGCGCGAGATCCCGAGCGGGACGCCGATCACGCTGCACACCGGCGACCCCGTCATCATCACGCAGACGCTCGGAGGCAGCTTCACGGTCATGACGCCCGTGGGCTTTCTCGCGCGCATCGACGGGAAGGACGCCGACGCGATCGGCGAAGAGGTCGCCGTCGTCGACGCCGCGGCCAACGAGGGCAAGTCGACCGAGGAGCTCGCCTGGGACCAGCTGCGCACGTGCTTCGACCCGGAGATCCCGGTCAACATCGTCGACCTCGGCCTCGTCTACGCCTGCACGCTCTCCCCGCTGCCCGAGGGCGGCCAGAAGATCGACGTCAAGTTCACGCTCACGGCGCCGGGCTGCGGCATGGGCGACGTGCTGCGGGAGGACATCAAGGGCAAGCTGCTCACGGTCCCCGACGTCAAGGAGGCCGACGTGCAGGTCGTCTTCGATCCGCCGTGGAGCCTGCAGATGATGTCCGACGCCGCCAAGCTCCAGCTCGGGATGATGTGATCGGGAGGCGCGCGCCGATGAAACTGACGTCCCAGGAAGAGTACGGGCTGCGGTGCCTGCTGCGCGTCGGCCGCGCGGCGACGGGCGCAAGCCTGACGATCGCCGAGCTCTCGCGCGCCGAGGGCATCTCCGAGCCGAACGTCGCCAAGATGATGCGCATGCTGCGCCGCGGCGGCTTCGTGAAGTCCACGCGCGGACAGTCGGGCGGCTACACGCTGTCGCGGCCCGCCGGCGAGATCGTCGTGGGCCAGGTCCTCGCGACGCTCGGCGGCCGCCTCTACGAGCCCGCCTTCTGCGAGGGCCACTCCGGAGTCGAGCTCTCCTGCACGCACATGACCGACTGCTCGATCCGGTCGGTCTGGCGCCTGGTCCAGCGGGCCGTCGACCAGGTCCTCGGCAAGATCACGTTGAAGGACCTGCTTGAAGAGCGAGCCCGAGATGAACGCCTTCCGGCAGGGCGACATGCCCACGCTGCCGACCTACTCGCCGCAGGCCTGACGGGAACTCCCGGGACGGGAGCGGGGTCCCTCCTTCTCAAAGGGAGGGCTCCATGCGCAGCAGCCTCCGGGCCGAAATCAACGTCACGCCCCTGGTCGACGTCTGCCTCGTCCTGCTCATCATCATGATGGTCGTCACGCCCCTGATGCATGCCCCGGTCGAGCTTCCGAAGGCGCAGGACCCGGAGGCCTGGGGCGCGGAGCCGGCCCGTTCCAAGGTGACCGTCTCCTTCGGGCCGCCCGTGGCCGTCCGGGTCGACGACGACCCGAGCCCGATGGGCGAGGAGGCGCTCGCAGACGCTGCTGCAGGCGATCCACGCCCAGGACCCGCGCCGCGAGATCTCCCTGCGGGCGGACCGACGGCTCGCCTACGGCGAGGTCAAGCGCGTGCTGCGCTTCGTGCAGGAGGCGGGATTTCCGGCGGTCGGCCTCGTGGCCGAGCGGCTCGACGCGAAGCCGGCCCAGTAGGGCTTGAAGTCCATGACGCTAAAGGCCGAATGTCTTGACGAGAAACACAGCCATCTGGCGGCGGATGTTCGGATTGGTCGGACAGTACAGCAGCGGCGAAGCCTGGCACCCACCCGTGATCGAGCGGTTGTAGATCTCCTCGATCCAGTCGGGGAATCCGACGCCGGGCGTGCAAGGGACGTCGCCGAAGATCCCCAGTGCATACGGGCGGCGTGTAGGAAGAGCCGTCGTGGGCCTTGAGCAGGAAAACTGCCATCTGCTGGCGCGTGACGGCCGCGTCGGGACAGTAGTTGCCTGCCCCGCAACCGCCGGTAATCCCCTGTGACGCCAGCTCTTCAATCCACGGATCGAATGGACCGCCCGTGCAAGGCACGTCGAGGAAGACAGTTCCCGTGCACGCAGGTGGCAGGTGGTCCGACCCGAGCTTCGCCTTGAGCAGGAAGACTGCCATCTGCGCACGGGTGACCGGGCTCTCCTGACAATAAGCTCCGCCTCCGCATCCCGCCGTGATCCCGTTACGGGAGGAGCAGAGCGCCAGTCCGTGACAAGGATAGGCTCCGTCGGAGCCCTCGAAGCTGTGGAGGGTCGTCAGCGCGTATCCGTTCGCGGCGTCGAGCTTGAAGACGGTGCCGCGGTCGTAAGTGCCGCCGTAGTAGGTCGTTCCGTAGAGGTTGCCCGAGGCGTCGGCGATCACCGCGGCCTGAGGCTGCTGCCCGTCGGGACCGGCGAAGCTGTGGAGGGTCGTCAGCGCATAGTCGTTCGCGGCGTCGAGCTTGAAGACGGTCCCTAAGCCCGCGAGCCCGCCGCCCCAGGTCGTTCCATAGAGGTTGCCCGACGCATCGGCGATGAGCGCACTTTGAGGTTGAGCCGATCTCGGGCCGAAGTCATGAAGGACCTGATACGTCTGTGCCTCGAGGGAGGAAGCGAGAAGGCAGGCGAATGTTGCCGCGCCGACAGACGCCGCCAGGCGAGCCACTCGACGCACGACCCCCAGGAATGTGCAGGTTGCCGACCTTCTCGACACGGCATCCTCCTCTTCAGCAGGTCCGTCTCGTGGCGGATCGGCTCGACGCAAAGTCGGCGCCCCAGGCGCCGGAACCGTCAGGCCCCTTCGGGCGTGATGCCGAGCATCCGGACCGCCTCGCGCCGCTGGCGGCGCGCCTCGGCGAGGTGCTCGCGGAATTCCTTCCAGTCGCGGCGACTCTTCTCCGAGAGCTCGTTCCACTGCGCGGCCGCCCGCTCGAGCGAGTGGTGCGCGGCGTCGAGCTTCGGCGGATGGCGTCGTGCAGCGGGCGAACCGGCCAGCGCCTCGGCGCGGCCCACGGCCGTCTGCAGGCGCGAGCGCTCGATCACGAGCTGCGGCGTCTGGCGCAGCCGCTTCGCGAGCCCGATCGCGCGCAGACCGCGGATCCACCACTTGCTCGGATCCCACTGGTACCAGCGGATGCCGTTGCGGAAGTCCGCGGGAAAGCGGTGATGGAAGTTGTGGTACCCCTCGCCGTTGGTCAGGATCGCGACCCACGGGTTGTCGCGCGCCGAGTTGGCCTCGGTGTACGGCCGCGAGCCGTACATGTGCGCGATCGAGTTCACGAAGAACGTCGTGTGGTGAATGACGACGACGCGCAGGAAGCCGCCCCACAGCAGGCCGCCGAGCGCGCTGCCCATGGCCCAGCCGATGAGCGTCGGGATTCCGAGGCCGCCGAGGATTCCGAACCACGCCGCGTGCTTGTGCTGGAACTGCACGAGCGGGTTCTTCTGCAGGTCGGGGACGTCGTCGTACTTCCGGTCGGCCGGGCCCTTGTAGAAGATCCAGAGGATGTGGGCCCACAGCCCGCCGCGCTGGATGTTGTACGGATCCCAGTCGTGGTCGACGTACCGGTGGTGGATGCGATGGTCCGAGCCCCACGCGAGAATCGAGTTCTGCAGGGCCATGGCGCCGAAGAACAGGTAGAACGCCTGGACCAGGGGGTGGCACTCGTAGCTCTTGTGCGCGAACAGACGGTGGTAGCCGGCGGTGACGGAGAGGCCGACGAAGGCATAGAGGACGAGGAAGAGCGTCGGCTCCCACCACCGGATGCCGTACTTCCACGAATAGAGCGCCGTCCCGGCGATTCCGATCACCGGCGACAGCATGAAGAAGGCGATGCGGACCCAGTCCTTCTTCCGAGTTTCGACGTTCTTCTGGTTCAAGCCTGAGCCTCCGGCGCGTGACGCGCGAGCACTTCCATTGCCTCTTCCTTCACATCGACCAGGATCTCCGCCGTCCGGCGGCCGTGGAGCTGCTCGAGCAGCACCCAGATCTCCGGGGCGGCGGCGCCGAGGTCCTCCAGGAACACCGCGAGATCGCCGTCGCCGTAGAGATAGTTCACGTTGAGCGCGCTCGAGTCGGCAGCGCTCCGCAGGAGGAGCGTCGCCTTGAACTCGAACGGTTTCTTCTCCGCGGGCTGAATCCGAATCTTCCAATCCAGGCTCATGAGGGACTCCCCCGGCCGCTCTGCGGCCGTGACCGACGCCTCAATACCGGTTGCGTCCACCGCCGCCGCCACCCGGACCGCGGCCCCCGCCGCCACCCTCGGTCTTCGGACGCGCCTGGGACACGGTCAGCGCCCGGCCGCCGACTTCCTTGCCGTTCAAACCGGCGATGGCCGCGTTGCCCTCGGTGTCGTTGCCGAACTCGACGAAGCCGAAGCCCTTCGAGCGGCCGCTGTCGCGGTCCGTGATCACGGCGACGGATTCCACGGCCCCGTAGGCCGCGAACAGGTCGCGCAGATCGCTCTCGCCGGTGCTGTAAGAAAGATTTCCCACGTACAGTTTCATGAAAGAAGCCCTTTCGACTCGAAGAGTCCGATGTCTCGGCGGTGTCTCAACGGAAGGCCCGCCGAGGGACCATCACGCTTTCTCGCTTGGCCGTTCGGACTTTCGGCAGGACGGGCCTGGAAAAGGGCGAGCGAACGAGAACGCCAAAAGCATAGCACGCGGGCGCCCCGGGGCCCGGGCGGGCGGGCATATGGGAAATAATGACTCGTGCGCATCCTGATGCTCGCGGCCGAAGCGGCTCCGCTCGCCAAGGTCGGCGGCCTCGCCGACGTGGTCGGATCTCTGCCCAAAGCGCTGCAGGCATTGGGCCACGACGTCCGCGTCGTCCTCCCGGGCTACGGCGCGATCGACTGGAATCGTTACAATCCTGTCGAGCGCACGCGCTTTCCGGTCTACACGACGTGGGGCGCCCCGGAAGCCCGGATCTGGGAGACGAACGTCGACGGTGTTCCCGTTCCTGCTCGTCACGGGCGACCCGATTCCGCCGGAGCGCTGGATCTACGGGCGCACGATCGAGGAGGACGCGCCGAAGTTCGTCTTCTTCTCGCTCGCCGCGCTCTTCGCGTCCGAGGCGCTCGACTGGAAGCCCGACGTCGTCCACGCGCACGATTCGCATACCGGCGCTGCGGTCTGGTGGCTCGGCACGGAGGGGCGCGACAACCCCTGGTTTCGCGACGTGGCGTCCGTCTTCACCATCCACAACCTCCCCTACGCCGCGCAGGGCGCGGGCAAGGCGCTCGGCGACTACAAGCTGCGCAAGAGCGACGCGCTCTCCGTGCTGCCCGCCGAGTACCGCGACTCGCTCATGGCGCTCGGCATCCTCGGCGCCGACTGGCTCACGACGGTCAGTCCGACGTACGCCCGCGAGATCCTGACGCCGGAAGGCGGGCACGGCCTCGACGGCGTGCTGCGCGCGCGCGCGGATCGCCTCGCTGGCATCCTGAACGGCATCGACGCGGAGTCGTGGAACCCGGCGACCGACGCCGACCTCGCGGCGACGTACGACACGTCCACGCTCGCGCGGCGCGCGCGCGACAAGACCGAGCTGCAGCGGGAGTCCGGCCTCGAGCCCGACGCGCGGATGCCGCTGCTCGCCGTCGTCTCGCGGCTGGTCAAGGAGAAGGGCTTCGACATCGCGGTTCCCGCGATCAAGCGCTGGCTCGACCGCGGCGGACAGTTCGTCCTGCTCGGCACGGGCGACCCCGCGCTCGAGCACGACTACGCGCAGTTCGAGCTGCGCTACCCGCACCGGGCGAGCGTGCGCCTGCGCTTCGACGCCCGCTACGCGCGGCGCGTCTACGCCGGCGCCGACGCGCTCCTGGTTCCCTCGCGCTACGAGCCCTGCGGCCTGGCCCAGATGATCGCGATGCGCTACGGCGCCGTGCCGGTGGCGCGGCGCACGGGGGGACTGGCCGACACGGTGACCGACGCCGGCGACCCGAGCGGGGCGGGAACCGGCCTGATGTTCGACGAATTCAACCCGTGGGCGCTGTGGGACGCCCTCGACCGGGCCCTCAAGGTGTACGCTCAACCCGCGAAATGGGCCGAGCTCCAGAAGAACGGCATGGGACGCGACTTCTCGTGGTCGAGGTCGGGCCGGGAGTACGCCACCCTGTACGAGAAAGCCGTGGCGGCGCGTTCTGCCGGATAGGGCCCCGCTCATGAGAGCACGCGCGGTCATCCTGGCAGGCGGCGAGGGCTCGCGCCTCGGCGTCCTGACGGAGAAGCGCGCCAAGCCCGCGGTGCCCTTCGCGGGCAAGTACCGCATCATCGACTTCACGCTTTCCAACTGCGTGAACTCCGGGATCTCGGACGTGATGATCCTGACGCAGTACCGCCCGCACTCGCTCAACGAGCACATCGCGTCGGGACGGCCGTGGGACCTCGACCGCACGTTCACCGGCGGCGTCCAGATCTACCAGCCCTTCCGCGGGCGCGCGGCGACGGACTGGTACCGCGGCACCGCGGACGCGATCGCGCAGAACCTCTCCTTCGTCGAGCGCGGCGCGCCGGACCTCGTGCTCGTGCTCTCGGGCGACCACATCTACAAGATGAACTACGGGTGGCTGATCGCCTTCCACATCGAGAAGCAGGCCGACGTCACGATCGCGACGCTGAACGTGTCGCGCGACGAGGCGACGCGCATGGGCATCCTCGCCACCGACGTCGAGCAGCGCGTCACGCAGTTCGTCGAGAAGCCCGCCGATCCGCCGGGCACGCTCGCCTCGATGGGGATCTACGTCTTCGGGCGGCAGATGCTCTCGCAGGTGCTGGAAGAGGACTCCCGGCGCCGCGACTCGTCGCACGACTTCGGCAAGGACATCATTCCCCGCATGGTCACCGGCGGCATGCGCGTCTTCGCGTACCCGTTCCAGGGCTACTGGGTCGACGTCGGGACCGTCGAGGCGTACTGGCAGACGCAGATGGACCTGTTGAAGACGCCGCCGCCCGTGGACCTGAACGACCGCGCGTGGATCGTCCACACGCGGTCCGAGGAGCGGCCGCCCGTGCTCATCCAGAAGGGCGCGACCGTCAAGGACAGCCTGATCACCGACGGCTGCGTCGTCTCGGCCGGGGCGCGCGTCGAGAAGAGCATCCTCTCGCCCGGCGTCTTCGTCGGGCCCGACGCCGTCATCCGCGAGTCGGTGATCCTGACGGACACGTTCGTCGACGCCGGAGCGCGCATCGAGCGCGCGATCGTGGACAAGGGCGTCAAGATCGGGCGCAAGGCCCGCATCGGCAAGCTGGTGAAGGGCGAGAAGCCGACCGAGGGCCACGGCATCACGACGATCGGCAAGAACGCGGAGATCCCCGACGGCGTCACGGTCCGCCGGGGCACCGTCATCCACACCGACGTCACCGCCGAGCACTTCACGCCGGCCGCCAAGCGCAAGCGCGCCGCGGCCAAGCGCAAGGAAGCGGCCGGGACCTAGACCGCGGCGCGGCCGCCTACGGGTGGAACTCTTCGTGCATCGGCGCCCCGGTCTCGAGGTCCTCGCCGAAAATCTCGACCGACGTGACCGACGGCACGAGGAACGTCGTCTTCACGTGGACGAAGATCCTCTTCACGATGCCCTTCTTCCCGCCGATCCGGGCGATCGCGACCGGGCAGCCGTCGCGCATCCGGATGTCGAAGCTGCGGCCGAAGTCCGCCTTGAACGTCATCCGATAGCGGTCCGGCTTCTTCTCGGGCCGGGTGTCGAAGCCGTAGGCCCGGTTCCACTGGATCGAGGTGAGCTCCTCGCGCTGGCCCTTCTCGGCGTTGCAGATCCAGTAGGCGATCGCGGGCTTCGCGGGATCGAACGCGCCCGAGGGCAGCCGCTTCGCGTCGTAGACGACGATGTTCTTGTTCGTGCTGCGCTCGAGGATGAAGAGGTGCGGCGGGCAGGTCGCCGCGGCGGGCGGCACGGCCGCCTGGGCGAAGATCGAGACGACGAGGGCGGCGAGCGTCGGCATGGCGCGGGAAAGTTACCTCAGCTTCTGGCCTCCGGCAAAGCGCCCGCGAGCCAGGAGAGTACGAAATCCTCGGCCCAGTATCGGGGCCGCCCGGGCCACGCGCCCGCCACGAATCCGATGTGCCCTCCGTGCCGCGTGGTGCGGAAGTCGATCGCCGGCGAAGCGAGGCCTCGCGTGCGCGCGAGTGCCTCGGGCGGCAGGAAGGGATCGTCCTCGGCCGAAAGGCAGAGCGCGCGCGTCGCCACGCGCGAAACGAACCCGATCGAGCTCGCGCGGCGGTAGTAGTCGTCCGCTCCCGTGAATCCGTGCAGGGGCGCGTTGGCCGCATCGTCGAATTCCCAGAAGGACCGCGCGCGCAGGGCGCGGGGAATGTCCATCTTCGACGCGGCCTCGGGAAAACGGCGGGCGGCCTCGACCGCTTTGGTCTTGAGCGTCGCGAGAAAGTTGCCGACGTAGAGCCGCCCGAGCGTCGTCTCGAGGAAGCGTCCGCTCGCGCCGAGATCGTACGGCGTCGACACCGCCGCCGCGGCGGCGACCGCCTTCTGCCCCGGGTTTTCGCCCAGCCACTTCAGCAGGACGTTGCCGCCGAGCGAGACGCCGATCGCCGCGAGCGGCGTCGCCGGCTCCCGGCGCGAGAGCGTTCGGACGACGAAGTCGAGGTCGCTCGTTTCCCCGGAGTGGTAGAGGCGCGGCCGGCGATTGGGCAGCATGCGGTCGAGGTTCTTCGGATCGCGGGCGCAGGACCGGAAATTCATGGCCGTCGCGCGCCAGCCGCGCCGGGCCGCCCGCTGCAGGAACCCCTGGATGTAGACCGAGTTCGAGCTGCCTTCCAGTCCGTGGAGCAGCACGACACGCGGGGCCGAAGGCTCCCCCTCCATGTGGTCGAGGACGAGCTCGTCGCCGTCGGGCGTTTCGAGGGCCTCGCGCCGGAACTCGACCAGCCGGCGGCCGCGGGCCATCCGCCCCCAGACGGTCTGGAGGTGGGGCCCCGGCAGCCACCAGGCGGGCAGAAATACAGTCTCGTCGCTCATGTTTTTCAGGGACGAATCGTCTCCGGGGAAGGACAGGGCAAAACCTTACCTCGCCAAACTCGTAAATTCTGCCGTTTGTCACAGAGGAGGATGAAATGAAGGTTTCCCTGCGACCAGGGGTCCTGGCGGCCCTTGGAGCACTGGTCTTTGCGGCCGCCTCGAGCGCCGCTCCTGCCCCGGCCCCCGCCCCCTTCACGGTCCCCGTCGAATACACCAAGCTGCCGAACGGCCTGAAGGTCGTGTTCTCGCGGGACACGACGGCCCCGACCGCCGTCGTCGCGGTGTACTACAACATCGGCTTCCGGATCGAGCCGAAGGACCGCACGGGCTTCGCGCATCTCTTCGAGCACATGATGTTCCAGGGCTCCGAGAACCTCGGCAAGATGGAGTTCATCAAGCTCGTCCAGTCCAACGGCGGGATCCTGAACGGCTCCACGCGGTTCGACTTCACGAACTACTTCGAGGTGGTTCCCGCGCACGCCCTCGAGACCGCGCTCTGGGCCGAGGCCGACCGCATGCGGGGCCTCGCGATCAACGCCGACAACCTCAAGAACCAGCAGGAGGTCGTCAAGAACGAGGTGCGCGTCAACGTCCTGAACCAGCCGTACGGCGGCTTCCCGTGGCTCGACCTGCCGCAGTACGCCAACGCCAACTGGTACAACGCGCACAACTTCTACGGCGACCTGAAGGACCTCGACGCGGCCACGCTCAAGGACGTCGAGAGCTTCTTCAAGACGTTCTATGCGCCGAACAACGCGGTGCTCGTCGTCGTCGGCGACTTCGACGCGGCGCAGACGATGGAGTGGGTCAAGAAGTACTTCGGCCCGATCCCGTCGGCGACGCTTCCGGCGAAGCCCGACATCTCCGAGGCGAAGCAGGACAAGGAAAAGCGCGCCACCAAGGCCGACCCGATCGCGACCCGACCGGCGCTGGCCGTCGGATACCACGCGCCGCCGCGCAACACGTCCGAGTACTTCGCGATGGGGATCCTCGATCAGATCCTCGTGCAGGGCAAGGACAGCCGGCTGTACCAGGCCCTCGTCCAGAAGAACCAGCTGACGGGCGACGTCAACGGCGGCATCAACTCGGGCCTCGGCGACATGTACAACATCAACGGCCCCACGCTCTGGGACGTGTCGCTCTTCTACGACAAGGACAAGACCTCCGACCAGATCCTCGCCGTCATCGACGTCGAGATCGAAAAGGTGCGCACGACGCCGGTCGACCAGGCGACGCTGGACCGGGCGCTCGTGAAGATGCGCTCGGACCTCTACGACAAGATCGAGCAGACGGGAGGCTTCGGCCGCGCGGACCTGCTCGCGAGCTTCGCGCTCTTCGACGACGACCCGGCAAAGATCAACCAGCTCGAGGAGCAGTTCCGAAAGGTCACGCCCGAGATGCTGCAGAAGACGGCGCAGGAGTACCTGCGTCCCGAGAACCGGACGATCCTGCTCATCGATCCCAAGGGCGAGGCCAAGGCGCCCAAGAGCGGCTCGTAGGAAAGAGGACAAAGCCATGAAAAAGAAACTCGCGCTCTTCTCGCTCGCCCTCGCGCTCGCGCCCTCGGTCCGCGCCGACAAGCAGGCCCCGCCGCCGCCCGCCGCGCCCAAGGGCTTTTCCGTTCCGCAGCCGAAGACCTTCACGCTCGAGAACGGCCTCGCCGTCACGCTCGTCCCGTACGGGACCGTCCCCAAGGTCACCGTCCGCCTCGCGGTCCTGACCGGCAACGCCAACGAGGCCGCCAACCAGGTCTGGATGGCCGACCTCGTGGGCGACATGCTGACCGAAGGCACCGCGACCCGCACCGCCTCGCAGATCGCCGAGGATGCGGC
Organism: uncultured Acidobacteriota bacterium; assembly: GCA_963843325.1. GTDB lineage: Bacteria > Acidobacteriota > Thermoanaerobaculia > UBA5066 > Gp7-AA6 > DAHUXD01. Next base: position 696,123 of record CAWJKC010000016.1, read on the forward strand.
CAAGATGGGCGGCTCGGTCGACGTGACGGTCGGCGAGAACCGCACGGACATCGGCGGCGACGTCCTCTCTGAGTTCGGCCCGAACCTCGTCGCGCTCGTGGCCGACGTTGCGCGGCACCCGAAGTTCCCGGAATCCGACTTCGCGCGCGTCAAGGCCGACCGTCTGCGTCAGCTCTCGATCGCGCGCAGCCAGCCGCAGCCGCTGGCGCAGGAGAAGTTCCGCGCCGTGCTCTACGGCGATCATCCGTACGGCCGCCTCTTCCCGACCGAGGCGGCGCTGCAGGGCTACACCATCGCGCAGGTCCGCGACTTCTACGACAAGAACTATGGCGCGGGGCGCTCGCATCTCTACGTGGCCGGCCGCTTCGACGCGGCGGCCATGGAGGCCGCGATCCGCAAGGGGTTCGGCGACTGGAAGCGCGGCGCCGCCCCGCAGATCCCGCCCGCCAATCCCAAGAGCTCGCGCGCGGTCTACATCCTGGATCGCCCCGGCGCCGTCCAGTCCACGATCCTGATGGGCATGCCCGTCATCGACCCGTCCAAGCCCGACTGGGACGCGCTGTTCCTGATGAACGTGCTGCTCGGCGGATCGTTCGCTTCGCGCATCACCTCGAACATCCGCGAGGCCAAGGGCTACACGTACTCGCCGAACGGGCAACTCTCGAATCGCTACCACGACGCGTACTGGGCCGAGGCCGCCGACGTCACGACGAACGTGACCGGGCCCGCCGTCAAGGAGATCTTCGGCGAGGTCGACCGGCTGCAGGCCGAGCCGCCGTCGGACAAGGAGCTCAAGGGATTCCAGAACTACCGCGCCGGCGTCTTCATCCTCCAGAACTCCTCGCGCGGCGGCATCATCGGTCAGCTCGAGTTCGTGGACCTGCACGGCCTGCCGGCGGACTACCTGAACGGCTACGTCAAGCGCCTCTACGCGATCACGCCCGCGCAGGTGCAGCAGATGGCCAAGAAGTACATCCAGGACGACAAGGCCACGATCGTCGTCGTCGGGGACAAGAAGGTCATCGAGGAGCAGCTCAAGCCGTTCGGGCCGCTGAAGTAGATCCCCCGCTCTTACGCTCGCCCTCTCCCCCGCCCGGGGGAGAGGGCTTTCTTTTTCGGCCTCAGAAATGCCGGCTTCTTCTTCGCCGCTCTTGCATAGACCGGGCAGCTCGGCACGTGCGCGCCCCGCAGGTAGCCGGTCGACATCAGGAACGACCCGACGATCTCGCCGCCGGTGAAGACGAACGTCTTCTTGAAGAGCTTCTGCCACTCCTTCGCCGAGAGCGGATGGTGCGCGTCGAGCCACTTCGCGAAGGAGCCGTGCGACTCGCGGATCGCCAGAATGCGCTTCGCGTTCTCGATCACGGCGTTGATCTTCAAGCGGTTGCGGATGATGCCGGCGTCATTCATGAGCCGCCGGAACTCGCGGGCACCGTACGCGGCGACGACGTCCGGATCGAAGCCCTCGAACGCCTTCCGGAAGTTCTCGCGCTTGACGAGCATCGTCAGCCAGGACAACCCGGCCTGGTTGATCTCGAGGGCGAGCCGCTCGAGCAGCGCGGCGTCGGTGCGGATCGGAAAGCCGTACTCGCGGTCGTGGTACGGGCCGTGCCATGGATGGCCCTGGGAGATGCGGCAGTAGCTCATCGGCGGAGGATATGTCGGGCGCACGCGGCGTATCATCGAGCGCATGAAGAAACTGCTGCTCACGCTGCTGGTCCTCGGGGTTGCCTGGTACCTCGCGAAGAACTTCGGACTGCTGCCCGCGAGCGTCGCAGGAAGCGGATCGACCACGACGGCGCCGATCGATCGGGCGCGCACGGCCGCGGCGGCCAGCGACGCGCGGACGGCCGCGGGACAGGGGGTCGCGCGGGAGGCGGACCAGCCGGTCAACGGCGGGACCGTGACCGAGAACATGACGCCGGACCAGGTGCGCGCGCTGATCGGATCGCCGGACGACGTCTCGACCGAAACGACGGCCTCGGGCGGGCCGCGGGAGATCTGGACTTATCGCAGCGTCGGGAAGACGGTCATCTTCGAGAACGGCGTCGTGGCGGGGGTGCGGTAGGCGGGCCCCCCTCACCCTGCCCTCTCCCCCCGCCGGGAGGAGAGGGTTATCCAAAGGGACGACGCCGGCGTGGTGCGCTTACGAGGCGGTCTTCTTGAAGCGGGCCACCGCGAGCCCGATGATCAGGATCGTGTAGAAGGCCAGCCACGCGATCGGCCGCCACAGATCGGCCAGTCCCGCCCCCCGCAGGATGATCCCGCGCAGCACCTCGATGAAGTAGCGCGCCGGGATGATCCGCGACATGTACTGGAAGATCTTCGGCATCCCGTCGACCGGGAAGATGTAGCCCGACAGGAACACGAAGGGCAGCAGGAAGAACGTCGACATCTGCATGGCCTGCATCTGCGTCCTGGCGATCGTCGAGATCAGCATGCCGAGGCCGAGCACGGCGGCGATGAAGAGCAGGCCGACCACGTACAGCTCGACGATCGAGCCCTGGATCGGGATCTGGAACAGGAACCGCATGAGCAGGATCACCATCGTCAACTGCACGTAGCCGATCACGGTGAAGGGAAGGATCTTCCCCAGGATGATCTCCGTCCGCGTGGCCGGCGTGACCTGCAGCTGCTCGAGGGTGCCGCGCTCGCGCTCGCGCACGATGGCGCTGGCCGTGAACTGGATGAGCGTGAAGGTCAGGATGATCGCGATGAGGCCGGGAATGATGAAGCTCGCGGTCTTCAATTCCGGGTTGTACCAGGGCCGCACGCGCAGGTCGACCGGCAGCGAGTTCGCCTTCCAGCCGGCGCGCTGCGCGAGGATGCGGATCGACAGGCCGTTCGAGATCCCCGCGGCGATCGACATGGCCTGGCTGGCCGTCGTGGTGTCCGAGGCATTGACGATGAGCAGCGCCTTCGCCGGCGCTCCGCGGTGGATGTCCTTGCCGAAGTCGCGGTCGATGACCAGACCGACCGACGCGCGCGCCCCGTCGATCCAGCTCCGCAGCTCCGCGAGCGAGCCGGCCGCGCCGACGACGTCGAAGTATTCGGTCGACGTCATCCTGGCCACGAGCTCGCGGCTCTCGTACGAGCGCGCCTCGTCGAGGACGACCGTCTTCAGATGCTTGACGTCGTAGTTGATCGCATACCCGAAGATCAGCGTCTGCAGGATCGGCACCATCACGATCATCCGGACCGTGATCGGGTCGCGCTTCAACTGCAGGAATTCCTTCCACGTCAGGGCGAGCAGGCGCTTCATACGGCGACCTTCTCCGTCGGCGCGGGCTGCTGTCGCGCGAGCGACACGAACACGTCCTCGAGCGAAGGCTCGGCCTCCGCGGGCGGCCCGAAGCGGGCGGCGAGCGCGCGCGCCGGCGCGACTTCGTTCGCCTTCGCCACGACGCGCAGGCGGCGCCCGAAGAGGTAGGCGTCGTCGAGCGGCGGTGCTCCCTTCACCTCCGAGAGGGCCGCGAAAGCGTCGATCGCCGGCGTGACCTCGAAGATCCGCCCTCGCAGCGCGTCCTTCAGATCGTGCGGCGTGCCTTCGGCGATGAGCTTGCCGTTCAGGATGAACGCGAGCCGGTCGCACTGTTCGGCCTCGTCCATGTAGTGCGTCGTCACGAGGACCGTCATCCCGCGCTCGGCCGCGAGCTCGTAGATGAGGTCCCAGAAGAGCCGGCGGCCCTTCGGGTCGACTCCCCCGGTCGGCTCGTCGAGAAACAGCAGCTCCGGCTCGTGCAGCAGCGCGGCCGCGAGCGCCACGCGCTGCCTCTGGCCCGTCGAGAGCCCGTCGGTCATCAGCGGCAGGAGGCTCTCGAAGCCGAGGCGCTTCGAGAGCGCCGCCACGCGCTCGGACAGGCGCGCGACCGGCAGGCCGTAGATCGACCCGAAGAAGCGCAGGTTCTCGTCCACCGTCAGGTCGACGTACAGCGAAAACTTCTGGCTCATGTAGCCGAGCCCCGTCTTCCACTTCTCCGCGTCGCGCACGACGTCGAGGCCGCCGAAACCCGTCGCCGAGCCCGAGGTCGGCGCGAGCAGTCCCGTGAGCATGCGGATCGTCGTCGACTTGCCCGAGCCGTTGGGGCCGAGGAACCCGAAGACCTTTCCGCGCGGCACGTCGAAGTCGACCGCGTCCACCGCCGTGAAGGCGCCGAAGCGACGCGTCAGGCCGCGCACCTGGAGGAACGGTCCCGGAGCCGCCGCGCCGCTCACGCCGCGGCCTCCTCTTCGCTCTTGAGCACGAAGACGTCCTCGAGCGAAGGCGCCGCCGGCGCGATCGCCTCGGGAGCCACGAGGTCCGCGAGCGCGCGCCGGACCGCCGACAGCAGGTCGGGGCCCGCCGATGCCGCGCCGCGGACGTGGAGCTGCGTGCCGAAGAGCGACACGTCGTCGACCTCGGGAAGCTGCGCCAGCCGCTCGCGCACGTGGACGCGGTCCGAGGACCGCACGACGAGCAGCGTCCGGGAGTAGGCCGCGAGGATCTCTTCCCGCGTGCCGAGCGCGGACAGGCGCCCCTCGTCCAGGAAGCCGATGCGGGAGGCGTACTCGGCCTCGTCCATGTACGGCGTCGAGACGAGGATCGTGAGGCCGTCGTGGTGAAGCTCGTTCAAGAGCGACCAGAACTCGCGCCGCGAGACCGGATCGACGCCCGTCGTGGGCTCGTCGAGCAACAGGAGCTGCGGCCGCGTCAGCAGCGCCGCCACGAGGGCCAGCTTCTGCTTCATGCCGCCCGACAGCGCCCCGGCCAGTCGCTTGCCGAAGCGCTCGAGGCCGACGCGCGCGAGCAGGTCGGCGGCGCGGGCCTTCGCGTCCTGCTTCGGCACGTCGTACAGCCGCGCCCGCAGCGTGAGGTTCTCGTCGATCGAGAGGTCCTCGTACATCGCGAAGCGCTGCGGCACGAACCCGAAGGTCACGCCGGGCTCGCGCTCGAGCGTCCCCGAAGTCGGCGCGAGCAGGCCCGCCACGATCCGGAAGAACGTCGTCTTGCCCGCGCCGTCCGGACCGATCAGGCCGAACATCTCCCCCTTCGCGACCGCGAGGTCGACGTTGCGCAGCGCCGTCTTCGCGCCGAAGGACTTCGTCAGGCCCCGTGCCGTGATCACGGCGCGGGCGCTCCGTCCACGCGGATCGTCACGTCGGCGGGCTGTCCGGGCACGAGCGGCTCGCCCCAGCCCGCATCGAGGTCCACCTTGGCCGCGTAGACGAGGTTGACGCGCTCGCCGCGCGTCTCGACGGGCTTGGGCGTGAACTCGGCGTCGGGCGAGATCTCGGTCACCTTCGCGGCGAACGCCTTTCCGGGAAACGCGTCGACGCTGACGGCAGCCGCCATTCCGGGCCGCACCTTGCCGAGCACCGGCTCCGGGATGTAGGTGCGCACGTAGAGGCGGTTGGCGAACGCCATCGTGACCGCGGGCTGGCCGGCCGCGAGCAGCAGGCCGGGCTCGGCGATCCGGTGCAGGATGACGCCGTCGGCCGGCGCGCGGATCTCGGCCTCCCGCGCGACGGTCTCGGACTGCGCGAGCACGCTCTTCGCGCGCCCCATGTCGTGCCTGGCCTGTTCCGTCTGGATCTTGCGGAAGCCCTCCACGGTGAGCTTCAGGCGCTCGTCGCTGGCCTTCAGGGCCGCGGTCGTGCGGTCGACCTCCGTCTTCGCCACGTCGAAGTCGCGCTGCGTCCCGATCTTCTTCGCGAGCAGGACCTGCTGCCGATCGAGCTCCCGCTTCGCGAGGTCGAGCTGCGACCGCTTGTCGGCCACGTCCGCCTCGGCGGCGAGGATCTCGGCGCGACGGCTGCCCTCCGACATGTCCTGGTACCGCGCCTCGGCCGACTTCAGGCCCTCGCGGTCGCGCTCGACGGCGACGGCGGTTTCGCCGAGGTCGAGCCGCGCCAGGAGGTCCCCCGCCTTGACCCGGTCGCCTTCGCGGACGCGGACTTCGACGACGCGGCCGGCGACCTTGGGGGCGAGGTCGACGAGCGGCGCCTCGAGGCGGCCGTTCAGATGGAGCGTCCCGGTGTCCTTCGGGCGGCAGGCGACCGCGCAGACCGCGAGCCCGATCCCGAGGAGCAGGCGTTTCGATCTCATCGCGTTTTCCTTCCCGTGACGATGGCTCCGCGCGTCCAGATGTCGAGCACGGTCTCGAGGTAGCGCTCGAGGGGCATGGGCTTCTCGAGAACTTCCATCACGTGCTGGAGAAAGACGTAGGAATGGACGGTCGCCAGGAACGCCAGCGCCGCGGCGCTCGGGTCGTCGATGCGCAGCCGGCCCCGCCGCGCCGCGCGGCGCATGTAGTCTTCGAGGTACTTCATGTTCTTCTGCGGCGGGGTCGGCCGGGACTTCGGGTCGAAGGGCAGCGGCATCAGTCCCACGCCCGCCACGCGCTTGAAGTAGACCCAGCGGGCGACGACCTGGCGCAGCTTCGATTCGAGAAACGGGATGATCGACTCCGCGGCCCGGCGCAGCACGCGCCGCGGGTCCTCGGAGCCGTCCATCTCCTCGAGGAACGCGAACGGCATCGTTTCGGGCTCGCCCTCGCCCATGCAGGCGACGAAGAGGTCGCGCTTGGTGGGAGCGTGGCGCAGCAGGGCGGCGGCGGACACGCCGACGCGGCCGGCGATCTCGGAAAGCGTCGCGCCCTCGTAGCCGCGCTCGACGAACGCTTCCCGCGCCGCGGAAAGCACCTGGCCCCGGTTGACGCGTGCAGGACGTCCCATAAGTAAATAACTATTTACTAATTTACTTATCGAGTCAAGGGGCCTGCAAGGGTGGGGGCATCCGGCATACGGGGAACCCCTGCGAAACGAGGGATTTACAGCGTCGCGAGCAGCTGGAAGTAGTCCTCGGGCGTGTCGGACAGCTTCATCGAGAACCCGCTCGGCACCAAGTCGCGCGAGCGCGGCCGGCACGCGGAACGAGCGCACCACTTTCCCGCGCACGGCGATGCGCCGGCCCTCGGCCAGGTGCAGGTTCGCCGTCAGGAACGTGCCCGGATTGGGCAGGCGGATGGAGCGCACGAAAATGCCAGTTGGGCGAAACGTCATAGGTGAAACCGGTGCAGTTTGCTCCCAGGAGACTGAATTCCACCAGAAACCGGCGTTTCTTACGGGCGAAAGATCGTCTTTCCGCCATCGCCTCTCGAGTCGGGACGGGGACTCGACATGAGGACCCCGTCGGGAGCTTCCCGGCCCGATTCTCCGCCCGGCGTCTTGCCCGGACGCAAGCCCTATTCGCTTCCGACTGCCCCGCTCAAGCGACCCAGATCTCGTTGACGAAACGCACGATCATGTAGATCTGCAGCAGAGCGCACGTCAACAGGAAGGGAATCCGGATCGCGGTCCGGTGGATCCCCGCCGCGAGCAGCGCGAACACCGGAAACAGGACGACCGCGTATCGACCGATCGACGCAAGCTGCCCGCTCGCCGCAATGATCAGCGCGGCCGATGCCGTGTAGGCCGCCTCGCCCATTCTTCTCCTCCAGAGGGCAAAGGTGACGGCCAGCAGCAGCAGCAGCAGGACCGCGGAGTCCATCGCCGGGCCAAGGTTCCAGAGCGCCCCCTCGCGCACGTTCCCGACGACGGCCCCGAGCACCTCCCACAGCCCGGCCAGACCGGGCCGGCGCCCCCAGCCGCGCCCCTGCGCGTGCAGGAACATCAACGGGTCCGAGAATCGGACGGCGAGCCAGGCGAAGAACGCCGCGCAGCCGGCCGCCGGAGCGAGCGCGGCCCCGAGGGCCCGCCATCGCTGCCGGGGCGCCGCGAGGTCCCCGCGCTCCCAGAGAAGAGCCACGAGACCCGCCGTCAGGGCGACCGCAAACAGCCGCGTGAATCCCGCGAGGAGCCCGAAGACAGCCACGAGGGCCCACTTTCTGTGAAGCGCCGCCAGCCACGCGGCGAGCACGAGAGTGAGGAAGAGCGACTCCGTGTAGGGCGCCAGCAGGAAGAAGGACCACGGGAACGCAAGGAAGGCGAGGAAGCGGTCGCGGGCCTCGATCGGTCCGCCGTCCAGGCTGGCGAGCCGCCAGAAGAGCGCCGCCGAGGCGAGGAAGCAAGCCTGCGCGAGGAGCAGCCCGGCCCACAGGAGCGGAATGCCGAACCGCGCGGTCCAGCCCATGAGGAGGGGAAAGAGGGGAAAGAATGTGACGTTGCCCTCGCCCGCCGCGCCGTCCCAGACGTACCCGTGATGCGCGATCGTGCGGTACCAGCCCGCGTCGAAGCGCGCCAGCGGTGGCGACTCGGCGCGGATCTCCGGGCTCCAGCTGGCACCGGCGGGCGACGGGAGTCGCCCCTGCCCCCACCAGCCGACGACGTTGACCAGGACGACGAAGCAGAGGGCCGCGGCGACCGCAAACCGGCGCGCGTCTCCTGCTTCCGGTCGCCTCACGTCTTCTTGAATCCGATGCCCTTCACGCGGCCCTCGTCGAGCGTGAACCCCGTGACCTTCCCGGCCCCGTCGCGCTGAAATCGCAGGTTCATCCCGCCGAGGTTCATCGCGTCCTTCACGGTGGGCACGAGCGGGTCCTTCGACAGGCCGCGGTGCCGGACGTACAGCTTCCCGTTCTCGACGGCGAGCCGCCAGGTCGTCGCGAGCTCTTCGCTCGTGTAGTCGCCCGCGAGCTCGGCGAGCTCCGCCGGACCCGGCGAGGCCACGCCGACCGGGTCGAAGATCTCGATCTCGCGATCGTCGAGATCCCCCGTCGTCACGCGCATGACCGGACGGCCGCCGGCAACGGCGTCGAACTGCACCTCGGCGTCGTCGGATTCCTCGACCCGGAACCGGCCGGAGGACGCCGGAACCAGCGTGAGCTTTTCTGTGCCCGCGTCCGCCGTCAGACCCTTGCCCGCGACGGCCACGCGCGCGATCCGGCCGGTGTCGCGGCTCAGGTAGGCGCCGGCGAGCTTCTGCAACTCGGCGCCGGAGGCCGCGTACTTCGGCGCCGGGGCCGCGGCCTTCTTCGGGGCCGGCCCCGCCGGCTCCGCCCGCATCAGCCCTTCGAGATAGACCTCCGCGACCTTGCGCGACAGCCGGCTCGGGTTGGAGATGCCGCCGTCGTTGCACAGGCATGCCACCGCGAACTTCTGCTCCGGAAAGCGAAGCAGCTGCGCGCGGAACCCTGCCCAGGATCCGCTGTGCGAAACCGTCGGCAGCCCGCGGTAGGTTCCCAGGCGCAGGGCGGAGGCGTAGTCGATCTTCTTCCCGCTGTTCAGGACCCCGACCACCTGCATGTCCGCGAGGAGCTTCGCGTCGCCGACCTTCGGCTCGAAGAAATTCTGGTTCCAGCGATAGAGATCCTCGACCGTCGTCAGCACGGCGCCGTCGCCCGTCTGCTCCCAGTCGGACATCTCGATGCCGTAGCCCGCGCCCTCCTTCTGGTAGCCGGTGGCGCGGTTCGGGATGATCCGCGTGTGGGAATCGCTGATCTGCGTGTGGCGCATGCCCAGCGGCGCGAAGATGCGCTGCTCGGAAAAGTCCCGCAGGGACTGCCCGCTGGCCTTCTCCACGACGAGCGCGAGCAGGTTGTAGCCCGTGTTGCAGTAGAGGTAGTCCTCGCCCGGGGCGAAATTCGGGGCCTTCTGCCGGGCCATGATCTCGAGCACGTCCGACTCGGGAGAGAGGTCCTCCTCCACCATGCCCTGGAGGCTCATCAGCTCGATGTAGTCGCGCAGGCCGCCGGTGTGGTGGAGCAGATGGCGCAGTGTCACCGTCTTTCCGTAGGACGGGATCTCCGGAACCCACTTGCGGATGTCGTCGTCGAGCGAAAGCTTGCCCTCGCGGGCGAGCAGGTGGATCGCCATCGCCGTGAACTGCTTGGAAACCGACCCGATGTCGAAGACCGTGTGCGGCGTGTTGCCGACGTTCAACTCCAGGTTGGCCATTCCGTAACCGCGCGCGTACGCGATCTGGCCGTCACGGTAGACGCCGACCGCGCAGCCCGGCGAGTCGCTGCGGTCGACGTCGCGGAAGATCGCGTCGACCTTTGCCTTGGTATCGGCGGCGGAGGCCTGCGGGGATGCGCTGGCTGTCGCGAGCGCGAGGAGCACCGGAAGCAACGAATGCATGTGTTCTCCTGAAAAGGCGCCGGGAGTCTATCCCCCCGCCGCCTCGAAACGCTCGATCTCCGCGCGGCGCTCGGCCGACAGCGGCTTCGACGCGTCCTTGTCCCAGTCGTAACAGACCTGGATCGTCTTCGCCTCGACGACCAGGCGCCCGTCGGGCCCGGTGAGCCGGTAGGAGAAGTCGAAGGACGAATTCCCCATGCGCGACACGCGGACCTCGAGCCCGAGGAGTTCGCCCAGGCGCGCCGACGAACGGTAGTCGACCTCCGTGCGCGCGACGACGAAGTCGATGTCCTTGACGTTCGCGGAGCCGCGCATGGCCAGCCAGTACTTCTGGCGCGCCCACTCGAGGTAGCGCACGGACGCCACGTTGTTCAGGTGGCCCATCGCGTCGATGTCGGCGTAGGGAATCTCGATCGAGAGCTTCAATGCGCCGCCGCCCGCCGGAAGGTGAATCCTTGCTTCTTGCCGCCCTTCTCGAGCGTCACCGCGAGCGTGTCATCGGCGGGGTGCGCGTACGTCAGCCGCACGAGGCCCGGCTCCGAGGACCCCACCTCCGGCCCTTCGAACACGGCCGACCGATCCTTCGACGTCACGAGCTTCAGGACGACGGGCGTCGCCTTGTCCTCGCGCCCCACCAGCTTCGGATCGAAGTGACGGATCCGCATGACGAGGCCGCCGTCTTCGGCGGAGACCGTCAGGATCTCGTAGATCTGCGTCTTGCCGCCGACGACGTAGCGCCACATGCCCTGCATCGCGTCGCCCGCGGGCGCCGTCCACGTTTCCTCCGAGAGGTTGCCGCCCGCGTCGTCCACCCAGCGTCCCGCGAACCAGGAGAGGTCGGTGAGCGTGGCCGTCTGCGCGAGGGCCATTCGACCGAGCAGCAGGGCGAACGCGGCGAAAAGCGTCTTCTTCATGCCGCAACGATAGCCCGATGCCGGTCGATCCAGTAGCCCCAGGGGACGAGGAGCCACATCCCGACGCCCGACCATGCGACGGCCCGCTCGCTCGGCGGCGGCGGACCGGCGATGCTCGCCACCCAGAGGACGACGAGGAAGGCGACCAGCGACCACAGCGCCCACTTTCCCGTCCGGTCGAGCGCGCGGGTCGTCCGCAGGTAGATCGCGCAGGCCGGCGCCGAGCGCGAGGGCCTCGACGGCGACCGTCAGCGGAACCGAATTCCAGATGCCGAGGCCGAAGTACGGCGGCGCCCGCGAGGATCGGCATGTCCGGCCGGTGCACGAACGCGTCCAGAAACCAGTGGCTCACGACGCAGAGCCCGAACACGATCGCCGCGGCCTTCTGCCTCCGGAAGAGGAAGTACGCGGACCCGAGGACGAGCCCGGCGACCGCAAGCCCCACCAGGCCGTGGCTGATCGGATAGTCGTAGAAGTCCATCGGCGTCACCGCCGTCGCCCCCGGCGCGATCCGGAAGTGCTCGACGCCCAGCAGCGCCAGCGGGAAGAAGAGCAGGTCCGCCCAGCCGACCGCGAGGAAGAGGAGGCCCAGCGAGAGCACCGGCGCGGCCTTCTTGCCGCCGAACGCGAGGCCAAAGTGTCCGAGAAACATCCGGGAATCCTATCGGTCTGGACGAATCCGTGCTTGATCCCGCGCTCGCAGCAGGACTAGGCTGTACGGCGAATCAGCAAGATCGAGCGGGAAACTTCCGGTTTGACTACAGAGGTGTCTATGAGGCGACGGATCCTTCTCGCGGCGGCCCTCCTTCTCGCCGGACGTGTCGTCCACGCTACCAACTGCAGCCCGACGACGTTCGTCACGGCGGCCACCTACCCCGCCCCCGCGCCTTCCCAGGTCGTGCTCGCCGATTTCAACCACGATGGTCAGATGGACATCGCCACCGCGGCATACAACGGCAGTTCCGTCTCGGTTCTCCTGAACAACGGGGACGGGACCTTCGCCAGCCCGATCGTTACCAACATCGGGTATCAGGTTTCGCAGATTGCCGCCGCCGACCTGCGCACCAACGGCGACGCCGATCTCCTAGTGACCGTTTACTCAGGCGTTGCCGTCCTTCTCGGCAACGGCAACGGCACGTTTGCGGTGCCGGTCGTCTACAACACGGGCTACTACCCGTCTTCGGAATTGATCGGCCGGTTCGACGCCAGCGGCACGCTCGACGTCGTGGTTGTCGACCAGAGCGGATCGAACCTCGACTTCCTGCCCGGCAACGGCGACGGCACGTTCGGCCCGGCCAAATCCTCCCCGGCCGTGAACCTCCTGAGTATCGCGTCCGGAGACTTCGACGGGGACGGCAAGCTCGACATCGTCGGCACCAACGGGAACCTCGGCGTCGTCGCGCTCTACCCCGGCACGGGCGACGGCCACTTCGGCGCGCCCTCGAACTTCATCGCGGGAACCCAGCCGGGGGGCATCGTCGCCGGCGACTTCGACGGAGACGGGAACCTGGACGCTGCGACTACGACCGGGCTGTATGTGTCCGTCCTCCTCGGCAACGGCAATGGGACCTTTCAGGCGGCGCTGCTGTACCCGGCGGGCGGCTCTCCCAGCAGTCTTCGGGCCGGCGACTTCGACGCGGACGGCATCCAGGATCTCGCGGTCCTCGACCCCTACCTGGACACGGTCTCCCTGCTGTTCGGCAACGGCGACGGCTCCTTCGACTCGCCCGCGGCATACATGGGCGGCTCGCAACTGGGCGGTCTTGCCGTCGGCGACGTCGACGGCGACCTGTTGCCGGACGTCGTCTCGGGCAACGAGGTCGACGCTGTCGTCGTCTTTCGCAACGCTGGAAACGGCGTCTTGCTGGCGGTTCCGTCGTCGACGCCTCCAGGCCCTTACACAGGGAGCGCGCTCTCAGTGGCTGCCGGAGACTGGAATCGGGACGGCCGGGACGACCTCGCGTGGCCCGGGTCGAACGAAATCGTGGTTGCTCGAAGCCTCGGCGCGGGGCGCTTCGAGCAGGTGCAGTCGCTGACGACGGCGCCCAATCCCCAGCAGTTTTTCGCCGTGGCGGCCGGCGCATTCACGGGGCCCGGGCGCGCCGACCTCGTCGCCACGGATTACAACGACGTCATCCTCTTCCCTGGACTGGAAGACGGCACCTTCGGCGCCGCCCAGTCCGTGGCGAGTCCCGGGTACACGGGCGGGATCGCGGCCGGCGATTTCGATGGCGACGGCCGCGACGACATCGCGGCGTCCGTCAACTGTTGCGGGAGCCAGTCGATCCTGGTCTACCCCGGCAATGGCGATGGCACGTTCCAGACGCCGGTGCAAACCTCCGTCGGCCTCGACGCGAGTCGCCTGCAGCCCGTGGACCTCAACGGTGACGGTCGGCCCGACCTGCTCGTCACGTCGAACAGCGCCATCTACGTCCTCCTCTCCAACGGAGACGGCTCCTTCCAGCCGCCCACCCTGCTCGTCGCGAACGGCGGCTGCTGCTCGAATTACTGGGCAGCTCCGGGACGCTTTGCGGACGGGGTCGTGGACATCCTCACGTCCACCTCGAGCGGGAGCGTGTCGATCTTCCCCGGCAACGGCGACGGGACCTTCGGGGCGCCCGTTCAGCTGGCGCTGCCCTCGGGAGGGAGCGCCGTCGCGACCGGCGACTACGACGGCGACGGACACGACGACTTCGTCGGTCCTGAGCGGGCCGCAGACCGTCGCTGGTCTTCCCGGGGCTCGGCAATCGGCACTTCCAGACGCCGATCGCCTACCCGCCATCCAATGCCGGCGCTGCTCGTCAACGGCCACTTCGCCGGGAGGGCTCGACGTCGCGGCGACCGGCGCAGTTAACCACCTCGACGCTCGTCAATGCCGCGCTCGGCGCAACCGTGCCGTCCGCCTCCATTCTGGTCGGCTCCCCGGCGACGCTCTCGGCCTCGGCCGGCGGCTACGGGCCCGTCTCCTACCAGTGGCGCAAGAACGGCTCGCCAATTCCGACGGCGGCCATCTCGGCGCGACGACGCGCTCTGACGATCGACCCGGCCGCCTTCACCGACGCCGGCTCGTACGACGTCGCTCGTCACCGACTCCTGCACGTCGATCGCCTCCAACCCGGCGACGCTGTCCGTCGAGTTCGCCGACGTGCCCGTCTTCGAACATCTTCCACGCCGACATCATCACGATCGCCACGGCCGGCATCACCGCGGGCTGCGGCGGCGCCGACTACTGTCCGTCCGCGCTCGTCACGCGCGCCCAGATGGCCGTCTTCCTGCTCAAGTCCGAGCACGGGTCGGCCTACGTGCCGCCCGCCTGCGCCGGCCTCTTCGCCGACGTGCCCTGCCCGAGCACCTACGCCAACTGGATCGAGCAGCTCTCCAACGAGGGCGTCACCGCCGGCTGCGGCAACGACGACTACTGCCCCGACGCCTCCGTCACGCGCGCGCAGATGGCCGTCTTCCTCCTCAAGACGAGCCTGGGCTCGGGCTACGTTCCGCCGGCCGCCACGGCGATCTTCGGCGACGTTCCGGTCGACGCCTTCGCCGCCGCTTTCATCGACGATCTGTATACCCGCGGCATCGCCGGTGGCTGCAGCGCGAGCCCGCTGCTCTACTGCCCGAACAACGTCGTCAACCGCGCGCCGATGGCGGCGTTCCTGGTCCACACGTTCTTCTGATCTGCTGACGCGGCGAACTACCGCCGCCCGTGCGCGATCTTCACGGCCTCGGGCAGGCCGCGCAGGCGCAGCATGGCCACGACGCCGAGGGCGGGTCCCGGGGCGAGCACGGCGAAGGCCCAGCGCCAGCCGACGGCCGTGACGGCGAGCGGGACCAGCTCGATCGAGACCATCGTGAGCAGAAAGCCGACGCAGGTCTGGATCGTGAGCGCCGTTCCCATGTAACGCGGATCGCCGAGCTCGGTCACGCACGCCGAGAACTGCGCCGAGTCGGCGACGACCGCCGCGCCCCAGACCGCGGCGACGACGAGCAGGACGCCGGGCGGCGCGTCGAAGAGCAGCCCGACGAAGAGGCAGCACGCGCCGGAGATCCCCATCGCCCACGACGTCACCGCGGTCCTGCCGACCCGGTCCGCGAGCAGTCCCGCCGCGACGCAGCCGATCGCGCCGCTGCCGATGACGAGGAAGGACCCGCCCTCCGCGAGCGACGGCCGCGCGCCGTGGGCGGCGAAGCTCGCGCGCAGGAAGACCGGCACCCACGTCCACATCGCGTAGAGCTCCCACATGTGGCCGAAGTAGCCGAAATCCGCGAGGCGCACGCCGCGGTTGCCGAAGACCTTCGCGATCTGCGACGCGTCGAACCGCGCGGCCGGCGTCGCGTAGGGTCCGTCGCCGACGAAGAGCAGGACGATCGCGCCGCCCGCGACCGCGAAGCCCGACACGACGAGCACGTTGACGCGCCAGGCGGAGTGCCCGACGGCGTTGACGAGGTACGGGAACGCCTTGCCGAGCGCGATGCCGCCGACGAGGACGCCGAGAGCCGCGCCGCGCCCGCGCCGGAACCACGTGGCCAGGATCTTCATCCCGGGCGGATAGACGCCGGCGAGGAAGAAGCCGGTCAGGAATCGCAGGATCACCGCCGCGATCGGACCGCGCGCGGCGAGCGCCAGTCCGGCGTTCGCGGCCGCGCCGAGCCACGCGGAGACGGCGAAGAGGCGCCGCGTCGCGAAGACGTCCGGCAGGTTCCCGAACGCGCTGACGAGCGTGCCGGCGACGAATCCGAGCTGCACCGCGAGCGTCAGCCACGCCGTGGCCGAGTCCGTCAGGCCCCACTCGGCCTTGAGCGCCGGGGCCACGGCGGACGCCGAGAACCAGAGCGACATGCCGAGCAGCTCGGCGGCGGCGACGAGGGCGAGGGCGCGCCAGCGCGCGGGCGATTCCATGGGGATGGCGGCGGGCTCCATGGGCGGCGAGCTTGACACAGTGGGAGCGCGGCCCCTTCTGCTACGCTTCTCCATCCCGACGATGAAGCGACTTTTCTTCCGGGCCTCTGCCTCGCCGCCGCCCTGTTCGCGACTGCCGGCGTACGCGCAGAAACCCGCCGCCGCCGGCGGTTGTCCGCCCCAGGGCGACGCCACGAAGCCGAAGGAGCAGGCGCTCAACGTGTTGAAGGCGCGCACCGACGCGGCGACCGACGACGACGTGGACGACACGGCGGACATGGCGGCCCTGCTCGAGCCCGGCGACGACACCCTGCGCTGGACCTCGGACACGGCCGTCGAGATCACCGCCTTCGTCATGGACGTCCGGGACGGCGGCCCGGCGAGCTCGAACTGCCATTCCTCGAACCCCGCCGATCACGACACGATCCTCGACCTCTCGCCCAGCGCCAACGTCTTCGACGGCGGCCACCGCATCGTCGCCGTCATCACGCCGCAGGGGCGCCGGATCATGGCCGGAAACGGCGTCGACTGGTCCACGAACGCGATCCAGGCGGCGTACACCCGGCACTACGTCAAGATCGTCGGCTGGCTGCTGTTCGACACGGCCGCCGCGACCCGCTCGCTCAACTCGGCGTCGCTCGCGAAGAACGGCATCACGCGCGCGACGGCCTGGGAGATCCACCCGGTCACGTCCATCGAGCTCGACACGGACAGCCTCGAGCAGCAGCAGCTCGCCCCGTCGACCGAGACGCCTTAGCGTTAGTCGAGGTCGAAGGCGAGCAGCTCGGACGGCCGATCGCCGCCTGTGAACCGGAAATCCGTCTCGCCCGACGCCGCGAGCCCGTCGCCCGCCGACAGCGTCTCCCCGTTGACGTCGAAGGACCCGCGCAGCGCCTGCACCCAGAGGTGCCGGCCGGTCGGGAGCGTCAGCGGCAGCGAGGCGCCGGGCTCCAGGATCGAGGCATAGACCTTCACGTCCTGCCGGACGGCGATCGAGCCCTCGGCGCCGTCGCTGGACGCGATCAGGCGCAGCCGGCCCGTCCGCGCGGCGTCGTCGAATCGCTTCTGGTCGTAGCGCGGCGGCGCGCCCTCGGCGTTGGGCATGATCCAGATCTGGTAGAAGTGCGTGACGTCCGTCTTCGAGGCGTTGAACTCGCTGTGGCGCACGCCCGAGCCCGCGCTCATGTACTGCACGTCGCCCGGAACGATGACCGAGCCGGTGCCCATGCTGTCCTTGTGCGCGAGCTCGCCCTCCAGCACGTAGGAAATGATCTCCATGTCGCGATGGCCGTGCGTGCCGAATCCCTGGCCCGGCTGCACCCGGTCCTCGTTGATCACGCGCAGGGAGCGGAACCCCATGTGCCGCCCGTCGTGGTAGTCGCCGAAGGAAAACGTGTGGGACGTGTTCAGCCAGCCGTGGTCGAAGTGCCCGCGCTCGCCGGCCCGTCGGATCTGGATCATGGTCGCCCTGCCTCCGGGCCTACATACGCAGCCGTCGGGCCCGGCGGCTTCAAACGCCCCGGACGAGGCCTCACGGGCGGCGCCACCAGTCTTCCGCGGGCGGAGGCGCCGACGGCTCGAGCAGCTGACCCGGCCGCGGGATCGCGATCCGCACGCCCTCGCGTCCGGCGGCGGCCACGGCACGGGCGGCCGGCTCGTTCCAGTCGTGGAAGGCGAGGTTGAACGTGGCCCAGTGCACCGGCACGAGGAGCCCGCCGCCGAGCTCCGCGTGCGCCTGCACGACTTCCTCGGGGGTCATGTGGATGTCGGGCCAGGTCGGACCGTACGAGCCGAGGCTCATGAGCGTCGCGTCGAAGGGTCCGTGGGCCGCCCCGATCGCGCGAAAGCCCGGAAAGTATCCCGAGTCGCCGCTGTAGAAGACGCGGTGGCCCGGTCCCGCGACGACCCACGAGCACCAGAGCGTCGCGTCGCGGTCCGCGAGGCCGCGCCCCGAGAAGTGCCGCGCGGGCGTCGCCGTGATCGTCAGAGCGCCGACGGTCGTCTGCTCCTCCCAGTCGAGCTCCCGGATCTGCGACGGCGGGACGCCCCACTTCTCCAGGTGCGCGCCGATCCCGAGCGGCACGAGGAGGAGCGTGCCGCGGCGCGCGAGCGACTTCACGGTTTCCATGTCGAGATGGTCGTAGTGGTCGTGCGAGATCAGGACGGCGTCGAGCGGGGGCAGGTCCGCGAGCGCGATCGGCGGCTGGAAGAACCGCTTCGGGCCGAGCAGCGTCGACGGCGACACCCGCTCGCTCCAGATCGGGTCCGTCAGGATGCGCTGCCCGTCGATCTCGACCAGAGCGCGCCGGCGTGACCCATCCACGTGATGCGCAGCCCGGAGGCCGGCGGCGCATCGTAGTCGGCGCGGGACCGTGGGACGACCGGGATCGGGCTCTGCGGATAACGGACCTCGTCGCCGCCGAACTGCAGGCGCAGCGTCGTCGGCATGTCGTGCGCGCGCAGCGTGGTCGTGGGCTCGGCGTTATGGAAACGCCCGGCCGCCCAGTGGCCGGATCGGCGCGCGCGCTCGAGGCGTTCGCCGGAAAGCGTGCCCCCGAGTGTCGCGAACCAGCTGGTGGACTTCGCGGCCGCCACGGCCGCCGCGCCCGCGGCGGCCAGCAGCGTCAGGCCGGCGGCGCGGACCGCGCGGCGGCGGGGCGTGGGCTTGCCCCTGCTCACGCCGCCGCCTCGGCGCGCTCGTCCTCCGAGACGGGCTTGCGCGAGAAGCGCGCCCGCAGCCGCGCGGGGATCCGGCTCGCGTCGTCGAAGAGCGAATAGGCGACGGGCGTCGCGATCAGCGTCAGGAGCAGCGCGAGCGTCTGGCCGCCCGCGATGACGGAGCCGATCGCGCGGTTGGTCCCGGCGCCGTCGCCCGACGAGAAGATCAGCGGCAGCATGCCCGCCACGAAGGCCAGCGTCGTCATCAGGATCGGCCGCAGCCGCTCGCGCGAGGCTTCGACGACGGCCTCGTCCCGCGGCACGCCGCGCGCGCGCAGCTGGTTGGCGAACTCGACCTGCAGGATCGAGTTCTTCTTGACGACTCCGAAGAGCACCAGGATCCCGAGCATCGTGAAGATGTTCATCGACTGGCCGAAGATCAGGATCGAGAGCAGGGCGAACGGCACCGTCAGCGGCAGGGACAGCAGGATCGTGACCGGGTGCAGCCAGCTCTCGAACTGCGCCGCGAGGATCAGGTACATGAAAACGAACGATAGCCCGAAGGCCAGCAGGAAGTTCTGCGCCGCGCGGCCCTGCTCCTTCGAGCGGCCGACGAAACGCGTCTTGTAGTTCGCGGGCAGCTTCATCGCCCTGGTTTCGGCGACGAGCTGGTCGATCGCCTTCTGGGACGAGTAGCCCGGGATGAGGTTGGCGTAGATCGTGACCTGCCGCTGGCGGTTCAACCGGTTGATCTCGGACGGGCCCGTCGCCGGACGGAACGTCGTGACGTCCTCGAGCCCCACCGAGCCGAGCGTCGACGAGGGGACGCTGAAGCGCTTCAGCGCCAGCGCTTCCGCGCGATCCTCGGGGCGCGCACGCAGGTACACGTCGTACTGTTCGCCGCCCTCCTCGTACGCGGTGACCTTCTGCCCGCCGACGAGGATCCGCAGCGTGCCGGCGACGTCCGCCACGCCGACGCCGAGGTCGGAAGCCTTCGCGCGGTCGACCGTCACGCCCAGCTCGGGCTTGCCGTAGATGAAGCTCGAGTCCACGTCGACCATGCCCGGGATGCCGCGCAGGGTGCCCTGGAGTTTGCTCGAGATGCGGTTCAGCTCGGCGAAGTCCGGCCCGTTGATGACGTACTGAATCTCGGCCGCCCTCTGTCCGCCCGAGAAGGCGTTGACGTACTGGACGGCCGGGCGAAGATTCAGGTCGGCGTACTTCGACAGCACTTCCCTGCGGACGCGGTCCATGACGGCGGTCTGGCTCTCCTTGCGGGCGTGGACGCCGACGAGCTTCACGTAGATCGTCGCGGCGTTGGGGGTCCGCTTGTCGTCGTCGCCGATCGTCAGCAGCGTATACCGCACGCCGGGCAGCTGCTTGACGCCGGAGGCGATCCGGCGCGCGAGCAGGTTCGTCGCCTCGAGCGTGGTGCCCTCGGGCGCGCGCAGCGTGACCTCGAACTGCGACTCGTCGTCGAAGGGCAGGAACGTCTTCGGCACCGCCTTGAAGAGCGGGACCGTCGACAGCAGGACCAGGACCGCGAGGACGACGACCGCCCAGCGGTGCGCCATGGCCTTCTCCAGCAGGTACAGGTAGCCGCGATCGACGAAGCGGTAGAACCCCTTGTCGCGGCTGGCGGCAGTGTGGCCCTCCCCGCTTTTCGGCGTGTAGCGCTGCAGCATGCGCGCGGACAGCATGGGCGTGAGCGTGAAGGACACGAGCAGCGACACGAGGATCGCGAACGCCATCGTCAGGCCGAACGAGTTCATGAAGCGACCCACGATGCCGCCCATGAACGCGACCGGCAGGAACACCGCCACGAGGGAAAGCGTGGTTGCGAGCACCGCGAGGCCGATCTCCTGCGTCGCCTCGATCGCCGCTTCGAAGGGCGGACGGCCCTTCTCCTCGATGAACCGGAAGATGTTCTCCAGCACGACGATCGCGTCGTCGATGACGATGCCGACGGCGAGCGTCAGGGCGAGCAGCGTCAGGACGTTCAGGGAGAAGCCCATCGCGTACATGAGGGCGTACGTCGACACGATCGACGTCGGGATCGCGATCGCCGCGATCAGCGTCGAGCGCCAGTTGCCGAGGAAGAGCAGCACGACGAGCGTGGCAAAGAACGCGCCGAGCAGGAGGTGTTCCTTGACCGTGTCGAGCGCCGCGATGATGAACTGGGACTGGTCGCGCACGATCTCGACCGTGTACCCCTGCGGCAGCTGCTGGCGGATGTCCGTCAGGCGTTCCTTGACGGCGTCGATGACTTCGACCGTGTTCGAGCCCGATTGCTTGCGCACGTTCAGCACGAGCGTGGCCGTGCCGTCCTTTTCGGCGACCGTCTCGGCTTCCTCTTCGCCGTCCTCGACCGAGGCCACGTCGCCGATCCGCACGGGCATCCCGTCCCTCTCGCGGATCACGATCGCCTCGAATTCTCCGGGCCGTGCGACGCGCCCGTGCACGCGCACCGTCGCCTCGGCCGCTCCGCTCTTCAGGGCGCCGCCGGGGACCTGCACGTTCTCGCGCTCGAGCGCGCGCTGGACGTCCACGGCCGTCAGGCCGTAGGCCTTCAGGCGCGTCGGGCCCAGGCGCACGTTGATGCGCCGCGATCGCCCGCCGAGGATCGACACCTGGCCGACGCCATTGGTCGACTCGATCTGGCGCCGCAGGACCTTGTCGGCGAACTCCGTCGCCTCCCGGATCGGCCGCTTGCTCACGAGCGCGATGGCCAGGATCGGCGTCGCGTCCGGGTCGAGCTTTTCGACGATCGGGGCGTCCACGCCTTTGGGCAGGTCCGCGAGCACCCGGTTGACCTTGTCGCGCACTTCCTGCGCGGCCGTGTCCACGTTCTTCTCGAGCTTGAACGTGACGAAGACCTGGGAAATGCCCTCGGCCGAGGTCGACTGCAGCTCGTCGATGCCGGCGATCGTGTTGACCGACTCCTCGATCTTGTCGGTGATCTCGGTCTCGACCTCCTCCGGCGCTGCGCCGTCGAGACGCGTGATCACGGCGACCGTCGGGAAGTCGACCTTCGGATACCGGTCGACGCCGAGCCGGCTGTACCCGACGACGCCGACGACGACGAGCGAGAGGATCAGGACCGAGGCGAAGACCGGGCGCTTGACGCAGAGACGTGCGAGTGCCTGCATGGATGGGCTCCTTGTTCGCTTTCGCGCGTTACCGCGAGACCGTGAGGCCGTCGGCCATCCGGCGATCGGGCGAGACGACCACGCGCTCGCCGGCCTTCACGCCGGAGCGCACTTCGACTTCGAGGCCCCGCGCCTCGCCGACCGAGACGATCCGCTCCGAGACGGCGGACGGCCCGAGGACGAAGATCCGCGAGACGCCCGCCTCGGTCACGACCGCCGCCTTCGGCACGAAGACCGCCGGCGCCGAGCGCGGCATCTCGATGCGGGCGCGCGCGAAGAGTCCGGGCTGCAGCAGCCGCCCCGGGTTCGGGACGAGCGCCTCGACGACGAGTGTGCGCGCCTCCGACTTGAGGGAAGGCCCGACATAGGCGATCTCCCCCTCGAACTCGCGGCCGGGGAACGACTGCACCGACAGCGCGATCTTCTGGCCCTTCTTCACCGCCGTCGCCGCCGATTCCGGGATCGCGAGCTCGACGCGAATCGGGTCCACCTGCACGAGCGTCGCGATCGCCTCGCCGCGGCGCACGAACGCGCCGGTCGAGATGCGCCGCTCGGCCACGAGGCCGGAGAACGGCGCGCGGATGACCGTGTCTTCGAGCGCCTTCTTCGCCATGTCGAGACGCGCCTTCGCGGACTGCAGGTCCAGGTTCTTGCGCTGGAGGTCCGCCTTCGAGATGACGCCCTTGTCGCGCAGGCCGGTGTAGCGCTCCACCTCCGCCTCGGTCCAGGCGAGCGAGGCCTCGGCGTCGGAGACGCTGGCCCGCGCTTCGCGGTTCTCGAGCACCGCCATCGGCGCTCCGGCCGCCACGAACGAGCCGCGCTCGATCGGGATCTCGACGACCCGCCCGTCGTGCTCGGCGGCCACGGCGGCCGATTCGTGCGGCACGAGCGTGCCCGTCGCCTCGAGCAGCTCGGGGACGTTGCGCGAAAGGGCGGTCTCGGCGCGCACGGCGATCGGCGCGGGGGCCGTCTTCGGCGCCGGCGTGGTCGCGCTCGCCTCGCGGTCGCAACCGGTTGCGGCCAGCACCAGGGCGGCGGCGCCCGCCAGGAAGAGGGAAAGCCGGGAAGTCGTCATCGCGTGCCTCCGTTGGACGTGGTGGGCTCGGGGTTGTCGAAGTGGATCTGCCTCTCGGCGAGAAGCGATCCCGTCGAGCGTGCGAGCTCCGTTTCGGCCTTGCGGTAGTCGGTCAGCGCGGAGGTCTCGACCACGCGCGCGTTGGTCAACTCGTTCTGCCGGGTGAGGACCAGGAAGTTCGTGGACAGTCCGACCGCGAAACGCTCCTGTTCGGCGTAGAGCTGGGTCTCGGCCGCCGAGCGCCCGGCCTTGGCCGCCTCGATGCGCTGGCGCGCCGATTCGAGGGCGAACACGGCGTTGCGCACCTCCGCTTCGACCTGCTGCTCCGTCGCCGTGATGGCGCTCGTGGCCTGCGAAACGGCGGCCCTGGCGATGGCGAGGTTGGCCTTGGCCGCCCGGTTGCCGATCGGCAGCGAGAGCGCGAGGCCGACCGACGCGTCGGGAAAATGGTTCTCCGCGATCGTCCCGTACGAGCGTCCCGTGGCGCCGTCGACCGCGGGCGGGACCGCGTCGATCGGCCCGTTGAAGCCGACGGCATTGGGATTGAGCGAACCGGCGAGGCCGCGCCGCTGGTAGGCGGCGACGAGGTTCAGCTGCGGCAGAACGGCCGTCTTGGCCGCGTCGACCCTGACCTCCGTGCGCTGCTTGCGCGACGCGGCCTCGACGATCTCGGGGCGCCGGTCGTGCGCCGTCGCGAGCGACTCGCCCGAGGTCCGGGCTCTCCATCGGAGCGTGCGGATCGTCGGACGGGACGAGCTCCGCGGCCCACCACGGGTCGGTCGGATCGCCGAGCACCAGCTGCTTGAGCGTGTTCTCGGCGAACGCCACGCGCTGGCGCGCGAGCGCGAGGTTGCCCTTGCGCCGTTCGAGCTCCGCGACCGGCTGGGCCAGGTCCGTCTCGCCGAGCACGCCCGCCTCGATCCGCGTTCTCGTTTCGGAAAGCTGCTGCTCGGCCAGGCCGATGGAGCTCTCGATCGAGCCGACGTCGCGCCGCGCGGCGACGAGGTTCCAGTACGCGGCATCCACCTGCGCCACCGTGTCGGCGACGACGGCGGCCAGGTGCGCCTGCGTCTCCGAGAGGTCGGCCTTGGCGACCTGGATCGCCTCGCGCGCCGGATCGATCGACAGGTTCTGGAGCAGCGGCTGCCGCACCACGACGCCGGCGCCCGTGTCGTAGGCCGGCGAAAGAATCGTATAGATGCCGTCGGTCGTCGTGCGCGCCCAGTTGGAGAAGAGCGACACCGTGCCGCCCGTGGGCAGCAGCTGGTCGAACGACGTCTCGGCGCCGTAGCGCTCCTGCTCCGGCGCGAGGCTGCCTTCCGGCGCGCCGGAGAAGACGGAGTTGATCGGCTGCGTGTCCTTCCTCCAGGAAACCCCGAAGTTCCAGAGCGGGTCGTACGAGCCCTTCGCACGCGTGACCGCGGCTTCGGCCTGCTCGAGCGTTTGCCGCTCGATCGCGAGGCTCGTGTTGCGCTCGAGCGCGCGCCGCGTCGCGGCCGTCAGCGTCACGGAGACGGGCGCGGCCGGCTCGGCGGCGCGGGCGCCGGCGGCGATGAGCAGAAGCGTGACCGAAAGCAGGCGTCGCATCAGTACCCCCTCTTCTCCGGTTGGACAGCGGATTCCGTTCCCGAGCGCGCGATCCGCGCATCGAGCCCCCGGCCCATCCGCTCGAAGCGGCAACGGGACAGCGTTGCGATCGCGCTGCGCTCGACGGCGGTCAGCTCGAGCCCGTGGGCGGCCGCGAGCTCGAAGCTCGACGCGCGGATCGGGAAAAACGCGCGGCGGAATGCCTCGTCCGTGAGGATCCGACCCAGCAGCTGCTCGACCGACTTTTGGGACATGGAGAGACTGGACTAGGGCACGGACCGTGCCACGGACGGCCATCCGTGAGCCTCGTGGCTAAGCCTCTGTATGACAGTAGTTTAGGTGACTGGTGAGCAGCCAAAGGAGGCCGCACGCTCAAAGCAAATTGTGTAGAAATATCTACACTTCGCCTGAAAATCCGCAGATTTTCAGTTGATCCCGTACCTTTGCAGTCGCGTGTAGAGCTGAGCCCGGGTGATGCCGAGCAGGCGCGCGGCACGGGCCTTGTTGTTGCGGGTTTCCTTCAGGGCGTTCTCGACGAGGTGCCGTTCGACGTCCTCGAGGCTCGATCCGGGCGCAAGGCCCCCCGCCCCCGGCCGCGCGAGCTCCGAGCCCGCGAGCGGCAGGTGCTCGGCCGCGATGAGCCCGCCGTCGCACAGGATGATGGCGCGCTCGATCGCGTTGCGCAGCTCGCGCACGTTGCCCGGCCAGGGATACGCGAGCAGCGCTTCGCGGGCCGCCTTCGAGATCCCGGCGCAGGGGCTGGCCACGGTCTTTCCGATCTCCTCGACGAAGGCCTCCGCGAGAGGAAGGATGTCGTCCTTCCTCTCGCGCAGGGGAGGCAGCGCCACCTCGAAGACCCGCAGCCGGTAGTAGAGGTCCTCCCGGAACTCGCCGCGCTCGAGCGCCACGCCGAGCTCGCGGTTGGTGGCGGCGATCACGCGCACGTCCGCCTTCTGCGTGCGCGACCCGCCGAGCCGCTGGAATTCCCGCTCCTGCAACACGCGGAGGAACTTCGCCTGCACGGAGGGCGACATCTCGCCCACCTCGTCGAGGAAGAGCACCCCTCCGCCCGCCTGCTCGATCTTTCCCGCTCGCCGCTCGAGCGCGCCGGTGAAGGCGCCGCGCTCGTGGCCGAAGAGCTCGGACTCGAGCAGCTGCTCGGGAAGCGCCGCGCAGTTGATCGCCAGAAACGGCTTGTCCGCCCGCGGCGACGCGGCGTGGATCGCGCGCGCCACGACTTCCTTGCCCGTGCCCGATTCGCCCGTCAGCAGCACGGTCGTCTCCGTCGGAGCGACTTTCGCGACCAGGTCGAGCACGCCGCGCCAGCTCTTCGAGCTCCCGACGATCCGGCGCGCGCCGCCGAGCTCCGCCAGCTGCTCGGTGAGGGCGGCCACGCGCCCTTCCAGGCGCAGGGCCTCGTCACGGGCGTCCGCGGCGCGCCGCGCTTCCACCGCGAGCTTCTCGTGCGACAGCGCCAGCGCGATCTGGTCCGCGATCCGCCGGGCCGTCTCGACGTCCTCTTCGTGAAACTGCGCAAGGTTGCGGGACATGAACAAAAGACAACCGACGACCCGGCCCTCGAGGCGGATCGGCACGCGCAGGATCGAGCGGATCTCGTCCTCGCGCATCAACTCCTCCTTGCGCGCGGTGATCGCCGGGTCGACCCCCTTCGTGCTCGCGTGGTGCTGGCGCGCGTCGGCGATGATCTCGGGCTCCTCGCGCCGCATCCACTCTTCGTCGGCCAGCGGGAAGAGCTCCGGAAGACCGGTCAGCTCCTCGCCCGAGTACGCGTGGATGCGCACGGCCTGCGCCTGTTCTTCGAAGAAGGCGAGAATCATGCGGTGGTGCGGCAGGATTCCCGCCGCCGCCCGCGACAGCTGGTCGAACACCTCGCGCACGTCCAGGGCCCGCGACAGGGCCGGGAGCAGGGCCTCGAGGGCCTCGCTGCGCCGGCGGCGTTCCCGCTCGGTGCGGAAGAGCCGCTCGTGCTCGAGGGCGAGAGCGAGCAGGTCCGCGATCGCGAGCACGGTCGCCTCGTCCTCGGGACCGTAGACCGCGACCTCTTTCGAGGCGAACCAGACGCTGCCCAGAGGACGGCGGCCGGGCAGCAGCGTCACGATGATCGAGCGCACGCCGTATTCCACGATCTCGCGGTCGAGCGGGAAGCTCGTATCGAGCTCGAGGGTCGCGTCCGAGTAGCGCAGTACGCGACCCGGCTCGGCCAGGCGCAGGCCGTGCGAAGAATCCGACGCTCGATGCTGCTTGCCGGTGGCCTCGTTCGCGCCTTCGCCCACGATGGCGTAGGCCGAGAAGGTCAGGTCCTCCGGCGCCACGCCTTCGAGCACGAGCTCCGGAGAATCCACGACGTTGACGCCCATCGCGTCGAACGGGAGGGCCGGGCGCACGGCCTCCGCGACCCGCGCGAAGACGTCCTTCAACTCGAGACTCTCCGCCACCGTCCGCGCGATCGCCGACAGGGCGGCGCCGAGGTTGCCCCGGTTGCTCACGGCCCGATTCTATGCGCCCCCGGCCGACCCTCTCCCCCGGGGCGGGGGGAGAGGGCGCCGCATCGGTGTTACAGCGAGTTGAGGAACGCCACGAGCCACGTCTTCTTGTAGCTGGGCAGGGCGGCGTAGCGATCGCGCGCCTTCTTGGCCTGGCCTGCGTGGGCGAGGATCGCCGCGTCGAGCGTCGTGGCGCGCCCGTCGTGCAGGTAGGTCGTGATCTTGCGCAGCCCCCAGAGCGGAGCCGTGCGCATGAATTGTCCGGTCGCGAGGTTCTGCGTGATGCCGTCGCCGAGGCTGCCCATGTCGTGGAGCAGGAAGTCCGAGAACGGATGGAACCGCACCTTGTTGAGGGCCGCGACGGGGTTCGAGCCCGTCCGCATCTCCGAACGGTGGCACCCGTTGCAGCCGATTCCCAGGAAGACGAGCTCGCCAAAGACCGCCTGCGCCGTGATCGGTCCGCGTGGCGGCGGAGCGAGGAACGTCATGAAGTCGGTGAACTCCTGCACCCCGGTGCCGTCGTCGTTGACGCCCGGCATCGGGTTGCAGCTCAGGACGTCGCAGTCTCCCTGCGGACAACTCTCGTCGGGAAACTCGGGGTTGGTGATGCCCATCTCGTTGATGTACGCATCTCCGGAGAATTGAAAGAGGCTCGGGTTCTGGGCCTTCCAGCCGAACTTGCCGACCGCCTGCTTCCCGGTCGCGATCTTCGTCACGACGCTGACGAGCCCCGCGATTCCGTCGGGATGAAACTTCTCCTCGTACGCGATGGCGTAGAACGTCGAATCCGGAACCGCGTCCACCAGACCCAGACCGAAGAGCGGCGTCGTCCGGCGCTCGGCCGTGATCGTCGCCTCGGGAGGAACGATCTCGGAAAGGTACTCGCACTCCCCGGTGGCGCCGATGCCCTGCTTCTGGATGAGCGAGCCGCCGGCGTACGCCATGGGATCGAACAGACCGTCGCTCCCCATCCTTCCGAAGCGCGTCTCGAGCGTGGTGCTGCCGCCGCCGATCGCTCCGGCGGTGTGGCAGTTCGCGCAGGACACGTCGTTCATGACCGGCCCGACGCCCTCCTCCACCGTCTCGACTCCTTCGAACTCCGTCTTTCCGTCGTTGAAACGGTCGATGAGGTCGGCGGGCAACCCCGCGAGAGGTTGTCCGAAATCCGGGGGTGCGGTGCTGTCGCCGGTCGGAGTCAGGGCGGCGAAGCAGAGCACCACGATGCCGGTCGCTGCGATCCGAAACGAAACTCTGAAGCCCATGAGGGCCTCCTTTCGTTGCGGCTCTCGAGATACAGCGGGCTGGGAAGTCAGTCCGGGATTCGGGAGTCTTGCCAAGCAAACTAGCCGCCGCGCTCGCGGCGCACAATTGTCCGAGAGGTCCTAACAAAGGCCAGTCCGAAGCGCACGCGCTGCGCACCCACAGTGCTGCTTTGTTACAAGATGAGAACAGTTCCCGAGTTCAGTGCAGCGACTGGCCCCGGGGTCAGCCCGGCGCGGGCTCAGGCATTGCATACAATGCTTCGCGAAGGAGACACACGTGAGACGTAAGACGAAGAAGGCATTGAAGCTCTCGGCCGAGCACGCCGCGGTCGCCCTGCACCTGCTGATCGAGGACGGTCGCATCGCCGCGGCCGACGTGACCAAGGCGCTCAGGAACCGCGAGAAACTGATCCGGGATCTGCGCCAGCGGCTCGAGTCTCTCGAGAAGGCCGCGGCACCGGTTGCGCGCCGCGTCGCGAAGGCCAGCCGCAAGGCCGCGCGTCGCGCGGCGCCGAAAGCCCGCAAGGCGCTCTCGGCCGCCCAGGCCACGGCGCGCCGCGCCCAGGGCCACTACATGTCGGCCGTCCGCACCCTCTCCAGGGAGGCGCGGGTCCGGATCAAGGCGATCCGCAAGCAGTCCGGCGTCGCCGCGGCGATCAAGGCCGCGAAGAAGCTGACGGCGTAAAGAATCTTCGGGCGAGCGATGAGCGTCCCGATCTTCTGCGTCGACGCGTTCACCGCGCGGCCGTTCGCGGGAAACCCGGCGGCCGTCTGCATCCTGTCCGAAGAGCGCGCGGACGACTGGCTGCAATCCGTCGCCGCGGAGATGAACCTCTCCGAGACCGCCTTTCTCCGGAAGGAAGGCGACGGATGGCGGCTGCGCTGGTTCACGCCGACCGTCGAGGTGGACCTCTGCGGCCACGCCACGCTGGCCTCCGCGCACACGCTCTGGGAGGAGGGACTCGCGGGCGCCGGGACGCCGCTCGTTTTCCGCACGAAGAGCGGCAACCTCGCGGCGGCTCGCCGCGGCGATGCGATCGAGCTCGACTTTCCGGCCGAGCCGGCCGCCCCGGCCCCGGCGCCGCCCGGGCTGCTCGAGGCCCTCGGCGTCGAGGCGCTCTCGGTCGGGCGCAATCGCCTCGACTTCCTGGTCGAGCTCGACTCCGAAGACCGCCTGCGCCGGATCCAGCCCCGATTCCCCGCGCTCGCCGAGGCCTGCGGCAAGGCGCGCGGCGTCATCGTGACGGCGCCTTCCCGCGCGCCCGAGTTCGATTTCGTCTCGCGCTACTTCGCCCCGTCCTTCGGGATCGACGAGGACCCGGTCACCGGCTCCGCGCACTGCTGCCTCGGCCCGTTCTGGGCCGCGCGGCTCGGCAAGCCCGCGCTCGTCGGGTTCCAGGCCTCCCGGCGCGGCGGCGTGGTGGCGCGTGCGCGTGGCCGACAGCCGGGTCTTCCTGGGCGGCCGGGCCGTGACGGTGCTTCGCGGCGAGCTCGTCTAATCGCCCCGAAGGGCGTTACCATGGGCGCCGATGGCGAAGTACGAGGGCGAGGAGCGACGCTTCGCCCGCTGGTTCTGCTCCGACTGCCGCTCGCTGCGGTTCGCTCCGATCCCCGACGGGGGCACGCTCAAGTGCCCGATCTGCTACAAGGCCGTCGCGTTCGATCCGCGCAAGCACGCGCGGCGCGATCCCGGCCGACCGGGGCCGGCGCCCCGAAGAGATCCTGCCGCCGGCCTGACCGCTCGAGAAAAGGCGGGGGCGGGACAGGCCCGCCCACGCAATCGAAACCCACCACTCAGTCTTCCTCCTCGTCGTCGTCTCCACCGTCCACCGCGCTGGTCCGCAGCCCGCCGCTCAGTCCTCCAACTCGTCGTCGGCGTCTCCCCCGTCCGCCGCGTTGGCCGGCAGGGCCGTGTGGTTCAAGACGTACTGGGCCACGGCGTTCCCGGTCTCGTCGCCGTCATCGCACGCGGAACGGAAGTGGATGCCGGCGTAGATCCGCGCGTTCTTGATCTCGTCGACGGCCGACGAGAAGTTCGCGAACGACCGGGTGACGCCCAGCATCCCGTCGGAGGTCACGCTGAAGGCCGTGTGCTCGCCGAAACGATCGCGGAGCACACCCACCGCCGCGCCGCTGAACGACGAGTGACCGGACGGATACTCCGGGTGGTTCGGCGTGAACAGAAGCGGAGTCCAGGTCGGATCCTGGAGGCCGATCGCCGTCACCGGGCGCCAGAAGGTGTAGGCGTACTTGGCGTCCCAGCAGGCGATCGCGGCGTCCGCCATCGAGACGTTGAGCAGGGCCAGCAGTCGCGCCTTCTTGAGCACGGACTGATGGTGGCGATCCAGCGCGATCGCGACCTGGTTCCAGTAGTAGCTCGCGGTGCTCGAGGCCCAGAACTGGCTGAAGAGCGTCTGGTCGGACGTGCGAGCGCCGCTCGTCAGACTGCCCATCAGCTGTGTCTCGCCGAAATCCGACGCGTACCGCGCGCTGCCGAGGGCCGGCGGGCCGGCCGGGCGGAACTGGCTGGGCGATTCGATGGACCACGGAACCATCGTCGCCCACTGCGGGAGGGCGCCCGGGAAGAACGTCGGCATCGTCGGGCGCCACTGCCCCGGGTCCGTTCCTCCCAGGAAGGGCGGCGGGGGCGGAGTCAAGCCGTCCGTGCTGCGCCACGCGAGCATGGCATCGGCCACCGTCTGTCCCCAGGCGATTCCCTTCTCCTTGGCCCGTTGCGAGGTGTGGATGGCGGCGAGCGAGGCCGAGCGCTTCTCGTCGAGCATGGCCTGCTGTTCGGGATAGAAGAACGAAAGCGTCGCGTAGGCCGCCTGCACGGCCGCCACGCGGCGGGACGCTCCCTTCGGCGCCGCGGGAGCGACGTGGATCGGAGAGTACCGGCGCGCGATGCCGTTGACGGCATCGAAGACCGACGCCTGGACGGTCGCCGAGACCCGGGTGATGACGAGCGGATTGGTTCCGCCCGCCAGGGCTGCCTCAAACATGATCTGGTTCCAGTCGGTGACCACGTTCGCGCCAGCGGCGCCGGTGACGGCCGCCGTGAGCGCCCCCGTCAGGAGCAAGAGCCGGGAGATCCTTTTCATGGTGCTTCCTTTCGCTATGTGCGGAAATTCGACGACCAGAACACTGCTTCGAGAGTCGGTCGCGGGGGTGACCCGCTCATGCACACCTCCTTGGCTGTTGACCGTCTTCAATCATTAGGTTCCCGACCCGGCGGTTTCGTTACGGGCCCTCGGGGTGCAGGCCCGGATCTTCACAGCCAGTCGCGATCGGCCGGGATCGCGGCCCGGA
Organism: uncultured Acidobacteriota bacterium; assembly: GCA_963843325.1. Classification (GTDB taxonomy): domain Bacteria; phylum Acidobacteriota; class Thermoanaerobaculia; order UBA5066; family Gp7-AA6; genus DAHUXD01. Next base: position 727,537 of record CAWJKC010000016.1, read on the forward strand.
CACCGGCGCCGAGGGCACGCCACGCGGCCCGCTCGTCGAGAGGACCGCCCGTGTCGTAGGATTCCCCGCCATGACGAGAACCGGCCGCCGACATCTCCAGGCTCTTCGCCTACGGCCGCTGGGCCAGCGAGCTCACCCTTGCCTCCGTGGCCGAGCTCGACGCGAAGCAATTTGCGCAGCCCGTGGGCGGCAGCTTCGGGTCCGTGCACGGCACGCTCGTTCACCTGTACGGCGCGGACTGGGTCTGGCTCGAGCGCTGGCAGGGCCGCTCTCCGCGCGCGCTGCCGACGGGCCAGGATGCGTCGACCCTCGATGCGATCGCGCGGATGTGGCGGGAGGTCCAGCAGAAGCAGATGGATTTCGTGGAGACGCTCGCCCCCGAGCGGATGGCGCAGCCCCTCGAGCTACGTCAACTTCAAGGGCGAGACGTTCAAGTACCCGCTCGGCGAGACGCTCGTGCACGTCGCCAACCACGGCACGTACCACCGCGGCCAGGTGGCGACGCTGCTTCGGCAGCTCGGCAAGACACCCGCTTCGACCGATTACCTGCGCTATCTCGACGCGCTCGCGCAGTAGAGAAAAGGGCGCGAGGCCGCAAGGCCCCGCGCCCGGGAATCGGTCCGAATCAGACGACGAGCGTGCCGGTCCGAATCAGGTAGGCCAGACGCTCCCGCTGCTCCGGCCGCAGCAGGGCGTGCAGCTTCGCCAGCGCCGTCGTGACGGCGCCGCGCAGCCGCTCGGCGCTCTGGAGCCGAAGCCCGGCGCCCGCATCGGCCCCGGACGCATCGAAGACGTCCGCCGCGATCGCCTCCGCGAACGCCGACAGCGCCCGGCGGTCGTCCACCGCCGCCTGCGCCCGCTCGGTCTTGAGGTCGTCGAGGATCTTCGCGAGCTCGCCGACCTGTGCGTCGTCGAGCTCGAGCCTGTAGGCGAGGAAACGCAGGGGCCTGCGCACGCCGAAGCGGCCGCCGCCGAAGCCCTGGCCTCCGGCGTCTTCGCCCGAAAAGGCGTACTCGCCACGATGGCCCCAGCGCTCGTGTCCGGACGCGCTTTCGCCCATGCCGACACGGCTCTCGCCGCAGTGACGGGACTTCCAACGGGGAATGAATCCTGGATACATGAAACCTCCTCGCGCCGGGGCAGTCGCTCCCGACGGGTCTGAAGACGCGTGGGCAAAATGCCGCACGCTCATGCGAAAATACGCACATCGCTCAGGCGCCGTTTCAATCCGCCTTCCTGTGTCAGCGGTCACAGCGGGCAAACCCCGTAACCGTTTACACTGCCGCCACTTAGGAGACAAAATGAAGAGGACCCTTCTCGCCAGCTCGTTGGCGCTTGTGATTTCTGCGGCCCGGCTCTTCGCCGCGGCGCCCGTCTACTCGAACAACTTCGTCGCCGTCACGCTCGACGGCGTGCGGCTCGGAACCGACACGGATCCGTCGAACTACTCGATGTTCCCGTCGGTCGTCTACGACTCCGGGAGCGGCCTCTTCCACATGTGGGTGGCCTCGACGAGCGCGCTGTCGATCGAAGGCCTGCGGCACGCGACGTCCGCGGACGGCGTCCACTTCATCTCGGACGGCAACCTCTCGTTCGCGGGCGGCAACCCTTTCCCGATCTACGGCGCGCCGGTCGAGCCGCAGTTCGAGTTCCCGCGAGCGGCGAAGGTCGGCACGGACTGGAAGCTCGCGATCTGGACCGAGAACGGCGCGCCCGGCCAGTTCGGCGACTACAACTACAACGAGAGCGTCAACGACATCGGCGCCGATCCCTCGACGCTCGCCGTCGCGCACCAGGGCCCCGTGTATCCGACCAACGGCGCGGGGACCTTCGGCCAGACCACCGGGGCCTTCGGATTCGTCGACGGCAAGCTCTACGTCGCCGACGATCGGCCGGGCGGCATCTCGAAGTGGACGTACGGCGACACGACGCCTCCGAGCGTCACGACGCCCGCCGACATGTCGCAGGACCTCATCACCGGCACCGGCTACGTCTATTTCCTGACGCACCCGGGCGATCCCCTCGGCGTCTACGTCCACAACGTCGGCCGCGTCCTCGACCAGGGCGACGGCACGCTCGGCGTGTACTACTCGCTGCGCCATCCCGACGGTTCGCGCGTCGAACCAGCAGATCTACTACGCGCAGTCGGGCGACGGCGGACAGACCTGGTCGGCGCCGGTCGGCATCTTCGGCAACGGCGCCGCGATCCGCGTGGATGGCGCGACCAACACGTTCGAATTTCTCGCACCCCGAGGCGACGCTCGCCGGCTCGCGGCGCGTGCTCTACTTCTCGACCAAGGCGGCCGACGGGCAGTACGTCGTCGCGACGAGCGCGGCGCAGGAGCCGTCGCCGGGAAGCTGGTCCGACATCCTCGGCAGCGGCACGGGCAGCGGTGAGTCCGGGGTCCAGATCGTCCGCACGTCGGACGGCGGCTACGCGGTCATCGCCCGGTCCCTCGGCCTGACGACCGATCCGGCGTTCTGGCTGATCAAGCTGGACGACGCGGGTGAGGTCGTGTGGCAGATGCTCTATACGCGCCCCGGTGCGGGCGCGTCCTTCTTCCCGACGGCGCTCGCGCAGGCAGCCGACGGCAGTTTCGTGATGGCGCGGCGCCTTCGAGGACGCGTTCAACCCGCATGTGGTTGATGAAGGTCGATCACACCGGGTTCGTTCTCTGGTCGAAGAGCTACTCTGACGTGCGACACCGGCAGTTGCGGCAACCGCGTCAGGGCCCTCGTCCCGACGTCCGACGGCGGCTTCGCCTTCGCCGGCACGCGCCGCCGCCGCGACGGGAACGTTCGGCGATCGGCAAGGTGGACGGCGACGGCACGCTGCAGTGGATCCACACCTACCCGGCGGGCGCGACGCCGTCCGACGCAGCCGCGCTCGTCGAGACCGCGGACGGCGGCCTGGCAGCCGGCGGCGCACTCGCGCTGAGCGGCCTGAAGAAGAACGATCGCGTCCTGCGGACGGACTCGGCCGGCGCGGTCCAATGGGACCGACAGATCGTCTCGCCCGGAAGTCAGATCGTGATGGGGATCGTCAATGCGGACGCGGGGGGCCTGGTCGTGGCGGGCTCGAGCGACTCTCCCTTTGCTGCAGGCCGTGGCGCTCGACGCCGACGGAAACATCGTATGGCAGCGGGACTACACGGGGCTCTATCTCGGCATTCCGAGCGGCATCGCTCCGTCCGCCGCGGGCGGTTTCGGGCATCGCGGGCTCGGCCGGAGCGGGGGCAGGAACGCTGCTCGCGATCGACGGCACGGGCGCGACGCTGTGGGCGAAGGCCTTCGCGGCTCAGTACACGGACAGCGACGACCTTCGAGAGCCTCGTCGGGGCTTCCGACGGCGGGTTCGTCGCGGCCGGATGGGACGTCGTCGAGTCCAACTACCGGCTCCTGGTCGTCAAGGTGGACGACGATGGAGACTTCGTCGGCTGCCTCGACGTCGAGACTTCCTTCCCCATCACCGGAGACGACGCCCTCGCTCACCGTCACTGCGGTGACGAGCTCGGTGGACGATGAGACCGCGAACACCGCGGTCGCCGACGTGGATGTGACATACATCGACACGGACGTCGCCCGAGCGCGTCCACTGCTCGGGCGACCCTGCCGCAGACACTCGACCCGGCGGCCCTCGTCGTCGACCCCTCCGGCAACGGCGTCGCCGATCCGGGCGAGCAGTTCGCCGTCGAGCCGTCGTGGACCAACTTCGGTCTTTCGGCGACGACGCTCACGGGCCAGACCTCCGCCGTCTCGGACTCGAACGGTCTCGACACGGGGGCTCCGGATCCGCTCGCCGACTACGGCACGGTCGCCTCGCTCGCGACGGCCGACTGCGGCACGGCGACGGGCGATTGCTACGCCCTGCAGTTTCTCGGCACGCCGCGCCCGTCGCAGCACTGGGACACGTACGCCGACGAAACGCTGACGACGTCGGACCCGCACCACCAGTTCGCCAAGCGCTGGAAGATCCACGCGGGGCTCTCGTTCAGCGACGTCGACCCTTCGAGCGGCTTCTATCCGTTCATCGAGAACATCTTCCACCACGGCATCACGGTCGGCTGCGGCGGCACGAGCTACTGCCCGACGAGCTCGACGACGCGCGCGCAGATGGCGGTTTTCCTTCTGAAGTCGAAGTTCGGCGCGGACCACGTCCCGCCGCCCGCGACCGGCACGGTCTTCAACGACGTGCCGGCGGACGCGCCGTTTGCCGCCTGGATCGAGGAGCTCGCCGCCCTCGGAATCACCGGCGGCTGCGGCGGCGGAGACTACTGCCCGATCAGCGCCGTCACGCGCCAGCAGATGTCGGCGTTCCTGCTGAAGGAATTGAACGGCGCGGGCTACGTGCCGCCGCCGGCGGTCGGTCTCTTCGGCGACGTGCCGCCCGACGGCCTCTTCGCCGCGTGGATCGAGGACCTCTACAACCGCGGCATCACGGCCGGCTGCAGCACCAGCCCGCTGCTCTACTGTCCGGCCAACCCGAACACGCGCGCGCAGATGGCGGTGTTCCTGACGAAGACGTTCTCGCTCGTTCTGTACGGACCGTAGGCCCTCAGACCTTGCGCCACACCTCCGGCCAGAGGTGGGCGGCGATCACCGTGATGCCGGCGCCGATGCACGACTCGGCGAAACGCAGGGCCGCGTTCAGCGCCGGCGAGAGCGTCGGGTGGGCGGACGAGGAGATCATGATGACGGCCACCGTGATCGCCGCCAGGCGCGCATGGTCCGGGGTGCCCGTCGTCTGGCCGAGCAGCACCGTCAGCCCGATGCAGATGGTCATGCCGACGAGGCTGTAGGGAAGGATCGAGAGATACAGCCAGCTGATCGCGGCGCCGATCAGCGTGCCGAGTACGCGGAGCCCCGCCGAGGTCAGCGTCGCGCGCCGGGTCGCCTGGAGCACGACGACCGCGGAGATCATGGACCAGAGCCCGCCGACGAGGGCCGACGAGCCGTGGAACAGGGCCGTGAACCGGCTCCCGCCGAGGTAGGCGAGCGTCGAAACCACGGCCGAGAGGACCGCGACGCGGACCTGCTCGCGACCGAGCTTCAGCGGGGCCAGCGCCAACCGAGCATTCCGGCCGTCAGCAGCGCGTAGAGCAGGCCGTCGAACGTGGACAGCACCGTGGTCGACCACTTCCGCGAGTACCAGATCGAGTTCGGCCACAGCCCGAGAGCGTAGCCGGCGAACGCCACCGTGCCGGCGATCCGGAAGACCGTGATGTACGGCGTCCCCGGCGGCAGTGTACGGCTCGCGACGTAGGCCGCGAAAATGCTGACGACGACCGTGAAGAGGAACCACTGCACGAGGCGTCTGCCCATCGCGTAGGCATTGCTCCCGAGCACCGTCATGATGACGAGCGGGCCCTGCTCGACTTTCTTCAGGTACTCGGGCGTCTTCATGTCCGCCGGCCCCTGTCGCGCAGGGGATGAAGTAGTCGCCCGGGGCGATGGAAAACTTTCGGAGCGCCGCCATGACGTCGTCTTCGGAAGGCACCTTGCCGTAGTCCTTGCGGTGGAACGGCAGGACCATGTGAACGATGGAACTCGCGAAAAACACGGCGATCGCCGAGAGCAGGATGGGAAGCCAGAGCGAGGTCAGGGTCACCATCTCCACCTCCTCGTGCCAGATGCGGGGCGCACGTTGCCCGAGAGGATATCGAGTCCCAGGCCGACGGAAGCAAGAAGAAAAACGCCGCGGGGCCGTGAGCCGGCCGCCGCGGCGGATGAGAACGTGCGGAGCGCGACTAGTTCAGATCCTTGTCCTTGAAATACTTCGACCCGGACAGGTCCACGTTGGCCATCAGGCCCGTGCTGTTGATCTGGTAGATGGCCATGCCGTTGACGAACCCCGCCTGGCCGCCCACCTGCGACGTGCCCGCCGTGGCATCGGCGGAGCGCTGCGCCTGCCAGCCGTTGTTGACGAAATTGTTGAAACTCTGGCTGTCCTGGAACAGGAAGACGACCTCATACTTCTTTCCGCCGAATGCCAGGCCGAATCCGGCCGAGCCCATGGACATGTAGGTTCGCGTGCCATGCGACTTGGCGACCGCGACGCCCTTGCCGCCGCCGCCCGAGAAAAAGAACCCGAGCTTGAGGTTGTCGAAGGCGGCCCAGCCATAAGCCTTTTCGTAAAGCTCCTTCGCGCTCGCATTGTTCTTGAGGAGCAGGTCGAGCGCCGTTCCCGCGGTCGCGTCGATCTGGCTGCGCTTGGCCTCGAGCTTCTGCTGGTTCCACTCGGCCTCGGTCTTGTCGGTCGGGGCCTGGGCACGCAGCGGGGCCGACGCGAGCGCGATCGCCAGCGCCGCGGAACCGACCAGAGCACTCTTCCTGAAGTTCACCATGGTCTCTCTCCTTTCAGCCAGCACCGCGGGTCGAGCCCCGGAGGGTGAGAATCGCAATTCTTACAGAACGGTAGCCCGCGAACGTAAATTCTGAGCGAATTTCAGTTTCGGGTCGGGCCCCTATTTTCCATGGACAGCCGCACCCACAGGGCGCGCCGCGGCTATGATCCGGCACGACGAGGTACGTCGTCGATCTACGAAAGGTGTAGGCCCATGAAATCCAAAGAGAAAAAGTCGAGCGGGAAGAAGGCGTTCCTGACGGACGTCAAGGAGCTGCGCCGGCGGGCGCGCAAGCACATCGAGAAGGGAGCCGTCACCGAGGGCTACCGGCTCGACCGCGAGACGGCCGTCCGCGTGCTCAACGAGGCCCTGGCGACCGAAATCGTCTGCGTGCTCCGCTACCGGCGCCACTACTTCATGGCTTCGGGGATCCATGCCAAGGCCGTCGCCGACGAGTTCCTGGCGCACGCCAACGAAGAGCAGGGCCACGCGGACGAGATCGCGCACCGCATCACCCAGCTCGACGGCGAGCCGAACCTGAACCCCGAGGGCCTGCTGACCCGGAGCCATTCGGAGTACGTCGAGGGCGATTCGCTGCTCGACATGATCCGGGAGGATCTCGTCGCCGAGCGCGTCGCGATCGAGTCTTATTCGGAAATGATCCGGTTCTTCGGCTCGGACGATCCGACGACCCGCCGCATGCTCGAGGGGATCCTCGCAATGGAGGAAGAGCACGCCGAGGACATGAAGACCCTGCTCGAGACGATCGGGCACGAGGAATCGAAGGCGGACCGCAAGCGCGGGAAGTGACGGCTACGGGCCGTAGAGCTGCAGGCCGATCGCCTTGGTCAGGAAGACGGCCATCTGCCCGCGAGTGTTCGGGGTGCCCGGACAGTAGTGCCCGCTGCCGCAGCCGCCCGTGATGCCCTCGTTGAAGAGCTCCACGATCCAGTTGGCGTACTGGCTCGGGCACGGCACGTCCGTGAAGATCGGCGAGCAGGCCGGCGGCGCGTAGCCCGAGCCGTACTTCGCCTTGAGCAGGAACACGGCCATCTGCTCGCGCGTCACCGGATTGTCCGGACAGTAGTTGGCGCTGCCGCATCCCGCGGTAATGCCTTCGGCGGCGAGCTGCTGGATCCAGTCGGCGAACAGGCTCGGACAGGTGACGTCGCCGAAGGCGCCCGGCGTGCAGGGCGGCGGCACGTAATTGGGGCCGTGCTCGGCCTTGAGCAGAAAGACCGCCATTTGCGCGCGCGTCACCGAGCTTCCCGGGCAGTAAATCCCCGCGCCGCAACCGCCCGTGATCCCGTTGTGAAAAATGTTCTCGATGAACGCATAGAACTGCTGTGACGGCGGCACGTCGGTGAAGCTCTCGCCGACGTGCAGGGTCCAGCTCTTCAGGTGCGTCAGGCTCAGGTTCTCATCGAACGTGACGTCCCAGTGCGGCACGGGCCGCGCACCTGCGACCGTCATCACGTAACAGTCGTGCGCCGCGGTGGCGTTGTAGCAATCGGTGATCGCTCCCGACACCACGGTGCCGTAGTTGGCCGCGCCGTCGGGCATCGCGTAGGTCGGTCCGGCCGGGCCGGCGAGGTTGGACGCCGCCCCGGAGAACGTCAGGGTCACGGTCGTCGTGTTGTCCCAGGCGGGCGCCACGACGACCGTCTCGCCCGGCTCCAGGACGCCGTTCAGGTTCGAAGTCGCGCCCGTGCCGTGGCCGTCCACGCTCATCGGCTTCGCCGTCGGGATCGCCGGTGTCGGCGTCAGCGTCGGCGTATTCGTCGCTGTCGGCGTCCGCGTGGGGGTGCTCGTCGCCGTGGGCGTCCGCGAGGGCGTCGGCGTCGAGGTGAGGGTCGGCGTTCTCGTCGAAGTGTTCGTCGGCGTGTTCGTCGCCGTCGGCGTGCTCGTCGGGGTCGACGTCAGCGTCGGCGTGCTCGTCGGGGTCTGCGTCGGCGTGCTCGTCGCCGTGTTCGTCGGCGTATTCGTCGGCGTCGCCGTCGGCGTGTTGGTCGGCGTTTGCGTGGGCGTGCTGGTCGGCGTCTGTGTCGGCGTGCTCGTCGGAGTGTCCGTCGGCGTCAAGGTCGGCGTGTTGGTCGGGGTCTGAGTGGCCGTGAACGTGAACGTCGGCGTGTTCGTGGCCGTGTTGCTCGGCGTCAGCGTCGGCGTATTCGTCGGCGTGTTGCTCGGCGTGAAGGTGAACGTCGGCGTGTTCGTCGCCGTGTTGCTCGGCGTCAGCGTCGGCGTATTGGTCGGCGTGTTGCTCGGCGTGAAGGTGAACGTCGGCGTGTTCGTCGCCGTGTTGCTCGGCGTCAGCGTCGGCGTATGGGTCGGGGTGTTGCTCGGCGTGAAGGTGAACGTCGGCGTGTTCGTCGCCGTGTTGCTGGGTGTCAGCGTCGGCGTATTGGTCGGCGTGTTGGTCGGCGTGAAGGTGAACGTCGGCGTGTTCGTCGCCGTGTTGCTCGGTGTCAACGTCGGCGTATGGGTCGGCGTGTTGCTCGGCGTAAACGTGAACGTCGGCGTGTTCGTCGCCGTGTTGCTGGGTGTCAACGTCGGCGTATTGGTCGGGGTATTGCTCGGCGTGAACGTGAACGTCGGCGTGTTCGTCGCCGTGTTGCTCGGCGTCAGCGTCGGCGTATGGGTTGGGGTATTGCTCGGCGTGAACGTGAACGTCGGCGTGTTCGTCGCCGTATTGCTCGGCGTCAGCGTCGGCGTGTCGGTCGGCGTGTTGCTCGGCGTAAACGTGAACGTGGGCGTATTCGTGGCCGTGTTGCTCGGCGTCAGCGTCGGCGTACGTGTCGGCGTGTTACTCGGTGTGAACGTGAACGTCGCCGTGTTGGTGGGAGTGTTGCTAGGTGTCAGCGTTGGTGTCCTGGTCGGTGTATTGCTCGGCGTCAAGGTCAGCGTCGGCGTGTTGGTCGGGGTATTGCTGGGCGTGAGCGTCGGGGTGTTCGTGGGCGTATTCGTCGGCGTGCTCGTGAACGTGTTCGTCGGCGTCAGTGTGGGTGTCTGGGTGGCCGTCGGGGTGAACGTCGCCGTGCTCGTCGGCGTGGCCGTCACCGTGAAGGTCGCGGTCGGCGTCAGCGTGGCCGTGGGCGTAGGGGTCGCGACCAGCGGATCGAAGAACAGGATGGCCGTGTTGGAGAGGGATGCCGGGTCCACGTACGTCACCGTGTCGAAGTCGGTCGTGGTGAGCTGCCAGCCGACATCCGGATGTCCCTGGTCGAGGTTGTTGTTGGCTCCGTACTGGTACACGAAGCTCCCGTCCTCGTTCAGGATGACCTGGAGGTTGAAGAAGCTCCCCGTCGAGCCCCAGTCGGGAACCGCCAGCCACGTCACCACGAATTGCCGGTTCGGAGCCACACCGATCGGGGTGGCCGTGTAGAGAATCGCGCAAGCGGGCGCGGGACACGTCGTCGGCCCCGGCCCGCTGCCCGAGCCGTTCGGGCTGGAGTCGAGATCGGCGCCGTAAACCTTCATCGTGCTGAACAGGTTCCCGTCCGGATACGGCAGCGTATAGACGCGCGGCGGACCGGGCGTCTGGGTTCCGGCAAAGCAATAGGTGTTGCCGAACTCCAGACGACCGTTGGTCATGATGTTCAACTGGGTATAGGTCGAGCCCCCGTACTTGAACGGGAAGCCGATGTTGATCGGAAGCGTGATCGCGTCGTCGCCGATGGTGTCCCCGAACGCCGTGCAAACGGTCGGATTGCTCCACGCCACGGGGGTGTGCGTCGACGGATCGACCCAGGCGAAGGGTGCGGGCGTGTGCACGTAGGTCGCGGCCCTCGCGACGGAAGAGCCCAAAGCGAGAATCACCAGGAGGAAAACGAGGATCCGGGAGACCGGACCAAACGGGGATACGCGGATCTCGATCGGATCCGCGATGGCTGGCTTCACCAGAAGGGCTTGGCGTGATCCGTTCAGTAGGAAATTCTAACACGCTGACACGCGATCGAGCGTGCGATGCTAGCGAGAGCGAGGAGTTGCCACGTGAAAATTCTCGAGACGGACCGACTCGTTGTGCGCCAGGTCACCATCGACGACGCCGAATTCATTCTCGGTCTTCTGAACGAGCCGTCGTGGTTGCGATTCATCGGAGACAAAGGCGTGCGGACGATCGAGGACGCGCGCGGCTACATCCTGAACGGGCCCATCGACAGCTACGGGCGATTTGGCTTCGGCCTCTTCATGACCCTGCAGAAGTCCGACGGCGCGCGCGTCGGGCTCTGCGGTCTGCTGAAGCGCGACGCGCTGCCGGACGTCGACATCGGCTTTGCGCTGCTGCCCGCCTACTGGGGCAAGGGGTATGCGCGCGAGGCCGCCGCCGCCGTGCTGGAGCACGCGCGCAACGCGCACGGCCTGCGCCGCATCGTGGCCATTACCAACCCCGAGAACGAGCGCTCGATCCAGCTTCTCGAAAAGCTCGGCTTCCGGCAGGAGGGCGTGGTCCGAATCACCGATGGGGGGCCGGAGCTGAAGCACTTCGCGCGCCAGCTCGAGCAGCCGGGCGCCGCGCTCGCGGGCCACATGTCGGACCTGCTCGTGCGCGAGCTCGAGGGTCTGCGCCGGGAGATCGCGCTCTTCCCCGACGACGCCAGCATCTGGCGCACGGTGGCCGGCGTCACCAACTCCGCCGCGAACCTCGCGCTCCACGTCGCCGGAAACCTGCAGCACTTCGTCGGCCGCGTGCTCGGCGGCACCGCGTACGTGCGCAACCGCGAGCTCGAATTCGGGCGCAAGGCCGGAACGAAGGACGACGTGATCCGGGAGCTCCAGGCGGCCACGACGTCGGTGCGGATCACTCTCGCCCGGCTCGGCGACGACCGGCTCGCCGCCGAGTACCCGGAGCGCCACGCCGGCATGCGCTTCCAGACCGACCGCTTCCTGCTCCACCTCTGCACGCACTCCGCGTTCCACCTGGGCCAGGCGGGCATCGTGCGGCGGGCGGTCACCGGCGACGCCACGTCGAGCCGTCCGATCCCCCTCCAGGACGTGTCCGTCCGGGGTTAGCGCCGCAAAGGTCTAGGTCTTTCCCGCCGGAGCCGCGAGGTTGGCGACCGCGACGTCGCCGTCCGTGACGTAGTGATTCACGCCCTCCGTGATCAACTCGTCGCCGGTCCGGTGCGACCGGACGTCGTCGATGACCCTGCCCTTCTTCAGCTCGCCGAACAGGAACTCGCGCTCCGCGTTCGTATCCGAATCGGTGGCGTGAGTGATCTGGAAGGTCAGCTTCGTCAGGCCGATGCCCGTGTCCCGGGTGACGGCCCCGACCCAGAGCACGCGATCCGCCTCCGGCGGGCGGTCCGTGTTGAGCCAGAAACTGGCGGTCCCCAGCGTCGACTCCGCCAGCCCGAGGCCGAGGGCCCAGAACCGGACGTGGTGGCGCTTGCGCGGGCTGTCGTCGATCGCCTTCTGCAACCCGATGTCCTGGCCGCGCCCGAAAAGATAGAGCGTGCTGAAGGGCGCCTTCGGGTACGGCTGGTTGAAGACGAAGGACCGGGCCATGCCGATCGAGCTCTTCAGGTTCAGCCGGTCCGCCTCCATCCAGCCAATGGCGGCGAAGGCGGCGCGCAGCTCGGAGAGCGTGCCGATGAGCGCCACGTTCACCGGATCGCCCGGCAGTCCGTCGCCCGTGATCGTGTACCGCGGCACGCGCTGGCGTTGCGAGATCTTCAGGCTCATGCGGACGACCCGCGGGAGGATCACGTAGGCGCCGATGCCATAGGTCGCGCTCAGGGCAAGAATCCAGGGCAGCCGGTTGTCCGCGATCCGGAAGACCACGAACACGATCAGCCAGACGCTGAGCACGCCCAGCCCGAGAATCGCCAGGCGCTGGAGCAAGCGGATCACAGCGGGACTCTACACCGCGCCTTCACGCCAGCCTGATCCAAATCCAAGTGTCCCGCTCGACTACAATGCCCGAAAACTTCCTGACAAAGAGGAGACACCATGTCGAAGCTTGGAACGGGAATCCTGCGCTCCGCGGCTGCCCTTCTGTTCGCCGCGACGGCGCTCGGTCAAGCCCCCGGGTCGGCCAAACCGGTCATCATGCCTGCCGCGGACATGAAGTGGGTCGATGCACCGAACGCGCCGGCCGGCGTCAAGGAAGTGGTGCTGTGGGGAGACCCGACGAAAGGCCCCTTCGGCGTGCTGGAAAAGTTCCCCGCGGGCTTCTCGGCGCCGCTGCATTCCCATTCGGCCACCCTGCGGATCGTCGTGATTTCGGGGACGGTGATTCACGGTCCTGAGGGAAAGCCCGAGGTCAGGCTCACGGCCGGTTCGTATCTCGTCGATCCTGCCGGCTACAAGCACACGACGGCGTGCGACAAGTCTTCGGAGTGCATCTTCTCCATGGAAGGCGACGGTCAGTTCGACCTCGTCCCGGCCGACAAGAAGTAAGCCGCACCGGCGCGAAGTCTCCTTCGGTACGCCAGGTTCACTGGAGACCGTCGACGACATAGAGGTCCGAGAGCTCCTGAACGATACGTGAACGCGAACGCTTTCCCGTCGGGTGTGATCGCCCCGGCCCGAAAATCGTTGATCCCCGCGGGATCGGGAAGCGTGAACTCCTTCCAGAGCTCGCGGCGACCGGTCGAAACCTCGAGGCGATCGATCCTTGCGGTCGGTCTCCGTCCTGGATTCGCACCCACGTACAGAAAACGCGAGTCGGGGGACCATCGCAACAATTCGTCGTTGGGATCGAGACCTTTGACTTCGCGCGGCGGGCCGCCTTCGACAGGGTAGAGCGCGGTTCGCTGATCTGAAGCACGGGCGGCGACGAACCGACCGTCGGGAGAAAGTACAGTCCCGACGACTCCTTCCGGCGTGATGGGGCGTGCCGTGCCCCCGTCGAGATCCTGGACCCAGGTGCGTCGGCCATGGCCCGCCTCGCTCCCGACGAAAACGATGCGCCGGCCGTCGGGAAGGAATGCCCCCACCTCCGGCTCATGGTTGATGGAATCCTTTGGCAGAGACTTCGGCTCTCCGGCCCCGGTCGGAAGGAGAATCAACGGCGCCGGAGAGAACCGACTGCGCGCAGCAAGAACCCACTTGCCGTCGGGGGAGAGTGCGACGTCTTCTCCGTCCCCCAACCGCAGGGCCGGCGAGCCGTCGGTCCTCCGAAGATACACGGCCCCTCCCCTGCCTTCTTCTTCTTCGGTGAAGACCACTTCTTCCCCGTCCTCCGAGAGGATCGGATTGGTGGACCAGGCGAGCCACGAGAGGCTTCTTTCTCTTGCATCCGCGCCGAGTCCGACGAGGCCAACCCGAACGTTGGAATACTTGAGCAGGAGCCGCCCGTCGGCGGAGATGTCTTCGATCGTCTGACTTTCCGGCGATCGGGCGACGAGACGGCGACGCCCGGTGCGCGAGACTGCATGGAGCCCGCGACCGCCGCCGGCCTCGACCGCCGTAAACCAGACTTCCTTCCCGGAAGGAGACCACGCCAAACCCTGGACGCTGACCCATCCGTCCGAGAGTGTGGTCTTCCTGCCGTTCCGATCGACGAGCGCGACCGCACCGGAATCGTCTCCGAACTGAGGATGATCGAAGAATCGCCACGGCGTCGCCCGTGGGGCGAGACGCGGGGATGACTGATCCAGCCCGCGGGTTCGTAAAGGACTTTCCCCGCCGGATACTCCAGGCGGTGGCGCCAGCCCGGGGCACGAATGAGGGCAAGGCTCGTGCCGTCGGGCGACCAGTCGGCGCCGACGACGTCCTCGAAGAGGTCGCGGGCCGCGCCACCCGACAAGGGCGCGCTCCGGAGCACGCCCCGATGCGCGTAACCGAGGGAGAAGAGAACGTCCGAGAGAATCAGCATGTCGCCCGAGCGGGAGATCGCCTCGACCTGGCCGCTCGGTAGATCCAGCGGCAGAGACCCCGGATTTTCCGTCCGCACCGAGAAGAGCTGAGATTTCTCCGCTCCGTCCCAGTTCGCGGCATAGAAGACCGTGTGACCGTCCGGGGAGAAGCGACCCGAGTGACGAAACCGCGCCGGTAGGTCAGCCGGTGGAACGACGGAGACGCGGCGGCAGGCGCCCTCCAGATCTGGTGGCCCGCGAATACTCCCGCCAGGGCGAGGGCGAGGGCTGCGATCCCCCGGGCAATCGGCTTTCGAAATCGAGCGGTGGTCGACCCGCGTTCCGATTGCGGTCCCGAGGCACCGGACCCGGACAGGGCCTCGAGGTCGAAGGCGATGTCGGACGCCGATTGAAATCGTCGCTCCGGATTCTTTTCGAGGCAGTGGTGGACGATGCGTTCGAGACCCGCGCCGATGTTCTGGTTCGTCGTCGGAGAGCTCCGGCGGCTCCTCCTTGAGGATCGCGGCCATCGTCTCTCCAGCGGAGTTCCCACGAAACGCGCGAGTGACCCGAGAGCATCTCGTAGAGGATCGCGCCCAGAGCGAAGATGTCCGAGACGGGTCCGGCGGGCTCGCCCTTGACCTGCTCCGGCGACATGTAGCCGAGCGTCCCCATGACGACGCCGGGCTCGGTACCCGCGGACGCGGTCGGCATGTCGGTCTGGGGACCCGAGCCTTCTTCGGGCCGCGTCAACTTGGCCAGGCCAAAGTCGAGGATCTTGACGCGGCCATCTCCGGTCACGAAGAGGTTCTCGGGCTTGAGATCTCTGTGGACGATCCCCTTGGAGTGCGCGGCGGAAAGTCCTCGGGCGATCTGCATGGCGTATTCGATCGCTCTGCGCGTCGACAGACGACCGCTCGCGAGCTCGGACGCGCAGCGTCTCGCCCTCGAGCAACTCCTGGACTACGTAGGGCGCTCCCTCGTGCGGAGCCGATGTCGTAGACGACCGTGATGTTGGGATGGTTCAGAACGCCGGCGGCCTGTGCTTCATGCTCGAAGCGCCGAAGCCGGTCCGGATCGGCCGAGAACGATGCGGGAAGGACCTTGATTGCGACGTCGCGCTTGAGCCGTTCGTCGCGCGCCCGGTAGACCTCCCCCATCCCGCCCGCGCCGATCGGCGACAGGATCTCGTACGGCCCGACGCGAGTACCGGCTGAGAGCGCCATCCAACTGGGCGGACTCTACATCGCGCGACTGCCGGAGGATGGACTCAGCGGAGGCTACTTCGCGCCGGCGACGAGCTTCTGGAAGCGCGGGTTCCCGCGCAGCGGATCGAAGTTGGGATCGATCTCGAGCCAGCCGAGCGCGAGGTGGTACGGGATCTTCAGCAGCGGCTCGAGCTGGTCGAGCGCCTTCTCCGGCTCGCCGACGAGCATGTAGATCCGCGCGAGTTGGTGCTGGAGGTAAGGGCCGCTGAGCGCGTTCTTTGAAACGGGAACCAGCGCGACGGCTCGCTCACCCTCTCGGATCGCCTACTCTTTGCGACCAAGGTACGCCAGCGCGAGGCCCAGCACGGCATGGCGCTGCGCATCGTTGGGCGCTGCGAGAAGCTGCTCCTCGTAGGCCTTCCTGGCTTGCTCCGCGTACTTGTGGACGTTTGCCCCATCGCCCGTGAAGCCGTAGGCCTGAGCGAGGCAGAGGGCCCAGGTGCCCCGGTCGTCGTCGAACGCAACGGGCGTCAGGCCGAGAAGCTGTTGGCGCTGCGCGTCGTCCAGAAGCCAGAAGAGATCGGTGTACGTCGCCAGGAAAGCCACGGCGGATTCTGCGCAACGGATCGACATGGTCAATCTCGAGACCGCCGGGGATCTGGAAGCCGAAAGGAATCACCGGCCACGAAAACCCGCGATCGGGTTGGCGCAATCGCCAGAATCGGCCCGGGATGGAAGGCGGTGCCCACGCCCTCGCCGAGGCCCGACCAGCCGTGGGCGTCCCGGCGGACGACGCCGCGGGCGGCCGTTCCGTCGGAAAGATGGAAGGCCGCGCCGCCGACGTAGAGCGCCGCGCCGTCGGAAACGATCGTCCAGGCGCCGTCGTCGGCCCCCACTCCGGCCGCCGACCACTCGCGGCCGTTCCACTTCGCGAGATTCGGCGCGTCGACGCCGCCCGCCGTGGCGAACATCCCGCCGACGTAGACCTCCCTCGCGTCGCCGCCGATCGCGAGGGCCTGCTCCATGCTGCCGCGCAGGCCAGAGCCGAGGGCCGCCCAGCGGCGACCGTCCCAGCGAGCGACGCCGTGCGCTTCGACTCGCCCCGCGACCGTGAACTCGCCGCCCGCGAAGAGATCCTTGCCGCAGAACGCGAGCGCTCGAACGACCCCGTCGTAGCTCCCCGTCCCCACGCCCGCGCCCAGGGGGGTCCACGTCCGGCCGTCCCATCGCGCGACTCCGTCGGCCGCGGTCCCGCCCGCCCCCGTGAACCGGCCGCCCGCGTACAGGTCCCGGCCGCGGACCGCGAGCGCATACACCGCGGGCGTCGCGAAGGCGTCCCGGGCGCCGCGAATCCCCGTTCCGAGCGGAGACCACCGTGTCCCGTCCCACCGCGCGATTCCATTCGCGCTCCGCCCGCCGGCCCGGGTGAAGTCCCCGCCGACGTAGACCTCCGAGCCACGGACGGCGATCGCCCACACGGTTCCGTCGACGCCCTCGCCGAGCGACGACCACTCCCGACCGTTCCATCGGGCGATGCGCCCGGCCGGCAGCTCACCGGCGCGCGTGAAGTCCCCGCCGACGTAGACGTCTGGTCCGCTCGAGGCCATGGCGCGAACGGCGCCGTCGAGAGTCGGCGCCGCTCCGCCGCTCGGCGACGACCATGTCTGGCCGTCCCACTCGGCCACGCGATCCAGCCGCGAAACCGAGACCGTGAACGGAACGGTGACGACCCGACCGGCGCGCTGTACCTGGAACCAGACCCGATGGGGTCCTGGCCGGGCAAAGGTGGCGGCCACGACCAGCCGCGGTCCGCCCGACGGCCGCTCCCGCAGCGCGGCGGGCGAAATCGGCGCGTGGGAGTGCAGAAAGTCGGTGACGTCGTCGCGGAGCGAGACGGCATGCCCCCAGGCACCGAGATAGGGCTCGAGATCCGTCACCGGCCGGCCCGTCGCCGCGTCCGCGAGATCGTAGATGAAACGCGTCGGCTGACCGGCTACGGGCTGCGGGGGGTAAAGGGACATCGAGAACCGGATGCCGCCGACCACCCTGACGGGAACGGCGTCCGGTTCGAGCCGCGGCGGAGTGAGTTCGCCGTCCGCGGGAACATCGGCGATCGCGAGACTTCGGCGAATCACGCGCGGCGCGCCGCCGACCGGAAAGACGTCGCAGAAGATCTCGTAGGCCCTGGATTCGGGCACCGACGTTTCGATCGTGAAGCTGCCGTCCGCTTCGAGTTTCGGATGGATGTGCTCGTAGAACTGCAGGTCGCGGCTGACCACGAAGAGGTGAAACAACTTCCCGTGGACGACCTGGAACTCGCGGATGGGCGCTCCCGTCGCCGGATGGAAGAACCGGAACCGCAGCCGCACCGTCTCGCCCGGCTTCGCCGGAATCGGATCCTGATCGAGCTGGAGACCGTAGTCGACCGCCTCCCGCAGGGCGACCGTCGAGACCAGGGGCATTCCGCAAAAGGAGCAAACGCCGGGCACCGGGGATTTCACTTCGGGATGCATCGCGCACGTGTAGACCAGGGCCTCCGACGAGCCAGGGGTTGCCGCCGGCGTCGGCTCGGGTGCGGAGAACGCGTCCGGCGGCGCAGCGGCGCGCCCAAACGCCACGACGAGGACGGCGAGGAAGAACGTCAGGCGCAACGGCACCCCAGCCGGCCCTAGAGGTGGAACAGCCGGGAAAAATCCACGTTGGCGCTCTGGGTGTAGAACGGGTCGCGGGACTTCGCGTACAGCATGAACGGGACACGGCGCGGCAGAAACCCCAGGAGGCCGAGCGTCAGCCTGAGCGAAGCGCCGCCCTCTCGTGGCGAGCTTCCTCGAGGCCGAGAGCGTCTGCGCTCGATCGCGAACGCTCCGCGTCGTCAACGCGCACGCGAGCGCGAGGCCGCTCCGGATCGCACCGGGCGGAACGCTCCACAGCAGGATCTCGCGCGAGGCCCCGGTCGAGATGACCGCGAAATGGTCGGGCCGGCCCGCGATCGAAAAGATCTCGATGCGGCCGAGTCTCTGGAACCACCGCAGGTTCTCGAGGTCCCGGGAGACCGTCCAACCGTTGCCCCGGCCGTCGGTGGCCGCCAGAGCCTCCAGATGCCGCCCGGCGTGCGCGGCCGCGTTGACCTCGACCGCAGCCGCCCCCGTCATCCGGAGCACCCCGCGCGCAGCGCCGAGCAAGGCGCGCTGAAGGACGCTCGCGACCTGGGCGCCCAGGACGCGGATCGACATATTCTTGAGCGGCCGTTTGGAAAGCGTGGCGAAGAAATGAACCTGATCGAGCTGGACCGTCAGGACCCGAAACCCGAGCAGGCGCTCGATCACCCCGATCTCGGGGCTGGTAATGTTGTGGATGACGGCCAGACCGTCCTCGAGCGCGTTCTCTTGAACCATGCGCATCAAGGCCATGGCCGCGGGCACCTCGCCGCCTCCGGGCGCGGCGATCACACTGCGGCGATGGGCCTGATCGAGAAAGAGTGCTTCGCCCTTTCCCGACGTCAGGAGGGCGCCCCGGGCGCTGATCCGGATCGGGATCACGGCGTAGTGGCCCACGATTCGGTCTCCGTCCCTCACGAACGCATGGTAGGAATAGCCGCTCGGATTCTCGTTGAAGACGATCCTGCAGAACTCGCGGTCGGCGTATCGGCGGTCGACGGTTCCGTAGGTCGCCCCGATTGCATCGAGCGATTCATCGGAGACCGGGCCGCGCTCGAGGACGATGCGCAGAGGTTCTGGAACCTGAGACAAGGAGGTCGGCGTTGAAGGAATCACCGGCAGGAGCGCTTCCGCGCCCCGGCGCTTTTGATGGGTCGCTCGGTCATCACTTTCTCCGCGGATGGCGAAGCGGCCCGCCGGGCGGCCGCCTGAAGCAGGGGGAATGCTATCGCTCAGGCCGCCCGGCTGCCAGCCTTCAGACGGGCCCGTTCGGTCCCGGGAGAGATTAGCGTGGCCCCGCCGTCGGAAGAGCGGGTCCTCCAGGTCGTCTATCGGGCGATCGACGAGATCAACCCCGGGCTGCCCGCGGAACGCCGCCTGAAGAAGTCGGCGGACACGGCGCTGTTCGGCCACGCGGGGGCGCTGGACTCCCTCGGCCTCGTCAACCTGATCGTGGCCGTCGAACAGGCTGTCGAGGACGAGCTCGGCGCGACGGTCACGCTCGCCGACGAGAAGGCCATGTCGCAGAGCGCGAGCCCGTTCCGCACGGTCGGAACCCTTACCGCGTACGTCTGGCGGCAGCTCGGGGAGCACGGTGCCCGTGGCTGAACCGCGGGTCGTCGCCGTGACCGGCGCGCGCAAGGGAATCGGCCGTGCGCTCGCGGAGCACTTCCTTTCCCTGGGCGAGACCGTCGTCGGGCTCTCCCGCGACGTGTCCGATCTCGAGCACCCGTCCTACCGGCACCTCCGCGCGGACGTCCGCAACGAAGACGAGATCCGGTCCGCCTTTGGTGAGATCCGCCACGCGTTCGGACGGCTCGACGTCCTGATCAACAACGCCGGAGTGGCGGCCATGAACCATGCCCTGCTGACGCCGATGGAGACCGTCGACCGCGTCCTCGGCACGAACGTCGCCGGGACCTTCCTGCTCTGCCGGGAAGGCGCGAAGCTGATGCAGCGGCACCGCTTCGGCCGGATCGTCAACTTCGGCAGCGTCGCCGACCCGCTCCGCCTCGAGGGCGAGGCGATCTACGCCGCGAGCAAGGCGGCAGTCGTCTCGCTGACGCGCGTGCTCGCTCGCGAGTTCGCCGAGTACGGCATCACGGTCAACGCGATCTCGCCCACTCCCGTCGCCACCGATCTGATCCGCAGCGTACCGTCCGAGAAGATCGACCGGCTCGTCGCCCGGCAGGCCATCCGCCGTCTCGGGGAGTTCCGCGACATCGTCAATGTCGTCGACTTCTTCGTGCGGCCGGAGAGCGACTTCGTGACGGGCCAGGTCCTGAACCTCGGCGGCGTCGGATGATCGACTTCCTGCTCGACGGGTTCGCGGCGAACCGCGATCGCGAGGCCATCGTGTGGCGCGGCAAGACCGTTCGCTACGGCTGGCTCCTCGACCGCGTGCGCGAGTGGTCCGACGGCCTGGAGCGCGACGGCGTCCCGCCGGGCACCGTCGTCGCGATCGAAGGGGACTTCTCGCCGAATTCGGTCGCGCTTTTTCTCGCGCTCGCCGATCGCCGCTGCGTCCTCGTTCCACTGACGAGCGCCGTCGCGGCGAGGAGGGAGGAGTTTCTCGAGATCGGAGAAGTCGAACGGTCGTTTTCGATCGACGAGGGCGACGTGGTGACCGCGGTGTCGCTCGGGCGGGCCGCGACGCATCCCTTCTACGGGACGCTTCGCGAGCGCCACCACCCGGGCCTCGTCCTGTTCTCGTCGGGCTCGACCGGTAAGAGCAAGGCCGCGGTCCACGATCTCGCCGGCATCCTCGAGAAGTTCCGAACACCGCGCCACGCGCTCCGCACGATCTCCTTCCTCCTCTACGACCACATCGGCGGCGTCAACACGATGCTCTACACGCTCTCCAATGCCGGATGTCTCGTGACCGTTTCGGACCGGCGTCCCGACGCCGTCCTCGAGGCGGTCGAGCGCCACCGCGTCGAGCTGCTTCCGACTTCGCCGACCTTCCTGAACCTCGTGCTCCTGAGCGAGGCGTATACGCGGCACGATCTTTCGACGCTCCGGACGGTCACCTACGGGACCGAGCCCATGCCCGAGAGCACCCTTCGCCGCTTCCACGCGCTCTTCCCGAAGATCACGCTGCTGCAGACGTACGGCTCCAGCGAGGTCGGGATCCTGCGGTCGAAGTCGAAGAGCTCGGACTCGCTCTGGGTCCGCGTGGGTGGCGAGGGTTTCCAGACACGCGTCGTCGACGGGATCCTCCACATCAAGGCACGCTCGGCGATGCTCGGCTACCTGAACGCGCCGAGTCCGTTCACCGAGGACGGCTGGTTCGACACGGGCGACGCGGTCGAGGTCGACGGCGACTACCTCCGCATCCTCGGCCGCGTCACGGAGATCATCAACGTCGGCGGAGAGAAGGTCTATCCGGCCGAGGTCGAGAGCGTGATCCAGGGCGTCGACAACGTCGCGGCGGCGACGGTCTTCGGAGAGCACAACCCCATCACCGGGCAGATCGTCTGCGCGCGGATCACGCCGGTGCGGCCGGAGGACCCGCGCGCGCTCGCGGCACGGGTCAAGGCGGCCTGCCGGGACCATCTCCGATCCTTCCAGGTTCCCGTCAAGGTCAAGGTCGTCGAGGACCGCCAGTACAGCGAACGCTTCAAGAAAACCCGCGAAGCCGACGCCTGACGACGCGACCCCGCGTCCTTCTGGCAACCCCCTCCGACCTAGAGCGTCCGTTTGCGAACGACGTTCGAGTACGGAGAATTGCCGGCGACGTTGAAGGCGCGCACGCGATAGCCGTACTTGACGTTGTGCGTGAGCCCCGTGTCGGAAAAGGTCGTCACATTGGCGCCCACCTGCGCGACCTGCGCGAAGTTCTGGCAGTTGTTGCCGGCGCAGCGCTCAATCTTGAAGCCGTCCTCGTTGGACGAATTGTCGTGCCAGACGAGATCGATTTGCGTGCTCGAGATCGCGGTCGCCGCCAGGTTTGAGGGCTTCGCGGGAATCGACGGCGTCGGCGTGGGGGTCGGCACCCCGGTTGGGGTCCGGGTGAAGGTCCGCGTCGGCGTGGGCGTGAACGTGAGCGTGCTCGTTCTCGTCGGCGTGAACGTCGAAGTCGACGTCGGCGGCACCGTCGCGGTCGACGTCGGCGGCACTGTTGCGGTCGACGTCGGCACCGCAGTCGCGGTCGGGGTGAACGTACGCGTCGGCGTAAGGGTGAACGTGCGTGTGTTCGTCCTCGTCGGGGTGAGCGTCGGAGTCGACGTCGGCGGCGGAGTCCCGGTAACCGTCGGAGCCGCCGTCGGTGTGGACGTGGGCGGCGGCGTCGGGGTCACCGTCGGAGGCGGAGTCGCCGTGGCGGTGCCGGTCGGAGTGGGCGACGGAACGGGAGTCGGCGTCAGAGTCGGCGTGACGGTCGGGGTCCGGGTCGGCGTCGCCGACGGCGCTCCCGTCGGCGTGAGGGTCGGGCTCGGCGAGGGCGTGGCAGTCGGCACGGGCGATCCGGCCGGCGTCGGCGTCAGGGTCGGTGTGGAGGTGGGCGTCGACGTCGCCGCGGGCGACCCGGTCGGCGTCGGCGTCGCCGCCGGCGCCACGAGACGGATGAACCGGCCGACCGACGGCACGCCGGCGTCATTCACCAGGAAGAGCATGTAGTGTCCGGGAGGAGCGAGGTTGCCGTTGGCCGGCGACGTCACCGTCAGGCTGCCGGCTCCCTTCGTGAAGCTCAGCCGGTTGAACCTCTGGTTCATGTTGAAGGTGTGCGTGACCGCGCCGATCCGCAACAGCGTCACCTGCGCGACGCTCGCCGCGTCCGCCGTGGAGACGGCGAAGTTCTGCCCGTATCCGACCGTTGCCGGCGCCGAGCTGACCGACGGGCGCGCCCCCTTGAAGAGGTACGGCGGCGAGAAGAATTCGACGTTCGGACCGCCCCAGTCGCCGCCGCCCGACATCACGCGGCCGTCGGGCAGAAGGAGCGCCGTCGCGTGATAGCCGCGGTAGACCGTGTTGCTCGCCATCGTCGTCCACGTGTTCGACGCGGGGTCCCACAGCTCGGCGGCGAGCGCGGGGTTCGTCGAGTTCGAGTTCGTCTGCTCGTTTCCGCTGCTGCCTCCGGTCGCGAGGACCTTGCCGTCCGGAAGGATCGTGAGATTGTGGTGCTTGCGGGCGTAGGCCATCGGCGCGGCGGGCGTCCAGCCCGGTGACGCGGCCGTCAGGTCGATCGTCTCGGTCGTGTTGGTCGGAAAGACGCCCGAGCCACTGTTGTAGAAGGTCCCCGGCTCTCCTCCCGCGAGGAGAACTTTCCCTGGCTCGTACATCGCCGCGGAACCCCAGTTCCGGGTGCCGTAGGTGTTGTTGCCGACGACCGTCCAGGCGCCGGTTCCGGTCGTGTCGAGGAACCGCGTCAACTGACTCGGTCCCGCATTGAACACCTGCCCGTTGGGAGCCAGGAACATGTACGGGTAGTACGGCTGCGCGAGCTGCGCACTCGTCAGATTCCGCCACGAGCTCGTCGCAGCCGTCCAGACCTGGGGAAGCACGTTCGCGCCGGTCGTCGGATCCACCATTCCCGAAACGACCAGGACGTCGCCATTGGCGAGCGTGATGGCCGACGGATACCAACGCCCGGCCGCCATGTCGGCCTGGAGGGTCCAGGTGTTGGCGACCGGGTCGTAGATGGACGTCGTCGCGAGGCCGGTGTCGTTGGCGATGTGGCCGCCGACGACGAGCAATCGTCCGTCGGCCAGAAACGAGAAGGCGGTGCAGAAGATGTTGTACCCCGCGTGTGGTGCCGCCGCGACGTGCCGGCGTTGACCGAGTAGAGGTAGGGGTTGTCCGCCTGGTTGTACGAATCCCAGAACAGGATCTTGTTGTTGGGAAGAAGCTGCGCGTGGATCGGCCGGTAGGGCCACGTGTAGACGGTGGACCACTGGCCGACGGACGAGGCCTGCGCCTCAAGGGAGGTCCGGAGCGCGGGGAGGGCCGCCGCCACGAAGAGCGCGATCCGCGCGGCGCGTGCGACGCGGAGGCCCGGCCGGGAATTCGAGGTGAGAGCCGAAGATCTCAAGGCGTCAGAACGAACGCACGGTACAGATGCTCTTCGTCGGTGTGGTCGATTCCGGGCGCGTGATCGCCGCCCCCCGTCAGAACGACGATCTGACCGAGCTCCCCGATTCCCTGGCCCTCGGAGAGAACCAATCCGACGTCCACCGGAGGAATCGAACCGTTCAGGTCCTCCAGACCGCCCTGCGGCGTCCAGACGAAGGCCGCGAGCCCGGCCGCGCCCATCGCCGCCCCGACGACCCTCCCGGTATCGTCGATGCCGAGCGCCTTGCTGTCCGCGCCGCCCGCGAAGGCGCCGAGATCCCGCATCCCTGCTTCGGGGGTCCACAGGAAGGCGCGCATTCCGGCGGGCCCGGTCGCATGCCCGACCACCTGTCCCGACCGGTTGATGTCGACCGCCTCGCTGCGCGTGAATCCCGGCAGGGTGCCGAGATCGCGCATCCCGTCTTCGCGGGTCCAGAAAAACGCGTGCGTGCCCGACGCGCCATTGGAGATCCCGATGACCTGCCCCGCGTCATTGATCTTGACCGCCTTGGCATAGTCGCCGCCGGGGAGAACGCCGAGATCTTCGATTCGTCCCGCGCGGTCCCAGAGCGCCGCGTGGATGCCGCGCGGACCGCTCGAGCTGCCCACGATCTCCCCGACGGTGTTGATGTCGAAGGCCTCGCTTCCGACGTCTCCCGGGAGCGCGCCGAGGTCGCGGATGCCCGAACCGCGCGACCAGACGAACGCGCGCACCGTGGTTGCGGTGTTCGAGGTGCCGACGACGTCGCCCCGGCGATTGATTCCGAACGCCGCGCTGTAGTCGCCGCCGGGCAGCGTGCCGAGGTTCTCCGCGAGGCCGCTCGTCCAGAGCACCGCTCGCGTGTCGCTGCCGTTGACGCCCCCGGAACGTCCGACGAGCTGTCCGGAAGCATTCACGGCGCGCGCGACCGTCAGGTTCCCGGCCGCGAGGCCGCGAAGCTCGACGAGCGTGTAGAGCGACTTCGACGACGCGGTCGACGGGGACGCAGCGGTCGCAGTTTGCGCCGAGAGTGGGAGCGGCGATGCGAGCACGACGCTCGCGAGCGCAATCCAAACAGCGCACCAAGGAAACCGGTTCCCGGCGGCGATTCCAGAGTTCGAATCGAGGCTGAATCTGGAACGCGTAGACACCACGACCTGTCCTTTATGCCAGCGTCGGAATCTTATCGCGGACAGGGCCGAAGGGAGCGGGGGGACGATGTAAAGAATTCGGAAGATGGCGGCACCCGAGTCAAACGAATCCATACGACTCGAAGACGGCGAGAGCCGAGCATCCCGGCGGCATCGTCCTGAAAGCAAGCGACTTCCAGGAGCGGAAGGCGAGGGTTGAAGCGTCCTGCGAGGTGGCTCGCCTCACAGATCCTGTTGGAGCCTTTTCGGGAGCCAGCGCGCGGCTCCGAAAGACTACTTCCCGCCGGCAACGAGCTTCTGGAACCTCGGGTTCTTGCGCGGCGGGTCGAAGTTGGGGTCGATCACGAGCCAGCCGGGCGACCGATCCCCCAATGGTGCCGGTGTTCAGTGACAGTGCTCCGCCGCAGCCTTTCCCGCAAGCGACACGCTGTCGCCCGCGCAGTCCAGCTCGATCGAAATCTTGTAGTCCTCGTAGTGGTCGATGCGCCACCCGGTCGAGTCGACCGCGAAGTGGAAGACGCGGCAATCGGAGCGCCGGAACACGGTGGAATCGTCGAAAGGGTGCGCGTTCGAGAAGACGCGCGCGGCCGGACCGGAGAGCGGGTCGACCACCAGGCGCACCGTGTAGCCGGCCGCCTCGTCCGAGAAATCCGCCCCGAGGAATTGCTGGCGCTCGCCGGAAACGCAGGCGGCCGTCGAGAGGGCAACGGGCGGCGCGCCCGCGCGCGACAGCGTGAAGGCACCTGGCGGCGCGCCCGTTCCGTCCGACGAGGTCGTGGCGCGGTTCGACAGACAACCGGCCGTGAGCGCCGCGAGTCCGAGTCCCAGACAGGCGAATCTCCTCATTGTCGTCCTCCCGTACCGCTCGATGACGTCGCGCCGGCGACGAGCCTCTGAAACCTCAGATTCTTGCGCAGCGGATCGAAGTTGGGGTCGATCTTGAGCACACCGGGAGACAAATCGTACGGGATCTTCAGAAGCGCTTCGAGGTTGTCCAACGCCTTCTCGTGCTCGCCGGTCACAGTCTCGATGCGGACGAGCTGGTGCAGATAAGTACCGAGATAATGGCGAGGACTCTACACCGGGCGCAGCAAAGGATTCCGAGCAGGAAGGAATGGCTCCTCAGAGAGGATTTGAACCTCTAACCCTCCGGTTAACAGCCGGATGCTCTACCGTTGAGCTACTGAGGAAAAGAGCGGACCGGGAAGGGTAATGGAGGCGGGGCGGGGTGTCAACCGCCGCCTCCCGGGCCTACTTCTTCGGGGCGAAGAGCACCAGGTACTTCCCGTAGCCCTCGATCTCGAGCCGCTCCACCGGAACGAAGCGGATGGCGGCGGAGTTGATGCAGTAGCGCAGGCCCGTCGGCTGCGGGCCGTCGTTGAAGACGTGGCCGAGGTGCGAGTCGGCGTGCGCCGAGCGCACCTCCGTGCCGTAGAAGAAGTTGCCGTGGCTCGACTGCTTGACGTTGTCGAGCGGCTTCCAGAAGCTCGGCCAACCCGTGCCGGAGTCGTACTTCTCGAGCGAGCTGAAGAGCGGCTCGCCGGAGACGACGTCGACGTAGATCCCGGCGGCCGTCGTGTGGGCGTACTCGCCCGTGAACGCGGGCTCGGTTCCGGAGTGCTGGGTGACCTGGTACTGGATCGGCGAGAGCTTGCGCTGCAGCTCCGCATCCGACGGCTTGACGAACGCGGCGGGATTCCAGGCCTTCGACGCGGCCGGTGTCCGGGCCGGCGGCGGGCGGCCATCGCGAGCGCGAAAAGGGCGGCGGCGATCATCATCACTTCTCCTTGGGCTGGCCCGGGATCGGCGCCCAGATCTGGTCGAGCAGATCCGCGCGGCCGCAGTTCTTCCGACCCGAGTGGTACATGCCGTAGGCCATCGGGTTCTTCTCGGCGTAGTTCTGGTGATGCTCCTCGGCCGGGTAGAAGACGCCCGCCTTCACGATTTCCGTCGGGATCGGGACCTTGAGGTATTGCTCGACCTGCTTCTTGGTGTCCTCCGCGACCCGCCGTTGCGCATCGTCGTGGAAGAAGATGACGGTCCGGTACTGCTCGCCGCGGTCGCAGAACTGCCCGTTGGTCACGGTCGGGTCGATGTTCTTCCAGTAGACCTCGACGAGTCTCTCGTAAGAGACCTTCGACGGGTCGAAGAGCACCTCGACGGATTCGGCGTGGCCCGTGCCGCCCGACGACACCTGTTCGTAGGTCGGGTTCTTCGTCCGGCCGCCGGTGTAGCCCGAGGTGACGGACACGACCCCCGGCAACTTCTCGAACGCATCCTCCATGCACCAGAAGCATCCACCCGCGAACGTGGCCTTCTCGCGTGCAGGTTTCGACGGTGTCGCGCCCGCCGCAAGGGCCGCGACGCAGACGAGCGCCGCCATGATGAATCCCAGACTCCGATGTCTCATTTGGTTCCCTCGGACGATTCTCAACATCCGGGAATTACGGCCATTCCCGGCTGAGGATTCCTTAATGACTACGGGGCGGAGGCGCCCGCCGGATTCCACTGGGCCCAGGCGACCTTCCACTTTCCGTCTTCGGCCACCAGGCGCAGGTCGAAGTCGTAGGCGGCCGAGGACGGAATGATCCCCTCGAGCCCGCCGATCTTCCTCGGCTGGCCCGACATCTGCGCCCGCAGGCGCACGCGCGCGGCGCCCTCGCCGCGCTCGATCCGGACGTCGCGGATCGACACGTCGAGGATCTCGTAGGCGGCGAAGTAGCGCGCGACGTTCGACTTCGCGTCCGCGAGGCTGGAGCCGTCCGCCGCCTCGAAGTTGGCGGCGACATGATCGAAGAGCGCCGCCGTGTCGCGGGCGTTGGCGGCCTTGACCATCGCGTCGAGCGATCCCCGGACCGGGTCGCCCGATGGGCCGCAGGCGGAACAGGCGCCCAGGACCAGGAACGCGGCCAGGAGAAGGCGTGCGGTTCGTGCGGTTTGCATGCCTCGCATTCTGCGGCCAATCGCGGTTCGCCGTCTCTCAAAACCTCGCAGTACGATGGCGCGTGGACGTTGCCCCGCTCGCGGCGCTTCTCGAACGGGAGCATCGCGATCTCGACGAGCTCTTCGGACGATTCCTCGCGGCCGCGTCCAACGCCGACGCGGCGGCTGCGCGCGACGCCATCGCGGCCTTCGACGACGCGCTCGGCCGGCACACCGAGCTCGAAGAAGCGCGCGTCCTCTCCACGCCCGCGAGGACACAAGCTGGCTCCGCCGGAATCGGAGGCGCGCGAGGCCCGGCTCCATCGCGAGCTTCGGCTCGAGCACGTCCAGGTGCGCGAGGTGTCGGCGATGATCCGGCGGCTTCTCGAGGAGAAGAGCGATCTCGAAGGCGCGCGGCGGCTGGCGGGAAACCTCGCGCGCCGGTGGGACGCCCACACGACGCGCGAGGAACGGGAGCTCTTTCCGACGCTCGAGTGAGGCCCTACGATGCCGGGCGCGCCGCTGCCGCGGGACCTTCGAGCTTGCGGTAGATCACGTAAGAGTAGACGACCGGCACGAGCGCCGCGGCCAGGATCACTGCCATCATCGCCCACGGTCCGAGGCCGAGCAGCGAGATCGCGACCACGACAAAGCCGGCGGCGACGAAGCACTTGCCGCCGAGACGGTGCGTGCGCAGCCAGACTTCCTCGTTCGCCAGCGTCCACGGCGTGCGGATGCCGACGAAGAAGTTGCGGGTCACCTTGCCGAGGAAATTGCCCATCAGGACGAACAGGACGCCCACGGCCACGAAGAGACCACCCTGCGCCATCTTTCCCTGGTTCTGCGCCGCCCGGAAGACGATCACTTCGATGTAGAGCATGAAGGCGAGGAACGCGACGCGCAGGTATCCCCAGGCGCGCACGAAGGGGTCCATCTCGAAGCCGCGCGGCGAGATGCGCGGGAGCACGAGGAACATCAACCAGATCGCCGCCATCACGATCGGAAAGATCATCACGCCCCAGAACTTGGGCATCCAGCCGTTGATGTCGCCGGCCGCGTTCCAGTGCGAGGGCATCGGATCCGGAAGCCGGGGGTACATCACCGCGGCGAGCGCGAGACCCGAAAGAACGACCATCAGACACACGACGTCGAACACCCGGTTGACCTTCACGCAGCACCTCCATCGGTCCTCTCGACGTGGAACATTTCCGCGAGCGCGGAGGCCACGTCTTCGAAGACCGTCGTATTGAGCGAATACACGATGCTCTGACCGCGACGCTCGGAGCGGATCAGATCGGCCGACTTGAGGACGCCGTAGTGATGGGACAGGGAGGCCATCGAGATCGGGAACTGCCCGGCGATCTCGCCGGCGCTGCGCGAGCCTGCCTTCAGGATGGCGAGGATCTGCCTCCGGGTGGGATCGGCGAGCGCGCGGAAGACTTCGGACCGAAGCATTTGATATTTAGCCTACCATCTAAATATAGAAAAACAAGGCCCTCGGTCGCGACTGTGGCAAGTCCCTTGCTTAGAGGTATTTAGCCGTCAACCCAAGGTCGTGACGCGGATCGTTCGCTCCCGAGGGCCGTCGAGCTCGATCAGAAATATGCCCTGCCACCGGCCCAGAACGGGCCGGCCGCCGTCGCAAGGAATGAGGCACGAAACGCCAATGGCCTCGGAAAGAAAATGCGCCGCCGAGTTCCCCTCGCCGTGGTCGAAGCGGACGTCGGGTACCCACGCCGCGAGCGCCCGCTCCAGGTCGCCCGTCACATCGGGGTCCCACGCTTCGCCGACGGTCACCGCGGCCGTGGTGTGCGGCACCGAGACGAGCAGCGCGCCCGCTCCTGCGCCGAGCGTGTCGACCACGCGCAGCACGTCCTTCGTGATGTCGCGCCGCTCGATCGCGCGCGCGGTGCGAATGACAAACTCGGCGGCGGCGCCCATCCGCGGAGTGTACGGCGATATTCTCGGGGCAGGCTGATGGACAGCGTTCAACCTCGCCGCCGCGGCCTTCTGCCGGTGTTCTTCCTCCTGGGGCTGCTCGTCTACGCCGCCTGGCCGTGGCTCCCGTTCTCGCGCGACACCGCGACGCCGCCGACGATCGTCTTCTACGGCTTCAGCATCCTCGCGGACGTCTTCCAGGAGGGCATCTTCCCGGCCTTCCAGAAACAGTGGGCCGCGGAGGGTCACGGCCGCGTCGAGTTCGTCAGCTCCTTCGGCGGGTCGGGCACCGTGACGAACCAGGTCATCCTCGGCGTCCCCGCGCAGGTCGTGCTGCTTTCGCTCGAGAGCGACGCCGAGCGCCTGGCCGATGCCGGCACGATCGCGCGGGACAGCTGGAAGCGGCTGCCGCAGAAGGGCGTCGTGAACCTCACGCCGTTCGTCATCCTCGTGCGCCCCGGAAATCCGCTCCGGATCCGGGACTTCCAGGATCTGACGCGGCCCGGCGTGCGCATCGTGCATCCGGACCCCATGACCTCGGGCGGCGCCAACTGGGCGATCGTCGCCGAGTACG
Organism: uncultured Acidobacteriota bacterium; assembly: GCA_963843325.1. GTDB lineage: Bacteria > Acidobacteriota > Thermoanaerobaculia > UBA5066 > Gp7-AA6 > DAHUXD01. The sequence continues at coordinate 758,158 of CAWJKC010000016.1, forward strand.
GCGCGGGCGCGCGCGCGACGCCGGGCGGGCCGGCAGCGGGCGAAGCCATGCTGTCGGGAGTCTGGAAGAACGTCGTCGCGCAGGCGGCCTCCGCGCGCGCCGCGCGCACGCAGTTCGAGAACGGCTTCGGAGACGCGCTCATCACCTACGAGCAGGAAGCGGTCTACGACCGCGGGCGCGGGCGGCTGCACGCCGACGTGGCCTATCCCGAGCGGACCATCCTGTCGGAGCACACTCTCGTCGTGGTCGACCGCAACGTCCGGCCCCGCGACCGGCCGATGGTGGATCGGTTCGTGCAGTACCTCTGGAGCGAGGAGGCACAGAAGATCTTCGTGAAGTACGGCTTTCGCAGCGCGACCGAGGCGCTGAACGCGGCCAATCCGGGCTTCGGGCAGATCGCCGACCCGTTCCGGATCGCGGACTTCGGGGGCTGGCGGGCCGCGCGGCGTGAGATCGTCGACCGGATCTGGAAAGAGCGCGTCATGAAGCAGGAGGCCCGGCGATGAGCGCGGCGGCTCCGGTGGCCGTCCGACGGCGCCGCGGAGGGCGCGCCGCGCTCCCGGTCGGGATCGTGCTGCTCGTCCTGCTGCCCCTGATCCTCATGCCGCTCGCGGCCATCTTCGTCTTCGCCTTCCGCGGCGGCGCCGCCGACTTCGTCAAGGTCCTCTCCTCGCCCGAGGCGCAGTTCGCGCTGCGCTTCAGCCTGCTCATCGCGTTCGCGACGGCCGCGGTCAACACCGTCCTCGGCACGTACACGGCGTACGTGCTGTCGCGCTACCGTTTCCGCGGCGAGCGGCCCCTCGGCATCCTCGTCAACCTGCCCGTCGCCATTCCGACGGTCGTCGTCGGCACGTCGCTGCTGCTGCTCTGGGGACCCATCGGCCTGCTGGGCCGGTGGCTCGTGCCGCTCGGCCTGCAGCCCATGTTCGCGCCGGCGGGCGTTCTGCTCGCCCACCTCTTCGTGACGTTCCCGTACATGCTCGGCGCCGTCAAGCCCGTGCTCGACGAGATCGAGGGCACCTACGAGGAGGCCGCCTACACGATCGGCGCCAACCGCTGGCAGACGTTCCGATGGGTGATCCTGCCGGCCTTGCGCGGCGGCCTCTTCAGCGGAGTGCTGCTGACGTTCGCGCACTCGCTCGGCGAATTCGGAGCGACCGTGCTGGTGTCGGGCAACCTGCGTTTGAAGACGCAGACGGCTCCCCTCTACATCTTTGCGCAGTTCGAGGCCGGCAACGTCGCCGCGGCCAACGCCGTCGCCGCCGTGCTGGCGACGCTGTCGTTCTTCATCTTCTTCTTCCTGCTGCGCTACACGGCGCGGCGGGGGCGCTGACGCCATGTCGATCACCGTCGAGAACGTCACGAAGCGGTACGCCGACCAGACCACGGTGGACCGCGTCAGCCTCGAGGTCCAGACCGGCGAGCTCTTCGTGCTGCTCGGCGCCTCGGGCAGCGGCAAGAGCACGCTCCTGCGCATGGTCGCGGGGCTCGTGCTGCCGGACGAGGGGACGATCCACATCGCGGGCCGCGACGTCACGCACCTCGCGCCGCAGCAGCGCGACGTGGGGTTCGTCTTCCAGAACTACTCGATCTTCCGGCACATGACGGTGGCGCGCAACATCGAGTTCGGCCTGCGCATCCGCGGCGTGAAGAAGGCCGAGCGCCGCGAGCGGGGCGAAGAGCTGCTCGACCTCGTCGGCCTGGGCGGGCTCGGCAACCGCTACGAGAGCCAGCTCTCGGGCGGCCAGCAGCAGCGCGTGGCGCTCGCGCGGGCGCTCGCGTACCGGCCCGGGGTGCTGCTGCTCGACGAGCCGTTCGGCGCGCTCGACGTCAAGATCCGCGCGCAGCTGCGCCAGAGCCTGAAGGAGATCCAGAAGGCCCTGGGCGTCACGACGATCCTCGTCACCCACGACCAGGAGGAGGCCTTCGAGCTCGGCCACCGCATCGGCGTCGTGGACCGCGGGCGCCTGCTCGAGGTCGACGCCCCCGACCGTCTCTACGAACGGCCGCGCTCGCTGTACGTCGCCACGTTCCTCGGCGCCGGCACCGTGCTCGTCGGACGCTGCCGCGATCACCGCGTCGCGCTCGGCCCGCTGACGCTGCCGATCCCGCCCGACGTGCCGCACGACGAGGGCGACCGCGTGCGCGTCCTGATCCGCCCCGAGCAGGTGGCGTTGAGCGCCGTCGAGCCCGCGCGGAACATCCCGACGCTCGGACGCGGGCAGATCGTGGACGAGACGTTCTCGGGCGCGGTGCGCCGGACGCGCGTGCGCCTCCCGTCGCTCGGGGGCGTTCGCCAGGTGTCGCCCCCGCTGCCGTTCGGCGAGGAGAACGTCCTGCTCGACGTCGCCGTGTCGGCGCACTCGGAGCCGCCCCGCGAAAATCCCTGGGTCGTCCTCGAGGCCTGGCACATCCTGCGGCAACCCACGCCGCGCCTGCTCGTCTGCGACGAGGGAGCTGGCCTTGCGCCCGCCCTCGAGCTCGCGCGGCCGCTCGCCGAGTCGATCGACGGCGTCGTCACCGTTCTCGGCGTCGCCGCCGACACGCGCCGCCAGGACGCGCTGCGCGACGCGCTGACCGCCCGCGCGGCGGAGGCGGGCCTGCAGGACGCCACCGTGCGCGTGCGCCGCGGCGACCCGGCCGAGCAGATCGCGGCCGAGCAGCGCGAGGCCCCCTACGATTTCGTGATCGTCGGCGCCGGCGAGATGGAGTCGCGCTGGGGCCGGCGGCAGGGCCCCGGGCTCGGCGAGGATCTCGTCGAGCGCATCGCGACGCCGCTGATCCTGGCCCGCGGCCGGCCGCGCAAGCCCGAGCGCGTGCTCATCTGCACGGCGGTCGGCGAGCCGGGCAAGGCCGACATCCGCGCAGGAGGCTGGCTCGCGCGCCGGCTCGGGGCCCGCGCCACGCTGCTCCACGCGGCGCGGCCCGGCCGCGCGGCCAATCCCATCGCCCGCACCCACCTCGAGCGCGGAGTCGCCACGCTGCGCGAGCTGGAAGTCGAGAGCCGCTTCTCCGTGCGCGAAGCCGAGACGCCGATCGAGGCGATCCTCGCCGAGCTGCGCGAGATCCCGCACGACATCGTCGTGGTCGGAGCGGCGCCGCCCAACGCGCGCGGATTCCTGCGCGGCGAGCAGGTCACGCGCCAGGTCCTGCGCCAGTGCGGGATGCTCGGTGCTCGTCGTGCCGCAGGGCTCCTGGTAGCCGCCTGCCGCCTGCCTACGGGTACAGCTCCCGGTACGACTCCGCGTAGAGCAGCACCCTCCGGACGTAGTCCCGCGTCTCGAACACGGGAATCGTCTCGAACAGCTCGTCTTCCGCCAGGCGGGGATTCTCGCGCGCGATGCGGGCGATGCGCGAGGGGCCGCCGTTGTACGCCGCGAGCGCGAGCACGGTCGAGCCGTCGAACTGGCCGATCAGCCGCTTCAGGTACGCCGCGCCGAGCGCGGCGTTGGAGCCGGGGTCGTAGAGAAAATCGTTGCGGTAGCGCGAGTGCAGGACCGAGCGCGACAGGCTCTTCGCCGTCGCCGGCATCAGCTGCATCAGGCCGACGGCGCCCGCGTGCGACTTGGCGCGGGCGTCGAAGACGCTCTCCTGCCGCACGAGCCCGCGCAGCACCGCCGGATCGACTTCGGCCTCTTTCGCGCGCGCGGCGAGCAGGCCGCCTTCCTCGATCGGATAGTAGAGCCGCCGCCACCCCTCGGGCACCCGGCCCTCCTCGGCGGTCCCGATCTCCGGAAGCGCGCGCTTGATCGCGATCGCCGCGGTCGGGAAGTGCCCGAGCGCGAAGTCCGCCTGCGCCATGCGCAGGTCCCGGCCGCGCGAAGGCAAGAGCGTGCGCGCTTCGGCCGACGCTTCCTCGAACATGCGCAGGCGCAGCAGCTCGTCGACCCGGGCGTAGGCCGCCGTCGCCGTGGACGGGTCCTTGAGCGCCGGGCGCTCGAGGGCCGGCGCGGCCGGCGCGTGGACGCGGGCAAAGCGGGCGTAGAGATCGGGCGGCGTGGCCGCGGCCAGGCGCTCGAAGATCGCGCGCGCCTCGGCCTGCTTGCCTTCGACCGCCAGGCACCGCGCCTTCCAGTAGGCGAGCCGGCGCGAGCGGGAAATGTCTTCGTAGACGAGCGCCATCGCGTCGAGGCGCGCCAGGGCGCCGGCGTAGTCGCCCTCGAGGTAGCGCTTCCACACCGCGAGCCAGAGGGGCTCGAAGCCGTCGATGGTGGAAGGCGTCCCGCTCGTGAGCTCGCGCGCGCGCGCGAGCGCCGCGTCGAAGTCCTCGCCTTCGGCGTCCAGCTTGAGGAGTCGCTCCTGGGCGCTCCGGCGCACGGAGACCGGCACGGCCGGCGCGGTCAGGGCCTCGAGGGCCTCTCGCACCGGCGTCAGCCGCGGGTCGTCGTGCGCGAACGCCGCCCTGTCCTTGCCGCGCAGCCGCGTCAGGACGAGATCGCAGCGCAGCAGCCGGGCCTGTGCCGACGCGAGCGTGCCGTCGTCGGCGATCCGCGCGGCCGTCGCCTCGGCATCCTTCGGCTTCTTCAGCGCGAGCTGACCCTGCGCGAGCGCGAGCAGGTTGTGGCTGCGCTCCCCTTCGGGCCAGGCCGAGGGCCGATCCTTCGAGAGCAGCCGAACGCCCGCTCGCGCCTGCCCGGCGGCGACGAGGGCGCTGCCGCGGCGCCCCCGCTCGGCCGGCGTCAGACTTTTCTCGGCTTCGGCCGCGGCCTGCCGGACGAAGGCCGGCGTCGACTTCGCGGAGTCCGTCGTCGGCGATTCGAGAACGAGGGTCCGCGCGGCATCCCGAACGGCAGCGCGATCTCCGCCCGCGAGCCCCAGCCGGATCCGCGCGATGCACACCTCCGCGATCTGTCCGGGCGTCGCGGCGGTGTCGGCCGCGAGCGCGAGCACCTGCGAGGCCTCCCGGTATTCGCGGCGCTTCTCGAGCAGGCGGGCGACGACGATCGCGGCGCGCACGCGGAACGCAAACGTCCCCTCGGCGGCGAACGCGAGCCGCGCCTCGGCCAGCGCCTCGTCGGCCTTGCCGGCGTTCTCGAACGCCTCGGCGCGCGCGAGGTGCCGGTAGGCCTCGAGGCCGATGGACGCGGCCGGCGCCTCGAGACGCTGCGCCGCCGCGTCGAACTCTTTCCGGCGCGAGTCGTCCTGCGCGAGCAGAAACGCGACGCGCGCATCCCAGGCCGGCTGGCCGGCCCGGCGCCGTACTTCGACGAGAGCCGCCTCCCCCTCGGCGCGCTTGCCGGCCTCGAGCAGGTCCGCGGCGCGGGCGAAGTCGGCGTCGAAGTCCGCGGGCGCCTCGGGGGTGCCGAGATCCGCGGCGGCGAAGCTCGCGAACAGGAAGAGGACGGGAGCGAAGGCGGCGCGCCTCACCGGGATGCGCCGGGGGCGGCCGGAAACCTGGGAAGGATCAGAGTCCCAGGACCTCGGGTCGGCCATCGGCCAGGATCAGAACGAGCTCCTCGTAGAAGAAGTTGCTCGAGGAGCGGACGTCCTGGGGAATGCGCTCCTCGTACATCTGCTTGCTGCGATCGATGTCGTCGCGCAGGCGCTCGTAGAGGTTGGCGTGCTCCCGGCCTTCGAGGACCGCGCGCTCGTTGTAGAGCTTGATCTCCGAGACGAGCAGGCGCGCAAAGCGCCGCGCCTCCTCGCGCCGCTCGTCGCCCGACGACGTCTCGGCGAGCGGTCCGGCCAGCCGGCGGCTCGCGTCGGCGGCCGCGCCCGCGGCAGTCTCCGGCGCGATGAACGAGGAATCCGCGGCCGGCTTCTCTTCGGACTCCGCGGGCGGCGGCCGGTCGCGGACGGGGCCGACCAGACCGACGGCGCAGCGGCCGGCGCCGGCTCGGCCGGCGGTCGCCTCGGCGGCGGGGCCCGGGGTGGCGTCCTCCATCCACATGCCCGCGGGCTCGGGCTTCTTCGGCACTTCGGGCACGCGGAGCGCCGGAGCGGGCTTCAACTTGCGCGACGCCAGGCGATCCACCAGGAGCCCCGCGAGGAACGTCAGCAGTCCCAGCGCGTCGGGATCGAACTTGCCTTCCTCTCCGAGCACGACGTCGGCGTAGAGCGCGCCCGAGATCTTCTCGCGCACGACCATCGGAATCGCCACCGCGTCGGCAACGCGGCCCGCGCGCAGCAGCGACGAGATCTCGTTGGACGCCGGCAGGCGGAGCGCGTTGCCCGTCATGACGCGCGACAGCAGGCCGCCTTCGACCAGCGGCATCGAGATCTGGCGCACCGCCTCGTCGTCGCCGCCGCTCTGCGAGAACCCGACGGCCTTCCACGCGCCGATCGATCCGCCGCGCGCGACGAGCAGCGCCGCACGCGAGCAGTGGCGCCGGCACTCGTCGAGGAACTTGTGGAGGACGTCCACCTGCGTCGTGGCCAGGTCGAGCACGCGCGCGGTCTCGGCCGCCACGAGCCCCTTGCGCTCGATGACCGTCGCGCCGCCGCCGAGCAGCTCCGCGGGAACGACGCCCCTCAGGTCCTGGTCGAACTTCTCGAGGAACCCGAACCAGCGGCGGTCCGACTCGAGACGGAGCCGGTCGAACTCCTCGCGGAGGGCGGAAAATCGTTCGGAGAGTCGGCGCTCGATCTCGGTCTCGAGCAGCTGGAGGCGGTCCTCAGGTTCGTTTTCGGCCATTGCTGGCATTATCGGGGCAGTGACGATGGAGGTAAAGCTATTAGCGGTTGGCTCTTAGCCGCCGGCGGCGGTTCCGCGCCCGGCGCGAGAGGGCGGCGGCTGGCTCGCGCCAGACGGTAACCGGCTTGCCGCAATTTCGACTCTAACCACCTGCTCCTGCTGAAGATAGACTCAATCGTTGACACCCCGGGTCGGCTTCCTTAGTATGTGTCGCTCTCTGAAATCGCCGGATAAGGGGGTGAGTGTTCGTGCCTCTGGTCCACGTCAAAGAAGATGAATCTTTCGAGAACGCCATGCGGCGTTTCAAACGCAAGTGCGAAAAATCCGGAATCCTCTCCGAACTGAAGAAGCGGCAGCATTACGAAAAGCCGAGCGCCAAGCGCAAGCGCAAGATGATTCAAGCGCGCAAGAAGATGCTTCGCAAGCTCTCGGAGGAGAAGCGAGCCACTCCGTAAACCCGTCGAACGGAGACGGCGCCGATCGGGAAGCCCTCGAGTTCGGCGTCGTCCTCCGCCTCATCGCGTCCCTGGCCAGAACGCCGCCCGGAAGGGCGGCGGTCCTGTCTCTGGCCCCCGCGACCGCGCAAGCCGAGGTCCGCCGCCTGCTCGCGGAGACCGACGAGGCCGTCGCTTCCGCATCCGCCACGGCGGTCTTCCCTTCGGCGGCCTCGAGGACGTCGCTGCCCCTGCTCGCCGCGCTCGAGGAGTCGGGCGGCGTGGGCTCGCCCGAGGAATTCCGCCCCATCGTGCGCGCGGCGCGCGCGCTGCGATTCCGTTCGCCGGTTCCTCGCGAAGGCGGACACGCCGCACCTCGCCGCGCGCCGCGAGCGCCTGCCCGCGTTCGAGACCCTGCTCGCGCACGCCGCGCGACTCTTCGGCGCGGACGGACTGCTGCGCGACGACGCCTCGCCGGCGCTCGCGGGAGCGCGCGCGAAGCTGCGCCGCCGGCGCACCGAGGTCGTCGCGCCAGCTCGAGAAGATCCTCGGCGAGCGCCACGAAGCCCTCGGCGACGCCGTCGTCGTGATGCGCAACGACCGCTACTGCCTGCCGGTCCTCGCCTCCTCGCGCGGCCGCGTGCCCGGGATCGTGCACGATCGCTCGGGCTCGGGCCAGACGGTCTTCGTCGAGCCGCTGGAAGTCATCGAGGCCAACAACGACCTCGCCCTGCTCGCCGCGGAGGAGCGGCGCGAGATCGATCGGCTGCTCGGCGAGTTCGGGCGCGCCGTGCTCGGCGAGGCGGATCGGCTGCTCGACGCCGTGGATGCGCTGGCGGCGCTCGACGCCCTCGAAGCCAAGGTCGCGTTCGGCGAGATGGGCGAGGGCCGCCTGCCCGAGATCTCGGACGACGGCAACTGGACGCTCGTGGCCGCGCGGCATCCGCTGCTCGACGCCCGCTTCGAGAAGCTGCGCCGGCGCGTGCTCGGCGAATCGCGCGAGCGCAGCGACGCCGTCCCCCTCGACTTCGCGCTGCCGGCCGATCGGCGGCTGCTCGTCGTCTCCGGGCCCAACGCCGGCGGCAAGACCGTCGTCCTGAAGACCGCGGGACTCTTCTCGATGCTCGCGCAGTGCGGGATCCCGATCCCCGCCGACGTCGGCACGCGGCTGCCGGTCTTCCGCGCGATCCGCACCGAGATCGGCGACGCCCAGGCGATCCTCTCGGATCGGTCGACGTTCTCGTCGTCGATGGAGACGCCTGGCCGGCATCCTCGACGAGGCGGGCCCGGACACGCTCGCCCTGATCGACGAGATCGGCGGCGCGACCGATCCCGAGGAAGGCAGCGCCATCGCGATCGCGCTGCTCGAGGCGTTCGTCGACCGCGGCGGCCGGGCGCTGGTCACGACGCACCTGTCCGCGATCAAGACGCTTCGCCGCGTCGCGCGCCGACGCGCTCTGCGCGGCGATGGAGTTCGACGATGCGACGGGGCGGCCCAACTACCGGCTGCACGCGGGACTCGCCGGCCGCAGCCACGCCCTCTCGGTCGCCCGCGAGCGCGGCTTCCCGGAGCCGGTGATCGCGCGCGCGCTCGAAATCCTCGGCGAGGCCTGGCAGCGGCGCGAGCGCGCCGAGGTCGAGGCCGAGAACGCGATCGAGCGCCTCCGCGCGCAGGAAGCCGAGCTCGGCCGCGAACGCGAGCGCGCGCAGCGGGAGAACGAGCGCCTCGAGAGCGAGCGCCGCAAGCTCGCAGAGGAGCGCGCGAAGATGCTCGCCGAAGGTCTCGAAGGATTCGAGCGGGCGCGCGGCGAGCTCGCGCGGCGCGTCGAGAAGGAGCTCGAAGGCGCGCGCGCTCGAAACCGCGCGGCTGGCCCGGGTGTCGGCCGCGCGCCTGGTCGAAGAGGCGGCGCTCGCCGCCGAGACCGAGCCGGTCGTGGCGCTGGCGCGCGAGGCCGAGGAGGCGATCGCGCGCTCCGTCGAGGTCGGCCAGCCTGCCCGCGTCCGCGGATTGAATGCCGAAGGGACTCGTCGTCGCGTTCGACGGCGACTGGGCGCAGATGGACGTCCTGGGCAAACGGCTGCGCGTGCGGCGCGGCGAGCTCGAGCCGGCGGCGCCGGAAGCAGGCCGCGGGAGGCAGGAGGCGGGAGGCGGGAGGCCGGAAGCAGGCCGGACGAGCTCCGGCGCGCGGAAGCCGACCGGCCCGACCGTCGAGGTCAACGTCATCGGCACCCGGCTCGACGAGGCCATCGACACCGCCGAGAAGGCCCTCGATCAGGCGCTGATGGCGGGCGCCGCGCGGCTGCGGGTCATCCACGGCCACGGGACCGGGCGCCTGCGCGACGGCCTGCGCGAGCACTTCCGCGGGCACGCCTCGGTCGAGACGCTGCGTCCCGCCGACGCCCGCGAAGGCGGCAACGGCGCAACGATCCTCGAATTGCGATAAGACGGCGCAGAACCCATGACGTCCTTCGACCTCGACATCAACGACCACGTCCTCGCGGAGCTGCGCAGCGCGTCGGACATCGTCGCGGTCATCGGCGACCACACCACGCTCAAGAAGGCCGGCCGTTCGTGGAAGGGGCTCTGCCCGTTCCACAACGAGCGCACGCCCTCCTTCACCGTCGACCGCGACAAGGGCCTCTACCACTGCTTCGGCTGCGGCGCGGGCGGCGACGTCATCCACTTCGTGCGCCAGATCGATCGCCTGGAGTTTCCCGAAGCCGTCGAGGTGCTCGCGTCGCGCTTCGGCGTGACGATCCCGCGCCGCCAGCGCAGCGGCCCGCGCGACGACCGCCGCGACCGGCTCTTCGAAGCGCTCGCGGCCGCGCAGCGCTTCTTCGCCGAGCGGCTCGCGCGACCGGGCAACACGCGCCGCGGCGTACCTCGAGGGGCGCGGCGTGCCGGTCGAGATGTGGACGACGCTCGGCCTCGGCCACGCGCCCGACGCCTGGGACTCGCTCGGCAAGGCGCTCTCGCCGGCGTACCCGGAAGACCTGCTGATCGAGGCGGGCCTGCTCCAGCCGCGGGCGGAGGGCAAGGGCGCCTACGACCGCTTCCGCGACCGGCTGATCTTCGTCGTGCGCGACGACCGCGGGCGCGCGGTGGGATTCGGCGGCCGCGCGCTCTCGCCGGAGGGCGAGCCGAAGTACCTGAACTCGCCCGAGTCTCCGGTCTTCTCGAAGAAGCGGCTGCTCTACGGCCTCTTCGAAGGCACGCGAGTCGATCCGCAAGCACGACCGCGTCGTGCTCGTCGAGGGCTACTTCGATCACCTGGCGCTCGTGCGGGCCGGCATCCAGGAGACGGTCGCTTCGATGGGCACCGCCCTGACGCCCGAGCAGGCGGAGAAGCTGCGCCGCCTCTGCCCGCACGCGGTCGTCTGTTACGACGGCGACTCCGCGGGCCGCAACGCCACGCGCGGCGCCCTGCAGCTGCTGCTCGCGCAGGGCTTCGACGCCCGGGTCGCGCGGCTGCCCGCGGGCGAGGATCCGTACGACCTGCTCCAGCGCGAGGGCCCGGATGCGGTGGCGCGCGCGATCGACCAGGCCCCGGCCTACCTGACCTGGCTCCTCGAGGACCTCCGGCCGGCCGAGCCGGGCCTCGAGTCGGCCGAGAAGCGGGAGCGGATCGGCAAGATCCTCGAGATCCTCAAGATGATCCCCGACCGGATCCTCCGGTACGAGGAGTACCGCAAGCTCGCGGCGGCAGTTTCCGTGCCACTCGAAGTGCTCTGGGGCGGCGAAAAAGCGAACCCTCGCGCCGACAAAACGCGTTCTACAGGTGTGGGAACGCACGGGAACACGCCGGTGTTATCCACCGTGGAAGCGCCGGCCATCGAGCAGGCTTCTGCTCCGCTTCCTGATGGTCGGCGCGGACAATAACCCACGGATTCTCAGTACTTTGAACGACGAATTCCTGACCGACCCGAGGGTGAAACGGGTCGTGGCCGCGCTTCGGCAGGCCGGGACCGACGCCGGGCCTATTGATTTTCAGGGCCAAATCGCACACCTTACGGAGGACGAGCGGACGTTTCTCTCTGGCATCGCGCTGGATGAATCTCCTGAGCCGACCGAGAAAGACTTAGACCGACTCTTCAAGGCCCTCGAAACAAGACACTTGGAGACGGAGGGCGCTGCCCTCCAGAAGGCCATCAAACAGGCCGAGGACGAGGGCGTGGATTTCGGCGACCTGGTGCGGCGGAAGGAAGCTGTCAAGAAACGGATCGCGCAGTTGAACTCGCGGAAAGGATAGAGAACTTGGCCATTGTGATTGAGGAAAAGCATCCCGAGGTTCAGCTCCTCGTCAAGAGCGGGCGCGAAAAGGGCTACCTGCTCTACGAAGAGATTCAGAACATCCTGTCCGACGAGGCGACCGCGGCCCCGAAGGACCTCGAGCTCGTCTACGAACGGCTCTTCGAGCTCGGCATCGAGATCGTCACCGACCCGGATCGCGCCGCGCGGCGCCGCGCCGCGCTCGAGAGCGAGACCGCCGAGGAGGCGCGCGAAGCCGTCGAGAAGACCAACGACCCCGTGCGCATGTACCTGCGCGAGATGGGGACCGTCAAGCTGCTCGACCGCGAGGGCGAGGTCCGCATCGCCAAGCGCATCGAGCAGGGCGAGGCGAAGATCTACCAGGCGCTCGCCAACAACCCGATCGTCCTCGAAGAGATCCTGAAGCTGCTCGAGAACGCGGGCCGCGATTCGCGCATCGTCCAGGAGCTCGTCAACGTCTCGGACGAGGACGAGGACACGCCGCAGGAGAGCCTCGACGACCGCGCCACGCGCCGCATCGAGGGCATCCTCAACAGCTTCAAGAAAATCGGCGCGCTCGACGGCGACATCAAGCGGATGAAGTTCAAGTCGCGCACGATCAAGAAGGGCACCAAGGCCCTCGCGCGCATCGAGACCTCGATCGACCGCAAGATCGCCGACATGGCGAAGCTGATCCGCGCCGCGGACTTCACGCCCGCCGTGCTGAACCGCGCCATCGGCATCCTGAAGGACATCGACCGCCAGATGGCGGCGCCCGAGATCACGATCCGCCAGGACACGAACATCCTCAAGAAGGAAAAGAACCCGACCCGGATCGACTTCTACAAGCGGCGCATCGCGAAGTACCGCAAGTCGATCCGCGAGCTCGAGCAGAAGTTCGGCGTCTCCCACGAGGACGTCAAGAAGACGCTGCGCGCGGTGCGCGACGGCGAGGCGGAGGCCGACCAGGCCAAGCACGAGCTGATCGTCGCCAACCTGCGCCTCGTGGTCTCGATCGCGAAGAAGTACACCAACCGCGGCCTCCAGTTCCTCGACCTGATCCAGGAAGGCAACATCGGCCTCATGAAGGCGGTCGAGAAGTTCGAGCACCGGCGCGGGTACAAGTTCTCGACGTACGCGACGTGGTGGATCCGCCAGGCGATCACGCGCGCCATCGCCGACCAGGCGCGGACGATCCGCATCCCGGTCCACATGATCGAGACGATCAACAAGCTGACGCGCACGTCGCGCTCGCTCGTGCAGGAGCTCGGCCGCGAGCCCAACGCCGAGGAGATCGCCAAGCGCATGGACATGCCGGTCTCCAAGGTCCGCAAGATCATGAAGATCGCGCAGGAGCCCATCTCGCTCGAGACCCCGATCGGCGAGGAGGAGGATTCGCATCTGGGCGACTTCATCGAGGACCGCGGGGTCCTCTCCCCGATCGACGCCGTGCTCGTCTCGAACCTGCAGGAGCAGACGCGCCGGGTGCTCAAGTCCCTGACGCCCCGGGAGGAGCAGGTCCTCAAGATGCGCTTCGGCGTCGGCGACGGCTCGGAGCACACGCTCGAAGAGGTCGGCCGGTCCTTCAACGTCACGCGCGAGCGGATCCGGCAGATCGAATCCAAGGCCCTGCGCAAGCTCCGGCACCCCTCGCGGGCCAAGAAGCTGAAGCCCTTCCTCGAGACCATACGCTGAGGACGCCAGGCACAGACTTGGCAAGCCGACCCCGTTTGTTATATTCAGAGGGGTCCATAGCTCAGCGGTCCAGAGCCACCGGCTCATAACCGGTCAGACCTCGGTTCGAATCCGAGTGGACCCACCAACGAGGGGCGGCAGATTTTGAGGCTTCTGATCCGAGACCGAAACAACAAACCGTCTTCAACGGAAGGGTGTTCCACAAGAGGAACACCCTTTTTCATTTCCGGAGCTTCACGTTGACCGATCTTCTGGGACAGCTCTACCGACTCCAGACCCGCATCCGTTTCGTGCACGACCGCGAGAAGCGCCGCGACACCGTGCCGCCCGATCTCGTCGAGGTCGACCGCGAGTACCAGGACAAGGTCCAGGCCGTCGCGGCGCTCAAGTCGAGGCTGACCGAGGCCGAGCTCGAGAAGCGCAAGGCCGAGGGCGAGCTCGCCGACCACAAGGAAAAGCTGAAGAAGTACCAGGCGCAGCTGCGCAACGTGCAGTCCAGCCGCGAGTACTCCGCCGCGTTGAACGAGATCGACGGCGTCGAGAAGCTCATCCGCTCGACCGAGGACAAGTTCCTCGAGCTCGAGGAAGAGATCGAGAAGGCGCGCGCCGATCTCGACGAGCGCGAGAAGACCCTTCCCGCCGAGACCGAGCAGCACGAGGAGCGGCTCAAGGACTGGCGCGCCGAGCAGCGCGCGATCAACGACGAGCTCACGAGCGCCCGCGAGGAGATCGCCCGCCTCGAGGCGGAGATCCCGCCGCGCGACCGCGCCGAGTTCCACCGGCTCGTCGACAAGAAGCACGGCCTCGCGGTCGTGCTCGTCCAGGGCAGCTCGTGCTCCGCCTGCCACGTCAAGGTCCGGCCGGCCGCCATGCAGATCCTGAAGCAGGGCCGCGAGGTCATCTACTGCGACAGCTGCAAGCGGATCCTCTACTACGAGCCGGCGAGCTCGTAGGGGCGGTGGGCGCGATGCGTTTTCGCGCGTTCATCGACGGCGCCGCGCGGGGCAATCCGGGGCCGGCCGGCGCGGGCGTCTACGTCTCGGCCGAGGGCGACGAGCCCGCCGAGGAGCACTTCGAGGCGCTCGGCCACCAGACGAACAACGTGGCGGAGTACAGCGCGCTGCTGCTCGCCCTCACGCGGGCCGTCGACCGGTCCGCGTCGGAGGTCTCGATCGCCTCGGACAGCCTGCTCCTCGTCCAGCAGGTCCTCGGCCGCTACAAGGTCAAGGCGCCGCACCTGAAGCCCCTGCACGCGAAGGCGCTCGAGCTCGTCAAGCATTTCCGCCGCTTCGCGATCACGCACGTGCCGCGCGAGGACAACAAGAAGGCCGACCGCCTGGCCAACCTCGGCGCCGACGCGAGCGAGCGCGAGCTCGCCGGCAAGAAGTTCCAGCTCGAGCCGTGATCGCCCTGCCGGTCGAGGACATCGCGCGACGCCGCGCGGAAATCCTCGCCGCGGTCGCGCGGGCCGCCGGGAAGTCGGGCCGCCCCGCCGACGCGGTCGCGGTCATGGCCGTCACCAAGGGCCACGGGCCCGAAACCGTCGCCAACGCCGCGCGCGCCGGCTTCACGCTCTTCGGCGAGAACCGGGTGCAGGAAGGGTCCGCGAAAATCGCGGCGCTCGGGGACCGATTTCCGGGGCTGACCTGGCGCCTGATCGGTCCTCTGCAGTCCAACAAGGCGAAGTCGGCGCTACAATGGTTCGCAGCAGTGGAAAGTCTGGACAGGGAACGACTTGCGGTCCGCCTCGAGGCGCTCCTCGCCGAGGGCGGGCAGGGCCGCGCCCTGCCGGTCCTGCTCGAGATCAACGTGGGCGGCGAGGCATCGAAGTCCGGCGTCGCCGCGCCGGAGGCGCCGCGCCTGTACGAGGCGGCGCTCGGATGTCCGCACCTGGACGTCCGCGGCCTGATGGCCGTGCCGCCCTACGATCCCGACCCCGAGAAGTCCCGCCCGTACTTCCGGCGGCTCGTGGAGCTGCGCGGCCAGCTCGCCGCGCAGTTCGGACGCCCGCTGCCGGAGCTCTCGATGGGCATGAGCCACGACTTCGCGGTCGCCGTCGAGGAGGGCTCGACCGAGGTGCGGATCGGCACCGCCCTCTTCGGACCCCGGGAGGCCGCGTGAACGTCGGCGGGTCGGCGGCGGGCGCCATCGTCGACGTCATCCTCTACGCGCTGCAGGGTCTGCAGTGGATCGTCATCATCGCCGCACTGATTTCGTGGGTGAATCCGGACCCGCGCAACCCGATCGTGCGCTTCCTCTGGGGCGTCACCGAGCCGATGTTCCGGCCGTTCCGCCGTTTGCTGCCGCCGTCGCGCACGGGCGGGATCGACCTGTCGCCGATCTGCGTCCTGCTCGCGATCTTTCTCGTGAGGAGCTTCATCGTGCGCCTCGCGATTTCCATTTGACCAGGAGGTTTCCATGCGTCCACGGATGAGCCCGCTCGAGATTCAGAAACGCGAGTTCTCGAACAAGTGGAAGGGACTCGATCCGGTCGAGGTCCACCAGTTCCTCGTCGACGTCGCCGAGGACATGGAAGCCCTCGCCCGCGAAAACGCCGACCTCGACGGCCGGATGCGCTCGCTCGAGCAGGAAAACGAGGAGCACCGCGAACGCGAGCGGATCCTGAAGCAGACGCTCCTCTCGGCGCAGCAGGCCTCGGAGGACATCCGCAACGCCGCGCGCAAGGAAGCCGAGCTCGTCGTGCGCGAGGGGCACGACTCGGCCGAGAAGCTGACCCACAGCGCGCTCCAGCGCGCCGCCGAGATCGAGAAAGCCATCCACGAGCTCCGGCTGCAGCGGACCAACTTCCGCCTGCAGCTGCAGAAGATGGTCGAGCTCTTCCAGCAGGTCCTCGAGTTCGACCGCGAAGAGAACGACAAGGAGCGGCCGCTGTCGTACCTCACGCGCAAGCCGAAGGAAGAGAGCGCGGGCTGACCTCCAGCCTCGAAATCCGCAACATCGCCTGCCTCGCGACGCCGCTCGGTTCCTCCGCACGCCGCGGCAAGGCCCAGGGCGAAATCCGCCGCATCGCGCACGCGGCGGTGCGCGCCGAGAACGGCCGGCTCGTGTTCGTCGGCCTCGAGAGCGATTACGCGCGCGAGTACGCGGGAAGCGCGCGGCCGACGCTTCGATCGACGCCTCCGGCCGCGCCGTCATCCCGGGTCTCGTGGACGCGCACACGCATCCCGTCTGGCTGGGCGACCGCGGCCCCGAGATCGGGCGGCGCCTGGCCGGCGAGAGCTACGCGACGATCGCCGCGGAGGGCGGCGGCATCAACGCCACCGTCCGCGCGACGCGCGCCGGCTCGGACGCCGAGCTGCGGGCCGCCGTCACGCGCCGGCTCTCGACGATGCTCGCCCACGGCACGACCACGGCCGAGGCGAAGTCGGGCTACGGCCTCACGGAGAAGGACGAGATCCGCGCGCTCACGCTCCTCGCGGACCTGGCGGCGGACACGTCGCTGCCCCGCATCGTGCCGACGCTCATGGCCGCGCACGAGATCCCGCCCGAATTCCGCGACGACCGCGCCGAGTGGGTCCGGATCGTCGCCGACGAGATCGTGCCCCGCGTCGCCCGCGAGAAGCTCGCGCGCTTCTGCGACGTCTTCTGCGAGCAGGGGGTCTTCACCGTCCCGGAGTCGCGGCGCATCCTCGAGGCGGCGCGCCGGGCGGGCATGGGCCTGCGCGTCCACGCCGACGAGCTCGCGCTCTCGGGCGGCGCCATGCTGGCCGCCGAGCTGAAGGCCGACTCGGCCGACCACCTCCTCTTCATCGGCGCGGCGGAGATCGCCGCGCTGGCCGCGTCCGGAACCGTGGCCGTCGTCCTGCCCGGAACCGCCTGGTGGATGCGCTCGCGGCGCGCGCCCGCCCGCGAGCTCATCGGCGCCGGCGTCCCCGTGGCCATCGCCTCGGACTCGAATCCCGGCACCTGCTGCACCGAGTCGCTCGCGGCCGTCGCCGTCCACGCCTGCCTCGACTCGGGCCTCTCGGTCGAGGAAACGCTGACCGGAATGACCCTGAACGCCGCGGCATCGCTCGGCCTGGCGGCGGAAACCGGCTCGCTCGAGCCCGGAAAGTCGGCCGACCTCGTGATTCTCGACGCCCCCGACGACCGCCACCTCATCTATCATTGGGGCGTCAACCTCGCGGCAACCGTGGTTTCCCGCGGCCGCGTGGCCTGGACGAACCGCCCATGACCGATTTTTCGAAGCTCACGCTCGAAGGGTTCCTGGCGGCGCTGTCTTCCGACGCGCCGACTCCCGGCGGCGGCACCGCGGCCGCGACGGGCGGGGCCATGGGAGCCGCGCTCGCGGAGATGGTCTCGGCGCTCACGCTCTCCAAGGAGAAGTACGCCGCCTCGCACGACGCGATGCGCCCGATCCTCGAGGCGGCGCAACTCGCGCGGTCGGAGTTCATGAACCTCGCCCGCGAGGACTCCGAGGCCTACGACGACGTCGTCGCCGCGCGGCGCATGCCGAAGGAGACCGACGAGCAGAAGACGGCCCGGTCCCACCGCATCGCGGTCGCCAACCGGCGCGCCGCCGAGGTTCCCATGGAGACCGCCCGCGCGGCCGTGCGCCTGATGGGGGCGCTGCCGGAGCTGGCCGAGAAGGGCAACCCGAATGCGGCCTCGGACGTGGGCGCGGCGGCCCTTCTGCTCGACGCCTGCGTCGAGGGAGCGCTCCTGAACGTCGGCATCAACCTGTCCGGAATCGAGGACGCCGCGCTTCGTCTCGGAGATGCAGCGCGAGACGGCGGTGCTGCAGGAGCAGTCGCAGCGGCTGCGCTCGCAGGTCGTCGCGCTCGTTCGCAAGCGTTTCTAGCCTTTCCGCCGCCGCGTCGCGCGCGGCTATTCCACTGAAACGAAGTCTGTTACCTCGTGTCGTGACACGCTCGCGGCGATTTCGAAGATTTCTCTTGACAGATTCGAGGCAATTTCGTACACTACGTAAATTGAATCGCGCGACTCCGGGAACGGGTCGCGCGATTTGTTTTTTACCCCCCACGATTTCGAGCGCAACCGGCTGAGCGAGTTCCGGTTCCCCTTTCGCGCATCGACCCTCCGGCCCCGGTCCGATTCCGCGAAAACCCACGGCGACCGCGCCAAAGGGCCGTTTGGGACCTCTCCATCGCCCTTTTTCCGCGCGCCATAGAATCCGGCTCCATGCCCGCCGCGCGCCCGACCATCTACCTCGTGGACGCCATGTCCAACATCCACAGGGCGTACCACGCGATCCGCGGCCTCTCCACCAAGGCCGGCCGGCCGACCAACGCCGTCTACGGCTTCGTGACGATGCTGAAGAAGATGCTCCGCGAGCACCCGAGCGAGTACCTGGCGGTCGCCTTCGACCGGCCCGAGAAGACCGTCCGCCACGAGGAGTACGAGGGCTACAAGGCGAACCGGGTCGCCATGGACGAGGACCTGGCCTCGCAGATCCCGGAGATCCGCCGCGCCTGCGCGGCGTACCGGATCCCGGTCCTCGAGATGCCGGGCTACGAGGCGGACGACGTGATCGGCACGCTCTCCCGTTCCGCGCGCGCCGCGGGATTCGACGTCGTCATCGTCACGGCCGACAAGGACATGCTGCAGCTCGTCGAAGGGGCCCGCGTCCGCGTGTTTCACACCGGCAAGGAGAAGTTTCTCGACGACAAGGGGGTCGAGGAGTTCTTCGGCGTGGCGCCCGGCCAGGTCGTCGACGTCCTGGCGCTGATGGGCGACTCCTCCGACAACATCCCCGGCGTGCCCCGCGTGGGCGAGGTCACGGCGAAGAAGTGGATCAAGGAGTACGGCACCCTCGACCAGCTCCTCGCGCGCGCCGAGGAGGTCAAGGGCAAGGTCGGCGAGAGCCTGCGCGAGCACACGCGAAGACGCGCTGCTCTCGCGGCGCCTGGCCGCGATCAAGACCGACCTGCCCATCCCGTTCGACACCGAGGCGTTGAAGCGCTCGGCGCCCGATCCCGAGAAATTGAAGGAGCTCTTCGTCGAGCTCGAGTTCCACTCCCTCGCGGCCGAGATCCAGGGCGAGGTCGCCCAGGCGGCGCTCTCCTCCAACCGCCTCGAGAAGGGCAACGGCGTTCGACGTCGCGTCCGGAGACTGGGCCGGCGTCGCGCTCCTGACGCGCGACGGGCAGGCCCTTCTCGCCGCGGCCACCGGATCGAGCGTCGCGATCGCCGAGGGGCCCGCCGCCGAGATCCGCGAGCGCTGGATCGCCCTCGAGCGCTCGGGCGCGAAGCTCGCGATCCCGGACGCCAAGCCCCTCGACCGCCTCCTCGAGGCGGCCGGCCACAGCGCTCCCTCGGAGCTCTTCGACGTGGGTCTGGCGCAGTACGTGCTCTCGCCGGGAGTCGGCAGCTCGGATTTCGAGCCGCTGGTGTTCCAGCGCCTCGGCCGCAAGGCGACGCCCGACAAGGACGCCGGCGTCGTCAACGGCGTGCTGCCCGCGCAGGACGCGATCGAGTCGGCCGACCGCTGGCTCGCCGAGCGCGCCTCGGGGGCCGCGGACCTGGCTCCCCTTCTCTCGGCCGAGCTCGCCGCCCGGCCCGAGCTCGAGAAGGTCTACCGCGAGATCGAGCGGCCGCTGACTCCGGTCCTCGCGCGCATGGAGCTGGCCGGAATCGCGATCGACGCGCCGCTGCTTGAACGAGATGTCCGGCGCGCATGGAAAAGGACCTCCGGGCGCTCGAGCAGAAGATCTGGGAAGAGGCGGGCGAGGAGTTCAACGTCAACTCCCCCGTGCAGCTCGGGACGATTCTCTTCGAGAAGCTCGGACTGCAGAGCGGTCGGAAGACGGCCAAGACGAAGTCGTTCTCGACGGGCGTCGAGGTGCTCAACGAGCTCGCGGCGCAGGGCCACTCGCTGCCCAAGCGCGTGCTCGAGTACCGCGAGATCTCGAAGCTGAAAGGCACCTACGTCGACGCGCTGCCGGCGCTGGCCGACGCGGCCGGGCGCGTGCACTCCTCGTTTCCGGCAGACGATCGCCGCGACGGGGCGCCTCTCGTCGTCGGATCCGAACCTCCAGAACATCCCGATCCGGACGGCCGCGGGCCGCGAGATCCGGCGCGCGTTCGTCGCGCCGCCGGGCCGGACGCTCGTCGTCGCCGACTACTCGCAGATCGAGCTGCGCATCCTCGCGCACCTCTCCGGCGACGCGGCGCTGATCAAGGCGTTCGCCGACGGGCAGGACATCCATCGCATCACGGCGGCCAAGGTCTTCGGCGTCGCCCACGAGCTCGTCTCCAACGAGATGCGCTTCGCGGCGAAGAGGATCAACTTCGGCCTGCTCTACGGCATGGGCGCCTTCTCGCTCGCCAAGGACCTCGGCGTCTCGAACGGGGAGGCCAAGACCTTCATCGACGCCTACTTCGGGCAGTTCCCGGGCGTGCGCGGCTGCCTCGACGGCGTCCTGGCCGAGGCGCGCAAGAACCGGGAGGTCACGACACTCTTCGGGCGCGTGCGGCCGATCCCCGAGATCGCCGCGTCCAACGGCGCCGTGCGCGCGAATGCCGAGCGCATGGCCCTGAACGCCCCGTTCCAGGGCACGGCCGCCGACATCATCAAGATCGCCATGATCCGACTCGACGCCGCCCTGCCGAAGGCCGGCCTCGCGACGCGGATGGTCCTCCAGGTCCACGACGAGCTCGTCCTCGAGGCGCCGTCGCAGGAAGTGGAGGAAGCGACCCGACTCGTCCGGGAAGTCATGGAAGGAGCGGCGCAGCTGAAGGTGAAGCTGGCCGTGGACGTGGGGTCGGGGCAGAACTGGCTCGAGGCGAAATGAGGGTCGGCCCTTCGGTATACTTCCCTCCAATTCCATGCGACTGACAGCTCGGGCATTGCCACTGGCGGCCATGCTGGCCGCGGCCCTCGGTTCGGCCGCGGCGGGTCAGGATCCGGCCGCCGCGCCCACTCCGACGCCGACACCGGCCGCCGCACCGGCGCCGGTCGAAGCCGCGGCCCCGGTCCCGACGCCCACGCCGGACCTGCTCGGCCTCGCGCTGCCGACGCCGATCGCGCCGACCGTCCTGCGCATCCGCGAGACGCCCTCGATCGCGGTCGAGAAGCTGTCCACCGACAATCCCTACGGAAAACCGGCCGACGCGCCCGCGGCCATTCCGCCCAAGCTCACGTTCGCCGACGCGACACTCTCCGCCGGATTCTTCGTGTCCGTCCACGTGGACCCGACCGGCAAGGCGCTCTCCGTGCGGCGCGAGCGCGATCCGATTCCGTCGCTCGCCGCCGAGTCCCTGAAATCGTTTTCGCGCTGGGTGTTCTCGCCCGGGCGCCGCAACGGCCAGGCGGTCGACACGTGGGGCGCGTACCGCGTCGATCTCGAGGTCTCGATCCGCTCTCCCAAGATCGTCCAGATGGCGTTCACTCCGGTCCCGCCGACGGCGCCGCTTCCGAAACCGTTCGAATGGCCGACCGACGCCGAGTGGCTCGACAGCCGGAAAATCCCGCCCCCCACGGACGGGTCGACGCCGATCGACCAGGTCGACACGACGCCGATCCCGCAGAAGACGCCGTGGTCGGCCGACTCGTACAAGGGACCGTTCACCGTGAAGTACTGGGTGAAAGTCGACAAGAACGGCAGAATCGACAAGGCCATCCCGCTCGACGTCAGCGACCCGGTGCTGCTGCCCTACTTCCGGCGCTCGATGAGCGCGTGGGTGATCAAGCCGGCACAAACCGGCGGCGCGCCCGTGGACTCCTGGAACGAGCTCACGCTCGGCGGAACGGTCTCCTACTCGGACGACATCAAGCAGATCGTGGCGCTCCGGAAGGCGATCGGACAGTAGCTCGACCGCCTCGAGCTAGACGACCTCGCGCCGGTCGCCCACGCGCCGGGTCACCTTCGCCCCGTCGAGGTATTCGAGCAGCGGAATCGCCAGGCGCCGGGTCAGGCCGAACATCTCCTTGAACTGGGCGACGTCGAGGGACTTCACGCCCGAGGCGCGCAGGCGATCGACGACCGCGTCGACCGATGCCTTCGCGACGATCCACCCGCCCGGCAGGCGCGTGAGCTCGTCCCTCTTCACGAGATGGCCGATCAGGCCTTCGATCACCTTGACGTGGCGGCTGACCGCCTTGGCGACCTCCATGGGAGACGGCGGGTTCAGGCCCGCCTGCCGAAAGAGCGCGACGATCCGTTCCGACAGCTCACGTTCCGGGCCGGCCAGCTCGCTCTTGCCCGGCAGGCGCGCCTCATCGCCGGCGACGGCCACGATGCCGCGCGAGACGAGCGCCGCTTCCACCACTTCGGCCCAGCGCGAATCGGAACCGGGAAGCAACCGCTGCAGAAACGTGCCCCGCGAGACGCCGACACCGGCCCCGCTCGCGGCAATCAGCCCCGGCAGGAGTTTCCCGGCCCGGCCTGCGATCGCGGCCAGAGCCGCCTCGCTCAGGTAGCGATCGGGCGAGCGCCGCAGGGCGTGGAGCCGGCCCCCGGCCAGACCCGGCGCGAGGGCCTCGCGCACGGCGGCGCCATCGACGCCGGCGCGCCGCGCCAGGTCTTCTTCCGAGACGCCGCGGTCGCGGCTCTGCTCGACCCAGAGCATCAGTCGCGCTGCGAGCTCCGGCGACTCGAGCGGCTCCAGGGCGCAGAGCGCCTCCGCCGTGAGCCTTCCCCGCTGCACCGGGGGCTGCGGATCCAGCACGACGCCGCCGCCGATCGTCTCGACCGGGGAGAGCCGGCGCACGACGAAGCGGTCGCCCGGTATGGCCGCCACCTCTTTGGTGAGCCGGAGCTCCACGAGAGCGGACTGGCCCGGCGCGACCGATCCGCTCGCGAGCACCCGCACGCCCGCGCGCGCCTCGCTCGCGAAATGGTGGAACGCGACGCGCGCACCGCTCTTGAGCGGCGCCGCACCCGACAGCAGTTCGAGGCGGACGAGCAAACGCGCCGACGACGGCAGGGCGCCCGGCCGCGTCAGCACCATGCCGCGGTGGAGATCCTCGAGCTCGACGCCCGCGAGGTTCGCGCTCACGCGCTCGCCCGCGCGCGCCACCTGCTCCTCCCGCCCGTGGACCTCCAGCCTGCGGACGCGCACGGGACGGCGGCCGGGCAGGATCTCCAGCTTCTGATCGCGCGTGATGGCCCCGGACACGAGGCTTCCCGTGACGACCGGGCCGAAGCCCGGCACGAGAAACGCGCGGTCGATCGGCAGGCGGGTCACCCGGGCTTCGCGCTCCTCGGCCTCCGATTCGCGCGCGAGCGCGAGCAGGGCGGCCTTGAGATTCTCGAGTCCCTCGCCGGTCACGGACGAAACCGGGACGATCGGCGCCGACGCGAGCGCGGATCCCTGCAACAGCTCGCGCACGTCGGAGACCGTCACCGCGACGAGCTCGGGGCCGACGCGGTCGCTCTTGGTGACGGCCACGACCCCACGGGTCAGCCCGAGCATGCGGACGATCTCGAAGTGCTCGCGGGTCTGCGGCATGACGGATTCGTCCGCCGCGACGACGAGCAGCACCGCCTCGATCCCTCCCGCGCCGGCGAGCATGTTGCGGACGAACCGCTCGTGGCCGGGGACGTCGACGAACGACATCCGCGCGCCCTCCCACTCGGCGTGCGCGAAGCCGAGGTCGATCGTGATCCCGCGGCGCTTCTCCTCGGGCAGCCGGTCCGCATCGATTCCCGTCAACGCCTTCACGAGCGCCGTCTTGCCGTGATCGATGTGCCCCGCCGTGCCGATCAGAAAACGCTTCACGGTCGGAGCGTACGGCGTAAGGCGTCAAACGCAAAAGCCAAAACGGGGCGCCTCTCCCGGCGCTTCCGGTTCCACGGTTCGCGCGCGCCCCCTCGCGGGATACGCTGCATCAATGCTGGCGCGGCTGGAAGCGGACCTGAAGACGGCGATGAAGGGCGGCGACAAGCGCCGCGTCGCGACGCTGCGACTGCTGCTGGCAGGCTTGAAGAACGAAAAGATCCAGGCCCAGCGCGAGCTGACCGACGAGGAAGTCGAGGCCGTGCTGCGCCGCGCCGTCAAGCAGCGCAAGGACTCGATCGAGCAGTACGCCAAGGGCGGCCGCCAGGACCTCGTCGACGCCGAGACCGAGGAGCTGGCCATCCTCGAGGGTTACCTGCCGAAGGGCCTCACCGACGCCGAGATCGAGAGCACGCTGCGCGCGGTGATCGCCGAGAAGGGGCTCACCGCCCAGAAGGACGTCGGCCTGGCGATGAAGGAGCTGATGGCGCGCCATCGCGGCCGCGTGGACGGCAAGCGGGCCCAGGAGATCGCGCGCTCGCTGCTTCCGTGACGGCCGGCGTGCGATGAGCGTTCGCGAAGAGATCGAGGTCAAGCTCCCCGCGCCCGACCTCGGCGCCGTGCGCGGCCGACTGCACGAGGCGGGCGCCACGCTGCACGCCGCGCTCCACGACGAGACGAACGACCTCTACGACGACGCCGCACGCAAGCTCTCGGGCAGCGGGCGCACCGTGCGCCTGCGCCGCGCCGCCGGCCGGACGATCCTGACGTACAAGGGACCCGCCCGCTTCCAGGATGGCGTGAAGACGCGCGAGGAGCGGGAGGTCGACGTCTCGGACGCCGCCGAAGCGGAGGCCATTCTCACCGGCCTCGGTCTGGAACGGCGCTTCCGTTACGAGAAGCGGCGCGAGGAGTGGGACTGCGGCGGCTGCGTCGTGGCGCTCGACGAGACGCCCATCGGAACGTTCGTCGAGGTCGAGGGCGACCCGATCGGGATCCGCAGGCTCATCGCTCAGCTCGCGCTCGACCCGAGCGAGGCGATTCCGTACTCGTACGCCGAGCTGTACCTGCGGCGGCGCAAGGACGAGCCGGACCTGCCGCCCGACATGGTGTGGGAGCGGGAGACGGGAGACGGAAGACGGAAGACGTGACGAGAGCCATCCTGCTGTGCGCGGGCAAAGGGACGCGCTTTCGGCCGGTGACGGAGGCGATTCCCAAGCCGCTCCTACCATTTCTCAACGTTGCCCTCGCGGTCGCACATCTGCGGCGGCTTCGCGAGGCCGGCATCGGCGAAGTAGCGGTTAATCTCCATCACCTGGGCGACCAGGTCGAGCGCCAGCTGCGCGAGGAACCGTCGGACCTGCCGCAGCTCGCGTTTTTCCCGGAGCCCGACATTCTCGGCACCGCCGGCGCGCTGCGCAATGCCGGCGGATTCCTGGAGGGCGGCGACTTTCTCGTCGTCAACTCCGATGCCGCGATCGAGCCCGATTTCGCGGCCCTCATCGCCGCCCACCGCCACTCGGGGCGCAGCGCGACGCTCCTCGTCACGGAAAATCGGAACCCGGAGGTATACACGCCGCTTCAGGCCGAAGGGGATCGCATCACGGCCTTCGGCATCCGCGGCCCACGGCCCCTGTTGTACACCGGGGTCTGCGTGCTCGCGCCCCGGCTGCTCGGGCGCATCCCTCCCGGCGAGACGGCCCTGGTCGCGCACCTCTGGCAGCCGCTGCTCGACGAGGGGCGGGAAGAACTGGGCTTCGTCCTGCATGAGGGCCCGAACGCCGATCTCGGCCGCCCGGGCGATTTCCTGCGCGCGTCGCTCGAAGCGCTCGAGCGCGGAGGATCCTTTCCGCGGGGAGGCGGGCACTTCGATGAACGGCAGCGTGTCCTCTTCCGAGAGACGCCGTCCGGCTTCGACGCTTCCGCGAGCGTGCTCGGCCGCGTTCGCGTCGGCGCCGGTGCCCGGATCGTGCGGTCCACGCTCTGGGACGGCGTCGAGGTGGGCCCGAAGGCGCGCCTGACGGACTGCGTCGCGGCTCGCGGCTGCGTTCCGGCCGGCGCCCACTACGAGAAAGCCCTTCTCTGGGGTGTCGCCGGCGGCGACGTCGCCGTCTTCCCGCTGACCGGGCTCGATGGGAATGATCATGGAGTCCATCCTCTTTCTCCCCGCCGGTAGTAGAGGCTGCGCACCTTCGCCGTCCCGCCGAAGACGCGCAACACGGCCATGCCGTCGTGCGCATCCCAGAGGTAGACGGATCCCGGCGTGCTCTCGCCCATCGGCGAAAACGAACAGATGTCGGAACTGTTGAATCGAATCGGATCGTCGATCCGGTCGAGGTAGTGGCCGGGGCTGCCGGGATCCGGCACGCGGGTGCCGGTCATGATCGCGGGCCGCACGTCGTTGCGCGACCACGGGAAATAGATGCCGAGGTACTTGTCGACGCCGCTCGTGATCTCCGCCGAGCGCACGCCGTTGCCGTTGCCGTCGGCGTAGAGCGCCCACTCGTAGCGGTCGCCGTTCTTTCGAAATTTCAGGCCCACGTTGCGGTTGCGGGAAATCGCGAACGCGCGCGCCTGGTAGAACGCGACGCTCGTCTCGTGCACGGCCGAGCGCAGCGAAACCTCCTGGCGCAGGCGCGTCACCCCCGGGGTCGCGAGCGCGAGGATCCACGCCACGCCGGTGATCACGATGAGCAGCTCGACGAGCGAGAAGCCGCTCTCGTGGCAGAGAGGCCCGGGGCCCTGGGGGCCCCGGGCGGGCGTGGAAATCACCGTCCCTTGCCCACCGGGACGGCGGAGGCGGGCTTCTCCTTCGACGCCGCCGGGGGGGAGGAGCGGCGGGAGGCCGAGGAGGAGGAACGCACCTTGGCGGTGAGCGTCGTGGGACCGCTGACCGTGACGTAGGGCTTGAGCGTCAGGAACATCTTTTCGCCGATCCCCTTGACCTCCATCAGGTCCTCGGGTCGCGCGAACGGCTTCTCCTTGCGCTTCTCGACGATGCGGGCGGCGACCTTGGCGCCGAGGCGCGGCAGGTAAGCCAGCTCGACCTCGGTCGCGGTGTTGATGTTGACCTTCCTGGCAGCCGCCTTCTCCTCCGCTCCTTCGGCGAAGAGAAGCGCGGCCGCCCCGAGACACAGGAAGACGGCGAGCGCGGTGGCGCGAATCCTGGAGGGATGCATCGAAGACTCCTTCCGATTTCGAAAAACGATCGCGTGCGATTCGTGAACTTTGGGAAACGTGTCCTCATCGGGTCTTTGTCGATCAGGCGTTCTCCATCGGCACCTCCTTTCGTTGACCGCGCGTCCATCGCGAGGACCGTGCCGTCCGCCCGATCGGGGCCCAAGTGGAGAACGCAGAGGGGGTTAGGCCGAAAGCGCAACGGGATCGCGACCGGTGGACGTGACGGCAACGACGTCACCTTTCGCGCCGCACGACGCCCAAGTCACTGACACGACTGCTTCGGCGGCGGTGTCAACGCGACCTGTCGCGTGTCCAATTTCTTGTCGGCCGGCCCGTATAGACTTCGCCGCGTGGCGGACCGGGAGATCGTGGTCGGTGTTTCGGGAGGCTCCGGAGCGCTGCTCGCCAGGCGCTTCGTCGAGATCGCGCTCGCGTCCCGGGGCCTCGCGCGCCTTCATCTCGTGATCTCGGACGCGGCCCTGATGGTCGCTCGCAACGAGATCGCCGCCGCGATCACGTCTCCGGAAGCCTGGGCCGACCGTCTCGAGGCCGGCCGTGCCCTCAGGACGCGGCTCTCGATCCATGCCAACGCCGACGTCGGCGCGCCGATCGCTTCCGGCTCCTACCCTGTCGCGGCGATGGCGGTCGTCCCGTGCAGCGCCGGCACGCTCGGCTCGATCGCCAACGGCACGTCGCGCGACCTGCTGCAACGCGCCGCGGACGTCTGCCTGAAGGAGCGGCGCACCCTGCTGCTCGCCTTCCGCGAGTCGCCCTACTCGCTCATCCACATCGAGAACATGCGCCGCGCGGCGATGGCCGGCGCGATCATCGCCCCGCCGCTGCCGGCCTTCTACATCGACGCGCCTTCGGTCGACCGCTTCCTCGACGCCTGGTGCGTGCGCGCGGTTCGCGCGCTCGGTCTCGAGCCTCGGGGCGAGCAGTTCCGTTGGAAGGGGACGCCGGACGCGCGCGGCGCCGCCGGTTCTCCGAAACCGCGCCGACGTTCCCGGTGAGCGCCCGCCCGGGCGTGTTCGGATCGCTCCGAACGACGCTCGAGATGATCAAGTTCTCGCACACCCTCTTCGCGCTTCCCTTCGCGCTTTACGCGGCGTTCCTCGCCGCCGGCGGATGGCCGGCGCCGGCCACGCTCGGCAAGATCCTGCTCGCGATGGTCGGCGCCCGCAGCGCCGCGATGGCCCACAACCGCCTGGCCGACCGGAGGATCGACGCGGCGAATCCGCGCACGGCCTCGCGCGCGCTGCCTTCGGGCGCGCTCTCGGTCGGATTCGTGCAGGTGTTTCTCGCCGCCTCGGTCGCGCTCTTCGTGGCGGCGGCGGCGAGCCTGAACCGGCTGACCTTTCTCCTCTCGCCGGTCGCGCTCGCGCTGCTCTTCCTCTACTCCTACACGAAACGGTTCACGGCACTGTCCCACTTCGTGCTCGGCCTCTGCCTCGCGCTCGCGCCCGTCGGGGCCTGGATCGCCGTGCGCGGGTCCGTGGAGTGGCTGCCGATCCTGCTCGGCCTCGCGGTCCTCTTCTGGACGGCCGGATTCGACGTCATCTACTCGCTGCAGGACGAGGAATTCGACCGCAGCGCGGGCCTGCGCTCCATCCCGGCCCGCCTCGGCGCCCGGCGCGCCCTCGTCGTCTCGGCGCTGCTGCACGCTCGCGATGGTGGCGCTGCTCGGCGCGATCTGGAGGCTCTCGGGCGGCGGCGCGATCTTCCTCGCCGGGATCGGCGCCACGCTCGCGGCGCTCGTCTACCAGCACGCGATCGTCCGGCCGGGCGATCTGTCCCGCGTCGGCGCGGCTTTCTTCACCGCCAACGGCTTCGTGTCGGTGACGCTCTGCCTGTGCGGCATCGTCCAGGTGCTGACGCGGGGGACGCCGTGAGCGCGCAGACCCTGATCACGAGGAGAACCCCATGACCGCTCGGACCGCACTGCTCGCGAGTCTGGTCGGCATCTTCTCCTCCGTCGCCGTTTGCGCCGCCGCACCGAGCCCCGACGAGCCGGCGGCGCAGCCGAAGATCACCGGCACGGTCTCCTACCGCGAGCGCATCGCCCTGCCGCCGGATGCGTCGGTCCAGGTGCGGCTCGACGACGTCTCGCAGCCGGAGGCGGCGCCCCGGCGCATCGCCGAGACGACTTTCCCGACCGCGGGCAAACAGGTGCCGATCCCGTTCGAGCTGCCCTACTCCGCGGCCGACATCGTCGCCGGCCGCCGCTACGCCGTCCGCGCGAAGATCGTGGCGGACGGCAAGACGCTCTTTTCGACGAAGACGCCCTATCCCGTGATCACCCGCGGCGCCCCGACGCAGCTCGAGATCCTCGTCCAGCAGGCGGCCGGCGGGCAAGGCGGCCCGTCCGAAGCCCGCGCCGACGGCCGCGGGGCTCACCGGCGTCGACTGGAAGCTCGTCGCGCTCGGGGCCACGCCCGCCGTCGCTGCCGCCGCAGGGCCAGCCGGCGCACCTCACGTTCGATTCCGCGAAAAAGAGCATCGCCGGCTCGACGGGCTGCAACCGGTTCGCCGGCTCCTTCGCGCTGGCGGACCGCGGCCTGACGTCTGAACGTGGGCGCGATGACGATGATGGCCTGCCAGGACGACGTGGCGGCGCAGGAGGAGGCCTTCGTCGAGGCGCTCAAGGGGACGACCGGCTATCGCCTGACCGACGGCGGCCTCGAGCTCGTCGACGCCGACGGGCAGGCGCTGGCGCGCTTCGCGGCGGTTGCCGCTGACCCGGCGGCGCGCTCGCATTAGAATCCCCTGCGATGCCGATCCCTTCCGAAGGCGACGTCAAGCTCCGGCACCTCGCGATCGACGGACCGATCGGCGTCGGCAAGACCTCGCTCGTCGAGATGCTCTCGCGCAAGTTCCACGGGACGAAGATCCTCGAGGACGTGGACAATCCGTTCCTGCCCGACTTCTACAAGAAGAAGAAGGGCGCGGCCTTCCAGACCCAGCTCTTCTTCCTGCTCGCCCGCTACCAGCAGCAGCAGGAGATCGCGCAGATCGACATGTTCTCGACGCTCGTCGTCGCGGACTACCACTTCCCGAAGGACAAGATCTTCGCGTGCCTGAACCTCGACGACTCGGAGCTGCTGATCTACGACAAGCTGTACACGCTGCTGTCCGAGTCGGTGCGCAAGCCCGACCTCGTCATCTACCTGCAGGGCTCGATCGAGACGTGCATGAAGCGGATCAAGAAGAAGACCCGCACGGTCGAGAAGGCCGTCACGCCCGAGTACCTCGCGCAGCTGATCGAGGCCTACAACTATTACTTCTACCACTACGACGAAACGCCGCTGCTCGTCGTCGACACCAACGAGATCGACTTCGTCAACCGCCCCGCCGACTTCGACGACCTGGTCGCGCAGATCCAGAAGGTGAAAAAGGGCGTCCAGTACTACGTTCCGGCGGGCAGCGCTCCGAAGTAGAATCGCCGTATAATTTCCGCCTCGCCCTTTGCGGCGGCGATCCCGATCTTCGGGACGTCGACCGGAAGGAAAGGAGCGAACGATGTCCGAGATTCTGCCGGATCAGGATCCTCTCTCCATTCCCCAGATCGTCGCGGCCAAGGGGCGCGAGCGCATCGCGATGATGACCGCCTACGACGCGCCCACGGCGGCGCTGCTCGACGCGGCCGGCGTCGACGTCCTGCTCGTCGGCGACTCGGTCGAGATGGCGATCTACGGCGAGCCGAACACGCTGACCGCGACCATGGATTCGATGATCCGCCACACGCGGGCCGTCGCGCGCGCGACCAGGCGCGCCGTCGTCGTCGGCGACATGCCCTTCCTCTCCTACCAGGCCGAGCCCGCGCGCGCCGTCGAGAACGCCGGCCGCTTCCTCGCCGAGGGCGGCGCGGCCGCGGTGAAGCTCGAGGGCGGCCGGCGCATCCTCCCGGCGGTCGAGGCGATCCTCGCCGCGGACATCCCGGTGATGGGACACGTGGGCCTGACGCCGCAGTCGTACCGCAAGTTCGGCGGCTTCAAGGTCCAGGGGCGCGAGGCCGACTCGGCGCCGGCAGATCCGCGACGACGCGCAGGCGCTGGCGCAGGCCGGCTGTTTCGCCATCGTGCTCGAGTGCGTTCCGGATTCGCTCGCGATGGAGATCACCCGCGAGATCGCGATTCCGACGCTCGGCATCGGCGCGGGCGCCGGCTGCGACGGCCAGGTGCTCGTGTTCCACGACGTCGTGGGCCTGACGCGCGACCTGCGGCCGAAGTTCGTCCGGCGCTACGCCGACCTCGCCTCCGTGATCGAGGGCGCCGCGCGCGCGTTCACGCAGGACGTCAAGAGCGGCGCATTCCCGTCCAAGGAAGAAACGTTCACCGGCGTGAAGCCGACGCTGCGCCGCGTGCATTGAGGACCGTCCGCACGCTCGGCCCGCTGCGCGAGGCCGTCGCGCAGTCGCGCATGGCCGCGCGGCCGGTCGCGCTCGTCCCGACGATGGGGGCGCTGCACGAGGGCCATCTCTCGCTCGTGCGCCTGGCCCGGCGCGAGGCGGGGCTCGACGGTCGTCTCGATCTTCGTCAACCCGCTGCAGTTCGCGCCCGGCGAGGACTTCGCGCGCTATCCGCGGCGCGAGGAGGACGACGCGCGCCTGCTCGAGAAGGAGGGCGCGGACATCCTCTATCTGCCCGATCCGATCGCGTTCTATCCGCCGGACTTTTCCACCGCGATCGAGGTCGGCGACGTTTCCGAGGGCGGCGAGGGCGCGCGGCGGCCGGGGCACTTCCGCGGCGTCGCCACGGTCGTCGCCAAGCTCTTCCTGCGGGTGCTGCCCGACGTCGCCGTCTTCGGCCGCAAGGACCTGCAGCAGGTCGCCGTCGTCCGGCGCATGGTCCGCGACCTCGACCTGCCCGTCCGCCTCGTCATCGGCGAGACCGTGCGCGCGGCCGACGGCCTGGCGATGTCCTCGCGCAATGCGTACCTCTCGGCCGACGAGCGCCTGCGCGCCGCGGACCTTTCCCGCACGCTGTTCGCCGCGCGCGGACGGGCGGCCCACGGCCAGACCGACCCGCGGCAGATCGAGAGCGACGCGCGCCGGCAGCTCGAGGTCGCCGGCCTCCAGGTGGACTACGTCGAGGCCGTGCACGCCGAGACCATGCGACCCGCCGACCGGGTGATCCCCGGAGTCGCGCTCGCCGCCGCCGTGCGGCTCGGGAAGACGCGGCTGATCGACAACGTTTTCCTCATCGACCCGGCAAAGGAATAGGATTTCGCCATGGCCGACCCCACCACCCTCGAGCCCCCCGCCGCACCCGCCGCGGCGGCCGATCCCTTCGTTTTCGGCGGACGGCCGTTCCGGTCGCGCCTGATCGTCGGGACCGGCAAGTACGCCACCTTCGCGCTCATGAAGGCGGCGCTCGAGGAGTCGGAGGCCGAGATCGTGACCGTGGCCGTGCGGCGCGTGAACCTGACCGACCGCTCGAAGGAGTCGCTGCTCGACTTCATCCCGCGCGGCATGACGCTGCTGCCGAACACGGCCGGCTGCTACAACGCGGAGGACGCCGTGCGCGCGGCGCGCCTCGGCCGCGAGGTGGGGCTCTCCAACTGGGTCAAGCTCGAGGTGCTCGGCGACGAGCAGACGCTGTGGCCCGACAACGAGGCGCTGCTTTCGGCGACGAAGACGCTCGTCAAGGAAGGCTTCGTCGTCTTCCCGTACACGTCCGACGATCCGATCGTCTGCCGCAGGCTCGAGGACGCCGGCGCCGCCGCGGTCATGCCCCTCGGCGCGCCGATCGGCTCCGGGCTCGGAATCCAGAATCCGAACTCGATCGCGATCATCCTCGAGCGCGCGAAGGTCCCGGTGATCGTGGATGCCGGAGTGGGCACCGCCTCGGACGCCTGCGTCGCGATGGAGCTCGGCGCGGCCGGCGTGCTCATGAACACCGGGATCGCCGGCGCCGCCGACCCGGTCCGGATGGCCCGCGCGATGCGGGACGCCGTGCGGGCCGGGCGGGACGCGTTTCTGGCCGGGCGCATCCCGAAGAAGCGCTACGCCACGGCGTCGTCGCCGGTCCAGGGCGTGATCGGGACTAGCTAACCTAGTCCTTCCAAAAGCGAGTTACCGGCCTTCGCGCCGCACGGGCCGCCCCTGCGGCCGCGGCGAGCGGGGACGAGCCAGGGCCCGACAGCCCCTCCCGGCGGGAGAGGCTGGGACGAGGCTCCGTCCCCTTGCAACCCTTACAACCCCCATGCTACTTTTCGCCAGCTTTTACGAAAACCCCGCAGATCCCAAGCGCCACCTTTATGTTTTTCCATCCCCCATCCGTGCGTCTTTGCGGGCAGACGTGCGTGCGTTCGAAAGGGGGTCGGTCCTAGAAACACCACTTCCCCGGTGCACGGGCGCCGGAGTTTCTCGAGTGTGTAATCGATTCACCATTTTTTTATACCGGCCGGCGGATTCCGTCGGTGCGGTCCAGGGATGAAACCCAGGAGATCTGAATAATTCCATGATGCAGCAATACACGGACAAGAACCTCAATTGCGTCGACTGCGGCGGCACGTTCCTTTTCTCGGCCGACGACCAGGAGTTCTACGCGCGCAAGGGCTTCACCAACGAGCCCAAGCGCTGCAAGCCCTGCCGCGACAAGCGCAAGACCTCCTCGGGAGAGGGTCGCGAGCGCACCTTCTACGACGTGACCTGCGACGGCTGCGGCAAGCAGACGCAGGTTCCGTTCAACCCGACCAACGGGAAGCCCGTCTACTGCCGCGAGTGCTATTCGGCTCGCCGCGCGCAGCAGTCCTACTAAGTCCGTCTTTCGATTCCACGAGCCCCGGCGTCAAGCCGGGGCTTTTTTTTGCTATCGTCACAGCCCCTTGTCGACCAGGCCTGCTCCCGCCGTCGCCGCTCCCGCGGCCGGCAGCGTCCTCGCCGCGATCGGAAACACTCCGCTCGTCGAGCTGCCGCACTTCTCGCGCGGCGCGGCACGCATCTTCGCCAAGCTCGAGTGGTTCAACCCCGGCGGCAGCGTCAAGGACCGCATCGCGAAAGCGATGATCGAAGACGCCGAGAAGCGCGGGCTGCTCGCCGCCGGAGGGACGATCGTCGAGGCGACGTCGGGCAACACGGGGGTCGCCCTCGCGATGGTCGCCGCGGCAAAGCACTACCGCTGCGTGATCGTCATGCCCGAGGGGTACGGCGACATGAAGGCCCGGCTGATGCGCGGGCTCGGCGCCGAGGTCGTCCGCACGCCGTCGGACGCGATGATCGCCGGCGCCATCGAGCGGGCCAATCAGATCGTCCGCGACACTCCCGGCGCCTTCCTCCCCGACCAGTTCCACAATCCGATCAACCCGCAGACGCACTACGACACGACCGGGCCCGAGATCGCGGCCGAGGTCGTCGGCCCGATCGACGCCTGGGTCGCCGGCGTCGGGACGACCGGAACGTTCACGGGAGTGGCGCGCTACCTCTCGGAACGCAATCCCGGGCTCCTGCGCGTGGCCGTCGAGCCGCAAGGCTCCATCCTCGGCGGCGGCGCTCCCGGGCCGCACGAGGTCGAAGGCATCGGCCTCTCGAAGATCTGGCCGATCTTCGACCGCTCGCTCATGGACGAGGTGCTCGAGATCCGCGACAAGGAAGCCTTCGACACCTGCCGCGCGCTCGCGCGCGAGGAGGGCCTGCTCACGGGAGGCTCCTCCGGCGCGGCCGCGGCCGGCGCCCTGCGCATCGCCGAGCGCCTCGGCCCCGGAAAGACCGTCGTCACGCTCCTGCCCGACGGGGCGGAGCGCTATCCCGACCAGGGCATCTTCGCCGCCTCGCGGCCGAAAGGATGAAGCCATGGGCTTTTCGACCGACTGCATCCACGCGGGCAACGCGCCCGACCCCACGACCGGTTCCGTCACGGTGCCGATCTACCAGACCTCGACCTACGTCCAGGAGGGGCTCGGCAAGCACAAGGGCTACGAGTACGGTCGCACCCAGAACCCGACCCGCTCGGCGCTCGAGGAAAACCTGGCGGTGCTCGAGGGCGGCGCCGGGGCCCGCGCCTTCGCGTCGGGCATGGCCGCGATCACCGCGATCTCGACGCTCGTGAAGGCCGGCGACCACGTCGTCTGCTCCAACATGACCTACGGCGGGACCTACCGCTACTACACGAAGATCCTCGCCAACTACGGCGTGACGTTCTCGTTCGTCGACACGGCGTCGCCGGCCGACGTCGAGCGCGCGATCCGGCCCGAGACGAAGATGCTGCACCTCGAGTCCCCGACCAACCCGACGCTGCAGCTCTGCGACATCGCGGTGCTGTCGGAGCTCGCCCACAGGAACGGCGCCGTCGTCGTCGTCGACAACACCTTCGCCTCGCCGTACCTCCAGAAGCCGCTGGCCCTCGGCGCGGACATCGTCATGCACTCGACGACGAAGTTTCTCGGCGGCCACTCCGACACGGTCGGCGGCGCCGCGATCGCGAAGTCGAAGGAGCACGTCGAGTGGCTCTCGTTCGTGCAGAACAGCTCGGGCGCGATCCTCTCGCCCATGGATTCGTGGCTCGTGCTGCGCGGGATCAAGACCCTTTCCGTGCGCATGGAGCGCCACGAGGTCAACGGCCGCGCCGTCGCGGAGCACCTCGCGAAGCACCCGAAGGTCAAGAAGGTCAACTACCCCGGCCTCGCGTCCCACCCCCAGCACGCGCTCGCGAAGAAGCAGATGTCCGGGTTCGGCGCGCTCATCTCGTTCGAGCTCGGCTCCCTGGAGAACGCGGGCGCGTTCCTCGGCAAAGTGCGCCTGTGCTCGCTCGGCGAGAGCCTCGGCGGCGTCGAGACGCTCATCTCGCACCCGGCGACCATGACGCACGCCTCGATCCCGGAGGAAGAGCGCAACCGCCTCGGCGTCACGCCCGGCCTCGTGCGCATCTCCGTCGGCATCGAGGACCTCGAAGACCTCCTGGCGGACCTCGACCAGGCGCTGACCGCGATCAGCTAGCGGTCACGGTCTCGCGGTCTTCCGTCGTGGGCGGGACCGGCTCCCGGTCCCCGCCGAAAACGAACATGAGCGCGGGAACCGTGGTCACGACCCCGACGCTGAAGAGCACGGCCCCGAGCCGCTGACGGCTTTGCCGGCCGCAGCGGCCCGTCGCGAGCAGCGCGGCCCCGGCGCCCAGCGCCGCGCGCGTGGCCACGATGAACAGGAACTCGGGAAACGCCAGATCGACCTTCTTCATCGGACCCTCCAAAGTGGTTCGTGCAAGCGGTCTGCCAGCGATACCTAGAACTAGAAGAGGAACATGCCGATCGCCGCGCCGAACATCAGAAGTGTAGCCGCCGCCACGGTCAGAAGGCTGGCCTTCGAGACGGGCTGGTCCTGCATGAGCTTACGATCCGTCGCGACGAGGAGGATGCCCAGCAGGAGAAACGGCGCGAGCAGCCCGTTGACCACCGCGCTCCAGTAGAGGGCCTTGACCGGGTTGACGTCGAGAAAGTCCAGGCAGACTCCCAGCGCGGTCGAGACCACCACGACCGCATAGAAGGCGCGGGCGCCCCGGAATCCGCGGTCCAGCCCCTCCTTCCAGCCGAAGATCTCCGCGGCGGCATAGGCGGCCGAACCCGCGAGCGTGGGGATCGCGAGGAATCCCACGCCGATCAATCCGACCGTGTAGAGAACCTGGGTGAACCGGCCCGCGAGCGGACGCAGCGCGTCGGCGACCTCCCGCGACGACTCGGGGTGCGTCATTCCGTTCTTGTGAAGCGTCAGCGCCGTCGTCAGGATGATGAAGAACATGACGACGTTGGAGAAGAAAGTGCCCACGCCCACGTCCAGCCGCCGATCCTGAAGCTCGCGCGCCGTCGCTCCTCGCCGCTGCGAGAGAAGTTTGCGGCCGGCGAGCTTCTCCTCTTCGACCTCCTGCGAGGCCTGCCAGAAGAAGAGGTAGGGACTGATCGTCGTTCCGAGGATCGCCACGAGCATGCCCCAGCCCTCGCTGCCGTGCGGCATGGAGGGAACCAGGGTCGCCCGCAGGACCGCGGGCCAGTCGGGGCCGAGATGAACGGCCGTGATCACGTAGGCGAACAGCGCCAGGGCCAGCCACTTCAGCACCCTCGCGATCTGCGCGTACTTGAGGCGGATCGTGGCCCAGGCGATCGCCACGCCGAACACCACGACGAAGATGTGGGAATCGACGCCCGAAAGCATCTCGGCGGCGTCGGCCATCCCGGAGAGATCGGCGGCGACGTTGATGGTGTTCGCCAGAAAGAGCGATGCCACGACACCCACGAGGACAGGACGCGGGAACTTCTTCTTGAGCGCCGCGCCGAGACCCTGCCCGGTCACCATGCCGATCCGCGCGCACGTGAGCTGCACGGCGGCCATCAGCGGCCAGGTCACGCTCGCGCACCAGAGCAGCGACGTGCCCAGCCGCGCGCCCGCGATCGAGTAGGTCGCGATGCCCGAAGGATCGTCGTCCGCCGCTCCGGTGACGACGCCGGGGCCGAACGCGGCGAAGAACCGTCGCACCGGCGACACTCGCGACGTGGATCTGGACTTCTTGCGCAATCGATCTCCCGGCGGAAGGCGGTGAAGAGTGGTGGTGCGTGCCGACAACGACCACGGCGTTGCAATCGCGGAGCCAACCCCTCGCCCGCGTGGCATACGCGTTGCAGTGAGTGAGCTCGACGAAAGGAGTCCGACATGGGACTGGTTCTCTTGATCCTCCTCGTCCTGTTGCTCGTCGGCGCGGTGCCGCGTTGGGGATACAGCCGGAACTGGGGTTACGGACCGAGCGGCCTGCTGGGCGTGGCGCTCGTGGTGCTCGTGATCCTGATGCTCACCGGGCGCCTGTAGCGTTCGCGCTGCGGCCGGACGAACGAAATCGCCCGGCCGCGGCGGGTCGTTTGCCACGCCAGGGCGTGGCAGTGCTCTTGCAATGGACGAGCCCCGAATGGCCGCGCCGTCATCGGGCCGCCTCTGGGCCGTCGTCCTCGTGGACGACTGGCTGCCGAATTCAGCCGAACGGCCGGCTTCCTTCCTTCACGACGACCTGGCGCAGCCGTCGGCGCTCGACCGCACGCTGCACCGGACGCAGCTCGCCATTCCCGCGCACAGCACGGTCGTGGTCGGCGCTCGGCGCGACCAGTCGCGGATCGCGCGCGAGACCGCCACGTTCCCCGGCAACGTCCTGATCCAGCCCCGCGACCGCGGGTCCGCCGCGCGTCTTCTCTGGCCCGTGTATTGGATCCATCGGTTCGATCCGGATGCCGTCGTCGTCGCGATTCCCGCGGGCGCGCCAGATGAGCGAGGACATGATTTTCATGGACCACCTGGTCCGTGTCGTCGGCCGCGTCGCGAACGACCCGCGATGGATCGTGATCGTCGGGGCGCGCCCGGTCGACCCGGGACCCGATCACGCGTGGATCATCCGGGCCGAGTGCCTCCACGACGACGTCGAAAGGGTGTGGCGCGTTCGCGATCTGCAGGAGGGCGCGATCAGCCCCGGTCTTCACGGCAACGGCCTCTGGAACACGCGCGTCGTCGTCGGCCAGGCTCGCACGTTCATCGAGGCCGCGAAGACGTGTCTTCCGCGGCTCCATGCCGCCTTCGCGGACGCCGCGCAGCACGCCGGGACCTGGAAGGAACCCGCCGCTCTCGAGAACGCCTACGAACGGATCGGGGCCCTCGAGTTCTTTCCGGCCCTGCGCGACGCGGCCTTTCCACGGATCGCCGCCTCGTGCCTGCCCCCGATCCACTGGAACGACTCGCTGCAACCCCGCCAGGCGGTCGTCGATCCGACTCGGAAAGGATCGGTGCAGCGCGTGGCATGACTGCGCGCGCGAGGCTCGCGACAATCTATGGATGGAGACGCCATGGTCAATTTCTGGGTCTACATCGTCGGCAGCGATACAGGCACCCTGCACGTCGGAGTTGCCGGCGATCAGCAACGTCCTTCCCCACCGCGGCTTTCACCGTCTGCTCTACACCGAGAAGACCTCGGACGTCTTCGCGGCGATCGCGCGCGCAAAGCAGCTCAAGGGATGGCCCCGATCCCGCAGAGTCCAGCTGATCACGCAGAACAACCCATCGTGGAGCGACCTTGCCGCGTCGTCTCTCCGGAGAGTCAGCGCGCGAAGGCCCGCCGGCCCGACTTTCCGGCAGATCTGACGTCCCCCGGCGGGCGACGGAGCCAAAGCCGCTCCGCCGTGCCTCTCAGCGCGCGATCGTGAGCCCGTCCCCCTTTTCCACCAGCGTGATCTCCTGCGGCAGGTACCGCCCCTCGACCCACGCGATCGACTGGCTGCGCAGGTCCTCGTGGATCCGCGCCGACGCAGCCCGCAAGGCGGCCGCCTTCGTGACATCCGTGTACTGTACCCCACGCCGCCGCCGACACGAGCCCGCCTTGCACGAGCGACCAGACGTAGAGCGGGACATGCAGCCGTTCGAGGTAGCGCTTTGTGGACGCAACGTCGTGACGGCTCGAGTCCTTGTCGCCGGGCCCGAGCACCAGCAGAACCGCCCGCGGAGAGTAGAACCGGGCGGCCTGAAGCCCCGCCGCCGCCACCGCATCCGCAAAGCGGCGCGGTTGAGAGTTCGCCTCCGGGTATGCGACCTCCGTGAGGAGTGCCGCGATGCTCATCTTCGAGCCCGGGTACATGCGGGACGCCTCGAAGAGAACGTTCACGCTCTCGACATCCGATACTTCCCGAACCACGGGCCACTGGACCTGCAGGCGATCCTCCGGCTCGAGCTTCGTCGGGTCGCCGCCGAACGGCCCGCGCACCAGCGCTCGCAGGCGCCAGATCAGCCCCGGCGCGACGAGCTCGCGAACGACCACGAGCGTGGCCGCGCCCCGCTCGACGCTCGTGACGCGAAGCGGCACGCCGTTGCGCTCGAGACGCCCCGCGAGGGATTCGACCGAGGGCATCTTTCCGTCGGCCGATCGGATCGGCACGCCCGTCAGCTCGGTGCCGGCCTCGGCCGACGACCCGCCACCGAGGACCAGGTCGGTCCGTCCCCGCACGTCGTTCGGAAACTCGATCTGCGCCGTGAGCACGTGGACCGTCGAGGCGTCGAAGGCCGGCAGCTTCGCGCGGTGCGCGGCGTCGAGCGGCAGCTCGCGCCCGTCGAACGTGAGCGAGGCCCGGTCGGGATGCGGGCCCATCCGGCTCGCCCACGTCAGCAGTGCGGCCGCAGAGCGGCCCGCCTTGTCCTTTTCGATGAGGATCTCGACCTCGGCCGGCGGACGCGGCAGGTTGATCCACTGCCGCTCCAGCGCAATCTCCCTGCCCTTCTCGTCGAGCGCTCGCGCGACGAGCTCGTGGGGCCAGTATTCGGTCCCGAAGTCGACGCTCCCGGCCCAGGGACTCTCGGAGCTGCGCGCGACTTCCCTGCCGTCCAGTTGATAGACGACCTCGGCGACGGGGCCCGTCGTCACGACGCGGACCGGGCGCACACCGACGACGAGACCGAGAAACAGGGACGCGAACGTGAGCGACGCGGAAGCCGTGGAGGTCCCTGCTACTTCTTTTTCCGCGCCGCCTTCTTGGGGGCGGGCTTGCCGGCCTTCGCCTTCGTGCCACCCGCAACCTTGCGCTTCGTCGAGGCCGTCATCTTCTCGATCCAGGCCAGGAATCCCGGGGACGCCATGTCCACGCGGTAGCCGAGGACCTCGGGGAGCTCGTACGTGTTGACCTTGTGGATCGTCTCGCGCACCGCCTCGAACTGCGAGGCGACCGTCTTGATGATGAGCAGCATCTCGCCGTCGTCGCAGACGCGACCCTTCCAGCGATAGACCGAGTGGACGTTGGGAACGATGTTCACGCACCCGGCGCGCCGGCTGCGCACGAGCGCGTGCGCGACGTCCAGAGCCTGGTCTTCCGTGCCGACGGACGTCACGACGACGATCAGATCGTTTTTCGCCATTCCGCGGGCATTCCATGCTGCCCGAGGCCCCATGTCAAGCGCCGCGCGGACGGATGGTAATATTCGCAGTCGATCTTTGAGTCTCGCGCGACTCACACGTGGGGGCGAAACGGCTTCGACGGGGACGATTGCGCGAGAGGTTGCATGCCGAGGTCTCACCCCTCCTCGTTAAAGCAGGGTGAAAAATAGTAGCTGCGAACAACAGCAACTTCGCTCTGGCTGCTTAATTAAGTAGCCTCGTTTGACGCGTAGCGCACCCGCCGCGCCGCGTCCGACGTCGCGAAATGCGGGTGTAGCGGCTCCGGTCCCCCGGACGGAGCTGCGAAATCAATTCGGGGTTGCCCTGCCGCCGTTTTGCCTCTTCTCGAGGCGGCAGGGCGAGAAATAAGAAGAGGCTGAGCATGGAGTGGCCTCTCCCGTAGCGCTTCCGGACGCGGGTTCAACTCCCGCCGCCTCCACCATTTCATGCCTACCCGATCGGGCCGGAACATTTTCGCTTTGATCTTCTCGAGCTTTTGTCCGTGGCGTCGGCCATCGTCTCGAGGCGACCTGCAGCGAGACGGGCCCCGCTGAGCCACGCCGCGGTGAAGATCTTCTTCGGTAGGTCGATCTTCCCGGCGCGCGCTTCGAGCCTCGCGCTCGCGTGCTGGATCGAAGACCTCTCCAATGCCGGCGTGACGGCAGCGTGCAGCGTGTCTTCGCTGCCCTACTGTCCAGAGGGTCCTGTGAGCCGCGGAAAGACGGACCGTTTTCCTGGTCCGCGCGTTCGGCCTGCCCTGGACCCCCTCC
This sequence comes from uncultured Acidobacteriota bacterium, assembly GCA_963843325.1. GTDB lineage: Bacteria > Acidobacteriota > Thermoanaerobaculia > UBA5066 > Gp7-AA6 > DAHUXD01. The sequence goes on from CAWJKC010000016.1 coordinate 799,701, forward strand.
CGGCGCTCCTCCCCAGGCGGGGGAACCAGAGCAAAGCGAGTAGGGATATGGGGCTCAGCCAACTTCGCGCTGCGCGGAGAACACGTGCACTGACAACGTTTAGCCCAATTCTGGACTGTCGAGGCCCCTCCAGGGCCTGTCCTTTGGAACAGGAAAACACGATAGCCTTGGCGCTTCCTGCCGGGGTCGGTCCCCGGATGGTCAGCATCGAGAAGCTCGGAACAAAGGAGGCGCCCATGGGTGTCCGTGATCGTTCGAACTGGCTGGGATCGTCCGAGTCCGAGGCGAGTTCCGGGGCGAGGTTCGGGCAAATGGTCCGGGAAAATGAGACCGCGCTCTGTCTCGACTGCCTGGTCACCTTCAGCGTCCGGAATCGGACGTGCCCCAACTGCGGGGGCGACCAATTCTGGCTGATGGCCAAGTGGATGCAGGCGCGAGTCCGGACGCACCCGGTCGCCGTTCCCTTCCCGAAGAAAACCGCCGCCCGCGGACCGAATGGCCTCCTCCGATCCGCCAGCTGAACTCGACGCGAGCGTGGAGCGGCCTCTCCCGTAGGCTTCCGGCGGGTTCAACCCCCGCCGCCTCCACCATTTCACCCCTCCCGGCTTCCGCCTTCCCCTCCCTGGCGAATCCGCCGATGTGCCGGGACCCGCGGGTTTGCTAACGTCCTCGTCATGCCGGAGGCTTCCACCGAGCAGGTACGCGCATTGCTCGACTCCCTGTATCGCGTGGATTCGGGACGAATCCGGGCCACGCTGATCCGCCTGCTCGGGGATTTTGATCTTGCCGAGGAGGCCATGCACGAAGCTTTTGCGGCGGCGCTGAGCGTGTGGCCGAGCAGTGGAGTGCCCGGCAACCCGCGACCCTGGTTGATCACGACGGGACGATTCCGAGCCATCGATACCCTCCGTCGACGGGCGCGGTTCGATGCGTCTCAAGACGAGCTCGTGCGGCATCTCGAAGCGCAATGGAGCTCGGCGGAAGGGACCGGCGAAGCGGACCCTCTCGAGGACGATCGGTTGCGCCTGATCTTCACGTGCTGTCATCCCTCCCTGGCGCCGGAAGCGCGCGTCGCCCTCACCTTGCGCGAGGTGTGCGGGTCTGACGACCGAGGAGATCGCGAAGGCCTTCCTCATCACTCCGCCGCACGCTGGCGCAGCGCATCGTGCGCGCCAAGGCAAAGATTCGAGAGGCCACGGATCCCGTACGAGGTGCCGACGCCGCAGGAACTGCCGGAGCGTCTGGACGCGGTGCTCCAGGTCGTCTATCTGGTCTTCAACGAGGGCTACTCGGCCGCGGCGGGAGCGGAGGTGACGCGGGCCGAGCTCACCGGCGAGGCGATCCGGCTCGGCCGATTGCTGACCGAGCTGCGGCCGGAGCCGGAAGTGCTCGGGCTGCTGTCCCTGATGTTGCTCCAGGAATCGCGCCGCGCCGCGAGAACATCGCCGACCGGAGAGCTGATCCTGCTGGAGAACCAGGATCGCTCGCTCTGGAACCGGGAGCAGATCGCTGGAGGGAGTGGCATTGCTGGAGAAGGCCGTGAAGTCCCGCCGCTTCGGCCCTTACACGCTGCAGGCGGCGATTGCGGTCGTCCATGCGGAGGCGGAATCGGTCGCCGCGACCGACTGGCGGCAGGTCGTCGCGCTTTACGATCAACTGCTGCGGATTCAGCCTTCGCCGGTCGTCCAGCTCAACCGTGCCGTGGCCGTTGCCATGCGCGATGGTCCCGAGGCCGGCCTGACGCAGATCGACGCGGTGCTGGAACAGGGCGAATTGGCAGGGTATTACCTGGCGCACTCCGCCCGCGCAGACATGTACCGCAGGCTCGGCAGGACGGCGGAGGCCCGGACCGCCTATGCGAAGGCTCTGGCCCTGACCCAGCAGGAGCCCGAGCGGCAATTCCTCCAGGAGCGGATTCGGCAGTTGAAATAAAAAGAGGACCGTCGGTCGAAATCCGGGAGCTCCCGTCGTCTATCCAGTGAAAGCGGGGCAAAGCCCCGACAGGAAAAGGAGAAAAACATGCCGCATTACCTGGTGACCGGATACCTTCCCGACGATTTCGACCCGTCCACAGTGACCGAAGCGATGATCGGCGACATGCAGAAGGCCAACGACGAGATGGAGGCCGCCGGCGTCCGGGTCCTGGGTCTCGGCCTCTCCCCGGCCAGCAGCGCGAAGTCGCTGCGGGCGCAGCCCGGCGGAAAGGTGCGCATCACCGACGGGCCGTACGTCGAGACCAAGGAGCACGTCGGCGGTCTCCTGGTTCTGAAAGCCGCGAACATGGACGAGGCACTGCAGTGGGCGCGCAGGGGCGTCTTCGGCGGCGCCGAGGTGCGCGAGATCCTCAGGTACAACGAATAACTCCCGGCGCGCGCGTCCGTAACTCTTCGCGACACAGGACGACAAGGAGAAATCATGCCCCTCTATCTGGTCGCGGTTCAGCAGCCCGACAATGTCGACCCGTCCACGGTGACCGAGGCGATGATCCGCGACATCGACGTGCTCAACGAAGAGCTGGAAGCGAAGGGTGCCAGGATTTTCGGTGGCGGCTTCGCCCCGGCCAGCAGCGCGAAGTGCATGCGGGCGCAGCCCGATGGGAAGGTGCTCACCACCGACGGTCCGTACATGGAGACCAAGGAGCACGTCGGCGGCTTCTGGATCGTGAAAGCCGCGAACCTGGACGAGGCGCTCGAGTGGGGGCGCAAGGGCGCCCTCGCCTGCCGGGCGCCGGTGGAAATACGCCCGTTCCTCGAGCGAACCGGAGAAGACAACCAGCACATCCTCAGGATCGGTCAGGACTGAGGGCCGGCAGAAGGTCGCGTCGAGGAGAAACGGATGAAATACATCTGCCTGGGTTATGTCGAGCCCGGCACGTTCGAGAACATGTCCGAGAGCGACCGCAACGCCATGCTCGACGAGTGCTTCGCCTACAACGAGGAACTGCGGAGGAACGGACATCTCGTCGCCGAGGAACCTCTCCAGCCCGCCAACACGGCGGTGACCGTGTCCTGGACGAACGGAAAGGCCGCCGTGACCGACGGTCCGTACGCCGAAACGAAGGAACATCTGGGTGGAATCCAGGTACTCGAGGCGCGGGATCTGAATCACGCCATTGCGCTCGTTTCCCATCACCCGGGTGTGAAGTGGAAGTGCGGAACGATCGAAATCCGCCCGGCGGCGGATGTGAGCGAAATGATGACGGAGAGCCAGCGGCGACGGCGAACGGACGCCTCGCGATGACGCCGGCGGCCTGCATTGCCGAATTGCCTTGACTGGCCGCCGATCACGGTGTATTTAACGAGTCTGTTAATTAACAGAAGAGACAAATATGCCGCCTCCCTCCGCACACCTCGACGCCGCGTTCTCGGCCCTGGCCGATCCGACCCGCCGCGCCATCCTGGCGCGCCTGGCCTCGGGCGAGGCCACCGTGAACGAGATCGCAGCCCCGTTCGAGATCTCGCTGCCGGCCGTCTCGCGCCACCTCAAGGTGCTCGAGCGGGCGGGCCTGATCGCGCGCGGCCGCGAGGCGCAGTCCCGGCCTTGCAGCCTCGACGCCGTGGGGCTGCGCGAGGTGGCCGACTGGGTCGACGCCTACCGGCGCTTCTGGGAAGAGAGATTCGATCGCCTGGACCAGTACCTGCAGGCCATCCAGAACGAGGAGAAAAAGCATGCCCCCCGGCGGCGGCGCAAGGGCGCCTCGCCGACGCGGACGGGAGACTGACTTCCGGAGGACACAATCATGTCATTCGTTGACGATCTGAGAGTTGCATTCCGCTCGTTGATTCGGACGCCCGGGCTGGCGATCGCCGTGGTGCTCACACTGGCGCTCGGCATCGGCGCGAACGCGGCCATTTTCACGCTGGTGCGTGGAGTGCTGCTCAAGCCTCTCGTCAATCGCGACGAGGGCCGGCTGATCTACATCCGACAGAGCGCCCGCGGCATGGGGGACAACGACAACATGACGTTTTCCGTGCCCGAGCTGCAGGACCTGCGCGAGAGCGTGAAAACCCTGAGCGCGTTTGGCGACTTCTCGACCATGGACTTCACCATGGTCGGCCTCGGTGAGCCGCGTTCCATTCGCGGCGGCGTCGTCGGCGGCACGTTTTTCGACGTGATGGGACTTCATCCCGTGCTCGGTCGCCTCATCGGACCGGGAGACGACGGTCCCAAAGCGGCCGGCGTCGTCGTTCTCACCTACCGTTTCTGGTCGACCGCTCTTCACAAGGACCCGTCGGTCATCGGCAAGCCCGTTCGCCTCGGCAGCACCGATGATCGCGATGCGACCGTCATCGGCGTCCTCGAGCCTTGCGTCCCCTATCCCCAGGACACCGAGATCATCGCCAACGTCGTCACCAGCCCGCATCATCTGTCCGCGACGATGGTCACGGGCCGCATCCATCGCATGACCGAGCTTTTCGGCCGTCTGGCTCCCGGAGCCACTCTCGATCAGGCCCGCGCCGAATTGCGCACCGCCTACTCCGCGATGAAGAAGGGCCACCCCGAAGCGTATTCGAAGGAAGCCGACTTCCAGATCGGGGCCAGGTTGCTTCGTGACGAGATCACTTCGGGCGCCCGGACCGTTCTGCTGGTGCTCCTGGCAGCGGCCGCTCTGGTCTTCATCATCGCGTGCTCCAATGTCGCCAACCTGATCCTGGCGCGCACGGTTCGCCGGGAAGGCGAGCTGGCGGTCCGCGTGGCGCTGGGCGCCAGTCAGGGCGCGTTGCGCCGCATGCTGCTCGCCGAAAGCCTTCTGCTCTGCGGCGCGGGCGCCGCACTCGGCGTCGTGAGCGCGCAGCCGCTGGTGGCCATCCTGGCCCGCTACGCCGCGCGCTTCTCCGTCCGGGCACTCGATTTCCGAGTCGATTCGACCCTGCTCTGGGTCGGCGCAGCGCTGGCGATCGTCGCCGCCGTGATTCTCGCCTTCGTCCCGCGCCTGCCCTCGACCGGCACGCCGAACGGACTGAGCCTCTCCGGCGGAAGTGCGCGAATCACCGGCAGCACGAGCCGCCGCCAGCGGATCTTCGCCGTGATCCAGATCGCCGCCTCGTTCGTGCTGCTGGCCGGCGCCAGCGCGTTGATCACGACGCTGATCGCGCTGCAAAAGACTCAGACGGGACTGGACACGCAACAGGTCCTCGCGATCGATGTTCCTGCCATGTCCTACGGGAAGACTCCGCGGCAGGTGGTCGACTTCTACGAGGAAGCGATTCGCCGCGTGGATGCCCTTCCGGGCGTGAATCGGACCGCGTTCGGCAACGTCGTTCCCTGGCGCGATACCACCTTCGCCCAGTATGGTCTGCAATTCTCCGCCGACGGACACGCCCACGCCGCCGGTGTCGAGGATCCGCGGGCGAAGTGGCGTGTCGTCTCTCCCGGATTTTTTGCGGCGCTTGGCGTTGCCGTCATTGCCGGCCGCGATTTCAACGCGCTGGACAACCGAAACGATTCGGAGCCGGTCGTCATCGTCAGCCAGAGTCTGGCGCGGCGCATGTTCCCCAATCAGGATGCGGTCAATCGGCACGTCTACTGGACCGATCCGGTGTTGGAATTCTTCGACGGGACCGATCTCCAGAAGTCGCGCTTTCTCGCGCCGCGCCGCATCGTTGGTGTCGCGGCCGATATCGACGACGGACACGTCGTTCCGGAGCCCACGGTGACGATCTACACCCCTTTTGAAGAGGGTTTGATGTTCGGCGGGCGTCTCTTCGTTCACACGGACGCGGATCCTTATTCGCTGGTCCGACCGGTCACGCGCATCCTTCGCGACATGTCCGCCGATCAACCCGTCGAGCACGCGGCCACGCTCGAAGACATTCGGGCAGACGTGCTCACGCCGGACCGACTGAACTCGCTGGTGTTTGGCGTCTTCGCGGCCGTCGCGCTGGCGATCGCCGTGGTGGGCGTCGCCGGCGTGCTGGCGTTTTCGGTGAGCGCGCGGACGCGCGAATTCGGCATCCGGCTGGCCCTGGGATCGGATCCGCGGCGACTTCTCCGAGGCGTCATCGAAGAGGGTGCGGTGATGGCCGCGGCGGGCGTCGTCGCCGGCGCGGCATTCGGATTCGTGCTGGCGCGTCTGGCGGGCAGATATTTTCTGGACGTCAAGATGCCGGGCCCATTGCCGGTGCTCGCCTCGGCGCTCGTGCTGATGGGGGTCGCGGTGATCGCGTCGTTTCTGCCCGCCGCACGCGCCGCACGCGTCGACGTCATGCAGGCGTTGCGCTCCGAGTAATCCTTCGCGCATCGCGGCGCCTGCACGTTCTCCGGCGGATGTTTGCGGCGCCGTCGGCGACCGGCCGCCGTCTTGCCTCTTCTCGAGGGAGCAGGCTTGTCGTATGCTCCTCGACCTGCAAAGAGGTGTCGTGATGCGGTCAGGTGTGATCTCGATGGTTCGAGTGCTCCTCGTCCCGGGATTGCTGTTCTCCGGTGCGTCGATCGCCCAGACATTCGACGTCCTGCACGTGTTCGACAACAGCACGGAGAGCCCGACGGCCCCGGTCCTCGCCGCCTCGGACGGCAACCTCTACCTGCCGACGTACGGAGGAGGAACCGGATCGGGCGCCGTGTATCGGCTGACCCCCGACGGCGCGGGCGGCTTTGCTTGCGCTCTCATCCATGAATTTTCCGGATTCGACGGCAGGTTTCCCACCGGCGGCCTCCTGGAAGGCGCCGACGGTCTGCTCTATGGCTTGACGGGAGGGGGCGGCGCCACGGATCAGGGCGTTCTTTACCGAATCTCGACGAGCGGAACATTCGAGGTCCTGCGCAGCTTCACGGCCGACGACGCTGCCAATCCGTTCGGCGAGTTGGTGCTGGCGCCCGATGGAAAGATGTACGGCACTTCTGCCGGCGGTGGAGCGGGAGGCAACGGAAGCGTGTTCCGCTTCGATCCGAACGGCAACGCGCTCGAGGTCGTCTATTTCTTCGCCGGGGTCACCGGTGCAAATCCGCAATCGGGCCTGCTGCTGGGCTCGGACGGACTGCTCTACGGATCCGCACCGAACGGCGGCGCGGAGGGCTTCGGCTCGCTCTTCCGCGTGGACACGGATGGCAACTTCGAGCTGCTGCACTCCTTCAGCGTGGCGGACGCCAACCGTCCTTCGGGTGTGCTGGCGGAGCTGGCCGGGTCGATTTATGGAGGCGCGCACGGGGATTTCAACGGCGGCGCGATCTTCCGCTGGAATGCCGTCGGCGGCCTGACGAACGTGCACGTTTTTTCCGGGCCCGACGGCTATGTGCCGACGAGCGGCCTGATCGAGTCGGGCGGCTTCCTCTATGGAGCGACGTTCGCGGGCGGCGCCGACTACGTCGGCACGCTCTACCGCTGCGACGCCGCCGGCAGCCTCACGACGCTGCACGAGTTCGACGATCTCGATGGCGCGCGGCCTTTGGCGCACCCGACGCGCGTGGGCACGGCCTGGCTCGGCACGACGCAGACGGGCGGCAGCGGCTTCTCCGGAACCGTGTATCGATTGCCGGACGGAGCCGAGCTGGTCACCATCTGCGGCTTCGGCCAGGGAGTCGGCAATACCCCGTCCGGCGCCCTCGTCGAAGCGAGCGACGGGAACCTCTACGGCACCACGACGTACGGGGGCCTTTATTTCGACCAGGGAACCGTGTTCCGCCTGGGCAAGGACGGACAGGTGTCGACGATCCATTCGTTCAATCTCCAGGACGGCCGCTATCCGTTCGGCGGACTCGTTCAGGGGTCCGACGGGGCGCTGTTCGGCGTGACCGGTGTCGGGGGCGCCGACAACGACGGCGCGGCGTTTCGGCTGGAGCTCGGCGGCAACTTTTCCCTGCTGCATTCGTTCGTCTTCCAGGACGACACCGGCGACTCCCCCTCGGCGCTCACGCTCGGCCCCGACGGCGAGCTGTATGGCGCGACCGGCGGCGGCGGCGATTGCGGAGTGGGAGTCCTTTATCGGATGGGCGTCGACGGCGCCATCACGAACCTCCATTCGCTGTGCTCCACGGTGATCGGACCCCTCCTGACCGCCTCCGACGGGTTCATGTACGGAACTCAGGACCGGCTGTTTCGATTCTCGACCGCAGGGGACCTGACGCCGCTTGGCTCGCGTCCGCTGCCGTTCGTCAACGCCATCAGGCCCGGCCTGGCAGAGGGTCCGGATCACAATTTCTACGGCACGACCACCTCGGACGGTGTCCTGTTTCGCCTTCTGCCGGACGGCCGAACCTCGATCCTGCACACCCTCTCCGCCGGTCCGACCGTTTCCGTCGCTCCGTCGTCCCTGGTCCGCGGCTCAGACGGCCGCCTCTACGGCACGAGCAGCAGCGATTCGGCGGACGACCCGGGCACGGTGTTTCGGATCAGCATCCAGGGAGACTTCGAGCTGCTTCACACCTTCGCCGCGGACGATCCGCAGCGGCTTTCGGGCGTGATCCAGGGGTCGGACGGAAACCTCTACGGCCTCGCGACACAAGTCATCGCCTTCGGCCGCGGGCTCGCGTACCGCATCGACCCGGGCGTTCAGGTCAACCAGATTTCCCCGGGTTCGGGCCCCGCGTTCGACACGGCGCCGGTTCAAATCACGGGCTCCCGGTTCCAGGACGGCGCGTCGATCCTCGTCGGCGGAGTCGCCGCCACCGACGTCGTCGTGACTTCCGACTCGCAGGCGACCGCGACGGTGCCGGTGCTCTTCCCCGGCACGCTCAACGACGTCCGCGCCACGAACCCGGACGCGAGCTCCGGAACCCTGATCAACGGCTGGCTCGCCGACTTCCTGGACGTGCCGCAGTCCGACCCGTTTCATTCCTACGTCGAGAAGGCATTTCGAAACCACGTCGCGGCCGGCTACGGAAACGGGCTCTTCGGCCGGGACGATCCGGTGACCCGCGCTCAAATGGCGGTTTTCATGATCAAGGGAGGCGTCGGGCCGGGAACCGTGCCTGCGGCGTGCGGGGCTCACTACTTCGACGTCCCTTGTCCGAGCCTGTTCGCGGACTGGATCCAGGAGTTGACCGTCCGTCAGATCACCACGGGCTGCCAGTCGTTCCCGCCCGCGTACTGCCCCGACGCGCACGTGACGCGTGCGCAGATGGCCGTGTTCATCCTGAAGACCCTTCACGGCAGCAACTACGCGCCGCCGGCCTGCACCGGAATCTTCGACGACGTCGCGTGTCCGGGCGGGTTCGCCGCCGATTGGATCGAGGATCTCTACAATTCCGGAGTGACCGCCGGCTGTAGCACGGCGCCATTGCTGTACTGCCCCGAGGCCCCGGTCAGTCGGGGCCAGATGGCCGTCTTCATCGTGCACGCCTTCGGACTCCCCTGATGACCAGGAGCCGGCGGAACGCGTCGCCGCTCACTCGAGCGAGCGGAGGTACGCGATGACCGCCGCCGCGTCCTCTCGAGTCATACGGAACGGAGGCATGGGCGATTGCGGTGGAGCGCCGGTGTGCGCGACGCCGTCGCGAAGCAGTCGAACGACGCCCTCGTCGGTGAATCCGGTGAGCCCGCGGAGGTTCGGCGCCTGGACGGCCCACGGCGGACCGGGGAAGGGCGATTCGACGCGGATTCGCGCCCCCGAAAATTCCTTTTCCTTCAGGATCTCGCCTTTGTCGTCCCGCGGTGAATGGCACTGGACACACATCGCGACATCGTGCGTGAGGTAGCGGCCGCGCTCGACGGCCGCGGGGCTCGATTCGGATGCGGGTGATCCAAGGCCAACGGACAACGCCGCAAGGGTCGTCGCCGCCACCACGAGAAAAACCGGGGCGGATTTCGTCATCGTTCCCTCCGCGGTCCGGGTCGGATTCCGAAAGTCGTCAATCCTCGTCAAGATATTCCTGGGGCACGTCGTCCTCCGGGACCTGCCGGGTCCGCACTCCCCTGCGGCCGGCGGGACGAGCGTTCTCGACGCCGCTGACGATCCCGGCTTCGAACGCCTGGCCCTCTTCGACCAGCTCTTCGACGCTTTCGGAGTCCGCGAGCTCCGCCCTCGATAGCCCTTCCGTGTCGCCGGACTGACCGGCCGCGAGCGGCCCGAGACCGCGCGCATCCAGGTCCTCGACGAGAGAGGAATCCGCCGGGACCCGGGTCGGCCGCCGCGGACTCGTCTTCTTCTTCACGTTCTTGCGAGCGCGCTGCGTGACGGGCTTCGTCGTCGCCTTCCGGGCGGGCCGACGGGGCGCCGCCTTCTTCGCCTTCGCCGCCGGCTTTCGCCTGGCGCTCTTCCCGCGCCGTGCCGTCGCCTTTCGGCTGCTCCGCTTTCCAGGGATCATGAGTCGCTCCTCTCGTCGCTCTTTTTCGGCGTCCTCGTCGGTGCGGGCCGGCCGGAATGCGCCGCGGGCGTGACGGGCGCCCCCGCGCGGGTCTGCCCGTTCTCCGGGTGGCCGGGGTCGGGCTGGACGCGGGTCGGCGCGGGAGCATGCGGCGTCGGACGCGCTGGCGGGCGAGGCGCCTGAGCCTGAGCCGGCGCCGCATTCGCGGGCCGCTCCTCGGTCGATGCCGCGTGGCGGTCGGGCGGACGAACGGTGGGCGCGGGATGTGCCATCGGGCGCTCCTGCATCGTCTGCGGACGCTGCTGCACGGGCGCCGCGGACGGAGGCCGCTGCACGGGCGTCGGGCGCTCCTCGATCTGCTCCCGCTCCTGCACGGTCTGCGGGCGCTGCTGCACGGGCGCTGCCGACGGAGGCCGCTGCACGGGCGTCGGACGCTCCTCGATCTGCGCCCGCTCCTGCACGGTCTGCGGGCGTTGCTGAACGGGCGCTGCCGACGGAGGCCGCTGTACGGGCGTCGGACGCTCCTCGCTCTGCTCCCGCTCCTGCACGGTCTGCGGGCGTTGCTGCACGGGCGCCGCGGACGGAGGCCGCTGCGCGGGTGCCGGCTTTTCCTCCATCTCCGGAGACTGCGTCGCGGGACGTTGCGGAACCTGTTGCTGCATCCGCGCGGCATTCGAAACCGGACGCGGAGTGGCCACCGGCTGCTGCTTCGTCGCGAGCGGCCGCCCGCGATTGGCCGCCACCGGTTCGGGCTTCGGTGCGTTGCTGCCTTCGGTCTTCGGGACGAACGTGACACGGCCGGATTCCTCGGCCGCCGGGCGCACGGCGCGGACCGGCTGCGCCGGACGATTGTCCTTCGTCGAGATGTTCGCGGCCTCGGCCATCGTGACCGGCCGTCCTTTGTTCTCACGGATCACCGCCACCTTCTGGTCGAACCGCGGCGGGGCCGGCGGCGGCGCGGACCGCGTCACGACGGCTCGCTCGGCGACGGCAGCCGGCGGACGAACGGCCGGGGCCCCGCGCGTTGCAACGCGAAGCGATGCGGTGGTGGGCACGATCGGTACGGCGCCCCGGACGACGGGCGCACGCTCGACGCGGGTCACGATCGCCTGATCGCGGACGTAGTTGTTGGTCACGACACTGCTCGTGACGAAGGTCTGCTGGTTGACGACGGTGACGTAAGTGCGGTTGACGTACGTCACGTTCGTCACGTTCGTCACCGGGACGGCGACGGCGGAGCGGCCCCACCACGGATGCAGCGGCTCGCGCGGAGCGAGGGGAAACCATCCGACGTAGTCGGGCCCGCCGACGCTCGCCGAAACCGAGAAGCCGGGGCCTCCTCCGACGAACGCGACGAGCGCGGGGCTGTACGCGACGACCGTCGCCCGGGGAGCGACGGGAACCCAGTACCAACTCGACTGCCAGGTCACCCAGCGGCCGTAGTGGTACGGCGCCCAGCCCCACTGTTCCGTCGAGACCCAGGTCCAACCCCACGGGTCCTGCCAGATCCAGCGACCGGCGCGGTAGGGCTGCCACCCGACGGCGACCGCCGTCGGCGTCCAGCTCCATCCGTACTCGGGGATCTGACGCCAGTTTCCGTTGCGGTCGAGGTCCTCGACTCCGGCGATGTCGGAGGACACGTACTGGTACGAGCGGACGTTGTCGTAGCGTGCGTCGCGGCTGGCGACCCACTGATCCCAGCCGTCCGGAGCTCCGATCGCGACCATGTCGTAACGCGGCGGCTCCTGACCCTCGATGAGCATCGCGTCGCCCGCGCCGAGCGGCACCTGGCCGCCGCCCGAGGCGACGATCGCGCGGCCCCGCCGCACCTGCAGGCGCGTGTTGCCGTCCTCGCGCACGTCGACCCGGTAATCGCCCGCGCGCTCGAACGTGATGGCCGCGTTGGGCGTGTCGACCTCGAAGACGTCGTCGTCGCCGAGGCGGCGAATCTGGAACGAGGCCACGCCCGCGGACACCGAGAACTGCTGCGTGTCTTCCGTCAGGTTCAGGGCGGTCAGGTCGGTGGATTTCGCCAGCCGGATCACGTTGCCCCCGTGGACCTGGAGCTCCAGGCGTCCATCGGCGGTCCAGACCCGGTCGCCGAGCGTCATCGGCACGTTCGGGTCGGCGGCCTGCCATGCGTCGGGATCGTCCCCGCGGGCGAACGAGACGTCACCCGAAACGTACGCCAGACGGGCCACCGTCTGGCGGATGTCGTCGTCGCCCGGAGGGCCTTCGTTGGGATCACCGTACCCCTCCTGCGCGAGCGCGAGGCCCCCGGCGAAGACGACTCCGGACAGCAGGACGAGAAAATTCCGGGTGAGCTTCATGAAGTTCCTCCTCGAGAGCAAGAACAGTGCAAGGACCGTTCCCGGACGATCATCGGGGCCGGCCGAGAATGGCGCTGAGCCGCCGCGAGCGGGGCAGGAGCCAGAGGCCCCGCTCGACACGAGCCCGGTCGTCTCGCGCGGCGGCCGCAGGCCTCGCTCCCTGCATCCTGGCCATTCCGTGCCTAGAGCATCTCCTCCCGGGACTGTTTCGCGCGCGCGGCGCCGATCGCCGTCTTCACTTCCTTCTCTTCCTCGGGAGGTGGCAGGACCGACGGCAGGCCGAGCGACGCGATCCAGAGCTCACGGCACCAACCGGTCGTGTGGTACAGGTGCTCGTCCTCCTGGTCCTCCACCTCGGCATGCGCCTTCTTCAAGGCGACGCCCTTCCTGCCATCGGCGTCATCGGCCACTTCGCCGATCAACTCCCAGTTCAGATGGTCCTTGGTCTCGGCCAGGACGACACACTCGGCGGCGACCAGCTGCGCCGCGTCCGGATTCCCGGCCTCCTGCGCCATGACCATGGCCCTGACGAGCGATTCGCCAATGTGTCGGACGATGGCGCGGCCGGGCGTTTCCTCCCCGGGATCGAGCCCGAGCTGGTCGAAAAGCCCCAGCACGACCTTCACGTGATTCTGCGTCTGCTCGAGGTACTCCTCCCACTCTTTCCTCAGGTCCTGGTTGACCGCGCACTGAATCGCCCGCTCGTAGACCTCCACGCCGCCGAGCTCCGTCTCCAGCGCCTGAAGCAGGAGCTCCTTGCGTTGATCATTTTTCAGGTCGTCTTTCATGACTCCGCCTCCCCTGTTGCTCGAATTTGGTTACTTGCCCAGGCTCGCCTGCGCCTCTTCGGCCATCTTCAGGTGCTCGCGCAGCGTGGGCAGCTTGTCCGCCGCGAATTTTTTGATCGGCGAATCGCCCGATGCGCGACTGGCCTTCTCGAACGCCGCGATGTCCGCCTTGTGGTCCTTGACCATGTCGTCGATGTAGGCCCGGTCGAACGCCGCGCCGGACAGCGCGGCCAGCTTCGTGTAGATCTGTTTCTCCTTCGCATCGACCTGGCCGGGCAGCGCGATGCCGGCCTGCGACGCGATCTGCTGCAACTCCACGTTCGCCTTGGAATGATCGTCCACCATCCTCTGGCCGAAGGCCTTCACCGCGGGATTGGTCCCACGCTCGACGGCGAGCCGTCCCAGCTCGACCTCGGACATGCCTCCGTTGGCGGCCTCACGGGCGAAATGCGAGAGCGCCGTCGGTGTTCGTCGCGGCCGCCGGCGGCGGCGCGTCCTTCTGCATCTGGGCGAAGGCGGGCGCAGCCATGCAAACGCCGAGCAGAGCGAGCAAGCGAAATCGGTTCATGATCCATCTCCTTCTCGGCCGATCAGGCCGGAGCATTTCCCTGAGCAAGCGAGGTGCCAGCCCCGGGACGCTCGGTCAACGCGTCCCGATTCGCGATCCTGCAGGCCGGCGAACGCGACCGAGAGATCGCCGGCGAGCAGGTCGAACAGCCGGGCCCGCTCGTCGTCGCGGGCACGCAGGACCGCGGAGGGATGAATGGTCGCGAGGGTCCGCGGCGGCAGCGTCGACGGCACGAAGCGCCCCCGCTCCTTCAGCAGTCGGAATCCCGGACCCAGCAGGGCGCGCGCCGCGGTCGCGCCGAGACAGACGCAGGACCGCGGGATCGACCAGCGCGATTTCGCGGAACAGCCACGGGCGGCAGGCTTCGATCTCGCCCTGGTTCGGGGTCTTGTGGATGCGGCGCTTGCCCTCGCGTTCGTACTTGAAGTGCTTGACGACGTTGGTCACGTACACCCCGGCACGGTCGATGCCCGCCCGTTCCAGCGCGCGATCGAGCAGCTCTCCGGCCGGACCGACGAACGGCGCCCCCTCCAGATCCTCCGAATGGCCCGGCTGCTCCCCCACCAGCATGAGGGCCGCGTCGCGCGGTCCCCGGCCGAACACGGCCTGGGTCGCGCCCCGGTACAGGTCGCAGCCGCGGCAGTCCTGCACGGCGGCCGACAGGCGGCGAAGGCTCTTCGTCGGCGGGATGTACGGCTCGGCCCCCGCGGCATTCATGCCCGTCGCGTCCCGGAGTCGTCGAACACCCCGACGTTCCATCGCGCTCAACCGCCTGCCTGACGACGGCGAAACGCAAAGTGAGCGGGTTTTGCGCGCGCCGCTCGACTTCCGGCATGCGCGTCGGCGTCTTCGTCGACGCGCTCCGGATCCTGATGCCCTTCGCACAGCGCGAGGAGGCGCCGTGCATCCTGCGCGGCCGCGGCATCGCGGTCGTTGTCGAAGTAGACGAACACCGCCGTCCCGTTCCGCGCCCAATCCCGGGCACGGCGCGCCCACTCCTCGAGCTCGCCGGTCGTGTAGCGGCCTTCGTAAATCCGCCGGGATCCGTGCAGCCGGACGTAGGCCAGCGCTCCGGTCGTCTGCGATTCGGTGGCGGGGTGCTCGCCGGCCGTGTCCGCCCAGACCAGCGCGATCCCGTGATCGCGCAGCAACTGCGCGGCCTCCGGTCCCATCCAGCTCGCGTGGCGCGCTTCGAGGGCGTACCGGATCGGAGTGTCGCGGCCGTCCGGAGCGCGCAGGCAAGCTCGTCCCGCCACCCGGGCGTCGTGGCGCCGGGCCAGCTTTTCCGCGGCGCGGACGTCGCGCGGCAGCAGACGGAAGAATTCGTCCGCGACGACGCGATCGAACCGGAGCCGGGGAGGCAACTGCCAGAGCACCGGCCCGAGCTGGGCGCCGAGCCGCAGGATTCCGGACGAATAGAAATTCGCGAGAGCCGTTTCCACGCCCCGGAGCTGCTTCATGTGCGTGATGTAACGGCTGCCCTTCAGCGCGAACAGGAAGTCGGGCGCAACGACGGCCCGCCACCGGTCGCACGCCCGCGGGCTCGTCAGGGAGTAGAACGTCGCGTTGACTTCGACGGTCGGAAGCTTCGACGCGAGAAACTCCAGCCAGCGGGAGGCGGGCAAACCGGGGGGATAGAAGTGTCCACGCCAGTGGGGATAAACCCATCCGCTCGTCCCCACGTGGATCATCCGTCGCCTCCCGCGATCCCCGCTGCAATCCGTGTACCCGACGGCGCGTCCGCGAAGGCGCGGCACGAATCTTGAACGTTTCTGCCGCGCGTGGACGACGAACGAACGCCGTCTTTCACGCGACCGGCAAGCGCATCCGGGCGCTGCCGATCACGCCGGACAAGCTCCTCTAGCCGTCCACCGGACCCGATCGCTGGCAGGAATCCTGCACCCTGAGTTACCGGGCCATGCCCGGGAGGTCACCATGAATCAGCGCCGCCTCGCCATCCTCGGAGTCGCTCTCGCGTCCCTCGTCACGGCGCCCGCGTTCGCGCGGACCGGATACCGCATCGTGCTCGCCAACGGCGTCACGATCGTGGCCGCCGACGAGCCCGTGCGGCGCGGCACGATTCTCACGTTCCACCAGGCCACCAGCGGAGTCCTGACCGGCATTCCGGCCGAGCAGGTCACCTCCGTGGATCTCGACACGGCGCCCGTGCGCCCCCGGCCGCTCGCCAGGACGACGCTGACGACGACTCCGGCGGCCGTCCGTCCCCTGGAGCCCGGCGAGACGCTCGTGATCGGCCCGACCGGAGATGGAGCCCTGCTGCCCACCGCGGCGCAGAACGGCGGTGGCGCGGGCAATGGCGCTGTCGCCAGCAACGCGAGCGTCCCGGCCGCCTACGGCGGCGGCAATCCGGCCCTCTACGGCGGCGCCAACGTTCCGCTTTCCGGCGCTGCGAACGCGACGATGAACGGCCTCGGCCCGAACGGCCTGCCCACGGCGCAGTCCTCGACGGACCTGTCGCAGGCCCTCGCGTCGACGACCGGCGCCAACGGCTTCCCGGCCAACCCGACTTCGTCTCCGACGACGATCGGACCGAACGGAACGCCCACGCTCTCGCCCGGAATGCCCGGCGCGAACACCACGATCGGACCCAATGGAACGCCCGTGACGACGGGCACCGCACAGCCGGTCATCGGCCCGAACGGCACGCCCGTCGTTCCTCAAACCGGAGCGACCAACCCGGCCTCTCCCAACATCGGCCCGAACGGAACGCCGACGCTGGCCCAGCCGGGAGCGCCCGGAGGCACAGCTCCGCAAATCGGCCCGAACGGTACGCCGATACTTGCGCCTCCGGGGGGACCCGGATCGGCCCAGCCGAATACTGCGCCCAACGGAACCCCCAACACGGCGGCTTCGAGCCCTCACCCCTAGAGAGGAAGGAGCAGGTTCGCTGAGCTGACGACGCGGACGGCGCAAAACGCCGAGCCGCCTTACTGAATCAATTCGGAGCTCTCGAACTCGGCGGCGAGCCTGCGCACCGCGTCCCAGTCCACGCCCTCGGATCCGACCACGCGCGCCAGCGCCCACGCCAGAATCCAGATCGGATTGCCCGACAGGTCCCTGGCCTTCTGCCGCAACAGCCCGAGGACAGCCCCATAGACCGCGGCGCACGCGTCGCAGGCATGACCGCCGATCCGCGGCCGCCCGTCGCACACACATTCGACGAGGGCGACGTCGGCGTCCGGCTCAGACTCGGGTTCGCTGTGGCGTTCGTGCATCTCGCCGGAGAGAAGCTGCAAAGGCCATGCCTCGCGCTAAAGACGAGCTCGCTGCGGCAGCTCAGCGCAGCATGCGCCGGGCCGCCCTCCGCCCGCTCTCGAGGGCGGCGGTCACCGTCCCGGCTTCTCCGGTGGTGATCGCTTCTCCCGCGAAGAACAGCGTCCCTTCGAACGGCTGAGCGAGCGCGCGCCCGGCCGAAGCTCCCCCGACGCGCGCAAAACTGTAGGCGCCTTTCGAGTAGGGGTCGTTCGACCAATCGTGGCTTTCGGCGCCGAGCAGATTTCTGCGGACCACCGCCGGCGCGACGCCCAGCCCCGAGGCAAGCGAGGCCAACGCGCGCCGCAGGATTTCGGCGCGCCCCAGGCCGAGCAGCGAGCGGGCGGCACGGCCGCCCGCCCACATGGTGAGCGTCGAGGATTCCACGGGAGAGCTCGTCCACCAGGTCGGGAACTCGGCGCCGGGAACGTGGAAGAAGGTGGGCTCGCCCTCGGGGCGCCGCCGCGCACGGAGTGACGAGTCCGCGCTCCCCCAGAACGCGTCGCGGAACCTCAGGACGAGGCGGACGACTTCGCCCATGGCCAGACCCGCGAGGGCCCGCCGCAGCCGCGGGGGATCCGGATCGAATCGCACGGAGCCCTCGGCTCCGGGCGGCGCCTGCAGAACGCCGACGGGCAGCGTCACGAGCACCGCGCGCGCGCGGAACTCGCCGGCGTCCGTGAGCAGATGCGCACCGCGTCGGGACCAGGCGATGCGACGGACCGCCGTCGCGAGCAGCAAGCGGCAGAGCCGGGGGTCCAGCTGCGCATGCATCCAGTCGAGGTAGCTGCCCCAACCCCCGGCGAGTCGAAACGGCGCGCGCTCGCCGGCATCCATCGGAGGCTGACCCGCCGTCGAGATGGCGTTGGCGCCGGCAAGCTCGATCGGCGCGGCGTCGAAGCCTTCGACCAGGGAGATCAGCAGGCGGCGGTCGGACGCCGAAAGCGCAGCGCCCCGCGCGGCGATGTAGTCGGCGACCGAACGGTCGCGCCGGACCCGGGCGATCCCGCGGGTGAGCCGATCGAAGCGCTTCCAGACGTGCGGCAAGGTTCTCCACGCGCCGCCGCGCAACTCGACGTGACGGTCCGCGACGCGCAGGATCGGCAGTCCGGCGGATTCGGCCTCGGCGAAGACACGCTCGTCGCGGCCGTGGATGAACTCCGCGCCGAGCTCGGCAATGCCGCCCGCCAGCGGCCTCGTCCAGACGCGGCCGCCAACGCGCGACCGCGCCTCGAAGATCGCCACCGAAGCGCCGGAGCCGCTCAGAAGTCGCGCCCCCGCGAGTCCCGCCGCCCCGGCTCCCACGACAGCAAAATCGAAGCTGCGCGGCCGCTTGTGCGCCATCATCGCAAGGATGTCATGCCGCGGCGCGCGGCGGGTGCCGGCGCTACGAAGTCTTCCGGCGGGCGCTCGGCTTCGGCTTCTCGCCGTCGCCGGAAGCCCGGTCGTGACCCGCGACCTTGACGATCTTGTTGTAGAGCCCGAGCACCAGCAGGGTCGGCGCCCATTGCCCGATGAAATTGCTGACGTGCTGCGTCCTCTTCCGGCCGGAGAGCTGAAGCCCGAGCGAGACGACCATCGAGGCCAGCGATGCCCACAAGAAAATGTCCGAGGGCAGCTGCGCCGTCCTGGACTCGATCGCCTTCGCGACCGGTCCTTCCGTCGTCTGCGTGGCGTCTTCCGAATCCGACGGTGTGTCGTCGCGTTCCTGACGGGTTTGAGATTCCATGATCGAGTTCCTCCCGGGACAGTGGTCCCGTCGATCCCACGATGCAGAGCGCTGTGCCACCCAACGGCCGCTCAGCGCGGCGGGCGGCGGACAGCGGGACGAAAGGCCCTCGCGGACGGACCGACGAACTCGCGCAGGACGAGCGTCGCGGCTCCGACGGTCCGTCGCGTGCTGACACCGCCGAGCGCGTCCCGTCGCCCGCCCGCGCCCGAGAGGCCGCGGACGGCGACGTGCACTTCCTGGCGTCCGACCGGCTCTCCCCTCCGCGCTCGCCGCAGCTCCAGGAAGAACTCGGGCCCGGAACCGAGCGTGATGGCGCGCGCGCTCCGACGCACGAATCGGAATGGCGAGTGCCTTGCTCCACAGGCGCGCGTCCTGCTCGAGGCGATCCGTGAACAGGACCACCCCGTGAAATCCGAGAATCTCCGTCGAACTTCATCGGAAGAGGCCTCGCCCTTCGCGCCAGAGAGCGGCGAGGTCGGCGAAGCAGCCGTCCGCCGATCCGAGCACTTTCCTCGAGAACCCGCCCGACCGGAGCGCCAGGCACGGCAAGCCGATCTGGTGGGCCGCGCCGACGTCGTACGGCGAATCGCCGACGGCGACCGGGACTCGGCCGCCGAGACGGAAGCGCGCGATCGCGACGGAGAACACGTCGTCGAACGGCTTGGCCTTGCGGACGTCGTCCGCGGACGTGAAACCCGGTGATCACGTCGGACAGGCGCAGGAGCCGAAGCGCTCTGCTGCAGCGTCGAGCGGTTCGCCGAGCTCGCGATGACCACGGGCAGCCGCGCGCGGCGCATCGCGCGGACGACGCGCGCCGCGCCCGGAAAACGGCCGTACCGAGCGGCGAAAGCGGCGCAGGTAAATCCGAGTCTGGCACTCCGCGATCGCGCGCCCGAGAAAATGCAGCTCTGCCGGCCGGACGAAATCGCTGCATCAGCTCCCGGCCTCCCTTGCCGATCTCGCTCCGAATCCGCGCCGCCGGCACGCGGTGGCCGAACTGCCCCAGGGCTTCGCTCCAGGCGCGCGCGTGCGCATCGTTCGAGTCGATGAGGCAGCCGTCGAGATCGAGCAGCACCGCGCCGAAAGCGGGCGGATTCCCGATGCGTCACGCCGCAGGCAGGAGCGAAACGCGTGCCACGCCCGGACATCGCCGCGCACGGCCCGTGCCGGCATGCCGCTTGCACTTAGGCAGGATGCGGGCCGCAGGGTGCGGTTCGCCCCGGACGCGGGGTCCTGCGGGCACGAGCGCCGCCGGCGCCTCGGTCAGAAAACAGGAGCTGTGATGCAGCGCAAGTGGATTCTCGTTCGAGCCTTCGTCGTCGTCTCGTCGCTGCTGGTCTGCGCCGCCGTCGTCCCGCGCGCAGGGAGCACCCGGCTTCCACATCGGCGTGGCGGGCGGCGCACTGATTCCGGTCGAAGACCAGCAAGACGTGTTCAACACGGGTTGGAACGCCACGCTTCTCTTCCCGATCAACTTCGGGACCTCGCCCGATCGGCATCCGATTCGACGGCTCCTATGGCGAGCTCACGACGAAGTCCTCCCTCGTCGGTTTCGAGGGCGACGGAAAGTCACGGATCATTTCCGGGACGTTCAACCTCGTCATCGGCCCCCATCTCGGCGTGGTGCAGCCCTACATCATCGGTGGAGTGGGCGCCTACGATCTGCGCTTCAGCGGCCAGGAAGTCGACACCGGAAACCTCTTCGCGGATTCTTCGACGCGCTTCGGATGGAACGCCGGACTGGGGCTCTCGTTCTGTGTCGGGACCACCACCCAGATCTTCGTCGAGGGTCGATACACCAGCATCTCGCTCGATTCCAACCGCTTTACCGACAGCGTCCACACCGGCGGGCGTCGCTTCACGCTCGTCCCGGTGAACGTCGGCATCATCTTCTGAGAGACAGCGAACGGAAACGACGACCGACGACTTCGCGCTTTTCGCGATCGAACGAAAATGGGGAGGCCGGATGCGGCCTCCCTTTTCGTCTCTCCCACGCAAAAACAATTTCCGCCGTTTCGCCGCTCCGGCAATCGCGTGGCACGGAACCTGCTCTCTCAAGGAGGTGTCGCGCATCGAAGCGGCATCGGCCGCGAGTCACAAGCGAGTAACAAGGAGGTCATCACATGCGAACCACTTACAGAGCCCTGATCGCCGCCGCCGCCCTCGCCGTTGCGGGGACAGCCTGGGCGCAGGAACCCAGCAAACCCGTCGACGCCTCGCCGACTCCCGTCGCCGAGCAGCCGGCGCCCGACGCGTCCCAGGCGGCGCCGGCCGCCCCGAATCCGGAGGCGCTCGCACCCGCGCAGCTGGCTCCGCTCCCGAAGGACGCGCCCGCCGCGACCGAAGTCCAACCCGCGCCGCCCGCTCCGGCTCCGGCACCCGAGGCCGTGAGTGCGCCGCCGGCGCAGCAGGCCGCGCCGGCCGCTCCCGCGGCTCCGAGCAAGACGGTGAACAAGGCCGAGAAGCCGCGCAAGCCTCGCGAGGCGACGGCCAAGCAGCCTGTGTCCACCGAGCCGGTGCCGCAGGAATCGAATCCGGCGGCCAGCGCCGCGACCGCGGGCTCCGCGGCGGCGAGCTCGGATGCCGGACAGACGCCGCCGTCGGCCGGAACGACTTCGCCCGGAAGCGGCCGTTGCGCCTGTGCCCGTGGCCGACCGGCCCGTCGTCGCCGCCGTGGAGGCCGAGCCGGCGCGCGCTCCGCGCACCAGCTCCACGCTCCTTCTCGTTGGAGGCCTTCTGCTCGGCGTGGGCGGCATCATCACCGTGCTGGCGCGCCGGCGTCGCGAGGACAGCGTTTCCATCGTCGATCACGACCTGCCGACGATCTCCACGCGCCCGCCCGTCGTGACGCAGCGCTCGCGGACGACGGAGAGCCTTTCGTAAACGTGAAGACGCTCTGGCGTCTCGCGCTCAATCCGCTCTTTTCTGCGCCGGGATCGATGGTCCCGGCGCAGCCTTTGAACGAGACCGGAGTAGCTCCCCTTCCCATGCCTGCGAAGAAAAAGCCGCCGCCGCTCGAGCGCTACCGCCAGAAACGCCGATTCGACGTCACGCCGGAGCCTCGCGGGAAAGCGCCGAAACCGCGCCGCCGCAAGCTCGCGTGGGTCGTCCAGAAGCACCGGGCCACGGCGCTCCACTACGACTTTCGCCTGGAGTGGAACGGCGTCATGAAATCGTGGGCGATCCCGAAGGGCCCGTCCCTCGACCCCTCGGTCAAGCGGCTGGCCATGCCCACGGAGGACCATCCGCATGGAATACAACGCCTTCGAGGGAGTGATCCCCGAAGGCGAGTACGGCGGCGGCACCGTGATGATCTGGGACCGTGGCACCTGGACGCCGGAGGTCGACGACGTGGACGCGGCCCTGGCGCGCGGCGAGCTGAAGTTCCGGATCGACGGCGAAAAGGTCCAGGGCTCCTACGCCCTCGTGCGCATCGCGCGCGCGCGTGCGGACGAAAAGAAGACGCCCTGGCTGCTGATCCGCCATCGCGACGCGTCGGCTTCGAAACGCGACATCACGGAGGAGCAGCCGCGGTCGGTCGTCTCCGGGCGATTGCTGGTCGAGATCGCCCGCGACGAGGGAGGCAACCTGCGCAAGGCCGCCGAGGGAGATCCGCCGGCGCTGCTGAAGAAGCTCCTCGCACGGCCCGACCTGATCAAGCCCGCAAAGCGCTCGCGCCGGAAATCCGTCTGGCACTCGGACCGACAGCTCGCCTGACGGGGCGGCGCGTCAGCGCCGGCTGCCGATCAGCTCGAGCAGGCGCCCGAGTCCCAGGCGGCGTCGGGCGGCGCGCACGGCGCACCGAACGCTGCCGGCGGCGCACGGCGCCCTCCATCAGCCGGTCGCCGCCGCGGGAGGCCACGAAGAGCTGCAGGAGTTGCCGGTAGAGGATCTCCCAGTCGGCAAAATCGAGCTCCGCGTCGGCCATGGCGCCGCGCAATCGGAGGCAGGCGTCGGTCGATCAGCTGCGGCCGATCGCGGTGGCTCCAGAGCGCGCGGATTCGACGCTCGAGCTTCTGCCCCTCGGCCGACATGCACTGGAGGGCCGGGGTCGCCGTCGCGCTCTCGGTGATCAGCGCATGCGCGCGGGTGGCGATGCGCTGCGCGCCCGAGACGCGCACGCCGTTGGGATAGAGCGTCAATTCCAGGTCCGGGCCACGAAAGAACGCGAGGTCGTGCGGCACGGAGGCGCCGAGCAGCGCGCCCGCGAACTTGTGGAGGAGCAGGCCGAGGACGCGCGTGCTCCACGGCGGCGTGGCCCGCGCAACTTCCAGCTCCTCCGCGCCGCAGGGCCTTCTGCAGGAGAGTCGGCCGTCGGCTCGTACTCCTCCGGCGGGACCACGAGCGCGACGTGCTCCTCCTTTTTGCGGGCGGCGAAGGCCGCGAGCTTGGTGATCGGCACGGCGACGCAGGCGACGAGAAACGCCAGTCCCAGTCCCAGCGTCGCGGGAAAGCCAAGCAGCAGGCGCCGCCAGCCTCCGCCGCGGGAGGGCGGCGCGCTCCGGGCCATGATCCAGCCGACGCCGACGGGTGTGGCGACGGCGAGCACGATCCAGACCACGCGCACGAGCGAGGCGGGCGTCTGTTCCGGAAGCGGAAGCAGGGCGAGCACCAGCGCCGCCTGCTTGGGGAACACCACGCCGATCACCAGCAAGGGCCACGCGGCCGCCGCGCCGACGGCGATCGAAAGCAAGGTCCGGTCCGACGGCGGGTACCTCCCCGAAGAGGGCCAGCGTCGCCCAGCCGAAGATGGCCCGTACGACGCTCCCGAGGGAACGCCGCAGCAGCCCGATCAGGCCCTCGATCCACAGCACGAGCTAGCGAGCGCTGCAAGAACCCGGCCCGGAATCAGGCCGCGGCGGCCGCCGGCAGTCCCCGGTCTTCGTCCCGGATCAGGCGCGAGAGGCGGCGTTCGTAGAGGAGCAGCGTCCGCGACGAGGCCCTGACCAGCGCCTCGGCCGGGATCGGATCTGCCAGCAGGCGCCCTCGCTCGTAGGAGGAGAAGACCGCCGGGCACACGTAGGACGCGCGGCACACCGCCGGCGTGTTGCCGAGCAGCCGGGCGGTTTCGCGCATGGCCTCCGCGACACTGCGCTTCAGGGCCCGCGCCGTCGCGGGCTCGGGATACCCCTGCCGCGCCAGGGCGCAGGCGCCGATGAGCGTGCCGGCCCAGGTCCGAAAATCCTTGGCGGAGATGCGCACGCCGGCGATCTCGCGCAGGTAGTCGTTCAGGTGGCGCCGCCGCACGCAGACCCACTCGCCCTCGTCATCGCAGATAGCGAAACAGCGTCGACCCGGGCCGGGCCAGCAGCGCCGCGACCACCCGGGCGGCAGGAGCGTCCTCGATTTCACGCCGCTGCTCTTTTCTTCCCTTTCCCACGTACGCCAGGCTGATTCTCCGGCCCGCGCACGCGGGCGTGCCGATGGCGCAGCGTCGAGAGGCCGTACGTGCCGTTCTCCCTCGTGTAGACGGCGCTGCCCGGCCGCACGAAACCGCGCAGGAGGAACGCGCACCATCGCGGCCAGAACGCGCTCGCGCCCGAGGCCTTCGGCGCGCAGGTCGCTCGCGACGCGCGCGCGGATCCGCGGCAAGAGTGTGCAGGAATTCGAGCAGGCGCTCGCGCTTGCGCTCCTCGCGCCGGCGCGCGTGTCTCTCCGAATAGAGGTATTGCCAGCGGCCGGCGCGATCCTTTCCGATCGCCTGAACCGGCGAAGACGCCGCCGCGCTGATGCAGGCGTCGGTCCAGGCGGGCGGAACGGCGAGTGCGCGGATCCGCTGGCGGTCCTGCCACGAGGGCGCTCCCCCGCCGGCGGTCCTGTACCGGAACCCGCGCGCCGGAGAGCCGGATCTCCGGATCCCCGTCGCCTGCAATCGTTGGACGACGGTCATCGCCCGAGCCGCAACGCTCCGCGCCAGCCCCTGCGGCCACCGCCGCGCGTCGGCGGAAAGCAGGAGATCCGAGATCGCCGCCAGCCCGACGAGCAGCAGTGTCCGGCGGAAGTGATAGCCGATGCGCAGCAGCGCCGCGGTGCCGAGGCCCGTGAGCAGCGCCCGGGTCGCCGCGCGCACTCCCGTTTCGATCCCGTCCCGCTTGCTCACGGTGTGCTCAGTGGGACAGCGTCTCGTTCAGAGTCCGGAGGTCCTCGGCGTGCTCTTCTTCCTTCGCGAGGATCTGTTCCATCAGGCGACGCGTCGTCGGGTCCTTGGTCCCCAGATAGCGCACGATCTCGCCGTAGGACTCGATCGCGATGCGCTCGGCCACGAGGTCCTCGCGGATCATGTCGATCAGCGTCGTGCCTTCGACGTACTCCGAGTGGCTGCGGGTGCGCAGGCCCTGGGGATCGAAGTTCGGCTCGCCGCCGAGCTGCGTGATGCGCTGCGCGATCATGTCGGCGTGCTCCTGCTCTTCGCCGGCGTGCTCGAGGAACTCGTCGGCCACGGCCTGGGCGTGGATACCCGAGGCCATGTAGTAGTGCCGCTTGTACCGCAGCACGCACACGATCTCCGTGGCGAGGGCTTCGTTGAGCAGCCGCACCACCGTCTCCAGATCCGCGGCGTAGGTTTCGGTCACGGCGCCGTTTTCGATGTGCTGGCGCGCGCGGTCGCGCAGCGCCTGGATGTCAGAGATGAAAGGCGAGGCAGTCTCTTCCGGGGCGTCCAGGCCCACGATCGGCGTCTTCTGTTTCATACACCACTCTCCTTTTCGCCGTCTCCATGGACTCAGTGCAAGAGTCGGGCCGGGTCAGAAGGCCTGGCCGGTCGAGAACGAGATCAGCCATCCCCGCCGGCCGGTCGGATCGCGCTGAAAGGCATAGGCCGCGTCCAGGCGAAACACGTTCATGACGGGAGCCCAGGACATCGCCAGCCGCAGGCCGATGCCCGCGTCCACCTTGATGTCGCCCAATCGCATGGGATTGGCGGGCGAACCGACGAGCCCGGCGTCCACGAACGCGGCCAGGCCGGGCGAGATCAGCCCGAACCACTGCCAGCCGCTGAAGACCCGGTGCTCGACGTTGAAGATGACCCGGCCGTCGCCTTCGAACGCCCGCAGCTTGTAGCCGCGCAGGCCCGCCTGCGCGTCCGCGAAGATCTGCACGTCGGGATCGATGTTCCAGCCCCGCAGGCCCGACACCTGCGCGAGCAGCGTCTGCTTCGGGATTCGCCTCGAAGCGGTGGACGTACAGGAGATTGGCCGCGAGGGTCGCGTTCTCCATCCGCCCATGATTCAAGCGGGTCTCGAACGCCGCCTTGCCCTGGACAAAGCCGTTCGCCCCGATGCGCGTCCCGGTCCCGACTTCCGCGCCGACGAGCTCGGTCGTCTCGGGCACGCCGAACGCCCGGGGCGAGAGGCCCACGCGCAACAGGAGGCGGGGCCCGACGGTGATGTCCTCGTACCGCTCGTCGTGATTCACGTAGTTCCACTTGAGGAAATCCGCGTGCAAGGTCTCCCACTGCAGGACGACGTAGCGAAAGAGCTGATCCGGAGGGATGAAATCTGCCGGCGCGGCGTCCGACGCGCCGAAGCGGTTCTGGCGAAAGTCGATGCCGAGCGTCAAACGCGAGGCGTTTTCGGCGCGCGCGGCCAGGGCGATGCCGTACGACGCGACGAGCCGAAAGCGCCGCGCGGCGTACGTCGACTCGACGGCGCCGCCCTCGAGATAGTGGAACTCGTCGCGCCTGAGGTCCGATACCGAGACGTCCGCCGCCCAGGGCGCCGCCGTCGAATAAAACGTGCGATTGAGCTCGAACTGCCGGGCGTACCCGTCCGAGTTGTTCCCGTACAACACGTGCGCGGTCGTGTACGGAAGCAGGAAGTTGGGCGTCAGCAGCTCGATCGAGCGATACGTCCGGTCCTGATCGGCGGCGAAGGAGAAGCGCAACTCGGAGGCGGTGCCCAGGAAGTTCTTTTCGCCGAGCGCGACGCCGCCCCGCGCGGCGCCGCCGCCGCTGCCGGCCGACAGCCCGACCTCGACGGTCCAGGCGTCCTGCGTGACCACGTCCACGTCGACGACACCGTCGTGCGCTTCGCCGGCGACGACCGAGACGGAACGAAAGAGCCCGAGCGCTCGCAGGTTGCGCTCGGATTCCGCGAGGCGGTCCGGGTCGTACGGGTCGCCCTCATCGAACAGCAGAAAACGGCGAATCGTCGATTCGCGCGTCACCACGTGCAGCGCGTTGGCGCCCCGGTAGATGAACCCGCGCGCCGTGTCCTCGGGTCCGAAGACGTCCGACGACGTCACCTGGACGCGTCCGATGCGGGGCGGCTCCTCGGCGCGCACTGCGGCGGAGGGCAGCGCCGTCCAGAGGCCAGCGGCCGCGAGACACAGCGCGAAAGCCCGCATCGCGCGGAGTCCGGGGATCCGGTTCCGGCTCCCGCACCGGCCGCGGCGCGTCGCGACGAGCTGGATCCACGACCGGCACCTCGCGACCGGGCTCGTCGATGACCGGAGCATGCTCCGGAAGGGGGTCGTCGATCGGCCGGTCGCTCTCGGTGCGGGCATCAAGCGCGTGCCGCTCCGGTTTCTCTGTCCGCGGCCGTCAAAACGAAATCTGCGCGAGGCGCCGTCGGGCCTCGCCGACCCGGTAGTCGCGCTCGGGCCTCACGACGTCGAAGCCACAACGCGGGCACCGTGCCCGGTGCGGAACCCGCTCCTCCTCGGAGTGGTGGCAGCGCGGGCAGCGGAAAAGCTTTTTGTCGTCCATGGAGCGCCCCCTCGGGATTGCTTGCAGAGCAAACGTCGTGCCCGCGCGACCGGGGAGGACGACGGAAAAAAGGGCGCCCCGGGAACCGGGGCGCCGCAGCGAAAACTGGAGACCATTGGGGCGTTGCAATACCCGTTCCGGCGAGTGCGGCCCGGCGAGGGAGACGGCGGGGCACGTCGCTTGCAAATCGCTAATGGCGCTCGCAGACGAAGAGACGGCGAGACGACACACACGGTCCCGAGGAGGAACCAATGCCTACCAAGCGCAGCAGCGGTCGCAAGTACGGTCCCAAGGCCCAGGCGAAGGTCGAGCGCGCGATGCACGAGCGCAAGCGCGGCGAGCTCAAGTCCGGGCGCTCGGGCAAGAAGGTCACGAGCCGCAAGCAGGCCATCGCGATCGGCCTGTCCGAAGCCCGCCAGGCGGGCGCCAAGGTCCCGAAGAAACGCGCCTAGCGGCCGCAGTACCTGCGGACGCAGGACCGGAGGACGGAAGGATCGATCGGCTTGCGGATGAAGTCCGCGACGTCGGTCGCGCCCTCGATGTAGGCGAGCCCGGACAGAAGCACGACGGTCGAGCCCGAGAAGCGATCGGGTCGCCGGCGGCGCTCCGCGAGAAACTGCCACCCGTCCATCACGGGCATCATCAGGTCGAGGAGGATCAGGCGGGGCCGCACCGCGGCGCCCTCGAGCACGTCGAGGGCTTCCCGCCCGTTGGCGGCGGAACGGACCGCGAACCCTTCGGCCTCGAGCAGCAAGACCAGTGCCTCCCGCGTGGCCGCATCGTCTTCGACGACGAGGATCGTGTTGCCTTGCTCAGCCATCGGTCGGCTCCTTCGGCTGGGACAGACCCGCCACCTCCAGGAGCAGCTTTTCGCCGGAGCTCTCCGATTCCTGGCGCCGGTGCCGCCGCAGCTCGAGCTGGGCCACGACCTGGCCGGCGAGAACGCGCAGAGCGTCGCGCTGGTCGGCGGAAAGGTCGCGCGGCGCCGGATCGAGGACGCACAGCGCTCCGATCACCACGCCGTCCGGAGTTCGCAGCGGCGCGCCCGCGTAGAAGCGTATGGCCGGCTCGCGCGTGACGAGAAGGTCGTCGCGGAACCGCTCATCCTCGCGCGTGTCGGGAACGACCAGGGGCTGGCGAGACAGGATCGCGTTCGCGCAAAAGGACGAGCTCCGCGGCAGCTCTCGAGGCAGTCCTCCCGCGCTCGCCTTGGCCCAGAAGCGGTCGGGTGTCACGAGCGCGACGAGGGCGTACCGCGTCGCGCAGATCTTCGCCGCGAGCCCGGCCAGATCGTCGAACGCGGCTTCCGGGCTCGTGTCGAGGACGGCGTAGGCGTGGATCGCCCGCAGCCTCCGGGCTTCCGCCTCGGGAACGGGCGCCGGCGCCCCGGCCGCCGCGCCGGGATTGACGGCCACCAGGGCGTCGCGCACTTCCTTCATGGTCGAGAACCGCTCCGACGGTTTCTTGCGCATCGCCCGCTCGACGATCCCGACGAGCTCGGTCGGCAGATCCGGCGCGACCAGGAGCAGGCCCGCCTCCGGCTCCTCCTTGACGATCATTTCGAGCAGGCGAAAGAGGTTCTCGCTCGCAAAGGCCTTCTGGTAGCTCAGCAGCTCGAACGCGAGGACTCCGAAGGAAAAGATGTCGGCCCGTCCGTCGATCGGGTCTCCGCACACCTGCTCGGGCGCCATGTAGCCGGAGGAGCCGACCGTGATGCCCGTCCCGGTCACGACGCTCGGGGTATCCAGAGCCTTGGCGATCCCGAAATCCATGATCTTGACCATTCGGTTCTCGAGGACCCGGACGTTGGCGGGCTTGACGTCGCGATGGACCACGCCCGCGTGGTGCGCGTAATCGAGCCCGAGGGCGACGCCGACGAGGATCTTGATCTTGTCGGCGAGCTCGATGGGCTCGCGGCGCGCGATCAGGGCCGACAGGTCCTCGCCGCCCAGGAACTCCTGCACCAGGTAAGGCGTTTCGCCTTCCATGCCGCACTCGTAGATCGTCGTGATGTTCGGATGGTGCAGGCGTCCGGCCAGCTCGGCCTCCTGGAGAAAGCGTGCCTGGACGTCCCGGCCCGCGTCGCACACCTTGATGGCCACCGGCCTCTTGATGACCGGATCCCAGGCTTCGAAGACGGTGCCGAACCCGCCCGAGCCGATCCGACCCACGATCCGATACTTGCCGATCGTGCCGCCCGGCTCGCTGCCGGCCGGGTCAGGGTGCTCGGACTGCATCGGTCAGACGACCGCCGGCCGGGGAGGCTCGGCCGCGCGATGCGCCCGCCAGTGCCGGAAGGCCACCGTCAGAATGGCCAGCACGGGAACGGCGAGAAAGACGCCCGCGACGCCGGCGATTTCGCCGCCGCACAGGATCGCCAGGATGACGGCCATCGGATGCAGCGGGATCTCGCGTCCGACCAGCCGCGGATAGATGAAGTAGTCCTGCGCGATGCGAACGACGAGGACGAACGCGGCCGTCGTCAGGGCGCGGGAAAGCGACTCGAGCCCTCCGACCGCCACCGCGACGGTCGCGATCATGAGCGGGCCCACGAGGGGAAGCAGCTCCAGAAGGCCGGCCGCGATCCCGAGAACCACGCCGTACTGCAGGCCGATCCACAGGAACCCTCCCGTGCACAGGATCGCGACGACGAGACAGGCCAGCAGCTGCGCGCGGATGTATGCGGCCAGGGTCCGGTTCACGTCCTCGAAGAAGACGTCGCCCCGCCACCGCAGCTGGCGCCCCGGGAAGAGCCTGAGCGCCGCGCGCCGCAACAGGTCGGCATCCCGCAGGAGAAAGTACGCGAAGATCGGCACGAGGATGAGCCACGGAAGATTCATCAGCCAGCCGCCGACCCGCGGCAGGAAGTCGTCCTGCACGTAGTGCGACAACCCCGCCGACGCCTGGCCGACGATCCCGTCGATGCCCGCCCGCATGTCCCGCGGCAGCATCCGCGTCTGGCCCTTCAACCAGCCCTGCCAGCCCGCTTCGAACCGGAGAACGTATCCCGGCAGCTCCGCGCGGAAGTCGGCGAACTGGGCATTGAGGACCGGCAGGACGAGGACCACGGCCGCCGCCAGCGTGCCGAAGATCGCGAGGTAGGCCGCCACGATCGCAAGCGTCGCCGGCATCGCCCGGGGTTTTCCGAAGAGAGTGAGCGGGCGGCTGAAAAACGCCACGACGGGCGCGACGAGGTACGCGAACAGGACCGAGAGCGCGAGCACGAGCAGGACGCCCTGGATCCGATGCAGCACCCAGAGCGCGGCCACGAGCACGCACACGGCCAGGAGGATCTGAACGCTCGTTCGCAGCGCGCCGACCTGCCAGCGGGTCGGGGCCGCCGGCGCGGGCCGCGAGGAAACGGGCTTTCTCTCTGCGCTCATGACGATCTACGACCGGGTATTGCAGGTTCCATGCCGCCCGCGCCGACCCGGGCCTGGCGCCGCGCGGCCCCTGCCGTCACGACTTGCGTGGCGCCCGCGTCCCGACCTGTTGATCGAACCCCGGCAGGATTGCCTTGAAGAACGCGTTCTCGACGAGCCCGAACACGATCTCGAGCGTGCTCGACTTCGGGCCGCTCACGGGTCCGTGGAGCTCGAAGGCCGTCGCCACCGCCTTGTGCTTCGGGTTCGTCAGCAGCTTGGCCGCGGCGTCGACCGCGCTTTCGTAGATCTTTCGGAACACTCCCTTGCCCGCGTCCTGCCGGGAGTCGTAGATCTCCACGCTCTGAAAGATCGGCTTCACGTAGCCGTCGACCTCGGGGCCGCGGAGCCGGAGCTGCGAGTAGAGCGAGAAGGTCCCGGCGGCCACGTCGAATTTCCCGTGGGCGCGGAAGAGGTCGTTCATCGTCCGCATGTCGGTCCCTTCGACCGTGAGGTTCACGTCCGCGTCCGATCCGCCGTCGGCCGGCCAGAAGCGCACGCGCGCGCGGGCGCTTCCGTTTCCCATGAACCGGCCGGTCAGAACGGCGACGCGCGGGCCGCGAAGACGACCGGGTCGAGAAGCCGTTCACGTCGAGCTGTCCCGCGTTGATGAAGACGCGATAGGCGGGCGTCGACCGCCTCGTTGCGAAAGCCCAGGTCGGCTCCGCGCAGCTCGATCCGATCGAGGGCGAGGTCCCACGGCGGCGCCTGCTTCGCGTCGGCCGTCGACTGTTTCACGGCCACGCGCAGCGAGTCGGGCGCCCGTCTGGGCGACCGGCGGACGTAGTCGGCCTGGACGCCGCCGAGCAGGACGGAAGCCAGATGAAGGCGCCGCACGGTCGGGGCGTATTCGACCTGGCCGGAGGCGGAAAGGGTTCCGTGGCGCGTCTCGACGTTCCAGTGGCTTCCCAGCGGACGCAGGTCGTCCAGGGGGATGTCCTTCACCCGGAAGTCCCCGAGGACGCCGAAGTGCGGCTCCGCCAGGAAATCCGCGTTTCCCGCGAGCGACGCGCGCCCGGAGTCGAACACGAAGGCCTCGGCCTGGATCGGCGACGGGTACGTTCGATCGCGGGAGTGGATGTTGCGGATGTTCGAGGCGCGCACGTTCAGGTGCGTGACGCGCAGGGGCCGGTCGGGCGCCGCGTCCACGTAGACGACCGAGGCGTCGTCGATCCGGAGGTGGTTGATCTTGAGCGGGTAGATTGCCTCGACGGCCTGCTGCCAGCCTCGCTGCCGGACGGGGACCGCGTTGGTGACCTCGCCCTCGAGCTGCGGGAGGTTCATCGACACGCTCGGCTTCTCGATCACGAGATCGCCGACCAGGTGCAGAAAGAAGAGCTGCCGCCACTCGACGCTCGCGCGCAACGTGGGAATCACGGCCAGGGGCGGATCGGGATGGGCGCTCTGTCGGATCTCGATCCCTTCGAGGGTCACGGCGCCTCCGATCGGCTGGAGCCGGAGCTTGTGAATCCGGACCGTGTAGCCGTGCATGCCGCGATTGATCCGCGCCTCCATCGAGCGCCGGAGCGGCTCGTTGCCGACGATCCCGGTCATCGCCAGGGCGCCGACGAGCAACGCGAGCGATCAGCGCGGCGTACTGCCAGGGGCGAAGGCGTCCCTTGCGCCGGCGCTTGGGTCGCGGCGGCGCGACTTGCGGGTCGGCTGCGGGCTGCTGGAGCGCACGACTCGACATGCCCGGTTCTTCCGCAAGGGGGATGCCAGCCCTGTCGCGGACGAGGGACTGCCGCCCCCGAAGGGGCGGGTCCGAGGTTGGCGGGGTGCTGTTTGGAGGGATCGGTTCGAGTATTCCAAAGAACCTTGCCGTTTGTTCGAGCAAGCCGCGTGCCACCTGGGCGTTGCAGGGCCCATGGCACTGCCATTGCAGCCCGGGTTTCTGGAGGACTCGCATGAAGAGCAAGGCAGCCATCGGGTCGCATCCCATCCATCCGATGCTGGTACCGATTCCCATCGGGGCGTTCTTCCTCGCGCTCTTCGGAGACGTGATGCGCATGGCGACCCCCGAAGACCGCTTCTGGTACGACTTCTCCTTCACCTGCATCGGCCTGGGCATCGCGTTCGCGGTTCTCGCGGCCATCGTCGGCGCCGTCGACTACATCGGCGTCAAGATGAGCGGCCCCGCGTTCCGGGTCGCCACGGCGCACGCGCTCGTCAACGTCGCCATGGTCGTCTCCTACATCCTCAGTTTCCTGTTCCGACGCCACGACGCGGCACTGTCCGGCGGTCGCTGGCCCGCCGCGTTCTTCTTCGCCGTCCTCGGCTTCGGCCTGCTCTGCGTGTCCGGCTGGCTCGGCGGAAAGCTCGCCCACGAGCATCGCGTCGGCGTCGTGGAGTCGTCTCGCCGCGCCCGAGGCCGGCGTCCGGCGCGAGCGCGCCGCCTCCTGATCGCCGCCGGACCAGACCGGGCTCTGGCAGACAACTTGCTACTTCGAGGCCGGGCACGAAAATGCCCCTCTTTCTTTCTCCTGGGTGCCGCGAGTCCCTGTTCCCGGGGCGCTAGCGGCACCCCCTTTTTTTTCATCCCCCACCACAAAAAAAAGGCCCCGCGGCTGTGGGGCCACGGGGCTGGCAAAAGGGGTTGGACTCTGCTCAGGCGGCGAGTTTCTTCGCCCCGGCCAGGCCGAGGAGAAGGAACACGAGAAAGAGAATTCCGAAGATCAGCGCGAACACTTTGGCGATCGCGAAGGACGCGCCCGCGACACCCGTGAAGCCGAACAGCGCGGCGACCAGGCCGATCAGCAGAAACGTGAGAGCGAGTTTCAACATCGGGTTCACCCCCTTCCTTCGAGCGTACGTTGCAAGACCGATGCCCGCTGGCACTCGGATTGCTGTTGCGAAGGTGCCCGCTGCACGCGGTGTGCGCGGGCAAAACAACTCGAGGAGGTCTCCATGAGAGGTTTCCAGGATTCTCCGGTTCGCGATTCCGGTTCTGCTGATGGTCGTCGTCTCCGCATGCAAGGACAGCGACACGACGACGGCGCCCGGATCGCTGGCCAACGTCACCATCAACGCCCCCGGCACGGTGTCGTCGGGGCAGAGCTTCACGATCGACCTGGCGGCCACGGCCGTCGGCGTCACCAACGTGCAGAACGGCCAGGTGACCGTCACGCTGCCCTCGCCGCTCACGGTCGGTTCGGTGGACGCTTCCAGCGGCACGAGCGCGACCTTCTCGAACGGCACCGGCGCGACGATCACCTGGACGCTCGGCGTTCTGGATGCGAACACCCAGTCGACGCTGCACGTCAACGTCGCGGGCAACCTGCCCGCGGGCTCCGCCGCGCAGACGCTGACGCTGCAGGCGGTGCTCACCGCCACGGGCATCGGCGCGGGCGATGCGACCGCGCAGACCAGCGTCCAGTTGATGCCCTAGCCCCGGTCTTCTCCGGTGTCCTAACCAACAGGTCGAACGAAGGCCGGCTCCATGCCGCCGCATGCCGATCCTGGTGGTGGCGGCATGGCCGGTCTTTCCTTCCGTAGATCCGGCGCGCGGCTCGCGACGCCGAGGCCTGATGCCGGCGATCGGAGCGCGCAGGGTTCCGCTCGACGTCGACGGCCAGGGCCTTCAGCGGCGAGACGGTACAGGACGCGGCACCGGCCGGGAGGGATTCAGGCGAGAACATCAGCCGGTCGGTCGTAAGCCGCCAGGAAGGCTGGAAGGGTCTGCCCGAGCCGGTCGGCGCAAAGAGAGAAACGGGCGGCGCCCGAGGGCTGCCGCCCGTCGCAGAAATGGCCCGCGGTTCGCCCTACGGCGTGTGCGTGGGCGTCACTTCGACCGTGCTGGTCGAAGTCGTCGTCGACGTCGAGGCCTCGGGTGTGCCCGACGCGTTGGGGGCTTCCCGGGTGGTGGACGTCTCCGTCGTGGTGGTCGCTTCCTTCTTCTGGCAGCCCGCGGTGAGGGCGACTCCCAGGATCAGGACGCCGGCCAGGGTAAGGATCCTCTTCATGATGCCTCCTCAAAAAAGACGGCCCGTCGGGCCGCACGGGTCAGGGGTGCAACAACCGTGCCTCGCCTGCCACGACACCCGCGCCGGGGGCGCTCAAAACGTTTCACACAAAAAAAGAATCCCCGGCGGACCCGAGGGGCCGCCGGGGAAACGGGTGCTCAGCGTCCGACTCAGCGCTCGTTCTCGTCCAGCTCTTCGTCGGGCGAGCCGCTCTTCTTCTTGCGGCTGCTCTCCATCGAGTCCTGGCTCTCGCCAGGGCGGCCGCTCTGGCCGTGACGCGACTCGGGCTTCGAGTCCGACTCGGTCGGCTGGTGGCCGGACTTGGGTTTGTCAGTCTGATCGGACCGCTTGTTGTCCTGCGGATTCGGCATGGAAGCTCCTTTCATCAGGGAAACTGGATCGGGGCCGGATTACCCCCACCCCGTAGAAATGCAGGATCCGTGCCGCCACGCTCGAGCCCTCCGGTGGCAGAGCAATTGCAGTTTTCGGAATGTCGGAGGTAACGAACATGAGTTGCGCCCACAAGACTTGCCGATGCGACGAGGCGTCGATCGAGGAGGGCGGGAAGCATTACTGCAGCGAGCGGTGCGCCGACGACGACGCCAACGGCGAGCGCGCGAGCGGCTGTTCCTGCGGTCACCCCGACTGCGCCGCGGTCTGACGCATGAAAGCCATCTGGAACGGGCACATCAGCTTCGGGCTGATCTCGATTCCGATCTCCGTGCATTCCGCCGTGGAAGCCTCGGAGCGCGTGTCCTTTCGCCTCCTGCACCGGAAGGACCACGCTCCGATCCAGTACAAGAAGTTCTGCAGCAAGGAAGACGTCGAGGTGCCCAACGACGAGATCGTGCGCGGCTACGAAGTCGAGGACGACGAGTACACCGTCGTCGAGAAAGACGAGCTCGACAAGGTCGAGGACGAGGCCAGCCCCGAGAAGGGGGAGATGGAGGTTCTCCAGTTCGTCGACTTCGCCTCGCTCAACCCGCTCTCTTTCGACAACCCCTACTTCGCCGCACCGCGCAAGGGCGGCGAGAAGGCCTATGGGGTCCTGCGCGAGGCGCTGCTCGAGGCGCACCGGGTCGGCATCGTGCGATTCCAGCTGCGCAGCCGGCCGACGCTCGGCGCGCTGCTGCCCGGGCAGCGCGCCATCGCGATCGAGACGCTCCGGCCGTTCGAGGAAGTGCGCGATCCAAAAGGCCTGGAGATCCCGGCCCCCTCGAAGAAGTCCGCGGAAGTGAAGATGGCCCGGCTCCTGATCGACCAGATGTCGTCGGAGGGCTGGGACCCCGCCGAACATCCCAACACCTACCGGAAAGCCCTCGAGAAGCTGCTCGCGTCCCGCAAGCGATTCAGCCTGAAGGAACCGGCCAGGGCCGCGCACGCGGAGAACGTCGTCGATCTCATGGAGGCGCTGCGCAAGAGCGTCGGCCAGGCCCGGGGCAAGCCGCGCCGGGCGGCGGCGCGCAGATCGGCCGGCGCCGCGTGAACGATCCCGTTCCCTTCCCGATCGCGCCCATGCTCGCGACGCTCGTGTCCGAGCCGTTTCACCGCAAGGGATGGATTTTCGAAGAGAAATACGACGGCTATCGAATCCTGGCGTGGAAGCGGGGCCGGACGGTCGAGCTGCGCTCCCGCAACGGCAACGACAAGACCGCCGCCTTCGCGGAGATCGCCGAGGCGGTCGCCGCCCTGCCCGCCCGCAACGCCGTCCTCGATGGCGAGGTCGTCGGTTTCGACGAGCACCTCGTCTCGCGCTTCCAGCTCATCGGCGGCGAAAAACCCCTCGTGTACGCGGTCTTCGACTGCCTCTATCTCGACGGCCGCGATCTGCGCGCGCGGCCGCTCGCGCAGCGGCGGGAGATCCTCGAGCCGCTGATCGGAAACACGGACCGCGTGTTTCCATCGCGGCGCCTGGCGCAGAACGGTCTCGGCGCATACCGCGCGGCGAAGCGTCACGGGTACGAGGGCACGGTGGCCAAGGACCTCGCCTCGCCGTACGTCTCCGGCCGCTCGACGGCGTGGCTCAAGGTCAAGGTCCGGCGGGAGGAAGAATTCGTCGTCGGCGGCTTCACGCGCCCCGCGGGGTCGCGCACGGGATTCGGGGCCCTGCTGCTCGGCGCGTACGAAGGGCCGAGCCTGCGCTTCGTCGGGAAAGTCGGCTCGGGTTTCAGCGGTCCGGACCTCGTCCCGGCTTTCGCAGCTGCTCGCACGCCAGCAGCGGGTGCGGGCGCCGTTTGCACCGGCCCCGCGGCAGCCCGGCGTCACGTGGATCGCACCGAAGTACGTCGCCCAGATCGAGTTCCAGGAGTGGACGAACGACCGCAAGCTCCGTCAGCCCGTCTTCCTCGGGCTGCGCGACGACAAGGACCCGTCCGAGTGCCGGCTGCCCGAGGCGAGCCGTGGCGTCTAGCGCCGCGCTGCCGGTCCGCGTTTCCCACCCGGACAAGGTGCTCTGGCCCGAGGAGGGCTACACCAAGCTCGACCTGATCGCTTTCTATGCCCGGGTTTTCCCGCGCTTGCGCCGCTTCGTGCAGGACCGCCTCCTGACGCTGGAACGCTGTCCGGACGGACTCGACGGCGAATGTTTCTTCCAGAAGGAGAAGCCCGCGGGATTGCCCGAAGGAACGCCCAGCCAGCGGATCCTCCATGCGAAAGGGTTCACCAACTACGTCGTCGGTGGCAAGAAAGAGACGCAGCTCGCGCTGGCCAACCTCGGTTGCCTTGCCGTCCACGTCTGGGCGAGCCGCGCCCGCGCGCCGAGGAAGCCCGACTGGGTGTGCTTCGACCTCGATCCCGCGACCGGGAAATTCTCCGACGCGGTCGCGGCCGCGCTCATCGTCCGCGAAGCGCTCGATGCCCTCAAGCTCGTGTCGTTCCCCAAGACCTCGGGAGGCAAGGGAATCCACGTCTTCGTTCCGATCCGCACGGGCCCGGACGCCGACGCCGTCCTCGCCTTCGCCAGGCGCCTGGGCGAGCGTCTGTCCGCGGCGTATCCGCGCCAGCTGACGATGGAAGCGCGCATCCGCGATCGCGGCTCGCGCGTCTACCTCGACCCTTTTCGCAACGCCTTTGGCCAGACGGTCGTCGCGCCCTTCTCGGTCCGCAAGCGGCCGGGAGCGCCGGTATCCACTCCCCTGC
This sequence comes from uncultured Acidobacteriota bacterium, assembly GCA_963843325.1. Classification (GTDB taxonomy): domain Bacteria; phylum Acidobacteriota; class Thermoanaerobaculia; order UBA5066; family Gp7-AA6; genus DAHUXD01. Next base: position 837,860 of record CAWJKC010000016.1, read on the forward strand.
GTTGGACCGAGGTGAAGACCGGCCTCGATCCGACCGCGTTCACGCTGGGCACCTTCGACAAGCAGCTGCGCCGCAAGGATCCCTGGGAAGGGTTCTTCGATGCGCGCCAGCCGATCGCGGGCGCACTCAAGGCCGTCGAGCGGATCTGAAAAGCCGCCGGCGGCATTCAATTTGCAGCGTCAGGACGAAGGCGGTCGGCACGGGGCCGAACCGCCACTCGTCGAGGAGGAAATCATGAATCGCACACGGTTTGCAGTGGCGGCCTTCGTCGCGAGCGCGTTCGCGGCGGTCGCTCTGGGTCAGAACGCGGACAAGAATTCCGCGGGCCCGACCAGGAACGACTACCGACTGCGCGTCGTCGAGCCGGCCGAGGGCGGCGTGATCGCCGGATCCACGGTTCGCGTCGTCGTCAACACGGAGATCCCGGCCGAAGGCGGCGACACGCGCCGGGACGTCAACTCGATGCCGCGTCCGGACGTCGACGTGTTTCTCGACGACCAGCTCAAGGGCACGATGCGCGACGCCCAGAACGTTCTCGAGATCGAGAGCGTGACGGCGGGCCCGCACAAGCTCGTTCTCCTCGCCAAGAACCGGGCCAACGAGATCATCGACCGCAAGGCGATCCAGTTCTCGAGCACGGCCTCGGCCGCGGCTTCCACCGGCACGGGCACGGCGACGGACACGAACCTCGCCGGATCGACCTCGAGCGACGGCGCCTGGACCCGGACGGACAAGCCTGCGACGGCCACGACGGACGTTTCGTCGGCGCGCGACGCCCAGCCGGTCACCACGGAACGGTCCGCGCCGCCCGCGTACGTGCCACCGAGCACGAGCGCGTCGACGCCGCCGACGATGGTCGCGCAGGCACCGCCTCCGCCGCGCCGCCGGTGTCGCGTCACGAGACGCAGCCCCGCACGCTTCCGGAAACGTCGACTTCGGATCCGACCCTCGCGCTCGCAGGCGCCGGACTGCTGGTCGCCGGCTTCCTCGTGCGGCGCCTGGCCGCCTAGCTCTTCCATGGACGTCGAGACGACGCGTCCCGGGTTTCCGGGACGCGTCTCTCTTCGCGCTCAAGAGCGAGAGCCCGACGACTCGGGGCCCTGCTCGTTCTCGCCGGAGCCGTGCTCGCGACGGGCCCAGCGCTCCACCTGTTGACGCGCGTCCGGTCGCAGCGTGTGCCCCTTCCGCCGACGGCCGGAGCCGATCCGGTCGGCACCCGCCGGACCGGGGGACGTCTGGGGACGCCTCGAACTACCTCGCGTCGGGCTCGATCTCGTCGTCTACGAAGGGGTCACCGCCGCCGCTCTGCGGCAAGGCCCGGGGCACGTCCCTGGCACCGCCTGCGCGGGTCCCCGCAGCAACTGCGTGATCGCGGGCCATCGCGACACGTTTTTCCGCCGCCTTTCGAAGGCCCGCGAGGGTGACCTGGTCCTTCTCGCCGGAGCCGACGGCGCCGTGTCGAGCTATCGGCTCGGACCGCGACGCATCGTGCGTCCCGACGAAGTTTCGGTGCTCCTGCCTTCGGAGGATCGTCGGCTGACGCTGATCACCTGCTATCCCTTCGCCTGGGTCGGCGCGGCGCCCTACCGCCTCGTGTGGAGCGCGGCGCCAATCGAAACGGCCGCGCAAAAATAAAGCCCCGGCGAACCGGGGCCTCGAGCTCGGCTCGATCCGACGTCAAGCGACGCGACGGCCTTGGATCAGATTGATGATCAAAACGACCACCGCGAGGACGAGCAGGATGTGAATGAAACCGCCCATCGTGTAGCTCGTCACCAGACCCAGGGCCCAAAGGACGAGAAGGATTACGAAGATGGTCCACAGCATGACTTGCGCTTCCTTTCCAGGGCCAATTCGGCCCCGCACGGGAAGTAGAGCGAAAGTCGTGCCAGCCGCGGGCGGGCCTCAGGACTTTTTCGGGGAGCCCTTCTTCTTCTCGCGGCTGCCTTCGGCGCCCGAGGCTCGGCCGCCCTCCGTCTTGCCTGCTTCGGGAAGCAGCTCCGCGACCACCGCGGGCGTGATCGTGTCGCCCTCGGTCATCACGTAGGCGCGGTGCACGACGTTGCGCAGCTCGCGGACGTTGCCCGGCCAGTCCCACCGCTGTAGAAGCGCGAGCGCCTTCGGATCCCAGCCCGAAACGCCCGCCTTCTCCTGCTCTTCGATCAGCTTGCGGAAGTGCTCGGCGAGCAGCGGGACGTCTTCCCGCCGCTCCGAAAGCGGGGGCAGCGAGATGGGAAGCACGTTCAACCGGTAGTAGAGGTCCTCGCGCAGCTTCCCGTCCTTGATCGCCTCCTGCGGATCCCGGTTGGTCGCCGACACGAGCCGGACGTCGACGCGGATGTCCTGGGAGCCGCCGACGCGCCGCACGGTCTTCGCCTCGAGCACGCGCAGGAGCTTGACCTGCAGCTCCGAGCCCATCTCCGTGATCTCGTCGAGAAAGAGCGTGCCGCCGTTGGCTTCCTCGAAGTACCCCACGCGGCGCTTGTCGGCGCCGGTGAAGGACCCGCGCTCGTGGCCGAACAGCTCGCTCTCGATCAGCGTCGGGGAGATCGCGCCGCAGTTGAAGGCGACGAAGGGCGTGGTCGCGCGGCGCGACAGCCGGTGGATGGTCTTCGCGGCGACCTCCTTGCCGGTGCCGCTCGCGCCGGTGATGAGCACGGGCGCGTTGGAGCGCGCCACGCGGCGCAGGACGTCGAAGATCTTCTTCATCGGCTCGGACAGGCCGATGAGCTCGCCGAGCCGTCCGGTCTCGGCCAGCTCGTCCCGGAGCGAGTCCACTTCCGACTCGAGGCGCCTGCGCGCGGCGAGGCGCTGGAACACGACCTCGAGCTGGGCGGCGCGCAGCGGCTTGAGCAGGTAGTCGGAGACTCCGGCGCGGAGGGCCTCGACGGCGCTGTCGAGCGACGCCTGGCCCGTGATCACGATGCCGTCGCGCTCGGGATCGGATTCGCGCGCGAGACGAAACACCTCGATCCCGTCCCCGTCCGGAAGGTTCAGGTCCACGATGAGGACTTCCGGCTTGAACTCCTCGATGGCGCGGCCCGCCTCGCCCGCGGTGCCGACGGCGCGCGTCTGGCCGCCGAGGTCCCGGATCGCGAGATCGAGACCCTTGCGGGTGGCGACGTCGTCTTCGACGATGAGGACTTTCAGATCGACTCCTGGCCGGGCCCGGCAAGCAGCGAAGCGCGTCCCTGCTCGAAGAGGACGAACGCTTTCTCCAGCTCGCGCCGGGCCACGTCGAGCGCCTCCGAGGCGTCCTCGCCCTTCTGCGAAAGCCGGTGAGCCCGCTCGAGATGCAGGCTCAGGCCGGAAAGCGGCGTGGCCAGATCATGAAAAAAACGGCGAAGGGTCTGAGGGTCGGTCACGGTCGAAACTCCTCCCGGAATGGTGGGCACCTTTCCTGCATAAACAAGCTCAGGTCGGCATCCTATGCCAGAAGACTATCCAAAGACTCCCTCTGCGCCCCCGGTGGCTCATCGCACGAGCTCGCTCCGGACGAGGATGCGGCTCTACGCCGTCCTCGGCCTGGTCATCGTGGGTGCCTGGCTGTACTACACGGTCAACACCGTCCTCGGGCTCTACGACGCCACCCTCCAGATCGCCCGCTACACCAACCTCCGCGAGCTGACGACCGACGCGACGGCGGGCCTTTCGGAGGCCTCCGAGAGCCTGGAGCGTTACGTCCGCGCGGGAGAGGGCTACGACCTGTCCCGCCACTACGCGGGCCGGACGGCCATGAAAACGTCGCTCGGGGCGATCAACCGGCATCCCCTGACCGAGGCGGGGTTGAGCGACCTGCGCAGCGCCGAAGCGGCCGCCGAGGTCTACGGGCAGGCCTCCGACAAGGCGATCGGGCTGCGCTCGACGGCGGCCCCGGGCGAGTACTCGGCGGTGCGGGACAACGAGGCGGCTCCCGCGGCCAGGAAACTGCGCGAATCGCTCGAGGCCCTCGAGCTGATCTTCGGGCGCGCACAGTCCTTCGCGGAAGGGCGCCTCAAGAACGAGCGCGACGCCGCCGCGACCGCCCTGATCATCCTGGCCCTCCTGATCCTCGCCGGACTCTTCTGGCTGCTCGCGGACGTGAACCGCCGGATCCTGAGCCCGTGCGCGGCCGCCTCGCGCGCGCTGCGGGACCTCGTCGACGGCGCGACTCCGCCCCGCCTCTTCGACGCGTCGCGCGACGAAGTCGGCGAGCTCGGCCTCCACTTCAACGAGGCGGCGCGCCTCTTCAGCGAGAGGGCCCTCGCGCTCGAGGCCCGGGACATCGAGGGGTCCGTCAACGCGGTCCTCGCCGCGGCCGCCACCATCAACGACCTCGAGGGGTTCGGCTCGAAGCTGCTCGAGAAGATCCTCGAGGTGACCGGCGCGTCGAGCGCCGTCATCTACCTCGCCGAGGGCGGCGACGGGTTCCGTCCGGCGGCGTCCGTGGGCGGTTCCGCCGGGGTCGACGAGGCAGCCGCCCGCGCCGGGGCGATGCGCGCGGCGCGCGAGGGAAAGCCCATCCTCGTCTCGGTGGACCCGCAGGGCCCGACGGTGGACCTCTTCGACGGGCGCATTCTTCCGCGGGAGAGCCTGCATCTGCCGTTGATGTACTTCGGGGAGACCGTCGGCGTTCTCGCGCTCGGCGCCGTCAAGCCCTTCACCGAGAGGGCGCGCAACACGCTGACCGCGATCGCACCGAGCCTCGCGGTCGCGCTGGCCAACGCCTCGGCCAACGCGCGCCTGTCGGCCCAATCCCGCCGCCTGGCCGAGCAGAACGAGCTGCTCGAGGAGCAGCGCAGCCGCATCGCCCGCACCGCGCAGGAGCTGCAGCGCGCCTCCGCCCTCAAGGACCGGTTTCTGGCCGCCGTCTCCCACGAGCTGCGCACGCCGATGACCGTGATCCTCGGCTTCACGGGCACGCTGCTGCGGGGCACCCAGGGCGAGCTCAACGCGCCGCAGCAGGAAAGCCTCGAGCGCGTCCAGCGCAACGCCCGCCTGCTCCTCGGTCTGATCAACGACGTCCTGGACATTTCGAAGATCGAGTCCGGCAAGGCAGAGCTGCACCGCGAAGTCGTCTCGATCCCGGCGCTGCTCCATCAGGTCAAGGTGGACTTCGAGGCGGTTGCGCGCCGCAAGAACCTCCAGCTGCAGACCCGCGTCTCGCCGGACGTCGAGAGCATCATCAGCGATTCCGCGAAGCTGACGCAGATCCTCGCCAATCTGGTCGGCAACGCGCTCAAGTTCACCGAGACGGGGACCGTCGAGGTCGGCGCCGAGCCGCGAGGACGCCGCGAGTGGGCCCTCGTCGTCGCAGACTCGGGGATCGGCATCCCCTCCGAAGAGCAGGACGCGGTCTTCGAGGAGTTTCGCCAGGGAGAGTCCGCCTCCCACCAGGCGCGCGGCGGCACCGGGCTGGGGCTCGCGATCGTGCGCAAGCTCGCCCTCTTGCTCGGGGGAACGGTTTCGGTCCAGAGCACGTCGGGCAAGGGCTCGACCTTCACGGTCACGCTGCCCCGCGAGTTGCCCGGCGGCGAGCCCGAGATCGCCGCCGCTCCGGCCCGCGCGATCACGGCGGGCCGGCGCGCGCTCGTCGTGGACGACGACGACAGCACGCGCCGGCTGCTGCGCCTCGAGCTCGAGCCGCACGGCATTACCGTCCTCGACGCGGCCGACGGAGCCCAGGCGGTCGAGATCGCGCGGCGCGAAAGGCCCGACGTGGTGGTGCTCGACGTCCTGATGCCGCGGCTCGACGGCTGGGCCGCGCTGCGCGCGCTCAAGGACTCCGCCGCGACGCGGGAGATCCCGGTCGTCATCCATTCCGTGACGGACGACCGGGCGCGCGGCATTTCGCTCGGCGCCTTCGACTATCTCGTGAAGCCCGCGCAGAGCGGGCGGTTGCTCGAGGTCCTCTCGCGGGCGGGCGTCCTCGAAACTCCCGGGGCAGGTCCTGATCGTCGACGACGACCGGGACGTTCGCGAGGCGCTCGAGCGTGAACTGGGCGCGGCCGGCTTCGTCGCGGCCTCCGTCCCCGGCGGACGCGAGGCGCTCGACTGGATCCGCGCCGAACGCCCGGCCGCCGTGCTCCTGGACCTGATGATGCCCGACCCCGACGGCTTCGAGGTCCTCTGCCGGATCCGCGAGGACGCGACGCTGCGCGACATTCCGGTCGTGATCATGACGGCCCGGGACCTGACCCCGTCGGATTACGAGAGGCTCAATGGCTCGGCGCAGCGAATTCTCCGCAAGGGCGCCGACATGCCCCGGCTCATCCGGGACACCCTGACCGCGGTCACGAACGAAAGGACCCTGTTTGGCTAGGATTCTCGTCGCCGAAGACTCCCCCGACATCCGGGCCCTGATCCGGATGCTGCTCGAGGTCGAGCGCCACGAGGTCTTCACCGTGGCGGATGGCCGGGAGGCCGTCGCGAGGGCCCGCGAGATCGCGCCCGACCTCATCCTCATGGACCTGTCGCTGCCCATTCTGTCGGGATGGGAGGCGACCCGCCTGATTCGCGCGGATCCGGTCACCGCGTCGATTCCCGTGCTGGCGGTCACGGCGCATGCCATGCAGGGCGATCGCGAGCGCGCGCTCGCGGCCGGGTGCGACGGCTTCATCCCGAAGCCCATCAACGAGGAGACCTTCGCCGCCCGCGTGGCGTCGTACCTCGGCGCGCGCCCATCCAACGCGCCCGGCCCGGTGCGCGGGGACGAGCTGCCGGGCGGCGGCCCGGGGCGGATTCTCGTCGTCGACGACCAGCCCGACGTCGCCCGGCTCCTCCAGGAGGATCTCCAGGCCGACGGCCACGAGGTCGTGGCGGCCACGAGCGCCGCCCAGGCCCTGCAGGTTTTCGAGAGCGACGGCCGATTCGATCTCTGCGTCATCGACGTGATGCTCGGGGGCGAGAGCGGGTACGCCCTGACGCAGACGCTTTCGCAGCGCTCCACGGAATTCGTGCCGGTCCTGCTGTTGACGGCCGGGACCATCGACCGCGAGAAGGGATTCGCCGTGGGCGCCGACGATTTCATCGGCAAGCCCATCGAGACCGTCGAGCTGCGCGCCCGGGCGCGCTCGCTGATCCGTGTGGGTCGGCTCGTCCGCGAGCAGCGCCGCCTCGGCCGCGAGCGCTCGGAGGCCTATCGCAAGCTGTCGGAGCTGGACCGCATGCGGTCCGACTTTCTCTCCACCGTGTCCCACGAGCTGCGCACGCCGCTCAACACGATCGTGCTGCTCGCCCACCAGCTCAACCGGGCCAGCCCGACTCCCGAGGAGGAAGGGCGAAAGACGCGCAACGTGCACGTCCTGCTCGAGGCCGCCGAAGCCCTTCGCCGGATGATCGACAACATGCTCGACCTCGCCAAGCTCGAGGCCGGGCAGCGCGATCTGCACCCGCAGTCCGTGTCGGTCCGGGAGCTGCTGCGCGAGAATGCCGACCTCGTCGAGCCCCAGGCCCGGGAAAAAGGGCTGGATCTCGTCGTCGAGGCGCACCCGGACCTGCCCGCGTTCTCTTCCTTCGACCGCGAAAAGCTCTCCCGGGTCCTCGTCAACCTGCTTTCCAACGCCGTGAAATACACGACCACCGGCAGCGTCACGCTGAGCGCCCAACCCTGGCAGGGCTCCACGACCTTCGAGGTCCGGGACACGGGCCGCGGGATCCCCGCGGAGTTGATCGGCGCCGCGTTCGAGCCCTTCCGGCAGATCCGGCCCCGCACGGGAGAGTCGCCGCGAGGCACCGGCCTCGGCCTGACGATCTCCAAGCAGCTCGTCGAGATCATGGGCGGCGACCTGATCCTCGAGAGCAAGGAAGGCGCGGGGACGCGCGTCCGGTTCACCGTTCCGGATCTGCCGCTGACGCTCGAAGAGACCGCTCGGTCGACGGACGCGGCCGTGACGACCCTGCCGGCCAGCATGCGCGGGCAGTCGCTCGTGTTGATCGTCGAGGACGATCACGCCTCGCGCTACGGTCTCGGCGCGCTGCTCGAATCCGAGGGATACCGGGTCCAGGAAGCGGCCAGCCTTCAGGAGGCGAACGCGCGGCTCGAGGACAGCTCTCCCGGCGCGATCGTGCTCGACATCACTCTGCCCGACGGCGACGGCGCGGTGTGGCTGCGCGAGCGCCTCGGCCGGGGCCCCGGACGCCTTCCTCCGGTCATCGCCCTGACCGGCATCACGGCCGACGCGGACACGCGCCGCATCGAGAACGCGGGCGCCTGGAAGGTGCTGACCAAGCCGGTCAACGTCAGCCGCCTGCTCGGCGCGCTGCGCGACGCGCTCTCGGGCTCGGAGCCGGCATAGAAAAAGGGCCCCCGGTTTTCGACCGGGGGCCCGTGATGCTTCCGCGACCCGTCTTACGAGGTCTTCGAGTACGGCTCGACCGTGGTGAGCTTCTGGCCGTCCGCATCCTTCCAGGACGTCACGCGCACGCGCTCGCCGACGGAGAAGTTCCCCTTCAGCGTCACCTTCTGATCGAGGTCGTAGCTGTAGTCCTTGTTCTTCGGCCCGGTGACCTTGAGGGTCTTGCCCGGCTCGTACACCTTGACCGTCCCGATGACGACTTCCTTCTTCGTCTTCGTGTCGGCGCCCGGACCCGAGTGCTTGACCGTCGACTCCGAGTGGACCTTCGTCGCGCCGGCGGCCGTCTGCGCGTTGGTCGACGCTTCCGAAACGACGGCGACGTGCTCGGTACCGTCGTTGGCCTTGTGGTACGTCACCTTCGCCATCTGTCCGACGACGATCGAGCCGTCGATGCGCGCGGTCGGCTCCAGGTCGAACGAGTAGGTCTTGTCCGCCGGCCCCGAGATCTTGATCTTCTTACCGGGCTCGTACTCCTTGACGATGCCCGTCACGGTCTCCCCCTTGGTCTTCACGGTGGGGCCCGGGCCCGTCTGCTTGGTCGTGGTCTCCGTGTGCGCCTTGTCCGGCACCTGGGCGGCCGCAAACCCCGCGATGCAGAAGATGGCGACTGCTGCGCCTGTGATGCGTTTCATTTTCTCGTCCCTCCAAAGCGACCCTGAATTGGGTCACTCCTGCTCACTACTTCAAGAAGCGTGCCCAAGGCGGCCCGCGACGCCCGCCGCCGCCACGCCCTGCCCGGCCGCAATGGCGGAGCGCACGAATGCGACCCCCGCCGTCACCACGCCCGGATCGCGCAGGATGCGGTGGTGACCGAGCCCGCGCGTGGCCAGCAGCCGCGCCAGCGGCCAGGACTCGGCGATGGCCCTCCCGTCCCGAATCGGAACGCGGGCGTCGCCCTCGTCGTGAACCACCAGCATCGGTACGGCCGGACCGTCTCCCGTCGCGCGCAGATCCTCGAGACGCGCTCCGTAGTGCTCCTCGAGCGTGCGCGTCATCGCCGCGATCGCGGGATTGGACAGGCGCAGGTACCGCGCGAAACGAAGCGCATACCGAAGCGGATCGGCTGGCGGCGACAACAGAACGGTCGCGGCCGCCGGCAGGCCGCGCTTGACCGCCAGGGCGCAGGCCGCTCCACCCATCGAGTGGCCGACGAGCGCCACGCAGCCCGTCTCGCGCGCGACGAGCCCGATCGTCTCGATGAAATCGGGAAGCGTCGCAAAATTTCCGCCGGAGAGTCCGTGGGCGGGCGCGTCGAAGGCGGCCACCGCGAACCCGGCCTCGATCAGCGGCGCGACGAAGTGCCGCAGGCGCGCCGCGTTGCCACCCCAGCCATGCACGAGCAGGACGCGGGGCCCGCTTCCCCACTGCCAGACCGCCACGTCGCCGCGTCGACCGGCGACGCGGGTCGGCGCGGCGCCGGCCAGCGCCCGGTGCTCGCCGCGCGTCCGCGTCCGCGCGAAGTGCGGAGGGCGCTGGAAGACGAGGGCCGCGCAGCGGCCGCTCGCATCCGGAGAGAGACGCCCGAGGGCGGCCAGCACGGGCCTGGCCAGACGCACGTGCCGGGTGGCCTCGTTGCGGCGTCCCCCGATCGTCCAGGTTGTCGGTGCAATGAGCTTTCCGATCACGCCGTCCCCTCTTGCCAGTTTCGAGCCAACACGGGGCGGCAGATGGAACGCGAGTTGCATCCTCTGAGGAGGGTCCATGCGGACCACGCCGAGGGGAGGGACGCGCGAGCCCGTTTTTGCCGTTTCCTGGGCGAATCACCCCTGAAGGAGAACGGCGTCAGGGGGTGACGACGCGCCCCTCCCCGGCGGCGGATGTCCGGTTGCCCGCGCGCGGTCGTTGAGACAGACTTCGGAAACCGTGGCGCAGACCTTTCCGACCGGCTTTCGACGAACGCTCGCCGCTGCAGTCGTCGTCGCGCTCGGCATGCTCCTTTTCGGATGGGTCGTCCGGGAGAACACGCGCAACCTGGTCGCGGAAGCGACTTCGGTCGAGCACACGTGGGCGGTGATCGGCGCGATCGAGTCCGCGCTGTCGACGCTGACGGACGCCGAGACCGGACAGCGGGGATACCTGCTCACCGGAATCCCCTCGTTCCTCGAGCCCTACCAGTCGGCGGTCGGCGCCGTCCCGGCGCACCTCGCCCGGCTCCGGCAGCTCACGCTGGACAACCCGGCGCAGCAAACACGCCTGCACGAGATCGACGAGCTCGCCAGGGCCAAGCTCGACGAGATGGCCTCCACGATCCGGCTCCACGACACCGGCGATTCGGCCGCGGCGATGCGCACGGTCGAAGCCGGGTTCGGCAACGAAGCCATGAAACGGATCCGGGAGGCGGCGTCGGAGATGCGCGACGAAGAACGCCGGCTGCTGGACCAGCGCGCGCTCGGCGCCCAGAAGGCCGCCCACCGCCTGACCGCGGCCGCCCTGATCGGCGGCGCCGCGCTGCTCGTGCTGCTCGGAGGACTCTTCAGCGTGGCGCGGCGAGACCTGCTCGGCCGAGAGCGCGCCGAGGCCGCGGCCCGCGAGGTCCAGGAGCAACTGAGCACGACCCTGCGCAGCATCGGCGACGCCGTCCTCGCGACCGACCGCCGGGGCCTGGTCACGTTTCTGAATCCGGTCGCCGAAACTCTGACGGGCTGGCCGACCGCGGAGGCCATCGGCCGGCCGGTGGAAGAGGTGTTCCGGATCGTCAACGAAACCAGCCGCGCCGCGGTCGAAAGCCCCGTGCGGCGGGTGATCGACGAAGGCCTCGTGGTGGGCCTCGCCAACCACACGCTGCTGCTGACCCGCGACGGACGGGAGGTCCCGATCGCCGACAGCGGCGCGCCCATCCACGACGCGCAGGGCGCGGTCGCGGGCGTCGTTCTCGTCTTCCGCGACATCGGGAGCCAGCGCGAGGCCGACCGCGCGAACCAGCGGCTGGCCGCGATCGTGTCCTCCGCCGATTTCGCCGTCGTCGGCGAGACCGTCGCCAACGTCATCACGGACTGGAATCCCGGCGCCGAGGCGCTCTTCGGGTTCACCGCCGCGGAGATGATCGGGCGCCGGATGGCCGATCTCGCGCCGCCCGAGACTCCCGACCCGTCGCCGGCGCTGACCCGTGAGCTGATCGCCGGCCGCCGCGTCGCCGAGTTCGACGCGCGGCGCGTGACGAAGGACGGGCGCTGGCTGGACGTCGTCGTCACGCTCTCGCCGATCCGCGGCGAGGACGGCGCCGTCATCGGCATTTCCCGCCTGATCCGCGACGTCACCGAGCGGCGCCGGCAGAGCCGCGAGATCGCCGACGCGCGGCAGCGGGCCGAGGAGGCGAGCGCGGCCAAGGACCGGTTCCTCGCGACGCTGTCCCACGAGCTCCGCACGCCGCTGACGCCCGTGATGGCGTCCGTGCACCGGCTCGAGCGCCGCAGCGACCTCGGCCCGGGAATGGCCGAGTCCCTGGCCATGATCCGGCGCAACGTCGAGCTCGAGGCGCGGCTGATCGACGACCTGCTCGACCTGACCCGCATCGCCCGCGGCAAGGTGACGCTCGACCGCGCGCCGCTCGATCTGCACCTCGTTCTTTCGAGCGTCGAGCAGAGCTCGCGCAGCGAATTCCTGCAGAAGGGCGTCGCCCTGCTGACGAACTTTTCGGCGGCGGACCACTACGCCTTCGGCGACGGCGCGCGGCTCCAGCAGATCTTCTGGAACATCCTGAAGAACGCCGCCAAGTTCACGCCGCAGGGCGGGCGCGTGACGGTGCGGACCGAGAACCCGAAGCCCGGACACATCCGCGTCGTCGTGACGGACACGGGCCGCGGCATCCGCCCCGATTCCCTCGAGCGCATCTTCGAGGCGTTCGAGCAGGACGACGTGACGGCCGTGCGCCGCTCCGGGGGTCTCGGGCTCGGCCTGGCGATCGCCCGCAGCCTCGTCGAGATGCACGGGGGCACCATTTCCGCGGCGAGCGAAGGCGAGGGCCTGGGCGCATCGTTCGCCGTCGATCTCTCGACGACCGTGGACCGGCCCGCCGCGCTCCCGCCCGCGGCCCTTCCGGAGGACCGCGCCGCCGCCCGGCGGCGCACGTCCATCCTGGTGGTCGAGGACGACACCGACACGGCGGAAGGACTCCAGCTGCTGCTGGAAGAGGCGGGCTTCCAGGTGCGCGTCGCCGGCAGCCTCGGCGACGCGAAGCGGCTCTTCCGCGAGCGACCCTCCGACATCCTCGTCACCGACGTGGGTCTGCCGGACGGCAGCGGCCTCGATCTGCTCGGGCGCGCTGCGGCAGTTCCGGCCCGACCTGCGCGCGATCGTGCTCAGCGGCTACGGCATGGAGGACGACGTCGCCCGCAGCCGCTCCCTCGGCTTCGCCGAGCACTTCGTCAAGCCGCTCAATTTGAACCGCGTCATCGCGTCCCTCGACGCGCTCGGCGACGGAGAGCAGGAATCGCGGGAGCAATGAGCAGGCCTCGCAAGCCCGCGAGCGCCGCCCCTCCTCCTATTTCTTGCGCGCGGGGGCCAGCTCGGCGGCGCGCGTCGAGGCCACCTTGCCGCCCTGCACGAAACCGCGACGAAACGCCTCGGAGAACGCGACGTCGCCCAGGCGCCGGTGCATCGCCGACATGACGTCGGCGTAGTCGCCTGCCTTCCATGTCCGGCTGGAGAGCGGCCAGGAAACCTCGACGGTACGCGTTCTCCGTGGGGCTCGCCTCCGTCGCGCCGGGCTCGCCGCGGGGATCGCGGATGCCGACCCACCACTTCTCCCGGGCCACGTCCAGGCTTTCCGCGCCCGAGGCTTCGAGCAGCTGCCGGACGGCGCTTTCTTCCTGCTTCGACTCGACCCTCGCGAAGAGCACGCCCTTGCCCCGCGACAGCGCGTCCTCGTAGAGGTAGGCCTCGTCCCTCGGCAGTCCCTCGCGCGATTCTTCCTCGAGCGCGTTGCCGGCCGCGGCACCGCCCGCGGCGCCGAGAACTCCGAGCAGGGCGGCTGCGGCGATGCCGATGGCGGTCACAGCCCCGACTCCGGGGATCAGGAGGCTCGCCGCCGCGGCTCCGACGCCGAATCCGGCCGAGGCCCCGGCGGCCCCGCCCACGACGCCGCCCAGCGCCTGGCCCACGCCCTCCTGCTCCGCGCCCTCGGTGGGCAGCGTTTCCTCCAGCGCCTTCTCACCGGGCAGGAGCAGCTCGACGCGATCGCCGAGGCCGAGCGCGTGCATCTTGCGCGCCGCCTGTTCCGCGGCCGCACGGCTGGGATAGATGCCGATCACTGGTTGCATGGAAGCACCTCCCAATCGGGATTTAGCAAGGTTCGGGCCACGTTCCAGTCACGTCGAACGCCGCTCTGGTCGCCGCCGACCGTCGCGCCGACGCGTCCGGTTGGGTCAAGCAGGCCGCTCGGACAGTGTGTCGCGGGCCTCGATCTCGTCGATCGCGCTGCACAGGCGCAGACGGGCCCAGCGCGGAAAGTACTCCTGCGCCAGCGCGAGGCCGCGCCGCAGGCCCGGGGTCTCGACCGCGCCCGCAAAACGCCGGTGGACCAGCCACTCGCGGACCTGGCGCAGCGGAACTTCGTAGACGCCCGGAACGAATCCGATGCGCTCGCGCCAGCCCGCGCTGCGCAGCAGCGGAGCGAGCAGGAATCCCGGCGGCGTGGTCGTCTCCATGGGCAGCAGCTCGTCGGCCTCGTACCCGAACTCCCGGCGCAACTGCTCCAGCGCCTGGGCCCGGGGACCTCCGGGAGACTGGACCGCCGGATCGAGCACGACGCAGGGCAGGCCGATCAGCGACCGCACGCCCGCGAGGACGTCCATGCCTGTCGGTGACGGCGTCCTCGACCACCGGAACGTATCCGTCGCCCGTGATTCCGACGATCAGGGTTCTTTTCTGGTCTTGAGGCGCAGGACAGAAACCAGGCCGGGACACCATCCGCAGGGACCGCGCTTCACTGTTCACGGCATTGCCTCCCATCGGAGGAACCTTTGGAGCAAGGCATCCTGCCAACTGCCGGCGGCCCGCGCGGGCCGGCCGTGGGTTACGCTGCGGGCGGGGTGGTTCGATGAACTCCGGGGACAGGCTGGTTCTGGTTGCCGGAGGCACCGGCGGGCTGGGTCGCGCGGTCGCGCTGGCCTTTCTCGGCGAAGGCGCGCGCGTCGCCGTCACCTACCGCGCGGCCGCCGAGCTCGACGCCCTGAAACGCGCGGCCGGAGCGGACGCCGCCCGCCTCTCCGGGCATCCGACCGACGTCACCGACCACGACGCCGTCCGCGCGCTCGTGGACGAGCTCGTCGCGCGGCACGGGCGGCTGGATGCCCTCGTGAACGCCGTCGGCGGGTACGCGGGCGGCGCAAAGCTCTGGGAGATGGACGCGGAGACGCTCGACCGGATGCTCTCGGCGAACCTGCGATCGGGCTACGTCCTCGCGCGCGCGGCGGTCCCCGTCATGTTGAAGCAGGGGCACGGGGCGATCGTCAACGTCGCCTCGCGCGCGGCGCTGGTCCACGGTCCGGGCGAGAGCGCGTACGCCGCCTCCAAGGCCGCGGCGGTCGCGCTGATCGATTCCCTGGCAGCGGACCTGAAGGGCACGGGGGTGCGCGCGAACTCGATCCTGCCGGGCATCATCGACACCGAGGCCAACCGCAGGGCGATGCCCAAAGCCGATTTCTCGAAGTGGCCGAAGCCGGAGGAGATCGCCCGCGTCGTGCTCTTTCTCTGCGGCGACGACGCGAAGCTGATCCACGGCGCGGCCATCCCGGTCTACGGGCAGAGCTAGCGGATCACTCCCGCTCTTTGCGCGCCGGAATCTGCCGGCGGCGTGCCCGGTCGCCCGGAGCGCGCGGGTGGGCCTTGACCTCGCCGCGGCGCCGGCGCTCGTAGGCCTCGAGCTTGCGGCGCGCGGCGGCGAACGCCTCGCGGATCGCGACGTTGACGTCCGCCTCCTCGGGCTGCGCGTCGATGTCGATCTCGTCGCCCGGAACCTTCAGGCGGATGCGGATCTGGTAGAGCGCGCCCTTGCGATGATGGCCGTGCGGTGTCGCGACCCACACGTCGCACTTCACGATGTCCCCGCAGAATCGCGTCAGGTGCTCGACCCGTTCGCGCACCCGGGCCTCGATCGCCTCGGACCCCGACGTGTCGAGAAAGTGAATCTGCAGGGATTCCATGGATCCCTCCTACTGCAGCGACGCGAAGTCCCGGAGCCGGACCGGAAGGCGCCGCTGTCCCCACTGCCCGGGCCGTTGCTCGAAGAGCCCCGCGCACGGCTCGCCGCAGTTGCCGCAGGCGCCGTTCTGGAGGGCCCAGTGCGTCAGCGTGTATCCGTGGCGACCGACGAGCAGCGTCCCGCAGCGGTGGCAGCTGGTGCCGCCTCCCTCCGGATTGTCGATGTTGCCGGTGTACGCGTACCGGACCCCGGCCTCGAGCGCGATCTGCGCGGGCGCGTATGAGCGTCGCGGGCGGCGTCGGGGCGACGTCGAGCATCTTCCAGTCGGGGTGGAAGGCCGTGAAGTGCATGGGGACGTCGGGGCCCAGGTTCTCGACCACCCACCGCGCCATCTCGCCGATCTCCCGCTCCGAATCGTTCTGCCCCGGGATCACCAGGTTGGTGATCTCGAGCCAGACGTTCGTGTGCTTCTTCAGGTAGACGAGCGTGTCGAGCACCGGCTGGAGGTGACCGTTGGTGACCTCCCAGTAGAACTTCTCGGTGAAGGCCTTCAGGTCCACGTTGGCGGCGTCGATGTGCTCGTAGAGGTCCATGCGCGGCTGCTCGCAGATGTAGCCGGCGGTGACGGCCACCGTGCGGATGCCGAGCGCGCGGCAGGCCTTCGCGACGTCGATCGCGTACTCGAGGAAGATCGTCGGGTCGTTGTACGTGAAGGCCACGCTCTGGCAGCCGAGCGACCGGGCCGCGCGGGCAATCAGCTCGGGCGACGCCGCGTCGGAAAGCTTCGCGATCTCCCGCGACTTGCTGATGTCCCAGTTCTGGCAGAACTTGCAGGAGAGGTTGCAGCCCTCGGTGCCGAACGAGAGGACCGAGCGATGCCGGGCAGGAAATGGTTGAGCGGCTTCTTCTCGATCGGGTCGACGCAGAATCCGCTCGAGCGGCCGTAGGTCTTCAGGACGACCGCGTCGCCCTCCCGCGCGCGGACGAAGCAGAGCCCCTGCTGCCCCTCCCGCAGCGTGCAGAAACGGGGACAGACGTCGCACTGGATGCGGCCGTCCGCGACGCGGTGCCAGTACTTCGTGGGGACGGTGGGACCGATCGGGCGTTCCACGGGCGTCAGCTCCGCCGCCTCGGCTGGCAGCGCGGACACGCGAACATGCGCCTGGCCGATAGCGGAAATTCGTCGATGGGCGACGCGCAGCGCCGGCAGGCATCCTGCTGGTACACGTAGAAGTGGTCTTCCGGACCGCGTCCGGCGAGCGGGTGCGGCGGCTCGGCCACGACGACCGTGCGCGTTTCCGATTGCGTCACGCCCCGCCGCATGAGCCGGCGCGTCGCCCGCCACAGGCGCTCCCACTCCGCCGCCGTCAGGCTGCCGGAGGGCCGCAGCGGGTGGATGCCGGCGAGGAACAGCGCTTCGTTGCGGTAGATGTTGCCGACGCCCGCGAGCACGCGCTGATCGAGCAGCGCGTCGCCGATCGTGCGGCGCGGCCGCCGGCGCAGCTCTTCCCACGCGCGCCCGGGATCGAAGTCCGCGCGCAGCGGGTCCGTGCCCAGCCGCGCGAGCAGAGCCCGCCGCGCGAATTCGGGAATCACCTCGCACGTCGGCGGGCCGATGAGATCCAGCGCGAGCCCCCGCGTCGCCAGGCGCATCCGCACGGTCGGCCGCGGCGTCGGGATCCGATCGCGATGACGGTAGAACCACCCGGCCATGCCCAGGTGCACGTGCACGACGAGGCCGCCGCTCCAGTGATGGAAGAGGTGCTTGCCGTACGCGTCGGCCCGCAGGAACCGCCGCCCGTCCAGGCGCCGCGCCTCCTTCGCGAACCGCCCCTGCGGCGAGCTCACCGCGATGCGGCGGCCGGCGAAGTCGCGCGTGTGCGTGCGCGCGAGTCGGTGGATCGTGTTGCCTTCGGGCATCGGAATCGGGCCCCTCCCGAACTCTACATCCGCCGCCGCGCCCGTGCCTGCCGCACCGCGAGGCCCACCGCCAGCGCGGCGGCCGCCGGCGCCACCCATGCGTCCGGCGCTTCCATCGCGAGCGAGAAACGCGCCCGTCGTCAGGCACCAGAGCACGGGGATGATCATCAGCAGGCCCCGGCCCGGCCCGCGGACGGCGAGCAGGAGCCCGAGCGTCGCGACGGCCGTCGGATCGGGCGCCACGCCGAAGAATTCCGATCGGCCGCCATCCCCGGCCGAGCAGCGGTCCGGCCAGCGGCTGGACGAGCAGGGCGAACGCGAACATCGCCATGCCCGCCCGGGCGGCCGCCCCGGTCGGCCGCTCGAACGCGAGCCCGCGGCGCACGACGCCGACGCCCACGAGCAGCGCCGCCTCGAGCCCGAAGGCCCACGCGAAGTACAGGGCGGCGAAGTTGATGCTCGTGTAGCGCAGCGCCAGAAAGGCGATCGCGACGAAGAGCCAGCATGCCGCGAGAATCGCGGGGATGGCGCGCCGCGGGAGCCTCGGAGCCGCGCCACCACGCGAGCAGGATCCAGAGGCCGAGTCCCAGCGCGAGCACCTGCGCGGGAAAGACCGCACGGTTGTAGAGCTCGAAGAGGCGGTGGTAGGTGCGGGGCGAGAAGAGCAGGAAGCTCGAGAGCCGGTACGTCCACCACTCCGACATCAGAGCTTCTCGACGTGCGCGACGATGCGCCGGCGCATGGCCTCGTCGGGAAGCCGGCCATAGGAAGCGCCCACGTTCTGACGCACGTGGTCCACGCGGCTCGTCGCCGGAATGGCCGCGATCACGGCCGGGTGCGACACGATGAACTTCAGCAGGACCTGCGCCCAGTTCGCGCAGTCGATCTCGGCGGCCCAGGCGGGCAGAGGCGCGCGCGCCACGCGCTCGATCAGCTCGCCGCGCCGCAGGGGCCGGTTGCAGATCACGCCGATGCGGCGCTCGAGCGCCAGCGGCA
This sequence comes from uncultured Acidobacteriota bacterium, assembly GCA_963843325.1. Lineage (GTDB taxonomy): Bacteria > Acidobacteriota > Thermoanaerobaculia > UBA5066 > Gp7-AA6 > DAHUXD01. Next base: position 856,253 of record CAWJKC010000016.1, read on the forward strand.
GGATCCGCTGCTCCACCTCGCGGTCGAGCACGTTGTAGGTCACCTGCACGAAGTCGACCGGCTGGCTGCGCATCACCCGCTCCATCTCGTCGTGGCGCCGCCCCTCCGACGTCGTGACGCCGACGTACCGCAGCCGGCCCGCCTTCTTCATCGCGAAGAGCATGGGAAGGTGATCCTCCCAGTTCGTCAGGTTGTGGACCTCGAGCAGGTCGAAGCGCGGAATGCCCCAGTGGCGCAGCGACTCCTCGATCTGCCCGGGGCCGGCCTTGCCCGAGGACGTCCACACCTTGTCGGCCGCAAAGAGCTGCGACGGATGCCCGAGCCTGCCGAGGCCGTACCCGATGACCTCCTGCGACGAGCCGTACATCGGGGAGGAGTCGATCAGGCGGCCGCCCTCCTGGAAGAAGGCGCCCATGACCTCGGCGCAGGAATTGCGCGCCGGGACGTCGTCGCCGACGTTGAACGTGATCCAGCTGCCGAGCCCGACGAGCGGCAGCTTCTCTCCGCTCGAGGGGATCGCCCGCGTCAGGATCGGACCGGGATGCGCGGCGGGGATCTCGGGAACGACGGCGGCTCTCAGTGGACGAAGGGCCGATGCCGCGCCGACGGCGCCGAGCGACGCGAGGAAGGCGCGCCGACTGATCGTGTCTCTTTGTCGCATCGGGGTTCGCCCTCCGCTCCCGGTGTCGTCCAACGTGTCGGTACGGCGGGCCATTCCGGGGTTTCTGAATCGCCCGCCAGTCTCCGCCCCTACTTCGAGGCGGAGGAAGCAACGATGGCGAAAATGCGCGCGGTCCAGGTGTCGAAGGCGGGCGGCCCTCTCGAAATGGCGGAGCGGGAGATCCCCGCTCCCGGCCCGGGTTTCGTGCGCGTGCGCATCGAAGCCTCCGGAATCTGCCACAGCGACGTGCTGACGAAGGAGGGCCTGTGGCCGGGGCTCGCGTTGCCGCGCGTGCCCGGCCACGAGATCGCGGGCGTCGTCGACGCGGTCGGACCCGGCGTGTCGGCATGGAGCGCGGGCGATCGCGTCGGCATCGGCTGGCACGGCGGGCACTGCGGCACCTGCGACTCCTGCCGGCGAGGCGACTTCCTGCTCTGCCGCGTCGGCGCCCCGGTCCCGGGGATCGCGTACGACGGCGGCTACGCAGACTACGTCGTCGCCCCCGCGGTCGCGCTCGCGCGGATCCCCGACGGCCTGACGGCGGTCGAAGCCGCGCCGCTCATGTGCGCGGGCGTCACCACGTTCAACCCGCTGCGCAATTCCGGCGCGCGGGCGGGCGATCTCGTCGCCGTGCTCGGCATCGGCGGCCTCGGGCACCTCGGCGTGCAGTTCGCCGCGAAGATGGGGTTCGACACCGTCGCGATCGCGCGCGGCAGCGACAAGGAGCCGCTCGCGCGCGAGCTCGGCGCGCGCCACTACATCGACAGCCAGAAGCAGGATCCCGCAGCGGAGCTCGCGAAACTCGGCGGCGCGCGAGTCATCCTCGCGACCGTCACGAGCGCTCCCGCGATGACCGCGGTCCTCGGCGGCCTGGGGCCCGAAGGCAAGCTCATCGTCGTGGGCGCGCCGCCCGAGCCCCTGCAGGTTCCCGCCGGAATCCTCATCTTCGGGCGCCGCTCGGTTGCCGGGTGGCCCTCCGGCCGCTCGATCGACTCGCAGGACACGATGGCCTTCGCCGCACTGACAGGAGTGCGCTCCCGCAACGAGATCTTCCCGCTCGACCGCGCCGCCGCGGCGTACGACCGGATGATGAGCGGCGACGCCCGCTTCCGCGTGGTGATGACGACCGGGACTTGAGGCGAGCGGCGGCGCGCCATTTGCACCGACAGGGGCCCATGGCGCCTGCGAAAATGTCGGAGTCGGCCTGATGTCCCTCACCGCGGATCCCTGCTCCGGGGGCGTCGCCCACGCGACGGACGCGCAGCCCTGCTCGCCGTCGGCGGGCCGCTGGGTCCTCGCCGCCTCCGTCCTCGGATCGAGCATGGCGTTCATCGACGGGAACGTCGTGAGCGTGGCGCTGCCGGTGCTCCAGCAGGAGCTGGGCGTCGGCGTCTCCGGGGCTCAGTGGATCGTGGAGGCCTACGCGCTGTTTCTGTCCTCGCTCGTTCTCGTCGGGGGCTCGCTCGCCGACCGCTTCGGCCGCAAGAGGCTCTTCTCCATCGGCGCCGCGACGTTCGCCCTCGCTTCGCTCGCGTGCGGTCTCGCGCCCGGCGCGGGCGCCCTCATCGCCGCGCGGGCCGTTCAGGGCCTCGGGGCCGCCCTGCTCGTGCCCTCGAGCCTCGCGATGCTCGGCGCCGCCTTTCCGCCGCAGCAACGCGGGCGCGCCGTCGGCATGTGGTCGGCGCTGACGTCCATCGCGAGCGCCGTCGGTCCGGCTCTCGGCGGGTGGCTGGTCGAGGCGATCTCGTGGCGCGCCGTGTTCCTGATCAATCTTCCCATCGCCGGCGCCGTGCTGTGGATCACGCGGCAGCACGTCGCCGAGACGCGCAACCCCCGCGCAGGGCGCCTCGATCTGCCGGGAGCGGTCGTCGCGACGCTCGGCCTCGGCGGACTCGTCTACGGTCTCATCGAAGCCGGCTCGGTCGGATGGGCGGATCCGCACGCCTGGGGCGCCACCGCGGCCGGCGTCGCCGGCCTCTGCGCGTTCGTCGTCGTCGAGCGCAACAGTCCGCATCCAATGGTTTCGCTGGATCTCTTCCGCCGCCGGACGTTCGCGACCGCAAACCTCCTCACGTTCTTCCTCTACGCCGCACTGGCGGCGACGTTCTTCTTTCTTCCCTTCGTGCTGATCCAGGCGCGGGGCTATCGGCCGTCCGCGGCCGGCGCGGCGATCCTGCCGCTCGTCGTCATCGTTGCAGCGCTGTCGCGCACGTCCGGAATGCTCGCGGACCGATTCGGCGCCCGTCTCTTTCTGACGGTCGGTCCCCTCGTCGCCGGCGCGGGCTTCCTGCTCTTCGCGTTGCTTCCCGCGAGCGGCGGCTACCCGACGACCGTGCTCCCGGCCCTCTGCACGCTGGGCCTCGGCCTCGCGATCACGGTCGCGCCCTTGACCGCGACGGTGCTCGGAGCCGTCGAGCGCGCGGACCAGGGAACGGCATCCGGAATCAACAACGCCGTCGCGCGCGTGGCCGCCCTGCTCGCCGTTGCCGTCTTCGGCTTGATCGCCGCCGGCACGTTCAACCGCGAGCTCGACCGGCGGCTCGCCGATGCCCGCGTGTCGGCGGAGATGCTCCGTCAGATCGCGCCCGACCGCATTCGTCTCGGCGCCCTGAAACCTCCTCCCTCCGCCTCGGCAGGAGAAGCCCGGGCCATTCGCGACGGTGTGAAGACGGGGCTCGATCGCTCCTTTCGCGTCACGTCTCTGTCGTGCGTCGGGCTCGCGCTCGCGGCCGCCGCGTGCGGCGCGTTGAGCGCGGGCGCGAAACGACGCGCCGCGCGGCAATCTAAGGGATAGCTAAGTAAATTTCCCCGGGGCGCGGCGATTGCATCCGACGCGGGGTGGAGCGTGTCTCCGGAAAAGGCGTCGGTCCACCAACCACAAGGAGGTCAACATGACGAAGAATCAAACGAGGCGAGGCGCCCTGGCGGCCGCCGGCCTCATCGGGCTCGCGGCGTTCGCGGCCGGTCAAAGCCGCCAGGAAGTCGCGCTGGCCGCTCACGACCAGGGCAAGGACTACCGCGTCACGATCCTCGTCTCGAACGAAGCGGACGAGGCGCCCGTCGTCGACCCGAAGCTCGTCAACGCGTGGGGCATCGCCGCGAGCGACACGGGGCCCTGGTGGGTCGCCGACAACGGCAGCGGCTACTCGACGATCTACAACGGCGACGGCATGAAACTCCCGCTCGAGGTCCAGGTTCCCGGCGCGCCGACCGGCACCGTCCACAACGGCAGCACGCAGTTCCAGATGGCCGCCGGCGCCCCGGCGACGTTTCTCTTCGCGAGCGAGGACGGCACCTTCTCCGCATGGAACTCGGACGTCGATCCGAACGCGCTCGTGGTCTTCAGCGATCCGGGCTCCAACTACAAGGGCCTCGCCATCCACGGCGACGTGCTGTATTCGACCGACTTCGCCGAGTGCAAGGTCGAGGCGTTCCACGGCAACTTCTTCGACGGCTCGTTCGGGGAGTTCGACACCGCCGGCGGGTTCCAGGATCAAAGCATCCCGCAGGGCTACTGCCCCTTCGGGATCCAGGCCGCCGGCGACTCGATCTTCGTCACGTACGCCTTGAAGGACGGGGATGACGACGTGCCCGGCATCAACCACGGCTTCGTCCGCCAGTTCGACGCCGACGGCAACCTCGTGGCACACGTGGGTTCGCACGGCCTGCTGAACTCGCCCTGGGGTCTCGCCATGGCGCCCGAGGATTTCGGACGTTTCGGCGGCTGCCTGCTCGTCGGAAACTTCGGCGACGGCAAGATCAACGCCTTCTGCCAGAACCGCGGCGGCAACTGGCACTTCGCCGGCCGCCTGCGCCACCGGGCTCACGCGATCTCGATCGACGGTCTCTGGGGCATCGGCTTCGGCAACGATGGAGCCGCCGGACCGCACGACGTCCTGTACTTTGCCGCCGGACCCGACGAGGAATCGAACGGGTACTACGGCAAGATCGAAGCGGTCCACTGATCCGACCGGCCGCCGGTTTCCCGCACACATTCCGGACCCTCTCCCTCCTCCGGGGAGGAGAGGGTCCTTCATCGTTTCCCCCGGGAGAGCTTACGCTCGGGCCGCCGTGAGGTTCCGCAGCGAAGTCTCCCGCCTTCAAACAGGAAGGGCGGGGTTTCCCCCGCCCTCGCGAATCCCGGCAGCGAAGAGCTAAGGCCGCGTGACCAGCGCCGGCTTCGGCTCGGGAGGAATCGTGAAATCCACGATCGAGGTCGGAGTCGGCACGTGCCGGCGCAGAAACTTGACCGCGATGCCGGCCATGGCCAGCAGCGTCACTCCGAACAGAATCCAGCTGCCGAGGCCCAGCTTCTTCTGTGGAACCGCTTCCTCGGCGTGGCTCTCGACGATTGCTGCCCTGGCAGCAGGAGGCGCGGGAGGAACGCTCACGGCGGGCGCCGTGCTCACCGCGGCGGCGGCAGGGGCGGCGGGTTCGATCGACTGAACCACGGGCGCCTCCACCGGCTTCTCCACCGGGGGCTTGACGACCGTCTTTTTCGCCGCGCGCTTGGTGGTCGTCACGACCTGCTTGGCCTCCACGGGCGCGGGCGCGGCGACGGGCGCCGCTGCAGCCGGCTCGACGGCCGGGGCGATCGGTTCCGCGACGACCGCGGGCTCGACGACGGGCGCATTGGGCTCCGCGGCCGGGATCTGCGGAAGCTCGGGGACGGGTTGCGCGACCTCCGGAGCGGGGGCCGGCGGCGTCGCGGGCTCCTGTGCTCGGGCGAATCCGGCTGCCGCGGTGAAAAGAATCGCTGCCATCGAGAGTCGACACGTGGATCGCATGACGTTTCTCCTTACGCCGATCGAAGTCGCGCAGGGACGCCACGGCGCGGCGTACTGCATTCTCGTTGCTTCTTCGGTCGGGATTCGTCAGAGGCGTCTGGCAAAAGGCGAGCGAATCGAGAACGCAACGAATCTACCACCGCGCCGCGCCGAGCTCTGAACGTTAGAAACGTCGAAAACGATCGCTGCGAGCAGCCGGGCTCGTCCGCGCCGCGTGGTAAGATGGACAGTTCAAACCCAAACAATCATGGCACTCACCGTACAACAGGCCGAGCGGGAAGCAGGCTGGAGATGGGGCGGGCTCTTCGCCCGCGGCTTCGCGCGTCACCAGCAGGCGCAGCGGCTGGCGTTCGAGGTCGGAACCAAGCGATTCGGAACGATCAAGATCCGGGGTCAGGGCACTTCGTGGGAAGGCGCGTTCGAGAACGCCTCGACCCTGACCAACGCCGGGCGCCCGGCCAAGGTACGCCCGGTCAAGCAGGCCGCGAGCCCGACCGCGCCTCACGGCGCTGACGCCTTCTTCACCAGCGCCACCGCCTTCGGATTTTTCTTGAACGCCTCGGCGTACGCCTTGGCCGTCGCGGGGTCCAGGCGCGCGCCGGCGGCGATCAGCTCTTCGAGGCCGGGATTACCGGTCGCGATCCCCATCTGGAGCGCCGTCAGGCCGGCCCAGTTCTTCGCGTCCAGCTTTGCCCCCGCCTTGAGGAGCATGCGCAGGGTTTCCCGGTCGCACTTGTCCGCGGCGAACATGAGCGCCGTGTTCTGCTTCTCGTCCTTCTGATTGACGTCGGCGCCGCGCTTGATGAGCAGCGCCACGATCTCGTGGCCCTTCTCCGGCGTGCCGCACGCCTCCATCCCGAAGAACACGATCATCAAGGGCGTGCGGCGATTCGAGTCGACGAAGACGAGGTTCACGGACATGCCGCCGTCGAGGTACGCGCGGATCGCCTCGGTGTCGGCCTCGGAAAGCGCGCGGTAGAAGCTCGGCTCGTCGAACGCGAGCTTGCGCTCGCGCAGCGCGGCGAGGCCGCGCTCCTCGCTGCCCTTGCTCGCCCCCTCCGCGGCGGGGGCGGCGAAGCCCCGGCGGCGGCGCCCCGTGCCGGCGCGGGCGAGGCCGGCGCCGCCGCGGCGACGCCGCCCTGGATGGGACCCGGGCTGCCCGCGCCGCCCCGGTCGATCCACTCGATGGCGGTCTTCGCGTCGTCGGCGATCAGCGCGTCGGGCGACTTCGTCAGCGGCCGGATGGTTTCGACGACGCCACGGGACTGGCCCTGCCGGTTGCGGAGGCACTGCAAGGCGCGCTGCCGCGCCGGGACGTCCGCGCCCGACACGGCCACGTCGGCGAGCGTCGCGACGATCTCCGCGGTGTCGATGTACAGCACGTTGTACGCCGCGACCGCCGCGAGCGCGAGGTCGGCGTCCTTGCTCTTCATCGCGGCGGCGAGCGGGCCCTTCGCCGCCGACGCGACCGAGATCTTCGCCGCCTTCGGGGCGGGGTTCGCGACGTTGCCGATCTCTTCGAGCGCGCTGGCGGCGCTCTTGCGCACGCCCATCGACGGATCGCTCGCCACGAGGCGCGCGAGCTCGGGAGCCGCCTCCCACGACAGGCCCTTGACGCCCTTCAGCGCCCAGCAGGCCTCGTTGCGGACGCTTTCGTCGCGGTCGCCGAGCAGGCGGATGGCCTCCGGGATCCAGCGCGCCGCCTCGCGCTCCGCCGTGACCTTTCCCGCCAGGCCGATCGCCGCGTACGCGCGTCTCGGGCTCGGCCGAGCGCGTGTACTTCAGCGCGAGGTCGACCGTTCCGGGCGGCAGCTTCCTGACCCCCGCCAGGGCGTCGAGGATGTAGCGGCAGGACTCGGGGCTGCGCTGCATCGTGCGATCCATCAACGGCAGGAGCGGCTCCGCGTTTTCGTTGAGGAGCTCCCGGAGCGCCTTGGCCGCCGCTTCCGCACTCTTCTTGTCGTCGTAGTTGGATCCCGTGCGCTTCGGGTTCTCGGCCTCCTCCGCATTCTTCGCGAGATACGTGAGGATCGGCGGCGCCAGCTTCTCGGGCGGATCGATCCCGATCAGGCCGCGCGCCGCGACGAACGCGGTGGCGTCGTCGCGCGAGCCCTCGAGCGCCCGGCGCCACGCCGGCGCGAGCTGCTTGTCCGGCACGCCCATCACGGCGAGCGCGCCGGCCGCGCGCGCGACGACCGCGGCCACCGGATCGTCGAGCGCCTTCTCGAGCTCGGGCTTCGCCGCGACGGCGTCCTTCCCCGTGTCCCACAGCGCCGAGGCGGCCGCCTGGCGAACCGATGCGTCCGGGTCCGACAACGCCTTCGCGAGCGCCGCCACGGCCTCCGGCTGTTTGCGGCCGCCGAGCCAGTGGGCCGCGCGGGCGCGCTCCCCGGCGTCGCGGTCCTTCGCGAGGGTCTTCGCGTAATCCTTGACGAGGTCGTCCTGCGCGCGCGCCGCGCCGGAGTGGATCGCAACCAGGACGATACAGATCGCCACGGCCCGTCTCGTCATTTTCAGGCTCCTCGTTGCCATCAGGTTACCGCGAACCGCGGGCCCGGCCGGGGGCAGTAAGATCGCCTCCACGCCATGACGACTCCGGGGCGCCGAGCGGCGCAGGTTGCCGCACATCCTCCTGCTCGTCGTCGTCTCGGCGGCGGCCGGTTACGCCTTCGCCATCACCGTCGCCAAGTCGAGCGCCCCGAAACAGACCCTCTACGAGCTGCCCCACGGATTCACGGTGAGCGACGCGACCTTTCTGCCGTCGGCGCTGCCCGGCCCGACGATGAGCCCCGGCAACCGGCTCGATCTGCTCGAGAACGGCGACGCCGTTTTCCCGGCCATGCTCGCGGCGATTGCCTCAGCGCGCAAGACCGTGAACTTCGAGGCCTACATCTTCTGGTCGGGCGAAGTGGGCGCCCGCTTCCGCGACGCGCTCGCCGAACGGGCGGCGCACGGCGTTGCGGTTCGCATCCTGCTCGACGCGGTCGGCTCCTCGGGCCGGCACCTGAAGAAGGATGACGTCGAGGCCCTGCGCCGCGCCGGGTGCCGCGTCGAGTTCTTCCATCCGAAACAGCCATGGATGATCTGGGTCTTGAATCATCGCAACCACAGGCGGGTTCTCGTGGTCGATGGCACGGTCGGTTTCACGGGGGGCGTGGGCTTTGCCGACCAATGGCTGGGGGACGCCGATTCCCACGAGCACTGGCGCGACACGCAGCTGCGCGTCGAGGGGCCCGCCGTGCGCGGTCTGCAGCGCGCCTTCCAGGAGAACTGGTCCGAGGCGACCGGCGAGCCGCTCGTCGGCGATGAGTTCTTCCCGTCCCTTTCGGCGGCGGGCCCCTCTTCCGCAGCGGTCGTCGCCTCGTCGCCGCTCGCGGCGATGTCGGGAGCCGGGCGCGTCTACGCGATCTCCGTGGCGGCGGCGTCGAAGGAGATCTGGATCGCCAATTCCTACTTCCTCCCGGACGAGACCACGGTGGGCCTGCTCGTCGCCGCCGTGAAGCGGGGCGTCGACGTGCGCGTCATCGTGCCTTCCGACGAGCACAACGACGTGCCGGCGACCAAGGCGGCCGGCCGCTCCTCCTTCGGGCCGCTGCTCGCGGGCGGCGTGAAGATCTTCGAGTACCAGCCGACGATGTTCCACGTGAAGACGATGGTCGTCGACGGGATCTTCGCGACGGTGGGATCGGCGAACCTCGACGACCGTTCCTTCCACCTGAACGAGGAGATCAACCTCTTCGTCTACGACGCCGCGTTCGCCGGCTTGATGCGCGAGCGGTTCGAGCACGACCTGCAGAAGTGCCGCCCCTACACGCTCGCCATGTGGAAGTCGCGGCCGCTCAAGCAGCGGCTGAGCGAATGGCTCGTCGACGCCCTTTCGCTCGGAGCTCTAGCCGGTCTCGCACGAGGCGCGGCGGGCTCCGACGCGCACCCACACGAGGTACCCCACGATGAAAAGGTTCGTCAGCAGGACGAATCCCCGCATCCAGGTCGCGTGCCGGCAGATCTCGTAGACCTCGACCGGCAGGTAGGCCGATCCCGCGACGATCGCGAGCCACTCCGCCCACGGCCGCAGGCGCCACAGGCCGTAGGCTTCGACGAAGCGCAGCGTCGAGTAGAGAAACGCCAGTCCGGCCAGAACCAACAGGCGCGAGTCGTTCATGCGCGACGCCGCCTGGATGAAGATCTGCGGATAGTGGTGGGCGGGGTTCAGGTGCGAGTGCCGGACGAGCCTTTCCGCCACGACCTGCAGGTCGCGGTGCAGCAGCGAAAGCAGGCCGAATCCCGCGGCCAGGACGAGCGCGCCTTTGGCTGCCTCGAACACCGCGACGACACGAACGCCGCGAATCGGGTCCGGGGACGTGCCGCTTACTCCAGCATCCGCGCGAGCTCGGGCGACTTTTTGCCGGTCAGCTCCCAGCGCAGGAGCGAGGCCGGGATCAGGCCCGCGGCATTGAACTCGTCCATGAACGCCTTCATCCGGAACTTTTCCCCGAGCTGCGCCCGGCGCTCGGCGAGCAGCTTCTCGATCTCGATCTTGCCGATCAGGTAGCTCTGACCGTAGCCCGGCTGCCGCAGGTAGAGCTCCTGCTCGGAGCGGACGAGATTGCCCTGCATGCTCAGCCATCCCCGCGGAGTGTTGGCGCAGGCATACGCGGACGCCTGCTCGAGGGTCATGAGGTTGGCCTGCATGAAGAGCTCGCCGAGGGCGCGCGCGGCCCGTTCGGCGACGAGGATGTAGACGAGCTCCCGCGAGCGCGGCCGGGCGTCGAACATCCCGGCCTGCATCATCATCTCTTCCCATCCCGTCGCGTTGCCCTCGGTGCGCGTGTTGAAGATGTTGTAGAGCAGCACCTCCTGGCGGATCGGCGTGGGCGCCTTCTCGTGGACCATCCAGGCTTTGTCGAGCCAGTGGTAGCCGTGGGTGCGCATGATCTCGGGATCGCGGTAGTCCACCTCGGTGAAGAACTCGCGCGGTCCCGCGCTGTACGTGCCGATGCGGGCGCGCATGGCCGGATCCATGTAGTCCTTCACCGTGAGGATTTCCTGGTCCCGGAGAAACGCCATGTACTCGGTGACGGCGGCGTTGAAGCGCTTGTCGTGCTCGTCGGCGCTCGCGACCGGGACCTGCTCGGGCAGCTTCGCGTTCTTCAGCTCCTCCATCGCGAGCAGGGCCTGGGAGCGCGCGAGCTCGCGCTCCATGATCGCGACCAGCTGCGCCCACGTGTACGGGACGAGCTGGACGTGCTTGAGGTACCAGTCGTAGTTCTCGACGCCGATCCCCGACGGCGCGGTCTTCGAGGCCTGCTTGGACTCGAGCCACGCCGTCAGCGCGTCGGTGGCCTTGACGGCCTTGTCGACGTCGGTCTTGAGTGCGGCGGGCGCGCCCACGAGCTTCGTGCCGAGCAGCCGCAGATCGGCGCTCTGCTGCTGCAGCGCCTTGGTTCCGTAGAGCCAGAGGTCGTGCCCGTTGCCCGTCAGGTTGACCTTCGCCTGCGCGAGCAGGCGCGGAATCGTGCGGATCTTCGCGCCGATCTCCGTCGCGGCCTGCGCCGACAGCGGGTACTGGTACGTCCAGAGCTCGACGGCGCCGGGCGCGTACGGCCCTTCGCGCGCCGGCTGGTCGCTCTCCTCCCAGAACACCGTGACGTAGAACGAGGGGATGTTCGCCCACGGCTTCAGGACGCGGTGGTCGAAGTCGAGCCCGGCGAGCTCGGCGCGCACCATCTGGTAGTCGACCTGCTGCGGGACCGGCCATGCGCTCGGATCGATCGCCGCGAGGCGCTTCTTCCAGGTCTCGAGCTCCTTCTGCTGCGCGGCCATCGCGGCGGCGCCGTAGTCCGGCACTCCGTCCACGAGCTTCGGCTTCTGGAACGCGCGCCAATCTCGAAAGAAGGAGACGAGGTCTTCGTACCGACCGGGTGGCGGCGGCGCAGCTGCGGCACTCCCGCTACCGACCAGCATCCCCGAAAGCAGACACACAGCTATCGCAAGCGCTGACGGATCGCGTGAAATCATGCAGCGATTCTACGCGCAGACGCGACTAGAATCCCCCTGCCTCCATGCCAATCGCACCGGGCTCCCGCCTCGGCCCCTACGAAGTCGTCGCGCAAATCGGCGCAGGCGGAATGGGAGAGGTCTACCGGGCCAAGGACCCGCGGCTGTCCCGCGACGTCGCGATCAAGGTGCTGCCAGCCTCCTTTTCGGCGGACGCAGACCGGCTGCGCCGGTTCGAGCAGGAGGCCAAGGCGGCGGGTGTTCTGAATCATCCCAACGTCACCGCGGTGTACGACATCGGAACGCACGACGACGCGCCCTACGTCGTCCAGGAGCTGCTCGAGGGCGAGACGCTCCGGTCGGTCCTCGCGGGCGGCAAGCTCTCCGCGCGCAAGACGCTCGATTACTCGCTCCAGATCGTCCACGGCCTCGCGGCCGCGCACGAGAAGGGAATCGTCCACCGGGATCTGAAGCCCGAGAACATCTTCGTCACCAACGACGGCCGGCTGAAGATCCTCGACTTCGGCCTCGCGAAGCTGACGCACACCGAGGAGCGCGGCCAGAACACGAACCTGCCGACCGCGACCGCCGGCACGGAGCCGGGCGTCGTGCTCGGCACGCTCGGCTACATGTCGCCCGAGCAGGTGCGCGGCAAGCCTGCCGACGCGCGCAGCGACATCTTTTCCTTCGGCGCGATCCTCTACGAAATGCTCTCGGGCCGCCGCGCGTTCCACGGCGACTCGGCCGCCGACACGATGTCCGCGATCCTGAAAGAGGATCCGCCGGACCTGTCCGTCACGAACCAGAGCGTGCCGCCGGCCCTCGAACGGATCGTCCGTCACTGCCTCGAGAAGAACCCTGAACAGCGGTTCCACTCGGCGCACGACCTGGCGTTCGACCTCGACGCGCTCTCGGGCGTTTCGGCGACGGCGCAGCCCGGCGCCGCCGCCGTCGGGCGCCGATCCGGCAGCGGCCGTCGGGTCGGGATCGCGGCGGCGATCGCGCTGGTCGCCCTCGCGGCCGGCTGGGCCCTCGGCCACCGGAAGGCCACCGATGCGAAACCCGCGGCCGTCACTTTTTCGCAGCTGACCTTCCGCCAGGAGCCGATCTTCAACGCGCGCTTCTCCCCCGACGGAAAGACCGTCGTCTACAGCGCGGCGCCGTCCGGCAACTCGCCCCGGATCTATTCGCTGCGGCCGGACTATCCCGGCGCGCCGGTGGCCGGACAGGCCGACATGACCCTGCTCTCCATCTCCTCGAAGGGAGAGCTCGCGGTCCTGACCCGCCCGCGCTACCTGCGGCACAGCGTGTTTCTCGGCACGCTCGCGCGCATGCCGCTCGAAGGCGGCGCGCCGCGTGAGATTGCGGACAACGTGCGCGAGGCCGACTGGAACCCCGACGGCTCGGACCTCGTGATCGCGCACGACGTCAACGGAAAGGACCTGATCGAGTACCCGCCCGGCAAGGTGCTGGCCGAGTGCGGCGGTTACTTCTCGAACCCGCGCTTCTCCCCGCGCGGCGACCGGATCGCCTTCTTCGAGCACCCGATCAAGTACGACGACCGCGGCTCCGTCGCCGTCGTGGACCTCGCCGGAAAAAAGACCGTCCTCTCGGAAGGCAACGGGGTCCTGGAGGGCCTCGCCTGGTCGAGCGACGGCAGCGAGGTCATGTATTCCGCGGGAGTGGCGTACAACGATCTCGCGATCTACGCCTCGAAGGTCGACGGGAAGCCGCGCAGCATCGTGCAGAGCGCGGGAGGCCTGGTGCTGCTCGACGTCGCTCGCGACGGGCGCTGGCTCGCCAGCCGCGACGACCAGTGGAAGGAGATCCTGGCCGTCGCCCCGGGCGAGAGCAAGGAGCGCAATCTCTCCTGGCTCGAGCTGACCTACGTCTCGGCGCTCACCCCGGACGGCAGGACACTGCTCCTCACCGAGGAGAGCTCGCGCCTCGGGCCGCACTACTCGACCGGCCTGCGCCAGACCGACGGATCGCCCGTGGTGAGTCTCGGCGAAGGCTCGGCCCTCGACATCACGCGCGATGGGAAGCTCGTCCTCTCGGTGGTGCCGACGGATCCGGCGCAACTCGTGGTCTATCCGACGGGAGCCGGGCAGCCTCGCAAGCTCGAGCGCGGCGGCCTCGTCAGCTACGAAACCGCCGTGCTCTTCCCCGACGGAAAGCGGGTCCTCGCATGCGGCCACGAGACCGGCCATGCCGTGCGCTGCTACGTCCAGGACATCGAGGGCGGAAAGCCGCGCCCTCTGACCCCCGAGGGAACGACCGACGGGCTCGTGTCTCCCGATGGTCTGCTCGTCCTGGCCCGGGACAGCGGCGGAGGCCAGAAGATCTACCCGGTCGACGGCGGGCCCGCGCGCCCCGTCCCGGGCGCCACGCCCGACGACGCCGTCGTACGCTGGAGCGCCGACGGCAAGTCCCTCATGGTCGTCAGCCTCTGGTCGGACGTACCCGTGAAGATCGAGAGGCTCGACCTCGCGACGGGCAAACGCGAGCCCTACAAGACCCTCGGGCCCGCCGACATGACCGGCGCCATCCAGATCTCCCCGATCGCCCTGAGCGACGACGGCAAGAGCTATGCGCTGACGGCCCGCCGCATGGCGTCGCACCTCTTCCTCGTGCAGGGAGCGCGGTAGAGATTCGTCGCGGCCCTACGGACACGTCACAAACGCCGCCGTGTCCTGGATCGGCCGGAAGGCCGTGCCGGCGGGATTGGCGTAGGTCTTCGCGACGCCGATTTTCGTGTCGGTGACGACGAGCGCCGCCTCGACGTTCGTCAGGCCTCCCGCCAGGACCCAGTACCGGCCGTTGACGCCGCAGCCGTCGAGGACCTTCGCGACGACCTCGATGTTGCCGGCGTCGAAGAACCAGAAGTAGCCGGAGTCGTCGGTGATCGGCACGGCCGTTCCCGCGCCAGAGGCGCCATCGGGCTTGCGCCAGTCGACCGTCACGCGAAAGCGGCCGTCGCCGAAGCAGAGCGTGGATCCGTCGGGGCGGCACGCGCCGCCGGAAAGCGCGACGCGCGTCTCTGCCACCCACGTGCTCCATCGGTTGGTCAGCGCGGCGTATTCGCCGACGACCCAGACCTTGCCCGGATCTGCCGGATCGAGTGCCGCGCCGAAGAAGTCGCCCCAGCGGTTGACCGGCTCGGCGCCGCCGATCGGCGCCACGTAGCTCGCCGTCCCGTCCTTCAGGCGCACGCTCGGCTCGAGCTTCGCGTCCGAGATCGAACGGGCAGTCGCGCCGACGCCGGCGTATTCGTCGACGCAGCTGCGTCCGAAGACCATGGAGAGGTTGTTGCCGTCGTCCACGGCGATCGCCGGATAGAAATACCAGCAGCCGTCCGAGCCGAAGGCCTCGTCCTCGACCAGGGCCGTCGCCGCGACGGCGATCCGCGCGTAGCGGGCGCGGCTGTAGACCCCGCCGGCGTCGGCCACCGTGTGGGAAAACCACACGGACCCGTTCCGATGGACGGCCGACGTGATGCTGCCGCGGCCCGTGTCGATGAGGCAGGGCGTCGGGCAGCCCGCCGTTCCGGGAGAGCCGCCCTTCTGATCGGCGCCCGGAGGCTCGCGCGAGGCCGTCACGGGAACGTTGACCGCCGAGAGTGACGGCGCCGGCGTCCCCGCGCCGGCCACGCTCCAGAGCGTGACGAACGTCCGCGTCGTGTACGGACTGTTGCTGACGAGGTACTCGACGTCGGAACTGCCGAACGTTTGCGCCGGCCGCACCGAGTGGACCTTGGATCCCGGCGCGGCGGGATCCTCGAGATCCCAGAAGTCGGACCAGGCCGGCTCACTCGCACCCGCGTACAGCGGATCCTTTTTCAGCACGCGGATTTTGGCGTACTCGAATGCCGTGTCCGAGTAGCGAAACTGGTTCGTCGCGATGTAAATCGCCGTGTCGTCGAAACCGAGCGCCGGGAAGTCGGAGAAGTTGGCCGCCGGCGCCGTCCCGTTGACGTCCCCCGGAAGCGCCCACGAGTACCAGGGCGCCGTCGGATCGCTCGAGCTCGAGACGGAGAGGAGGATCCACGACTGCGACGCAACGTCCGTGGCGGAGTAGACGAGGATCCACCGGCCGCGGAACTGGTCGTAGGCGACCTGGGGGTCGTAAGGCAGCAGCGAGGTCACGTGCACCGCGCTCAATTGCGGCCCGAACCAGCTGACAGCCGAAGCCTGGAAGACCAGCGACCCCGATTTCGTAAAGATGCCCCACTTGCTGTTGACCGCGACCACGACATGGCTGGGGCCGGCGGCGATGATCGGATCGGGCGGGCTCATGCCGGCATCGGAAAACGCGGAAAACCCGGCCACCACCGGGACCGTCTTCGGCTCGAGAAGTCCCCGCGAACGCCCCCGGTCTTCCACCTCGTTCGCTCCGATCGGCGCCGAGGAAGCCGTTCGATTCTGGCGATCCGGCCGCGAGGGAATCTCGCGTTCGGCCGGCGATCCGGAGTCGCCCATCGACGCCGCAGCCTCGCTGCGCGCGTGAGCCGCGACTTCGGCCGGTGAGGTCCGGCTGAAGCTCCCGGCGACACCCGGGGCGGGGCCGGAGCTCACGCCCGTCGACACCCCGGTCGCCGGCTCGGGATAGAGCAACAGGGCAATCAGGAACGCCATGCTGGCCGCCATCCGCCCGCGGGAAGTCATCTCTTGGAGGGTACGAGCAACGAGACCGTTCCTTAACAGCCAATCCATCAGAGACTTGGCCATATTTAGTAACTTATCGGTTGCTTTTAGAGTATCAACAGTTACTATATGACCCGTAACGGTTTCAACGCTCACATCAAACAATGGAGTCATCAATGACCGCACTTGCCGACAACTCTTCCGAGCTCCTGGTTCGATTCAGCCGGCGAAGCCTGGCCGCGATGCTCGTCATCGTGCCCGGCCTCGGCGTGATGGCCCTCGCGATGACGCTCTGGCCCGAGGGCGCGGCCTCGCGCTTCATGGCGACAGCCGGCTGGGTTTATCCCATCGCGATCGTCTTTCTCGCAGCCGCCCTGCGGGCGACCCTTCGCGGCAAGTCCTGGGATCCGCGCTCCCCCGAGGCAAAGGCGATCCTGAACGACGAGCTGCGGCAGCACAGCATGAACCGCTCCGCGCGCGCAGCCTTGATCGCCGTGCTCGCCGCTCAGCTTCCCCTGGCCCTGCTCTTCGGAACGCTGCCGCAGGTATCCGCGACCCGAACGGCGCTGGCGATGGCCGAAGCCACGATCACTCTGGGCATGGCCACCTTCATCGCGCTCTTTCTCTTCCTGGACCGCGAGTGAAGCCATGAACGACGAAGGCCTTCGCAATACGCTCAAGGTTCAGCGCGCGATGCGCGACCTGACCCAGGCCGACCTGGCCACGCTGGCCGGAGTCACGCGCAAGTCGGTCAACGCGATCGAGGCCGGCCGCATGACGCCGTCGGTGCTTCTCGCGCTCAAGCTCTCCCGCGCCCTCGGTGTGTCGATCGAGACCATCTTCCATCTCGACGGCGGGCCGGAGCCTGCGAAGACATAGGATCTCGGAACATGAAGATCCTGCGCGTCGCCGTTCTGGGATTGCTGTTGTGCGCGGGCGCGCCCAGGGCTCGAGCACTCGAACCCGATGGCCCGATCGCCATCACCAACGTGACCGTCATCGATACGACCGGCGGGCCGGCCAGGCCGAACATGACGGTCGTCATCGAGGGCGATCGCATCGCCGCGGTCGGCGAGGCAGGCGGGACGAAGATTCCGAAAGGCGCCCGTGCAGTCGATGGACGGGGGAAGTTCCTCATCCCCGGACTCTGGGACATGCACATCCACACGTTCTTCGGCGACTGGGTGCCCGGCGGCAAGGAAGTCACGCTGCCGCTCTTCATCGCCAACGGGATCACCGGCGTGCGCGACATGGGCAGCGACCTCGAGCCGATCCTCGCCGCGCGGCGCGACGTCGCGAGCGGCGCGCTGCTCGGCCCGCGCATGATCATCTCGGGCCCCATGCTCGACGGGCCGAAGTCCCAGTTCCCCGCCGCCATCGCGATCGCGACGCCCGAGGACGGCCGCCGCGCCGTGGTCATGCTCAAGGGCCGCGGCGTGGACTTCATCAAGATCCAGTCCTACGTCCCGCGCGAGGCCTACTTCGCGATCGCCGACGAGTGCCACAAGCAGAACATCGCGTTCGAGGGCCATGTGCCGGATGCCATCCGCGCCTCCGAAGCGGCCGACGCGGGACAGAAGAGCTTCGAGCACCTGATCGGCGTCTTCGAGGGCAGCTCCACGGTCGAAGACGACCTCATGAAGGGTCCGAAGGGGCCGGCCCGCTTTCTCGACACCTGGGACGCCGCGCACGAGGCGGCGCTGATCCAGCTCCTTTCAAAGAAGCAGGTCTGGCAGTGCCCCACGCTCTACTGGGAGCGCGGCCAGTGGCTCGTCGACGCGATCGACGTGTCGAAGGACCCCGACGC
Organism: uncultured Acidobacteriota bacterium; assembly: GCA_963843325.1. GTDB lineage: Bacteria > Acidobacteriota > Thermoanaerobaculia > UBA5066 > Gp7-AA6 > DAHUXD01. The sequence goes on from CAWJKC010000016.1 coordinate 874,148, forward strand.
GAAGTACGCGCCCGCGTCCTGGCGCGAGAAGAGCTGGCCGAAGTTCACGGCGGGGATCATCAAGGACCTCGACACGGATCCCCTGCCCGTCCGCGAGAAGTTCGTCGCGCACGAGCTCGAGATCGTGAAGCGACTCCAGAAGGCCGGCGTGCCGTTCCTCGCCGGTACGGACACGCCCGCGGGCGTCGACGTGCTGCCGGGCTTCAGCCTCCACCAGGAGATGCAGCGCTTCGTGGATGCGGGCTTCACGCCCATGGAGGCGCTCCAGACGGCGACGATCAATCCGGCGAAGTTCCTCGACCGTCAGGCCGATTTCGGCACCGTCGAGAAAGGGAAGGTCGCCGACCTCGTCCTGCTCGACGCGGATCCGACGAGCGACATCCGCAACACGCGGAAGATCGCGGCGGTCGTCGCGAACGGCCGCTACTACCCCCGCGAGAGGCTCGACGCGATCCTGACAGACGTCGCGACGTACGCCGCTCGCACTGAGCCCGGCGGGGAACGTCGCCTCGGTCCCGGCTGAGGTAATGTGCGCGCCATCGTGGCGGCAGGAAAGAGGCGCTGGCGCCGGGTTCTCCTCGGGTTGGCGATCGCGGCCATCGCGCTGGTCGTCCTCTCCCCCTTCCTCGGCCGCGCCCTCTATCCGGTCGCCACCCGCTGGCTGCTCACCGGCCCGCGGCTGCGCGCGATGATCAACGCGCAGCCGCAATACCTGCTGCTCGACTGGGGCGAGGCCGTCTCCGAGAAGCCCGGCCACCTCACGATCAAGAACCTGACCATCCGCGGAAGCGACCCGAACGTGCAGTGGATCATCCGGCTGGCCGACGCCGACGTCGAGTTCGATCTGTCCTCGCTGCTCCGGCGCACCTTCCGGGTCACGACCCTGCGCGGATCCGGGCTCTCCTTCTTTCTGCGCAACAAGATCAAGCCCGAGCTGCTGAAGACGACCGACACGTCCGTGATCCCGCCGGTCCCCGGCTTCTCCGATCCTCCCCTGCGCTCGCCCGACGACCGGTTCCCGCCTCCCGACCCGAAGGCCTTCCTCATCGACGTGCGCTCGGTCGCCGTCGAGCACTTCGACGACATCTGGGTGGACGCCTATCACTACCAGGGCGGGGCGCGCGTGGACGGGTCGTTCCTCCTGAAGCCGGCCCTCCACGCGCAGATCGGACCGGCGAAGCTGACGTTCGCGAGCGGCGAGATGAAGATCGGCAAGGCGACCGACGGCATCACCGTCGTCGGCGACATCACGGCGACGTTCGATCCGTTCGCGCCGCTCGAGCACCAGGACGCCAAGGTGTTCGAGGTGATCACCGCGCAGGTGAAGCTCGAGGGCACCTTCCAGAAGCTCGACGCGCTCGCACCCCTCTTCGAGGTCTACGGGACGCGCCTGGAGGGCGGAACCGGAAAGGCGACGATCGACGCCGCGATCGACCACGGGATCGCCAAAGGCGGCATCGTCGCCGCCGTTCGCAACGCGGTCGTGCGGCTGAACACCGTCACGCTGCAGGGCAACGCCGACATCGATCTCAAGATCCCGAAGTGGAACCTCGTCAGCGGCCCCATCGACGTCTCCGGCACGAGCGTCGCCATCTCCGAGGCGCGCGAATTCCGCTCGACGGACCCGAAGCGCTGGTCGGGACGCTTCGCGTTTCCCACGGCCCGGATCGACGTCACGAGCACCGGCACGGTCCAGGCGAAGGTCCAGGACGCGCGCCCGCTGCTGGCCGTGCTCGGCGCTCCCCTGCCGGGCTGGACGAAGCCCCTCGTCAATCTCAAGGAGCTCACGGGCGGCGCCCGCGCGACCCTCGGCCCTTCCGTCGTCCGCATCCAGGATCTCGACGCGAAGGGCGAGACCTTTCACCTCCAGGGGCACTTCGTGCGCGAGAAGGGCAAGACCGACGGCGCCCTGCTCATCGAGTCCGGGATCCTGAGCGTCGGCGTCGAGATGGATGGCAAGAAGACGACCGTCCGTCCCCTCTTTGCCAAACAGTGGTACGCGAAGCAGGGCGAAGCGGGCGCCGGGCGCGAAGGCGGAGAAGAAGTAGCGGCGCTCAGCCCTTCTTCTTCGCGCACGCCTTCGCGAAGCCCATCTGGCAGGCCTTGCGGATAGAGCGCGATCGACTGCTTGCGGTCCACGGCAACGCCCCTTCCCTTTTCGTAGGCGACGCCGAGCTCGAAGCACCCTTCGGCGTCGCCGCCCTTGCAGGCGAGATCGAGATAGTGCGCCGTCTCCGCCGGATCCGTGGCGCCGACGGCGGCGTTGAAGCAGCCGAAGGAGTCGCCGCGCTCGCACCCGAGCTCCGAGAGCTCCTGTCCCTTTGCCGGGTCCTTCGGGATTCCGTCGCCGGCGACGTAGAGGGCGCCGAGCAGCGAGCAGGCGCGCGCGCCGTTCTCGGCGGCGTGGATGTCGTCGGGATCGAGCCTGCGGTCGCAGGCCTCGCGGAAGATCGAGGCCGCGTGCGCCTCGTCCTTCGCGACGCCGATCCCGTCGCGGTAGGCGCGGCCGACGTTGACGCAGCCCGTGAGGTTCGAGCGCTGGCAACTCGAACCGTCGCAGCCGTGCTGGTACAGGGCGACGGCCTTCAGCTTGTCCATCTTGACGCCCTGGCCCTTCTCGTAGAGAGAGCCGAGGTTCGTGCAGCCGGTCGCGCTGCCGAGCGAGCAGGCCTCTTCGTACTTCGCGGCGGCGCGGGCGGGATCGCGCGGGCCGGGACGCGCGTCGTCGGCCATGACCCCGACGTTGTAGCAGCCCTGCGGATCGCCGAGGTCGCACGCCTTCGCGTAGAGCGTCGAGGCGCGGCGGTCGTCCTTCTTGACGAACTTGCCGGTCGCGTACAGAAACGCCAGGGTCGCGCAGCCGCCGCCATTGCCGAGCTCGCAGGAGCGATCGGCGGCGGCGAGCGACTCGGCCGCGTGGTCGGGCGTGTCCATCCGCTGCAGCGCCTCGTACGCGCACGCCTGCGCCGAGCCGGCCTTGCACGCCGCGGTGAAGATCTCGAGCGCGCGCTCGACCTTCGGTCCCTCTCCTCGACGACTCCACAGCAGCCATCCCTGCCGGAAACACGCGTCCGCATTCCCGTTCTGGCAGGTCTTCTCGAGGAAGGGCGCCTGGTCGACCGGCGTCAGCGGTCGCTTCCACGCCCGCACCCGCGCGCCGCACCGACACCGACACCGGCTCGCAGGAGGAGCGATTGAAGGCGGCGGCGTCGAACTCGCAGTCGGTCACGATGTCGGTCGCGCCGATCTTCACCACGACGTCGCCGGCCTGGATGCCGGCCGCCGCTGCCGGGCCGTTCGGAAGGACCTCGGTCACGAGGGCGCCGCGCGCGTTCTCGGACAACCCGAGCTTCTTGCGGGCCGCTCGCGTGATCGGGCCGGCCTCGATGCCGAGCGTTCCGGCGCACGGCGGCGGCGGGGGCGGCGACGCCTTCGCGGCGGGAGCCGGCGCGGAGGACGACGCGCAACCGGCCGTCAGCGCTGCGACACAGAGCGCGGCTGCCGCCGGAAGCCATCGCAGCGCCCGTCTCATTGCCGCCGATTATCGCAGGCTAGATCGGTTTGGCGACGCCCTTCTGGATGGCTGCGTCGATCAGGGCCCAGAGCTTTGCTTCCGCCTCCCGCTCGATCGCGTCTTCGCGCGCGTCGAGATCCCGTTCGACCCGTTCGAGATCGCGATCCGCGGCCTGGACCTCGCGCTGGCGGGACCGGATCTCGGACATCTCCTGCTCGAGCTCGTGCTGGTCGGCGCTCGGAGAGCGCCGCCGGCGCGACGGCATCGTCGTCCTCGTCGTCGTCGGCGCCGTCGACGTCCAGCCTTCGGTCGACCTCGTCCTCCCGCTGATCGAGCTCCTGCTCCTTTTCGTCGAGGGCTTCCTGGCGGCGGCGCAGATCCTCCCGTTCGGGGTCGAGCGCGCGCAGCGGCGCAAAGAGAGCCCGCGCCTCCTTCAGCGTGGCCGGATCCTCGACGACGTAGGCCTTGCCGGCGCGGCGAAACCAGAGGAAGTCGGCCGAGCGCTGGCCGCGAAGGTTCTCGTACTCGTCGATCGAAACGCTGCTGACGGTCATGCTGTTGCCGAACGAGAGGATGTAGGCGTCCTCGCGGCCGTGGGCCATGGCAGCCGGGGCGGCGGCGAGCCCGGCGCAGAGCAGGACGGCGGCCGAAATCGCTCGGATCGAGCAAAAACGAGAGCTTCCGGATGAGCGGCGCATCGCGCACCTCCAATCTCCCAGAGAGACGCGTCACCCGCCACGAGGTATCGCACCCCGACCGTGCAGGGCCGGCCGGTGTCAGCTCGAAGCGGCGGAGGTATGATGAATTCGACCAGAAAAGAGGGGCCATGTCCCGCTCCGTCGATGTGCTGGATCAGATCGCGAAGAGCGAAACGGCCGTTTTCGCCTTCGACGCCAACGATCTGGTCATCCTCTGGAACAAGGGCTGCGAGAAGCTGCTCGGCCGTTCCGCCTACCAGGTGCTCGGCCGGCACTGCTACGACATCATGGGCGGCCGCGACATGTTCGGCAATCTGTACTGTTGCCCCAACTGCCCGATCACGGTGCAGGCGCGCGAGCATCCCCGCGACCCGGTCCGGAGCTTCGAGCTCGATGTCTCGACCGGCGACGGCGGCACGCGCCGCGTGGCGATCACCACGTTCGCCATTCCCGCGTCGCAGCCTTCGCTCGCGACCCTGGTGCACGTGATCCGCATCCCCGGGCAGAATGCCTCGCCGCTCGAGGACGAGCTCGAACAGGCGGTCGCGGCGCCGCAGAAAGCGCGGGCTCCCCTCCGCACGCCGGAAGGCCAGATCGCGCCGCTGACCGACCGGGAGCAGGAGATCCTGCGCTGCATGGCCCGCGGCCTGCCGACGACGGCCATCGCCGAGCAGCTTTTCATCTCTCCCGTTACCGTGCGCAACCACATCGCGCGGATCCTGTCGAAGCTCGACGTGCACACCAAGCTCGCCGCGGTCGCCTTCGCGTACCGCAACGGCCTGGTCGCGCCGGAGAGCGGCGCATCTCTGCCGGTCCTCGAGCCCTCGCAGCGCGCGGCGGGCCGCGCCCGGTCGCGCAAGCCGAGCTGACTAGCCGCGCGCGGCCGAGGCCCGCGGAGCGCGCCCCTTCCGGATTCCTTTGGCCGGCACCACGAGCGTCGGACACGACGCCGCGGCGATGACCTTGGCCGCCACGCTGCCCAGGATCAGGCGCGACACGCCGCTGCGGCCATGGGTCCCGATCACGATCCGTCCGGCGCCGTTGGATCGGGCCGCGCGCACGATCGCCTCGTGTGGAGCGCCGCGCAGCAGCAGCCCGGTGGCCGCGACGCCCGTCCTGCGCGCGTGCGCGAGCAGCGTCCGCATCTTCTTCTGTCCCTGCGTGCGAAGGGCCTGCGCGAGCTCGTCGTAGATCCGCGGCAGCACGTAGCCCTCGGGCGAGAACGGGATCGGGTCCTCGAGCACGTGCGCGATCACGAGCGCCGCCCCCGTCGCCTTCGCGAGACCGAGCGCCTCGCGCACGGCCGGGCGGGACGCCGGGGAGAAGTCGGTCGCGAGAAGGATTCGTTCCATGGCCATTGCCCTCATTTCACCGAAGCCCGCACCAGCAGGCGTGATGCATTCCCATCCATCGGCGCGCCGAGCTCGGAACCGCGGATGGACCGGGCCAGCCGCTCGACGTCCTCGACCCGGCAGAGCCCCGTTCCCGGCGTCATCACGGAGGCCGTCGCCGCCGCGAGGCCGAGGCGCACGGCCTCCCGCACCGGCTTTCCCCGCGAGAGCCCGAGGACGATCCCGGCCACGAGACTGTCGCCGGCCCCGACGCTGCTCGCGACGTTCACGGCCGGAGCCCGCATCCATTCCGCCTCGCTCGCGCTCACCCACAGGACGCCCTCGGCGCCGAGCGACAGCACGAGCACCTCGCAGCATCCGTCGCGGATGAGCCGCGCGCGCGGTCCACCAGCGCCGCCCGGGCCGCGAGCGAGGTTCCCGTCAGCTCTGCGAATTCGCGCAGGCTCGGCTTCAGAAGGAAGACGCCCCGCCGCGCCGCGAGGCTCAGCGGCTCGCCGGAAGTGTCGAGGACCATGCGCGACCCGGCGGACCGGACGACACGGGCCAGACGCGCGTAAAAGTCGGGCGGCACTCCGGGCGGCAGGCTGCCGCTCACGACCAGCAGGCGCGGAAACGGATCGAGCTCCGACAGCGTCTCCAGGCAGCGCTCCCATTCCGCCGCCACGAGCGAGGGTCCCGGCAGGACGAACCGGAACTGCCTGCCCGTTTCCCGCTCGCTCACATTGAAATTTTCCCGGGTCCACCCTTCCGTCCGGATCGCGACGAACGGCACGCCCTCGCCCAGAAGCAGCTCCTGGAGCAGTTCGCCCGCGGGCCCGCCGGCCGGGAAGAGCGCGAGGGCCTCGCCTCCGAGACGACGGACGGCCCGCGCCACGTTGATCCCGCCGCCCCCCGCCTCGCGCACCGGCTCGCCGCAGCGCAGCTTGCGGTCGGCGACGACCCGATCGACCGCGGCCGACAGGTCGACCGCCGGATTCATCGTCAGCGTGACGATCGAAGGCGCCTTCATGCGTGGCGAAGCTCGAGGATGGTCTTGCGTCCCCCCGCGGACAGGATCTCGAGCGCCGCGTCCGCGCCTTCGTCGGTGACCTCGAGCCAGACTTCCGCGGGATCGTCGACGGGATGCTCGATGTTGCCGCCGACCAAACGGCCGAGTTGCAGAACGATCGGTCCCCGTCCTCCGGCGTCCGCCGTGATGCCCTCGAAGGGGAGGCCGCGGGCCTCGACCTGGGCCCCGAGGCGCGGATCCAGGACCCACACCGTGGCGAGGCGGCCTTCGTGACGCCGGGAGAAGTCCTCGAAGCAGAGATTCCACTCTTCGCGCTGGATGAAGCGGCCCTTCATGGTGCCTCCCTTCTTCTCCAGCCTGACGCGTTCGCGCGGAACCGCCCTGATCCAATTGCATCAAAGTCGCGCCCGACTCCTTTTGCCGCGCGCCGCGGGTTTTGATGCAAACGCATCACGCTGCGACTCGTACCCGGCTGCTATCAAAGGGTCATGGCTCCCCGTCCCGCAAGGACACCGATGAAACTGCTGGTCGCGACCGACGGCTCGCGCGGCGCGATGGCGGCCCTGCGCTTTGCAGCGCGGCTTGCCGGCTGCAGGCGCCCGGCCACGCTGACCGTCATCGCGTTCGGCAAGAAGGCCGACGGGGCGGCGACCCGCGAGCTCGATCGGCTGGGGGTGCATGGCGAGGTGCGCCCGTTCTCGCCCCGGGCCGAGGAGCCCATTCCGGAAGCCATCGCCCGCGAGGCCGAGCGACTCAAGGCGGACCTCGTCATCGTGGGAAGCGAGCCCCGCGACGGTCTGCGCGAGTGGATCCTGGGCGGACTCGCCCTGCGTCTGATCTACGTCGTGCAGCGGCCGGTGGCGGTGATCCGCCCCGCGCAGCGCCGCCGGAGCCGCGCGGCATGAGCGCGAGCGCGACCGCGACTCCCGCCGGCTGGACGCGCGAGGCGGCCATCGCCTTTCTGCGCGAGCGGCTGATCCGGATGACCGACGGCGAGCATTCCATCTGCAAGGTGGCCGCCGACCGCGGGATCTTCTGCCGCGGGTTCCGGCGCTGGAACGACCACGAGTTCCACGTCCGCTGGAAGGGGGTCCTCGGCGCCAGCACTCACCTGACGCGGCCCCAGATGGAGGAGCTGGCCGACCTCTGGCAGCTCACCGAACAGCTCTCGCAGCACGTCGCCCTGGTCTGCGACGCGCCGGCGGACGTCCGGACCGCCTGCCGGGGCTGGAAAGAATTCACGGATCTCGAGATCCAGAGGTTTTGCTCCGACCTGACCGGACCAGCACAAGGGAGACTCCCATGAACAAATCGATCCGCGGCGGGCTCGTCACCGCGCTGACCGCCGGTGCGCTGCTCATCCTCCCGATGTCGAACGGTCGCGTGACGCGCGCCGTTTCGCGAACGGCCGCCGCGCCGTCGAACGATCCGAAGTCGCTCTACGCGCCGCAGCAGAAGGAATTCTGGCTCACGGCCGACGAGTTCGGCTACATCCGGCCGGGCCTGAAGATCACGGTCAACAGCATCACGATCGGCGACGACCGCAAGGCCGTGGTCGACCTCTCGTACGCCGACGACCTCGGTCAGCCCTTGGACCGCAACGGCCAGATCACCGCGGGGCCGATCTCGACGAGCTTCATCCTCGCGCGCTGGGACCCCTCCTCCCGCAACTACACGGCCTACACCACCCGCGTGCAGACGAGCCCGATCACCGGCGCGACCGCCACGCAGGCCGGCACGGACACGGGCGGGATCTTCACGGACATCGACCTCGGCCACGCGACGTACAAGTTCGGCAAGGCGGTTCCGGCCGGCTACGACGTCACGGCCACGACCACGCTCGGCATCTACGCGACCCGCAACATGGCGGACATCCAGGACAAGAACTACATCGCCAACGTCGAGCAGGACTTCGTGCCCAACGGATCGGCGGTCACGCAGGCCTGGGACATGATCGACCAGGGGGCATGCAACACGTGCCACAACCCGCTGTCGGCCCACGGCGGCGCGCGGCAGGACGTGAAGCTCTGCGTCCTCTGCCATTCGCCCCAGACGACGGATCCGGACACGGGCAACACGGTCGACTTCAAGGTGATGATCCACAAGATCCACCGGGGCGAGAACCTCCCGAGCGTGCAGGCGGGAACGCCTTACGAGATCATCGGCTTCCAGCAGTCCGTCGTCGACTTCTCCGACGTCGCCTTCCCGCAGGACGTGCGCAACTGCGCCACCTGCCATGCCGCTCCGGCCACGCAGGCGACCAACTGGTACGCATTCCCCGGCCGGGCAGCCTGCCAGTCGTGTCACGACGACGTCAACTTCGCGACCGGCGAGAACCACCCCGCCGGCGCGCAGGCCGACGACAGCCAGTGCGCCTCGTGCCACCAGCCGGCGGGCGGCCACGACTGGGACGCGTCCGTGCAGGGAGCGCACACGGTGCCCCATCGCGCGACTCAGTTGAAGGGCCTGAACGCCCGGATCCTCTCGGTCACGAACGCCGCGCCGGGCCAGAAGCCCACGGTGACCTTCCAGCTCACCGAGAACGACGGGACGATCCTCGCTCCGGCGCCGTTCACGTCGAACCTGAACCTCCTCATGGGCGGCTCGACGGCCGACTACGCGATCAATCCCTTCCGCGAACGGGCGGACGCGGCGGCCTTCGATGGAACCAACGCGACCTACACATTCACCCATGCGATCCCCCCGGACGCGAAGGGCACGTGGACCTTCAGCATCGAGGCCCGCCGCACCGTCACCCTCGACCCGCACCCCGGCGACGCGACGACGTTCACCGAGGCGGCCTTCAATCCCATCTACGACGCTTCGGTCGATGGCAGCGCCGTCGCCGCGAGGCGGGTCGTCGTCGACGTCGCCAACTGCAACACGTGCCACGACCAGCTGGCGCTCCACGGCGGCCAGCGGCAGAACACGCAGGAATGCGTGATGTGCCACAACCCCAACGCGAGCGACGTCGCCCGGCGACCGGCGGACCAGGGACAGCCCGAGTCGATCGACTTCAAGCGGCTGATCCACCGCATCCACTCGGGCGAGAACCTGAGCCAGGACTACACCGTGTACGGCTTCGGCAACCCGCCCAGCGTGAACAATTTCAACGGGGTCCTCTTCCCGGGCGACCGGCGCGACTGCGCGACGTGCCACGTCTCCGACTCGCAGCAGCTCGCTCGAGACTCCGCCGGCGGGCCTCCTGCCGACCGTGACGCTGCGGGACTGGTACACGCCGATGCAGCACTACACGGCGGCGTGCCTGGGCTGCCACGACTCGCAGGCGGCGGCGGCGCACGCCTTCAGCATGACCGCGCCGTTCGGCGAAGCCTGCGCGACCTGCCACGGTCCGGACGCGGCGTTCGCGGTCGACAAGGTCCACGCGCGCTGAACAAGGCGATCGAAGGCGGCGATGCCGTGGCGAGCCTCGCCCGCACGTAGGATCCCACCGTGCCCGCGACCTGGCTGCCCAAGACCTTCACGATCCTGCGCGGATACACGCGCGCCCAGCTTCTCGCGGACCTCCAGGCCGGCGTCGTCGTCGGCATCGTGGCGATCCCGCTCGCGATCGCCTTCGCGATCGCCTCGGGCGTGTCTCCGGAAAGGGGCCTCGTCACCGCCGCCGTCGCCGGGTTCCTGATCTCGCTGCTCGGCGGCAGCCGCGTCCAGATCGGCGGGCCGACGGGCGCCTTCGTCGTCATCGTCTACGGCATCGTCACGCGCTACGGCCTCGACGGCCTGACGATCGTCACGGTCCTCGCGGGCGGCATGCTGATCGTCTTCGGCCTCGCCCGGTTCGGCGGCGCGATCAAGTTCATCCCGTACCCCGTCGTCACCGGCTTCACGAGCGGGATCGCGGTCATCATCTTCTCCTCGCAGGTCAAGGACCTGCTCGGCCTCCGGATGGGCGCCGTGCCCGCGGACTTTCTCGCGAAGTGGGAGGCGTACGCCGCGCACCTCGGCTCCGCGTCGCTGCCCGCGATCGGCGTCGCCGCCGGGTCGTTCGCGATCCTGCTGCTCTGGCCGAGGATCTCGCGCAAGGTGCCGGGCCCGATCGTCGCGATCCTCGCCGCGTCGGCCGCCGTCGCGGCGCTCGGCCTGCCCGTCGAGACGATCGGCTCGCGCTTCGGCGAAATCCACGCGTCGATCCCGGCTCCGAGCCTGCCGGCCGTCTCGCTCGACCGGGTGCGCGAGCTCTTTCCGTCGGCCGTCACCGTCGCGCTGCTGGCCGCGATCGAGTCGCTGCTCTCCGCCGTCGTGGCCGACGGCATGATCGGCAGCCGCCACAAGTCCAACGTCGAGCTCGTCGGCCAGGGAATCGCGAACATCGCGCGCCGGTCTCTTCGGCGGCATCCCGGCGACCGGCGCCATCGCCCGCACCGCGACGAACGTCAAGAACGGCGGGCGCACGCCCGTGGCCGGCATGACGCATGCCGTCGTCGTTTTCCTCGTGCTGGTCTTTCTCGGCAAGTGGGCGCGCTTCATTCCGCTGGCGACGCTCGCCGCGGTGCTGACGGTCGTCGCGTACCACATGAGCGAGTGGCGCGCCTTCGCGACGCTCTTCAAGACGCCCAAGAGCGACGTCGCCGTGCTGCTGACGACCTTCTTCCTGACGGTCGTCATCGACCTCACGGTGGCCGTGCAGGTCGGCGTCGTCCTCGCGTCGTTCCTGTTCATCAAGCGCATGGCCGACGCGACGAACGTCGGCGCGATCACGCGGAGACCTCGGCGACGTGCCGGATGGCACGATGGCCCGGGACGCCGAGGGCGTCGCGCGGCGCACGATCCCGGAAGGCGTCGAGGTCTACGAGATCAACGGCCCGTTCTTCTTCGGCGCCGCGGACAAGATCAAGGACGTGCTCCACTTCGTCACGAAGAAGCCGCGCGTGTTCGTCCTGCGGATGCGCAACGTCCCCGTCATCGACGCTTCCGGGATCCGGGTCCTGGACGACCTCTTCCGGTCCTTCTCGCACCAGGGGATCCGGTTCGTGATCGCGGGCATCCAGGCCGAGCCCCGCGCCGCGCTCGAACGGGCCGGCAGGCTCGACGAGTACGGGCGGGAGAACTTCGTGGCCACCCTGGACGAGGCGCTGGCCATCGGAAAATAGTCCCTGACGGGCTGTCGATTCCGGGCCGGCTCGTTCGACTCATTGGTGAAAAGGAGATTTCGACCATGCGCTACATGCTTCTGATCTACAGCAAGGAGTCCGATTGGGCCGCGCTTTCCGAGAAGGACCGCGGGCAGATGTTCGCCGAGTACGGGGCGTTCACCGAGGGGATCCGCAAGAGCGGCCACTACGAGAAGGGCGATCCGCTCGAGGCGAGCACGACCGCCACGACCGTCCGCGTGCAGAACGGCAAGACCGTCACGACCGACGGCCCGTTCGCCGAGACGCGCGAGCAGCTCGGCGGGTACTACGTCGTGAAGGCGAAGGACCTCGACGAGGCCACCGCCATCGCCGCGCGCATCCCGGGGGCCCGGATGGGCTCCATCGAGGTGCGGCCGATCATGGAGATGGGTGGCTGATCCGCGGTGTCCGGAGGGCGCCCCGGTCGAGTAACCTCGCCGGGGCGACTCCATGTCCATCGAGACCCTCTACCGCGCCGAGTCGGGCCGCATCCTCGCGACGCTCATCCGGCTCGTCGGCGACTTCGACCTCGCCGAGGAGGTCATGCACGACGCGTTCGCCGCGGCCATCGAGCAGTGGCCCGGCAACGCCATGCCGGACAACCCGCGGGCCTGGCTCGTCTCGACCGCGCGCCACAAGGCGATCGATCGCCTCCGGCGCGACGCGCGCTTCCGCGAGAAGCAGGACGAGCTCGCCCACTGGGCGGCGCTCGCGGAGAACGCGCCCCCCGATTTCGCGGACCCGGCGGAAACCCAGGTCGCCGACGACCGCCTGCGCCTCATCTTCACCTGCTGCCACCCCGCGCTCGCCGTCGAGGCGCAGGTCGCGCTCACGCTGCGCACGCTCGGCGGCCTGACGACCGAGGAGATCGCGCGGGCGTTCCTGCTTCCGGTCCCGACCATGGCGCAGCGGCTGGTGCGGGCCAAGCAGAAGATCCGCCAGGCCCGGATCCCCTACCGCGTCCCGCCCGACGAGCAGCTCGCCGAGCGGCTCGATGCCGTGCTGGCCGTCCTGTACCTCGTCTTCAACGAGGGCTACGCCTCGACGTCCGGCACGGAGCTGCTGCGCGGCGAGCTGTGCGCCGAGGCGATCCGCCTCGCCCGCCTCGTCACCGAGCTCGTGCCGCAGAGCGCGGAGGCGCGCGGCCTGCTCGCGCTGATGCTCCTCCACGATTCGCGGCGCCCCGCGCGCGTGACGCCGGACGGCGAGCTCGTGCGCCTCGAGGATCAGGACCGGCGCCTCTGGAACCGCGACGCGATCCGCGAGGGCATCGCGCTGACGGAATCGGCGCTCAAGGCCGGCAGCGTCTACGCCCTGCAGGCCGCGATCGCCGCCGTCCACGCCGAAGCCGCGCGGCCGCAGGACACCGACTGGCCGCAGATCGTCGAGCTCTACCGCGAGCTCTACGCCCGCCAGCCGTCGCCCGTCGTCGAGCTCAACCGCGCGGTGGCCGTCGCCGAGGCGTACGGGCCGGAGGCCGGGCTGCGCCTGCTCGACGAGCTCGAGGCCGCCGGCGAGCTTTCGACCTACCACCTGCTGCCCGCCGCCCGCGGTCGACTCCTCGCGCGCCTCGGCCGCCGCGAGGAAGCCGCCGAGGCCTACCGCCGCGCCCTGGCGCTCGTCACGAACGACGCCGAGCGGCGATTTCTCGAGCGGGAGCTGGCGCGGACGACTTCATAGATCCTCCTGGTCGCGACGGCGAGGCGTACGTCTCGACATTCACGCCTGCGCGGGGCCGACCGTGACATCCTCCGCATTGGCGGGAAATTTGCTCCCACCACCCCTCATGTCACCGACCGTTCGCCGTCTGTCGATCGTTGCCGCCGCCATCGTCGGCTTTCTCGTCCTGCTCGTCCTGGCGCTGCCCTTCTTCGTCTCGCTCGATGCGCTGCGCACCCGCGTGATCGCGGCCGCCGAGCAGAGCCTCCACCGCAAGGTCGAGATCGGGTCCATGCGGATCCAGATCCTGTCGGGCCCGGGCGCACGCGTCGAGAAGGTCGTCGTCCACAACAAGGCGGGCTTCGAAGCGCCGGCCCTGCTCTCGGCCGACCGCGTTTCGGTCAAGGTCGCCTTCTGGCCGCTGCTGTCGCGGCGCGTCGAAGTGCGGGCGATCGTCCTGGACGGGGTGACGCTGACGATCGAGCGCAGTCCCGACGGCGCGATGAACATCGACGACTTCCTGTCAGCGGGAAAGCGGGAGAGCGCGCCCGCCTCGCAGACTGCCGCGGCGGCGCTGCTCGTCTCGCGCATCGAGATCGCGCGCGGCCGCGCGGCGTTCGTGGACCGGAAGGTGACGCCGGACAAGACCGTCACGCTCGCGATGGACGACCTCACGGGCCGCGTGACCGACATCGGCCCGACGACGCCCGCCCGCTTCGACCTGGCGGCACGATTCCTGGCCGACACAGGCCGCAACCTCACGCTCAAGGGGACGCTCGGCCCGCCGCCCTCGGCGGGGCCACTCGGCGAGGCGCCGATCGCGGCCGCGTTTTCCGCGAAGGACCTCGCGCTCGCGCGCCTGGCCCCTTACGTCGCGGCGTTTCAGGCGAACGATCCGGGAGCGTTCTCGATCGATGGAAAGGTCTCGGGCAAGCTGCTCGGCGCCCTGGAGCTCTCCGGCAACATGGCCCTGACTCCCGCCGCGAATTCTTCCCACCCCTCCGTCGACGGAACGTTCGCCGCCGTTCTCGACTGGCCCAAGGGCACGCTGGCGATCGGCCACTCGCTCTTCGACGTCGCGAACCTGCCGCTCGACGTCGAGGGCCGGATCGACGACCTGCACAAGGAGCGCCGCGTCGCCCTGCGCATCGGCACGCCCGGCGACGTCGAGCTCGACAAGGTCACGGGGCTGCCCGGCCTCGCAGGCCGCCTGCCGGCGAGCGTCAGGCTCTCGGGACGCGTGCGCGTCGAAGCGCAGATCGAGGGGCCCGCCGCGGAGCTCGAGATGCGGGGCTCGGCCGACGCGTCGTCCTTCGGCGTGAGCATGGACGGCCAGCCGCTCTTCGCCGCGCCGTCGGTCCACGCCACGCTCGGCTCGCACGGCAACGCGCCGATCGCAGGCCGCGTCACCGCGCCCTCGGGAACGCTCAAGAGCCTCGCCTTCGAAAAGCTCGCCGCCGACTGGACGTGGAAGGACGGCGCGCTGACCCTGGCTCCCTCGGCCGGCGTCTTCGGCGGAACGCTTTCCGCGCGTGTCGAGAGCGACCTCGGGCACCCCCGGTCGGAATCGCACCTCGCGTTCGACGTGGAGGGCGTTCAGGGACAGGCGCTGCTCGAGTCCCTCACTTCCCTGCGCAACGTCTTCTCCGGAACGCTGCACGGCAAGGTCGCGCTCGCGAGCCAGGGGCTCAACTGGGATGCGGTCTCGAAGACCGGGAAGGGCGACGGCCACATCGCCGTGGCCGACGCCGACATCCGGACCGTTCAGCTCATGCCCGAGGTCGCGCGCACGCTCTCGGCGGTCGGCAAGGTCGCCGGCTTCCAGGTGCCTCCCAGCCTCGAGGAGACGAAGTTCACGACGCTCGAGACCTCGCTCAAGCTCGCCGACGGCCGCGTCGCGACGCCCGACCTCACGATGTCCGGCCGCGACGTGGCGTTGACAATCACTGTCTGTAGGTTTCGATCAGGAAGCTCGTCGCCGGCAAGTTGCTCGCGCACGAACTGGTCGTAGGGCTTGTCCTGGTTGAGTGCGCGACCACCCAGTCGCGATACCGCCACGCTCCCGGCTTTTCCTGGTCTCGCTCGTAGCCGCTCGTCTCGGCGAACCGCGCAAGATCGAGCCAGTATCGCCCGTAGTGCTCGCCGAAGTGCGGCGACGCCAGCAGTCGCGAGATCAATCGCTCGTAAGCGTCGGGCGAGTCGTCGCGAACGAAGGCATCCACTTCCTGTTCAGAGGGAGGCAGGCCGAGCAAGTCGAAATAGGTACGGCGGATCAAGATTCGACGGTCCGCTTGTGGGGCGGGCGTCATCCCCTGGGCTTCGAGCTTTGCGAGAATGAACGAATCGATCGGGTTCTTGCACCAGTCTGCTCGTCGTGTCGCCGGCACTTCCGGCCGTTTCACGCCTTGAAGCGACCACCAGTCGCGGCCGGCGCGGACCGCGGTGGTTCGCTCGTCACGATCGATCGTTCGCCCTTTGGGCCACTTGGCTCCGGCGGCGATCCACGTTTTCAGAGCCCGGATCTCGGCCTCGGGGAGTTTTTGAGATCGTCCCTGCGGCGGGGGCATTTCTCCCGCGAGCACTCGCTCGAAGAGGAGCTTCTTCGGGTTCCCCGGCACGATCACTTCGCCGTTCTTGCCGCCACGCCGGAGGGATTCTGGTGGGTCAGCACAAGGTCGCCGGATGCGTGTCGTTGTTGTGGCATTCGAGGCACCGCATGACGAGGATCGGCGCGATCTCGCTCTTGAAATTGACTTCGTCGCCGGCGACGGCGAGTCCGCCAGCACAACCACAAGAGGAGCAACCGCAAGCTGCCTCCGCACCGCTCAACCGCTGGCCATGTCTCCCGTGCGTTTGCGTCATCGAAGCTCTCTCGCATGCGCAGATCTGCGCGGATCACGAATCAACGGCAGCGTCGTATGGTCGGTAGGCCTTGGTAGCTAACTCTCAGGCTATAGGACTCAAAGTAAGGCAATGAGGGTTCTGGTGGATGAACGAGATTGGTCGTCAGTCGCCCTCACGATGACGACTGGAGGAGAACATGGCGGGTCTTTCCCGATCGAGAACCACGTGGGGAATCGCTCGGCGAATTCGCCTGAATCGCCGCGACGGTGTCGGATCATAGCTCGATCAAGCACGCGATGAATTGGCTAGTGGGTCACAATCCGCCGCTCGCGCCGACGGCAATGGTGACTCAGGACGAATTTAGTCACGATATTGTCGTGACGTACTCAGCGATCTATGGCTGGTTTACAGTACGACGTGATTCGGGTCGTGACGGCGGTCGCCGTCTGGAAAGACCGTCCATCGGCCGATGAGCTGCTCGACGCTCGTTTCGCGCGAGGCTGGTTACCGACGGCTACGGCGACGATCGAGGGCGATATTGTTCTTGGGCACGCGGCATGCCCGTTTCGCAGGGAAATGGGCTCTATCGCGGCGAGCACCGGGGCAGACGCGCGAACCGGCGGCCCGATCGTTAGATGTCTCGGTTCCGACACCTCCAGTGTGATCCGTCAGTCGGTGCGTAAATGGGGATCCGACCGCTGGCGCGGCGGTCTTGAGTTTGTTGTCGATGGTTGCCAGCGGAAGGCCTCGCCGCATTGCGAGTTCGAGATAGGCGGCGATGTAGGCTGACAAGTTTTGGAGTGAACTTGACAAAGCATAGCAGTCGAGGTAATTCAGAGAATTGCGCGTATCGCATAAAGTGAATCGCCGGAACGTGTTTTGCGGCCGCCATTGACACAAATCGAGCAAAGCATAGCGTGCGGCGTCCGATATCTCCATGGATGGAGATGGTGCGCGAAGGGGCGAAACCGCCCATGCCCTGCATGAGGCGTCAAAGGAGTGATCGCCGATGACAGTCCCGCCGAAATCCGTCGCCGTCCCGGCCCTCAACCTGAAGGCGCAATATCAGACGATTCGCGACGAGATCGAGCCCGTGATCCTCGGCGCTGTTCGAGAGCCAGATGTTCGTGATGGGCCCGGAGGTCGAAAAGCTCGAAGCCGAGCTGGCCGAGTACTGCGGCGTCGCTCGCGGAATCGGCTGCGCATCGGGGACCGACGCCCTCCTGTTGCCCCTGATGGCCGCTGGGAGTCGGGCCCGGCGACGAGGTGATCACGACGCCGTACACGTTCTTCGCCACCGCCGGCTCGATCTGGCGCACCGGTGCCAAGCCGGTCTTCGTCGACATCGAGCCCGATACCTACAACATCGACCCCGCACAGATCGAAGCGGCCATCACGCCGCGAACCCGGGCGATCATTCCGGTCCACCTCTACGGCCAGACCGCCGACATGGACCCGATCCGCGAGATCGCCCGGAAGCACGACCTGTTCGTGCTGGAAGACGCGGCCCAGGCGATCGGCGCGGCCTACAAGGGACACCGCGCCGGCAGCCTCGGCCATGTCGGCGGCCTTCAGCTTCTATCCGTCCAAGAACCTGGGCGGCTTCGGCGACGGCGGCATGATCGTCGACCGACGACCCGGTGCTCGGCCGTTCGCTGGCGCGGCTGCGCGTCCACGGCATGGAGCCCAAGTATCACCACCACGAGGTCGGCATCAACTCGCGGCTCGACGCGATCCAGGCGGCCGTGCTTCGCGTCAAGCTCCGCCACCTCGACGACTGGACGCATCAAGCGCCGCGAGGCCGCGGCACGCTACAGAAGCCTCTTCGAGGCCCACGGCCTGACCGAGCTCGTGGCTTACCCCGTCGAGCGAGACGGCTATTACCACGTCTTCAACCAGTATCGTCATCCGCGTGCCCGCCCCGCTCCGCGACTCCGCTGCGCGACTATCTGACCGCGCGCCAGATCGGCACCGAGATCTACTATCCGATCCCGCTCCACCTGCAACCGTGCTTCGCGCTCGCTGGGCCACAAGCCGGGCGATTTCCCCGTCGCCGGAAGCGGCCGCCCGAGAGACGCTCGCCCTGCCGATCTATCCCGAGCTGAGCGACGAGCAGCAGCGGTTCGTCGTCGGCTCGATTCGCCAGTTCCTCGATTCTCACGCGCACCTTGCCGCCTCGCCACAAGGCGGCCTGACGCGTCTGAGCGTGACGGCTCTGGTCCCACCAGAAAGCGGACCGGCGCGCGTCTGTCTGCCCCGTTGCTTCACGTAGGCTCGCTCGGCCTGCCGCCGGCCGCGCACGACTGGCGTTGTAATCGTCGATCAGCCACGAGAGGGCTTCGTGGTGCATCCGGCGAGAGATGCGACCTCGAGAAGCCCAGCATCGCGGCCACTTCGTCCTGGCTCTTGCCGCTCAAGTAAATCAAGCGGCAGGCCAGGGCATGGGTCTTGGGCAGCCTCGCCAGCCAGCTCTCCACGTCATCGATCGACTCGATCTCGGCGCCGACCGGCTTTTCGGCCGACAGACCAAGCATTCGGCCGTGTCGTTCGGATTCGGGGCCAAAGCGTTGAAATACGGGGCGCAATCCTCGTTCGCCGCGCCAGCTTTCCGACATCACGATTCGCGCAGGTAATCACGCAATGCGCCCTCGGATTCGGTGTCGGGCAAACGTGGCGAAATTCACCTTGCGGGCCGGGTCAAAGGTCCTGGCGGCCTCGACAAGGCCATGTAGGCCGTCGATCGCAACTCTTCGCGCTCGATCCGCCGCTTGGTTCGTAAAGTCGTTCGCCAGCGATTCCGCCATCGGCAGGTAGCGAGACGCCAGACCGCGCTGCTCATCGTTCAGTCCCGGTCGAAACTTGCGGAACTTGGCATGCTTCGGAGCGGCCAGGTCCCTCCGGCCAGCATCGATCTCACCGGTGCTTCGGCCGTGCGACGGCCGTCCAGTTGTCGGGCCGCTCGACCCCTGGAAATGACCACCGTCCCGCTCTGACGGGCCTCGTCGCTTTGCGAGATCGTTCTTCCCCACATTCCACCTCGGAGAGCTCTTGCGGATGCGAAAGCCGATCAACAAGATGATCGGTCCGGAGAGCGTGACTCCCGGCCGGTGCATCGTAGCGGTCGAGCGCGCGACGCTGAAAACGACGGTCCGGCGTACGATGCGGGCGCACTGTGGCGCGGTGGCTTGCTCACCGGCAGGCCGCTTGCCGCGCTGCGCCGCACTCTCGTTCGGCGCCTTTCTCGCGCTTCGGCTCCGCGGGTGTCGTACGGCTCTGCGATCCGATGGTGTTCATAAGACACCTTTGATCTGCTTGTTGAAGTAAGTGCCTTGGAGATCGGCCGCCATCAGGGCGTCGATGCACGTCTTGAGGCACGAAGTAGTACAGGTAAATGGCCCCACTCTTGAACAGGATTTCCAGCGTCCGGCACGACGCGTTGTAGCCAACCTCGGCGATCACACTCGAAACGACGGGCACCCTGTCCATTTTCTGAACTCCGTTGTTCAAACGAGTTGCCGTACGAGCATGTCAACGTGCCCGCGCTCCGAGACGCCCTGGCCCCACTCGAACCCGACAACGGCCGAGCAGCGCCGTCGAGACGGGCCTGCACGTGCGACCATCTGGACACCGCGCCACCTCGAAAGAATCAAGCGCATCGTGGCGTCCACCGCCACGCAGACTCGTTGCCAGCCGACCATGCGGCCGATCCAATCCCGTATCGGCAATCAGAATTCCCTAGCAACACACTTAATCGGGATTTCTTTGGCGATACATGACGATAATATCCCTATAAACGGAAGATTCTAATCCTGTATACATGATTATTCATTGTATCGTATAGCGAGTAATTCCGTATTATCGGGATCTAATTGTGCAAGAAGGGAATACGTATGTGCGCAGCGCATCGAACCGAAAGGCGTTGTTCGCGTCACCGGAACAGCACAAGCGCGAGCGCATCATCGGCAGTAGCCGACCGGCGAGCGAGGCCCGCCCTCGACCAGGATTCCGGCTGGGTCGCCGAGGTGAGAGCAGCGACTCGGCGATTGGTACGCTGAGACGGGGAGAGATTTGCCGTGGCGGGCCAGCCGCGATGCCTATCGCATTCTCGTCTCGGAGATGATGCTGGTTCAGACGACGGTCGTCGCCGTCATCCCGTTCTTTGAGCGGTTTCTGACGCCGTTTTCCCGACGTCGCCGCACTGGCTGCGGCCGATGAAGCCGAGGTGGTCAAGGCCTGGGAGGGTCTGGGCTATTACCGGCGGGCCCGCCAGCTCCACGAGGCGGCGACGACGATCGTGCAGCGAGCACGCCGGAGTGATCCCCGACGATCCCGCGGCGGTCCGGGCCTTGCCGGGGGTCGGCCGCTACATCGCCGGCGCGATCCTCTCGTTCGCGTTCGATCGGCCAGAGCCGATCCTCGAGGCAAACACTCAGCGCGTCTGGCGCGCCTGCTGGCCGTGCGCGACGATATCAAGGTCGCGTCGACCCGGGAACGGCTCTGGCAGGCCGCCGCGCGCCTGGTGCCGCCTGAGAATGCCGGCGCTTTCAATCAGGCGCTCATGGACCTGGGCGCTTTGGTCTGCACGCCGCGAGAGCCTGCCTGCCTGGTTTGCCCGCGTCTCAAGGCTCTGCCAGGCTCGACAGCTTGGCCTGCAAGATCGCCTGCCGCCGACGACCCCCAAGCCGCTTCCCCTGGCGGTCACCGAAGCGGCGGTTGTCCTGGTGCGCCAGGGACGGGTCCTGATCCTCGAGCGCGCGCCCGGGGGTCTCTGGGAGCGATTCTGGGAATTCCCGACGGTGCACCTGCGAAGGGGTCAATCCGGCCGGCCGATCATCGTGCGCGGCCGGCGATCTGCAAGAATCGATCAAGCGCGTCACGGGAATCACCGCCCGGATCGGCCCCCAGTCAAAACGATCGCCTACAGCGTCACCAAGCACCGGGTGAAGCTGTTCGTGCATCTGGCCGAGGCGCCTTCGGGCGACGCCACGCCCGGGCCCGGGCCTCGTGGCCGCTCGCTGGGTCCAGCCCGACGAGCTCGGCGATTACACATTCAGCTCGGCCGGACGACGCCTGATCGCCTGGATCAGGGAAAACTCGGCAGCTGTCAAATGAACGGCGGTGGGCCTACTGATGATGAGCATGGCCGTGCGCTGAAATTGCCTGCTCAGAATTCCATCCGCTCGAAACGCCTTGATGCCGATCCGCAGCGGCACGATCGTCCCCACGGCGCCGATCACCAGGCTGACGAGAATCGCCACGGTGAGCCAGAACCGGAACCCGCCGTGCGAGAGCGCCAGGCTGGTCGCGTCGGGATGCTCGACGCCCAGGAAATAGAGGTGACAGGGAATCGCCAGGGCCGTCACGATCGCGAAGATGAAGACCAGGCTGACCAGCAGGTTGAGCGTGCCGCCGAAGCCGACGGCGATCTTGGAGGGGTCGGTCTCGCGGAGGTTGGGCAGCCGCGCCCCCAGGCCCACGCTGATCCCCGAGAGCCCCACGCAGAGGATGGCCACCATCCCGAGGTGGAGCGCGATCATCACCGGGCTCATCCCCAGCATGAGGTCGCTCAGGAAGACCAGCCCCTCGGTCGCCAACAAGTGAGATCCCCACCGAGAAGGCAAACTTGCCCCAGAGGATCTGCTCTCGGCCCACCGGAAGCAGGCCGAGCACCCAGAAATTCCGGCCTTCGAGCGAGAGCAGCGGGAAGATGAACCGGCTGGTGAAGGTTGAAAGGATGAGGGCGGTCACCGAGAGGTTAAGAAAGCTGACCAGGTTTCGCCAGGAGGGGCTCTGGACGCCATAGCCCAGCCGGGGGATGTTCAGGAAATAGAACGCGAGCAGCCCGAAGAAGATCAGGAACTGCGACCACTGCGCCGGGTCGCGGCGGAAGGTGCGCAGGTCTTTGAGGAGCAGCAGGCGAATCGGCCGGGGCAGGAAGAAGAAGAGGCGGTGGAAGAGCTCGTCGAGGGCGTAGAAGCCCCACGCGGCGGCGGTTGCTGCGGCTCCCCTGGACCCGGCTGTAACCGCGGAAGTAGAGGTCGCGCGCCACGGCCGCCGCGGCCAGGTAGGCGAGCGCCGCATGTGCCGACAGAACCATCAGGTAGTAGCCCGACCGCGACCATTCGCCTCGCGCCGAGGCGAGCAAGCCCGGCCGACATCCAGCGGCTGGGCCAGAGCGGGTGCTGGCAAAACGCCAGCCGGTTTTGCACGTTGCCCAGCCAGTCGCTGGTGAGCGTGTCGCCCGGCGTTCGCCAGAGCCGGACCGCCAGGCGCGACGACCAGAATCACGACCGTGCACGATCGCCCGCGCGCAAGCACGCCCTTCTGCCGCTTGGGAAACACATTGGCGACCACGATCGCGACGATCGCGCCCAGGCTCCCCGCGATCAGGACGAACATGACCAGGTAGATCAGGAACATCGCATAAAAGGCCGCCGGCGCTCTGATCGTGAGCCCGTAGGCCGCCATCAGCGGGCTGCCCAGCAGGAAGAAGCCCCAGCTCGAGATCACGACCGCCTCGGCGAACTTGTAGGCGAAGATCCGGTCGGTCGTGGCCGGCGTGGTCAGCAGGAACGCCCCCTCGCGCGAATGGAAGAGCGCCCGTGTAGGTGATGATTCCCGTCGAGAAGAAGAGCATGATCGAGATCGACAGGAAGAACATGCTGAACAGGTACTCGAAGATCGCGTGGAACAGCTCGTCGGAAAGACCGATGAACTCAAACCCGCCGAGGAACAAGCCGAAAAGGCCCACCCAGAAGACGACGCTGCAAAACAGGATCATCGACAGCCGCAGCCGCGAGCCGGACAAGCAGCGAGGCGACCGTGTTCCGGGTCAGGCACCAGCGCAGCCGGCGCAAGGCGCGGGCCGTCTGAATCGGCGGTGACCGGGGGAGTCGCAGAACCGCTTCGGTTTGCTGGAAGCGCGAGGCTCATGGTTCGGTTCCGGCCAGTTCTCGGCCCGATCACACCGATATCGCCCGGGCGATGGTCTCCGGTCAGCTTCAGGAACAGCTCTTCGAGCGGCCCGCGATGCTGCACCTGCATCGCGAAGCTCCTCGAGCGTGCCGACGGCCAGCATCCTGCCGTGATCGACGATCCCGATCCGGTCGGCCAGCTCTTCGGCGATCGCCAGCAGGTGGGTCGACATCAAGACCGTGCAGCCCGACCGAGCCTGGGTGATGAACAGGTCCTTGACGATCCGGGCGCTGCGCGGGTCGAGCCCGACCAGCGGCTCGTCGACGACCAGGACCTTGGGATCGTGTACCAGCGCCGAGGCGAAGACGACGCGCTGTTTCATCCCCTGCGAGTAGCTTTCGCAGAGCTCGTCGACGTAGTCGCCCATCTCGAACGTCTCGATCAGCTCGTCGATCCGCTGGGCCGACCGCTGCGGCTCGAGGCCGTACATCTCGACGACGAACTTGAGGAATTCGCGCCCGGTCAGCTTGTCGTAGAGATACGGCTGATCGGGAACGTAGCCCAGCATTTGGCGAGCCTGCTGGCTCGACGGCATCGAAACCGCCGACCCGCACCGTCCCGCCGTTGGGCGCGAGCAGCCCGCAGATCATCTTGATCGTGGTCGTCTTGCCCGCGCCGTTGGGCCCGAGAAACGCGAAGAGCTCGCCCGGCCGGACCTCCAGGTCGAGGCGGTCGACCGCGCACTTGGTCCCGAACCGCTTGG
Organism: uncultured Acidobacteriota bacterium; assembly: GCA_963843325.1. Taxonomy (GTDB): domain Bacteria; phylum Acidobacteriota; class Thermoanaerobaculia; order UBA5066; family Gp7-AA6; genus DAHUXD01. The sequence goes on from CAWJKC010000016.1 coordinate 898,034, forward strand.
TCACGCCGCAGACTTCGATCATGTGCCTGGCATTCCCGGCTTGGCTGTGGTGGGATGGGACGTCGTCCGTCTCGGGCCGGCGCTCGAGCACCAGCCGCACGAACGGGAACGGCATCTCTTGCCGCAGGATCACCCCGTCGGTCCGGACCCACGTCTTCATCGACAACGGCGACGTTCGGTGCACGACCTCGAAGGTCGTGACCGGGTTGCCGTCCCAGTGAATCAGGCCCCGCCGCACCACCTCGACTCGCACCGACTCGAACTTGCCGCGTGAACGGGTTGATCACCTGCGACTCCCACCGCTGGCCCACGTGCAGGCCCGGGAAGCCGATCGAGCGGGCCGAGCACGTCCTGAACCACGCTTCGCGGCTCGTAGTCGAACGACATCTTCTGGTTGAGAATCTCGACCGGCCCGCGCGAGACGATCTCCATCTTGCTGCCCCTTGAGCTCCCCCTTGACCTCGATCAGCGTCTCGGCCGAGCTCTGTGCGATTTGACGTCGAGCTCGAACGAGTTCAGGTTGCCGGAAGGGTCGACCAGATAGCGACTCTCGACTGCCGAGCCGGCTCGCTCGACCTGGCTCAGCGAACGGCGTCCCTTTCAGCAGGCCCCCGGCGTCGAGCTCGACCTGGCTCGTCAGCTCGAACCAGCCGTCAGGCCGCCGCGATGAGCCGGTTACCGCTTCGCCCACCGTCCGCCGCACGTCGGGATATCGCGGATCGTCGACGACCTGGATGCTCCACCGCACCGGCCGGCTCGAATCGCCGGCAAGGGCAATCGCTCGCAAATCGGGAGCATATCCCAGCGTCAGCTCGGGAAGCACGTCCCAGGTCAGAAGCAGAAATGCGGCGATCGACCAGTAGATCAAGATGACCAGCGAGACGAACCGCGAGGGCATGACCCAGCACTCCCGTCTGTCGAGTTCGTATCCATGTATGCTATGTGCGCTCGACCGGCTCCGAACAATGGTCCTATCAGCTCTCCGAACGAATTCGGTCGTCTTCTCACGTACGAAGATCGATGCCGGGCATGAGAAGCATGGACTCCGGTGACCGTCGTTGACTGCTTCGCAACAATCGGGGTCAATTCGGTCAAGACGGGCGGATCAGCGGAAAATTCGCATCGCGCGGTGTTGACCGGCAGCCCGGGTTGACCGTTCGACTGATCGATCGTATCCTTCATGTACGGATCGACCACCTCTCTCCTCACGGCCTCCTAGCGGTTCACAACCTGGCTCGACGCCCCCGAGCGCTGGTCGTTTACCGCCATTGCGTCCCTTTCACTCATGAGATCGGGATGTCCGATGCACAAAACGACGAAGAGGCTGATCTGGTTCGGCCTCGGCCTGGGCGTGCTCGCCGTCGATCCCGGTCGGGGCCTGGTTTTCGCTGACCTACCAGCCCTCCTATTATCGTGCCATGGTTCGTCTGTCGCGCGAACAGCGAGCGGGCCGAGCCAAGAAGTTCGTGGCGCAGAGCCTTCAGCTTCGCAACGATATCTGCAATGAGCCGAACTGGGAGGCCGTCTTCACCGACCAGGAAGTCAATGCCTGGCTGGCCGAAGATCTCGTCACCCATTTCGCCGACCAGCTTCCGCCCGAAGTGAACGAACCGCGCGTGCTGTTCGAGCTCGACCGGATCATTCTCGCCTTCCAGTTGCGACAGGGTGGCGTCCAGTCGGTGATCACGGTCGTCGCCCGACCGCGCGTACCCGGCGGAAACACCATCGAGCTGACGCTCGAAAAGATCCGCGCGGGTATCCTGCCGGTCCCGGCCGACAACATTCTCGACCGGATCATCGAGTATGCACGCTACCATGGGTTGACGCCGAATGGACTCGAAAGGATGGATATCCCGTGGTCCTCATGCGTTATACGCCGCACATCGAGCGAGAGGACGTGCAACTCGAAGAACTTCAGATCCGCGACCATCAGATCCGGCTCGCCGGCCGCTCTGATCGGGCCAAAGGGGCATTTCACCGACCCATCCTCCCGTCGCGGCAAGGTGCTTCAGTCGAAGTTTCCCATCCGAAAGATCCACGAGTCGCTCGCGCCCGAATCGAGCCCCGATCCATCGCAGATCGACTTCGCCGACCAGTTGAGAACCCGCCAGCTCGACCCGCACGTGGTCCTTCCGACCAGACCAGCACCCGATAGGTCCCCGCGTCCACCCGTCGAACGCGCCCCCGGTTCCCCGAGATCTCCCCTTCGTAGTCCAGGTAGATCTTCCGATGGTCGCCGAGCGCGCGGCCGGCAGGTCTCGGCCCGAGACGATCGGCGCGTCGATCGCCCAGGTCCGCAAGACCTCGCCAGCTTCGAGCATGAAGTCCCAGTGCACTCCATTCCAGTTGTGCTCGAGCAAGACAAACCGCGGCATAGACGCATCACCTGCGAATAATCGAGCCGGCCGTGAACGGCAATTCCAATCGTTTCGCAGATTGGCCTTCGAAAGCAACGGGCTCGCGCGCTAGATCTGCACTTCAGGCTCCAACCGGCGGCTCTCGCCCGCAAGAGCGAACCCAAATCGTTTGGCGGCGAAGCTGATCACCTCGTCCGATCGAGTTTCCGCTGCGCCGTTCCTGCGGGCACGCGGCAGATGCCCGCGCGCTCGGGTTTCATTTCCCGACCCGGAGCGTCTAGATAATTGCCGCGGAATCGGCGAGACTGAGAGCGCAGTGCAAGCCCTCCATGACCTTCCGACCGAAATCGCCTCTACCGCGAACTGGGAGAGAGTTGCGTGACTCCGAAAGAAGTCTTGGCACAGATCAGGCAGCGCGAGGTCACGACGGTCGACCTGCGATTCATGGATTTTCCGGGCGTCTGGCAGCATTTCTCGATTCCGGCCGACGCTCTGACCGAGGAGACGTTCGAGGAAGGCATCGGCATTTCGACGGCTCGAGCGTCGTCGGCTGGCGCGCAATCAACGAGGCGGATCTGCTGGTCGTGCCGCAGCCCGAGACGGCGCTGATCGATCCGTTCCCGGCGCAGTCCACCCTGACGATGATCTGCAACATCCAGGATCCGATCACCCATCAGGACTACACGCGCGACCCCCGCAATATCGCCCGCAAGGCCGTCAGCTACATGCGGAACACGGGCCTGGCCGATCAGTGCTTGCTGGCGCCCGGAGCTCGAGTTCTTCGTCTTCGACAGCGTTCGGTTCGAGCAGAACGGGCACGAGTGCTTCTATTACGTCGATTCGGTCGAAGGGATCTGGAACCGGGGCCGGGACGAGTCGCCCAACCTGGGCTACAAGCCGGGCTCGGGGCTCGGGTATTTCCCCTGTCCGCCCACCGACAGCCTGGTCGACTTACGCTCCGAGATGGCCCAGCGCATGGCGGATTGCGGCATCGCGACGTCGGCCCACTTTCACGAAGTCGCCACCGGCGGCCAATGCGAGATCGACCTCGTTCCCCATCCGCTCGTGCAGAGTGCCGATCAGGTCGTGCTCGCCAAGTACATCATTCGCAACGTGGCCCGGCGCAACGGCAAGACGGCCACCTTCATGCCCAAGCCGCTCTTCGGCGACAACGGCTCGGGGATGCACACGCACCTGACGCTCTGGAAAGACGATCAGCCGCTCCTGGCCGGCCAGGGCTACGCGGGCCTGAGCGACCTGGGCCTCTATGCCATCGGCGGCTTGCTCAAGCACGCCAAGGCGCTCTGTGCCTTCGCCAACCCCACCACCAATAGCTACAAGCGGCTGGTGCCGGGCTTCGAGGCCCCGACCAAGATCTCGTACAGCCGGCGGAACCGCGCCGCCATCGTGCGCGTTCCGCTCGACAGCCCCAACCCCAGAAACCGCCGCATCGAGTACCGCGGGCCTGACAGCGCGTCCAATCCCTATCTGCTGTTCCCGGCCATGCTCATGGCGATCCTCGACGGGATCCAGAACAAGATCCGGCCGGGCGAGCCGCTCGATAAGGACATCTACGACCTTGCAGCCCGAAGAGCTCGACACCGTTCCGGCGACCCCGCGGTCGCTGGAAGCCTCGCTCGATGCCCTGAAGGCCGACCACGAGTTCCTGCTGCGCGGCGACGTCTTCACGCCCGACGTCATCGACACCTGGATCTGGTACAAGCAGACCCACGAAGTCGATACGATCCGCGTTCGCCCTCACCCGTACGAGTTCGCCCTGTACTATGACGTTTAGGCGATCACACGGACCGGATCGACGGCGAAATTCGTGAATCCGGCGTCGCCTCGCCGATCGCAGCCTCCGGTAGGCTACCCGCCTGCCCAGCTTCAACATCTCCGGCATCGAGACGAGCGCTCCAGGCCGTCCGATCATCGACGGGCGGATCATCCGTCCTCGGTTTCTCGGGGCGAAGCGCGTAGATCACCAGGGTGAGCGCGCCGATGACGAGCATGTTGTCGGCGAAGTTGAAGATGGCGCAATCGAAGTTGATCGCGTCGATGTGGAAGTGCACGAAGTCGCGAACGTACCCAAACCACAATCGGTCGTAGCAGTTCCCCATCGCCCCGGCCATGATCAATCCCAGAGCGATCGTCAGCACCCGGCTGGCGGCTGCTCCCAGGATGAAGAGGTAATAGAAGATCACGACTGCCGCCACGACCGAGAGGCCCGCGAAGATCATGCTGCTGCCGGGCAGGCTGGCGCCGAAACCCCAGAGCGCGCCGGTATTCTCGCTGGTGTGCAGCTCGAGGATCCGGGGGATGACGACGTGCGGCCGTGCACCGGGACCGGGCGGGCCTATTCGAGAAAAAACGATCGACTTCGTCACCAGGTCAAAAGCCGTGCCGAATCCGGCGATCGACCAGAAGAGCAACCAGCGCCGAGGCGCACACGCCCTTCATCCTTCATTCGCCACTCTCCAGCTTCCGTGCACACTGAATGCAGTGCTTCGCGTACGGAATCGCCTGCAGCCGCGGCTTCGAGATCGGCTCGGAGCACTCCGCACAAAGGCCAAATGTTCCCTCAGCCATGCGACTCAACGCCTCATTGACCAGCTCGAGCGTCGCTTGCTCGTTCTCGATCAAGCCCAGCGTGAATTCCTGGTCGTAATTGTCCGATCCCAGGTCGGCCATATGCAGCGGAACATTGGACAGATTGCCCGTTCCGCCGTTGTTGTCGCGACGAAGGGCCTCGTCGGTCATCTGGTCCAGGTCGCCGCGAAGGCGAGCCCGCAATCCCTGAAGCGTCTCCCGATAAAGCTCCAGCTCATCGGTCTTCAAGCCACCACTCATGAATCCCGCCCTTCTTTCTGGCTGCGCTTCCTCTTTCGTATCCAGGGAGGGATAGAATTGCGAATCCTAGACCCTGTCTCGGTTCCGGTCAATCCGAACACCTCCGGACAATAAAGCCTACACCGATCGCTGAGTTGAAAACCACCCCTATCTCGCTTTTAGGTCGATGCGGTACGATGGTCGCTCGCTCAGGGAAAGCCCGTCATTCACCGGAACGTGCCAAGGCATGGACACAAGCCTGTGAAAACCATCTTCATCACCGGCGCCACCGGGTTGGTCGGCAGCCACGCGGCCGAAGAAGCGCTCAAACGAGGCCATCGCGTCCGGGCGCTGGTCCGGCCCACCAGCGACACCCGCTGGCTCGATCAGTGGGGCGTGCAAACCATCGTCGGCGACCTGGAAGACCCCGCCGCCTTGAAAACCGGCGTCGCTGGCGCCGATTGGGTGTTCAATTGCGCCGCCAAGGTCGGAGACTGGGGAACGCTCGACGAGTTCCGCCGGCTCAACGTCGAGGCACTCCGCCTCTTGCTCGACGCCGCCGCCGAAGCCCGCGTCGAGCGGTTCGTTCATGTCAGCTCGCTGGGCGTCTACGAAGGGCGCGACCATTACGGAACCGATGAGACCGTCCCCCCCGCCGCAAACTCGCTCGATGCCTACACCCGCTCCAAGACCGAGGCCGAGGCCCTCGCCTTGCAGTATCATCGCGAGCGCGGACTGCCCGTCGGCGATCGTGCGCCCAGGCTTCATCTACGGCGAGCGCGACCGCACCGTCTTGCCCAAGCTGGTGACGCAGCCTCACGCGCGGGCCATTCGCCTACTTCGGCTCAGGCGACCAGGTGCTCAATTGTATCTACGTTAAAAACCTGGTCGAGGGGATCTTTCTCGCTGCCGAAAGCCCGGCGGCCGTCGGCGAAGTCTTCAACCTGACCGACGGCCAGCCCGTGACCAAGAAGCAGTTCGTCGGCCGCGTCGCCGAGCTGGCGGGGCTCAAACCGCCGACGCGGCATATTCCGCTGCGGCGTGGCGCAGGTTCTCGCGAACGTCGTCGAGGCGATCGCCAAAGCTCCGCGGTGCCAAGAACCCACCGCTCATCAACAAGGCCCGGTTCAAGTTCCTCGGCCTTCACCTCGACTACTCGATCGAAAAGGCACGCCGCGTGCTTGGCTATCAGCCGCCATTTACCTTCGAGCAAGGCATCGAGCGGGCCATGGCCGAGCACCGTCCGCCCGGTGCGCCCGAGCCCGCCGCCACCGTGGCGACGTCAAATCCCAGTTAGACCTGCTCGAGTCAACCGCGCCAAACCCGGAGTCACTCTGATGAGCAACCTGAAAGGCAAGCGCGTCGCTGTCCTGGTCGAGAAGTTCTACGAGGACCTGGAGCTCTGGTATCCGGTCCTCCGGCTCCGAGAAGCCGGCTGCCACGTGCAGATCGTCGGCCCCAAGGCCGGCGAGACATACGCCTCCAAGCACGGGTATCCCGCCAAGTCCGACGTCGCGGCCACCGAGGTCAAAGCGGCCGACTTCGACGCGGTCATCATCCCCGGCGGCTACTCGCCCGACCACATGCGCAGACACCCGGCGATGGTCGATCTCGTCACCCAGGCCGCCAAGCTGGGCAAGGTCCTGGCCTCGATCTGTCACGGCCCCTGGATGCTCTGCTCGGCCAAATGCCTGAAGGGCCGCAAGGTAACCGGCTTCTTCGCGATCCGCGACGACGTCGAAAACGCCGGCGGAATCTGGCAGGATGCAGCCTGCGTCCGCGACGGCAACCTGGTCACCAGCCGAACTCCGGACGACCTGCCCGCCTTCATGCAAGGCATTTTTGCGGCTCTGGAAGAACAGTAAATTGCGATTGGTCAGTTGTCAGTGCGTGCAGTTGCAAAGAAGTGCGTTCCGCGCCACACATCGCGACGTCGAACCGCCGGTCGGTTGCCCGCGGTGCCGCTAACTGTCGCCGTCGACCAGCAACTGACAACTGACCACTGACCGACTAATCAAATAAACTCGTTTATCATGTTTTCGAGCATTTCCTGCCGCCCACTGACGTTCTTGGCAGCGTCTCCCTTGGGCAGGATATAGGCCTCGAGATCTTCGAACTTGGCCTTTCCGGCTTCGACGCGGCGGCCAAGCTCGCAGTCCCAGCTTCGGTAGCGTTCCTTGACGAACGCGGCCAGGCGGCCGTCGGCCATGATGGCGCGCGCGATCTTGAAGCCGCGGGCAAACGCGTCCATACCGCCGATGTGGGCGTGGAAAAGGTCGATTGGCTCGAAGCTCTCGCGGCGAACCTTGGCGTCAAAATTGACGCCGCCGGTGGTGAGGCCCCCCATGCGCAGAATGCAGAGCATGCACTGGGTGGTGAGGTAGATATTGGTGGGGAACTGGTCGGTATCCCAGCCCAGCAGATAGTCGCCCGTGTTGGCGTCGATCGAACCGAGCGCGCCGGCGTCGATGGCGACTTCGAGCTCGTGCATCATCTCGTGGCCGGCGAGCGTGGCGTGATTGGTTTCCAGGTTGAGTTTGAAGTGGGGAAGCAGGTCATACGTTCGCAGGAAATTCAGGCAGGCGGCCGCGTCGGAATCATACTGGTGCTTGGTCGGTTCCTTGGGCTTGGGCTCGATATAGAAAACGCCCTGGAA